>NC_014916.1:0-45057 GCF_000174795.2 Geobacillus sp. Y412MC52 | reverse complement strand
GCTGGAAACCTTGATAAATGAGGGATCTTGCTCCCTCCTAAAATATATAAAGATTTAAAAGATATAAATACTATAAAGTATACAAAAGCAACAAAAAGAGAGTCGCTGCCGCTTAACATACATGCATGGTTTAATAAATCTTGCTTTGCTGAAGAACAAAAATAAACAAAGCCTCCTAGGACTCGTACGCCCCGTCTGAGACGCTTTTTTTGCTAGGTTAATAGTTTTATACCTCCAAAGCGCCAAAACGCCAAAATAAGCCGTTTAACGACGTTTTACGGCAAGTTTTGATTTCCCCCCACGGCGGTGCTTTGATCGGCCTCTTGATCTTGCTTCGCACGGCCGCGGGCAACGGAAGGAAGGCGCTGGACCGCGAACAGCTTCTTCGAACGACGCGGAAATGGAAGCTTCTTGTGAACCACGAAACTTTTGTTTGTTGGAAGAAAAGATGAAATAAACGTTTATTTATTGTTTTAATTATTTTAATGTATACTCCATTATTTTTATCATCACTTATTCGTTTGATGATTCGTTGCTTCAAGCAACGGTGCCATGCATTGGCTTCCTCGACCACGCTCCGCACGGTTGCGGATGAATGGGCTCGCAGGCAGCTTCTTCGAACGAACCGAGCGCCGGGCTTCCCCAGGCTCCAGCCGGATGGCCCAAGGCCTGGAGGCGGCCAGCCGGGAAGACCGGCGCGGGCTTCGTTCACAGATCAAGCCCTGCAGTGACTTCATCGATTTGCTCCTGCGTAATGCCGATGTAGCGAAGTGTTTCGGCCTGGCTAGAATGGTTGAGAATTTTTTGGATCATGGCCAAGTCCGTTCCTTGTTTGTATGCGAAATAGCCGAATGTTTTGCGCAGGGAGTGGGTGCCGATGCGATCCACAATCCCAACTGCCTTGGCGGCCCGGTTCAGGATGTAGTGGGCATGCTGGCGGCTGATCGCTCCGCCTCCTTTTTGGCTGCGAAACAGCGGCTCATCGCCGCGGGAATGCGGCCTCTCCTGCGCTAAATACAGTTCGATCAGGCGGCGAGTTTTCCGGTTCAGCGCGACAACCCGAGTCTTTTTCGTCTTCTTTTCCGCGATCTCAATGCGTTCGACAACGCCTTTTTGATTCCTCACATCCCCGACCCTCAGAGCCAAAATATCGCTGATCCGCAATCCCGTATTGATCCCAATCGTAAAAAGGAGTTCGTCCCTCAATGACGAAGCACGCAAAATCTTTTTCATCGCTTCGATTTTTTCCCTATCTTTGATTGGCTGGACGGTATGCAAAATATGACACCCCCTTGTCCATGAGGGAGATGAGTAAGATTTTTGGACAAAAAGTGGGAGAGCAGCAAAGCGGCTTCGTGATGCTTCCTTCAACGTATTTAACATCAGACAAAAATCTGACACAACGTGCTTTTGTCAGATTTAAAAAAATCCCTTCCATTTTCGGAAGGGGCGAGACAGTTTATTTTTTAGCCATGACAGCGGTCGGCGGCCTTTTTCCTGCCCGCAGCTGTGCAAGCGAAAGGCCAAATGTATACTGAAAATGGGGATAATCTTTGAAGCTTTTCCAATCCCCGCCCCATTCAAGGCCAAGCGACTTTCCGATCTGACCGACGCGAAACCACCGGCGATCGAGGCTCCAGCTGGGGATCAATGTTCCCTTGAAAACATTGCAAACACAAATATCAAACGCCAAGCCGAAATTATGATAGCTGTATCCTCCACGGGCGTTCGTGACGATCCGACCAGGTTTCGTGCGACCCAATGCATACAGACGATTCTGTTCCTCGATGGTTCGAAACCCTTGCGTAATGATGATATAAATCCCTTCTTCATAAGCCTTCCGAATCAACGCTCTAGCTTTATCCGCCACCAACGGATGCAGCCCGGACAGCCTTTTCTCTGCCCGGAAAAGCAACTCCACCAGCTCCACTTCAAATTCCCTCCCATCATCAATTTTGCGGACTACGGCTCAATGCGATGGTTAGATCCTGAATGGATTTGGTCAACTGATCCAGCTTTGTCTCCATCCGATGCAGAAGGTATATAGAAACAAGAATCGGAAAGGAAACTTCGCTGATCATCGAAAACAAATCCATTGCTTTCCCCCCTTCAATGCTCAAAAACGGAAGGCGAAAAACCTTCCGTCCACGATAGATAAGCTATGGCAACTGGATGTCTTGCGTCTCGCGGTCAATGATGCGGGCGCTCTTCGGGCTCACCAGCTCCCCATTGCCGCTCATAAAAACATTTGCCGCCACGAGCTGGTTCATGACCGTTTTCACTTGCACCGGATCAACCGGCTCTTTAGGATAGCGGATCAAAATCCGAGCCGGCCCCGCTTGAGCGTTAAACATCAGCTCCAAAGTCTTCATTGCTCATCCTCCTCCCATCATGCATTGATAATATGGCTGGTTAACGTCGTGCGCACGTACCGCAGGCTGCCACTCGACAAGCTGGCGATGGCGGTGGCGGCATCGTACAGAGATTGAACGCTTGAGTCGCTCTTTACTCTGAAGGTTTGCGAGCGAATGATGTCCTTTCCGTCGCTGTCCTTTCCGGCGTAGAAGTCCAAAACAAGAGTGCGGCCCGACACCATTTCGGAAGCGGCCATTTTCTTACCTCCTTTCAATTTGGCAACATCATAGCACCCAAGGACGGCAATAGACAAAATCGCTTTCAAAGCAAAAAAAGAGAAAAGCGGCCTAAAACGATGCCGCTCCCTCGGGATTTTTACGATAAATAGCTCATTCTACTATAAAATAGCTGTTTCGCACACAACACCACCATTAATCCATTGTCTACGGTGCGGTTCATGAATCTCTTCATAGCACATCTCAATCCACCGGGCATTTTTTAGCTGATCCAGGCAAAATTTGCGTGAATGGAATACTGGAACTTGATGCCCAAAGAAGAGATGAACCGTTGTAAGCCTTGGCGACTGTTGCTGGAATTGCTCAATTTCCCTTGAGACGAACCAACCTACGCGGCTTTGGTGGCCGATCGACTCCCGAACATTAAACGGGATGATCGTAAAACCGTAAGACAATACAATCGGAACCAACTGCTTTTTCCCCACCAGCTCCCCATACCGATGGCGATTGATCGACATGCTTGTGCCAAAGAAAGCCAGAAGCCGTTTCAAAAATAAGCTGGACTGCACGTCGAGTAATTTTGTTTCCCCATTCTTAAAAAGTAGCTTAACTGAATCCCCTCTGTTCTGGACGTTGACAGGTAAAAACGCTTGGCCGGCAGTCGCAAATTGTTTTACTTCTTTCCAGTCCAATTCCCCATCCCCTTTTACAAATTTAACTTTGTTTTGGGAAATTGAGCTCTTAGTGCGAATTTTGTCGAAAATGTATTCTTTTTAACTGTAGATGAGCATTTTTCATTACAATAATTTCCATGATTAGAGAGACAAACAGGGTACCCCTTACGCGATACGGAGCTGTTTTTTGATCACATCAATGGGAATATCTTGCTTCGCAGCGTCATAAATGAACTCGACGACGCTGTGGTCTTTCCGCGACCGAAGAAGCTCCAGCCCGGCGGAGAGGTTTTGTCGGGATTCGGCGATGCTATACACGCAGGAGAGCAGCACCACCGCCCAATACCGTTTCACCGCCCGAATGTGGCGAACGCGGTATCCATCAAGCTTCAGTTGATCTTTCGCCTGCCGGAAAAAGCACTCGATCGTCCAACGCTGAGCATAGTAACGCAAGATGTCTTCGTCCCCGAGCTCCCGATCGGTGCTCAAGACGACATGGAGATGTTCCGGCGCCATCGGCTGATCCGCCTTCCAAGCCAGCAGCACCACCGCGTCATCGAGGCCATGGATCGCCCCCTCATAGCGATACACGCGATAACGCTCCTGACCCACCGTGACGAGGCGGGTGTCTTCGGACTCGACATAGCGGGCGAACTGCTTGGCTTGGATGGCGATGCCTTTCGGGTAGAGAATCCGGTTCGTCTTGAGCATGGCGATGACATGGAATCCCTGTTTCAAGCAGGCTTCAATGAGCTTTTTGGACGGATACCACGAATCCATGAGCACATACACCGGCTGAGCCCGCTTCACTTTGAGCGAAGAAAGCATCTCGATGGCCAGGTCGATCTTGCTTTTTCCCGCTTTCTTGTCATACAGGCGGAACGCAAACGGAAACGCTTGTGTCAAGGTGTGCACCATCAGCCAAACGAGCGAATGCCCCCAAACCGATTGATGATCTTTGTGAGAGAAATGCCAACCACACCCTTGAATGGCGTGCGTTGCCCGTGACGAAGGCTTCGTTTTTTGGCAAATCGTATCATCAATCGAGACAAAAAGAGGCTGATTCTTTCGCTCGACCAGGCGCTCGATTCGGCGGAGGATCCACTCTTGAAGCTTCCCAAGCAGCCTTTCCTCATCCCAAGGGCTTTTCGTGAAAAAGTGACTGAGCGTCGTTCGATGATTCGGATGAAAGCTCCAGTGATGAATATCGGTCAATGTTCCCGAGAATCCCTTGGTGGTCAAGGCATCGACGATATGAATGAGATGCTTGATGACCGGTTTGGAAAGCTGCAGCGTCAACCCCAAAGTGAAGAAAAACTTGTGGATTCCTTGGTGATGTGCTAATCTATTCATGAGACATGAACCTCCTTGTGTGAATGGGTTTTGTGCACATCTATTTTACCCAAGGAGTCCGGTTCATGTCTCCTTTTTTGTTTGGTTGTCAATTTATGTTAGTGAATTTGCTCATCTACAGTTTTTAAGTCTAATATACTCCTATATGGTAAAAAAATCAAAATTTTAAAATCTTAATTTTAAACTGTAAAAAGCGGTATTTTTTATCCAGAAAACATAAAATTGACCGGTTTTCAGCTTGATAACCAAAGTTAATGATAGGTAATTAATTATTTTACGTCAGACGAAAAACTTTTAAATAGAACAGGAATATATTACAATAAAATTAAATAGTGTCAGACGAAAAACGAGGTGATTACCATGAGGGAAGGAAGATGCTACAACCAAAAGGATTTTCAAGTCCTCATCCTTCAAGAATTTAGCCGTTGTCGCCCCCAATCCCCAGAGGAAACAGCAAAGCTCCAGAGAGAATATCTAAAGCTTATGGACGATGCCCCTCGTATGTGGGAGGAATTTGTCGAGAAGCACAAAAACATTTACGAGCGGCTTGGTTATCTTGATGTCATTATCCATGATGACTTGCGTGTCGAGCGCAAAAAACTCTCGCGCGGCCGCCCTAAAGAGGAAAAATCGAAATCCCACCGCATTACCATCCGCCTCGATGACGAGCTGTACGAACTCCTCCAAAAATACTGTCGGGCAAAAAATGTGTCGGAATCGGAGGCTATTCGAGAATTGATTATGGAATTGAAGAAACGGAGATATTGATTATCAATATCTGAGTCATTAAGGTGTTTCCAAATTAAGGTGCTGGGGACACCTATTTTACATAATTTTCAAAAAGGGATATAAGAGAAAAAATAGAAGTTGTCTTTGAAGTATAAGCAAAAATTATGCGATCAATTCACTTATTAACCTGACAAGAAAGGAGGAGTAAATTATCAAGGCCAGGATAGCTGTGTTTACATATAGCAAACTCACAAGGATTCTTCAAGAAGTTTTAGCTGAAAAACAATGGCCGGCCGAGTTTATACTTCATGAAGTTTTAATTGAGGAAGCGATAAAAAAAGCACATGAAATCGAAAAAACTAATTCAGCTGATGTAATTGTTGCCTCAGGAGCTAATGCAACCGCGATTGAAGAACAGGGATTAAGTATCCCTGTAGTCCGAATTAAAGTAACAGGTTTTGATCTAGTGAATGCACTATGGCTTGCTAAGCGCATGAATAGACAAGCAGTAGTTATGTCTTATCAGGAACCAATTCCGCAGTTGGAACAGTTTCGTGATTTGTTTCGTGTAGATTTGATGCAGGAGGCTTACGATGGAGTTCACGATGCACAAGAGAAGTTATTACGCATATTAGGAAGTGGGAAATCTGTGATTATTGGTGCAAGCTTAGTTAATGAACTTACGGAGCGAATGGGTGGACATAGTATTTTCATTTACTCTAGATCTTCTATTCGCCTAGCTTTGGAAACAGCTGTAGAGCTTGCAGATCAACGAAGGTCCGAAATTGAAAAAAGACAAAAGATACAAGCTATGATGCGTGCTGTTCATGAAGGGATTTTATATGTGGATACTAACGGACTTCTAATGGAGATTAATCCTGTTGCCGAAAAGTTGCTAGGCGTGTCTGCCCAGGATGTTATCGGGAAATCCATAGACAAAGTTGCTCCTGAGATTAAACTTGATGATGTGTTTAAGAGAGGGAAACCACTGCTCAATGTAGCGCAGAAGACAAAACAAGGTATGCTTTTAGTTAACCGAATTCCTGTAGTCCATCAAGGAGAACTAATTGGAGCTGTGGCAACAATTCAGGATGCGCAAGCCGTACAGAAAGCGGAGAAAGCCATCCGGCATCGGGTATATAGTAAAGGGCTTTTAGCCAAGGCAACATTCGAACATATTATCGGAAAAAACTCTACCTTTATGAAGTTAATCGACAAGGCGCAGCACTATGCCCAAACGGATGCTACAATCTTGATTCGTGGTGAGACTGGAACGGGAAAAGAGTTATTTGCACAGAGTATTCATAACGCAAGCAATAGGAATCGCCATCCTTTTGTAGCAGTGAATTGTGCGGCTCTACCTGAATCAATTTTAGAAAGTGAACTATTTGGATATGAAGAGGGAGCGTTCACAGGAGCACGTAAGGGTGGAAAACAGGGATTGTTTGAGCTAGCTCACAGGGGAACCATTTTTCTGGATGAGATAGGTGAAATGTCCTTACCCTTGCAATCCCGTCTTCTTCGAGTTTTACAGGAAAAAGAGGTAATGCGTCTTGGAAGTGACATGGTAATTCCTATCGATGTAAGAATAATAGCAGCCACCAATCGTGACTTAAAATCGATGGTAAAAGACGGGTTGTTTAGGCAGGATTTGTACTATAGACTTAATGTACTCTCAATTGAGCTACCACCTCTTAGAGAACGATTAGATGATTTACCCGACTTATTTCGTTTCTTTTTAAAGAATTACAAATTAGATAAACAACTGATAGAGAAAGTCTTGTCTATTATGTTACCAGTACTGTGTCACCATAACTGGCCGGGAAATATAAGAGAACTTGAAAATATTGCGGAGCGAGTTTCTGTTCTATTAAAAGCGCATGTCACTATGGACGAGGTATTGGCCGAAGTGAAGAAGGAGCTATTTGGGAGTCATATCGAAATTCTGGATTCAACTGATTTGACTAAAGAAGTTGAAAACTGGGAGCGACAACGTATTTTACAGGTATTAAGAGAAGTGCGAGGAAGCAAAACCAAGGCAGCGGCTCTTCTAGGGATTAGTCGGACCACCTTATGGAGAAAGATTAAGGATTACGGAATTGATAGATATGATGACGAGGAAAAATCTAATAATTTGTTTCAAAAATGAAACACAGGATGTTTCAAAACGTTCCAAAACAAAAACTAGATGATCAGAATATTGAGTTAGAGCAACCCTGTTTGTTGAGTATATTTTCTAAACATTATATAAATTCAAAATGTTATTTTGAGTTGGCATAAATTTTGCATATTTTTAAGTGAGTTAAGTTTAAAAGGGGGAAAAAGGAATCATGGTCAACACTTATAGAAAAAAGAAGTACCCGTGGTGCTAGATAAAACTCAGACAAGCATAAAAATAGCCCTTGCTGGCGGATCTCCAGTAGAATGAAAGTGTCACCCAACATTCGAAAGGAGAGATCCCCCATGCAAGAGCACTTTCATTTTACTACAGATCCAGCCAAACTTCAAAAACAATATGCCGCTATTTTCTGTTTTGTTTCTGCTCAACTGTCGTTGATTCAAATGTATCTTCATCGCCGCAACCGTCACTTGGTCAAGCAAAAAGACGAAGTGGTCATGGCGGTTCACCTTTTGGGGAAGCTGCTGGGCTTTTCTTCTGAACGAGCCTGGCATCGCTTTGTCACGGGAAATTTGTTCACAAACGGCTCGTTTCTTGAACGCTCCCGATACAACCGCCGCTGCCGAGCGCTTGGCTTCGCGGTCAAATGGATTCGTCATGAACTAGCCAAACGTGGCCAACACCATGCTTATGCCGTTGTCGACAGTTTGCCTCTTCCGTTGTGCCATCCCGCGAGAATGCAGCGCGTCAAGCGATTTCGAGGGATCGCGGATATGGGGTATTGTGCTTCCAAAAAGCAATGGTACTACGGTTTCAAGCTGCATCTTCAAGTGACCAATCAAGGGCTGGCCATGGGCTATGTCGTGACGGAAGCGTCCTGCCACGACGTCAAAGCGGCTGAAACGGTGATGACTCAAATCCCTCATCCCTACAACTTTGGAGACAAAGGGTGCATCAGCCGCGCTCTTCGAGAAAAGCTGTATGAAGAACACCAAGCCGCGTTCTGGACACCGTCTCGACACAATCAAAAGCACGGCCCATCCAAGGCATGGGAAGAATGGATCAGGAAAAAACGCAAAGTCATCGAGACGGTGTTTTCGATTCTCGTGGACCAATACCGGATCACCGACATTCGGGCGAATTCCATTGCCGGGTTTGAAGTGGCACTCGATGGCATCTTGGTGGCTTATTCCCTGGTCACACTAGGGCTGGTTGAGCGCTGACGCTCAACTAGCACCACGGGTTATCATGTTTATTGCCTTTCTCTGTACTTTCTTATTCCTAATTTGGCAGGAACGTGTGGAAAAGAAAATAGGGAAATCCAAAAGTGGGGTTTCCTAACTTTTGAGAAGGGGAGTTTAAAGCGGTATGAGAAAAATTAACACAAAGACACTTTTTAGTATGTGAAGGATGGTGTATATGGATCAGGAGCTTGAACGGATATATAAAAATGCTGGCTTCACAGGGACATTATCAATCGGAAAAAAAGTTGGGGTACTGGTGATTGACTTCCAAATTGGTTTTACTGATCCTTCGCAATCCCCCCTAGCAAGTGATTTTTCATCTGAATTAATGAAAACTGTCCATATTTTAAGAAAAGCCAGAGAGAAGAAAGTACCCATTTTCTTTGTAGGTGTTGGTTACAGAAATATTAGGGAGGGGGGGGTTTTTATAAAGAAAGTACCTTCGTTACAACAATTCATGTTAGGGTCTCCATTAGTGGAGTTAGATCCGAGATTAGAAAGAAGGTTAGAGGAACCATTCCTTATAAAAAAATATGCCTCAGCTTTTGCCGGCACTTCGCTTGCTTCACTACTCGTGTCTGAAGGGATAGATACATTATTCATTACAGGGGTAACAACTAGTGGATGTGTACGTGCAAGCGTAGTCGATGCTATTCAACATGGTTTCATACCTTTTGTAGTCAGTGACGCGGTGGGGGACAGAGCTAGAGTACCACATGAAAGTAATCTATTTGATATAGCATCTAAGTATGGGGAGATCACTAATACCGATAATGTTTTATATTATCTATCTAAAATCTAGAACAATTATTAAGGGGGTAATGCAGAATGTATAGGGTAGCGGTCGACGTGGGAGGTACCTTTACTGATGTTGTTTTACAAAACGAAGAGACAGGTGAGATTTTTGTTACAAAGGTTCCTTCTACACCATCTGACCAATCAATCGGATTAATGGATGGAATACTTAAAATCTGTAGAGAAGCAGGTGTTAGTTTATCTGATATTAGGACGATTATACATGGTACAACAGTGGCTACTAATGCAGTTTTAGAAGGAAAAGGTGCAAAGGTTGGATTAATAACAACTCATGGATTTGAACAAATTCTACATGTTGCCCGTTCTTGGACTCCTGCTCCTGTTAGCGCATGGATTGGATTTATTAAGCCTGATCCACTTGCAGATCTGACTAATACCCGTGGAGCATTAGAACGGATTAGTGCACAGGGTGAAATAATACGTGAACTCGATGAAGATCATATTCGGCGTCAAATTCAGGAATTGTATGAAAAAAGTGTTGAAAGCTTAACGATTAGTTTAATTAATTCCTATGCGAACCCAGTACATGAACAACGAATTAGGGAAATTGCGACAGAAATAAACCCAGATATTCCCGTTTCTATATCTTATGAAATCTTACCGGAGTTTAGGGAATATGAAAGAACGCTAACAACCGTTATGAATTCTTATGTTCGACCGCCAATGCAAAAATATTTGAGAAACATTGAAAATAAGTTAAAGGAAAATCATATGCGTAGCCGTGTTGGTATTGTACGTTCAGATGGAGGACTAATGAGCATTTCGGCAGCTGCTACGCGTCCCGTACACACAATGTTATCCGGACCTTCCGGTGGAGTAACTGCATCAGCTATGATCGGTATACAGGCTGGATTTAGAAATGTAATATCTTTCGATATGGGGGGGACATCAACGGATGTAGCGTTGACATATGACGGTAAACCTAGGGTTTCAAGAGAAACCAAGGTTGGAACCTTTCCAGTAAAAGCCCCTTCACTCGAAGTTGTCAGCATCGGGGCTGGGGGGGGATCGATTGCGCATGTTCCCCCAACTGGCGCGTTGCGCGTTGGACCAAAAAGTGCCGGAGCTGATCCCGGGCCCGCTTGTTATGGTCGTGGTGGCGAAGAGCCAACGGTAACGGATGCAAATGTAGTTTTAGGATACCTCCCTTCAAGTTTAGTTGGTGGAGAAATGAAACTTGATGTGGAGGCAGCATTTAAGGCAGTTGGTAAGATTGCAGAACGCCTAGGTATAGATGTGTATCGTGCAGCCAAGGGTATATATGACATTGTTAATGAGAATATGTACGGTGCAATTCGAGTTGTATCAGTTGAAAAAGGTTATGATCCACGTGATTTCGCATTGATTGCACTGGGAGGGGCAGGTCCTTTACATGCGAATGCGTTAGGGCGTTTATCTGGTTCATTCCCTGTTATTATTCCACCAACTCCTGGAGTCTTATCTGCATTAGGTTTCTTACAATCGGATATTCGTAATGAATACTCCAAGACCTTTATTCGTACTTTAAGTCAAATCGATGTGCGCTCACTAATAAGAGAGTTAAACGAACTAGGAAAAGAAGCTGAAGAATGGCTGATTCAAGAGTCAGTACCCAAGGATCAACAGACAGTTTCCTTCGAAGTAGATGTACGTTACTTTCGACAAGGTTATGAAATTTCAATTCAGGTTGATAAACAGACCTTAATACAAAATGGTCTTGGACTGCTGAAGAGTCAATTTGATAAAATTCACGAGAAAATCTACGGCTTTAAGATGGATATTGAACTTGAGATTGTTAACCTGAGAGCAGTTGCTATAGGAAAAGTTACTTCTCCATCGTTGCCTTCCAGTAGCCCTGGTAATGAGGATGCGTCGCACGCCTTAATAGATAAGGAACACAAGGCATTTTTTGATGGCGAATTTTTACCTACACCGTTATATGATCGTGCGCTGTTAAAACCCAATAATAGAATTCCGGGACCAGCGATCGTTATCCAAAAAGATAGTACAACATTAGTTTTGCCGGGTTATGTGGCGGTAGTTGATAACCATATGAACCTTTTGATTAAAGAGGAGGTTTAAAAATGGAGAAAATTGATTCTATCACAGTGGATATTATTGAAAATGCATTAAAAAATATCAAAGAAGAGATGGATGTAACGTTATTTCGGTCAGCCATGTCCCCAGTGATTAGGGAGCAACATGATTGTTTTCCTATGATCACTGATCCAGATGGAAAAATGGTTGTTGGAAATTTTGGTTCCCATGTACCTGAGGTGGTTGCCCAGTTTACTGATGGACTGCATGAGGGAGATGTTATCTTTTTGAGTGATCCTTATAGTTGTGGAGGATCCATTTCGCACATAAATGACTGGATGGTTATTATCCCTATCTTTTACCGTAGTCAATTGGTTGGGTATTCCTCTATGTTTGGGCATGTAATTGATGTTGGAGGACCAGTCCCAGCAAGCATGCCGGTAACAGCAACAACGATTTTTGCGGAAGGTGTACGTTTTCCACCTGTCAAACTGTTTGAAAAAGGGCAACTGAATGAATCCATTATAAAGATTTTGAAGGCAAATACACGGACACCTGTTGAAAACTATAGCGATTTAATGGCTATTGTCGCTGCTTGTAGAACTGCAGAAAAGAGGGTAAAGGAACTTTGTGAGCGTTTTGGTGTAGAAGTATATCTTCAAGGTTTAAGAGCTTTACTCGAACGTACTAATCGCATGATGAGAAATTTGATCCAAAACTTCCTTCCAACTGCACCTGTATCCTTTGAGGATTACATTGATGACGATGGATTAGGCAATGGTCCATTCAAAATGAAGCTTACTATATGGCGTGAGGGGGATCAAGCGTACTTTGATTGGACTGGGACTGATCCACAAGCGCCGGGACCAGTAAATTACTATCTTAGTGACAACATGTTCAAAATGTTCATTGGTGCTTTTCTAATCTCAGTATTCGATCCAGCGATTATGTTTAATGATGGGTTTTACGACTTATTGCATATTAAGACTCCTAAGGGTAGCTTACTTCGCCCCGATTTTCCTGCAGCGCTTGGTTGTCGTACACACGTGTTGAGTCGATTGTTTGACGTTTTAAGTGGCGCGCTATCATTAAATGCTCCACAAAACAGCCCGGCTGCTGGTTATGGAACGAGCCCATATTTCATTTATTCTGGGAAGGATGAGCATAACCGTGAGTTCCATTTAATGGAGGTTATGTACGGTGGTCTTCCAGGTAGACCATTTGCTGATGGATTGGATGGACATTCTTGGTGGCCGGCGTTTGTTAACATTCCTACTGAATATTTAGAAACCTATTACCCCTTAAGAGTAGAATACTATAGAACTGGAATTGACTCTGGAGGTGCGGGAAAATATCGAGGTGGTAACTGTAATGAAAAATTGTATACTTGCCTAGCTAAGGGAACAGTATCTATTCACGATGATCGTGCAAAGCTTCAGCCTTGGGGAATCAATGGAGGCGAACCGGGTTCTAACTCTTATAAGGTATTGATTCGTAAGGATGGTACGCGTATTCCCCTGCAATCAAAGGTTGATAATATATTAGTTGAACCTGGAGATCAAATCCTATTTGTTACTGCTGGTAGTGGTGGTTGGGGAGATCCATTAGAGCGTGATCCAGAAAAAGTACGCTTAGACGTGGTTAGAGGACTTGTAAGTCTAGAAAAAGCAGAGAAATCATACGGGGTTATAATTGATCCAAATACGCTAGAGTTAAATGAAAAAGAAACTGAATTTCTTAGAGAGGAAATGAGGAAGAAAAGAACTAAATTAGAACCCTTTAATTTCGGAAATCGAGAAGATTTTGTGAATAATAAAGACAAGGTAACAAAGGAAAGTTAAAAACACTAAAAATAACGTTACTACTTCTAAAAAACTGGTGAAAAACAATAATTTTCGCTCGATTGGTGTTTTTGGTTGCAAGGGAAGAGCTGATTTTAAAGGGTTCCTCATCTTGAAAAAAGCATGTTTAGGACCGATGTTTCAGTAAACTACCAGTCTTCTAAGAGTGTTTTCTATAAAAAACTACTAAATCATGCTTTAAGACATATATTGGGGGAATAAAAATGACTGAAAATCTACCTTTGAGTGGGGTTCGTGTATTAGAAGTGGGAACATTATTGGCTGGTCCTTTTTCGGGGCGGCTGTTAGGTGATTTTGGAGCGGAAATCATTAAGATAGAACCTCCAGATAAGCCTGATCCAATGCGACAATGGGGGCAACAAAAGGACGGCCATGGATTATGGTGGCCTATTCAATCGAGGAATAAAAAATCTATCACATTGAATTTACGTGAGAAACGTGGTCAAGAAATATTTCTAGAAATGGTAAAGAAATCTGATATTGTAATAGAAAATTTTCGCCCGGGAACGATGGAAAAATGGAATCTGTCGTATGAACGGTTGAGAGAAGCTAATAAACGAATAATTATGGTCCGGACATCTGGATTTGGACAGACAGGACCGTATAAAAAAAGAGCTGGTTTTGGAAGCATTGGTGAAGCCATGGGGGGACTTCGTTATGTTACCGGTTTTCCCGATCGACCACCCACACGTATAGGAATTAGTATTGGTGATACGCTAGCAGCTATGTTTGCAACCATTGGCGCTTTGATTGCCCTGCATGAGAGAGAGAAATCGGGCGAAGGGCAGGTCGTTGATACAGCTCTTTATGAGGCTGTGTTTGCTGTAATGGAAAGTATTGTTCCTGATTATTTGTTAGCAGGATATATACGTGAAAGAATGGGCAATATTTTGCCTAATGTGGCTCCGTCTAATATTTACCTCACAAAGGACAACACTTATGTTGTGATAGGGGCCAATGCGGACAATGTTTTCCGGCGTTTATGTGAAGCCATGGGTCGTGAAGAACTGGCTGATGATCCGAAGTTTAATAATCACCATGCTCGTGCTGAAAATATGCGTGAACTAGATTTTTTGATTGAAGAGTGGACTAAACAACATACAGCTGATGAGTGTCTAAGAATTTTGGAAGAAAAAGGAGTTCCATCTGGGAAAATTTATAGTGCTAAGGAAATTGTTAATGACCCACACTATCTTGCGCGTGAAATGATCGTAAATATCGAACATCCAGTATTTGGTGAATTCCCAATGCCAGGTATCGTCCCGAAGTTGAGTCGAACCCCTGGTAGTATTCGTCAACCTGGTGCGGAGATGATGGGTAAACATAATGAAGAGGTATATGGGAATCTTCTTGGTTACACTAAAGAAACTTTAGAGCTGTTAAGAAAAGAGAATATTATCTAGAAAAATAAAAAAGTTAAGAGGGGAACGGTGTGAAGATGATCCACATATGTGAGGTGGGGCCGCGTGATGGTTTGCAAAATGAAAAACGACATTTATCCGTTCAACAGAGAATAGAGCTAATTGAGAAATTAATGGATAGTGGCATCAAGAAGATCGAGGCGGTTTCTTTTGTTAACCCGAAAGTGGTACCTCAAATGAGTCATCCTGAAGAGGTGCTGGCAGGAATAAGCAGAAAGAAAGGTGTTGTAATTGCAGGTTTAGTGCTTAACTCAAAAGGACTTGAACGAGCATTGGATACAGAGTTAGATGTAATTCATTTTACCCTAGCTGTCTCTGATGCGTTTAATCAGAAAAATGCCAGAAGAACAGTAGAACAGTCAGTGGCAGAAATTGAGGATATGATTCGTACGGTAGCTGTACAAGGGAAGCCGTGTGCAGCTATACTAGGAACTGCATTTGGATGTCCATTTGAGGGATCTATATCGGAAGATAACGTTCTGAAAATTTCGGAAAGGTTTATTGAAGCGGGTTGTAGGAGTATTACGCTAGCTGATACAACGGGCTTAGCAAATCCTCTTCAGGTTAAAAGGTTAGTCAATAGGTTTTTTGAAACATTTGGTGAAACTGTTGAGTTAGGGCTGCACTTTCATAACACTAGAGGTTTAGGAATATCCAATGTTTTCGCAGGCTATGAGGCGGGTGTAAGACATTTTGATTCATCTATAGGAGGTACTGGGGGGTGTCCTTTCGCTCCTAAAGCAGTTGGTAATGTTTGTACGGAAGATATGGTCAATATGTTCCATTCAATGGGAATTGAAACGGGGATTAACTTAGAGCAACTTATTGATACAGCTCTTTGGTTAGAGCGACAACTTGAGCGTAGGTTAGATGGAATGATGATGAAATTAAAATAGCATCATGGGGAAGAAAATGCGGAAATAAAGGTCGGGGAAAAATATAGACAGCGGCCAAGAGTCCCGGCTGTTGCTTGGCGAATGCTAGGATGGCTACTTCTTACACAGATAATGGTGGATTTTGTAGGTCGCAGTTTAGCTCTATTGAGCCCTTTAATAGAGAATGATTTACATCTATCCAAAGTTCAAGTGGGTATGTTGATGTCGGCTCTGTTCCTTGGACAGTCACTAATTAGTCTCCCGAGCGGCTACTGGGTAGATCGGGTAGGATCACGATTTCTTTTGTTTGACATTATGTTTGAGTACCGGATTTGCCATAGCCGCTCTACTAAATTCTTTTTTGTGGTTATTGTTGTTTATCGTGATAGGTGGTCTAGGCTACGGTGCAATGCATCCTACCTCCAATCGTAGTGTTATCTATTGGTTTCTGCTGAAGTATCGTGGGACTGCGATGAAGCAAACGGGTGTGATTATAGGTTCTTCCCTAGCCTCCTTATTTTTGTTGTCCATTGCTTTGCATTGGGGATGGGGCGTCTTGCTTTAATATTGTCTTGCTTTGCATTGATGCTAATAGGTCTAATTGTATGTTGGATGTATCGTGACCCAGTATCAAAAGATATACGAGCTTCTATATATTTCTGTTCTTTTCTAACTTCGCTGTGGAAGATAACACGTAATAGAAAACTCTTATCTGTAAGCTTAGCTGCTTTTGGTTTAAGCGGTGCACAAATGTGTCTTACTACCTGTAGATGAGCATTTTTCATTACAATAATTTCCATGTATTAAGAGACAAACAGGGTACCCCTTAGGCGACATGGAGCTGTTTTTTGACAACATCAATGGGAATATCTTGCTTCGCCGCGTCGTAAATGAACTCAATCAGGCTGTGTCCTTTCCGAGTCCGAAGAAGGTTCAGCCCGGCAGAGATGTCTTGTTGGGATTCCGCTATGCTGTACACGCAAGCCAACAAAACGGTCACCCAATACCGTTTGACCGCCCGAATGTGACGAACACGGTACCCATCGAGCTTCAGCTGGTCTTTTACCTGCCGGAAAAAGCATTCGATCGACCAGCGTTGGGCATAGTAACGCAAGATGTCTTCGTCACTCAGCTCCCGATCGGTGCTCAAGACGCCATGAAGATGTTCGGGTGTCATCGGCTGATCAGCCTTCCAAGTAAGCAGCACCACCGCATCATCGAGACCATTGAGCGCGCCTTCGTAGCGATAGACACGATAGCGCTCGTTCCCCACCGTGACGAGGCGGGTGTCTCGCGGTTCGAGATAGCGGGCGAACTGCTTCGCTTGGACGGCGATGCCTTTCGGGTAGAGAATTCGGTTCGTCTTGAGCATCGCGATGACATGGAATCCCTTTTTCAGGCAGGCTTCGATGAGCTCTTTGGACGGATACCATGAATCCATGAGCACATACACCGGATGATCCGGCTTCACCTTGAGCGAAGAAAGCATCTCCATCGCTAGGTCGACTTTGCTTGTTCCCGCCGTCTTATCATAAAGACGAAACGCGAACGGGAATGCCTGAGTCATGGTGTGCACCATCAGCCAAACGAGCGAATGCCCCCAGACCGATTGATGATCTTTGTGAGAGAAATGCCAATCACACCCTTGAATGGCGTGTGTAGCCCGTGACGAAGGCTTCGTTTTTTGGCAAATGGTATCATCAATCGAAACAAAAAGGGGTTGATTCTCCCGTTTGGCGATTCGCTCGATGCGATGAAGGATCCATTGCTGGAGTTTGCGAAGCAACGTCTCTTCATCCCAAGGGCTTTTCGTGAAAAAATGGCTGAGCGTTGTTCGATGGTTGGGATGAAAACTCCAGTGATGGACATCGGTCAACGTTCCCGAAAATCCCTTGGTAGTCAAGGCATCCACCATATGAACGAGATGCTTGATGACCGGTTTCGAGAAATAAAGCGCCAACCCCAACGCCATGAAAAACTTGTGGATTCCTTGATGATGTGCTAATCTATTCATGAGACATGAACCTCCTTGTGAATGGTTGGTTAGCACATCTATTTTAACCAAGGAGTCGGGTTCATGTCTCCTTTTTTGTTTGGATGTAAATTTATGTTAGTGAATTTGCTCATCTACAGTACTTAATTTAGCTTTTTTTGCCCACGAACAACTAGGTTACAGCATTTATTTAGCGGGGTTACTGCTATTTGTCTCAGAAGTTGGTGGATCAATAGGAAGGGTGCTTTGGGGAATAATTAGTTGATCGTATTTTTAGTGGTAAAAGGTTAATTGTTTTGCTCCTAATTACGTTAATAACAGCAGCATGTAGCATTATTATCTCCGTACTGCCAAAAGGAGTGCCCTTTTTGGAGTTGTTCTTCCGCTGATATCTATTTTCGGATTTAGTGCCGTTGGTTTCAATGGAATATGGATGAATGCCGCTGTCGAAACAGTCCCAAAACAATGGGACGGATTGACAAGCGGATTTAGTATCAGTATTGGTTCTTGGGAAGTTATAATTGGTCCACTGGTTTTTGAGTGGATCGTGGATCAAAGTAAAAGTTATATGAATGCTTGGTTGTTTTTGGCTTTCACAATGATAGCTGTTGTAGGGATTCTTTTTTGGGGTGGATTTAGCCCCAAGTACTCATCAAATAGGCGCAACACCCCTGTTTCTAATCGTCGTGTCTAGATAGATTTGTTCGATAATAAAAACGACTTAAGAAAAATAATCAGGAGGGGAATGTATGCCTAAGACACTGTTTGACAAACTATGGGAACGTCATGTAGTTATCGAAGAGCCTGGTCAACCAGCTCTAATCTATATTGACTTGCATTTGATACACGAGGTAACTTCACCTCAGGCATTCGAGGGCCTTCGTTTATCTGGAAGAAAGGTAAGACGGCCAGATCTTACGTTTGCTACGATGGATCATAATATTCCCACGGTTAACCGTTCTCTATCAAGTATTGATGAAATTGCGGCTAAACAAATTGAAGCACTAATTAAAAACTGTGAGGAATTTGGAATTCACTTATATGACCTGAATGATCCCAATAACGGTATAGTACATGTCATCGGGCCAGAATTAGGCCTTACTACACCTGGAAAAACTATAGTTTGTGGTGACAGCCATACTTCGACGCATGGTGCATTTGGATCCTGGGCTTTTGGTATTGGAACAAGTGAAATTGAGCATGTTTTGGCCACTCAGACGTTGTTACAGAAGAAGCCAAGGACAATGGAAGTCCATCTCCATGGAAAAATTCCTCCCGGTGTAACAGCTAAGGATATTATATTGGGTTTAATACAAAAGATCGGTACGGCCGGTGGAACAGGATATGTAATTGAGTTTACGGGACCTGTAATAAAGGAATTGTCTATGGATGAAAGAATGACTATTTGTAATATGGCGATCGAGGCAGGGGCTAGAGCGGGTATAATAGCGCCTGATGAGACAACATTCTCTTATCTAAAGGGACGCCCCTTCGCGCCTAAGGGAGATGAGTGGGAGACTGCTGTTGCTGACTGGAAAGCGCTATGTAGTGATTCAGGCGCTATCTATGACGAGATTGTTGAGCTCGATGTATCAAATTTAGCTCCGTTTGTAACTTGGGGAACTAATCCGGGAATGGTAGTCCAAGTGAATGAAAAGGTTCCTTCTCCTGATGACTTTACTAATCCAGTAGATCGTAAGGCGGTAGAGAAGGCGTTGGCTTATATGGGATTAAAGCCAGGTACACCTATACAGGATATTACTATTGATCGAGTATTTATTGGATCATGTACTAATTCGCGGATTGAAGACTTACGTCAGGCCGCGGGGATAGTCAAAGCAGTTGGAAAAAAGGTTGCTTCTGGTGTTCGTGCTTTAGTGGTTCCAGGGTCTTATCGTGTTAAACGTCAAGCAGAGGCAGAGGGATTGGATGAGATTTTTAAAGAGGCTGGATTTGAATGGAGAGAACCCGGATGTAGTATGTGTTTAGGAATGAATTCAGATATTCTTGCCTCTGGGGAGCGATGTGCATCGACCTCAAACCGGAATTTTGAAGGGCGTCAAGGAAAAGGGGGGCGTACTCATCTTGTTAGCCCGGCTATGGCTGCTGCCGCTGCACTAGAGGGACGATTTGTAGATATCCGGAAATGGAATCTCAATTTAAGGGAGGTGTTAACCCAATGAAGCCTTTTGTGCGTCACAAGGGATTGGTAGCCCCATTGGATCGACCTAATGTAGATACTGATGCGATTCTTCCAAAGGAATTTTTGAAAAGGGTTGAAAGGACTGGATTTGGCCGTTTCTTATTTCATGATTGGCGCTTTTTAGAAAATGGGAACTTGAACCTTGATTTCATTCTTAATCAACCGATTTACCGGGGGGCTAGTATTCTTTTGACTAGGGAAAATTTTGGCTGTGGCTCTTCTCGTGAGCATGCCCCTTGGGCTTTGTTGGATTATGGATTTCAAGTTATCATCGCCCCTTCGTTTGCAGAGATTTTCTACAACAATTCCTTGAAAAATGGCATTCTACTCGTTACTTTGGGAACTGAGGAGGTTGATGAACTATTTCAACGGTGTCTGACCTATGAAGGCTATCAATTAGAGGTAGACTTGGAGTCATGCACGATTAAAGATGAATATGGTTTAGTTCTTCAGTTTAATATTGATCCATTTCATAAAGAAACATTAATTAAAGGTCTCGATGATATCGGTCGTACACTCCAACATGAAATAGAAATTGCGAAGTACGAGGAAAAAAGGCCAAGTTACCTGAACCCTAAGATATCATAAAGTTATCAGATGTACTTGAAATTACATCGATTAAACCAGCTAGAGGCTGGTTTTTTTGCGGTATTGAAGTTAATTTTTTATGCGAATTGATTTTCCCGAGTTCGACAGTTTTGAGGTCATTTTAGGCAAATGGAAATGACCAAAATGCTGTTATATCAAGGGTTTCGTAATGCGGATCCTAGGAAAAAACGCCGAATTTCATAGGCACACGATTTATTCATTTTTTCTTTTAAAAATAAAGTTTATACGTTATAATATAGGCATGTACATACGACGAGTCACACGCAAAAACAAGGATGGAACAACCGTTGCTTATCTCCAGCTTGCTCACAATGAATGGGATCCAAAGGCCAAATATGCGAAAGCGAAGGTGATTTATTCGTTCGGGCGCGAAGACGAGGTGGATCGCGCCGTCTTGGAACGTCTGGCCAAAAGCATTTCGCGATTCCTTTCTCCTGAGCAGGCTTGGGAAGTCGAAACGTTGACAGGAGAAGCTTCCGATGACTTTCAATTCCAGTCATGCAAACACCTCGGCGGCGTTTGGCTCTTGGATCAGCTCTGGAGACAACTGGGGTTGGGAGAGATTCTCCACTCCTTGTTTACCTCCCGACATCACCAGATTTCGCTGGAACGGCTGATTTTTGCCATGGTGGCCAATCGCGCCCTTCATCCGTCAAGCAAGTTGGCGATGGAGGAGTGGGTGGAGAAAGACGTGTATATCCCTCACCTTCCTCAAGCCGCCAGCCACCAGTTGTACCGGGCGATGGATGAGCTGCTGGCCGTGCAGCCGGAATTGGAACGTCAAGTGTTCCATGCTGTGGCCGATTTATTGAATTTGGAAGTCGACTTGATTTACTTCGATACAACTTCGTCGTACTTCGAAGTGGATCCCTCTGAAACACCGGAAGGAGAATCGCTTCGAAAACAAGGATTCTCGAAAGACAAACGCCCAGACTTGGTTCAAATCGTCATTGGGCTGGCTGTCACCCGGGAAGAAGTCCCGATTCGCGCTTGGGTATGGCCTGGCAATACCATGGACATGACGGTCATCAAACAGGTGAAACAAGACTTGATTGGCTGGAAGCTTGGACGTGTGATCAGCGTCATGGACCGCGGCTTTTCCTCTGAAGAGAATTTGCGAATCTTGCAACAGGCCGGCGGACACTACATTGTCGGCGAAAAAATGCGATCCGGCAAAGCCGCCGTCAAAGAGGCCTTAAGCCGTCGCGGACGTTATCATGAAGTGGACGAGAATTTGCACATCAAAGAAATCATCGTCGGCGACGGAGAAGCGCGTCAGCGCTATGTTCTCGTGTACAATCCCAGCGAAGCCGAACGCCAACGCAAGGAGCGAGAAAAGCTGCTCGAATCGCTGAAAGAGGAGTTAGAAGGGCTTCGCCAACTCCCAAACGAAGCCCATCATAAGGCGACCTGCCGGCTGCGTTCCCATCCGTCCTACGGAAAATACTTGCGCCAGTTGAAGGACGGAACCCTTCGCATCGACAAGCAAGCGGTTCGTGACGCGGAAAAGTACGACGGCAAATATCTCATCCGGACATCCGATGACACCTTGTCTGCCGAAGATGTCGCCATCGGGTATAAGCAGCTGGTGGATATTGAGCAGGCCTTCCGAACATTGAAGTCTACATTGGAATTGCGACCTATGTATCATCGCTTGGAAGACCGCATTCGGGCGCATGTGCTGCTCAGTTGGCTGGCTCTCTTGCTGGTTCGGATCGTGGAGATCCGAACCCATGAATCGTGGCCGAAAGTAAGGGATGAATGTGAGCGTCTTATGCTTGGACATTTTTCTTCCAAAAACGGCGACCTTTATCAACGAACCGAACTGACGGCCAAACAGGCTCAATTCTTTGCGGCTCTAGGGCTGGAGCCTCCTCCGAAGATCCTAGGCATCCATCCTCGCGCCTAGATACACGCCCAAAGTGTGCCCAAATGTCTCTCGTCCCTTTTGCATCAAGGGGCGAGAGGCTTTTTGTTTGCCTAGTGACTGTCGAACTCGGGATTTTGTTGCATAGTGTTTACTGGGATAAGAAAGTATGTATTCTTAAAATTTCGCATCCTGAGGGATTATTTTAAATGAGTTTGAAGGAATTTAGAAATTAAGGTAGAATAAATAATAAAAAGGAAAGAAGAAACAAACCTTGGAAGAAAGGTGGGTGATATAAATGACAATCACCATCACCATGGGCATCCAAAAAGGCGGATGCGGAAAGTCCACGACAACAGGAGTCCTAGCCTATTTGTTGAGCAGGGACGGATACAGAGTTTTGGCCGTTGACATGGATTCACAGGGGAATTTAACCGAACTTCTTTCGCGAAAGCCATCCAACGAATTCACGGAGAAATCCGTTCTCGAGGCGATGCAGGAGAGGAATCCGGAGCCGTACATAGTCAAGGTCAACGACAAGCTGGACTTGCTTCCGGCCAACAACTTCCTGGCCACTTTCCCCCGTTGGATTTACACAGGGGAGACGTACCTTGGAAAATATATCAGGTACAAGGGGAAGCCGACCTTGATACTGGATGACACGTTGGACAAGATCCGTCATCATTACGATTTCATCGTCATTGATACGCCGCCTTCGTTGAGCGAGCAGACGACAAACGCCTTGTGCGCGAGCCAGTATGTCATCATGATGTTTGAATGCTCCAACTGGTGCTATTCCGCAGTCCCGAATTTCATGGAATCTGTAGAAGGGGCACGGATACACGGCAGGCATAATACAAGACTGCTTGGAATTTTGAGGACCATGAACGATGTCCGCCGCAACGACGCGAAGGCGTTCAATGAAATGATCGAGGAAGATTATCCGAACGAGGTGTTCAAAACGATCATCACCCGAAAGGCGCCGATCGGCCGCCTGTCGCTCTACGGCTTCGAGGAAAACAATGAGTTGAACCAAGCGCTTGAGCAGTATGAAAACTTCTACAAGGAGATGATGGAGCGTGTCCAAAGTAGATGACATCAAAAACATGAAGCGCCAGCAAAAAGTCATCACGCCTACGCAAGTGCTGACCGACCCTGTCGGCGAGGAAAACAATACATCTTTAAACGAATATAACAACCAACCAAGAAAGGAAGATAAGAAAGTGGAAAGAAAGCGTGTTTCCTTCGATATTCGGACGGACCTGCACAAAGAGTTGAAGATGCAGTCGATTTTGCAGGAGAAGAATATCTATCTGTTGATTGAGGAAGCTGTTGAGAAATATCTGAATGAGCTCAAGAAGGGAGCCGAGTGAAGGCTTGAACTGAATTGCTGTCGTTTTTTTCAAAAATCCTCTATAATGTACTGACACGCTGATAATTCTTTTGCCACGGAGGTAATACAATGATTTTTCGGAAAGGAGAACTCTTCAGCGGTCCGGGAGGCCTTGCTTTAGGGGCCAAAATGGCGAGGGTGGTTGATGCTGATGGAGAAGAGTTCCGCATTGAGCATGTTTGGGCCAATGACTATAACGAATCGGCATGCAGGACGTATCGCCGGAATATCTGCGGCGATCCAGACGATCCGTCCGTCATTGCATGCGATGTAAGGGAGCTTGACATTGAGCAGCTTCCGAGAATAGACGCATTATCATTCGGTTTTCCATGCAATGACTACAGTGTTGTAGGAGAACGCAAAGGAATGGATGGGGAGTATGGACCCCTATATACATATGGGGTCAAGGTCCTTAACGTTCACGAACCAAAGTTTTTTGTAGCAGAAAACGTGGGAGGGCTTCAAAGCGCCAACGAGGGCCGTGCATTCATGCAGATTCTGAAAGAGTTGTCCGAGGCCGGCAGAGGCTATGACATCGTGCCGCATCTATATAAGTTTGAGGAATACGGCGTTCCTCAGATGAGGCACCGCATCATCATAGTCGGCATCAGAAAGGACCTGAATTTGAAGTTTAAAGTTCCCGCGCCGACTACTCCCGACAAGTATGTAACGGCCAAGGAGGCGATCACCAATCCGCCAATCCCAGAAGATGCCCCTAACCACGAGTTTACGCGCCACAACTCAAAAACAGTGGAAATGCTTAAACACATACCGCCGGGCGAAAACGCATGGTATGAGGGAATACCTGAGGAGCTGCGCTTGAATGTGAAAAAAGCAAGATTGAGCCAAATCTACAGAAGATTGCATCCCGACCAGCCTTCTTACACAGTTACAGGGAGCGGCGGCGGCGGAACGCACGTATATCATTGGGAGGAGCCGCGGGCTCTCACAAACAGGGAAAGGGCAAGGCTTCAGACATTCCCGGATGATTTTGTGTTTGAAGGAACAAAAGAAAATGTCAGACAACAAATCGGCATGGCAGTTCCTCCGAAAGGAGCACAGATCATCTTTGAAGCCATTTTGAAGACGTTTGCCGGCATTCCGTATGAATGTGTTGAACCTAAATGGGATGTTGAGGAATTGTTTGGAACGGAGCAATTGGCCATTCCAGAGCTTGTGTAGAAGGGCGGAGGGGAAAAATCCCCCGCCCTAGGAGTCTGTCCGATGGATTGAAGTCAGCGAATATTTATGAAAAATCTTCCGTTTTATACGATTTGAACATTAGTTTATTTCACTGTTTTGGATAAATATCCGCCAAAATGGTTTCGTCGGACAGACTTCTAGATTGTCTCTTTTAATTCCCGAAGCAAGGCCTCGAGCGATTTGTATCCTTTGTTTTTGACAGCCTTGACAAACAGTTCGGCGCGGTCTTCCAATGGCACATCGTTCTCAATGCAATAATCAAGGAAGCCGAGCAATGTTCTGGCTGTGACTAAAAATCCGCTGATGGGATTTCCGGTGATTCGCTTGGCTTTGTCCGATATCTTTTCTAGATTGCGCTCCCCGCTGAAGTCGTTTGCGGTCACATAGCCGAAAAACGTCAGCTCTTTGCCCTCATATCCCGTGTAATTGGGGATGTATTCGGACGCCATATGCGAAACCAAGGAGGAGGACAACGGGAACTTTCCTGCGTAGTTTTTGGCGTCAATGATGCCGAATTTGCTTCCTCCGTATCTGGCGATGATTTCGATTTCTGTTCTTTCCCCGTTCTTGGCTTTAGGGCGCATTGCAACGTCAAAACCCAGCGCGCTGAATATTTGGCCGGTCTTGTCTTCAAACGCCAGGTTGTCCTTTTCATTCAAGTAGGTCTCTACAAAATCGGAGTTGATCCCTTCAAAATCGTCTTTGTTTTCCACTATCTCATGAATGACCTTTTCAATGTCTCTTGGCGATAAATATTTTTGGAGGGCCCCGGCGATTTCTTCTTTCGACATCGATTCTATGGATGGAAATTGAGCAAGGATTCTCTCTGCTTTCGCCCGAAGCTTGCTGGAGTTTGCAGCTGGTTTTATATTGCCGTATCTGCTGGCCTTGTAGCTGTCGACGTCCAGGCCGCTGTTTTCCGCCATGCGCTCAAGCGATATCATGTATCGCGTGTTGAATGGGTAGCGTTTTTCGATTTCAGCGATTTCCTGCTTAATTTCGTTGATCTTGGAAGAGTCGCCTTTCAAGGCCTTGCCGCGAATGTACTCGACCAATCCTGTGTAATCGCTGATGAGCATAAAAGTGTGGGCCACGTCGGAGTGGGCTTCGTAAAAATCTCTCGCCCCTTTGTCTGATCTTTCCCTATGGTCGAACTTGGCGGCGATGTCTTGTTTCATTTCTTCTCTTTCGCGAGGGCCGGCTTTTCGGAAAGCCAATATTTTATGCACGATTTCATCCAGCTGTGAGTCCTTTTGGGCTGTCATGGCAAAATAAGTGATCTCCTCTTTTGTTACATAAAAGTCCAGCCTTTCGTCATTCGCCAATTTGATCAGAAACAGAACAGGGCGGATCCGAAACCCTTCATCGAATTTTGGGCGGAATCCCGGTTCGAGAAAATAGGCGTTTGGATATTGGAGCGTCAAGACTTGTTTTCTTGTGTTTTCGTACACCTTTTCTCCTTGGATGAGCTTTTCTCCGACCTTTGTAAGGCGAATATATCCGTCATCATCTACATAGCAATAGGAGAAGGTTTTGAGCATGGCCATCCATGTGCGTCCTCCGGAGCCGTCATGGCTTACGTTGTTTCTTTTGATCCCCATATTGGCGAGCTCTTCTTCATACCGTTTATGGACTTCTCTATTTCCCGCCCATTTCAGCCTGAAATCATCCGTCGCCTTCTGCAAAGCCAGCAATGCCTCCTGATGGAAGCGGGGGTCTCTTTCCGGACGCGTAATAAACCATACCTTTCTGGTGTTTTTCTTATTCATGTTCGAGCATCTCCTTTATTTCCGCGTAGATGTTTCTCTCTTCGATTGTAAATGGATCGACTTTTTTGGACTGGGTGGTGGAAAAGTAAAAGTCCAGCGACTTGAAAAACTCCTTGTTTTCCTTGATCAATTCAGTGATGTCGGCATCTGAGATTTGGTTGAGGATGCTTACGGCTTTCTCAATTTCATTGTCGATTAGAATTTTGGAATAAATGGAAATCTTATTTTCCCCGATAATCTGTTCCGCTGCGTGCACATAACGGATTATGGTGGCCACAGACGGGACCGACATTTCGTTGATGATTTTATTGAAGGCGTTGTCGGGAGCGCCAATATATCGGCTGATTTTCCGGTTTGCAATCCGATGCTGGGATAAAAATCTGTTGAAGTTGTCCATCACTTTCCTGCTTATAATTTTGCTTAGTATTTTTTGCAATAAATTTTTGTTCCCCTTGGAATTATCAAGCAAAAAATTCCTCCCCCCTCCAATTAACATCATAATTTTTGTCTTTGTACAATACATAAACCTTATAAGGTTATAATTTTTTACAAAATAAAAAACGCTTGTTGTATCCAAGCGCTTACCCGTCCATGGCTTGATCAATAAAATTCTTTATCTGCTTTATTGTTTGATCAAAATCCTGTTTCAAATCATGCTCCCATATTCTTAAGCAATTCCAGCCGATTTTTCTGTAATAATCATTGACTTCTTGATCCCTCTCTTTGTTTCTCGAGAGCTTTTTTTCCCAATAGTCCCTATTGCTTTCGGGCATATTCCCATGCAGTGGACATCCGTGCCAAAAACATGAATCGATAAAGATGACGACTTTATACTTTTTGATGGAGATATCAGGTTTCCCGAGGAGGGTTTTGTCGTTCTTTCTAAAACGATACCCTTCCCTCCAGAGGGCTTTTGAGACCACATCTTCCAACTGCGAACGCGACTTTATGGCCTTCATGGTCCTGGAACGCTGTTCCTTGGTGAGATTGTCGCTCAAATGGATCACCCCAATCAGCGAAGCCTTTCAAAAGCGTATATTTACTACTGATTATACCAGATAACCGCAGTTCCGCGCCGTCCTGTCCGCAGATGCCGCTTGTAAACAGGATCATCCGCATCCGTGCGTAGCGCGGCCGAATAAGTTAATGGTATTGCACCGCTGCTTGAAGAAATGAAGCATCGAATAAATAAGTGATGATAATAATAATGGAATATACATTGAAATGAGTTAAACAAGAAATAAACGTTTATTTCATCTTTTCTTCAAATAAACAAAAGTTTCATAGTTCTCACGAGGATTCCATTTCCGCGCCGGTCTTCCCGGCTGGCCGCCTCCTGGCCCTTGGCCATCCGGCCGGAGCCTGGGGAAGCCCGGTGCTCGGTCGCTCGAAGAAGCCGATCGCGATCCAGCGCCTTCCGCTGCCTGCGGCCGTGCGAAGCAGGAGCAAGAGGACGATCAAAGCACCGCCGCTGTCGATAATGGTGTTGATTATTTTTTTGTCTAACATTAAATACGAATACATTTTTCGACAAAAAGCGACAGATAGGTGCAGCCGCACCGGCGCTTCCGTTTCCTTTTGGTCCGGGTCCCCGGGGGCGGTGTGATGGTCGGCTGGCAGCCGGAAAGGCTCCCCCACTGCAAGCCAAAGCGCCGAATCCCTCGCCTTCCGGCTCGGTCCAGCCTATCACACCGCCCTTCCCGGCCCAAAAGACTACGGGTCGCCGGTGTTCCGAGAAATGCGGCCAAAAGAGCATTTTTGTTAATCGATTTGATGATTTTTGAAATAAATGGAGGATTTTGAAATAAAGTGTCGAAATCCAAAACCGCCTGAGTCCTCTTTTATTCAAGAGACCTCGATTTATCCTCATAGCATTCTTATTTTCCCTTGTTCTATTTAAACGGTGTGTAAATTTTGAAGGAACGGCCGCTGTCTTTTCTGCATAATGATCGTACTTCGCACCCGCGCGACTATGCGGTTGTTTCCCATGTAGGGAGGGCATTTTGTGGAGAATTTTAAGCTGGAGAATATGGAAATTCCCCCTTTGGACCGTGCAAAGCGCCATGTGATGTTTCAGCACCGCGGCGCCTCAGGATGGATCACGCTGGCGAAGAAGGAACCGGACGGGGGATGGAGGCAGTATCACTATCAACCTGACGAATTGGCTCTAGAACTGCCTAAATGGCTCGGAGAGGACGTTTATTTCAGCCAAAACACCTTTTATAAGCCTCAACGAAGAATCGAGAATATAAGGCAACTGCGAGCCCTCTACGTTGATGTGGATTGTCATGTCCTTGGATATGAGCCGGAGTGGGTGATTGGCAAGTTGGACATCGAGATATTCCACGACAATATCTTGCCCGATCCTAACCTCATCATTTTCTCGGGGCGTGGAATCGTATGTGTTTGGCTGATTGAGCCGGTCCCGTACAAGGCCTTGCCGCTGTGGAAGGCGGTGGAGAACTATTTTTATGAGCAGCTTAGCTATGTGGGGGCGGACAAGAAGTCGCTCGATCCGACCAGGGTGTTCCGGATCGACGGGTCGGTCAACTCCAAGAGCAAAAGGGAAGTCGTCGTCGAGTACCGGCACGGCGACAGGTATGTCCTCCGTGACCTGCAATATGAGTACTTGCCGGAATTGACAAGGACGGGGACAAGGAAGAAAGGAAGGAAAGGGAAGCTTGTCCGGCTGCATAATATCCAAACGCTGCATTATGCCAGGTTGCTGGATTTAATCCGTCTTGCGGAGCTGAGGGATTATGATCTGAAGGGATACAGGGAGCTGTTTTGTTTTTTATATCGATACTGGAGTTGTTGCCTCACTGATGATCCCGATGAGGCGTTGAAACAGATGATAGAGTTGAACGCTGGATTTAAAGAGCCGCTGTCCGAGAAAGAGGTGATACGGGCGACGAAGAGCGCCGAGAAAGCGTGGATGGCTAGAAATGACGCGAAGGCGAATGAGGAGGCGAGAAAAAAAGGATATCCCGGCGCTGGCTATAACCTGAAGAATTTTACGATCATTCGATGGCTGGACATCACGCAAGAGGAACAGCGACACTTGCAGACCATTATTGACGCCCATGAGAAGTGCCGCCGGAAACGGGAACGCGACAGGGCGAGGACAGAGGAGATGCGCCGGGGACAGGGGCCGAGGACAAGGGAGGAATACCTCGAGGAACAACGGGAGCGGACGGAGGACAAGGCATGGCAGTTGCAAAAGGCCATGGAACGACACCCTGACGCGACAAATAAGCAGCTGGCCATGATGCTTCAGATATCGGTGCGGCGTGTGCAACAACTTAAGAAATTGGTCAAGAACTGATGTTCCCGTGAAATGGTTCGTCGCTCTTATATTATGGGCGTCAGCCTGCTTGCTCCCGGCCGTAAGGCAAAGATAACCCAAAATGGTGTTGTTCCAGTACATCATTAGATTGGTGGGGGGGAGTCCCGAGGGTTTTAAACTTGAGATTTTCAATTCGATGAGAGGGGAAATGCAAGTGGATCGTTGTAAAAATGGAGGGTGAAAGGGATTTTAAAGATTGATTTCAGAGACACAGCTGCAAGGTGAAAATGGCAGTTAGGAGTTATTATAAAGGGGATAGGTTTATTGATTAGATTTTTGGTTGGTGATGATATGATTATTTAGAACATAATTCCTAATGAAAATTTATCAACAAGATAAAAATTAGTCTTAGAATCAGAATATCAAATGGAGGTAAGGACACTAGAGTGACACAGAGGGAGCTATGATAAAATATTGCAAATAAAAGACGAGGACAAGAGGCGTGTCCCTGCTCCTCGATTGATCAGAATTCTATACAACTAAGACATGCAACTGTGTCAAGGTGCCGCGACAGATGTCCCAGTGGATTAGCGACCGCTGGAAATGATGAACGTTGAGTCGCGACAGACTGAAATAATAAACATGTCTCCCGTGACAATATGGACAGTGGCTGTCCCCGGTCAGGGGATCCTGAGGACACGGTATGTCATCGTGTTTTGAAAAAACGAACTTAATTTATTTATTTTTTGTCAGACACAAAATCAAACACCTTCATTATCATGATCATCATGTAAAAACGGATACTTCAGCAACATATGTTGAAATGTTCCTTTGTCTTTGAATGGGAGAAATTTACGGGATAGACTTTGATGGTAGCATCTCTGGTGGATGATTGTATTGATTATATCCAAGAACACTTTATCGCTAGGGCGGACAATTTTTGAGCATACCGGACACTTTAGCCTTCCAATAATATCGAACATTTTTTCGCCTCCCGTTTGTTTTCTATACTCCCTCTTAGCTCAAGTGATGGTATAATCTTCTTGAAAAGTAAAAGGGGGAGTTTTCAATGAGGAAAATCAAGGCGCTGATGGTAGCTGTAATTGCATTTATGACAGCAATTTTACCGGAGATTGTAACAGACGCAGCCCCAAAAAACATGTATGTGCACTTCATCAATGTTGGACAAGGTGACAGTATTTACATTAAAGCGCCAAATGGAGAGGACATTCTCATTGATGGAGGAAATAAAGATGGCAGTGATGTCGTCGCCTACCTTAAAAAGCAGAAGGTAAAGGACATCGAGGTCATGATCGCGACTCATCCAGACGCAGACCATATTGGCGGTCTTGATGAGGTTCTCAAGGCTTTTCCTGTAAAAAGCGTATACGCTCCCAGGGTCGGCAGTACAACGCAAGCATATAAGGATTTTTTGACTGCTGTTAAAAATGAAAAGCTTACTATAAAGGTTGCTAAAGCAGACGTTGTCTTGCCAATCAAAGGTGTAACTGCAAAATTTGTCGGTCCTGTTAAGTCATACAGCACCAGCGACACAAATGACTGGAGCGCTGTTTTGAAAGTAACCTACGGCAAAAAGTCGTTCCTGTTTACAGGCGACGCCGAGACTCGAGCAGAAGCGGATATGGTTAAAGCGAAAAAGGATTTACGCGCTGATGTGTTGAAAGTAGGTCATCATGGTGCAAAAACATCGACCAGCGCGACGCTTTTAAAAGCTGCAAAACCAACGTATGCGGTAATCTCAGTTGGCAAGAACGCCTATGGTCATCCGACACCGGAAGTTTTGAATCGTTTGAAAGCTTATAAAGTAAAGGTATTCCGTACAGACAAACAAGGAACGATTATCGCGACAACCAATGGGACGACGCTTACCTTCAACGTAAAACCAATTTATTAGAGGTGGTTAAATGAAATATATCATTGATCGTTTCGAGGGTAAATGGGCAGTTTGTGAGGCGGAGGATGGCAAAATGATCGATATTGAGAAAAGCAAACTGCCAAAAAACGCCCGCGCCGGCGATGTGATTGTACAAAAGAACGGAAAGTTCCGAGTGGATAAAAAAGAAACAGAGAAGCGGTGGAAAGAGATTGAAGAATTAATGAATGAGGTGTTTGAGGAGTAACACCTCATTTTTTATATAAACGATTTTCCCAAAAAAAGGGATCGCTGAGTCGTTCTTTGTCTCCGGCATGGGCACCCCCTGTCTGTTAGAGTCATCTTCTGTCCTCCAGTGAGAGGCGTGTGACGACTAATGATGGGGGGTTGGCGGCTCGTCATTGTAATGATGGAGGAGATCAACCTTCGCGGACTCAATCAAGGTACGAAGCGAGTAGCCGCTATCATGGCGACTCATGGCGACTGCTGGGCGTTTGTTGTCCGTGGCATCCATTCGTCTGATGGCTGAAAGCCGGATCACTGGATAAAAGAAGAACACCGCTAAAAACCGACCTAATGCGCTCATACAGACGTTTTTGGGGAAAGGCTTTGTAGGATTTGAGGCCGGGCAGACTCAATCGAGGGGGCGCGCCGGAGACATAGGATGTCGCGGAAATGCCCCCTTGGCTGTGTGGGCGAGGAAGTGGAAGTGCGCTGCAAACGGTGTGGCGAAGGATACCAAGCCTTCTTCAGCGTCAGCCAGTCAATCGGGTTGTCATCCCCGCCTAGTAGCAAATCTTCCGGTATGGACAGCGGCTCACACAAGACTTCATCGATGCCCTTGGCGGACGACATGTGTCTCGGTTCGGTGAGACGCGATCGAGCGGCAACTGCATCGAATCATCAGATAATGCCAGCGCCCCTTGACGCGACTGTCCGTCTTGTTCCCACAAAACGAGCCAGACAGTAAGCGTCGGGATTAGGGGCGTGATGTCATTGACGTCACGAAACGCCGGATGGGGGGAGAACGAGACACCATGGGTATCCTTCGTGGCGGCGTCTGCCTCCTCCCAAGGACATCCCAGAGTCAATACAGGACATCCACACGACCCCCAGAGTGTGCGGTGACACGGCCAGCCGGGATAAATCGACCTCTGGCTTTTTCGGTGGCGTCGGAGTTAACTGGAGTCGAACCCAAACCGGACAGTCGTTGTCCTTTCGTTGTCTGGTGCAGTACTCCCTCCGCACTTTGATGTCCCCAAACATCTTGAGACAGTGTGGACAGTTGCGATTCTCTGCTCTCCCTCTCTGTCTCGTTCCCGTTCGCATCGTAAATCTTCCTCCCTCCAACCCGCGGCGAATCCCTCCCATTTTATTTTTTACCGCATACCATTTTGAAAGCTAAAAACACAAAAAATCAATCGAGGACGCACACCCCTTTCCCCTCCTACTGCTGATATCCCTCTCCCATCGGATTGGATGAAATCGAATTGACACTCTCCACATGACTTAAACTACTAACCGTGATGCTTTTTCTGGATATTCTATACCCCAACCTCATTTCTGCGGTAACGGAATCCGTATTTGCCATATATACTTTCTTCTTCACATTTTAGAAAAAGTGATATTTTTATTATAAATACAACAATAATGAACTGAAGGTAATGTGCAATACGAAACCTTTATTATCTGAGAGGTGATAAATATGAACGAACGAGATTTAGAAAGAGCAAGACAAGAACGCCTGAAACTGCTCAGGGAAATTGAGGGGCTTTTATCATTTATCACAGACCCTGTTTTGGTTGTTGATGCAAAAGGATATATCGTCCATACGAATTCTTCAGCAGAGCAAATATTCGAACGCTCCCAAATCATCATGATCGGTAAACATGTCACAGAATTTGTCCAATCCGCATCTCTTTTGCAATATATTAAACAAGGAAAGCCGGCAACTAACTTGGCTGTATGCATAATGAGCGCCAAAGGTACCCGTCTGGAGTTTTCTTGCCGTCTGCATCCATTGCTTGTAAATGCACAAGTGGAAGGGGCCATTTTGTTTCTTACCAAGCCGATCCTGCTTCAGGAACAAGAACAATCGTCCCGCTATGGAACACGGTTTTCCTTGGATGACGTAATCGGATCAAGCCCAGCCATTACGGCATTGAAAGAACAGGTGATGAAAATTGCCAAAAGCGAATCAACGGTGCTTATCAGAGGGGAAAGCGGTACGGGAAAGGAAGTGCTGGCGCAATCGATTCATCGCTTAAGCCATAGAAATAAAGGACCATTTGTGGCAATTAATTGCGCCGCCATACCGGAAGCGCTTCTGGAAAGTGAATTGTTCGGATATGAAGAGGGGGCGTTTACCGGAGCCAAAAAAGGCGGGAAGCCAGGGCGTTTTGAATTAGCGAGGGGTGGAACGTTATTTCTTGATGAAATCGGTGACATGCCCTTATATTTGCAGGCAAAATTATTGCGCGTTTTGCAGGAACGGCGCATTGAGAGAGTTGGAGGCACAAAATCGATTGAGGTGGACGTTCGGATTATCGCAGCCACTCATAAAGACTTAGAATCGATGATCGCCAACAACCAATTCCGAGAAGACCTATACTTTCGTCTCAACGTTATTCCACTTTACGTTCCTCCTTTGAGGGAAAGAAAAGAGGATTTATACGAGCTGATCCAATATTACATGTACAAATTTTGCAAGCGGTTGGGCAAAGAACCGAAACGTTTCTCCTCCCAAGCCTTAAAAAAAATATTTGATTACCATTGGCCGGGAAACATCCGGGAATTAGAAAATATGGTGGAATATATCGTCAATTTGGAAATCGGCGATCTCGTCACCATCAGCAGTCTGCCAGCATCCATACGAGAGATGTCCAAAGATCAACGGCACGATATGGAAGAAGAAATGAAAGAGCCCCAAACAGTAAGCCATCTTCCCAAATCACTGTACAAGATCAATGAAGTGGAAGAACAGCTGATCATCCAAGCATTGCAACGGTTTGGCACCAGCACGGAAGGAAAACGGAAAGCGGCGGAAGCGCTTGGGATCAGCTTAGCCACCCTTTACCGAAAATTAGAAAAAATGAAACGCCGGCGTTAATTCTCAAAATGAGAATTATAAGAAAATATGAGAAAAAAAGAGAATTAAAGAGAAATATATAGATAAAGATCGATTTAACATCAGCGGAGATAGCTGATTAATTTTATATATATTCAAATTATTACAATTTATTCCGTTCATAAATGTTCATAAATCATAAAACTTATGATTTTTTCTTTTAAATTCTTGGCACGGTATTTGCATCTCAACTTATGCAGGAGGAAACAATGAAACGATATATGGATGAACAGACGGTTGTTGCCCTTTCGCGTGGAGCGATGTATTTAGGTTCAGGCGGTGGGGGAGATGTCAAGCTAACAGAATTGATGGCCAAACGGGCCATAAGGGAAAACGGACCTGTCCCTCTCCTGTCTCCGTTCCATGTTCCGGATGAAGCATGGGTGATACCGGTCGGCATCATGGGTTCACCGACGATTTTCAGCGAACATCTTCCATCGGGTAGCGAGCTGAAAAAAGTCGTAGAAACGATTGAAAACGAAAAACACATCGCAGCATCAGCGGTTACAGGCCTTGAAATCGGTGGAATGAATGCCCTTACTCCGGTCATTGCCGCTGCGTTAACCAACCTTCCGCTACTCGATGCCGATGGCATGGGACGGGCATTTCCAGAGTTGCAAATGACAACCTATCATGGTTTTGGTGTGAAAGCAAGCCCGGCCGTGATTGCCAACCGTCCCAGTAAAACACATCTCCTTTTATCGGACGAAAATACGGACATCGAAAAGCAAGCAAGGACTCTTGTCACCAACTTAGGAGGGTGGGCGGCGATCGCTTGTTATCCAATGCAAGGATGTCAAATCAGAGAATCGGGCATCCTCCAAACGTACACGTTGACGATACGGCTTGGCGAAGCTCTATCCGTTGCTATGGATGCTCAAGATGTAATGGAAAAAATGCAACAAGTTTTTCAGAAATCCATATATGGAAAACCAGTCAAGCTACTCGAAGGCAAAATCGTAGATTTGCAAAGGAACATTATCGAAGGAACGTTGCAAGGGTCACTCGTCGTGGAAGGAAGCGGAGCATATATTGGCGAATACTTGTCAGTTTTCTTTCACAACGAATATTTATTGGTGCAAAAACATAACGTCACTTTAGTGACGGTACCGGATTTAATTTGCGTGCTCGATGAAGAAACAGGCTATCCGTTGTCCGTCGAAGAATTGGAAAACAACGGGAAAGTATGGGTAATTGCAATCCCGAGCCCATTCTTGTTGCAAACCACTAGGATGCTTGATGTAGTGGGGCCTATACAATTTGGCATAGCAGAGCCGTTTATTCCTATGGAAGAAAGAATAAAAACAAACAACAACGAGGGATAAGCAATGTACCGGTTAGGGATCGATGTGGGCGAAACGAATACTGACGCTGTTTTGCTTGACAGCTATTCACGAATTGTGCAAACAGTGAAAAAACCTACTTCTCCCGATATTGCGTCCGGCATCTGCGCTGTTTTGAAAGAAATCATTGAGCACAATCAAACTGATCCGAAGGATATTGCCGCCGTCATGATTGGGACAACCCATTGTTTGCAAGCCCTGAGAAAAAAGGAAAATCTTTCCTCGGTTTTCATACTCCGCATCGGAAGCGGAAAAAACGCAATACCTCCGCTTTTTGAAGGAAATGATTCTCTAAGACGCTATGTGATACCTGATTATTTAGACATAGACGGAGGACACGAAGTAACAGGAAAACCTTTAGGAATAATGAATTGTTCGCACATCGATCAGTTTTTTTCCCGTTGGCGCGGCAAAGAAACCATCGAGGCGATCGTGATCACAGGAACGTTTTCATCGATGAATCCAGAACATGAAACCATGGTCGCAAACCATATTCGCAACATCGTCGGAACAGATATACCGATCACTTTGTCTCATGAAATAGGCAGCATCGGGTTTATCGAACGAGAGAACGCGTCGATCATCAACGCGTTATTATCCAAAGTGATGGATCGCGCGTTGCGTGGATTGCAGTTCATGTTTCAACATTTTGGAATCCATTGTGATATTTACTTTACGCAAAATGACGGATCACTTATGTCTTATGAATATGCGCTACGCTACCCGATACGAACGTTATGGTCAGGAGTCACCAACAGTCTGCTTGGCTCCTCCTTCCTGACCGGAATAAAAAACGGAGTCGTTGTGGACGTCGGAGGCTCTTCTGTTCATGTCGCATTACTGGAAAACGGATTCCCGAAAGAAAAAAGGCGGAACCAGCTCATCGATGGCGTGCGTGTCAACGTCCCAATGCCCGATATTGTTTCGCTCCCTTTTCAGCAAGAACAACTTGACAACGAGGAATTTCTCGAAAAATTGTATCAAGCTGTTCAGCGGTTCCAGCCACGGTATGAGCCGCTTCCCGTCATTTTTGTTGGAGGCGGTGGGCAACAGTTGGCCGAACGCTTTCATTATCCATGGGCGGATGTCATTGTCCCCAACTACCATCAATATGCGAATGCCATCGGGGCTTGTATTGCCCCGGTGAGCGGATATATCGACCGGATGGTGTGGATGGATCCTTTTAATCCAAATGAAGCTCTACACTCGGCAATCAATGAAGCAACACATATGGCGATAAGCTCCGGGGCGAATCCTAAAACAGTTGCCGTCCAAGAGGCGAAAACCATTCCTTTGGCTTATGTCCCAAGCAAAGCGTTAAGATTGAGAATTAAGGTCACCGGCGTATTATCGCTCTCTTCGAAAGGGGGGATGTAAGCTACAATAACGTGAGATTTATTCTCAGTCAGCAACAAACCCAAACACTTTTTCCAAGTGAAGGAGGTAGGATCAATGGCAGGGAAAATGTCAACAGATGATTTTTCGCTTTCCCGGGTTCCGGCGGAAGCACGCCTGCCAATGTGGGAAGTGCTTTTAGTAAGAATCGGAGCGCTAACAGCACTATCCCAATTTATGCTTGGAGCCGCATTAGGCTACGGAATGACATTTTGGGAAGCTTTTTGGGCGACAATGCTCGGGAGCGTGGTGCTGGAGATTGTCAGTTTATTGATGGGAATCGCAGGAGCAAGAGAAGGGTTGTCCACGAGTTTATTGGCCCGTTGGACAGGCTTTGGCAGGTACGGATCCAGCATTATCGGCGCTGTCATTTCGATTGGACTAATTGGATGGTTCGGCATCCAAAACGCTGTGTTTGCCAAAGGTATCGATGAAGCACTAAACGGAGCGCTTGGATTTCCTTTAGCAGCCACATTAACCGGATTGTTTGTCACAGCGATCGTCATTTTCGGGTTTAAATGGCTCAGCTGGACGGCAAAAATTGCAGTTCCTGGCTTTCTGGCAGTCATCGGATACGGGATCTATCAAGTATTGCGCGATCATTCGGTAACCGAATTAATCCATTCTCCCCATCCGGGTCCAGATCTTTCCCTTGGTGTCGCCGCTACGATGGTAGCCGGAGGGTTTATGATCGGAGCAGTCATCACACCTGATATGAGCCGGTATTGCCGAAACGGAAAAGATGTGTTTTGGATGACGTTAATTGGCACGTTTGTTGGAGAGCTAGGAGTTAACATGATTGCCGTGTTGATGGCGCACGCGGTAGGAACCGACGATGTTGTCACCATTGTGTTGCAAACCTCAGGCTGGCTTGGCGCAGCAATTGTTATTTTTGCGACAGTAAAGATCAATGATTTGAACCTTTATTCCGCATCTTTAGGCTTATCCAACTTGATTGATTCTGTCTTTAGCAAAAAAATCAACAGGGGATGGATAACGTTTGTCATCGGGGTTGTCGGAACGGTGCTTTCCGTTTTGGGGATTCTGGAAAAATTTCAAAACTTCCTCGTTTTCTTGGGAGTTTGGATTCCTCCAATCGCTGGGATCATGGTGGTAGACTATTTTATTTTGAAAAGGGGAAGAAAATTTCTGGATGAAAGCAGATTGCAAGGCCAATTGCCTAAAAATGCCGAGCCTATTAATCCAATCACTTTGATCGCGTGGGCGTTAGGCTTTTTCGCCGGATACTTCATCCAGTTTGGCATCCCTTCGCTAAACTCTTTACTGGTCAGTGCCATTATGTATTGGATTGGGATGAAAATGATCAACATGTCGAAGCAACGTAACTTGGAAACAAACGAAAATATTCAATAAAGAGAGGGGAGAAGCAGTGAGGCTTTTAGGAAAACAAGAAATAGAGGACATTGCGGTAGGCGCAGCATTATTGGGGACAGGAGGCGGAGGGGATCCTTATGTTGGTAAATTGATGGCCCTACAAGCTATTGAAGAATTCGGCCCAATTCCTTTGCTGTCCGTAGACGAAGTTCCTGAAGACGCTTTAGTGGTATCGTCAGGTATGATGGGAGCGCCAACCGTATTGGTAGAGAAAATTCCGAGCGGCCATGAAGCGAAAGTGGCGTTTCAAACGTTGGAAAAATACTTAGGAAAAAAAGTTTTTGCTACTTTCCCGATTGAAGCTGGCGGGGTTAACTCCATGCTGCCTTTGGCACTGGCGGCGCAACTCGGATTACCGGTAGTCGATGTCGATGGCATGGGAAGAGCGTTTCCGGAATTGCAAATGGTGACATTTTATCTAGACGGTATTTCTGCCACACCGATGGTGATTGCGGATGAAAAAGGAAACGTGACGTTACTGAATACGATTGATAATTTATGGGCTGAGAGAATTGCAAGAAGTGCCACTGTCCAAAAAGGTGGATCAGTGATGTTCGCAATCTACCCAATGGCCGGTAAGAACCTAAAAGAGAGCGGCATCCATGATATTTTGCGATTGGAAGAGGAAATTGGGCGCTCGATACGCCTAGCGAAAGAAAATAACCGTGATCCTATCGGTGAAATTATTAAATTGACAAATGGATTTGAGTTATTCCGTGGCAAAGTGGTAGACGTGAATCGGAAGACAGAAACTGGATTCGCCAGAGGAACCGCGAAAATCGAGGGATTGGAAAAATACAAAGGGGAGACGTTGGAGCTTCGCTTCCAAAACGAACATTTGCTTGCAAAAACGGAAGATCGCTTGCTTTGCGTCACTCCTGACTTAATCGCGGTGCTAGACAGCGAAACAGGTCTCCCGATCACAACGGAAGGTTTGCGGTACGGAGCGCGCACGGTTGTCATTGGAATTCCATGCCATCCGAAATGGCGCACGCCAAAAGGAATCGAAACTTGCGGTCCTGCTTATTTCGGCTATGATGTCGAATACACACCTGTAGAAGAGCTTGTCAACAAAGGAGTGACGATGAAATGAGCTACAGAATCGGCATCGATGTTGGTGGTACACATACAGACGCGGTGCTTTTAGACGAGAAATACCAGGTCATTTCCGAAACAAAAACGCCTACCACAGCCGATGTCAGTACAGGGATCTATCAAGCGATGCGGGAAGTAATCAGAAAAGCAGGTGTTCCACGCGAAAAAATCCGTTATGCGATGTTGGGAACGACTCATTGCACAAATGCGATCGTGGAACGGAAGCGGCTAAACAAGGTCGCTGTTATTCGCATTGGTGCCCCCGCCACTTTGGCGGTGAAGCCTTTAGTCGGAATTCCGGAGGATTTGCGTGTCCAGCTCGAAAAATATGTTTATATCGTGCGAGGCGGCCATGAATTTGACGGAAGAGAAATCACACCGCTGGATGTTGAACATTTGTACCGCGTTGCCAACGAAATAAAAGGGAAGGTCGATTCCGTCGCCATCACTTCCGTTTTCGCGCCGGTATCAAAAAATCATGAGCAAAAAGCCGCCGAAATCATCAGGGAAGTGCTGGGAAGCGGCATTGCGGTTTCGCTTTCTCATGAAATCGGCAGCGTTGGTTTATTGGAACGCGAGAACGCCACAATTTTAAACGCGGCGGTGGTCAATGTCGCCAAAACAGCCGCTGAAGGGTTTATTAATGCATTAAAAGCGGAAGGCATTAACGCGAAAGTATTTTTTGGCCAAAATGACGGAACATTGATGAACGTAGAATACGCAATGAAGTATCCGATTCTGACGATTTCATGCGGTCCAACAAACAGCATCCGTGGGGCATCCTATCTTGCAAAATTATCGGATGCGCTTGTTGTGGACGTCGGAGGAACGACGACAGACATCGGCGTCTTGATTCATTCCTTCCCAAGAGAATCGTCCTTAGCTGTGGAGATCGGCGGCGTGCGTACGAATTTCCGTATGCCTGATTTAGTCTCTATCGGATTAGGCGGGGGAACCATTATCCGCGTTCAGAAAGATGGAAGTTTCACGATTGGTCCAGATAGCGTAGGATACGAACTCCCAGAAAAAGGGATGGTGTTTGGGGGCGACACTTTAACAGCCACGGACGTTGCGGTGGCGTTAGGAAAGGCCAATATTGGCGATCCGCAAAAAGTCGCCCATTTAGATAAAGGGTTGCTTAAGCAGATTTATCAGAAAATGGTAGAGATGGTCGAAGAAGCGATTGATAAAATGAAAACAAGCGCAGACCCTGTTCCAGTGATTCTTGTCGGGGGAGGAAGCGTGCTTTTGCCGGATCAGCTGAAAGGCGCTTCCAAAGTGATCCGTCCAGACCATTTTGGGGTTGCCAACGCGATCGGGGCTGCAATCGCCCAAGTGAGCGGCCAAGTGGAAAGGGTTTTCACCCTAGACGAACTAGGGAGGGAAAAAACGCTGGAATTAGCGAAAAAAATGGCGATCGACGAGGCCGTCAAAGCAGGGGCAAAACCAGAAACTATCGAAATCGTCGATATGGAAGACGTTCCTTTAGCTTATTTGCCAGGCAATGCGGCTCGCGTCCGTGTGAAAGCCGCGGGTGTTTTATCAGCAAGCTAAAAGAAACATCACACAAGGGGGTGTCCCAAACGTTAACGGGACACCCTTTCTAATCACTGTATATGCGAGCGAAACACTTTCGTCAAACGACTGTGAAGAAAAACGGTCTTTTGATTTAGCCTCTTTTTTCACTGAAAAAATGGTTTGCAGAGAAAAGCTGGCCCCTCTGAATCGTGGATGCAAAGAATCCATAAGGCTCCTCACTTTACAATAAACCAGCGACGTCGCCCTCATATATTGTTGCTTTTCTCCCCTCACAACATACAACAAGATTAAAACTTCGGCAACGCCTCCACCGCGTCCGCCAAATCGCTGTAGCTATCCTTTAAGTACCTTGACGTCGTCGCGATGTGACTATGGCCGGCCAACCGACGCACTTTTTCAATATCGTTGTTCGTCGCCTTTAGCATCCATTTGCAAAACGTATGACGAAACATGTGCGGTGTCAGCTTCTTGCCCGGCAGGCTGTAGCCCTCGACCATCCGCTGAATGCCCCGTACCGAAAATTTCGGCGAGCGTTGGCTGTAAAAGACATACGGGGAGGCTGCCACATGCGGTTTCTTTTTCGACATCTCGGCGCGAAACGCCAACCAGTCCTGAAGCTCCGCCAATAAGATGTTTGAAATCGGCACCGTCCGCACCTTCATTCCTTTCCCAACGATCCGCAGACGCTTCATCTCGAGGTCGATGTCCGTGAGCTTCAAGTTCGAGAGTTCCTCCACCCGCAGGCCGGCGTAGACAAACAAGTACACAATCGCTCGGTCTCGGCGATATTTTTCCTCTGGATCGACGCCTCGACTGTGAGCCAGCATTTTCCTCATCCGATGCAGCAGGTCTTCAAACTCCTCTTCGGTCAGCCACATGATGGTCTCTTGATCCTCATCCGCCGTTTTTAAATCCGCAATGCCGTTCATTGGGTTCTGCTCGACATACCCCTGCTCGACTGCCCAGCCGTAAAAATTGCGAAGCGCGTTCAGCCGACGGTTGATCGTCGAGACCGCAAACGGCTTCCCTTCGTCCGGATGAAGCATCTGCTGGATCCATTTGCGGATGTCCGCCGAGGTCACGTAGTCGTCTGGGCGCAGATTTAGATCTTTCAAAAATTGATTTACATCGTTCAAATAGGAGAGCACCGTATTTGGAGAGTAGCCCTTCCCTCGAAGATAGTCCTCATATTCACGCAACATTTGTTCCACCTCTATATTATATGACGAGTTTATTTTATGACGCTTCAATCCAAACCACCTGAAAAATATATCTTATACGGCGAGTATACCATAGAAAAAACGATGTTTGTAGACATATAATTTTAATTATATGTCTAGTTTAAATAACCCAAAAGATACAAAAAGGCGTTATAAACCGTACACCGGCGACCCGTAGTCTTTTGGGCCGGGAAGGGCGGTTTGATAGGCTGGACCGAGCCGGAAGGCAAGGGCTTCGGCGCTTGGGCTTGCACTTGGGAGCCTTTCCGGCTGCCAGCCGACCATCACACCGCCCCGGGGACCCGGACCAAAAGGAAACGGAAGCGCCGGTGCGCCTGTGCCTGTTGTCTGTAATTGTCGAAGTATGCTTTTTATGTCTGACAAAAATTAAATAAAACCAGCCTCGGGGGTGTTTTGGTTTACTTCTTGTCCTGGCTTCGTACGGCCGCGGGCAGCGGCAGGAAACTGGATGCGAGCGGCTTCTTCGAGCGGCCGAGCGCCGGTCTTCTCCAGGCTCCGGCCGGACTGCCGTAGGCAGGGAGGCGGCCAGCCGGGAAGACCGGCGCGGCTTGAATTCTTAGTCTTTATATTTCTTTAACCGCTCCTCAAGCTCACGTCGCATCTGTTCGATATCTTCATCAACCTCTTTGCTTTTGGCGCTTTCGGCAACAAGCTGCTCCTCGTAGTCCCGAAGCCAATCCGGCACGATCTCACGGCGGACGAATCTAGCGCCGCCATGGCTGTGAATGGTCACCTCATTTGGGTCGATTCCGGCCTGAATCCGCTGCACTTTTTCATTCAAGAAATAGGTCAGAAAAGCAATTGGTTCCCGTATATCATTGCGTTGCATAATGCGCCTTGCCGTTTGAATGAGCTCATCCATCCAGTTTCCTCCGAAAGCTTTTTGCGCCAAAATCGCTATCTTCGCGAATTGTTGTTCTGTTATGTACCGGTCATAAGCCTGCACTACAGCCAAAAACTGCAAATACCGATCATCCGCTTGGGCTTCCTTTTTCCCTTCGAGGGCAACGACAACCGGCTCAACGACTTTCTCTTTGATTTGAAAGCGGATCGCTGCAACTTTTCGTTTTTCCCTTATTTCCTCGTATGTGAACATGATATCCGTCTTCTCCGAAATCTCTTTCTTGGCAGGATTAAGCACTCGTTTTTTGAAATTGTGGTATTCCGAATACTTGTCCCCTGCTCCAACCATCATCCGCAGATCATCCAAGCGAATCACGACCTCGCCCATATACTGCCAACGTTTTAAAAGCTCGTACATGCGGATGGAGTAAGAGCTTTTCAGTTCCATCACATTCTTCAGGCGATAGGTCGTGAATTCCCTTTTAAGCTGCAGGAGATAGGGCTTCAAGCGGGGATCAAAGGCCAAGCTGACATAGCCGGAATGCTCGTCGTACTCCACATATGAAACCCAGCTCAGCTGTTTGAGCTTCTGGCCTTCTCTGATCTCAAGCACCTTGCGCATCAAATTTTTCGTGATCTCCCGCAGCTCCGTGTATTTAGGGCTTCCCCGATATCCGAGCAATTCAGAGAACTCCTGTATCGGCAACTTATACATTTTAAAATCGGCGTCATCTTTGCGAATTTGGCTTATGATATACAAGATGATTTTTTGTTCGATAGTAGACAGCTTGTAGTTCGCCTCAATCAGCGCATTGGACTTCGTCACGGCGCTGTTGTACTGCGGCTGGACAGCCGGAGTCTGCATCCTCTCATCCTCCACCTACTAAATTAGGAAAATAACTCCTTGACCCTATTTTACAAGAAAACGCTTCTGCTAAAAAGTACATTTTTTTATCCATGTACGCTTTATTTATTAAAGCGTACACAAAAAATTATATGTACGAGATAAACACCAAAAATGTACGCTGGACACCAAAAATGTACGCCGAAACAACCAAAAATGTACGAGATAAACACCAAAAATGTACGCTGGACACCAAAAATGTACGCCGAAACAACCAAAAATGTACGAGATAAACACCAAAAATGTACTGTTCAAATC
>NC_014915.1:157500-3628883 GCF_000174795.2 Geobacillus sp. Y412MC52 | reverse complement strand
AAGTTTGTGGAAAAAGCATATTAAGGAAATAAAGAAGCTTTTCGACAAAATCCACCATCTGTGGGTAACATTATTAACGCGTTGTGAAAAAACTATCCACAATCTATCCACAAAATGTGGATAGACTCATCTTATCCACATAATTATCCATAGTGAAAACACAATAATAATAGCAAATAAAACGGCTTGTTGCAACGGGATTTTTTTGATTATCCACAAAATGGACAGGGTGTAAAAAAATCATTATCCACACCATTGAACATGTGAAAAAAATGTCGATAAATGTTGTGGATTGTTGATAGGGAGAAAAAATTTATCCACAGCGCTGATCAAAGTTGGAAAAACGAAGAGGCGGTTGACATTTGCTAAGATTGTTCAATATAATGAGAAAGACTGCCCGTAACTGTTATTCCCTAGGGAGGTGTCATAGATGAAACGGACGTATCAACCGAATAGACGGAAACGAAGCAAAGTGCACGGATTCCGCGCGCGCATGAGCACGAGAAACGGCAGAAAAGTGTTGGCGCGCCGCCGCCGCAAAGGAAGAAAAGTTTTGTCTGCATAATAGGCCACTGAAGTTTCAGTGGTCTTTTTTCTCAATATTTTGCCGCCGGGAAATTAGGCAAATGGAGTGTTTGGGGAGAATGAAAAAAAAGTATCGGATCAAGAAAAACGAAGAGTTCCAGGAAGTGTTTCAGAGGGGCGCTTCAACGGCCAACCGCCAGTTTGTCATCTACACGCTTGACCGCCCGGAGCAGCCTTATTTTCGCATCGGGCTGTCTGTCAGCAAAAAACTTGGCAAGGCTGTCGTCCGAAATCGAATCAAGCGCTACATCCGCCAATGCTTCCTCGAATTGAAAGAGGAGATTGCCCCTGGCAAAGACTATGTCGTGATCGCTAGGCAGCCGGTGGCGGAGATGAATTATGCGGAAGTAAAAAAAAGTTTAATCCATGTGCTCCGGAAATCCGGAGGGCTGAAAAAAGGAGGCCAACCGTCGCATTCGGCTTGAAAAAATGCTCCATGCGGCAAAAAAAGATGGTAAAATACATACGTGAACTTGTATATGTGGGAGGAAAAAGAAGGTGAAAAGGCGAATCAGATTCATCATTTTGTTCGGTGCGTTAGCGGCTGTGCTGGCCGGATGCACGGAAATTCACAAACCGATCACCCCGGAAAGCAAGGGGTTTTGGAACGAGTATATCGTTTATCCGCTTTCTTGGCTGATCAAATATGTCGCCGGGCTGCTCGGCGGAAGCTTTGGGTTGTCAATCATTGTCGTCACCATTTTGATCCGCTTATTGATTTTGCCGCTGATGATCCAACAGACGCGCAACGCGAAGGCGATGCAAGCGCTTCAGCCGGAAATTGAAGCGCTCCGCAAAAAATACAGCTCAAAAGACGCGCAAACTCAACAAAAGCTCCAGCAAGAGATGATGCTCTTATTCCAAAAGCACGGCGTCAACCCAATGGCCGGCTGCTTCCCGATTTTGATCCAGATGCCGATTTTAATTGGATTTTACCATGCCATCATGCGGACGAGAGAAATTGCCCAACATAATTTTTTATGGTTTGACCTTGGCGAAAAAGACCCGTACTACATTTTGCCGGTCATTGCCGGCGTGACGACGTTCATCCAGCAGAAAATCATGATGGCCGGCTCCGCTCAGCAAAACCCGCAAATGGCGATGATGCTTTGGATGATGCCGATTATGATCGTCATTTTCGCGATCAACTTCCCAGCTGCTTTGTCGCTTTACTGGGTCGTCGGAAATATTTTCTCCATTGTGCAAACGTATCTCATTAAAGGGCCGGAGATTGCCGCCCATTCAGGAGGAGCGAAAAAGTGAAAGAAGTGACCGCGACTGCCCGGACAGTCGAAGAGGCGGTGCAGTTGGCGCTCGCGCAGCTTGGCGTGCCTCGAGAGCGTGCGGTTATTGTTGTGCTCGATGAAGGGAAAAGAGGTTGGTTTGGCTTGTTTGGCGGCCGGCCGGCGGTTGTGAAAGCCGTGCTGAAAATCGACCCGGTTGAGGAGACGGTTCGCTTTTTGCAGCAAGTCATCGCGCAAATGGGGGCGGAAGGGGCAAGCATCGAAGCCGTCCGCCGCGGCAAGCAGGTGACGCTTCATGTGCACGGGGGGCCGGTCGGTCTATTGATCGGCAAGCACGGGCAAACGTTAAACGCTCTTCAGTTTTTGGCGCAGCTCGTCGCCAACCGCCATGCTGACGAATACGTGTCGATTGCCGTCGATGTCGAAAATTACCGCGAACGAAGGGAAAAGGCGCTGATCGAACTGGCGCACAAGCTGGCCGCCCGGGCGGTGAAGACGGGAAAAGAAGTAAGGTTGGAGCCGTTGCCGGCGCATGAACGGAAGATCATCCATGCAGCGCTGGCTGACAACAAGCACGTCTTGACCTATTCCGTTGGCGTTGATCCGCACCGTTCGATTGTCGTCGCTCCGAAAACAGGCAAAATGTCGCCGAAAAAAGAGGCGCCTCGCTAAACTGTAGAGAGGCGGCCTCTTTTTTTACGGTATTGGCGCCGCCTGGAAGATTGGCGATGGAAATGGGGGAAACGCTCCAGCAAGAGCTTCTTCAAATGGGGAAACAGCGCAGCAACGGTCTTTTTTGCCTATCCGTCCAGATGATTGTGAAGCAATCACTAGTTTCCACCAACTTTTTTGACGGCCGCCGCTTATATTTTTCAACAACCGCGTTGAGCGCGCCGTATTGTTATTCACATGTGGATAAGTTAAAATTGAACTAAGTGAATATGCACAAGGAAAAAAAGCGGCCAAAACGGGCTGTGGATATAGAGAAAGCGGAGCAAAGAGAGGTGAACAGCTTTGACGGAATTTGATACGATCGCCGCCATTTCGACGCCGATGGGCGAAGGGGCGATTGCCATCGTTCGGTTGAGCGGAGATCAAGCGGTTGAGATCGCTGACCGGCTTTTCCGCAGCCCGAGCGGAAAGCGGCTCAAAGACGTTCCATCGCACACGATCCACTACGGGCATATCATCGATCCGAAAAGCGGACGGGTCGTTGAAGAAGTAATGGTATCAGTTATGCGCGCACCGAAGACGTTTACGCGCGAGGACGTGGTCGAGATCAACTGCCATGGCGGGTTTGTTTCCGTCAATCGGGTGCTGCAGCTCGTGCTGGCAAACGGGGCGCGGCTCGCCGAGCCGGGGGAGTTTACGAAGCGGGCGTTTTTAAATGGGCGCATCGATTTATCTCAAGCTGAGGCAGTCATCGACCTGATCCGCGCCAAAACCGACCGAGCGATGAACGTCGCCCTACAGCAAATGGAAGGGCGCCTGTCAAAATTGATTCGCGAGTTGCGGCAGACGATTTTGGAGACGCTGGCACATGTTGAAGTCAATATCGATTATCCGGAATACGATGATGTCGAAGAAATGACGCCGCGCCTTTTGCGGGAAAAGGCGGAATATGTGCGCGGGCAAATTGAAAAGCTGCTGTCGACCGCCGCGCAAGGAAAAATATTGCGCGAAGGGCTGGCAACGGTCATCATCGGGCGGCCGAACGTCGGCAAATCGTCGCTTTTGAATGCGCTCGCCCATGAAAATCGGGCGATCGTCACCGATATTCCGGGGACGACGCGCGACGTCATCGAGGAATATGTCAACGTCCGCGGCGTACCGCTTCGCTTGATCGATACGGCTGGCATCCGCGAAACCGAAGATGTCGTCGAACGGATCGGCGTCGAGCGCTCGCAGCAAATGTTGAAGCGGGCCGACTTAATTTTGCTCGTTTTGAATTATCATGAACCGCTGACGGAAGAGGACGAGCGGCTGTTTGCCATGATCGAGGGAATGGACGCCATCGTCATTGTGAATAAAACCGATTTGCCCCGGCGGATCGATATGGAGCGGGTCAAGGAGCTGGCGGCCGGCCGGCCGGTCGTGGGGACATCCCTGTTGCATGAACAAGGAATTGATGAACTGGAGAAGGCGATTGCTGACCTGTTTTTTGGGGGTGAGCTGGAAGCCGGCGATTTGACGTACGTTTCAAACTCTCGCCATATCGCCTTGCTCGAGCAGGCGAAAACAGCGATCGAGGATGCCTTGGCCGGCATTGACGCCGGCATGCCGGTTGATCTCGTCCAAATCGATTTGCGCCGGGCGTGGGAGTTGCTTGGCGAAATCATTGGTGATACGGTCCATGAAAGCTTGATTGATCAGCTGTTTGCTCAGTTTTGTTTAGGAAAATAAGCGAGGAGGAAATGCCATATGGATTACCATGGAGGAACGTATGACGTCATTGTCGTTGGCGCTGGCCATGCCGGCTGCGAAGCGGCATTAGCTTCGGCGCGCATCGGGGCGAAGACGCTTGTCATTACGCTCAACCTCGATATGATCGCGTTCATGCCGTGCAACCCGTCGATCGGCGGCCCGGCGAAAGGAATCGTCGTGCGCGAAATCGACGCTCTCGGCGGGGAAATGGCAAAAAACATTGACAAAACATACATTCAAATGCGGATGCTAAACACCGGCAAAGGGCCAGCCGTCCGCGCGCTTCGGGCGCAAGCCGATAAAGTGCTGTACCAGCGGGAAATGAAAAAAACACTCGAAAATCAAGAAAATTTGACGCTTCTGCAAGGAAAAGTCGAGCGGCTGATCGTCGAAGACGGCGTTTGCAAAGGTGTCATCACTCACACGGGGGCGCATTATTACGCCAAGGCGGTCGTCATTACGACCGGGACGTTTTTGCGCGGGGAAATCATCATCGGAGACATTAAATATTCGAGCGGCCCGAACAACCAGCAACCGTCGATTAAGCTGTCCGAGCATTTAGAAGAGCTTGGGTTTGAGCTTGTTCGCTTCAAAACGGGCACGCCGCCGCGCGTCAACAGCCGGACGATCGACTACAGCAAAACGGAAATTCAGCCGGGGGACAAGGAGCCGCGGGCGTTTTCGTACGAGACGACAAAATACATCACTGATCAGCTGCCGTGCTGGCTGACGTACACGACGGAGGAAACACACCGCATCATCGATGAAAACTTGCACTTGTCGCCGATGTACTCCGGCATGATCAAAGGAACCGGGCCGCGCTATTGCCCATCGATCGAGGATAAAGTCGTCCGGTTCCACGATAAGCCGCGCCATCAAATTTTCCTCGAGCCGGAAGGGCGGGAAACGGAAGAAGTATACGTGCAAGGGTTGTCAACAAGTTTGCCGGAACATATCCAGCGCAAGCTGCTCGAGACGATCCCGGGACTTGAGAAGGCGCAGCTCATGCGGGCTGGCTATGCGATCGAGTATGATGCCATCGTGCCGACGCAACTATGGCCGACGCTCGAGACGAAGCTTGTGAAAAACTTGTATACCGCAGGGCAAATCAACGGCACGTCCGGCTATGAAGAAGCGGCGGGCCAAGGCATTATGGCCGGCATTAACGCCGCCCACCGTGCGCTCGGCCGCGAAGAAATCATTTTAAGCCGTTCGGATGCCTATATCGGCGTTTTAATCGACGACTTGGTGACGAAAGGGACGAATGAGCCGTACCGCCTGCTGACGTCGCGTGCCGAGTACCGGCTTTTGCTTCGCCATGACAACGCCGATTTGCGCCTGACCGAGCTCGGCTATCGGATCGGTCTCATTTCCGAAGAGCGGTATCAAAAATTTTTGGCGAAAAAAGAGGCGATCGAACGGGAGAAAAAGCGGCTGCAAACGGTGATCATCAAACCGACGCCAAAAGTGCAGGAAGTCATCCGTGAAGCGGGTGGAAGCGAGCTGAAAGACGGCATTCGCGCTGCCGATTTGCTCCGACGCCCGGAGATGACGTACGAGCACATCCGAAAACTGGCGCCGGCTGACGAGGAGATCGCTCCGGAAGTGGCTGAGCAAGTCGAAATTCAAATCAAGTACGAGGGCTACATCCAAAAATCGTTGCAAGAAGTCGAACGGCTCAAAAAAATGGAAAACAAAAAAATCCCGGAAGATATCGATTACGACGGCATCCAAGGGCTTGCAACCGAGGCGCGGCAAAAGCTCAAACAAGTGCGCCCGCTTTCGATCGCCCAGGCGTCGCGCATTTCCGGCGTCAATCCGGCCGATATTTCGATATTATTAGTGTATTTGGAACAAGGAAGAATCGCGCGCGTGTCGAATGAATAAACAATGAGGGAAAGGATTGGCTTATGGAGGCGACACAATTTCAAACCATGCTCGAAGAGAGGGGAATTCTCCTCTCTTCCCGGGCGCTTGCGCAGTTTGAGCGCTATTACGAACTGCTCGTTGAGTGGAACGAGAAAATGAATTTGACCGCTATTACGGACAAGCTCGGCGTCTATGTCAAGCACTTTTTCGACTCGGTGTCCCCGGCTTTTTACTACGACTTTTCAGCGCCGCTTGCGCTTTGCGACGTCGGATCCGGGGCGGGATTTCCGAGCCTTCCGCTCAAAATTTGTTTTCCGCATTTGCGCGTTTCCATCGTTGATTCGCTGCAAAAACGCATCCGTTTTTTAGAGCATCTGATCACCGAGCTCGGGCTTGCGGACGTGGCGCTTTACCACGAACGCGCTGAGACGTTCGCCCGTCAAAAGGGGATGCGCGAATCATTTGACGTCGTCACGGCCAGAGCGGTGGCGCGCATGCCAGTGCTTGTCGAACTTTGCCTTCCGCTCGTGAAAATGGGCGGGACATTCATTGCGATGAAAGCTGCTTCGGCGCCCGAGGAGCTGAAAGAGGGAAACAAGGCGATTTCTGTGCTTGGCGGAGAAGTGACGGCGACGGAAACGTTCACGTTGCCGTTTGACGAAGGCGAACGAACGATCATTTTCATCCAAAAAATGAGAAAAACGCCGAACCAATACCCGCGCAAACCGGGAACGCCGAACAAACAACCGATTCAGTAGCGTCTTTGCGGGCGGGGGAGGGCTTTGCCGACTGAAAGAGAGAAACAAGCTGTTTCGCTCCCCGCCTTCGTCCCGCGCCAAAAAACCGACCGTAAGGCGGCGTATGCCGGGCGAGACAGAGACATTTTGGCCAAGTATGTCCAAAGGTGGTGTAGGGGGATGAAACATCCATTTTCGCGCTTGTTCAGCTTTGGAGAAAAAGAACAGGAAGAAATGGAGGAAAAGCAAGAGCGGGAGGAAGTTCGCCACATTCCAGTCAAAAGCATTATTCCGAACCGCTTTCAGCCGCGCACGATGTTTGATGAAGAGAAGATCGACGAGTTGGCGCTGACGATCCGCACGCACGGCATCATCCAGCCGATCGTCGTCCGCGAATGCGGGAACGGACGGTTTGAAATCATCGCCGGCGAGCGGAGATGGAGAGCGGTGCAAAAGCTTGGCTGGACGGAAATCCCCGCGATCATCAAAAACTTAAATGACAAAGAAACCGCCTCCGTCGCCCTCATTGAAAACTTACAGCGCGAAGAGTTGACGCCGATTGAAGAGGCGATGGCGTACGCCAAATTGATCGAGCTCCATGATTTGACGCAAGAAGCGCTCGCTCAGCGGCTCGGCAAAGGACAGTCGACGATCGCCAATAAGCTGCGTCTGCTGAAACTCCCGCAAGAGGTGCAAGAGGCGCTCTTGCAACGGGCGATTACGGAACGTCATGCGCGCGCGTTGATTGCCTTGAAAGATAAAGAAAAACAGCTGAAACTGCTGCAAGAAATCATCGACAAACAGTTGAATGTCAAGCAGACGGAAGATCGGGTGTTAAAGCTGCTCGAGGCGGGGGAACGGAAGCCAAAACCGAAGCGAAAGGCGTTCAGCCGCGATATGCGCATCGCCGTCAACACGATCCGCCAGTCGCTTTCCATGGTCGAAAGCAGCGGGGTGTCCGTCCAATCTGAAGAAGAAGAATTCGATGACTACTATCAAATTACGATTCGAATCGCGAAAAAATAACGAAAGTCACCTTTTGCCTCATCAAGCACTGCTGATGGGGTTTTTTCTTTCAGAAAACAAAGTCATTTTCCTGTTTTCGTGCTAAAATAAAATGGATTGAGGAAGAGATAGAGGTAGGTGGCATCGTGGGAAAAGTCATTGCTATTGCAAACCAAAAAGGCGGAGTTGGAAAAACGACGACGGCGGTCAATTTATCGGCCTGTTTGGCGCATCTTGGAAAAAAAGTGCTGCTTGTTGACGCCGATCCGCAAGGAAATGCGACGAGCGGCATCGGCATTGAGCGAGGCGATGTCGACGAATGCATCTACAATGTCATCATTGGCGACATGAAAGCAAAAGATGTCATTCGACCGACGGACATCGAAAATTTATACGTCATTCCAGCGACGATCCAGCTCGCCGGCGCAGAAATTGAGCTCGTCTCGGTCATTTCCCGCGAAATCCGGCTGAGAAACGCGATCGAGCCGCTGAAAGACAAATACGACTTCATTATTATCGACTGTCCTCCTTCGCTCGGCTTGCTGACGCTCAACGCGTTGACAGCGGCCAATTCTGTGCTCATCCCTGTCCAATGCGAATATTATGCGTTAGAAGGGCTCAGCCAGCTGCTTAACACGATCCGGCTTGTGCAGCGGCACTTAAACTATGATTTGCGCCTCGAAGGCGTTCTGTTGACGATGCTTGATGCAAGGACGAATCTAGGCTTGCAGGTCATTCAAGAAGTCAAAAAGTATTTCCGCGAAAAGGTGTACCAGACGATCATCCCGCGAAACGTGCGGCTGAGTGAGGCGCCAAGCCATGGCAAGCCGATCATTTTGTACGACGTGAAATCGCGGGGGGCGGAAGTGTATTTGGAACTGGCGAAGGAGGTGCTTGAACGTGGCTAAAGGTCTCGGCAAAGGCATCAGTGCGCTGTTTGACAACCTTTCTCTCAATGAACTTAATGGGAAAGAGGAAACGGTGCGGGAAGTAAGCATTCACGACCTTCATCCAAACCCGTACCAGCCGCGGAAAACGTTTCAGCCTGAGGCGATTGAGGAGTTGAAGCAATCGATTTTGCAGCACGGCATTTTGCAGCCGCTCATCGTCCGCCGTGTACCGAACGGATTTGAAATCGTCGTTGGCGAACGCCGCTACCGGGCGGCCAAAGAGGCGAATTTGCCGTCAGTGCCGGTCGTGGTGCGCGAGTTGACTGATGAGCAAATGATGGAGTTCGCCCTTCTTGAAAACTTGCAGCGCGAGGATTTGAACCCGATCGAGGAAGCGATGGCGTACAAAATGTTGATGGACAAGCTGCACTTAACCCAGGAGGAAGTCGCGAGCCGTGTTGGGAAGAGCCGTCCGCACATCGCTAATCATTTGCGTTTGTTGTCCCTCCCTTCAGATGTGCAAAAGCTGCTCATTGACGGCACACTTTCGATGGGACATGGCCGCGCGCTTTTAGGGCTGAAACAAAAAAGCAAAATGAAATCGATCGTGGAACGGACGATTCGCGAAGGGTTGAACGTCCGCCAGCTTGAAAAACTGATCCAACAAGCGAACGAAAATGTTTCACGTGAAACATCGAAGCGGAAACCGCCGGAAAAAAGCGTGTTTATTCGGGAAAGCGAATCGTTGCTGCGCGAAAAATTCGGGACGAACGTCACGATTAAACAAACGAGGAAAAGAGGAAAAATTGAAATTGAGTTTTTTTCTCCGGAAGATTTAGAGAGAATATTAGAACTGCTCGATGTGCGGTTCGACGAGTAAGTCGGCCCTTTGATCAAGGCCGGTTTATTTTTTTGCAAGAGAGGGTTGGACATCATGTTGACGAACATTCGCGTGGCCAATTTGCTGCCGAGCATTCTCATTACGGCAGCCGCCGTTTTCATTCTTTCACTCGTTTAACGACCGGTTGTTTTGGCCGGACAGAAAAGAAATCCCCTCCTTGAACAGCTGACCAAGAGGGGGATTTGCTGCCTACCATAATGAATGCCGGTCTGTTGAGAGCGGAGGGGCAGCGAGCCGCTCTTTTCGGAGGATGAACCGCTCTGCTTCGTAAATGCCATTGGCGATCGTTTTCGCCATATTCATGACAAGATGGAGGCGCGTATTTTGCAGGACGAAAAACTCCATAAACCCGCTGACATTGACAACCCCAGTAATATGGGCGTCGCCGACGGGAAGGAGCTGTTTGTTGACCCCAGCCCCAGGGCGGACCGGTCCTTTGGCAATCGTGATGGCGCCGACGCTTTTCAGCCGCCCGAGGCAGGCATCGACCGCGATCATGAACGGATCGTTATGAATTAGTCGAATGGCTTCTACCTTTTCTTCCAAATTAACGGCATGGATTGGTTCTTCGAGTGTTCCGTACACGTGGAAGCGAGCCAACGGCTTCTCTTTGAGCATCGTGCCGACGAGCGGTCCAAGCGAATCGCCGGTCGAGCGGTCTGTGCCGATGCAAACGATAGCGATCGGCTGAACGAGCGGGTCGGGAAGCAGTGAGGCGACCCGCCAAGCGATCGACGACACCGCCCCTTGCTCATCGTAAAACACGCGGTCCCTTTCCTCCTTGGACGAGAAAAATATCGATGGTATGCTCATTCGTTTCACTCCTACTTTCGTTTCAAAAGTATTAACAGTATACGGAAAATAAAAGAATGATATACATTTCATTGTTCGTTTTCTTGCCTTTTCTTCGCGATAACGGGATATCGGGCTACAAATCAGCGGCCGGTCTTGTTAAAATAAAAGCGCAGAACAAGAAAAAAGATTGAGGTGTCGCCAACGTTGAACACGATGGAAAAAACGATGAGCCGATTGTTCGCATTTTTGATAGATGAGAAATTGTGGCTCCAGATCGGAAAAGGGACGCTGAAGATTGTTCTTATCCTACTCATATGCGCCATTGCGGTGAAAGTGTTGAAAATTGCCGTTCATAACATGTTCAAAGTGCGACAGAAGGCGCCGATCCGCATTTCCGAACGGCGGGAGGCGACGCTCGTTCGGCTGCTCGACAACGTCATTACGTACGTACTATATTTTATTGCGCTCTTGATGATTTTAGATACGTTTGGCGTTCCCGTCAAAGCGCTGCTCGCCGGGGCTGGGGTCGTCGGGCTGGCCGTGGGTTTTGGCGCACAAAGCTTAGTGAAAGACATCATCACTGGATTTTTCATCATTTTTGAAGACCAGTTTGCGGTCGGCGATTATGTGCGCATCGGCAATTTTGAAGGGTATGTTGAAACGATTGGGCTTCGGGTGACGAAAATTAAAAGTTGGACCGGGGAAGTGCACATTTTGCCAAACGGCAGCATCACTCAAGTGACGAACTATTCACTGCACAACAGCCTCGCTGTCGTTGACGTCAGCATCGCCTATGAAGAAGACATTGAAGAGGCGGAGAAAGCCATCCGCGAGCTTCTTCCGCAGCTGCCGGCGAAGTATGAAGACATGGTCGCCCCGCCGGAATTGCTTGGCGTGCAAAATTTAGCCAGCTCAGAAGTCGTATTGCGCATCACGTGCGAAACGAAGCCGATGCGCCATCTGGCGGTCGCTCGGGCGATCCGCAAGGAAGTGAAGTTGCTGTTGGACGAACGTGGAATCGAAACCCCATACCCGCGGCTTGTGCTGCATCGCCGCGACGGACAAGAGCAGCCGGAGGCAAAGCCGCAACGGGAGCAATCGTTGTCATAGGGAGGTGGATTGATGGAAGAGAAACAGTTCGGCCTATACGATATCGTCGAAATGAAAAAGCCGCACCCATGTGGAACGAATCGTTGGAAAGTGATCCGCTTGGGCGCTGACATCCGCATTAAATGCGAAGGGTGCGCCCATAGCGTTTTGTTGCCGCGCAAAGAGTTTATCCGCAAAATGAAAAAAGTGCTCGTCAAGCATGAAGAATAAGCAAATGAAGCATGGTGGCGAGGCCATGCTCTTTTGTTGCGAAGGGGAGGGAGAAAATGACGGGAACGACGCATGTAACATCATGTCCGCTCAACTGCTGGGACGTATGCGGGCTGAAGGTGACGGTGAACGAGGGGAAAGTCGTACGGGTTGACGGCGACGAACACCATCCCATCACGAAAGGGAACATTTGCGGACGCGGGCGGATGTTGAAAGAGCGGGTAAACGCCAAAGAACGCCTTCTCTATCCGTTGAAAAAAGTAAACGGGCAGTTCGTTCGCATTTCTTGGGAAGAGGCGCTTGATGACATCGCCGGGAAAATGCGGAAGTTGAAAGAACAATTTGGGCCGACAGCCGTGCTTCACAGCCATGATTACGCCAACAACGGGCTGCTGAAAAACCTGGACCGCCGTTTTTTTAATTGTTATGGTGGGGCAACAGAGCTTATCGGCAGCCTTTGCTGGGGCGCGGGCATTGAGGCGCAGACATGGGATTTTGGCAACGCCTACAGCCATGCGCCAGAAGATATCGACAACAGCCGCCACATCGTCATTTGGGGGCGAAACGTCGCCCGCACGAACATGCATTTATTCGAGCGGTTGCTTGCCGCGAAAAAACGCGGGGCGACCATTGTGGTCATCGATCCGCTGTTTGGCCCGACGGCGCGCATCGCCGATCAGTACGTATGCATCAAGCCGGGAATGGACGCTTTTTTGGCGATGGGCATTATGAAAGAGCTGCTTCGACTCGGGTTGGAGGACCGGGCCTTTATCAAGCAACACACAATTGGGTTTGATGATGTCAAACAACTATTGCAGACAATTTCGTTGGCGGAGATTGAGCGGCATACCGGTGTTAGCCGCGATCAAATGACGGAGCTGGCCCGGCTTTACGGGGACCGGCCGACCGCAACGTATCTTGGCCTTGGCATGCAACGCTATGCGAACGGCGGCAATACAATCCGATGGATCGATGCCCTTGTCGCCGCAAGCGGCAACGTTGGCATTCCGGGTGGAGGGGCGAATTTTGGCAACTTGCAGGTGGGCGAGTGTTTTGATAAAGCCGCATTGACGCTCCCAGAGCGGAAAACGGCATCGCGCACATGGACGATGATGAAGCAGGGAGAAGAGATATTGCGGGCGAATGATCCACCGATCGGCATGGTGATCGTCACGTGCGGCAACCCGCTCGCTCAAGTGCCGAACACGAACTTGATGAAAAAAGCGTTCGCTTCCGTTGAAACGGTGGTTGTGTTTGAGCAGTTCATGACCGATACGGCTGCAATGGCTGATTATGTTTTGCCAGTAGCGGCTTCGTTTGAAGAGGAAGACGTCTATTGTTCATCGATGTACCATGCGTATTTGAACTACGGGCCGAAGCTTGTCGACCCGCCGGGTGAGGCGAAGCCGGACTTGTGGATTTGGACGGAGCTGGCAAAAAGGCTCGGGTTTGGGGATGATTTTGCCTATACGCGTGAGCAGTTTCTTGCGATGGCGCTCCGGCCGTTGGAGCATCACGGCATTACGCTGAAGCGATTGAAAACAGAACACCGCGTCCTTTTGCCTGTCGAACCGGTGCCATGGCGCGACCGCCGGTTTCAAACGCCAAGCGGAAAATACGAATTTACGTCAACCATCGCCAAGCAAAAAGGGATGGACGGCCGGCTGCAAATCATGTATCCGGCCGAATCGGAGGAGTCCAATCCGGCACTAGCCGCCAAATATCCGTATCGGCTGTTGACGATCCATCCGCTCCGTTCGAATCATTCGCAACATTATCCGCTCATCCCAGCGCTTCAGACAGTCCGCATTGAGGTAGCGGCTGATGTTGCTGCGGCAAAAGGTCTTGCCGATGGCGACCGGGCGCTTGTTTACAACGACCGTGGATCGCTCGTGGGAACGGTCAAGATGCTTGATGGCGCCTACCCAGGCACGATCAACATTGACGAAGGACAATGGGGAGTGTTCGGCGGGCCGGTCAACGTCCTCACGTCCGATTTGGAGTCGGATAACGGCTGCGGCAGCACGCTGTATGACTGTTTGGTCAATATTGAAAAAGTCACGTCGGAAGCAAAGTAAGCGGTTCACAGTTGCTTCGGATCAGTAGAAAAAAGATATTGTCGACGACAAAATGCGGTTTGAGGCTGTTGATCCGAAAAGATGATTTTGTCATCCAAGTGTTGGGAAAAGGGCGCAAACTTCCGCTTTTTTGAAGCGGGTGGGAGAGGAAACATTCCCCGCTTGCGGCGCGCTTGTCATTTTCTGCGCCAGCCCATATAATGAGGAAAGATGTGAACGGGAAAGAGGAGTGGAACGAATGGGATTGACAGCAGGAATCGTCGGATTGCCGAACGTCGGCAAATCGACGCTGTTTAACGCCATTACAAAAGCAGGTGCTGAGTCAGCCAACTATCCGTTTTGCACAATTGAGCCGAACGTCGGTGTCGTCGAAGTGCCCGATGAGCGGCTCGATGTATTGACGGAAATGTTTCGGCCGAAGCGGACGGTGCCGACTGTTTTTGAATTTACCGATATCGCGGGCATCGTCAAAGGGGCGAGCAAAGGAGAGGGGCTTGGCAACAAGTTTTTGTCTCACATCCGCCAAGTCGATGCAATTTGCCAAGTCGTCCGCTGCTTCAGTGATGAAAACATCACCCACGTGGCGGGCAAAGTCGACCCGCTTGCCGATATCGAAACGATCAATTTGGAGCTCGTGTTGGCTGATTTAGAAACGATTGACAAACGAATCGAACGGGTCGGCAAAATCGCCAAGCAAAAGGATAAAGAGGCGGCGTTTGAATACGACATTTTGCGGCGGTTGAAGGAGACGCTCGAAGCCGGCAAGCCGGCGCGCACACTCGAGTTCACTGATGAAGAGATGAAAGTCGTCAAGCAGCTGCATTTGTTGACGATAAAGCCGATGCTTTACGTCGCCAATGTCGGCGAGGAAGATATCGCTGACTCTAGCGGCAATCCGTTTGTCAAGGACGTGCGCGAGTTTGCCAAGCGCGACAACGCTGAAGTCATTGTTGTCTGCGCCAAAATCGAAGAGGAAATCGCTGAGTTCAGCGATGAGGAAAAACGGCAATTTTTACAGGAGCTCGGCATCGAGCAGTCCGGCCTTGACCAGCTTATCCGCGCCGCTTACAGCTTGCTCGGATTGGCGACGTTTTTCACCGCCGGCGAGCAGGAGGTGCGGGCGTGGACGTTCCGCAAAGGGATGAAAGCGCCGCAATGCGCCGGCATCATCCATTCCGACTTTGAGCGAGGGTTTATTCGCGCGGAAACGGTGTCGTACGATGACCTTGTCGCGGCTGGATCGATGGCGGCGGCGCGCGAAGCCGGAAAAGTGCGCTTGGAGGGAAAAGACTACGAAGTGCAAGACGGCGACATTATGCATTTCCGGTTCAACGTGTAACCATTGGTTCGAGGGCAGGGCGGATGCAGCAGGTCACGGCGTGGGGCCGTTTTTGGCTTGGTCATACGGATGGAAGATGTTTGCGCCGACGGAATGCGGCAAACTGCCTTGCTTATCGTTGTCGGTCATGGTATAATCAACAAATGTGAGTAATGGTGATTGCTCCTTGCTCTTCGAATGGAAGGGCCGCTTAGACCAAAAGGAGGTGACGAGCGTGAGAAAGTACGAAATCATGTACATCATCCGCCCGAACATGGACGATGAAGCGAGACAAGCTCTCGTGGAACGGTTCAACAACGTGTTGAAAGAAAACGGCGCGGAGATTACGAACGTGACGGATTGGGGCAAGCGCCGCTTAGCCTATGAAATTCAAAAATACCGCGACGGCTATTACATGATCGTCAATGTCGTATCGGAGCCGAAAGCGGTGCAAGAATTCGACCGCTTAGCGCGCATCAGCGAAGACATCATCCGTCATATCGTCGTCAAAGAAGAAGAATAATCTTTTCGACATGATTAAGAGGTGGTTCTGATGATTAACCGCGTCATTTTGGTCGGCAGGTTAACGAGAGATCCGGAGTTGCGTTACACTCCAAGCGGAGTGGCTGTTGCCACGTTTACGCTCGCGGTCAACCGTCCGTTTACAAATCAGCAGGGCGAGCGGGAAACGGATTTTATTCAATGTGTCGTTTGGCGCCGCCAGGCGGAAAACGTCGCCAACTTTTTGAAAAAGGGGAGCTTGGCTGGTGTCGATGGCCGACTGCAAACCCGCAGCTATGAAAATCAAGAAGGTCGGCGCGTGTACGTGACGGAAGTGGTGGCTGATAGCGTCCAATTTCTTGAGCCGAAAGGAACGAGCGAGCAGCGAGGGGCAACAGCAGGCGGCTACTATGGGGATCCATTCCCATTCGGGCAAGATCAGAACCACCAATATCCGAACGAAAAAGGGTTTGGCCGCATCGATGACGATCCTTTCGCCAATGACGGCCAGCCGATCGATATTTCTGATGATGATTTGCCGTTTTAATAAACAAGTCGCTTGAAGCCCCTGTCTCTAAACAACGCGCAGGCAGCGGGCCATTCCACCGATGAGGAAACGATGGCAACGGAAAGGAGGAAACAGCATGGCAGGACGGAAAGGCGGCCGCGGCAAACGCCGCAAAGTATGTTACTTCACGGCGAACAACATTACGCATATCGACTACAAAGATGTCGATTTGCTGAAAAAGTTCATTTCTGAACGCGGCAAAATTTTGCCGCGCCGTGTAACGGGAACGAGCGCGAAATATCAGCGCAAATTAACGGTCGCGATCAAACGCGCGCGCCAAATGGCGCTTCTGCCGTACGTTGCGGACGAGTGAGCCGAAAGCAAGCAGTAAGGGGGGATCCTTACTGCTTTTTTTATCTCCTCTGACTGAGCGGACTCCGACTCCCAAGCAGAGTGAAAGTGGGGAAGGAGGTCAAATCACCAAAAAAACAAAGAAAGGGGAACGTCCATTGCGAAAAACGCACGCCCTCACCGAAGCGGCGATTGAGCTCGCGCTGTTTGCTGTTTTGTTTTTGCTTGCGCTGTACGCGCCGGTCATTGGGATTGTCGCCGCTTTGTTTTTAGCGCTTCCGTTTATGGTGTTTACGATGCGCCATGGGTGGATTCCAGCTATGTTGCTGCTGGCGGCGGCCCTTGTCATCTCCGGTTTGATCGGCTCGCTTTTGTCGCTGCCGATGGCGCTTATGTTCGGCACCGTCGGCATGGCAGTCGGCGCGATGCTTTCGAAACAGAAAAACCGTTATCTTGTTCTTCTTGTCGGCGCGCTTGTATTTTTGGCGAATATCGTGCTTGATTACATCATCTCGATTCAATTTTTGCACGTCGATATGATCAAAGATACGCTTGCGCTCGTGCGAGAATCGTTTGACACGGCAATGAATCTAATGAAGGGAATGGGACAAGCGCCGCCTTTGGAGATGCAAAGGCAGTTCGAACAAGGGCTGAAGCTGATCGGCTATATGGTTCCGACGCTGTTTGTCATCGCTTCGTTTGCGCTGGCGTACGCGACGATCATCGTCTCGCTGCCGGTGATGAAGAGGCTGAAGCTGCCGGTCGGTTCATGGCCGCCGTTTCGCGAGCTTATGTGGCCGAAAACTGTATTGTGGTTGTATGTCTTCGTGCTCCTTCTCTCCTTGTTCCCGTTCAAAGAAGGATCGTTTGCCTATATCGCCGTGTTGAACTTATCGTATGTGTTGCAGCTGGCGATGATCGTGCAAGGATTTTCGTTTCTTTACTACGCCGCTTACAAAAAAGGGGTTGGCAAAGGTGTGGTGGCGGCAGGGACGGTTGTTTGCTTATTCCTGCCTTTTCTACTTTATCTTGTGGCGATATTCGGTATAATTGATTTAGGATTTGATTTGCGCCGCCGCATATGATAATTGGATCAGGCGAGTCATTTCTTCAGTGTAGGAGCTGACTTGAATGTCCCATTTTTATGAAAGGAAAGCGTATCGCTATCCGTTATATGCGTTAGCCGCCTTGGCGGTGCTTATGGCGATCGGCTTGTTTTACTTCCAATGGCTGCTTGGCCTCGTCGCCCTTCTTGGCGTCGGGTTTGTGCTTTATTATGTCATTGGGGCGCAACGCTCCTTGCATAAAGAGTTGGAGCACTATATTTCCAATTTGTCGCACCGGGTGAAAAAAGTAGGCGAGGAAGCGTTGATGCAAATGCCGATCGGCATTATGCTCATCGATGAAGGGGGAGAAATCGAGTGGTCGAACCGTTTTTTGGCCGCCTGCTTTAAGGAACAGACGCTTGTCGGCCGCTCTCTCGCCGAGCTTTCCGAATCGTTGGCCGCTTTTGTGAAAAGGGGAAAAACGGACGAAGAGATCGTCGAATTGAACGGAAAGCAGCTGAAAGTGGTCATTCGCCGCCCTGAACGGCTTCTTTACTTTTTTGATGTTACTGAGCATTTGGAATTGAAGCGGCAGTATGAAGCGGAACGGCTGGTGCTCGCCATTATTTTTCTTGACAATTATGATGAAATTACGCAAGGGATGGACGATCAGGCAAAAAGCCAACTAAACAGCCTCGTCACTTCCGTGTTGAACCGGTGGGCGAACGACTATGGCATTTTTTTAAAGCGGACGTCATCCGACCGATTTATTGCCGTATTGAACGAACATATTCTTGGGCGGCTCGAGAAAAGCAAATTTTCCATTCTCGACGAAGTGCGAGAGCAGACGGCAAAACATCATGCCCAGCTGACGCTGAGCATCGGCATCGGCGCCGGCGTGTCCCAGCTCCCGGAGCTCGGGGCGCTCGCCCAATCAAGCTTGGACTTAGCGTTGGGGCGCGGGGGCGATCAAGTCGCGATTAAGCAAGGAAATGGAAAAGTGAAGTTTTACGGCGGCAAAACGAACCCGATGGAAAAGCGGACGCGCGTCCGCGCCCGCGTTATTTCCCATGCGCTTCGCGAACTGATTGCAGGAAGCGACAAAGTGCTCATCATGGGCCATAAATATCCCGATATGGACGCCATGGGAGCGGCGATCGGCGTTTTAAAAGTCGTCCAATCGAACCAAAAGGAAGGGTTTATCGTCGTCGATCCGGCCAAAACGGATGCCGGGGCGCAACGGTTGCTTGAGGAAATGAAAAAACATGCTGAATTATGGTCAAGATGCCTAAAACCGGAGCAGGCGCTTGAGCTCGTCACCGAGGATACGCTTTTGATCGTCGTCGATACGCATCGTCCGTCGCTCGTCATTGAAGAGCGGCTATTGTATCGCACCGACCATATCGTCGTCATTGATCACCATCGCCGCGGCGAAGAGTTCATTGAGGCGCCGATTCTCGTCTATATGGAGCCTTATGCTTCTTCGACATCGGAACTCGTCACCGAGCTGTTAGAGTACCAACCGAAACGGATGAAGCTGACGATGCTCGAAGCGACCGCCCTGCTTGCCGGCATCGTCGTCGACACGAAAAGCTTTACGCTCCGCACCGGCTCGCGGACGTTCGACGCCGCGTCATACTTGCGCGCCCAAGGAGCGGATACGGTGCTTGTGCAAAAATTGCTGCGGGAAAGCATCGCCAACTACGTCAAACGGGCGAAATTGATCGAACGGGCGGTGATCGATGAGCATGGCATCGCCATCGCCAAAGGCGGCGAGAACGAGGTGCACGACCAAGTGTTGATTGCGCAAACGGCCGATACGCTTCTCACTTTAAGCAGCGTCGTTGCTTCGTTCGTCATTTCCAAGCGGTCCGACGGGACGGTCGGCATCAGCGCCCGCTCGCTCGGCGATGTCAACGTGCAAGTCATTATGGAACGGCTTGGTGGAGGCGGACATTTGACAAACGCCGCCGCCCAATTGTCCGAAGTGACGGTGGAAGAGGCGGAGCGGCAGCTGCGTGAAGCCATTCATGACTATTTCGAGGGGGGGAAGCCATCATGAAAGTCATTTTTTTAAAAGATGTGAAAGGAAAAGGGAAAAAAGGGGAAATCAAAGACGTCGCCGACGGTTACGCAAACAACTTTTTGTTCAAACAAGGGCTCGCCATTGAAGCGACGCCGGCGAACATCAAAGCGCTCGAGGCGCAAAAACAAAAAGAGCAGCGCCAAGCGGCGGAAGAATTGGCCAATGCGAAAAAACTGAAAGAAGAGCTCGAGAAGCTGACGGTGGAAATTCCGGCGAAAGCGGGCGAGGGAGGCCGTTTGTTTGGCTCGATCACGAGCAAGCAAATCGCTGAGGCGCTTCAGGCCCAGCACGGCTTGAAGCTTGACAAACGGAAAATCGAGCTTGCTGATGCCATTCGCTCCCTCGGATATACGAATGTGCCGGTGAAGCTCCATCCGGAAGTGACAGCGACCTTAAAAGTGCACGTCAAGGAACAAAAATAACGGTAGCGACGATGCCCCCGCCCGCTATGGCGGGGGCATTATCGACGGAAATGAAACGGGGGAAAAGGCGGTGAGACGATGAGCGAACTTTTTTCAGAACGAATTCCTCCGCAAAGCATTGAAGCCGAGCAGGCCGTGCTTGGCGCTGTGTTTTTGGATCCCACTGCGCTGACGCTCGCCTCGGAACGATTAATTCCCGAAGACTTCTACCGCGCGGCCCATCAAAAAATTTTCCACGCCATGCTTCGCGTCGCTGATAAAGGCGAGCCGGTCGATTTAGTGACGGTGACGGCGGAACTGGCCGCTTTGGAGCAGCTGGAGGAAGTGGGCGGTGTCTCCTACTTAAGCGAGCTTGCTGATTCTGTGCCGACAGCGGCCAACGTCGAATACTACGCCCGCATTGTTGAAGAAAAATCATTGCTTCGCCGCCTCATTCGCACGGCGACATCGATTGCCCAAGATGGCTATACAAGGGAAGATGAAATTGACGTTTTGCTCGATGAAGCGGAACGGAAAATTATGGAGGTTTCCCAACGGAAACATTCAGGCGCCTTTAAAAATATTAAAGATGTTCTCGTACAGACGTATGACAACATTGAAATGCTCCATAACCGGAACGGGGACATCACCGGCATCCCGACCGGATTCACTGAACTCGACCGGATGACGTCCGGATTTCAGCGCAGCGACTTGATTATCGTCGCCGCCCGGCCATCGGTCGGGAAGACGGCATTCGCATTAAACATCGCCCAAAATGTGGCGACGAAGACGAACGAAAATGTCGCGATTTTCAGCTTGGAAATGAGCGCCCAGCAGCTTGTGATGCGGATGCTTTGCGCCGAAGGCAACATCAACGCCCAAAACTTGCGCACTGGCAAGCTGACGCCGGAAGATTGGGGCAAGCTGACGATGGCGATGGGCAGTTTATCAAACGCCGGCATTTATATTGACGATACGCCGAGCATCCGCGTCAGCGACATTCGCGCCAAATGCCGCCGCTTGAAACAGGAAAGCGGCCTCGGCATGGTGGTGATCGATTATTTGCAGCTCATTCAAGGAAGTGGGCGCAACCGGGAAAACCGCCAGCAGGAAGTGTCGGAAATCTCCCGTTCGTTAAAGGCGCTCGCCCGCGAGCTCGAAGTGCCGGTCATCGCTTTGTCACAGCTGTCGCGCAGCGTTGAGCAACGCCAGGACAAGCGGCCGATGATGTCCGATCTTCGCGAATCGGGGAGCATTGAGCAAGACGCTGATATCGTCGCCTTTTTGTATCGCGACGACTACTACAACAAAGATTCCGAGAACAAAAACATCATCGAAATCATTATCGCCAAACAGCGGAACGGCCCGGTCGGGACGGTGCAGCTCGCCTTTATTAAAGAGTACAATAAATTCGTCAACTTAGAGCGCCGTTTCGATGAGGCGCAAATTCCGCCGGGAGCGTAAAATGGCTCGCGCTGGCGTCAGCGGGCGTCTTCCTTTTGCTTGATAAGCGAATGAAAAGGTTTGTATTTGTTTAAAATGTTCGTGTTTCGTTGACTTTGTGCCGGAAAACTGGTACACTGACAATGTTTAGACCGAGGAAACTGGAGGTGCTCGCCATGTCGTCAGTCGTTGTTGTCGGCACGCAATGGGGCGATGAAGGGAAAGGGAAAATTACGGATTTTTTATCGGAAAATGCGGAAGTGATTGCCCGGTATCAAGGAGGAAACAACGCTGGACACACGATCGTGTTCAACGGAGAAAAGTATAAGCTGCACTTGATCCCATCGGGCATTTTTTATAAAGATAAAATTTGCGTCATCGGCAATGGGATGGTCGTCGATCCGAAGGCGCTCGTTGCGGAGCTTTCGTATTTGCACGAGCGCGGCATTTCGACTGATAATTTGCGCATCAGCAACCGCGCTCATGTCATTTTGCCGTATCATTTGAAATTGGACGAGCTTGAGGAAGAGCGGAAAGGGGCAAACAAAATCGGCACGACGAAAAAAGGAATTGGGCCGGCGTACATGGACAAGGCGGCGCGCATCGGCATCCGCATTGTTGATTTGCTTGACCGCGACGTGTTTGCCGAAAAGCTGGAGCGCAACTTGAGGGAGAAAAATACGTTGCTTGAAAAAGTGTACGGGGTCGAAGGCTTCCGGTTGGAGGACATTTTTGAGGAGTATTACGAGTACGGCCAGCAAATCGCCAGATACGTCTGCGACACATCGGTCGTATTGAACAATGCGCTCGATGAAGGGCGCCGCGTCTTGTTCGAAGGAGCGCAAGGCGTCATGCTTGACATTGACCAAGGAACGTATCCGTTTGTCACGTCGTCGAATCCAGTCGCTGGCGGGGTAACGATCGGCGCCGGTGTCGGGCCGACGAAAATCAAGCATGTCGTCGGGGTGGCGAAAGCCTATACGACGCGCGTCGGCGACGGGCCGTTCCCGACAGAGCTGCACGATGAAATCGGCGACCGCATTCGCGAAGTCGGCCGCGAGTATGGGACGACGACTGGCCGTCCGCGCCGCGTCGGTTGGTTTGACAGTGTTGTTGTCCGTCATGCCCGCCGGGTGAGCGGCATTACGGACTTGTCGCTTAACTCGATCGACGTGTTGACCGGCATTGAAACGTTGAAAATTTGCGTCGCCTATCGCTACCGCGGCCAAGTGCTCGAAGAATTTCCAGCCAGCTTGAAAGTGTTGGCCGAATGCGAGCCGATCTATGAAGAACTTCCTGGCTGGACGGAAGATATCACCGGGGTGAAAAGTCTAGACGAGCTGCCGGCGAACGCCCGCCATTACGTCGAGCGCATTTCCCAGCTCACCGGCATCCCTCTTTCGATTTTCTCCGTCGGACCGGACCGTTCGCAAACGAACGTCGTCCGCAGCGTCTACGCGTAAGCGGCAACAGTGGACGGTGGCAGGCAGCGTATAAACAATGCAAACGACAGGCATAGATGCGCGCGCGTCTATGCTTTTTTCTTTGATCGGCTCCTCAAAATGGCAATCGGCAAAGGATGATTTCATGTTCATAACATGGTAAATTAGTAATGATAGGATTCCATCGCAAAAGGAAGGATGTGAGCGAGATGGAAAAACGCATTTTAGTCGTTGATGATGAAAAACCGATTGCCGATATTTTGCAATTTAATTTGCAAAAAGAAGGATATGAAGTCATTTGCGCCTACGACGGCGAAGAAGCGCTGCAAAAAGTTGAAGAAACGATGCCGGACTTGATTTTATTGGATATTATGTTGCCGTTAAAAGATGGCATGGAAGTATGCCGTGAAGTGCGGAAAAAGTATGATATGCCGATCATTATGCTGACAGCGAAAGATTCCGAGATTGATAAAGTGCTTGGGTTGGAGCTTGGTGCGGACGATTATGTGACAAAGCCGTTCAGCACGCGCGAGCTCCTGGCGCGGGTGAAGGCAAACTTGCGCCGCCATGCGCAAACGGCCAACCAAGAAGAAGGAGAAAACGAAACAAATGAAATTGTCATTGGCCCGCTCGTCATCCGTCCGGACGCGTATATTGTGCAAAAGCGCGGCGAAACGATTGAACTGACCCACCGCGAATTTGAGCTGCTTCATTATTTGGCGAAGCACATTGGCCAAGTGATGACGCGCGAGCATTTGCTGCAAACCGTTTGGGGCTACGACTATTATGGAGATGTGCGCACCGTTGACGTGACGGTAAGGCGTCTGCGTGAAAAAATTGAGGACAACCCTTCCCACCCGAATTGGATCGTCACAAGGCGAGGCGTCGGCTATTACTTGCGCAATCCAGAACAGGAGTCATGAGTCAGCATGAAAAAAGTAGGTCCATTCCGTTCGATTCATTTTAAGTTTGTCATCATTTATGTATTACTGATTCTCGTCGCCATGCAAATCATCGGCGTGTACTTCGTTCGCAAGCTGGAAACGGAGCTTGTGCAGAACTTTAAAAACTCATTAAACGAACGGGTGACCTTGCTCGCCTATAACGTCGAGCAGGCGATGAATCGGGAGCGCGATGAAAAAAGCCCGACATTGGAAGAAGACATCCGTTCGCTTCTTCATGATTTCGTTTCCCAAGACATTTCCGAAGTGCGCGTCATCGATGAGAAAGGGAAAGTGCTTGCGACATCCAATCCGTATATGCAAAACATCGTCGGAAAGCGGACGACCGAGATTTATGTAAAACGTTCCCTCGTCACCGGCGAAATCGTCGACCGGATGCTGCTCGATTCGAAAACAGGCCATCGCATGTACATTTCGTCGACTCCGATCAAAACGAGCGGCGAAATCAAAGGTGTCATTTACGTCATCGCCTCGATGGAAAACGTCTTTTCGCAAATGCGGCAAATCAATATGATTTTGGCGACCGGGACGGGGATCGCTCTCGCCATTACCGCCGTGCTCGGCATTTTTTTGTCGCGCACGATCACCCGGCCGATTTCCGATATGCGCCGGCAAGCGCTGGCGATGACGAGGGGAGATTTCTCACGCAAGGTCAAAGTGTACGGCTATGATGAAATTGGCCAATTGGCGATGACGTTCAATAACCTGACCAAAAAACTGCAGGAAGCGCAGGCGACGACGGAAGGGGAACGGCGCAAGCTCGAGTCCGTCTTGACGCATATGACTGATGGCGTCATTGCGACCGACCGTCGCGGGCGCGTCATTCTCATTAACGATGCAGCGTTAAACATTTTGAATGTTTCACGTGAAACAGTGCTGTCGAGTTCGATCGTCGACGTGCTTGGCATTGCCGACCAGTATACGTTTGAAACGCTGCTTGAGGAGCGCGATTCGCTCATTTTAGATTTCAGCACGGATGAGGAACTATATATTTTGCGCGCGTCGTTGTCGGTGATTCAAAAAGAGGGCGGATTTGTCAACGGGTTGATCGTCGTTTTGCACGACATTACCGAACAGGAAAAAATCGACCGCGAGCGGCGGCAGTTCGTCGCCAATGTTTCGCATGAATTGCGCACGCCGCTGACGACGATGAAAAGCTACTTGGAAGCGCTCGGTGACGGCGCTTGGCAAGATAAAGACATCGCCCCTAGGTTCATTCAAGTTGTGCAAAATGAAACCGAGCGAATGATTCGGCTCGTCAACGACTTGCTCCATTTGTCCAAACTTGACAGCAAAGACTACAAACTGAAGAAAACGTGGATCAACTTTTCAGCTTATTTCCATAAAGTCATTGACCGATTTGAGTTAACGAAAAGCGACAACATCCGATTTGTCCGCAAAATTCCGCGCGAGGCGATTTTTATTGAGGTGGATGAAGACAAAATTACGCAAGTGTTGGACAACATTATTTCTAATGCGTTGAAATACTCCCCTCAAGGCGGGACGATTACGTTTCGCGTCCGTGAATTGGCTGATGAAATTATCGTCAGCGTCAGCGACGAAGGAGTCGGCATCCCGAAAGCCGACTTGGCAAAAATTTTCGAACGGTTTTACCGGGTCGATAAGGCGCGATCGCGCAAATTGGGCGGCACGGGGCTTGGGCTGGCTATTGCCAAAGAAGTCGTCGTCGCCCATGGTGGGACCATTTGGGCGGAAAGCAAGGAGCATAAAGGAACGACGATTTATTTTACGCTGCCGCTAGAACGCGAGCAAAAGGATGACTGGTGCGATGTATGAAACGATCAAAACCATCGTGTTGACGTTGCTTGTGCTCATCAGCATTACCTTAACGTTTGCCTTATGGACATATCATCCGAAATACGACGTGTTGCAAAACGACGAATACATTCAACACGTCTCCGTGAGCAATACGCAAGTGGATACAGCGATGGTCGTGCAGCCAAAGCAGATTCTCATTCATAAAAACGGCGTCCCCTATGCTGTGACGAAAGACGAAGAGAAAAATGAAGTGCTGAAAGAAATGAGAAGATGGACGCTTGACGATTTCGAAGATGTTTCGTCTTCTGTTCCGCAAGGGAAGTTTTTATCGTTTTTAAATGGCAAAGAGCGGCTTGAGATCATTTACCCCGATGAGGTGCCGATCGACATATACCGATTGATTTTCACGATCGATGACAGGGGGCTCGACGGCTTGGCGTTTGACCGCCTGCTCGTCCCGCTCGGCGGGAAGGACGAGTTCCCCATCTACTTCATCGCGACCGACAAGCGCAAAATTTACAAAGCGGTTGCCAGCGATGCCTCCTTATCGGCGATCGGCCGGCTGGCGAAAGAAGCGAGCCATTTTCCGCGTTATTTCGCTTATCCGGTCAGCGAAACGAATCAGCTGTATTTGCCGGAAAAAGAAGTGGTGCTCAGCAGTCTGCAATATTATACCGACGAGCTGGACGCAGACAAGTTTAAAGAAGCGCTCTTTAGCGATCCAAGCTTTGTCAAAAAAGATTTGATTCCGTTTGGCGAAGAATATACAGACGGTTCGCGGCTGATGGACGTCGATTTTCTTCAACGGATGCTGCTGTATGTGAATCCAGCGGCGCGCGTCTCGAATATGGGACAAACAGAGCAAGAAACCCATATCATCCAAAAAAGCATTGATTTCGTCAATGAGCATGGCGGTTGGACGGATCTGTATCATTTCGCCCGCTGGAGCGAGGAGGATCGAAAAGTCACGTTCCGGCTTGTCGTCAACGGCTATCCAGTCTTTAATGAATACGGCATGTCAGAAATCGTGGAGACGTGGGGAGCGTCCGATTTGATGAAATACCAGCGTCCGCTCTTCCGCCTTGAAATCGCGGATCGCAACCGCACACCAAAAACGCTGCCGTCCGGCCATGAGGTCGTCAACTGGTTCGAACAGACGAAAGGCGTTCGCAAATCGCTCATCAAAGATATCGCCATCGGCTATGAGCTCATCAAAGATCCGGAGCGGGAAAAAGTCATCCGCCTTGAACCGGCATGGTTCTACTTGTACGGACAAACGTGGAAAAAGGTAAACATGGGCGATGAGGCGGGAGGAGGGGGAACAAATGGACTGGAGTAAAACGAAGACGATTTTTATTATCGTGTTCCTCATCCTCGACTGCTTTTTAGGCTATCAGTTTATGGAAAAACGAAACAGCAGCCAGCTCGATGTCATTTTGGAAACGACGATTGAAGAGCAGCTTGAGGCGAACGGCATTACGTATGTGGATCTGCCTAAAGAAGTGACGAAAGCGGCGTATGTCAGCGGCAAAAGCCGCTCATTCACCATGGCGGATGTAAAAAAGCTGCCCGGGCAAAAAGTGAAAATCGAAGGAGAAACGAAAGTCAAAGGGACGTTCATCGATCCGGTTGCTCTGCCGATTGACGATCCATACCAGCTGCGTGAGTTTTTGCAGCGCTACATCATCGGCGGCGGGCAATATGCCTTTTGGTCGTTTGATGAAAAACAAGGAATCTTGACCTGCTACCAAGTGTATGACGGCAAGATGATTTACGGCAATGAAAACAGCAAGCTCGTCATCCATGTCAACGGGAGACGGGAAGCGCTGTCGTATGAACAGACGATGCTCAGCGACTTGGAAAAGTACGAGCGGAAGCAAGATATCGTCCCGGCGATTAAAGCCATTGAGACGTTGTACCGAAAAGGGCATTTGCAGCCGGGCGACCGCGTCACAAAAGTGGAGCTTGGCTATTACGGGCTTGTTCAATTTACTGCATCCCAAGTGTTGACTCCAACTTGGCATATCGTTGTCAATCGGAAGGAAGACTATTTCGTCAATGCGTTTGAAGGGCAAGTGATCAATGATCAAGGAAATGTGCTGGAGTGAAAGAACATGACGATGCGATTTAGTGTGCTGGCCAGCGGCAGCACCGGCAACGCCTTTTACATTGAGACAGACCGCCAGCGCCTGCTTGTTGACGCCGGTTTGAGCGGCAAGCAGCTTGAGGAGTTGTTTGCTGAGATCGGCCGCCATCCAAAGCAGCTTGATGCGCTGCTTGTCACCCATGAACATAGCGACCATATTAAAGGGCTCGGGGTGCTTGCCCGCAAGTATCGGCTGCCGGTGTATGCCAATGAAAAAACGTGGCGGGCGATGGAACAAGCGGTCGGCGACATTCCGCCCGAGCAAAAATTTGTCTTTCCGCTCGGCGCGGTAAGGACGTTCGGCGATGTTGACGTCGAATCGTTCGGCGTCTCTCACGACGCCGCCGAGCCGATGTTTTACGTTTTCCACTATGAAGGGAAAAAGCTTGCGTTGCTCACCGATACCGGCTACGTGAGCGAGCGGATCAAAAAGACGATTGAAAACGCGGATGTGTTCGTGTTTGAAAGCAATCATGACGTCGGCATGCTGCGGATGGGGAGATATCCATGGAGCGTCAAGCGCCGCATTTTAAGCGATGTCGGCCATATTTCGAATGAGGAAGCGGGTTTGGCGCTTGCTGACGTGATCGGCGACCGGACAAAGCAAATTTATTTGGCCCATTTGAGCCAAGATAACAATATGAAAGAGCTGGCGCGCATGACCGTGACGCAAGTGTTGGAACAGAAAGGCTTAGCGGTCGGCGCCCGCTTTCGTTTGTATGATACCGATCCGCGTCGGGCGACAGCGCTGGCGTATGTATAAAGCCCGTTTTGCCGAAACTGAGGGAGACGCATTTGTTGGATTTTTTCTCCTGTTCATGATTATAATGAGGGATGGAGACGAATGTGGAAAGGATGGTGAGCATGGGATACTACGACGACCATTATGAGCCGTACGAACAAACGAGGAGGAAGCGGCGCAGCGGATCGTTTGTTTCCGCGCTTGTCGGCGCCGTGTTAGGAGGGTTGCTCGTCCTCATGTCCATTCCGGCGCTTTCCCGTTGGGATATCCTCCCGTATGATGTTGTGCCGAATCAAAGAGCAGAGGAAGAGCCAAAAACAGAGGAAAATGGAACTCCACCGATTCGGCAGAGTGTTTCCGTTGATGTGACGACGGCGGTGACAAAGGCGATCGACCAAGTGTCGGATGCGGTTGTCGGCGTTGTCAACATTCAAGAAGCCAGCTTCTGGTCGCAAGGAGGCGAGGCTGGCGTCGGATCGGGCGTCATTTACAAGAAAGCGGGAGGCCGGGCGTTTATCGTCACGAACCATCATGTTGTTGAAAACGCCAGTCAGCTGGAAGTGAGCCTCAAAGATGGGACGAGAGTGCCGGCGAAGTTGCTGGGCAGCGATGTGCTTATGGATTTAGCCGTCTTGGAAATTGACGCGAAGCATGTGAAAAAAGTCGCCCAGTTCGGCAACTCCGATACGGTGAAGCCAGGGGAGCCGGTCATTGCCATCGGCAACCCGCTCGGCTTGCAGTTTGCCGGCTCGGTGACACAAGGCATTATTTCCGGAACGAACCGGACGGTCGAAGTCGATTTGGACCAAGACGGCGCTCCAGACTGGAATGCAGAAGTATTGCAGACAGATGCGGCGATCAACCCGGGCAACAGCGGCGGCGCTCTCGTCAATATCAAAGGGCAAGTCATCGGCATCAACTCGATGAAAATCGCCCAAGAGGCGGTTGAAGGCATCGGGTTCGCGATCCCGATCAACACGGCCATTCCGATCATTTCGGACTTGGAAAAATACGGACAAGTGCGCCGTCCGTATATGGGCGTTGAACTTCGCTCGCTGAGCGACATCCCATCGTACCATTTGCAGGCGACGCTCCATTTGCCGCCGAACGTAACGGAAGGAGCGGCGGTCATTCAAGTCGTGCCGATGTCGCCGGCCGCACAGGCGGGCTTAAAACAGTTTGATGTCATCGTGGCGCTTGACGGCGAAAAAATCCGCAACGTGCTTGATTTGCGCAAATATTTATATACGAAAAAATCGATCGGTGACCGGATGGAAGTTACGTTTTATCGTGATGGGAAAAAACGCACGGTCACGATGAAGCTGGCGCGCGAGTCGTATTAAACGAAAACGGATGGAGGGAGCGGAAACGCTCCTTCTTTTTTCCACAAGGAAAGGGGCGAGAATGATGATATTCACATGTGAAGAACATGTCGACATCGCCATTGATCAATATGTAGATGAAACGGAACAGGCGCCGGATCTCCTGCCTGTGGACAACAGCGAAAAACAGTGCTATTTTTGCTCGAAACAAGCTGTATATGTCGTAGGAGGATAACAGTTTTTTCACAACATGTGGATATGTGTTGTGTATATGTGGATAAATCTTGTTGATAAGCTGTTTATAAGGCAGGGGTTGTTTGTGCATATTTCCATTGTCGCTGTGGGTAAATTGAAGGAAAAATATTTAATCGCTGGAATTAATGAATATACAAAGCGTCTGTCCGCATACGCCAAAATCGACATCATCGAAGTCGCTGATGAAAAAACGCCGGAGCGGGCGAGCGAACTTGAGGAGGAACAAATCAAAGAGCGCGAGGGAGGACGGCTGCTGGCGAAAATTCCGCATGACGCCCACGTCATCGCGCTCGCGATTGAAGGGAAGATGAAATCGTCCGAGCAATTCGCCGCCCGTCTCGATGAGCTCGCCACCTACGGCAAAAGCAAAGTGGTGTTCGTCATCGGCGGCTCGCTTGGCTTAAGCAAACAAGTGATGGCGCGCGCCGATGAGACGCTGTCGTTTTCGAAAATGACGTTTCCACACCAGCTGATGCGCCTCATTTTGCTCGAGCAGATTTATCGTGCGTTTCGCATTAACCGCGGGGAACCGTATCATAAGTAAGGGAAATTTCCGTTTATTTACTAATTGAACTGCTTCACCTTAGGTTGCGCTAAGGAAAAGTCAAGGGAGAGCCGCCTAATTTATGCAACTCCCCCGCATTGGGCTGATACTTTATTTTTGCCGCTTTCTTTCGAACGGAGCAATAAATGGTCGGCATAAATGTACGCTTTTTCAATTGACATCGTTCCTTCTGCTTGACAAAAGTAAAGACCGAACGACGACGTATAGGCAATGGGACGTTTCGCCGCCATATAATCGACCAACACGGTGCTGCGGCGCACTGCTTCTCGAATCTCCTCGACAAGCCGGACGCTCTCTTCAAACGTGCGATTACGCAAAAACATCGTAAATTCTTCACCGCCGCTGCGGAACAAAAAATCGCCCTCTTTGAGAAACTGTTTCAAGGTTGAGGCGAAATGGCGGATCACCTCGTCGCCGACGGCATGGTTATACGTGTCGTTGATCGTTTTAAAATTGTCGATATCGGCGACGACGACGCCAATCCATTCACCGGATCCGTTTAGCTTGGCGATTGTTTGGTCCATGTAGGCGCGGTTGTGGACGCCGGTCAAAAAGTCGGTGTAGGCCATTTTTTCGAAGTGGTCGCGTTCTAGTTTATGCTGGATGCTTTGCGATTTGGAAAAAAACGAGCGGCTGACGAAGTAATTGAGTAAAAATAAGCTCAAAAGCATATCCCACCGCTGTTCTTGCAAAAAGAGAAATAACAGACCGTTTGTCAGCGCCGTTTTTCCCATGTCCATCCAGCTTCTCGTCTTAATAAAATCCAACGCCTCGCGCTGTGTCTGAATGTCGCCGGTTATATAAAAAATGATGATCAGGCAACAGTCAGTCAAAAAGGAAACGACGATGACGAGCAGGAATAAAAGCAGCCAGAAGCCAATGAACGGAATAGACTGAAACAGCGAACCAAGGAGATCGTATAAGGCAAACGCGAGCGAATTGAACGTCACAAATGAACCAATGTTGTACAATGTGTGCAGCCATTCATCGGGTTCCGCTGTTTTCAAATATTTTTTTGCTATATGTTCAGTCAAGCGAAACAATGCTTCAAAGATAAACAGCCCGAACGGGCCGGCAAATAAGGAGAAGGATAAACTGTAGTTAATGCCGTAATCAACGGGAATATTGTTTTTCGTTTTGTCTATGACGCGCAAGTGTGAATACAAGCTGGAAAACAGCCAGTAAAACAGCAAAGCGATGACATAGGTGCGATCGAAGGAAGGCGGCTTTGACACAAACACAACAGCAATGGACGCGGAAAAAACAGCAAAAATAATCGGTCGTGCTCGGAGTAACATCTCGGCTCTCTCTCCTATAAATCTGACCTCTGACAACTTCGTCGTTGATGAAGTGATTCCAAAAAGAGGAAGACCTCTCACATGCCAGTGGCTTTCAGCAAAAATACGGATTATAGCAGACGATGGAGAACGGTGAATTTGGAAACCGTCTTTTTTATAGAATCAACATGTTCCCAATTGGAACAAACGAATATATGGTTACATCTATTATAGTACTATATACATAATTGTGAAAATAGACGAAATGGCATTGTTTTTCGCTTTTTTTCCACAAAATTTGACACATATTGAGTGAAGGTTGGTTCCAATCGATGCCGATTCTTTCGTGAACAATACAGCTGGATCGTGCTTGTTTCGCTGAATGAAAAGGGAAGCAGATAAAGCATGGGTGATTCTTCCAGTACAGCTAGCGTCATTGCGGTGTTGTCGGCGACGGAAAGGCCGGAAATATCATATCGCCGAATCCGAATACGATTGCGGCGGCTGAGGTGTTTGGCGCTTCTCTTTTCCCGCTTATGACGGCTACGAGCAGCCATGGCTTGTTCGTGGCGCAAGTATGTTGGCGATTTGTTTGCGCTCAAAGGAAGCAGCGCTTCGGTTGGCGAACAACTTATAGTGGAGGCTATTGTCATCGTTTGTGCCAAGACAGCCGTTTCCGATGACTTTTCGTTTCCAAGGTTTGGATGGAGACAAAAGAGGAGGGAAAAAGAATGAAAATCGTCATTGCCCCTGATTCATTTAAAGAAAGCCTTTCTGCGCTCGAAGTCGCCGAGGCGGTCGAGCGTGGGTTTCGCACGGTGTTTCCGGAGGCGGAATACGTTAAGGTGCCGATGGCCGACGGCGGGGAAGGGACGGTGCGGTCGCTCGTTGATGCGACCGGCGGCCGCATCGTCGAAACGGAAGTGACCGGGCCGCTCGGCGAGCCGGTGCGGTCGTTTTTTGGTTTGCTTGGCGATGGGAAGACGGCGGTGATTGAAATGGCCGCCGCCTCAGGGCTGCACCTTGTCCCGCGCGACCGGCGCAACCCATTGGTGACGACGACGCGAGGGACAGGGGAGTTGATCCTTGCAGCGCTGGATGCCGGCGCCACCCACCTCATCATCGGCATTGGCGGCAGCGCGACGAACGACGGTGGGGCCGGCATGGTGCAGGCGCTCGGGGGAAGGCTTTTGGACGAAGACGGCTGCGACATCGGTCCGGGCGGCGGCGCGCTGGCCGATTTGCATGCGATTGACCTGTCCGGTCTCGACCCGCGTCTTGGGGGAGTCCGCATTGACGTGGCGTGCGACGTCGACAACCCGCTTACCGGTCCGAACGGAGCGTCGGCCATTTTCGGTCCGCAAAAGGGGGCGACACCGGACATGGTCGCCGTTCTCGACCGGAATTTGGCGCATTACGCAGATGTCATCCGACGCGATCTCGGCAAACAAGTCGGCGACATCCCGGGAGCGGGTGCGGCCGGCGGGTTGGGGGCGGGACTGCTCGCGTTTCTCCCGGCCGAGCTAAAGCGCGGCGTGGAGATTGTGATCGAGACGGTTCAGCTCGCGGAGCGCGTCAAAGACGCTGACTTGGTCATCACCGGCGAAGGGCGGATTGACGGACAGACGGTGTTCGGCAAAACGCCGATCGGCGTCGCCAAGACAGCGAAACAGTTCGGCGTCCCCGTCATCGGCATCGCCGGGTCGTTGGGCGACGACAGCGCCGTTGTGTTGGATCATGGCATCGACGCGCTGTTTACGATCGTGCCCGGCGTCGTGCCGCTTGAAAAAGCGTTGGAGCAGGCAGAACATTATGTGACACAAACGGCGCGGCATATTGCCTCTGTGTATCGTCTCGGTCAAATGAAAGGGACATTTTCCTCCTAAGCGGGGAAGATGATGGGATTTCTTCATGGGTGAAATCCTACTGTTGAACGGCATGTTTTGTTCAGCTGTCCTCTTCTCGGGTGGACAATAGAAAAAGGTGTCCCAAAGGCAAGAGGACACCTTTTTTGTATGTTGCAACCCATTGGTTGAGGCAGTCAGTCGTTTATTTGCCTGCCCGCGGCCATGAGGCGATCGCCTCAAGCATCCCACGGATCGTGAACCGGCCAAATTGGTGCGGCAAAATAAAGTGGTCGCCTTGGCGGATCGCGTATATCCGCTCATGATGAACGAGCTCACCTTCGCCTTTTAGGATGCTGACGATGAGAAACGGTTTCGTCTGTTCTGACGCGAACGCGTCATGGACGTCCCATTTTTGGACGCCGAAGTAGTCTCCTTCCACGAAGGTCGTCACCGTCGCGCCGGGAAATTCGGCGACATGGGGGTGGACATCGATGTCGCGATGCGGGACGGTCGTGACGTCAATCGCTTTCTCGAGATGAAGCTCGCGCTTCCGCCCTTGGCTGTCGACGCGATCGTAATCGTAGACGCGGTAGGTTGTATCTGAGCTTTGCTGCGTCTCAAGGACGAGCGTCCCTTCGCAAAGGGCGTGGATCGTGCCGCTCGGGACATAGAAGAAGTCGCCGGGGCGGATCGGCACTTTCCGAAGTAAACGATCCCATTCCCCCGCTTCCATCATCGCGCGCAGCTCTCCTTTCGTTTCTGCATAATGGCCGTAAATGAGCTTAGCGCCCGGCTTGCAGTCGATGATGTACCAACACTCCGTTTTGCCGAGTTCTCCGCCTTCATGCGTTTTGGCGTATTCATCGTCCGGATGGACTTGGACTGACAAGTCGGCGTTGGCGTCCAAAATTTTGGTCAACAGTGGGAAGCGGTCAGACGGGAAGTGGCCGAACAAATCGCGGCGTTCCTCCCATAATTGTCCGAGCTTCATCCCGGCAAACGGTCCGCGGGCGACGACCGTCTGCCCGTGCGGATGGGCGGACACCGCCCAGCATTCCCCGGTTTGCGAAGACGGAATGTCGTAGCCGAATCGTTCGGCGAGCTTCGTGCCGCCCCAAATCCGTTCTTGGAAGACAGGGGTGAGAAAAATCGGTTCAAGGTCCATGCGTCATCCCTCCCGAAAACATCATACAACATGCAGTCCACTCTAATTTTCATCTTATCACGAAATGCGCCATCGGCAAATGAAAACGATAAGGGGGGTTAGGAACATACGCTCCCAACCCCCATTGGAACTCAAGGTCGACATGCCGACTGCGACGATGTTCTGCACGCGCCGCCGTCCTGCGTCAGCGCGTCACTTCGCGTCATCAAGTTCAATGCGCGCGAGCGGCTGTTTCGCCGGTCCTTCGATAACATCGCCATCGATCGAGAAGCGCGAGCCATGACATGGGCAGTCCCATGTCCGGTCGCCGCTGTTCCACTCCAGCTCGCAACCCATATGGGTGCACGTCGTGTCGACGACATGGAGCACCCCGGCTTCGTCCTTATAGGCGCCAGCCCGCTTTCCGTTGACCGAGACAACCGCCCCTTCGCCATGCGCCAAATCTTGCGGCCGGCGGACAACCGGTTCGATCTTTCCCTCCAGCAAATGTTTGGCGACGTCAAGGTTTGTCGTGAAAAACTGCTTCATGCTTGGATCAGCGTAAAAGCGCGACGGGGAGTACAAGTCGCGGTATCGGTTGTCGCGGTTGAGGATGAGGTCAGACAAAAGCATCCCGGCGACCGTCCCGTTCGTCATCCCCCACTTCCGGTACCCTGTCGCGACATAAATGTTTGGCGTCCCTGCCGTCATCGGGCCGATGTACGGCACGTTGTCCAGCGTCGTCAAATCTTGGGCGGACCAACGGTAACGGATGTCGTTCACCGTAAACAGCTGCGAAGCGAACGAGGACAGCGCCTCGTAATGACGCATCGTCGGCACGCCTTGGCCGGTTTTATGGTTTTCGCCGCCAATCAGGATAAGCGTCTCGCTGCCTGCCGCTGCGGAGCGGATCGAGCGTTTCGGTTCATCGGCGCTTAAATACATGCCGCCCGGGTACGGTTCAGTGATCGTCACTCCCAATACGTACGACCGTTCAGCGTACATGCGCGAAAAGTAAAACCCGCCGTCGTAAAACGGAAAGTGAGAACAGACGGCGACATGGTCGCACTCAACCCGTTTTTTGTCTCGCGTAATGACTGTCATCCTTTTTCCTTGTTCAATATCCGCCGCTGGTGTGTGTTCGTAAATGGCGCTGCCAGCCTGTGTGATCGAATCGACGAGCTTGGCCAAATATTTGAGCGGATGAAATTGCGCCTGCCTCTTCATCACGACCGCTGCCGCCACCGGCAGCGGGAGCGGGATCGACTCAACGAAGGCGCCGTCAATGCCGAGCCGTTCGTACGCTTCCCATTCTTTCACTAGTTTTTGGAAAGAAGAGGAAGACGTCGTATAAATATAGGCATCTTGCTCGCAAAAGTCGCAGTCTATTTGTTGTTCTTCGATCGTGCGGCGGATAAACTGGAGTGCGTCCATGCAGGCGTCATAATAGAGCCGCGCCTTTTCTGCACCGAAATGGTTAAGAAATTCATCATAGACGAGATCGTGCTGGGCGGTGATTTTCGCTGTCGTATGGCCGGTCGTGCCGTTCAGGAGCCGGTCGGCTTCCAGAAGGGCGACGCGCGCCCCTTGCGCCGACAGCAAATACGCTGTTGTAATCCCGGAAATGCCGCCGCCGATGACTGCGACGTCGACGGAAATGTCCGCATCGAGTTTCGGAAACGACGGAAGCGAAACGGAGTCGCGCCAGTAAGGCTCTACGGTGGAAGGAAGGGACGACATGATTACCTCCTCCTTGCATGTCAATGTTGTCTTCTGTAGTTTTCCTTTTATCGGGCGAACTATTCCACATATCCACAACCGTTTTCTTTTTTTGGCAACTATCCGCAAGGAGAAGGAAAGATGGTACAATAGAAAAAGAGAATCAAACTGTTTTGCAAAAATAACGTCAAAGGAAGATCGGGAGTGAATAAATATACAAATTCGTTTCATGAACGCCCCCATGCGCTGGCAGACAGCCTGATTTTAGAGCATTACAGCTTAAGTGAGCTCAATTTCGAGACCGTCAGCCATTACCGCGAGCGGTTTGCTCGGGTGAAACCGGGCCATCCGTGGAACGGGCTCGAGACAAAAGAATTTTTATACAAAATCGGCGCGTGGGGCAAGCTGCGCGACAGCAGCAAAGAAGGGCTGACGCTCGCGGGATTGTTGATGTTCAGTGAGGAGCGGATCATCACCGAGGTGCTGCCGCAATACTTTTTGGAATATCGAGAGCACGCTGACGGTGAAGCGGCAGGATGGACGAAGCGGTTCACATCACAAGACGGCACATGGTCGGGCAACATTTACGATTTTTATTTTCGCGTGTTGGCTGAGCTGGAGCGTCACGTTTGGGCGGATGAAGGGCGCGCTCTGCTTGGCGAGGCGCTTGCGAATGCCATCGTTCATGCCGATTATGGGGAGGAAGGCGGCATCACCGTCGAAAAAGAGGATCGTTCATTTCGCTTTGCCAACCCGGGACGGTTCCGCATCCCGATTGAAGCGGCAATGGCGGGGCATACGAGCAATTTGCGCAACCCGAATATTTTTAAAATGTTTTTGCTGATCGACGTATGCAAACGCGCGGGATCGGGCCTCAAGCGAATGTGCGATATGCAGGAACAGGCGCTTGCTTGCCCGATCGATATCTCGCAGCAAACGAATCCAGACCGTACAATCGTTGTGTTGTGTCCGCTGCAATTTCCAGCTGAAATGAGCGCAACAATGGAAACAGAACCGGCTGGACAGCTGGAACAGCCGGAACCCGAATGGCTGGATCCGGACAGCGGACAGGAAACCGAGAGCTTCATAACTAACGAACTAAACTTCGTAAGTATAGACACCAACTCCGTTAACAACGAAGAAAACTCCGGAAATATAACCAAAAACCCCGTAAACATCGGGTCGAACTCCATAAAAAACGAGTCTGACTACGTAAATAGAACGTCGAACTCTATAAATAAGGGGCTGGAGTTCGTAAATAGCTTGCTTAGCTCCGTAAACAACGACATCAGTATGCATGACAGCAACGAAAAAGGGGAAACGATCGACGAACGGCTATGGAAGATGGCAGAATTGGCACGGCGAAAAAAACGGTTGGCTCCAGCGGTCATGGAACAATTGATCGTTCGGTTATGCCGCGAGCGGCCGCTGCGCCTGAAAGAGCTGGCTGAGCTGCTCGAACGAACGCCGGATGGATTGCGCAACAATTATTTAGGAAAGCTGTTGGAGGAAGGGAAAATCCGCTTAAAATACCCGGATCAGCCCAATCATCCGCGCCAAGCCTACATAGCGGTTGATGAATGAAAGGATGAAAGCGAGTCATGATCCAAACGGAAATACACCGATCGGAAGGATGGCGTCTGCGATTGCATATTTCCTGCTTTTTGTTTTATAAAGAGGGTGTCCCGCAAGGATGGGGACACCCTCTCTTTTGATCGGACTTGTCATCCAGCTTGCTTTTCTTCGGCTTGGCCATGCTGGCGACGATGCATTCCTTTGGCGAAGTATACTGCCGTCAAAAGCAGCAGCCAGGCTGGGCCGATGATCAAAGCGATGCGCGTATCCGGGAAATACGCCATTAGGGCGGCAACGCCGATCAAAAAGGCAAGCGACACGTATGAGCTGTACGGATAAAGCGGAAGTTTGAACGTGAGACGTTGTGCTTGTTCCGCGCTCAACTGTTTGCGGAATTTCAGCTGGGACAGCAAAATTACCGCCCACGTCCAAATGGCGCCGAATGTGGCGATGCTTGTCACCCATTGGAACACTTTTTCCGATACGTAGTTCAAATATACGCCGACAAGCATGACAAGCGCAGTGGCGATCAAGGCCGCGCCCGGAATGCCGCGCTTTGTCAGCCGGCCGAATGCGCTCGGCGCTTCTTGCTGTTCGGCGAGGTTAAACAGCATCCGGCTGGTGCTGAAAATGCCGCTGTTGCATGACGACAAGGCGGCGGTCAAGACGACAAAGTTGATGATGCCAGCCGCGGCGTGAATCCCGATTTTTTCAAACGTCAGCACGAACGGGCTTCCCTTTTCGCCAATTTCGTTCCACGGATAAATGGACATGATGACAAACAGTGCGCCGACGTAGAAGATCAAAATGCGCCAAAAGACGCTGTTAATCGCTTTTGTCAACGATTTTTGCGGGTTTTTCACTTCCCCAGCTGTTACGCCAATCATTTCGATGCCTAAATACGCAAACATGACCATTTGCAGCGACATCAAAACGCCGCTGATCCCGTGCGGGAAGAAGCCGCCGTGCTTCCAAAGATTGCTGATGCCGGTGGCGACGCCGCCGTTGCCGATGCCAAAGAGGATCATGCCAAGGCCGATGATGATCATGGCGACGATTGTCACGATTTTGATTAACGCAAACCAAAATTCAAACTCCCCGTACGCTTTCACCGCGAGAAAGTTGATGAACGTCATGAGCACCAGCGCGGCAAGCGCCCACGCCCAGCGCGGCGTGTCCGGGAACCAAAACTGCATGTAAATGCCGACAGCTGTAATTTCGGCGATGCATGTGACCACCCATAAAAACCAGTAATTCCAGCCGGTCAAGTAGCCAGCGAGCGGACCTAAATATTGATAAGCATAGCGGCTGAACGAACCAGCGACCGGGTGTTCGACGGCCATTTCCCCCAGCGCGCGCATGATGAAAAACATAATGGCGCCGCTGACTGCATAGCCGAGCAAAATCGCCGGCCCGGCCATTTCAATCGCGGACGCCGAACCGAGGAATAAGCCGACGCCGATCGCCGCACCGAGCGACATGAGCGAGATATGCCGTTCTTCTAAGCCTCGATGCAATTGCGGCTGTTTTTGCTCCATTGTTTCTCCTCCTTTTGATAATAAATAATATTTTTTGAAAAAGTATTTTTGAAGCGCTTACATTATAATACTAACCGATAGATAAAGAGGTTGTAAATGAGCAATGTTTTCAAGTTATTATATATTTAATAATCTGAATAGTATTTAAAAATACATGAATTGCCTTGGCATCCTGTCATTTTGTACAATGGGAAACACAGAATACGCTAGGCTTGGAAAGGGGGATGCGTTGTGGAAGAACGGGAAGCGACATCATTTTTGGAACAGCTGCGGCAAGAAGGGCTGATCACCGAATCGACGCGTCCGGTTTGGGAAATGATTTTGCCAAGGCGGCTTCGGCGGATGTATGAGGTTTTGAATGAGCGCACCCGCTATATTACCGTCTTGATCGAAGCGGTCGATGACCCGCATAACCAAGCGGCGGTGCTGCGGACGGCTGAAGCGTTTGGCGTTCAAGACGTTCATATCGTGACGGGAAAGGCGCCGTTTTCGCCGAACCGGCTTGTGACGCGCTATGCCGATCAGTGGCTGACGCTCCACCATAAGCCAGATATCAAAACGGCCATTGCCGATTTGAAAAGTCAAGGGTATCAAGTGTATGCAAGCTATCTTGGTGAGGGGACGATTCCGGTTTCCGACATCGATCTGTCCCAACCGACAGCGCTGTTGTTTGGCAACGAGCATAGCGGCGTGTCGGAAGAGGCGCTCCGCTTGGCGGACGGAACGTTTGTCATTCCGATGTACGGCTTTGTGCAAAGCTTTAACATTTCCGTCGCCGCTGCGTTAGCGCTCTATGATGTCACCGAGCGGGCGCGCCGCCAGGCCGGCCGACACTACTATTTATTGCCTGGAGAGAAAAAGGCGTTGTATGAACAATGGATGTGGCAAACGTTAAACCCACGCATTCGTAAACAGTTGCAGCAACAAGGATATGCCATTCAAACGAACGAAGGACAGCTGGGTTCTTTTTCATAAAGAATTCAGCTGTCTTGTTTTATGGCGGGCTTTTCCGCAACTCTCCTTTCTCATCAATATTTCCCTAAACGAGGAAAACAAGTGGCGATTTGTTGAACAATGATTGAACAGTTTGTGACAAATGTTTTGCTGATTTATGAACTTTTTCGCTCATTCGTTTCAAACATTTTCAATTTTGATATGGTAGAGACAAAAGAAAATGCATGGAAGGCCCCGAAATGGTTGGGGCGGAAGAGGGAGGACCGATAGCGATGAAACGGGCGAGATGGCGCGCGGTGCTGGTTTTGCCGTTTTTGTTTTTGCTTGGGGGCTGCGTGGAGCGCACGGCCGTGCTCAATCCACAAGGGCCGGTGGCGCGCATGCAGTATGATTTGATCATGTGGTCTGTCGGCTTTATGTTGTTCATTATTGTTGTTGTATTTACGTTATTTGCCGTTTTTCTCATTCGTTATCGCGAGAAGCCGGAAAATGCCGGCTATGAGCCGCCGGATGAGGAAGGGAACACGTTGCTTGAAGTCGTCTGGACGGCCATTCCGATTTTGATTGTCGCTGCGCTCGCTGTTCCAACAGTGAAGGCGACGTTTGCGTTGGAAAAGCCGCCGACCGAGAAAGTGAAACCGATCACGATTCATGTGACGGCGGCGAACTGGAAATGGATTTTCAGCTATCCGGAAGAAAACATTGAAACGGTCAACTACGTCCATATTCCGGCCGGTGTGCCGGTCAAGTTTAAGCTGACTTCGGTCGGACCGATGAACTCGTTTTGGGTGCCGGAATTAGGTGGGCAAAAATATGCGATGGACGGCATGGAGACAGAGCTGATCTTGCAAGCCGATAAGCCCGGTTCCTACATGGGGCGGAGCGCCAACTTTTCCGGGGAAAAGTTCGCCCATATGGAGTTTGAGGTCGTCGCACAAACGGGAACGGACTTCCGCAAATGGGTAAATGAAGTGAAACAAACCGCCCCGAAGCTCGATGAGAAAAAATATACACAAATTTTAAAACCGGGGCTTGTTGGGCGAATGACGTTTTCGAACACCCACTTACAATGGATTGACCATGCGAAACAAAACAGCCATCATGCAGATGGAAAGCCAATGAAAAACGACGATCAAAGCGATGAAGCGATGACAAACAGTCATCATCATGGGGAGTAGGAAAGGAGGAGCGAAAGATGAAATGGAGCGAGTTTTTTGTCACGGGTGAGCCGCTCATTTATGCCGCCGATGTCGCCATCGTCTTGACGATGGTCGGCATTGTGTTTGTGTTGACATATTTTAAAAAATGGAAATGGCTGTGGAACGAATGGCTCACGACGGTGGATCATAAAAAGATTGGCGTCATGTACATTATTTGCGCAGTTTTGATGCTCTTCCGCGGCGGCGTCGATGCGCTTTTGATGCGGGCGCAGCTGACCGCGCCGAACATGAAGTTTCTTGACGCGCAGCATTACAATGAAATATTTACGACGCACGGGACGATTATGATCTTGTTTATGGCGATGCCGTTCATCATCGGTTTGATGAACATTGTCGTTCCGCTGCAAATCGGGGCGCGCGACGTCGCGTTTCCATATTTGAATGCGTTAAGCTTTTGGCTCTTTTTCTTCGGTGCGTTGCTGTTTAACATTTCGTTCGTCATCGGCGGATCGCCGGATGCCGGTTGGACGGCGTACTTCCCGCTTGCCGGCAACGAATTCAGCCATGGCGTCGGCAACAACTATTACGCCGTCGCTTTACAAATTTCCGGGATCGGAACATTGATGACCGGGATCAACTTCCTTGTCACGATTTTAAAAATGCGCGCGCCAGGCATGACGTTGATGCGCATGCCGATGTTTACGTGGACGATTCTCATTACGTGCGTGCTTATTATTTTCGCCTTCCCGGTATTGACCGTCGCCTTGGCATTAATGACGTTCGACCGCGTATTTGGCACGCAATTTTTCACGATGGCCAATGGCGGCATGTCGATGTTGTGGGCGAACTTGTTCTGGATTTGGGGTCACCCGGAAGTGTATATCGTCATTTTGCCTTCGTTCGGCATTTTCTCGGAGGTCGTCAGCACGTTTGCCCAAAAACGCTTGTTTGGTTATAAGGCCATGGTCGGTTCGATCGTCGGCATTGCGTTCCTGAGCTTTATCGTTTGGGTGCACCACTTCTTTACGATGGGCGCAGGGCCGGCAGTGAACTCTGCCTTCTCGATCACGACGATGGCGATCGCGATCCCGACCGGGGTGAAAATTTTCAACTGGCTGTTTACGATCCGAAAAGGGAAAATTCGTTTTACAACAGCGATGCTTTGGTCGCTGGCGTTTATTCCGAACTTTGTCATCGGCGGCGTGACAGGTGTGATGCTGGCAATGGCCGCGGCCGATTATCAATACCATAACAGCTATTTTCTCATCGCCCACTTCCATTACGTGTTGATCGCGGGTACGGTGTTCGCCTGCTTTGCTGGCTTGCATTACTGGTATCCGAAAATGTTTGGCCATATTTTAAACGAGCGGCTCGGCAAATGGACGTTTTGGCTGTTTATGATCGGGTTTAACGTCTGCTTCTTCCCGATGTATTTCCTCGGGTTGATGGGGATGACGCGCCGCATGTACACGTACTCGGCTGGTCTCGGCTGGACGCCGCTCAACGTCGTCGCGACGGTTGGGGCGGTTTTGATGGGCATCGGGTTCATTGTGCTTTGCTATAACATTTATTACAGCGCGCGCTACGGCGAGCGCGACATGACCGGCGACCCGTGGAACGGGCGGACGCTCGAGTGGGCGACCGCGTCGCCGCCGGTGCATTACAACTTCCCGGTGACGCCGGTTGTCGAAGATGTGGATGCATATTGGGTGATGAAGAAAAAATATGGCGGCTTCCAAGTGAAAGAAGAAGACTTGAAGCCGATCCATATGCCAAGCAACTCAGGACGCCCGTTTTGGATGTCGGTGGCGTTTTTCGTCGCCGGGTTCGGCCTCGTGTTCAAATGGTTTGCGTTGGCCATTGTTGGCGCGTTGTTCATTGTGCTTGGATTGATTCTCCGCTCATTTGAAGACGATGATGGCTACTATATTCCGGTTGATGAGATTAAACGAATGGAGCAGGCGGCGCGAAAGGGGGCGTAACGAATGGGAGAAGCTGCACATCGCTATGATGAAACGCTGCCGTTGGAGTATCGGACGCAAGAGAGTCGGTTGAACATATTGGGCTTTTGGATTTTCCTCGGGGCGGAAGTCGCGTTGTTTGCGACGCTGTTTGCGACGTATCTCGTCTTGTTCCAACGGACCGGCTCGGGGCCGACGGCAGGGGAGCTGTTTGAGGTAAAAGACGTTCTGATTGAAACGCTGTTGCTTTTAACGAGCAGTTTTACGTGCGGGTTGGCCATTTTTGAAATGCGCCGCGGCCGCATAAGCGGGCTCATCGCTTGGTTGCTTGTGACGCTTTTGCTCGGTGCCGGGTTTATTACGTTTGAAATTCGCGAGTTCATCCATTACGTCCATGAAGGAGCGACGATGCAGACGAGCGCATTTTTATCAAGCTTTTTCGTGCTCGTCGGCACGCACGGCGCCCACGTCAGTTTAGGAATTGGCTGGATGATTTTGATCATCATCCAGCTCCTCCAGCGCGGCTTTACGCCGAAAACAGCGCGGAAAGTGTTTATTGTCAGCTTGTACTGGCACTTTTTGGACGTCGTTTGGATTTTCATCTTCACGCTCGTCTATTTGTTAGGGATGGTGATCTAACCATGGGCACGAACGGCCATCACGAATCATTTCCGTGGAAACATATCATTGGGTTTTTGTTGTCGCTCGTCTTGACGTTTGCCGCCCTTTGGGTGGCGCTCTCATCCGGACTGCCGCTCAAAGCGGTCATTGTCATCATTGTTGTGTTTGCGGTGATTCAAGCAAGCTTGCAGCTGTTTATGTTCATGCATGTCAACGAAAGCGACAGCGGCCGCATTCAAACATTCAACATGGCGTACAGCTTCTTTATCGCCATTGTCGTTGTCGCCGGTTCGATTTGGGTGATGCAGTTTGTGTTGTAAAGCGAGGCTGGCCGGGGATTCGGCCGGCTTTTTTCATAATGAGAGAGCGTCGGTGTTTGGGGACGGATGGACTGCAACGCTTTGGCTGGGCCCGTTTGAAGGCTGACTGGCGCGTTTTTTTGTTTTTGGCCAGCCGGGTTTGCCTTTGCTTTAATCAGCGAATGCTGGCCGATGGCCATAGATGAGAGCGCGGCTTTGCGCTAACTACAAAAAGCGCCTTGCCGATTCACGGCAAGACGCGTTTTACAATACTTTTGACAAAAACGCTTTTGTCCGCTCGTGCTGCGGGCGGTCGAACAAATCTTCCGGCTTGCCTTCTTCGATAATGTAGCCGCCGTCCATAAACAGGACGCGGTCGCCAACTTCGCGGGCAAAGCCCATTTCATGGGTGACGACAACCATCGTCATCCCTTCATTGGCCAGCTGCTTCATGACCGAGAGCACTTCCCCGACCATTTCCGGGTCGAGCGCTGATGTCGGCTCGTCAAACAGCATGATTTTTGGTTCCATGGCGAGCGCCCGGGCGATGGCAACGCGTTGCGCCTGTCCGCCGGAGAGGGAGTCCGGGTAGGCATGCGCTTTGTCTTTCAGCCCGACTTTGTCAAGCAGCTCCATCGCCTTCGCTTCCGCTTTTTCACGCGGCCATTTGCGCACTTTCATCGGTGCCAGCGTGATATTGTTCAGCACCGTCATATGCGGAAACAAGTTAAAGCGCTGGAACACCATGCCCACTTCTTCACGCACTTTGTTTAAGTTTGTATCTTTCGCTTTTAAGTTGATGCCATCAATGATAATTTCACCTTCATCGAAATCTTCAAGCAAGTTTAAGCAGCGCAAAAACGTCGATTTCCCCGAGCCGGACGGCCCGATGACAACGACCACTTCCCCTTCGCGAATATGGACATTGATCCCTTTCAGCACTTCAAGCGATCCAAACGATTTTTTCAACTGGTGTACGTCGATCATTGGGTTGAATACTTCCTTTCAAGATAATGTGACAATTTGCTTAAGGAAAGCGTTAAGATTAAATAGATGAACGCGACTGTTAAATATGGCTCCCAGACGCGGTAATACTCACCAGCGGCCGCTTTGCCCCAATACATGATTTCCGGGGCGGCGATGACCATCCCAAGCGACGAGTCTTTGATCAAGACGATAAATTCGTTGGCAAACGGCGGAATCATCCGTTTCAGCGCCTGCGGCAAAATAATGTAGCGCATGGCCTGCGCGTGCGTCATGCCAAGCGAACGGGCTGCTTCCATTTGCCCTTTGTCGATGGACTGGATGCCGGCGCGGAAAATTTCTGCTACATACGCAGCTGAATTGAGCGAAAGGGAGACAGCTAGAGACACGATGCCATTTGGTTGGGCGAAAAAGAGCGGCATGACACCGAAGTGAACGAGCAAAATTTGCACGACAAGCGGCGTGCCGCGAAAAAAGTTAATGTACCATGAGAAGGGCAACCGTACGAGGAGGTTGGTTGACATTTTGCCGAGACCGATAAACAAGCCGAGAATGAGGCCGAAAATGATGCCAGCCAATGAAACGCCAATTGTTGCCAGCAAACCTTGGAAAAAGTAAGGGGCGTATTCGACAATAATATCAAAACGAAAATCCATCGTTCTCACCTTTCTCTACGAAAAATGCGTAACTTGCGGGTAGTTACGCATTTTCTTTGTTCGCACGCTTATTATTGTTTTAATCGATCAAGCTTCGGTTCTTTTCCAAACCATTTTTTATAGATTTCGGTGTATTTGCCGCTGTTGATGACGTTTTTTAATGCTTCGTCCACTTTTGCTTTCAATTCGCTGTTTTTTGGGAAGATCATACCATAATATTCTGAAGCGAAGTTTTTCGGGTCCTCAATGACTTGCAGCTTTTTATTGGGATTGTTTTTTACATATTCGTTCGCCACTGCATTGTCGGTGATAACAGCATCGACGCCGCCGTTTAACAGCTCCATAATGGCAACGACTGTTGTTTCGAATTTTTTAATATGAGGGCCTTTCCCAAAAAGCTTTTCTGCTGCTTCTTGACCAGTTGTCGCATTTTGCACGCCGATCGTTTTCCCTTTTAAGTCAAGAGCGTTTTTCACCGGGCTGCCTTGTTTGACTAAGATGACTTGCGTTGCTTCAAAATATGGATCAGAAAAGTCATACGATTGCTTCCGTTCATCTGTAATCGTAATGCCGGAAATCCCCATGTCGACCTCTTTGCTTTGCAGCGAAGCGAACAGCGGATCCCAGCCGATGTTTTTCAGTTCATAATCTAAGCCGGCTGCTTTCATGACGGCATCCAAAAGATCGACGTCAAACCCAACGATTTTCCCTTTTTGCATATATTCAAACGGCGCAAACGCTGCATCTGTTCCTACAACAACTTTCTTCTTTGTTGCTCCTCCATCGCCGCCCGATGACGAGCTTGTTTCCGTTGACTTGCCGCCGCAGGCAGCGAGCGCCATCAGCAACGCGGCAACAACAGCCACGAATAAACCTTTCTTCATTTTAAGCATGTGAAAATCCCCCTTTGAAATCATTGTCGATGAACGATTATCATACTATCAATATTTTTTTGGTTATGCAATAGGTTTTATAAAAATAATTGTTTGAACATTTTGGTATCCACTCCTTAATAGGAAAATATGTATTTTATCAATGGTTTTATCCTGATAAATAAAAACGGATTGAATTTTTATGAAATAATGTTCATGAAAGGGAGTTGCGGTTATGGATGATTCTGAATTTACTAAATATTATATCAGAAAGAGATAGTGTTGTACATCTTTTTTTAAATTTCTTTTATTTTATCGGATTTGGAAAAAAATAAATACTATTGTATAAATATTATTTGTTCCATTATGATAAGAGTGTAGGTGACAAGACAACAAAGGAAGGGGAGCAGGACATGGTCTTATTTTCAGTCATTGTCTACTTAGTTGGCATGCTGTGGATCGGCTATTGGGCGTATAAACGGACGTCGAATTTGTCCGATTATATGCTTGGCGGCCGGACGCTCGGGCCGGCGGTGACCGCGCTTAGCGCCGGGGCTTCGGACATGAGCGGCTGGTTGCTCATGGGGCTGCCGGGGGCGATGTATATCGATGGAGTGAGCGCCGCATGGATCGTCATCGGCTTGACGCTTGGCGCTTATGCAAACTGGCTGTTCGTTGCGCCGCGCTTGCGCGTCTATACAGAAGTGGCGAACGATTCGATTACGATTCCAGAGTTTTTAGAAAACCGATTCGGTGATGCCACAAAATTGTTGCGCATGGCATCCGGCATTGTCATTATGGTCTTTTTCACGTTTTATGTATCGTCCGGCCTTGTTTCAGGGGGCGTTCTGTTTGAAAACTCATTTGGCGTCAGCTATCATACGGGCTTGTGGATCGTCGGCGGCGTTGTGGTCGCTTACACGCTGTTTGGCGGCTTTTTGGCCGTCAGCTGGACGGACTTTGTGCAAGGGACGATTATGTTCATTGCGTTGATTCTGGTGCCGGTGGTGACGCTGTTCCATACAGGCGGGCCGGTGGATACGATTGAGACGATCCGCGACATCGATCCCAACTTGTTGAACTTATGGAAAGGAACGAGTGTTCTTGGCATCATTTCGTTATTCGCCTGGGGGCTTGGGTATTTCGGCCAGCCGCACATTATCGTCCGCTTTATGGCCATTAAGTCGGTGAAAGAAATGAAAAGCGCCCGCCGCATCGGCATGGGCTGGATGATTTTCTCCGTTGTCGGGGCGATGTTGACCGGTCTTTTTGGAATCGCTTACTTTTCGCAGCGCGGCATGAAACTTGATGATCCGGAAACGGTATTTATTAAGCTCGGGCACATTTTGTTCCATCCAATTATTACCGGGTTTTTGCTGGCGGCGATTTTAGCGGCGATTATGAGCACGATCTCGTCACAGTTGCTCGTCACGTCGAGCTCGCTGACCGAAGACTTGTATAAAGTCGTGTTCCGCCGCGCGGCTTCGGATAAGGAGCTTGTCTTCGTCGGGCGTTTGTCGGTGCTCATTGTCGCCATTGTCGCAACGGCGCTGGCGTACACGAAAAACGACACGATTTTAAACTTGGTCGGCTATGCGTGGGCTGGATTTGGCGCATCGTTTGGCCCAGTTATTCTGTTGAGCTTATGCTGGCGGCGGATGACGAAATGGGGGGCGCTCGCCGGCATGGTCGCTGGGGCATTGACGGTCATTCTTTGGACGCAATCCGCCTACTTAAAAGGGCTGTTGTATGAAATGATCCCCGGTTTTGCCGCCAGCTTGGCAGCGATTGTGATCGTCAGCTTGCTGACGAAGGAGCCAGAAGGGAAAGTAGCTGAACAATTTGATCGATTCAAGCAGTTGCTGTCCTAAAAATAGGAAAAAGGGTGTCCCCTTGCGCAGGGGCACCCTTTTTGTCGTTTAGGACTATTTCACTTGATTCCAATCCGGGTACAAGTCGATGCGCCGGTCGCGCCATGTCGCGACCGATCCTTTTTCCCGCACTTTGCGAAGAAGCGATAAGTCGAGGTCAGCCGTAATGACCATGTCGTCGTTGATCTCGCCGGCCGCAAGCACGCCGCCGGGTGGGAACGGGATGTCGTTGGGCGTGATGACGGCCGCTTGGCCGAAATTGGCGCGCATAAAGTCGACCGTCGGAAGCGACCCGACCGTGCCGGTCGTGACGACATACACTTCGTTTTCGATGGCCCGCGCGTGGCAGCAATACCGTACGCGGTAAAACCCGTGCCGGTCATCGGTGCACGACGGACAGAAGATGACATCTGCCCCTTTGGCGCGCGCCATGCGAACGATTTCCGGAAACTCGATGTCATAGCACGTCAAAATGGCGATCGTCGCTTTGTCCGTTTCAAACACATGCACGCCGTCGCCTGGAGCGATATTCCACTCGTTCACTTCCGTCGGGGTGATGTGCAATTTCGCCTGCTGATGGATGTGCCCATCCGGCGTGAATAAATGAGCGACATTGTACAGCTTGCCGTTTTGGCGGATGACATGCGTGCCGCCGATCAAATACATGCCGGTGTCTTTAGCGAGCGACACAAACAGCTCGGTGTATTTTTCGGTATAATTCGGCAAGTCATCAATCGTCGCTTGCCGTCCGTCGTCAAGCGGAATCGAGAGCAGCTGGGTGGTGAAAAATTCCGGGAACAACACAAACTCAGCGTCAAACTCTTGCGCCGTTTTGACGTAATGCGTCACTTGCGCGGCAAATTCATCAAACGAACGGATGGTATGAAGATGATATTGGACAGCCGAGACGCGCAATGGCGGAACCTTCCTTTCTATTTCCATATGGCATCTATTTTAGCGCCATGCAAATCGTTTGGAGGCATTTGCTTTTTCGGTATGCGCAGGCCTCGCTCCCTTCCTAATTCCAAGGAGGGGAGTTGCGGAGAAAGACAAGGACGAGGCCTTGTCTATTGTTCGCCGTAGCGGCGGTACGCGCCGTGATGCGTCGGCCCGACGTATTCGTTGAGTGGGAACGAGTGGCGGATGGCGGCGGTGATGAACGCTTTGGCCGTCGCAATGGCGTCTTTCACCGGCCGGCCTTTCGCCAGTTCGGCGGCAATGGCGGCCGAGAACGTGCAGCCGGCGCCATGCGTATACGTCGTGTCAATCCGTTCCGACTCAAGCAGCTCAAACGTTTTACCGTCGTAAAGGACGTCGACCGCATAGTCGTGCGGAATTTTCCGCCCGCCTTTGACGATCACGTATTGGGCTCCAAGCTCATGAATGCGCCCGGCCGCTTCCTTCATGTCTTCAACCGTGTCAATGCGCGGCAGGCCGGCTAGCTGCGCCGCCTCAAACAAGTTCGGCGTCACGACCGTTGCTTTTGGTACGAGCGTTTCCCGGTAGCACACCGTATTTTCCGGGTGGAGCGGCTCATCCGCCCCTTTGCACACCATAACCGGATCGACGACGGCATGTTTCAAACCATGCTTTTCAATCGTCCGCGCGGTCAGTTCAATGATGTCCGTCGTCGGCAGCATCCCCGTTTTGAAGGCGTCGACGCCAACGCCGACGATGATCGTCTCAAGCTGAGCTTCGATCGTCGCCAAGTCCACCGGAAACACTTGATGCGCCCAACGGTTGTGCGGATCCATGGCGACGATCGTCGTGATCGCCGTCATTCCGTATACGCCAAGCTCTTGGAACGTTTTCAAGTCCGCCTGCAGCCCGGCGCCGCCGCTGCTGTCTGACCCGGCGATCGTTAACGCTTTTGGCATCGTCATCGTGATCACTCCTTTGTTCTACAAGATTATATCATGAAGCCGCCCTCAAGGACGAAATAGTTGTTCTACATCAACAGAAAAACCGTCAAGCGCGCGCGAACATGCCATGCCGGTTTCTTTCCAGACGCCGGCTTGTTCATATTGTCCGTCGTCATTGAGCGAGTAGATTTGCACAACAGAGTGCATAGGGTTCACGATCCAATATTCACCGACTCCGTATTGCATATACAAGTTCAATTTGAACACGAGATCATACGCCTGGTTGGAAGGACTTAAAATTTCAATGATCAACGTTGGGACGCCGACAAATTTGCTGTCCGTTAATCCGCTTCGATCGCAGATCACGGTTAAATCAGGAACGACGATTTTCTTGCCTTCGATCCGTTCGTTCTTTAGTTCGATGTCAAAAGGGGCATGAAACACTTCGCACGGCTTTTTTTCTAAAAAGTGGAACAGTTTGACGTACAATCGCCCCGATATGCGTTGGTGCTGGGTCGAAGGGGAGGGAGACATCAACACAGCGCCATCAATATATTCTAAAATACGATCGGTTGTTTCCCGCATGCGATAAAATTCTTCAAGCGATACCGCCTGTTTTCCCGGAACGTTCACGAAATCACCTTCTTTCCAGCTTTCTATTTTCATTATACACTGGCCGCTTTGCCGAACGAAAATGATTTGGCATAACGCAACGGGTGACATACTCCCGCCGCCTACGCTCACTTGTAGAAATGGCGGCTTTGTCGGTTTAGGACGATAAAAAAAAAGCCGCCCGCTATGAGCGGGCGATCATGGGAATGGACAATGATGAACAGGCGGCCGGCAGCGCGTGTTGCCGGCCGTGTCCATCACGGTTAGTTGGCGGCCAACGTTTTCCCGAGCGCTTCGCGGGCCGGGACGTAGCGGTAACCGAGGTCGCGGGCGACCGCTTCGTACGTGATTTCACCGTTGGCGACGTTGACGCCAAGCTCAAGCGCCGGGTTGTCTGTAATGGCTTGGATGACGCCTTTGTTGGCGATTTGCAAGGCGTATGGCATGGTGACGTTCGTCAAGGCGATCGTTGAGGTGCGCGGGACGGCGCCAGGCATGTTGGCGACCGCATAATGGACGACGCCGTGTTTGACGTACGTCGGGTCGTCATGTGTCGTGACGTGGTCGCTCGTCTCGACGATGCCCCCTTGGTCGATGGCGACATCGACGATGACCGAACCCGGTTTCATCGCTTTCACCATGTCCTCGGTGACGAGCTTCGGCGCCCGCGCTCCCGGGATGAGGACGGCGCCGATGACAAGGTCGGCCTCTGCGACCGCCTCGGCGATGTTCATTGGGTTGGACATGAGCGTCGTAATTTGGTTGCCGAAAATGTCGTCAAGCTCGCGCAGGCGATCCGCGTTCAAGTCGATAATCGTGACATCTGCCCCGAGGCCGACCGCGACTTTCGCTGCGTTCGTGCCGACGACTCCGCCGCCGATGATCGTCACTTTGCCGCGGGCAACGCCTGGGACGCCGCCAAGCAAGATGCCTTTGCCGCCGTACGGTTTTTCTAAAAATTGCGCTCCAATTTGCGCGGCCATCCGTCCGGCGACTTCGCTCATTGGTGTCAACAGCGGCAGTGTGCGGCCGACTTGCACCGTCTCATAGGCAATGGCGATGACGCCGCTTTCTTTTAAGGCGCGTGTCAACTCCGGGTCGGCGGCCAAATGCAAATAGGTGAACAAAATGAGACCTGGGCGGAAATAGCCGTATTCGCTTGGCAGCGGCTCTTTCACTTTCATCACCATATCGGCTTGCGCCCAAACATCTTCCGCCCGCTCGATGATTTGTGCTCCGGCACGGGCGTAATCGCTGTCGCTGAAACCGCTTCCAACCCCTGCCTCTTTCTCAATCAGAACCGTATGTCCAGCCTGAACGAATGACAAAACGCCAGCCGGCGTAATGGCGACACGGTTTTCGTTATTTTTGATTTCCTTTGGCACTCCAATAATCATGGATATCGTTCCTCCTCGTCAGAAGTGGCCTTACTTATAGTATAAAAGAGACGGAACGGGCCGGGCATTGTTCAAAAAAGAGAAAGAAGCGCCCGGTTTTTGTGGATTTCCACAAATTCAACCGCGCGCTTCGTATTTCGCTAATTTAATATCAATGTATAATTTGATTTTTTGATTCATGTCATTGAGATCAAGCTCGGCAATGTCGGCAATCCGCTTGAGCCGATAAGCAAGCGTGTTCGGGTGAACGTTGAGGACGTCGGCGGTTTCTTGCGCGTTTTCGTTATGGTCAAAAAACGTTTCAAACGTTTTGACCAAGTCGCTGTGGTGTTTCTGGTCGTACGATTGCAGCTTCGTTAACGCTGGGTTGGTCCATTCCCCTTGCCGCTTTTGTTCAAGCAAAAGATCAAAAAATTGGTAAATGCCAAGCTGGGCATAGCCGTAAACCGACTTGATTTCATCGCCGAGCTTTTCTTTCAGCGCCAGGACGGCGAGCGCTTCGCGGTAGCTTTTTTCAATGAGGCGATAAATACCATACACACCGCCAAACCCGCATTGTACATCGTGGATGTGAAATCGTTCTTTCATTTTGGCGGCGAACGACTCGATGAATGCATTCAGCTCTTTGAGCGGCTGGTCGGTTTTGGGCGCCGCCAGCAAAATCACATCGCGGCCGTCGGTCGTATAAAGAAGGAGCGGGAGTTGCTGGGTTGTTTGCAATAAGTAGGAAATTTGCCGCTCCATTTCGGCGGTCAAATCGGCGGCAAAGCGGAAGACGACAACGGCAAACTGCGGTGCGGTCGGGATTTGCATCGCGGCGAGATGAGCGCGGATGTCGTCTTCACGAGCGATGTGGCCGGTGAGCAGCTTCCAAAACAGCTCTTGCACCCGCTCTTCTTTTTTGTTTTTGCGCATATACAGTTGCAGCACTTTGTTTTTCGCCGCTTTCGCCGCCAGCTTCAGCCATTCCATCTCCTCGGGTGAAAGCGTCCGGTTTGTTTCGAGCACCCAGATGAAGCCGATCACCTCATCGTTTTTCCAGATCGAGACAGCGACGCGGCTGCCGAGGCCGACATCATGAATTGGCGGCACGCGCACCGGTTCGCGGCTTTTGAGCAGCGCCGGGATGGCGCCTTGTTTCCATAAGCTGTTGATCACTTTTTCCGGAACGCGCCGGCTGATGATCGTCGCCGTCCGCGCCGGGTCGGTGTAATCATCATGGGCGCTGTAGGCGATGAGCCGATGGTTCGCGTCTTCGATCGTCACCGGGCATTTCAGCACGTCGCTGACGCGGTCGGCAAACTCTTCAAGGCTGTCAAATTCGCCGCGGAACGGGTCGGTATCATAAGACATATTGACTCCCTCGCATCGTCCATATGATTTGTAGTTTCATTTTATCATAAATGTGAATCCACCACCGTTATTGTATGATGAAAGAAAGGAATGGCTGCGCTTTCTGTCCAAGGAAGGAAAGAAGGAATTCTCCCAAGAATGAAAAAATGGGACATTGCCGTCATTCCCAGCGACGGAATTGGCAAGAAAGCCGTTCCCGTGGCGAACACGAACGTCAACGGCAAATATCCGTCGATGTTTGAACCGGTGCACGGTTCGGCGCCGGATATTTACGGCAAAGGTATCGCCAATCCGATCGGGCAAATTTAGACGGCGAAGTTGATGTCTGACCATTTCGTTGAAGAAGAGCTCGGCGCCTTGTTGCTAAAAACGATTGGAGATGTTACCGCCGATGGCATCAAAACGCCGAATCTTGGCGGCACGGCTTGCGGTTTTCTTCCGTTTCGGTATACTGTTTTCAGATGAACTGCAAAAGAAAGGATGACACGCTTTGTTCAAAAAATGGTTTGGCAAGCAACAGCCGAAGGAAGAGACGATCACCGCGCCGCTTGACGGGACGATCATGCGGCTTGAAGACGTGCCGGATCCGGTGTTTGCGCAAAAAATGATGGGCGATGGCATCGCCATCGATCCGGCGGATGGGGATGTCGTCGCTCCGGTCGATGGTGAAATCATCCAGCTCTTTCCGACGAAACACGCCATCGGCTTGCGTTCGGAAGCGGGTGTGGAGCTGCTCATCCATGTCGGCATCGACACCGTGTCGATGAACGGGGAAGGATTCACCGCCTATGTCAAAGCCGGCGACCGAGTGAAACGGGGCGATCGGCTTCTTTCTGTCGACTTGCCGCTTGTGCGCGAGAAAGCGAAAAGCGCGGTGACGCCGATCATCATCACGAACGGCGACGCCCTCGAAAGCCTCGAGAGAGAGGCCGAGGCATCAGCCAAAAAAGGCGAGACGGTCTTATTTCATGTCAAAATGAAATAAGGGCGGCAGGGAGGACATATGGCGTTTCGCATCCATAAGATTTTAAACAACAACGCCGTTGTCGTGCTCGACGAAGGCAAAGAGAAAATTGTCATGGGCCCGGGGATTGCGTTTCAAAAGCGGAAAAACGATCTCATCCCCCCGGGCCGCATTGAGAAAATTTTCGTCATGGAAGAAGAAAATGAGAAGTTCCAGCAATTGCTTCGCACGCTGCCAGAAGAACATATCGATATTGCCGAAGAAATTATCAGCTATGCGGAAGGCAAACTGCAAGCGCCGCTCAGCGACCATATTCATATTGCGCTGACCGACCATTTGTCGTTTGCCATCGAGCGGTTGAAGCAAGGCTACCGCATTCAAAACAAATTGCTCAATGAAATTAAAGTGCTATATAAGGCGGAGTATGAAATTGGGCTATGGGCGAAACAGTTGATCAAAGAGCGGCTTGGCATCGAAATTCCCGATGACGAGGCGGCTCATATCGCCCTTCATATTCATACGGCGAAACTCGATGCTGCCAGCATGAACAAAACGATGCGTGAGACGACGCTCATTCATGAACTCGTTGACCTTATCCAAACGGAGCTCGGCATATTGATCGATAAGGAAAGCATTTCGTACCAGCGGCTGCTCACTCATTTGCGCTTTGCCTTAAGCCGCATCGAAAACGGGGAGCCGATTCATTCGATGGATGAGGAGATGCTTGCGCTCATTCAGACAAAATATGCAAGGGAATGGGCGTGTACACAAAAAGCGGCAACCTATGCAGAGAAGGAATATGGCATCCGTTTTCCGGAGGAGGAACTCGCCTATATCGTCCTCCATATCCAACGGTTGCGAAAGCGTTGACAAAAACAGCAAGTTGCCGTATAATGCAAAACAGACAACGAAATATTGCGGGATTGTAACTGCTTCGAGCAGGCAAGACCTAAAACGTATGAAGGGAACGGCAAGTGAGTCATGCCGCTAGATCACCCTTTGTATGTTTTAGGTCTTTTTTGTTTTTCATCTCACCATCATTCAGAAGGAGAGGAGTTCACCGATGAATTATGAACACATTGCTAAACAACTCATCCCGCTCCTTGGCGGGAAAGAAAACATCATTAGCGCAACTCATTGCGCGACACGGCTTCGCCTCGTCTTAAAAGATGACAAAAAGGCCGAGGCGAAAGCCATTGAAAACATTGAAGGGGTTAAAGGGGCGTTTTCCAGCTCCGGACAGTTTCAAATTATTTTTGGCACCGGCGTGGTGAATAAAGTGTATGAAGCGTTTGCCCGGGAAGCAGGGGTACAGCAAGGTGATGCTGATGCCCATCAAGAAGCCATCAAGCAAAAAATGAATCCGCTCGCCCGCTTTGCGAAGACGTTGTCAAACATTTTTGTCCCAATCATCCCAGCCATTGTCGCGAGCGGTTTGTTAATGGGTTTGCTTGGGATGATGAAGGCGTTCAAATGGGTGGCGGCAGACAGCCCGCTGTATATTTTGCTTGATATGTTTTCGAGTGCGGCGTTTATTATTTTGCCGATTTTAATCGGCTTTAGCGCGGCGAAAGAATTTGGCGGCACGCCGTTTTTAGGGGCGGTCATCGGCGGTATTATGACTCACCCGGCGCTATTAAACCCGTGGGGATTGGCCGAGGCCAAGCCAAACTATATGCATTTTCTTGGCTTTGATATCGCTATGGTCGGGTATCAAGGGACGGTCGTGCCGATTTTGCTGGCGACGTATGTGATGAGCAAAGTGGAGCGTGGATTGCGCAGAGTTGTTCCCCATGCGGTCAGTTTGCTTGTTGTTCCTTTTGTGACCGTCATTTTGACGGGATTTATTACGATTTTGGCCATTGGTCCGCTCGGCAATTTGCTTGGCGATGGGATTACGACGGTGTTGAACTTTGTTTACCATTATGGCGGTGCGTTAGCCGGCCTTATCTTCGGCGGATTGTACTCGATGATCGTCATTACCGGTGTGCATCATAGCTTTCATGCCATTGAAGCGAACTTGTTGGCGAAACTTGGGGTCAACTATTTACTGCCAATTTGGTCGATGGCCAACGTCGCCCAAGGCGGCGCCGGTTTGGCTGTATTTGTCAAATCGAAGCGGACAAAAACAAAAGAGATTGCGTTGCCGGCGGCCTTGTCAGCTTTTTTAGGCATTACCGAGCCAGTCATTTTCGGGGTGAACTTAAAATACCGGAAGCCGTTTATCGCTGCGGCCATTGGCGGCGCGCTCGGCGGAGCGTACGTCGTATTTACGAATGTAGTGGCTAATGCCTACGGGTTGACCGGCATCCCGATGATCGCCATCGTTGCGCCGGAAGGGCTCACGAACTTAATGCACTACTTAATCGGTTTTGCCATTGCCGTCGTTTCGGCGTTTGTGGCGACATGGCTCTTGAAGTTTCGCGAAGAGGAAGAGTGAGGGGCGTGTGGATGAAATCCGAACGCGAACAGAAACTTATTGAACAAGCATACGCTGAAGTCGAAAAATATGAGACTCTTGTCAATCGCGACCGGTATCGGCTTCGCTACCATCTCATGCCTCCTGTCGGGTTGATGAACGACCCAAACGGGCTGATCGACTGGAACGGAACGTATCACGTCTTCTACCAATGGATGCCGTTTCGCACCGGCCATGGCGCCAAGTTCTGGGGGCATTATACATCCCCAGACTTGGTTCATTGGCAAGCAGCGCCGATTGCGTTAGCGCCAAGCGAATGGTATGACAAAGATGGCTGCTATTCCGGCAGTGCGATTAATTGCGATGGAAAGCTCGTGCTGTTTTACACTGGCAATGTGAAAGATGAACAAGGAAACCGCCAAACGTACCAATGCATGGCCGTATCGGAAGATGGCATTCATTTTACAAAAAAAGGCGTCGTCATTACACTTCCGGACGGATATACGGCCCATTTCCGCGACCCGAAAGTATGGCGGTATCAGGGCCATTGGTATATGATCTTGGGGGCGCAAAGCGAAAGCGGCGATGGAAAAGCGGTGCTGTTTCGTTCCGCTGATCTTTGTCATTGGGAGCATCTTGGCCCAATTGCTGGCGGCAACATGAACGGGCTTGGTCCGTTTGGCTATATGTGGGAATGCCCAGACTTGTTTCCATTAGATGGACAAGACGTGCTCATTGTCTGCCCGCAAGGATTAAAACCGGACGGCATGCGCTACCAAAACGTCTACCAGTCAGGTTATTTTGTCGGCCGCTTCGACTACGAACGGGCCGAATTCCTTCACGGGACGTTTGAGGAGCTTGACCGCGGCTTTGAATTTTACGCTCCGCAAACGATGCTTGACCGACGCGGACGAAGAATTTTAATCGGTTGGATGGGCGTGCCGGACCAGGATGAAGACCGTCAGCCGACAGTGAGCCACCGCTGGGTGCACGCGCTCACCTTGCCGCGCGAACTTCGCCTCACTGGCGGCAAGCTGAGACAGACGCCAGTGGAAGAGCTGAAACAGTTGCGCAAACAAAAAGTAGCATATCCAAGCGCCACTGTGGTGAATGAGCTGAGGTCATGGCCGGGACTCGAGGGAGATGCGATCGAACTTCGCCTCGACAATATCGAACTGTTCGGAAGCATGATGGAAATTTACTTTCGCCATGCGGCTCGCCTTGTTTACAATAGTGACGAAGGGGTATTGACGCTTGAACGGAAAAGCTTTGTGAACGGGCTGACGGAGAAGCGGCAATGTCGATTGCCACGTCTTCGTTCGCTCCATGTTTTCCTTGATACGTCATCGATCGAACTCTTCGTCAATAATGGCGAAGAGACGTTCACTGCGCGGTTTTTTCCGCATCTGGACGACCGAACGATTTTATTTGGAACTCATGGACATCTTCATATGGACATCGAGAAATGGGAATTATAAGACGGGTTGGCACGAGCAAAGCTGCCGAGAGCAATCGCTTTTCGGCGGCTTTTTTATTACTGTTGCGGTTCATTTTGTGAGAAAATGAGCAATACGGGAATTGAATTTGTAGAATAGGAGAGGGTGTCCGAAAAGGACAGGACACCCTTTCTTATTACCGTATATAGGCATAAAACAATGAACAAACAACAATATGTCGAGTTTTGTTGAGAGAAAATCCCCCTTCTGGGTCAGCCCTTTTTTGATTAGAGTGCATACTTATAAAATAGCAGAAACCCGATAATGCCCTGCTGTTGCAAGAAAATCAGCCTTTAGAGATCCGCTTTTTTATAGAAAGAGGGTCGAAGAATAGATCATCCCATCCCTTTAAACAGTTGTTTTGCCATAAAGAACGAATCAATGCGGCTTTTTGCGTCGTGTCAGCCATAGGGGAACTCGAACAGCAAAGCTAAGTAACAAGACGATCACCACCAGGAGGGCAGATGTTTTTTGAGCAATTTCCTGCGCGTCAGCGACGAGCGCTTCGGACTGGATGTACCATAAGTGGACAGGAAGTGTTGCCCCTTCTGATAGAAGATGAAAATCCCACATCTCCCCGGATGTCGATGTTCCGCCGACCAGTAAAATAATCGCGGATTCGCCGAATGCGCGGCAAGCGACAAGGCTGATGCCGGTTATAATACCTTTGGCAGCGGCAGGGAGAACGGTTTTTAAGATCGTCTGCGTTTTGGTGGCGCCTAAAGCGAAAGAGGCTTCCCGCCATGTTGATGGCACGGCTGTAACGGCTTCCTCCGTGACGCGGGCCAAAACGGGCAAATTCAATAAAGCCAGCGTGACAGCTGCCCCCAGAATGGTGACGCCAATTTGGAAATATTCTACGAATAGAGCGTAGCCGAATAGCCCAAACACAATCGACGGAACTGATGCTAAGCTTTCGATGGCGCCGCGGACCCATTCCATAAATCGAGTGCGTGGTGCGTATTCAGCCAAAAAGATGCCGGCGCCTATTCCAATTGGAAGCGATAGGGCAAGGGACAAAAAGAGAATATAGAGCGAATTCCATAAGAATGGGCCGACTCCGCCACCTGCATCGATTTCTTCAGGCAATCCGACAAGGAAATGAACATCGATGTTGGGCAATCCTTTTCGGACAATTGTATAAAGAAGAGCCAAAATCAGGAAAAAAATGAATAGGGAAATGACACTGATCAACACAAGCATAAGTTTGTTGATCGTGCGGCGGGTGCGGAAACGCCTCGTTTTTTTGCTTGGAACAGAAACCAGCTCATTCATTTATTGCCCTCCTTTCAGCCGCAAACGGCGAATGGCCATAATGAGCGAAATCGAAATCAAAAGCAACAAAAACGCCATCATGTAAAGAGCGTGGTTGGTGGTCGATTGAAAATCGACGTTTAAAATTTGCATCACGATATGACTGGTCAACACGCTGGTCGGAGTGACCAAGTCAAAGCCGAATTGGGCCACGTTGCCGATTACCATCACTACGGCCATCGTTTCACCGATGGCGCGCGCCATGCCGAGGATGACGGCGGCGGCAATGCCTGATTTCGCAGCTGGGAGCACCACTCGGACGATCATTTGGAACGTTGTTCCCCCTAGAGCATAGTTTGCTTCCCGCCATTCGTTTGGAACGGCGCAGAGGGCGTCATCAGTAATGCGGGTGATGGTCGGCAAAATCATGATGGATAAAACGATAGCGGCGGCGAGAAATCCGTCGCCGACCGGGGCCCCCGTGTGTTCGCGGATCCACGGAATGAGCAAGGTGGCCCCTAAATAGCCGTAGACGATCGATGGGATGCCGACCAATAAATCAAGCAGTGTGCGAAGCCATTGCCGCAGCCATGGCGGGGCGATTTCCGCGATAAACACCGCCACACAAATCGAAATCGGCGTTGCGATCAGCAGGGTCACCAAGGTTAAATACAATGTACCGGCGATAAAAACGGCAGCTCCATATTTGCCGTGTTCCGGGTCCCAACGGGAAGAGAAGAAGAATTCCCAAAGTGATACATCCCGAAATACGAGAAAACCGGTTTCACTCACGAATAAAACAATAGCGCTTAGTACGCCCACAAGGAATATGATGCTTCCAAGGCATAGAAAGCGAAAAAAGCGGTCGGCGGCGTATTTGGCGCTCCATCCGCTTTGACGGCGGGCTGTCAATAAGTTTGTTGCGTCAGTCCAATCCGGCGAAAGTTTCTCCATTTGCACATCCTCCTTCCCCTGTTGGCGGAAAAATCAGCCTCTCCGCCAGGAAGGAGAGGCTGATTTGTGTTTCGTTACTTCACAGGGATAAATTTCAGTTTTTTCAAAGAGCCGTTTTGAAACTTTTTGCTTAAGATATAATTGATAAAAGCTTTGTTGGCTCCTTTCGCTTCACCTTTTGTAAGCAAGTAGCCATAGCCATAGAACACGTATTTTCCGCTGGCTGCGTTGGAGGTTGTCGCTTTTACGCCGTTAATGCTGACTGCTTTAATTCCGCCTTTGACATAGGCCAAGTCGACAAATCCGATGGCGTTTGGATTGGAAGAAACAGCATTGACCATATCCCCTGATTTTTGCACTTCTTTGTAGTTGTCTCCGGATGTTTTGATGGCATGCCCGTCCATGATTTTGTCTTCAAAATTGACACGCGTCCCGGAACCTTTTGCGCGGTTGATGACGACGATCTCTTCGTCTTTCCCGCCGACTTGCTTCCAGTTGGTGATTTTGCCTTCATAAATGTCTTGAATTTGTTGGACTGATAGATTGTCCACGGAATTGTTTTTGTTGACGATGACAGCGAACGGAATTTTTGCGATTTTGTATGCTTTTAATCCTTTGTAAGCAGGGAATCCTCCGACTGCTCGGGTCGCGTCCCAATCGCATGCGCCGATGGTCGCGACGCCTTTGGCGACGGATTGCGGACCGGCGATGGACGAAGATCCGGAAACGACGATCTTCACTTTCGGATGACTCTTTTTAAATTCTTTTGCCGCCTGTTGGGTTAACGGCAGCAAAGCGGTGGAGCCGGCGATAACGATTTTTCCGGATACTTCTGCGGCGTCAGCGCGGTGTTGAGTCGTAAAGGCAGCGCCAATCAGCAAAGCTGATGAAAGAACAGCAGCAGCCATCCGTTTCCATAGTGTGGTTCGTTTCATGGCATATCCCTCCGTGATCAATTTTAGCGGCCTGGGAGACCCTTGTTTTTCCATGATCATTTCGTCATATCGATCCAGCGTCCGTTGCGGAGGATCGATACTTTTTCCCCGTTCTCGGTCGCGATCGTCACGGCGATTTGATTGTCATATGGTGACGGCGCGATCGAGGTGATTTCGTTTTTCGTATTTCCTGCGGTTGTCCACGATTTTGTGGACGGGTCGAAGATGCGGATTGTGTAGATGCCGTTCGTTTCAACAGCGACATAGATCCGGTTTTTGACAACGACCGCGTCAATGATGTTCTGATCGGCAAGCAGTGTTTGCTCTGCTCCATTTCTAGTCAATTTTAATGATGGCCGAGTCGCTTCATCGTCGATCGCACTTACATACACGATTTCATTGTTAGAAAGAAATGCACTATCGATTTTATTGTCCGGCGACGATGTTAATGGCGTCGGCTGTTTGTTCGGAGAGGAAAGATCCACGAGAAACAGCTGCGGATCTGTCCCGCTTGTATCAATTGAATCAACATCCGTTTTTTGATCGTCAGTGTAGTTTGTTTTTCCTTCATTGGCAACCGTGTACAACAGCTTCGTTCCATCCGGGGATAGACGAAGGTCGGTTTTATATTTGACTTTGTCGTCGACCAATTTGTTGATGTTACCTGTATCTAGGGACACGACAGCAACTGCGTCATTGTTGTTTCCGTAAATGCAATACAGTGAACGGCCGTCGTTGGACCAAACGAGATCCGTTTTCACTTCATCGTCGTCACCGATTTGTTTGACTGCGTTGGAAGCCAAATCGATGACAAACAAATGGCCATTTTCATCGACATACGCCGCTTGTTTTCCGTCAGGTGACAGAGTGAGATCCATTTGGCTAATGGATCGAATGGCGGCTCTCGAACGAATGTCCAAAAGCAATGAAGTGGAATCATCCGGTCGGCTGATAAGCAACGTGTTTTGATCCACCCATTGCGGATGGGTGCTCATTCCTTTGATCAGCCCGGCGATGGCGATGAACCGTCCATCGATGTCTCCTCCTAATGCGCGGACGATTGATGGCAGATCGGCGTACGGCACCCCTTTTTGGATGAATGGTGCAATAGGCATGGTCATTTTTTTGCCGTTGGCGTTCAAGGTATAGCTAAATGGGTGGAAGAGAACCGTCCGTTTGCCCTTTGTCACTTTGACCATGCTCGTTTTTTTGTCGACGTGAACGGCGGCGCCGAAAGCGGCGGCAATATCGTACACTGAATAAAAAGATACGTGTTGAAAGGCGACGCCATGAATGATGGACGGAGAGCCGTCAAACTCCCACGTTTCACTGAATGAACGGAAGCTGCCAGACGTCGAGACGACGGCGATCCCGTTCTCCGCTTGCCATTGGCCGCCTAAAAGTTCAGCGATCGGCTTTGCATCAATGTACAACTCTTTTCCTGACCGTTGGGGTGCGATGGATAACGAGAAATGTTTTCCATTGACAAACGCTTTGTTTTGCCCGGCTTGCAAAACGATGCGTATTGCCGGGGATGTCCGACGGATTTCGTATCTTTGATGCACCTTGTCATACGTACAATTCGCGGAAAACAGCTTGGCTAGATCACTCGCCGCAAACAAGGCAACTCCCGAATGGTGGAGCGAACGAATTGTCGCCAATTTCCCATTGACATTCACGGGGTAACGGGACATGACGCTTTTGGCTGAAGTTGCTGCATAAACATGTCCATCGAGGCTTGTCCCCGGCAAAGGCGATCCTGCAAGCAGAGCAGACGCCATGACCGCCCCAGCGATGATTTTCTTCATTATGAACCTCCTTTCATTTCCTTTTGAAAAAGGAAAGGGCGTAAGCAATAGTAGTGGTCCCCCTTTCTACATAAGCATTTTTTTCTTTCAGCATCACCCATTATATTTGAGAAATATGAACATACTGTTTTTATTTATTGAAAATATATTAATATTATGTATAATAAGAGTAAATTTTTTATTTGCCGTATGCCAGTCATAATGATCAAGGCATGATCGGGTAAACTATTTGAGCCGCTTGAAATTCTCCTGTTCATCCATAGTAGAAAAGAACTATTGGCGAAAAGTGCTGGGAAAGAAATCAGAAGAGCATACGGGTTCAGAGGCAGCCGATCTTCTTTATATAAAATATGTCTTGACACTAATAATGATAGGAGGATGCACATGAACCAAACCGCGATTTCCCAGCGCAAGCTGTTAGGCATTGCCGGTCTCGGTTGGCTGTTTGACGCGATGGATGTCGGCATGTTGTCGTTTTTGATGGCGGCCTTGCAAAAAGACTGGAATTTGACAGCCAGCCAAGTCGGCTGGATCGGCAGCGTCAACTCGATCGGCATGGCGGTCGGAGCGCTCGTGTTCGGGTTGCTTGCCGACCGCGGCCGGGTTGTTGTGTTGCTTGAAAGCTTTTGGGCTGGCGGCTGGCTGTTGGCAGCGCTCATCTCGTATTTCGTCATCCCGGCTTACGGCTGGCGGACGGCGTTATGGCTGGCGGCGATTCCAGCGCTGTATGCGATTTATTTGCGCCTCCGCCTCTGCTTCCAGTCTTCGATTCTCTTCCTCTTAAACTGCACTCTTTTTTTCGGGGTCTTTCCTTGAATGGAGACTTGAATGTCCCGCGCCGTTCTTCGAGCCCTTTTCGACCATGTTCATGGTAACGTTTTACCCAAAGTCTGATCGTTTTCGTGCAGGGAATCCCTATAACTCTTGTCATATCCGCTTATATTCCCATCCTTCTTCGATGTACATCTGGACAGCCCTCCATTTAAACTCCAGGGAATAGGTGGTCTTCCCTTTCGGTGTTTGCTTGGTCTCGAACATAAACAAATCCCTCCAGTGTTTTTACTGACAGTATGGGCATTTTCCCAACTGTCTACACTAGAGGGATAATATCAAGCGAGAAGGGCTCCTTTTTCATCCGGACAACTTCTCCAGCCTCGCGCACAACTCATGCTGCCACTCAACGTCGCCGGTCATGCTGGCCAGTAGCGACAGCTTTTTGAGTTTCGCGATCTCCATACTCTCTTGACATTGACAGAATCGTTTGGTGAAGATTTGGATGTTTTGAAGAAAAATAAACCCGCCTCGACATGGGCGGGTTTTTTCTGTCAATCCAAATACTTCTCGCATAACGATACGAACTTTCCATCTGACTTTAGCCCTTCCAAAATGCTTCTCAACATTGCACTTCTTTTGGGAAGCTGCTTCTCGAACTCTGCCACAAATGTGTCCTTGTCCCACTGTGATTGGCCAGCGTGATAAAACAGCTTTTCCAGGCGTTCCAACTCGTCGGCAGTAAAGCCAGTGGTTAAGGCCAGAATCGCAAAGCTTTTGTGCTCCTTGTTCACCATATCTAAGAGTAACGTAATTGCGTCGGTGGCTAGACTCAATTTTGCTTCAAGATCCTTGATTCTTTCCTCGTTCATAGCACCCTCCTTGTATTATAGTAATACCCAGTCTACGAATTTTGAAATGACCCAACCAACCTGGAGTCAGTCAAGACTTTGTGGAGAACATTTTTTCGGTTCACTACGGGCGTTGTCAATCACTAGTTAGCGAACCATTTTCAGGAATTAATATCGTAAGCGCTTTCGGACTCTCATCCCTCATCTTGAGGCGATGATACGATATTCCATTTTTTTACACCCAACCACCATCCCGGAGCGCCGACAACGCTTGATGGATCGGCGTCCCAGATGACTGTTGCAGACACGGTAGATTCTGACGCACCACATCCGCCCACAACCGTCCTGCCTTCCGTTTGGCCTGTTCGATCCGCTTGGACTTTGTTGAGGCCGAGACGGCCGACTGGGGCTCTTCTGCCTCCAACGGCCCCTTTCTCCACCGGATCCCGTCGATTCGGGCCACCATCGCTTTTAAAAACGCTCGAAGCCCTTGGTCTTTCCAGCTGCGGCGGGATTTCACCCGATGCGCAAATCGGCTCATCACGCTCTCGGCGTGGCCCATCGGACGCATGCCGGTCGTCTCCACCCCTTGCTCCGACAGCCACTCCCGGTAGTCCCGGATGCATCCCGGCATCGACTCGATCCGGCGGATCATGGCAGCCATCTGCTTCTCTTTCGCTTCGTCCTCCAACGTGCCGATGGCGCTGTTCAGCTCCACGAGAAGCCCTTCTTCGTCTTGTTTCGCCAGCTTCTTCCGCACTTCCCGCCAACGCGGATGGCCGGACAGACACTGACGCAGCTCCCGCGCCACATGAAATCGATCCAGCTGAAAGCACGCCCGCTTCCCAAAATACTCCCGGCAGGCCGTGATCCACGACGCCGCGTCGCCGTTGATGATCAACAAGTCCCGGCACGGATCATAGGCATATTCCTTCATCAGCCACTCCTCGAACCGTTCCCACACGTCCCCTGTCCCTTCATGGAGGTAGTGGCGTCGGTTCACCAGCTTGAGCTGCGACCCGTTTCGTCTCCATCCCTCGTGAACCGCCAGGATTTTCTCTTCTTTCGCCCGTTTTCCTTTCCCCTGGCGGGAAATGAACAGTCCATCGGCCTCCACAAACAGCACTCGGCCATGCCGTTTGGAAACAGGGCGGTGCAGCGAGACAGGGGCCTCGAGCACCAACTGGCGAATCGCCTCGTGGCTGAGAACCGCATACCCCACGATTGACTCGAGTGTGCGAGCTGCTTTGCGGTAGGAAGAGCACTCGACGGCCAACTCGACCGCCGTTTCCTCGAGGCAAGGGCTGATCGATTGGGCTCCATCAAAGCCCAGTTCGGCATCCAGCAAGAAGGTATAGTTCCCCGTTTGCCGGTCATAGTAGTAGTTCCGTCGGAACGTCACTTCCCCAAACAGCGTTTGGATCGTAGTCGGCCGTTTGTCTTTCAGCTGATGCCGGCGCTTGTCCCGCGCTTCCGCCAGTTGTTGATCGATCTCCTCCAAAAGGGCCGCCAACAAGACAGCGAACACCTTTTGAAGAGTTCTGACTAATTGCTCCTCCAGCTCTTTTAATAAAGGCCATTCTGTGGTAAGATGTTTCATGGACTCTCTCCCTCCTGTTTTCGGTTGGTTTGCCAATCACCATCATAGCAGGGAGAGAGTCCTTTTTGCATGACATTTGCTTGTTCTACCGCGCTTCGCTTGGTGGCCCCGACGAGCGTCGCGAACAAAAGTTCGCAACCCTCGTCGGGGAATCATTCCGGAATGCCCCCCACAAATATTTTACTCACACACCAACCTGTCTCGCTGTACTCAGTGGTACTCCCAGATCATATAACATATAACGCCCCGATAACTTGATCTTGAATGATTTGGATAGAAAGGTCTTTCCAAGAAGCTATGGTCCGCAAGGTATCAGCAATATTATCGGCATATTCCCTGATAGTATCTGCTACCTTTTTACTGCCGTAGTCCTCAACAAAGTCGAGCAATTTTTTAATGGCTTGCGATTCCAGCATGTCTGCTAACGTCAATAATGGAACGATGGATGGAACCCGATGTTGGTGTCTGATCCTGATTATCTCAAGGCTTCGAGCTGATTTTTCGCAAAAATTATCAACCGTATAGTGCACAGGCCAATGATTTTCTTTTATAATGAATATGTCTTGACACTAATAATGACAGGAGGATACACATGAACGAACCGACGATTTCCCAGCGCAAGCTGTTAGGCATTGCCGGTCTCGGTTGGCTGTTTGACGCGATGGATGTCGGCATGTTGTCGTTTTTGATGGCGGCCTTGCAAAAAGACTGGAATTTGACGGCCAGCCAAGTCGGCTGGATCGGCAGCGTCAACTCGATCGGCATGGCGGTCGGAGCGCTCGTGTTCGGGCTGCTCGCCGACCGGATCGGCCGGAAAAATGTTTTCATTGTCACATTGTTATTATTCTCGATCGGCAGCGGGCTGTCGGCGCTGACGACGACGTTGGCGGCGTTTTTGGCGCTCCGCTTTTTGATCGGCATGGGGCTTGGCGGCGAGCTGCCGGTCGCGTCAACGCTCGTTTCGGAGGCGGTGCCGGCTGCCGACCGCGGCCGGGTTGTCGTGCTGCTTGAGAGCTTTTGGGCCGGCGGGTGGCTGATGGCGGCGCTCATTTCCTATTTTGTCATTCCAGCTTACGGCTGGCGGACGGCGTTATGGCTGGCGGCGATTCCAGCGCTGTATGCGATCTATTTGCGCCTCCGCCTGCCCGATTCGCCGCGGTTTGCGGCCGCGCAAAAAGAGGAGACGGTGTGGAGCAATATCGTCAAAGTATGGTCCGCTCCCCATCGGAAAGAGACGGTCATGCTTTGGTTGCTTTGGTTTTGCGTCGTCTTTTCGTATTACGGCATGTTTTTATGGCTGCCGAGCGTCATGGTGATGAAAGGGTTTAGTTTAATTAAAAGCTTTGAATATGTGCTCATCATGACGCTGGCGCAATTGCCCGGCTATTTCAGCGCCGCATGGCTGATCGAGCGGGCGGGGCGGAAATTTGTCTTGGTCACGTACTTGCTTGGCACAGCATTGAGCGCTTACTTTTTCGGCACGGCCGAGTCGCTCGTCGGGCTGATGGCATCCGGTATTTTCTTGTCGTTTTTCAACCTCGGCGCTTGGGGAGCGTTGTATGCGTATACGCCGGAGCAGTATCCGACGTCGATTCGTGCGACCGGCGCCGGCATGGCGGCGGCGTTTGGCCGCATCGGCGGCATTTTTGGCCCACTGTTGGTCGGCTCGCTTGTCGCCCAAGGGGTGTCGGTGACGGCCATTTTCACGCTGTTTTGTCTATCGGTCCTTGTCGCCGTTTTGGCGGTCGCGGTGTTGGGCAGCGAGACGAAGCAGCAGGAGCTTGCATGAGTAAAATCGTTGTAAGGGACATTCTAAGGCAGATCTCTAATGAGAGTTGCGGACTTTGGTTCGTGGTGCTCGTTAGGGGAGGCAGGACGAAATTGACAAACAAACGGCAGGGGCGGTACCTTAAGGGTAAGCCCCTTTTTTGATTGGCCAAGCTTTTGGTGGGTGTGCGCATCGACGCCCGCGGACGCCAAGGGGAAAGCCAGTGCGAGAGGCGGTGAATCAATCTTGCGTCCGTCCGTGTCCGTGGTTATTCCGACGTACAATCGCCCGTATCCGCTTGCCGAGCTGCTCGAGTCGTTAAGCCGGCAGACGTACAAGCCGTTTGAGGTCATTATCGTCAATGATGGCGGCGTCCCGGTTCATGATGTCGTCGCCTTGTACCCGGAGCTTGACATCCGTCTCATCGACCGCCGCGACAACGAAGGACATGTCGCGGTCCGCAACGTAGGCGTCAAGGCGGCGCGTGGCGAACTCATCATGCTTTGCGACGACGATGACTTAGTGTTGCCGTGCCATCTCGAGCGGATGGCCGCGGCGCTCGAGCATGCGGACTTCGCCTATGCCGATGCGGAAATTGTCCAGTATCGGGTGGAAAACGATCAGCGCGTCCCATCCGCCCGTTTTTTATTTGCCTATGAGTATGATTTGGAAGCGATGCGGACGTTTTCGACGTACGTCCCGTCTGGAAGCGTGTATCGAAAATCGCTCCATGACGAGATCGGCTGCTTTGACCCGACTGTCCACCATTATTGGGATTGGGACTTCTTTTTGCGCGCCGCCTCTGTTTGTCGCGTCACGCGTGTCGCGGCGGCGACGGTCTTGTATGCGTTCAGCCCGGACGGCGACAACGTGTCGCGACATATGAGCGACAAGCGGCGGCATTACTTGCGGCGGCTTTGCGAGAAGCATGGGCTCGGCGACTTGCCGGTGAAAAACTTTTGGCTCTTGCTTGACGAGCCGGAAGTCGCGAAGCGCCGGGCGAAAAGCGAAGTCATTTGGAACGGTCAGCCGATCGTGTCGCGGTTTTGGATGCAAAAAAAGGCAGGATGGCGTTGACAAAAGGTTTTGGGGTTTGCTATGATAATGGACAAAATCATATATGGATCGCGATGACGGATCAATAGTAGTTAACCCTCTCTTCCCAAGCGAGCCGGGGACGGTGGAAGCCCGGCGAAGATGGTTAATGAAACGGCAGTCCGGAGCGGAAATGGCAAAAAGGGGATGCGTGATTTGCGCATCAACTAGGGTGGAACCGCGGGAGCTACGCTCTCGTCCCTAGGCGTCAGGCCTAGGGGCGAGGGCGTTTTTGATTGGTGGACATCACATTGAAGGAGGATGAACACGATGGCTGTCACAATGGAAGAAATCGTCGCACATGCCAAGCATCGCGGCTTCGTTTTTCCGGGGTCGGAAATTTACGGCGGGCTGGCGAACACGTGGGATTACGGCCCGCTTGGCGTTGAGCTGAAAAACAACATTAAACGGGCGTGGTGGAAAAAATTCGTCCAAGAGTCGCCGTACAACGTCGGGCTCGACGCCGCCATTTTAATGAACCCGAGAACGTGGGAAGCGTCCGGCCACTTAGGCAACTTCAACGATCCGATGGTCGACTGCAAACAGTGCAAAGCGCGTCATCGCGCCGATAAGTTGATTGAGAAGGCGCTCGAGGAAAAAGGGATCGAGATGATCGTCGACGGTTTGCCGCTTGCCAAAATGGATGAACTCATCAAGGAATACGACATCGCCTGCCCGGAATGCGGCAGCCGCGATTTCACGAACGTGCGCCAGTTCAACTTAATGTTTAAAACGTACCAAGGCGTCACCGAGTCGAGCGCCAACGAAATTTATTTGCGCCCAGAGACAGCGCAAGGCATTTTCGTCAACTTCAAAAACGTCCAGCGCACGATGCGGAAAAAGCTGCCGTTTGGCATCGCGCAAATCGGCAAAAGTTTTCGCAATGAAATTACGCCGGGCAACTTTACGTTCCGCACGCGCGAATTTGAACAGATGGAGCTCGAGTTTTTCTGCAAACCGGGCGAAGAGCTGCAATGGCTTGAGTATTGGAAGCAGTTTTGCAAGGAGTGGCTGCTGTCGCTTGGCATGAAGGAGGACAACATCCGCCTGCGCGACCATGCGAAGGAAGAATTGTCCCACTACAGCAACGCCACGACTGACATCGAGTACCATTTCCCGTTCGGCTGGGGCGAGCTGTGGGGCATCGCGTCGCGCACTGATTACGACTTAAAGCGGCATATGGAATACTCGGGCGAGGACTTCCATTATCTCGACCAAGAAACGAACGAACGCTACATCCCGTATTGCATTGAGCCGTCGCTTGGCGCCGACCGCGTCACGCTTGCGTTTATGATCGACGCCTATGACGAAGAAGAGCTGGAAGACGGCACGACCCGGACGGTGATGCATTTGCATCCGGCGCTTGCGCCGTACAAAGCGGCTGTCTTGCCGTTGTCGAAAAAGCTCGCTGACGGAGCGCGCCGCATTTATGAAGAGCTGGCGAAACATTTCATGGTCGACTATGACGAAACCGGCTCGATCGGCAAGCGGTATCGCCGCCAAGATGAAATCGGCACGCCGTTTTGCATCACGTACGATTTCGAGTCTGAACAAGACGGCCAAGTGACCGTGCGCGACCGCGACACGATGGAACAAGTGCGGCTGCCGATAGGGGAGCTTAAAGCCTTTTTAGAGGAAAAGATCACGTTTTGATGAAGTGAACGCCGGGGCATTGACGACCTCCGGCGTTTTTTAAGAACATGTATGGAAACGGAATCGCTTTTTTAGGGAAAATTTCAAAAAATAGCTGAATGTTCTCTGTATATAATGGTAAAATAGGAGTGTAGACTAGTTCCTGCATCCTGCATGGGTCAAGGGGGTCAACCATGATGGAAGGAAAACCGATCTACTACGATGGAAGCGGCCATCTGCCTGGCAGTGATGAAAACGCTGTCAAAAGCGAACCGTTTACACTCACCGATGAGATACGAAAACAAATCAGCGGCAACCCGTTTGTCGTGGAACAAAGCGAGTAAAATTGCCTTGGAGAAAGGCAATTTTTTTTGCGGTCAAATTGTTTGCCAAGCGTTTCGGACCTTTATATAATTATCTTTTGTTGGAGATATTTGAATTCAAAACAATTGTATGCCGCTTGGACAAAGCGCAAACACTAATTGCTAAGATCATCACGAAAGGGAGTATGCATGATGACGAAAGTATTGTACATCACCGCCCATCCTCATGACGACACGCAGTCTTACAGCATGGCGGTCGGAAAGGCGTTCATTGAGACGTACAAACAAGTGCATCCGGACCATGAGGTGATCCATCTCGATTTATATAAAGAATACATTCCGGAAATCGACGTCGACGTGTTCAGCGGCTGGGGCAAACTTCGCTCCGGGAAATCGTTTGAAGAGCTGTCTGACGAAGAAAAAGCGAAAGTCGGGCGGATGAACGAGCTGTGCGAGCAGTTTATTTCCGCCGACAAATATGTATTCGTCACGCCGATGTGGAACTTTTCGTTCCCGCCGGTGTTAAAGGCGTATATTGACGCCGTGGCGGTCGCCGGCAAGACGTTTAAATATACGGAACAAGGGCCGGTCGGATTGCTGACCGATAAAAAGGCGCTCCACATCCAGGCGCGCGGCGGTTTTTATTCTGAGGGCCCGGCGGCGGAGATGGAGATGGGGCATCGGTACTTAAGCGTCATTATGCAATTTTTCGGTGTTCCGTCGTTTGAAGGACTGTTTGTCGAAGGGCATGCGGCGATGCCGGAAAAGGCGGAAGAAATCAAAGCGAACGCCATAGCCCGGGCGAAAGACTTGGCGCACACGTTTTAACAGGAGGCCGAGTATTGCGCGGGAAATGGCCGCAAACTTGGCTTGGGAGCCTCTTCATTCGGAGAGGCTCTTTTTTTGTTGGACAACCAAACGGTCGTGACGTTCATATACGCTGGCGGGGGGCCGTATGGTATAGCCTGATCAATAAAGTCCCTATTTCTTCGTGAGAAATTTTCCTCGATAAATACATAAAACCCCAGCACCGAAGTACTGGGGCAAAAACCATGAATTCCCCGCTGACGGGGTGAAATGGCCTGCGACGCGGCAGGCAACTTATCATTAGGTTATGATTCTCTTGGCGATAATATGCAAAGAGAGGAACCATTTAGGCTCCTCTCCGTTGTAAAAACAAACGGATCCACGTTTTTTCACGTGTGAAATGGTCTGTGACGAGACAGACAACTTATTTTGTACTCTAAGTATAGAAAAAACCTAGGGAAATGTCAATACGTCATAAATACGTCGTCAATACATTGTAAATACGTTATAGGTCAAATACCCATTTTACACGGTTCATAATCTTATTTAAGTCATCCTCGTTTATATTGCCGATATGTTGCTTTAATCGTACTTTGTTTACGGTCGTTAATTCTTCTACCTTTACCGCGGAAGTCTGAGCTAAAAAAGGATAAACTTCCTTTCGAAGAAAGTAATGTGTCTTTAAACGAGGCACTACTTTGGTTTTCCCTTTCCGATCTGTAACGGTTTTGGTTTTTAATTTTGTAGATAAAGGAGCTACCTTAACGTTTCCGGATGTGCGGTTAATCCAGTCGTTGGAAAGAACAAGCACCGGCCGCTCTCCGTTTTGTTCTGTGCCGATATTTTCCCCGAGTTCACAAGTGAAAATAGCTCCTCGTATGATCGGGCGCTTCATCTGCGTTTGCTCATTCTCAATCCATTCGTTTGCTAAAGCAATCTTCTTTGGATGCCATTCATCTAGTTTTACCTTTTTGTCCACTTTTTTTAAACGTAATCGTTCGCGTTGAATAGCATCTGATTCCATTTTATTCCCCCCTTTCCCTTCGTTTTATACCGCCACGCTCATGATTGTATCACATCTTGTCCTTAAAGTTCGGCCACGCTGCAATATTTTTTTGCGCTATACATTCCCATTATTTTGTCGTTGCAGGATATCTCCCACCACCAATAGAATGGTATTTGTCGAAGGGCATGCGGCGATGCCGGAAAAGGCGGAAGAAATAAAAGCGAACGCCATCGCCCGAGCGAAAGACTTGGCGCACACGTTTTAACAGGAGGCCGAGTATTGCGCGGGAAATGGCCGCAAACTTGGTTTGGGAGCCTCTTCATTCGGAGAGGCTCTTTTTTTATTGGACAACCAAACGGTCGTGACGTTCATATACGCTGGCGGGGGGCCGTATGGTATAATAAGCCATATAGAATGAAGAGTGGAGGTTCCCCGTTGGTGAATGAATACGAACGATATGGCCTAGTGCGTCTGCACAGCGCGATGGCCGTGCTGGCGGCCGGAATGTTTGTCTTGCTTCTGTTTGCGGCCGGCCGGCTGCCTGTTTCGCTCGAATTCTATCATTCTATTCATCTTTCTTTAGGGCTCGCCGTGATGGTCGTTTGCTGGCTCGTCGCCGTGCAAGGGTGGGCCGTGTTTCCGCATACGTTGTCGCTGGAGCGGCTTATGATGGGAGCGCTGTTTTTCTCCTCAGGCTTGTTGTTTTCGTTGCACGTTGTCCTGTCTTTTGCGTCTGACGGCGCGGAGGCGCCGCTCTTTTCGCTCGCGGCCCGATTGACGCTCGCCTGGGGGCTTCTTTTTCTGTTTTCGCGCCGCGATGAGGTGATGGAGCGGAGGAGCGGGCAACGGTGGCAAGCGTTTTTCGCCGCTTTTGCCTATGCGGCGGTCGTTGGGCTATTCATCCATTGGGTAGCGCCGCTTTGGCCGGGAGACGGGACAAGCCGATGGCCGTTCTGGTGGAAGGCCGGCGAGGGAATGATCGGGTTGCTCGATGCGGGCGCCGCTTTGCTTGTATGGCGCCGTTGGCGGCAAGGGAGTTCCCGATCCTTCCTGTACTGGCTCCTGGCGTTATGGTTGTTTGCCCTCGGCCAATGGCTGCTCATGCTTGGCGGCGGCCATGTGTTGTGGGGGCAGCTGTATGAAATGGCTGGATTTTTGTATATCGTGCGTGCGATGTACGTCGAGACGGTCGAAAAACCGTACGTGGAGCTGAAACAGCACGAACAGCAACTGGAAATGATGGCGAACGCCCTTGGCGAGGGATTGATGATGTTAAACCGAGACGGCCGGATTGTTTGGATGAACCCGGAAGCCGGCCGTTTGCTTGGCCTTGATCCGGAGAAAGCGAAAGGCAAGCCGCTGTTTTCGTTTGTCTCGCTCGCGGGGCCAGACGGCGACAAGTGGGATTGGAAGCAGCTGCGCCGCGTCGTCAAACGGCTGAAAAGCGGCGAGGTGATTCGCGTCGAGGAGGAGCCGTTTCGCCGCCGCGACGGCGTCTGCCTGCCAGTCGGTTATACGCTGGCGCCGGTGTTGGAAAACGGTGCGCTGGCGGGGCTTGTCGCCGTCTTGCGCGACATGACGGAGAAAAAAGAGAAAGAGCGGCTTGAGCGTGAACGCGAACAACTCGACTTTGAACTGTCGCTTGCCGCAAATATGCAGCGGTCGCTTTTGCAGACATCTTCGAAAGTGAACTTGCCTTCGTACATCGACATCGGTGTCCTCAGCGTCCCTGCCCGAGTGTTGAGCGGCGATTTTTATCACTTTGCTGTCCATCAAACATCGGTGTCCGTCGGCATTGCTGATGTATCGGGAAAAGGCATTCCAGCGGCGATGCTCATGACGCTGATGAAATTTATTCTGGACCGGACCGTCCATTACGGAACGCAGCCGCACGTGTATCTTGACCTGCTGAACCGATTCGCCTGCGACTACACCGAGCCGTCGATGTTTGTCACGATGTTTGTCGGCAATTACAACGAAAAAACGCATACGTTCTCGTACGCGTGCGCTGGACACGAACCGGCGCTTTGGTATCGGGCGAAAACGAAGCAATGCGTGCCGCTAGGCGCCAAAGGCTGCGCGCTCGGCTTGTTTCCGCAATTTTCATTTGAGACCAAATCGGTTGTGCTCGAACCAGGCGATTTTGTGCTGCTGTACACCGACGGGGTGACGGAAAAGCGTACTGAAGAGGCGGACGATGACTTTTCCGTTCTCGCCGCGATGGTCGCCCGCGTCAACCTTGATCAGCCGGCGCCGGAGATCGTGCGCGAGTTGTACGAGCATATTCAAGCGTATCATCAATACGAACAAAAAGATGACCAGACGTTGTTGCTGCTGCGCCGCCGCTAGCATGGGCAGTTCGACCGCTTGATGCGTCCGGCGGCGCGATGTTTGACCGTTATGGCGAATAGGCGGCGAGCTGCCGCTTCAATTTCGCGATGGCCCGCTTTTGAATGCGGCTGATTGTCATTTGCGAGACGCCGAGCCTCTCGGCTAACGAGCGCTGCGTTTCCCCGCGCCGGAAGATGGCGTCGATGACGATTTGTTCTTGCTCGCTCAGTTTGCCAATCGCCTGCTCTAAATCCATTCGCTCGATCAGTGACTCGATTTCGTTCGCTTCATCAGCGACGAATTCACCGATCGTCGTCGCATCCTTTTCCCCGTCTTGCACCGGGGCATCGAGCGAAACGGCTTGGTAATGGTCCCGTCCGGCCAAAATTTCGATCGTTTCTTCGACCGATAAGCCTAAGTGGCCGGCGATCTCATCGATCGTCGGCGAACGCTCGAGCTTGACCGTCAGCTCATCGATCGCCTGCTGCACTTTGCTTCCTTTTTCTTTCACCTTGCGCGGCACTTGGATGTACCATGCTTTGTCGCGCAAATAGTTTTTCATATAGCCGATCAAGCTTTTCATGGCGTATGACTCAAAGCTTGTTCCTTGTTTAGGGTCGTAATGGTCAAGGAGACGCAAAAACGACAGCCGTCCGATTTGAAACAAGTCTTCGTAAAAGTCAGGGCGGCTGCGCGCCATTTTTTTCGCTGCGGCCGCAATGAGCGGCTCGAAGCGCACGAGCAAGGCGGTCGCCGCTTCTTCCGTTTTTGTTTGTTGATAGGCGGAAATGAGGGCGTCAAGCTTGCTCTTGGACAGAGGAGGGGGATATACAGTCATGGGCATGCTCTCCTTCGCCGCGATGGCGGAATTTCGTCAGGCGGACTTCCGTTCCGCCCTTTGTGGTGACGGTGACATCGTCCATGAGCGCTTCCATCAAAAACAGGCCGAGGCCGCCAGCTTTGACGTCTTCAAGCGGCTTTGCGGACAGGGGCGCTGCTTGTTTGGCCACCCGTTTGTAATCAAACCCTTTGCCCTCGTCTTTAATGATGATCGAAAGCGCATCGGCGCGCATCTCAAAGAGAAGATGAATGACGCCACCCCTTCCGTTGTACGCATGCAAAACAGCGTTGTTGCACGCTTCTGAGACGGCCACTTTCATATCTTCAATCTCTTCATAGGAAAACCCCATCTTGGCGGCCAGCCCGTATAGCGTCAAACGCGCGACATCGATAAACTGCGCATGAGCTGGAATCGACAGCTGTACGACGGTTTCATGCTCTTTCATGATTGGCCCCCGATCCTTTCTGTCGTCTGATCCATTTCCGAAAAGAAGTAAGATACACCTGTTAAATCGAACAAACGTTTCACTTTTGGCGGCACATTTTCAATCATAAACGGCGCTTCTTGTTTTTTGCGTGTTTTCAGCAGTGCGACAAACATCCCGATGCCGGTGCTGTCGATATACGACAATTCTTCAAGGCGGATGACAAGCGGTTTTGATGCGTCATGAGCAAGCGGTTCGACGGCGCGTTGAAACTGTTCGGCCGTCGCTAGATCAAGCTCCCCTTTTATGTATACAACATGCCGATCCGGCTGTTCATCATGCACGATATGAAATCGTTTCCTGTCCATAGCCGTTCACCTCACATAATCAATGAGTTAGCTGGATGATGGTACGGGAAGGTTGTCCACCTTGCAATGTTTACACTACTATACCCATATTTTATACTATATGAAACAGGAAAGGGCAGGGGAACGCGATGTTCACAAAGTGGAAAGAATGGGCAAGGGTGCTGAAACGAGACATATTCGTCTTGTATTCTGCGGTTCGCGACCGGCGCGTTTCCATCTGGCTGCGGCTGTTTATGCTGGTCGTTGTGGCGTATGCGTTCAGTCCGATCGATTTGATTCCCGATTTCGTTCCGGTTCTTGGGTATATCGATGATTTGCTGCTGGTGCCACTCGGTATTTACTTGGCGCTGAAATGGCTGCCTAAGGACATTGTCGCCGAACATCGGGCGCGGGCGGAAGAGCTTGCCAAGCACGGCAAACCGACGAATTGGGCCGCTGGGGTGCTGATCATTTTTTTATACGTGCTGCTTGGCGCTTGGCTGCTCCGCTGGTTGATTTCGTGGACATTTTGATTTTCTCTTCAATATTTTGATGGCTGCGGCAGGGGATTGGCGCATTTCCTGTTGGGGAAACAGGTTTCGCTATGGTTGCCTCAATCTGAACATTCACTTCGCTTTGACGCTGGTGTCTTTTTGGCTACAATGATAAAAGGGAAAAAGCCGATGGCAAAGGAGTTGCTCGCAATGCCGATTCTCAAAAACGACTGGGCTCCGCTGCTTGAAGAGGAGTTTCAAAAACCATACTACTTGAAGCTGCGCGAATTTTTGAAAGTAGAGTACCGAACGCGGACGATCTATCCCGATATGCACGATATTTTCAACGCCCTTCATTATACACCGTATGCAAACGTCAAAGTCGTGCTGCTCGGGCAAGATCCGTACCACGGCCCGGGACAGGCGCACGGGCTTAGTTTTTCCGTCAAGCCGGGCGTGCCGGTGCCGCCGTCTTTGGTGAACATTTTTAAAGAGCTGCATGATGACCTTGGCTGCTATATACCAGATAACGGCTATCTCGTGAAATGGGCCGAGCAAGGGGTGTTATTGTTAAACACGGTGCTGACCGTCCGCCGCGGCCAGGCGAACTCCCACCGCGGCAAAGGGTGGGAACAATTCACCGACCGCGTCATTGAACTCGTCAATGAAAAAGACGATCCGGTCGTCTTTTTGCTTTGGGGCCGGAACGCTCAGGAGAAAAAAGAACGGATTACGAATCCGCGCCATCTGATTATTGAAGCGCCGCACCCGAGCCCGTTTTCCGCCGCGCGCGGCTTTTTCGGCCATCGCCCGTTTTCGCGGACGAACGCGTTTTTGATGAAATGCGGACGCGAACCGATCGACTGGCAAATCGAAAACATCGGCGTCCGCGCTGAATAAGGAGGGGAGAATGATGTCCATCTCGTTTGCGGCCGTTATCGCCAAGATGGAAGATGAGCTGCGGAAAGCGAGGTCCACGAACGACCTGCAGCGGGTGCGTGAACACGTCGCCGCCATTCACGTTTTATGCGATTTGATGTTGGAAGCAACAAGCCATCCGCAGCCGTCCGCTTCGTCTGCCGCAGCCGGGCCGCTTGTCGTCGGCGGGCCGATTTCGGTTGCTGGCGGGCTTTCGCTTGGAGCCGTTTCTGTCGGGGGACGCTCCCCTGACATTGACGATGAGGCGAACGGGGAGTCGTTGCTGGATTTCTGAGAGTGGGACAGCGAATCCCCGCGGAACGGCCTTCTCCACGGGGATTCTTGATCAACAGAACTCCTTTAAACCGCTTGTCCTTGTTTGCGCCAAAGAACAAGAAGCGGTTCTCCGGCTTGGATGCGGGTCTTGTCGGTGGCGCTCCAATCCGTATGTTCTGTCAAGTTCGTTATGACAATAGGAGTAACGGTTTTCAATCCGGCTTCATGAATTTTTTCCATGTTAAACTCAATGAGCAATTGCCCTTTTTCCACACGCGTTCCTTTCTCAACATAGGCGGTAAACCATTTCCCTTCCAGTTGAACAGTGTTCATGCCGACGTGGATTAAAATTTCAGTTCCCTCATCAGACGTGATGCCGATCGCATGGTTTGTCGGAAACAGCGCGGTGACCGTGCCGGATACAGGTGCGAATAACCGGCCTTCCGCCGGTTCGATGGCGACTCCTTGGCCGAGCGCGCCGGATGAAAACGCAGCGTCTTCAATGATGGATAATGGTTTGACTTCCCCTGTCAGCGGGCTGGCGATCACTTCCCCGCCGGATTGAACCCGTTCGGATTTTGCTGTCCGGCCATCCAACGGTTGGGAAGGCGTGTGCTCCGTTGTTTTTTGTCTCCCGAACAATAACGTTAAGATAAAGCCGAGGGCGAATGCGACTATAATGGCAATGATGAAGCCCCAAAAACCGAGCGTCATGCCTTGTTTCGGATCGATAAAGGACGGGATGACGAAAATGCCGAGTCCACCGAGCATATATATTTTAGAATTAAAGACTCCAACGATTGCTCCGCCGATAGCAGCGGCGATGCAGCTGATGATAAACGGCTTTTTCAGTGGCAGCGTCACACCGTAAATGGCCGGTTCGGTAACGCCGAAGACGCCGGAAATAAACGCTGGGATGCTAAGCGTTTTCAATTTTTGTTGTTTCGTCATTAGCATAACAGCCAATACCGCACCGATTTGGGCAAATGATGGAACGGACGCCACTGCTAAAATTGGGTCTTGGCCAAGTGTGCTCAAATTGTTAATGCCAATCGGGACAAGTCCCCAATGAAGCCCGAAGATGACAAGTACTTGCCAAAGGCCTCCTAGGAACAAACCGGCGACAATAGGTGACAGATGATAGGCCGCGAGCGTCGCCTGGCCCAGCAGCTTCCCAGCCCATGTCGCCACCGGCCCGATCACTAAAAAGGTTAATGGTACGACGATCAACAACGTGAAAAATGGGACTAAAAACGTTTTGACGACATCCGGAGTCACTTTCTTCAATCCGTTTTCAACTTTGGCCGCAAAATACGAAGCTAAGATAATGGGAATCACTGATGATGAGTACGTCATTAAAATGACCGGAATCCCTAAAAATGTAATATAAATGGGCGACTCAAACATTGTTCCAGCAAACAATGTATATAACGCTTTGCCGCTTGTTAACCCACTTAATGCCGGATAGACGAGTGCGGCGCCGATCGCCATCCCGATAAACGGTGTGCCGCCAAACTTTTGGCTCGCTGTATAACCAAGAAAAATGGGGAAGAAATAAAACAGCGCATCACCAATCGCGTATAAAATATGATACGTTCCCGATGACGGATCGAGCCAACCGAGCGAGACGAATAACGCGATAAGCCCTTTAATCATCCCGGTTGCGGCCAAGACGCCAAGCGTTGGGGCAAAAATGCCAGAAACGATATCGATAAAGCGGTTAAAAAGATTTTGTTTCTTTTCTTCTTGAGCAGGCATGGGCGCGGATGACTGGAATCCGCCAACCGCGACAACCGCTTTGTATACTTCTGGAACATGGTTTCCAATTACGACTTGGTATTGGCCGCCGCTTTTCATGACGGTGACGACGCCATCCAAGTTTTTCAGCGCTTCTGTATCCGCTTTTGTTTCATCTTTTAATTTGAAGCGCAGGCGAGTAACACAATGAACGACGCTCATGACATTTTCTTTCCCGCCGACAAGATCGACAATCGTTTTTGCCAGTTGTTCGTATTTCATGCCGTTTCCCTCCTTAAAGTAGTAATTCGTGAGAGGAGACGCACAACAAGACGATGTTGTGCGATCCCTGACCAGCTTGTCCAAAATCTAACCGATCCGGATTAGTCGAGCTGTTCGCCGTTCGAGGAGATGACCCGTTGGTACCAATAAAAGCTTTGTTTGCGGATACGGCGCAAATCTTTCAAATCAAATTCGTCGCGGTTGACGTAAATGAACCCGTATCGTTTGCTGATGCCTTGGTGGGTGCTGACTAAGTCGATCGCCGACCACGGGCAGTAGCCGAACACGTCGACGCCGTCCGTGATGGCGAGGCGCATTTGTTCAATATGGTTGCGCAAAAAGTCGATCCGGTATGTGTCGTTCACGATATCCCCTTCTTCTAATCGATCGTAAGCTCCTAACCCGTTTTCGGTTACGATGAGCGGCAACCGGTAGCGCTCATAAATTTCCCGAAGCGTTGTTCGGAAGCCGATCGGGTCAATTTCCCAGCCGAAGTCGTTTTTCGGCAAGTTCGGGTTGGATGCGCCTTTGTATACGCCCGGTTCGCCAATTGTAATATGTTGGTCTCCCGTATGGCCGATATCGCTCTCATTCCCCACGCTGGCGGCTACTGTTTGTGACGTATAGTAGTTAAAAGCGATGAAATCCGGTTTCGCGTTTTGCAAGATGTCCATATCTCCGTCTGCAATCGTTGGGGTATAGCCTTTTTCTTCTAAATACGCCCACGCTGTCGGATTGTAGCGGCCGTAGACGGCCATATCTAAGTACAACCAGTTGCGAATCGCTGAATACGTGTTGGCGGCGAGCACATCTTCCGGCTTGGAGCTCGCCGGATAAATCGTCGCAATATTCGGCGCCGGCCCGATTTTTGCATCAGGAAGCATTTCGTGGCAAAGCGCCATCGCTTTGGCTTGGGCGACAAACATATGGTGGTTTTGCTGGTATAGCTCTTTTTTCGGGTTTTCGCTGTCGGGATCGACAATGCCAATGGCTTCCCCGTGAAGGATCATCATATTTTGCTCATTAATGGTCAACCAATACTTTACACGGTCGCCAAAATGTTCAAACAGCGTCCGGCAGTAGTTGACAAACGCATCGATAGTCGCACGGTTCGACCATCCGCCTTTCGTTTGCAAGGCGTACGGCAAATCGAAATGATAGATCGTCACGATCGGTTCGATGCCATGGCGGACAATCTCATTAATCAAGTTGTTGTAAAATTCCAATCCTTTTGGGTTCACTTCCCCTTCGCCGTTCGGATAAATGCGCGTCCAAGCGATGGAAAAGCGATACGCTTTAAACCCCATTTCTGCGAGCAAAGCGATATCTTCTTGATACCGGTGATAATGGTCGCTGGCGACTTTGAAATCGGTCGTTCCTTCCGGATGTTTGGCCATATCGATGACCGACGGCCCTTTTCCGTCTTCGTTCCATGCGCCTTCGACTTGGTAAGCAGACGTCGAACCGCCCCATAAAAACCCCGTTGGAAACGGTTTTAATTGAGTATACTTCATTAGCGGCTCCTCCTTTGTTTTTGTTGAATGAAAATAAAAAACCTAAATTGCCCGCCAAAAGCGCAGTAGGCCTGCGAAAAGATGGCGAGACAATTTAGGTTTTGCCTGCATGACCAGTAACAATCCTAATTGTCTGACTCATATTCATTTTCTGACTCCAGTTTAGCATGCGCTTTCATGGCTGTCAACATAGAATTAATGGCGGCGGATGACGCGGTCGATATGAATCGTTAAATACAGCTCCTCTTCCGCTGTCAACGTCCGAGCGTGCGTCTTTTGAATATAATCGTTAATTTTTTTCGTGCATTCGTATGCTTCACGGTATTTTTGCTTCACTAGCTGATACAAGTCATGTTCTTCATGATTGAGCAGCGTGTTCCCTAACAGCCGCTGGGCGAAAAATTTCAAATGGGTGAGAAAGCGGAAATAGTTGAGTGATTCTTCGTCAAGTTCGATTTTGAAATGGTACTTGACAATCGTCAAAATGTCTTGAATGATTTTCGTCATGGTGACGATATCGCCCATTTGTTCATTCAGCTCGGCGTTGACGATATGCATGGTAATAAACCCGGCTTCATCTTCTGGCAGCTCGATGCCAAGCCGGTCGCGGATGATCCGCAGCGCTTGCTGGCCAATTTGAAACTCTGGTTTGTAAATGCGTTTAATCTCCCAAAGCAAAGGATTGACAATTTGTATGCCTTGGCGGTGGCGTTCAATGGCAAAATGAATATGGTCGGTCAGTGAGATGTAAATAATATCGTTCAACTTTTTGTCCAGCTGTTCTTTGGCAGATTGAATGATCTCCTCTGTCACATGAACGTACTCAGGTGGCACTTCATACAACAGTTCTTTAAACTTGCTGATCATATCTTTGCTTTCCAATTTGAATATTTTCTCGATCTTTTCTTCATCAACGTCATCGCCAGGCCGCTTTTGAAAGGCGATTCCCCTGCCCATGATGACGAGTTCGCGGCCGTTTTCGATGACACTGATGACATTATTGTTAATGACTTTGGCAATTTTCATATGCCCCCCTGCCCTCCACATTTGGATGCTTGCCGGATGAAACGCATGTCCATTATCCTTATTTAGAAGAATTGACGATTTGCACAAGTTTGTCAATGGGTTTTTGTTGTATGATGCGACAAATGGTTTATCTCTTATCGCGTGTGAGTAAAATATTTGTGGGTGAAATCCAGGAAGGACCCCATAGCCATCAAGTTAAGAATTTGGACCTTTGTGCATTGTGAAAAATTATGGTATCCTTTCTAGCGAATACTGTTCGTTAGGGAGGCCGGAGTTCGACAGTCACTAGACCAACAAAATGCCTCTCGCCTCTTGATCCAAAAAAGGATCGGAGGCATTCGGACACACTTTGGGCGTGTATCTAGGCGCGAGGGCGGATGCCTAGAATCTTCGGAGGAGGCTCCAGCCCTAGAGCCCCAAGGAATAGGGCTTGTTTGGCCGTCAGTTCGGTTCGTTGATAAAGGTCATCGTTTTGGGAAGAAAAATGTCCAAGCATGAGACGTTCGCATTCGTCTCTGACTTTCGGCCACGATTCATGAATTAGGAGAAAGGAATCGCGAAATGCTTTTGGCCAGACGCTCCAAGACGGCGCGATCCACCTCGTCTTCGCGCCCAAACGAATAAATCACCTTCGCTTTCGCATATTTGGCCTTCGGATCCCATTCGTTGTGAGCAAGTTGGAGATACGCCACGGTCGTTCCGTCTTTGTTTTTGCGTGTGACTCGTCGTATGGACATGCCTATATGATAAACGATATTAGGCTTTTTTTATAAGGATAAATTGTCAAGTCGTGTGCCTATGAAATCCAGCTCTTTTTTCTAGGATCCGTATGGCGAAATCCTTGATATAACAGCATTTTGGCCATTTTCATTTGCCTAAAATGGCCTCAAAACTGTCGAACTCGGGGTTGAAACTCAAGGGAAAACCGTGAGTGTGGAGGATAAACTTTTGACAATACCAATGACTGGAAGAAGAGAATTTAATGGATTGGATTGTTGGCATCGCACTTGTCATCATTGTCTTCTTTTCAACCAATATGATTGAAAGAACACTAAAAGTGATAAAAGATCAGAATGATGTCATCATTGAGCTATTAAGAGAAATCAAAAACAAAATTTGAGGAGTGATTCACAAATCCTTCACAAATCCTTCACTCACTCCCCTTTCCGCTGTTAATTGTGATCAAAGGGTTCCTCGTTTATAATGAAAAAGGAAACTTCGACAAGAAAGGCGGATGAGTGATGAAACCGTTTATCATTCTCGGCGCGCTCAATGCGTTTTTAGCCGTCGCATTGGGAGCGTTTGGCGCGCACGGGCTTGAAGGGAAGATTCCGGATCGTTATTTGGAGATTTGGAAAACGGCGGTCCAATACCAGATGTTCCACGCATTAGGGCTGCTTGTTGTCGGATTGCTCGCTGGCAAGGCGCCAAATGTCGGGCTGATCGGTGCGGCGGGCTGGGTGATGTTCGCCGGCATCGTGTTGTTTTCCGGGAGCTTGTACGTATTAAGTGTAACGCAGATTAAGCCGCTTGGCGCGATCACTCCGTTTGGCGGCGTCGCTTTTTTGGTCGCCTGGGTGATGATCGGCTATGCGGCGTTGAAATGGCTGTAAGCGAAGCGCGGGCAAGGTGTACCCCGAACAGGAAATCACGCGCCGTCCCAATCATAGAAGGCGCCTTTTTTGTTTCGTTTGCCACCATGATAGACAACTGGGCGTCAGCAACTTGTGATGGCCGTCGCATCGGATGAAAAAAAGCAGGCTACCCTTAGGGCAGCCTGCTCATCGAACATCGGTTTTGCGCTTGCACTCAGCGCGGCGAATAGGAGGCGAGCGGCGTGGCGGAGGCACCGGCAAACGGATATTCGTAGGCGATTTCTCCTTCAAAGGTGACATAATCGACATAAATCATCGGAATTAAATAGCGCGTTCCTGTTTGTGGGTCGCTCAGGATAACATGATCGCGTCCGGCCGCTTCAATGACGCCGCGAAACACCTTGGCATTCCACTCACGGTTGTTTTCAAACGTTGCATAGACCGTCGCGATTTTTCCTTTGTTTAACCGCAAAATGTTTTCAATGTACGATTCTTCCATCGGCAGCATCCCTGGAATCGATGGGCCGGTGGTGGCCGGTCCGGCGGCGGTGGTTGGTGTCGGGGCCGTGAACGTCGGCGCCTGCAAACCGAACGTTGGGGCGGTTGTTGCCGGCGTCATCGTCGGGGCGGCAGCCGCTTGCGGATAGTAATAATACGGGTACGCCGCCGGATAGTACGGCTGCGGGTACGGGTAGCCGTATGGATGCGATGCATACGGTTGTTGACGTTGTTCTTCATCCAATGGATAAAAGTTGTTTTCTGTATAGTTGGACATAAAAAAACCTCCTCATATGAAAAGTTAGTAAACGCGCGGACAATCGGATGGAGTCGGCGCGAAGAAGCAGTGTGATTTGTAGCGGCCGACGTTCCATTGGTTGAACCATTGCGGCGGACATTCTTGGCCTTCAGGCGGCTTGAAAAACCAAAGGGCGTTTGTCGCTGGGTGGTAGCGCCAACCGCGAAGCACTTGACGCGCTAGGCCGATGTCCACTTCGCGCGCCCGTTGGTAAAAGTACCCTTTTTGCACCGCCTCAAAGCCGCCCGGGCTTTGAAACACCATTTGCCGGATAGAGCGGATGCCGCGGAAGTCAAGGCAGTCGGCGATGACGCGGTTGACGCCGACGTTGCCGACCATGAGCATCCCAAGCCTTCCGTCTCCCTCTGCTTCCGCCCGCATCAACCGGGCAAGCAGTTTCACATCCTCTTCTGTGTGAGCTACAACAGCCATATCGTCACCTCGGTTGTCATCAATGTCGACAGTAATAGGCTATTGATGGAGCGAGAAAATGGTGACAGGCGGACAAACGGTTTAAACGGAATTTCTGATTTATATGTATGGGGCGGTTGGGCTGTATATGACAGAAACAGGGGCGGTTGGCCAAAAAGGGGAATCAGATTACGAAATATTTTTTATCCTTTGGAGTTTGTGCGTCTGGAATTGGACGAAGCGAGGCAGCGGCTCTTGTTGGGCTTTTTTGAAACGTATGTGAAGCTATCGGAGGAAGAAGAGCAACAACTGCAAAGAGAGGTGGAAGAGATGGAAACAAAAGAAAAAGAGAAAGTGTTGGAGCTGATCATTTCCTATGAGCGAAAGGGAAGGAAAAAGCGATTGGAAGAAGGGATCGAACGTGGAATTCAACAAGGGATCAAACAAGGAATGAAACGGCTGATCCGTAACATGGCATGCAAAGGAATGACGGCGGAAGAAATCGCTCATTTGGTTGACCTTTCGGAGGAAGAAGTTCGCCGGTTGCTTGAAGAATAGGAAAATAAGCAAAGGGGCCCTGCCGCGTTTGGGCCCCTCTTTTTTATACATGGAAGAACGAAGAAACATTTTCCATCGGCAGCCGGATGCCGACGAAAAATGAGCCAAATTCGCCAAAGCGGGCGCTCACTTCGTCAAAGCGCATTTCATAGACGAGCTTTTTGAACTGGAGTGCATCATCCGAAAACAAGGTGACGCCCCATTCAAAATCATCCAAGCCGACGGAGCCGGTGATGATTTGCGTCACTTTGCCGGCGTATTTTCGGCCGGTCATGCCGTGGGCGCGCATGAGTTCGCGCCGCTGTTCCATCGACAACATGTACCAGTTGTCGTTGCCTTGGCGCCGCTTGTCCATCGGATAGAAGCAAATGTAGTTCGTTTTCGGCAAAATCGGATACAAACGGCGGCGCACCTCTGGAATTTGGTACGGATCTTCGCTGCCGGACGCCAAGTAGTTGCTCAACTCCACGACCGAAACGTACGAATACGCAGGTAATAAATAGTCGGCGAGTTTCGTTTTGTTAAGCGCTGTTTCGATTTCATGCAGCTCATCCAGCGTCGGCCGCAAAATCATGAACAAAATATCGGCTTTTTGCCCGACGATCGTGTAGACGGCATGGCTTCCTTGCTTCTCGCTTTCAGTCGTCTCCCATTGATCGACAAGCGCTAAAAACTCACTGATCGCTGCCTCGCGCTCTTCGTTCGGCAGTGTTTTCCACGCGCTCCAGTCGATCGTGCGGAAATCGTGCAAACAATACCAACCGTCCAACGTTTGGGCCGCTTCGCTCATCATCGTCACTCCTTATCAACAAATTGTACAGTATCACTATATCACAGTTTGCCCAAAAAAGCGGCTATCAGCGTATCAAAGTGGAAGTAGACTGAATTGTGGCAAAAGGTGAATTATTTGTTGTAAAGGCTTACCTGCGTTGCGTTTCTGGCGAGAAGCGGTATGCTTAATAGTGGAAATGGCTTGTGGATGCCGAAATGAGCCGGGCGTGCCTTAACCAGGGCGGGCTGGCCTAGCATAAGGAGGATTGGATCGTGACAACCGATTTATTTACGGCATTAAAAGCGAAAGTAACCGATACGGGTCGAAAAATCGTGTTTCCCGAGGGAACCGATGACCGCATCTTAACGGCGGCGAGCCGTTTGGCGACGGAGCAAGTGCTTCAGCCGATCGTCCTTGGCGATGAGCAAGCTGTGCGGGTGAAAGCGGCGGCGCTTGGCTTGCCGCTTGAAGGGGTGGAGATTGTCAACCCGCGCCGCTATGGCGGGTTTGATGAGCTGGTTTCGGCGTTTGTGGAGCGGCGCAAAGGGAAAGTGACAGAAGAAACGGCGCGCGAGTTGCTTTTCGATGAAAACTATTTCGGTACGATGCTCGTTTATACGGGAGCGGCCGACGGCCTCGTCAGCGGGGCGGCACATTCGACGGCGGATACGGTCCGACCAGCCTTGCAAATCATTAAAACGAAGCCAGGCGTTCGCAAAACGTCCGGCGTGTTCATCATGGTGCGCGGCGACGAAAAATATGTGTTTGCCGATTGCGCCATCAACATTGCTCCTAACAGCCAAGATTTGGCTGAAATCGCGGTCGAGAGCGCCCGGACGGCAAAAATGTTCGGCCTTAAGCCGCGCGTGGCGCTGTTAAGCTTTTCCACGAAAGGGTCGGCCTCGTCGCCGGAGACGGAAAAAGTCGTTGAGGCGGTGCGGTTGGCGAAAGAAATGGCGCCGGATCTGATCCTTGACGGTGAGTTTCAATTTGACGCCGCGTTTGTGCCAGAGGTGGCGAAAAAGAAAGCGCCGGACTCGGTCATTCAAGGGGACGCAAATGTCTTTATTTTCCCGAGCCTTGAGGCGGGCAACATCGGCTACAAAATCGCCCAGCGCCTTGGCGGCTTTGAAGCGGTCGGCCCGATTTTGCAAGGGCTGAACAAGCCGGTGAACGACCTATCGCGCGGCTGCAGCGCCGAAGACGCCTACAAGCTCGCGCTCATCACCGCTGCCCAGTCGCTTGGGGAGTGACGGGGCTGCCGCTCGATAAAAACGAGGGAGGCATGCGCCCCTTGTCCTTTTTGCGCCATTTGCTAATGGCGATTATGTTATAATGAATAGAGTTGGAATGATCTATGCAAGGGGTTGCTCGCGATGGGCCATGAATTGCTGCGGCAGCCGAAATGGCGGGTCATCGACCAGTCGCATTTCGGTCCGCTATTTGATGCGAAACAATCGTTTGCCATCGATGATGCATTATGCACCGCGGTTGGTGCGGGACAGTCGGATGCGGTCGTCCGCACGTGGGTGCATGAGAATACCGTCGTCTTAGGCGCCGCTGATACGAAGCTTCCGTACATCGATGAGGCCATTTCGTTTTTGCGCCAGGAAGGGTATCGCGTCGTCGTCCGCAATTCCGGCGGGTTGGCCGTTGTCCTTGACAGCGGGGTGTTGAATATTTCGCTCATTTTTCCGGAAACGAAAAACACGATTGCCATCGAGCAAGGGTATGAGGCGATGTACGCGCTCATGGCCGCCATGCTTGCCTCATACGGCGCCCGCGTTGAGGCGGGGGAAATCGTCGGTTCGTATTGCCCGGGGAGCTATGACTTGAGCATTGGCGGCAAAAAATTTGCCGGCATTTCGCAGCGGCGCGTGCGCGGCGGCGTTGCCGTGCAAATCTACCTTTGCGTCAACGGGAGTGGAGCCGCGCGGGCTGAGCTTATTCGCCGCTTTTATGAGCTCGGCCGCCAAGGAGAGAAAACGAAATTCGCCTACCCCGATGTTGTCCCAGCTGTCATGGCGTCGCTGTCTGAGCTTCTCGGCTGCGAGTTGTCGATCGATGAGCTGCTTGTCGCCCTTTGGCGCACGCTGCAGTCGTTTGGCGGCGAGCTATATTCGTCTGCCCTCGAGAACGGCGAATGGAATTGGTATGAGCAGTATTGGGCGCGCATCGTCGAGCGGAATGAAACGGCGCTCAAGGGCGAGCTCCTAGCAGGAGAATAAGGGGGCGGTCCGCCCGGCGGCAAGAGCCCGCGTTTATCGCCTGACGCCGCCGGCAGGCAAAAAGGATGCTCCGTGTCTCGGCCGCACCGGAGAGAGTGCGATCAAGGCGCAGCCATGGACAGGGCATCCTTATTTTATTTACTCCGCGATTTTTTCCAAGTTGCCGTTCGGGTCCATACGGAAGGTCAGCCCCCGCTCTTCTTCCTCTTTTAACACCATTTTGCGCGCTCGGTTGATGATTTTCACGAGCGTCTCAAAATCTTCTTGGACGGTCGACGAATTTTCTTCTAATTTCGCAACCTTTTCTTCAAGTTCTTTATTTTTTTGCTTTAATTCTTCAATTTCGCGGCGCAGCCGCTCGTTTTCTTTGATCAGCGCCTCCCGTTTCCGCTCATGGGATTGGAACGTTTTTAAAAAAGCGATCACTTGATCCAGCGTCACTTGTTGCGGCGGAGAGGATGGGACGACGGCTGGCAGCTGCATCACATCGCCCAACTCCTCTAATGACGGCATCGGTGGTTCATACAGGCGCCGCTTTTTCGCGCCGCCTTGTTTGGCCAGCAGCCGCAGCCGCTCTTTTCGCTGCTTTTTCGCCAGCTGCAGCGCTTCTTCGTACTGATGGCGGACGACTGCATTCCAGCGAAAGCCACAGGCGGCCGATGTCCGATTCAGCTTGTCGCCGACTTCTTCAAACGCGTTCAGCTGGGTGCTCCCTTCACGCACATGGCGCAATACGGTCTCTGCCAACAATAAATCGTCTTCTTCCGTCCAAGCGTCTTGCCGTTGTTTCATTGTTCTCCACTCCTTTTTCCCATGCTAGTAAAAGGGTGGACCAAAAGGAAAAAAATTATACGTTGCAAGTTTATGGGATTGGCAAATTACAAGGGTGAAAGCATGCCAACTTGCAATTTTCCGGCAAAAGCGGTAGAATACACAAAGCAAACGCTGCGGAAAGGGATGACGAGTGATGGCGAATGAGTTTCGCGTTTGCGACGACTGCAAGGCGCCGAATTTAAAAACATTGATTCCGCGCCTCAAAAAGCTGGATCCGGATGCGGTCATCAAAATCGGCTGCCAGTCGTATTGCGGCCCAGGGCGGAAAAAGACGTTTGCTTTCGTCAACAACCGTCCGGTGGCGGCGCTGACGGAAGACGAACTGATTGATAAAATTGCCGAAAGGTTGAAAAAGCGATAACCGATCACCTTCTTTGCCGAAAGAAGGTGATTTTTTGTTTTTTCCGTCAATAATGGAGAAAGACGGAGAAAAAAGTCAACTATTTCTTTGCCAAAAGAAACGGCGTATAATAGATGTATGTTGGAGACGGAAGAGGAGGATGCGATGTATTCCGGCGGGCAGCTTGACGAAGAAAAAGTGTTTAAAGATCCGGTGCACCGATACATACATGTTCGCGACAAAGTGATTTGGGATTTGATCGGCACAAAAGAATTTCAGCGCCTGCGCCGCATCAAGCAGCTCGGCACGACATATTTGACGTTTCACGGCGCCGAGCACAGCCGGTTTAACCATTCGCTCGGCGTTTACGAAATCATCCGCCGCATCATTGACGACGTGTTTGTCGGCCGCGATCATTGGGATCATAGCGAGCGCCTTCTTTGCCTATGCGCGGCGCTCTTGCACGATTTAGGGCACGGCCCGTTTTCCCATTCATTTGAAAAGGTGTTTCGCCTCGACCACGAAGATTTTACACAGGCAATCATTTTAGGCGATACAGAAGTGAACGCCGCCTTGCGCGAAGTGGGCGACGATTTTCCGCAAAAAGTGGCGGAAGTGATCGCCAAAACGTACCCGAACAAGCTTGTTGTGAGCCTCATTTCGAGCCAAATTGACGCCGACCGGATGGATTATTTGCTGCGCGATGCCTACTACACCGGCGTCAGCTACGGCTATTTTGACATGGAGCGCATTTTGCGCGTCATGCGCCCGCGCGAAGACCAAGTCGTCATCAAACGAAGCGGCATGCATGCGGTCGAGGATTACATCATGAGCCGCTACCAAATGTACTGGCAAGTGTACTTTCATCCCGTGACGCGCAGTGCGGAAGTCATTTTGACGAAAATTTTGCATCGGGCGAAAAAGCTGTATGAAGAGGGGTATCGTTTTCAGACGAAGCCGGTCCACTTTTTGTCGTTTTTTGCAGGCAATGTGTCGCTCGGCGATTACTTGGCGCTGGATGAGGCAGTCATCTTGTTTTACTTCCAGCAATGGCAATACGAACGGGATCCGATTTTAAGCGATCTGTGCCAGCGGTTTGTCCGCCGCCGCCTGTTCAAATATACGGAGTTCCATCCGACGAACGAGCAAATGGAGAAGCTCATTGAGCTGACCGGTTTGTTTAAAAAAGCGGGCATCGACCCGGACTACTACTTGGTCGTCGATTCGTCCTCGGATTTGCCGTATGACTTTTACCGGCCGGGCGAGGAAGGCGAGCGCCTTCCGATTTATTTGTTGATGCCAAACGGGGAGCTTCGCGAGCTGTCGCGCGAATCGGTGCTCGTTGACGCCATTTCCGGGAAACGGCGCACCGACCATAAGCTGTATTTCCCAGCTGATTTCCTGGAAGACTTGTCGACGAAGCGGACAGTGAAGAAAAAGATTATGGAAATTTTAAAGGGTTAGGAGATGACGGAGAGTGCTCACAGAGCATGCGAAAGTAATGAAGGCGTTGGCGGCCGCCGGGGAAATTGCCGGCCGCAAAAAGCTGCAAAAAATGATCTACATCGCGAAAAAGCTCGACTTTCCGTTTTACGAGAAATTCGATTTCCACTTTTACGGCCCGTATTCGGAAGAGCTGACATGCCGCATCGAAGAGCTGTGCGCGCTCGGCTTTTTGCATGAAGTGAAAGAGAAAAAGAGCGGTTATATGCAATATCGCTATACATTGACCGAAGCGGGCGAACAGTTTTTGCGCCATTACGACTGGGACATGCCGGGCTTGGCGGAGTGCATGCAAGCGATGAACGAACAAAATGCCCGTTTTTTGGAACTTGTGTCCACCGTGCTTTATTTTGAACATTTGCCGAAAGACGAAGTGAAAGAGAAAATTGCGGTGTTAAAAAGCAAGCAGCGCTATACGGAAGAAGAAATCGAGGAGGCGTACGCGTACATTGAGGCGCTGCGCAGCCGATGCCACAACAAAGCCCGCGTGTAGGCGGGCGGAAAAAGCTGCTTCAACGTATCATCAGTTGGCCATAGACGAAAAGGGGCTGACCCAAAAGGCCGTCTGTTTTCAGGATAGACACAAAATATAGTGCGAAAGAAGCGGTTAGTGCGTATATATAGAGACGAAAGAGGGTGTCCCGATCCTTTTGGGACACCTTCTTTATTTTTGGTTAATGCGGCAAAAACGCCAGCTGCAAAAAGAACAGCACGGCAAGCACGTACAGCAGCAACGGCACATCGCGCCAGCGGCCGCGGGCGATTTTTAAGAGCGGGTACGAGATGAAGCCGAGCGCGATGCCGGTCGCGATGCTGGAGGTGAGCGGCATGCTTAAGATGATTAAAAAGGCCGGGAACGCTTCGTCCAGTTCGCGCCAATTGATATGGGCGATGGTGCTGATCATCAAGCTTCCGACGATAATGAGCGCCGGGGCGGTGATGGAAGAAAGCCCAGCAACGGCGCCGACGAGCGGGCTGAAAAAGGCCGCGATGACAAACAGTACAGCGACGGTGAGCGCCGTCCAGCCGGTGCGTCCGCCAGCGGCGACACCGGTTGACGACTCGATGTACGCCGATGTCGGGCTTGTGCCAAACATGGCGCCGATGGTCGTCGCGACCGAGTCGGCCAAGAGCGCCTCGCGGGCGCGCGGCAGCGTGTTTCCTTTCATCAGCCCGGCTTGCTGGGCAACGCCGATCATTGTGCCGGTCGTATCAAACAGCGTGACAAGCAAAAAGGAGAAGACGACCGCGTACAAGCTGTGGTTGATGACATCACCAACGGCCGTCAACGGATTGGCGGCGACAAGCCCTTCCGGCAGCGACGGCAGCGAGACGATGCCTTTGTCAAAGTGAAGTTGCCCGGTCGCGTAGGCGATGACGCCGGTCGCGACCATGCCGTAAAAGAGCGCGCCGTTGACGCCGCGCATCATGAGCACGAGCGTCACCGCCAGGCCGATGAGCGTCAACACGGCCGACGGGGCATGCAAGTTGCCAAGCGCGACCAAATTTTGCGGATGGGCTTGGATGATTCCGGTCAGCCGCAGGCCGATAAAGGCGATAAACAGCCCGATGCCGGCGGTGATGCCGTGTTTTAAGCTGTCGGGGATCACTTCGATCAGCTTGCTGCGGAGCGGGGTGAGCGACAGCAACAAAAACAGCAATCCCGCGACAAACACAGCGGAAAACGCGGTTTCGTACGAAATGCCGCCGTGCGAGCCGACGACGGAATAGGCAAAATATGCGTTCAGCCCCATGCCGGGGGCAATGGCGATCGGATAGTTGGCAAAGATGGCCATCCATAGCGTGCCGACGACTGTTGCGATGACGGTTGCCGTAAACGCCTGCTCGAACGGGACGCCGGCATCTGATAAGATGACCGGATTGACGATGATGATGTACACCATGGTGAAAAAAGTCGTCAGGCCAGCGAGAAACTCTGTTTTGCGATTGCTGGCATGGTGCGGAAGACGAATCATAGGCAACCTCCTAAAGGCGAACAATATGAAAGACAACTATAATAATATTCGTTTTTATTCCAAAAAGCAACGGGGACGCCCGATGGCGCCCCCCGTTTGTTACTCCGCATCGCTCAGCCGTTTTCCGGCGATCGCATAATGGTCTTTCGTCATTTCTTCAATGAATACGACAACGCTCTCCCGTTTCGCCCCTGTCGTCTCGACGACGGCGTCGGTCACTTTTTCCACCAGCGCTTTCTTTTGCTCATCCGTGCGGCCGGCGAGCATTTTGATCGTGACATACGGCATCATCATTCCCCCATTTCCTTGTCGAGTGCTGTCGCGCTTATTATACCATGGAACCGTGAAGTTCAGTCCACTTTTGGCGGTAAATCATGTATACTAAGGATAGTGAATACAGGGGAAAAGGAGTTAATCAAGTGGAACACATTTTGCCGTATTCGTTAAGCGAAATTCCGTACGTGCTCTTGACGCTGGCGCTGGCGTTTTCCGTGCATGAGTTCGCTCATGCCTACGTCGCCTACAAGTTCGGCGATCCGACGGCGAAAAACCAAGGGCGGTTGACTCTGTCACCGTTTGCCCATTTGGATTTGCTTGGCACCCTGCTTATTTTTCTCGCTGGGTTTGGCTGGGCGCGCCCGGTGCCAGTCAATCGCTTTTATTTCAAAAATCCGCGCCTTGCCGGCATTCTCGTGTCGGTTGCCGGACCGCTGAGCAACCTCGTGCTTGCCGCGCTTGGATTTGTCATTTGGTACGCGATGATCGATTTCGGCATCATGCGGGCGCTGCCGGATTGGTTTGCGGCCGGGTTTGATCTGTTTTTCCAAATTTTTATCAGCTTGAACGCTGTCTTGTTTGTGTTTAATTTATTGCCGTTTCCGCCGCTTGATGGGTATCGTATTATTGAAGACTTGGCCCCGGATGGGCTGCGGGCGAAAATGACGCAATGGGAAAACTACGGGGCGCTCATTTTTCTTATCCTTGTGCTCACGCCGCTTGACCGATATACGATTGAGCCGGTGTTTCAAGTGGCGCTGCCGTTTGTATTGGAAAATTTGCAGTCGTTGGTCGCCAATTTGTTTATGTAAGGAAGGAGGAACAAGCGGAATGGAGCAAAAAAAGAAAAAAAACATCGGCTTTAATATCATCAAAGACGATCCGACCGACGGGCACCGCGGCTTTGGCGCCGGGGCGTTGAGCCTAGAAAACGTTTCGCCGGTCATCATTGACGTCGAAGCGGGCGAAGCGTTCGTCGATATGGGGGCGATGCATGCCCGCAGCGCCGTTGAGCGCGGCATCAAGTTTTTGCCGGACCGTTCCGCCGTGCCAAACGGCAAGCCGTATTGGATCGTCTGGGTGACGATCGAGCGCCGTGAAGACGGCCCGTATTACGCCGGGGTGACGGCGTGCGAAATGACGATCGACCGTGAGGCGCGCCGCGGCTATAAGTTATTGCCGGAACATGTGAACCGGCTCGATAAATCGCTAAAGCGGCACATTATTGTCGATCATATGGACGCGAAATCAAAACGGGTGCTCGCCGACTTTTTGAAAGGACATGACATCGGGATGTGGAACCGTTCGAGCGATGAACTGAAAAAAGGGCTCGAAGGCGAATTGTGACGGTTTTGTGAACATGTTTGCTCAAGGGCTTGTTCTCGTTTGGAAAAAAGGATAAACTAAATCTACATGTATAACACAGGAAAACTAGGACAAGAAAATCCCCTGCGGGCAAACGCAGGGGATTTTCTTGTTTAAAACCATGGGAACCATTTCTCGAACCAGCTTTTTCCGTCTTCTTTTTTCTTCTTTTTCTTTTCCAAATGGTCGGTGCAATAGTCGGTCGGTTCTGTACCGATGAGATAGTACGTTTTTCGTTTCACCGGACAGGAGTCGGTGGCCAGCTTGCCGTTTTGCGGGTCGATGTAGACGCCGATGACGCCTTTGGTCGGTTTGAACGATTTTTTCGGTTCGCCGGCGAGGCTTTGTTCCATAAAGTGAACCCATATTTGTTTGGCATATTGCCTTTCCGCAGGACGATCCATCGTTTCCTCGCGGTCGTAGCCGGTCCAGACGCCGGCGACAAGTTGCGGGGCGAACCCGATCATCCAACTGTCCGTTTTCGTCGTTCCCGACTTGCCGGCGTACGGACGCGTGATGTCATCGATGATTGACTGCCCGGTGACGGTTGTATAGCCGTTTAACTTCGGGTCGAACATCCCGGTCATTAAATGGGTCGTCACAAACGCCGCGTCGCGGTCGAGCACTTGCCGGCTCTCCGGCTTATGTTCATACAGCACGTTTCCGTTTGCATCCACGACTTTTTGAATAAACACCGGTTCGGTTTGTTTGCCGTAGTTGGCCAGCGTGCTGTACGCGGCCACCATGTCGATCACTTTCACGGGCGAGGTGCCGAGCGCCAATGACGGCACTGCTTTCAATCTGCTTGTAATGCCAAGCGCTTTCGCTGTTTCGACGAGTTTGTCGGCGCCGATGAACTGGAGCGTTTTCACCGCAAAGACGTTGTCGGATACAGCGAGCGCCTGAGCGAGCGTGATCGGGCCATTGGCATAGTAGTCATTGTAATTATGGGGGGTGTACGACGATCGGCCGCCGTTAAACGTAAATGTCGTCAGCTCGCTGCGCAGTTGGGTCGATGGGGTGAATCCTTGCTCGATCGCCGCGTAATACAAAAACGGCTTAAATGTCGACCCTGGCTGGCGTTCCGCCTGCACGGCCCGGTTGAACGGGCTCTCTTCGTAGTTGCGTCCGCCGACGAGCGCCTTTACTTCCCCGGTGCGTGGATCCATCGCCACAAGCGCTGCTTGAATGGCGGAGTGCGGATCGATGATGCGACGGATTTGCTCTTCGGCAATCCGCTGCAGGCGCCGATCCAGCGTCGTATAGACGCGCAGCCCCCCGAGCTCGATCGTCCGCTCATCCAGGCCGAGTTTGATGCGCAGCTGCTGTTTGACGACATCTTGAAAATACGGAGCGATCGGCTGCTCTTGTTCGTGGTGGCGGACGTAGACGAGCTTGTCGCGGTACGCCTGCTCCGCTTCTTGGCGGCTGATGTAGCCGGCTTCCACCATGGAGGTAAGCACGATTTTTTGCCGCGCTTTCGCCCGCTGTTCATTGACAAACGGCGAGTAGTAATACGGCCCTTTCGGAATGCCGGCGAGCATCGCTGCCTCGCTGAGCGTCAGCTCGCTCGCGTGCTTGCCGAAATAGTAGCGGGCTGCCGCCTCAATCCCGTAGACCCCATGGCCGTAGTAAATCGTGTTTAAATAGCCTTCCAAAATTTGATCTTTGCTGTAGTTGGCTTCAAGCCGGATGGTGTACAACGCTTCCTGGATTTTTCGCGACCACGTTTTTTCATGCGTCAAAAACAAGTTGCGTGCATATTGCTGAGTGATCGTGCTCGCCCCTTCGACTTTTGCCATCGCTTCTACATTCGCAATGATGGCGGCGGCGATTCGCTTCAAATCAAACCCGTGATGTTCGTAAAACTTCCGGTCTTCAACGGCGATCGTCGCTTCGATGACGTGCGGGGACATGTCTTTGAGCCGAACCCAATAGCGTTTTTGCCCATGGTCGCTTTCCCCGATTTTGCTGCCGTCAGCGGCATAAAAAATCGTCGTCTGCGGCACGGCGACCGGCGGGGCGCCTTCGATTTTCGCGAACAACACAAAGCTCCCGAGAGCGGCGAAGGCAAAGATGGCGAGAAAAAAGCCGATAAAGACGGCGGCGCGCACATATTTCCACGTGCCGCGAAAACGGCTGCCCGGGATCGGTTCCATTGCGCATCACCTCAACGGTTTTGGCGTTGTTTTAGACATGCGGGCGGACGCCCGGCTGAATGCGCCGCCTTGCTTTTGTCAAGGCTTCGCCAGCGAGGTTTTCCGCTTTTTCTTACCAGTATGAAAAAAAATTTTTTATTTTAAACTTGTTCCTCTTGCATTTTTGCTAGATTGCTCTATACTTTTTCATGTTTAGTTTTTCGTTGGCTAAGGAAAACTTGTATAGTAAGCAACGCTCGGAGAAAGGATGTTACCGATGGAACTTTGGTTTACCGAAAAGCAAACGGAGCATTTTGGCATCACCGCACGCATCATCCGCACTTTACATACAGAACAGACGCCGTTCCAAAAACTTGATATGGTCGAAACGGCGGAGTTTGGCAACATGCTTTTGCTCGACGGCATGGTCATGACAACGCAAAAAGACGAGTTCGTCTATCATGAAATGGTCGCCCACGTGCCGTTGTTCACCCACCCCAATCCGGAAAACGTGCTTGTCGTCGGCGGCGGCGACGGCGGCGTCATTCGTGAAGTGCTGAAGCACCCAAGCGTCAAAAAAGCGACGCTTGTCGAAATTGACGGCAAAGTGATCGAGTGCTCGAAAACCTACTTGCCGGAGATTGCCGGCAAACTCGATGATCCGCGCGTCGAAGTGAAAGTCGATGACGGGTTTATGCATATCGCCAAAAGCGAAAACGAGTATGACGTCATTATGGTTGACTCAACCGAACCGGTCGGCCCAGCGGTCAACTTGTTCACAAAAGGGTTTTACGCCGGCATCGCCAACGCGTTGAAGGAAGACGGCATTTTCGTCGCCCAAACGGACAATCCGTGGTTTAAAGCGGATTTGATCCGCAAGGTTTATCGCGACGTGAAGGAAATTTTCCCGATCACCCGTTTGTATACGGCGAACATTCCGACATATCCGAGCGGGCTCTGGACGTTTACGCTCGGCTCGAAAAAATACGACCCGCTCGCTGTGAGCGACGACCGGTTCCATGACATTGAGACGAAATATTACACGAAAGAATTGCACAAAGCGTGTTTCGTCTTGCCGAAATTTGTCGCGGATTTAACGAAGTAAGGGGGCGCAGGCGATGCGATTTGATGAAGCCTATTCGGGCAACGTGTTTATCGGCAGCCATCCGAATTTTGAAGAAAGCGAAGCCGTCATTTACGGGATGCCGATGGACTGGACGGTCAGCTACCGGCCTGGCTCGCGGTTTGGCCCGGCCCGCATCCGCGAAGTGTCAATCGGGCTTGAGGAGTACAGCCCATATTTGGACCGCGAACTCAAAGACATCCGCTACTTTGACGCTGGGGACATTCCGCTGCCATTTGGCAATGCGGCCCGCAGTTTGGAGCTGATTGAACAGTTCGTGAAAAAGGTGCTTGACGCCGGCAAATTTCCGCTCGGCCTTGGCGGAGAGCATCTTGTCTCCTGGCCGGTCATGAAAGCGGTGTATGAATACTACCCGGATTTGGCCGTCATTCATATGGATGCGCACACGGACTTGCGCGAACATTACGAAGGCGAGCCGCTGTCGCACGCGACGCCAATCCGCAAGGTCGCTGACCTGATCGGCCCGACGAATGTCTTTTCGTTCGGCATCCGATCCGGCATGAAGGAAGAGTTCGAATGGGCGAAAGAAAACGGCATGTACATCGCCAAGTTTGAGGTGCTTGAACCGCTCCGCTCCGTGTTGCCGAAGCTCGCTGGCCGTCCGGTGTATGTGACGATTGACATCGATGTGCTTGATCCTGCTCATGCCCCAGGCACTGGGACGGTCGATGCCGGCGGCATTACGTCAAAAGAGCTGCTTTCGGCCATTCACGAGATCGCCCGCTCCAACGTGCGAGTCGTTGGCGCCGATTTGGTGGAAGTCGCACCGATTTACGACCATTCCGAACAAACGGCCAATACGGCGAGCAAGCTTGTGAGAGAAATGCTGCTTGGCTGGGTGGCGAAGTGAAAAATGAGAAAAAGCGCCTAAATCGCAAGTTTGCGAGGGCGCTTTTTTCTTTGGTGGGACAAAAGATGCAGGAATATGAGCGTACGGAGCGTAATAATGTGTAATATATTTACAGAAAAAGGAGAGGGGGAATGAAGATGGGCGTGAAGCTGATCAAAATTTCCGTTGTGTACTTTGTCATTGGCGTCTGTATTGGGCTTGGCATGTCGATGACCCATTCGTTTGCGCTGACCCCGGTCCATGTCCATATCAACTTGCTTGGCTGGACGGCCTTGACGCTTGCTGGCATCATCTATCATTTATTTCCACAAGCGGCGGCGACGAAATGGGCGAAAGTGCATTTCTGGCTGCACAATATCGGCCTGCCGGTCATGATGATCGGTCTTGTTTTCGTCGTTTACGGCAACGAAGCGTTCGTGCCGGTGACAGCGATTGGCGGGGTGCTCGTCGTGATAGGTGTCATTCTTTTTTCTATTAACGTGTTAAAAAATGTTCGGGCGTCATCATAAAATACCGATGGAACAAAGAGGGTGTCCCAAAAGGATCGGGACACCTTTTCTTATTACCGTATGTAGGCATAAAACAATCATTAAGATAACGATATGTTGTGTTTTGTTTAAGGAAAAACAACCTTTTGGGTCAGCCCCTTTTTTGCCCACTGGAGCGGAAATCTGCCATCGGGTTTGTCCCCTCTTGAATGGAGCGGAACAGTTCATTATACTATAAATTATGACTGTTTGTTCGCAAAGGTGTGTTCATCGATATGAAGGAAACAAACGGCATCCCGGCGCGCCTCCGCCAAGTGGCTGTCATTCGCGACGGTCCGCGCCAAGAGACGGTTGTGCTTGAGGCGGATGGCATGTATTACATAAAAGGGGAAACCGTTTATTTGCAGTTTGCCGAAGAAAACGAACTCGGGCGGGTGAACAACATTGTGAAAATCGCGCCTGACGAGGTGACCGTCCTTCGTTCCGGAGCGGTCGAGATGCGGCAAACGTTCCGCCGCCGCCAAGAAACATCGGGCCATTATGGGACGGTGTTTGGACGATGGGCGCTGGCGGCCAAAACGAGCTCCATGGAGTTTCACTATGATGAGCGGCGGAAAAAGGGGCGGCTCTTTCTTTCCTATGAACTGATGCTAGGCGATGAGCGAAGCGGGCGCCATACGTTGACGTTGACATTTAAGGGGGTATAAGCGGTGAACATTGTCGGACAAATCAAGGAAAAGATGAAAGAAGAAATCCGCCAGGCGGCGGTAAGAGCAGGGCTGGCTTCGGCCGACGAGCTGCCGGATGTGTTGCTTGAGGTGCCGCGCGACAAGGCGCATGGCGACTACTCGACGAACATCGCCATGCAGCTCGCCCGCATCGCGAAAAAACCGCCGCGGGCGATCGCCGAAGCCATCGTCGGGCAGCTTGACCGCGAACGCATGTCGGTCGCCCGCATCGAGATCGCCGGGCCAGGGTTTATTAACTTTTACATGGACAACCGCTATTTGACGGCGGTCGTGCCGGCGATTTTGCAGGCGGGACAAGCGTATGGCGAATCGAACGTCGGCAACGGGGAAAAAGTGCAAGTCGAGTTCGTCTCGGCCAATCCAACCGGAGACCTGCATTTAGGCCATGCCCGCGGCGCGGCGGTCGGCGATTCGCTTTGCAACATTTTGGCGAAAGCCGGGTTTGACGTGACGCGTGAATACTATATTAATGACGCCGGCAAGCAAATTTACAATTTAGCGAAATCGGTCGAAGCCCGTTATTTTCAGGCGCTCGGTGTCGATATGCCGTTGCCGGAGGACGGCTATTACGGCGACGATATCGTCGAAATCGGCAAAAAGCTTGCCGAAGAGTACGGCGACCGGTTTGTCGAAATGGAGGAAGAGGAGAGGCTTGCCTTTTTCCGCGACTATGGGCTCCGCTATGAGCTTGAAAAAATCAAAAAAGACTTGGCCGACTTCCGTGTGCCGTTTGACGTCTGGTATTCGGAAACATCGCTCTATGAAAGCGGAAAAATCGACGAAGCGCTTTCCACTTTGCGCGAGCGCGGCTACATTTACGAGCAGGACGGGGCGACATGGTTCCGTTCGACGGCGTTTGGGGACGACAAAGACCGCGTCTTAATTAAGCAGGACGGCACATATACGTACTTGCTTCCGGACATCGCCTACCATCAAGACAAGCTGCGGCGCGGGTTCAAAAAGCTCATCAACATTTGGGGAGCGGACCACCACGGCTACATTCCGCGCATGAAGGCGGCGATCGCTGCGCTCGGTTATGATCCGGAGGCGCTTGAAGTGGAAATCATTCAAATGGTGAACCTATACCAAAACGGTGAGCGCGTCAAAATGAGCAAGCGCACCGGCAAGGCGGTGACGATGCGCGAGCTCATGGAAGAAGTCGGCGTCGATGCCGTCCGCTATTTCTTTGCGATGCGCTCGGGCGATACGCATTTGGATTTTGACATGGACTTGGCCGTGTCGCAGTCGAATGAAAACCCGGTTTACTACGTCCAATACGCGCACGCCCGCGTTTCGAGCATTCTTCGCCAAGCGGAGGAACAACACATTTCCTATGACGGCGACTTAGCGCTTCACCATCTTGTGGAAACGGAAAAGGAAATCGAGCTGCTCAAAGTGCTCGGCGATTTCCCCGATGTCGTCGCCGAGGCGGCGCTCAAGCGGATGCCGCATCGCGTCACCGCCTATGCATTCGATTTGGCTTCCGCGCTCCATAGCTTTTATAACGCGGAAAAAGTGCTTGATCTGGACAACATCGAAAAAACAAAAGCCCGCCTCGCGCTTGTCAAGGCGGTGCAAATTACGCTGCAAAATGCGTTAGCGCTCATTGGCGTTTCAGCGCCGGAACAAATGTAAACGAACGAGGGGGAGCGACTGCTCCCTCTTTTGTTTGGGCATTCTAAAGAAAAACAGTGGTGGAGGATCAACAAATGAAAGAAGTTGTACTATCGCTCATCACCGGCATCGTTGTCGGCTTTTTGTTCACCTTGCTTCGGTTGCCGATTCCCGCTCCCCCGGCGTTGGCCGGCATCGCCGGCATCGTCGGGGTGTATCTCGGCATGCGGTTGTTTCAATGGTTCACGGTGTTTTGGAAGTAAGCACTTGCATGATCAAACGGGGAACAAAACCCGGTTGGCGCAATTTTGGCAGCATCAAGCCGCCGGAAGCGCCGGCCGGGTTTTTTGCTTCTTCTGTTGTTTGGGAGGGAAATGGAACTTCGGACCGGTCAAAGCCAGGCGGAGATGAGCTGGGAAATCGACTGTTTGCCGCGGTCAAGAAGCGAACGTTTTTGCCAAAAGTCGACCGTCAGCGGCTCGGCGCGCAACAAATCGCGCTCGATCGCCCGTTTGACGAGGCGGGTAAACCCGCGGTCAAACACATAGCAGTTGATTTCGCCGTTCAAAAACAAGCTGCGCCGATCGAAATTGGCTGTGCCGACGTCGCACCACTCCTCATCGATGACGAGCGTTTTGGCATGGTAAAATCCTTGGTAAAAGCGGTAAATGCGCGCGCCGGCTTTCAAGAGTCGATAAAAGTACGGATAGGCAGCCTCTTTGACAAATAAATGGTCCGCCTTCAGCGGCACAAGGACGGTCACACGCACCCCGCGCCGAAGCGCTTGCATCAGCTCGTTAAACAGCGGCCGGCTTGGGATGAAGTATGGGCTGCCGATCATAATTTCTTTTTTCGCCTGGCGGATGACCTCGATAAACTGTTCTTCAAGGGCAGCGCCGTTGGTGGCGACGAGCTGATGGCGAATGGCGCCGGCCGGAAGCGGCGGGAAGTAGCGATGTTTGTCAGGCACCGTCCGGCCCGTTGCTTCTTCCCAGTCGTGCAAAAACTGTTCTTGCAAGTCGTGAACCCCTTCGCCGTTCACTTTTAAGTGGTAATCGCGCCATTCGCCGAAGTTGGCGTCTTTTCCGTTGTATTCGCGGCCGATGTTAAAGCCGCCGATGTAGCCGACCCGCCCGTCGATGACCGTAATTTTCCGATGGTTGCGGCGGTTGAGGCGGTAAATGAAAAACGGAAAGCGCGGCTTTCGGGCATAGGCGAACTCCACCCCGCTTTCCTCGAGCGAACGGATGAGCGCTTTCGGCAGTCCAAAGCTGCCGACCCAATCGGTCAACACTCGCACTTTCACGCCGGCAGCTGCTTTTTCCTTTAAAATCTGGAAAAATGGCGCGCTCGTTTCGTCATTTTTGATAATGTAAAACAAGACGTGAATATGATCGCGGGCGCGGCCTAGTTCAGCGAAGTAATCAGAAAATAAATGCCTGCCGTTGATATAGAGGGAAATATCGCTTCTCCGCTCCGGGTAGACGACTGTTTTGCGCCCATTGCGGAAGATGAACTGTCCAAGCTTGTCATCAAGATAAACGAGCAGCAATACGATGGCAATGACGGAAATGACGACCATATCTTCTCCTCCTATGTCGATTCGGTATTTATTAATGTGCCCGAGAACGCGCAAAACGTTTCAAATTGCATCTACCGTGAACATACCCAAACTCCAAATGAATAAAATTTCCATATTGATGAATTTTTTTCGTCATGGGAGTCTATAGAGGGCTGAACAAATCGATGATTCCCCCGCGATCGCTCCGTTGCAAAGGGAAAGTTTTCGCGGCTGGGATGAAAAAAGGCTATTGACTGAATGCTCATTCATTTGTACAATAGACATAAAGCGAATTCTGAAAATTTCTTTTGTTATGGCAACACATTCGCTCGAAAAACGGGGGAAGGGGAGAGAAGATGAATGCCTTGTTGGTGGTGAACTGGCTCGCGTTTTTGCTTGTAACCGCTTACGCAATTTACTTGTTTGCATATGTCGTAAAAACGCGGGCGATGTACATCAAACTCGGCAAAAAAGTCGAGTTTGACCGCAAAGTAAAAGAGCGGCTGCGAAACATCTGGGTCAACGTGTTCGGCCAGAAAAAGCTGCTCAAGGACAAAAAAAGCGGACTGATCCACGTCGTCTTTTTCTATGGCTTTATTCTCGTCCAATTTGGCGCGATTGATTTCATCATCAAAGGGCTTGCGCCGGGGGCGCATTTGCCGCTTGGGCCGCTGTATGCGGGATTTACGTTTTTCCAAGAAATCGTCACTTTGCTTATTTTGATCGCGGTGCTCGCCGCCTTTTACCGCCGTTACATTGAAAAGCTCGTCCGTTTAAAGCGCGACTTGAAAGCTGGGCTTGTCCTCATCTTCATCGCCGGGCTCATGCTGTCGGTGTTGTTCGGCAACGGGATGAGCATCATTTGGCACGGCGAAGAAGCGACATGGAGCGAGCCGGTCGCCTCGCTCATTGCTGCCGCGTTTTCCTGGGTCGGCGAAACGGGGGCTGCGGTGCTCTTCTTTATCGCCTGGTGGGTGCATCTGTTGATTTTGCTCACGTTCCTCGTGTACGTGCCGCAATCAAAGCACGCCCATTTGATCGCTGCGCCGATCAACGTCTTTTTCAGCCGGCTGACGCGGCCGAAGCTTGCGCCGATCCATTTTGAAGACGAAAGCCAAGAATCGTTTGGCGTCGGCAAAATTGAGGATTTCACGCAAAAGCAGTTGATCGACTTGTACGCCTGTGTCGAGTGCGGCCGCTGCACAAGCATGTGTCCGGCGACCGGCACGGGGAAAATGTTGTCGCCGATGGATTTGATTTTAAAATTGCGCGACCATTTGACGGAAAAAGGGGCGGTCGTCACGTCGCGCGCGCCGTGGGTGCCCGCGTTCGCTTTCAAACATACAAGGGGCAATCAGCTCGCGTTCGCCGCGGCGTCGGAGCAGGCGGCGACGATCGAAATGCCAAGCTTAATCGGCGATGTCATCACCGAAGAAGAGATTTGGGCCTGTACGACGTGCCGCAACTGTGAGGACCAATGCCCGGTCATGAATGAGCATGTCGATAAAATCATCGACTTGCGCCGCTATCTTGTCCTGACGGAAGGACGGATGAACCCGGACGCGCAGCGGGCGATGACGAACATCGAACGCCAAGGCAATCCGTGGGGCTTGAACCGAAAAGAGCGGGAGAACTGGCGCGAGCTGCGCGATGATGTGCATGTGCCGACCGTCAAAGAGGCGGCGAAAGCGGGAGAGGAAATCGAGTACTTGTTCTGGGTCGGCTCGATGGGGTCGTATGACAGCCGGAGCCAAAAAATCGCCCTTGCGTTTGCCAAGCTGTTGAATGAAGCAGGCGTCAAGTTCGCGATTTTAGGCAACAAGGAGAAAAACTCGGGCGATACGCCGCGCCGGTTAGGAAATGAGTTTTTGTTCCAAGAATTAGCGACGAACAACATCGCGGAATTTGAAAAAGCGGGCGTCAAGAAAATCGTGACGATCGACCCGCACGCTTACAATACGTTCAAAAATGAGTACCCGGATTTTGGGTTCGAGGCCGAAGTGTATCATCATACCGAGCTGCTCGCCAAGCTCATCGAAGAAGGGCGGCTCGTGCCGAAACATCCGGTGAATGAACGCATTACGTTCCATGACTCGTGCTATTTAGGACGCTACAATGACGTCTATGACGCGCCGCGGAAAATTTTGCGCGCTATCCCGGGCGTCGAGCTTGTCGAAATGGAGCGCAACCGCGAACGCGCCATGTGTTGCGGCGCCGGCGGCGGCCTCATGTGGATGGAGGAGACGACCGGCAACCGGATCAACGTCGCCCGCACTGAGCAAGCGCTCGCTGTCAATCCGACGGTCATCAGCTCCGGCTGTCCGTACTGTTTGACGATGTTGTCAGACGGCACGAAGGCCAAGGAAGTGGAAGACCGCGTCTTTACGTACGATGTCGCTGAATTGTTGGCGAAATCGGTGTTTGGCGAGGAAAAAGAAGAAGCGGCATCATAAAAATAGTTGCATAGATAATTTCTATTTTTTAAAATAGTGAATATAGTAGAAGAGGGGTGTACCGTTGTACACCTTCTCTTTCACACCGCGATCGAGCGAGCGTTCAGTCTGTGTTTTGTAATCGCTTTCTTATCCGATGAAAAGGGGAGAGGAATATGGGAAAAACAGTGATTGTCAGCGGGGCGCGCACCCCGTTTGGAAAATTCGGCGGTTCTTTGCAAGCGCTGTCAGCGTCAGAACTCGGCGGCATTGCCGTGAAAGAAGCGCTTGCCCGCGCGGACGTGAGCGCGGAACAAGTCGATCATGTCATTTTAGGCACCGTCTTGCAAGGCGGACAAGGACAGCTCCCATCGCGGCAGGCGATGCGCCATGCCGGCATTCCGTGGCATGTTCGCACCGAGACGGTCAATAAAGTATGCGCATCGGGCATGCGCGCCGTGACGCTCGCGGATCAGCTCATCCGCTTAGGCGACGCCGATGTCGTTGTCGCGGGCGGGATGGAATCGATGAGCAACGCCCCGTACGTGCTGCCGAAAGCGCGCTGGGGGTTGCGAATGGGCGACAGCACGGTGAAGGATTTAATGGTGTATGATGGCTTGACATGCAGTTTTACCGGCGTCCATATGGGCGTTTATGGCGGGAATACAGCGCGTGAACTTGGCATTACACGCGAGGCGCAGGATGAGTGGGCGTACCGCAGCCATATGCGAGCCATTGCCGCCATCGAAGCCGGTCGGCTCGCGGAAGAGATCGTTCCGGTGACGATTCCGCAGCGCAAAGGAGAGCCGCTTGTCGTCGAACACGACGAGGCGCCGCGCAAAGACACGTCGCTTGAAGCGTTGGCGAAACTGCCGCCGGTGTTTGACCCGGAAGGAACGATCACTGCCGGCAACGCCCCGGGCGTCAACGACGGCGCCGCGGCGCTCGTCTTGATGAGCGAGGAGCGCGCCGCCCGCGAGGGGCTTGAGCCGCTCGCGACTGTTGTCGCCCACACCGCCATCGCCGTTGAGGCGAAAGATTTCCCAAAAACGCCGGGACTTGTCATCAACGAGCTGCTCCGCAAAACGGGAAAAACGGTCGACGACATTGCCTTGTTCGAAATAAACGAAGCGTTTGCCGCTGTTGCTCTTGCTGCTATCCAAATCGCCGGCCTTGACCCGGAAAAAGTGAACGTCAACGGCGGCGCTGTCGCCCTCGGCCACCCGATCGGCGCGAGCGGCGCACGCATCATCCTCACGCTCATTTATGAGCTGAAACGCCGCGGCGGCGGACTCGGCATCGCCGCCATCTGCAGCGGCGGCGGCCAAGGCGACGCCATCTTGGTCGAGGTATAACGAGCGGGGCGCGGCGGGCAAGCGGCATGCCGCCGTCGCCTTCCAGTGTTGCGCCAAGGCATAGGATGCGGCGTGTGACCGTCTGCCTCAAGCGTTGCGTCATGAGGCATCGCGCCATGGTGCGGCATGCCGCCGCTGTCTCTGTCGCAGCGCGCGGCACGTTGCTCATTGCCGCAACAGCCGCGGCATCAACGGTTGACAGCAGGGGTTGTTGTGATGACGATGCAAAGACCGGTTGCCGTTGGCTGCTGGCGGCAGTGAGGCATATGAGTTTGAGCGCGGAACAGGAAACGCAAAGCGGACGATAGGGGGAACAGAAGATGGATGTGAAAACAATCATGGTCGTCGGCGCCGGACAGATGGGGTCAGGAATCGCTCAAGTGTGCGCCGTCGCCGGCTATCAAGTGTTTTTGTACGACATTAGCGAAGCGCAGTTGGACAAAGGAATCGCCAACATCGAAAAAGGGCTCGCCCGCCAAGTGGAAAAAGGGAAAATGACAGCGGCGGACAAAGACGCAGCGCTCGCGCGGCTTGCCCGCTCGACCGACTTGCATGCCGCCGCCAAAGCGGATCTTGTCATTGAAGCGGTCGTCGAAAACATGGACGTGAAAACAAAGCTGTTCGCCGAGCTCGATGCGCTCGCCCGCCCGGAGACGATTTTAGCGTCGAACACGTCGTCGCTGCCGATTACGGAAATCGCCGCCGCGACGAAACGGCCAGAGAAAGTGATCGGCATGCACTTTATGAACCCGGTGCCGGTGATGAAGCTCGTCGAAATTATCCGCGGATTGGCGACGGCTGATGACGTGTATGAAACGATCGAAGCCGTTGCCCGCAAGCTCGGCAAAGTGCCGGTCGAAGTGAACGACTTTCCGGGCTTTATTTCGAACCGCGTCCTCATGCCGATGATCAACGAAGCGATTTACGCCTTGTACGAAGGGGTGGCGACCAAAGAAGCCATCGATGAAGTGATGAAGCTCGGCATGAACCATCCGATGGGTCCGCTGACGCTCGCTGATTTTATCGGGCTCGATACGTGCTTATACATTATGGAAACGCTTCATGAGGGGTTCGGCGATGACAAATACCGCCCATGCCCGCTCTTGCGCAAATATGTGAAAGCCGGCTGGCTCGGCCGCAAGACGGGCCGCGGATTTTACACGTATGAATAAACCGCTTGGCGTCGCTCCAGGACAACGCCGAAGCGCGCCGCAATGTGCGTGGGGCGGCGCCCGCTATGCTGTCCGCCGACCGTAACGCCGCACGTTAGGTGCATGCGGGAACGCTGTTTTACAGCCTATAAGGCAAATCTATAGAATCGTTCAGCTGCCTGCTGGCTGCCCCATGGAGCGGAGGAGCGCCTGAAAACACCATTGTGTCAGCGACATCGGAAGGAGGCCATTTCATGGAATTTCGCTTCACCGAAGAGCAGGAAATGATGCGGCAAATGGTGCGCGAGTTCGCCGCGGCGGAGATCGCCCCATTTGTCGAGCGCATGGAACAAGGGGAGTTTCCGCGCCCGATTTTAGCGAAAATGGCCGAACTCGGCCTAATGGGCATCACTGTCCCGGAGCAATATGGCGGCGCGGGTATGGACTTTGTGTCGTACATCATCGCCATTCATGAAATTTCTAAAGTGAGCCCGACCGTCGGTGTCATCTTATCAGTGCACACCTCGGTCGGCACGAATCCGATCTTGTATTTCGGCACCGAAGAGCAGAAACAAAAATACGTGACAAAGCTCGCCCGAGGTGAGTACTTGGGGGCGTTTTGCCTTACTGAACCGAGCGCCGGCTCGGATGCGAAAAGCTTGAAGACGAAAGCGGTGCGCCGTGGAGATCGTTATGTGCTAAACGGCTCAAAAATATTCATCACCAACGGCGGGGAGGCAGATACGTACATCGTCTTCGCCCGCACGAATCCGGAAGAAGCCGGAAGCCGCGGCATTTCCGCGTTCATTGTGGAAAAAGGGACGCCAGGGATGTCGATTGGCAAAGATGAGAAGAAGATGGGGCTGCACGGGTCGCGGACGGTGACCATTACGTTTGAAGACGCCGAAGTGCCGGCGGAAAACTTGCTCGGTCAGGAAGGGGAAGGATTTAAAATCGCGATGGCCAACCTTGACGTCGGTCGGATCGGCATCGCCGCCCAAGCGCTCGGCATCGCGGAGGCGGCAGTCGAACATGCCGTCGCCTACGCGAAAGAGCGGGTGCAGTTTGGCAAACCGATCATCGAGCAGCAAGGCGTCGCTTTCAAGCTTGCCGATATGGCGACGGCGGCGGAAGCGGCGAAATGGCTCGTCTATCGCGCCGCTTGGCTGCGCGCGCAAGGGCTGCCGTGCGGAAAAGAGGCGTCGATGGCGAAGCTCTTCGCTTCACAAACAGCGATGGACAATGCCATCGAGGCGGTGCAAATTTTCGGCGGCAACGGCTACACGAAAGACTACCCGGTCGAGCGGCTGTTCCGTGACGCGAAAATTACGCAAATTTACGAAGGAACGAGCGAAATTCAGCGCATCGTCATCAGCAAACATTTGTAGCCAGGCATGTTGATGAACCAATCCAAACCAGATGAGAAGGCTCTGTTCCTAGCTTTTCTGCCGTAGTCGGCAAGCCGTCGGGTCTTCGGAAGGCTGAACAACGCCGCTTTCAGGGATGGAGGCATAAACACGGGGCTCTGTCATTTGCTGCGTTTTGTTGTGCAGCCGGAGCGATCCTATTCTCTTTTCCCAACAACGATTCGTTGTCTGTTTTTGGAAAACGGTGATCACGCTGGCACGGGGGACGAGGATTTCGGATATATAGGAAAACGGGGGAATGAAACGATGAACTTTCGATTGAGCGAAGAACATGAAATGCTGCGAAAAATGGTGCGCGAATTTGCCGAAAATGAGGTAGCGCCGACTGCCGCTGAGCGCGACGAAGAAGAGCGGTTTGACCGCGGCATTTTCAACAAAATGGCGGAACTCGGTTTAACAGGCATTCCGTGGCCGGAAGAATACGGCGGCATTGGCAGCGATTATTTGGCCTATGTCATTGCCGTTGAGGAGCTGTCGCGCGTCTGCGCCTCGACCGGGGTGACGCTTTCCGCGCATATATCGCTCGCCAGCTGGCCGATTTACAAGTTCGGCAACGAAGAACAAAAGCAGAAGTATTTGCGCGCCTTAGCGACTGGGGAAAAACTAGGGGCATATGCTCTGTCCGAGCCGGGGGCGGGGTCGGATGTCGCCTCGATGAAAACGCGTGCGGTAAAAGACGGGGACCACTACATTTTAAACGGCTCGAAAGTATGGATCACCAACGGCGGCGAAGCGGAAATTTACGTCGTATTTGCCGTCACCGATCCGGAAAAGCGGCATAAAGGGATCAGCGCCTTTATCGTGGAAAAAGGAACGCCGGGCTTTTCGTTCGGCAAAAAGGAAAAGAAACTCGGCATTCGTTCGTCGCCGACGACGGAGCTCATTTTTGAAGACTGCCGCATTCCGAAAGAAAACTTGCTCGGTCAAGAAGGAGAAGGGTTTAAAATCGCCATGATGACGCTCGATGGCGGCCGCAACGGCATCGCCGCCCAAGCGGTCGGCATTGCCCAGGGCGCGCTGGATGCGGCGGTGGACTATGCGAAACAGCGCGTCCAGTTCGGCAAACCGATCATCGAGCAGCAAGGGGTCGCTTTCAAGCTCGCTGACATGGCGACGGCCATTGAAGCGGCGCGGCTCTTGACCTATCAAGCGGCATGGTTGGAGTCGAATGGCTTGCCGTACGGCAAAGCATCCGCCATGGCGAAACTGTTTGCCGGCGACACGGCGATGAAAGTGACGGTCGAGGCGGTGCAAATTTTCGGCGGCAACGGCTACACGAAGGACTACCCGGTCGAGCGGTTTATGCGCGACGCGAAGATTACGCAAATTTACGAAGGAACGCAAGAAATCCAACGCCTTGTCATTTCGCGCATGTTGACACGCAATTAAACATTGCGTGTCCACTCATTCGTGTTGACACGCAATTAAACATTGCGTGTCCACTCATTCGTGTTGACACGCAATTAAACATTGCGTGTCCACTCATTCGTGTTGACACGCAATTAAACATTGCGCGTCAACTCATTCGTGTTAGCGCGCGATTGAAACATTGTGCGTCATTTCAATGGTTTTGGATCTGAACGGCGGCTTGGCGCTTTGGGGAAGGGCGCACGGATAGGCATGGGGCGGGGCGGCGCCCCGCCGTCAAATGGGAATGGGGGAGAGACAACGAACATGAAAAAACGGGAAGTGATTGCATCGGTCAAAGACGAAAAGCTCGTGAAAAAACGGCGCAATGAGATGATTAAAGGCGCGATTTCCTTGTTTAAACAAAAAGGTTTCCACCAAACGACGACAAGGGAGATCGCCAAAGCGTCCGGCTTCAGCATCGGCACGTTGTACGAGTACATCCGCAAGAAAGAAGACGTCCTCTATCTCGTGTGCGACCGCATTTACGACGAAGTGCGGGAGCGGACGGAACAAGACCTCGGTGCCCACCATGGCACGATCGAAGGGCTGAGGCGCGCCATTGCCCACTATTTCCGCGTTGTTGATGAACTCGATGATGAAGTGCTCGTCATGTATCAAGAAGTGAAAGCGCTAAGCAAAGAATCGCTGCCGTATGTGTTGAATAAAGAACTCGATATGGCGGCGATTTTCGAACATATTTTGCGCGCATGCGTTGAGAACGGGGCGCTGCAGCTTTCTGAAAGCGAAATCCGCCTGTTTGCCCACAACATCGTCGTTCTTGGGCAAATGTGGGCGTTCCGCCGTTGGGTGCTGCGGAAAATGTATACACTCGATGAATATATCGAACTGCAAACCGAGTTTTTATTAAAGGGGATTATGGAGAAACAGCGAGTCTAAAAGGGGGAGAAGAAACGATGGCGCACATTTACCGTCCGAAGCATCACGTCCGCTTTGTGACTGCATCGAGCTTGTTTGACGGCCATGACGCCTCAATCAACATTATGCGCCGCATTTTGCAGGCGAGCGGCGCCGAGGTCATCCATTTAGGCCATAACCGCTCGGTGGAGGAAATCGTCAATGCCGCCATTCAGGAAGATGTGCAAGGCATTGCCGTCTCCTCGTATCAAGGCGGGCATATGGAATTTTTTAAATATATGTACGATCTTCTAAAAGAGCGGGGGGCGTCCCATATCCGCATTTACGGCGGCGGGGGCGGCGTCATCATCCCGCGGGAAATCAAAGAGCTGCACGAATATGGCATCGCCCGCATTTTCTCGCCGGAAGACGGCCGACGCCTCGGCTTGCAAGGGATGATCAACGTCATGCTTGAAGAGTGCGATTTTCCGACCGTGACGACGGTGACCGATGAACTGGAGCGGCTTCCGTCCGGCGATGTGCAGGCGATCGCCCGGCTCATCACGCTGTGCGAATATCGCGCTGAGGCGGACAACAAAGAGGCGGCCGCGGCGGCGGAAGCCGCCATTGAACAAGTGAAGGCGCTCGAGAAGCGCGTGCCGGTGCTCGGCATCACCGGCACAGGCGGGGCTGGGAAAAGCTCGCTCACCGATGAGCTCGTCCGCCGCTTTTTAAACGAAATTCCTGATATCAAAATCGCGATCTTGTCCGTCGACCCGACGAAGCAAAAAACGGGCGGGGCGCTGTTGGGCGACCGCATCCGGATGAACTCGATCAACTCGCCGCGCGTTTACATGAGAAGCTTGGCGACGCGCCATTCCCGCACGGAACTGTCGCCGGCGATTCGCGACGCCATTTCGGTTGTCAAAGCGGCCGGATTTGATCTTGTCATCATTGAAACGAGCGGGATCGGCCAAGGCGACGCCGCCATTACCGAAGTGTGCGACGTGTCGATGTACGTCATGACAAGCGAGTTCGGCGCGCCGACGCAGCTTGAGAAAATCGACATGATCGATTATGCCGATTTGATTGTCATTAATAAATTCGAGCGCAAAGGGTCAGAAGACGCAAAACGACAAGTGCAAAAACAATATCAGCGCAGCCATCAGCTGTTTGACCGCGATGTTTCGGAAATGCCGGTGTACGGCACGATCGCCAGCCAGTTTAACGACCCGGGCACGAATACGCTCTTTGTCGCGCTTGTGGATACGATCAATCAAAAAGCAGGAACGAATTGGAAAACAAGCTTGAAAACGGTCGCCAATGTCGAAAAGCATAATGTCATCATTCCGAACGAGCGCCGCTACTATTTGCGCGAAATCGCGGAAACGGTTCGTTCGTACCACCGCCGCGCCGAGCAGCAAGTCGAGGTGGCCCGACGCCTCTTCCAAATCAAAGGGGCCATCGAAGCGGCGAAGGAACGGGGCGAAGCTGAAGACGTGATTCGCGCGCTCGAGACGCTCAAAGCGGATTATGAGGCGAAATTGACGCCGGAATCGAAGCGCATTTTGGCGACATGGGAAGAAACGAAAGCGAAATATGCGGCAAAACAATTTGTCACGAAAGTGCGCGATAAAGAAATCGTTACCGAACTGACGACGAAAACGTTGTCCGGTTTGGACATTCCGAAAGTCGTCTTGCCGAAATTCAAAGACTACGGAGAGATTTTGCGCTGGGTGTATAAAGAAAATGTCCCTGGCTCGTTCCCGTATACGGCCGGCGTCTTCCCGTTCAAGCGCCAAGGCGAAGACCCGAAACGGCAGTTTGCCGGCGAAGGGACGCCGGAGCGCACGAACCGCCGCTTCCATTACTTGTGCAAAGAAGACAAGGCGAAGCGGCTCAGCACCGCGTTCGACTCCGTGACGCTCTATGGCGAAGACCCGGACTACCGGCCGGACATTTTCGGCAAAGTCGGGGAAAGCGGCGTCAGCGTTTGTACACTTGATGATATGAAAAAGCTGTACAAAGGGTTTGACTTGTGCGACCCGCTCACATCCGTGTCGATGACGATCAACGGTCCGGCTCCGATTTTGCTGGCGATGTTTATGAATACGGCGATTGACCAGCAAGTCGAGAAAAAGGAAGCCGAGCTTGGCCGCCCGCTCACGCCGGAAGAGTACGAACAAGTGAAGGAATGGACGCTGCAAACGGTGCGCGGCACGGTGCAAGCCGATATTTTGAAGGAAGACCAAGGGCAAAATACGTGCATTTTCTCGACCGATTTCGCCTTGAAAATGATGGGCGACATTCAAGAGTATTTCATCAAGCACCGCGTCCGCAACTACTACTCGGTGTCGATCTCCGGCTACCATATCGCCGAGGCGGGGGCGAACCCGATCACGCAGCTGGCATTTACGCTTGCGAACGGCTTTACGTATGTCGAGTATTACTTGAGCCGCGGCATGCACATTGACGATTTTGCGCCGAACTTGTCGTTTTTCTTCAGCAACGGCCTCGATCCGGAGTATTCGGTCATCGGCCGCGTCGCCCGCCGCATTTGGGCGATCGTCATGCGCGAAAAATACGGCGCCAACGAACGGAGCCAGAAACTGAAATACCATATCCAAACGTCCGGCCGTTCATTGCACGCGCAGGAGATCGATTTCAACGACATCCGCACGACGCTGCAGGCGTTGTTGGCGATTTATGACAACTGCAACTCGCTGCATACGAATGCCTATGACGAAGCGATCACGACACCGACCGAAGAGTCGGTCCGTCGGGCGATGGCGATCCAACTCATTATCACGAAAGAGTTTGGCCTGACCAAAAACGAAAACCCGCTCCAAGGGTCGTTCATCATTGAAGAGCTGACCGATTTGGTTGAAGAAGCGGTGTTGCAAGAGTTTGAACGGCTTAACGACCGCGGCGGCGTGCTCGGGGCGATGGAGATGCAATACCAGCGCGGCAAAATTCAAGACGAATCGCTTTACTATGAAACGAAGAAACATAGCGGTGAACTGCCGATCATCGGCGTCAACACGTTCTTGAACCCGAATCCGCCGTCAGAGGACGAACTGAACAACATCCAGCTCGCCCGGGCGACGTATGAAGAAAAAGAGACGCAAATCCGCAACTTGCGCGAATTCCAAGAGCGGAACAAAGACAAAGCCGGCCCGGCGCTCGAACGGCTGAAGCAAGTGGCGACAAGCGGCGGCAACATTTTCGAAGAATTGATGGAAACGGTGAAAGTCGCCAGCCTTGGACAAATCACCCGCGCCTTGTACGAAGTCGGAGGACAATACCGGCGGAATATGTAATTCAAGGGCGTTCCGTTGTTCGCAGCTTTCGATGGACGGCCTCGATCACAATGGATAACGGCCCGTTGAACTTTAGCAGATCGGTAGAATGATCGGCAGCCGCTGTTGGCGTACTGGCCCGCCGGAGGCGAAACGAACGGAACGCGGATTGGGCCAAAAGATCAAGACGAATGGGCTTCGTAAGGAAAAAGTGGAGCGGTGTGAACAAAGGTGATTGTGACAACGGATATGTCGGAATCGGAAGGAGGGCCGCCCTCGCCGCAGGGCTGCCCTCTTTTGCTTTTTTCGGCAAATGGGTAGCATAAACCCCGACAATTTGTTTATAATGAATGGTATGTATTCCACTTGCATTCATTTGTTTCATTAATATAGAAGGGGAGTGCTGAACTTGAGCCTGCAGCAGCAATACTCGCCGGAGGAATTGCAGGAGATGTCGTTCGTCGAGCTGGCGAACCTCATTTTGCTTGACAAGCGGGAGGCGCTGCCGTTTGATCAACTCGTTCGTGAAGCAGCAGCGCTGGCCGGCATATCGGAAGAAGAGATGGAGGCGCGGCTGGCCCAATATTACACCGATTTAAACATCGACGGCCGGTTTATTTGCGTTGGGGAAAACGTCTGGGGATTGCGCGCATGGTATCCGTTTGACCAGACAGAAGACGAAACGGTGACGATCGTCAAGCCGAAGAAGAAGAAAAAAGCGCTTGACGATGAATACGATGAATACGATGAGTTGCTTGAAGATGAAGATCTCGATTACGACGATTTGGATGAATATGATGAGGAAGAGCTCGAGCTTGATGAAGACGAGCTCTTGGAAGATGAAGAATTCGATCTGGACGAAGATGTCGCGTTTGACGATGACATTCTCGGCGATGAAGAGTTTGAGCTGGGCGATGCGCCGCTTGATGAAGAGCTTGATCTCGAAGAGCCGGAGGAAGACGAATAACCGCTTGACTTTGCCAGGGGAACCCGGTACAATGTGTGTTGGGCTCTTGAAAACGAACAAATGGATCGCTCCCTTACGTACGGTAAGCGGAGCGTTTTTTATTTGCGCCTTTCGCAAACACTGAAACTGTTACCGCAATTTCGGCAAGGGGGAAGACAAAATGACGAAATACATTTTTGTGACGGGCGGCGTTGTTTCCTCGCTCGGGAAAGGGATTACGGCGGCTTCGCTTGGACGTTTGTTGAAAAACCGCGGGTTGAACGTGACGATCCAAAAGTTTGACCCGTACATTAACGTCGACCCAGGGACGATGAGCCCGTATCAGCACGGCGAGGTGTTCGTCACGGACGACGGTGCAGAGACGGATTTGGATTTAGGGCATTATGAACGGTTCATCGATATTAATTTAAACAAATACAGCAACGTGACGACAGGAAAAATTTATTCCGCCGTCATCCGCAAAGAGCGCCGCGGCGATTACCTAGGCGGCACGGTGCAAGTCATTCCGCACATTACCAACGAAATTAAAGAGCGCGTCTTCCGGGCCGGAAGAGAGACGAACGCCGATGTCGTCATTACGGAGATCGGCGGCACGGTCGGCGATATTGAATCGCTTCCGTTTTTAGAAGCGATCCGCCAAATCAAAAGCGATGTTGGACGCGAAAACGTCATGTACATCCACTGCACGCTCGTGCCGTACATCAAGGCGGCTGGGGAAATGAAAACGAAGCCGACGCAGCACAGCGTGAAAGAATTGCGCAGCCTCGGCATTCAGCCGAACGTCATCGTCGTGCGCACGGAAATGCCGATGCCGCAGGAAATGAAAGAGAAAATCGCCCTCTTTTGCGACATCGATCCGAAAGCGGTCATCGAGGCGCGCGATGCCGACACGCTGTATGCGGTCCCGCTTATGCTTCAAGAACAAAAACTGGACCAAATCGTGTGCGAACATTTGCGCCTCAACTGCCGCGAAGCGGATATGACCGAATGGAAGGCGCTCGTCGAGAAAGTGCGCAACTTATCGAAAACGACGAAAATCGCTTTGGTTGGCAAATACGTCGAGCTTCCGGACGCCTATATTTCTGTTGTTGAGGCGCTCCGTCATGCGGGGTATGCGTTTGACACCGACATTGATATTCAGTGGATCAATGCGGAGCATGTGACGCGTGACAATGTGGCCGACCTGTTGAAAGATGCGGACGGCATTTTGGTTCCGGGCGGGTTCGGCGACCGCGGGGTCGAAGGGAAGATTGAGGCGATCCGCTATGCCCGCGAGCAGCGCGTGCCGTTTTTGGGCATTTGCTTAGGAATGCAGCTTGCCTCGATTGAATTTGCTCGCCATGTTGTCGGGTTGTCCGGCGCCCATTCGTCCGAGTTTGACCCGAACACGCCGCATCCGATCATCGACTTGCTTCCGGAGCAGAAGGATGTCGAAGATTTAGGCGGCACGCTCCGCCTCGGCTTGTATCCGTGCAAGCTGCAAGAAGGGACGCTTGCCTACGCCGCCTACGGCGATGAAGTCATTTACGAGCGCCATCGCCATCGGTACGAATTCAACAACCAATACCGGTCGATCATGGAAGAGCACGGCTTCGTCTTTTCCGGCACGAGTCCGGACGGACGGTTGGTTGAAGTGATCGAACTCAAGGATCATCCGTGGTTCGTCGCCGCGCAATTCCATCCGGAATTCACCTCGCGCCCGACGCGGCCGCAGCCGCTGTTCCGCGAGTTTGTCAGAGCGTCGCTGAAAGAGTGACGAAAAAGGGGCTGTCCCAAAAAAGCCGTAGAACGGCCTTTTGGGTTCAGCCCCCTTTCTTTTTTGGATATTTTTCATCTTGTCAAGCACGATGCCCATTGATCAGGCGCCGTTTTTTGGACGGTTTCTATACCTCTTTGCCTTCAGCCGGCGGGAGAGCGCTCGCTTTCATGGCGGCTGTTATTCATATTCCGCCAAAATTTCATCGAGCAAAACGCGCAGTCCGTAGTAGATGAATGAAGCGGTGATGATCGTCGGCATGCCGATGCGGCGGCCGTCTTCGGTCGGCACGAGCGGGCGGGAAAGTTTGCTGTCGATAAAGACGGTGGCCATATCGGCCAGTCCGGGTTCATCCTTGACGAGCGCCGCGACGGCCACTGCATCGACGCCGTGCGCCTGCAGCTGTTCGACGAGGCGAATGGCCTCAGGATCGGCGGAAAAGCGGGCAAATAGAAGCGCTCGGTCCGTTTCCTGCCATTCATCGGTTGCTGTCGGCTCAAGCCGTTTGGCTTTCGGCAGCGGATCGGGGCCAAGAAGCGCGGCGGTGACGACCGCATCGAGTTCACCTATGCCATACAGCCAAATGCGCCCATCACCGATGGCGGCCTGAGCGAGCAGACGCGCCCCGTCTTCGAGCGCCAGCTCTTCGTCCGCGGCGATTTTTTGCAACAATCCGATCGTTTGCGTCGTTAAAATTTTCACGGTTCGGCCTCCCTTCGCCGCTATTATACAAAATCGGCAAACAACAAGAAAAGCAAGCAGGAAATGGGTTTGCCAAATGCGAAACATTAATAGGGAGAAAACAGGGAATAGAGGTGCATAACTGTGGGAAACAAAATTTTGATTGTCGACGACCAGTATGGCATCCGCATTTTGCTCAATGAAGTGTTTCAGCGGGAGGGGTATGTAACGTATCAGGCCGCCAACGGCATGCAGGCGCTCGAAATCGCCCGCAAACATCACCCCGATCTTGTGCTTCTTGATATGAAAATTCCTGGCATGGACGGCATTGAAATTTTAAAACGGTTGAAAGAGATTGATCCGGATATTAAGGTGATCATCATGACCGCCTACGGGGAGCTCGATATGATTCAAGAAACGAAAGAGCTCGGGGCGCTGATGCATTTTGCCAAGCCGTTTGATATTGACGATTTGCGCGTTGCCGTCAAAAAATACATTACCGCCTAGACAGCGCCATCGACGAGCGGCTTTCCTTTGGCAAAGAAAGCGCATCGATGGACATTGATGACGCTGTCGTCTTTAGGAGAATAAAGGGTGGAAATGTTGCCGTTTTGCCGGCAAGTTGGTATGCTTATAACGTAGATGGATTTTGCGCCTGTGGACCCAGTCACCGCCAGGGCGACAAAGACGACGATCAGCTAAGGAGGATGTAACCATGCCGTTAGTATCGATGAAAGAGATGCTCAACGAGGCGCTGCGCGGCAAATACGCGGTCGGTCAATTTAACATTAACAACTTGGAATGGACACAAGCCATTTTAGCGGCGGCCGAAGAGGAAAAATCGCCGGTCATTCTCGGCGTCTCCGAAGGGGCGGCCCGCTATATGAGCGGATTCAAAACGGTCGTCAATATGGTCAAAGGGTTAATGGAAGACATGAACATCACCGTTCCGGTCGCCATCCATCTCGACCATGGATCGAGCTTTGAAAAATGCAAAGCGGCGATTGACGCCGGGTTCACCTCGGTTATGATTGACGCCTCCCACCATCCATTTGAAGAAAACGTCCGCATCACCTCGCAAGTCGTTGAATATGCTCATGCGCGCGGCGTTTCGGTCGAAGCGGAGCTCGGCATCGTCGGCGGGCAGGAAGACGACGTCGTCGGAGAAGGGATCATTTACGCCGACCCGAAAGAGTGCGAAGAGCTTGTCAAACGGACAGGCGTCGACTGTCTCGCCCCGGCGCTCGGTTCTGTGCACGGCCCGTACAAAGGAGAGCCGAAGCTCGGATTTGCCGAAATGGAGCAAATCCGCGATTTAACCGGCGTTCCGCTTGTGCTCCACGGCGGCACCGGCATTCCGACCGAACAAATTCAACGCGCGATCTCCCTTGGCACATCGAAAATCAACGTCAATACCGAAAACCAAATGGCGTTTACCAAAGTCGTCCGCGAACTGCTCGCGAAAGACCCGAACGTCTATGATCCGCGCAAAATCATCGGCCCGGGCCGCGATGCCATCAAAGCGACGGTCATCGGCAAAATGCGCGAGTTTGGCTCGTCCGGAAAAGCAGCGCGATGAATCGGCTTCGCGGGCGGCGTTTGGCCGCCGCGCGGCTGCCTTTGCATGTGCAGCGAATAACAAGGAGGGTTCAGCATGAAATTTTTTATCGACACTGCCAACTTGGAAGAAATCAAACACGCCCATGAACTCGGCATTTTGGCCGGCGTCACGACCAATCCGAGCCTCGTGGCGAAGGAAAACGTATCGTTCCATGATCGGTTGCGTGAAATTACATCGATCGTTTCTGGTTCGGTGAGTGCTGAAGTCATTTCGACCGACGCCGCTGGCATGATCGCGGAAGGAGAAGAGCTGGCGAAAATCGCCCCGAACATTACGATCAAAGTTCCGATGACGCCGGAAGGCTTAAAAGCAGTCAAGGCGTTCAGCGAAAAAGGGATTCAAACGAACGTGACGCTTGTGTTCACCGCCAACCAGGCGCTCTTGGCCGCACGCGCCGGCGCGACGTACGTCTCTCCGTTCCTCGGCCGCCTCGATGACATCGGCCATAACGGTTTAGAGCTCATTTCCACCATCGCTGAGATTTTCAACATTCATGGCATTGAAACGGAAATCATCGCCGCTTCGATCCGCCATCCGCACCATGTGACGGAAGCGGCGTTGCGCGGGGCGCATATTGCCACGGTTCCGTACAAGGTGCTTATGCAATTGTTTAACCATCCGCTGACCGATCAAGGAATTGAGAAGTTTCTCGCCGACTGGAATCGGCAAAAATGAAAGTAAGCCGTTTGCCTCTTGGGTGAAGCGGGCTCGCTCTGCCGCGTTCAGGGCGGAAGTGATGAGCCCGCCCGGCTTTGCTTTTTCGTCCCAGGGGTGAAGCCAACTTCCGAGCAAAGAAGGGAGACGACGATGGATAAAATGAAAATTATCGGCGGAGATCGGCTGCGGGGAACGATCAAAGTGAGCGGTGCGAAAAACAGCGCGGTCGCTTTGATTCCTGCAGCGATTTTGGCCGATTCGCCGGTGACGATCGAGGGGTTGCCGGACATTTCCGACGTGCACATTTTAGGAAGCTTGATCGAAGAAATCGGCGGCTCGTTTTCGTTTGACGGCAAAGAGGCGGTCATCGACCCAACGAATATGGTGTCCATGCCGCTTCCGAATGGGAAGGTGAAAAAGCTGCGCGCCTCCTACTATTTGATGGGGGCGATGCTTGGCCGATTCAAAAAAGCGGTTGTCGGCTTGCCGGGCGGATGTCATCTCGGTCCGCGCCCGATTGACCAGCATATCAAAGGGTTTGAGGCGCTGGGCGCCACCGTAACGAACGAGCAGGGCGCCATTTATTTGCGCGCGGAAGAACTGCGCGGAGCCCGCATTTTTTTGGACGTCGTCAGCGTCGGCGCGACGATCAACATCATGCTGGCGGCGGTGCGCGCCAAAGGGCGGACGATTATCGAAAATGCGGCGAAAGAGCCGGAAATCATCGATGTAGCGACATTGCTTTCGAATATGGGCGCGAAAATCAAAGGAGCCGGCACCGATGTGATCCGCATTGACGGCGTCGAAACATTATCGGGTTGCCGCCATGCCATCATCCCGGATCGGATCGAAGCCGGGACGTACATGATTGCCGCCGCGGCCACCAATGGCGAAGTCGTCGTCGACAACGTCATCCCGCAGCACGTTGAATCGCTGACGGCCAAATTGCGCGAAATGGGGGTGCGCGTGGAGACGGGGGAAGATCAAATTCTCGTCTGCGGCACCGACGTTTTGAAAGCGGTTGACGTCAAGACGCTCGTCTATCCGGGCTTCCCAACTGATCTGCAGCAGCCGTTTACCGCGCTGCTGACAAAAGCCAACGGCACAAGCGTCGTCACCGACACGATTTACAGCGCCCGCTTCAAGCATGTCGATGAATTGCGGCGCATGAACGCCAATGTAAAAGTCGAAGGCCGCTCAGCCATCGTCACCGGCCCCGTCAAACTGCAAGGGGCGAAAGTGAAGGCAAGCGATTTGCGCGCCGGGGCGGCGCTTGTCATTGCCGGGCTGATGGCCGAAGGAGTGACGGAGATCACCGGCGTCGAGCATATCGACCGCGGCTACAGCAACCTCGTCGAAAAACTGTCTGACATCGGCGCCACCATTTGGCGCGAAAAAATGACCGATGAAGAAATCGAGCAAGTGAAAAACGCGTAACGTCCAGTCGACGAAGGGGAAGGGGAGAACGACGATGGAACGAAGCTTATCGATGGAACTCGTGCGCGTCACCGAAGCGGCGGCGCTTGCCGCCGCCCGCTGGATGGGGCGCGGGAAAAAGAATGAGGCTGATGACGCCGCGACGTCGGCGATGCGCGACGTGTTTGACACCGTGCCGATGAAAGGCACCGTCGTCATCGGCGAAGGGGAAATGGACGAAGCGCCGATGCTGTATATCGGGGAAAAGCTCGGCAACGGTTATGGCCCGCGCGTCGATGTCGCTGTCGACCCGCTTGAAGGGACGAACATCGTCGCTTCCGGGGGATGGAACGCCTTGGCTGTCGTCGCTGTTGCTGACCACGGCCATCTGCTTCATGCGCCGGACATGTACATGGAGAAAATCGCCGTCGGGCCGGAAGCGGTCGGGATGATTGACATTGAGGCGCCGATCATCGACAATTTAAAGGCGGTGGCGCGAGCAAAAAACAAAGATATTGAAGACGTCGTCGCGGTTGTCCTCAACCGTCCGCGCCATGAGCGTCTCATTCATGAGCTGCGTGAAGCCGGCGCCCGCATTAAGCTCATCAATGACGGCGATGTCGCCGCCGCCATTAACACGGCGTTCGACCATACCGGCGTTGACATTTTGTTCGGCTCGGGCGGCGCGCCGGAAGGAGTGCTCGCGGCGGTCGCGTTGAAATGCCTTGGCGGCGAACTGCAAGGGAAGCTGCTGCCGCAAAACGACGATGAAGTCGAGCGGTGCAAACAAATGGGCATTGACGTCAACAAAGTGCTGCGCATGGACGATTTGGTGAAAGGAGACGACGCGATTTTTGCCGCCACCGGCGTCACCGACGGCGAGCTGCTGCGCGGCGTGCGGCTGAAAGGGGCGTACGGCCTCACCCACTCCGTCGTCATGCGGGCCAAGTCCGGCACGGTCCGCTTCATCGAAGGGCGGCACAGTTTGAAGAAAAAACCGAACTTAGTCATCAAATGATATCCTACCATCCGGCCGGGCGCCGGAGCCGCGCCTGGCTCGGAAAAACAAAAAAATATTGATTAAAAAGAAGAAAAAAGGGTAAAATAGTCGTGTTACTTGTGCAAAAATAAGCTCTGCCATTCTACTTCTTTATTTCATTTCAGCCTTCATCATCTTCGAAATGAATCCCTTCGCCTGTCGAATTGATGACCAATACGTCCGAACACGAACGATGGGAGAATAGGAAAATTTGCAAAGTGTGGTGTCAAGATGGAATTAACGTTAGCAGCATTAGAAAACATGAAATTGAAGGAGCTGTATGAGCTCGCCAGGCAATACAAAATTTCATACTACAGCAAGTTGACGAAAAAGGAGCTTATTTTTGCGATTTTGAAAGCGCGTGCCGAACAAGACGGCCTCTTTTTCATGGAAGGCATCCTCGAAATCATTCCGTCGGAAGGATTCGGCTTTTTGCGCCCGATCAACTATTCCCCGAGCTCGGAAGACATTTACATTTCCGCTTCCCAAATCCGCCGTTTTGATTTGCGCAACGGGGATAAAGTATCCGGCAAAGTGCGGCCGCCGAAAGAAAATGAACGCTATTTCGGCTTGCTTCATGTCGAAGCGGTCAACGGCGAAGACCCGGAAGTCGCCAAGGAGCGCGTTCACTTTCCAGCGTTGACGCCGCTTTACCCGAATCGGCAAATGAAGCTGGAGACAACGCCGGACAAGCTGTCGACCCGCATCATCGACTTGATCGCTCCCGTCGGCTTTGGCCAGCGCGGGTTGATCGTCGCGCCGCCGAAAGCTGGCAAGACGATGTTGCTGAAGGAAATTGCCAACAGCATCACCACAAACCACCCGGATGTCGAGTTGATCGTCTTGCTCATTGACGAACGGCCGGAAGAAGTGACCGACATCGAGCGGTCGGTGCAAGGCGATGTCGTCAGCTCGACGTTTGATGAGGTGCCGGAAAACCATATTAAAGTGGCCGAGCTTGTCTTAGAACGGGCGATGCGATTAGTTGAGCATAAGCGTGACGTCGTCATTTTAATGGACAGCATCACCCGCCTCGCCCGGGCGTACAACTTAGTCATTCCGCCGAGCGGACGCACGCTCTCGGGCGGGATCGACCCAGCGGCGTTTCATCGCCCGAAGCGGTTTTTCGGCGCGGCGCGCAACATCGAAGAAGGCGGCAGCTTGACGATTTTGGCGACCGCCCTCATTGACACCGGGTCGCGCATGGATGACGTCATTTACGAGGAATTTAAAGGCACCGGCAACATGGAGCTCCATCTTGACCGCTCGCTCGCCGAGCGCCGCATTTTTCCGGCGATTGACATTCGCCGCTCGGGAACGCGCAAAGAGGAGCTGCTCATCCCGAAAGAACATTTGGAAAAGCTGTGGGCGATCCGCAAAACGATGGCCGATTCGCCCGACTTTATCGAGCGGTTTTTGAACAAATTGCGCCGGACGAAGTCAAACGAAGAGTTTTTCGCCTTGCTCGATCAGGAGTGGAAACAGGGCGGCCCGCTCCGTCTGTAGGCCGTTGGCGGAATTTGTCGCGAATCGCCCGTTGCAAACTGACAGAAAAGCTGTTATAATCTTAACATGTGTGTTTTGGCTATCGCCTTTTGGTTTGTGCGATCCGTGATTTGCACCGGCCGGGTTCGCTTCGGTGGAGTCCCGGCTGTTCCATGCGCTGCGCCTTGCCAAACGGGCGGGCGCGCATAAGCATGAAGGGTTCCATGCTACGAATCACTCTGTTTCGATAAGATACAGGGCGGAAGGAGATGAAAACGATGAAACAAGGCATCCATCCAGAGTACAAAAAAGTCATCGTCCGTTGTGCATGCGGCAACGAATTCGAAAGCGGTTCGGTCAAAGACGAGCTGCGCGTGGAGATTTGCTCGGAATGCCATCCGTTCTTCACGGGCAAACAAAAATTTGTTACGGCAGCGGGCCGCGTGGATAAATTCAATAAAAAATACGGCCTTAAGTAACAAGGACGTGACGAAAGCAGGCAAGCGAAACTTGCCTGCTTTTTCGTGAGAGCAGATGGAAGGCCGGTTGCTTATCAAGCTGATCCCGCTGATCGTCGCGATGGCAGACGGCAAGGAGCGGCCGATGGTTTGAGGACAGTGTTGTGTGAAAGGAGAGGCCCCGATGTACGTGATGACGCAGTCCGGCTGGCTTGAGGTCATTTGTGGATGCATGTTTTCCGGCAAATCAGAAGAATTGATTCGCCGCGTCCGCCGCGCTCAGTTTGCCAAGCAGGAAGTGAAAGTGTTCAAACCGACGATCGACAATCGTTATAGCGAAGACGCAGTCGTGTCGCACAACGGCAATTCGGTGATCGCCATTCCGGTCGCGACGCCGGCGGAAATGTTCCGCTACATTTCCGCCGCCACCGACGTCGTCGCCATCGATGAAGTACAGTTTTTTTCCGACGACATCATCGATGTGGTGCAAACGCTCGCTGATGGAGGCTGCCGCGTCATCGCCGCGGGGCTCGACCAAGATTTTCGCGGCGAACCGTTTGGCCCCGTGCCGGCGCTGATGGCGATCGCTGAGTCGGTGACGAAGCTGCAGGCGGTTTGCACGGTATGCGGTTCCCCGGCCAGCCGGACGCAGCGGCTCATTAACGGTGCGCCCGCCTCTTATGACGATCCGGTGATTCTCGTCGGCGCCAGCGAGGCGTACGAGCCTCGCTGCCGCCATCACCATGAAGTGCCTGGCAAACCGAAAAAGCGATACAACCGCCCGCTTGCTGGACATACGGGTGAGTGATGGTGAGGCGGTCACGGATGTTGTTTGGCCGCTTTCATCGGCCAAGTGGCGAAGCGCAGCCATAGTTGATGGAAACGGCGCATATTCGTATGTTTCGCCGACCGAGAAGGGCGGAAGCGGCGCCATCATCCTCGCCTGTCTCGTGCGTCCATTCGCTATGGGAGGAAAAAGCGTTTGGCATGCGGCTCGTTCATCATTGGTCGTTCGCTTGACTAGGCTGCCCCTTTTGTTCGTTCGCCGCAAAATAGACGAATGATGGCAGAAAGATTTATGGCTTGCCGTGTATCATTGACGTGCGATCATGGACATCCTAACAGCTAAGGAGGCGAAAAAGGATGAGACGCATCTGGCTGTTAGGAATGATCTTCCTGCTTTCGGCCTGTTCGCTCGCTCCGGATCATCCGTCCTACCGCCAGCAAAGCGAGGACAAAAACGGCGCGCGGCTGATGACGGACGGGCGGCCGAAGATCGACGCTGACAGAGACTTGTACAACAACTTCGACGATCCAGAAAACGTGCGGCAAAACCCGAATTTTATCAGCTTGACCGAAGGAAGCGAAAACCAGCACGCCGATACGCGCAAGGCAGCACAACTCATTGAGCGGTACACCGATTACCACGCCGACTCCATCTGGTTTCACGGCGGCAATATGTATGTGACAGTTGATGCACCGGAAGAGCTGTCTGACGAGGAGCGGCAGCGCGAGGCGCAACGCATTGACAAGCTGCTGACAAAAGCGATCCCGACATACGAGATCATCGTGCGCGTCAACTGAGAGCTCCCGCTTGCCAAAAGCGGGGGTTTTTGTTTGGCTTCATTTCATTTCATGCTATAATCTAAAAATAGACTGTGTGGGAAAAACAGAGGTGAATGATGTGTTTGATCGGTTGGAAGCTGTGGAGCAACGGTATGAAAAGCTCAATGAACTGTTGATGGACCCCGACGTCATCAACGATCCGAAAAAGCTGCGCGATTATTCCAAAGAGCAGGCGGATTTGGAAGAAACGGTGCAAACGTACCGTGAATACAAATCGGTTCGCGAGCAGCTGGCCGAAGCGAAAGCGATGCTCGAAGAAAAGCTGGAGCCGGAGCTGCGCGAGATGGTGAAAGAGGAAATCGGCGAACTGGAAGAACGGGAAGAGGCGCTCGTTGAAAAGCTGAAAGTGTTGCTTTTGCCGAAAGATCCGAACGATGAGAAAAACGTCATTATGGAAATCCGCGCGGCCGCCGGCGGCGAAGAGGCGGCGCTGTTTGCCGGCGACTTGTACCGGATGTATACGCGCTATGCGGAATCGCAAGGGTGGAAGACGGAAGTGATCGAAGCGAGCCCGACCGGCCTCGGCGGCTATAAAGAAATCATTTTTATGATCAACGGCAAAGGGGCGTATTCAAAGCTGAAGTTTGAAAACGGCGCGCACCGCGTCCAGCGCGTCCCGGAAACGGAGTCAGGCGGGCGCATCCATACGTCGACGGCGACGGTCGCCTGCCTGCCGGAGATGGAAGAAATCGAAGTCGAAATCAATGAAAAAGACATTCGCGTCGACACGTTCGCCTCAAGCGGACCGGGTGGGCAAAGCGTCAACACGACGATGTCGGCCGTGCGCCTCACCCATATTCCGACCGGCATTGTCGTCACGTGCCAAGACGAAAAATCGCAAATCAAAAACAAAGAAAAAGCGATGAAAGTATTGCGCGCCCGCATTTACGACAAATACCAGCAAGAAGCGCGCGCTGAATACGACCAAACGCGCAAGCAAGCTGTCGGCACCGGCGATCGTTCTGAACGCATTCGCACGTACAACTTCCCGCAAAACCGCGTCACCGACCACCGCATCGGACTGACGATCCAAAAGCTCGATCAAGTGCTCGATGGGCATTTGGATGAAATCATCGAGGCGCTCATTTTGGACGATCAAGCGAAAAAATTGGAGCAAGCGAACGATGCGTCGTAACGTACATGAAGTCCTCGCCTGGGCTTCTTCTTTTTTGCGCGCCCACGGAAAAGAGGAGCGGGCGGCGGAGTGGCTATTGTGCCACCATTTAGGCGTGGACCGGGCCGGGCTGTTCGCCCGTTGGCGCGAGCCGGTCGACGAAGCGGTATATGAACGGTTTGCGGCCGATGTGCGCCGCCATGCGGTGGATCATGTGCCGATTCAATATTTGATCGGCTATGAATCGTTTTACGGCCGGCCGTTTCTTGTCAACCGCCATGTGTTGATCCCGCGCCCGGAAACGGAAGAACTGGTGCTTGGCGTCCTAAAACGGGTGCCGCGCCTATTTGCTGGTCGGAAGCGGATCGATGTCGTTGACGTCGGCACTGGCAGCGGGGCGATCGCCGTGACATTGGCGCTGGAGAACAAAGCGTTGTCGGTGACCGCAACCGATATTTCCGAAGCGGCGCTCGCGGTCGCCCGTGAAAACGCCCGGCGGCTCGGGGCGAATGTTTCATTTTTGTGCGGCGACTTGCTGCAGCCGATCATGGCCATGGGGTGGACGGTCGATGTCGTCGTTTCCAATCCGCCGTACATTCCAGAGACGGACGCCGCTATGCTTTCCCCGGTCGTCAAAAATTATGAGCCGCACACGGCGCTCTTTGGCGGCCGCGATGGGCTCGATTTTTACCGCCGCTTCGCCCGCGAGCTGCCGCTTGTGCTCGGCGCGCCGGCGCTTGCCGCTTTTGAAGTCGGCGCCGGGCAAGGGGAAGCAGTGGCGGCGCTCTTGGACGCAGCGTTTCCAGAAGCCGAAGTGGAAGTCGATTTTGACCTCAACGGCAAAGACCGGATGGTGTACATGACGCGGCCGAAAAACGGGAAAAAGTGTTAGATTGATAGGTTTAAAAACGAGCGGCGCCGTCCACAATGAAAGGTGAAAGGACGGTGCCGATGATGACCATCAAAGGAAATGCCATTGCCATATGTTTATATATCATTCTATTAACGACAGGCGTACTCGTCGAGCTGTACGGCCACAAGACGGACGCCGGGGCGAACGCGGCGGTCGCCATCCCTGATGAGGCAATCCGCCTGCGCATTTTAGCCAACAGCGACGCCGATGAAGACCAACAATTGAAGCGAAAAGTGCGTGATGCGGTCAATGCGCAAATCAACGGCTGGGTGGCCGAACTCACTTCGTTTGAGGAAGCAAAGCGCGTCATCCGCTCTCACCTGCCGGACATCGAGCGGACGGTCGCCCGCGTGTTGCGCGATGAACAAAGCGATCAAACGTACAAAGTGGAGTTTGGCCCGGTTCATTTTCCGACGAAAGTGTACGGCAACTACGTATATCCGGCTGGCATCTATGATGCCGTGCTGATCACGCTTGGGGAAGGAAAAGGAGCAAACTGGTGGTGCGTTCTGTTCCCGCCGCTTTGTTTTCTCGATTTTTCCAACAGCGATGCCGTCATGATGGCGGCGAACCGATCGCCTGCAGGAACGAATGAACCGGTGTCGGCTGAGAGCGTCCGGTCAATGGAAGCCGGGTCGAAGCAGAACAGCGAGTCGGCCGAAGCGGAAGCTGAGGCGATGCGAAGCGGCGAGCAGGCCATCGAGCGGGACGAACCGAAAGAGGAGAGGGGGGCGATGGCGGAAACCGAAGATCGCGCCGCTTCGTCCATCCATGCGGATGGCGAGAAGGACAAAGGGCACACTGATGATCAAGAATCGTCCTTCGTCGTCATGGCCGAGCCGGAACAGCCGGTGGAAGTAAAATTTTTCTTCAAAGAGTGGCTCAGCCATCTCATTCCATAAGCATCTATCCACAAAGTTATCCACAAAAATAACAAGTTTATTCACAATTTGTGTATAACTGTGGAAAGGCATCGGGCGGCGATCTGACGCTTGTAAAAAAAGCCGCCATTTTCAAGGCGAATCACGGCGATGGAGAAGGTGAAACGATTGAAAACGCGTGTTTGGATTGTGGATAATATTGTTGATAAACAGCAAGTTTATCCACAAATACGAGAGGCGGTTGAATGGCTGCGGGCCGGGGAAGTTATCGCATTCCCGACGGAAACGGTGTACGGGTTGGGGGCCGATGCGGCCAATACAGCCGCGGTGGAAAAAATTTTCGCCGCCAAAGGGCGGCCGAGCGACAATCCGCTCATCGTTCATGTCGCCAGCATGGCCCAAGCGGAGGCGGTAGCCGCCTCGATCCCACCGATGGCGAAAACGTTGATGGAGCGGTTTTGGCCGGGGCCGCTCACGTTAGTATTGCCAAAACGGGCCAAAGCGGTGTCTGAACGGGTGACGGCCGGGCTGCCGACGGTGGCGGTGCGCATGCCGGATCACCCGCTGGCGCTGGCGTTGATCGAGGCGAGCGGCTTGGCGTTGGCCGCCCCGAGCGCGAATCGGTCAGGAAGGCCGAGTCCGACGACGGCGGCGCACGTGCTTGCCGATTTAGACGGGCGGATCGCCGGGGTGATCGACGGCGGGCCGACCGGCGTGGGCGTTGAATCGACGGTGCTCGATTGCAGTGGGAGCGTGCCGACGATTTTGCGCCCGGGAGGAGTGACGAAAGAGGCGCTTATTGAAGCGATCGGCCGCGTTGAAGAGGCCGCTGCTGTGGATGACGAGGCGGCGCCGAAAGCGCCGGGGATGAAATATACGCATTATGCGCCGAAAGCGCCGCTTTGGATCGTCGCCGGCCCGCCCGCGTTTTTGCAGCGGCTTGTCGATGAAAGCCGGGCGGAAGGGAAAACGGTCGGCGTGTTGACGACCGAGGAGAACCGGGATCAGTATGCGGCCGATGTCGTGCTGCCGTGCGGAACGCGCCAGGCGCTTGAGACGGTCGCGAGCCGGCTGTACGACACGCTGCGCCGATTTGATGAAACGAACGTCGATCTCATTTACAGCGAGGCGTTTCCGGAAGAAGGAATCGGCGCGGCGATCATGAACCGGCTCCGCAAAGCAGCCGGCGGACGCGCCATCAGCGAACAGCGGAAATGAAAGGACGGCCGTCTGTATAGATGCAGTGAACAAGTTTCACATATCCTGGTCGAAAAAGCAGCTTGTCTATTTTTTGACGGTCGGAGGCAAGCCGCAGGCTTCTTCGTCGCGCCTTGGCGTGACGGAAGACCGAACGGAAACGCGCTTCACAGATCCATTGTATGGGGTTGGAAGCGGCATTGTTCGGTCGTGCGATAGTCGAGAAAACGGCTCTGCAAACGGTAAGGTTCAAATTGCAACTAGAGGATTTGGGGGATGCCGTTTCCAAGCGCTAAACCGGTCTGTTGTGGACCGGTTTTTTCTTTTCCGTCCGCCCGTCAATCAGGCGGCGCCCATTGGCTGCCCGCTCTGCTTCTAAACTGCCCTGGACGTGCATATGTTTAGCAATAAGGCCGGTCCGGGAGGGAAGAAACATGGGCGCATTCATCGGCGAAATCATCGCGCTGTCAATGATGGCGCTGGCGCTGGGCATGGACGCGTTTTCAGTCGCTTTAGGAATGGGGCTGTTGCGCCTCCGGCTGCGGCAAATGTTTTATATCGGGTTGACGATCGGCTTGTTTCATATTCTCATGCCGCTTGCTGGCATGGCGGTCGGCCGCCTGCTGTCGCGCGAGTTCGGAAGTGTCGCGACATACGCGGGCGGGGCGCTGCTGTTATGGCTTGGCGGGCAAATGATCATCGCCTCGTTCCGGAGGGACGATGGCTCACCGCTGTTTCCGCGTGGGGTGGGGTTGCTTTTTTTTGCGTTCAGCGTCAGCCTAGACAGCTTTTCCGTCGGGCTGAGCCTCGGCATTTTCGGAGCGCGGACGATGGTGACGATTTTGCTGTTTGGTCTGTTCAGCATGGTGCTGACATGGGTTGGGCTTTTTGTCGGCCGCCATTTTCAGCAATGGCTCGGTTCGTACAGCGAAGCGCTCGGCGGCAGCATTTTGCTGGCGTTCGGGCTCAAGCTGCTTTTTCTATAAACGGAGGCAGGCGGTTTTCCTTCAGTGGAAAAAAGCGGACTGCCTGCTTTTTTTGCGGCTCTTCACCAAAAGTTGTACTTGATTTTTTCTGAACATACCCTATTTACGCTTGTGAGGGAAAATCAGCACTTTTTGCCTATCCTTACGCAGGAAACCGCATTGTTTGTCAAGTACATGTTGTGGTGAAGAGCCTTTTTTTGCTCTTTTCCCTATGGTATATTGATGGTAAGTCATTGATGTGAAGAGGTGGTTGTATGCCATACCGCATTTTGTTCGTCTGCACGGGCAATACGTGCCGAAGCCCGATGGCCGCTGCATTGTTGGAGAATAAGCAGCTGCCAGGCGTCGAGGTGAAATCGGCCGGCGTGTTTGCGGCGGAAGGGAGCGAGGCGTCGGTTCACGCCAAGACGGTGTTGAAGGAAAAAGGAATCGAAGCGGCCCACCGCTCCTCGCAGCTGAAAAAAGAGCATATCGACTGGGCGACGCACGTGCTGGCGATGACATCCGGCCATAAAGAAATGATCGTCGAGCGTTTCCCAGAAGCGAAGGACAAAACGTTTACGTTGAAGCAGTTCGTCTCGGGAACAGACGGCGACATCGCCGATCCGTTCGGCGGGCCGATTGAAGTGTACCGGGCGGCGCGCGATGAGCTGGAGAAGCTCATTGACCGCTTGGCGGAAAAGTTGCAAACAGAACAATGAGGTTGAGAAGTGAGGGGGAACACAAATGGGGGGGACAAGTCATCGGTTCGGTTTGCGCCTGAAGCTCGTCGTCTTTACGACAGCGTTGGCGCTGATCACGTATTCAACGAGCGCCTTTTTCTTGTACGTTTTGTATGATCAGTGGTTCGCCTCATGGAACAAAAGCGTGTTCACGATGATCGTGTTGCTCCTTGGCATCTTTTGGTCCGGAGTGCTTGCCTATTTGGCCGCTGGCTGGATTACAAGGCCGCTGCAACGGCTCGAGGAAGCGGCGGCAAAGGCGACGGAAGGGCATATCGATGAGGATGTTCCGCTGCCCTCTTCCCATGACGAAATTCGCTCGCTGGCTGTCGCGTTCAACCGGATGCTCGGCCATTTGCGCGCAGTCGTCGCCAATGTGGAAGAGAGCGCAGCGCGCACGACTGAAAAGACGGCGGAAATGAGGCAGGCGTCCGAAACAGCGTCAAACCGTGCACGCGATATTGCAGCGACCATTGACGACATTTCCAAAGGGGCGGCGTCTTCGGCCGAGGCGATTCAAGAGGCGGCTGCGGCGGCCGAGGATGTGCTCGCTATCGCAGTACAAGTAAAAGAAACAGCCGAGCGTGCGGAACAGTCGGTATATGGGATGGCCGAAACGCTGAAGGCAAGCCGCGATATCACCCATTCGCTTGTCAGCGGCATCGATCAGCTGGCTGACGATCAAGAACTGTCGCGGGCGGCTGTCAAGCAGCTCGAAGCACACGCCAATCAAATCGGCAACATTACGTTGCTTGTCGCGGACATCGCTGAACAGACGAACTTGCTTGCGCTCAATGCTTCCATTGAGGCAGCCCGCGCCGGCGAGCACGGCCGGGGGTTTGCCGTCGTCGCCGAGGAAGTGCGCAAGCTGGCTGATGAGAGCGCCAAGGCGGTCAAGAAAATCGCCGAACTGGTCGGCAACATTCAAAATGAAGTCGCCCGTGTGGTGGCGCAAATGGACAAGCAGGTGGCCGCCGCAAACGCTGAGGCGGCCAAAGGGGAGCGCACGAATGAGGCCATTGCGGCCATGGCGGCCTCAGCTGATGAAGTGATCCGCGCCGTCCATGACATCGCTGAATTGGCGAAGCGTCAAATGGGGCATATGAAGCGGGCCGCGGCGCAGACGCAAGAAGTGGCGGCGATTGCTGAGCAGACGTCCGCCGGCGCGCTCGAAGTTGCGGCGGCGACCGAGGAGCAGGCCGCATCGATCAACGATGTGCATAAACTGGCTGGCGAGTTGGTTGAACAGGCCGAACAATTGCAGGCGGCTGTCGCCCGGTTCCGCACCCGTTGATGCACATGCAAATATGATTCATCGAAAGGAGGAAGGGCGATTCCTCCCTGGCTTTCGCTATCACTGCGAAGCCTAGGGCTCCTCGCCCGAACATGATGAAAGTCGCTATTGCTTCTGACCATGGTGGAATTCGCATTCGTGAGGAAATTAAAGCACTGTTGGATGAAATGGGAATCGAGTACACCGATTTTGGCTGCGATTGTGAAACATCGGTCGATTACCCGGATTACGCGCTTCCCGTCGCTGAAAAAGTGGCGCGCGGCGAATTTGATCGCGGCATTTTGATCTGCGGCACCGGCATCGGCATGACGATTGCCGCCAACAAAGTGAAAGGGGTGCGCTGCGCCCTTTGCCACGACGTCTACAGCGCCAAGCTGACGCGCATGCATAATGACAGCAACATTCTCGCGATGGGGGAGCGCGTCATCGGCCCCGGCCTGGCGCGCGAAATCGCCAAGGCATGGCTTGAGACCGAATTTGAAGGCGGACGCCATGCGCGGCGAATCGGCAAAATCGCCGACTATGAAAACAAGCATTTGTAGGCGGAACCAGGGCCGCATCGGAGCGGATGCGGCCTGTGGGCCATAAGCGAAAGGTGTGGGCGTCTAGCTTCATGAGGGCAGTAGCGCAAAGGCTGGGAATCCGGCGATGTTCACAACAAACGCCGTTCATCTTTAGCGAATCATTGGTGAAAATACTAGAAGGCCATTGAAAAACAGCCGTTTTTTTGAAATGGATGATTCTAAAGTGAAGGAAGAGCAGCATGTATAAGGTTTCTCAATTTGAAAAGCAACGTGATGGAGCCGCATTTTCCGTTACATCACCAGACTTCTAGTGTTCGTCAAGGATAGTGTGGGGCACACCGTGCGAAGGAGGGAAGGGAATGGACGCACGATTGACCGAATGGCGGCAGCAATGGCAAGCCATCTTGCATGAGTTTCGCAAACAGGCGCCGCTTGGCCGCGGCGATGTCGTTGTGATCGGCTGCAGTACGAGCGAGGTGCTTGGCGAGCGGATCGGCACGGCTGGATCGATGGACGTTGCCGCCATGCTGTTTGCCGAGCTTGACGCGTGGCGGCGCGAAACCGGCATTGCGCTCGCTTTTCAATGTTGTGAACATTTAAACCGGGCGCTTGTTGTCGAACGGGAAACCGCCAAAACTCACGGGCTGGAGATCGTTTCGGTCGTTCCGGTGCCGAAAGCGGGTGGGGCGATGGCCGCCTACGCCTATCGAAAGTTCGCTGACCCGGTCGTTGTCGAGGCGATTCGCGCCGATGCCGGCATTGACATCGGCCATACGCTCATCGGCATGCATTTGAAGCCGGTTGCCGTTCCCGTGCGCGTTTCGGTGAAGCACATTGGATCGGCGTGCGTGACGCTGGCGAAAACGCGGCCGAAGCTGATCGGCGGCGCCCGAGCGGTCTACTCGTTGGAAAATCCGAATGATTCCTGTTCTTTCTAGCGGTTTCATTCATTTTTTTCTTTGAATTTGCCTAGCTGAAGCTGATAAAATAAAAACGAATATTCACTGATTTCGCATAAGGGGGAGCTATTGATGAATTACTTGCCACAACAAGATCCGCAAGTGTTCGCCGCCATTGAACAAGAGCGGAAACGGCAGCATGCAAAAATTGAGTTGATTGCGTCGGAAAATTTTGTAAGCCGCGCGGTCATGGAAGCGCAAGGGTCGGTGCTGACGAACAAATATGCGGAAGGCTATCCGGGACGCCGCTACTACGGCGGTTGTGAATATGTCGACATCGTCGAAGATTTGGCGCGCGAGCGAGCGAAGCAGTTGTTTGGAGCGGAGCATGTGAACGTCCAGCCGCACTCCGGGGCGCAGGCGAACATGGCCGTTTATTTCACCGTTCTTGAGCACGGCGACACGGTGCTTGGCATGAACTTGTCGCACGGCGGCCATTTGACGCACGGCAGCCCGGTCAATTTCAGCGGCATTCAGTACAATTTTGTCGAATACGGCGTCGATCCAAAAACGCATGTCATTGACTATGACGACGTGCGCGAAAAAGCGCGCCTTCATCGGCCGAAGTTGATCGTCGCCGGCGCGAGCGCCTATCCGCGCATCATCGACTTCGCCAAGTTCCGTGAGATTGCCGATGAAGTCGGCGCCTATTTAATGGTTGACATGGCCCATATTGCCGGTCTTGTTGCGGCAGGTGTTCATCCGAATCCAGTGCCGTACGCCCATTTCGTTACGACGACGACGCACAAAACGCTGCGCGGTCCGCGCGGCGGGATGATTTTATGCCAGGAGCAGTTCGCCAAACAGATCGACAAAGCCATTTTCCCTGGCATTCAAGGCGGCCCGCTTATGCATGTCATTGCCGCCAAAGCCGTCGCGCTCGGCGAAGCGTTGCAAGACGACTTTAAAGTCTACGCGAAGCGCGTCGTGGAGAATGCCAAACGGCTCGCAGCCGCCTTGCAAAACGAAGGATTCACTCTCATTTCCGGCGGCACGGACAACCATTTGCTGCTTGTCGATTTGCGCCCGCAGCAGCTGACCGGGAAAACGGCGGAGAAAGTGCTCGATGAGGTCGGGATTACGGTCAACAAAAACACGATTCCGTATGATCCGGAAAGCCCGTTTGTCACAAGCGGCATCCGCATCGGCACGGCCGCCGTCACGACGCGCGGCTTCGGATTGGAAGAGATGGACGAAATCGCCGCCATCATCGGCCTTGTGCTGAAAAACGTCGGCAGCGAACAAGCGCTTGAGGAAGCGCGCCAACGCGTCGCCGCTTTGACGGAAAAGTTTCCGCTCTATCAAGACTAAGCGCCGCCGCTTCGTCTGAAACCGTACGGTGCACCGCCTCCGGATTTGGCGGTGCGCCTTTTTCCGTTCGTTCGGCAGTTGAATAGGCGCTCGTTTTCCAGTAGAATGTATAGAAGTGCAGCGCATACATACGGAAGAGGAGAGTTGACCCATGGGAAAAGTGTACGTCTTTGATCACCCGCTCATCCAGCATAAATTGACCTACATTCGCGACAAGAATACGGGCACGAAAGAATTTCGCGAGCTTGTCGACGAAGTGGCGACGTTGATGGCGTTTGAAATTACACGTGATCTGCCGCTTGAGGAAGTCGAGATCGAAACCCCCGTCAGTAAAGCCAGAGCGAAAGTGATCGCCGGCAAAAAACTGGGCGTCATTCCGATTTTGCGCGCCGGCATCGGCATGGTTGACGGCATCCTGAAGCTCATCCCGGCGGCGAAAGTCGGCCATATCGGCTTGTACCGCGATCCCCAAACATTAAAGCCGGTCGAATATTACGTCAAGCTGCCGAGCGATGTCGAAGAGCGCGATTTTATCATCGTCGACCCGATGCTCGCAACCGGCGGATCAGCGGTGGCGGCGATCGATGCGCTGAAAAAGCGGGGAGCGAAAAGCATTAAATTTATGTGCCTGATCGCGGCGCCGGAAGGAGTCAAAGCGGTGGAAACGGCCCACCCGGATGTGGACATTTACATCGCTGCCCTTGATGAGCGGTTGAACGACCACGGCTATATTGTCCCTGGTCTCGGCGACGCCGGCGACCGGCTGTTTGGCACAAAATAACAGTTGCAAGGCGCCCCGCGCCGCGCGGGGTTCGCATTCCATCGAGCGGCGGAGAGGGTGCCTTGCCCATGCGTCAGTTAAGCGCTTGCATCGAATAGGCCGCGGCAGAAAGATGGCGCTGAGAAACCGCTCCGTTTGCAAAGCCAAGTATATATATAGATGCAACGAAGAAGTTTAACATATCCTTGACGGAAAAGCGGTTTGCCCCTTTTCGACTGTCGGAGGAAAGCCACAGGCTTCTCCGTCACGCCTTGGCGTGACGGAGGACCGAACAACCGCCTGCTTCACAGACCCATATATGGGTCTGGAAGCGGCGTTGTTCGGTCGCCCGACAGTCGATCAAATACTCGGTAAAAGCTGCAAATGGTAAAGCTTCAAATTGCATCTATATAGAATCATGAAAAGGAAAATAGGCTAAAAATAAAATATATCATTATACATCATCATTGTGAGAAGAAAATGAGAAATTGTCACAAATTATTAATATTTGCCCTATGTGAATGAGGTTTTACGTGGAAACACATTGACATTGACCAGGCCGTATTGTATCCTTTACAAGGGGTAGATTGAGAAGGTTTTCATTATGTTAAAGGGTGTGTTGGCATGTCCCCAAAACAGCGCCACCCGTTTCAAGCCATGGCGTTGATGTCCGCCATCGTCTCCCAACTTGTTGGTTCGATTTTGGTCGGCGTTTTCGGCGGGAGATGGATCGATGATCGATTTGGCACCGAGCCGATCTTTTTGATCGTCGGCCTTTTGCTCGGACTGGCGGCCGGCGTGTATGCCATGTTGCGCTTGATCCGCCAATATTTCTCTGAGGAGTAATAAAATGGGAAGTCTTCAAGCGATGTTTTGGCGGCAAGTTCGATACATATTGTATTTGCTCGCCATCTATACGCTCGGCTTTGGATTTACGCCGTATAAAACCGTTTTTCTCAGCTTGATTCTCGGCACATCGATCAGCCTCCTCATGGTTTGGAACTTAACCTGGAAAATCGAAAAATTCGGACAAGCGGTGGCGGCGCGCAAAAAAGTGCGCACATTAGGCACCTTATCGCGTTTGGCGCTTGCCGCGTTGGCTGCTGTCATTGTTCTGACGTATCCGCAATATTTTCATATCGTGCCAACCGTTTTGGGATTAATGACATCCTACATTGTCATTATAATAGATTTCTTCTTTCACAAATGGAAAAACGACAAGCTGCAGGTATGAAAGCGAGGTGAGAGAGGATGGAGCATAAAGCGCCGCTTGTCGAATTTTTAGGCCTTACTTTTAATTTATCTGATATGTTGATGATTACGATCACGAGCTTGATCGTTTTCATCATTGCTGTTGCGGCTACTCGCTCGCTTCAGCTGCGCCCGACGGGGATGCAAAACTTTATGGAGTGGGTCTTTGACTTTGTCAGAGGCATCATTAACAGCACGATGGATTGGCAAACGGGCGGCCGCTTTTTGACGCTGGGCGTCACGCTCATCATGTATGTGTTTGTGGCCAATATGCTTGGACTGCCGTTTTCCGTCCATGTCAACGGTGAACTTTGGTGGAAATCGCCGACCGCGGATGCGACCGTTACGTTGACGCTGGCGGTGATGGTCGTCGGCCTCACCCACTACTATGGCGTCAAAATGAAAGGGGCGTCCGACTATTTGCGCGATTACACCCGTCCAGTCGCCTGGTTGTTCCCGCTTAAAATCATCGAAGAGTTTGCCAACACGCTGACGCTCGGTTTGCGTCTTTTCGGGAACATTTACGCCGGGGAAATTTTGCTTGGCTTGCTCGCCAGCCTTGGCACGCATTACGGTGTGCTTGGCGCTGTTGGCGCAGCCATCCCGATGATGGTGTGGCAAGCGTTCAGTATTTTTGTTGGAACGATTCAGGCGTTCATTTTTACGATGTTAACCATGGTTTATATGGCTCATAAGGTCAGTCATGACCATTGAGCATTCCTTTTCATTAGAGCAAGACTTGAATGAAACATTACTTTAACATTGCGAAGGAGGATCTATCAACATGAGTTTGGGTGTACTTGCAGCTGCGATTGCGGTAGGTTTGGGGGCGTTGGGCGCCGGCATCGGCAACGGGTTGATCGTCAGCCGTACCATCGAAGGGATTGCTCGTCAACCAGAATTGCGTCCGGTTTTGCAAACGACGATGTTCATCGGGGTCGCGTTGGTTGAGGCGCTTCCGATCATCGGTGTCGTCTTCTCGTTCATTTACTTAGGTCGATAAGAAATCGATATGGAAAGTGATGGCGAAGTTCGTGTCAACGACCACCTTCGCCATTCCTTTATGTGCGGTTTTGCGAGACCGCGTCGGTGCGATAGCTGTCGAAAGGAGTGAAACGCGGTGTTGTGGAAGGCAAACGTATGGGTGCTCGGCGAAGCGGCGCATGGCATCAGCGGCGGCACGATTATTTACCAATTGCTGATGTTCATCATTTTGCTGGCCTTGCTGCGCAAATTCGCTTGGCAGCCGTTAATGAATATCATGAAACAACGTGAAGAACATATCGCGAACGAAATCGGCCAGGCGGAAAAACGCCGTCAAGAAGCAGAAAAACTTCTTGAAGAACAGCGCGAACTGATGAAGCAGTCGCGCCAAGAAGCGCAAGCGCTCATTGAAAACGCGCGCAAGCTGGCTGAAGAGCAGAAAGAACAAATTGTCGCCTCGGCCCGTGCGGAAGCGGAACGGGTGAAAGAAGCGGCGAAAAAAGAAATCGAGCGTGAAAAAGAACAGGCGATGGCCGCGCTCCGCGAACAAGTGGCCTCGTTGTCTGTCTTGATCGCCTCAAAAGTGATTGAAAAAGAGCTGACCGAGCAAGATCAACGCAAGCTGATCGAAGCGTACATCAAAGACGTTCAAGAGGTAGGAGGAGCGCGATGAACCAAGAAGTGATCGCCAAACGGTACGCGTCCGCTTTGTTCCAAATCGCGCTCGAACAAGGACAGCTTGATCGAATCGAAGAAGATGTTCGCGCCGTGCGCCAGGCGTTGGCGGAAAACGGCGAGTTTTTATCGCTTCTTTCGTATCCGAAACTTTCCTTGGATCAGAAAAAAGCGCTCATCCGCGAAGCGTTCGCCGGTGTGTCCACTCCGGTGCAAAACACGCTTCTCCTTCTTCTGGAGCGCCATCGCTTCGGCCTTGTGCCCGAGCTGGCGGAACAGTTTCTCGCCCTCGTCGACGATGCGCGCGGCATCGCCAAGGCGGTCGCCTATTCGGCGCGGCCGTTGACGGACGAAGAACTGCGGGAGCTTTCTGACGTCTTTGCCCAAAAAGTCGGCAAACAGACGCTTGAGATTGAAAATATCATTGATCCGGAACTCATCGGCGGCGTGAAGCTGCGCATCGGCAACCGCATTTACGACGGCAGCGTCAGCGGGCAGCTTGAACGGATTCGGCGGCAGCTGATCGGCTAACATTTGAAGACAGGGGTGAAAGGCATGAGCATTCGAGCGGAAGAAATCAGCGCGCTCATTAAGCAGCAGATTGAAAACTATGAATCGCAAATCCAAGTGAGCGACGTCGGCACCGTCATCCAAGTCGGCGACGGGATCGCGCGCGCTCATGGGCTCGATAACGTCATGTCCGGCGAGCTCGTCGAGTTTGCCAACGGCGTGATGGGCATGGCGTTGAACTTGGAAGAAAACAACGTCGGTATCGTTATTTTAGGACCGTACACCGGCATTAAAGAAGGGGACGAAGTGCGCCGTACGGGCCGGATCATGGAAGTGCCCGTTGGGGAAGCGCTCATCGGCCGCGTCGTCAACCCACTCGGTCAGCCTGTTGACGGATTAGGGCCGGTGGAAACGACGGAAACGCGCCCGATCGAGAGCCCGGCGCCGGGCGTTATGGACCGGAGATCGGTGCATGAGCCGCTGCAAACCGGGATTAAAGCGATCGACGCGCTCGTGCCGATCGGCCGCGGCCAGCGCGAGCTCATCATCGGCGACCGGCAAACGGGGAAAACGTCCGTCGCCATTGACACGATCATCAACCAAAAAGACCAAAACATGATTTGTATTTATGTCGCCATCGGGCAAAAAGAATCGACGGTCCGCACCGTTGTCGAAACGCTCCGCAAACACGGCGCGCTCGACTATACGATCGTCGTCACCGCTTCGGCGTCGCAGCCGGCTCCGCTTTTGTTCTTGGCGCCGTATGCCGGTGTGGCGATGGGCGAGTATTTCATGTATAAAGGCCAACACGTGTTAGTGGTCTATGACGATTTATCGAAACAAGCCGCGGCATACCGTGAGTTGTCGCTCTTGCTTCGCCGTCCGCCGGGCCGTGAAGCGTATCCGGGGGATATTTTCTACTTGCACTCCCGCCTGCTTGAGCGCGCAGCGAAATTGAGCGATGCCAAAGGCGGCGGTTCCTTGACCGCGCTTCCGTTCGTCGAAACGCAAGCGGGCGATATTTCCGCGTACATTCCGACGAACGTCATCTCGATTACGGACGGGCAAATTTTCTTGCAATCGGACTTGTTCTTCTCCGGCGTCCGCCCAGCGATCAACGCAGGGTTGTCCGTTTCGCGCGTGGGTGGGGCAGCGCAAATCAAAGCGATGAAAAAAGTAGCCGGGACGCTTCGTTTGGACTTGGCCGCTTACCGTGAGCTGGAGGCATTCGCCCAATTCGGCTCCGACCTCGACAAGGCGACGCAAGCGAAGCTCGCCCGCGGGGCGCGCACGGTCGAAGTGCTGAAGCAAGATTTGCATCAGCCGATTCCGGTCGAAAAACAAGTGTTGATCATCTATGCATTGACGCGCGGCTTTTTGGACGACATTCCGGTTGAAGATGTGCGCCGTTTCGAGAAAGAGTTTTACTTGTGGCTCGACCAAAACGGCCAACACTTGCTTGAGCACATCCGCACGACGAAAGATCTTCCGAACGAAGACGATCTCAATAAAGCGATCGAAGCGTTCAAGAAAACGTTTGTCGTTTCACAATAAGGCCGGCGGGGGCATATCGCCCCCTCACGCCTGTTAGAACCCGTGCAGCAAAAAGGTGGTGAAACCTTTGGCATCGTTACGCGATATTAAAACGCGCATCAATGCGACGAAGAAGACAAGCCAAATTACAAAAGCGATGGAAATGGTCTCGACGTCGAAGCTGAACCGCGCGGAGCAAAACGCGAAATCGTTCGTTCCATATATGGAGAAAATTCAAGAAGTCGTGGCTAATGTGGCGCTTGGCGCCGGCGGCGCTTCACATCCGATGCTCGTTTCGCGCCCGGTGAAAAAAACCGGTTATCTCGTGATCACGTCGGATCGCGGTCTGGCTGGCGCGTACAACAGCAACGTGCTGCGCCTCGTGTACCAAACGATCCAAAAACGCCATGCTTCTCCGGACGAATATGCGATCATCGTCATCGGCCGCGTCGGGTTGAGCTTTTTCCGCAAGCGGAACATGCCGGTCATTCTCGACATCACCCGCTTGCCGGACCAGCCGTCGTTTGCCGATATTAAAGAAATCGCCCGCAAAACGGTTGGGTTATTCGCCGACGGTACGTTTGACGAGCTGTATATGTATTACAACCATTACGTGAGCGCGATCCAGCAAGAGGTGACGGAACGGAAGCTTCTGCCGCTCACTGACTTGGCGGAGAATAAGCAGCGCACGGTGTACGAATTTGAACCGTCGCAAGAAGAAATTTTGGACGTCTTATTGCCGCAGTATGCGGAAAGCCTCATTTACGGCGCATTGCTCGATGCAAAAGCAAGCGAACACGCCGCCCGCATGACGGCGATGAAGAACGCAACGGACAATGCGAACGAGCTCATTCGCACATTGACGCTTTCCTACAACCGCGCTCGCCAAGCGGCGATTACGCAAGAAATTACGGAAATTGTCGCCGGAGCAAACGCCTTGCAATAGGGGACTAGCAAGTTAGGAGGGAAAACGATGACAAGAGGACGCGTTATCCAAGTCATGGGTCCGGTTGTAGACGTCAAGTTTGAGAACGGCCACTTGCCGGCGATCTACAACGCCCTGAAAATTCAACATAAAGCGCGCAACGAAAACGAAGTCGACATCGACTTGACATTGGAAGTCGCCTTGCACCTTGGCGATGATACAGTACGGACGATCGCGATGGCGTCCACAGACGGCCTCATCCGCGGCATGGAAGTCATCGATACCGGTGCACCGATTTCGGTGCCGGTCGGCGAAGTCACGCTTGGCCGCGTGTTCAACGTCTTGGGCGAGCCGATCGACTTGGAAGGCGACATTCCGGCTGACGCCCGCCGCGACCCGATTCACCGTCCGGCGCCAAAATTCGAGGAATTGGCGACGGAAGTCGAAATTTTGGAAACGGGGATTAAAGTCGTTGACTTGCTTGCCCCGTATATTAAAGGCGGAAAAATCGGTTTGTTCGGCGGCGCTGGCGTAGGAAAAACGGTCTTGATCCAAGAGCTGATTCACAACATCGCCCAAGAGCACGGCGGGATTTCCGTCTTTGCTGGCGTCGGCGAACGGACGCGCGAAGGAAACGACTTGTACCATGAGATGAAAGATTCCGGCGTCATCAGCAAAACGGCCATGGTGTTCGGACAAATGAATGAGCCGCCGGGGGCGCGGATGCGCGTCGCCTTGACCGGCTTGACGATGGCCGAATACTTCCGTGATGAACAAGGCCAAGACGTGTTGCTCTTTATCGATAACATCTTCCGTTTCACGCAGGCCGGTTCGGAAGTGTCGGCGCTGTTAGGCCGCATGCCGTCGGCCGTTGGTTACCAACCGACATTGGCGACGGAGATGGGTCAATTGCAAGAGCGGATCACGTCGACGGCGAAAGGCTCGATCACCTCGATTCAAGCGATTTACGTCCCGGCCGACGACTATACGGACCCGGCTCCGGCCACGACGTTCTCGCACTTGGATGCGACGACGAACCTGGAGCGGAAGCTCGCGGAGATGGGGATTTATCCGGCCGTTGACCCGCTCGCTTCGACATCGCGTGCGTTGGCGCCGGAAATCGTCGGCGAGGAGCATTATCAAGTCGCCCGCAAAGTGCAGCAAACGCTGCAACGTTATAAAGAATTGCAAGACATCATCGCCATCTTGGGGATGGACGAACTGTCGGACGAAGACAAACTCGTCGTTCACCGCGCCCGCCGCATCCAGTTCTTCTTGTCGCAAAACTTCCACGTGGCGGAGCAGTTCACGGGCCAACCGGGCTCCTACGTGCCGGTCAAAGAAACGGTGCGCGGCTTTAAAGAAATTTTGGAAGGCAAATACGACCATCTTCCGGAAGATGCGTTCCGCTTAGTCGGCCGCATTGAAGAAGTCGTTGAAAAAGCGAAAGCGATGGGTGTCGAAGTGTGACCCGGGATAGGGGGATTGGACAATGAAAACGATCCACGTGAGCGTCGTTACTCCTGATGGCCCGGTGTACGAAGACGATGTTGAGATGGTCAGCGTCAAAGCGAAAAGCGGCGAGCTCGGCATTTTGCCGGGGCACATTCCGCTTGTCGCACCGCTCGAGATCAGCGCGGCCCGGCTGAAAAAAGGCGGCAAAACGCAATACATTGCCGTCAGCGGCGGCTTTTTGGAAGTCCGCCCGGACAAAGTGACGATTTTGGCTCAAGCTGCTGAACGGGCGGAGGACATTGACGTCCTCCGCGCCAAAGCGGCGAAAGAGCGGGCGGAGCGCCGCCTGCAAAGCCAGCAGGATGACATCGACTTCAAACGGGCCGAACTGGCGTTAAAACGCGCCATGAACCGTTTGAGCGTTGCGGAAATGAAGTAAAAAGCAGGGGAGTTTTTCCCCTGCTTTTTTTGATGAAAACGGAAGAATCGTCCGTCAAGGAGAGAGGCAAACGCTCTCTCTTTTTTCGTTCCTCGCATTCCGTCGTTTCAACAAAGATGAAGCGCTTACATGAATGGATACAGTGTTGACAGTGTTAACTTGAAGTTTTGCTGACACGGCTGGATATAAATGTTATAATGAAATCGAAGGAATTATTGAAAAATTTCATCATTAACACCATACGTATGTAGTAAACCGGAAGGGGGCGAGCTGGTTGAGCAACATCTATGCAAACAGTTATTTGATCATCTTCGTCTTCCTTTGCCTCGGTGTGTTGCTGCCGATCGGGGCGCTCACGGCCGGGCGGTGGCTGCGGCCGCACGTGCCGAGTGATGCAAAGGCGACAACTTATGAAAGCGGTAACAATCCCTTTCACGACTCGCGCGTTCAGTTCCAAGTTCGGTACTACCTATTTGCCTTGCTGTTTGTCATTTTCGATATCGAGACGGTGTTTTTGTACCCGTGGGCTGTTGTCTATGACCAACTCGGCTTGTTCGCGTTGGTGGAAATGATCATTTTCATCGTTTTGCTTGCCATTGGCCTTATCTATGCTTGGAAAAAGAAGGTGTTACGATGGATGTGAAATGGGAGGGTTTTTCTGGCGTCGAAATGGAAGAAGTGAAGCGAAACGTCTTTTTGACGACGTTGGAACAGTTGAAAGGATGGGCCCGAAGCAGTTCGCTTTGGCCGTTGACGTTCGGCCTTGCCTGTTGCGCCATCGAGATGATGGCGGTCGGCGGCGCCCATTACGACCTCGACCGGTTCGGTTCGTTTTTCCGCGCCTCGCCGCGGCAGGCGGACGTCATGATTGTCTCGGGCACGGTGACGAAAAAAATGGCGCCGCTCTTGCGCCGGTTGTATGACCAAATGCCCGAACCGAAATGGGTCATCGCCATGGGTTCGTGTGCGACAGCCGGCGGCCCGTACGTCAAATCGTACAGCGTCGTCAAAGGCGTCGACCAAATTGTCCCGGTGGACGTGTACATACCAGGCTGTCCGCCGAACCCGGCAGCGCTCATCTACGGCATTCATAAATTAAAAGAAAAAATCCGACTGGAAGCCAAAACGGGGAAGAAGGTGCTGTAACCGATGGATGAAGAAAAAGATTTGGCCCAGAGAAAAAAAGAAGCCGCTGAGCGGGCAAAACAGCTGGCGCGCGAACGGCTCGCGGCTAGGCAGGCAGATGAACAGGCCAGGTCAGCCGCCGAAACGGGCAGTTTGAAAACGCCCCCGAATTCGAATGGCAGCCAGACCGAAACAACGAAGGGAGAGGCAACGGAACCGGCATCGGCCGACGATCTTGCATTGGCGAAAAAACGAGCAGCCGAGGAAGCGCGTGCGAAGGCGGCCCAACTGCGGAGACAGCGCGAGGCCGCTGCGCCTGGTGCGGCGACAGGGGACGACCTTGAGGCGGCGAAGCGGAAGGCAGCCGAGGAAGCGCGTGCGAGGGCCGCCGAACTGCGGCGTCAGCGCGAGGCGGCGGAAAGCGGTGCGGAGGATGATCTTGAGTTGGCGAAGAAAAAGGCAGTTGCGGCCGCGAAGGCGAGAGCTGCTGCATTAGCCAAACAAAAAGCCGCTGAAGCGTCGGGCGACGATGACGAGCTGGCCAAGCAAAAAGCGGCCGCCGCGGCGAAAGCGAAAGCCGCGGCCGCGGCAAAAGCGCGTGCGGCGGCCTTGGCGAAGCAACAAGGCGGCGCTGGCGATGAGGGGGCGAAACAAAAAGCGGCAGCGGCCGCCCGGGCGAAGGCCGAAGAAACTGACGGAGGAACCGGACGGTCTGCCGCTCCGTCGCCGAACGATCCGCTGCTTGAGAAATATGTCCGCATCATTCATGAGCATCTCGGTTCGGACGTGCTCGAGGATGCATACATCAACCGGCTGGCGAAAGATGTGCCGACGCTTGTCGTGAAAAAAGAGGCGTACTACAAAGTCGCCGAGTTGTTGAAAGGCCATGAACAGCTTCGGTTTGATTATTTATCCGAGCTGCACGGCACCGATTTTCAGACGCATATGGAAGTGTACGTCCATTTGTATTCCTATCCAAACCGGCAGCCGGTGGCGCTGAAAGTCAAAATCGAGCGCGACAACCCGGAAGTCGATTCGCTCGTTCCGCTTTGGCCGGGGGCGAACTGGCCGGAGTGCGAAGCGTACGATTTGCTTGGCATCCGTTTCCGCGGCCACCCGAACTTAATCCGCATCTTCCTCGGCGAACAATGGGTCGGGCATCCGCTGCGCAAAGATTACGAGCCGTATGATGCGGAGGTGTAGATGATGCTGCGCACAGAAGAAATGATTTTAAACGTCGGCCCTCAACACCCGAGCACGCACGGGGTGTTCCGCCTCATTTTAAAAATTGACGGCGAGATCATTCAAGAAGCGACACCGGTCATCGGCTATTTGCATCGCGGAACGGAAAAGATCGCCGAAGGGCTGCAATATACGCAAATCATCCCGTACACCGACCGGATGGACTATTTGTCCGCGATGACGAACAACTATGTGCTTTGCCATGCGGTCGAAACGATGATGGGCATTGAAGTGCCGGAGCGGGCCGAATATTTGCGCGTTCTCGCCATGGAGCTTGGGCGGATCGCCAGCCACCTCGTCTGGTGGGGGACGTACTTGCTTGACCTTGGCGCGACGAGCCCGTTTTTGTACGCGTTCCGCGAACGCGAAATGATTATTAATCTATTAAATGAGCTGTCTGGAGCGCGGCTGACGTTCAACTATATGCGCATCGGCGGCGTCAAATGGGATGCGCCGGACGGTTGGATTGACAAAGTGAAGCAGTTCGTTCCGTACATGCGGGAGAAACTTCACGGCTATCATGAGCTTGTCACCGGCAATGAAATTTTCCGCCAGCGCGTCACCGGCGTCGGGCGGTATACGAAAGAAGAGGCGATCAGCTATTCGCTCAGCGGCGTCAACTTGCGGTCGACCGGCGTCAAATGGGATTTGCGCAAAGATGAACCGTATTCGATCTATGACCGCTTTGATTTTGACGTGCCGGTGCGCGACAGCGGCGACTGCCTTGCCCGCTATGAATGCCGGATGGCGGAAATCGAACAGTCGCTTTGCATCATCGAGCAGGCGTGCGAGCAATTTCCGCCTGAGGGGCCGATCATGGGAAAAGTGCCCCGCATCATTAAAGCGCCGCCCGGCGAGACGTTCGTCCGCATCGAGGCGCCGCGCGGCGAGATCGGCTGCTATATTGCGAGCGACGGCAAAAAGGAGCCGTACCGCCTCAAATTCCGGCGCCCATCGTTTTACAACTTGCAAATACTCCCGAAGCTGCTCAAAGGGGAAAACTTGGCCAATGTCATCGCCATTCTTGGGTCGATTGACATTGTGCTTGGGGAGGTCGACGGATGATGGAACAATGGCTTGAATCCACGCCAAGCTGGTCGAACATCGCCCTGTTTTTCGGGCTTGGGGCGCTGCTTTTGGCGGTCGTGCTCGCCTTTGTCACATACGGCATTTTGGCTGAGCGGAAAGTGATGGGGTTTATGCAAGGGCGCATCGGGCCGAACCAAGTCGGCGGCCGCTTCGGACTGCTGCAAACCGTTGCCGATGTGTTGAAGCTGCTTTTGAAAGAGGATACGATCCCGAAAGCGGCCGACCGTCCGCTCTACGTGCTGGCGCCGATCATCGCCTTTGTGCCGTCGTTTATGGTGTTGGCGGTATTGCCGTTTACCGATGCGTTCCGGTTCGCCGATATTGGCGTCGGCCTTCTGTATTATATCGCTGTCTCCGGCTTGACGACCGTCGGCGTTGTCGCCGGCGGCTGGGCGTCCAACAACAAATACGCTCTGCTTGGCGGCATGCGGGCAGCCGCGCAAATGATTTCCTATGAGATTCCGCTCGTCATGTCGGCGCTTGGCGTCGTGCTTTTGGCGGGAAGCATGAATTTAGTCGACATCGTTGCGGCGCAAAAAGACGTCTGGTTCATTTTCGCCCAGCCGTTGGCGTTTTTGATTTTCCTCATTGCCGCGGTAGCCGAGTTGAACCGGACGCCGTTTGACTTGCCGGAGGCGGAGTCCGAGCTTGTCGCCGGCTTTCATGTCGAATATTCCGGATTCCGTTGGGCGTTCTTTATGCTCGCCGAGTATGTGTATTTGTTCGCCATGGCGGCGCTTGTGACAATTTTGTTTCTCGGCGGCTGGCATCCGGTCGCGTTTCTCGGCTGGATTCCTGGCGCGGTCTGGTTTGCGCTGAAGTTTTGTGCGATCGTTTTCGTCCTCATTTGGTTTCGCGCCACATTTCCGCGCGTGCGCGCCGACCAGCTGATGGAGTTCGCCTGGAAAGTGCTGCTTCCGCTTTCGCTCGTCAACATTGTGCTGACGGCGGTCGTGAAAGCGTGGTTTTTCTAAAAGGCCGGTGATTTAGTGAAAAGTCGCGAAAAACGGACTCTTCTCAAATTGAGAAGTCCTGTAAAATCAACGCCTCTCTTTCACCCAAAAGCAACGGATTCGGCGAAATCGGTCGTTTTTCACCAGTCCTCTAAAGGAACAAAGCAACTTGTCTTGCCAGGAAGGGGGCAGCCGCCCATGAGCATGGCCTCCTCCTTCGGGCAGAGGTCGTGTCGGAACGCCACTTTTCCCATGAGAGGGGTAGACGGATGATAGGGTTGATGAAAGGATTGGCGTATACGTTAAAAGAGTTGACGCGCGAAAAAGTGACGTACGATTACCCGCACGAACCGCTCCCGCTCCCGGATCGGTTTCGCGGCATCCAGAAATTTTATCCCGAAAAATGCATCGTGTGCAACCAGTGTGTCAACATTTGCCCGACCGAATGCATCCAGCTGACCGGGAAAAAACATCCCGATCCGACGAAAAAAGGGAAAGTGATTGAGACGTACAACATCAACTTTGAAATTTGCATTTTATGTGATTTGTGCACGGAAGTATGCCCAACGGAAGCGATTGTCATGACGAACAACTTTGAGCTCGCGGAATACAGCCGCGACGCTCTGTATAAAGATTTGGCCTGGCTCGATGAAAACGATACGAACATCAGAAGGGAGAATAAGCCGTGAGCGGAACGGACATCGCCTTTTTCTTGCTCGCCCTCGCGGCGATTGCCGGGGGAGTGACGATGCTCCAGCTGACGAACGTCGTCCATATGGTCATCGCCCTCGTCATGACATTTGTAGGCATTGCCGGGCTGTACGTGCTGTTGTCCGCCGAATTTGTCGCTGTTGTGCAAGTGCTCATCTATTCCGGAGCCATCACGATCATCATGCTGTTTGCGATCATGCTGACGCGCCATCACACAGACGAAAGGGAGCGCCAAACCACCGGCGGCGTCTGGCATAAAGCGGTTGCCGCCCTCTCCGTCATCGCCTTCGGCCTTGCCGTCTACTTCGGCATCCGCCAGCTCGACTTCGGCGCTGACGGCAGCGCGCTTTCGGGCGACAACGCTAAGGCGATCGGCAAGTCGCTTTACTCGTATTATACGATTCCGTTTGAAATCGTGTCCGTCATTTTGCTTGTCGCCTTAATTGGCGCGATCGTGTTGGCGAAAAAAGACGGCAAGGGGGCGGAAGACGAATGACATTATCGGCCTATTTAGCGTTGGCGCTGATCTTGTTTTGCATTGGGCTGTACGGGGCGCTCACGAAGAGGAATACGGTCATTGTGCTCATCTGCATTGAGCTGATGTTAAATGCGGTTAACATCAATTTCGTCGCTTTTGCCAAATACGGCGCCCATCCCAGCGTTCACGGGCACGTGTTCGCGCTGTTTGCGATCGCCGTGGCGGCGGCGGAAGCAGCCGTCGGCTTAGCTGCGCTCATCGCTTTTTACCGCAGCCGGAAGACGGTTCAAGTCGATGAAGCCAATTCGTTGAAACATTAGAGAAGGGGATGGGAACGATGATGAACCTAGTTTGGGTCGTGCCGCTGTTCCCGCTTGGTTCGTTCATTCTGTTGCTGCTGTTCGGACGGAGATGGAAACAGCGAAGCGCCTATGTCGGCATCGCCGCGACGTTCTTGTCGCTGCTTTTGGCGCTCGCGGTGCTTGTGGACCGCCTCGGCGGGTCGACGTATGAGGCAAACTGGACATGGATGACGATCGGCGGCGTGACGTTGACGGTCGGGATTTCCGCCACCGCCCTAAACGCTTGGATGCTCGTCGTCGTCGCACTCGTCAGCTGGCTCGTCCATGTGTATTCGCAAGGGTACATGGCTGGCGATGAACGGTTTTCCACCTTTTACGCGTATTTGGGCCTGTTTACGTTTGCGATGCTCGGTCTTGTGCTGTCGCCGAATTTGCTGCAGGCGTACATCTTTTGGGAGCTCGTCGGACTTGGATCGTTTTTGCTGATCGGTTTTTACTTCTATAAGGAAGAAGCAAAAGCGGCGGCGAAAAAAGCGTTCATCATGACGCGCATCGGCGACGTTGGCTTTTTTATCGGCATGATGTTGCTCTTTTGGCAAACGCACAGCTTTGATTACGATGACATTTTCCGCGCCGTCGGCGACGGCACGCTGTCGCCGGGGATGACGACGCTCGCGGCGATCTTGATTTTTATCGGCGCCATCGGCAAATCGGGGCAATTTCCGCTCCATACATGGCTTCCAGACGCGATGGAAGGCCCGACGCCGGTGTCGGCGCTCATCCACGCTGCGACGATGGTGGCGGCCGGTGTGTACCTTGTGGCGGCATTGTTTCCGCTGTATGAGGCAAGCCATGCAGCCATGATGACCGTGGCGACGATCGGCGGGGTGACGGCCATTTTCGCCGCGACGATCGGCTTGGTGCAGACGGACATCAAGCGCGTCCTCGCCTATTCGACGGTCAGCCAGCTCGGCTATATGATATTGGCGCTTGGCGCGGGCAGCTATGTCGCGGCCATCTTCCATTTGACGACGCATGCGTTCTTTAAAGCGCTCCTCTTTTTGGCCGCCGGGAGCGTCATTCATGCCGTCCGTACGCAAAACATCGAGGAAATGGGCGGGCTTTGGCGGCGGCTGCCATGGACCGCGCCGCTATTCCTCATTGGGGCGCTGTCGATCAGCGGGGTTCCGCTATTCGCCGGCTTTTTCAGCAAGGACGAAATTTTGGCCGCCGCCTGGACGAACGGGCCGCGCCTCCTCTTTTGGCTCGCGGTCGCTGCCGCGCTGTTGACGTCGTTTTATATGTTCCGGCTCTTTTTCCTCGTCTTTGCCGGCAAAGCGCGGCATCATGAGGATGCTCATGAAGTGCCGGCCTCGATGGTGGCGCCAATGCTTGTGCTCGGCGTGCTGTCGATTGCATCCGGATACATGCAAACGCCGTGGTTTGGCTCGTTCCTTGGCGAATGGTTGACGGATGGAGCGTATCGTCATGAAGCGGCGCCGGGATGGATCGCTGTTTTGGCGACGATCGTGTCGTTTGCAGGGATTTTTCTCGCTTGGCTGATGTACGGGGCGCAGAAAATGCCGCGCGATTGGCTGTCCGCGCGTGTTCCGTATGTTGATGAGCTGCTGCGCCGTCATTACTACATCGATGACATTTACCGTTTGACGGTCGTGTCGCTTGTGTCATGGATCAGCCGCCTGTTGGCGTATGTCGACCGCTTCCTTGTTGAAGGGCTCGCCCGGCTTGCCGCCGGCATTGTCGGCGCGGCCGCCTCGGCTGGGTCGCGCGGGCAAAACGGGCAGGCGCAGACGTATGGGGCGGTGACGGTGGCCGGATTGGCGATTTTGGTCGTCATTTTCGCCTTAACAGGGGGGTACTGGCTATGATGTTTTTATCGCTGCTCGTCTTTTCGCCGCTGTTAGGCATCATGTTGCTGATGTTTGTCCGCAAAACGGATGAACGAATGATTCAATGGCTCGGAACGGCCGCCACCGTACCGCCGCTCATTTTGGCGTTGTTTGCTTTCATTCAGTCCGGGCGCGGGTTTCGCCTCGAGCGGCTCGACGAAGCGCGGGACTGGGTGCGGCTTACGGACCTGCCATTTTTGACGGACGCGGCGTATGTGATCCGCTATGAGCTCGGCATCGATGGGCTGTCGCTTGTCTTTATCGTTCTGACCGCGGTGTTGGCGACGTTGGCCGCTTTGGCGTCGATGCTTGTCAAAACGGAGAAAAAAGGGTATTTTCTCTGGCTGCTGGCGCTTGAGATTGGCATGCTCGGCGTATTTTCCGCCGCCAATTTCGTTTGGTTTTTCCTCTTCTTAGAAGTGACGTTGGTCGCCATGTTTTTGCTTGTCGGCAAGTGGGGCGGGTTTGAGCGCGAGCGGGCGGCGTACAGCTACTTGTTGTACAACGGGCTCGGCTCGGCTTTGCTGCTTGTCGTGATCGCGGTGCTGCTTGCCCGAACTGGAACAGCGAACTTTGCCTTGCTTCATGAAATGTTACATAATCCAGCGGCGGAAGGGCAACTGATTGCGCCGCTGACGGCGGAAGGGCGTCGCTGGCTGCTCGGCGGGCTGCTGTTGGCATTTGCCGTCAAGCTGCCGGCTGTTCCGTTCCACCGCTGGCTCATCCGCGTCCACGTCGAAGCGCCGCCGCCGGTGGTGATGCTTCATGCCGGGGTGTTGCTGAAAATCGCAGCGTATGGGATGATTCGCTTCGGGGTCGGCTTGTTTCCGGATGAGTTCCGCTCGTTTGCCGGCGTTCTCGCTCTATTTGGCGTCATCAACGTGCTGTACGGCGCGCTGTTGGCGCTTCGCCAGCGCGAATTGAAGCGCGTGCTCGCCTACTCGAGCGTGTCGCATATGGGGGTCGTGCTCATCGGACTCGGTGCGTTGAATGAGGCCGGCATTCAAGGAGCGGTCTTTCAATCGGTGGCTCACGGACTCATCTCGGCCTTGTCGTTTTTGCTTGTCGGCGTGCTCGCTCATCGAATGGGAACAACGGACATCAACCGGTTTGGTGGACTGACGAAAGCGATGCCGCTCTTTTCCGGGTATTTGCTCACAGCGGCGCTCGCCTTGCTCGGTCTGCCGGGGCTGGCGGGATTTGTCGGTGAATTCACGTCGTTTCTCGGGCTGTTTCAAACGAAGCCGGCCCTTGCCGCCGTGGGGGCGCTTGGCTTGATCTTCGCCGCTGTCTACTCGCTGAAAGCCGTCCTTGATATCACGTTCGGCCGCCCCCGCGACCAGCGGGAAGCGGTCATGGGCTGGCGTGAGCCGCAAGCATCTGCGGCAAGCCTAGGTGAACCGCAAGGGGGCGTCGTTGACTTGCAAGGAAAAGAAGCTGTGCCGGCGTTCATCCTCGTCGCGTTGATCGTGGCCGTCGGCGTCTATCCGCAGCTATTGGCCGCGCCGCTTACGGCCGTCGTCAAGACGATGATGAACGGGCTAGGGGGTTGATCACATGAACGATGTATGGCAATCCGATTGGAGCATGATGGCGCCCGAATGGATCGTCCTCGCGGCCGCCATAGCGCTGTTGGTGATGGACTTGGCGCTGCCGAGTGATCGAAGCCGCCGTCCGCTTGCTTGGGGCGCCGCGGCGGCGGCGGCGCTCGCCATGATCGCGACAGCGGCGATGATCCCGGTCGGGTCGGCATCGATTTTGCATGATACGTTCCGGCTCGATGCGTTCGCCAAAGCGTTCAAGCTCATTTTGCTGGCTGGCGGAGCGCTCGCTCTGCTTTTAGTGGCCGAATGGGCGCCGAAAGAAGGCAGTCCGCACCGCGGCGAATTTGTCTATATGATGTTGTTTGCGCTGCTTGGGGCGATGATGATGGCGTCTAGCGGCGATTTGCTTACATTATTTGTCAGCCTTGAGCTGCTTTCGGTGTCGTCCTACATTTTGGCCGGTTTGCGCAAAACGGCGCCGGCATCGAACGAGGCGGCGCTCAAATATGTCATTAACGGCGGCATCGCCACCGCCATCATGCTGTTTGGCATGAGTTATGTGTTCGGCTTGACCGGAACGACGAATCTCGGCGGCATCGCGCGCCGCTTGCAGGAGACGAACGAGCCGTACATGCTTGCTTTGGCGTTTCTGCTTTTGCTCATCGGCGTTTCGTTTAAGCTGGCGACTGTTCCGTTTCATATGTGGGCGCCGGACGTGTACGAAGGAGCGCCCGTTCCAGCGACCGCGTTTTTTGCCGTCGTGTCGAAAACGGCCGGCTTTGCCCTTCTTCTCCGTTTGCTGGTGACGATCTTTGCCGCGGCGCCGGCAGAAGGGCGTGACCCATCATCGCTTCTTTTGTCGATGCAGCCGATCATCACCGTGTTAGCCGGATTGACGATGATCATCGGCAGCGTCGTGGCGCTTCGGCAGAGGAGTTTAAAGCGGCTGCTCGCCTACTCGAGCATCGCCCACGCCGGCTACTTGCTCGCGGGGTTTGCCGCGATGTCATGGGCGATGATCGATTCGCTCTGGATGTATTTGCTCGTCTATACGTTGATGAACATCGGGACGTTTGCCATTATTGCCCATATTGTCAATGAAACCGGATCCGATGATTTGGATGGACTGGCCGGCTTATATCGGCACCGCCCACTGCTGGCTGCGGCGCTCGGGCTGTTTTTGCTCTCGCTCGCCGGCATCCCAGGAACAGCTGGCTTTATCGCCAAGCTGCATATTTTCATCGGCCTTGTCGTCACAGAGCCGGGCCATTATGTGCTCGCCGCCGTGATGGCGATCACGACCGTCATCTCGTACGTGTATTATTTCAATTTGATCGTCCAGCTCTTTTTCCGCCCGACGTTCACCGCGCCGCTTGGCCGGCTGCCGGCCGGGCTGTCGACCGCCGTCGTTCTTTGCGCGCTTGGAACGTTGGCGATCGGCTGGGCGCCGGGGCTTGCTTACGATATGCTCGCCCAGTTTGGGCATTTTGGCGATTTTTTGCCGTAACGGTAGAATAAAGGGAGAGGGAGAATGCCTCTCCTCTTTTTTTGCGCCGCCGGCTTCGTTTGGAAAGGAGGGGATGCGCTGCGTGCTTTGCGCAGGAAAGCTCCATCGAGCAATGTTTGCTTTCCACCTAGCATGAAAGTTTCAAGGCCTGCGCATTTTCATAGAAAGAGGGGAATGCTCATCCCGCTGGCTTTGTTTCGGGACGAGGAGCACCTTGGATGTGCGGCCGGCTCTGTTTCGGGGGAGAAGAGCTTATCATGCGCCGCTTAATCTGTTTTCGAAACGCATGAAGTGCTTTGGCTGCTCGCCGCGTTCCGAAAAAGAGGAAATGCTTCGTATGCTTCGTTTCATATATGCTTGAGAAAGAGGTGAAACTTGATGATGCCGGTCATCGGCCAACAAGCGTTGATTTCGATTATCGTTCATTTGGCGTTTCTAGCGGTGACGTGGTGGACGCTGCAGGCGGTGCGGCTCGAGGTGCTGCTTCGGCCGAACCGCGTCGTCCAAGGGCGGCTGCTGTACATTTTATTGACGATTGCCATCGGCTCGACGGTGGCGAACTTTTTCCTTGACTATTGGGCTTGGTCAACCGATTTGCCGTATTTGTTCCGCGAATAGGGAGGCCCGGGGCGCCGTGGTGCTTCGGCTTCCCCTCCAACTGCCCGCTTGCCCCGCCCTCTGTCCGGCCGATCCGTTCTTGCCGCCGCCTCTTTGCTCCCCGTCCCGTCCCCTTCTTCCATGGATTCTCGGCTGTTTGCCCTCCGCTTTGATGTTTATTTATGAAAGCGATTTCAAAAATCGCCGGTTGTCGATTTTTTTGACGTATGTTCCCTTGCCCGGTGGCAACAATAACAAGTAAGGAGAGGAAGGGAACGAAGATGAGAAAAAATCCAATCTGTTGGCTGATGGCGCTGGCCGCCGCGGTCTTGTTGTTGGCCGCAGGGCAATACCGGACGGAAGGCGCGCGGGGGAACGAATGGTCCGAACCGTTGGAAATGATGGCGCACACATTGGCGCAGCACGGTGCCTCGCTCGGCCGCTGGGTCGTGTACACAAGAGAGTATGCCCACGATATTCAAAATGATGCGGACTTTTTCAAAAAAATGGCGGAGTTCAAACAAACATACCGCTCCTTTCACTGGACGTTCCACCAAACTAGCCATTGGCAAAAAGTGATCGGCACGAATGAACATTCCTTTTTTCGTGAACAAATCCAGCTCGTGATGACCGTCACAAATGGAACGCCGCAAACGTATATCCTCTATGAAGCGACCGGCCCAACGTGGAGCCAAGCTGGGTGGAAAGAAGCAGCACAGCACATTCAAAAAACGACGAACGGACTATTTGTGAATCACTCTACATTTTTTGCTTGTATTGAAGGCGAGTTCAGTGGTAATATGGAAGGTGGTTTGTTCGATCAAGCTTCTCAATTGCTTCGCGATTTTCAAGCGACGCCTGTCGAGTGGCTGCGGGAAGAGTCACTCGTTTCCCTGTCTGCATATACTGGGCAGTGGAAGAACGTTCTCCCAACCGCCCATCATCAGTCGATCAACCTGCAACTCGCCTTGAGAGAAAGATTGGGCGGCAAGACGCGCGTCGTTGCTGGAACCCCAATCATTACCATTGAATACTAATATAGAGAAATTGGACGCGGAGGGGAATACCTTGGAAAAGATCATCGTCCGTGGCGGAAACCGGTTGAGCGGCACCGTCAAAGTGGAAGGCGCAAAAAATGCCGTTTTGCCTGTCATCGCTGCCACTTTATTGGCTACGAAAGGAACAAGTACGATTCATGATGTGCCTGCTCTTTCCGATGTATATACAATCAGTGAAGTGCTCCGCTATTTAGGCGCCGATGTGCACATTGCCGGCGAGACGGTCACCGTCGATGCCACCGGTCCGTTGACGGTGGAAGCGCCGTTTGAATATGTGCGAAAAATGCGCGCGTCGGTGCTTGTCATGGGGCCGCTGTTGGCGCGCAACGGCCGAGCCCGCGTGGCGCTGCCGGGCGGCTGTGCCATTGGCTCGCGCCCGATCGATCAACATTTAAAAGGATTTGAAGCGATGGGCGCGTCTGTGAAAGTCGGCAATGGCTTTATCGATGCGGAAGTGAACGGACGGCTCCGCGGCGCCAAAATTTATTTGGACTTTCCAAGCGTCGGGGCGACGGAAAACATTATGATGGCCGCCGTGCTCGCGGAAGGCACGACTGTGATCGAAAACTGCGCCAAAGAGCCGGAAATCGTCGATTTGGCGAACTTTTTGAACGCGATGGGCGCCAAAGTGCGCGGCGCCGGCACCGGAACGATTCGAATCGAGGGAGTTGACGAGCTCGTCGGCACAACGCATACGGTCATTCCAGACCGCATCGAAGCCGGCACGTTTATGGTGGCGGCGGCGATCACCGGCGGCAATGTCCTCGTGCAAGGAGCCGTTCCGGAACATTTAGGCTCGCTGATCGCCAAACTCGAAGAAATGGGCGTGACCGTCATGGAAGAGGAAAGCGGCTTGCGTGTCATCGGTCCGGAAAAGCTGAAAGCCGTCGACATTAAAACGATGCCATATCCGGGCTTTCCAACCGACATGCAGTCGCAAATGATGGCTCTCTTGTTGAAAGCGGAAGGCACGAGCATGATCACCGAGACGGTGTTTGAAAATCGCTTTATGCATGTGGAGGAATTCCGGCGCATGAATGCCGATATTAAAATTGAGGGGCGTTCCGTCATTATCAATGGCCCGTGCCAGCTGCAAGGCGCCGAAGTGGCGGCCACCGATTTGCGCGCAGCGGCGGCGTTGATTTTGGCTGGACTCGCGGCGGACGGCTACACGCGCGTGACCGAGCTTCGTCATCTCGACCGCGGGTATGTCCGCTTCCACGAAAAGTTGGCTGCGCTTGGGGCCGACATTGAACGTGTCCGCCAAGAAACGGAACAATTCGACCAAATTCAAACGATCCAATGGAACGGATAAAGAGCGAAAAACGACCGTGAACTGCCTTTCAGCAGGGAATGGTCGTTTTTTCTTGGAACACGGGCGACCGTCGAAGGACGGTAAAAAACAACCGTTCATTCCTAACGGTCTGTTTTGAAGCTCAGAGAAAGACCGTCTGTATGAAGTTTCTCCATAAGCTTGATCGCATCGCGCGCGGCAAGTCGCGACGGTGGTGAAACATGTGCTTTCGAAAACCCCCTTGTTCCATCGCCCCCTATTCCGTCACCGACTTTTTTCAACGGCTTCATGTTTAGAAGGCTGGTGAAAAACGGCTGTCACGAGCAAATCAGCGGCATTTCGCCAAAAAAGAAGGCTGATTTCGCAAGGTTTTTCTAATTGAGAAACAGCTGGGACTAGCAGTATTTTGTACTCAATCACCAGCCCTTTAGACGGGGTGCGAAACGCGCTCAAGGCGTTTTGGCTCGAGAGAAAACTGTCATACATACTTGTCCGAGCCCATAACTATAGTAACGAACCGAAGCCAACGCAGGCATTCATTCGCGATGTCCGCTTGTGCTTGGAAAACGCATATTGGGGGCTCGGCTATGGTGAAACGATTGAAACCCGTAATGGTGCTCGCTTTCTTGCTGTTTGTCGCCATCCTCGTCATTCCGACGGCGCTCGTTCTTCCATTTTATGACGGGAAGGTGGCGAAATTGGCCGAACAACTGCACAAGCAAGAACAAATTCAGCGGTCGCAGGCAGCCGAAGGGCCGTCTGTCGAGGTGGCGGTCTACCGAAGCAAAGAACAACGCGTCGAACATATTCCCCTCGAGCAATACGTCATCGGCGTCGTGGCGGCGGAAATGCCGGCCGAATTTGAACTTGAGGCATTAAAGGCGCAAGCGTTGACGGCAAGAACGTACATCGTGAAGCAATTGCTCGCCAACCAGCCGTTTCGCCTGCCAAAAGGAGCGAATGTGACCGACACGGTGGCTCATCAAGTCTATTACAGTGATGACGAATTGCGAAAGCTGTGGGGCAGCGATTATGATTGGAAAATCAAAAAAGTGACAAAAGCCGTGTTGGAAACGCAAGGACAAATTTTGACATACCACAACGAGCCGATCGAGGCGCTGTTTTTTTCGACAAGCAACGGCTATACGGAAAATTCGGAAGCCTATTGGCAAAGCGATTTTCCCTATTTAAAAAGCGTCGCCAGCCCATGGGACAAACAATCCCCGAAGTTTTACCAGAGAAAAACGATGTCGGTGGTGGAATTCGAGAGAAGACTGGGGGTCCAACTGCCCGCTGACGGCTCAGTCGGCGTCATTGTATCGCGCACTCCCGGCCGCCGCGTCGGCGAAGTGAAGATTGGCGGCAAGACGTTTACGGGCCGCGATGTGCGCGAACGGCTCGGATTGCCGTCAAGTGATTTCACCTGGGTGCGCAACGGAGATGACATCATCATTACGACGAAAGGCTACGGCCATGGCGTCGGCATGAGCCAATACGGAGCCAACTTTATGGCCAAAGAAGGGAAAACGTACGCTGACATCGTTAAATATTATTACCGCGGCGTTCATATTTCATCGGCGACGGCGTTTTTAAACAAATTGACCGCGAAAAATGGATGAACCGGGGTTCTGCGCCCCGGTTTTTCTGTCAAATGTTCGGGGCAAACGGCAGGGAGACGCCCCTCATTTTTTTGTATAAAATCTAGCCGAATGTCAAAAAATAAGTGAAAAAATTGTTTTCTATGTGTATATCTTTTCCTCTTTCTGTTCAAAATGGTTGCTGAGGTGATGAACATGAGAGAGGAACAAAAACAATCGTCGCTGAAGCGTCTGTTCCGCAAACGTTGGGTATTTCCGGCGATCTATTTATCGTCTGCCGCATTGATCGTCGCTGGTGCGCTTTGGTTCCAATTGGGCAAAGAGGAGAATACGGGCAGAGACAACGTGGCGAAAAACGGCACCGCCCAGCAAGAAAATCCGGCTGTTCCGGTCAATGAAACGGTCGAAACGATTGCGATGCCGGTGCTTGATCCAAATGCGGTGCAAGTGAAAACGCCATTCTACGATGACAAAGCATCCGAAGCAGAACAGGAAGCAGCCCTCGTCTTTTATGATCATACGTACCACCCGAACCAAGGCATCGATCTTGTGCGCCAAGACGGCAAAACGTTTGATGTCACCGCTTCCTTAAGCGGCACGGTGACGAAAGCGGAAAAAGACCCGATTTTGGGCTATGTTGTCGAAATCAATCATGAACAAGGGGTCACGACCGTCTATCAATCGCTCGCTGATGTGAAAGTCGAAGCCGGCGACACGGTGAAACAAGGTGAAGTGATCGGCAAGGCAGGGCAAAGCGAATTCAACAAAGAAGCCGGCATCCACGTCCATTTTGAAATTCGCAAAGACGGCCGGGCGGTCAACCCGATCGACTATGTCGACAAACCGTTGACGGCTTTGACTGACAAAGCGGAAGACAAAACGGGAACCGATCGCGCCGCCACGAGCAAAGAAAAAGAATTGATTCCAAGTGACGAAACAGCGCCGACAGACGAAAACCCAGCGAATGAACAACCATCGGCTGACGACCATTCGACGACGCCAAGCGACAACCATCAAGACGAAAACAACGATGCTTCATCCTACAAAACGCCAGACGCCTCGATCGGCATGGCAAGAGCGTAATCGACAAGGCGTCGAGCAAGAGGAAACGAAAAACGCGACGAAAAGGCCTGTCCGTTTGCCAAGACAAGCGGGCGGGTCTTTTTGCTTTGCCGCTTCTAAAGTCAGACGTGGGAAAAACGGTAGCCAAAAAAGCTCTTCACCATAAGATAAAAAACGTTTTTCATGATAGGTGCCCCAAAAAGTCATGGCTATTTTTTGTTCGATCGGGAGGGACGATGTTATGTTTGTGTCTAAAAGTCAAGTACATCTTTCGGTGATGAACCGCCAAAAATTATGATTTGAATATTCTTTCATTTTTTAGGAACAAGGATGGAAATAACCCCCTCTTTCCTTTAAAATAAATGAAAACGGAAACAGTTTCGTTTGTGAAACGTTTTATTCTTCACTTAACGAAAGAAAGGGGATCATGGCCATGGACTACCTATACCACCCCTACCCATCGCAGCGGATGACGGTGTTCGCCAAAAACGGCGTTGTGGCGACATCGCAGCCGCTCGCGGCGCAGGCGGGGCTTGATGTGTTGAAAAAAGGCGGCAATGCCATCGATGCGGCGATCGCCGCGGCCGCCTGCTTGACGGTTGTCGAACCGACATCGAACGGCATCGGCGGCGATGCGTTCGCCCTTGTTTGGACGGACGGGAAGCTGTACGGATTAAACGCGAGCGGCTATGCGCCGAAATCGATCTCGATTGAAGCGCTCAAAGAGCTCGGCTATACCGAGATGCCGAAGTACGGCTTCGCTCCGGTGACCGTTCCGGGGGCGCCGGCGGCGTGGGCGGCGCTGTCAAAGCGCTTCGGCCGCCTGCCGCTTGTGGAAACGCTCGCACCGGCGATCGCCTATGCGGAAAACGGCTATCCGGTTTCGCCAGTGCTCGGAAAGTATTGGGCTGCGGCGTTTCGTACATACAAAGAAGCGCTTCGCGGGCCGGAGTTTGCCGCCTGGTTTGCGACGTTTGCGCCGGGCGGCCGCGCGCCGAAGATCGGCGAAGTGTGGGCCTCGCCGGACCATGCGGCGACGCTGCGCTCCATTGCCGAAACGGAAGCGGAAAGCTTTTACCGCGGCGAGCTGGCGGAAAAAATCGCCGCCTTCTCGAAGCAATACGGCGGCTTTTTGGCGGCGGACGACCTCGCCGAGTATGAACCGGAATGGGTCGAGCCGATCTCCGTCTCCTACCGCGGCTATGAGGTGTGGGAAATTCCGCCGAACGGCCAAGGGATTGTCGCGTTGATGGCGCTCAACATCATGAACGGGTTTGACGTGCCAAGCGTGCCGGATGTCGAGACGCACCACCGGCAAATCGAGGCGATGAAGCTTGCCTTTGCCGATGGGAAAGCGTACATCGCCGACCGCCGCTATATGAACTGCAGCCCAGACGAGCTGTTGTCGGAATCGTTTGCCGCGATGCGCCGGGCGCAAATCGGCGAGGAGGCGCTGACGCCGGAGCCGGGGACGCCGCCAAAAGGGGGAACGGTCTATTTGGCCGCCGCGGACGGCGAAGGGAACATGGTGTCGTTCATTCAAAGCAACTACATGGGCTTCGGCTCCGGCCTCGTCGTCCCAGGCACGGGCATCGCCCTGCACAACCGCGGCCATAACTTCGCTTTTGATGAGAGTCATCCGAACGGGCTGGCGCCAAGGAAAAAGCCGTACCATACAATCATCCCCGGCTTTTTGACCAAAGGGGGTGCGCCGGTCGGCCCGTTTGGCGTCATGGGCGGATTTATGCAGCCGCAAGGGCATCTGCAAGTGATCATGAACACGGTCGATTTTGACTTAAACCCGCAAGCGGCGCTCGATGCGCCACGTTGGCAGTGGATGGAAGGGAAAACGATATTGGTGGAGCCGCACTTCCCGCGCCATATCGCTGAAGCGCTCGCCCGCAAAGGGCATGACATCCGCTTGGTGTTGGACAGCGGACTGTTCGGCCGCGGGCAAATCATTTGGCGCGATCCTGACACCGGCGTGCTCGCCGCCGGGACGGAGCCGCGCACGGACGGTGCGGTGGCCGCTTGGTGAGACTCACGATAAAGGGATGACTTCGATGAACCAATGGCATTTGTTTCTCGCTTTTTTTCCGCGTCGGCATGCTTGGATATGGGGGCGGCCCGTCTTCGATCCCGCTTGTGCGTGCTGAAGTGGTGGCGAAATACCGCTGGATGGCGGATGAAGAATTCGCTGAAATCGCCGCCAGCGCCTTTTTGATGTTTGGCAAATGGCGCCTGCACCCGGCGTATGTCATCGCCTTGTCGCTTGTGTACGGGGCTTTCTTTTTGTCTTAATGCAGGGAAAATCCTTTCGGCGCTGCAACGGGATGCTTCATCCATGGGTGAGCATCCCTCTTTTTGTGGCAGTGCGGGCAAGAAAGAACATCAATGCAGAAATTCCTGTTGGAAAAGGCCGCAAAAAGCGCTCGGGACAGGAGCGTTTTCCTAATTTAGACGCCGGATGGCGAGCGCGGCAACAGCCGCGAAGGCGAAATCGGCAGCGCCTTCACTCGACCGTAAATGTCGCCTTCGCCCGCGCGTTCGGCCAGTTTGGATCAGCGAGCCACCACTCAAGCGTATACGTCCCCGGCTCTAGGTCGCGGAACGTTTCCTGAAACGACAGCTCTTCCCCCTGTTTTAACGGCCGTTCCTCATAAATTTGCGCAAACATCTTCCCTTCGCTGAACTGCTTCACCTTTTGTCCATCGCGGTATAAAACGTAGTCATACTTTTTCGAGCTCGTAAACGTCACCGTTTGCACGCGTTCGGTTTGGTTTTTCACTGTGAAGGTAAACACGTATGCCCCGTTTTGTTTTTCATATGTCAGCGATGGCTCAAGCGTCCCGGCGATGATGCCTTTTCCGCCCGCGGGCGCTGGTTTGCCGGTCGGAGCAGGGCCAAGCAAATCGTCTTTCGCCTGCGGTTGATCACTGCCGTTTGTGTACATGAACAACGCACTCGCCGCTGCTGCTCCCACGAGCGCCGCAATGATGCCGATCGTCTTTCCGTTTCCCATTCTCGCTCCTCCTTTGACTTTTCTATTATAGTCGTTTCCCATTTCGCTCTCGTTACAAACCGCAAAAAAAATTGTGAAAAAACCGTTGTCCGCCTTGATATTTCTGGTATATATGCCCGATTTGTCTAATAAAATGTTACAAATTGAACAGCAATGAGAGTGGTTGAGGTGGGGATCGTTCACAACCGGCAAGCGACGCGATGAAGACGCTTCTAAGACATCCAACGAAAGCGGCGCCCATCATTGGCAAGACGAGTCTCATTTCACACTTCTCACTTCTCACATCCAACTTAGGGAGGGCGAGTGGTGTGCACGATTACATCAAAGAGCGTACGATCAAGATTGGCAAGTATATCGTGGAGACAAGGAAAACCGTTCGCGTCATTGCGAAAGAATTTGGCGTATCCAAAAGCACCGTGCATAAAGACTTGACCGAGCGGCTGCCGGAAATCAACCCGGAACTGGCCCAAGAAGTCAAACAAATTCTCGATTACCATAAATCGATCCGCCATTTGCGCGGCGGGGAAGCAACGAAGAAAAAGTATAAAAAGCAGACGGTGAAAAACAACTGACTTTTTCCTTGCCATCTGCCGTTTGCAGTATCATTCCGGGAGGCAAATATGGTAGAATAAACAATTAGGAATGATTTTAGGGCAGAGGCAAGGAGGAGCAAGTCATATGTTTTCACGAGACATCGGCATTGACCTAGGCACGGCGAACGTCCTCATTTTCGTCAAAGGCAAAGGCATCGTGCTCAATGAGCCGTCCGTCGTGGCGATCGATAAACACACGAACAAAGTGCTGGCAGTCGGCGAAGAAGCACGACGAATGGTCGGACGTACTCCTGGGAATATTGTTGCCATTCGGCCGCTCAAAGACGGCGTCATCGCGGATTTTGACATTACCGAAGCGATGCTGAAGCATTTCTTAAGCAAGCTCGACCTAAAAGGCTTTTTCGCCAAACCGCGCATTTTGATTTGTTGCCCGACGAACACAACATCCGTGGAACGGAAAGCGATCAAAGAGGCAGCGGAAAAAAGCGGCGGCAAAAAAGTGTACTTGGAGGAAGAGCCGAAAGTCGCAGCCATTGGCGCCGGAATGGACATTTTTCAGCCGTGCGGAAACATGGTCGTTGATATTGGCGGTGGCACGACTGACGTCGCCGTTCTCTCGATGGGAGACATCGTCACCGCCTCTTCCATTAAAATGGCCGGGGACAAGTTTGATATGGAGATTTTAAACTACATCAAGCGCGAATATAAGCTGCTCATCGGGGAGCGAACGGCCGAGGAAATCAAAATTAAAGTCGCAACGGTATTCCCAGGCGCACGGTCCGAAGAAATCGACGTCCGCGGCCGCGATCTCGTCACCGGACTGCCGCGCACGATCACCATTCGTTCAGAAGAAATCGAACGGGCGCTTCGCGAGCCGGTGTCGTTGATTGTACAAGCTGCCAAAAGCGTGCTCGAGCGCACCCCGCCGGAATTGTCGGCGGATATTATCGACCGCGGCGTCATTTTAACGGGCGGCGGCGCATTGCTTCATGGCATCGATTTATTGCTGTCAGAAGAGCTGAAGCTTCCGGTGTTCGTCGCGGAGAATCCGATGGACTGCGTCGCTCTTGGCACCGGGATTATGCTGGAAAACATCGATCGGGCGCCGAAATCGCAATTGATTTAAAAAGCCGTCATGCCCTTTGGCCAAGAGATGGTTCATCTGGATCAACCTTATAGAGTCAACCTTTTGCGTCATTCAGGCGAAGACCGCTTTGGAAGGACGTTTTTCTCATGGCGTGATCAAAATGGATACAACCGCCGCCGAGACAAGCGAGGCGGGCAAAAAAGGAATGGCGGGGGATGCCGCGGCAGCCCTTGCCCGCTTATAATGAAAGTATGGAATGGAAAGGAGCGGAGCGGCAGGGCAACGCGCCGCCCGCTTGACCATAGGGAACACCCCATCCGCCGCTGCCCAAAGAGCGGCCGCGGCTTTTTCTGATCGATCGGACAAGCGAGGTGCTGGTCATGTTGAGAGGGTTGTACACCGCCGCGAGCGGCATGTTGGCGCAAGAGCGGCGCGTGGATTGGTTGACGAACAATTTGGCGAACGCCGAAACGCCGGGATACAAAGCCGATGCGGCCGCGATGAGAGCGTTTCCGGAACTGTTGATGAGCCGCCTCGAGGATCAACCGATCCCGACCGCCTCAAGGCGCGCCATCCCGACGCAAACCGTCATTGGGCCGCTCGTCACGGGCGTCTATATGCAAGAACTCATCCCGAACTTCCGCCAAGGGGATGTGAAAGAAACCGGCTTGGCGACCGATATCGCCCTTGTGGACGGACAAGTCCCCGTCGACCGGGCGAGCGGCCAGCGAGGCGCGCTGTTTTTTGCCGTCGCCAACGGTCAAGGGGAGGTCCGCTACACAAGAAACGGTCATTTCACCTTGAGCCCGGACGGCTACTTGACGACGCAAGAGGGCTGGTATGTGCTTGATGCCAATGGCGAGCGCATTCCGCTCTCAAGCGAGCGGTTCTCGGTCCGCGACGATGGGACGATCATCGATGAGAATGGGACGGCCACCCGTCTCGGCGTTGCATTCGCCGCCAATCCGCAAACGTTGGTCAAGGAAGGAAACGGCTTATTCCGCAGCACGACAGGGCCGTTGCCGCAGGCGCCCGGCAATGTGACGTATACGGTGAAACAGCGTTTTCTCGAGCGGTCGAACGTCGACATTGAGCGGACGATGACCGATTTGCTCGCTGCCTACCGCACGTTTGAAGCGAACCAAAAAATCGTCCAAGCGTACGACCGCAGCTTGGACAAGGCCGTCAACGAAGTCGGCCGCCTGAAATGATGACAAAAGGGGGACAAGCCCGTGCTTCGTTCGATGCTCACCGCCGCCAACACGATGAACGCTTTGCAAGAGCGGCTCGATACGATCAGCCATAACATCGCCAACAGCAACACCGTCGGCTTTAAACGGCGCGAAGCGAGCTTTGCCGAGCTCTTGACCCAACAAATCGACCGCCTGCCGAACGACGAAGCGCCCCGCGAGACGCCGGCGGGCGTGCGCTACGGCAACGGGGCGCGTCTCGCTTCGACGATGCTCATCACCAAGCAAGGCGCGCTGGTGGAAACCGGCCGCCGCTTGGATTTTGCCTTGACGGCCGAAAACCAATGGTTCCGCGTCCGTCTGGCTGATCAAAGCGGCGCGGAAACGATCGGCTACACCCGCGCCGGCAACTTTTCGCTTGCGCCCATGAACGGCGAGCTTGCTTTGACGACAAGCGACGGCCTGTTTGTGCTTGATGAAAGGAACGCGCCGATTGTGCTTCCCGCCGATGCGCATGACGTGCAGGTGTCCCCGACTGGGACGTTGACGGCAACCAATGCCGACGGCCGCGTCGTCGCCCGCGTCAATTTGGGCGTCACCGTGATCCGCCGTCCGCAGCTTCTGGAAGCCCGCGGCGGCAATGTCTATGCGCTTCCCAACGTCCCAGGCGCGGCCGAAGAACTGAACGGCAACTTGCGCGGCCAAATCAGCGTCAAGCAAGGCGCCTTGGAACAGTCGAACGTCGACCTTGGCGAGGAAATGGTCGGCCTGATGGCGACAAGCCGAGCGTATCAGCTGAACGCCCGCGCCATTTCCATCTCCGAACAAATGCTTGGGCTGATTAACGGCATGCGCTCCTCATAAGGAGGATCGCGATGAGTGACGAGAGGCATCAAGAACCTATGAGCTCGCCGTCTTCCCGGATGGCGAGGCGGAAAGGCCGAGTAAGAAAGAGCCCGCCGGCCCCCGCCGAACCGGAAGCCAAAGCTCTTCCGCCGGAGGGGGAGGCGGCCGCGCCGCGCCGGTTCGTCCGCACCCGGCTCATCCCGATCTGGCTTCGGCTGATCATCGTGATCGTCTTGATGGCCGCAAGCCTCGCCGCCGGCGCGGTCGTCGGCTACAGCGCCATCGGCGATGGGAAGCCGCTCGATGTATTCCGCCCGTCCACGTGGAAGCACATCATCGATATCGTCGAGAAAGGAACGGACCGCGGCTGATGAAGCCGCCAAACGAGAGAAAGGAGTTTGCCCATGCTTGACATCCAGCAAATCCAGTCCATCATCCCGCACCGCTATCCGTTTTTGCTTGTTGACCGCATCGTTGAAATCGAAGAAGGCAAGCGCGCCGTCGGCATCAAAAACGTGAGCGCCAACGAATCATTTTTCGCCGGCCACTTCCCTGAATACCCGGTCATGCCTGGCGTGTTGATCGTCGAAGCGCTCGCCCAAGTCGGCGCCGTCGTCCTCCTGCAGAGCGAGGAAAACCGGGGCCGCCTCGCCTTTTTCGCCGGCATTGACAACTGCCGTTTTAAAAAGCAAGTCAAGCCGGGCGACCAGCTCCGCTTGGAAGTCGAAATTCTCCGCGCCCGCGGCGCCATCGGCAAAGGCAAAGGCATCGCCGCCGTCGACGGCGAGCTTGTCTGCGAAACGGAGTTGATGTTCGCTCTTGGCGACAAACGAGCTGACTGAACAAAACGCGTTCCTTCGGGGAGCGCGTTTTTTTGTCGGCTGCGCTATATAGCGAACGAATGAAACGTTTCTTTCTGGGAAAGATAAACAAGGACCGGCCTTACATAAGGTCACCACAACCAATGGAAAGGAGCAGATAGGATGAAGAAAAAAGCGTTGCTGATCCGGCTGTTCAGCGCCCTTGTCGCCCTCTTTTTAGCGGCTGGATGCAATATGAACCGCGACAACAACAATCCGCCGCCGCCAAACAACCAAAACGATGTCAACGACCAAGACATGAACCCGGCTGATGACATCAACCAAAACGATAACGTCGACAACGACAAAGACAACGACGGCATCCCGGACACCCGCGATACCGATTTGAACGACAACCAAAACAATCAACTCCCGCCAGGAGACGACACGAACAACGGACCGGGCGACGATGAGCGCGATACGGTTCCGGACCGCGAAGACCCGATTGAAGATCCGCGGGATGCGAATGACAAAGACAATAAAGACGAATAGCGCAAACAAAGGCTGCCTGTCGGGCGGCCTTTTCATTTGGCCAAAATTAGTACTCATTTCGGCTAGCTATGTCCCTTTCTATTCGCTATAATGGGAATGTCGATTCATGTTCGAAAGATCGGGACAGAGGTCGAACACCGCGATGTCCTTGCGGGGAAAACACCCGCACAGCCCACCCATTCTACATCAGAAGGGGCGTACATTCAGCGAACGTCAAGCAAGACGGAGGCAAACAAGAGAGGGGGAACACGGATGGAAGAAACAATCAGCCTGCGCGAGCTGTTCGATACATTGCGCAAACGGCTTTGGCTCATCGTCCTGATCACCGCGCTTGCCACCGTTGTAAGCGGTGTGGTCAGCTACTTTATATTGACGCCGATTTACGAGGCGTCGACGCAAATTCTCGTCAACCAGGCGAAATCCGAGCAGCAGCTCTACAACTTCAATGAAATCCAAACGAACGTGCAGCTCATCAACACGTACAGCGTCATCATTAAAAGCCCGACGATTTTAGAAAAAGTGAAAGACGAGCTCCACCTCGACCGGACGCTTGACGAACTGAACGAACAAATCCAAGTCTCAAGCGAAAAAGACTCACAAGTGTTCTCTGTCACCGTCCAAGACCCAGATCCAGCCATGGCGGCCAAGATCGCCAACAAAACGGCGGAAGTGTTCAAAAACGAAATCGTCAAAATCATGAACATCGACAACGTCACCATTCTCTCGAAAGCGGAAGTGAAAGAGCATCAAGCTCCGGTCAAGCCGAAGCCGCTTCTCAACATGGCCATCGCCTTTGTCGTCGGCCTTATGACGGGTGTGGGACTTGCTTTTCTGCTTGAATATTTGGATAACACGATCAAAACGGAAGAAGATGTCGAAAAACATCTTGGCCTGCCGGTGCTCGGCGCGGTCAGTTTAATCACGGCTGAAGGCGGCCAAAAAGCGAGACGCGAATCCGCCATTCCACAAACAAGAGGTGAAACCATTGGCTCGTAAACCAGCAGCATCGATCCGCAAAGCGGAGCGGAGACTGATCACGGTCGACAACCCAAAATCGCCCATCGCGGAGCAATACCGAACGATCCGAACGAATATCCAATTTTCATTCATTGATGCGCCGCTCCGCTCCCTAATTGTCACGTCAACCGGACCTGGCGAAGGGAAATCGACCACCGCGGCGAACTTAGCGGTCGTCTTCGCCCAGCAAGGGAAAAGACATTGCTCATTGATGCCGACTTGCGCAAACCGACCGTCCATTACACGTTCCGCTTAAACAACTACAAAGGACTGACCAACGTCTTAACGGGTTCGGCGCCGCTTTTGCCGACGTGCCAAGCGACCGAAATCGACCACTTATCCATCTTAACGTCGGGCCCGATTCCGCCGAACCCGGCCGAGCTCCTCAGCTCGAACGCGATGGCGCAATGCCTCGAACAGCTGTATGAGACGTTTGACCTTGTCATCTTCGACACCCCGCCCGTCCTCGCCGTGACGGACGCACAAATTTTAGCCAACCAATGCGACGGCACGGTGCTGGTCATCGAAAGCGGCGGCACCGAAATCGAAGCGGCGGTCAAGGCGAAAGAACTGCTCGAAGCGGCCAACGCCAAACTGCTCGGCGTTGTCTTGAACAAGCGGAAGCACCGTGACGGCGGGTACTATTACTACTATCAATACAAGTAACCACAAACGGCTTCCCGACCGCGGGAAGCCGTTCTGATAGAGAAAAGGGGGAGAACCGTTGAGAAACTTCGTCCTCATCCTTTTGGTCACCGCCGCTTGCCTTGCCTTTCTCATCACTGGCCACTTGTACTGGGAGCGAAAAATCGAAGCCACGGTGCAAGCGGCGCGGGCGAAAGTCGAAACATCCGCCAAGCAGGAAACGGAGACGAGCCAAACGAAAGTGATCCTCGCCCGCGCTAGGCAGCTGCCAGCGGCCGCGCAAGCTGCCATCAAGCGGGCGGTGGAGGAACACCGTCCGATCCGCCTCGTCATCGCTGGCTCCGAATCGACGCCAGAGAACGGTGGCTGGCCTGAGCTGTTGAAACAAGCGCTCGATGACGCATACGGGAAAGGCGTGTTCCATATCACCGTCCACGAATACGACGGCTTGACCACCGCCGACGCCGACCGACAGCGCATCGCCGCCGACTGGGTCAAGGACAAGCCGGATCTTGTCCTGCTTGAGCCGTTTTTGTTAAACGACAACGGCGTCGTGACGATCGACGACACTCTTGCCCATATCAAATCGATCGTCGACGAGCTCAAATCGGCGGCCCCGAATGCAGTCGTGATCTTGCAGCCGCCGAACCCGATTTACAACGCGACCTACTATCCGCGGCAAGTCGAGCAGCTTGAAGCGTTCGCGAAAGAGAACGGTTATCCTTATATCAACCATTGGCCCGCCTGGCCGGATGCAAACAGCGAGGAACTGAACCGCTACGTCGACCCGCAAACCGACTTGCCGACCGAGGAAGGAGCCGCGCTTTGGGCCGATGCGCTCGCCAAGCGCTTCATCGCCCAATGAAAACGCGCACCTCTTAAGGTGCGCGTCTCATTTACTTCGCCGCCGTCGTTTTCAGCTCCAGATGCTCTTTCAACTCATTCGAAATCGCCAGCCGTTCGCTCTCTGGCACGATCAAGTAATAAATGCCATTGATTTTCGTCCCTTGTCCCGTAATATGCAGCTGCTTAATGTGCTTGCGGGCGTCTTTGTAATTCGCTTGAATTTCTTTCATTTCCTCAAATGTCAAGTTCGTTTTCACGTTTTTCCCGATCGCTGCGAGCACATCGCTGTAATTCGTGAGCGACGAGAAGCTGGCGCCTTTCTCAATAATCGCCTGAATGATCTGCTTTTGCCGGTCCTGGCGCCCGAAATCGCCGCGCGGGTCCTCTTTCCGCATGCGGGAGTATTTCAGCGCTTCGTCCCCGTTCAACGTAATCTCGCCTTTCGGAAAGTGCGTTCCTTCATACGTAAACGCGAACGGGTTGTTCACCGTCACACCGCCGACGGCATCGACAATGTCGCGGAAGCTTTCCATGTTGACTTTAATGTAATAGTCAATCGGAATATCCAAGAAATGCTCGACCGTCGCCATTGTCATCTCCACGCCGCCAAAGGCGTACGAGTGGTTGATTTTATCTTTCGTCCCTTTTCCGACGATCTCGGTCCTCGTGTCGCGCGGCACGCTCACCATGTCAATCGACTGCTTGTTCGGATTCACCGTCATCACAATGAGCGTATCCGCGCGCCCGCGATCCCCTTTGCGTTCATCAACGCCGATCAGCAAAATGGAAATCGGCGTCTTCCGTTCAAACGAAACGTTTTCTTTCCGCTTCTCCGACTTCCAGTTGACGTTCTCATGTATTTGGTTCGCCGTCTGTTTCACATGATGATAAATGGAATAGGCGAATATTCCTGCTCCAGCGAATAACACGACGAGCAATCCCGTCACCCAGCGGAGCCATGTTTTCTTCTTTTTTCGACGTTCTGCTCTCATGGGCACTCTTCCTTTTCCATTCAGAAATTTTCGTGCATACCATTTCGATTATAGACCGTTTTCGAAAAGAAGACAACTGACAGCCGCATTGGCTGGCGTTCCAGCTTGCCCCCTAATCGGTGGAATTTGTCTTCCATTTCGACAATGTTCGACAAATCTCATCCATTGATAGCCTGTTTTTCCTATGTTACCATAATAGATGTTTAATAGGTTTTTCCTATGTTTGTTACCATAATAGATGTTTAATAGAGCGAAAAAAGGAGGAGTGGACGATGATCGACATTCACAGCCATATTTTGCCTGGCGTTGACGACGGAGCGGCTGCGATGGAGAACGCCATCGCCATGGCGCAAGCCGCAGCCAAGGAGGGGATTACAACGATCATCGCCACTCCCCATCATCAAAATGGAACGTATGACAACCCAAGACCAGCCGTCCTTTCCTTGGCGGCGGAACTAAATGACGAATTGAAACGGCGCGGCATCGCCTTGAACGTGTTTCCAGGTCAAGAAGTGCGCATCCACGGCGACTTGCTTGACGGCCTTGCCCGAGGCGAGGTGATGACGCTTGCCGATACATCATACATGTTGATCGAATTTCCGCCCGATCATGTGCCGAAGTATGCGGAGCAACTCCTCTTTGATGCCCAAGTAAAAGGGTTTATCCCGATCATCGCCCATCCGGAGCGAAACGCCGAGATCATCGAAACCCCCGAGCGGCTTTACCAGCTCGTCAAACGCGGTGCCTTGGCCCAGCTGACGGCATCAAGCATTACGGGCCATTTCGGCAAGAAAATCAAAACGTTCTCGTTTCAGCTGATCGAAGCGAACTTGGCCCATTTCATCGCCTCGGACGCCCACAACACGAAAACGCGGCCGTTTCGCCTCCGCGAGGCGTACGAGGTGATCCGGAAAGAATACGGGACAGACATGGTGTACTACTTCCAAGAGAACGCCGAGCTGCTCGTTCGCGGCCAAGCCGTGTTCCGCGACGAACCACAGCGGGTGAAAAAGAAAAAGTTCCTTGGCCTCTTTTAGAAATAGTTGGCAGTATGATATAAAATAATTTAGAAATACTTCTTTTCTTTTGCCCGTTCGTTGTCGAAACATGGCTTGTTTCTTGTAGAACGATTCAGGATGATGTCGAACGGCATCCAATAGCGGCGGCCCTTTCTTTAAGACAGTTTGGCTCGCGCGGCAAGAGATTCATAGCGGCGGCTTCTTTGTCTTAAAGACAGGCCGTTTTCTTCGTTGATGCCGTTTCGTTCGGTGATGTCTCCTTACCGTTATCAATGGAGGCACTCGGCCATGCCGTGGGTGGGGACGATGACGGTCCTGGCACCTTAGACGCCCGTCGTCGAGGGTGTGGCGTGAGGGCGGGTTAGATGCCCGATTTTTCAATCGTTTTGACTCAATCAGTGATTATGAATCAGGCGTATCGTTTATAATAGTAGAAAGATAGAAGATTTGCAATCTGTAAAGAGAGGCGATACGCGCATGGAACAAACTTGGGCGTTAAAGGTCGAGCGATTTGGAAAGATCAAACAGGGGGAAATCGATATCGCCCCGTTGATGTTGTTTGTCGGCGACAACAACAGCGGCAAAAGCTATATGATGTCGCTTCTTTGGGGGGTATTGTCCGAGGGACGCAAACTGTTTCCGAAAGACCCTCCGAACACGTCCACGTATAAGGAAATCGATCGCTTTCTTGAATCGTCTATCGGCGATGACTGCCTCATCCAAGACCGTGAGACGCAGCTGTTTGTCCAATGGTTTAATGATGTTCTCAGAAACAAAAAAAGCGAGTTGGTTAGAACGATTTTTCGGCGCAAAATCCCGATCGGTTCGTTAAGCATCGAGCGGTACCGCCGTTCTGAACCGCTGCGAATCATCTTTGAAAAGAAAGATTCGCTCCAAGGCACTCGTTTTTCGACGGGGAAACACTATATTCGCATCCCGTATACGGATCGAAGCAAGGGACAAGCGACAGAGCGGTATCGCATGGCTCAATACATTACGTGGAATTTGCTTATGGATGGACTTACATCGCCGTTTTACCCGCCATCCAGACAAGGCGGCATCCAAGGGCGGGCCATTGGCGAAGCGCTGTATTTGCCCGCTTCGAGAACAGGGTTCATGTTGTCTTACAAGGCGCTGGTGCAAGAGATGATGGAACGGATGATCAACGAAGAACATGAGGAACCATCCCTTGATTTCACGTTGCCTGTCTATCGATTCTTGCAAGCGTTGTTGCGTTTGGAGGAAAGCGGACAGTCGAAATATGCGGACATCGGACGATTTATTGAAACCGAGATTGCCAACGGAACCATGGACCAAGAAAAAGGACCGATTCCATCGTTCTACTATTGCCCGCAAGGCAAACAAGAGCGCTTGCCGTTATACGTCACATCGTCGCTTGTGACCGAACTGTCGCCGCTCATTTTGTTTTTAAAATCAAAAGCAACGTACCGTTCGCTCTTTTTTGAAGAGGCAGAAGCGCATCTGCATCCACGCGTCCAGCGCATATTAGCGACAGCGCTTGTCAAGTTGGTCAACCGAGGCATGCCGGTATGGCTGACCACTCATAGCGACATTTTGTTCCAACAGGTGAACAATTTGATCAAACTTTACCAGCATCCAAAGAGAGAACAGTTGATGAAAACGTATGGTTATGTCGATGAGGACGCCATGGATCCGAAAAAGGTGAGGGCGTACCAGTTCCGCCTGCAAGGCCAAGACACGATCATTACGCCGCTCATTCCGACCGAAAACGGCTTTCCGGCGGAAACGTTCAATGAAGTCATTTTGCAGTTGAATGAAGAGACGTATGCATTCCAGATCGGGGAAGAGGATGGAGAGGATGAATAACCTCGAACAGCTTGAGCGAAGCTTTTATGAGAAAACGGGGGAAACAGGCGGAACGTTATATGTGATAGAGCAGGAAAAATCAGGAGAAGCACAATTAACGCTCCACTGTTCCAACGAAGCAGTCGTGTTTTCGATCAAACCCAACAGAGGGTTCCCTTATCTTCGAACAAAAAACACCCCCGATGGCATCGTCTTTGTCAAAAGAGAGGAACAACGTTGGGAACTGCACATTTTTGAATGTAAAAAAACAGTAAAAGTGAAGAGTTGGGAAAAGGCGAAACAGCAGTTTGCAGGAGGCATGCTTCATGCCTATATGTTAAGAGGGCTTTTGGATCTTCCGCCTTTTTCAAAAATATGTGTATACATGGCCTACCGGGATGAACATTTATCGAAAAACTCGCCAGATCCAGCTTTGTTTCGGCAGCCGGTGGGCAAACCCGTGAAGAAGCCGCCGTATGCGGACTGGGATGATCCAAGCCTTGGCATTTTGGGGCATGAAGTTCCTCATCAATGCATTCCACTGAATGACTCCGGACAAGGAGAATACACGTTGTAACGTTTCCCTGCCGCGCCATGCTATAATAGCGTCAAGGAGGTGAAACCATGAGCCAAGAGCTGAAAGAATTGCTTCGTTCCGTCTTGCAAGAAGAACTGAAACCAGTCCACGACAGGCTCGAGCGGTTGGAAGGCACAGTCGGACACATTCGCCAAGACGTATCCCAGCTTCAGAAGGAAGTCACCCAACTGCAAGAAGGTCAACGGACATTAGAAACCACGGTTTCCCAAATTCAAAAGGATGTTGCCCAGCTCCAAGAAGGGCAGAAGGCGTTGCAGCGTGATGTCATTCAGCTCCAAGAAGGCCAGAATGCATTGCAGCGTGATGTCGCCCAACTGCAAGAAGGCCAACGGACATTGGAAACGACGGTTTCCGAAATTCAAAAAGACATTATCCAGTTGCAAGAAGGCCAGAATGCATTGCAGCGTGAGATCGTCCAGCTCCAAGAAGGTCAACGGACATTGGAAACGACGGTCTCTCAAATCCAAAAAGACATCACCCAGCTGCAACAAGGCCAACAAAAATTAGAAAACGAGATGGCCGGCATGAAGCAGATGCAAGAACGAATCCTCGAAGAGCTGCGCATTTCCAAACATAATCAAGCCCTCATTTTAAACGATGTCACCAGCATCAGAAAATCCGTCGATGTCACCGTCTCGCACTTGCAGCGCCGATCCGATGTGATGTTCGACAAACTGATCGATCATGAAAAAGAAATTTTAAACCTGAAATCAAAAATGCCAAACTAAGTCCCAAAAAGGGGCTGTTTTTTATGCCCATATGCATCGGCGCATCGGCGCATCGGCGCAGCTGCGGTTGCACCGATGCGCGGGGGGCATATGAGCCAAAATACATAGGGGTTCCATCAATTGAAAAAAGTGCGCAAAGCGATGGTCTCGGCGGCGGGCTTAGGGACGCGCTTCCTCCCGGCGACGAAGGCGATGCCGAAGGAGATGCTGCCGATTGTCGACAAGCCGACGATCCAATACATCGTCGAAGAAGCCATCGCCTCAGGGATCGAAGACATCATCGTCACCGGCAAAGGAAAACGCGCCATCGAAGACCATTTCGACATCGCCTTCGAACTCGAGCAAAACCTTATCGAAAAAGGCAAATACGACCTGCTCGAAAAAGTGAAAGAACCGTCGAAAGTCGACATCCACTACATCCGGCAAAAAGAGCCGAAAGGGCTGGGCCACGCCGTCTGGTGCGCGCGCAACTTCATCGGCGACGAACCGTTCGCCGTGCTGCTTGGCGACGACATCGTCCAAGCTGACCCGCCGTGCTTGAAGCAGCTCATCGATCAATACGAACAAACATTGAGCTCGGTCATCGGCGTCAAACAAGTGCCCGACAACGAAACACACCGCTACGGCATCATCGACCCACTCGAACAGCACGGCCGCCGCTACCAAGTGCGCCAATTCGTTGAAAAACCAGCGCCAGGCACCGCGCCATCGAACTTAGCGATTATGGGAAGATACATACTCACGCCGGAAATCTTCCTCTTCCTTGAAAAACAAGAAGCTGGTGCTGGCGGGGAAATCCAGCTCACCGACGCGATCCAAAAACTCAACCAAATCCAGCGCGTCTTCGCCTACGAATTCGAAGGCAAACGCTACGACGTCGGCGAGAAGCTCGGATTCATCAAAACAACTATTGAACTGTAGATGAGCAAATTCACTAACATAAATTTACATCCAAACAAAAAAGGAGACATGAACCCGACTCCTTGGTTAAAATAGATGTGCTAACCAACCATTCACAAGGAGGTTCATGTCTCATGAATAGATTAGCACATCATCAAGGAATCCACAAGTTTTTCATGGCGTTGGGGTTGGCGCTTTATTTCTCGAAACCGGTCATCAAGCATCTCGTTCATATGGTGGATGCCTTGACTACCAAGGGATTTTCGGGAACGTTGACCGATGTCCATCACTGGAGTTTTCATCCCAACCATCGAACAACGCTCAGCCATTTTTTCACGAAAAGCCCTTGGGATGAAGAGACGTTGCTTCGCAAACTCCAGCAATGGATCCTTCATCGCATCGAGCGAATCGCCAAACGGGAGAATCAACCCCTTTTTGTTTCGATTGATGATACCATTTGCCAAAAAACGAAGCCTTCGTCACGGGCTGCACACGCCATTCAAGGGTGTGATTGGCATTTCTCTCACAAAGATCATCAATCGGTCTGGGGGCATTCGCTCGTTTGGCTGATGGTGCACACCATGACTCAGGCATTCCCGTTCGCGTTTCGTCTTTATGATAAGACGGCGGGAACAAGCAAAGTCGACCTAGCGATGGAGATGCTTTCTTCGCTCAAGGTGAAGCCGGATCATCCGGTGTATGTGCTCATGGATTCATGGTATCCGTCCAAAGAGCTCATCGAAGCCTGCCTGAAAAAGGGATTCCATGTCATCGCGATGCTCAAGACGAACCGAATTCTCTACCCGAAAGGCATCGCCGTCCAAGCGAAGCAGTTCGCCCGCTATCTCGAACCGCGAGACACCCGCCTCGTCACGGTGGGGAACGAGCGCTATCGTGTCTATCGCTACGAAGGCGCGCTCAATGGTCTCGATGATGCGGTGGTGCTGCTTACTTGGAAGGCTGATCAGCCGATGACACCCGAACATCTTCATGGCGTCTTGAGCACCGATCGGGAGCTGAGTGACGAAGACATCTTGCGTTACTATGCCCAACGCTGGTCGATCGAATGCTTTTTCCGGCAGGTAAAAGACCAGCTGAAGCTCGATGGGTACCGTGTTCGTCACATTCGGGCGGTCAAACGGTATTGGGTGACCGTTTTGTTGGCTTGCGTGTACAGCATAGCGGAATCCCAACAAGACATCTCTGCCGGGCTGAACCTTCTTCGGACTCGGAAAGGACACAGCCTGATTGAGTTCATTTACGACGCGGCGAAGCAAGATATTCCCATTGATGTTGTCAAAAAACAGCTCCATGTCGCCTAAGGGGTACCCTGTTTGTCTCTTAATACATGGAAATTATTGTAATGAAAAATGCTCATCTACAGTAGTGAAGCTGGTGGCCTGTTAAGGAAGTTACGCTTCCGATAACCATTAGTATTTTTTTAGTTTCAAGCTGTTGGTGGAAGTAAAATCTTGCATAATACGCTGTTAAAGGGCCAGGATCAACCGGAACGATGATGTGATCTCTGATCTTCACCATCGCCAGGGCAATGGTTTCGATATGTTCATCGTTGACGGCATCGATGACAATGATCCGGTTTCCCCGTTCGATTTCTTCCTTCAGACGGCAGAAGATGCGTTCTGCGCCGGAAAGGACGACATCCAGTCCGATCAGTGCGACGGGATGGATGCTTTGCTGCTGAATAAGAGCCGGAACGAATGACTGATCAACAGGTGTCAGCGGATCTTTGGCCACGTCTGTCTCTTGAACAGGGATGCCGTCAACGAGCAAATATCCTCCCGTGGTCATCCTCCCTGAATCAGGGAATGAAGGAACGACGACAGCGACAGAACGATCGCCGAGTTCGTGCAAAACCGTGTCGATTTCGAGCCCAATATTTCCACGGACGGTGCTATCAATTCGCTTGCAAATGATCTTAACGTTCCGCTGTTTAAAATAGTTGACAGCCTGACGGACCCGATTCTCCGCTATTTCTTTTGGAGAATAGCGGCTGTCCGTGTCAATGCAGATGGCATCGTACTTTTCGATATCGGTTAACGAGGCATTTCCCACAAAGGTTGCTGTTTTGAATCCTTGCTTGGCCAATCGGACGCCTGTCGCGTTAGCGCCGGTCAGGTCATCAGCGATGACTCCGATTTTCATAACGATTGTCCCTCCCCCCCCCCCCCGTCTGTGTAGTGCCAAGATTGGTTATATCACCTCCTCACGCTTCTCTAGTTGAGCAATGGCTTCAGTCTAGGAGGCCGGTGAAAAACAGTTGTCACGAGCAAATCAGCGGTATTTGGCTAAAAAAGAAGGCTGATTTCGCAAGGTTTTTCTAGTTGAGAAACAAATGGGAATAGCAGTATTTTGTACTAAATCACCAGCCCTCTAGGAAGGGTCATTGAAATGGCTCCGGGTTGACGGCAATGATATAGGTATGTTCACTGTATTGGCATTGGTCTTCTTGGTGCAGCCCTGTATCAGTGATAATTCCTTCCAGTTCTGAGAGTGGGCAGACGAGAGAAAATGATTTCTGATTGAACTTGCTGGAGTCAACAAGCAGCCAAGTTGACTCGGCGGCTTGCATCATCAGCTTTTTAATCAACGATTTTTCAAATGTTGGAGCTGTGACTCCTGAGGCGATATCGACTGCATGAGCACCTAAAAAGAAGAGATCGGCGCGAATATTTTTTAGTAGTTCTTGAGTTGGCCAACCATACAATGTGCCAATTTGGTTTTGCAATTCTCCTCCAGTGACGATCACCTTTAATGAACTTTCCATTAGCTCGGCCGCAATTTTGATATCATTGGTGACTACAGTTAGATCTTCTCGATGTTTGATCAGTTTTGCGACCTCAAAAGTAGTTGTTCCAGAATCCAAGATAATGCTCGCGTTTTCAGGTATGAACTCAACTGCCTTGCGAGCAATGGCCTGTTTCTGCCCTATATTTTTCTCTTTTTTCGCGGAGTAAGGCGTCTCTTGAATCAGTGATTGCGGATGAATGGCTCCTCCATGGGTGCGTACAACCTTCCCTTCCCTTTCCAGGAAAGCCAAATCCCTTCTGATTGTCATAGTGGATACGTTTAATTGTTGCGACAGTTTTTCAATATCGACCTTGCCTTGAGTCATTAGCTGCCTTTCAATCCATTCACGTCGTTCCTTTGGTAACATATGTTTCATCCCTCAGTTAGTTTGTTTGATTTTTTCATATTGTTGTTAATTTGTAACAAAATTTTATTATTTTTTGTTCACTTTTGTCAACCATAAATTCTAAATTTTTTAAAAAGTAACGACTATACGTTGGGTAAATAGTAAAAAATGATTGTGTGTTGGATGATCCTTAAAGAAGTTCCTTATCGGGAATTGTACGTTCTGCACACGAACCGGAAGGAAATCAATATTTCCGAACGGAAATGGACGGGGGGGCGAGGGGATGATGCCGCTCCAAGTAGAGGACGGGTTGTTGCTCACGGCATTGCGGCTCACACATCAAGGGAAGACGATAGAGTTCCGCAGGGCGTTGGTTGATACTGGATCAACAGGGACGATCGTCTGTGCGGATCAGGCCGCGAAGATGGGGATTGTTCCGGGAGAGCATGATAGTCATTTATCGATTTTGATTGGAGAAACAACAGAAGTTCGAACCTTGCCAAGCAGCAAAGGAACGGTCAAAAAGCCGCACGGTCGCGGCTTTTTGGCGTTATGAGGACGGCGGCTGATGGTTGTCCATTTCCTTCGCGAGGTCGGCGACTTCGGCGACGGTCAGCCCGATTCGCTTTGTTGTTTCCGGCATCAGGAACATCATTTTGGGAGGAAGTGATAACAAGGAATGCTTGTTTCGTTTTGATCGGCTCTGCGGTTTGTTATTGGCGACCGGCAAAATAGAGAAATGACTTTGTTGTGCTTTTAGGAAGACGATGCGGTCTAAATCATCTGTTGATTAAGTCATTCAATTCTTGGAGCATGCCCGTGAATATTGGGTCATGATGAATGGTGTCATATATGCTCGGGGAAATGGTGATATAATCATTTGATAAAAGATTCAGCAGTCTATGTTCGTGTTGAGGAAACAGAAGAGGATAAAGCGCAAAATCTTTTATATTGGCTGTGACGAGAATGCAGTCGTATTGCCAAGCGGTTAGCAGGATACGGGCATCAGACACGCTGCCGTATTCCATGTCTCTCATGGCATTGATTTTCCTCTGGTATTCAGAGCGAATATAAGCCGCCATTTTCCTTACTTGATGTTCCATATCGGGAGTTGTCCAATCGGGAATCGTTATCGTTATATTTTCCAACAATTCCGAGATCCGTTGCCTTTCCTTTTCGCCAAGTGTGTAGGATTGCAATTCAAGCTCTCGGATGACTTCTTTAGGGATATAGAGCACAGCCTCTTCATGGCGAACTTCCTGCAAAACATCTTTCCAAAAACGCTTGGCGGCTTTTTTGTGGTTCGTGTGGGCAGATGGGCTTGACTTGTATCGGAATACGTTTGTATCCAGCAAATATGCTTTTGTTTCCGTGCCGTTTCCGCTCATGAAGAACTTTCTCCTATTCTCCAAACTCTTTTTCCATTTTTTCCGCGATACGAATCGACTGGCTTTTCAGCTGTTCTCTCATTTGGAGAAATGAAGGCCAGTTTGGGTGGTGAAAAAACTGTGCGGCCGGGATGATCCATTTTCCACTGTCTCCAAGCCGTTGGTAAGCCTCGATTTTTCCTTCTGCGCAATAACGGCGCACCATTTGCGGCGTGACATCAAGCAGAAGAGCCACATCGCGGACATGGAGATCATCTGGAATTGTTTGTTCCGCCATTTCGGTAAGAATATGCCGTACGCTCTGTTTTTCCTGGTCGCTTAGGTTGGAATAGATTTCTTTTTTTCGCTTCTCAAGTTCAAGCGACTGTTGGACCAATTCTACATAACGTCGAACGTTGTCGCTTAGTACAGTTTCGTGAAGAGGTGGGGGGGCTGTCTTTCGGGTTTCTGTTTTGCGGGACAAAGTACTCATTTTTCTTTCCCTCCTTGATGTTTATATCCATTATACTATTTTGGCTGGAGAAACAAAAGAAAAAAAGGAAACAAAAGAAATTGAGATCTTGCCAAGCAGCAAAGGGAAGATGAAAAGAGCCGCGCGGTTGCGGCTCTTTTGTGCTGCCTATTTGTCCATTTCCTTTGCAAGGTCGGCGACTTCGGCGACGGTCAGGCCGGTCCGTTTCGCCACTTCGTGGATGGGCAAGACATCAAGGAAGTTTTTGGCGATTTCAATGGCTTTCTGTTTTTCGGCTTGCTTAACCGCTTGCTCTTTTTCCTGCATCACTTTCTTCAACATTTCTTCTCTTTCTTGTTCAAGTTCTTCGACTAACAGGCGAAACACTTTGTTCATTTTGATCCACTCCTTTACTTTTTCGGCGTATGACCGGTCGATGAATTTGTCTGTGGCGGTCAGAACGCCAGCGATGATGTGCAGCTGTTTCGGTTCGTCGCCGATCGCTTTCGCCAGCTCGATCGTTTTTTCGATCATCGTTTGCCGGTCAAAGCGGGTGTGCATGAGCGGCACGAGGATGAGTTTCATCGTTTCTTCCGGAGTGAGCGGTTCGCCGTTGTGGACTTTTTCTTCAATGGCATGGAAAATCGCGTCGCCGTTGAATTCGCCAAGCAGCACCGCTTTGGATGAAAGAAACACATCGCCGGCGTCAAGTTGTTCGCGGGCGCTCGTGACATCGCTTGTGTAGATCACAACGATGCGAATCGGGCGTATTCGTTTTTCCTGTTGATAGTATGTGTGAAGGATGCGGCAGGCATAATCAAGATACTTTAAATGGTTGTCGAGAAATCGTTCATTGCTTTCGTACTCCAGAAGCAAAATGGAATCGTCTTCGAGAAGAAACACAGTGTCGGCGCGCCGTTCATCCGCCCGTACAGACGGAAATTCGGTTGGAAGCAGTGCTTTGATCCGCGGGAGTCCGTGAAGTCCGTATACATCGAGGGCTTGGTTTTGGTACAATGCGCTCAGCGACTTGAACAAAATGTCTTTGGCGTGATGCGAGATCCCGCCTGGCATCGTCTCCACTCCATTCGCTTTTTATCTCAATTATACTACTTGCCCGATCGGTTGTCAGCTGCCATCGTGAGCGGAAACACGGTGTTCGTTCGATGGGAGTGAATGACATCTTCCTGAAAAATCAAACGGGTTGCGACCCGGAACAGATGGATGAATGGCGCTGTTTTGCCCTCACGGCCGGATGAACACCTCTGTTCCGTTCGGGACGATGGAGGCGAGTTCGAGCACGTCTTTGTTATGCATGCGGATGCAGCCTTTGGATACGTATTTGCCGATGGAGGATGGGTCGTTTGTGCCGTGGATGCCGTAGTGGAGTTTGGATAAGCTTAGCCACATCGCGCCGAACGGCCCGCCTGGGTTCGGCTGGCGGTTGACGATGACAAAGTCGCCGACGGGGGTGGCGGTGACCATTTTGCCGACGCCGATCGGATACGTGCGGATCGTTCGTCCCCGGTGTTTTAACGTCAGCTGGCGGCGGCTGATCGAGATGTGGATCGTGTAGGGAATCGATCCTTTCGGCGGAAGGTGGGGGATGACGATCTCCTGCCCGGGAAAGATGACGGACGCGGCGGTCAAACCATTGGCGCGAAGGAGCGCCTCAACAGATGTGCGGTAGTCGCGGGCGATGGAGGCGATCGTTTCCCCGCGTTTGACGATATGTTTGTACATGGCATTTCGCTCCTTTTTTTCGCTGGATGGAGAAAACAGCTCCGATTGATGATACATTAGTGTATGAGAAGATTCGAATAAGGTTGCTCAAATAGGAAGAGAGTCTCATGCGCATGGCATGTGAATACGGTGCGGCTGCCAGTCGCATGAACGCGCTGTGCGTTAGTCTGTACTTGACAGGGAGCGTTGCCTAACGGGTCAAAACGTGTAGGTGAAAAAGGAGGATGGCGCGAATGAGAACGTTTGTCCTAAAACCGGAAGGACAGAAGGTTGATTATGAGCTGTATGCCGAGCTCTCCCCTGTCCCGCTTGAGATCATGGACGGCGATCTCTTTTTTACGAAAGAGGAGCGGGAAAACTTGCTTAAGCTGTTGATATACAATGTCGGCATTAATCGAACGCTTGAGATCATCGAGGAATGGAAGGAGCGGTGAAAGCGGCGCCCGGTCGATATCGGGGCCGCATCGATGTTGGGGGTTACGGGCGGTAAGGGAACAAAATGTTCTTTTCCCCTTTTTCTTTGGCGACGAAGACGTCTTGATGGATTTCGAACACGCCAAAAGCGCTATGGAACGTCTGAATGACGCGGACGCGATACACGTCGTGAAGCGGTTTGTCCTCATCAGACATCGACCATGACGACAGTTTTTCCACCTCATCGATGCGGTAGTCGAACGTCTCGACGCCGAAGTCTTGCATAAAGACGTGGGCGCGGCGCTGGATGTAGACGTCTTTTGGGAATTTCTTTTTCATAAGCGGGTGAAACAGCTCCCAAGAGCTGCCAAAATCCCCTGCCTGCTCGTAGCGGTAAAACGTGTCAACGATTTCCTTTGCCTCGTTCCGTTCGTTCGAAAGAAACAGAGACAAGATCGCCACCAGCACGGCGACGGCAGTGAGAACCGCCACCCCAGTCCTGGCTCGGATCGTCTTTTGGCGGTAGCGTGGGAACATGGGGTCTCCTCTCCTCTCTGTTATACCATATGCACGATGGGCGGCGGATATGGGCAGGGAAAGGGCGGAAGCGCCGTGGCATGTGTCACAGGATAGACATACGGCTGCATTTTTTAGTCAAAAAATTCATCAGAGTGTAGTAAAATGGATGGCAGGGGTTGTTGGAAATGATGCACTAGCGTGAGAAACGGCGGTTTGTCCTATTTGGAGGCGGATGGAAAGGCGGAGCGTTTAGGGCTCCGTTTTTCCTTTGCCGTTCCGCTGAAAACAGAGATGCAGGAGAGGTAGAGAGCGATGCGGAAATCATTTATTTATGCGCTGCTGATCGCCATCATGGTTGCTTGGGGCTTGAACGTGACGGCGTTGAAAATTCTTGTGGAGCATTTTTCGCCCGTCGCGTTGACGGCGCTGCGCATTCTAACGGCCGGGTTGGTCGTGCTTTTGTTTTTATGGGGGATCGGCAAGCTTCAAAAAGTCAGTTGGAATGAGGCGAAACAGATTGGCTTGGCCGCATTGTTCAGCGTGGTGGCCCATCACTTCTTTTTAGCTTTGGGGCTCGCGAGGACAACGGCGGTGAACGCGGGCCTTGTTTTAGGGATGGTGCCGCTTGTGACGGCGCTGTTGGCGATCGTGTTTTTGGGGCAGCGGCCGACGTTGTTTCGTTTGCTTGGCATCGCGCTCGGGTTTTTTGGCGTCGTGTTTGTCGTCGCGAACGGCGACGGCGGCCTCGGCCATTTGTCAATCGGGGATGTGTACATCTTTTTGGCCGTCTTGGCGCAAGGGATCAGCTTCATTATGATCAAAAAGGCGACGGTCGAGGCGCGGGTGATGACCGGGTGGATGCTCGTCTTCGGGTCGCTTTGGCTGTTTGTCTTAAGCCTCGTGCTCGAGCCGAGCGGCCTATCGAGTTTGAAAGAGGGCACGCTTCCGCTTTGGATGATTTTCCTTGCTTCGGCGGTCGTGGCCACAGCGCTTGGCCATATGTTTTACAACCAAGCTGTGCAGCACCTCGGCCCCGCCGAGTCAGCGGTGTTCATTAATTTGAATCCGCTCTTTTCGTTGCTTGGGGCGCACTGGCTGCTTGGTGAGCCGATTTCATGGATGCAGTTGGCTGGTTTTCTCTTCATCGTCGCGGGCGTGATGTTCGGCAGCGGGGGGATGGATGACGTGATCGCCCGTTTCCGCCGGGCGAAGGCGGTGGAGGGCGGAAGGAAGGCGGGGATGTAGTAGCCTTGGAATCCCCCACTTCTAGGCCTTGCGTGCAAGTGGCGAAACATTCATATCCAGGAATGGAGGGGGCTTCACATTGCGGTCGGCGTCTTGGCTGTCTCTTCTCGAAAAGGGACAGCCATTTTTGTGCCATCGGCAGGATTTTGCTTGATGATGTCGAAAAAGAGAATTACGAAACGTATTCGTGTGAGGTGAATGTATGGCGATTGATCACGACCGGTTGTTCAAGGAGTTGTTGCAGACGTTTTTTGAGGAATTTGTGCTTCTCTTCTTTCCGGATATGCACGAGCATATTGATTTCAACCATTTGTCGTTTTTGTCCGAAGAGCTGTTTACGGACGTAACGGCTGGGGAGAAGTACCGCGTTGACCTGCTCGTCGAGACGAAGTTCAAAGGAAAAGACGGATTGATCATTGTTCACGTAGAAAACCAAGCGTACGTTCAATCGTCATTTCCAGAAAGAATGTTTCTTTACTTCAGCCGCTTGTTTGAAAAATACCGCACTCCGATCATTCCGATTGCCGTCTTCAGCTATGATGCCATCCGAGATGAACCCTCTTCGTTCACGCTCTCCTTTCCGTTTGGCGATGTGCTTGACTTTCGCTTTTTCCATGTGGAGTTGCGCAAGCAAAACTGGCGCCAATTCATCCGCACCGACAACCCGGTGGCGGCTGCGCTGCTTAGCAAAATGGGGTATACTGAAAGTGAACGAGTGGAACTGAAAAAGCAATTTTTGCGCATGTTGGTGCGTCTTGAGCTAGACGAGGCAAGACAGCGTTTGTTGATGGGCTTTTTTGAAACGTATGTGAAGCTGTCCGATGAAGAAGAACAACAGCTTCGAAGCGAGGTGGAACAAATGGAGACGAAAGAAAAAGAACGCGTGCTGGAATTGATCATTTCGTACGAGCAAAAGGGAAAAATTCAAGGCCGAAAGGAAGGACGGGAGGAAGGGCGCAAAGAGGGAGCGGAACAAGAAAAACGGCACATTGCGAAACGGATGTTGATGAAAGGGTTTGATGCGCAGACGATTCACGAACTGACCGGATTGCCTGTGACGGAGATTGAGGAAATGAAACAAAGCGGCTTCAAGTGAATGGAAATCAAACAGGCGGGGCAAAAGGCCAGCCCCGCCCTAGCGCGTTGGTTTTGCTGCTGTGGATTCCCGTTTGATCAGTTTCGTAGACAATAGCACTTCCTGAAAAGGTTCGTTCGGGTTGTCCCACCGCCATCGCAACAATTCCACTGCTCGTTTGCCGTAGCGCTTCAGGTCGATGTCGACGGTCGTGATTTTCGGCGTCGCGATTTGCGACAGCTGCCCGTTGTCAAAGCTGCAGACGGAAACGTCATCGGGCACTTTTAGCCCGTACTGCTGCAGGCCGGTGCTGACGAAAAAGCCAAGCCCGTCATTGACGCAAAACCAGGCGGTCGGCTGCCGCTTCAGCTCACGGATGTAGCTGGCGATGACCGTTTCGTCCTCTTGCGCCTGGCAGAACATCCACTCCTCGTTCGGCTTCACCCCATAGTCTTTCAGCGCCAATAAGTACCCTTCATACCGCTCTTGATAGCTCGGCGAATAGTTGACGTCGCCGACAAACGCGATGTCAGTATGGTTGAGCTCCAACAAATGCTGGACGGCCACATACGCCCCGAACCGATTGTTTGTCAGCACCGCATCGGCTGGAATGTTCGGATGGTGATGGTCGACCAGGACGGTCGGGATGCCGGTGGCGACGATTTGTTGGATGTACTCGGTGCTGATGTGGGAAAGGACGATCACGCCGTCGACTTGTTTTTCCTCGATGAACGAAGGCAAAAGAAGCCGTTCTTTTTGTTCTTTGTTCACCGATTGGATGTGCAGCTTCATGCCGTGTGACAGCGCTTCCTGCTCGATGCTTAAGTAGATTTCGCCAAAAAATTTCAGCGAAAACGTGCGGTCGGAGGCGATGAGGGCGATTTGCTTCGGCGGTTTGCCGCGCGACTTTGCGCGAGAGGCGGGATATTCATACCCCATTTCTTTGGCTACACGCTTCACAAGATCCCTCGTTTCTTCGCTGACCCCTTCTTTGCCGCGCAGCGCTTGAGAGACCGAGTTTTTGGAAATGTTCAGTCGATCGGCGATGTCTTGCATGGTGACGCGTTTTTTCATTCGCTACCTCCACTTGTTCGCTATTTTTGCCTTTCGGTGATTTGAGGCGCCGACAAGGACGGCCGTTGTGGTTTTTCGCTTTCCATCATTCAAGTATACATCGAAATCTTGAAGGTTGGCTCCGCTTTCGCAGCGTTTGCTTGCTTTCTCTAGTTCAAGTATATCCCTTGTGAAAACGAAAGACATTCAATACCTCGGAACAAATATATACGGAATGATATTGTAACGTTACAATTGTTATTTGTCAAGTTGATGGATTGCGTCTAAACTCACGGTTTTTTCTTGTCTTTTCCGCAAAAAGAAGTTGACTATTTCGTGGAATCATGAAATAATGTCATTGTAATGTTATAAAATACCGTTACATAAATTTGTTTTTAGCTAACAAGATTGTTCGTCTCCATGATTTGTCACGGGAAGGAGAGGGGTTATCTGAAGCGGTTGTTTATGTAAGCGTTTTAATCACCTGCTCATCAATACAAGGGGGGAATGGACGATGAAAAAGCGCAAGTGGTTCAAACTGGCTTCGTTGTTGCTTGCCGCTGCGGTGGCGGGAACAGGCTGTCAAGGACAGACCGGGAATGAACAAGGGCAGAAGAAGGAAGGATCAACCGTACAAATTGAGTTTTGGGCGGCGCCGAATCCGACGCAGCAGGCATTCTGGAAGAAGATGGCGGATCGCTATATGGAAGAGCATCAAAACGTGAAAATCAAAGTATCGCCGATGCCGGAAAGCCCTTCTTCGGAGGCGGGCATTCAGTCGGCGATTGCCGCGGGAAATGCGCCGGTCATTTCCGAAAACATCTCCCGCGGGTTTGCCGCACAGCTGGCGGACAGCCGGGCGATTGTGCCGCTGGATCAATTTGAAGGGTTTGACGACTTAATCGCCAAGCGGCAGATGAAAAGCACGATTTCAACATGGAAATTTGCCGACGGCCATCAATATGTGCTGCCGATTTACTCCAACGCCATGCTGTTCGGTTGGCGAATCGATATTCTGAAAGAGTTGGGGTATAACGCTCCGCCGAAGACGTACAGCGAAGTCATGGAAGTCGGCAAAAAGCTGAAAGAAAAATATCCGAACAAGTTTCTATGGGCGAGAGCCGATTTGGTTAAACCGACGTGGTGGGCGAGATGGTTTGACTTCTTCATGATTTACAATGCGGCGTCGAATGGGACGCATTTCATCGATGGGAACAAGTTGAGTGCGGATCGTGACGCGGGTGTGAAGACGCTCCAGTTCTTCGCTGATTTAAGCAAAAATCAGCTCGTGTTGACGAAAGAGACGAAAGACCCGTTTGAAAGCGGTACATCCGTGATGTCTGATTTAGGGCCGTGGACGTTCCCGTATTGGGCTGAAAAGTTTCCGGAAATGAAGTTTAACGAGAAATACGTGTTGTCGATGCCGCCTGTGCCTGATGGCATGGATCCGTCGCAGGCGAAAACGTTCGCCGATACAAAAGGGCTGGTTATTTACGCTTCGGCGACGAAAGAGCAGCAACAAGCCGCGTTCGATTTCGTCAAATGGGTGTATTCCGATCCGCAAAACGATTTGGAATGGCTGAAAGAAACGAACTTGCCGCCGGCGCGGGACGACTTGTCGACGAACGAGGCGTTTGTCTCCTATTTTGAACAAAATCCGCAGCTGAAACTGTATGCGGAAAACATTCCGAACGCCATACCGCCTATGGATAACGCCAAAATGGTTGAGCTTCAAGAGCTGATCGGCAAAGAGGCGTTGAATCCGGTCGTCAAAGGCGAGAAAACCCCAGAAAAAGCGTGGGAGGACATGGAAAAGGCGATCCATGGGGTGTTAAAATAACATGAATAAACATGCGGCAAAAGTGGGTTGGCTGCTCGCCAGCCCATACCTTATCTATTCGGCTATTTTCTTTTTGATCCCTCTGTTTTGGGCGTTATATCTCGCTTTTACGAACTGGAATTTAATTTCTCCCGAATATGAGACGGTGGGAATGCAAAACTTCCTTGACGCTTTCTTCAGCCCGAGCGTGCGGGCAGCGTTTTGGGTGACGTACAAGTTTATGTTGATGTTTGTGCCGATCGTCATCGCCGGCTCGCTGTTTTTGGCGCTGATTCTTCACCATCTGCCTCGGTGGAAAGGATTGTTTGCCGTCGGATATTTTCTGCCGTATTTGGCATCGGGAGTGGCGTCGTCGATTGTCGTCAAAGGGGTCATTTCCTACAACAGCCCTCTGAATCAATTTTTGCGGGATGCGTTTGGCTTGGATGTGGATTGGCTCGGCTCGCCCATCTTAGCCCCGCTCGTCATTGCGCTCATGATGGCGTGGAAGTTTGTCGGATATTATGCGCTGCTGTTTTTGTCCGGCTTGGAAAGCATCCCGAAAGAAGTGTATGAAGCGGCGGAAATTGACGGGGCGGTCGGCTGGAAGCGGATTTGGCACGTGACGATTCCGATGCTATACCCTTCGTTTTATACGGTGACGATTTTGGCGGTCGGCTTGATGTTTGGCATTTTCACTGAACCGTATGTGCTGACGGGCGGCGGGCCAGAGTATGCGACCCATACGTGGCAGCTCGAGATTTACAACCAAGCGTTTGAAAAATTGAATGCGGGTTACGGAACCGCGGTCGCGATCATTAATTCGATCGTCACCTTTGCGTCGATTTTCGTCTTTCGCAAGCTGTTAGAAAAATGGGGTGGCAAACATGGCTGGGAGTAAAACGTGGAAGGTCGGATTGCTTTATGTTTTGGCGTTTGCCGTTTTGTTCGTCATGGTGTTTCCGTATTTGTATATGGTGTTAGGCTCTCTTGCCCCATGGAATGAGGTCGACCGAAAGCTTATCCCGTCGTCGTTGACGTTTCGCTCGTATGAATGGCTGTTTCAAGGCGGCGAAGATGTCGTGCCGCGGCCGTGGCTTCGGGCGTTTTTCAACAGTTTGCTCGTCACGTCGGCGTCAACGCTGCTCATGCTTGTGACGGCCGTGATGGTTGGATATGCGCTGTCGAAAGTGAAATTTAAAGGGAGACAATGGGTCAACAACGCGATTTTGTTTCAAATGTTTTATCCATCGATCATTTTGTTGATTCCGCTGTTTCTGATCGTACGGTATTTCGGCTGGTACAACACGTATTGGGCGATGATCGTGCCCAAAGCGGTCAACTTGTGGGCCATCTTTATGTACACGAACTTTTTCCGCAGCATTCCCGATGAATTGATCGAAGCGGCAAAGATGGATGGAGCGGGCCATTTCACCATCATTCGCCGCATTGTCTGGCCGATGTCGCGCTCGATTACGACGATCATTTTCTTGTTCCTTTTTATGGAACGATGGGTGGAACTGCTTTGGGATATGCTTGTGGTGAATAACGAAAAGATGTTGACGTTAAACGTGTTGTTGGCGCAAATGTTTGGACCGTACGGCGGATATCCGGGGCCGATGTACGCAGCCTCAGTGCTTCTCACGCTGCCGATTTTGATTTTGTTCCTTTTGTTTAGCAAGAATTTTAAAGAAGGCATGCAGTTCATATTAAAATAATAAAAACATCATGATGGAAGAGGGAGCAGGGAGAGACGTTATGCAGACAAGGACGCCGACGATGAAAACATGCCAGACACTGCTTGAGGAATTTCAGCGTGCTCCTCAGCCGCTTCGGGTGGAGAAGCTCGTGTTTGCCGGCGTTGGGGGGCGGGACGTGTACAACATTTCCGCGCCGTTTGAAGACGATGGCGAGTGGGTCATTGCCGGACGGGTGGAGGCAAGAGACAGCGAGCAATCAGAAGTATACTTTTTCGTCGAGCGTGAAGGGACATGGGTGCCGCGGGAAGGGGCGCCGGTGTTTGCTTTGCAGGATCCGTTTGTTTCGCGGGTGCACGGGCATCTCGTGTTTGGCGGCGTGGAGACGTTTCCGCATCCCGTGCTTCACGGGAAGTTGTATTGGCGGACGGTGTTTTACCGCGGAAAAACGATCAATGAATTGGCGCATTTTTTCACCGGTCCCGACGGGATGAAAGACATTCGTCTTGTTGAGCTGCGGGATGGGTCGGTTGGGGTCTTCACCCGTCCGCAAGGGGAAAAAGGCGGACGCGGAAAAATCGGCTTCACCCGCATCGGTGCGCTCGATGAGTTGACGGTGGAGGCGATTGAGAATGCCCCATTGATTGACGGCCAATTTGCCGATGAAGAATGGGGCGGCGCCAACGAAGTGCATTTGCTTGGCAATGGGCTCGTCGGCGTCTTGGGCCATATCGCTTGTTTCGATCAGGAACGGAACCGTCATTATTATCCGATGGTGTTTGCGTTCAATCCGGATACGGGGGAAGCGTCGGACATGGAGTTGATCGCCACAAGAGCCCATTTCCTCGATGGCCCGGCGAAGCGTCCGGATTTGGCGGATGTCGTGTTTAGCGGCGGACTGATTCGCAAAGGGGACGGCACGGCCGATTTTTACGCTGGAACAAGTGACGCAGAAGCGCAAAAACTGACAATCGTTGATCCATTTACGAAATACGAAAGGCAGGGGTGACGATGCACATTTACCGCTACGAAGAAAACCCGCTCATTACGCCGGAAGATGTGCCGCCGCACCACGACGGGTTTGAAGTCATCGGGGCGTTTAACGCTGGGGTGGCGAGGTTTCAAGGGGAAGTGCTGCTGCTTCTTCGGGTGGCGGAGCGGCCCGTGTCGGATGACCCGAACATCGTGAAAGCGCCGGTATGGAATCCAGAGACGGGGAAGGTCGATGTTTACGAATTTCGCAAAGATGATCCGCGCTATGATTTTTCCGACCCGCGGGTGATCAGAGAGGCGGGGGCGGAGCGATTCGCCTATTTGACGTCGCTTTCGTATTTGCGCCTCGCCCGGAGTCAAGACGGGCGGCGGTTTGTGATCGACGACCGCCCGTTCGTCTATCCATCGAATGAGCTCGAGACATTCGGTATTGAAGACCCGCGCATTACGTACATTGACGGCACGTATTACATTTATTTCAGCGCCGTCTCACCAAAAGGAGTCGGCGAGGCGATGGTGTCAACAACGGATTTCCGGATGGTGACGCACCACGGCATGATTTTCGCTCCGGAAAACAAAGATGTGCTCATTTTTCCGGAGAAGATCAACGGCAAATATTACGCTCTCCATCGCCCAGTGCCGCGAAGCAACGGCCGCCCCGAGGTGTGGATCGCGGAGTCGGAGAATCTGCTTCATTGGGGGAATCACCGCTTTTTGTTCGGTCTGCGCGAAGGGAAGTGGGACAGCGCCCGCATCGGCGGCGGAGCGGTGCCGATCAAAACGGAATACGGCTGGCTTGAGTTGTACCACGGCGCGTCGGATGACCACCGCTATTGCATGGGGGCGGTGCTGCTCGATTTGAACGATCCGGCAAAAGTCATCGCCCGCTCGGAGCGGCCGCTTGTTGAGCCGGAAGCGGACTATGAGGTGAACGGCTTTTTCGGCCGCGTCGTGTTCTCATGCGGGGCGCTTGTTGACGGTGATATTGTGAAAATGTATTACGGCGCCGCCGATACGTCGATGGCGTGCGTCGAGCTGAAGCTGGACGAGATTTTGGATTCGCTTGTGAAAGTATGAAAGCGAAGTTGCCCGCACGTTGCGGTGTAAGAACGGAAACGCCTGGATGGCCGGGCGTTTCTTTTTTGGTTTGCCGCGAACATACCGTGAGCGCAGGTGGGAGAGCGTTCAACGTTCATTGCGTCGTTTCGTTTCTTTTCCGTTCAACAGGATTTGGTATAATAAAAACAACGCCGATTCATCGGTCAGGTCGGCAGAGCGGTTTGCGGCTGGGCAATGAAAGACACTGGCCATGACTCGAAAGAACAGATGATCATCGGATAGAGGAGGAACCATCGGAGATGAAAAAAGTACGCAAAGCGATCATTCCGGCGGCCGGGCTTGGGACGCGGTTTTTGCCGGCGACGAAGGCAATGCCGAAGGAGATGCTTCCGATCGTTGATAAGCCGACGATTCAATATATTGTCGAAGAAGCCATCGCCTCAGGCATTGAGGACATCATCATCGTCACCGGGAAAGGGAAGCGGGCGATTGAGGATCATTTTGACTACGCGTTTGAGCTGGAACAGATGCTCAAGCAAAAAGGGAAGCTGGATCTGCTTGAGAAAGTGAAAGAGCCGTCGAAGGTTGACATCCACTACATTCGCCAAAAAGAGCCGAAAGGGCTGGGGCATGCGGTTTGGTGCGCGCGCAATTTCATTGGAGACGAGCCGTTTGCGGTGTTGTTGGGCGATGATATCGTCCAGGCGGAAAAGCCTTGTTTAAAACAGCTCATTGAGCAGTATGAACAAACGTTCAGCTCGGTGATCGGCGTCAAGCGCGTGCCGGAGGAAGAAACGCATCGCTACGGGATCATCGACCCGCTCGAGCAGCAAGGCCGGCGCTACCAAGTGCGCCGCTTCGTGGAAAAACCAGCTCCGGGCACAGCGCCGTCGAACTTGGCGATCGTCGGCCGCTACGTGTTGACGCCGGAAATTTTCTTGTTTTTAGAGAAACAGGAAGCCGGCGCAGGCGGGGAGATTCAGCTCACCGATGCAATCGGGCGGTTGAATGAAATTCAGCGCGTGTTTGCCTATGAATTTGAAGGAAAGCGGTACGATGTCGGCGAAAAGCTCGGCTTTATCGAAACGACGATTGAGTTTGCCCTGCAAAACGAGGAGCTGCGGGATGACTTGCTTTCGTTTTTGGAGCGGGTGGTGGCAGAGGCGAAGGGATCGAAGAGCAGCTAATCAAAAATAAGTCGTTCGTGTTGAAATGCTCTTAATGACTGTTAGTCGTTTTTCAGAGGATGGAGACAAAAAAGGAGGGTAGGATGTGGCGCGCATACGGATTGAACATTTTGGTCCTGTGAAGCTGTTTGATGAGGAGATCACGGATGTTACCGTTTTGATTGGCCCCCAAGCGAGCGGAAAAAGTACGATCAGCAAATTGATTTTTTTCTTTCAATCGATTCCTGATGAATGGGTAAACTATTTGCTTTCAGTACGTCAAACGGAAGAAAACAACCCATTTTTTGAGTTCAATAAACGTCTTCGGAGAAAATTTGTTGGGTACTTTGGCACAACCAAACATATGAAACCGTTTCATATTCGTTATGAGTATGATGTTGAAAAGTTTGTCCGTCTTGATTTAAAGGACGGTTATGTACAAATCCATTTCAGCGATCCGCTAAAACGGGAGATTCAGGAAAATTTTAAACATGTTGTGCAGATGAAAAAGGAAATGCAATACGAAGAACAACAGTTGGATGATTTTTGGAATGTCTCCTCGTGGAAAGTGCGTCAACAAAATGTGTTGGAAAAGGTCAAAGCAGCGATCGCTGAGGTATTCGGCGATTCCAAAACACCCATTTTTATCCCTGCAGGGAGGAGTTTAGTTGCCACATTGTCGGATCAGCTTCAGGATATTAACCCGCAGCAACTCGATGTGTTGACAGAACAGTTTATCGAGCGAATTAATCTGCTAAAGAAGATGTTTTCGCATTCGTTTGAGGAAATCATCGAAGATCGAAAAAAATTCTCGACAGAAAAAATTGACTTTGAGGCAATCCGACTGGCCATCAAGATGATCGAAGGCGTGATGAAAGGGAAATACATGTTCTCTGATTATGGGGAAAGGATTTTTTTTAATGAAAGAGAGTATACAAAACTGAAATTTTCATCTTCTGGACAACAGGAAGTCGTTTGGATTTTGCTGCTGATCTTTACAATCATTCTGGAACGGCAGCGAGTGTTTATGGTGATTGAAGAACCCGAGGCACACTTATATCCGAACGCACAAAAAGAAATGGTTGCCTTATTTGCGTTGTTGCTAAATGTGACGAATAGTACGCTAGTGATTACGACTCATAGCCCGTACATTTTGTCTGCTTTTAATATTTATTTGTACGCTGCCAAAATCGGAAACAAACTGGATCAACGTGCGCATCCAATTGTGGACCGAAAGCTGCGCCTTTCTCCAGAGCGGGTAAAGGCCTACATGCTGGAGAGTGAAGGAGGGAGATTCCGCTATCGAAGCATTATTGATAATGAATTACAGTTCATACAGGCCGAAGCGATCGATGAAGCATCGTCTGCCATCAACCGCGTACTTGATGAACTCATGGAGGCGGAGGAAGCGGGGGAGTAAACATGGCGGTTGTAGGTTGGGAAAGTTGTTTACACTATTGCGACCGTCGAAAATTAGCAGTTGTTGAGGAAAACGGGAGAGGGGTTCGTTTCGTCAATAAGAGGGAAAAGAGGGTGGCTTTGTACCGTGTAGACGGTTGTTTGATTAAAGAGGGGGTAAAATGCGACTTTTTATTTTTAGTGATCGAAGGGGGGCGGGCATTTTTCATCGAACTAAAAGGGTCTGACCTTGAGGAAGCTGTACACCAGATCGCCCGAACAATCGAACAGTTAGGGAAATGGTTGCCTGGATATCGATTCGAAGGGAGAATCGTGACTACCCGTGTGAGAACGCCTGCTTTGAAATCGACTTATTTGATGAAGCTGGAAAAAATGTTGAGGAGAACGGGTGGGACATTAGTGGTAAAAGCCAAGTGGGACGAGGTAAACGTATAGGGCAGGAAAGAGGCGACCGGTATGGGTCATTACAGGCTAAAACGGATTCATACCCCAATCGGACAGGATGACGGCATCCGCATTCTCGTCGACCGCCTTTGGCCGCGCGGGGTGTCAAAGGCCGGGTCGCGCATCGACCGCTGGATGAAAGAGATTGCCCCGAGTCCGGCGCTGCGGCAGTGGTTTGGCCATCGGTCGGAGCGGTTTGCCGAGTTTGCGAGAAAATATGAATGGGAACTGGTGACGGACGAGACGAAGCAGGCGCTTGTCGGCGAGCTGCTTTCGCTTTCCGGGACGGTGACGTTGCTTTATGCCGCCAAAGACGAGCAGCATAACCATGCCGTCGTTCTTAGGGAGTTTTTGCGCAAAACCGCTAAGGAGGGGTTTGGATGATTCGTGCGATCGTCGGCGATTTGACGAAGGTTGAAGGGGTCGAGTACATTTGCAATGCCGCCAATGGCATCGGACCGATGGGCGGTGGGGTGGCAGCGGCGATCCGTCGGGCAGGCGGGCGCGTAATTGAAGAGGAAGCGATCCGCGTCTGTCAAGCGCAAGACCCTAAGCCCGGCGATTTGTACGTGACAGGGGCAGGCTCGCTGCCGTTTCGCCGGGTGATTCACTTAGTGACGATGAAGCAACCTGCAGGGGCGACGTCGTATGACATCGTCCGGTCGTGTCTTGAGCGGCTTGTCGCGCACTGTCGGGAGCACGGGATCAAGAAGGTGGCGCTGCCGGCGTTGGGGACAGGCGTGGGAAGGCTTGACAAAGAAAAAGTGGCGCAGTTGTTTGTCAAGGTGCTTGGTCCGGTCGAGGATGTGGAGTTTGTGGTGGTGGATATTGATCAAGCGTTTATCGATTTTGTCCAACAGCGCCAATAAAGGGAGAAAAAGGGCCTTGACTTCGTCTTGGTCCTTCTTTTTTTGGCAATGAATAACGTGTTTCCTTCTTTCTCATATCATATTATAATAGGAACACACGAATGAATGAGTTTCATTGGCTTCCTGATCCGGCGACGGGGGGTGGCATCATCGTTGGTGTCCGAATGACGAAGCCGGTGTGAAAAGGGAGTGGGGTTTCCTGTTCGAACCGCGACCAGGAAAAACGCCCAAAACGCTTATGCAAGCGTTTTGGGCGCCATCCGGAGGGATGATTATGTTATTCCAATCGCCAACATTAAAGACATGTCAAGTATTAGTCGATGAATTCCGCCTGGCCCCACAGCCGTTTGAGCCGGAAAAGCTCCGCTTTGCGGGTGTGGGGGACCGGGACGTTTATAATATTTCCGCACCGTTTGTGGATGAAGGAGAATGGGTGATCGCTGGGCGCGTCGAGGCGCGCGACAGCGAGCAGTCGGAAGTGTACTTTTTCGTCGAGCGCGACGGTGTTTGGGTTCCTCGTGAAGGGGCGCCGGTGTTCGCCTTGCAAGACCCGTTCGTGTCGCGGATTCACGGTCAGCTTGTGTTTGGCGGCGTGGAGACGTTTCCGCATCCGGTGTTTGTTGGCGAGCATAGCTGGCGGACGGTCTTTTACCGCGGACCGAACATTCGCCGCTTAGAAAAGTTTGCCGAAGGGCCGGATGGGATGAAAGACATTCGCCTCGTCGAGCTGAAAGATGGCTCGATCGGCGTGTTTACCCGACCGCAAGGGGAAAAAGGAGGCCGCGGGAAAATCGGTTTCACCCGCATTTTCTCGCTCGATGAGTTGACGCCGGACGTGATCGAGGCCGCGCCGATTTTGGATGCCCAATTTACGGATGAAGAATGGGGCGGCGTGAACGAGGCGCATTTGCTTGCAAACGGGCTTGTTGGGGCGCTCGGCCATATCGCTTGCTTTGATGAGCAAGGCAACCGCCATTACTACCCGATGGTGTTCGTGTTGAATCCCGAGACGATGGAGCGTTCGGAGCTGGAATTGCTTGCGCTTCGCTCCCACTTTTTAGACGGGCCGGCGAAACGGCCGGATTTGGCGAACGTCGTTTTCAGCGGCGGACTCATCCGCAAAGGCGACGGCACGGCTGAGCTGTACGCCGGCGTTGGCGATGCCGAAGCGCAAAAAATTTCGCTCATCGACCCGTTTGCGAAATACGAAGCGCAAGAGCGCGATCGGATGTATGCTTCCGTTTAGCGAAAGGATCGGTGCGATAGACCTTCTCTTGATGGTCTGTTTATTTTTCGGGGCTTGCAATCGACATGGCCGAATTGTTCCGTTGACAAGATGCCGAGAGGACTGCTTGAAAGCGAACAGCGTGGGATCAATCCCACGCTGTTTCCGTGAAAATGCACGCGTCTTGATGGGGCATTTTCATGCCCGGGTGAAGGGCAAAACGTTGCCCATGAGATTTTTCGATGAACACACGTGCGTCTGGATTGGCCCTTTTCAGGGCTGGACAAAGAGCAACACTTGCTTATGGAGTTTTTCTGTGTCCAACAGGATGTTCATCGCCTGCGTGATGTCCCTTTACGGTTGCTTTTGCCGCTTTTCCCGCTCTTTCAACTTTTCTTCCATCCGCTTCAGCAGCTTTTCCCACGGGTTTTCTGTCGTTTTTTTCTTGCGCTTCGGTTTTTCTCCCGCCATGCTTAAGCGCCTCCTTTCGCCGCGGCCGATAAGGCGAGCAAGTCTCGCAGTTCGTCATCGGACAGTTCGGTGATCCACGCCTCGCCTTCGGTGATGAGGTCGGCGAGCGCTTGTTTTTGTTCGAGCATCTCGTCGATTTTTTCTTCGATTGTCCCGATGGTGATCAATTTATGGACGTGGACGAATTTCGTCTGTCCGATGCGGTAGGCGCGGTCGGTCGCTTGGTTTTCCACAGCCGGGTTCCACCAGCGATCGAAATGGATGACGTGGTTGGCCGCTGTTAAGTTGAGCCCGGTGCCGCCCGCTTTGAGCGACAAAAGGAAAATCGGCGCTTTTTTCGCTTGGAACTCATCCACCATCCGGTCGCGCGTTTGTTTTGGGACGCCTCCGTGCAAAAACAACACCGGCTCATCAAACAAGTCGGAAAGCAGCTCTTGGATCATCTCGCCCATTCGCACGTATTGCGTGAAGATGAGGCACGATTCGTCGTTGGTGCGAATTTGCTCGATCAGTTCGATGAGCTTTTCGAGCTTGTGCGACCGTTCAACGAGCTGGCGGGGGCGGCGTTCTTTCAAATACAGCGCCGGATGGTCGCAAATTTGCTTCACACCGTTTAGCATTTGCAAAATCAAGCCGCGCCGCGCAAACGGACTGGCTTCCTTTGCCCGTTCGAGTGTGTCGTTGACGAGCTGCTCGTACAAGGCAGCCTGTTCGGCCGTGAGCGGGCAATATTCTTTTTGTTCAAGCTTATCCGGCAAGTTGAGCGCAACCGCTTCATCCGTTTTCGTCCGCCGCAAGAGAAATGGGCGGATGAGCGCCTGCAGCGCCGCTTTTTTGCGGGCATCTCCTTCTTTTTCGATCGGTCCGGCAAATCGGCGTTCAAACTCGGCCGCACTGCCGAGGTAGCCCGGGTTGAGGAAGTGGAAGATGCTCCAAAGTTCGCCGAGACGGTTTTCAACCGGCGTGCCGGATAAGGCGATTTTATGTTTTCCGCTCAAGCGGCGGATGGCGCGCGCTTGTTTCGTTTGCGCGTTTTTAATGTTTTGCGCTTCATCCAAGCAAATGACGTGCCAGTGCATCTGTTTTAAATCGTCTTGGTCCAAATGAGCAAGGTTGTAAGACGTAATGACGAGATCGGCCTCGCCTGCCGTTTGCACGAACGCATCGTTTTTCGCCCGGTTCGGTCCATGGTGCACGTAGACGCGCAAGTCTGGGGTGAAGCGGGCGCATTCTTTTTGCCAGTTGCCGATCACGCTGGTCGGGCAGATGAGCAAGGCCGGCGTGTCCGGCCGTTCCATTTCTTTTACATAGGTCAAATAGGCGAGCAGCTGCACCGTTTTGCCAAGCCCCATGTCATCGGCCAAGCAGGCGCCAAAGCCGAATCGGCGCAAAAAGACGAGCCAGTCGACGCCGCGCTGCTGATACGGGCGGAGCGTGCCGTGAAAAGACGGCGGCACATTCGCTTTCGGCAATCCATCAAGCTGCTGGAGCTGGCGGATGAACGCCCGGAATTGGTCGTGGACGTCAATGTGGATCGGGATCGATTCGTCCGTTGCCTCTTCGCGCTCCTCTGCTTCTGAAAGCAGCGTTTGCGCCACGATGTCGTGGATCGGCACTCCTTCCTTTTTCGCCTTTTCCATGAGCGCCTGCGCGCGGCGGACAAGGGCGGGATCAAGGATGAGCCATTGGCCGCGCAGGCGAATGAGGCGCCGCTTTTGTTCCGCCAAAGCGGCAAACTCCTCTTCCGTCAGCTCAATCCCGTTGGTCGCGACGCGCCAATCGAAATCAGCGAGGCGCTCAAGGCCGAATAATGATTCCGCGTTGACGAAAGGCGATAGTTTCGCTTTGATCGACAGCTGCGCCTGGCGGATGTCGTGCCACCAGTCGGGAAGCAAGAGGCGCACACCCGCTTCCGTCAGCTTTAAGCTTTCTTCGGACAAAAAGCGCCACGCTTGTTCGTCGGACAGTTCATGAAGCAACGACTCGCTTCCATTGCCAAGCCATGGCACGATCGCGCAAATGCGGCGAATGGCGCGCTGGATCGATGATTCATACGGGCGCCAGGCGCGCGGAATGTCGCTCGCAGGTGTGATGACACTGTCGTCGATGGCGATTAACACCGCTTCAAGCGTCCATACGTCGCCTTCCTCGGGCGGCTCGACGAGGCGAAGCCCGACCGTAAACGGCGGCCGGTCGCCGAGCCAGCCGATTTGTTCAAGCCAATCGTCTTCCGTTCCGGTCCATTGGCCGCTGGGGGAGGCGATCAATGGATAAGCGCGAACGATTTCGCCCCAAATGCCGCGAAGCTCCGGATCGCGGGAGAGCCAGTCGGCAATCGCCAGCGACCGCCATGTGGCGACGAACGGATCGGGATCGTCATCCGCGCCGCGCCAGCGGGTGCGCTTCGCTTCGCTCCATGCACCGCCTGTGTTTTTCCATAAGGAAGCATCTGGAAGGAAGCGGCGTTCGCGCAAACCGTTCCAAATGTGCTTCGCCCACTCTTCCAATCGGGCGGTGAACTCGTCTGCCCATTCAATGGCGGAAAAGCGCGAGTGCGGACGCAACGCGAACAGGGTGAGCGTCTGCCACGGCGACAGCCGCACGGTCCCGTTTTCACCGTCATGGTCGATATCGAGCAAGGTGCCGTAAAACGTCTCTTCGTGCCAAGCGAACAAAGTCGATGCCCATGACGAGACAGGCGTGGAGCTTGAGAGTTCGAAGCATTGATCTTCTTCGTCCCACTTGCACGAAAGCCGAATCGTCTGCAACACGTTCATGAGAGCAATTTTCCTTTCTTCAATTCTTCATGAAACGCGCGCATGCGCGCCGTTTTGGCGAGCAGTTGTTCGAGATAGGCTTCCCATTGGTCGAGCCGCTTCATCGAACGGTAGTGGGTCCGCAGCGTTTTCAAATGGCGGACCGCCCTTTGGTAGCTCGCCCTGTTTTTTTCTTCCAGCCGCCTCATCACGGCCCGGTGATATAACGGCATCACGAGTTCTGGATTGCGCGCTTGCAATGTTTTAAGCAGCTGTGGATGCAATTCATCGGCGGTGATGTTCGCCCATAAGAATAGATCCACGACTTCCCGGTAGCGCCCTTGTCGATACAAAAAGTTGGTGTACTCGTTGACGCTGTACGGGAGGCTTCGCTGCAAAAAATCTTCCCATGCGTCCGAGCGGTTTCGTTGGCGGGCGTACATTTCAAACCAGTGCGCCGTTTCGTCCAAAAAACTGCTTCGGATGGGAGAGGGTATATGCGAAAGATAAAGCGGCCAATCGTCTTTTGCTTTTTCCCAAACGGCTTCAAACCGTTTCAAGAGGCCGTTTTGAATGAATCGCCCGATCCATTCCACCAAAAACAAGCCTGCCTGATCGGGGAAAGCGCGGTAAAGCGCCATCGCTTCGTCGTCTTCGCCAAGCAAAAAGGAAAGATGAGCCGCCGCCATAGCGGCGCGGATGTCGTCTCGGTCTTTGGCGAGCCGAAGGAGTTCGGCCCGTTCCTCTTGCCGCCATGTTGGCTTGGTGAACAGCGATTCCCACGCGGTTGTGTAAAAGTCATAGCCGAATGATGACAGCGCCCCGTCCAAAAACAATACATCACGAACATACGGAATCGTCTGTTCAATCAACGCGTTGAGCGACCGCGGCAGCGATTTATCAGACAATTTTTCCAAGGCGTCAAAGGCGCGGTCGGCGACATAGTTGACGTCCTGCTGCCAGGAAAACTGTCCGTAAGAGGCGAATACGACGTCATTCCACCCTTGCGCCTCCCCGTACTGCCGAAGCTTCTCCAATAAAAATAGAGCGGCATGAAGCTCCCGCAGCGGGCGGGCGCCGGCTTGCTTTCCTTCGTTTTTGCCCAGCTTCGGGAGGAGTTGGAAGGCTAAACGATACGGCCAGTTTTGGCCGTTTTGATGGCGGGAGAAAAAGTCTTGATACTGTTTCTCAAATTGGTCCCACCAATCTTCGACGGTTTCATTTTGAGTGATGGAAAGGGCGGTCGGTTTCCCCAGCCTTTTTTGAGCGAGCGGCTCCCGTTCATGGGGAGCGGTTGTCTCTTTCCACAACGCTTCGATTTGCCCTTTTTTCCAAAGGCGGAACAGCTCGCCAACGTCGAACACGTTGCCGTATATATAAAAGAACAGCGCCAAAACGTGTGGACACAGCCCTTCCGTCCCGCACGGGCAGCGATGGCGGCGGGTGACGTTGGACAAATCAACCATGACGTCATGAGGAGTTTTGTCGGACACGACCCCTTCCACTTCATGGCTGTTGATGACCATCACGTTATAGACGAACCCGTATCTGGACAAATCGCGTCCTTTTTGAATGAGATTGCGGAAAATGGGATACGGCAATTCTTTCACCAATTCTTCTGCCGCTTGCCGCAAAAGCGGTTTGGAGATCGTGGTCTGCAACATGTCGGTCCGTCCTTTCCGATCCATTCCTTATCATCCTATTATAGCATGTGATAGCGTGTCGAAAAAAGAGGGGCAATGTGACAAAACGCGTCTGTTCTCGAGCCGGCATGAAAGGACATTGCGAGCTTTTGAACGTGTACGCGTTTTGATAGAAAGAAAGCTGGTGATGGTTGAACGTCTATCGATGATGGTATAATAGTAATAAGAAAAGTCCAAATGGAAAAGAAAGCAGGTGCATCGAATATGGCAGAAACGCCGCGGAACGCGTTATGCCCGTGCGGAAGCGGGAAAAAGTACAAGCATTGTTGCGGAAAAAAAGAGGCGGTTTCGATTTCGTCATTGATTGACCGCGAGTTGATCGAATGCATGAATGATATGCGTCAGTTTGTCTTGCAGCGGTATGAGAGGGAGGCGGAGGAGCTTTTAGACCAGTTCCCGCTTGATGAGATGCCGGAGGAACTCGAGCTTGGCGTGCAGATCATGGCGGTGAACTGGATGTTGTTTTGTTGGCCGCTTGATGAAACAGGACAAACGATCTTTTCCGCTTACCGGAAAAGCCGTCATTGGGAGCGGTGGCGCCCGTCCGTTCAGGCTCACATCGAGAGGTGGGAAGGAGCCGTTCCGTCGCTTGGCGAGTTCATCAGCTATGATGACGACAATCGCCCCGTTGTCCGGGATTTGTTGACGGGAGAGGAAAAGATCGTCCATTTATTGGCTCCCTATCAATGGCCGAGCGTGATCGAAACAGGAGATGTGGTGTTCGGCTTCCTTGTGCCGTACCAGGACGTGTTCACGTGTTTCACGGCGGTGTTTCCGCTCCCCGCGTCAGGGAAAGAGCGATTGCTTCGGGCGATTCAACAAGAAGGGGAGTGGAGCGGTCAGCCAGCAGCTTCATGGATGCGCGATCGGTTCGTCGCTGTGCTTTCCGACGTGGTTTTGGAGTGGCTTTGGCAGTTCGCCAAACAGTTCAAATGGGATGATCCGAAACAAGCGGCCGTCATTCGCGAGCTCGATGAAAACGAGCCGGAGGCGCCAGCGGCGCTGCTCAATCAAGCGTTCGCCATATGGGCGATCTATTGCGGAAAAACATCCCGTCTCCCTTATTCGGTTCCCGTCTACGCGGCGGCGCTCCGCTATGTGGCTGGACATTTGATGAAGGCGGAAGGATCGGAGGTGGAAGACATCGCCGATCGGTATGACGTGATGCCAGAAGATGTGCGATCGGCGGCGTTGGATTTTTTCCTGATGGCTGTTGATGATGAAGACGACGAGGAATGGCTCGATGACTGGGAGGAAGACTGGTTCGAAGAGGAAGGGGATGAGCTTGATGCGCGCATCAATGAATGGATCGATGACATGGATCTTATGTTGATGCGTGAAGGATGGGACGAGAAGCGAGTCAACCGTCATATTGACCGCGCCATCCGTTCGTGGAGGAATGAAGGCCTGCTTGAGGAAGTGAATGAAAAAGAATTGCGTAAAGAACTCCGCGATGTAGCGTGGGAGATCTTCACCGATCGGGGATTCATCTAAAAGGCTGGCGGAAAAACGGGCGCTGCGCCCAAGTCAGCGGCATTTCGTCAGAAAGGAAAGCCGGTTCCACAAGGGCTCTCTCATTCAAACATCATTGGGCTCAACCCAAGCCCTCTATAAGCAGAAACAGGGAATGGAATGCGTTCCATTCGTGAAACTCCGAAAAAGGCGGCGGGGAACGATCGGTTTTGACCGAATCCATGATGGATTGGGAAAAATGGCTTTGTGCGCGATTCCGACAGTTTTTAACATCTTGGTCGCCGTTTTGGAAAGGAAAGATTAGAAGGGAGGATTTTGCATGGCAATCGGCCGGAATGACCCATGCCCGTGCGGAAGCGGGAAAAAGTATAAGAAGTGCTGCATGAACAAACAGCAAAAGCATGAAATCAAGCGGGTGCGGCAGCGTCGCTTTTTTGACCAAAAATATGAGCTGTCGCAAATGGTGCAGCGGTTTTTGGATGAAGCGCTGTCTTATGATGAACGCGAAGCGGTCAACCGTACATTTCGCCAAATGATCGAACAAAAGGATCATCGTGAAGAGTTGAAGGTGTTTGAGACGCTTTGGCGTTTTTTCCTCCATCGTTATCCGAATGGATTGCGCGGCGTTGAATGGTTTCAACAGGAAAAAGGGCGCCGTCTTTCTCCAGAGCTTAAAGAAATGTTGGACCGCTGGGTTCGGCTTGTGCCGCGCCTTGTGCAATTTGTCGATTTGCATGATGAAGGAGGAGTGGCGGTCGACCGGTTGACGGGCGAGAAACTTCTCATGCCGTATTGCGAGACATTGGAGGTTGTGCGCCCTTGGGGCGGCATGTTTGCCTTTTTGGAGCCATTTGACGGCGGCTATTACGTTTGCGGTGTATCATCGATTGTGGATCCGAAGGGTGTGGAACGGGCGGAAGAGAACATTCGCGTCTTGTTGACGCAAACCGATTGGCCGTATGACAAGGTAGCCGTTGAACATTTTCTCGATATCGTCGATGCAGGCTATCCTCCGAAGGCGGACGATGTGCAAGAGGAGCGCACGCGTTGGACGTATGAATACGAATGCCAAGAAGCCGCTGAGGCGATGAGGAAGCTTGCTTCGATTGGACGCGCTCACATTGATCATGATGATGGGGAGAAGGTGGAAGGTTCATGGTGCACCAATGTGTACCATTATGTCGGGATGATTTCCCCCAAGCTGATTCGTGTATTTGAATTAGGCGGGTCATTATCGGCTCATCGGTCGCGTCTCGTGTTGTCTACCGAGGAGGAAGGGACGGCCGAACAGCTCGTGTCGTTGCTGCAGGCGTTCGGGTATTCCCCAAAAGAACGAAAACGGCGGACAGAAGTCGTTTTGCGCCGAAAATGGATCGAAAACGTTTCGCTTCATATTGATTCAGACCCAGACTCTCCCCCTTGGGTGGCAACGCTGGCCGGATTGGATGTTCAAATGGAAAAAGCCCTTCACACCCCGCTTGAGAAATGGAATGGAAAAACCCCTCACGAAATGGCGCGCGAGGGGCGTGTTCAGGAAGTGGATGAGTGGCTGAAAGAGTATGAATTCCATTTGTTTAACATGCAAGAACGAGCCAATTTGCCGGTGCTCATCGGAGTGAATCCCATTCGCTCCCGTTATGGATTGCCCCCATCTCCGTTTAGCTCATCACATCGTCTTTCGGACTTATGGAAAATAAAATGGATGGGGCCGGAAAGAACCGAGACATTGTTGATCCGCGCGGAATGGGAAGGGATGTATTTCACCGATGACGCATTGGCGTTTTATAACGAGGTCATCGTGAGCGGAGAAAAAGAAGCCAAAGAGGCGTTTTGGGCCGTGGTTTTGCTCGTGTGTGAATATATGACCGGGCGGCTGTTTTCATCGTGGGAGGACGTAGGAGAAGAAGACTGGAAACAATGCATCGTCGAGCAAATCCCGTCAAGATGGAGTTCGTTTCCATGGGAAGTGGTGAGCCGAGCGCTCGATATGCTGCTTGAGTGGGCCGATTGGCTGGACCGCCGTTATGGAACGAATCATCGAACTGTCGTTTGCGCCGTGTTGGAAGAGGTCAGAAGCGAATTGGAACATTGCTTTGCTTTGCTGGATGAATGGGGGGGCGAGAGAGGAAAGGCGGATGAGGAACTGATGGCTTGGCAGCTTGCTCATTTGTTTGGCTTGCCTATTCCCCTTTCCGTCGGTTTCTCGTTTTTCCGCGTCAAGCGTGTGGAACAGGGGAAGGCGGTGCTGGATTGGCTTTCCCATAACCGAACGGTGACATGGGACATTCCGAAGGGGGCAGAGCCGCATCTGTTGCCGGGCATGTATATCGTCGCCGCGACCGATCGCAATGGCAAGATGGACGATCTTGCCCGCGTGTATCCGCCGTCTTTCTCTCCGTACGTAGAGCCGTGGCTTCAGGCGCTGCAAGAGTGGCCAGACAAGGCGGAGACAGAATGGGTTGCGCTTCAAGAGCGCCTGCTTGCCTCGTTGTCCCGTTTGATTCGCCGGCCGTAGGCGTCCCGACGGATGACGGGGCGCTTTTTTCTGTCGGCTCGGCCTCTATGATTCTCCATTATGCAGGCAAGACCAATGGTAAGAGCCAGTCATAACCCGTGGTGCTAGATAAAACTCAGACAAGCATAAAAATAGCCCTTGCTGGCGGATCTCCAGTAGAATGAAAGTATCACCCAACATTCGAAAGGAGAGATCCCCCATGCAAGAGCACTTTCATTTTACTACAGATCCAGCCAAACTTCAAAAACAATATGCCGCTATTTTCTGTTTTGTTTCTGCTCAACTGTCGTTGATTCAAATGTATCTTCATCGCCGCAACCGTCACTTGGTCAAGCAAAAAGACGAAGTGGTCATGGCGGTTCACCTTTTGGGGAAGCTGCTGGGCTTTTCTTCTGAACGAGCCTGGCATCGCTTTGTCACGGGAAATTTGTTCACAAACGGCTCGTTTCTTGAACGCTCCCGATACAACCGCCGCTGCCGAGCGCTTGGCTTCGCGGTCAAATGGATTCGTCATGAACTAGCCAAACGTGGCCAACACCATGCTTATGCCGTTGTTGACAGTTTGCCTCTTCCGTTGTGCCATCCCGCGAGAATGCAGCGCGTCAAGCGATTTCGAGGGATCGCGGATATGGGGTATTGTGCTTCCAAAAAGCAATGGTACTACGGTTTCAAGCTGCATCTTCAAGTGACCAATCAAGGGCTGGCCATGGGCTATGTCGTGACGGAAGCGTCCTGCCACGACGTCAAAGCGGCTGAAACGGTGATGACTCAAATCCCTCATCCCTACAACTTTGGAGACAAAGGGTACATCAGCCGCGCTCTTCGAGAAAAGCTGTATGAAGAACACCAAGCCGCGTTCTGGACACCGTCTCGACACAATCAAAAGCACGGCCCATCCAAGGCATGGGAAGAATGGATCAGGAAAAAACGCAAAGTCATCGAGACGGTGTTTTCGATTCTCGTGGACCAATACCGGATCACCGACATTCGGGCGAATTCCATTGCCGGGTTTGAAGTGGCACTCGATGGCATCTTGGTGGCTTATTCCCTGGTCACACTAGGGCTGGTTGAGCGCTGACGCTCAACTAGCACCACGGGTAGTCATATTCTTAGGATTTTGGTCCATCACCACAACGTGTGCTTGACAAGCAAGGTTTTTCTCGTTTTACCCCGTATGAAAATCATTGATTGGCTGATTTCTCTTGAGGGCTGGTGAAAAACGACCGATTTCGCCGAACCCGTTGCTTTCGGTTGAAAGAGAAGCGTTGATTTTACAGGACTTCTCCATTTGAGAAGAGAGTCCGTTTTCCGCGACTTTTCACGAAATCACCAGCCTTCTTGGGAGAAGGAAATATGACATGTTTTGAAATAGTCAAGTACAACTTTTGGTGAAGAACCAGGATTTTGGGTTAGGCATAAAAAATGGAATGCGAATCGATGTTCTCGACACGAGCGGCGGAAGTCCCAAAGTGCTTGTGATATGTATTGCTGAAAGCAGTTCCATCACACGTTGATCGTTAATGTCTCCCCAAAGTGTTTGGCTGGCCCGAGCGTTAGCGTAGATGGGGAGAACGTTCAATGACTATGATACAAAGAAAGTAGGTAGCTATATGGCGAAGGCATCGCGAAACAATCTTTGTCCATGCGGCAGTGGGAAAACGTACAAGCATTGTTGTGGGAAGAAAGAAGCAGTACCGATAGAGTCTCTAATTGACCGTGAAGTGGCCAAATGTATGCAAGATGTGTTTTCGTTTGCGTTAGAGCGATATGAGGAAGAGCTTGCATTCATGATGTCTGGTTCTCCATTTCAAGGGCTTCCTAACGAGCTGGAGACCAGCGCCAATTTATTGCTGACGAACTGGGCGATTTTTCACCGGCACGTTGATGACAAAGGGATGACAATTTTTTCGGCCTATATGAGAAGTCGGCGCCGCACGCGATGGCGTCCAGCGGTGCAAACTCATTTGAAGCGATGGGCCGAGGTGGTTCCGTCGTTTGACGAGATCATTCATATCGAGGATGAGCGGCGTTTCCTTGTGAGCGATCTGTTGACCAGAAAAGAAAAATACGTCCGTTTTTTGACGCCGGAGGAGCTTCCGTCTGCTAGGGAGGGGGACGTGTTAGTAGGATGCCTCGTTCCGCATGGGGACGAGTGGGCGTACTTCATGAAGGTGCTGCCAATTCCAAAGAGCGGGAAGGATCGGCTTGCGCGGGCGCTTCAAGCGGAATGGAATCCGGATACGAAAACGTGTGAAGTGTTTTTGCGCGAGTCGTTTCCGGAATTGCTTGAAATAGCGGTCCATGAGTTGTTGTGGCAGCTGCTGAGCGAAAAAGACTGGGGGGATCGAGATCAAGATGATGTTTTTCGCGAATTAAAGAAAAAGGAAGAAACAACCTCCTCCCTAGTGCTCAGCGAGGCTGCGTTCCTCTGGCGCGCATACTGCGAAATGAATGAAACGGTCATCGAGAATCCTGCTGTGTATGCGGCTGCACTCCGTTATTTGGCGAGTGAAATGGCTGGAAGAGAATTTGTCAATATGGAGGATGTTGCCAAACGCTACGGTGTTCCTGTAGAGGAAGTGGAAGTCACTGTGATGGAATTGTTTTTATTTGGAACAGAGTTGCTCGATGATGGAGATGATGAGGGCGAGAATGATGATGAGTGGCTCTTTGACGATGGGGATGACGGTGATGAGATCTGGTTCGACGACGGTGGGATGGAGGATGGGGATGAGCTGGACCGTGCGATTGAGGAATGGCTTGACCAAGTTGAGGAGTTGTTTGATCGCGAGGGCTGGGACGTTGATCAAGTCCATCGCTTGATCGACAAAGCGGTCCGAACATGGAAAAAGGACGGGTTGCTTGAAGGAGTCGATGCAGCTGAGTTGCGCAAGGAGCTCGAGGAGCTCGTCTGGGAGACGTTTGCCGAACGGGGATTTTTGTAAGGCGGCGGACAAAGCAGGCAACGAAGCGCAGATGGGTGCGAAAGAAGGTGCCCTTGAGAGATGCCAGAACCCTTCTTTCGCATGCACATATACATGTCTGGCTGTTGCTGCTTCCGGGTGCCGCGACGGTTGCTGAATGGATTGGAACCGGCATCGCGGAGGCCGGATTGTGGCGGTTGGATCGTTACAATCGGATATAGGCCAGCCGCTCGTTCGCTTCCTCGACGTCAAAGGCATCAGGGTCAAAATCTTCACCTTTCATGTCGTACATCCAGTCCACCAGCTCGCGCAATTCGGGGTCGGCAAGAGAGTCTTTTTGCGCCGCCGCTTCCAGCAGCTCCAGGTAGCCATAGACGCCGCCGCAATCCTCGGGAGGGCACGCCCGTTTTCCTTTCAGGCAAGCGGCGCGTTCCAACGGTTTTGGGAGTGTTTCAATCTTTTCAACGGTGACGGTATGGCGCCAGTAGTCGCCAAAATCGTAAATATATAGAAACTTTTGTTTTTCTTCCGTCAGCCATTGCTGTAATGGGATGCGGCGGGCGTCCATCAGTTCTTTTTCCAACTGAAACGAATCCCAGCCGTCAGGGATGCCGATGAGAACGCTTCCGAAATCGAATTCGTATAAATGGGCTTGTTCCCATCCCATCGCTTCTTGGATGATGAGATGAAGCTCGTGAAATGTCGCATGTCCGGGAACAAGGACGCGCCGCCAAATCGGCGGGCGGATGCCGTTTAATGTGATTTTCAGCTGGTAGGCTGTTTTGGACCGCCGCCGTTTGGAAGGGGGTGCGCTCTTTGGCGCCTCAACCCATCTGCCGTGTGGACGGTCCCGCTCTGTCGGATGGAACATGGCAGACAATTCGTCGATCAGTTTAGCAAGATTGTCGGGGTTCATAGCCCTCGTCTCCTTTCGGATAAACGTTTTGTATAATAGTAGTTTATCCTGTCCATAGTAGAATTTAAACATTATTGATGGAAATATTGAAAAAAGAAAGATGGGAGGGGAGGATGACGCATGTCGATCGGCCGGAATGACCCATGCCCGTGTGGAAGTGGGAAAAAGTATAAGAAGTGTTGCATGAACAAACAGCAAAAGCATGAAATCAAACGGGTGCGGCAGCGCCGCTTTTTTGACCCAAAATATGAGCTGTCGCAAATGGTGCAGCGGTTTTTGGATGAATCGCTGTCTTACAACGAACAAACAGCAGTGAGACGGTCGTTTCGCCAAAAAATAGGGCAAATGAAGCATCGGCAAGAGCTGGAATGGTTTGAAACACTTTGGTACTTGTTCATTCATTCACCGTTTTCCCAATGGAATGCGCGGCATTGAATGGTTCCAGCGCGACAAAAGACACCGTCTCCCGTTGGAGCACGGAGCGCTTTTGGCGCTTCTGCGTGTTTCTTCATGGGGGCGGCTTATCCATTCGGATATCGAGCAGAGAAGCGATGGTGGTATGTCGGCCGTAGCTGGATGGTTCGACTGGGTTGCGCGTTGTGGCTGCTGTCGTGTGAAGAGGCATTATGCAGAAAAAGGAGAGCCGTTGTCGGTTGATGGATGCCGCCTCGCTAGTTTTGTCGAGCGGTTTTCCGAAGCGGCAGACAGGAAATTCCCCGTTGTGCGCGAACGATATAGTAGACAAATTGGGGACAACGGGGGAGGGAATGCGCATGAGGCGAGGGACATGGCTCGCCCTGTCGTTTTGTTTGCTATGGCTGGCTGCGGCTGCCTGGCCGGTGGGGGCGAAAGGGGAAAAGGAAATGGAGGAAACGAAGCGTCTGGCTGTGGTGACGGCGGATCGCGTGAATGTCCGCCAAGGGCCGGGAGTGCCGTATCGTCCATTGGCGAACGTCCACCGGGGCGAAGTGTACCGGTTGGTGGACATGAAAGATGGTTGGGTGAAAATTGAATGGGAGAAAAATCGAACCGGGTGGCTCGCTGCGCGGTACGTCGCGTTGGCAAAAGAGACGGCCGTCGTGCAAGAAAACCAACTCCGCCTTCGACAAGAACCGAGCCGAGATGGGCGAATTATTGGGCATTTGGCGCGGGGAGAAACGGTATGGGTCATCAAGGAAGATGGGGAATGGACGGAAGTGATCGCAGACGGTGCGATCGGCTGGGTGTCTTCAGCATACCTCACTGCGGCTCGGGAGTCATCGATTTCGCATCAAACCGGAATCGTCAACGCCAGTTCGCTCAACGTTCGGGCTGAGCCGTCATTGAAGGCAGCGCGCGTCGGACGCCTTGTCCGTGGTGAAGAGGTCGAGATTGTAGAAAAGAAACCGGGATGGTACAAAATTGCCTCCCCAACAGGGCTTGATGGCTGGGTTTCGTCCGCGTATGTGCAGGTAAAGGGTGGACAAGCCAATGAAAAGGAAGCGGAAGCGTCCCTGTCGGCTGACCGCTCGCTGCTTTCCATCATCGCGCCTAGCGACTCGCGCCTTTATGTAGACAGCTGGACGCGCGGTCCTGTTCAGGCGCTGGCCGGAAAAACGATCGTTCTTGACGCTGGCCACGGAGGCAAAGACGGCGGGGCCCAAAGTGCCGATGGCATCAAGGAAAAGGAGTTGACGTTGGAAACCGCCAAGCTTCTGAAAAACAAGCTGCAATCTTACGGCGCCCGCGTCGTGCTGACGCGCTCCAGCGATGAGTATGTGCCGCTGTCCGCGCGCGTGGCGATGGCGCGTCTGTATCAAGCGGATGCGTTTATCAGCCTTCATTATGACAGCGCAGACGACCAGCAGGCAAGCGGCATCACCGTTTATTACTACGACCGTTTTGCCGATTACGGCTTAGCGCAATCATTCGAAGACTCGCTTTCCCGATTGGCCGCACTGCCTTTCCGCGGCGTTGCGTTTGGCGACTATTACGTGCTGCGGGAAAACGACAGACCGTCTGTATTGCTTGAGCTCGGCTATGTAAGCAACCGCACAGATGCGGCGACGGTGACAACAGACGGCTATCAAGAAGCAGTGACGATCGCGATCGCGGATGCGGTTCGGCATTATTTTGAATAAGAAATGATCGTGGAGAAATCGTTGATCGGCGGTTTGTGCGGTTTTGCGATTGATTGGCTGTCAAGAAGCAAACGGAAACACGCCGCGCAACCGGGGGGTGGCTCCTCCCGGTTTTCTTTTGTTTGCAGAGCACAACCGGTGGACTCAGCGGTTAGGCGAAAACAATGAAAATCCCCAGGCGATTCGATATAATGAGAACAAGCGACGATAGCGCAATGGATCGAAAAGGTGTGATGAACCGTGAAAATCGCGATTGCCGGGGCGGGGTATGTTGGGCTTGTGACCGCCGCCTGCTTGGCTGATAAAGGTCATGATGTCATATGCGTGGATGTCAATGAGGAAAAAATTCGGCGGTTGAATGAAGGAATCGTCCCCATTTATGAACCGGGGCTCGAACCGCTCATCCAACGGAACAGCGCCCGCCTTCGCTTTACCACAGACGATGCGGAAGCGTATCGATGGGCGGAAGTGATCATGGTCGCGGTCGGCACCCCGCCGTTGCCGGATGGTTCTGTGCAGCTTGACGCCGTTTGGAAGGCGCTCGGCCGCATTGCGATGGCGGTGGAGCGCGACTGCCTTGTGGCCATCAAATCGACCGTGCCAGTCGGTACGGGAGACGAAGCGGCTCGCTTTTTGGCGGAACACGGACGCGGCGGGGTGCGTATCGACATTGTGTCCAACCCGGAGTTTTTGTCACAAGGAACGGCGGTACGCGACACATTGCAAGCGCCGCGCATTGTGTTAGGCGTCGAATCGGAGAGAGCTGAGCGGATGATGAAGGACCTCTACGCCCCGTTTGCGCTCCCGTACGTCGTGACGGACCGGAGAAGCGCTGAGATGATCAAGTACGCGGCCAATGTGTTTTTGGCGTTGAAAATTTCCTACATCAACGAGATCGCCAACGTATGCGAGTTGGTAGGCGCTGATATTCAGGCGGTGGCGGAAGGAATCGGCATGGATCCGCGCATCGGCCGCCGCTTTTTGCGCGCAGGCGTCGGGTATGGAGGCTCATGCCTGCCGAAAGATGCGAGCGCGCTTTATTCGTTGGCGGCTTCCCACGGCTATTCGCTCAAAACGGTATGGGCGGCAATGGACGTCAATGAAAAACAGAAATGGAAACTGTTCGAGAAAGCGCGCGCCCACCTTGGTGTGTTCAGCGATCGAACAGCGGCCGTGCTTGGCGCCGCATTCAAGCCGGGCACCGATGATGTGCGCGAATCGCCGGCATTGGCGAACATCGAACGGCTCATTGCTGAAGGGGCCGCCGTGCGCGTCTGGGACCCAGCCGCTCTCGAACATGTCGCCCGCCGTTTTGGCGATGCGGTCACTTGTTGCCAGACGATCGAGGAAGCCATTCGCGGCGCGGATGTTTGTTTCATTTTCACCGAATGGCCGGCTGTGCTGCAATTTGACCTTCACCGCTACAAGACGCTGATGAAAACACCGGTTGTGGTGGATGGGCGGAATTGCTACGACCCGAAGGCGGCAGAAGCCGCCGGCTTGATCTACGAGTCGATCGGGCGGCCGGTGGGGCATAGGCAGTTGAAAGTGGATCGGGCTGTTGACGTTTTCCAGTGCGCCTCAGCTGCCTTTTTCCACAAACAAAGTGAATAGGGATGACGCTTAATTGTCCCGTTCGCATCGCCACGACGGCTTTTTTGTAAAAAAGGGAATAAGGCGGTCTGTCCGTTCGATGGAAGTGGGATAGTAGACATGCCGGCGGGCGCGGGGCATCAATCGCCGTTTCAAAGAAAGAGAAGGTTAGGTTTCCAGTGGTTTTATGGAAAAACGTGGGGTCGCGGCCCGCCACTTTGAAAGCGGAGACAGGTGGGGAAGAGAGCCGCTGAAGAAGCGGTCTTTTCCGACCGCTATGGGCAGGCGACAAAAGGAGGTGAATCCATGCCAACCATCACACTAAAGCTGGAACTGCACAAACCAACGAAAGTCAAACAAGACATGTACGAACGGATGACAGAAGTGAATACCGCGTTTGCGAATTGGCTGTTGAATCATCCCGAGCTGAATCAAGCGACGAGCAAAATATTTAAAGAGTTTTCGTCGCAGCGGTTTCCTTCCGCCGTCGTGAATCAAACGATTCGAGAAGTGAAGTCCCAAAAGAAAAACCAGAAAACAAAGAAGTTTCGAACATTCTGGTGTTGCTTTAACAATCAAAACGTGAAGGTGGAAAAGAAAGGAGCGTTCTACACGGTTTCTTTCCCCACACTGGAGAAGCGAATTGGCGTGCCGGTCGTCACGCGCCCCTATCAAGAAGCATGGCTGAATCGGCTGATTAATGGAACTGCCAAACAAGGGGCCGCCAAGCTCTACAAAAAGAGAACGAAATGGTACTTGGCGATCGCGATCACCTTTGAAGTCAAGCCGCGGCACGAAACAAAGGTGATGGGGGTTGACCTTGGGCTTCGCTATATCGCCGTGGCCAGCGTGGGAACGAAATCGTTGTTTTTCAAAGGGAACCAATGCGCCTTCATTCGCCGACGATATGCGGCTTTGCGGCGAACGTTGGGCCAAGCGAAGAAGCTCCAGATGATTCGCAAAATCGGCCGCAAAGAGTCCCGCTGGATGAAGGACCAAAATCACAAAATCAGCCGTCAAATCGTGAATTTTGCGCTCGCCAACGGTGTTGGCGTGATTCGGATGGAAGCGTTGACGGGGATTCGCAAGCGAGCAAAATCGGCCAAAGAAGCGGGGCGAAGCCTTCATTCTTGGGCGTTTCATCAACTGCAAACGATGATTGCCTATAAAGCCGAAATGGCGGGCATTCGGGTCGAGTGGGTGAAGCCGACCTACACGAGCCAAACGTGTAAATGCGGACATCGGGAAAAGGGAAATCGTCATGGCATCCACTTCCAATGCAAAAAATGTGGATATACGATTCATGCCGATCTGAATGGCGCAATCAACATCGCCAAAGCGATTTCGGGCTTCGCCGCCTAGCGCACTGGTCAAAGGTGCGCCGCCCATCGGGGTACACTCTAACCCGATGGGACGGGGTGATGACACACCCCTGAACTTGGGCGTTGTCTGAACCAGAAATGGATGAGGACGCGAACGACCCAAGAATCCCACGCCCTTTAGGCGTGTGGAGTGTCAAATGCGGATTGTGCCGCGCAGCGCCTGCCGGATTTTAAACCAATTGGAGAACGTGGGCCTTGCCGAAGTGGCCGGGGAGACAAACCCGTATCCGCGCGGGCGTCCGCGCAAAGTATACCGCATTTTCTTATAATCGCTCGATCAGCTTCTGCCTTTAGCGCCAGGCAGAAGTTTTTTGTTGTCTTGAAGACGTTTTTATTATTTGTATTATTGAAAATTTCCTCTGTTTCCATTATAATTAAGGACATATCCGAAAATTATCCGTAATTGGCGTGAGGGGGAGGATAGCTTGATTCAAGGGGAACGTCTTTGGCAACGGCTCATGGAACTAGGGGAGGTCGGCAAGAAACCAAGCGGCGGCGTCACGCGCCTCTCGTTCACTGCTGAAGAGCGGAGGGCCAAAGATCTCGTCGCTTCCTACATGCGCGAAGCCGGGCTTTTCGTATATGAAGACGCGGCTGGCAACTTGATCGGACGGAAAGAAGGGGCGAATCCGGATGCCCCGGTCGTCCTTGTTGGATCTCATCTCGATTCGGTTTACAACGGCGGTTGCTTTGATGGACCGCTCGGGGTGTTGGCCGGCGTGGAAGTTGTTCAGGCGATGAACGAGCACGGGGTTGTGACGCACCATCCAATTGAAGTAGTGGCGTTTACGGACGAAGAAGGAGCGCGCTTTCGTTTCGGCATGGTCGGCAGCCGCGCGATGGCGGGGACGTTGCCTCCGGAAGCGCTCGAGTGCCGCGACGCGGAAGGGATTTCCCTCGCTGAAGCGATGAAACAGGCGGGGCTTGACCCGGACCGCTTGCCGCAGGCAGCACGAAAACCAGGAACGGTGAAAGCCTATGTCGAACTGCACATCGAACAAGGACGGGTGCTGGAGGAGGCTGGTCTTCCAGTTGGCATCGTCACTGGCATCGCCGGTCTGATTTGGGTGAAATTTACCATCGAAGGAAAGGCAGAACATGCCGGCGCCACGCCGATGTCATTGCGGCGCGACCCGATGGCGGCGGCCGCCCAGATCATCACAGTGATCGAAGAGGAAGCAAGACGAACAGGGACAACGGTCGGTACTGTAGGACAGTTGCATGTATATCCGGGCGGTATTAATGTCATTCCGGAACGGGTCGAATTTGTGCTCGATTTGCGCGACTTGAAGGCTGAGGTGCGCGATCAAGTATGGAATGACATAGCCGCGCGGGCAGAGACGATCGCCAAGGAGCGGAACGTTCGCCTCACGACCGAGCGGCTGCAAGAAATGGCGCCGGTGCTATGTTCCGATGAGGTGAAGCGCGCGGCGGAGGCGGCGTGCCAAAAACTTGGCTGCCCGTCGTTTTGGCTGCCGAGCGGCGCAGCCCATGACGGCGTACAGTTGGCTCCGATTTGCCCGATCGGGATGATTTTTGTCCGCTCCCAAGACGGGGTGAGCCATAGTCCGGCGGAATGGAGTACTAAAGAAGACTGCGCCGCTGGAGCAGAGGTGCTTTATCATACGGTGTGGCAACTGGCCCAAGGGGAATAACGAAAAAGACAAACGAACAGGGGGAGACTATGGATGACAAAGGAAGAAATCAAACGGCTCGTCGATGAAGTGAAAACGGACGTCATCGCCTGGCGCCGCCACTTGCATGCCCATCCCGAATTGTCGTTCCAGGAAGAGAAAACGGCGCAATTTGTGTACGAGACGCTGCAATCATTCGGCCATCTTGAGTTGTCGCGGCCGACGAAAACGAGCGTCATGGCGCGGCTCATTGGCCAACAGCCAGGCCGAGTCGTCGCCATTCGCGCGGATATGGACGCATTGCCGATTCAAGAGGAAAACACGTTTGAATTTGCCTCCAAAAACCCAGGCGTCATGCATGCGTGCGGGCATGACGGCCATACGGCGATGCTTTTGGGGGCAGCGAAAATTTTCGCCCAGCTTCGCGATCAAATTCATGGCGAGATTCGCTTTTTGTTCCAACACGCGGAAGAATTGTTCCCCGGCGGGGCCGAGGAGATGGTGCAAGCTGGCGTCATGGACGGGGTGGACGTCGTCATCGGCACTCACCTTTGGTCGCCGCTTGAGCGCGGAAAAATCGGCATTGTGTATGGACCGATGATGGCCGCACCCGACCGCTTTTTCATCCGCATCATCGGCAAAGGCGGCCATGGAGCGATGCCGCACCAAACGATCGATGCGATCGCCATCGGGGCGCAAGTCGTGACGAACTTGCAGCACATCGTCTCGCGCTATGTCGACCCGCTCGAGCCGCTTGTTGTGTCCGTGACACAATTTGTGGCGGGTACGGCGCATAATGTCTTGCCTGGGGAGGTCGAAATCCAAGGGACAGTGCGCACGTTCGATGAGACGCTGCGGCGCACGGTGCCGCAATGGATGGAGCGCATTGTCAAAGGGATCACCGAAGCGCACGGCGCCTCGTATGAGTTTCAATTTGACTACGGCTACCGCCCGGTCATTAACTACGATGAAGTGACCCGCGTCATGGAAGAAACGGCGCGCGAGCTGTTCGGCGAAGAGGCAGTGGTCCGCTTGAAACCGAACATGGGCGGCGAAGATTTCTCCGCCTTTTTGCAAAAAGCGCCCGGCAGCTTTTTCTACGTCGGTGCGGGCAATGTAGAAAAAGGCATCGTTTACCCGCACCACCACCCGCGCTTTACGATTGACGAAGACGCGCTTGAGATCGGCGTGCAAATGTTTGTCGCGGCGACGTTGAAACTGTTGGCGGGGGCGGAATAGCTGTTTTCGCTTGACATATCCAAGGAGGGAGAGAAGATGAAAAGCATCCGTTGGTTAATGATTGTCCCATTTATCGGCATGCTCGGCGGCGTTCCTTTTGTGAATCAAGTGACTCCGTACGTGTTTGGCATGCCGTTGCTTCTCTTTTGGCTGGTCGCTTGGGTGATCGCCACTTCGGTTATCATGGCTATCGTGTATCGTTTTGACCCTGCGGTGAAGGAGGATGAGCAGACATGAACTCGGCCTTAGTGATGATTTTTGCTTTCTTGTTGCTGTCTCTTTATCTAGGGGTGCAGGCGCGAAAAGGAAAAGACATGAATTTGGAGCAATGGACCGTCGGTGGGCGCGGATTTGGCACGGTTTTCGTTTTCCTCCTGATGGCCGGTGAAATTTACACAACGTTCACGTTCCTTGGCGGAAGCGGTTGGGCCTATGGAAAAGGGGGGCCGACGTTTTACATCATTGCCTACGGCTGCCTGGCCTATGTGTTATCGTATTGGATGCTTCCGAAAGTATGGAAGTACGCGAAAGAACACCGATTGATGTCCCAATCGGACTTTTTCGCCCGCAAGTACAACAGCCCGATGTTAGGTGTGCTCGTAGCGCTTGTTGGGGTGGTGGCGCTCATTCCGTATTTAGTATTGCAACTCAAAGGGTTGGGCATCATCGTTTCCCAAGCTTCCTACGGTACGATTCCCCCGACTGCCGCTATTTGGATCGGGTTGTTGGCAGTAACCGTCTACGTGATGATTTCAGGCATTCACGGTTCGGCATGGACAGCGGTTGTGAAAGACATTATGATTTTGGTGGTGGCCGTCTTTTTAGGGATCTATCTTCCGTTCCATTATTATGGTGGGATTCAATCGATGTTTGAGGCGGTTGAGCAGGCAAAACCTGGCTTTTTAACGTTGCCGGACAAAGGCATGAGCATCTCATGGTTTATTTCGACAGTGTTGCTGACGGCACTCGGATTCTATATGTGGCCGCACACGTTCGGGTCGATTTATTCGGCGAAAAGCGCCAATGTTTTTCGGAAAAATGCGATTGTTTTGCCGATTTACCAACTCGTGTTGCTGTTTGTCTTTTTCGTCGGTTTTGCCGCGATTTTGCAAGTGCCGGGGTTGCAAGGGTCGGATGCCGATTTGGCGTTGTTGAAATTGTCAGTCCAAACGTTTGATCCTTGGGTGGTCGGATTGATTGGCGCCGCTGGGTTGCTCACGGCCATGGTGCCAGGGTCGATGATTTTAATGACAGCATCAACCCTGTTGGCGAAAAACGTGTACCAAGTGATTGTGCCGTCTGCTACAGATGAGCAAGTCGCGAAACTGGCGAAATACCTCGTCCCGATCATCGCTCTCGTCTCCTTGTACTTTACGTTCCGGGGCGGGGATACGATCGTGGCGTTGCTTCTGATGGGGTACAGCCTTGTCACCCAACTGTTCCCATCGTTTGTGCTCAGTTTGACGAAGCAAAACTTTGTCACGAAGCAAGGGGCGTTTGCCGGCATTTTAGCTGGTGTAGCCACCGTAGCGTATATTAACTTGTCAGGTAGCAGCGTCGGCACCATGTTTCCATCGTTGCCGCAAGCCGTGCAAGATTTGAACGTTGGCATTGTCGCTTTGATTGTCAACACTGTCGTGACAGTTGTGGTGAGTTGGATTCCGTTTGGCCCAGTTACGGTGAAAGAAGGAAAACGGGTGATGTAGGAAAAAAGCTTTATTTTCCTTCACGGGATAGGAAAGAAAGTGGAAAAGAGTAGGCATAAGCGGGCGTGCTTGTGCCTTCTTTTTCGTGTAAGATGAAGATGGTTAGGCGATTTTTGCGATTCCGATCATCGCGGTTGAGGCAGAATCCTAGCTGTAAAGAGCGTGGACAAAATCGCCGTCAAGCGTAGCGAAGTAGTCATAATGATGGTATGTTGCAATGGCGTAGTGCAAGGCATCATAGGCTTCGAGCTGAAGGAGTCGCATTTGAGCCAAGGCTAGATCTTGAATGTTGACAAGCATCGATGTATATAGACGCTTGCCCAAAATGTTCATCTATGGCATCTTCATATGTCATCACAAACGACATAATCGGCTACCGTCCTTGTTTGTAGATGTCCACTAATTTTTTGCCAAAGGGAGAAAGTTTGGCTATTTTTTTCCGTAATTCGGCAAATGAAAGATCCTTGTCCGGTTTGTTGGCCTGTTCCGTGCAAGACAGTGTTACCCTCATTTTCGTTTCCAAAGCGGAGGGCATATTGATCACCTCATTGATTCTCCTTTCTAAAAATTATAATGCTGACCGAAAAAAATGTACAGATTTTCCTTTTACTACTATACCCATACCCTTGTTCATGAAAACATAAACTAGGGAGAGAATCTCCCTTAAAAGGGGAATGGGTGAAAGAAAAGAGGGGAACGGAAAAGAAGTCTTCTTTCCAGCCTGTGAGCGAACGATTTTAAAACAATGGTGAAGCAGCTTTCAAAAAAGAAAATGGAAAAATATCACCCTCCCTGTTATGATGATAAAGGGTTTAGCGAACAAGGTGTCTACTTTCGTTTGTTGTTTAGATATCTTGTTTTGTTGGCCAAAAGGTTGTTGGCAGGTGAAACGATGAGAGATTTCCTTTCCCGCTGGCTCCCCGTCATTCTCTGGTGTGTCGTCATTTACACGTTCAGCGAGTCTTCCTGGTTCACTGGGACGAATACGGCACATGTGCTGCAGATGATTTTATCGTACTTGCCGTTTGGCGGCGGGGATGAAGAGGGGTCGTCATTTTTGAACTTTTTGATTCGCAAAGCGGCGCATTTGACCGAGTTTGGCATTTTGGCCGCGCTTGTGTGGCGAGCGCTGTTGCCCAAGCGGTTTGCGTATGCGGGCGCTTGGCTGTTTGCGACGGTGTATGCGGCAACCGACGAGTGGCACCAATCGTTTGAACCAGGGCGGACGGCGACGCCAAAAGATGTGGCGATTGATTCGTGCGGGGCGCTGATTGCGCTTTTGATCGTCTTTGTTTGCCGCTGTTGGGTAAGAACAAAGCATCGTGCGGTCAAACGCGGCGTATAATAGAATAAGCTCTCCCGATGTATCGGCTTAGATGTAAAAGGAAAGAATGGCAAATAACAAGTTTGCGAGAAAAGGGAGAGAGAGTCATGGTCGCGTTTATCGCGGGAATGTTTGTCGGCTCGTTCGTGATGCTCGTCATCATGAGCATGATGGTGGCCGCGAAACGGGCGGATGAAGCGAGCGAACGGTGGAGGGAAAAGTGAGAAGCTTGCAGAGGGACGTTAGGCAATGACCGAACGTCCTAAATTTTCCAAGACATATTGGTTGCTAGGAACAAAAATGATCGAATAAAGATGCACGGTTTGATGCAGGGTGGGCAGTGGCCACTCCCTTGATGAAAGGGGGGGGGCTGCTGGATGATGACTGTTGCGGAGGCGTTGTCGCTAATGATTTCGTTTGCGCCGCTGGTCGTGGCAGTCATTGCGGTATCAAAAGAAAAGCACCCCACCTTGCTCGGCCTAGGTGAGGGTGGGTTACTTCTGCCTGTTTCTGGGCCACTGCACTTCTTGTAGCAACCGTGCGTGTTGGTCAGGGCATTGGCGGTTGCCAATGTCCTGTTTTGTATCGTATGCTTTTCTATTCTTATTACAACCATGTTCTTGGGAAATCACAACACGGCTCACATGGAAAAGAGCGTATACATGGCGGAGGATCAGCGCAAAAAATAGCTTGATGGCGCACAAAAAATAGGATATACTATGTGTAACCGGTTACACATAGACAGAAAAGAAGGAATCGAACATGGCAACGATTCGTGATGTGGCAAAGCGTGCAGGTGTCTCCGTCGCCACCGTTTCGCGGGTGTTAAATCAAAATGGATATGTTAATGAGGAAACGGAAAGACGGGTTAGACAGGCGATGGAAGAGCTCAATTATAAACCGAATGAAGTGGCGAGAGCTCTGTTTAAAAAAACATCGAAAACAGTCGGACTCATTGTCCCTGATATTACCAATCCGTTCTTTCCCGAGCTCGTGCGCGCGGTGGAAGATGTGATGAATATTTATGACTATACGGTCATTCTATGCAATTCCGATGAGAAAGTAGAAAAAGAACGAGAATACATCGAAGTGTTAAAGCAAAAATATGTGGACGGCGTCATTTTGACCACGAATCAGTTCGCGCCGGAAGAAGTCGAGGAATGGGATGTTCCGATTGTCGTACTCGACCGTCCGCTGCATGAACGTTATCCGTCGGTGGTCGCTGATAATTACGAGGGAGCTCGTTTAGCGACGCGGCATTTGTATGAAGTGGGCTGCCGGCGGATTGCCCATATTCAAGGGCCCACCCACGTGGTGAACGCCATGGAGCGTTTCCGCGGCTATCAAGATGAAATGAAGGAGCTGGGGCTAGGGGATCGCCAGCTCGTCATTCAAGGGAATTACCAGTTGAAGCAGGCGAAAGAAGCGGTGATGGCCGCGTTGGCTGAACATGATATGGACGGGATCTTTGCCGGCAACGACGCGATGGCGGTCGGTGCTTTGAAAGCGGTTCAGCAATGCGGACTGCGGGTTCCGGATGATATTGCGATTATTGGCTACGACGGCATCCCGCTGACGGAAATGACCACGCCTGAACTATCGACCGTGTCTCAGCCTATTTACGAAATGGGGGCCATGGCGGCAAGAATTTTAATTAAACAAATTGAGGGGAAGCCGCTTGAGAAGCTCCATTATCAACTTCCGGTTCAACTTGTGGTGCGGCAGTCGACGTCAAGGAGGGGATTGACTTGAACAAACCAACCATTACGGTGATCGGCAGCATCAACATGGACTTAGTCACTGTGGCGGTGCGCTTTCCCAATCAAGGAGAGACGATTTTAGGCGAACAGTTTCTCACCACTCCTGGCGGCAAAGGGGCGAACCAGGCGGTGGCCGCCGCCCGCCTCGGCGCCGATGTACGGATGATTGGCGCGGTGGGGGATGATGCGTTTGGTCAAGAGCTCATCCGTTCGTTACAAAATGAAGGCGTTTCCGTCGATTATGTGAAACCGGTTACATATGAACATACAGGCATCGCTTCCATTACGATTTCTGAGCGGGACAATCGCATTATTGTCGTCCCCGGGGCGAATCATGCGCTTACGCCGGAGGATCTGGATCCATATGAATCCGTGATCGCCGAAAGCGATGTGTGCTTACTGCAGCTCGAGATTCCGCTTCCCGTTGTGGAACGAGCGGTTTCGATCGCTCATCGCCATGGCGTGCGCGTCATCGTGAACCCAGCTCCAGCCCAGCCGCTGCCGCTCGTGGTGCTTGAGCAGGCGAGTTTCTTGACGCCGAATGAACATGAACGGGCCATTTTGTTTGACAAGATGGACGAAGAAGCGTTTGCCGATAAGCTGATTGTCACCGAAGGGGCAAAAGGGGTGCGCATTTGGCAAGATGGACAAGAACGGCTCATTCCAAGTTTTCACGTTCCCGTCGTGGATACGACGGGCGCGGGCGATACGTTTAACGGTGCGCTTGCCGTGGCGCTGGCGGAAGGGAAGCCGCTTGATGAAGCGTGTCGGTTTGCCAATGCGGCGGCGGCCTTGTCGGTGACGAAACTTGGGGCGCAAGCTGGGATGCCGAGACGGCAAGAGGTCGAATCATTTTTGTCCAGACAGAAGGAGAGTCACTGATGAAAAAACGCGGGATTTTGAATAAAGAATTGAACACGCTGCTTGCCTCGCTCGGGCACACCGATACGATCGTGATTGCCGATTGCGGGCTGCCAATTCCGAATGAACAGGCGCGCATCGACTTGTCTCTCGTCAAAGGGTTCCCTCCCTTTTTATCCGTATTGGATGCGGTTATGGATGAGTTGGAAACTGAAGCGGTTGTACTAGCCGAGGAGATCAAAGACGAGAATCCGGATCTATATGAACGCATCAAACAAAGGATGGATGGCGTGCCTGTGCAGTTTGTTCCCCACGAACAATTCAAAGCGATGACGAAGCAGGCGAAAGCAGTGATTCGCACAGGGGAGGCAACTCCCTATGCCAATATCATTCTGCGTTCCGGTGTAAGTTTTTCATAGAAAGATTTCTGAAGGAAAAGGAGGGCAGAAGCGATGAGGCCCTTGATTGAAATGCGGTCGATTCAAAAATCGTTTGGCGCCAATATCGTTCTGAATGGCGTTGATTTTGAAGTGCTTCCTGGAGAAGTGCATGCGTTGATGGGAGAGAACGGAGCGGGGAAATCGACGCTCATCAAGGTGTTGACCGGCATTTATGAGCGGGATGGGGGAACGATTGTTGTCAACGGGAGCGAAGTGCATTACCGTCATCCGAAAGAGGCGGAACGCGACGGGATTGTCGTGATTCATCAAGAGTTGAACGTCATTCCAACATTGACGGTGGCCGAAAACATTTTTCTTGGCCGCGAGCCGAAAATCGGGAGAACGGGTGTCATTCGTTATAAAGAAATGGAGCAACAGGCCGCTTCCTATTTGCGGAGATTAGGGATGGACCTTGACCCACGAGAACTCGCCGGTCGGTTGTCTGTCGGAAAACAGCAAATGATCGAAATTGCCAGGGCCATTTCGACGAATGCGAAGTGCCTTATTATGGATGAACCGACAGCGGCGCTGACGGAACGGGAAATTCAGGCTTTATTTTCTGTCATTCGCACATTGACGCAGCAAGGCGTCGCGATCGTGTACATTTCCCATCGGATGGAAGAGATTTTTACCATTTGCGACCGGATTTCGGTTCTCCGCGATGGCCAGTTCATCGGAACGAAACGAGTAAAGGAAACGAACTTCGATGAAATTGTTCAAATGATGGTCGGCAGGCAAATTGGGGAACGCTTTCCAAAACGGCGCGCCACGATCGGAGAAGAACGGCTGCGCGTAGAGCGGCTCACGAAAAAAGGGTTGTTTGAGAATGTATCGTTTTCCGTGCGAGCCGGTGAAGTGCTTGGTGTGGCGGGACTGATGGGATCAGGGCGAACCGAGATCATGGAAGCGATTTTCGGAGCCAGGCCATTCGATGAAGGAGACATCTATATCGACGGGCGCCCTGTGCGCATCCGTTCTCCGCGCCAAGCCGTCGAACATGGCATCGCCATGATTACCGAAGACCGAAAGCAAAAAGGACTCGTCCTCGAGATGAGCGTCCATGAGAATTTGACCTTGCCGAAGTTGGAACAATTAGCAACAGCGGGATTCATCCAGTCATCGAAAGAACGGGACGTGGTGTTGACATACATTCATCTGTTGAATATTAAAGCCTCTTCCCCAGATTTACCCGTGAAAGCATTGAGCGGCGGGAATCAACAAAAAGTCGTATTCGGCAAATGGCTGGCGATGAACCCGCGCATCCTCATTTTGGATGAACCGACTCGCGGCGTGGATGTCGGAGCAAAGAAAGAGATTTATGAAGTGATCAATGAATTGGCCGCCCAAGGCGTCGCGATCATTATGATCTCTTCTGAACTGCCGGAAGTATTGGGCATGAGCGACCGCGTCATGGTCGTCCATGAAGGGAAAGTGCAAGCGATTTTGGAAAACGACGGGTTGGATCAAGAAACCATCATGCGGGCGGCGACAGGGGGGAATCGATGATGGAAGCAAAGCGAAAATGGGATGTGAAAAAACTAGGGCCTCTCATCGGATTGTTTCTGCTATGCATCGTGCTTTCCATATTGAGCAATGACTTTTTGACAATGGACAACTGGCTCAATCTTCTGCGGCAAGTATCGATTAACGCGCTCATCGCCTTTGGCATGACGTTTGTCATTTTAACGGGAGGCATTGATTTATCCGTCGGTTCGGTGTTGGCGTTATCAAGCGCTATCACAGCAGGAATGATGACGCAAGGAATTAATGGTTTTGTCGCTATACTGGTGGGCCTATTAGCGGGTATGGTAATGGGAGCGTTGAATGGGGTGATCATCACTAAAGGAAAAGTGGCTCCTTTTATCGCTACGCTGGCGACCATGACGGCGTTTCGCGGCTTGACTCTCGTTTACACGGACGGCCGCCCGATTACAGGGTTTGCGTCTGATGACATCCTGTTTCAGATGATGGGGCGCGGTTATTTCTTCGGCATTCCCGTACCTATTATATTGATGCTCATGGTCTATATCGCTTTGTATGTGGTATTGAAAAAGACTACATTTGGCCGCCATACGTACGCGGTTGGCGGGAACGAAGAAGCGAGCCGTCTATCAGGACTTGGCGTCGATCGACTCAAAATCTATGTGTATGCGCTGACAGGGGCGTTATCTGCTTTGGCGGGTCTCATTTTAACTTCCCGTTTGAATTCTGCGCAGCCGACAGCGGGAACGGCGTACGAGTTGGATGCCATTGCGGCCGTTGTCTTAGGAGGCACTAGTTTGTCAGGAGGAAAAGGTTGGATTTTTGGCACGCTAGTGGGCGCCTTGATTATCGGGGTATTGAACAATGGATTGAATTTGCTCAATGTGTCGTCGTTTTACCAGCAAGTCATCAAAGGAGCGGTCATTCTTCTTGCGGTGCTGTTAGACCGCCGCAAAGAAGCATGATAGATTTATCAAAAAACAAGGGGGAATCGAAATGAGAAAAGCAGTGGGGTTATTGGCGGCATTGTTGCTTGCGGGAGGCGTGTTGGGTGGATGTTCGCTCGACCAGAACAACGCATCGAGCGACAAAGGGAAAACGAAACAAGATGGAGAAGTCAAAATCGGTTTGTCCATTTCCACCTTAAACAACCCGTTCTTCGTCACCTTAAAAGAAGGAGCGGAAAAAGCCGCCAAGGACGAAGGGGCGGAATTGATTGTGGTCGATGCCCAAAATGATTCAGCGAAACAAATTAACGATATGGAAGACTTGATCCAGCAAAACGTCGATGTGCTGTTGGTCAACCCGACGGACTCGAGCGCCGTGACTTCTGCGATTGAATCCGCCAACAGCGCCAACATCCCGGTCATTACCGTCGACCGCAGCGCGGACGGCGGGGAAGTGGTCACCCATATCGCTTCTGACAATGTGGCTGGTGGGAAAATGGCGGCGCAATTTATTGTCGATCACTTGAAAAACGGGGGAAACATTGTGGAATTGGAAGGGATTCCGGGCTCCTCGGCCGCTCGTGAACGGGGGGAAGGATTCCACCAAGTGATCGACAAAGCAGCCGATATGAAAGTCGTGGCCAAACAGGCGGCGGATTTTGACCGAGCTAAAGGATTGTCGGTCATGGAAAATATTTTGCAAAGCCATAAAGACATTCAAGCGGTCTTTGCCCATAATGACGAAATGGCTTTAGGGGCGTTGGAGGCCTTGCAGGCGCATGGAATGAACAACGTGATTGTGGTTGGATTCGACGCGACCGATGATGCGGTCAAAGCAGTGAAAGAAGGGAAAATGGCGGCCACCGTTGCGCAAAAACCGGCATTAATTGGCGAAAAAGCTGTGGAAGCCGCTATCCGCGTTCACAAAGGGGAGAAAGTGGATCCATTTATCCCGGTTCCGCTTGAGTTGGTTCAAGGGCAATAATATGGGATTTTATCCGTGGTGCTAGTTGAGCTCTGACGCTCAACTAGCACCATGGGTTAATCAAAACAAAACTCTGGCAAAGCAAGCTCTTTGATCACTATGTATCTATTAAATGCCATGATAACGACGAAATGCGTTAAGAACGCGATTAAAATCGTAAGGGTGCATAATCCCGTAAAATTTCCGAAACCGAACGGTAGATGGAATTTCGTTATACCAGTCATACTGAACATATGATTGTGCCTTTAATCCAACATGTTTCCAATAAACAATTGGTATTCGATAAGGGTATCGAGATGTTGGTTTTGATCTTGTGACTTTTAATCCAATAGCAATGGCTCGATTGCCTCTAAAACCCAAAATAAGAACAGGACGATATGTACCGCCCTGCCCTTCCTGAAAACGAAAATATATATCGTAAATACCACCTGGCTGCATCATTCTTCATCTAGCCACCGTTGATGCACAGGATTATCGGGATTCACAGTCACAACACCATCAGGGCTAACATCCAATAAGGGAGCAGAAGGCAACCGATCAAAACAAATGCTTGAACTTAAAGACGCATTGATTTTTGCGTATCGATTTCGCACAGCAGGTTTAGCATAAATCGATCTTAATGACTGTGCTCGCACATCTTTTCGCCTTGAAATGGCTGATCTTCGCAACTGACGATGCTCCTTTCTGCGCATACGCTATCACCACCTTAGCAATAGCATATGCCTGTTTTGAAAAAACATGTACGAGACATACGCTGGCTATAATGTACATGTATTATAGCATATACAAGAGGGGATAACAAAACCAACCAATCTACAAAAATCCTTTGTTTCTACCTTGTTAGGGTGTGACATGTGAGTAGTGACTTCCGCTCTTTCCCTAGACCGGCTCCGTCAACCATCGGAGGTCATAAGGAAACGTATCTTTGTTCATACTAAAGAAAAAGATTGCAAAAGAAAGGGACTCGCCATGCTTCGTGAACTCGATTGGATGACGTATATCATGATGATTTTGGCCAGCTATCGGTTTACCCATTTGATTGTGTTTGACAAAATTACCGAGTTTCTGCGCAATCCGTTTATGAAGAAAGAAAAAGTCAAAAGTGAGGACGGGCATACGGAAATCAAGAAAGTGCCGACATCCAAGTTTGGCTACTTGTTGAATTGTTATTGGTGCGCGGGGGTGTGGAGCGCGGTTTTTCTCGCGCTTGGGTATTTATTCATCCCGAAGATCGCCATGCCGTTTATTTTTGTCTTTTCAATCGCCGGGGCGCAGGCGATTTTGGAGACGTTTGTCGGGGTCGGGACGAAGGCGATCGATCTGTTGTCGGCGGCGAAAAAGCGGATGGACTAAGGCGTGTTGGCGGCAGAGGGCGGGGAACATTTGCGGGCGTGCGGCGGGGGCGCACGCTCGTTTTTCTTGCTTTTGCCGATGCATCACGGTTGACTTATATAAGTACTTAATTATATACTGATTGACAGGAGCGATCGTTGGTCGGCATGACTGTTTTCGTGGTGTGTGTTCGTTTTTATATAAGCAAATCATGATATGATGATGAATGGAGGAGGTTATATGCCGCAACTCGCAATGGAGATAGGAGCGGCCGCCCGGGTGTTGAAGCTGCTCGGCGATCCGACGCGGCTGACGATTTTGGCGATTTTGAATCAGCGGGAGTGCTGCGTGTGCGAGCTGCTTGAGGTGTTTTCGACCAGCCAGCCGGCGATCAGCCAGCATTTGCGCAAGTTGAAAGATGCCGGGCTGATCAAAGAAGAGCGGAGAGGGCAATGGGTGTATTATTCGCTCCGGCCGCAAAGCGAATACTACTCACTGCTGCAAGCGGTGTTGTCGTATTTTCCGGATCAAGACGAAAACATTCGCAAAATCGAGACAGCGAATCCCGCGGCCCGCTGCGGGTGCTGATGTTGAATGACGAGGTGAATGATGGTGGATTGTTGCGAACCGAAGCGGTTGTCGTTTTTAGACCGCTTTTTGACGGTATGGATTTTTCTCGCGATGGCGGTCGGGATCGGAGTCGGAATTTGGGCTCCTGGGCTGGTGGATGGATTGAACCGTCTGCAAGTCGGTACGACCTCGATTCCGATCGCGATCGGCTTGATGTTGATGATGTATCCGCCGCTGGCGAAAGTGCGCTACGAGGAAATGGGGCGCGTGTTCAAAGATGTGAAGGTGCTCGTCTTGTCCCTCGTGCAAAACTGGGTGATCGGCCCCCTGCTTATGTTCATATTGGCGGTCATCTTTTTGCCTGACAAGCCGGAGTATATGATCGGCTTGATTTTAATCGGGCTTGCCCGCTGCATCGCCATGGTCATCGTCTGGAACGACTTGGCGCGCGGCGACACGGAATACGCAGCAGGACTTGTCGCCTTCAATTCCCTGTTTCAAGTGCTGTTTTTCTCTCTGTATGCGTATGTGTTTGTGACGGTCATTCCGGAATGGTTCGGGCTTGAGGGAGCCGTTGTCGAGATCACGACGGCGGAAGTGGCGAAATCGGTGTTTATTTATTTGGGCATTCCGTTTCTTGCTGGGATGGCGACAAGATTTGTGCTTGTCAAAGCGAAAGGACGGCAATGGTATGACACGGTGTTTGTGTCGAAAATCAGCCCGCTGACGCTTGTTGCGCTTTTGTTTACGATCATCGTGATGTTTTCGCTCAAAGGCGATATGATCGTCAGCTTGCCGCTCGATGTTGTGCGCATTGCGATTCCGTTGCTGCTTTATTTTGTCATCATGTTTTTTGTGTCGTTCTTTTTGGCGAAAAAATTGGGGGCTGGCTATCCGGTATCGACGACGCTGGCGTTTACAGCGGGGAGCAATAACTTTGAGCTGGCCATTGCTGTGGCGGTTGGGGTGTTTGGCATTCATTCGGGCGCGGCGTTTGCGGCGGTCATCGGTCCGCTCATTGAAGTCCCGGTGATGCTGGCGCTTGTCAACGTCGCCTTGGCGTTTCAGCGAAAGTATTTTTCCTCTGCTGCTCCAACATCAAAATAAAGGTGGGAATCAACGATGAAGAAAAAAATCATTTATTTCTTATGCACCGGAAACTCATGCCGCAGTCAAATGGCGGAAGGCTGGGCGAAACAACTTCTTGGTGACGAATGGGAGGTGTACAGCGCCGGGATTGAAGCGCATGGCCTCAATCCAAATGCGGTGAAAGTCATGAAGGAAATCGGCATCGACATTTCGAAGCAAACGTCTGACGTCATCGACCCGAACATTTTAAACCGCGCCGATTTGGTCGTGACGCTGTGCGGCCATGCGGCCGACCATTGCCCAGTCACACCGCCGCATGTGAAGCGCGTCCATTGGGGATTTGACGACCCAGCGAAAGTGGAAGGGACAGAAGAGGAGAAACTCGCGGTGTTCCGCCGCGTCCGCGATGAAATTGGCGAGCGCATTCGCCGGTTTGCCGAGACGGGTGAATAGGGACGGTGCAGCAAGGCGCAAAGAGCGGGGAAACTGTCTTGCATAGGGTGCGCAGCAGCTGCTCGTCGAAGCGCGGCCGGAAACGGGGAAGTGGCTGGGCGGACGAAAACCGCTCGGCGTGACAAAGATGGTGAGAAGCCATCTTGTCGATCCATCGAACGTTTTGACAGACGAAATGAGCACATCGATGAAGGCGGTGTCACATCAGGTCACTGGGGGAGAAACCGAATGGAGTTATTTCATCAGTTAGCTCGCCGAAACATCAAAATCAGCAAACACGGCGTCGGAGCGAAATGGAGGCAACGGTGGGAAGAGGTATTTGCCGGCCATTTGACTGTGGAAGAAAAACAACACATCCACCTTCATAATCGGAATGGAGTCAACGGCTACTTATGGCATGTGTTCAGCTATGGGATGAGAGGCTGTTTCACAGGAGAAGAAGCGGAAATGGCGTTTGATCAAGAAGAGAAAACGTGCTGCTATCTTTTCTTTCAACATCATGATGATGGGTTCAAAGTGGAGGATGCTTCTAGCTTGAAAGCTGCGGACTTGGCCGCGGGAAACGGCAGGATGGATCTCTACGTGGTTGACAGTGGGTTCAACTGGACGTTTGTCATTACGCATGAAAGCGGATGGCTTGGTCCGTATTTTAGCAGAAGGTAACAGCCATGGCTTATCGGCGGCCAAGGAAATCCAATGAGACAGAAAGAAAAAGAGTTCCAACCGAGCTTCATTGCAGACTAGGTTGGAACCTTTTTTATTATCGCTCGTCGGCCGGGAACACGATGCCGGTTTGTCTTCGCGCTTCGTCCATGATTTCGATCGTCCAAAGCGAATGGCGGTGCGAGTTGATCGCTGATTCGCGCGCCCCGCTTTCAATGAGATGGATGAATTCTTTGGCCTCATAGTACATCGGCGGTTTGTCTTGCGGCACGGTAATGTCCTCGACGCGCCCGTCACGGTAGCGGATTTCCGCTTTGGCTGGTGTATGAATGGCGTCGATGATCATGCTTCCGTCTTCCCCTTGAATTTCCGAAGGCAAGTGCGAGTTCGTGATTTTGGAATAAAAGACGACTGCGTCCATGTCGCCGTAATCGAGCACGATCGAGCCTTCGCCGTCCACCCCTGATTCGAGCTTGACGCTTTGCGCTTTGAGGTTTTCCGGCTTGCCAAACAAGACGACCATTGGATATAGGCAATAGACGCCAAGGTCCATCAGCGCCCCGTTCGAGAAAGCGGGGTTGAAGGCGTTGAGCACCGTTCCTTGTTTATAAGCGTCATAGCGCGACGAGTATTGGCAATAGTTCGCCACATAACGGCGGATGCGGCCGAGCTTATGGATGTGCTCGCGGATGGACTGGAATGTGGGGAGCAGCGTCGCTTTCATCGCTTCCATCAACACGACGCCGTTTTGCTCGGCCGCTTCGATCATCGCTTTGACTTCTCTCGCATTGGAGGCGAGCGGTTTTTCGCACAAGACGTGTTTGCCGTGATTCATGAGCAAGATCGCCTGCTCGGCATGAAGTGCGTTCGGGCTCGCGATATAGACGGCATCAATGTCGTTGCTTTCGGCCAGTTCGTGCAAGTCGGTGAATGTCCGTGGCGCACCGACTTTGTCGGCAAACCTCTTCGCTGTCTCATCCGTCCGCGAGTAGACGGCGGCGAGTTCGAATGAGTCGACCAACCGTGCGGCTTCGATAAAGGCCTCTGTAATCCAGTTCGTTCCGATTGTCGCAAATCGGATCATGTTGATTCCCCCTTTGATGTCATCAACCATCATTGTACCATAATCTACCGTGAGAGCTTGGCTTCAGCTTTCAGCGGATGCGCCTTTCCCTCTATTTTTCATACAGCTCGATCGGCAGTTCATCTGGGTCTTGGAAGAAGGTGAATCGTTTGCCGGTCGCTTCATCGATACGAACCGGTTCGGGATCGATGCCGTGTTGGCGCAAGTAGGCAATGGCTTCATCGAGGTTGTCCACCGCCAAAGCAAGATGGCGCAGTCCGCACGCTTCCGGGTAGCTTGGGCGCTTCGGCGGGTTTTCGAAGGAGAACAACTCGAGCTGAATCCCGCCCTCAGCCTCCAAATCGAGTTTGTACGAACGGCGCTCGGCGCGGTATTGCTCACGGATGGGGCGAAATCCGAGAATTTCCGTGTAAAATCGTTTCGACCGCTCATAGTCCGAGCAAATAATGGCGATATGGTGAATCGTGGCAAGACGCATGTCGCTTCCTCCTCTATAAGACGGGTGATGTATTGTAAAATACCGTTGAACTTATCCGTTTTTCAATTAGAGAAACCTTGTAGAACCAACTTTTTTTAAAAAATGCCGCTGATTTGCGCGTGACAGCCATTTTTCATTGGCCTTCTAGAAGGCTGGTGATTTAGTGAAAAGTCGCGGAAAACGGAATCTCTTCTCAAATTGAGAAGTCCTGTAAAATCAACGCTTCTCTTTCAGCCGAAAGCAACGGGTTCGGCGAAATCGGTCGTTTTTCACCAGCCCTCTAGGATGTCGTTAAAAAGTGGCCTCCCCACCGATGAAACCTGCATCGTTTTTCACCAGCTTTCGATGCTTGGGGCGCATCGAACCGAGAGTTATTATTTTGCGATAATGGAAACGGCTGTCGATGATTGTCGAAGCAGGCGAAAAATGTCCGCTCTCCTTATATTGACAGTTTGACAATCTATATACTATCATGAATCTTGTAGGTTAGAAAATTTGAAATATTAATTTTATATTTTGGCAGAAAAAACGAATTTTCACCACGTTTTTTGTAAGCGCTTAACCGTTATACTGCCCCATGATTGCCACACCATCGATGCCGCACCATTGTGTTTGTTTCCAATCACAACATGAGAACAAGGGGAAGGGGATATGGCATGATCTACGAATTTAAATTGCCCGACATTGGCGAAGGGCTGCATGAAGCGGAAATCATTCGCTGGCTTGTCCGAGAAGGGGATATAGTCAAAGCCGATCAGCCGATTGCCGAAATTCAAACGGATAAGGCGATGGTCGAAATGACGACGCCGGTGGCGGGGAAAGTGGTGGCGCTTGCCGGGCCGGAAGGGGCGACGGTGAAGGTTGGAGAGTCGTTGATTGTCGTGGAAACCGAGGCGTCGGTGGCGGCCGAAGCAGCGTCAGCCGACGATTCGGTTCGGGAGGTTGCGCCTGCTGTTCATATAGAAGCCCCGCGTCCAGCGGCGGTGCGCAAGCGGGCGATTGCCGCGCCGTCTGTGCGCAAGCGGGCGCGGGAAATGGGCGTTCCGATCGATGAAGTGGAAGGAACGGGCGAAGGCGGCCGGGTGACGCTCGCCGACTTGGAGCGGTATGTCAGAGAACGGGAAGCAGCCGCTTCGGTGTCGGAGGTGGCAAGAAGGGAAGCGAACGAAGCCGGCGTTCTGCCGACCGGCAGCGCGAGTGCGGCCAGAGGACGGCAGGAGAGTATAGCCGCATGGACGTCCATCGCGAGTCTGGATGCGGTGTTTGAAGAAGAAGAGCGAATCCCGCTTCGAGGCTTGCGCAAAAAAATCGCCGAAAAAATGGTGAAATCGATGTACACGGCGCCGCATGTGACCGGCATGGACGAGGTGGACGTCACGAAGTTGGTGGAAATCCGCAAGCACCTTGCCAATCAATTGGCGGAAGAACGCATCAAACTGACGTATTTGCCGTTTATTATTAAAGCGGTGACAAGGGCGCTGAAGCAATATCCGATGTTTAACGCTTCGCTCGATGAAGAGACGAATGAAATCGTCTTGAAAAAGCGCTATCACATCGGCATCGCGACGGCGACGAAAGCCGGTCTCGTCGTTCCCGTCATCCGTGACGCCGATCAAAAATCGATCCGCGAGCTCGCCATCGAAATCGCGGAACTGTCAGAAAAAGCGCACCGACAGACGCTTCGCCTTGAGGAGCTGCAAGGAAGCACGTTTACGATCACGAGCACCGGGGCGGGCGGGGGCTGGTTTGCGACGCCGATCATCAACTATCCGGAAGTGGCGATTTTCGGCGCGCATGCGATCAAACGGCGCCCGGTTGTCGTCGGCGACGAAATTGTCATCCGCGATATGATGGGGATGTCGCTCACCTTTGATCACCGCGTCATTGACGGCGAGCCGGCCGGGCGGTTTATGCGGACGGTGGCCTACTATTTGGAAAATCCGGAAGTGCTGCTCTTGGACGTGCGGTAGGCGGCGCGCGGTTAGGAGGACATGTCTTCGTGCTGGAAGAGAGCGAGCGCCAAAGAGAAGCAGCTGGGCCGTGATGAAAAAAATGATGAGGAGGGAAGCCCATGTTTGACCCGGACAAATTGCTGGTCGAGATCGTGCAAATTCTCGATGAAAACGGAAACGGCGATGAGGAGAAGTTAGCGGCGTTTTCCGATGAGTGGCTGCTTCGTGCCTACCGGGAAATGCGGCGGGCGCGCGTCATTGATGAGCGGCTGTTGCGCATGCAGCGGCAGGGGCGGATCGGGACGTATGCCCCGTTTAGCGGTCAAGAGGCGGCGCAAATCGGAAGCGCCCTTGCGCTTCGAAAAGACGACTGGATTTTCCCGAGCTACCGCGAAGTGGCGGTCTGCTTGATGCATGGCATGCCGCTTGAGCAGTTTTTCCATTATGTGCAGGGCCGCTTGTCGGGGAAACGGATGCCGGATGAGGTGAACATTTTTCCGACGCAAATTATCATCGCCGCTCAGACGCTTCATGCGGTCGGCTGTGCATGGGCGTCGAAATTGAAAGGCGAACCGCACGTATCGGTGGCGTATTTTGGCGATGGCGCGACGTCAGAGGGCGATTTTCATGAAGCGATGAATTTTGCCGCGGTGTACAACGTGCCGGTCATCTTTTTCTGCCAAAACAACCAGTACGCCATCAGCGTCCCGTACCGGAAACAGACGGCCAGCCGCACGATCGCGCAAAAAGCGCTCGCTTACGGAATGAAAGGGGTGCTCGTTGACGGCAACGATGTGCTGGCGGTTTATGAAACGATGAAACAGGCGGTCGAAGCCGCCCGCCGCGGCGAGGGACCCATGTTGATCGAGGCGCTCACCTATCGGCTTGGGCCGCACACGACAGCGGACGACCCGACGAAATACCGCCGGCCGGAAGAGGTCGAGACATGGCGGACGAAAGATCCGCTTCACCGTCTGCGCGTGCTTTTGGAACGGCGCGGATTATGGACGGAAGCGCAAGAAGAAGCGCTTGTCGCCCAAGTGAATGACGAAGTGACGGCGGCGTACGAGGCGGCCATTGCCAGCAAGTCCGGTTCGATTGTCGATGTATTCGATTACGTATATAGCGAGGCGCCGAAATTGCTTGCCGAGCAAAAAGAAGAAGTGATGCGGCGCAAACAACGGAGCGGGGTGAGATAAATGGCCGAGCTGACGATGATTGAAGCGATCAATGAAGCGATGCGCCAGGAGATGGAGCGCGATTCGCGCGTCATCGTGCTTGGCGAAGATGTCGGTGAAAACGGCGGCGTCTTCCGGGCGACGGACGGGCTGCTTGAGCAATTTGGCGAGGGGCGTGTGTTTGATACGCCGCTGGCGGAATCGGGCATTATCGGCACGTCCATTGGACTTGCGATCAACGGCATGCGGCCGATTGCCGAGATTCAGTTTCTCGGGTTTGTGTACCAGGCGATGGACCAGTTGGCGGCCCAGGCGGCGCGCATCCGCTTCCGCTCGGCCGGGAGGTTTTCGTGCCCGATCGTCGTGCGCAGCCCGTACGGCGGCGGGGTGCGGACGCCCGAATTGCATTCCGATGCGCTCGAGGCGCTGTTTACTCATTCCCCGGGCTTAAAAGTGGTCATGCCGTCCAATCCTTACGATGCGAAAGGGCTGTTGATTTCCGCGATTCGCGATGAAGACCCGGTTTTGTTTTTGGAGCCGATGAAGCTGTATCGGGCGTTTCGCATGGAGGTGCCGGAAGAACCGTACACGATTCCGCTCGGCCAAGCACGGGTTGTGAAAGAAGGAGAAGATGTGACGATCATCTCTTGGGGCGCGACCGTACCGCTTGCCGCCAAAGTCGCCGCCGAGATGGAAGCGAAAGGAATCCATGCGGAAGTGATCGACCTTCGCTGCCTGCAGCCGCTTGATCTCGACGCGATCATCGCCTCGGTGGAAAAAACAGGACGGGTGATGATCGTCCATGAAGCGGTGAAAACAGGCGGGTTTGGCGCGGAAGTGGCGGCCTTGATCAGCGAGCGGGCGCTGTTTGCTCTCTCGGCCCCGATCGTGCGCATCGCCGGCTACGACACGCCGTATCCGGTGCCGTCGGTCGAGGATGATTGGCTGCCGAACGCCGAACGCATCGTGGAAGGGATCGAAACGCTGCTGCGATACTAAACGAACCATGCCATCCGGGTCGATCGATCCACCATCAGAGTGCGTCAAGAGAAAAGGCGGCGCATCGATGGATGGCACCGCTTGATCCGATCGGGTGAGGAGGAGAACGATGAACGTATACGAATCACTGCTGGAATTGATCGGCGACCGCGAGCGGGTGAGCATCAATGAAACGGTGCTCGAACACCACAGCAAAGGCATCGCCTACCATGCGCCGCACAAGCCAGATGTCGTCGTGTTTCCGAAAACGGCGGAGGAAGTGAGCCGGGTGATGGCGTTTGCCAACGAGCACCGCATTCCGGTTACGCCGTTTGGCGCCGGCACGAGCTTGGAAGGGCATGTCATTCCAGTTGCGGGCGGCATCAGTTTGGATTTGACGTTGATGAACAACATCATCGACATTCGCCCGGACGATTTTCTCGCCATCGTCGAGCCGGGAGTGACGCGGCTGCAACTGAATGAGGCGCTGAAGCGATATGGGTTGTTTTTCCCGGTCGATCCGGGGGCGGACGCGACGATCGGCGGCATGGCGGCGACGAACGCGAGCGGCACGAACTGCGTGAAATACGGCGTCATGCGCGATCAAGTGCTCGGATTAGAGGCGGTGCTCGCTGATGGTTCGGTCATTCAGACGGGCAGCTTGGCGGTGAAATCGTCGGCCGGCTATGACTTGACTGGCTTGTTCGTTGGGTCGGAAGGGACGCTTGGCGTGTTCACCCGCCTGATCGTCCGCCTGCATGGCATTCCGGAAGCGACGAATGCCATCAAAGTGTGCTTTCCATCGCTCGAGGCGGCAGCGCAAGCGGCGTTTGCCGTGCTGAAAGCCGGCGTCGGTCCAGGCAAAATCGAGCTCGTGGACGAGGCGACGATCGCGGCGGTCAATGCGTACAAAAAAACCGATTATCCGGTGAAACCGACGCTCTTTATTGAGCTGAGCGGCAGCCCGTCAAGCGTCGAGGACGGAACAAAGCTTGTCAACGAATTGTGCGAAGCGGAGGGCGCCGTTTCGTTTGTGGTCGAGACCGACTCGCTCGCCCGCGCGAAGCTTTGGGAAGCGCGCCACCATGCGGCGTTCGCCATTCAAGCCGCCTATCCAGGCAAGGCGATGCTCTCAACCGATGTGTGCGTGCCGCTGTCCGAGCTGCCGGGGGCGATCGCCGATACACGTCGGCTCGTTGATGAGCAGAAGATGACCGCCGCGATTTTCGGCCACGTCGGCGACGGCAATTACCATACGGTGCTTGCCTTTGACCCGAACGATGCGGATGAGATGGCGCGGATCGAACGCGTGCACGCCCATATCGTCCGCTATGCCTTATCGCGCGGCGGCACGTGCACGGGAGAGCACGGCATCGGCATTGGCAAACGGGCGTTTTTGCGTGAAGAAAAAGGAGACGCCGTGCTTTGGATGAAACGGTTGAAACAGCTGTTTGACCCGAACGGCATTCTCAATCCGGGGAAAATTTTTTGATCATAGCGGACGCTCTGCATCCCTGCCTGTTGGCGGGGATTTTTCTTTTGATCGGCGGGCGGTGCAAAGGAGAAATCCGCTAAGCGTTCCAACAACATAAACGTGTTACTCACATTTCGCACCCTCTCGGAGAAAATCGGGAGGACTTTTTCGTACCGATGTTGAATGAATCCTTGACACACAAGGAAAGTGAAGGAGTTTTCTCTTGTGGACGTTCAAGTCAAAGCGGTCTATCGCCGTTCTTATTTGAATATCATAAGTGCCGTATTCAAGAAACTGGGTCTGCCCCAATGAATTGACCATCTCGTGCCCGCCTCCCCCCAGTGCCAGACGCGAGTCAGCAATGCCGTTTGAGCCATCCTCTACAATCTATTTAACAGCCAGCAAGCCCTCGTTCACGTGGAACAATGGGGTCACAAGATCGACTTGGAGAAACTTATCCGTTCCGGACTCCATCCTTCCCAGTTGAATGACGATACGTTGGCTCGCCATCTCGACCGTCTGTATGAGGCTGGCATTTACCGCATCTTTCAGCGCCGGGTGCGTCAGTTCATTACACTAGAACACCCATTGAAGGGTTCTGGGGGACGCAAGCTGACCGGGCCGACGGGACAGGCGGTTTTTGTTTGAGTATGTGAAAGTCGTCCTGCTGGAGCTGCCGGATGGACGCATCCAACGCGCACTGGATCGTTCCCTCAATCCGGATCAGCGAAGGATTCTGCAAGGATTGGTCATGGATGAGAGCATTTACGTGTAACGTCATACGGAGCGACAAGCGATGGCAGAAAAAGAATTGCCATCACTTGTTGTGCTGGTCAAACAGTGATCCTGAAAAACGAAATAAAAAATCCTTTCTTTCAACAACCCTGTTAGGGTGCGAAATGTGAGTTTTTAGAGAATGTGATATCGTAATAAATGGATATATTTTTCTTTTAAGTTAATATTATTATTTTATTGGTAAATTTACATTAAAAGTATTGAATTTTTTGGCTCTTCACCAAAAGTTGTACTTGATTTTTTCTGAACATACCCTATTTACGCTTGTGAGGGAAAATCAACAAATCAGTGATTTTTGCACATCTTTGTGCAGGAAACCGTATTGCTTGTCAAGTACATGTTGTGGTGAAGAGCCAATTTTTTTTTGTTATAGTTTTACATGGTATCGATACCACATTATTTCTATAAAATATAAATTAAGGAGGTATTTTTCATGACTTTTACTTATAAGATTGAGGTTTTAGAAAACGTCATTGCTCCTGGTAAAGGATCTATCCCCTATCAGATTGGATACTACACAGGCAAAGTGGTTAGCTGGATTATAACTTTCGGCGGTCTTTTTGATAATTAAAAAACGGTTTCTATGCATATATAGCTATGTTTGCTGGTGTCTCAGTTTCATTTAAAGAACTTTTCTCTAAGGGGATTTTTTACAGTAATTTTTGGATGAATGTGTTTGTAGGTATATATTATGTGTCCATTAACATTGGGGGATATTTTCAATATGCGATTCTTTTCTTCGAAGGAATAACATATTTTTTAGTTTTGATATTTTTTGGGTTATTTCTTTATAAGTTGTCTAAACAGAAATCTTTAAGTTGAAGGGAATGGAAATCATTGATCATTCTTCGGAATATAAAAAAGTACTATAAATTAAGTAATGAAAGCATTGAGGTGTTGAAAGGGGTTTCTCTGCATCTTCAAAAAGGGCAACTCATTTGTTTATTAGGGGAGTCAGGATGTGGAAAATCGACTTTATTAAATATTATTGGCGGGTTAGACTATGCGGATGATGGTGAATACATTTTTCACTCGATCAATGTTCGGGAATTCAATGAAAAGGAATGGGCATGCCTACGACGAGAAAAGATCGGGTTTGTGTTCCAAAGCTTTAACCTTATTCCTCATCTGAGCGCTCTGGAAAACGTAGAGATGAGCATGACTTTATTAGGGAAATCGAAAGAAGAAAGAAAAAGAAGAGCGATAGAGCTTCTAAATATGGTAGGATTAGGGGACAAATTGAATTATCTTCCTAATCAGTTGAGTGGAGGACAAAAGCAACGTGTAGCAATAGCGAGAGCGCTAGCAAACGATCCCGACATTATATTAGCAGACGAACCAACGGGAGCATTAGACTCAGAAAACTCAGCACGTATAATGGAAATACTAAAGAAAATTTCGCAACAGGGAAAAGTGGTGCTGGTTGTCACACATTCTCAAGAGCTAGTCTCATATGCTGATAGAATCATAAGGATGAGAGATGGGAAAATTATTGAAAATGAGGATGTTGCACACGCAACAGAAGTTGAAGATGTGGACAAGTCGATAGGAAACAAAAGTAAAAAACTAGACTTGCTTACCACTTGCAAGCTGTCATTTCGAAATATAAAAAATAAAAAGTGGAGAAATATTTTAACCGCTCTAGGTGCATCAATCGGAATTTTTGGATTATCGATCATTATGGCTTTAGGCAACGGCGTAAAACAAAAGTTATCTAGTTCGATAGATGAAGCGACAGCAAAATCATCCTTAACTGTAGCAAATGAACAGTTTGCGGTTTTGAACGAGAACGACAGCGCTCGATTGAGGGAAATCAAAGGAGTAAGGGACATATATCCGTACAATCCATTTCAAATAAGTATGAAAACGAAAGAAGGAGCGAAAGCTACCTCGTCAGCTGAGAGTTTGTCTCCTAGAAAATATGCTGAGATCATATATGGGCAAAAATATATCGTGAAAGGAAGGTTTCCAGACGATCAAAGAGATGAAATTGTGCTGCCTGAGCGCATAGCCAAAAAATTGTTTAAAGATTCTAAAGAGGCTGTTGGAAAAAATGTCTCACTTGTTGTACAGTTAATGTCTTTGAAAGAAATTTATCCGACAGTTAACGTTCATGCGACGATAGTAGGAGTGGTAAAGAATAATTCCATCCCTCTGCTCGATATGGTAGGAATTTCTTATGGATTGTCACAAAAGATTATGAAAGAATCGATAGGCAATAGCACAAGTGCTCTATCCTTCACCATTATCCCATCGTCCATTAAGGATATAGCGCATTTAAAGAGTGAGATTAAGAAGATGGGGTATAAAGTGCAAACAGACGAAGAAAGTCAAAATGAAATTAATGAGTATATCTCCTTAGCAAGTATTGCATTAGGAATGTTGTCAGGCATATCGCTTATCGTTTCATCCATTATGATTGGTATTGTCTTATACGTGAGCGTTTTAGAGAGAACTCGCGAGATTGGGATTTTAAAAGCACTTGGCGCCTTTCGTTCAGATATTCGCCGCATATTTGTCACAGAAGGAATGTTGATCGGCATCATTGGGGGAGTATTCGGAATTTTAGGCTCGATCGCAGTGGGAAAAGCAGCAAATTATGTTGTAACGACAGTAATGAAAAAAAGTAATTTGGATCTTTTTCAGTTTAGTTTTATTCAAGTTGTACTTCTTGTTCTGTTTAGCGGGCTGTTAGGTGTTTTAGCTTCTTTTGTCCCTGCAAATAAAGCAGCGAAACAACCTGCTGTGGAAGCATTGCGACATGAGTAAGAAAGATGTGGAGCGTGAAAAAGATGAAGTGGATGAATGTTATATTTATTCTATCGGTTATTTCTTTTATTTTGTACAAGTTGATTTCGGGGGAGACGATTAGCAGTACTGCGTGGATCATTTCTACTTTTCTTGTCATCACTAATTTCATTGGTTTGATAAAGGGACGTAGAGAGAGTAGACAATTGTAATCTGTATACATCCAAGTGCAACGATTCCCCCAATGGTAGTATGAGAAGACGAAAGCTGTCAACGCCTCTTTGATCACCAGAGGCCCGTCGCTGTTCCGAATCGTCAAAGCTGCTCTGATAGAAGCGAATGCCCAATCCGGTTTGGCGCTGCGTGTGTCCGTTCACCACACCGGAACATCTGCTAAAGGAGGGCTGAAGGCCGCAAGCTGACCCGGCCGACGGGACAGGCGGTTTTTGTTTGAGTATGTGAAAGTCGTCCTGCTGGAGCTGCCGGATGGACGCATCCAACACGCACTGGATCGTTCCCTCAATCCGGATCAGCGAAGGATTCTGCAGGGATTGGTCATGGATGAGAGCATTTACGTATTGACAAGCGATGGCAGAAAAGGAGGGATTGCCATCGCTTGTCGTGCTGGTTAAAAAGTGATTCTAAAAAACCCTAGTTCGACAGTCTCTAGGCAAACAAAATGCCTCTCGCCCCTTGATGCAAAAGGGACGAGAGACATTTGGGCACACTCTCGGCGTGTATCTAGGAGGCTGGTGATTTAGTACAAAATGCTGCTAGTTCCAGCTATTTCTCAATTAGAAAAACCTTACGAAATCAGCCTTCTTTTTTGGCGAAATGCCGCTGATTTGCTCGTGACAACCGTTTTTCACCGGCCTTCTAGGTGCGAGGATGGATGCCTAGGATCTTCAGAGGAGGCTCCAGCCCTAGAGCCACAAAGAGTTGAGCCTGTTTGGCCGTCAGTTCGGTTCGTTGAGAAAGGTCTCCGTTTTTGGAAGAAAAATGTCCAAGCATGAGACGCTCACACCCGTCTCTTACTTTCCGATATGATTCATGAGTCAGGGGAAAGGAATCGCAACTTTTGGCCAAACGCTCTAAGACTGCACGATCCACCTCGTCTTCGCACTCGAACGAATCCATCACCTTCGCTTTCGCATATTTGGCCTTCGGATCCCAATTCGTTGTGAGCAAGCTGGAGATAGGCCACGGTCGTTCCATCCTTGTTTTTGCGTGTGACTCGTCGTATGTGTGTGCCTATATGATAAACGATATTGGGTTTTTTAAAGGATAGATTGACAAGTCGTGTGCCTATGAAATTTGGCGTTTTTTCCTAGGATCCGCATCACGAAACCCTTGATATAACAGCATTTTGGTCATTTCTATTTGCCTAAAATGACCTCAAAACTGTCGAACTCGGGTTTTGGCTACGATGGGAAATGTGAGTTAATCGACAAAATGGAAACAGGGGATGCCTTTGTTCCTGTAACACAACGTTACAACATAGAAACAGTTGTTTTTCGTTTTCCTTTTGTTACAACAAGGCGCCATGCCCTTTACTTTTGCCATCAGGCGCGGTTTAGTAATAGTAGATGGAGCCAACAACAAGGCGATGGCGTTGCCGCAATCAGCAGAGCTGGGCTCAAACGGTTGGGCTGCTGTCCTTTCCGATCGTTTCCGTCTTCCGTCCCAGCAGTCGATACATTTCTTTCGCTAACCGTTCGAGCAAGTAGACGACCGGAAGCTGGGTTGTGACATCCGTCTGCCCGATCCGCTCCGGTGTGGCGTAGTACGTCAAGTTGTAGTCCGAGATGTTCGCGAGTGTGCAATGTTTCCGGTTGGTGATGCTGATGATCGTGCTGCCGTTTTCCTTGAACCGGTGCACTTGGGCGAGCGTATAGGACGTCTCTCCAGACACCGACAAGGCGATCACGGCGCAGTTGTGGAAATAATGGCCGTAAATCGGAAAAAACGGATCCTTGATGTAGACGGAAAACTTTTGAAAGGCAGAAAAATAGCGCGAGCCGTATTCGGCCAAAATGCCGGAGCTGCCCGATCCGACGAAAATGACGTGATCCGCCCGGGCGATCGCGGCTGCCGCATCCAGAATGGTCCGCTCGTAATCGGCGGTCAGCGTCCGTTCGAAAAATTCCTTAAGCGCCTCTTGACTGCTGATGATCGCGGTTCGCTTTGTCTCGCGCAAATACAGCTTCCATTTCGTTTTAAATTCACTGAACCCTTCGCATCCGACCTTTTTGCAAAAGCGGAGCACGGTCGGCGGCGAGACATGGACGGCTTCGGCGAGCTCGCGGATGCGCATGTACGCGACTTCATGCGGATGTTTCATCACATAGTCGTAAATGGCGTAGTCGAGCTCGGAGAACTGGGCGATTTGTTCAGGAGTGAACATCGGGACACCTCGCTTTCATGGGACGGAACGTGCGATAGCTGGGAAAGGATGGCGCTTTCAAGCCCACTGGTTGATTCCTACATTGATTATACCATGCCCAACAGGGCGAAAGGGGAAGAGGAATATGGGTAAACGATTGAAAATTGCGACGATTGGCGGCGGGTCGAGCTACACGCCGGAATTGGTCGAAGGGTTGATCAAGCGTTATCATGAATTGCCGGTCGGGGAATTGTGGCTTGTCGATATTCCGGAAGGCAAAGAAAAACTCGAAATCGTTGGCGCACTGGCCAAACGGATGGTCGAAAAAGCCGGCGTGCCGATCGAGATTCATTTGACTTTGGATCGCCGTCGGGCGCTTGACGGGGCGGATTTTGTGACGACGCAGTTTCGCGTCGGAGGTCTTGAAGCGCGGGCGAAAGACGAGCGCATTCCGCTCAAATACGGGGTGATCGGCCAAGAGACGAACGGCCCGGGTGGTTTGTTTAAAGGATTGCGGACGATCCCGGTCATTTTGGACATCATTCGCGATATGGAAGAGCTTTGCCCCGATGCGTGGCTTATCAACTTCACGAACCCGGCTGGGATGGTGACAGAAGCCGTCTTGCGCTATACGAAGCAGGAGAAAGTCGTCGGCTTGTGCAATGTGCCGATCGGCATGCGCATGGGCGTCGCCAAGCTGCTTGGCGTTGACGCCGACCGGGTGCACATTGATTTTGCCGGCTTGAACCATATGGTGTTTGGCTTGCACGTCTATCTGGACGGAGTCGAGGTGACTGAAAAGGTGATTGACCTCGTCGCCCATCCAGACCGCTCCGGTGTGACGATGAAAAACATCGTCGACCTTGGCTGGGAGCCGGACTTTTTGAAAGGGTTGAAAGTATTGCCGTGCCCGTACCATCGATATTACTTCCAAACGGACAAAATGCTGGCTGAAGAGCTCGAGGCGGCGAAAACGAAAGGGACGCGCGCCGAGGTTGTGCAGCAGCTCGAAAAAGAGCTGTTCGAGCTGTACAAAGATCCGAACTTGGCCATCAAGCCGCCGCAGCTCGAGAAACGGGGCGGGGCGTACTACAGCGACGCCGCGTGCAGCTTGATCAGCTCCATTTACAACGACAAGCGCGACATTCAGCCGGTCAACACGAGAAACAACGGCGCCATTGCGAGCATCCCTCCGGAATCGGCGGTGGAGGTAAACTGCGTCATCACGAAAGATGGACCGAAACCGATCGCCGTCGGCGATTTGCCGGTCGCGGTGCGTGGGCTCGTCCAGCAAATCAAGTCGTTCGAGCGCGTCGCTGCCGAGGCCGCGGTCACCGGCGACTACCAAACGGCGCTCGTCGCCATGACGATCAACCCGCTTGTCCCGTCTGACACCATCGCCAAACAAATTTTGGACGAAATGCTTGAAGCGCATAAAGAATACTTGCCGCAGTTTTTCAAACAGACCAAAGCAGCGGCCGGGCGCTGAACGGCCGATTGGAGCTTGATGAAGCGAAACAGCGGTTGTTGTTTCGGTTTTTTGAGACGTATTTGACGCTGTCCGAACAAGAGGAAATCCAATTGCGAAACGAGGTGAGCCAAATGGAAACGAAGGAAGCGAAAAAAGTGAACGATCTCCTGATCTCATACGAGCGGCGGGGAATGGAAAAAGGAAAAATGGACGTGGCCAAGCAGATGTTGGCGAAAGGGTATGACGTGCCGACGATTTGTGAGTTGACCGGACTGCCAGTGGAGGCGGTGGAAAAGTTGAAAGAGTAAAAAATGGGGAGACGCCGTTCCGATGCAGCAAATCTGTTTCGGAACGGCGTTTTTTTTGCTCGCTCTGCACTTGATGATGGGCATGGCCATCGCCGCATGGCGAATGATGCCGGCCGGACTGACCCCTATTTTTATTTCATATAGATGCAATTTGAAGCTTTACCATTTATAGCTTTTACCAAGTATTTGATCGACTGTCGGGCGACCGAACAACGCCGCTTCCAGACCCATATATGGGTCTGTGAAGCAGGTGGTTGTTCGGTCTTCCGTCACGCCAAGGCGTGACGGGGCAAGCCTGTGGCTTGCCTTCGACAGTCGAAAATGGACAAACCGCTTTTCCGTCAAGGATATGTTAAACTTCTTCGTTGCATCTATACAGCTTTTGCTGTCATCGAGAAGCAGAGGAGAGCGATGTGAGGCCGCGGCAGGCGGGAAGAAGGGAGAGACACGGCATCCATTTTCTTTTGTCTAGGCTAGCGCCCCGGCATTCGTGTACAATGGCGGTAGGAGGGATCAAGATGCGCGATTGGTGGAAACGGCTGTTTTACGGGGGCGGCATCGCCGCGCTCTTTGCAAGCGCTTCCTTCACCGCCTATTGCGCTTGGAACGTGTATGCGTATCCGAAATCAGAGAAGGAACGGGTTCCGGAAAAAACAAAAGAGGCCTATCATTTCGTGCTTGTGCCGGAGGAACTCGATAATGATTACTGGCGGCTCGTGGAAAAAGGAGCGAAAGCGGCGGCGAAAGAACTGGGGGTTGATCTTGAGTATATCGGCCCGCGGCAGGCGAATATGGATGAGCATTTGCGCATTTTGAAAAAAGCTGCGGCGGCGAAAGTCGATGGGATCATCACACAAGGGTTGACGGAAGCGGAATTTGTCCCAGTGATTAACGAAATCACGGACAAGAATATTCCTGTGGTGACGATCGATACGGATGCCCCGACGAGCCGACGTGTCGCCTATGTGGGAACGGATAATTATTATGCCGGTTTTCTCGCGGGACGGGCGTTGGCTGAGGATACGAAGGGCAAGGCGACGGTCGCGATTATTACCGGCAGTTTGACGGCGGCGCACCAACAGCTGCGAGTGCGCGGATTTGAGGATGCGGTGAGACAGGAAAAAGGCATCCGCATCGTTGCCATCGAAGAGTCGCACATTACGCGTGTGCAAGCCGCGGAAAAGGCGTATACGATTTTGAAAAAGCACCCGGATGTGAATGCGTTTTACGGCACAAGCGCGCTTGATGCGATCGGTATTGCCCAAGTGGTGGAACAGTTTCACCGCGAGCAAAAGACGTATATTATCGGTTTTGATACGCTTCCGGAGACGATCCGCTATTTGCAGAAAGGAACGATTGCGGCGACCGTGGTGCAGGAGCCGTATGAAATGGGATACAAGGCGGTCAACATGATGGCCGAGATCGTCGCCGGCAGAGACGTGCCGGCGGTGACGAATACGGAGACGAAAGTGATCCGAAAAGAGGATTTGCCGCTGCGCCCGGCGCGCCATTATGAGGTCAACACGCCATGAAGGCGCCTGCCAGGCCTCCGTAGGGAGGGGGCTGAAAGCGGAGAAAGGTTGGCGAACACCGCTAAAGCATGAGAGATGGCCGTCCTTGACGTTCGAACACGTTCGGCTTGAAGCGGCAGGGCGATGCAGGCAACAAAGCGCCGGTGACAGCGGGGTGGAATCGAGATGAATATTCGGACGAAGATGCTGCTTTGCTTTACCGTTTTTTTGCTTTTGCTGAACGGAGCAGTGTTTCTTTTGTATCAGACGAGCGAAGAGATGATGAGCGATTATGATCAACGGATGCGCCGATTGCTGTTGCTGAATGAGGTGTCGCAGCGGACGAATCGGATGACCGAACAACTCAATGCGTACGTGTCGGAAAAAGAAGGACGATACGCGCGCGCGTATGAGCGGGAGTTCCGCTGGCTGCAGCAACGCCGCCGGCAGCTCGGCGCCATCTTGCCAGTGCTGTCCGACCGGCTGGCGGCGGAAAACTATGAACATATGATTGAAAGTTTGCTGGAGGAGGCGGCGCTGACGGTCTATCATTTTCAAGCTGGAAATATTGGCTTGTACTCGTCCCACTTGCATGAAACGATGAACATTGCGTCCTTTTTGCAAGAGGAAACGTTAAACTTGATTGACGATGAGCTGACGGCCTACCAACAGCGGTACGATGAAGTGGAGCGGCGCAACCGCTATTTCCGCTATATGGGAATGGGATTGTTTGTCACGACGTTGTTGCTTGGCGCCTTGCTGGCGGTGTTCTTTTCCGGCCACTTAACGAAGCCGATCATTCTTCTCTCGCGCGCTGCCCGATCCATCGCTGACGGGCGGCTGGACGGGCCGGATATTGAGCCGATGACCAACGATGAGCTGCGGCTGTTGACGATCACGTTTAATGACATGCGCCGCAATTTAAAGCAGCTGATTGCGGAGATGAAACAAAAGGCTGAGCTCGACCGGCTGGTGAAGGAGCTGGAACTCAAAAGCTTGCAAAGCCAAATCAATCCGCATTTTTTATTCAATACGCTGAACACGGTTGCGAAGATGGCGTACTTGGAGGACGCCCAGCAAACGTCGCGGCTGATTGAAGCGGTGGCGGCCATTTTGCGCTACAACTTGGGCGATTTGCAGCGGACGGTGACGCTTGCCGATGAGGTGCGCATCGCCCGTGAATATTTCTTCATCCAGCAGACGCGGTTTTTTGATCGGATCAAGTTTTCGTTAGAGGCGGAACCATCTTGCCTCGATCAACCGATTCCGCCGCTCACGTTGCAGCCGCTGATTGAAAATGCGTTCATCCATGGCATTGAGACGTACGAGCAGGGAGCCGAGCTGTCCGTGTCCGTTTTCGCCGAAAACGGGCGGGTCGTTGTGGAAGTGCGCGACAATGGCGTTGGCATGGATGAGCAGGTGAAAGCGGAGCTTGATGCGTTGATCCGCGGCGAAGAACCGCCGGCGCGCCGTGAGCAAGGGCGCGGCCATTCGACCGGCATCGGCTTGCGCAATGTCATTCGCCGGCTGCAGCTGTTTTACGGAGTGATGGATGTGGCCGAAATCGAGTCTGCACCAGGAAAAGGAACGACGGTGCGGTTATGGCTGCCAAGATGGCAAGGGGGGGATGAACGGTGAAAGTGGCGATCGTCGATGATGAAGCGTTGGAGCGAAGAGCGCTTTGCAAAATGATCCATGACCACCTTCCGGACATCGAGGTGGTCGCCGAGGGCGCCAACGGGCGCGAGGCGATTGACATTGCCAAGCAATATCGCCCGGATGTGATGCTTATAGACATCAAAATGCCCGGCCTTGACGGGCTGCAAGCGATCGAAGCGATTCGCCAAGACGGCCTCGATCTGGAATTCATTATTGTGTCGGCGTTTGATTTGTTCGACTATGCGAAACAAGCGATGCGGTTTGGCGTCAAGGAATATTTATTGAAACCGAGCCGGAAGGAGGAGGTCATTTCGGCTTTGGAACGGGTCAGCCAAGAAGTGGCGGCCAAGCGGCGACACGAGGAGAGCAGCCGCCAGCTCGAGGAGCAGATTCGCCGGTTGCAGACGCTTGTGGAAAGCGAATGGCTGTCTGTCCTCATGACAGAAGACGTATCGGCTGATGAGTGGGAGCGGTGGAAGGAACTGCTGCCGTTTTCGATTGCGTCGGGGATGTTCCTCGTCATTCAGTTCCCGGATGCAGGGGTGGCTGACGAATGGAAATCATGGCTGGACAAGCAGCTTAGCGGGAAGGCGCCAACGCGCTATTGGATCGGGCGGATGGCGAACCGGCGCCTGCCGGTCTTGTTTTTCCGCAGCCCAAACGATGGCGAGCCGGCCTGGAAGCCCACCGTCCAGGCATTGGCGCTCGATTTGGCGCGGCAGTTTTCGGCCCGGTACGGCGCCGCGCTGTATATCGGGCTCGGCTCCCCGTTTTCCCGCCTTGACCAACTTCGTTCCTCGTACTATGAGGCGCTGTCGGCCGCTCATTATTACGCCGACCGGCAAAAAGCACAAGTGGGGTTTCTGCCGGCGGAAGCGACGCGCGCCGGCGGGGAAGCGGAACGGGATAAACAGCTGTTTGAAGCGCTGCGCCTTGGCGACATCGAGCAAGCCCGGATGATTGGTCTGACGTATATAGAGGAACTGGCCTCTTCTCATTCACTGCCGGCCGCCGGTCGCAAAGCGGAAGAGACCTTTGTGTGGCTCGGGCGTCTTCTATCGGAGCTGGGCATTCGTTATGAGCGGCTCGCTTCCTTTGCTTCCTGCCGGTCGGCGGCAGAATTGAAGCGGGCGGCGCTTGATGAACTGGACCGCATCGCCGCTGATCTCGAGGTTTGGCGCCAGCAGCAAGCGTATGGCAAACTCGGCAAGGCGAAAGACTACATTGACCGCCACTACGCCGAGCCGCTGACGCTTGAGGAGGTGGCGGAACAAGCGGGCATCAGTCCGTACTACTTCAGCAAACTGTTCAAAGAGCATTTTGGCATCACCTTTATCGACTACGTGACGAACGTGCGCATCGAACGGGCGAAAGAAGCGCTGGCTGAGACGGATCAAAGCTTAAAAGAAATTTGTTTTTCAGTCGGCTACAACGATCCCAACTATTTCAGCCGCGTCTTTAAAAAGCAGACCGGCCTGTCGCCGAGCGAATACCGGAAAAAAGTACAGGCGCGCTGACAAGGGGAGTGCTGTCTCCAACAAGGAAGGTGCATGGCAAGTCAAAAGGTAAGTCCCGCAGACAAAGCAGGCTGCCCCGCCCTCTTCCGGCGTCTGAAACAAAGCCCGCCCCCTGGATGGGGAGACGGGCTTTTTTCGCGCCATGGAAGCGAACTGGCCGTTAGCTGCACCGCTTGCCTGACAGGAGAAGGGAAAACAAAAAAGTGAAGAAAAACGCAAAAAAGTGAAGAAATCAAGCCGCCGATTGATGAGCGGCGCGTGGTACACTCAACATTGAAAGGGGTTTCAAAAAACAGATGCAAAGGGGGAGAATCATGAGAAAGAAAGCATCCGCATGGCTGGCGCTGGCGCTTGGAATTGGGATGGCGCTGTCGGGCTGCAGCAGCTCGAACTCTTCATCCGATAACGCCAAACAAGGCAGCCAAAAAGCGGGAGAGAAGCTCGAGATTTTCAGCTGGTGGACCGGAGCCGGTGAGGAAGACGGCTTAAAAGCGCTCATCAAACTGTTCCAAGAAAAATATCCGGATATTGAAGTCGAAAACGCCGCGGTCGCCGGCGGGGCCGGAACGAACGCCAAGGCGGTGTTGGCGAGCCGCATGCAAGGGAACGACCCGCCATCAACGTTCCAAGTGCACGGCGGAGCGGAGCTGAATGAAGGCTGGGTGGCGGCTGGCAAAATGGAGCCGCTCAACGATTTGTATGAAAAAGAAGGCTGGATGGACAAATTCCCGAAAGCGCTTATCGATATGGTAAGCAAAGACGGCAACATTTACTCCGTGCCTGTCAACATTCACCGCGGCAACGTGCTGTGGTACAACAAAAAAATCTTCGCTGACAACGGACTCCAGCCGCCGAAAACGTTCGACGAGTTTTTCCAAGTGGCTGACAAGCTGAAAGCAAAAGGCATTACGCCGCTCGCCTTGGGCGACAAAGAGCCGTGGGCTGCGACGCACCTGTTTGAAAATGTGCTGCTTGGCACGCTCGGAACGGAAAACTATAAGAAGCTTTGGACGGGCGAATTGTCGTTTAACGACCCACAAGTGAAACAAGCCGTCGAGACGTTTAAGAAAATGCTTGGCTATATTAACGAAGACCATAGCTCGCGCAACTGGCAAGACGCCGCCCAGCTCGTCGCTGAGGGGAAAGCGGCCATGTACGTGATGGGCGATTGGGTGAAAGGCTATTTTGTCAACGATTTGAAATTGAAGGTGAACCAAGACTTCGGCTATGTGCCAGTGCCGAATACGGAAGGCAAGTTTATGGTCATTACTGATACGTTCGGCCTGCCGAAAGGCGTGAAAAACCCGGATGATGTGAAGAAATTTTTAGCGGTGCTTGGTTCGGTGGAAGGGCAAGATGCGTTTAACCCGCTGAAAGGCTCCATCCCGGCCCGCATCGACGCGGATCCGTCCAAGTACGATGAATACGGCAAACAAACGATGCAAGACTTCAAAACGGCGGAGCTGGCGCCGAGCTTAGCGCACGGTTCAGCAGCGCCGGAAGGGTTTGTCACGAAGGTGAATCAGGCCGTCAACATTTTCGTGACGCAAAAAGATGTGAAGACGTTCATCGACACGTTGGCATCGGCCGCCGCAGAACTGAAGAAGTAATCGGGAAAAGGGGACGGGAGCCATTCTCTTCCCCTTTTCGTCATCATGAGGAGGGATCGTAGTGGAAACGGTCAACATCACGCCAGCCGAGAAGACAGCGGCTGTCCCCACGGTGCGGAAAAAGCGGAAATGGACAGCCGATCATTGGCTGGCAGCGGCGTTTTTGGCGCCGTCGGTCGTACTGATTTTCTTATTTGTGTACGGGTTTATCGGCTGGACGGGGTATGTGTCCTTGAGCAACTGGAACTCCCTTGTGCCGGATTGGTCGTTTGCCGGGTTGAAAAACTATCTGTATTTGTTTCATGATTTCCGCTTCCAAGCCGACTTGCGCAATACGCTTGTGTTTACGGTGTTGTTTATCGCCGCCGTCATTGTGTTGGGACAATTGCTTGCCATTTTGCTTGACCAAAAACTGCGCGGCGAGTCGCTGTTCCGCAACATTTTCTTCTTCCCGATGGCCTTGTCATTTGTCGTCACCGGAGTCGTGTGGCAATGGCTGTTCAACCCGTCAACGGGCGTGAATCTGTTTTTAAAACCGCTTGGCCTTGATGGAAAATGGTATACGGATACGAACATCCTTGGCGGATTCCATTGGGGGAAAATCGAATTTGGCATTCCTGTCGCCATCGTTGCTGTTGTCGTGGCGGCCGTCTGGCAAATGACCGGATTTGCGGTGGCGATGTATCTCGCCGGCCTGCGCGCCATTCCGGATGAAGTGCGGGAAGCGGCGCGGATGGACGGAGCGACCGAGTTTCAATTGTATTGGAAAATCATTTTGCCGCTGCTGCGGCCGATCACCGTCAGCGTCATCATCATCATGGCCCATATTTCACTCAAAATTTTCGACTTGATTTACGCCATGACCGGGCCGGGGGCGAACTTTGTCACCGATGTGCCGGGCGTATACATGTTTGAAACGACATTCCGCGGCAACTATTATGCGAACGGTGCGGCGATTGCGATCGTGATGCTGCTGTCGGTCGCCATCTTTATCGTTCCGTATCTCATCTCAAGCCGCAAGGGGGGATCGTGATGGCGAGATCCATGTGGGCGCGGCCGTTTTTGTATTTGTTGGCCCTCGTCATGAGCGTGTTTTTCCTGTTGCCGGTGTATGTCATGGTCACAACGAGCTTGAAGCCGCTCGATGAAGTGACATTGGCCGATATGTGGAAGCTGCCGTCAACGATCGATTGGAGCAGCTACGCGACGGCATTTGACAAGCTCGCCCCGAACTTTTGGAATTCGATTTTGCTCGTCGTGCCGGCGACGCTGCTCTCGGCGCTGCTTGGGGCGCTCAACGGCTACGTGCTGTCGAAATGGAAGTTTAAAGGAGCGGATACGCTCTTTACGCTCATTTTGTTCGGCATGTTCATCCCGTATCAAAGCATTCTCATTCCGCTCATCCAGTTTTTGCGCGAAATCGGGCTGTACAACACGATTCCGGGGCTTGTGTTCGTCCATGTCGTCTACGGCATTCCGATTACGACGCTCATGTTCCGCAATTTTTACGCCGCGATACCGGATGAGATGATTGAATCAGCGAAAATCGACGGCGCTGGGTTTGTCCGCATTTTTCGTTATATTATGCTGCCGCTGTCGATCACCGGGTTTGTCGTCGTGGCGATCTGGCAGTTTACGAACATTTGGAACGAGTTTCTGTTCGCCGTGACGATCACGACATCCGACAAACAGCCGATCATGGTCGCCTTGCAAAATTTATCCGGCAGCCAAATTGTCCAATGGAACGTGCAAATGGCGGGGGCTCTGCTCGCCGCACTGCCGACGTTGCTTGTGTACATCTTCCTCGGCAAATACTTCGTCCGCGGCCTGCTTGCCGGTTCGGTGAAGGGGTGAGCCAATCAGCAGTGTAGATCAACAAACCCGGCAGACAATAGAATCGATTGCACTATGTTTCAAAAAGCCGCTGATCAGCGGCTTTTTGTCATTGATGCCCTCTCCCTTTTTCTAGTAAGATAGATACAAGAAAAGAGCAGATGAAGAAAGAGAGGCGTACATATGATCCTAGGAGCCATTGAAGCTGGAGGCACGAAATTTGTCTGCGCCATCGGCGATGAACAGGGGAACATCCATGAACGGGCGGTGTTTCCGACGACGGCGCCGGAAGAGACGATGGCGCACGTCATCGACTTTTTCCGTCCGCACCGCATCGAGGCGATTGGCATCGGGTCGTTCGGCCCGGTCGATTTGCGTCCGGATAGTCCAACGTACGGGTACATTACGAGCACGCCGAAACAGGCGTGGGCGCAGTTTGATTTTGTCGGCACAATGAAGCAGCATTTTCCCGTGCCGATCGGCTTTGACACGGATGTCAACGCGGCGGCGCTCGGCGAGCAGCGCTGGGGGGCGGCGCGAGGGCTTGACAGCTGCCTGTACATGACGGTTGGCACCGGCATCGGCGTTGGGGCGATCATCGAAGGCCGCTTGCTGCATGGGCTGCTTCACCCGGAGATGGGCCACATGTTGGTCCGCCGCCATCCGGATGACGCATTTGCCGGCATTTGCCCGTATCATGGCGACTGTTTGGAAGGCATGGCGTCTGGCCCTGCGATTGAGCGGCGTTGGGGGAAAAAGGGGGCGGAATTGGCTGACCGCCATGAAGTATGGGAGCTAGAAGCCTTTTATCTTGCCCAAGCGATCGCCAACTACATCCTCATTTTATCGCCGAAAAAGGTGATCACGGGCGGGGGCGTCATGAAGCAGACGCACGTGCTGCCGCTTGTGCGCCGTCATGTGCAGGAATTGCTTGGCGGCTATATTCAGCACGAAGCGATTCTCGAGAAGATCGATGAGTACATCGTCCTCCCAGGGCTTGGCGACAACGCCGGCATCGCGGGCGCGTTGGCGCTCGCAGCGGCGGCAAATGAATAGCAAGAACGGCCGTCCACCGTCTTCAATCAGGCGGTGGGGCCGTTTTTTTGTTTGAAGGCAGGGATGTTGACTGATTGTTCAACAAATTTAGTCTGGGAAAATGACTATTTGGTCAAAAAATATCGTTTTTGAGTTGCACACCTTTATAACAGTAGTTTATAATCGTTTTGACCAAATGGTCATATGGGATATGGAGGCGAGGACAATGACCGATGTTCGACGGTTGGTTGAATGGCTGCAACAGCGCGGCGTACGGGTTGATTTCGTGAAACCGCGCGCGGTGTTGCCGTCGTATCGGCAATGGATGAGGGCGAATGGGAAAGGAATGAGTCGTTGCCATGGATGAACGGCGCGCCCAATTTATTGAGGCGGCAATGAAATTGTTTGCCGAAAAAGGGTATCATGAGACGTCGATTCAAGATTTGGTCGAGGCATGGGGGATTTCCAAAGGAGCGTTTTATCACCATTTCGCCTCGAAGGAAGATTTGTTGCTGGCGGTGCTCCGCTACTACAGCGAAAAAATGGTCGCTGATTTCATGGCGGACGGCGGGGAAGGGACGGAAAAAGAACGGTTTACTCGCCAGCTGGCTGCCCATTTTTCTCACATTCGCGAGTACAAAGACTTTTTGCGTATGATGATGTCGGAGCAATTGCCGAAAGTCAATCCGGAAGTGGAACGGTATATGTTCCGCCAGCATGGGCGCCTTTTTTTATGGTATTGCACCCGTCTGGCGGAGGTGTACGGAGAGGAAGTCGGTCCGTATGTGTATGATGTCGCCATGATGACCAACGGCATCATCCGACAATATTTGTTTTACTTCTTTTTTTGCGAGGAGGCGTTTGATGCGGACGAGGCGGCTCGTTTTCTTGTGCGGCGCATTGATGCGATTGTCGCCAGCTTCACGGCTGATGAGCGCCCGCTTTTGACCGAGGAGTCGTTTGCGCCATGGATGAAACTGGAGGAGCGTGAGCGCGAGCGTCAGCGGGAGCGGCTGGCTTCAGCGTTCGCCGCCGTCCGGGAGGCCGCCAACGGGCTCAATCCGAAGCAGGCGAACGATGTGCTTGAAGCCGTAGCGGCGCTGGAGGAAGAGCTGCTTGGGCGCAATGAGCCGCCGCGCGCCTATATCGTCGAAGCGCTGCTTTTGTATTTGCGGCATCAACAGGCGCCTCGACTTGCGTCGGCTTTGGACGCACTGAGCCAAGAAATGGAAGCGTATCAACGACTCAATGGATGGGAGAGAGGACCATGGAAAAAGCGATAACCGTGCCAGCGAGCACCATTCGTCATCGCCCGTTGCTCATCGCTGGACTGATCATTGCGATGCTCTTTGCAGCGTTGGACGGGACGATTGTCGGAACGGCCATGCCGCGCATCGTCGGGGAACTTGGCGGGTTGGGCGTCATGACGTGGCTGACGACGGCATACATGCTCACGTCAACGACGGTCGTGCCGATCGCCGGCAAGCTCGCCGACTTATTGGGTCGTCGGATTGTCTATGTGAGCGGGTTGGTCATTTTTATGGCTGGTTCGGCGCTTTGCGGCATGGCGAACGATATGACCGAGCTCATCATTTACCGCGGCATTCAAGGACTGGGCGGCGGGATTATGATGCCGATGGCCATGGTCGTCATCGGCGACGTCTTTACCGGCAAGGAGCGGGCGAAATGGCAAGGGGTGTTCGGCGGTTTGTACGGCCTCGCTTCGGTGCTGGGCCCGCAAATCGGCGGCTTTATCGTCGACCATTTGAACTGGCGCTGGGTGTTTTACATCAACTTGCCGGTCGGCGTTGTCGCCACGGTGCTGATTGCGATGGGATTAAGCAAATATAAAGCCGAAGGGCCGGTGAAATTCGACATCGCTGGCATGGCGACGTTGACGGCGGGCGTCGTCCGCTTGCTGTTGGGACTGACATTTGGCGGCGACCGATATCCGTGGGGGTCGTGGCAAATCGTCTCGCTGTTTGCGGCCGCGGTTGTCTTTTTCGCTTTGTTTGTTTGGGCGGAAAAACGGACGGAGGAGCCGATCATTCCGCTTCGGTTGTTCCGCAATCGGACGTTTACGCTGCTCAATGGCATCGGTTTTTTCATGAGCGTCGGCATGTTTGGCGCGATTATGTTTGTGCCGTTTTTTATGCAAGGCATTGTCGGTGTGAGCGCCACCCAATCCGGGACGATTATGACGCCGATGATGATCACGATGATCATCGGCAGCGTCCTTGGCGGCCGTTTGGTGTATCGAATCGGAGTGAAAACGCAACTCGTCGCCGGCATGATCATTATGGCGTCCGCATTCGGGCTGCTTGGCACGATGGATGTTGACACGTCCAAATGGGCGGCGACGATGTATATGATCATTCTCGGTCTTGGCACAGGGCTCGTGATGCCGATTTTGACGCTCGCCTTGCAAGAAAGCTTCCCGAAATCGGAGCTTGGCGTTGTCACCTCTTCGAGCCAGTTTTTCCGTTCCATTGGCGGGACGTTTGGGATGACGGTGCTTGGCGCCATCATGAACCACCGTTCAAGCGCCTTGCTTGACGAGCGGCTCATGCCAAAGCTCGAAGTGCTGCCGGCGCAGGCGAAAGGGCTTGTCGACCGCTTTGCCGATATGATTCATACCGACCCGCAAGGCTTGTATTCCGTCTTGCTTAGCCCAGACGCGATGGCGAAAATTCCAGCGCCGCTTAGGGACATGTTCGTGCCGGTGCTGAAGCAGTCGCTTGTCGATTCCCTGCAGGCGGTCTTTTGGTTCGGGCTCGTGTTTATTGCGGTGGGCTTGCTTTTGGTGTTCGGCTTGAAACGGATCGCCTTGTCCGATCGGGCTGAGGCGATGAAGCCGTTGAAGCAGGCAAAAGAGACCGAGTGAAGAAAAGGAAATGGCGGACCGCGCCTTTTCAGCGAGAAGGCGGGCCGCCGTTTTTTTGCCGCGGCGAACAAACCGCCCCGGAGGTGATAAAGCATGCGGCGGGGGCGGATGGGCGAATGGAAGCAGGCAAGCTCCATGCCTCTCATTTGCCAAGCGATTCATGCATCGCGCATGGCGGTTTTACAGCAGCGTCCCGCAATGGGCGGCTACGGCGCGCCTGCATCCGCGCTTTGGCCGAAGACGCGCGAGCGGGTGAGAAAGCGGACGCCTTCCGGGCCTTCGAGTGAAAACATGCCCCCGCGCCCCGGAACGACATCGATGATGAGCTGCGTATGCTTCCAATATTCGTATTGCGCCTTGGCGATGTAAAACGGGCAGCCGCCGATTTCGCCAAGCAAAACGTCGGAATCGCCGACGATCAACTCGCCGAGCGGGTAGCACATCGGCGAGCTGCCGTCGCAGCAGCCGCCGGATTGATGGAACATGAGCGGCCCGTATTTCGCCTTTAATTTTTCAATCAATTCTAACGCCGCTTCGGTGGCGATGACTTTCGGTTCATCAGGCATCGGATGCACCTCCTTTCGCATCACGGTCAAAGACAGGCGCCGGCCTGGCGCAGCTGCGCTGGATTCGTCGAATGGAACGGTTGCTGCGTTGTTTTCCATTCCATCATCAAAAGGCGTTTGCGTGGTTTTGGCGGCAATGGATGCAACAGTGGGCAAAAGGCAGCGCCGACGCGCTGCCTTTTGCTGTGGAAGAGCAGGTGGACCAATGTCAGAACAAGCCAAGTTTTTTCGGCGAATAGCTGACGAGCAAGTTTTTCGTTTGTTGGTAATGCTCAAGCATCATTTTGTGCGTTTCGCGGCCGATGCCGGACATCTTGTAGCCGCCAAATGCCGCATGGGCCGGATAGACGTGATAGCAGTTCGTCCAAACGCGGCCGGCTTGGATGCCGCGGCCGAAGCGGTACGCGGTGTTGATGTCGCGCGTCCAGACGCCGGCGCCAAGGCCGTACAGCGTCTCATTGGCGATCGAAAGCGCTTCGTCGTGATCTTTAAACGTCGTGACCGCGAGCACCGGGCCGAAAATTTCTTCTTGGAAGATGCGCATTTTGTTATGTCCTTTGAAAATCGTCGGCTTGACGTAATAGCCGCCTGCGAGTTCCCCTTCCAGCATGTTCCGTTCGCCGCCGATCAAAAGTTCGGCGCCTTCCTGTTTGCCGATGTCGATGTATGACAAAATTTTCTCGAGTTGCTCGGACGAGGCTTGGGCGCCGATCATTGTTTCCGTATCGAGCGGATTGCCTTGCTTGATTTGCTTGACGCGTTCAAGCGCCCGTTCCATAAAGGCATCGTAAATCGACTCGTGGATGAGGGCGCGCGACGGGCATGTGCACACTTCGCCTTGGTTTAGAGCGAACATCGTAAACCCTTCGAGGGCTTTATCGAGAAACTCGTCATCTTTGTCCATCACATCAGCGAAGAAAATGTTCGGGGACTTGCCGCCAAGCTCAAGCGTGACCGGCACGATGTTTTGCGAGGCGTACTGCATGATGAGCCGTCCGGTCGTCGTTTCACCGGTGAACGCCACTTTCGCCACGCGTGGATTCGAGGCGAGCGGCTTGCCGGCTTCTAAGCCAAAGCCGTTGACGATGTTGACGACGCCAGGCGGAAGCAAATCTTCGATGAGTTCGATGAGAACGAGGATCGACGTCGGCGTTTGCTCCGCCGGTTTCAACACGACGCAGTTGCCGGCCGCGAGCGCTGGCGCGAGTTTCCAGGCCGCCATTAAAATCGGGAAGTTCCACGGGATGATTTGTCCGACGACGCCGAGCGGTTCTTTGAAATGATAGGCGACCGTGTCATGATCGATTTCCGAAATGGTGCCTTCTTGCGCGCGGATGCAGCTGGCGAAATAGCGGAAATGGTCGATGGCGAGCGGAATGTCAGCCGCGAGCGTCTCGCGGATCGGCTTGCCGTTTTCCCACGTTTCGGCGACGGCCAGCATTTCCAAGTTTTCTTCCATCCGATCGGCGATTTTGTTCAGCAAACGGGCGCGCTCCGCTGGAGACGTGCGTCCCCATGCGTCTTTTGCCGCATGGGCGGCGTCAAGCGCCAGTTCGATGTCCGCCGCTTTTGAGCGCGGCACTTCGCAATACGGCTGTCCGGTGATGGGCGTGATATTTTCGAAATACTCGCCGTCGACCGGCGGCACCCATTTGCCGCCAATGAAGTTTTCGTAGCGCTTTTTAAATGTGACAAGCGCGCCTGGCTGGCCTGGTTGTGCGTAGATCATCCCCGATTCCTCCTTCATTTGAGTTTTTTGTATTCGCTTACAAAGGAAAGAATATTATAAAAATTCTTTCCAATGAATACAATATCATGGCTGGACAATACTGTCAAATCGAAAATGCCAATGCAGCAGTATAGATGGTGATGAGAAGAGGCGCCCCGCCGCTTTTGGGGCACCTTTGGTTGGCTTCAAGGACTTGAATCGACGGTTTGTCCATCAATCGACTTCCAGGCCTTCCAGCCAGCGGCTCGCGTAGACGCTGCAAAGATGGTGGAACACTTCGATCGCCTCGTTCGGATCGGCGGCGAAAAAGACGCTCGCGGCCGTTTCGTTTTCTTCGCGGACGAACTCAAGCAAAAAGTCGGTGGCGATCCGGTTGAACAAAAGAAGCGCGCCGTAGGAGCGCTCAAGCTGGCGTTTCCGCTCGAGCGGGTCATCGATGGACAAAAACGGACGCTCATAGCGGGCCGTCATCTCTGACAGCCGGCGCTGGATCTTGCGCTGGGCGTCAGTGAGCATCGCCTCGATCGTCTGTGGCGATAGAAAGGTTTGCTCGCGCAGCATATAGCCCCAAATTTGCTTGAGCGCATGGGCCGATTCGCTCGCAAACGCGATGTTGCGGAGCAGATCGGCAACGTATTGGTCGTCGTCATCGGTTTGAATGCGCAGTTTCATAATGATTTCGAGCACATCGGAATGAATTTTTTCTTTCCGCCATGATTTCGTCAGCTCATGAAGCAAGACGGAAAGCGAGCGTGCCAATTCTTCTTTCGTCATGATCAGCCAGTCCTTTCCCAGCAACATCGTTCCCTCTCTCATTGTATCATGACGGCTGTCTGTATAAAGCAGATCCGTTATTTTTCCGAATTGACGGAGGAAAACGGCGGTTTGAGCGAAGACCGGGAGCCCATCGTTTCATAGACGATGCATAGGTCTGAAAGGGATGTCGCTTCGCTGTCCGCTGCTGGTTATCAAGGTGCCAGTTGCTCAATGAAAAGAGTTGACGTATGATGGAGTCAAAAACGATAGAAACGATTGGGCCGGGCGGCATATGTCTGAAGAGAGGAAAGAAGGCAGCGTCAAAAGTTCTATGAAAACTCCACACGAGCCATCCCGTTGGGAATCGTAGGGCATTCTCAGAGCCAGATTCGCCCTTGACCAATACCCGCCAAAGGAAAGAAAGGGAGGGGAGAGAAGATGAAACCGGTTCGTTTGCGCGGTCATCATTTGCTTTGTGTACACGGGTTTCGCGGCATGGGCTACAGCCCGTCGTTCGTGGAAAAAATGTGGGAGATCGTAGCCCGCATTCGCGATGAACACGACGATTTCCCGATTGAAGTCGTCGCGGCGCTCGATGAGGCGTGCCTCGCCTGCCCGCATCATGGGGAGACAACGTGTGAAGCCGGCCCAAATTCCGATGCCCACGTCCGTTCGCTTGACGGAAACGTCATTCGCCATTTAGGCTTGGAGCCAGGCAACGTGTATTGGAAGTCCGAACTGATCCGGCGGACGGCGGAACGGGTCAAGCCGGATGATTTGGACGAGTTATGCCGCGACTGCTCGTGGCTGCCGTACGGCGTCTGCAAAGAAGGGATCGCCAACGTCCGCCGCGGCAATGTGGCGCAAACGTGAGGCAGAGCGGCCGTTTTCGGAAAAATCAAGGAGGAACGATGGAAAAACGGCGCTGCGCTGAACCATCATCCGTTTGTCAAGGCGGGGAGCCTGTTGCAGCGCCGTCTTTCCGACATGGTCTCATCTGTTTGATAGGGAATCATGGCCGGCGATGGCGGCGTTTTGGGACGTTGGCGGAAATTTCTAAAAAATGAATAGTTCCATGGGCGGAAAAATGTGATATGATAAACAATTATAGAGACTTTCGACAGAAAGGGTCATGAACGATGAAAGTAGCCAAATTCGGTGGAAGTTCGGTGGCGAGCGCTGCACAATTCCGTAAAGTGGCCGACATCGTCAGCTCGGATATCGAGCGCCGCATCGTCGTCGTGTCGGCGCCGGGGAAACGGTACAAGGACGATGTGAAAGTGACCGATATGCTCATCCAGCTGGCCGAACAAGTTGTGGCTGGCGAGCCGCATGAGGAAACAATGGAAGCGATCGTGAAGCGGTATGCTGACATCGCCAATGAGCTGGGGCTGGAAGCCGACGGCTTTTTGGCCGAGCTTGTCGATGACTTGCAGTCGAAAATCAGCGCCTATCGAAGCGAGCCGCCTCGGTTGTTTGACGCCATTAAAGCGAGCGGCGAAGACCATAACGCAAGGCTCATGGCGCTCTATCTGCAAGATTGCGGGCTTGAGGCGAGCTACGTCAGCCCGCTTGAAGCCGGCATTATCGTCACCGATGAGCCGGGCAATGCCCAAGTGCTTCCGGAGTCGTATGACAAACTGAAGCAGCTGCGCGAACGGCGCGGCGTTTTGGTCATCCCAGGATTTTTCGGCTATTCCCGATCGGGCCATATCGTCACGTTCCCGCGCGGCGGGTCGGATATTACGGGCTCGATCGTCGCCGCGGGCGTCAAAGCGGACGTGTACGAAAACTTTACCGACGTCGATTCGATTTATTGCGTCAATCCGTCGATCGTCGCCGATGCCCGCAAGCTGAAAGAAATCACGTACCGCGAGATGCGTGAGCTGTCGTATTCCGGATTTTCCGTCTTTCATGACGAGGCGCTCGAGCCGGTCTATCGCGCCGGCATTCCCGTTTGCGTAAAAAACACAAACAACCCGGTCGCTCCAGGCACGTGGATCGTCGCCAAGCGCAACCATATCGACGAACCGGTCGCCGGCATTGCGAGCGACACTGGCTTTTGCAGCATCAACATCAGCAAATACTTAATGAACCGTGAGATTGGCTTTGGCCGGCGCGTGCTGCAAATTTTAGAAGACGAAGGCATCTCCTACGAACATACGCCGTCCGGCATCGACAACATGTCGATCATTTTGCGGGCGGATCAGCTCGCGGACGGAAAAGAGAAGCGCATCCTCGCCCGCATCCGCGAAGAGCTTGCCGTCGATGAGGTGACGATTGAGTACGGCTTGGCGCTCATTATGGTCGTCGGCGAAGGAATGGAAAAGACGATCGGGATGGCGGCGAAAGCCACGACTGCGCTCGCTGACGCCAACATCAACTTGGAGATGATCAACCAAGGTTCGTCCGAAGTGAGCATGATGTTCGGCGTCAAAGAAGAAGTCGTCAACGAGGCGGTTCGCGCCTTGTACAACGCCTACTTTCAACAGGCAACCGTAAGTCACCTTTCCTAACGCGAAACAGGCGTCCGAAACTCGGGCGCCTATTCTTATGAACCGAGAAGCCCCCACTTTCACGCGATCAGCCGAAGGGGGGAATGAATCAGCGTCTTCCATCATGGATGTTCCCCAACGCCGCTCAAAATATCTTGAAAGAAGGACTTCGTTGGAACAGCCAAATCACAGGGACAGACGGGGGATGGTCTGGCTGGCAGTCTGCCTTATGGCAGGTGTTCCCGAGAATCTTCCATCTCTAAGCGTTTGCGTAGGTGGGAGAGCGTTCAAGCGCTCTAAGCCGAGCTTTCTTCTTTTTTCGCTGGTTGGCGTACATAAGAGCGGCATGTTCGGAAAATACTACCAATGTACGTCAAAGAAAGCGGAAGGGAGGAAGAACGAATGCGGCAATGGCTAGGAATGGCTGTGCTTGTCGCTGTTTTCGCTTCGTTTCCGGCTGGGGCGGCGGCCATCAGCCGAAGCGAGCTTGAGCAGTACGCCAAGAGCGTCGGCTGGACAGTGAGCGACTTGTTGGACTATTTGGACCGATACGGCTTGACAGCCGCCGATTTTCGCACCATGGATGAGATGAAACAATGGCTTGGCACGCCCATCACTGACGAGCGGCTTCATGCCGTTCTGCGCCGGCGCGGGCTGACGGTCGAGGAGCTCGAGGCGCTGCTTGGCCAGTTTGGCGAAACGGTGCAAGACTACACATTTGTCGAAGACTTGGACCGGGCCATCCGTTTTTACTCGCAGCACAACGCCGCCATGCAGCAAATCAACGACTTGCTTGGGGCCATTGGGATGACGGAACAAGAAGTGCGCGCCCTCACCCGCCATATGGCCTCGCTTGACGACCCACAGTTGGCTGGGCGGCTTTTGGCGCTTCGTGAGCGGCTGCGCCCGTTTGCGGAGACGGAAGGGCCGTTTACGGAAACAGAGCGCCGCAAACTGCGGGCGATATGGGAAGAGGGGCTTCGCTTGCTTGAGCTTGAGGCGGACGAGCCGGACATAAAGGCGGCCGGCGCGGAGCCGATCCGCATTCGATTGTACAACCGCCAAGGCGAGGAGGTCGCCGATATCGCCATAACGCGGGAGATGTTGACATCGGGCTACATCGTCCGCGCGGGGGAGAAAGGCATTGACGCCGGGCTGCTCGCTGTAGAGATGAAAGGAAAGATGTATGGGGAAAAACTGCCGGAGACGGCGTCGCCGTATTTGACCTATACATTGGCCGGGCTGCTGCTCGCTTCCGCCGGGTTCCTTCTTTACCGGCGGGTCGGGCGGCTGAAAGGGTGAAGGAACGTGAACGGCAAGCCCGCGCGGTTTTCGTGGGGGCGCCGGGCCGCCCAATGGGCGGCGCTGGCGGCGATCGTCATCGGGGCGGCGATGGCCGGTTGGAACGGCTATTGGTACACCGTCGGCTGGATGGCGGTCAAGCGGGATGCTCCTGCGCCTTCCTCACCGCCGGCCGCAAGCCTTCCAGCGGAACGTTCGGCGCAAAAAGACGCACCGCTCGGCGCCTGCCTTGGCGAACTTGCCATCCCGAAGCTCGGGGCGGCGATTCCCGTGTATGAAGGCGTCCGCGAACAAGAATTGCGCCGAGGCGTCGGCCATTATCCAGCGAGCGATTGGCCGGGGGGACGAGGGCATGTCGTGCTATCCGGGCACCGCGATACTGTGTTCCGCCGCTTTGGCGAGCTTGAGATCGGCGATGCGCTCGTCATTCGGACGGATCGCGCCGCCATCCATTACCGCATCGTCAACATCCGCATCGTCGATGACGACGACCGGACCGTTTTGGTGGAGAAAGCGCGCCCAACGCTGACGGTGACAACGTGCTACCCGTTTCGCCTCATCGGCCGCGCTCCGAAGCGCTGCATCGTCACCGCCCGCCCGGTTCGGGTTGATGCCCTGGCGTTTCCAAGAGGATGATCTACTTGCCTGCAGGAAGGCAAACAAAAAGGCTGGAAAGTACGCTCTCCAGCCTTTTACCTTTTCCGTTCCTGCGGCGCCTTGGCATCGATTCGCTCATGCATTTGCTGGCGAAACTCTTGAAGCAGCGCCTCGCCTTGCAGCCCTTTCTTGACAAGGCCGGCCAGCACGACTTCCGCCAAATGGGTGCGCCGCGGGATCATCAGCCCTTCCATCAAGACGCTGATATGGCCGTTCATTTTCGTGATCGAACGGACGGTGACGAGCATGTTGGCCGGGTCGTTGCTCGTGTGGGTGATCGTCACTTGCAGTTGAAACTCTGGGCGCCGCTGCAAGCTCACAAACATTGGCTCATAGTCGTCATCCAAATACGCCTCCACGAGCCAGCGGTTTTGCCCGTCTTCTTTGTTGATGATCAACCCGTCAATAAATGGGATGTCTTGGCGGTGCATGTCGTCGTCAATGACCGAGAGCCCGACAAGCTTGAACGTTTTCATCTCGTCCACCTCGTTACCGTTGTCTTATCCAAGATTATAGCACAGGCGGACGAGGGAAGAAAAACGGGATGCCGCCCCTGCTGCTGAAAAACGATCTGCATGTTTTCCGCCGGATGGCAAAAACGCCATTTTGCCCCGCCATTGTCGACGAAGATTTCGCCTTTTTCGCTGAATTGTATCCATAGAGTGCACAAAAAAATGCAAAAATCGCGATTTTACGACCCAAAACGAAATTCGTTATCATAAAGGTGCGGTGGAGGAAAGGGGGGATGCGCCAACACATGATCAACCAAGTCGTGTTGGTCGGCCGGTTGACGAAAGATCCCGAGCTTCGCTACACGGCCGAAGGGGCTGCCGTCGCGACTGTCACGCTGGCGGTGGCGAGAAATTTCCGCAACGCGGAAGGGGGGATTGACGCCGATTTCGTTCCATGCGTTTTATGGCGGAAAACGGCGGAACATACCGCCAATTATTGCCGAAAAGGATCGATGGTGGCGGTGACGGGGAGAATCCAAACGCGCCGCTACGATAAAAAAGACGGTCAACGCGTCTATGTCACCGAAGTCGTCGCGGAGTCCGTCCAATTTCTCCACTCTGGAAAGAAACCAGAATGGCCGGAGCACGTATAGTCGTTTCCCCATACATGCCTTTCAAAGCGAATCCCCAAGAGAAAGAACGTGTCCCCAAACACTCCCTCAACGGATGGCGCTAGCACGTCGTTGTTAGCGCTTTTTTCAGCATGAGGGGAGCTAAATGAGCTCGGAGCACTCTTTTACGATTGTCATGATCATCGTTTCGACATGTTTTCGCTTTTTATCCGGCAGCTTTGCGAGCGCGTACATCGCTTCGCTCATCTCTTGGTTATGAAGCAAGTAGTCCAACGCCGCGAGCACCGTTTCGTGCACGTCCGCCGTTCCGTACATGTCCGTCACTTCGCGCAACAGCTCGCGCTGGCGCGTTTCGCCGCCAAGCAAAAAATCGGCGCTGATGTTGAATAATTGGCAAAGTTTTTCAAGCGACTGCACATCCGGAAGCAAGCTGCCGTTTTCCCATTTGCTGATTTGCGAACGCGATACATTCAGCTGCTCGGCCAGCTGTTCCTGTGTCCAGCGCCGTTGTTTTCGCAGCTGTTTGAGCGTTTCTCCTAAGTTTGTCATCGTTCGTCACCACGCTTTTCATCATTACTCTTTAAAGATAGAAAAGCGTGGAGCCAATGGTTGTTCCTTTTTCGCCCATTTCTCTCTTTGTTTCTAAATCAGAACAGATTTGTCCGTCATTTCGTCGTTCGGCCTCTTTTTTTGTTCAGGAAGGACATAGTACAATTAGTTAAAAATGGGAAATTATGAGCCAAAAAGAGGGGGTCAAGGTGAACATCTATCTTGCCGATTTTGTCATTTGTGAACGAAACGGGGAGAAGCACGCCCAAAACATGTACCATATCTATATTAAGGAAATGAAAAATCCGTTTTCCGTGCGGCTGAAAACGATCGCCCCCGCCAGTTTCACCGATTCGCTGCGCTCGCTGAAAAACGAAGGTGGACGGATGCGTTTTGCATCGGAAGGCGAGGCGCTGTTCCGCACGATCACCTGCTCAAAGGAAGCTCAGCTCTATTTTGTATTTAAATGCACGAGCCAGCTTTACATGTTTATCGTCAAGCTCGATCTTCGCCAAAAAAAGTTTACCGTCGCTCTCTATGAATGGAACGAACAGAGGCAAAAATACATCCCGATCCGCGCAGATGAATGGCTGGCGATGGAAAAACAGCTCATTTATGAAGTGCTGCAGTCGATTTACCTTGTCGATGACCGGCATGTATCGCACTTGTTCGCCAATCTGTCGCGTCCGAAACGGGGAACACCCCATTCCGGTTCATGATCTTCTTTCTTCTCCCAATGGAAAAAAGCATTTCCTTTCATGGCTTTCATACTATATACTGAAAATATAGAACATTGCCGCGCCTCATCTTGAACATCCACTCAGGACAAGACGACAACAAACGAAAGGGGCGGCGAAGGGAGAGGACGCATCCGTGAAACCGAATCACGCCTTCTTTGCCGCTGCCATGGTTTCGTCCTTTTTTCTTGCCCCGGATGACAGCCAGGCGGCGGAATGGAAAAAAGGCATGAGTTCCCCTGAAATCACACAAATCCAGCAGCGTTTAAAGGAACAAGGCTTTTTTACATACCCAAAAGCGACCGGCTACTTTGGTGCCATCACCGAAGAAGCGGTCAAGGCGTTCCAACGGGCGATGAACTTGCCGGCGACCGGCATCGTCGATGACGCCACCTACGCGAAGCTGAAAAAGCCTGCGTCAAACGACACGCTCGCCATCGGTTCCCGCGGTGCGGCCGTCAGTGATTTGCAGCGCCGGCTGAAACAGCTCGGCTATTTTCGCTATCCGCAAATCACCGGCTACTATGGCGCGGTGACCGCCGATGCGGTGAAGCAGTTTCAACAGGCGAACGGACTTCCCGCCACCGGCCGGGCGGATCGGGCAACGCTTGAACGGCTGAAACAAAAGGCGACCATTAAGACCGCCGAACTGTCCGACACGCTGACAATCGGTTCGCGCGGCGACGACGTCCGCAAGCTGCAGCAGCAGCTTAAACAACTCGGCTACTTTACGTATTCGGACATCACCGGCTACTATGGGGTGCTGACCGCCGACGCGGTCCGCCGCTTTCAACGCGACAACGGCCTGCCCGTGACCGGCGCGGTCGACAACCAAACCGCCGCCCGCCTCGCGAGCGCGGTAAAAGCGAAAACGACCTCCCCTGCACCGATCGAACGCGAGCGTCAAGCGGTTCGCCTCTCAATCGGCGCGCTCGGCGACGACGTCAAGCGCATTCAGACGAAGCTGAAAGAGCTCGGCTACTTCTGGACGGCCATCACCGGCTACTACGGCGCCGCCACCGCCGATGCCGTCCGCCGTTTCCAACAAGCGGCCCAACTCCCAGCGACCGGCATTGTTGACGGCGAAACATACGAGCGCCTGATCGGACAAGCCCCTGCGGCGAAGCTGGACGTCATCGAACTCGTCGCCGATGCGGCTGAGCTGCTCGGAACCCCATACGTTTGGGGCGGCGATGCGCCGGAAGAGGGATTTGACTGCAGCGGCTTCATTTTCTACCTGTTCCAGCAACAAGGCGTCCCCATCCCGCGCACCGTCGCCTTGATGTGGAATGCAGGCGCATCGGTTTCCGCCCCGGAAGTCGGCGACATCGTCTTTTTCGCCACGACCACCAACGGCCCATCGCACGCCGGCATCTATATCGGCAACGGCCAGTTCATCCATAGCGGCGCTTCGACCGGCGTGACGATCAGCCGCCTCGACCAATCGTATTGGAAACAGCGGTACTTGGGGGCGAAGCGGTTATTTTAGCATGCTATATAGATGAAATTTGAAGTTTTACTATTTTATGGATTTTACCAAGTGTTTAATCGACTGTCGGGAGACCGAACAACGCCGCTTCCAGACCCATATATGGGTCTGTGGGGCAGGCGGTTGTTCGGTCTCCCGTCACGCCTTGGCGTGACGGGCAAGCCTGTGGCTTGCCTTCGACAGTCGAAAATGGACAAACCGCTTTTCCGTCAAGGATATGTGAAACTTCTTCGTTGCATCTATATAGAACGACAACGATGACCAAAATGAGGAGGAAAACGAAGATGAAACATGCATCCCAAATGGCAGCCGCCATCTGCCTCGCCGCCGCCATCGCCCTCGGAGGAAATGGGCAAACGGTTGACGCCGCCGTCCAATGGGGGCAAGTCCAATGGAAACAAGGCATGATCGGCAAAGTCGTCATTTTGCGCGACACGCCTCTATACCGCCTGAACGGAGCAGCATGGCAGTCCGCCATGACGGCGAAACAAGGGCGCGAGTATCGCGTCTACAGCCAAAAACGGGCAGGCGGCGCCGTCTATTACAGCCTCGGCGGCGGACTGTATGCCAAACAAGGGGACGCCATCCAATACGTGCCGTTCACAAAAGACGAACTTCTCGCCCTTGTCGCCCGCTCATTGAAAGGGCAGTACATTCTTCAGGCAGGAAATGAATCCGTCCCGTTCGTCATTGAGCGGCAAAAAGGCAGCCGCTTGTTCGGCTGGTACTTATACGGCCAAAATATGTCATTGCCGCTTGAAGGCCGCATCGACGGCGCGACGGTGACGCTCTCCATTTTCTTCAACAACAACACCGAAGCGATCGCCGACTCGATCTCTTACTTAAAAGCGTACAACGTGCCGAAGGAAGAGATCGAAAAAATCGCCGAACAGCTCGCCAACAGCGGCGATTACGCCATGCAGCTGCAATTTTCCATCACGAACAGCCCGGAACAATTCGCAGGACAGTTCCGCTTTCTCGATTTGTACCTGAATGACCGCTATGACGTCGTCAAAATGACGCTTGGCCAACCGATGGACGTCACGGTGAAGAAAAACGATTGATGTTTTTGCACAAAATGTTTGCCAACCAAAACCATCAAACTGCCAAAATATTGTTCTAAATTTCTGTTACAGGCATATTCATATCAATGTCGCCATCAATGGCAATAATTTCAATGGTATATTCTCTAAAAAATTTGGCTCTTCACCACAAGTTGTACTTGAGATTTTAAGATAGGTATGCATAGGGAAAATAGAGGGTACAAAAAATGCGAATTTTCCTGTATGGTAAAGGTGACCAAACCAAACCATTGGAGGAAAATTCGCATGTACTCTCAGTTTATCAAAGAACTCATCGATTTACCAGATGTTTTGATTCAAAAGGTACGAAAAGAAGAAGAACGTTGGATTTTCGAACTTTCTCTTCCCGAACAATGCCCGTTATGTCCTGTCTGCTTGAAACGCACGATCAAAATGACAGGAAAAAAGAAGCAATGGATGCATGGCTATGCTCAGCGAATCGGGATTTTTTGGATCGAACTTCCTGTAGAGCGAAGACGTTGTGGTACGTGTGGCATGACATTCAGCACGTCTTATCCAGGAATCTCCCCTCGAAGCATAGCAACGGATGCCTTTCAACAATGGGCAGCGCAATCTTGCATAGGGACATCCATTCAGGCAGTGGCTCGTATGCTCAAGCTTCCTTACACGACCGTTGAACGTTGGTTTTATACCCATGCCCCTTCCTTCCTATCGAATGAAATCCAACCAAAGGCGGTTTGTGTCGATGAGTTTGCGTTTCGAAAAGGGCATGACTACGGGGTGGCGATCATGGATGCCGAAACGGGAGAAGTGTATGCCGTTGAAGCAGGAAAGAACGAGGAAGCCATTGGACGTGCGTTGGCTCATGTGTCTGGTTCTGTTCAGTATGTCGTGAGCGATTTGGCTCCAGCAATGAAAAAAGCGATTCAAAGGGTTTGCTCAGAGGCGACACATGTAGTTGATTATTTCCATGTCATTCAGCTGTTTACAGATGCTTTAGAGCGTTGTCGCAAATATTTAGACAAAGGAGGCAAGAAACACGGAAATGTTCGTTACGTTTGTCGTTTATTGAGCCAATGCCCAGAGAAATTGACGGAGGAAGAACGCCAAATCGTACGGAAATGGTGCAATGAAAGCGATTACTTAAAGTCTGTCTACCAATCGCTCCAACATTTTCGCTATGTGTCTAAAAGCAAAGACGAGCAACAGGCGAAACGACGTTTGGAGGCTTGGATTCACCGATATGTATTTTGTCCTTGTTCGGCTGTACGCGCCATCGCAAAATCGCTTGTCAAACGAACAGATGAAATCATATCATGCATATTGTCACCTTATTCGAATGGAAAAATGGAGGGAACAAATAACAAGATCAAGCTAATCAAACGTCGGGGATACGGATACAGAAATATCCAGCGTTTTGCATTGCGGGTTCGTCTAGAAACAGCTAACATACTTTAATGGTAGGTTCAAGTACATCTTTTGGTGATGAACCAAAAATTTGTATTTAGGGCTAGAATTTAGAAGAAAAATGTATTATTATAGGAGACGTGGAGCATTAAGGAATGATGTGAAAGTGCTAGCACTGGATGATAGCCTTGCTAATAAGTCTATCATCTGGACACACAGGATGATCTTGGTTCATGTTAGCACCTTTTAGGCAATGAATCTACTAAACGGCAGCCGTTTAGGATCATTGTCTTAAAGTTTCATAAAAATGAAGGGGGATTTTAGGCTTTATGGACAAAAAGAAAGCAGTCAAACTCGCCACAGCCAGCGCTGTAGCAGCGAGCGCTTTCGTCGCAGCCAACCCGCACGCTTCCCAAGCGGCAACGGACGTGGCGACGGTCGTCAGCCAAGCGAAAGCGCAAATGAAAGAAGCATACTATACGTACAGCCATACGGTAACGGAAACGGGTAAACTCCCGAACATCAGCGATGTGTATGCAGCCTACAACAAAGCAAAACAAGCGTATGCAAACGCGGTCGCTGTTGTGAACAAAGCCGGCGGCGCGAAAAAAGACGCGTATTTGGCCGATTTGCAAGCTACATACGAAACGTATGTATTCAAAGCCAACCCGAAATCGGGCGAAGCGCGCGTTGCCACCTACATCGACGCTTACAACTATGCGACAAAATTAGACGCGATGCGTCAAGAACTCAAAGCAGCCGTCGATGCGAAAGATCTGAAAAAAGCAGGAGAGCTCTACCACAAAATTTCGTACGAGCTCAAAACGCGCACCGTCATCCTCGACCGCGTATACGGTCAAACGACGCGCGAACTGCTTCGTTCGCAATTCAAAGCCGAAGCGCAAAAACTGCGCGACAGCTTAGTTTACGACATCACGGTTTCGATGAAAGCGCGTGAAGCGCAAGACGCCGTCAAAGCCGGCAACCTGGACAAAGCAAAAGCAGCGCTTGACCAAGTCAACCAATACGTATCGAAAGTAACCGATGCGTTCAAAGCCGAACTGCAAAAAGCAGCGCAAGACGCCAATGCGGCATATGAAGCGGCATTGACGCCGAAGGTTGAGAGTGTAAGTGCGATTAACCTTAAATCAGCAGTTATTAAGTTTAACAAAGAAGTTGACGAAAAAACTGTAACAACTTCTACGATTAAAGTTTACAAAAACAACTCAACAAGTGCTGAAACTGTTACAGTTACACTTTCTGAAGACAAAAAATCAGCAGTAGTTGTATTCAACACAACTCTTCAACAAAGCGATTCTTTAAAATTTGTAGTTGAAGGTGTAAAAACTACTGACGGTAAAGATCTTGCAAAATATGAACAAACTGTAACTGTTACTGATACTACTGCGCCAGAAGTTACAGATGTGAAAGTATTAAGTTCTAAGTCATTAAAGTTAACTACAACAGAACCAATCGACGCTTTGAATCCAGATACTGGATTTGCGGTTCGCACTGAAGTTAAAGTAGATGGTGTATCTGTACCAGTTGAGGTTGTTCGCGATGCATCTGATAACTCTGTAGTATTGAATTTTGGTCAAAGCTTATCTGTTGGTGAGCATAAGTTAGCAATTAGCGGTCTTAAAGACTATGCTGGTTTCAAAATTGCTGATAAAGAATTTAGCTTTACTATTGCAGCTGATACAACAGCACCAACTGTAACAGCAGCAAAAGTAGTAGATGCTAACACTGTTGAGGTAACATTCTCTGAGCCAGTTAGCAACATTGGTACAGTCACAATTGCTGGTACTCAATTTACTCAATCTGATGTTGGTGCTCTTGGTGCTAAAACTGTATCAGCAAACAAAGACAAAACTGTTTATACATTTAAAAACACTGGATTAATTAGCAGTCTTGGTCTTGGTGCACTAGTAGAAGTTCAGTTGAAATATCAAAACGTTACTGACGTTGAAGGTAACAAAAATACAACTGAACAAACATTCAAGTTTAAAGCTGAAGATGACACAACAGTACCAACTGTAACATTAAACTTAAAAACAGATAATACATTAGAAGTATTGTACTCTGAATCAGTTTCTAATGCTGGTACTATTACTGTAAAAGATTCAAAAGGTACAGTATTAGTTAATAAACTAGCATTATCAACTTACTATAACTCAACTGATAAGAAAGCAACTGTTCCTGCTTCTGCATTACAATTTGACAATAAAGATGCAGGTTCTTATACAGTAGTTATCGAAGGAGTAAAAGATGCTTCTATCCGTGCAAATGAAGCACCTGCTATTACTTCTACAGTAACTATTAAAGACGTAAAAGCACCAACAGCTCAAACTGCTGTACTTTCAGCTGATGGCAAAACTATTGATATCTACTTCTCTGAGGCAATGGATACAGCTACATTGTCTAATAAAGACAACTATGTTTTAGGTTCTGGTTTCTTATCATCAATTTCTGGTGCAACTTTAACAGTTGGTACAGATGCTAAATCTGTGAAGATTACTCTTCCAACAGCAACATCTGAAACTAATATCAAAGTGTTAGGATTAAAAGATACAGCTGGAAATATTGTATATAACTTTAATCAACCTATTCCTTTAACAAGTGTATCATCTATTACATTTAACCAAACTTCTATCGATGCAGCTACAGTTAAAGCAGTAGCTCCAAACAAAATTGAATTAAGCTTAGCTGCTGGTTATGCTTACACATTTGGAAACGTAGATCCAAGCACATTCGCATTATATGATGCTCAATCTAATACTGCGAATGCTAAATACGTAGCAACTGCTTATGAATTATCTGCTGATAAGAAGAAACTTACATTAACATTAAATGGTAACCTATACACAAACGGTACATTTGATGGTGCTTCTGGTACACTTTACCTTGCAACTACTAACAGCTTAACAACAAACAGTGCAGGTAAAGCATTATCTATCGCTAAGACTGCTGGTCTTGCAGTAGCGGATGCTATTAAACCAACAGTTTCTAAAGTTGAAGCTGGAGATACATTGGATGGAGATACAACTGTAGAGGCTAACACATTTACAGTTACATTCTCTGAGCCAATTCAAACAGCTGGTAGCGGTGATGCTGTTGACGAGGCAAACATCTTAAATGAACTTGCAGTACGTGATGCTAGCGGTAAATTGCTTGCTGCATCTCAATTAGACATCGTAGATCATGATGGTACAAATATCGATGGTTCTAAAGTATTAGTAATCCAAATTGCTGATGGTGCGTTAGATGTAGGTAGCAACACAATTACAGTTGGAATCCCAGTTCCACGTGTAATTACAGACATGGCATCTACTCCAAACTTAATTGAGGAAGTAGCGCCTAAATCTGTAACAGTTAGCACAGTAGCTGCGCCTGTTGCTCCATCAAGCGCTACATTAGCAGTTGGTACGAATGCTGGTACAACTAAACTAACTGGCGTAGATAATACAATGGAGTATAAAGTTGGTGCTGGCTCATGGACAGCTATCACAGGTACTTCTGTAGATAACATCTCTGTAAATAAAGGAGATGTAATCCAAGTTCGTGTAGCAGCTAAAGATGGTGTATCTGCTGGTGCTGCAAAATCTATTACAGTAGATTATGCTAACATTAAACCAGCTGCTGCCCCTACAGGTATTGCCCTTGCTGCAGCTACAAACACTGGTACAAAGCTTACTGGTGTAGCTGCTGGAATGGAATATCGTGTTAATAATGGTACTTGGGTAGCAATCACAGGAACAACTGTAGATAATATCGCTGCAGCTGCAGGAGATACAATTGAGGTACGCGTAGCTCAAACTGCTACACAACCTGCTTCTCAATCCTATACACATGTACTTACTGCTGGTGAAGTAAAATAATAGGATGCGTCTATTGAAAAGTCTCGCGGAGAGAAATCTCTGCGGGGCTTTTTTTTGGGTCGCGTGCCTGTTACGCCTCGGAATTTGTCAAACAGGCATTGGAAGAAGCCTAGTAGAGAACCACCTCTACTAGCCCTTTTGTTTAGGTGTAATTTTATTGAATGATATAATAATGGGGTAAGATGATGAAAGGGAGGTATAGGTAATGAATTTAAAGATATGGTTCAGCCTATTTCTAGTGTTGCTGTTAGCGGTTGGTTGCTCAGCAAATGAAGAAAAGAAAGCGAATGAACCAAAGAAGGAAGAAACAACGACAAAAGAAAAACAAACAAGAGAGCTAGTACAAAACAAAGAACTGACGAAGAAAGTGAAAGAAGAGAAATATGTTCTTGACGGTCAAGTGTACACGCAAAACGGCATGGCAGTAGGAACGCTGGTGTTGGATAAGAAAGTTAGCGATGCGGATGCAAAGAAACTAGCAGAAAAATACGCAAAAGAACTAAAAGAAGAGTATAAGGATATGAAAGTAAACGTGCAGGCTGTTCGTGATGGGAAGAACGTTGCTAATATCACGTTAGAGTGAGCTAATAATCAATGAAAGGTCTCGCGAAGAGAAATCGCGGGGCTTTTCTTTTTCTTAAACTTATAGTATTAGAATTGGTTATTTTTTGAATGGATAAAATAAGACAGAGAGTTAAAAAAGTCTTTCGGATCACATTGGAATCGCTTCGTTTTAAAAAAACGGGCTTTATAGTAAATTATTGGCTCTTCACCACAACATGTACTTGACAACGGTTTCCTGACAAGGATAGGCAAAAAGTGCTGATGTTCCCTCACAAGCGTAAATAGGGGATGTTCAGAAAAAAATCAAGTACAACTTTTGGTGAAGAGCCAAATTATTGTTAGAAATACTCTAAATTAGAAGTAGAGTGTTATAATTTAAATAGTATAAAATAATATAATAAATGGTATAATTATTCTATATAGTAATATTAATGGGACATAGGTGATAGGAATGTTAATCGTTAGAACCAAAGAAGAATTAAAAAGAGCTAAAGAAAATAAGGTTAAAGAATTTATTGTTGTTGGAGAACTCGCTCAAAAGTTGCACAAAGCCGAAAAAATCAGTAAGTTAAGTAAAACAGCAGCAGTTGCACTAGCAGGGGCAGTTGGAGTTGGTGTAGCAACTACACCAGTTACTGGCGGTGTATCATTAGGAGTTTCTGCTTTGATTGGAACAGGAGTCGCAGCAACTGCTGGTGTTTCAACTGGTGTTATTTATGCTACGATTGCTGTAGGTGGAGTGCTGTTAGTTTATGCTCTTTACAAGGAATATAATGTAACGGTCATAAGAAGACCAGATGGAACCATTGAATTGCAGTTTAATAGAAAATAAATGGGATCGGTGCCTGTCACCGTCCAAAGTTTATCAAAATATCTCGAAAGGCTCTGTGGAGAAAAATCTCTACAGGGCTTTTCTTTTTTTAAATCTGTACCAAACATAATTTCAAATATATATTATGACTGTAGATGAGCATTTTTCATTACAATAATTTCCATGTATTAAGAGACAAACAGGGTACCCCTTAGGCGACATGGAGCTGTTTTTTGACAACATCAATGGGAATATCTTGCTTCGCCGCGTCGTAAATGAACTCAATCAGGCTGTGTCCTTTCCGAGTCCGAAGAAGGTTCAGCCCGGCAGAGATGTCTTGTTGGGATTCCGCTATGCTGTACACGCAAGCCAACAAAACGGTCACCCAATACCGTTTGACCGCCCGAATGTGACGAACACGGTACCCATCGAGCTTCAGCTGGTCTTTTACCTGCCGGAAAAAGCATTCGATCGACCAGCGTTGGGCATAGTAACGCAAGATGTCTTCGTCACTCAGCTCCCGATCGGTGCTCAAGACGCCATGAAGATGTTCGGGTGTCATCGGCTGATCAGCCTTCCAAGTAAGCAGCACCACCGCATCATCGAGACCATTGAGCGCGCCTTCGTAGCGATAGACACGATAGCGCTCGTTCCCCACCGTGACGAGGCGGGTGTCTCGCGGTTCGAGATAGCGGGCGAACTGCTTCGCTTGGACGGCGATGCCTTTCGGGTAGAGAATTCGGTTCGTCTTGAGCATCGCGATGACATGGAATCCCTTTTTCAGGCAGGCTTCGATGAGCTCTTTGGACGGATACCATGAATCCATGAGCACATACACCGGATGATCCGGCTTCACCTTGAGCGAAGAAAGCATCTCCATCGCTAGGTCGACTTTGCTTGTTCCCGCCGTCTTATCATAAAGACGAAACGCGAACGGGAATGCCTGAGTCATGGTGTGTACCATCAGCCAAACGAGCGAATGCCCCCAGACCGATTGATGATCTTTGTGAGAGAAATGCCAATCACACCCTTGAATGGCGTGTGCAGCCCGTGACGAAGGCTTCGTTTTTTGGCAAATGGTATCATCAATCGAAACAAAAAGGGGTTGATTCTCCCGTTTGGCGATTCGCTCGATGCGATGAAGGATCCATTGCTGGAGTTTGCGAAGCAACGTCTCTTCATCCCAAGGGCTTTTCGTGAAAAAATGGCTGAGCGTTGTTCGATGGTTGGGATGAAAACTCCAGTGATGGACATCGGTCAACGTTCCCGAAAATCCCTTGGTAGTCAAGGCATCCACCATATGAACGAGATGCTTGATGACCGGTTTCGAGAAATAAAGCGCCAACCCCAACGCCATGAAAAACTTGTGGATTCCTTGATGATGTGCTAATCTATTCATGAGACATGAACCTCCTTGTGAATGGTTGGTTAGCACATCTATTTTAACCAAGGAGTCGGGTTCATGTCTCCTTTTTTGTTTGGATGTAAATTTATGTTAGTGAATTTGCTCATCTACAGTTATGATTGTGAACCCATAGTCATAGTGCCTCAATTCCTTTCGGGGAATTGGGGCTATTTTTGTTTTAGGAGGGAAAAGGATGAGCAAGTATCAAACCATCAACAGCTAGAGTTGCTAGAAAGGGAGGTGCCTGCCAAGCAGCCAGCGAAGCGCGTCAACATTGTCAGCCTGAAGCTCGTTCGAGAGTCTAGCGTGCTGTACAAGGAGCGTCAAATCAAGTCTCCGGAAGATGCGTACAAGCTGTTGGAGCCGTTTCTTGCGGAAGCCGACCGTGAGAAGTTTGCCGTTGTCTGCCTTGACACGAAAAACCAGCCGACTGCCATCAACGTTTGCCATGTCGGAAGTCTGAACGCTAGCATCCGTGTATCCGATGGAGGTGATGAAGGCTGCCATTCTCTCTAACTCTGCTTCTATCATCGTAGCCCATAATCATCCCAGCGGTCATTGCCAGCCGTCGAGGGAAGACATCGAGGTAACGAAACGGTTAGTGGAGGCGGGAAGGATCCTCTCCGGAATTAATCGAAACAGAGAAACATTGGTTGGGTTTCTATTTTTTTCGTTCATATGCAGGAATTTGCTTGTTTTTGTTGAAAGAATCCTTGATGATGCATGAACGGAGATTGCTCGTCATTTTGTTGGGGGCAGATGAGCCTGTTGCAAATATGACAAAAAAAGGGGGGGAGAAAAGGTGAAGGTGCTTGAGTACCGCTTTGCCATTGCACCTCTGTTTCACTTCATTGCAAGCAAATCGATGGAAGCAGGCTTGCATGTATGTGATGGACGTGGAAAGCAAACCGTGCAGTTGTTTATGAATGATCCCGCTTCCGAGAAAGGGAAGAAGCGCATCGGGGCTATACAATATGAAGGAAGCAACGATTACGCAATGAAAGAGCCTTACATTGTCAGCTGGAGGTTCGAGCGAGCGTTGCTTCCTGATGGACTCAAACAAGACTTGGAGGCGATCACAGCGTTTCGCAGAGATCGAAACGCAGGCCCGGCCATCAATCCAAACGCTCAGTCGATTGCTTTTAAGTTTGAAGCGTTGACGGATGCCGCCAAAGAAACGATTGAGGCGATTACGGCCGTTCTTAAGAAGCATGCAAGAAGTTGAAACGGTTGCGCTCCTGTTGCACTACGATGGATGGGACGATGCAGCTGAGGGGAAGATTGAAAGGGAAATGGGGGATTAGGAATGGCGCATGTATTTCAAATCAAAACAAAACCGCATGGGTTTCAGCGGTACGACGAATTCATTCGCGACCAGGTCATTGGGATTGGCTGGCCGCTGATTGGCAATTTAGACGGCATAAGCAAAGATGAACTGCGAGAGCGATTGCGCAATGTGTACCATTATTCGGGGGCGAAGCTTGGCAACGCTCTTGGCGCGATCTGGGCGTTTGTCCATACGATGGAACAAGGGGATGTCGTGTTGGTTCGCCATGGCGCATGGCTCAGCATTGGAATCATTGGCCCCTATCGCTATGTGAAACATCTCGACAATGATATCGATGGGTTTTGCCATCAACGATCGGTGGAGTGGAAGATCATCAATGAAAACGTTCGGTTGTATAATGAGAAAGTGCATGAAACATTGCGGAACCCGGGAGTTGTGACAAAAAGCAAATATACTGTACACGAACTTCAACTAGGGATTTAACGGTGAAGCAGGAATGTTTGAGACATATATGAAATGGTTCAAAGGTCGAAAATAGTCATTTCGTCTCACTTCCTTGCGAAGAAAATCATGGTACAATCATGATGAAAGGTACAGCTAAGGAAACTTAGCGTCACAAAGCTACAGGGGCTAAGGGGAAACCTATGCCAGCCAGCTGCCATTACCAAAAAATAAAGGAGGAATTGGTAATGTTGAAGAAAGGATGGCCGATTTTGGTGGCGTCGATGCTCGTCGCCTCTCCGGCGTGGGCGGCCGCCAAGCCTGCTGGCAAAGCGCATGAGCGCGAAACGATGGTGAAGAAAGTGGAAGTCGTCGTCAAGAAGAAGACGGAACAAAAGGAAACAGAGGCGAAGAAAAAACAGGAATCGTCCAAGCAACAAAAATGGCTTGCGCAAAAGTTGGCGCAGTTAAATAAAAAAGTAGGCCAAATTGAAGAGCGGTTAGACAAAGTGACCGCTCGCATTCAAGCATTGAGCGAAGCGGAACCGGCAACGGATACGCAAGCCTCGCCGACGCCTGCGGATTCGTCACCAACGGGCGAGCCGTCCGCTTCTCAACCGACAGGAGCCACAGCGGCAACTGACGCTCCGAGTGGACAAGCCATAGCGGCCAATGACGCTGCAACTCCGGATTCCAGCGGGCAAACGGCAACGGAGGCGCCGTCTCCGACTTCTCCACAACCTGTTGGTGAAGACCAAGAGGAACTCGATGAAGAAAAACAAGCGCAAATCGATGGCCTCATCGGCCAGCTCATCGCGCTGTCCAACCAGCTGCGGGCGGTGACGAATGACATTCGCGCTCTTGAAAAGAAAGTCGGCGCCAACAACGCAGACATTCAGAAGGTAAAAGAAAAAGTCAAGGCGTTGAACGATCAAGTGCAAGCGAACAAAAAGGCGTTGCTTCAGTTGCTGTAGAAATGAAAGGAAAGGGTGTCCCCCAGACGGCGGGACACTTTTTTACATTAACGGAGAATGTTGATGGATGTGTTCTCCAGGGGCTACGATCATGGTGAATGATGGATTCTTTTTCACTATCCCCCGAGACAGACTGTGTTTTCCTAATTTTCGTCTCCCTTGAAATCATGAAGGTGATGGCTTCTTGCTGAGCTTGAAGATCCGAAGCAGGATTCCATACTTTGATTGCGTTTTCTGTTGTTTTTGGTAAGCTGCTGTGAAGGATTTAGGTGTTTTTTTCTAACAATTTTGGCTCTTCACCGCAACATGTACTTGACAAGCAATGCGGTTTCCTGCACAAGGATATGCAAAAATCACTGATTTGCTGGTTTTCCCTCACAAGCGTAAATAGGGTATGTTCAGAAAAAATCAAGTACAACTTTTGCCTGAATCCGTGATGGATGGAAATCAACTTCGATTTTGGTGCTAGTTATATGGATGAATGATCCATAAATCCCTTTTTGTGATGATTCCCTGCACTATTTTCATGTTTAAAAATGAGATAAATTTCTTTTTATGGAGATCTAAACTAAAAAAGAGGCAAAAAAGTACAGGGAGTGATGGTTGACTTTTGCATCCGAACATCTGTTTGTTATCTTGCTTCTTTCCATTTTTGATACACATTCAGTAGGAGTATACTGTACCCGCTCCTTCGCGTCAGTTTCATCCATAGTTGCCGTGATCGGCGAACGAGTCGCCCTGCCATCGTGATCACCGTCTGAATGATCGTCTTGATGCGGCGGCGTTTCACTTTGTGATGTAATGGATGTCTCGGGTCGCTTAATAGATCTTGTCCGATCAGGCGAAGAAGGTTGTACACGAAGGCTCCCATGACCAACACGAGCGCATTCGTTTTCATCTTCCCAGATGGAAGCCGCTCTAAATCTAAGTCGCTCTTGAGTTCGCTATGAAACTGTTCGCATGTCGCATGATCATGATACAACGCGAGCACATCGCTCATTCGAACATGCTCGTATCCTTTGAGCCGCACCCAATAGCTTTCCACTTCATAATTAGGAACGAGCATCACCTGTCCATTGCGTTCCATCGTCCGTTCCGTCACTTGGGTGACTTGAACGTACGTATACGTATTTCCATCGATCGCTGCCGTCTGTGGAAGGCATAACTCATACGTTTGGACTCCTTCTGTTTGTCCATCATCGACGCGTTTGCCCTTTTGCGAAGCGATCTGGAACCAAAGCGCTTTCGATTCTCGGCGCAAGTTTCGTTTGATGACAAAGTCCACGTCTTCCTTTAGACACACGTGCACGTTTGCTTCCGCGTCGTTTCCTGCATCCATGCGAACAAGCAGACGAGACGAGGTCAGTTGACGAGCTCGACGGATGGCGGTGGTTAAAAACGAAGGCATGTTGTCTTGCACATGTTGTTTTCCAGGACGCAACTCGGCATGAACGATATAGCCTTCCTTCCCCGCATACGCAAACAACGGCGTAAAACCGTCAAATCCTTTATACGTTCGACTCACTCCTTCTTTTTTCGTATCGGAGTTGTCAAATGGGGAGCCATCTATATCAAGGGGAAGCCATGTCGTCTTTCCTTTGGCCCAACAAGGGGACAAGGTGGCATGTCGTTGAATCAACAGACGCATGGACTCCTCCCAAAGAATCGTTTCGGTCATCGGAAGACAAGCGAGCTGATCGAGTCGCTGTCTCAACGTTGGGGAGGAAGGCACGTGCTGAATGCCCATCGATGTCGAAAAGATATCGTCCTGACGATATGCTTCAATATGATCAAAGTCCGTTTTTCCTGTGGCAAGCAAGCCGATCATCGAGCGAATGACGTCGCTATGGGAAATGTGCACGTCTCGACGAACGGTAGGAGGCCGAAGCGCGTTTACTCGTTTATTCAGTTTCGTTTGATGGAGCAAGTAGCCAACGAGGGCAAGCCCCGCACTTGGGGTAATGGCTTCATCTGTCAACACAAACCGAATCGGGAAATCTTTCATCGCATTTTCACCTGCTTGATGAAAAGTCGTTAACGTCGTTTTCCCTTATCGTATCAACGGTTTGCGACCATTGTAAAGATGTTTTGTCACGGATTCAGGTTTTGGTGAAGAGCCACAATTTTGTGTTTTTTGTGATATGATGGCAATGGTACAAATCTTTCGAACCACTAGAGGGGGATGGGCATTGAAAAAACGGAAGAAATACGCGGCGGCGAGCGTGGTGTTGGCGTTGGGGCTGCTTGCTCCGGCTGTGTTGCCGACCGCAGCGGGCGCGGAAGACCGAGATGTCGTCAAGCTGCGCATTTTAGAGACGACGGACGTACATATGAATCTTGTCAACTACGATTATTTCAAAGATAGTCCGACGAATGAGTTCGGGTTGTCGAAGACGGCGCGTTTGATCGAGCAGGCGCGCGCTGAGCAGCCGAATACGCTTCTGTTTGACAACGGGGATTTGATTCAAGGAACGCCGCTTGGCGACTATGTGGCCAAAGTGAAGCCGTTGCAAGACGGAGAAGTGCATCCAGCGGTGAAACTGTTGCATTTGTTGAAGTACGATGCGGCGACGGTTGGGAACCATGAGTTCAACTATGGCTTGGATTTCCTCAATGAAGTGTATGACGATGCCAAGCTGCCGATCGTGAATGCGAACGTGTACCGTGACGATCATGACCAAAATCCGGATAACGATGTCAACTATTTCACGCCGTATCAAATTTTAGAGAAAGAAGTCGTTGATGAAGACGGGGAGAAGCATACGCTGAAGATCGGCGTCATCGGCTTTGTGCCGCCGCAAATTATGGATTGGGACAAAGCGAATTTGCAAGGGAAAGTGATTGCGAAAGACATTGTGCAGTCGGCGCAAAAGTATATTCCAAAAATGAAAGCGGAAGGGGCCGATTTGATCGTTGTGCTATCGCACTCAGGCATTGAGACCGGCGGAAACATCCCGAATATGGAAAACGCATCGTATTATTTAACGCAAATTCCGGGGGTCGACGCCGTGTTGACCGGCCACCAGCATAAAAAATTCCCGGCCCTTCCAGGCACGACACCAGATTTTCCGGACGGAAACGGAATCAACAATGAAACCGGCACGATCAACGGTGTTCCGGTGACGATGCCGGGTTCATGGGGCGATACGCTCGGCGTGATCGACTTGACGGTCGAGCAAGTCGACGGGAAATGGAAAGTGACGCAAGCGAAAGCCCAACTTCGTCCAGTGTATGACAAGGCGACGAAAACGCCGCTTGTCGACAGCGACCCGGCCGTTGAGCAGGCGATCCAAGCGGAACATGAAGCGACGATTCAGTACGTCCGCAGTCCGGTTGGAAAAACAACGAGCCCGATCAACAGCTATTTTGCGCTTATCAAAGACGATCCGTCCGTGCAAATCGTCACGAATGCGCAAAAATGGTATGTCGAAAAGATGTTGAAAGGGACGAAATATGAAGGCCTTCCGGTGCTGTCGGCCGGCGCTCCGTTCAAAGCCGGCGGACGCGGTGGGGCGAGCTATTATACCGACATCCCGGCAGGGGAAATTGCCATTAAAAACGTTGCTGATTTGTACTTGTATCCGAACACGGTGTATGCGCTGAAAATTACGGGAGCCGAGTTGAAAGAATGGCTTGAGTGGTCGGCGGGGCAATTCAACCAAATCGACCCGAACAAGACAGACGTTCAGCCGCTCGTCAACAACGACTTCCCGACGTACAACTTCGACATTATTGATGGAGTGACGTACGAGATCGATGTGACCGAGCCGGCGAAATACGACAAAAACCAAAATGTGATCAATCCGAATGCGAACCGGATTAAAAACTTGAAATTCGAAGGCAAGCCAGTGACGCCGAACATGGAATTTATCGTCGCAACGAACAACTATCGGGCGACGACGAACCGGATCATCAATCCGGGCGGGAAAAACACGATTTTGGCTGCGCCGGATGAAAACCGGCAAGTGATCATCGATTACATTCGGGAAAACGGAACGATCAATCCGTCGGCGGATGGCAACTGGCGGTTTGCGCCAGTGAAAGGGAAAGCGCCGGTGACCGTCACGTTTGAATCGTCGCCGGAAGCGCAAAAATACTTGCCGCAAGACGGCAGCATCCGCTATGTCGCCAATTTGCCGAGCGGATTTGCCCAATATGAATTTGCCTTGCCGCTTTGGAAGGAAGAAAAGCCCAACCCGCCAAAGCAGCCGGAGAAGCCAACCACTCCTCCAGGCCAAGTGAAAAAAGTCTACTGGGATGGCGTGGAGCTGAAAAAAGGGCAAATCGGCCGCTTGACGGTGCAAAAGCCGATCAATCTATGGAAACGGACGAATGATGGGCGCCTTGTGTTCGTCCGCATCTTAAAGCCTGGGGAAGTGTACCGCGTCTACGGGTATGACGCGCGCTTCGGCGGGCAGTACGCGGTCGGCGGCGGGTATTACGTGACCGACATCGACACGCACATCCGCTACGAAACGCCGTCGAAGGAGAAGTTGAAGCAAGCAAATGGATGGTAACATCAAACACGGCCTTGTGCCGCCATTCATGGCGGGCAAGGCCGTGTTTTTTGCCTCAATGATAGAGCGGAATGTCTTTACAACGCGATCGCAGGCATCAAGGCCATGCCACCAACCGTGGCTCGGTCCAACGGACGAATTCACCAGTCCACGGTCGGGTTGTGATCGGCCAAGCGATGGTAGAGACGGTCGTTTTTCTAGGAACCCAAACCGAAACCGAACCGCCATTGACTTTGAATTCTCCCCATCCATCACTGTTGATGGTGACGGTGTCACTCCGGTTGCCCGTAAGGTCATAGAACACTTTTCCGGCGTGTTGTTTGCCAACGTACATCCATTTGCTTCCTCCCGGCCCATCGGTGATCAGTGCGGCCAGTCCGGATCCTGGTTTTTCAGTGACGCCTTCCCTTGTCCACCCGATGATGTCGGAGTGATCAAGATAATCATGTTGCGTTCCGTAAGCATAATCCCTGCGCGCGATGAGGAGCGGATCGATTTTGCTTTTCAGCGAAGGAATGTTATATTGTGGAATGCCATAATAGTCACCATAAAAGACGCACGGGTATCCTTCCTGCCGAGTTAGAATAAAGGCGTAAGCCAACGGTTTGAACCATGGGTCGACCCATGACTGCAGCGCTTGGCCGGGTTCGGTGTCATGATTATCAACGAAGGTGACGGCCAATGTCGGTTGATCTTTCATGAGAGTATTGGTCATTAACGTGCGCATATCAAATGCGCCCCCTGATTTGGAAGCGGTATAAAATTTGTTGTGTAACGGGGCATCAAACAAAGACATCGTTCCGTTTGTTTTCGTAATGTAATTGTGCAACTTGTTGATGTCATAGCTCCAATATTCCCCGACGGTAAATAGCGGCTTGCCAGTCTGAGAACGCACATACGACAACCAATCAGGAAAAAAACTGAACTTAATATGCTTGACGGCATCAAGCCGGAACCCATCAATGTTCGTTGTGTTGACATACCATTTCCCCCAGTTTTTCAGCTCGGTCACGACTTCGGGATGATCCATATCAAGGTCGGCATACATTAAGTAGTCATAGTTTCCGTTTTCCGTGTCTACTTCCCAATCCCATGCTTTGCCGATGCCGCGGAATTTGTAAATGCGGCTCAATTTTCGGCTTTCGTCCCAATCAACGCCGTCAAAATGGTACCAGCGCCACTTAAAGCTGGAGTAGGTGTTGCCCCGCCCGGGAAAATCAAATTTCGTCCATGCTTGGATTTGATAGGTGCCCGAGATTTCTTGGTTGCGGTCGGACGGATTGACTTCGACGGCGTCCACCCATTCCGTGCCGTCGGCGCCGCCTTTATGGTCGAACACGACATCGGCGTACACTTGCATTCCAGCGGCGTGGGCGGCTTGAATGGCTTGAAGATATTGAGCTTTTGTTCCGTATTTTGTGCGGACGGTCCCTTTTTGATTGAATTCGCCGAGGTCATACAAGTCGTATACTCCGTACCCTACGTCGCTGCGGCTTGTTCCTTTATAAGCGGGCGGCAGCCAAAGAGCGGTGATGCCAAGGCTGGATAAGTTGTTGGCTTCATTGGCCACTTTGGTCCATAACGCGCCATCATCCGGCAAGTACCATTCAAAATACTGCATCATGGTGCCGTTAAACGGTGCGGCAGCCTTGGCGGGCTGTCCTGTTGGGCAGAACAGCGAGGCAGTGAGCAAAAACGCGAGCAGGAACATCCATCCTTTTCGAATGATGCGGTGAAACGTTAGCACAATGCCCTTCCCCCTTAATCAAATGTTACATTCGACGGTTTGGCTTCCAAAAAATTAAGGGAAACGATTGCATAAAAAGAGTAAAAAGGAAGCAAAACCTCGAACGGTTACGTCTATTATAATTTTTATTTGTAATCGTTTTCAATATCGAATTTAAACAATTTTGAGTTTGACACGAATCGAAAATAGAACAACAGAACGATTCGTTTTTCAACAAGTGGAAAATATAGTTGAAATATTCTGTTTATTCGTATAAGATAAAGATTGATGAAATCGTTTGCATCAACCGTTTTGTGCAAACGATTGCACAAAGAATATAAAAAGGAAAGGAGAGAAGGAAGTTGGCCAAACAAAGGAGAAGGGAGCGGGGGATGATCAAGAAGGCAAGGAGAATGCTATCATTGGTTTTGGCATCGGTGTTGTTGCTGGCATTGACTCCTTTCCAGGCGGTTGCCGCTGCGAACGAGGCAGGAAGTTCTAGCGCTCTAGGGAATGGAGCGCATCGGTGGACGGCCGAATCCACGGCCTCGCAACCACGGACGATCACGCTAGTCGGCAATTTGCAAGATGAGTTGGGCCATACGGCGGAATGGGATCCGGGGGCATTGGCGACGAGGATGCATGATGAAGGGAATGGGCTTTATACATTCACCGGGACGCTGCCAGCCGGGACCTATGAGTACAAAATTGCGGTCAACGGCAGCTGGGATGAAAATTACGGCGCCGGCGGTCGCAATGGCGCAAATCTGGTGTTGAAGCTGGATCGGCAAACCGAGGTGACGTTTTATTACAATGACCGGACGCATGCGATCGCGGATTCGACATGGTATACGGCGATTGCGAAGGAGAAACAGCCGCGTCTTGTCGGGACGGTGCTGCCGGCCATCGGCTATGAGGGGGAGAACAACGGATGGACTCCAGGGACATCGACGGCGCTGTTGACCGATGATGATTTTGACTCGGTGTACACGTTTACGGCGCGGGTGCCGAAAGGATCGTATGAATATAAAATTGTGCTCGGAAACAATTGGAACGAGAGCTACCCACAAGAGAATGCACGCTTAACCGTTTTGGAAACGACAACCATTACATTCTTCTTCAATGCGAAAACAAAAGAGGTGTACACCGACTACAACCCCAATGGCTCTGACGGTGTTGTTCAGAAAGACCGATTAAAACACAATACATGGGATACGCTGTACCGCCAGCCGTTTGGCGCGGTGAAAGCGGGAACGAAGGTAACGCTTCGTCTTGCGGCGAAAAAAGGCGATTTGACGAAAGCGGATGTGTATGTGAAAAATGCGACGACTGGAACCGCCAAAGTCTATCCGATGGAAAAAGTCGGCGTGCTCGGGGATGATGAGTATTGGGAGGCTGCGTTTACTCCTTCTGCGCCGGGGGTATACGGTTATAAATTTATCGCTGTCGATGCCGGGATGAAGGCGGAATATGGCGAAGATACGAAAGAAGGACAATGGGGGAGGGCGGTCGACAAAAATGCAGAGCTGTTCCAGCTGACCGTCTATGATCCGAATTACAAAACACCAGATTGGATGAAAGAAGCGGTTGTGTATCAAATTTTCCCGGATCGGTTCTTTAACGGCAACCCTTCAAATGACAACAGCAAGCAGCAGGCACGCGGGGCGCAGCCGATTGAGCATCGCGATTGGTCGGATTTGCCCGATAATCCGCGCCTGAAAGGAACGAGCGGCTACGATGGCGACGGCGAATGGTCGAATGACTTTTTCGGCGGAGACATCGCTGGAATTGAACAAAAGTTGGATTATTTGCAGTCGCTTGGGGTGAACACGATTTACTTAAATCCGATCGCCAATGCACCATCGAACCATAAATATGATGCGAGCAATTACAAAGAATTGGATCCGATGTTCGGTTCCCCGGAAGAATTCCAATCGTTTGTGCAGGCGCTTGCGAACCGGGGAATGCATCTCATCTTAGACGGGGTGTTCAACCACGTATCCGACGATTCGATTTACTTTGACCGCTACCACCGCTATCCGACCGTCGGCGCGTATGAATATTGGGAAGCGGTTTACGATTTGATGAATGAAAAAGGATTGAGCGAGGAAGAAGCGCGGAAACAAGTGGAAGAGAAGTTCAAACAAGAGGGACAGACGTTCAGCCCGTATGGGTTTCACCTTTGGTTCAATATTGAAAACAAAAAAGTCGATGGCCATTATCAATACCAATCATGGTGGGGCTATGACAGTCTGCCGGAGTTTAAGTCGGTGACGGGGGAAAAAGTGCCGCATCCGAGTGAATTGAACAACGATGCGCTCGCGAATTACATTTTCCGTGAATCGGATTCGGTGGCGAAAAGCTGGATTGCCCGCGGCGCCTCCGGCTGGCGGTTGGATGTGGCCAATGAGGTGGATCCGGCGTTTTGGCGCGAGTTTCGCCAAGAATTGCTTCAAGGGTCGTACGACCGCGGTCCGACGTTAAAAGAGGGGGAGCAGCCGCTCATTTTAGGGGAAATTTGGGATGACGCATCGAAATATTTTCTAGGCGACCAGTACGATTCCGTGATGAACTACCGGTTCCGCGGGGCGGTGCTTGACTTTTTGAAAAACGGAAATGCAGAAGAGGCGGACAAGCGACTGACGGCCATAAGGGAAGACTACCCAAGTGAAGCGTTTTATGCGCTGATGAACTTAATCGGTTCGCATGACACGGCGCGGGCGGTCTTTCTGCTTGGGAACGGAACGGATTCATCCGAGCGGGTGGAGCTTGATCCGAATTATAATGAGGAACTTGGGAAAAAGCGGCTCAAGCTGGCGGTGATTTTGCAGATGGGATACCCGGGAGCGCCGACGATTTATTACGGCGATGAAGCGGGAGTAACAGGCTCAAAAGACCCAGACAACCGCCGCACGTATCCGTGGGGCAAAGAAGATCAAAATCTGTTGTCCCATTATCAGAAAGTGGGGCACATTCGCCAGCACCATCAATCGCTGTTGGCCCATGGCGACATCAAGACGGTGTATGCACAAGGGGATGTATACGTATTTGCCCGCCAATACGGGCGTGAAGCGGCGCTCATTGCCGTCAACCGCGGCAATGAGGACAAGACGGTGGCGCTTGACGTCGCTTCGTTGCTTCCGAACGGCACCGTGCTCACGGATGAGTTGCATGATGGCGGGAAAGCTACGGTCGCTGGCGGAACGTTGACGGTCACGATTCCGGCCCTGGATGGACGGATGATGTTTGGGACGGTGACGGTGGAAATGCCGGCAGCAGTCAGCAATTTGCAGGCGAGCCCTTCGGATGGCCGTGTCATGTTAACGTGGGAAGGAAATGCGTCGAGATACCGAATTTACGAGTCCACGTTAAGAGGGGCCGGTTATACGATGGTGCAAGAGACGGAAACAACTTCGGCTACGATCGGTTCGTTGACGAACGGAACAGCCTATTACTTTGCCGTTGCGGCGGTCGATGAAAACGGGAATGAATCACCGAAGGTCGAAACGAATCGCGTCGTTCCTCATTACCCGCTGACGAGCGACAATGTCCAGTTCGTGACAACGTTAAGCGATGCCACACTGGATTTGTCAAAGCCGCAGCAAGTGGATGTCCATGTCAACATCGACAATGTGACAAGCAAAGGAGCAGCTGATGGGTTGCAAGCGGTGTTGCAAGTGAAAGGCCCGCATGACGAAACATGGAAAGAATACAGAGCGTCCTACCAAGGACAAGACGGCGACGCCAACGTGTTCCGGGCTTCCTTCACTCCGCTCGCCGCAGGGACGTATACGTATCGTTATGCGCTGACGACCAATCTCGGCGAGGAATGGGTGTATACAGCAGAGAAGCAAGTGACGTTTGCGGCAGACAGCAGCGACCAAATAGCGCCAGCAGACGCCATCGAGCTGCGGCAGCCTGCGGTTGAATCCGGACAAGTGAATTTATCATGGACGTTTGTTGGGAAAAAAGATGGAGATGCTTATTTGTTAGCCATCGAGCGCAACGGTGATATCGTGCATACAACCACTTCGATCGGCGATTCATTTACAGACTACGATGTCGAAAACGGCACCGAGTACACGTATGTTGTCAAGTTGTATGACCGCGCCGGCAATGTTGTGGAGTCGAACACGGTCAAGGTGACGCCGGACATTGTGATGGTGAAGGTGATTTTTAAAGTGAAAGCGCCGGATTATACGCCGCTCGATGCCCGCATTACGATTCCGAACAGTCTGAACGGCTGGAACACAGGAGCGTGGGAGATGTCGCGCAACGGTGCGGTGACGCCCGATTGGCAATTTACCGTCGAGGTGCAGGAAGGGGAAACGATCACCTATAAGTATGTGAAAGGCGGATCGTGGGATCAAGAGGGGTTGGCCGACCATACGCGTGAGGACGACAACGATGATGACGTGAGCTACTACGGCTATGGGACGACTGGCACCGACTTGAAAGTGACGGTCCACAATGAAGGAAACAATACGATGATTGTGCAAGACCGCATTTTGCGTTGGATCGATATGCCAGTCGTCATCGAAGAGGTGCAAAAACAAGGGAGTCAAGTGACGATCAAGGGCAATGCCATTAAAAATGGCGTTTTGACGATCAACGGTGAGCGGGTGCCGATTGATGGCCGGATGGCATTCTCGTACACGTTTGCGCCGGCCAGCCATCAAAAAGAAGTGTCGATTCATATTGAACCATCGGCTGAAAGCAAAACAGCCATTTTCAACAACGACGGCGGAGCGATTGCGAAAAACACGAAAGATTATGTGCTGAATTTAGAAACGAAGCAATTGAGCGAAGGGAAGTTGACAACGCCGCCAAGCAACGGCGATTCTCCGGGAAGCGAAACGCCGTCCCATGACGGAGGGGCAACACCAGGCAACGGCACCTCTCCGGGCAGCGGTGGTCCATCGGATGGCGCATCCCCTGGGGGGAGCGTTCCGCCGGGCGGCACAGCTCCACCGGGAAACGAAGCGCCTCCATCCAGACCGCCGCAAAAACCGTCTCCATCGAAACCAAAAGAGAAACCGAGAAAGCCAACCACTCCTCCAGGCCAAGTGAAAAAAGTGTACTGGGATGGCGTGGAGTTGAAAAAAGGGCAAATCGGCCGCTTGACGGTGCAAAAGCCGATCAATCTATGGAAACGGACGAAGGATGGGCGCCTTGTGTTCGTCCGCATCTTACAGCCTGGGGAAGTGTACCGCGTCTACGGGTATGACGCGCGCTTCGGCGGGCAGTACGCGGTCGGCGGCGGGTATTACGTGACCGACATCGACACGCACATTCGCTACGAAACGCCGTCAAAGGAGAAGTTGAAGTTGGTGAATGGGGAGTAAGCAAGAAAGAGAGGCTGTCCGAATGAATGGGGCAGCCTCGCTTTTATATGTGAAAATAACGGCAGGAATTTTACTTATGGTCGGCATATAATAATAAGTGAATGCATTAAGATGAAAAAAGAGGGATATTGTGAGTAATCGAGAATAAGTATATTAAACGTTTGCAATGAATGATAAATGCCGACGTTTAGGTGAAAAGAGTGGTGATCATGAATGAATAAAGAGGTAAGCAAAATAATAAAAGATATTTTTGTGCGTCAAAAAGGATTTGCGAAGACAGAAGACTTAACCAGAGAAGGAGTGAGCAAATATTATATTCGAAAGTTCGAGCAAAATGGAGACATCATTAGGATAAAACGTGGGCTGTACCGTTATGCTGCATTTGAAAATGATCAAAATGAAGAAGTGGTTGAAGTATCAAAAGTGATCCCGAATGGTGTTCTTTGTCTTTTGTCGGCATTGTCTTTTTATGAGTTAACAACTTATAACCCGTGGGAGTACCAAATTGCTATTGAAAGAAAATCAAGGAAACCCAGTTTGCCCGATTATCCGCCAATTAAAATTTTCTATTTTTCAAAAAAACAGTTTGAATATGGAATTGAAGAAGTGGAAATAGGCGGCCATAAAATAAGCATTTATAATCGTGAAAAAACGATTTGCGACATTATTCGATACAGAGAAAAAATAGGAATCGATTTAATGAAAGAAGGTTTGCGAAATTATTTACAAAGTCCTGAAAAAAACATAAATAAACTGGTGGAATGTGCTGAGAAAATGCGCATCAAGACGGTTTTATTAAAATACTTAGAGGTGCTTTTATAATGGGACATGTTAAAAATATACCTGCTTCAGTTGGAGAAAGACTAAAGAATATTGCTAAACAAAGCGGAAAAACCTTTGATTTTATTTTATTGTTGTATTTTCAAGAAAGGTTGCTATATCGACTTTCCATTTCTCATTATCGGGATCAATTTGTTCTAAAAGGCGGTCTCTTTTTATTTTCCTTAACACAATTTAAATCTAGGCCAACCAAAGATATTGACTTTTTAGCCAGACAAATTTCGAATGATATTCAATATATCAAAACTGCGTTTGAGTCCATTTGTGCGTTAGCCGCTGAAGAAGATGGAGTCGAATTTGATGTAAAGGGCATTACGGCTGAACGAATTAAAGAGGGTGCTGATTATGAAGGGATTCGTATTAAAATTCCGGCAGCACTTGGCAAAATAAAAAAGCAATTGCAACTGGATATTGGATTTGGTGATGTCGTGATCCCAAAACCACAAGAGATGCAGTATCCTACTTTATTAAATATGAAGCCCCCAGAAATTCGAGTCTACTCAACTTATTCAGTAATAGCTGAAAAGTTTGAGGCGATGATCTCACTATCTGTTGTCAACAGTAGAATGAAGGATTTTTATGATGTTTTCACGCTTTTATCAACCGAGAATTTTGATGGACGTGTTTTATGGGAAGCCATATTTGAAACCTTTCAAAGACGTCGAACGAATTTAGAAAAAGAACATCCTGTGTTTTCATCTTCTTTTGCAGAAGATGAGAGCCGAAACAAACAGTGGAAGGCATTTTTGCAAAGAACGGGTATAAAAGAAGATCTACAGTTTCCCTTCGTCATGGAGAAAATTCGAGATTTTCTTTTTCCTGTATATGACTCAATTTTAAAAGAAAATGAATATTGGAAAATGTGGAATAGCCGGACTCTTAAATGGGAGTAACGAAGAAGACAACAGCTCAAAAATTAGAAAAGCATAGGGTAGACGAAATGAATGGAGCAGTAATATCTGAGAGCCTGACAAAAACTAGACAAGAAAAACTGGCTGACGGTGATCAACGTGTACCGCTTTTTTCAGCGGTACGACGAATTCATCCTATTTCGCGCAGGAGACTCCCGCTTCAACGACCAAAAGGAGTAAGTGGGAGAGGAATGCGCGTTCTCCCTTTCTTTTGTGTATGATCGAATAAAGACCTGGAGAAAACTGTTCAATAAAGGCACTCCCATAACGGCTGCTCGATGGATGGAGTTGGTTGCAGGAAACGTTGCAACCGTCAAACATCGAGCGTAGGTCTGTCTGTTGTGTGTGGAAGCCAAGTACTGCCAACAGACACACCGAGAGAATCGGCAACGATGCAGGCATGACCTGCGTCGTTGGGCAGTTGTCAACCTGCCCCTGATGCAACCCCTAAGTCAAGGAAGGAGGACGACGTCCGTTTGCACTTCTGGGGAGTTGTAAGCCCCCACTTCAAGCGTTAGCGAAGTGGGGGTAGTTGACTCGCGACGAGGTCATGGGGATTGGCTGGCCGCTGATTGGCAATTTGGACGGCATAAGCAAAGATGAACGGACAACGTGTAAGACATCGACACGCACATTCGCTACGAAACGCCGTCAAAGGAGAAGTTGAAGTTGGTGAATGGGGAGTAAGCAAGAAAGCGAGGCTGTCCGAATGAATGGGGCAGCCTCGCTTTTTGCACGTTATTGTTCACTCGTGACCGTAACCGCCAACCCGTCCGCATCATAGGAAAGGGCAATCACAAGGCCGTCTTTGTGAAATACGAGTGCAGGCGGGTAGCCTTGGCCAGAATCGGACTGTTCATACTGGTTTCCAAATAGCGTGATGAGCTGTTGTTTCAGATTGTTGTAAATCGCTGTGAGCTGATCGTTTGTGTACTCCTGGCCGGCATCGAACGAGTAGCCGTAGAAGGCCAGCTTTCCGTTCTCAAATCCATAGACGAGCAGCGTATGATATCCGAAAAGAGAAGTCGAATAGACCCAGGCTTGGCCGCCGTCTATATTTTCTTGTAGGATAAATTTTGCGGTTTCCAACTTCTTGACTTGAGAAGCGGACATGCCGAGCTTGACTCCGCGGAACAGTTGCTCCATTTTGACTTGATTGAGTTTTGCTTTGGACGGCGTTTCGTATTTTACCCGGGCATCGCGATCGACATAATATCCGCCGCCCAACCCTAACATGCCAGGTTTAAACGTGTAAATGCGATAGACTCCACCGGCTTTTAACGTTTTTATGTAAACTTTCTTCTCTCCTTGCAACTTATAAAGCTCGGTATCTTTTAAAACGGTCAACTTGCCGATCTGTCCCTGCACCAATTCCATGCCGTTCCACCAAACTTTTGCTTGCGCATCGTGGGCGTGAAATGGCGACAGAAGGATTCCGGCGCTTAGCGCTGAGACGGCTAGAAATTTTTTCATGATCTTCATAAAGTATGCTCCTCTCTTACAAAGATGGAAGAATAATATGATCCATTTTAACCTATCTTTCACTCTTTAGCCAAGTCCGTTGGAAATCTTGTTTGACGAAATGTTGACCTTTGCACCGCCAAAGCGGCCTCTTTTTCGTTGAAATCATTCTTTTTTCTCTTTTCTTTTGATGGAAAGGCATCTATGATGAAAGAAAAAGAGAAAGGAAGGAGCGGACGGAAGTGAGAAAATGGGTGCAGACGGCGGCAATCGGAGTGCTGTTGGCTGCGGCCGGATGGCTTTGGATGCCGAGTTCATCAATGGTCAAGGCGGAGGATTGCGGGGAGCTTGTCGGAACGGAAAAAGTGTGGTGGGACGGCGTTGAACTAAAGCCCGGGCAAATCGGCCGGTTGACGGTCACAGCGCCGACAGAGCTATGGTTGTCGAACAAAGCAGTCAGGACGTTGCCAAGCGGCGCGGTGTATCGCGTGTACGCGCTAGGCGGCGGGTATTTCGAGGTCGGCCGAGGATATGCGATTAAGAACGATGCCCGCGTCCGCTATGAAACGCCGTCAAGAGAAAAGTTGGCCGCTGCTTTATGCGTGCAGCGGGCGAAGGCAAACATGGCGGATGTCACGATGAACGGGGTGGCGATCGGCGACTCGCGCGCCAAGGTCGAAGCGATGTACGGCAAGGCGAAGCGGAAGACAAAAAACGCCTACGGCCTATATTGGGAGGCGTATGATCAGGGCGGTTACCAAAACTTTTTGATGGTGAGCTATGACCGTGATCGGGTGGCGGCGATGTACACGAATCAGCCGATTGTCCAAACGAAAAAAGGAACGGGCATCGGAACGGCGAAAACGGTGGTGGAAGCGCGCTACGGCCGGCCGCTTGCGGTGATTCAAAAAAAAGATGGCCTTTACAGCATCCAAAATGATGAATATGATACGTATCTTGTCAACGGCCGCTACATCACCTTCTTTTATGATCGGTACAACAACAACCGAGTGGATGGCGTGCTTGTCGTCAATCGGGCGCTCGAGGATGAAAAGCCCGGGTTTTACGGAACGGCGACGGAGGAGCTGCGCACGGCCTATGAATATCAAATTTTTGATTTAGCAAACGCTGCGCGCCGCTTGCACGGGCTTCCGGCGCTCGCGTGGGATGCGAAGGCGGCGGCGGCCGCCCGTGAACATAGCGAAGATATGGCGGTCCATCACTACTTCTCTCATACGAACTTGCAAGGCCTGTCGCCGTTTGACCGCCTGAAGCGCCATGGCATCGCTTATCGCGTGGCGGGAGAGAACATCGCCTACGGACAATACGATGCGATTTTTGTCCATGAAGCGTGGATGCACTCGCTCGGGCATCGGCAAAATCTTTTATACCCGGACTTTACTCGCCTTGGCGTCGGGGTCGCGTTCAATTCATTCCATCAACCCTACTACTCTCAAGAGTTTTATGCTCCGTGACCGCGGATGATCCTTTCGCTTCTCAAGAGCGTCCCAGCAGTGCTGGGACATTTTTTTGACCAAACAAATGGAAAAAGATCCCCCTTTTTTGTAGAAGTTTGTCGTATAATAGAATCGATTGCAACAAAATGATAGAAAGAGAGGAAAAGGGGACCAGTGGGAAAAGCGAAGAACATCATCCGCATTGGGGTCGGGGCGGTGTTGGCCGCATGGACGGCGCTGCAAGCGACAGAAGCGGATGCCGGAGCGAATGTCGTCTACTGGGAAGGCATGCGCCTTGTGCAGGGGCAAATTGGAAAATTGGAGATCGTGAAACCGATTAACCTATGGAAACGGGAAAACGGGGCGCTGACGTTTGTCCGCGTGTTGCAGCCTGGAGAACAGTACCGGGTGTATTCGTATGACGAGGCGTTTGGCGGCCAATACGGGGTTGGCGGTGGATATTACGTCACCAATATCAAAGGGCATGTCGTGTATAAAACGCCGTCGAGGGAGAAGCTGAAGCTTGTCAATCCGGGGCGGTACGGAGCGAGGCAGTTGGCGGTCGGCACGGTGGTAAAGGAGGTGTCGACGCGCATCGCCTCTGGGGTGGAAAAAGAGGAAATGGAAATCGTCGGCGCGCGCGGCAAGCAGCACGTGTACAAGCTTGACATCGATACGTCGAATGAGAGGATGGCCATTGAGACGGCGCTGTCCAATGATCAAGTGCTTGGCATTGAACCGGTGCTTGAGCAGGCAAAACGGTACGATGGCCGCGACGGAATCGTGCTGGCGGCGGTGAACGGCGATTATTTCAAACAGGATGGTTCGCCGACCGATTTGATGGTGCACCGTGGGGAAATTGTGATAACAAATACGACGCCGGCGGCGGAACGGACGATTTTTGGCATCAGCGCTGATGGGAAGCCGATGATTGGAAACCCGGATGTTCAAATTGGCGTTCGAATTGGACAAGGAAGCTCATATCCCGTCGATGGCATCAACAAGCCGCGGCGCGCTCATCAGTTGATTTTGTACACCCCGTATTTCGCTGCTTCCACGAAAACGAACGCTCTTGGGACGGAAGTCGTGCTGACGAATGTACAAGGGGTGTTGAACGGGAATGGAACGGTCACCGGAACGGTGAAGAAAGTTGTAGTCGGTCAAGGCGATGAACCGCTCCAGCCTGGAGAGCTCGTGCTATCGGGCCATGGCCGGGCGAGCGACTATTTGCGGCAGGCGAAAGAAGGGGATGCGGTGGAAATTTCCCTTCAGTATGACCAGCCCGAATGGAGTGGGGTGAAAGAAGCGCTCGGCGGCCGATACCGGTTGGTGGCGGATGGAAAAGTGCAGCCGTTTTCGATTGAAGGAGTCCATCCGCGTACAGCTGTCGGCATTGACAAGAACGGAAATGTCATGCTCATCGTTGTCGATGGCCGCCAGCCTGCCTATAGCCAAGGAATGACATTGAATGAGCTGGCCAAGCTGATGCATGAGCTTGGCGCCGTCGATGCGATGACGCTCGATGGCGGCGGTTCTTCGACATTTGTCGTCCGCCAGCCAAACGGGCAGCTCAAAGTCGAAAACAAACCGTCTGATGGATTTGCGCGTCCGGTGGCGAATGCGCTTCTTGTTGTGTATAAAGAGACGCAAGAGAACGGGGAAAGCGAAGAAGTGCTTGATGATTTTGAGGCCGAGTCGAAGTGGAATGCATCGGGCGTCAACTATGTGGGGGCTGCGGTCGAGCGGACGACAGAAAAGGTGAGAGAAGGAAAGCAGGCGCTGAAAATTTCATATGATTTCCGCGGGATGCCAGGGACATCCGGCGTCTATGCTAGTCGGGAGGAAGCGATTTGGATTTCGAAACGGCCGCAAGCGATTGGCATGTGGGTGTATGGAGACGGAAGCGGCCATTGGCTGCGCGCCCAGCTGCGGGATGGAAGCGGGCGCCGCATCTGGATCGATTTTGCCCGCCATGTCGATTGGATCGGTTGGAAATATGTCGAAGCCGCTGTGCCTAGCGATGTCGCGCTTCCGCTCATGCTGGAGATGCCGGTGCGTTATATGGAAACGGAAGCGGGACGGAAAAACGCCGGAGCGATTTATATCGACGGCCTTCGCGCCATCTTCCGCTGATGCGCTCGCCTCCCCTGCTTGCCTAGAAGGATGGTGAATGAACAAGGGATGTTGCTCATCGATAGGGGTTCCGAAATCGAGAAAGTCCTTGCATGCTGCTCTTCTAGGCATTTGCATTTCTCTGAAAAGTATTGTATATATTATAAAATGGGCGGATAGGCAAACCACAAGGGAGGCAAAAGTTTGACGATGGACGAGCAAACGTTGTTGGAGCAGTTGCGGAAAAATCCGCCGAAGCTGGTCGGAGGATATAAAAAACAAGGATGGGCGATCAAAGTGTTGGAGCGAATCGCCAATCCGGATGTGGAAGACGAAGGGGACGGCCGGGTGACGGCCAAAGCGGTGCTGCGGGCGCAAGACGGCACGTATTACCCGGCTTTTTTGACAATTGACCTCAATCAACAAGGAAGAGTCGTCGGCGTCTATTTTATCGCTGAAAACAAGGAGCAGTTCGATTTGATTCCGTTCGAATGGGCGAAAGAGTTTCTTGGCAAGCCAGAGCAGGAAATCGTTCCGTTTCGCTACCGGACGCTGAGCAAAATCGACGGCGACAAGCAGCAAACCCATTGGCCGGACTTTCGTTGATCAAGGCTGGCTCTGACAGTCAAAAAGGTGGCTGAAGAGTCGGCCTTATTTTATGCTTTGAAGGGCTTAAGTTCGATTTTTTTCAGAACATATTTTCATTTTGTTTCTTTTCCAGTAAAATTGAAATACATGTTTACTATTTTCATAGATAGCAGGTGAAAGTGTGAGGAGAAAACGGAGAAAAGCATTTTCCATCATCGGATGGCTGGCGGTGTTTTGGTTGTCGTTTTCGCTGTTGGCTGTTCAGGCGGAAGCGGCCCCGTTCCCAAGTGTGGAGCGGCTTGAACAGCATGCCGCCCAGCTTGAGCGGGCGATGAAAGCGGATCAATGGTCCAAGCCGTACCGTCTCTTCAACCAAGTCAAACGCGATTATGAGGCGGCAAAAAAAGAAGTGGCGCGCGTGCGTCCACAAACGGCAAGGGCGCAGTTGGAAAAACGGATCGCGGCCGGAGAACAGACGATGAAAAAGGCTTCCGCCTATATCAGCGCGGTCGAAAGCGGGGAGCGATTGCGCGCCTTGACGGCCAACGTCGACCGGGCGCTGCGGACGGGGGATGTGGATGTTGTGTACGATTCCTATGGTCCGCTGGAATATCAAATGCGCAAAACAGCGATTCTCATCGGCCGCGTTCCGGGAGCGTCGCTGCGCGAAAAGATGGAAGGATGGTTTCAACGCCCGGCTTTGTCTGTCAAGCTGCGTGCCTATTATCCCATCAATATTATGAAAGCCATGGACAAGCTGCTTGATGCGTATGATGAAGGGGATATCGCGCGGGCGGAGCGGTTGCTGTCGCTTTGCGACCGGTGGCTGCCAAACGTGGTGGATGCGGCGACGCGCAAGCAGCTGGCGGTGTATATCGATGATTTTAAAGCGCCGGTTGTCTTAGATGTCGATATCGAATAAACCGGCGCATGTCGGGAGAGGAGAGACGGATATGAATGTGATTCAGCGATGGGCGGCGGCTCTTATGTTGCTTGCGGCTTCATTTTCGGTTTGGAGTCCGCCGGCGGAGGCGGCGACGGCTCCGGCGTCAACGAAGGTGCTCGAAGAAGTGCGGGAGTTGGTTCGTCAGTATTATGTTGAACCCGTAAGCGATCGAGTGTTGAAAGCCAGCACCCCGCAAGATATTGTCAAACAGCTTGACCCGTATTCTGCCTATATGACAAAGGAAGAATACGAGGAGTTTTTGAAGTGGATCGATATGGAGTCTGTCGGCATCGGCGTGATGATTGAGGAAGATGAGGACGGCGTCCACATCATGTCTGTCTTGGACAATGGGCCAGCCGCCCGCGCCGGACTGCAGCCGGGCGATGTGATTCAGGCTGTTGACGGGCAGCCGGTAACGAATGAGACAATGGAAAAAGTATTGAGCTTGATTGCAGGGGAAGAAGGAACGACGGTGGCCGTAACCGTTTGGCGGCCGTCGACCGAGGAAACCGTCAGCGTCACCATCAAGCGGGAAAAAATCGACTGGCCGAACGTTGAGTTCAAACGGCTGGCAGGGAATATCGGCTATATTCAGCTATATAGTTTTGATGAGACAGCGCCTGGTGAGATCGAACGCGCCATTCGCTCGTTAAGCGGGGTGAAAGGGTGGATTTTTGACCTCCGCGACAATCCGGGGGGATATGTGGAAACGGCGCAGCAAATCGCCGGCTTTTTCCCGAATGTGAAACAGGCGTTTCAGTTGCGCGACCGTTCGAATCACCCAGAAGTGTATGCCGCTGTCAAACAGCCGGTGCAAATGGCGGGTCCGATCCGGCTGCTTGTCAACGCGTCGAGCGCGAGCGCATCGGAAATGTTGGCGGCGGCGGTGAAGGAGCAAAAGGCGGCCGTTTTGTATGGGCAACGGACGTTTGGCAAAGGATCGATGCAGGAAATGTTTGAGCTGTCGGACGGCAGCATGTTGAAGTTGACCGTCGCCCACTTTTTCTCGCCAAAAGGGACGCCGATTCATCACGTTGGGGTGAAGCCGGATGTGCCGACGGTTGTCGGTAAAGAGCTGTATGCCGCTCACCGCGATTTGCTGATTGGCCAGCTGAAAGGGTATCAGTCGCTCGGCAAGCTGCGCAATGCGCCGGTCGATAAGACGTTTGTCGTCCGCTTCTCTCGTCCGCTCGCCAATACCGCGGTAAGCGGAGTAAAATTGTATCAATTAGGCGGACAGGAAGCGGCGGTGACGGCGCAAATCCGTCGGGGGACGGAGCTTTTGATCAAACCGGCAGCGAAGCTGGCCAAAGGGCAGAGCTATTTATTGGTCATTCCGCCGGTGTTAAAAAGCAAAGACGGTGTGGCGATGAAAAAAGGCGCTTACATGGAGATTCAAACCGCTGCTTCTACGAAATAAGGCCCTCCCGTCCAGATGCGTTGGATAGCCGTCTGCTCTTGATGGTGCAAAGTTCGGCTGCTTCGACTAAGGCTCGGCTGACAACGGGAGCGCGGTCGTTTTGAACGGAACGATGCAAAGAAAGCTGGCCTCCATCGGTCGTTTGGCGACCATGGGGGCCAGCTTTTTGCAGGTTACTCGTCGCTTGACGGCGTTTCTTGCTTTTCGCTCTGTGCCGGGGAGGATGGGATTGTCACCTTCCAGGACGTCCAATCCGGTTCTGCTTTGTGCAGCAATTCCGGTGGGAAGAGGAACGTCCATGGTTTGCTGGTGTGGGCTTTCACTTCCAGATGGCACGGAAATAATCCGCGGGCGACCATGTCGCCAGCATGATCCCGCACTTCAAGCGGGATTTGTTCAAAATGGATATGTTTGTCGCTGCCGTTGCGAATGAGCAACGTGACGGCTAGTTCACCGGAAGGCAGCTGTTTCGCTTCAATGCCCATGAAGTTCACCTCCCCGGGAGCGGGAGGCGGAACCGAGTCAACGAGGGCTTGCAGCTGTTGGCGCTGCTTGGCCGACAGCGCCTGCTCCCAGCTTTCCTCTAGGTCGAGCCGATGCCGCGATGTCAGTTCAAAGGCGATCTTCCATCCATCTGCAGGCAACTGATCGACGAGCTTGTCCTCGGCGGCGAACAAAAACCGCCACGGGCGGGCCGTCATCGGCGGCAGCTCGCCGAAGGCGCTCATATCAAACTCTTTGCGGGCGATCGCCGTGCCATCCTCGTCAAGCAGCAACAGCCGGATTCGTTCAAAGCGAACCGGCTTCGGCAGCGTGTTGCGCAAAATGGCGACAGCGACAAACCCATCGTTGTATTCGACCAGCTTGACGCCGGAAATGGAAATTTGGTTTGGCTGAAGCGGCGGCAGCTGTTCGTGGTAAAAGCGATAGACGTACGTTTCCTCTGGAGACAGCTGCCAGTCCGGATGAAACGACAGCGTCGTTTTCGTTCCGCCCCCCGGCTGTTCGACATGCTGCGCCGGCAGCTCGGCCTCCGGTTGCGTGCGTTGTTTTCGTCGGAAAATCATAGGGAACCTCCTTTACGAGGCGGCGTGCTGCGCCGCGGTTATGGTTCGTTCGCGGCGGCGGCCGCTTCGTCATCGATGACAAACTGGCTTTTCAAATAGTTCATGGCTGTGGTGCAAATGCCGGCGTCGATCGCTTGCTGCAGCGCGACGAATTCGCGGTAGGCGTCCATTTCAAAGGCGCGGTACGGATCCTCTTGGCCGTAGCTGCGCAAATGAATCCCCTCTTTCAATAAATTCAGTTGATTTAAGTGGCGAATCCAGTGGGCGTCGATGGTTTCGACCATCAAATGCTTAAGCCGCATCGTTTGTTCTTCGTCGCACGGAAGATCGGTGAGCGCCGCTTCAAGCGATTTGTATTCGTCCCAAACAAGTTGGGCGATTTCTTCTTTTTGCTTATGGCGAAGATCATCAATCGGATAGACAAACTGGAAAAAGGCACGGCGCAGCTCGTTGTGCAGTCCTTCGATGTTCCACTCTTCAAAAAAGACGTTTTCTGGACAATAACGGTCGATCGTTTGCGTGATATAACGCTGAATGTGTCGAAGGAGCTCGGACAGCACCTCTGCTTGCTTCAGCGCCAAAACGCGGTCGCGCATATGGTAGATGACTTTGCTTTGTTGGTCGATCACGGTGTCCAATTTCAATAAATGCAATCGCGCCGAATAATGGGCGTTTTCGATCGTTGTTTGCACTTTTTGGACGAACTTGATCGGGTCGGGCGACACGATGCGTCCGGTTTCATCCGTCTCGACTTTGCTTTTCCATTTTTTCAATTCATCTTGATCATACAAGCGGAATAAATCGTCGTCGAGCGAAATGATAAACTGGGAAGACCCCGGATCCCCTTGGCGTCCTGCCCGGCCGCGCAGCTGCATATCAATGCGATGGCTTTCATGCCGCTCTGTGCCGATGATGTGCAGCCCGCCAAGTTCCTTGACGCCTTCTCCAAGCAAAATGTCGGTCCCGCGCCCGGCCATATTGGTTGCGATCATCACTTGCCCTTTTTGCCCAGCGGTCGCGATGATGCGCGCTTCTTCTTCCTCCGTTTTGGCATTGAGCAGGTGGTGAGGGATGCCTGCTTTCGAAAACGCTTCTGACAACCGTTCCGACTGTGCGACCGATGTCGTGCCGATGAGAACGGGACGGCCGATGGCATTCATTTTTTTCACTTCGTCAATAATTTTCCGTACTTTCGCCTCGTACGTCTGGTAGACGAGGTCGTCCCAGTCGGTGCGGCGGGATGGCCGGTTGGTCGGAATCGTAATAACGCGCAGCCGGTACGTTTGCCAAAATTCTTCTTTCGACGGCGTAGCGCTGCCGGTCATCCCGGCTAGCTTCTCATACATGCGAAAATAGTTTTGGATCGTAATCGTTGCTTGGATGTCGTTTTCTTCGGTGATTTCCACACCTTCTTTCGCTTCAATGGCTTGATGCAGGCCGTCGCTGAACGAGCGCCCTTCCATCACCCGGCCGGTGAACGGGTCAACGATCATCACTTTGCCGTTTTTGACGATGTAATCGACATCCCGCCGCATGATAAACCAAGCGCGCAGCGACTGCATCGCGTGATGGAGCAGCACGTGATGCTCCCAGTCGTATAGATTGTCGATGCCAAACGCCCGCTCGATTTTTTGCGCCCCTTCTTCGGTGAGGAAAATTTGTTTCGTCTCCGGGGACCGTTCATACTCTTTTCCTTCTTCAAAGGTGCGGACGATGCGCGCCATAATCGGGAACAATTCGGCTCCGATTCCCGATTTATTGGCGATGATGAGCGGGGTGCGCGCTTCGTCGATTAAAATGCTGTCGATTTCATCGATGATGGCGTAATACAGCGGGCGCTGCACTTTATCTTCGAGGCGGTACACCATGTTGTCGCGCAAATAATCAAAGCCGAACTCGGTGCCGGTGCCGTACGTGATGTCGGCCGCGTACGCTTCTTTTTTCTCGCTGGCCGTCATTTGCGACACATTCAGGCCGACGGTTAAGCCGAGAAAGCGGAACACACGGCCCATTTGTTCGCAGTCCCGGCGCGCCAAATATTCGTTGGCCGTAATAATGTGGACGCCTTTTCCAAGGAGGGCGTGCAAGTAGCTTGGCAAAGTGGCCGCCAATGTCTTTCCTTCCCCGGTCTGCATTTCGGCGATGTTTCCTTCATGCATCGCCAATCCGCCCATCAGTTGCACGTCGTAATGGCGCAGACCGAGCACGCGCCGCGCCGCCTCCCGGACGACGGCAAACGCCTCGGTTTTTATGTCATCGAGCGTCTCACCGCGTTCGAGCCGTTCTTTGAAGGCAACCGTTTTTTGGCGCAGTTGTTCATCGCTCAGCGAAGAAATGGTTGGTTCCCATTCATTGATTTGCGCCGCCAGCTTGGCAAGACGCTGCACTTCTCGCGCGCTTTCGTCAAATAGTTGCTTTACTTTTGCAAACATATGTCCCATTCCTCTCCTAGACAGGCATGATTCACACCAAGTGCTCTAAAACCTAATTATAGCACAAGATGTTTCCTGTGGAGGGAGGATGTAAAATGTGGAATCGTTCGCCGGATTGGCGCTCGAGCTTCTCGCGGCAAGGGAAAAAGAAATTTTCCATCCTTGGGGACAAAAAAGGGGTGTAAAAAAAGATTGATTTACTCATCGTATATGGTAACATAAAGATGATGTGTGTTTCCGCGATTTTATAAGGCCAAGGTGATTGCACATGAATATGGAAGCATTTGCCGCATGTTTGGCTTCGTTTATCACAGTATTGGTCATCACCCCGTTCGTGATCAAGCTCGCGGTCAAAATTGGCGCGGTCGATCGGCCGAACGGGAGAAAAGTGCATACAAAAGTCATGCCAAGGCTTGGCGGATTGGCCATTTTTATCGGTGTCGCCGTCGGCTATTTTGTCGGCGGGGTGTATAAAGAGCAAGTGACGGGGATGACGGTCGGCGCCATCATCATCGTGCTCGTCGGGATGCTCGACGATTTGTACGAGCTGTCGCCAAAAGTGAAGCTGGCCGGCCAGCTGCTGGCGGCGTTCGTCGTTGTTGCTTCCGGGCTGAAGGTCGATCTTTTGACCGTTCCGTTTGTCGGTACGTTTGAGTTGGGGCTGTGGAGCTACCCGATCACGATATTTTGGATTGTCGCGATTACGAACGCCATCAACTTGATCGATGGATTGGATGGATTGTCCGCGGGCATTTCCGCCATTGGGATTGCGGCCATTGCCGTCATGGCGGGCATGGCGGGCAAAATGCTCATTTTCACGCTCTGCTTGATCATCTTAGGCAGCGTCATCGCTTTCTTGTTTTACAACTTCCACCCGGCGAAAATTTTCATGGGGGATACCGGCGCGTTGTTTTTAGGATATGCGATTTCCGTCCTGTCGGTGCTAGGACTTTACAAAAGCGTGACGCTCTTCAGCTTCGTCGTTCCGGTGATCATTTTGGGTGTGCCGATTTTCGATACGACATTTGCCATTATTCGCCGCATTGTGAATAAAAAGCCGATCTCGGCGCCGGATAAGTCGCATCTTCATCATCGGCTGCTGGCCCTTGGCTTTTCGCATCGCAACACGGTGCTGCTCATTTATGCATTTGGCTTGATGTTTGCCATCAGCGCGATTTTGTTCTCCGCCTCGACGTTATGGCAGTCCATTCTTATTGTCTTTGCCTTGATCGTCTTCGGGGAACTGCTTGCTGAACTGATCGGCTTGGTCAATGATCAGTACAAGCCGTTTATGACCTTTATTCGCAAGCTGCTTCGGGGAAGCCGAAAAGTATACGGAAATGACCGATAAATAGCAAATGGGCCGTTTGTGTCATGAAAGGGACAAACGGCTTTTTTCAGGAATTGCCCGTCTTTGGAAAATTATACCCTTGTTTTTCGTTGTTTATGCAGCTTCTGCCGTTCCTTCGCTGATTTTTTGGCGGCAAGGCCAAGATTGCCACAAAACTGTCATTATATATTGACGCAAATGTGATAAACTAAACATGTTTATTCTATATATTTTTTGGATTTGGAGGAACTTGCGATGAATGTGCCAATGTTGGATTTAAGCGAACAGTATGAACAATTGAAGCCGGAGATCATGCGCGTATTGGATGAAGTGATGCGCTCCTCCCGCTTTATTTTAGGGGATTATGTCAAAAAGCTAGAAGCAGATATTGCCGCCTACAGCCGGGCTAGACATGGGATCGGCTGCGGCAACGGAAGCGATGCGATACATATTGCTTTGCAAGCGGCCGGCGTCGGGCCGGGCGATGAAGTCATCACGACGGCGTTCACCTTTTTCGCGACGGCAGGATCGATTGTGCGGGCCGGCGCCAAACCGGTGTTTGTCGATATCGATCCGGTGACGTTCAACATCGATCCAGCGCAAATTGAAGCGGCGGTGACGGAGAAGACGAAAGCCATCATCCCGGTGCATTTGTACGGGCAAATGGCGGATATGGAGGCGATTGCCGCGATTGCCAAGCGGCACGGATTGGCGGTCATTGAGGACGCCGCCCAGGCGATCGGCGCGAAATACAACGGGAAATGCGTTGGCGAGCTTGGGACGGCGGCGACGTACAGCTTCTTCCCGACGAAAAACTTGGGCGCCTACGGGGATGGCGGCATGATCATTACGAATGATGACGAACTGGCGGAAAAATGCCGGGTCATCCGCGTTCATGGCAGCAAGCCGAAATATTACCATCATGTACTTGGCTACAACAGCCGCCTCGATGAGATGCAAGCGGCGATTTTAAGCGTCAAATTCCCGCATCTGGATCGGTGGACGGAACAGCGGCGCAAGCATGCGGCGACGTATACGCGCCTGCTCGAGGAGGCGGTCGGCGACCTTGTTGTGACGCCGAAAGAAGTCGACGGGCGCTATCATGTGTTCCATCAATACACGATTCGAGCGCCGAAGCGCGACGAGCTGCAAGCGTTTTTGAAAGAACAGGGGATCGCGACGATGGTGTACTATCCGCTGCCGCTGCATTTGCAGCCGGTGTTTGCTTCGCTCGGGTATAAGGAAGGGCAGTTGCCGGAGGCGGAAAAAGCGGCGAAAGAAGCGCTGTCGCTGCCGATGTTCCCAGAGCTGAAAGAGGAGCAGCAACAGTACGTCGTGGAGAAAATTGCGGAATTTTACCGTCATTTTGCTTGATCGTCCAACCGGCCAAAGGAAACGTCACTTGCGCACAGCAATGGCGTTTTCTTTGGCGTTGGATCATTTGTTTTGTTCACAACACTTTGTTATTTTATGATAAGGGATGGTGGCCGGATTGACGGCGGAAAAACGACCGTTTGTGCTATACGAATATTTGCGCTTTTTTTGGCAGCGAAAATGGTGGTTTCTTGTCGTTCCGCTTGCGACGATCGTTTTGACCGTCATCGCAGGGCGGCTTTTGCTGCAGGGGGAGAAGTATACGGGGAAAGCTGTCGTGTTTACCGGATCGATTGACGTAAAAGAGTTGACGGATCCGAAAAATATAGAAGCGAAGTTTCCTGAGGTGAAAAACTTGGATGTCGTCGTTCCTGAGGAACAGTACGTGCAAATCACTGTCAAAGGCGACGATGAACAAGATGTGAGTCGAGAATTGAAGCTTGTTGTGTCGGAATACAGCCAGGAGCTCAAGCGCCATTCGCAAGAGCGGATTGATGTCACCACGAAATACTTGCATGCGCTGGAAGAACGGGAGCGCGCATTGCAGCAAAAAGTCGATTATTATAGCGAACAAATACAGTCGGGCCGCTTGAATCCAGAACAGCTCCATGACATCAGCGACTTGTTGGTTGAGTCGGAAAACAACTTGACTGAAGTGATGGAGCGTGTCAATCGCATCCGCGGCAATCTTGTCTTTTACGAAAAACCGGCCGTATTGTCGGAAGCGGTGGCGAAATCGAAAACGTATACGGGGCAGCTGATGGCCGTCGGCCTTGTCCTCGGCCTGTTTTTGACGGTCGTTTGGCTCGCGCTTTGGAAGTATATATTGGACGCGAGGAGGTACTATTCTTCATGATCCGTTTTGCCATTGTCGGCATGGGGCATATCGCCAAAAAACATATCGATGCCATTGAAAAGGCGGACGGCGCCGAGCTGGCGGCCGTGTGCGACACGAATCCGGAACGTTTGCGCGACGTGTCGGATGTTCCTGTTTACACTGATATGGAGACGATGTTGAAGGAGAACGAACAGATCGATGTCGTCAACATTTGTGTTCCGTCTGGATTGCACGCGCGGCTGGCCAAGCTGGCGGCCCGCTATCGCCGTCATATCATTGTGGAAAAACCGATGGCGCTCCGTGTGAGCGACGCCGAAGAGATGATCCGCGCGGCGAAAGAATACGACGTGAAGCTCGCGGTCGTTCATCCGAACCGCTTCCGTCCGGCGATTCGGAAGCTGAAAGAGGCGATGGAGCGCGGGATGTTCGGAAAACTGAGCCATGCGAACGCCACGGTGCGCTGGAATCGAAATCAAGCCTATTATGATCAGGCGGCGTGGCGGGGGACGAAAGAGTTTGACGGCGGCGTCTTGATGAATCAAGCCATTCACAATTTGGATTTGCTGCTTTGGCTGATGGGGCCGGTCAAGGCGGTGCAAGCGATGGCGGCGACAAGGCTGCGCAAGATTGAGACGGAAGACGTCGCGGCGGCGGTCGTCGAGTTTGAAAGCGGGGCGCTTGGCGTCATTGAGGCAGCGACGACGATTTATCCGCAAAACTTGGAGGAATCGATCGCCATTTTCGGCGAAACGGCATCGGTGAAAATCGGCGGCCGGACGGCCAACTTTATCGAAACGTGGGAAGCGGAAGGCGTCAGCGAGGAAGAACGGGCAAAGCTCATCGATGAGATCAACGCCGACCCGTTTGGCAAGCCGGGGCACCAATGGATCATTGAAGATATGGTGCAAGCGATTCGCGAAGACCGCGAGCCGATCGTCACGGGTTTGGACGGATTGGCTCCTGTTCGGCTGATCGAAGCGATTTTGCGTTCGGCGGAAACGGGGACAAGAGTGCAACTATCTGAGTAGAAAGGAATGAGAGGAATGAACTACGCGGAACGGCTGTTGCAAAAATTTGAGAAACGCGACGCGGTCATCGGCGTGGTCGGGCTTGGCTACGTCGGGTTGCCGCTGGCAGTCGAAAAAGCAAAAGCAGGGTTTCATGTCATTGGCTTTGACATCCAACAAAGCCGCGTCGATCAAGTGAACAATGGGATCAACTACATCGGCGATGTCGTCGATGAAGATTTGCATGAGATGGTCAAACAAGGGCGGCTTGTGGCGACGACCGATTACGCCCGGATCGCGGAAGTCGATGCCGTGGCGATCGCGGTGCCGACCCCGCTCGATGCGCATCACCAGCCGGATACGTCCTACGTCGAAAACTCGGCGAAGGAAATCGCTAAATACGCCCATGAAGGGATGCTTGTCGTTTTGGAATCGACCACCTATCCAGGTACGACGGAAGAAATCGTGAAACCGGCGCTGGAGAAAAAGGGGCTCGTCGTCGGGGAAACGGTGTTCGTCGCCTATTCGCCGGAGCGGGTTGACCCGGGCAACAAGCAGTTTAAGACGAAAAATACGCCGAAAGTCGTCGGCGGCGTGACAAAGACGTGCACGAAAGTGGCGGCGGCCATGTATCGAGCCGTGCTTGAAGGCGATGTACACGAAGTGTCGAGTCCGGCGGTGGCGGAAATGGAGAAAATTTTTGAAAACACGTTTCGCCATATCAACATTGCGTTAGCGAACGAAATGGCCATTTTGTGCGAACGGATGGGCATTGATGTCTGGGAAGTCATCGATGCAGCGAAAACGAAGCCGTACGGATTTATGGCGTTTTATCCGGGGCCGGGGCTTGGCGGCCATTGCATTCCAATCGACCCGTTTTATTTGACATGGAAGGCGCGCGAATACAACTACCATACGCGCTTGATCGAGCTGGCCGGAGAAATCAACAACGCAATGCCGGAATATGTCGTCAACCGCGCGATGCTCATTTTGAACGAAGAAGGGAAGGCGCTGCGCGGTTCGAAAGTGACGGTGCTCGGCGTCGCCTACAAAAAAGACATTGATGATGTGCGCGAATCGCCAGTGTTGAAAATCGTCGAGCTGCTCGAGCAATACGGAGCGGAATTTGTGGTCGTCGACCCGTATGTTCCGTCGTTCCGGGCGTGCAACCGGGTGATTGAGACGGTCGAGCTGACGCCGGAACTGCTTGCACAGTCAGATCTTGTCTTGATTACGACGGACCATTCCAACATCGACTATGAAATGGTCGCTCGTCACAGCCGGGTCGTGTTTGACACACGCAACGCCATGAAAGATGTGTCGAAACCGGCAAAATACGTCAAATTGTAAGCGAAGGAGACGAAACCATGAACGTTGTCGATCCCTCTGTTGTTTGCGGTGAACGTGTCGAAATTGGCCATTTCACTGTCATCGAGGCGAATGTAAAAATCGGAAACGACGTTAAAATCGGACATCGCGTCACGATTCACGAAGGAACCGTCATCGGCGACGGCGTGACGATCGCCGACGGAGCGGTGCTCGGCAAACCGCCGAAGCCGGCGAAAACGAGCACCGTCAAGCTGTCGGGCGAGCTGCCGCCGCTTGTCATCGGCGACCATTGCACGATCGGCGCCAACGCTGTCATCTATCGAGGAGCAGTGATCGGCGCCTACACATTGATCGCTGATTTGGCGAGCGTGCGCGAAAACGTGCACATCGGCCAATATGTGATCGTCGGGCGCGGGGTGTGCGTCGAAAACCACGTCCAAATCGGCGATCGGACGAAAATCCAGTCGAACTCCTACATCACGGCCTACACAACGCTCGAAGACCATGTGTTCATTGCTCCGTGCGTCACGACGACCAATGACAACTACATGGGGCGGACGGAAGAACGGTTCGCCAAAATCAAAGGGGCGACCGTCAAGCGCGGGGCGCGCGTTGGAGGCGGAGCGATTTTGCTGCCGGGCGTGACGGTGGCGGAAGAGACGTTTGTCGCCGCTGGGGCGCTTGTGACGAAAGATACGGAACCGAGGACGGTCGTGAAAGGATTCCCGGCGCGCTTCAGCAAAATGGTCGACGAGCGGGAGTTGTTATAAATTGTTCTCGGCATTCAAGCGTTTAGGAGCGGACTCGCTCCTTTACGCGTTTATGAACGTCGGCACGAAGCTGATTGCCTTTTTGATGCTGCCGATTTATACAAGCTATTTGTCCAAGGCGCAGTACGGGGCGGTCTACTTGATCGACCAATGGACGTCGATGCTGACGTTTCTCGTCATTTTCGGTACGGATTCGGCGCTCTCTTTTTACTATTACGATACGGACGACAAAGAGAAGCGCCTTTTGTATGTGCGCAACGTCATGTACTTCCGGCTGTTTGTCGTCGCCATCTTATTTTTGGCTGTCGTTTTGGCCGGTCCGTGGATCGCAGGCGCGCTGTTTCAAGAACCTCGCTATGTCGATTTGCTGTACATCAGTATCGCGACGCTATTGCTCGATACGATTTTCGTCATGGCGACGACGGTGCTGCGGTTTGAATTTCAGACGAAAAAAGTCGTGATTTGGACGCTCGTGAAAATGCTGCTTGTCGCTGTGCTGTCGTATGCGGTGCTCCGGTGGTTCGCGGCGACGCCGGAAGGGCTGCTCATCGGCCGGTTCGTGAGCAGCGCGCTCGTGTTTTTGTTGATGCTGCATTTGACCGTAAAGTATATGGTGTGGCGCGTGCGCTTTGACGTGTTAAAGGAGCTGCTTGCCTACGCCGCCCCGCTCGTGCCGACTTCGCTCGCCTTTTGGGTGATCGCCAACGTCAGCACGTTTTTCATCCAACGGTTTGCGTCGTTGGAGGAAGTCGGGGTGTTTGGGGTTGCCTTGCGTCTCGCGACCGTGATCACGCTCATCACGAGCGGCGTGCAGATGGCGTGGCGTCCGTATTCGATGTCGATGAAAGACCGGCCGGAAAGCCGTGCGCTGTTTGCGAAAGTGTATATGGCGCTTTTGCTCATTGGAGCGTTTGGGCTGCTTTTGATCGCCACGGCGAGCCCGTGGCTTGTGGGAACCTTTTTTAAACCGGAATATCGCGATGCAGCGTCCTATATCCCGTTTTTATCGGCCGTCACGTTTTTGAACTTTTATTATCTGATTGTTTCCACCGGCTTGTTTTTGACAAAGGAAACCGGCTATATTTCACGGGTGTTCACGCTAGCGGCGCTTCTTCATCTTGCGTTGAACGCTGTGTTGGTGCCGCTTTGGCTCAGCTGGGGGGCGGTCGCGGCCAGCCTCATTACGTATATTGTCGCTGTGGCTTTCATTTTTCGCAAAAGCCAGCAAGTGTATCCTGTGCCAGTGTCATGGAAAAAGATGGCTTTGGTTTTGGTCGGCACATTGCTCGCCCTCATCGTCATCGTCTACGTTCAGCAGGCGCCGCTTGCTGACGGCTGGGTGCTCGCTGGTTGGGGCTTGTTTGCCGCCACGCTCTTTGCCAGCCGGGTTGATCGTGATTTGCGCCGTCCGGTGCGCACGATCGAGGGCGAAAATGCGCAAAATACTTGATAACCGCTCATCTGATCTAGGAGGTGTTTCGGATGAAAATCGCCACCGTGTTAGGCGCCAGACCGCAGTTTATCAAGGCTGCCCCCGTCTCGCGCGTCTTGCGAAAACAATATACCGAAGTGCTGATCCATACCGGGCAGCACTATGACCCGAATATGTCGGCCATTTTTTTTGAGGAGTTGAATATTCCGACGCCTGACTACTATCTTGGGGTGGGTTCAGGCAGCCATGGAAAGCAAACGGGCGAAATGCTGATGAAAATTGAAGAAATTGTTATGCAAGAAAAACCGGATTATGTGCTCGTCTATGGCGATACGAACTCGACGCTCGCGGGCGCTCTTGTCGCAGCGAAGCTCCATATTCCCGTCATCCACGTCGAAGCCGGACTGCGCAGCTTCAACAAGCAGATGCCGGAAGAAATCAACCGCATCATGACCGATCATGTCTCCGAGCTCTTATTTTGTCCAACGGAGACGGCCGTGGAAAATTTACGAAAAGAAAATATTACGCGAAACGTCTGGAATGTCGGCGACGTCATGTATGACGCCATTTTGTACAACAAGGAGCTCGCACAGCGCCAATCGACGATTTTGGCTGATTTGTCGCTGGCGGAACAATCCTACTACTTGATCACCATTCACCGAGCGGAAAATACCGATGACCCCGACAAATTGAAAGCCATTTTGGCTGCTTTTCGGGATATTGACGGGACGAAAGTGTGGCCGATTCATCCCCGGACGCGGCATAAGCTTGAAGAGTACGGCTTGGACGCTTCGGCGATTCCAGGGCTTCGGCTGATCGATCCGGTCGGTTATTTGGACATGCTTCGGTTAGAGAGCGGCGCGAAAAAAATCATCACCGATTCAGGCGGTGTGCAAAAGGAGGCGTATTTCTTGCGCGTGCCTTGCGTGACGGTGCGCGAACAAACCGAATGGGTGGAAACGCTCGAAGGCGGGGCGAACATCTTAACCGGCACGGACCGCGAGAAGATCGTCGCGGCGGTTCACAAGGAAGTCGCCCCTGTTTATGTGGACGTCTTTGGCGATGGGCATGCGGCGGAGAAAATCGTGGCGGCGATCGGACAGCGATAAGGGTGCGTCGGCATGTTGGACGTGTTGATCTGGTTGATTGTTCTTGTCGCCTCCACCTTGATGTTTCGCTATGCAGCGGGGACGCTTTCATTGACGGCGCCGAATCTCGTGTCGATTGTGTACTATTACTCGTTCCTTCTGTCAAGCTTCATCGGCGCGCTGCTGATCGCCTTGGGGATGGACGATTACTACATGATTCGCAAGCTGTTTCGGCCTGAGGAATACCGGCAGATTGGATTTGCTGTCGTATGCTTTGTCATGATCGTGTTCCCGCTGTCGATGGTGGTCGTTTCAAGGCTGTGCGGATTTGAAGCCAGGCAGGAGTTTCGCGCCTATTTGCAAAAGCCGCTTTCCCCGTTGGCCGGAGCGACGGGCAGCCAAGTGTTTTATGCGTTTTTGGCGCTGTCGCTGCTCAGTTTTGCCGCCATTGCGTATATGATTTGGAAAACGCCGACGATTCCGGTGTTTGCGCTCTTGACAGGGACGGATGAGAGCTTGGCTGCGTTGCGCATTGAGGCGTCGCGCCATTTTGGCGGAAACGTGCTCGTTCGCAATATTTTTGCCATTACGCTCACGCCGCTTTTGTCGTTTATCGCTTATTTGTTTGCCGAGCTGACGCACGAATGGCGGTGGAAGCTGCTGTTTATCTGTCTGTTTGTCGGGGCGGTGTTCGTCAATGTGTATGATTTGGCCAAATCGCCGATTTTCTTTTACGTGATGATGTTTTTCCTCATTCGCATTTACATTGGAAAAACAAGGCTGTCGGCGGTGAAATTGGCGCTGTATGGGGGAGTGGGGGCGGCGGTGCTCGTCGGCATGTACATCGTCATTCAAGGGGTGCAAGATGCCACGACCTTTTTGTCTTACAACAAAGGCCCGATCGGCCGCATGATTTTTGCGCAAATCGCGCCGACGTTTCTTCATTTGAATTTGTTCGGCGAAGCGCTGCCATTTCTTTATGGAAAAAGCTTGCCCTCGATTTTAACAGGGTTGTTTGACGTCGAGAACGTCCGCTCCGCCCGCCTCGTGATGGCGCACGTGTTCCCAGAGCGGATTGAAGACGGGACAGGGGGAGTGTTGAACACCCTTTTTGTCGCTGAGGCGTATGCCAATTTCGGTTATGTGGGGATCGTCATCGGCACGCTGTATGTCGGTGTTGTGACGCAGCTGTTGTACATTGGGTTTCTACGGCTGCCAAAAAATCCTTTGTTTTTAAGTTTGTTCGTTTATTTTTCCATTAACATCCCCCGCACGCTCGTCGGTGGGTTCACCGATTTTTTGTTCAATCCGACCTGGGTTCTGCTCGTGGCGTTGTTTGGCGGAATGGCGTTATGGCTGCGGGTGCAGGGGGATTTACGGGCATGGTTTGCAACGAAAAGGCGAATCACTGATGAGGGATGAATGATGAAAACCGTATTGATTTATTACCCGTTTTCACTCGCCGCGGAACGAAACAGCGGGTCAAAGCTGCGGCCGTATGAAATGCATCAGGCGTTTTTGCGCTGGGGAGCGAAGGAGGGAGTGGACGTTCTTCTGATCGCCGGCACGTCAGCCGAGCGGGAGAAGCAATTTCAAGAGCTCCGCAGCCAAGGCAAGCTCGATGATGTCTGGTTTTGCTATATGGAAAACCAGACGATTCCGCTTTGGCTCACTGACCCAGGACACCGGCCGCAACGTCCGTTCGTCGACCGGGACGTTCTCCGCTACTTGAAAGCCCGCAATGTTCCGATCGGCGTCTTTTACCGCGATGTGTATTGGAAGTTCCCTGATTTGTATCCGCTCCGCGGTTGGAAAAAAGCGGCCATGCAAATGATGTACCGTTGGGAAGAGCGGTTTTACGAGCGGTACTGCGATGTCATCTTTTTGCCGAGCCTTGAAATGGGAACATACGTCGCGATCCGCCGCCCGATGGTCGATTTGCCGCCGGGTGGGAAGCAAAAGCCGTTTCAGCGGTTCGGGACGGCGAAACAGCCGCTGAATGCCATTTATGTTGGCGGCATCAACAATGCCGACTATGGGCTTTTGCTCCTGCTTGAGGCGATTCGCTTGGCAAACCGCCGCAAGCCGCTTGTTTCGCTCACCGTCGTCTGCCGAAAAGACGAGTACGAGCGGCAGCCGCTTGCGGTGAAAGAAGAGCTTGCCGCCTTGCAAGTGCGCGTCGAGCACGTCAGCGGCGAAGCGCTCGACCGTTTGTATGCGGAGATGGATTTCGCCTTCATCCCGCGGCGGCGGAGCGAGTACAATGATTTTTCCGTTCCCGTCAAGCTGGTTGACTATCTGTCGAGCGGCCTGCCGATTGTCGCCACCGCTTGCTCAGCGCAAAAGCGGTTGATTGAAGCGGATGGGTACGGCGTCATTTGCGACGACAACCCGTCGTCGATGGCAGAAGCGATCGCCAAGATGGCCGACATGCTCGAGGAGTGCCGCTTGCGCATTGCGCAGACGTTTATGGCGAAACATTCGTGGGAAGCGAGAGTGGAAAAGGTGAAAGAAACGTTGGTGGGGGGCCTCCGATGAAAGTCGCCTTATTGGCTCCAAGCAAATCGATCCATACGCATAAGTGGGCCCGCTTTTACCAAACGCAAGGCATCGATGTGAAAGTCGTGACGTTTAAAGACCATTACGGGCCGGAGCAAGCGAAAGAAGTCGAGACAGTCGTGCTGCCGAAATGGCTGCCGGGGAAGTTGTCGTATTTTTCCACTGTCTTTTCATTAAAGCGGCTGCTCGCTTCGTTTCAACCAGATATTTTGCACGCCCATTATGCCTCCAGCTACGGGTTGATCGGGGCGCTTGCGGGGTATCATCCGTTTTACGTCTCCGTCTGGGGGCGCGACGTGTATCAGTTTCCGAATGCCAATCGTTGGAACCGACGGATGCTTGAATATACATTCCAGCGTGCGGATGTCATTTGTTCGACAAGCCATGTGATGGCGAAAGAAACCGGAAAGTACACGGACAAACCGATCGAAGTGACGCCGTTTGGTGTTGATGTCGCCCGCTTCAAACCGTTGCCGAAACAGCCGAAACGGACCGTGACGATCGGCACGGTGAAAGCTCTTTCCGACAAGTACGGGATCGCCGATTTGATTCGGGCGTTTGCCATTGTGCACGAGCGGCATCCGCAAACGGAGCTGTTGATCGTCGGCGACGGGCCGCAGCGGAGCGAATACGAGGAGCTGTGCGCCCGCCTCGGCATCCAATCCGTGACGACGTTTGCCGGCAAAGTTCCGAACGAACAAGTGCCGCTGTATATCAATCAAATGGATATTTTCGCCGTGCCTTCGACTGAAGACAGCGAAAGTTTTGGCGTTGCCGCCGTCGAGGCGATGGCGTGCGGCGTTCCCGTTGTCGTCTCCAACGTCGGCGGGCTGCCGGAAGTCGTCCGTGAGGGAACAACGGGGTTGATCGTGCCGAAAAACGCTCCGGAGAAGCTGGCGGAGGCGTTCGAACGGCTGCTGCTTGATGAGAGGCTGCGGCAACGAATGGGGGAAAACGGCGTCAACCATGTCCATGAACATTACGATTGGACGGAAAATGCGATGCGCATGATCCGATTGTATGAACAAACGTTGAAAGGCGGTGGAGGGAGTCGATGAGGAACAAAGCCGTCATGTCAGCCGCCGCGGTTGGTGCTCGTTTGTTGCCGAAAGCGGAGGCTAAGTCGCGAAGCCGGCGGCTTTCCGTTGGCAAGCTCATGATGACCGTCGGTTTGCGGCAACGATTATCCATCCAAGGACAGCGGGACGATGCCAGGGGGGCGTTTCCCCTTTTCCACGCCTCGTTTGCGCTCGCCTCTTGGCGCTCGAAATGGAACGTTCGTTTGCGATTTTTTGGGAAAGTGGTGTGGAGCGGGCCATGAGGATCATTTACCTATGCCAACACTTTCCACCGGAAACAGGCGCACCGCAAATTCGTGTGTATGAGGTGAGCAAAGAGCTGATCAAACGGGGGCATCAAGTGGAAGTGCTCACGGCGTTCCCGCATCATCCGCACGGCGTCATCCCCAAGCCATACCGCGGCCTGTTTTATTTGTTCGAACAATGGGACGGCATTCCCGTTCATCGGACATGGATTTATCCGTCGCCAAAGGGGAGCTTTTGGAAACGGCTCGCTTCGTATTTTTCGTTTACGTTCAGCTCGTTTTATTCGCTGCTTGTGAAAGCGAAGCCGACGGATGTGATCATTTGCAATTCCCCGCCGTTGTTTTTAGGGATCACCGGGTACGTGGGCGCGAAGTTGAAACGGGCGAAGTTTGTTTTCAACGTCGCCGACATTTGGCCGGAATCGGCCGTTGAGCTCGGCATTTTGAAAAATCGGCTGTTCATCCGAATGGCGAGATGGCTCGAGCTGTTTTTATACCGGAAGGCGTGGAAAATCGCCGCCGCGACGGAAGGCATTCGCGATTATATGATTGAGCAAGGGAAGGCGCCCGAGGATGTCTTTTTATTGCCGAACGGCGTCAACACGGATGTGTTTCGCCCGTTGCCGAAAAACAAGAAGCTGCTCGCGGAATTAGGGCTCGAAGGAAAAGTGGTGTTTACGTACGCCGGAACGATGGGATACGCCCAAGGGCTCGATTCGGTGCTGCGGGCGGCGGCCATCGTCAAAGCGAAAGATGAACGGGCGCATTTCCTGTTTGTCGGCGACGGCCAAGAGCGGGAAAAGCTGATGGCGTTAAAAGAAGAGCTCGGCCTTGACAATGTGACGTTTTACGGATCCGTTCCGGTTGAGAAGATGCCGGAGATTTTCTCCATCACCGATTACAGCATCGTTTCGCTGCGCAACATCGATTTGTTTAAAGGAGCAAGGCCGTCGAAAATTTTCCCGGCGATCGCCACCGGAACCCCGGTGCTGTATTGCGGCGAAGGGGAGAGCGCAGAGATTTTAGAAACATACCATTGCGGAAAAATCGCTCCTCCAGAAAATCCCGAACAGATCGCCGCGGCGGTTCTCGAGCTGCTTTGCCTTCCGAGAGAGGAATACGAAAAGATGGCGGAAAATGGGCGCAAGTTGGCGGTGGAGCAATACTCATGGATTCGCATTGTCGACGATTTGCTTCACGCCCTTGGCGATGAAACAAAACGCGAATCCGTTTGGCCGGCGGAACAATAAAAAAAGAAAAGGGTGTCCCGCTCATAAGCAGGATGCCCTTTTTTGGTTCCGTGAAAAGGCGTGCGCCTTGAGCAGATATTTTCATGCCGGGTGAAGAGCAAAACTTGCCCATGAGACTTTTCCGTGAAAATGCACGCGCTTGGATGCGTCATTTTCATCCCCGGGTGGAGGGCAAAAGGTCGCCCGTGGACCTTTTGCCGTATGAAATGACTTCTTCTTTTACATCTGTCACGCTTTCTTCATTAGAACGAGACTTCCGCCCCGCGGAAGTAATGCTCTAAAATTTGCTCCGCCGTCCATCCGCGCTCGGCGAATGCTTTTGCTCCGTATTGGCTCATGCCGATCCGGTGCCCCCATCCTTTTCCAGTGACAGTGATCGAGCTAACCCCTGACGGCGAGGCGGAAAGCGGCATGATGCCATCCGTTGTTTGTACTTTGATTCCTTCGACGCCGGCGAGCGAAACCGTTCCGTTCCCTGTTTGGACGGAGTAAGATGACAAGGGAGAGGCGGCGATGTTGCCGCTAGTCGTTTGAATCGACACTGATGGACCGCTTTTTTGCACTTGAATGTCAAACCAGTTGGACGGCAAGATGCCGTAAAATTGATTGCCGTCTAGCGGGAACAGTTTGCGGATGGTCGTTTCATTGCCTTTCACCGTTTTTTCGCCTGCCGAGGTTTCAATCGTGACGGCACCCACTTCTCCGTTCGCGCCGGTTTTGGCGATCGAGACGTCGTATAAAACAACCAATGGATCGGTGAGCCCGAACGAACGCAACAGCACAGACGGGGAGAAGGTGAACGACCAGCGGCTGTACGGCGATGATTCATACGGGTCATCGACGCTCGCCAAATATGGGTAGGCGGTTTGCGACGAGTTCCAGACGTCGCTTACGTTGGCGGTTCTGCCGCCGCTTGTCGAGTGGTAATACGTTTCAATGACACTGCCATTATATTTAAGATACAATCCTCTTGTCGCATCCACTGCCTCGTTCGATCGGGGAGATTCTCCATCATATCCTTTATACGTCTGTGTGTTTGGATTGGTCGTCAAACTTGTTTTATGTTTATAGGCATAGTTTCGGGCTGCAATGGCTTGCGCCTTCAGCGCTTCGAGCGGCCAAGAGGCAGGCATCTCGCTCGGCACGACTCCTTTTAAATAATCTTCCATATCTAAAATATTGACAGCATACAAGGCGCCATTTTGCAGACGAATGTCGACGCTTCCGCGATAGCGGGTTTGATTCACTTTCACAAGCGACAACGGCGCAGCGCCGATCGTTTCTTGAATGGTAAATCCGGTGCTTGAAAAATCCGTCTTTCCGTTGTACGTGACAAACACGGTCGAAGAGGAAGACCGAAATGTCAGGCTTGTCCCGCTTGGCAACGGGGTGATCGTCAACGTCTCTTTATTGACGATTTGATAGTTTCCTTCGACGGCGACTGTCGCCGATGTGCCTTTATATAAAAGGACTTGCACGGGATTGTTGTACGTTTTCACCCCAGCGGCGTTCGAGGCGGAAGGAGAGACGATGAGCAAAAACAGGCCGACGGCCAACCACGCTAATTTTTTCACCGTCTACTTCACCTCACCAAATTCAGCGGCCATCCAACCCCGCCGCCCATCAGACAGCTGCACGTTGTACCATTTCTCTCCTTTGCTGTTGGTAAACGGCTGAATATAGACCATCTCTGTCCCTTTTGGAACGGTCGCAATAGTCGGATAAGAAGTCGTCGCTCCTTTTCGAATATTGACCGCGGCCGTGGCGATGACGTGCTTGGTGCTGTCGCTGCTGACGGCGGATGTCGAGACATCGCCGGAATGAATCCAACCTTTCAACGATGAGGAGAGGATGATGTTGTACCACAGTCCTTGGGAAGTAAGGTGCGCCCCGACGACTTGCAGTGAAGCCCCTGCCTGTTTATAAGTGATGACGCGGTAGCTCGTTGACGCTCCGCTGCGGACGGCCGCATTGTTTTTCGCTACATAGACGACAGAAGGCAAAGAAGGCGAAGCGGGTTTGCTGGCAAGTTGTTGTTGAAGTTGTTGAATTTGTTGTTGCTGGGCGGCCAGTTGTGCTTTCAGGTTGGCAATGTCGTTTTTCATCGGGTTGAGCTGGGAAGTCACCCAGTCGACGCTCGCTAACACGACTTCTTCCGATGCTTTCATCGCCGATGGCGTAAACAAGAGGGCGCCTGCCGTCATTCCGACCGCCAGGCTGGCAGCAACGGCCCATTTGGCTTTTCGTTTCATCATGTTCATCTCCCCCGTTTTTGGATATGGAAAGAAAGGAGAATAATAGCTTTCCTAAAAGGCCGGTGAAAAACAACGGATTCGCTCGGTTCATGAGGAATCGCAAGGAATGAAAACGCGATGTTGCCATGTTTCTCAGTTTGACGAACTCCGTCGTAAAGCTTTGCAATCCGTTGCATGACCGGCCTTCTCATGCTATTATTCTCCGAACGCGAACAAACTAGAATTGGCTGAAATACTCTTCCAATCCTTCGCGAATGCCGACGGCCGCTTTTTGGCGGAACGCTTTCGTTTTGAGCAGCGCCTCTTCATTCGGATTGGAGATGAAGGCGAGCTCAACGAGAATGCTCGGCAGCTCGTTTTTCCGGTTGACGTAAAAGTCTTGCGTTTTATGGCCGCGGTCATATGTTCCGAGCTGTTGGACAAGATGTTTTTGCACGATGGCGGCCAACTGCTCGCTTTTTGGCCCATTGAAGTTGCTCGATACGTTGTAGTACGTTGTCGTTCCGCGAGATGTCCGCGAGTACGAGTCGGCGTGAATGCTGATAAAGGCGTCGTAGTCGGAACTGTTGGCGATCCATGTCCGTTCCGACAGCTCCAAAAAGATGTCGGTGCTTCGCGTCAATTTCACGATCGCTCCGGCCCGCTCCAATTCTTCTTTTAGCAATAAGGCGGTGTCGAGAGTAATATCTTTTTCCCGCGTGCCGCCAGGGCCGATCGCCCCGGTGTCGTGCGCCCCGTGCCCTGCGTCAATGATGATTTTTTTGCCCTTGAGTCCGGTCTCGAGAATTTTCAGCGCCAATCGGTCGCTGTAATGGCGAAGGGTGAACGTGTACCCCGGTTCAAAGGTGATGAGCAGGCTGCTGCCGTTCCACTCCACCGTTTGTATGCCTGGAATGTCGGTCGACGGGACTTCAGCGTAGGAAAACGAGCCGGTGATTTTCAGACGATTGCCCGGCAACAACGAATAGGAGACGCGGAAATTAGAAGTTTTTTTCCACGTCAAATAGGCATCTTCGTTGATGGTCGAAAACGTCGGTTCAACGAGACTATTTAAGGCGACGGTAGATGTGCTCGATTCCTCCACCCATCCGCGGACGCCATTGGATGTTTCGACATTCAGCCATCCATGATATTCGTAAAGGACAGCAAGCCGCTCATTCGCTGCCAGCGTCTTCAACGATTGATAGTTCGAAGAGGCGCCTCGGCGCAGCGGAGTGCCCGCCTGTTTGACGTATACGTAGGATGGGGCTTTTACCTCAAACGCCGGCATCCATCCCGTTTTCCCCGATGCAGAGGTGACTTGCACCCAGTCGAACGGAGATGCTTCTGTCGTCTTCAAAACCGTGACCGTTCGGTTTTTCGCAATCCGCTCGATGACGGCGGCGCTCAACGAAGGTTCGGCAAACAGCGCCGCATTAGCAGTTGTCACCTGCTTTTGCTTCCCCTGGCTGGCTGGTGGGGAAAGGTAGGATTTGGTTACGACCGTCTCGTGCACCCAGCCGAGCGTTTTTCCATTGAGGGACACTTTGTACCAAAGCGCTCCCGACGCATCTTTGGCGCTTGACAGGCTGTTCAGTTTGGTTCCTTTTTTCAGTTGGGTGACGACTTTTGCTTTTAAAGATGGAGCTTGCCGCACATTGGCGACCGACACGCTGACCGTCAGCGGCTGGCCTGAGATGCTGGACGCATCCGAGACACCGCTTGGAACCGAAATGGTTGATGACATCGTCAACACTTTTTCCGACACCCATCCCCGGACATGTCCGAGATCAACGCGGTACCAAAGTTCCTGGCCATTTGTGACGAACAAATCGATCACTTTGACAGATTGACCGCGTGACACTGTGGCGACGGCGCGGTAATGGACGCTCGCCCCGCGGCGAACCGGGGAGGACTGCACAACGTTCATGAATGTCGGCAAAAGTGTCGGAAGCTGTTTGGGTATGTAGATCTGTTCCGTTTTCACCCATCCTTTGACTCCCGCCCACTCCACACGCACATACTGTTCCCCGAGCGAATTGGTGAACTCGGCAATGATGGAGACGACATCGCCGTTAGACAGTGTTTTTACGACCGGATAGTAAGGGGATGCCCCCTTGCGCATCGCGATGTCGTTGGCGGCGATTACCGCACGCTTTCCGACGAGCATGGAAGGCGGTTGGTTGGAAAAGCTGTCCGCACGCGTCCAGCCGGTGACGCCTCCGTACTCGATGCGGTACCACGTTTCACCATAGGAATTTTGAAACTCGTCTATGACGTTCACTTGTTGGCCAGCGGGAATCGAACCAACGGCCCGATATGAATCGGTTGCCCCTCTTCTCAGCAACGAGTCTTGCTTGGCGAACATCACGTTAGGGAAGGCGGAAGAGACATGCGCTTCAGAAAAGTCGTCTGCCCGCGCCCAGCCCGTGATGCCCTTGTATTCGATGCGATACCACGTTTCGCCAGCAGCATTTTGGAACTTGTCGATGACTTTTACTTGTTGGCCAGCGGAAATGGATTCGACGATTTGATAGGAATCCGTCGCTCCTCTCCTCAGCAAAGCGTTATGCTCAGCGACCATGAGTGTCGGTGAGGATGAGGAAGGACTTCCATCGGCGGCCAAGGCGGCTGACGGCCATAGCGGGCAAGTCGCCAACAAGACGGAAAGAAGCGTTTTTTTCAAGGATTCGATCCCCCCTTTTTCTCAAGTTTGCGTTTTCTATACTATCATAGCGAATTTTGCCGTTTTATCCAACCCGAATTCAGTCCTATTATGAGAAAAAAATGAAAAGTTTTGTTGAAAAAGAGAGAAAAAAGCAGAGGACATGAAAGGTTGTGTTCTTTCATCATCATTGCGGCATGATATACGCTGTAAATGGAAAAAGGCGCCCCATTGCGTTTGGGAGCACCTTCTTTGTGATCGTTAATTTTGGCTTTGTGTGGATGGTGAATCGCTGCGCGTGAGGGAGGCGTTGGACGTCTCGAGCGCTTGCCGCAGCGTTTCATTGATTGAGCTGACCGATTGCTCGTCCGGGATGTAGTAGTACACGCCGTTGATCGTTTCGTCGTATCCTTTCAAATGCAAATTTTCTACATCCGCGTTTTTCATTTTTTGATAGACGTAGATGAATGACAACAACTCGGACGGAGGGATGTTCGTCCGCACGTGATCCCCTAAATCGGCGATGACGTCATCCAGCTTCGGCAACGAGGTGATGGACGTGCTTTTGTCAATAATGGCGCGAATGACTTGCTTTTGCCGCTCGTTTCGGCCAAAATCGCCGCGGGGGTCCGATTTTCTCATGCGCACATAGGCAAGCGCTTCATTGCCATTCAACTCTTGTTTGCCTTTATGGAACGTATGCCATTTGAGCGAACCTGTCAGCTGAGCTTTGAATGTAAACGGAACATCCACCGTGACGCCGCCTAGGGAATCGACAATTTTTTCGAACCCTTCAAAATCCGTCGTCACGTAATAGTCGATCGGAACATCGATCAGCTCATTGACGGCTGCAATCGTCGATTGAATGCCTCCATGACTGTAGGAGTGGGTGATTTTGTCTTTCCTCCCTTCGCTCGGAATGTAAACGCGCGTATCGCGGGGAATGCTCAACAAATACACTTTGTTCGTCTTCGGATTGACGGTCAACAACATGACGACATCAGACCGCCCCTCCTCGTCGTGGTACTGGTTTTCCACTCCAACCAACAGCACGGTAAACGGATCTTTGCGCATTTCAATATTTCTTGCAGGCTTGCTTGATGGATCAAGCTCTTGGTAAATTTTGTTTGTTGCCTGTTTCGTCTCGGAGTAAATATTGTAGCCAAAGGCGCTGACACCCCCGAGCAAAAGAAGAAACACGAGCAAAAAGAATCGGCGGAGCCGCTTTTTTTTCTTTCGCTTTTTCACCGTTTTTCTTGTATGATTCATCGTTTAACCCTTCTTTCCTTTACGGTGTCATTTTAGGAAGACGGAAGCAACCGCTCGGCATACTCCATCACTCCCGCCTGAATGTTCGCCCTTCCGTTTGTCAGTTCGGTCATCCACTCGCCGAACGAAGACTGGCCGTCCTCGGGAACGAGAACGTCAAACGTGACGCGGTCGGCATATTGGATATTTTTAATAGTATATACGGAAGAGCGCAGCTCATTTTCCACTTTCCCAAGCCATGGATAGTCGATCGTGACATGCATGACGCGCATGAGCCGACGCTCGACGATGCCGGCGGCGTTCAGCCCCTCGGAGACGGCGCGGCTGTAAGCGCGAACCAACCCGCCCGCGCCGAGCTTGATGCCGCCAAAGTAGCGGGTGACAACGGCGACGGTGTCTTTCAATCCTTTTTTCTTCAGCACCTCAAGCATCGGCACCCCTGCGGTGCCGCTCGGCTCGCCGTCATCGTTCGCTTTTTGGATTTGGTCATGCTCGCCGATCAAATAGGCGGAGCAGTTGTGGGTGGCGTCCCAATGCTTCTTCTTGATCTGTTGAATAAAGGCGACGGCCTCTTCCTCGGTTTCGGCGCGATTGATATAGCAGATGAACCGTGATTTTTCGATCACGATCTCGCGTTCGCCGTATCCTTTGACCGTGTAATATGTTTGCAACAAAGCAAAACACCTCAACATACAAAAAACGCGAAAACGGTTTAATTTTGTTCATTTTTTTGCATGAATGGCTAGCGCTCTACTCTAATTATGGTAAACTGAAAATAAAAGAGCAATAGATAGGGCATGCTTTTATTATTATAAATCGACAACTTTTTTCCTTCAAACAAATTTTGCTGGCGCCCATGCGCACCGCTTGGCAGCGCTGTTGGAGGTTGGCAAATGGCTGAGGCAAAACAGTGGGACGTGAAGCAGTTGGATCGGATTGTCGAAAAAATGATCGACACCGTTCAACACAGCAAAGACGAAATTTTCCGCATCGGGGAGCAGTCGCGTCAAGAGCACGACCATTTGCTTCGCGAACTCGAGGAGGTGAAGCGGCTGACCGTGCAGGCGATCGAAGAAGCGGATCAGCTGGAAATGAAGGCGCGTCAGGCGCGCCGCCGCCTGTCGGAAGTGAGCCAAAACTTTTCCACCCACTCGGAGCAAGATATTCGCGAGGCGTATGAGCAGGCGCATGAGCTGCATATGAAGCTGACGATGGTGCGCGAGCGGGAGAAACAGCTGCGGCTGCGCCGCGACGAGCTCGAGCGGAGATTGGCGAGCCTTGCGCAAATTATCGAACGCGCCGATTATTTAGTTGGACAAATTACGGTCGTGCTCCACTACTTAAACAGCGATTTCCGCCAGGTCGGCGAGCTTATTGAAGGAGCGAAGCAAAAGCAGGAATTTGGGCTGAAGATCATCGAAGCCCAGGAAGAAGAGCGGCGGCGGCTGTCGCGGGAAATCCATGACGGCCCGGCACAGCTGCTCGCTCACGTCCTTCTTCGGTCTGATTTGGTCGAAAAGGTGATCAAAGAGCGAGGGACAGAGGCGGCGATCGCCGAAATTCGCGATTTTCGCAAAATGGTGCGTTCGGCTTTGTCCGAAGTGCGCCGCATCATTTACGATTTGCGGCCGATGGCGCTTGATGATTTAGGATTGGTTCCGACGCTAAAAAAATATTTGCAAACGACCGAAGAATATAACAAGGGAGTCCACATTTCCTTTGTACATATCGGCGAAGAAATTCGGCTGCCGTCGCGGATGGAGGCGGCCGTGTTTCGGCTTGTCCAAGAATCGGTGCAAAACGCCTTGAAGCATGCCGAAGCGCGCCATATCGACGTCAAAATGGAAGTGACGTGCGACCATCTGCTTGTCAGTGTCAAAGACGATGGCAAAGGATTTGATCCATCGGTCAAAAAAGAAAATGCGTTCGGCTTGATTGGAATGCGGGAGCGGGTGGAGCTGCTCGGCGGCACGCTCGACATCCGCTCAAAGATTGGCAGCGGAACGACCGTGTTCATTCGCGTTCCGCTCGACCGTTCGACTGACAAAACGAACAAGGAGGAAAGGAAACGATGAAAACACGCATCGCGATTATCGACGATCACCAGCTGTTTCGCGAGGGCATCAAGCGCATTTTGGAATTTGAGGGCGATTTTGAAGTCGTGGCGGAAGGAAGCGACGGAAGCGAAGCGCTTTCGATCGTCGAAACATACCGCCCCGATTTGGTGCTGATGGACATTAACATGCCGGACATCAACGGCGTTGAGGCGACGAAACAGCTGATTGAAGCTTACCCTGATACGAAAGTCGTCGTGCTGTCGATTCATGACGATGAAAACTATGTCATGCGCGCCTTGCAGACGGGAGCGGCCGGGTATTTGTTGAAGGAGATGGATGCCGATACGCTCATTGAGGCGGTGAGAATCGTCGCGGAAGGCGGTTCGTACTTGCATCCGAAAGTGACGCACAACTTGATTCGCGAATACCGCCGCTTGACGACAGAAAAAGGCGGCGCAGTGGTTAAGCAGGAGGTGCGCCGCCCGCTTCATTTGCTGACGCGGCGCGAGTGCGAAGTGCTGCAGCTGTTGGCTGACGGCAAAAGCAACCGCGCCATCGGCGAAGCGCTTTACATTAGCGAAAAAACGGTGAAAAACCACGTCAGCAGCATCTTGCAAAAATTAAGCGTCAACGACCGGACGCAGGCGGTCGTTGTGGCGATCAAAAACGGCTGGGTGGAAGTGCGCTAATGGCAATGCCCCCTCCGTTTTCGCCTATTGTCGGCGGATTGGACGGGCGTCTGGCGGCTGGTGTTGAGGGGATCGAGGCAGCGATGCTTTGTTGTTGGTGTGTCCGTGGTGAGGACAAGCTGTCTTGTGGTTGGCGGCAAGCGGCTTTGTTTAGGTCCTTGCGGTGCGCTATCCCCCATTTGGATTCGTAGTGGTGGGCGGTTTGTCTTTTTGGTATAATGGAAGAAAATTTGAAATCAGGAAGGAATGGCGTTCGTGAAAACGGCAATTGTCACCGACAGCACGGCCTACTTGCCGAAAGAGGTGCGCGAGAGGCTGGGCATTCGCTTGATTCCGCTCAGCGTCATTTTCGGGAATGAGACGTACCGCGAAGAGATGGATATGACGGCCGATGAATTTTTTGCCAAAATCAAGCAGCATCCGACGTTGCCGACGACGTCCCAACCGTCGGTCGGTGAGTTCATTGACTTGTTCACCGCCATTCGCGAGGAAGGATACGAGGCGGTCGTCAGCATCCACCTCTCAAGCGGCATCAGCGGCACGTACCAAGGGGCGGTCACGGCAGGGACGATGGTGGACGGATTGCGTGTTTACGCATACGACTCGGAAATCAGCTGCATGGCACAAGGGTTTTATGCGATCGAAGCGGCGGAAATGGCGCAGGCGGGGAGGTCCCCTGAGGATATCATCGCTCGCTTGGATGAAATGAAACAAACGCTGCGCGCCTACTTTATGGTCGACGACTTGGCCCATCTGCAGCGGGGCGGACGGCTGACCGGGGCGCAGGCGTTCATCGGCGGCCTCTTGCAAATCAAGCCGCTTCTTCGCTTTGAAAACAAAGTGATCGTGCCGTTTGAAAAAATTCGCACGCGCAAAAAAGCGATCCACCGCATCGAAGAGCTGTTCGCCGAAGATGCGGAAAAGGGTGTGCCGCTCAAAGCCGCCATCATCCACGCCAACCAGCCGGATGAAGCGGGCCGCTGGCGCGATGAGCTGTCCGCCCGCTATCCGCACGTCGAATTTTCGATCAGCTATTTTGGCCCAGTCATCGCCACGCATGTCGGCGAAGGCGCGCTCGGGTTGACGTGGTATCAGCCTTAAGCCGAGGCCGCAAAGCGCCGTCTCGAGGCGCTACAGCCAAGCGCAAGGCGGAACGGTGCGCTCCGCCTTGCGCGGCGGCGAATTTGTTGTACAGTAGTTTTCTCTCCGCTTTATGAAACGGACGGAGATGTGGGGCTGGCCGAACTTGTCGAACCGTTTTCCTTTCCTGAAAAATTTGTCGCTATTTCCCTGGGAATGTTGTCGAAACACGTTATCGATCGACTCCATGACTCTCCTGTGAATCTTTGCTGGCGTCAGGTTTCGCCGCATCCATTTCTTTCGAAGGCCGATATGTCGTGAAAAAGACGGTCAAACCACATCCTTATTCCATTTGGAAAGGCCTTTTCATCTCCACTTTCTTTTCTGATCGAATGCTGCCGTTTTGTGCATGGCGTCCATTTTTTATCACCTTTCTAACTTTTTACGAAAACGAACACCGTCGATCGCTCTTCCTGTACCTTTATGCGCTTCAAGTCTCTCAACTTGGGGAGAGGGTGTTTTCCATGGCGTTTTTGCCGCGTCACCCGCTCTTTTTGGCTCCCGACTAGGAGACATGCTTTTCCTGAATGACAAAAGGAGTGATGCTCATTGTACATTCCCCCATCAGCCGCTGCTTCGCCGCTCGTCGCTTGGCTGAACGGCCAGCGCCTACCCCGAGAGCAGCTGCCGTTTCCCGATGGAGAAGTCGCTGCCGCCATCCAGACTGGTTCGCTATGCGAACAGCCCGGCCTCATCAAAACATCAAGCGGCTGGCGCTGTATGCGCTGCGGGAATGAAGACGCGCGTCTTTTTGCATCGTTTCCATGCGCCCGCTGTGGATCGGATTGCGCGTATTGCCGCAAGTGTCTCGTGATGGGGCGCATCAGCTCCTGCACTCACCTTGTGCACGTGACGATGCCGCTTCCGTCCGAGCGGCACGAGGCGCCGCTTGTTTGGGATGGGACGCTGTCCGCCGCTCAGGAGGATGCCGCTATGGCTGTCAAACAGGCCGTGCTCGATCGAAGCGAACTGCTCGTTTGGGCCGTATGCGGGGCAGGGAAAACCGAGATTTTGTTTCCCGCCATCGCCGCCGCGCTCGAGAAGGGCTGGCGCGTTGGCCTCGCCACGCCACGGACCGATGTCGTCCGCGAGCTTGCTCCCCGCTTTCGCCAAGCGTTCCCGCGCGTTCCGCTCGCTGTTTGGCACGGGGGAAGCGAAGAGCGCGGGCGGATCGCTTCCTTGGTCCTCTCAACCACCCACCAGTTGCTGCGGGCTTACCGCGTCTTTGACGTTATGATCGTGGATGAAGTCGATGCCTTTCCATATTCTGTTGAGCCGATGCTTGAATACGCCGTTCGTGAAGCGCGAAAAGAACAGTCGAGCCTCATTTATTTAACCGCCACCCCGTCCCGCGCTTGGCAGCTTGACATCACAAGAGGTAAACGGAAAGCTGTCGTCATCCCCGCCCGCTACCACGGCCGTCCGCTTCCCGTCCCCGTGTTCGAATGGTGCGGCAATTGGCGCAAACGGTTAGAGCGCGGCCGCTTGCCCGAAAACGTCCTTGCGTGGGTTCTCCATCGTTTGGCGCAGGGAAAACAAGCGTTTTTGTTCGTTCCCCATATCGATGAGCTTGAAGCTGTCACCCGCCTCTTGCAGCGCGTCGATCCCCGCATCGTCGGCGTTCATGCCGAAGCCCCAGACAGAGCCGAGCACGTTCAGGCATTTCGCGATGGGCGCGTGCCGCTGCTCGTCACCACGACGATCCTTGAACGGGGCGTGACGGTGCCGAACATCGATGTCGCCGTCCTTGGCGCGGAAGACCGCATTTTCACCGAAAGCGCTCTCGTGCAAATCGCCGGCCGCGTGGGCCGCCACGCCGCGTTTCCCGATGGCGATGTCCGCTTTTTCCATCACGGGAAAACGAACGAGATGGTGCGGGCGCGCCGCCATATCCTCCGCATGAACGAAGAAGCGAAGAAAAGGGGGCTGCTGCGCCCATGAACTGTCTCCTTTGCCATTCTCCGTACAACCCGATCGCGAGCTGGCGCCAGCTTCTTTTCCTCGAAGACCTTGACGTCCTTTGCCCGCGTTGCCGCGGGTCGTTCAAACTCATTGACGGCCGCCTTTGCGAGATGTGCGGCCGCCCGCTTGAGGAAGCCAAGCCATCGCTGTGCGCCGACTGTCTAAGGTGGCAGGAAGATGAACAATGGGGGAGGGCGCTCGTGAAAAACCGATCTGTGTATATATACAACGACTGGATGAAAGACGTCGTCGCCTTATGGAAATTCCGCGGCGACTATGCCATCATCGAGGCGTTCCGCCGTCCGTTTTCCCAAGCGTTTCGCCGCCATTTCGGCCGCGATTGGCACATCGTCCCGATCCCGCTGAGCCCCGAACGGCTGTATGAGCGCGGCTTCAACCAAGCGGAAGCGCTCGCCCGCTTGCTTCCATCCCCGTATTTCCCTTGGCTGGCCCGCCGGCATTCCGAGAAGCAGTCGAAAAAATCGCGCCGCGAACGGCTGAAGACCGACAACCCGTTTTTCCTCGTTGACCGCCCGCCGCTTGCAGGGAAACGAATCGTTCTCATCGATGACATTTACACGACGGGCATCACCATCCGCCACGCGGCCCTTGTGTTGCTTGAAGCGGGGGCGGCCGAGGTGTGGGCGTTGACGTTGGTGCGGGCGTGAAGGGTGTAAACATTCATGGTGGATGTGCCGATATAAACAGTAGCAATCGAATCGAGCGGAAGGTGAACGGGGATGGAAATTCGCAACGTTTTTACTAGACAATCGATAACGTCGCCAAATCAAACCCTGATGGTGCAAAAGGGCGAAACATACGATGCCGTCATCAAAGAAAGCCGAGACGGCGAGGCAGTCGTCGTGATCAAGGGGACCGACGTGCGGGTGCGAACGGAAGGAGAATGGCCGCAGGAAGGGCGTGCAACGATCCAAATCGTCGGTGAACAAGAAGGAGTTCCTGTGGCGCGAATCGTTCCCCGTCCGCCACAAGAGACGGACAAACAAGCGGTTCATTTTTCTGCTTCTGAACCGTTATTGCCTGAGCTGAGACAGGTCGGAGATTGGCTGCAAAAACATGGACAATCGCTCACAAAAGAGATCGTTTCCACCTTGCGGACGTTTTTCACCGAAGCCCCAGGCACCGTAGAGCAAAAACTCGATACCGTCCGCGCGGTCATCAATAAGCATTTAGAACTGACGAACGTTCATCTTGCGGCCGTCCATGAGGCGCTGCATGGGAAGCCGCTCGGAGAGAGGCTCGTAGATATGGTAGAGGAGCTTAAGGTGAATGAACAAAAGAAATTCCGCGTTTCCATGGAAGGAAAATTGGACGACAGTGCGTCAACTTCTATGTCCCGTGTTGGTTCTCCACAAGAATTCGTTCAACAATTGCTGCAACGATTAACAGCTCTTTTGTCCGAACCGCATCAAAAGGCAAATGGCACAGAGATGATGCAAGCGATCAATTTATTGCGCGACAAGGTTCTTCATGCCATCGAGCAACTGAAAAAAGAGCCGCATCTTGAACAAGTGCTTGACTTGATTCAAAAGGAGATTGGAGAAGGAGTTCAGATTCATCCTGCCTGGAGGCAGGCGTTCAACGAAGCATTGACAGAAGCGCGCCAGTTTATGGAAAACGGAAGAGAGCTTGCTGCCAGGAAAGCGTTGTTCGATATGTTGAGTGACATGGAACAAACCCTTTCTTCGGGATCATCGGACCATGTTCCGCTTAATGGAACATGGATGCAAGCGAGTGTGGCGATGCAAACGAAAGACTTTCTCGTGCAAACGGTCACAGCCAAAATGGCACAGGCGTCCCGTGACTTTCAGATTGTGAAGCGCAATGTGATGCACCATTTGGAGACGGTGCTGCACTGGGCGGAACAAAGAGGACAAGCCGCCCGCTTGCAGGCAAAACAGTACTTGGAAAGCGCAATTAAGCAGTTGGACAACGTCATTTTAAAAAGTGATTTGATGCTGTTTACGGACATGGCGACGGAAAAGCAGCTGATGAAGGCGAGCTCCCAGCTGGCTGAAGCGAAAAAGCGGCTTCACCAAGGGGATGAACGCGGGGCGCGGAAGATTGTGAATGAAGTGAAAGACGTTCTGGCGAATATGGTGTTGAAACCGTCCGAAACAAAAGTCAAGCATTTTGTAGCTGGATTGGGCGAACCGCAGGCAGATTTGTCAAAAGCATTTCTCCGGCAAATGAACGAAGCGGTGCAGCCGTTCGTTGACGGACCGTCGGCGCGTCAATTGTTTGAAGCGCTCCGCCGATTTGGCTTCATGCACGATTATGAGGCGGCTGAATCGCTCGTGCAAAAAGGCGCTGACGGGGAAGGAACACCGCAGAATATGAAGGCGACGCTTCTGCAGCTTGCACAAAGTGGAAATGAGCCCATCGCCCGGCAAGCGGAACAAGCGTTAACGAATCTGACTGGTCAGCAACTGCTAAACCGATGGGACGCTGGAGTGGGCATGCAAAGCCTGTTCTTCTCCTTGCCGTTGCGATGGCAAAATGAAGTGCGGAACGTCAACGTCTATGTCAACGCCCGCCAAGATGGCGAGCGAATCGATTGGGAAAACTGTCAGCTGTATTTCTTGCTGGAGACGAAAAAACTGGGAGACCTCGGCATTTTGCTTCAAGCCAATGAGCGAAGCTTGTCCATCACCCTTCGCAACGACCGCGATGACTTTGCCCAAAAAGCCGCGCCGTTCATCGATATGGCGAAAAAGCGATTGGAGGAGATCGGCTACCACGTCAAAATGGTCAACATCACAAAGCTGACGAATGAAACGAAGCGGCAGGAAGAAGAAAAACGGGTGCCATCCGTTCGCCTGTACGGACCGTTTACGGAAAGAGGGTACGATTTCACGATATGATGGCGCAATATTTCAATCAAAAAAAACGAAAGCAAATGACTGGTCCGACGGCGGCCGTCATCCGGTATGACGAATCGTCGGGCCAGTCGCCCATGGTTGTCGCCCAAGGAAGCGGGCATGTGGCGCAGAAAATCATTGAACTGGCGAAACAGCATCACATCCCGATTCAAGAGGACCCATTGCTCGTGCAAAACTTGCTTCAGCTTGATCTTGGCGACCGCATTCCGCCGCAGCTGTACGCGGTCATTGCCGAAATTTTGATTTTGATTGAAGAAATTGAAAAAAATGATTAAACATTGTCAACTCATCGCCGATATAAAAGGCAGAGGGCAAATGGGGGTGCACGGCGTTGGACTTTTTAACTGAGGAATGGATTTACCAAAAAAACTCGCAACAGCTGACGGCATTGTTATATGAAGGATTGATGGAATGTTTGGAAGAGGCCATCGCGGCCCTTGAACAAAAAGACTATTGGAAAGCGAACAAACAGCTGCAAAAAGGAAACGACATCCTTCGCCGGCTCGGCGCCGGATTGCGCTATGACGCGGGCATTATCGCCCATCAGTTGGATGCGCTCTACAACTATATGGCTGAGCGCCTCATCGAGGCGAATATGAAAAAAGACGTCAAGATCGTTCGGGAAGTGCTGCAATTAACCACCACAATCGCCACCGCGTGGAACGAGGCGCTGAAAAGCGGCGCCTCCCCCGCGCAAACGGCGCTCAAGCAAAAAACAGCAGCGTACGAGCAATTCATTGCATACGAGAAATCATAAGCAAAGGAGCGGATGTTTGTGCGAATCAATCATAATATTCAGGCGCTCAACGCCTACCGCAACTTGGCGGCCAACCAATCGAACATTTCGAAAAACTTGGAGCGCCTCTCCTCTGGTTTGCGCATCAATCGGGCGGCTGACGACGCGGCGGGGCTTGCCATCTCGGAAAAAATGCGCTCGCAAATTCGCGGCTTGCAAATGGCGGAACGGAACGCGCTCGATGCGATTTCGCTCATCCAAACGGCGGAAGGGGCGTTAAACGAAGTCCACAGCATCCTGCAGCGGATGCGCGAGCTGGCTGTGCAGGCGGCGAATGGGACGAACCAAGATACGGATCGCGAAGCGCTTGACAGTGAATTCCAACAATTGAAGGATGAAATTGATCGGATCGGAACGGATACACAATTTAACACTATGAATATTTTAGCCAGCGGCCAAAATATTACGATCCAGCTGGGGCCGAATAATGGGCAGTCGTTGACAATATCGTGGGAAAAGCAAAAAAAAGACTCTCTTGGGGAAGACAAGAAAGACATTAGCTCATTGGATATCAAGCAGGTAGCGAATGCCCAAGCTGCTATTGCAAAATTAGATGAAGCGATTATATCAGTGTCGAAAACGCGATCGAAAATGGGCGCTTACCAAAACCGCCTCGAGCATACCATTAACAACTTAACAACCGCGAACGAAAACTTGACCGCCGCCGAATCCCGCATCCGCGATACGGATATGGCGATGGAGATGGCCGAATTTACGAAAAACAATATCTTGACGCAGGCGGCGCAGGCGATGCTCGCGCAATCGAACCAGCTGCCGCAAGGGATTTTGCAGCTGTTGAAAAGCTAATCGGACCGCATCGGGCGGGGCATAAACGCCTCGCCCTTTTGCTATGGTTGTGCGATAATGGGGGTAGCGAGAGGTGATGACGATGGAAGTGCAAAAAGTGACGCGCACAGGGCTGACAAATGTGAGCCGCAAAGACGATGCTCCGATGGAATCGGTGTCGTTCACCGAAGTCATGGCGAAAACGCGCCGCGACGTCGTATGGGAGCGGATCAACGAACAAGTCCGCCAAATTGAGGAGCAAGGGAAAAAGCTTGCCGAGTCGCGGACGGTGGAGGATTTGCGCAAATATAAACAGCTCGTCAAGTCGTTTTTGGACGACGCGGTGAAAAACGGCCTGCAGCTGGAAGAACAGCGCGGCTTCAGCCGCGGCGGGCGGGCGCGCATTTATAAACTCGTGAAGGAAGTTGATCAAAAGCTCGTTGAACTGACGAACGAAGTGCTGCAAAAAGAACAGCGTGGACTTGAGATTTTGCGGCTCGTCGGCGAGATTCAAGGGCTGATCATCAATATTTACACATGACGGAATCGTTTAAGAGTACAAGATCGATTCCGCAATGTTGCGTTGGTCATCAATATTGACATATTATCGATCTGCTTGCGGCTGTGGAAGATGGTCAACGGCGCCGAATGCAGGGATGCGTCACTGACAGGAGGGTGGTGTTCGCGACGAGTTGGTGACCACCAGGCGGGCGCCATTATTCAAACCTAATAAGTTTTTATACGGCGGCTTCATAGGCAATGATCGGGAGGGATCCACGATGGCGGAACTATCCAATTGTTCGAAGTGCGGGCGGTTGTTTGTCAAATTATCGACCCGTGACGTATGCGAGTCGTGCTATCAAGAAGAAGAGCGGCAATTTGAACGCGTTTATGCCTTTTTGCGCAGACGGGAAAACCGCACGGCGACGATGGCGCAAGTCGTTGAGGCGACAGGGGTGGAGGAGAAGCTGATCATCAAATGGATTCGCGCGGGGCGGCTGCAGCTCGTCCATTTTCCAAATCTCGGCTACCCTTGCGACTCGTGCGGAGCGATGATCCGTGAAGGGCGGCTGTGCGCCAAGTGCCTTGGCCAGCTGCAAGCCGGCTTGCGTCGGGCGGAGGGGGAAAAGAAAAAAGAAGATCGTCCCCGCCATGCCACTTATTACACCCAAGACTATCAAGAACGCTAAACATTTCCGTCAACGTTCCGATATAAACAATAGCCAAATGCAAACAAGCGCCGGTCAAGCGAGGTGAATGTGATGAAAATCCGCCATATTGGACCGATGGGCGTCAACCCGTACCAGCGTCAGCTCGCCAAAACGGAGCGGCTGGCGGCGGAGAAGGCGCCTAGAGATCAAGTGGAAATTTCGAAAGAAGCGAAAGAGCTGCAAGAAGCGGCAAGCTGGGAACAGGCGCGGCAGGCGAAACTTGAAGAGCTGCGCCAACAAATTGAAAACGGCGCATACCAAGTCGACCCGCGGGCGGTCGCCAAGCGGATGATCGAGTATTACCGAAACCATCGATAAAGGAAGCGGATCGTGATGACGTTTGCGGCACTCATCCATCTTTTGCGGGCGCACAGTGAGCTTTATGAAAGCTTGCTGGCGCTTTCGCGGCGGAAGACGGAAGCGTTGAAGAAAAACGACATCGAGGCGCTGTCGGCTTTGCTTGCCGATGAACAGAAGCATATTTTGGCCATCCGCCAACTCGAAGAACGGCGGCGGCATTGGCTGAAGGAGGCGCTCGGCAATGAGGCGGCGACCATTTCTCAATGCGTCCACCTGGCGACAGGCAAGGAGCGCGAGGAGCTAAGAGAATGCCAAGCGCGGCTTCAGACGGCTGTCGCCGCGGTGGCGGAAGCGAATGAGCTGAACCGCCAGCTCATCGAACAGTCGCTCCAGTTTGTCACCGCGATGATCGAGACGTTCGCCCCGACGCTGTCCACCTACAGCCGCACGCAACAATATGCCCCTTCGCCCGAGCGCCCGCTGTTTGAATCGAAAGCGTAAGGAGGAAGAACGATGCTCTCGACATTCCACGGTCTCGAAGCCGCCCGGCGCGGCATGATGGCCCAACAAGCCGCCTTGTACACGACAAGCCATAACATTGCCAACGCCAATACGGAAGGGTATACACGGCAGCGCGTTCAACTGCAGCCGACGCCGCCGTTCCCGACGCCCGGCCTCAACCGCCCGAACATCCCAGGGCAAATGGGGACAGGGGTGGAAGCGTCGTCGGTCGAACGGGTGCGCGAATATTTCCTCGACATCCAATACCGCGGCGAAAACAGCAAGCTCGGGTACTGGGAAGCGCGCGCGGATGCGGTGTCGAAGATGGAAGACATTATGAACGAGCCGTCCGACAGCGGACTGGCGAAAACGATGGACCAGTTTTGGCAGGCGCTTCAAGATTTGAGCACCCACCCGGAGAACGAAGGAGCGCGCTCCGTCGTCCGCCAGCGCGGGTTGGCGGTCGTCGAAACGTTCCATTACTTGTCCAATTCCTTGGCGCAAATCCGCACGGACATCGGCACGCAAATCGGCACGACGGTGACGGAGATCAATTCCCTTCTCAACCAAATCAGCGCATTGAATGAACGGATCGCCGAAATCGAACCGAACGGCTATTTGCCGAACGACTTGTACGACGAGCGGGATCGGTTGGTCGACCAGCTGTCGCAATATATGGAGATCGGTGTGGAAAAGCATCCAACTGGCGGAAACGCCTTGCCCATGGCGGAAGGAACGTACGATGTTTACGTGATGAACGGGAGCGCGAAAGTGTATCTCGTACAAGGCCGCAACGCCGCATCGGTTTCGTTCCCCGACGGCAGCGACGTCGACGGCGACGGGGTGAAGGAGATGCCTCCCGCTTCAGGTGTCAATGCGCTCAATATAGGTATAACAGCCGTTTCCTTTTCCTCTCTTCCGAACGGCAAATTGCGCGGGCTGATCGAAGGATACGGCTATCAAACAGGAACCGACGCCAGCGGCCAGCCGATCGTCAAAGGGCTGTACCCAGATATGCTGTCGAACTTGGACAAACTCGCCTATACGTTCGGCACGGTATTTAACGCCGTACACCAACAAGGCTACGGCCTGAACGGAAGCACGAAGCGCCCGTTTTTTGACGGGATCGGCGCGGTGAGCGGCGCGGCGAAAACGATCAAACTCGCGGCCGACATCGACGATTTGGCGAACATCGCGGCGTCAACGAAAAGCGGGGAAACAGGGAACGGCAACAACGCCATCAACCTCGCCAACGTCCGCAGCCTGCTTCTGTCCAATGCGACCGTTTCGCTGCAAGACGGCATCTCCGTCAACTTGGCGTCCCTTAATTTGCCGCTTTCCTCAGGCACGGTTGAAACGAACTACCAAGGCTGGATCGGCCAGCTTGGCGTCGACGGTGAGCAGGCGAACCGGATGAAAACGAACAGCGAAACGCTGCGCCAGTCGGTGGAGGAAAAACGGCAGTCGGTCAGCTCCGTGTCGCTGGATGAAGAGATGATGAACATGGTCAAATTCCAGCACGCCTACAACGCCGCGGCAAGGCAAATCACGGTGATTGACGAAATGCTCGATAAACTCATCAACGGCATGGGCGTCGTCGGAAGGTAGGTGAACGGTGATGCGCATTACGCAAAGCATGTTGGCGAACAATACGCTTAAGCAGATTACACGAAGCTACGCCAATTTGGACAAATATCAAACCCAGCTTTCGACGGGGAAAAAAATCACCCGCCCGTCGGACGATCCTGTTGTGGCGATGAAAGGAATCGCCTACCGTTCGAATTTAGCCGAAGTCGAGCAGTTCAAACGCAATTTCTCTGAAGCGTACAACTGGGTGGAAAACTCTGATTCAGCGCTTGACAAGGCGACGCAGGCGCTGCAGCGCATCCGCGAGCTCGTCGTGCAGGCGAGCAACGATACATACGAAGAGACGCAGCGCCAGTCGATCGCCAAAGAAGTGCGGCAACTGACCGAACATTTGGTCACGATCGCCAATACGAAAGTCGGCGACAAATACATTTTCAACGGCGCGAAAACGACGGAGCCACCTGTTACGGTGAACCCGGACGGCACGATTTCCGTGTCGACGAACAGCCAACAGCTGAACATTGAGCTAGCGAAAGGCATTTACATTCCGGTCAACATTCCGCCAAGCACAGCGTTCGGGGCGGGCAGCGGATTGTTTTCCGACTTGCAAAACTTGGCCGCTTCCCTCGAAAATCCGAGTACGACCGGTAATGATTTAACGGGCTATTTAGACAAACTCGACAGCCATTTGACGAATTTGCTCGGCGTCCGCGCCGAACTCGGGGCGCGCATGAACCGGATCGAGCTGATGGAAGACCGCATCGACAGCCAACAAGTGATCGCGGAAAAAATGTTGTCGGACAACGAAGACGTTGATCTTGAAAAAGTCATCACCGACTTGAAAACGCAAGAAAGCGTCCACCGCGCCGCCTTGGCAGTCGGCGCGCGCGTTATCCAGCCGACGCTGGTTGACTTTTTGCGCTAAGCTAGCTTTTTTCGCCGAAAGGAGGAAGAAGATGCGCATTCCGCAGCTCAAGATGGAAGCGACGTACGCCAAGCTGGCGATCTCAAGAGAACGGGCGCGGCTTGACATCACCCAGCCGCCCGCCGAGATGACGATCGAACAGCCGCCTGCCGAAATGAGCGTTGCTTCCATCCCCGCGCGCTTGACGATCGACCAGACCGAGGCGTGGGCGGCGGTGAACAACAGGCACGTGTTCCAATTGATCGAAGACGAGGCCGCTGACGGGCGGCAAGCGGTGCTCGATTTCATCGAGCGCGCTGCGGTCCAAGGCGATGAACTGATGCGCATCGAACATGGGGGGGATCCTCTCGTTGAACAGGCGGAGGCCAACAGTGAAGGCCCCCCGCTTGAGTTCAACATCGCCCTCGTTCCGCCGCCGTTTGGCGTCAAGGTCGACTATGAACCAGGACGGCTGGCGATCGACTGGAACACCCACGCGCCGCGCATCGATGTGAAACCGCATGCGCCGATCATCCGATACCAGCAAGGAGCGGTCAAGATCGCCCTCGCCCAGCGCCCGTCGCTTCACATTGACGTCGTCATTTGAGAAAACAGGAGGAGCAACGCATGAACATCGACACGAAATACCACGGAACAGTGGCGGTGAAGGAAGAAGACATCGTCCACTTTCCCCACGGCCTGCCCGGATTCGCGGACGAGAAGCGGTTCGTCCTTCTTCCGCTCGCCGACACGCCGTTTGTCATCTTGCAGTCGGTCGAGACCCCTGCGCTCGGGTTTGTCTTGATCGAACCGTTTTCGTACTTTCCAACATACGAATTTGAACTGGATGAAGCGACGGTCGAACAACTTGACATCAAAAGCGAACGCGACGTCGCGGTGTACGTGATCCTCACCGTCGCCGACCCGTTTCACGAGACGACGGCGAACTTGCAGGCGCCCGTTGTCATCAACGCCCGCAAGCGGTTCGGCAAACAAGTGATCTTAACGAATACACCGTACAAAACGAAACATCGCCTCTTCCCGGAAAAAGTGGCGACGTAAAGGAGGCGGCCCGATGCTTGTCCTAACGCGCAAAATCAAAGAAGCCATCCAAATCGGCGATGACATCGAAATCACCGTCCTCGCCATCCAAGGCGACCAAGTGAAACTCGGCATCAACGCGCCAAAACAGATCGACATCCACCGCAAAGAAGTGTATCTTGCCATCCAAGCGGAAAACAACGCCGCCTCCCAAGCGTCCGAAGCCTCGCTCGCCGCACTGACCGCCAAGCTGAAACAATGGAAACAACCATAACATCGAAGCGCCCACGCGGCGCTTTTTTCGCCCCGTCGACAAAAAATTTTCATTTCCCTATTAAACTTCCAAAAAACGCGCCGATATAAAAAGTGAGCGCGGCTTGCGGCGAAAGGCGGCCGACTTTCGCCCCAGCCCCGTCATTCCACAAGGACGTGGAAAACATCATTTCAAGGAGGAAGAGAACATGAGAATCAACCACAACATCGCGGCGTTGAATACGTATCGGCAGTTGACGACCAATACGACCAACGCCTCGAAATCCATTGAAAAACTTTCGTCTGGCCTCCGCATCAACCGTGCAGGCGACGATGCAGCAGGTCTTGCGATCTCGGAAAAAATGCGCGGCCAAATTCGCGGGTTGGAGCAAGCGAGCCGCAACGCCCAAGACGGCATCTCGCTCATTCAAACGGCGGAAGGTGCGTTGAATGAAGTGCACTCCATCCTTCAACGGATGCGCGAGCTGGCGACGCAGGCGGCCAACAGCACGAATACGCAAGCAGACCGCGAGCAGCTGCAAAAAGAGTTCAACCAACTGACGTCCGAAATCAACCGGATCGGCAATACGACGGAATTCAACACGCAAAAATTGCTGAACGGCAATGTCAGCGGCGCGAGCCCGATTAAACTGCAAATTGGGGCGAACACCAATCAGTCGTTTGAAATTAAAATTTTCGATATGCGCGCCCAAGCGCTTGGGTTGGCGGGGACAACGGCCGGTAGCAAAGCTAGTGGCTTAGGTGCTGCTACTACTTCAAACGGTACGAGCGTATCGAATGAGCTTAAGGTAGGTATTTCTAACGCTACATTTACAAGTGGTACAACGAACCAATTGACAGACGTTAGCAACGCCAGCACGCCTGAATATGCTTTAAATATCATGTCTTTCAGCGGCGCAACGGCAGCGATTTCGAAAATCGACATCGCGATCAACACCGTTTCGACGGAGCGCGCCCGCCTTGGATCTTACCAAAATCGCTTAGAGCATACGATCAACAACTTGGATACGTCGGCGGAAAACTTGACGGCGGCGGAATCGCGCATCCGCGACGTCGATATGGCGAAGGAAATGATGGAATTTACGAAACAAAACATTCTCACCCAAGCGGCCCAATCGATGTTGGCGCAAGCGAACCAACAGCCGCAAAGCGTGCTTCAGCTTCTGCGCTAATCGAAACATCCAACAAGGCCTCTTCTCGGTCGATCGAGAGGAGGCCTTGCTTCATGTTTGGAAGCTCTTCCTTCATTGACATGAGATGGTGTGAATAGGAGAGTGAATACATAAGGTTTCTCCATTTGAAAAACAGGTTGGTAAAGCGACATGTTCCTTTACATGACTGTCCTTTTAGGGAACCAATTGGAATCATTTTCTTTTATGATTCGCTTCACATTGACAAAGATCATCCGATAATAATGGTAGAAGGTGTCGAATCATGGCTGACAAATTTCGTGTAGGAGAGTGCAAGATATGCAGCTCAACATTTTCGGACAAACATTTGAATATCGCAATGATCGATCGGAGCTTGAAGAGATGTGGCAAAACATCTTCTCCATGCTTGCCGAGGAGGATCGGCAATTGAGCCATCTCGTCGTCGATGGCGTCGAAGTTTACGATGAGATGGAGGCTTATATCGAAGAGCGAATCGATTCCATCCGCACGATTGATGTCGTGGCGGTGACGATGCAAGAATACATACGCGATGTGTTCCAGACGATGCATTCGTATTTGACACGTGCCTTGCCAGAGATTGAGCGTATCATCGATGAATTTTATCAAACCCCTTCCGAACATACATGGATTCGATTTGAGCAAATGCTTGAAGGAATCCAATGGATCGACCAAGCTCTTTATTGGCTCGCCGAACATCCGAAACATCCGTTTGATCGTCAAGCGTTCGCCCACATCCGGGAGACGCTGGCGGAACAATTGCGGCAATTGCTTGAGGCTGTAGAAGCAGGGGATGCAATTTTGATCGCCGACTTGATCCAATATGAAGTCAAGCCGTTATGGAAGGGCATTATGGAGCACGTAAAAGTCCATGTCGTGAACTAAACGCAGACAGCAAAGGCAGTGAACCGAGTTGAGCATCTACAAAGGGAAAAAAATCTTAATTATTGGCGGCACGGGAACGATCGGGCAACATCTCACCAAAGCGCTCTTGCAGCATGACCCGAGCGTCATTCGCATTTTTAGCCGCGATGAGCATAAACAGTTTGAACTGGCGCAACAATTCAAACAACATTCCCAAGTGCTTCGCTTCTTAATCGGAGATGTCCGCGACGAAGCGCGGGTGCTGCGGGCGATGGAGGATATTGACTACGTCTTTCATCTCGCTGCCATGAAGCATGTGCCCGCTTGTGAATACAATCCGTTTGAAGCGGTGAAAACGAACATTATCGGCACGCAAAATGTCATTCAAGCCGCTTTGAGCGCCGGAGTGAAAAAGGTGTTATTCACCAGCACGGACAAGGCCATTTCGCCCACGAACACGTACGGCGCCACAAAGCTGGCGGCGGAACGGTTGATCGCGGCGACCGAATATCAAAAAGGGCCGAAGCAAACGATTTTCTCCGCGGTGCGGTTCGGCAATGTCATGGGTTCGCGCGGTTCGGTCATTCCGTTGTTTAAAAAACAAATTTTAGAGGATCGGGAAGTGACCGTCACCCATATGGACATGCTTCGTTACATGATGACGCCGTCGCAAGCCATTTCTCTCATCTTAAAAGCCAACGAACTGGCCGTGGGCGGAGAAGTGTTCGTGCTGAAAATGCCGGTGGTGGCGCTGAAAGATTTAGTTGAGGTGATGATTGAGGAAGTCTCAAAAAAATACCACATTACCCAAACGATTAAAATCAAAGAAATTGGCTTGCGTCCAGGGGAAAAAATGTACGAAGAGCTGATGACAGAAGACGAAGCGCATGCGGCATGGGAGACGGAAGACATGTATGTGATCGGGCCTCCCTTTGGCTGGAAGCCGCATGCCTATCCGAAAGAATGGAACATCCGTCCGTGTCAAAATCCGTTTCAAGGCGAGATGATTGATAAAGAAACATTGCGCCGTTGGATTTTGGCAGAAGGCTTAATATAGGGGAAACCCGTGAGTGATTAGGAGATGAGCATCATGTTGTTGACAGAGAATGAACAATTTTTGCAAAACCGCTACCCATCCATTTGGCAGCTATGGAAGCAAATTGAGCATGAATCGATTTGGAAACAATATGAAATCATCCCGTCCCATGCTGGTCTGCCGACGATTCAAGTTCATGTGGATGGACGCCCTCTGTATTTGCACAGCAAATACAATCCCGAGCAAGAAGCCGAGCGCCTCGCCCAACAGCTCAAGGACCAAGTGGAGCAATGCGACCATTTGTTCTTTTACGGCATCGGGCTCGGCTATCATGTCGAAAAACTGTTATCCATGTTTCCTGATAAGTCGTTCACCATTTATGAACCGAATCCGTGGGTCTTTTTCCGCTTTCTGTCGTGCAAACGGGTGACCGAATGGCCGCTTCAGCGGCTTCGCTATCTTTATGTGGAAACGGACGAGGCTTCGCGCAGGCAGTTTTTTGCCGAGTTTGCCAACGCGCTTGAGACGAATGTGGGGCTTGTGGCGCTGCCGAGTTATGAGCGCATTTTCGTGGATCAATATCGACAATTTGTCCGACAGTTTCGAGATATTCTCCAGTCGAAGCGCATCAACTTGGCGACCGAATTTGCCTTTGGCAAGCGCTGGACATTGAACAGCTTGATGAACTTGCCGACAACGTGGAGGTCGCCAAGCATTTTCAGCCGAAAAGAACATTTTCGTTCCAAACCGGTTTTGCTTGTGGCCGCTGGGCCGTCGCTGCAAGAGGAATATGACAATCTTCGCTATATAAAGGAAAAAGGGCTGGCCTATATATTTGCCGTCGGATCAGCGAATCGAGCGTTAGTGGCGAACGGCATCCTTCCCGACGCTGTTTGCACATATGATCCACAAGCTCATAATTTCGCTGTGTTTTGGGACATGATTGATAAAGGAATTGACGTCCACGTGCCGATGATTTACGGGACGAGCGTCGGATACGAAACGATTCAAAAATACAAGGGGCCAAAGTTTTACGCCGTCACCTCCCAAGACACGGTAACGCCATACTATTTGGACAGCCTTGACCACAGCGAAGTGATCGACGATGCGTTCTCCATCGCCATCATTACATTGCAAATCTTGGCGAAGCTGGAGGCGAATCCGGTCATTCTTGTCGGGCAAAATTTCGCCTTTCGCGACAATTACTATTATGCGAAAGAAATCAAACGGGGAGAAAAGCAGACCGCTGAAGTGCTCGAACATGAGCGGCGCGGCCTCATGCAAGTGAAGGACGTATACGGCCGCCTTGTCACGACGAATGAATCGCTCAACCAAATGCGGCTGTTGATGGAGCACTATATCCAGAAGTATGCTCAGATCGAAGTCATCAACACAACAAAAGGCGGTGCGGATATTGCTGGTGCCCCATTTCTTCCGCTGGAGGCCGTCATCCAAACCCGGTTGACGAAGAAAGTCGTGAATGAAAACTGGCATGCCGGCCAAGAACGCAACCCGACGCAAGGGATGGAAGACAAAATCGGGAACATGAAGCGTGCGATGACCGATTTCATCAAGAGATATCATGAGCTTGAAGCCATGTTTCATGAGTTGGAGCGAGCCGCTATTCGAAAAAAAGAAGACAAATTGCTCAAATTATTCGCCCGCTTCGATGAGCAGTTCCGCCGCTTCACCCAAAACGACTTTTTTGACGTATACGTCCGGCCTGTCGTTCGTGTCTATACGGAAATGCTGCAAAAAGAAGCGCACAACATCCGCAAAGAGCAAGATCCCGTTGTGAAAGCGGGCAAGGTGGTTCGGGCGTTCCGCAGTTATTTGCATCTATGCCAGCAAGTCTATAACGAAATGGCGCCGTTGGTGCAAACCTATCTGCATCCCGCCCTGAAACAGAAGGACGATGGCTGGAAGAGACGCGAATGCACATCTAGTGAATTTCAATACATCGGCCAATGGCGGAAAAAGGAGATTAAAATTGAAAAACAATCGTCCGGAGAAGCGGATGTGATCAGCGCATATTACGAAACGAACGAACCGAATGCCACGATTAAGTTTACGTTTAAAGGGACGGCGCTTCGGGTGATTGGGGCGAGGCATGCGGATGGCTCAGACGAGATTCGGATTACGATTGATGGTCATATTGACAAGTTTTCAGTTAGAGAAAAAGACCTACCTCCTCCGTTCCTCCAAAAATTCCATCAAATGTTATTTGAAAAATACGATTTGAATGTTGGAGAACATTTGGTGGAAATTGTGTTGCAAGGAGATGGGGTGTTTTTCTTTCAAGGAATCGAATGTAAGGATTGTAGATGCTGAAAATAGTAAACGAGCATTTTGATGACATAGTTAGAGCAATCAACAGCCGATACCTCCTTACGCAATGCGGAGCTGTTTTTGATTGCATTATTTGAGCTGTCTTGTGGGCGTCAGGAGTCCATCTATCCCACAGAGTCCGGTTCGTGTTTCTTTTTTGGTTGTAAACTTATTGTGGAAATTTTGTGTATATAACGTTAATTTATAAGGATCATTGCGATGTGAGGAGTTGGGGGGGCAAAAGAGAAATGGTGATTGTTTTTGGAGCAAGCAGTGGGGGAGAAAAAGTACTGAGGGAATTAATTGATCTCCAAATCGATTTCTTCGTTGACAACGATCCGGAAAAATGGGGCACTTTGTTTTTCGGCTATCCTGTACATCCTCCGACAGTGATTGTTGAGCAACCATTGAAGGGGTTGAAAGTTTTTGTAGCCTCTTCTTTTTATGAGTCCATTAAAAAACAGTTGGAGTCATTTCAATTAATTGAAGGAATCCATTTTTATAATGGCCTCCAAATTGTAGAGGAAAGGACACGTTTTCGTAATTATATGACAATGTTTGAACAATATGTAGAAATGCAAGCTAAGAATATTGAACAAGAATTGCAAAGGAGAGCACTGCACGAAACCGCTGATTTTGTTGAACAGCATCTCATAGGTGTTCCTTCTTTTCCCGATCGTTACTCATTGTTGGAGTATGCATTAGGTTTAGCAAAAAAAGAGGGGCTTTTCTTGGAATTCGGCGTTTTTCAAGGAGATAGCATCAATTTTATTTCAGCCAGAGTGCCACATACTGTTTATGGATTTGACTCGTTTGCAGGATTGCCTGAGGATTGGAGAGATGGATTTCCCAGAGGAACCTTTCGAATCGATCAATTACCGATTGTAAACGATAATGTCCAATTGATTCAAGGTTTGTTTCATGAAAGTTTACCTGAGTTTTTGAAAACAAACCATGGTGATTGTTCATTTATTCATATTGATTGCGATTTATATTCCTCTGCCCGAGACATTTTTGATGCATTGGATGAGAGGATTGGAGAGGGAACCATTATTGTATTTGACGAATTTTTTAACTACCCAGGTTGGAAAAACGGAGAATTTAAAGCGTTCCAAGAATTTGTTGAGAGTAAACGGATTGCATTTGAGTATATCGCATATTGTCGCTATCATGAACAAGTAGCGGTAAAGATCAAGGGGAGAGGTCAACCATCATGAAATTGTTCGTCTTTTCTCCTCATAACGAAGGAGAGAGAAAAAGTTAAGGTGACGTGGACGTTGTGAAGAGAAAGCGTCACGGAAACCAATTCAAAATATAAGTAGTAAGGAGACAAAGTAGAGAAATGCTCAAGCTGTTTCATGATCTTCAACAAAGAGATTGGCGTGTTCAGATCCTTATGGAAACATTGGAACAATACAATGAGCAGGAAGTGGCGATCTACGGTACTGGAAAACATACAGAGTGGTTATTGGACCAAATTGGCCAGCTTGTGAATAAAGTTGCCTGCTTGCTTGATCGCGATGAAAACGTGGAAGGAGAAAGGAAATTCGGGTTGCCTGTTTGTAAGGTAGAAGAGGCCATGGCGTCTGGGATCAAAGCGATTGTAATTTCTTCTACCTTTGAACAGGCTATTTATGAACGGCTTCAGTCTGTTAGACAACAGGGAGTGGAAATCATCCGACTATATTCTCAAAAGGCAATCAGCAATGGGAAGAAAAGCGTTATCAAACGAATGCAAATGGTAGCTCGTGATTCCCAATACTATACCTTTGTTGATAGACGGAAAGGTCAGGCGCAACTTGCCATCATACTAGCGGGGTATAAACCATATCTTTGGCCATTTACTCTTGAAAGGTTGGCCAGGTATGCTCCTTCAAATGTTGATATGTGTCTTGTATCTTCCGGTCTCTACTCTGAAGAGTTGGCACGCTGGGCTGAACGTCATCAATGGTCATATTTATTTACGAAGATAAATGACGTCTCGCTGGCGCAAAACTTGGCGATTGCAGAACATAAAGAAGCAGAATGGATTTTTAAGCTGGATGAAGATATTTTTGTGACTGATCGATATTTTCAACATTTGCGTTTAGGTTATGAACGTATTTTGGAAGAAGGGCTGTTCCATCCTGGCTTTGTTGCGCCGATTATCAATCTAAATGGATACACTTACGTGGAATTCCTTAAAGCGTTAGGGTTAGACCAGGAATATAAACGGGTGTTTAGGGAGTTGAAATATGCAGCCAATGGAATTAAGTGTCACTCCGACCCAGAGGCTGCTCGCTGGATTTGGCGGCATAGCCTTCCGTTAGACGAAGTGGCTCAAAAAATTTCCGACAAGCCTTTTGACTATTCTACTGTGCCCCATCGTTTCAGTATAGGAGCGATCCTATTCAAAAGGGAATATTGGGAGCAAATCGGGGGGTTCAAGATTGGAGCGAAGGAGGGCATGCTAGGGGTAGATGAAGAGGATTTATGCCAAAAATGTGTAGAGCTTTCACGTGTCATGTGTGTAGTGCATAATGTGTTTTGTGGACATTTTTCCTTTTTCTTACAGGAGGAAGGTATGAAAGAATTTTTAGAAAAACATAAGGAGCTTTTTATAATGGGATAGATAAGAGAGTGGACCAGTGTGATGGAAAGAAATGAAAGGAGTTAAAAACATGGTAACACTGGTGGGAATTGTGATTTGCAATTTTAACAAGAAAGAATATTTGATCCGTTGTATAGAGTCGGTTTTAGCTTCGTCGTATCAAAATTTTTCGTTATATGTAGTGGATAATGCCTCAACAGATGGATCAGCTGAACTTGTACGGGAATTATTTGGTGGAAAACTCACGCTTATTATTAACGATGAAAATAAAGGAGGAGCGGGCGGATTTAATCAGGGAATGAGGGAGGCGCTTCGAGCTGGGCATCGATATATTTTATTGCTTGACAATGATGTGGTCATTGACAAAGAGGCTATAAAACACTTAGTGGATGTCTTGGAAGGCGATCCTTCTATCGGTATTGTTGGTTCGGCGATTTATAAAATGGATGTTCCTGATCAATTGCAGGAAATAGGAGCAGCTATTGATTGGGATGGGTTCAAAGTGGCTCCTTTCTATCAAAATGTCTTGCAACCAAAGCATTTGCCATACATAGTGGAATGTGACTACGTTCCAGTATGTTGCGCTTTAATTCGCGCAGATGCGATTCACCAAATCGGATTGATGGATGAAAAATGGTTTATTCATTGGGACGACATAGAATGGTGTTATCGATTTAAGAAGAGCGGATATCGTGTTGTCGCGTGTTCGCGGGCAAAAGTTTGGCATAAAACGGGAGTAGCTTTGCACACAAGCACATTTCCGCATTATTATCTAACGAGAAATAAAATCCGCTTTTTTGCCAAGTATGCGAAACAAGAAACCTTGATGGACCTTGCCAAGATGATCATTGATGAATGGTTTAAAGCGCTATATTTTGGAGGAGCTAAAGGGGTGCATAACGTCGCTCAAACGATTTATATGGCCTATGAAGATGCATTGAATAATATAACAGGAAGAGCGAAACAAAATCGAATTTTTGAGAAGGAAGTTGCAAGAGCTGATCTTCTGGAGCCATATTTGAAACATTATTCAAAGGTTGTGGCACTAGCGGGACAAAATACAAACTCTAACATTTTGAATGGCTATATGGAGAGAAAGGGGATCGAATGCCTTGTATTATGTATAAACGAAGATGAAATAGAATCGGCATTGAGAAAATGGAAAAAGAATGTTGATGAACACACACTCCTTATCTATTTTTCTAAACATATTTTAGAAACACCAAGTAAAGTTTCTCATGTCATTGTCGTGGATGAGTTTCTCAATGTTGTTGATTTGAGAGAGGAAGCCAATGCGATTGAGGTGATGCGGGACTTGTATGAACAATTCATTGCTGTTATGAGCCCATTGATTTACGCTCGACTTTGTCAATTGCATCATATATTGAACGCGTCAGAAGAAGGGAGCAACAATGAGGCAACCGTTCCCATTAGTTAGCATTGTCATGCTGGCCTGGAACCGCAAAGATGACGTGCGGGAGAGCTTGTGTCATATTCAGAAGATCGACTATGAGCCGTTGGAAATCATCGTTGTGGACAATGCTTCCACTGACGGAACAGCGGAAATGGTAGAAGAAGAATTTGCTGATGTACGTTTGATCAAAATAGGAAAAAATATTGGCATTGCTGCGTATAATGTTGGATTTGAACAGGCGAAAGGAAAATATATTGTGGCCATTGACGATGATTCTTTCCCCGCCAGACATGCGATCCGGCGAATGGTTCAAGTGTTCGAAAAGGATGAACAGCTTGGTGCAGTGGCCTTTGATGTGCGCAATTATTATCATTACGATGAGATTAAAAACGAATTAGAGGATACAGATGAGACAGTAGGAGTGAAGGCCGTAGCCAGCGACTACTTGATGTCTTTTAATGGTGCGGGCGTAGGGATTCGGAAAGATTTATTCAAAAAAATTGGATATTATCCTGAAGAATTTTTTCTTTATCATAATGAAATGGATTGCGCCTTTAAAATTTGGGATGCAGGGTATCGCATTGAATTTTATTCTAACATTGTTTCTTATCACAAGTATTCGCCTAAAAACCGCGCTTCTTGGAGAGCGCCGTTCTACTACACCAGAAATGCGTTTTGGCTCGTTTGGAAGCATTATCCTATGGATATGGCGTTAAACACAACGCTTAGATTAATATATAATTGTCTTTATTATTCTATAGAGCAGAAAACGACGGTTTACTTAAAGGCGATGTGGTCAGCTTTTCGTGAAGCATACAAATTAAAAGGAAAGCGAAAGGCAGTGGATCGGGCTATCGCACAGAAGCTGCGTGTCCCGTTCAATCTTTCATTTACATTCTATCGGTAACGCTTAGGAGGTCGGTGAAAAATAGTTTTGCATCCAACTCAGCGGCTTTGGTTGGGAAAAGGATACGAACATGACAAGGTTTTTCCAGTAGAGCCATAATGAGAATCAGCCGCTTCTTCCTTTCAGCACTGGCCTCTTTTAGGCGTAAAAGGGAATGAAGTATGTATGCATGGTTAAGGAGTACATAGTCGGATGAAGAAACTATTAATCGTTCGATCTGCAAGTATGCAACAGTTAGATAACAACCTAAAGGCTATTATCAATACATTTCCTGATTACGAGTATCATATGTTGACACATGAGCACAGTGTCAAACTTGTAGAAAAATATGATGTCATCAAAAAAATCATTGTATATCCTTATAAACAATCCTTTTCGATCAAAAGACCGGTGCCTGAATTAAAAAACGAAATTTATGATGTTGTGATCATCCCTGTTTCCAATCTGACCGGAGCTGGCTTTTTTAATGTTTTTCAATTTTCATTGTCATTAAAGTCGAAAAGGCGAATAATTTGCAATCTGATTTCTGATTTATGGGACATTACTCCAGGACAAATTCGCTGGATGAGAATGAAGCATATCATGATGTCAATTGTATCTATGACTGGATCAATCATCGCTGGGTTATTGGTTGTTCTGTTCTTGCCATTCGTGTTAAAAAGGCTTGAAAAAAAAGGAGAATAGCAACATGTTTGACTATGTCGTTGTTGGTGCAGGATTTGCTGGAGCAGTCATAGCAGAACGAATCGCTACTCAATTAAACGAAAAGGTATTAGTCATTGAGAAGAGAAATCATATTGGTGGCAACGCGTATGACTATTATGATGAAAACGGAATTTTAGTCCATAAGTATGGGCCGCACATTTTCCATACTCGTTCCAGAGAAGTATGGGACTATTTGTCGCAATTTACGGATTGGCATTTATATCATCATCATGTTCTCGGTTCCATTGATGGGAAAAAGGTTCCGATTCCGTTTAATTTAAATACATTACATGAGCTGTTACCTGAATCGCTTGCCAGACTTTTGGAAGAGAAGTTAGTGAGCAAATTCGGTTATAACGTAAAAGTTCCCATTTTGAAGTTGCGTGAAACGGATGATAAGGACTTAAAGTTTTTGGCGGATTTTGTTTATGAAAAAGTGTTTCTGAACTATACGACAAAACAATGGGGAATGAAACCGGAAGAGCTAGACCCGACGGTTACTGGAAGAGTGCCGGTATATATTTCTAGGGATAACCGCTATTTTCAAGATGCTTATCAGGGAATGCCGAAAGAAGGTTATACGAAAATTTTCGAAAAGTTATTATCCCATTCTAATATTAAGCTTATGTTAAATACGGATTATAAAGAAGTAATAGACATTGACGTTAAGAATGGAAAGATCAGTTTGTTTGGGCAGGAATTTAAAGGAATACTCGTTTATACAGGGAAAATCGACGAATTTTTTAACTACGAATTTGGTGAGCTTCCTTATCGTTCTCTTCGCTTTGAATTTGAAAACATTCAAAAGGAGTTTGTGCAGCCTGTTGGTACCATCAATTATCCGAATGAATATCAATTTACGAGAATTACGGAATTTAAACATTTAACTGGCCAAGAGCATTCATCAACAACAATTGTCAAAGAATATCCTCAAGGTTACGAACGAAATGTAAAAGGGAAGGATATTCCTTATTATCCTATTCCGAAAAAAGAAAACTTAGAGTTGTATGCCAAATATAAAGAGAGGGCGCGGCAGTTCCCGCATGTTTTCTTTGTAGGACGGTTGGCTGAATATCGCTATTATGATATGGATGCGGTTATCGCAAGGGCGCTTACCGTATTCAACAATAAAATTTCACGGTGAACTGATGAAATGAAGGACTTCGAAGCCTACATCTTCGACCTCGACGACACGCTGTATTGTGAACACGATTACGTCAGATCGGGATTTTGGATGGTGGCCAATGAGCTGGCGAATCAGCGGTCAGATATGGGGATACACAACATTTATCGAATGCTTATCGAAGAATGGCAACGAAATGGACGTGGACGGGTGTTTGATGACGTATGCAAGCATCTGGGTATTGACGCCGATATTGCCCGCCTCGTCCATCTTTATCGCAGTCATCGGCCCGATATTTCGCTATATGATGATGCGAAGGAAGTCCTGGCTCATTTGAGACAGACAGGAAAAAAGATCGGCATCATCACGGATGGGGATTCGACGATGCAATGGGCGAAAATCAAAGCTCTTGAACTTGAGCATTCCGTAGATAAAATCATCGTGACCGGTGATTTGGGAAGGGAACATTGGAAGCCGAGCGAGACGCCGTATCGAAAGATGGTCGAGTGTTTGGGATTGAATTTTTGCGATTGTGTGTACATTGGTGATAACCCAAATAAGGATTTTATTGCCGCCAAACGTCTCGGGATGGGGACCGTGCGGATTGTTCGGGAGGTTGGCGACCATATGCGAACGAAGTTGGGGACGGAATACGAGGCGGACATGACGATTCGTTCGTTGACAGAATTGATTGACAAGCGTTGGTAGGTCGAGGGAACTTTTTCCGGGTTTGGTGAAAGAGGTGGTTTGTATCAACGTCTTGGTGACCAGCATTTCGAAAAAGGTTCCTTTGCTTCAAGCGGTTCGACGTGCGATGAAGAAAATGGGAATATCAGGGGCCGTGATTGGCGCTGATCGGAATGGAAATTGTATTGGGAAATATTTTGTCGATGAATTCTGGCCAATGCCTTCTTTAGAGCATTTCACCGTTGAAGAATTCATTTCAATTTGTCGCAAGAAGCAGATCCGCTTCATTATACCGACAAGAGACGGCGAGCTTCCGTTTTTTTCGTTCTATCGCCAAGCATTCGAAGAAAACGGTATATTTGTCATGGTGTCTGGACAACAAGCGGTTGACGTTTGTCTTGATAAGCTACGGTTTTATGAAGTGCTCTCCGCTTATGGATTTCCGGTCGTTCCGACGACGCTTTCGTTGGCAGAGCTGGATGATGGCGATTATGTTGTGAAGGAGCGTTACGGAGCGGGGGCGACAAACATCGGGCTTCGTTTAACGAAAGAAGAAGCAAATCGCCATGCCCAAAAGCTAGAGGCCCCTGTTTTTCAACCTTTTATCGCCGGGGCAGAGTTCAGCATCGATCTCTATATGACAAGGACAGGGCGTGTGAAAGGAGCAGTGGCTCGAACGAGGGAGTACGTTGTCAATGGGGAGTCACAAATCACAACGACGATCCGAAATGAGAAATTAGAGGACATGTGCATCGCTGTCGCCTCCTATTTAAGATTATACGGGCATGCCGTGATGCAGGTGATCATCGACTATGAGGGGCAGTTTCATCTCATCGAGTGCAATCCCCGCTTCGGTGGAGCCTCAACGGTAAGCCTCGAAGCCGGTTTGGACAGTTTTTATTGGTTTTTCCTTGAGTCCCAAGGGGTGAACTTGAACGATTATCCATTTATCCGTTCAACCAATGAAAAGAAACAAATTCGGTATCCCGCCGATTTCGTAATCGATTTGTAAAGGGGGATTCAGTTGAAAACACTCATCATCATCCAAGCCCGCATGGGATCATCGCGGCTGCCGGGAAAAGTGCTCATGCCGCTTGGGGATACGGTTGTGTTGGACTATGTTGTTTCACGATGCCAACAAGTAAAGGAAATGGATGATGTGATTGTTGCCACGTCTACTCTGCCGCAGGATGATGCGATTGAGTCGTGGTGCAAGCAGCATCACGTTCCGTGCTTTCGCGGATCGGAGGATGATGTGCTTGCGCGCTATTATGAATGTGCAAAACCTTATCAGCCTGACTATGTGATTCGTGTGACGGCGGATTGTCCGTTTGTTGATTATGAATTGGCAGACCAAATTGTGGGAGCTATGAAAGCAGAACCATCGGATATTGTCATCGTGGAGGGAGAGTTGCCGCGCGGCCTAGTGGTTGAAATGGTGTCGTTTTCGGCGCTCGAATACATATACCATCATGGCAAAGAGCCGCGTCATCGCGAGCATGTGACATACTATGCCTATGAATTTTCAAGTGAATTCCGACGCACCTATGTTCAAGCGCCGAAAGCCATTTGCCAACCGCAGTTGCGCATCACGTTGGATACCGAAGAAGACTATCAATTGTGCGCGGCCGTTGCGAACCATTTCAAAGGGAATCGGCTCGTTCGTTCGAGCGAGGTCGTTCAGTTTTTACTGGATCATCCGGATGTGGCCAAGCTCAACGCCCATGTTCAGCAAAAACCGGTGGTGTAAAATGTGTACGCGGAGGCAAAGCGATGAGTCATCAAAATAAAACGATTGTCCTTTATAATGGGCAAAGTCAGTATGGTGTGCTTCGATATTTTATTCAAGATCTCGCTGCAAGTTTTATTTTTGGAACGTGAATTTAAGGACGGAGAAGATCTTCTTTTGTACTCTTTTGCTCCATATCCTCATGCTAGGATACAGTCATTTTTAGATGATAATGCAACGTTGCAGAAGATTGCTGAAAATGGAAGAAAGAAAGTCATGGAAAAGCATACTTGGCTGGCAAGAGCGGAAAAAATCGTTGAAACGGTTATGTATCACAAACATTTTATGGCTTGAATGGATAGAGGCGGATAGGATCATGAATATTTTATTCCGTGTCGACTCATCGTTTGCGATCGGCACTGGTCATGTGATGCGCTGTTTGACATTGGCGAGGATGTTGAAAGACGCCGGTTGTGCCGTTTATTTTGCCATGAGGGCGGGCCCAGGGGATTTGTGTGATGAGGTGGAAAGAAATGGGTTTCTTGTGTTCCGGCTTATTTACAACGGACCTGTGGTACAAGAAGTGGACGCACAATGGACGATTGATGTGGTTCGACGATTCCTTCCGTCAGTAGATTGGTGCATTGTCGATCATTATGAACTTGACCATCGCTGGGAAGAAAACGTGAGAGCTTATGTCGGTCGTGTGATGGTGATCGATGATTTAGCGAACCGACCTCATCAATGTGATTTGTTGTTGGATCAAAACTATTACCGTCAGGCGCAACAGCGGTATCATAGTCTTGTGCCGCCAGGCTGCCGTCTATTGTTAGGTCCACAATATATGTTGTTGCGGCCGGAATTTTATGAAGCGAAAAAATTCTCCAATCTTCGCAACGGTCAAGTGAAGCGGATCCTTCTGTTTTTCGGCGGCAGCGATCCGACGAATGAAACGGAGAAAGCGCTGCATGCTTTCAAGGAGTTGGATGTTCTTGATGTGGAAGTTGACGTTGTGGTAGGTAAAGCCAATTCGAATCGTTTTCGCGTGGAACAATTCTGTCGTGAAATGGGCTTTCATTACCATTGCCAAATTGATTACCTTGCTGAGTTGATGGCAAAGGCGGATTTTTCGCTGGGGGCCGGCGGCGTGTCGATGTGGGAACGATGCTTTCTCGGCCTGCCCTCCGCGGTGACGATCGTGGCGGAGAACCAAAGGCGATCGACGGAAGACGCTGCCGCGTACGGAGCCGTTTGGAATATCGGTTGGCATGCAGATGTAAAATCGGCTGATTATGCCGATATCATAGATAGAGCGGTGGCTTCGCGGGAAGAGCTGAAGCACATGAGCCGCAAAGCGCTCGAATTGGTGGGGAGTACAAAAGCGTATATCGTACATCCGGTCGTGAAGGCGTTATTGGAGGGATGATTCATTGATCAAAGACATTCAAATTGGCCACCGTCTAATCGGGCGAAATCATAAACCATTTATTATTGCAGAAATGTCCGGTAACCATAATCAATCGTTGGAGAGAGCGTTGGCCATCGTGGAAGCAGCAGCGCGGGCGGGTGTCGATGCGGTGAAATTGCAGACGTATACGGCGGATACCATGACGCTCGATATAGACGAAGGAGATTTTTTTATTGATGACCCTGATAACCTTTGGCAAGGGAATTCGCTTTATAAGCTCTATCAGGAAGCGTACACGCCTTGGGAATGGCATGAGCCGATTTTTCAGCGCTGTAAAGAATTAGGGCTTATTGCGTTCAGCACCCCTTTTGATGAAACGGCCGTTGAGTTTTTAGAGGAATTGAATGTGCCTGCCTATAAAATCGCCTCGTTTGAAAATACGGATTTGCCTTTAATACGCAAGGTTGCCGCAACAGGGAAACCATTAATGATTTCAACAGGAATGGCGACAGCGGCGGAGTTGGACGAAACGGTTAGAGCGGCGAGGGAATCGGGATGCCACGACCTCATTTTATTAAAATGTACAAGCACATATCCCGCGACGCCAGAGAACTCACATTTGGCGACGATTCCGCATATGAGAGAGCTGTTTCAATGTCAAGTAGGGTTGTCCGACCATACGATGGGCATTGGGGTCAGCGTCGCCGCTGTTGCGCTCGGAGCTACTGTCATTGAAAAACATTTTACCCTTTCACGCGCAGAAGGAGGGGTGGATGCAGCCTTTTCCATGGAACCGCATGAAATGGCTGCATTGGTGACGGAAACGGAACGGGCGTGGCAAAGCATCGGCGGGATTCAATATGGTCCTACGAAAGCGGAGGAAGCATCATTGAAACATCGGCGGTCGTTATACATTGTGCGCGATATGAGAGCGGGAGAAACGTTGACGAAGGAAAACGTGCGCGCAATTCGTCCTGGAAATGGATTGCCGCCGAAATATTTCGATCAGCTGCTTGGAAAAACAGTGAAACGTGACGTAAAAAAAGGAACGCCGGTGACATGGGATTTATTATGGTAAGGAGTGATCCGTATGAGAATATTGTTGACAGGCGGTGCAGGGTTTATTGGACGCGCCGTGGCGAAACGGCTGCTTGACGATGGGCATGATGTCTGGATTCTTGACGACCTTTCGAATGGGCGGGAAGAAAATATTTCCGAGTTTCGCCATCATCCGAATTTGAAGCAATTCATCGTCGGAGATATCAAAGACGAGCGTTTGCTTGCACAGCTTTTTCATGAACATGAATATGATCTTTGCTACCATTTAGCGGCATCGATTAACGTACAGGATTCCATTGATGATCCAAGAACAACGTTTTACAACGATACGATTGGAACGTTTTATCTCCTTGAACAATGTCGGAAGCATCGAACCAAATTGGTTTTTATGAGCACATGCATGGTGTATGACCGTTGCTATCATGAAACAGGGATTGCCGAAACTCACCCGACAAAGCCGGCTTCGCCGTATGCTGGAGCGAAAATTGCGGCGGAAAATATGGTGTTGTCTTATTTCTATGCCTATCACCTGCCCGTTGTCGTTGTGCGTCCGTTTAATACATATGGTCCTTATCAAAAAACGAGCGGCGAAGGCGGGGTTGTCGCCATCTTTATTCGGAAAAAATTGATGGGGGAGACGTTGCAAATTTACGGCGATGGCACGCAAACACGCGATTTATTGTATGTGGACGATTGTGCGCGATTTGTTGTTCAGGCAGGCTATTCAGACAAGGTGAACGGGGAAATCGTGAACGCTGGATTAGGCCGGGACATTTCGATCAATGATTTGGCCAAGCTCATTGTGGGCGATGAAAAGCGGATTGAGCATGTTCCCCATATTCACCCACAGAGCGAGATTCAGAAGTTGTTATGCAATTATGAGAAAGCCAAGCGATTGCTTGGTTGGGAGCCGCAAGTGTCTCTTGAAGAAGGGATTCAAAAGACGGAAGAATGGATCAAAACGAGCCGCCTGATGTAGTCGGGGCGGCTTTTCTTCAGTATATCCAAGGAGGGAATGAAGCGTGAAGCTAGCGATCCATGGTGGAACCCCTGTGCGTGAATCCTTTTTGTCTTACGGACAGCAATGGATTGATCAAGAGGATATTCAAGCGGTGGTCGAAACATTGCGAAGCCCGTTGATTACACAAGGGCCGAAAATTCAGCAGTTTGAAGAAGCGGTGGCCCGCTATGTCGGGGCGAAATATGCGGTGGCGTTTGCCAATGGAACAGCGGCTCTTCATGCAGCTTGTCATGCGGCCGGTATTTCACAAGGGGACGAGGTGATTACGACCCCGATTACCTTCGCAGCCAGCGCCAACTGTGTGCGGTATGTAGGGGGCAAGCCTGTGTTTGTGGATATTGATGAAAACACGTACAATATCGACCCCAGCCTCATTGAGAAGGCCATCACTCCGCGCACGAAAGCCATTATTGCCGTTGATTTTGCAGGTCAGCCTGCCGATTTAGATCCGATTCGGGAAATCGCTAAAAAATATGGTCTTGTCTTCATCGAAGATGCCGCCCATTCTTTAGGAGCTTGTTATAAAGGGAAAAAAGTAGGCTCGTTAGCAGATATGACGATGTTCAGCTTTCATCCTGTCAAAACGATCACGACAGGCGAGGGGGGGATGATTGTCACGGATGATGAGGAGTATTATCATAAATTAAAACTCTTTCGTACACATGGGATTACAACGGTAGGCAAGAATGAAGGGCCTTGGTATTATGAGATGGTGGATCTTGGCTATAATTACCGAATGACGGATTTGCAGGCAGCGCTCGGGCTCAGCCAATTGGCAAAGCTCGATGCGTTTGTGCAGAAACGGCGGGAAATTGCCGCAATCTATCATGAGGTGTTTTCTCGCATTCCAGGAGTGCGCATTCCTTATCAGCTCCCGTATGTGGACTCCGGCTGGCATTTATACGTGCTTCAACTGCAAGTAGAGCATTTCCGGGTGGGGCGCAAAGAGATATTTGAAGCGCTGCGGGCAGAAAATATCGGAGTGCACGTTCATTACATTCCAGTTTATTTTCACCCTTATTATCAACGATTAGGATACAAGAAAGGAATTTGCCCGGTGGCGGAAAAGTGGTATGAAGGAGCGTTAACGATCCCCATTTTTCCGAAAATGAGCGAATATGATATTCGAACGGTTATAGAAGGGGTAAACAAAGTGCTCTCCTTTTATCGAAAATAACGAGGTTTGCTGCTTGGTTTTTATTTGATGGAAGCAGCTTTCTGAGTTTTTATTGGTGACCGCGGCAGGAAATGGCGATGGGAATGGAGAAAGGAAAAATACGGTTTTATGATTTAGAAGGCTGGTGATGTAAGGGGAAATGCTGTTCTCCAACTGTGTTTCTCAAATTGCAAAACCTTGCAATACCATAGCGTCATTTCTTGCGATTTCTCACAAACTGAGCGAATCCGTTGTTTTTCACCAGCCTCTTAGATATCGTTAGCAATTCGGGCCTTAGGTATTAAGGGCAAGGTTACATCTTGTTTATTTCAAAACGTATGTTCATAATGAAAATAAAGACTGTGGCATGGAGGTTGTATCATGTCTGGCAAAGAAAAGGTCGTTCATTTTAAATACTTGTTTGCTGATGACTATAATCCTGTCTACGTCAATGGGGCGCATGGCGGAATTTCTCCGCAGGGGGAGATTGTTGTGAACTTTTATTTTGAACGCCGTCCCTTGCCTCACGAGGAAACATACGTGTTTGAAGGAACAGGACAGCCAGCAAGAAAGACGGATGTACGGCCCCCTGACCATGAAGAAAATATTATCCGCTATGTGTCAACTGGGGTTGTGATGAATTTGGAGACCGCGAAACTTTTTCACGAGTGGCTGGGTGAGCATATTATGATGTTGGAACAAATTCGGAACGAGGGGACACAGCGATGATTTTACGCGCAGAGAAGTCTTCATCTACTGGAATCGACGAGTATTTTCGTTTGCCGAAAACCCAAGCTGTCCGTGCCCGTTTCCCCGTTTCGGAACCATTGATTCGGGAAACAGTGGGAGAGGAACATGTTTGGTTGCCCCTTGTTGAGGAAACAGCAACACCGATGAAAACGGTGATATGGCGAAATGAGCATTCTTTTGGACGGGTGACTCCCTTTATTTATGACCAAGTGCGAAAGGCAGAAAACATAGCCAAACTGCAAGCCATCAGAGAACTGGGGAACGATTGGAATGGAAATGGCGCGGATTCATTTTCCGATAAATTGATTGAGAAGGTCTTCAGTGTGATTCACACGATCATTAAGCAGCCGAAGCTGTTCCCCACAGCACGAGATAGCATTCAGCTTGAGTTTGAAAAAGAAAATGGAGATTACTTGGAGTTTGAACTTTTTGAAAACAAAATTGATGTTTTTGTGTCATATGCAGATGGACGTGAAATGGAAACATCGATCCCATACGATGTGCGGGAGATCAATCGAACCATTGTTGACTTTTATGAAACAAGAGATCGAACGGGAAGAAAGGCTGTTTAGGGCTGTTTTTCCGAGCATTGTATGGGATGAGGAGCACAATCGTCCATCATCTGCTTTGTTCAAAGATAAGAGAGGGGTTTCTGTTGACCGAGACGGTGGACGCACGGAGGAAGAGGTCGTTTCTAGGTTTCAAGACCGTTTTGGTGTGGAAAAAATAAAGGCTGTCGTCTATGTTGAAGCCGGTTTTTGTATGGATATCGGCGCTCATCTTGTTTATTGTCCGTCGCGACGAAATCCATATCATGCCGAAATTCATGATTCCCCTAGTAAAACGATGTTATCAACCGCTAAAGCGAGAAAGCTGGCATTGCATTGTGCAGTTGTTTATCGCGCATAGATCTACAAGACTGGTGAAAACAAAATTTTCCTTCCCCCGACAAAACCGTCCGTCTCGACGCGCAAGAACCTCTAATAAAGCGTCGGAAAAAGAATCTTCATTTAGATCAATAAACCGGATGTTTGGCGGGGGAGTGACGATTTTCCATGCGTATTCGATGTCGTCTTTGTCTTCGAGGGAATTGGTCTTCTTGAATGCCTCAGCTGATTTGCTTTCGCTCCCTCTCTTCTTTCTTCTGTTTCAAAAACTGCTCTAAATGTTCCAACCCCAACGTACTCATCTCCTTTGCTTTTCGATACCTTGTATTATACATCAATTTTTCCAAGAAGGACTCTTTCTCCGTTGCCCACCGCATTTCTCTCCTTTCCCCCCTTCACACTTCCCATGTTTCATCCGATATAAACAATAGAAAGCGTCCAAACCAAAGGAGCGGATTCGGATGACGATTGAACGGGTGTCTTCTTCTTTCCTTTCATATGAGCCGATGCGAAGTGAACAGGCGAAGGGGGACGTCGAGCTTTCAGCGGCGCGGCCGCAGGAGGCAGAGGCGTCGTCTCCTCTTGAGAGGCTGCCATCAGAGGAAACGCTTGAGAAAGTGGTCAACGGCTTGAATGAGCTCGTGCAGCCGAGCCATACGTCGGTTCGGTTTGAGCTGCACAAAGAGTTGAACGAGTATTACGTGCAAGTAATCGATGAAAAGACGCATGAGGTGATCCGCGAAATTCCGCCGAAAAAGCTGTTGGATATGTACGCGGCGATGATGGAGTTTGTCGGGCTTTTGGTGGATAAAAAAATTTAACGGTGGTGAGTCGAAATGGCGAATACGTTGCGCATCAGCGGCCTCGCGAGCGGGATGGATATTGACAAAATCGTCAGCGATTTGATGAAAGCGGAGCGGGCGCCGCTTGATAAATTGAAGCAGAAAAAGCAGCTGCTCGAGTGGCAGCGCGATGATTACCGAGCGATGAACACGTTGCTTCAGGGGCTTGACGACTATTTGTTCAGCAACATCACGCTCCAAAGCAGCATGCTCAAAAAAACGGTTTCGAGCTCGAATGAATCGGTCGTGACGGCGACGGCGGGCTCGAGTGCGGCGAACGTGGCGACGACGATGCAAGTAAACCAAGTGGCCACATCGGCCGTCTGGCTGTCTGATGCTACGGTGAGAGTGGACAAGGCGAGTTTTTCCGTTGCCGCTGATGTGACGCTGACGATCAACGTGACAAACGGGGATGGGACGACGAAGCAGGCGACGATGACGGTGAAACAAGGAACGACGCTCGACGGGGTGATCGCCCAACTCAACAGCAACCTAGATCTTGGTGTCAGCGCGTTTTACGACGAGCAAACTAGGCGGGTTTCGATCATGAAAAAAGACACGGGGGCTCAAGCGAGTCTGGTGCTCGCCGATCAGGCGACGGCTGACTTTTTTGCGCAAAAGCTAGGGTTTACGAATACCGTAGCGGGGCAAGAGCTCACGGGGAAAACGGCAGGGAAAGACGCCGACATCACCATCAACGGCTTGCGAACGACCCGCTCGTCGAACACATTTACGATCAACGGTGTGACGTATACGGTCAAAGGGACGGGCACGGCGACGGTGTCGGTGGCGACGGACGCGGACGCGATGTTTAACGCCATTAAAGGGTTTGTCGACAAATACAACGACACAATCGCCAAAATCAACGCCGAGCTGAAAGAAGAGCGCTATCGCGACTACCCGCCGCTTACCGACGAGCAAAAGGAAGCGATGACGGAAAAGCAAATTGAGCTGTGGGAAGAAAAGGCGCGGAGCGGGATGCTTCGCGGCGATTCGATTTTGTCCAGCGCCCTCAGCAAAATGCGGATGAATGTGTACACGAAAGTCGAAGGGGCGAACATCCCAAGCGGGTTCTCGCAGCTCGCGCAAATCGGGATTACGACGTCGTCGAATTATCTAGACGGCGGGAAGTTGATCATTGACGAAACGAAGCTGCGGGAGAAAATCAAGGAAAACCCCCAGGCGGTGTATCAGCTGTTTAACCAAGACGGCGCGACCGATGCGGAAAAAGGCATCGCCCGCCGCCTGCGCGATACGATCAAGGAAACGATCGGGAAGATTGAGCAAAAGGCGGGGAAAACCGTTTGGACGAACCAGCAGTTTGCGATCGGGCGCGATTTAATCCAGATCAATGACCAAATTGACCGGTTTCAAGATCGGCTGAAACAGATTGAAGACCGCTACTATCGCCAATTCACAGCGATGGAAGAGGCGATTCAGCGCGCCAACCAACAAAGCATGTATTTGATGAATGCCTTTGGCGGCATGCAAAGATAACGATCAGCGGCTGTGGCATGCAGGCGTCCGTTGGCGCTTGGCCATCATCGGAAAGCGATCCGCTTCCTGATGATGGAGGTTTTGGGCTGAGACAACTGAAAAGGCGCGACGCCTCTTGAAGGGGGCGGTTTGGCTGAAAAAACGTTTTTGCCTCAGTCTTGAAACGTGTGCAGCACTTGACGTGGAAGAGGAGTGATCGGGATGGCAACGAACAATCCGTATCAACACTACCAAGCGAACGCCGTGCAGACGGCGTCGCCTGGGGAGTTGACATTGATGCTGTATAACGGCTGCTTGAAGTTTATCAAGCTCGCACGGCAGGCGATCGAGACGGGCGATATCGCGGCGCGTAATGAAAACTTGTTGAAGGCGCAAAAGATCATGTTGGAATTGATGGCGACGCTGAAAATGGAATATGACGTCGCGAAATCGATGATGACCATGTATGACTACATCTACCGCCGCCTGGTCGAGGCGAATGTGAAAAACGATGCGGCGATTTTGGACGAGGTGGAAGGGTATGTCGTCGAGTTTCGCGATACGTGGAAGCAAGTGATTCAGCTGAACCGGCAGCGCCAATACGCGGAAGGCGGGCAGGCGTAATGGGCGTTGTACACGATGTTTGGCGCGCAACGAAGGAGTTGCTTGAGGCGACGGCGCTGCCGTGGCCGTCCGAGGAGCGCGAAGAGCGGCTTGCGGCGGTCGATCGGCTGCTTCGGGAGCGTGAGGAGCTGCTTCGGAAGCTGCGGCCGCCATACAGCGAGGAAGAACAAGAGCTTGGCCGTGAGATCATCGTTTGGAATCAAGAGATTGAGGCACGGCTGTTTCGGGTGTGCAAAGAAATTCGCCGCGACTTGCGGATGACAGGGGCGAAGCGGCAGGCGAACGCCCGCTACGTTCACCCGTACGAGCAGCCGCTTTCGTTTGACGGGATGTTTTGCGACAAACGGCGATAAAGAAAAGGACAGCGCGCGCTGTCCTTTTCGCTTCAGACGGCTTTCACGATCGTGATGTTCATCTCTTTCCGCAAGTCAATCTCATACGGGCTTTTCAGCTCCTCGCCTGCTGGGTTTTTGATGACGCGGACGATGGGGCGGAGCGGGAAGCCCGGAAACACTTGCGAGACGACGCCGACGTGCCCGGTGTTGAGCAAGACGGTCGTGGCGACCGGGTAGATGGCGATGTGAGAGAGAAACAGCTTGATCAGATCATAGTCTAAAATGCCGCCGGCGGCGGATAGGTATTCGGCTGCCTCGTGCGGCGAGTATTGTCTTCGGTGGTAGCGCGCCGATGTCAAGGCGTCAAAAACGTCGGCGATGGCGACGATGCGGGCGTATTCGTGAATTTCATCGCCCGATAAGGCGCGCGGGTAGCCGCTGCCGTCGCACCGCTCATGGTGCTGCAAGGCGCAGTGGGCGGAAAAGAGAGAAATGTTGCGCTGGCGCCGCAACAGCTCGAAGCCGAGATACGTATGGCGGCGGACGATTTCCTTTTCCTCTTCCGTCAAGACTCCTTTTTTCCGCCAGAGCCCATCAGGAAGCTGCGTCATGCCGATGTCAAACAACAGAGCGCCGATGCCAAGGTCAAGCAGCTGCTGGGGGCGGTAGCCTTTGGCGATGCCGATGACACCCGCAATGGTGGCGACGTTGACTGAATGATGGAAAAAGTATCCATTGGAAATGACCAAATCCGACAAGTTGATGAGCAAATCTTCTTGTTTGAGCAAATAATCCAAAATGTCTTTGAACACTTTTTCGTACTCTTTTCCTAAATCGAGGGAGGACACACGGCTGAGCAGCTTTTTTTGCTCAATCAAGGCCGTCATCGTCTCGTACACTTTTTTCACCGCCTGCTGGCGCACGGTCGGGCTGATGAGCGGGCGCGGGCGGATGTCATATGTTTGTTTGTCGTCAATATAAATGTATTGAACCCCTTTTTGTGCTAAAGAACGGATGTAGCCGCTTGTCAGCCGCACGCCGCGCGACAAAAGGACGCTGCCGTTGGCGGCGAACAAGTCGACAGCGAGCACGTCACCGCTTTTCGCATGGGAAATATGGACCTTTCGCATCGTTCACACACTCCGTACCTTCCACATCATAAGAAAAAACACCTATGCCTATCTTACCATATTTTCCTGTATTTTTCACAAAATCTTCAAAAATATTTTTGATTGAAACATGGATTGGATGGGTAATAAAAAAGTGTAGGGATTTACAGTTTTAAAGATAAGGAGTGGTCAGCGATGATGTATAACGTTCGCGGGGAAAACATCGAAGTCACGCCAGCGCTGCGCGAGTACGTGGAGAAAAAAATCGGCAAATTGGAGCGCTATTTCGATCGCACCGATGACGTGAATGTCCATGTCAATTTAAAAGTCTATAACGATGGACAAGGGAAAATCGAAGTGACCATTCCGATTCCGCATTTGTTGCTGCGCGCTGAAGAGCGCCATGAAGATATGTATGCGGCGATCGATTTAGTGACGGATAAACTGGAGCGGCAAATCCGCAAACATAAAACGAAAGTCAATCGGAAGCTGCGCGACCGCGAGAAAGAAGCGAAGCTGGCTGCCCCTGTCTCGATCGGCGCTTCCGCGGCGGAGAATGAAGAGGAGTTTGAAATCGTGCGCACGAAACATTTCAGCTTGAAGCCGATGGACAGTGAAGAAGCGATTTTGCAAATGAATTTGTTGGGGCACAACTTCTTCATTTTCACCAATGCGGAAACAAACCGGACGAACATCGTCTACCGCCGCAAAGACGGAAAATACGGATTGATCGAGGCGAATTAAACGGTTGCCTCTTGTGCGCATCCCCTGCTTTTTTTGGCAGGGGATGTTATAATATGCATGAGAAAAATCAAAATGGGGGAGAGCGATGGAGGAATTGTTGCGTCAAATCTTGTCCAAGTTGGACAACATGGAAAAAGGATTTTTGGTGTTCCAAGAAGAAACTCGCCAACGGTTTGAGCAGATGGATGGCCGTTTGACGGAGATGAACGGACGCCTCGTCGGCCTCGAACAGGAAATGGGCGCGGTGAAAGAGCGGTTAGACCGTGTGGAAACGCGGTTGGGCGGCGTAGAGACCCGGTTGGACGGCGTGGAAACGCGGTTGAATGGCGTGGAGACCCGATTGGACGGCGTGGAAACGCGGTTGAATGGCGTAGAGACCCGGTTGGACGGCGTGGAAACGCGGTTGAATGGCGTGGAGACCCGATTGGACGGCGTGGAAACGCGGTTGAATGGTGTGGAGACCCGGTTGGACGGCGTGGAAACGCGGTTGAATGGCGTGGAGACCCGGTTGGACGGCGTGGAAACGCGGTTGAATGGCTTGGAAACTGAATTGGAGGAAGTGAAAGAGACGCTTCATCGGGTCGAAACGCAGCTTGTGGATGATGTGCAAATATTGCTTCGCAAAATTCATGAAAAAGTTGAGGAGAAAAGTTTTGAAATTTATGCGCTGAACCGGCGGCTTCACCATGCGGAAGCGGCGATTGAGCAGCTTCAGTCCAAGGCGTGATTCCCTCTTTTGGACATGCCCCTCTCTAAGCCTGTGCAACAGTTGTCACCTATCCCTGTAAATGATATGATGAATAAGTGAGTCCATGAAAAATAAGGAGCGTTTCCTATGCTTGGAGTCTTAAAAAAAGTATTTGACCCGAACAAGCGTCAGTTGGCAAGGCTCGAGAAAATTGCGGATCAAGTGGATGCGCTCGGTCCGGAGATGGCCCGACTGTCCGATGAACAGCTGCGGCAAAAAACCGAGGAATTCAAAGCCCGCTACCAACAAGGCGAATCGCTCGATGATTTGCTTGTTGAGGCGTTTGCCGTTGTGCGCGAGGGAGCAAAGCGCGTCCTTGGCTTGTACCCATATAAAGTGCAAATTATGGGCGGCGTCGTCTTGCATGAAGGCGACATCGCCGAGATGAAAACTGGGGAAGGGAAAACGTTGACGGCGACGATGCCCGTCTATTTGAATGCCTTGACGGGGCGCGGCGTGCATGTCGTGACGGTCAACGAATACTTGGCGACGCGCGATGCGACGGAAATGGGCAAATTGTATGAGTTTTTAGGCATGACCGTCGGCTTGAACTTAAGCGGCATGTCGCGCGAGGAGAAGCAGGCGGCGTACAACGCTGACATTACGTACGGGACGAACAACGAGTTTGGCTTTGACTATTTGCGCGACAACATGGTGCTCTATAAAGAGCACATTGTGCAGCGGCCGCTCTATTATGCGATCATCGACGAGGTCGACTCAATTTTGATCGATGAAGCGCGGACGCCGCTCATCATTTCCGGCACGGCGCAGAAGTCGACCAAGCTGTATGTGCAGGCGAATGCGTTTGTCCGCACGTTGCGCAAAGATGTCGATTACACATACGATGAAAAAACGAAAAGCGTCCAGCTGACGGAAGAAGGGATCAACAAAGCGGAGCGCGCGTTTGGCATCGACAACTTGTTCGATTTGAAACACGTCACGCTCAACCATCATATTCAGCTGGCGCTAAGGGCGCACGTGACGATGCAGCGCGATGTCGACTATGTCGTGCAAGACGGAAAAGTGATCATCGTCGACCCGTTCACCGGGCGCTTGATGCACGGCCGCCGCTACAGCGATGGGCTTCATCAAGCCATTGAGGCGAAAGAGGGGCTCGAGATTCAAAACGAGTCGATGACCTTAGCCACGATCACGTTCCAAAACTATTTCCGCATGTACGAAAAATTGGCGGGGATGACGGGGACGGCGAAGACGGAAGAGGAAGAGTTCCGCAACATTTACAACATGCGCGTCGTCGTCATTCCGACGAACCGCCCGGTCATCCGCGAAGACCGTCCGGATTTGATTTATCGGACGATGGAAGGGAAATTCCGCGCCGTGGTCGAGGACATCGCCGCCCGCCATGCGAAAGGGCAGCCCGTGCTTGTCGGCACGGTGGCGATCGAAACGTCCGAGATGTTGTCGGAGATGCTGAAAAAACGCGGCATCCCGCACAACGTCTTAAACGCGAAAAACCATGCGAAAGAGGCGGAAATCATCGCTCAAGCCGGGCAAAAAGGCGCGGTGACGATTGCGACGAACATGGCCGGGCGCGGGACGGACATTAAGCTTGGCGAAGGGGTCAAAGAGCTTGGCGGGCTCGCGGTCATCGGCACGGAGCGTCACGAAAGCCGGCGGATCGACAACCAGCTGCGCGGCCGTTCCGGGCGTCAAGGCGATCCTGGGGTGTCGCAGTTTTACTTGTCGCTTGAAGATGAATTGATGCGCCGTTTCGGCTCGGAAAGCTTAATGGCGATGATGGACCGCCTTGGAATGGACGACTCGCAGCCGATCCAAAGCAAAATGGTGACGAAAGCGGTCGAGTCGGCGCAAAAACGGGTCGAAGGCAACAACTTCGACGCCCGCAAACAGCTGCTTCAATATGACGATGTCCTGCGCGAGCAGCGGGAAATCATTTACCGCCAGCGCTATGAAGTGCTCGATTCCGACAACTTGCGCGGCATTATCGAAAAGATGATCCAATCGGTGATCGAGCGCGTCGTCAACGCTCATACGCCGAAAGAAGAGGTTCCGGAAGAATGGAATTTGAAAGGGCTCGTTGAGTATCTCAACGCCCATCTGCTTCCGGAAGGGGATGTAACGGAAGCTGACTTGCGCGGCAAAGAGCCCGAAGAGATGATCGAGCTCATTTGGGCGAAAGTGAAGGCGCGCTATGATGAGAAAGAAGCGCAAATCCCGCCTGAACAGATGCGCGAGTTTGAACGCGTCGTCGTCTTGCGCGCTGTCGATATGAAATGGATGAACCATATCGACGCGATGGAGCAGCTTCGCCAAGGCATCCATTTGCGCGCCTACGGGCAAGTCGACCCGCTGCGCGAATATCAGATGGAAGGCTACGCCATGTTTGAGGAGATGATTGCGGCGATTGAAGAGGAAGTCGCCACCTATATTATGAAGGCGGAAATTCACCATAACCTTGAGCGCCAAGAGGTGGCCAAAGGCGAAGCGGTTCACCCGAAAGAAGACGGCGAAGAACCGAAGAGAAAACCGGTCCGCAAGGCGGTGCGCGTCGGCCGAAACGACCCGTGCCCGTGCGGGAGCGGGAAAAAATATAAACATTGTTGCGGAAGAACGGTGTGACCGTTTATAAATATAAAAGGGAGGCTCGGCCTCCCTTTTGAATGGCAGACATTCATCGTTGGCATACTATATTGATGATGAGGTGAGGACAACATGATCGATTTGGTGGAAATCAAGCAAGAGCTTGAGAAAATGGCTAAGCGATTAGCGGAAATCAGGGGGTCTCTTTGACCTCGAAGCGAAGCAGGCGCGCATTCGCGAATTAGAAGAGCAAATGGCCGCGCCAAACTTTTGGGATGATCAAAAGGCGGCGCAGGCGGTCATTTCCGAAGTGAATGCGCTCAAAGATCTCGTCGAGGAATTTTCCTCGCTTGAAGAACGGTTTGACAACTTGGAAGTGACGTACGAACTGCTCAAGGAAGAGCCGGATGACGAGCTCCAAGCTGAGCTCGTCGAGGAAGCGAAAAAGCTGATGAAAGACTTCAGCGAGTTCGAGCTGCAGCTGCTGCTCAACGAGCCGTACGACCAAAACAACGCCATTTTGGAGCTCCACCCGGGCGCGGGCGGCACGGAATCGCAAGACTGGGCGTCGATGCTGTTGCGCATGTACACGCGCTGGGCGGAGAAAAAAGGGTTTAAAGTCGAGACGCTCGATTACCTCCCGGGCGAGGAAGCCGGGATTAAAAGCGTCACGTTGCTCATTAAAGGGCACAACGCCTACGGCTACTTAAAAGCGGAAAAAGGGGTGCATCGGCTGGTTCGCATCTCGCCGTTTGACGCCTCAGGCCGCCGCCATACGTCGTTCGTGTCGTGCGAGGTTGTGCCGGAATTGGATGATAACATTGAAATTGAGATCCGGCCGGAAGAGCTGAAAATCGACACGTACCGCTCAAGCGGCGCGGGCGGGCAGCACGTCAACACGACCGACTCGGCCGTGCGCATCACCCACTTGCCGACCGGGATTGTCGTCACGTGCCAATCGGAGCGGTCGCAAATCAAAAACCGCGAAAAAGCGATGAATATGTTGAAGGCGAAATTGTACCAAAAGAAACTCGAGGAGCAGCAAGCCGAACTCGCTGAGCTGCGCGGCGAGCAAAAAGAAATCGGCTGGGGCAACCAAATTCGTTCGTACGTCTTCCATCCGTATTCGCTTGTCAAAGACCATCGGACGAACGTCGAGGTCGGCAATGTGCAAGCGGTGATGGATGGGGAAATAGATGTGTTTATTGACGCGTATTTGCGTGCGAAGTTGAAGTAAAGGGCGATCATCGGATCGTCCTTTTTTTGGCTTCAAAATCGTGTTTTGGCCTTTTGACGCATCTATGCTTTCGTGATACGCTGAAGGTAATGATAAGGAAAAAGGAGGGCGATGGCTTTGGCTGTGCGCAAACAATTGCTTTACGAACTGATTGACCGGTTGGATGAAACGGATCATCAAACAGCGTACGATTTTTTGATGTACTTGCTTGATCGGTCCAGAAAGGAACGAATGGTATGGGAGCGGATTGACGAAACAGATGAAGAAGAAGCGTTGACGGAAGAAGAGCGCCAGCAGCTGCAAAGCGATGAAGGATATATCACCGGGGGAGAAGCCAAGCGTGAATTCGGGCTACAAGTTGATTTACCGTAAGGCTGCAGTCAAATTCATCGCTAGGCAAGAAAAAGAGGTTCAAGAACGGTTGGCCTCTGGGTTGCAAGGTCTGCTTGCGATCCCACCGCAGGGGGATATTAAAAAGTTGAAGGGGCAGGATGGATTATATCGGCTGCGAATCGGAACATATCGTGTTTTGTTTCGCATCGATCATGATGAACGAATCATCTATATTGAGGCGATCGGCAACCGCGGGGATGTGTATTGAGGATTGTATTTTTTGGCTAGGGGCGATCATCGGATCGTCCTTTTTTCCTTTAGCATAGCATACCATTATCGCGTTAATCGGCTGTCATTTACTTGCCAAAACGGGCATGCTATACTCACAGAGGAAGGTGGGGAAGCATGCGGAAGCGAAGAGAGAAGACCATGCCTCCGGCGGTGGAGGCGGCTTTGGAGTATGCGTATGTTCTGATCGGCGCGGCGATCGTCGCTGTGGCGTTTAACGTGTTTTTGCTGCCGAACCGGATCGCCTCGGGCGGAGTCAGCGGCATCAGCACGATTATGCACGCGTTGTTTGGCATTCAGCCTGCCTACGTCCAATGGGCGCTCAACATTCCGCTCTTTATCGCTGGCGTTGTGCTTTTGGGCCGGCAGTTTGGCGTGAAAACGTTTGTCGGGACGGTGTTTTTGCCGCTTGTCGTCTATTTGACGAAAGAGATGGAGCCGGCGACGACGAATCCGCTTCTTGGCGCGATCTTTGGCGGCATCGGCGTCGGGCTTGGCCTCGGCGTTGTCTTCCGCGGCCGGGCGTCGACCGGCGGCACCGATTTGGCAGCGCAAATCATCCATAAATATACCGGGCTGTCGCTTGGCATGTGCGTCATTTTGATCGATGGCTTGATCGTGTTGAGCGCGGTGTTTGTGTTTGATATTGAACGGGCGCTCTATGCGTTGATCGCGTTGTATGTGACGAGCAAAACGATCGACCTCGTCCAAGTCGGGCTTGGGTATTCGAAAATCGCTCTTATTATTACGAATGAAGAAGAAAAAGTGCGCCGCGCCATTTTGCACGAAATCGACCGCGGAGTGACGCGCTTGCCCGCGTATGGCGGTTACACGGAACATGAGCGGCCGGTGTTGATGTGCGTCGTCGCGCAATCGGAGTTCACGAAATTGAAACAATTGGTCCGAACCATTGATCCGACAGCGTTTGTCATCGTTGCGAACGCCGCTGAGGTGCTCGGCGAAGGATTTCAACGTACCTAAAACGGAAGAAATCGGTTATAATAAATGAGAACGAAATTTTTGTTTTCAGGGGGAGTTCGCCATGAAATGGAAATTGGCTGCGATGTTCCTTGGCGTTTCGCTCGCCCTTGCCGCGTGCGGCGGTGGCGGGGACAATGCCGGGGAGAAAAACGGCGGCAGCAACGGCGGAGGGGATACAGCAGCGGCTGCCGAGCAAATTTTTAAACAAAACTGTGCGTCCTGTCATGGACAAGACCTGTCGGGCGGGGTCGGCCCGAACTTGCAAAAGGTTGGAAGCAAGTATTCCAAAGATGAAATTAAAAACATTATCACCAACGGCCGCGGCGCGATGCCGGCAGGAATCATTAAAGGGGAAGACGCCGACAAAGTGGCGGAATGGCTGGCTGCGAAAAAATAATGGACGGATGTTTCTGACTCTTTGAAAGGAAAAGATTGTTTCATTCAAGGAAGGTGCACCGCCTTGTTCGCTTAAGAACGGGGCGGTGTTTTCTGTTTTTGCATCTTTTGTCCTAGTTTCTCCATTGTTCCCCATTTGAAATATAAATGTAAAATTCGACAATAGAAAATCGTGTTATAATAATCCTTGCGGAATTTTGCAAGATTCATTCGAAACAGCTCGAGAAATGGCAACAGGGAAGTCGAAAATAGGTGATGATGATGATTGAAATGCAAGATGTATACAAAACGTATCCAAACGGCGTTGTGGCGTTAAACGGCATCAACGTCCGCATCAAGCAAGGAGAATTCGTCTATGTCGTTGGACCCAGCGGAGCTGGGAAGTCGACGTTTATTAAGATGATGTACCGCGAGGAAAAGCCGACGAGCGGGACCATTATGGTCAACGGCGTCAACCTTGCCAAACTCAAAGACAGCAAAGTCCCTCTTTTGCGCCGCCATATCGGTGTTGTGTTCCAAGATTTCAAGTTGCTTCCGAAGCTCAACGTTTACGAAAACGTTGCCTTTGCCTTGGAAGTCATTGAAGAATCGCCGAAAGTGATCCGCAAAAAAGTGATGGAAGTACTCGACTTAGTCGGCCTCAAGCATAAAATCCGCTCTTATCCGAACGAACTGTCCGGGGGCGAACAGCAGCGCGTCTCCATCGCCCGCTCAATCGTCAACTCCCCGAAGATCGTGATTGCCGACGAACCAACAGGAAACTTGGACCCGGAAACCTCATGGGGCATTGTGGAGCTGTTTGAAAAAATCAACGACCGGGGAACGACGATTGTGATGGCGACCCACAACAAAGAGATTGTCAACGCGACCCGGCGGCGCGTCATCGCCATCGAAAACGGGAAAATCGTCCGCGACGAGGCGAAGGGGGAATACGGCTATGACGCTTCATACGTTTAAGCGCCACGTCCGGGAAAGCATCAAAAGCCTTGGCCGCAACGGTTGGATGACGTTTGCCTCCGCGAGCGCCGTCACGGTGACGCTTTTGCTTGTCGGCGTCTTTTTTGTCGTCATGTTCAACATCAACCATTTTGCCCAAAAAGTCGAAAACGATGTCGAAATTCGCGTCCATATCGAGCTGACGGCCGACAGCCGGCAAAAAGACGCTTTGCGCCGGCAAATTGAAGCCATTCCAAACGTCAAGGAAGTGCGCTATTCATCGAAGGACGAAGAGCTGAAGCGGCTGATCAAAAGCATGGGGGATGAAGGCTCGTCGTTCCGCTTATTTGAACAGGACAATCCGTTGAGCGATGTATACGTCGTGAAAGCGGCCCATCCGCAAGATACGGTGAAAATCGCCAAACAAATCGAAACATTGCCGTTCGTCCATAAAGTCAATTATGGCCAAGGGACGGTCGAGAAGCTGTTTGACGCGCTGAAAGTGGCGCGCAACGTGGGGCTCGTGCTCATTCTCGGATTGTTGTTTACGGCGATGTTTCTCATTTCCAACACGATCAAAATTACGATTTTCGCCCGCCGCCGCGAAATTGAAATTATGCGGCTCGTGGGCGCGACGAACGGGTTTATCCGCTGGCCGTTCTTTTTGGAAGGGTTATGGCTTGGAATGCTCGGCGCTCTCTTCCCGATCGCGGCGCTTTCGATCGTGTACTACAACGTGTATCAAGTGTATGAACAGCGCGTTTCCTTGCCGTTTTTTGAACTTCTTCCGTTTTCGCCGTTTATGTGGCAGTTGAGCGCACTGCTCTTGGTGATCGGCGCGGGCATCGGCATTTGGGGAAGCGTCATGTCAGTGCGTAAGTTTTTGAAAGTGTAAAAAAGAATCATAGGGAGAGGGGAAAGCGATGAAAAAGAAAAACATGATGGCGCTCGCTGTCGCCGCGGCGCTCGGCCTTGGCGTTCTGCCGCCGGCGGCGGACGCCGTCAGCACTCGTGATATCGAACAAAAGCGAGGCGAGATCGACGCGCTTCGTTCGAAACGGTCAGAGGTGCAGGAAAAAATCAGCGAGGCGCAAAAAAACATCGAAGCCCTTCAGTCGCAGCAAAAACAAGTCGCCAACGATATTGAAAAGCTGAACATTGCCATTGAGGAAACGAGCGGCAAAATCCGCAACGTCAGCGCAGATATTGACCAAACGGAGCAAGCCATTGACCAATTGAAACAAGAAATTGCCGAAATTCAAGAACGGATTGAAAAGCGAAATGAAATTTTAAAGGAGCGGCTTCGTTCCTTGCAGGAAAGCGGCGGGGCGATCAGCTACTTGCAAGTATTGCTTGGCGCGCAAAGCTTCAGCGACTTCATCGACCGGATGAGCGCCGTAACGACGATCATGGAAGCGGACCAACAAATCATCCGCGAACAGGAAGCCGATAAAGCGTTAAAAGAGAAAAAGGAAGCCGAATTGACGGAGAAGCGAAACAAGCTGCAAGAGGATTTGCAAGAATTGAAGCAGCTGCAGGCCGAGCTGGCCGGCCAGCTGGAACAAAAAAATCGCCTGATGGCCGATTTGAAGCAAAAAGAGGAAGAAGAGCATGATCATAAGATGGCGCTTGAAGAAGAAAAAGAACTGATCGCCAAACAAGAAGCGGCGGTGAAAGAGCAGCTTGCCGAACTCGAACGGCAAAAACGGGCCGAAGAAGAAGCGAAACAGAGAGGACGTACATATGCCTCGCCAAACGGTGGAGGAGCGTCATCAGGAGAAACGCCATCCGGCGGCAGCACGCCGCCTGTATCGAGCGGGGCGTTTACCCGGCCGGCCAACGGACCGATCACCTCGGGCTTTGGCTACCGGTTTGGCGGCACGGACTTCCATCCAGGGGTCGACATCGGCAAGCGAGCTCCCGTTGTGCCGGTTGTCGCTGCAGCGGACGGCATTGTGTTCCGCTCCTACTATTCTAGCAGCTACGGCAACGTCATTTTCATCAGCCATGTGATTAATGGGCAAACCTATACGACCGTGTACGCTCATTTAGAAGCGCGTCTTGTTGGCGAAGGGCAGCACGTCCGTAAAGGACAAATGATTGGCTACATGGGCAATACCGGTCATTCGACCGGTCCGCATCTTCATTTTGAACTGCATCGCGGCGGCTGGAACGAGGCGAAAACGAATGCGGTCAATCCGCTTGACTATATTCCTTTCTAATTTCGAACGGTAGGTGGCATTGCGCAACTTGTCTGTCTTTTGGCAGGACAAGTTGCGTATTTTTTTTTTGATTGATTTGACATCAAGGAAATGGTTTGGCCGCACCACATTCCCCCTTGACTCTGTACCTTAGTCCATCGTTTATAATGTTGAGCAAAGACGGGAACCCCCCACCCCGTCATCGCAAGGAGGGAGAACGATGGGAATGGTCAAAAAATCGTTTTGGGCCGTGCTGGCACTGCTCAGCTGCCCGTGCCATCTGGCGGTTATTCTGCCGTTGTTGGCTGGAACATCGGTCGGTGCGTATTTGATCCGACACCAAAGCCTTGCCATCGGCTTTTTTACGGTTTTGTTTTTCTTTTCGCTGATGATGATGTTTGGAAAGCGAAAGCCAATGCGATCAGGTGAAACGGAAAGCTGTGGCCTAGGGAAAACGGGAAACGGCCATGGGGTGTGCTGTTTCCCCTTCCGAACGAATCATGAGGATGAGTGATATAGGTTTCATAATCGAGGATCTGAACAAAATAGGAAAGAGACATTTGTTGATAAGGAGTGTTTTTTACCATGAAAACATATCGAATGACCGTCCAAGGCATGACATGCACCGGCTGTGAACAACATGTCGCCAGAGCGCTGGGGGCGATTGGGGCCAAGCTGATGGATGTCAGCTTCCAGCGCAGTGAAGCGGTATTCGCGCTGCCTGAGGGCACGGACGTTGACATGGCGAGACAAGCGGTCAAAAACGCCCATTACGAGCCGGGGGAAGCCGAGGAGATCACCGCATCAGCCAGATCTGTCATCGATGGCGAGGGAGAGTATGACTACATCGTCATCGGTTCCGGCGGGGCGGCGTTTTCCTCGGCGATCGAAGCGGTGAAATACGGGGCGAAAGTGGCGATGGTCGAACGTGGCACGGTCGGGGGGACGTGCGTCAATATCGGCTGCGTGCCGTCAAAGACATTGCTTCGGGCTGGTGAAATCAATGCGTTGGCGCGAAATCATCCGTTTCTCGGCCTGCATACATCCGCTGGTCCGGTTGATTTGGCGCCGTTAGTGAAGCAAAAAAATGAGCTGGTCGAGCAGCTTCGCCAAGCGAAATATGCAGACTTGATCGGAGAGTATGGGTTCGATTTCATCCAAGGGGAAGCCCGATTTGTTGGGCGCCAAACGATTGAAGTGAACGGCCAAACGCTGTCGGCGAAACGGTTTTTGATCGCGACAGGCGCTTCCCCGGCTGTGCCGGATATTCGGGGGCTTCATGATGTCGACTACTTGACCAGCACGACGTTGCTCGAGCTGAAAAAGGTGCCGAAGCGGCTCGCCGTCATCGGCGCCGGCTACATCGGTATGGAGTTGGGACAACTGTTCCACCATCTCGGCTCGGAGGTGACGTTGATGCAGCGAAGCCCACGCCTGCTGAAAGAGTATGACCCGGAAATTTCCGAAGCGGTGGCGCGGGCGCTCACGGAACAAGGCATCCGCATCATCACCGGCGCTTCGTTTGAACGGGTCGAACAAGACGGGAATACGAAAAAAGTGTATGTGAATGTAGACGGCCGCACCCGGGTCATCGAAGCGGACGAATTGCTCGTGGCTGCCGGGAGAACGCCGAATACGGCGGCGTTGAACTTGCCAGCAGCCGGTGTGGAAGTCGGGGCGCGCGGGGAAATTTTGATCGACGAATATACACGGACGACGAACCCGTCGATTTATGCGGCAGGCGATGTCACGCTCGGCCCGCAGTTCGTCTATGTCGCGGCCTATCAGGGAGCCGTTGCCGCGGCCAATGCCGTCGGCGGGCTGAACAAGCGCTGGGATACGGCCGTCGTTCCGGCGGTGACGTTCACCCATCCGGCCATCGCCACCGTCGGGTTGACCGAACAGCGGGCGAAAGAAAACGGGTATGACGTGAAAACGTCCGTCCTGCCGCTTGAGGCGGTGCCGCGCGCGATCGTCAACCGGGAAACGACGGGGGTGTTTAAACTTGTCGCTGAGGCCCGTACGGGCAAGCTGCTAGGCGCCCACGTTGTTGCGGACAATGCCGGCGAGGTCATTTACGCTGCGACGTTGGCGATTCAATTCGGATTAACGATCGACGACCTTCGCCGCACGTTGGCTCCGTATTTAACGATGGCGGAGGGGCTGAAGCTGGCGGCGCTTACGTTTGACCAAGATGTTTCGAAGTTATCGTGCTGCGCGGGATGAGGCCTTCGAATTGGGCCGCCGCTTCGCGGACCGTTATCAACGGGTTGGAACTCATTGCTGTTGCGGTTGCAACGAAGCTTAATGGGGAGCGGTCCGTTTGGCGGAACGCTTCCTTAAAAGGCTGGTGATTGAACAGAGCATGAAGCTTAACAGCAGCACTTCTCAAATTGAAAAACTTTGTAACATCGATTCCTCTTTTCGCACGATAACCAATCGATCAGGGGGAACAGTTGTTTTTCGCCGGCCCAACTTTTATATTGACTTGACCCTGTACTATAGTACCCTGTACTATAGTACAAGGTTTATGCTTTTGGGTGAGGTGGTTATATGAAACATTACCGCATCGGCGAGCTGGCAGAAACATGCCATGTCAATAAAGAAACGATCCGATACTACGAACGGAAAGGGCTTATTCCAGAAACAGAGCGGACAGAAGGCGGATATCGTCTGTATACGGAGGAAACGGTCAGGCGAATTCAGTTTATTAAGCGGTTGCAAGGGCTCGGATTCACCTTGGCGGAAATTGATAAACTGCTTGGCGTTGTCGATCGGGATCGCGATCGATGCAAAGACATGTACCGCTTTGTTACGCAAAAGATCGAGGAGATTCAAGCCAGCATTCGCGATTTGAGGCGGATCGAAGCGATGCTCCAGCAGTTAAAGGAATGTTGCCCTCATGAAGACAATTTATATAACTGCCCGATTATTGACCTATTGCTAGAAGAACCCTCGGATGAGGGAAGGAAGGGAGAATGAGGGACTGTTTACTTGCCTAAAAGGGAGATAGGCAACGGCTTTGTTATTGATCGGTTCGGGTGTTTATTTTACTACGGAATTTTAGCCGCAACAGCCCCGTGCGTCCTTTACACTAGCAACGGGGGAGAAAAAAGGGCGATAAGGAAATAAGTGGTGGCAAGCTCCAACAAAAATACGGCTGCCCTCATTAGCCGGTTTCCCGGCCTTTCGGGCAGCTGCTTGTCTGCTCAGGACGCGATTATTCGCTGCTGTTGCCATCGTCGCCGCCTACATTGCCACCATCGTAGTCATCATCGTCTTGGTCGTGATTTTGATCATGACCGTCTTGATCATGGCCTTGGTCATCGTCATCTTGATCATCGCCGGGTTGCCCAGCATTTTCTCCTTTGTCCTCGTCTTGCTTGACGGAAAGTTTCCGCGCCCGGCCGCTTCCATATTTCCACTCGAGTTCAAGGCGGAACGGAGTATCAAGGGAAAAGAGAGTTTGGATTTTGGCGATGACTTCATCATTTGACAGCGACGGTGATGCTTGCAAGTCGTTAATGAGCGACTGGACATCATTTGTTGTCACTTCACCCGTCTGGTCTTTAATGTGCAAATGGGAATGGCGGTCAGACCAATGATAGTCGATTTTAATCGTTTGGTTAGCCGCGGTTTTCATTTGTAGCTCAAGTTTTTGGACGACGTTAGCCAGTTGGGCTTTTCCTTTCTTCTCTGCTCCGTCCTTGACATGATCGTTGTCGCTGTCGGCATCTTCGGGTTTAGTGCCGAGCGCTACCTCGGCGCTGTTTGTCAGCCCATCGCGGTCGTTGTCTTCGTCCCCATCTAATATTTTATCTTTGTCCGTATCTGTTTTCGTCGGATTCAGACGGAGGTTGTATTCCACTCGGTTGGTTAAGCCGTCGCGGTCTTTGTCCTGGTTGGCGACGTTTTTCCCTAGACCGAGTTTGTACTTCAGTTCCCAATCATCCGGGATGCCGTCTTTGTTTTTATCGGCCCATTTTGGCTTGGATTGTTGTTTCCCCTTGGCTTCGGCTGTTGCCCATCCTGATGAAAACAACAAGGCAGCAGCGAGGCACCCAACTAGCATTCGCTTCATGCTTTTCTTCTCCCTTCATCAATGATGGATTGAAGATACGTTCGGCAGCTGGCTGGCATAGCGTCTTTCGCCGTAGCCCCTTTAGCTTTGCGCCACGCTGTTTCCAGCGCTTTGCCTTTTCGCCGTATCTCCTCGCAGGAGAAGATGCGGCGTTACTTTCACTATAAGTTGTCCATTTGCCGCAGGTAAATCATCCATTTGTCCCATTTTTTTGGCCTGTTTGCCGATTGACAAGTGAAGGCAGGTTTTATATAATTATCTTGAATTCAAGATTTATTGAATAAAGGAGATGTCGGCGCCCAACGGGGATGAGACAACGCAAAACGGGAATCAATATTGTAGGCCTTAATGGGGATGGCGCTTGCTGGTTCAGGACAGCACGCGCTTGATGGCCGGTCATTTCCGGCAATGAAGGAGTGGAAAAGATGATCCGCATCGACCGGGCGTCGTCCCGATATCATGCCGATTACGGCTGGCTGAAAACATACCATAGCTTCTCATTTGGCGAGTATTATGATCCGAACAACATCCAGTTTGGCCCGCTAAGGGTGTTAAACGACGATTTCGTTGCGCCGCTCTCCGGCTTTGGCGCTCACCCGCACCGGGAGATGGAAATTGTGTCGATCGTGCTTAAAGGCTATTTGCAACATGAAGACAGCACCGGACATAAGGCGGTGACAACGTTCGGCGGCGTGCAGCGGATGTCGGCCGGCACCGGCATCGTCCATTCGGAAGTGAACCCTTCGGCGACGGAAGAGGTGAACTTTTTGCAACTTTGGTTTTTGCCGGAACAATACGGATTGCCGCCGTCGTACGAGCGGACCGAGTTTCCGGTCGACAAGATGAAAAACGCCTTGCTGCCGATTGTCACGAAACACCCGTCTTCCCCGGGGATTGCTCACATTCATCAAGATTTGACGATTTATCTTTCCGATTTGGAAGCCGGGCATAAGCTGACGTTTACCCAGCCGGAAGGGCGGAACATCTTTGTCTTTGTCATTGAGGGGGATCTGACGTTAAACGGCGAGGACCATCTCGAGCGGCGCGATGCGGCCCGCATCACGGAAACGCCGGTTCTTCGCCTCGCAACGAACGAAGGATCGCGGTTGATGCTCATCGACTTGCCAAAAGAGGGGTGAAAGCGTTTCGTTTTTGTGCGGCTCATTGGTTTGGCTTCCATTCTAGATCGTGCCAAGAAGACGAATCAAGAAGAGGCATCGTTCGCCGCCAAGGGCGAGGGGTGCCTCTTTTTTCCGCTCTGTATGAGTTGAGAAATCAACAAGGAGCGTGTAAACTAGTAAAGGATAGACAACGCACTAGCATACTCGGTACAAGCCCAACATATGATGAAGATAAAGGCATGGCACGGCGTGAGGCGGTGCTTTTCCTTTTCGTGTTTTGCAAAAGCCGTCAGCGTTGGGGCGGAAGGGATGTTCATTTGCTTCACTGACGGAGGAGCGAGGAGAAAGCCCCCTTCTCGCACCGCAGCAAGCGGTGGGGAAGGTCAAGCATAGGGTGAGGAGGAAGCAACGTGAAAAAATCGACGACGGCCGCATTGATGGCCATATCGATGCTCATTGGGGCGGGAGGGACGTACGCTGGCCTTCAGTTGGCGGACCGCCCGATGGAAGGCTCGCTTTCGACGATTGTTTCGAATGAGCCGTCCAAGTCGACGAACGACAGCGAAGAGATGAAAAAAATCCGGCAAGCTTATGAGCTCATTAAGAATCGGTACGTGGAGAAAGTGGATGAAGAAAAACTGACGGAAGGCGCCATTCAAGGTATGATCAACACGCTCCATGACCCGTATTCCGTCTACATGGATGCGGAAACGACGGAGCAGTTCAACGAGTCGCTCGACTCGTCGTTTGAGGGGATCGGCGCCGAAGTGAGCATGATCGACGGCAAGGTGACGATCGTTGCTCCGATCAAAAACTCGCCGGCGGAAAAAGCGGGTCTGAAGCCGAACGATCAAATTTTGCGCGTCAACGGAGAAAGCCTGGAAGGGCTTGATTTATATGAAGCGGTATTGAAAATCCGCGGCAAGAAAGGAACAACGGTGGAGCTTGACATTTTGCGCCCCGGCGTCAAAAACGTGATGAAAGTCAAAGTCGTCCGCGACGAAATTCCGATTCAGACGGTGTATGACTCGATCAAAACATACAACGGCAAAAAGGCGGGCTATTTGCAAATTACGTCGTTTTCGGAAAACACGGCCGCCGATTTTAAAAAGAAATTGGCGAAGCTTGAGGCCGAACATATTGATGGCTTGATCATCGATGTGCGCGGCAATCCGGGCGGCTATTTGCAAAGCGTTGAGGAAATTTTGAAACAGCTCATCCCGAAAGGCAAACCATATGTGCAAATTGAAGAACGCGATGGCGATCGGCAAAAGTTTTATTCCGATTTAACGGCGAAAAAGCCATACCCGATCGTTGTGCTCATCGACAAAGGAAGCGCATCCGCGTCGGAAATTTTGGCGGGAGCGATGAAGGAAGCGGGCGGCTACAAGCTGGTCGGCGAGGCAACGTTCGGCAAAGGGACGGTGCAGCAGGCGATTCCGATGGGCGACGGCAGCAACATCAAATTGACGCTGTACAAATGGCTGACGCCGGACGGGCATTGGATCCATAAAAAAGGGATCAAGCCGGATGTCGCGGTGGCGCAGCCGGATTATTTCCACGTCGCTCCGCTTCATGTGGAAAAACCGCTTCGGTATGACATGAACGACGAGCAAATCGCCAATGCGCAAAAAATGCTCAAAGGGCTTGGCTTCAACCCGGGCCGCACGGACGGCTACTTCAGCAAAGAAACCGAACAAGCCGTTCAAGCGTTCCAAAAAGCGAATCAGCTGCCGGTTACGGGACGAATCGATGAGACGACGGCGGATGTGCTGCAAACGAAAATCATGGAAGCCGTCCGCGATCCGAACCATGATGTGCAGCTGAAAAAAGCGCTTGGCGTGTTGTTTCCGTCGTAAGCGAGCTGAGGACGATTGATGCTATATACGGTAATAAGAAAGGGTGTCCCGATCTTTCTGGGACACCCTTTCTTTTTATCATCTCTATAGGGCCGGGGTCTTCTCCTTTTCTGTCGGAAGCGGCAGCTGCACGGTTTTTTCGATCGCAAACCGCGGCCGCCGTTTCACCTCTTGATAAATTTTGCCGATGTATTCCCCGATGAGGCCGAGGCTCATGAGCACCAGACCGCCGATGAACCAAATGGAGATCATGAGCGACGTCCAGCCTGATTCGGCGTGCCCGAGAAGTTTGCTGATGAGGGCGTACAGCCCGGCCGCACCGCTCGTGAGAAAGGCCAAAAAACCGATGAGCGTAATGGCGCGAATCGGTGCGACGCTCAAGGACGTGATGCCGTCAAAGGCGAAGGCGAGCATCTTTTTGAGCGGGTATTTCGACTGTCCAGCCCACCGCTCATGCCGGTCGTAAAAGACGCACGTCGAGCGGAAGCCGACGAGCGGAACCAACCCGCGCAAAAAGAGATTGACTTCCGTGTAACGGCTCAGTTCATCGAGCGCCCGCTTGCTCATCAGACGGAAATCGGCGTGGTTGTAAATCAGCTCGATTCCGATGGCCCTCATGAACCGATAAAAGGCTTGGGCGGTCGTACGCTTGAACCACGTGTCTGTCTTTCGGCTCCGCCGCACGCCATACACGATGTCATACCCTTCGCGGTATTTTTGCACAAATTCGCGGATCGCCTCCACATCATCTTGCAAATCGGCGTCAATGGACACGGCACAATCGGCGTACGCGCGAACGGTTTCGAGCCCAGCGAGCAGCGCCCGCTGATGGCCGACGTTGCGAGCGAGTTTCACACCGGAGACAAACGGGTTGCGCTCGCTTTCTTCTTCAATGAGCGCCCATGTCCGGTCGCGGCTGCCGTCGTCGACAAAAACGATATGGCTGCCGATGGCGACCGCTCCTTCTTCGAGCAGCTGCTCAAGCAAAGCGGTCAGCCGCCGGGCCGTTTCCGGCAACACTTCTTCTTCGTTGTAGCATGGGACGACGATGGCTAACAATGGTTTGTCCACCATGTTTCTTGCCTCCCTTTCACTCCACTTCGTATACATAAATTTTCCAGACTGACTGTCGATCGGTGAACGCCCGCAAGAAGCGGAGATGGATGTCGCGGGCGTTCATGATCGGGACGGAGGAAAAAATGTACTTGCCGCCAAGCTGTTTGAACGCCTTTGTGTCGATCTCGAAATGACGAATGACTTTATGCGAGCGTTTCGTGAACATGTAATGTTTCCCGAGCTCTGCCGAAAACAAATAGACGCGGTTGCCCCAATGGTCGAAATAGTCTTTCAGCACTGGGCTTTTGTCCAATTCTTTGGCAATGATGCGGCGAAACTTCCGCTTATACGATAACGGGTAAAAATTGTTGTACGTATCGAGCGTATAAAACCCGTTGTATTGAGCGATGGCCGGGTGAAGCCCAACGCTGGCGACGCGGTAGGACGATACCGGCTTGCCGATGTATTGCTTGATTTTGGTAAATAAATGTTCGGAATAAAACTGCTCGAATGACGGCGTGCCAGCGAGGCGATAGCGGATTTCCTCGTTAAACCCGCCAAGCAAAAGCAGCTGCAGCGCCAAGGCGATCGGCACGAGGCGCCGCCATGCGGTCCGTTCCTTGGCTAAGATTTGCAAGGCCAAGGCAAAATCGACGTAAATGACCATCGGCCGCAAAAAATGGAAGCGGGCGAAATTGAACGTATTCAAAAGTGAAATCCGTTCTTTCAGCGGCTGCCACCCTTTGTAAAACCAAAATGCATACCAAGCCGATAAGGCGATGTTCAACCAAAACAGCAAAAGGAAGCGCCGCTCCAATGGCCCGCGCTGACGGCGGCGCAAAACGAGAAAAAACGCCGCCCAAAGCACCGGCAAGATGATCGGCCCATGGACGGTCATCACATGCGTATGGCCGAGCACATAGTTTTTCAACGTTAAACGAAGGCAGTGGACGAAGCTGAGCCGCGAGGAGAGGAACTCGTTCCGGCTCGTCGGTTCGCCGCTGAAGACAAGCGAGTACACGAGGCGGTACTCGATGGCCAAAAACAAGCCTGTCATCAGGGCGATCGCGGCGAAAAACCGCTTGTTCCACTGCTTGCGGACAACGCCGTCAAACAGCCACACCGCCGCCATCGCGGCGAGGAAAAAGAAAAATCCGAGCACAAAGCTGGCGTAAAACGGAAGCAAGATGATCGCAAGCCATTCTTTCCATGTCGCTTCTCCGTTGCGGATCGACAGAAACGCCCAAAGCGCCAGCGGCATGCCGAGCGTGCTTAACATGCCGGACGGCCAAAACGGTGTCAGCGCAAAAGCAAGCGCCGCCCCGACGCGAATGAGCCATGATTCCGGTGAAGGCAAAAAGTGGCGCCTGAGCAGCCAATACATACCCAAAAAGGCAAATATCCTCGTGATCGTCTGGCTGAGCGCGTACGCCACCATGGAGGGAAACAAAGCGTGCAGCCACACGATGCCGCTGAATTCTGTGCCGAAGGCGTTGCGCGGCAACCCGTTGATCACTTGCGGGATGACGGCATCGATTGGGCCAAATAGTTGGCCGCTGCGAACGAGCACGCGATACCAGGCGATGTTCGAATCCATATTGTCGTGCACGCGAATATGGGCGTGTTCGCCTAACATGTACAGCGGAGAAAGGTAGAGAGCCAATACGATGAACGCGATGGCGACCGCTTTTCGTTCTCTTTGTTCCATCTCGCGCGCCCTCCTTTCCCATACGGGAAGATTGCACAACATGATCCATTATAAACCGCTGCGATTAAAAAAGCATAAAAAAATTGTAAAGAAGTAGTGAAGGGGGAGAAAAAGGGGAAAGAGGCAACCAAAAAAACACCCTGCGTCAAGCAGGGAGGATGGAACCATTAGGCAAACAACCCCATCACCCGCCCAAGGCCGCGCCGTTTCTGTTTCGTCTCTTCCGGCGGTTCATGGGGAGCCGGGGGACGGGTATTCAGCTGCTGTTCAAGGCGGGCGACAAGCTGCTCCAACGCAGTGAGGCGGGCGACGATTTCTTCCATTTCTTGGCGGTGATGCAACAGTTGAATGGAGACGACGTCATCTGCTTTTTGCTCCAGTTGCCGTTCAAGCTGGTCCAAGCGCGAGGAGACGCGGGCGATTTCGGGTTCGATCGATTCATGTAAGGCGTCAATAGGAATGTTGTTCCGCAGCGGCGTCGGAGGGCGTTTCGGGGTCGGCGGCGCTTCCATGGCGGCGCCTTGTTCAAATTTGACCCGTTCGAGCAAGGCGACCGTTTTTTCATCAAACAAGTAGTGGCCGGCCTCGTTTCTCCGCAACGGAATGTCGTATTTGCGCACCCAGCGCTGGATCGTTTTCGGCGATACACCAAGGCGAGCAGCGACGTCGGACGTTTTCAATTCCATCGTTTCACTCCTCCTTGTTTCGTCTTGTTTATACTTTTTCCTCTGCATCTTTGAAAATCCTTCCCAGCCGACAAAACTAGTGTTGATTCGGCAAAGAAAGTGGAAAACAGCGAAGATTCGCCATTGGTGAAAAAAGATGGCTGTGGGCATGGGAATTGGCCATGCCATTTGGTAGAATAGAAGATAAAGAATGATGAACGACGCAAGGGGTGAAGCGGATGGCAACATGGTGGCTGGAATGGCTTGAGGGCGTCGCGTCGGTTTGGCGGCAGCCGCTTCTTTATTATGGCGCCGCGCTCGCTTTGGCCGTCGGTTGGCGGCGGGTGAAGCGGGAGCGCCGCGATTTTCATGTGCGCGTCTACAGCCTATGGCAAGAGTGGCGCGGGCTTTGGACGAAGGGATGGATGGCTGGAGCGATGTTGTCGGCGGCGGCCGTCGGCATCGGGATCGCGGTGCCGCAGGAAGCGGTTTGGACGGTGACGGTGCTGACGGTGCTCTTTAGCTTGGCGATGGAAGCGCGGTTGTTGTCGCCTGCTTATACGGTTGGCGGCGCGCTTCTCGTGTTCGGTTTGGCGGAGCGAAGCAGCGCGTTGTCCCGATGGCTTCCCGATGGCATGGCGGCGGCGCCGGCTTTGGCGGTGTGGCTTGCGTTGCTTTTGCTTTCGGAAGGATGGCTCATCATTCGCACGCGAAACGAGGCGGCCTCGCCGCAGCTTGCGAAAAGCAAGCGAGGGATGACGGTCGGCCTGCAATGGACGCAGCGTCTTTGGTTTGTGCCGGTTGTGCTGCCCGTATCAGGCGGCGCGCTGCCTCCGGCTTCCTGGTGGCCGCTCGTTTCGACGGGAGACGGCTATTCATTTTGGCTCGTGCCGTTTCTTCTCGGCTTTTCCCAGCGCCGCCAGCACATGCTGCCGGCGGAAGCGGCGCGCGCGGAGGGGCGGCTTGTTGTTCGGCTGGCGTTCGTTGTCGCCCTATTGGCTGCTTCCGGTATATGGTATCCACCGCTCACGGTGGCGGCGGGGGCTATGGCCATCATCGGCCGCGAATGGATCGCGTTTTCCGGGCATCGCGCCGACCGCGCCCGCCCGCCCCGCTTTGCCCGCCATCCGCACGGCTTGGTGATTGTCGGCGTGCTTCCCGGCTCGAAAGCGGAAAAAATGGGGCTTTCGATCGGGGAAGTCATCATCAAAACAAACGGCGCCCCGGTGCGGACCGAAACCGAGTTTTACGAGGCGCTCCAACGCAACCGCGCGTTCTGCAAGTTGGATGTCGTAGGACATAACGGCGAAGTCCGTTTCGTCCAAGGGGCGCTCTATGAGGATGAGCATCATGAACTCGGGCTGCTGTTCGTCCGTGATCGGAACGCATCAGCGTCTGAAGCTGTTTCGTAAAGGAGAATGGATCATGTGGTTTTTGGCGGCACTCATCATTCCGTGCCTATTGGTGCTGTTGTTTGCGCGGGTGACGTACAATCGGTACATCGCTGTGCTGTTGACGACAGCGCTGCTTGTCGCTTCCTACTTGAAAGGCTATACGGACGAGCTGCATGAAATCGTCGCTGACATTGCATCGACGATCGCCGGCTTTCTTTGGGCCGGCCGCATGCTCGACCATCTGAAGCAAAAATGAAGCGGCGTTGTCGGTTCAACCGTCTGTTTTTGGAAAAAGGCATCGTCGGCTGAACCTCGGATTGTCGAAACGGAACGGAGCGAAGACGCGGACCTTGGGCATGAATGGGTCCGCTTTTTCGCGTTTTTCGGTGCGAAGCAATGGAAAACACTGAGTGGGTTGGTACGAATATGAGTTCGCATTTTTGATGCATGGATCATCACGATGTGATACAATGGGGAAAGATGGTACGAAGGAGGAGGCGAAACGGTGGAGGGCCGTTTTCAATTAGTGTCGCCATACGAACCGCAAGGCGATCAGCCGCAGGCGATCGCCAAGCTCGTTGACGGTTTGCGGCTTGGGGTGAAGCATCAAACGCTGCTTGGGGCGACGGGGACGGGCAAAACGTTTACGATCTCGAACGTGATCGCCCAAGTCAACAAACCGACGCTTGTCATCGCCCACAACAAAACGCTCGCTGGCCAATTGTACAGCGAGCTGAAAGAGTTTTTCCCGCACAACGCCGTCGAATATTTTGTCAGCTATTACGATTACTATCAGCCGGAAGCGTATGTGCCGCAGACGGATACGTACATTGAAAAAGACGCGAAAATCAACGATGAAATCGACAAATTGCGGCACTCGGCGACATCAGCCTTGTTTGAGCGTCGGGACGTGATTATCGTTGCGAGCGTGTCGTGCATTTACGGTTTAGGGTCGCCGGAAGAATATCGGGAGCTCGTCGTCTCGCTGCGCGTTGGGATGGAAATCGAGCGCAATGCGTTGCTTCGGCGGCTCGTTGACATCCAATACGACCGCAATGACATCGATTTTCGCCGCGGCACGTTCCGCGTCCGCGGCGATGTTGTCGAAATTTTCCCCGCGTCGCGCGATGAACATTGCATTCGCGTCGAATTTTTCGGCGATGAAATCGAGCGCATCCGCGAGGTGGACGCCTTAACCGGCGAGGTGCTCGGCGAGCGCGAGCATGTCGCCATTTTCCCGGCGTCGCACTTCGTGACGCGCGAGGAGAAAATGCGGCTCGCCATTCAAAACATCGAACAAGAGCTTGAGGAGCGGCTTGCCGAACTGCGCGCGCAAGGAAAGCTCTTAGAGGCGCAGCGGCTTGAGCAGCGGACGCGCTATGACCTTGAAATGATGCGCGAGATGGGCTTTTGTTCAGGCATCGAAAACTACTCGCGCCATTTGGCGCTGCGGCCGCCGGGCTCAACGCCGTATACATTGCTTGACTATTTTCCGGACGATTTTTTGATCATCGTTGATGAGTCGCACGTCACCTTGCCGCAGCTGCGCGGCATGTACAACGGTGACCGGGCGCGCAAGCAAGTGCTTGTCGACCACGGCTTCCGTCTGCCGTCGGCGCTTGACAACCGGCCGCTCACGTTTGAAGAGTTCGAGCAAAAAATCAATCAAATTATTTACATCTCGGCGACGCCAGGGCCGTACGAGCTCGAGCACAGCCCGGGCGTTGTCGAACAAATCATCCGCCCGACCGGGCTTCTCGACCCAACGATTGACGTCCGTCCGACGAAAGGGCAAATCGACGATTTGATCGGCGAAATTCACGAGCGCGTCGAGCGGAACGAACGGACGTTGGTGACGACGCTGACGAAAAAGATGGCGGAAGATTTGACCGATTATTTGAAAGAAGCGGGGATCAAGGTGGCGTATTTGCATTCGGAAATTAAGACGCTCGAGCGCATTGAAATCATCCGCGATTTGCGGCTCGGCAAATACGATGTACTGGTCGGCATCAACTTGCTTCGCGAAGGGCTCGACATCCCAGAAGTGTCGCTTGTCGCCATTTTGGACGCCGACAAAGAAGGGTTTTTGCGCTCGGAGCGCTCGCTCATCCAGACGATCGGCCGGGCGGCGCGCAACGCGAACGGCCATGTGATCATGTACGCCGATACGATCACGAAATCGATGGAAATCGCCATTCAAGAGACGAAGCGGCGCCGCGCGATTCAAGAAGAGTACAACCGAAAGCACGGCATCGTGCCGCGCACGGTGAAAAAGGAGATTCGCGACGTCATCCGCGCGACGTATGCGGCGGAAGAGACGGAGATGTACGAGGCAAAGCCGGCGGCAGCGATGACGAAACAAGAGCGGGAAGAGCTGATTCGAAAGCTCGAAGCGGAAATGAAAGAGGCGGCCAAAGCGCTCGACTTCGAGCGGGCCGCCCAGCTGCGCGATATCATTTTCGAATTGAAAGCGGAAGGGTGATGGCCGGGTGAACGGAATGGATAAAATTATCGTCAAAGGGGCGCGCGCCCACAACTTGAAAAACATTGACGTCGAAATCCCGCGCGGCAAGCTCGTCGTCTTGACCGGGCTGTCCGGGTCGGGGAAGTCGTCGCTGGCGTTTGATACGATTTACGCGGAAGGCCAGCGGCGCTACGTCGAATCGCTGTCGGCGTATGCCCGCCAGTTTTTAGGGCAGATGGAAAAACCGGACGTCGATGCGATTGAAGGATTGTCGCCGGCCATTTCGATCGATCAAAAAACGACGAGCCGCAACCCGCGCTCAACCGTCGGCACGGTGACGGAAATTTACGACTACTTGCGGCTTCTATTCGCCCGCATCGGCCGCCCCATTTGCCCGACGCACGGCATTGAAATCCAATCGCAGACGATCGAGCAAATGGTCGACCGGCTGCTCTCTTACCCGGAGCGGACGAAAATGCAAATTTTGGCGCCGATCGTCTCGGGAAAAAAAGGGACGCACGCCAAGACATTGGAGGATATTCGCAAACAAGGGTATGTGCGCGTCCGTATTGACCGCGAGATGCGCGAGTTGACGGGGGACATTGAGCTTGAAAAAAACAAAAAACATTCGATTGATGTCGTCGTCGACCGCATCATCATCAAAGACGGCATCGCCGCCAGGCTTGCCGATTCGCTTGAGACGGCGCTGAAGCTCGCCGACGGCAAAGTTGTCGTTGACGTGATCGGCGAGGGAGAGCTGCTGTTCAGCGAAAAGCACGCTTGTCCGTACTGCGGCTTTTCGATCGGGGAGCTTGAACCGCGTCTGTTTTCGTTCAACAGTCCATTCGGCGCCTGCCCGGACTGCGACGGGCTCGGGGCGAAGCTCGAAGTGGATCTCGATTTGGTCATCCCGAACGATGAGCTGACGTTAAAAGAACACGCCATCGCTCCGTGGGAGCCGCAAAGCTCGCAATATTACCCGCAGCTGCTCGAAGCCGTGTGCCGCCATTACGGCATCCCGATGGACGTGCCGGTGAAGGATTTGCCGAAAGAGCAGCTCGATAAAATTTTGTACGGCAGCGGCGGAGAGCCGATTTATTTCCGCTATACGAATGATTTCGGGCAAGTGCGCGAACAATACATCGCATTTGAAGGCGTCATTCCGAACGTCGAACGCCGCTATCGCGAGACGAGCTCGGACTACATCCGCGAGCAGATGGAAAAGTATATGGCGGAACAACCATGTCCGACATGCCAAGGCTACCGGCTGAAAAAAGAAAGCCTGGCCGTCCTTGTCGGCGGCAAGCATATCGGCGAGGTCACCGCCATGTCGGTGACCGAGGCGCTCGCCTTTTTTGACGGGCTCGAGCTGACCGAAAAAGAAGCGCAAATCGCTCGCCTTATTTTGCGTGAAATTCGCGACCGTCTCGGTTTTTTGCAAAACGTCGGCCTCGACTATTTGACGCTCAGCCGCTCGGCAGGAACGCTCTCCGGCGGCGAGGCGCAGCGCATCCGCTTGGCGACGCAAATCGGCTCGCGGCTGACGGGGGTGCTGTACGTGCTCGACGAGCCGTCGATCGGGCTTCATCAGCGCGACAATGACCGGCTGATCGCGACGTTGAAAAGCATGCGCGACCTCGGCAATACGCTCATTGTGGTGGAGCACGACGAGGATACCATGCTGGCCGCGGACTATTTGATTGACATTGGTCCGGGGGCGGGCATCCACGGCGGCGAGGTCGTCGCCGCCGGCACGCCGGAAGAAGTGATGAACGACCCGAACTCGCTCACCGGCCAGTATTTATCGGGGAAAAAATTCATCCCGATTCCGGCCGAGCGTCGCCGTCCGGACGGACGTTGGCTTGAGGTGGTCGGCGCGCGCGAGCATAACTTGAAAAACGTATCGGTGAAAATCCCGCTCGGCACGTTTGTCGCTGTCACCGGGGTGTCGGGCTCGGGCAAAAGCACGCTCGTGAACGAAGTGTTGTATAAGGCGCTGGCGCAAAAGCTGCACCGGGCGAAAGCAAAGCCGGGCGAGCACCGCGACATTCGCGGGCTGGAGCATCTCGATAAAGTCATTGACATCGACCAGTCGCCGATCGGCCGCACGCCACGCTCGAACCCGGCGACGTACACCGGGGTGTTTGACGACATCCGCGATGTGTTTGCCTCGACGAACGAAGCGAAAGTGCGCGGCTACAAAAAAGGGCGGTTCAGCTTCAATGTCAAAGGCGGGCGCTGCGAGGCGTGCCATGGCGATGGGATCATCAAAATTGAGATGCACTTTTTGCCGGACGTGTACGTCCCGTGCGAAGTGTGCCACGGCAAACGGTACAACCGCGAGACGCTCGAGGTGACGTATAAAGGAAAAAACATCGCCGAGGTGCTCGACATGACGGTCGAAGATGCGCTCGACTTTTTCGCCTCGATCCCGAAAATCAAACGCAAGCTCGAGACGCTCTATGACGTCGGGCTCGGTTATATGAAGCTCGGCCAGCCGGCGACGACGCTCTCGGGCGGCGAGGCGCAGCGCGTCAAGCTCGCCGCTGAGCTTCACCGCCGCTCCAACGGCCGGACGCTCTACATTTTGGACGAGCCGACGACCGGGCTTCATGTCGATGACATCGCCCGGCTGCTCGATGTGCTCCACCGGCTCGTCGACAACGGCGATACCGTGCTTGTCATCGAACATAACTTGGACGTCATCAAAACCGCGGACTATATCATTGACTTAGGTCCGGAAGGCGGCGACCGCGGCGGACAAATCGTCGCCGTCGGCACGCCGGAAGAGGTGGCCGAGGTGAAGGAGTCGCACACCGGCCGCTACTTGAAACCGATTCTCGAGCGCGACCGGGCGCGCATGCAGGCGCGGTATGAAGCGGCGAAGGCGTAAAGGCCTTGGCCGCTTTGGCATATGGGAGACGGCCGCTTTTGGAAAGAGAAAAAGGAAACTTTTCCAAGCCGCGGTCGTATATACAAGGTAAAAGAAACTTATGGAAAGGGGATTTCCGCTTGTCGACGAACAAAGTGTTATCCGCGCTTTGTTATTTCAGCGTCTTTTTTGCGCCGTTCATTTTGCCGATTGTCGTCTATTTTGTCGTGGAGGATGTGGAAGTGAAACATCATGCGAAGCGGTCGCTCGTGTCGCATTTGATTCCGGCCGTTACGATCCTCTTGTTCATTGCGTTAGCCGCGTCGCCGGTGCTGTTCGGCCATTGGGGCGAGGAATCGCTTCTTTTTGGCGGCGGGCTCGTCTGGCTTGGGTTCCTCGTTGCTGGGGCGGTGAATCTCGTTGTCATCGTTTGGAATGTCATAAAAGGGATTCAAGTGTTAAAATAAGAGAAAGCGTCCGTTTGCCGACGATGCCGCGGCCCCGCTTTTTTGGGCCTGTCAAAAGGCGTGGCAGGCGGGCGCGAGACTCGAAAAAAGATGGTGATGGGATGCTCAATTGGCTGATCGGTGTGTTGATCAATACGGTGCTGCTGATGGCGATTGACGGCTATTTTGACGATATTCACTTCAGCGGCATCGGCGCGGCGTTTTTGGCGAGCGTGATTTTGGCGGTGCTCAACGCCGTCGTTCGCCCTGTGCTCATCTTGTTGACGCTGCCGGTGACCGTGTTGACGCTTGGGTTGTTTTTGTTTGTCATTAACGCCCTCACGCTCATGATGACTGCAGGGCTGATGGGCGATGCGTTTCAAATCGGCGGCTTTGGCACGGCGCTGCTCGCCTCGATCGTCTTGTCGTTTTTCCACCTGCTCGTGCAAAAAGCGATTATCGAGCCGCTGCGCAACCGGTCGTAACGGGGGCGTGATCCATTGGAAGGCCGGTGGCGCCATGGTTTTCCGTGATCGTGTGAAAAGATGGCGAATGCGGCAAGGGGTTGCAATGGGAGAAACGATGCGGTGAAGATCGTTTCGGTTTGATGTGTTTGGCTTGATCGGGACGGGGGGAGCCGTCCCTGTTTTGTTTTCCCCGATGTTTTCCATTCAACGGCGGAACGAAACGTGTTACAATGGAAAAAGATGAAGAAAGGGGAGAAAGGCGACGTATGCCAAAAGTGCGGACGAAAGACATCATTGAACAGTTCCAGCTCGAGCTCGTCAGCGGCGCGGAGGGCATTTACCGCCCGATTACGACAAGCGATTTGTCGCGGCCGGGGATTGAAATGGCCGGCTATTTCGCCTATTACCCGGCAGAGCGTCTGCAGCTGCTCGGACGGACGGAGCTGTCGTTTTATGAAACGTTGACGCCGGAAGAAAAAAAGTCGCGGATGGAACGGCTTTGCACCGACATTACGCCGGGGATCATCGTCTCGCGCGGCTTGGAAGTGCCGCCGGAGCTGATCGAAGCGTCTGAGCGCCAGTCGGTGCCGGTCATGCGCTCGACGATGAAAACGACCCGCCTGTCAAGCCGATTGACAAACTATTTGGAAAGCAAGCTCGCCCCCACCACCGCGGTGCACGGGGTGCTTGTCGATGTGTACGGCGTCGGGGTGTTGATCACGGGCAAAAGCGGCGTCGGCAAAAGCGAAACGGCGCTGGAGCTCGTCAAACGCGGCCATCGGTTGGTCGCCGACGACTGTGTGGAAATCCGCCAAGAAGATGAAGATACGCTCGTCGGCAGCGCGCCGGAGCTGATCGAGCATCTGCTTGAAATTCGCGGCCTCGGCATTATTAATATGATGACGCTGTTCGGCGCAGGGGCGGTGCGGACGCATAAGCGCATTTCGCTCGTCGTCGACTTGGAGCTTTGGGATCCGGAGAAGCAGTACGATCGGCTCGGGTTGGAAGAAGAGAAAGTGAAAATTTTGGATACCGAATTGCCGAAATTAACGATTCCGGTCCGCCCAGGGCGCAACTTGGCGGTCATCGTCGAAGTGGCGGCGATGAACTTCCGGCTGAAGCGGCTCGGGGTCAACGCGGCTGAGGAGTTTTCGGCGCGATTGAGCGACGCCATCGAAGACGGCGCGCACGATTACGACTGATCGGCGGCGTTTCTTGCGTCAAAGGAATGGATCTCGTTTGGGCATGGAGCATAGGAGGTGGAAACGATGGAATCGACGATTCAGCCGCTCGACCGCGTGTTTTTGCACCTTGGCCCTATTACGATTTATTGGTATGGGGTCATTATCGGCACCGGTGTGTTGATTGGGCTATGGCTCGCGACGCGCGAAGCGGTGCGGCGCGGCTTGCCGAAAGAGACGTTTGTCGATCTCGTGTTATTTGCCGTGCCGATCGCCATTGTCTGCGCGCGGGCGTACTACGTGCTGTTTGAATGGCACTATTATTCAAAGCATTTGTCAGAGATTCCAAAAGTTTGGCAAGGCGGCCTCGCCATTCACGGCGGTTTGATCGGGGCGGTGGCGACGGGCGTGGTGTTCGCCCGCGCGCGCGGGCTGTCGTTTTGGAAGCTCGCCGATATTGCCGCACCAAGCATCATTTTAGGCCAGGCGATCGGGCGCTGGGGCAATTTTATGAACCAAGAGGCGCATGGCGGCCCTGTGTCGCGCCAGTTTCTTGAAAATTTGCATTTGCCGGATTGGATCATCAACCAAATGTACATTGACGGGCGCTATTGGCATCCGACGTTTTTGTACGAATCGCTTTGGAATTTGGCCGGTTTTTGTCTTTTGCTTTGGCTGCGGCGCGTCAACTTGCGGCGCGGCGAGCTGTTTTTGTCGTATTTGATTTGGTATTCCGTCGGCCGCTTTTGGATTGAAGGGATGCGCACCGACAGCTTGATGCTGGCCGGCAGTCTGCGCGCGGCGCAAGTGATGTCCGTGACGCTCATTGTTTTGTCCGTAGTGCTTTGGGTCGTGCGCCGGGCGAAAGGCTGGGCGGACGCGCGGTATCAAGATGAATAGCGGCTCCGGTTGGTGTAAGACGGATGAGAAAAAGGATGCCGTGTTTAGGATCACGAGAATCATGGCTTCACTGCACCGCGGCATGAAGATGAGCAAAGGAGAGAGGAGAACATGGCAGGAATGTTGCAGCGCGGTGTGCTCGCCGGGCTGAAGACCGCGTGGGCGCTTGGCAAAATCATTTTTCCAGTGACGCTCATTTTAGCGCTGTTGCAGCCGACGCCGCTGTTTTCGTGGCTCATTGACCTTGTCACCCCGTTCATGAAATGGTTCGGCTTATCCGGCGATGCGGCCGTGCCGCTTGTGCTCGGCAACTTGCTCGGGCTGTATGCGGCGATCGGGGCGATGCTGACGATCGAGTTTACGGTGAAAGAAGTGTTGATTTTGGCGATCATGCTTTCGTTTTCCCATAACTTGATCGTCGAATCATCGGTTGCCTCGCGCACCGGCATGAGCGTCTGGCTGATGATCGTCGTGCGCGTCGGGCTCGCGTTGGTGTCCGGGCTGTTGATCGCCCATCTATGGAGCGGTGGGCAGGAGATCGCCCAATACGGGTTTGTCACGCATGAAGCCGCGGCGCCGTCCGGCTGGGGAGAGATCATCTTGGCGGCGCTGAAAAAGGCGATCACCGGCATCGTGCAGCTCGTCGCGATCGTCATTCCGCTCATGACGGTCATTCAAATTTTAAAAGAACGCCACTGGATCGAGACGGTTTCACGCTGGATGGCGCCGGCGACCAAGATGCTTGGCATGAGCGCGAACACATCGCTCACGCTCGCGGCCGGCTTTGTGTTCGGCCTCGCTTATGGCGCTGGCGTCATGATTCAAGCCGCGAAAGAAGACGGCGTCTCGAAGCGCGATTTGACGCTGGCGTTCATTTTTCTCGTGTCGTGCCATGCGGTGGTGGAAGATACCCTCATTTTCGTTCCGCTTGGCATTCCGGTATGGCCGCTGCTTTTGATCCGCTTAGTGACGGCCGTATTGCTGACGATGGCGGTGGCGTTCCTTTGGCGCCGCCTTGAACAACCGAAAAGAAAGGAAGCCGCTTCATGACGATTCGAACCATTTTGTTTGACCTTGACGGCACATTGATTGATACAAATGAGCTCATCATCCAGTCGTTTTTGCATACGCTGGAGAAATATTATCCGGGCCGCTATCAGCGTGAGGACGTCTTGCCGTTCATCGGCCCGTCGCTGTATGAGACGTTCAGCTCGCTCGATCCGGAACGGGTCGAGGAGATGGTGAAGACGTATCGCACGTTCAACCACGCCCACCATGACGAACTGATCCGCGAGTTTGACACCGTGTATGAAACGATCGAAATGCTCCACCGCCATGGCTTCCGCCTCGGCGTCGTGACGACGAAAATGCACGACACCGCCCTGATGGGGTTAAGAAAAACGCGGTTGGAACCGTTTTTCTCGTGCGTCATCGGCCTCGATGACGTCACACGGCCAAAGCCGGACCCCGAGCCCATTTATAAAGCGCTCGAGTTGCTACGGTCAACGCCAGATGAAGCGCTCATGGTCGGCGACAACTACCACGACATTTTGGCTGGCAAAAACGCCGGCGTAAAAACGGCCGGCGTCGCCTGGGCGATTAAAGGCCGCGGCTATTTGGAACAATATGAACCGGACTACATGTTGGAAAAAATGAGCGATTTGCTGGCTATTGTCGGCATCAACGAACGGAAGGAGGAAGCGTCCTCCCGGTGAGACGAACGACCAAATACCCCGTCCACGGGGCGAACTCGCTCTGGCAATTGTACCGCACCGTATCGTTTTGGAAAGTGCTGAAAAACGTCATCATCATTCAAATCGGGCGCTACACGCCGTTTTTGCCGCTGAAAAACTGGCTGTACCGCACGTTTCTCGGCATGAACATCGGCGAGCAGACCGCGCTCGCCTTTATGGTCATGCCGGACATTCTCTTCCCAGAAAAAATCCATATCGGCCGCAACTGCGTCATCGGCTACAACACGACGATTCTCGCCCACGAATATTTAGTGGACGAATACCGCCTCGGCGATGTGGTGATCGGTGATGACGTGATGATCGGCGCCAATTCGACCATTTTGCCCGGCGTGGTGATCGGCGACCGCGCCGTCGTCGCCGCCGGCACCGTCGTCCATCAAGACGTTCCGCCCGGGGCGATGGCCGCCGGCTGCCCGATGCGCATCGTACGCAGGAATGAACCGCTTTCCGATTGAACGGGGGCGGTTTTCCATTTTGGAAGAGGAAAAAAAGAAACGGTTCATCACCAAAAGATGTACTTGAACCTACCATTAAAGTATGTTAGCTGTTTCTAGACGAACCCGCAATGCAAAACGCTGGATATTTCTGTATCCGTATCCCCGACGTTTGATTAGCTTGATCTTGTTATTTGTTCCCTCCATTTTTCCATTCGAATAAGGTGACAATATGCATGATATGATTTCATCTGTTCGTTTGACAAGCGATTTTGCGATGGCGCGTACAGCCGAACAAGGACAAAATACATATCGGTGAATCCAAGCCTCCAAACGTCGTTTCGCCTGTTGCTCGTCTTTGCTTTTAGACACATAGCGAAAATGTTGGAGCGATTGGTAGACAGACTTTAAGTAATCGCTTTCATTGCACCATTTCCGTACGATTTGGCGTTCTTCCTCCGTCAATTTCTCTGGGCATTGGCTCAATAAACGACAAACGTAACGAACATTTCCGTGTTTCTTGCCTCCTTTGTCTAAATATTTGCGACAACGCTCTAAAGCATCTGTAAACAGCTGAATGACATGGAAATAATCAACTACATGTGTCGCCTCTGAGCAAACCCTTTGAATCGCTTTTTTCATTGCTGGAGCCAAATCGCTCACGACATACTGAACAGAACCAGACACATGAGCCAACGCACGTCCAATGGCTTCCTCGTTCTTTCCTGCTTCAACGGCATACACTTCTCCCGTTTCGGCATCCATGATCGCCACCCCGTAGTCATGCCCTTTTCGAAACGCAAACTCATCGACACAAACCGCCTTTGGTTGGATTTCATTCGATAGGAAGGAAGGGGCATGGGTATAAAACCAACGTTCAACGGTCGTGTAAGGAAGCTTGAGCATACGAGCCACTGCCTGAATGGATGTCCCTATGCAAGATTGCGCTGCCCATTGTTGAAAGGCATCCGTTGCTATGCTTCGAGGGGAGATTCCTGGATAAGACGTGCTGAATGTCATGCCACACGTACCACAACGTCTTCGCTCTACAGGAAGTTCGATCCAAAAAATCCCGATTCGCTGAGCATAGCCATGCATCCATTGCTTCTTTTTTCCTGTCATTTTGATCGTGCGTTTCAAGCAGACAGGACATAACGGGCATTGTTCGGGAAGAGAAAGTTCGAAAATCCAACGTTCTTCTTCTTTTCGTACCTTTTGAATCAAAACATCTGGTAAATCGATGAGTTCTTTGATAAACTGAGAGTACATGCGAATTTTCCTCCAATGGTTTGGTTTGGTCACCTTTACCATACAGGAAAATTCGCATTTTTTGTACCCTCTATTTTCCCTATGCATACCTATCTTAAAATCTCAAGTACAACTTGTGGTGAAGAGCCAAAGAAACGAAAAAACAGAGAGTCTGTTTTTTGTCCCCTATAAGTTAAACCTTCCAGTTGGATTTATATAGGATCAATGATGAAAATATGAAACTTTAGGTGGCAGAACAAAAATTGTTGATTTTATTCTTTTTTTTATTTTACAATTTATGCAGATATTTCTTTTTATAGAGATAAATTGATTTAAAGGAGATGAGAGTATTATGAAAAAAATATTTTCGTCAATTGCACTTAGTTTATCATTAGTGCTGCCCACAATAGCTTTGGCTGCAGGAAGTAGTTATTGAAACAGGTTTAACGGGTCAAACAAGAAGTTTCACAGGTGGTAAAGATTTAGTGGGAGTGTTTTACTCGGTAGCGTGTCGTGATTACAATTGTAATAATACTTTTGACACTACAGATACATTCAACGTAGCCTTATATAGAGATGGATTTTGGTCAGATGATTATATTGGCTCCAGTAAAGCTCCCCGGTCTGGAAATAAAACAATTACTTGGAGTAATGTAGGAGAGGGCGACTATTATATAAAACTCTGGAAACCATCAGATGGCACATATGTTAAGAGTCAGTCTGGTTCCAAATTATATATAAAATAACTGTAGATCAGCATTTTTTATTACAATAATTTTTGCGATTAAAAAGACTAATAGGATCCGATCCCTCTGGCGACATGGAGCTGTTCAATGGGAATTTTTTGCCTTGTGCGGTCACCAATGAACTCGACGACGTGAAATCTTTCCGCGACCGAAGAAGCTCCAGTCCAGCGGAAAGGATTTGTTGAGATTCGGCCATGTTGTACACGCAAGAGGACAGCACCACTGCTCCATACCGTTTCACCGCCCAAATGTGGCGAATCCGATAGCATAAGCTTCAGTTGATCTTTCGTCTGCTGGAAAAAGCATTTGATCGTCCCTGCAGTAAAATAAAAAACGATGTTTGGGGGGAGTTGTTTGTTAACCTTCGATATCCCAATAGTTTTCTTGTTTTTTATTCCTTTAGTTGTTTTGCTTATTAGACGAAATTATAAAAATATACCATTTTCTAAAAGTTTAATTTTTGTTATTTTTTACATCCATGTTGTTGTTGTTATTGGTATTACCTTGTTCCCCATTCCCTTCCAAAAGGAGTTGTTACATGACTTAAAAGCAAGTCATATCGAGAGCTCAATAAATTTCGTTCCCTTTTTGTCTATTATTAAAATATTATCGTTACACTCAATTGGAACCGGTTTCGCACAAATTGGGGGCAACTTTTTGTTGCTACTTCCTCTAGGAATATATCTGCCACTTTTATTTTATAGAGTGAATAGCTTTAAAAGAGTATCTTTCATTGTTTGTTTATGCTCATTCATGATTGAATCTATGCAGTTTTTCATTTCTTTGATATTAAATTATCATTATAAAGCAGTAGATGTCGATGATGTGATATTGAACACATTGGGAGGACAATTTGGTTACCTCATATATCGGATCACGATTCCTTCAATTGAAAGGAATGTTGATTTATCACGTTTTACAAACAACTTGAGATTCAAGGAATAGCTTATCATTTCGTCCCGCCCGGTGCGATGGCCGCGGGTTGCCCGATGCGCATCGTTCGCACGAACAAACCGCCTTCTGATTGAACGGGGAGGGTTTTGGTTTGGAAAAATGAGGGGCCAGAAAAAGTGAGGGAATTGTTTACCTGAGTTCGACGATCTCTAGGCAAACAAAATTCCTCCCATCCCCATCACCTTCGCTTTCGTCCATTTGGCCTTCGGATCCTATTCGTTGTGAGCAAGCTGGAGATACGCTACGGTCGTTCCGTCTTTGTTTTTGCGTGTGGCTCGTCGCATGTACATACCTATATGATAAACGATATTGGGCTTTTCATGTCTAACCTGTTTAGGTGAGAATGGGAATAACAACTTTCGGTGAAGGTGTATAAGAGAGAGTTCACAAGATGCAAAGTCAGCGAAACACGTAAAAAGCCGCCCCGTAAATGGGGCGGCTTTTCCTGTACGCCCGGCATGGGTGCGACGCTATAGGGTGAAAGTCCCGAACGGGGGCTGGCGAGCGCCTGCCGTTAGCTGAAGGCAAGGGTGTCCACCGTGAGGTGGAATCTGAAGGAAGCTGGAGGCAAACACTTGACCTGAGGTACACGAACCCAATGGGAGGCCGCCACAGTCGGACGAGTCTGCTGGACAAGACGAAGTCCTAAGCCGCCAAGGGCTGTGGAGGTAGATTGGGCAGGTGCATGAGTGGAAAGTGTCCATCCTTATCCGGGGAGGCCTGTACGGAACGCCTTCTGACGATGGCAACCAGAAGTGCTGAACGTACAGGAGTCAGCAGAGGCCATAGTACTGGAGTAAGAGACGCCTGAAACAGGAAGGGCCGAACGTCAACTCAGGGATGAATCAGACTCTTTCGAGATGTTGCGTGTCGAAGCAGAATTCCTTTCGGAACTCATCTGAGGAAGCAAGGGTGAAGCCCAGAGGGCCTCAGATCGAGGGCTGAGCGCAACCCGGCAAGACCTGAATCTCATCCCGCGGAAGGAGAAGATCACGATGGCTTTGTTGGAACGCATCTTAGCGAGAGACAACCTCATCACGGCGCTCAAACGGGTCGAAGCCAACCAAGGAGCATCGGGAATCGACGGAGTATCAACCGATCAACTCCGTGATGACGTCCGCGCTCACTGGAGCACGATCCGCGCCCAACTCTTGGCGGGAATCTACCGGCCGGCGCCTGTCCGCAGGGTCGAAATCCCGAAACCGGGCGGCGGCACACGGCAGCTGGGCATTCCCACCGTGGTGGACCGGCTGATCCAACAAGCCATTCTTCAAGAACTCACACCCATTTTCGATCCAGACTTCTCCTCTTCCAGCTTCGGATTCCGTCCGGGCCGCAACGCCCACGATGCCGTGCGGCAAGCGCAAGGCTACATCCAGGAAGGGTATCGGTACGTGGTCGACATGGACCTGGAAAAGTTCTTTGATCGGGTCAACCATGACATCCTGATGAGTCGGGTGGCCCGAAAAGTCAAGGATAAACGCGTGCTGAAACTGATCCGTGCCTACCTGCAAGCCGGCGTTATGATCGAAGGGGTGAAGGTGCAGACGGAGGAAGGGACGCCGCAAGGCGGCCCCCTCAGCCCCCTGCTGGCGAACATCCTTCTCGACGATTTAGACAAGGAATTGGAGAAGCGAGGATTGAAATTCTGCCGTTACGCAGATGACTGCAACATCTATGTGAAAAGTCTGCGGGCAGGACAACGGGTGAAACAAAGCATCCAACGGTTCTTGGAGAAAACGCTCAAACTCAAAGTAAACGAGGAGAAAAGTGCGGTGGACCGCCCGTGGAAACGGGCCTTTCTGGGGTTTAGCTTCACACCGGAACGAAAAGCGCGAATCCGGCTCGCCCCAAGGTCGATTCAACGTCTGAAACAGCGGATTCGACAGCTGACCAACCCAAACTGGAGCATATCGATGCCAGAACGAATTCATCGCGTCAATCAATACGTCATGGGATGGATCGGGTATTTTCGGCTCGTCGAAACCCCGTCTGTCCTTCAGACCATCGAAGGATGGATTCGGAGGAGGCTTCGACTCTGTCAATGGCTTCAATGGAAACGGGTCAGAACCAGAATCCGTGAGTTAAGAGCGCTGGGGCTGAAAGAGACAGCGGTGATGGAGATCGCCAATACCCGAAAAGGAGCTTGGCGAACAACGAAAACGCCGCAACTCCACCAGGCCCTGGGCAAGACCTACTGGACCGCTCAAGGGCTCAAGAGTTTGACGCAACGATATTTCGAACTCCGTCAAGGTTGACGAACCGCCTAGTGTGGACCCGCATGCTAGGTGGTGTGAGAGGACGGGGGTTAGCCGCCCCCTCCTACTCGATTGTGGAACTGTAGATGAGCAAATTTGCTAACATAAATTGATAATCAAACAAAAAAGGAGACATGAACCCGATTCCTTGGTTAGGATAGATGTGCTATCAACCATTCACACAAGGAGGTTCATGTCTCATGAATCAATTCGCACATCATCAAGGAATTCACAAGTTTTTCACGATGTTGGGATTGACCCTTTATGTTTCAAAACCTGTCCTGAAGCATCTCGTTCCTATCATCGATGCGATGATCACGAAAGGTTTTTCGGGAACGTTGACGGATCTTCATCATGGGAGCTTTCATCTGAACCATCGCACGACACTCTTCCATTTTTTCACGAAAAGCCCTTGGGAGGAAGAGACGCTGCTTCATAAACTTCAGCAGTGGATGCTTCGTCGTGTCGAACGCATCGCCAAACAGGAGAATCAACCCTTTTTGTTTGGATCGATGATGCGATTTGCCAAAAAACGAAGCCTTCGTCACGGGCAACAAACGCCATTCAAGGGTGTGATGGGCACGATTCTCACTCAGAGAAAAAATCGATTTGGGGACATTCTCTCGTTTGGCCCATGGTTCATACGATGACCCAGGCGTTTCCCTTTGCCTTTCGTCTTTACGACAGGGCGGCGGAAAAAGCAAAGGGGAACTCGCGATCGAGATGCTTTCTTCGTTGGATGTACGCCGTCCCGTTTATGTGCTAATGGATTCTTGGTATCCATCAAAAGCGCTCGTGGAAGCTTGTCTGAAAAAGGGATTCCACGTCATCGCCATGCTCAAGACGAACCGGATTCTCTATCCGAATGGCGTCGCCGTCCAAGCGAAGCGGTTGGCCCGCTCCATCGAACCGAATGACACTCCCTCGTCACGGTGGGAGAAGAGCATTATCGCTTCTATCGTTGCGAAGGAGCGCTCAACGGTCTCGACCACGCGGTGGTGCTGCTCGCTTGGAAAGCCAATCAGCCGATGACACCCGAACATCTTCACTGCGTCTTGAGCACCGATCGAGAGCTAAGCGATGAAGAGATCTTGCGCTGCTACGCCCAGCGTTGGTCGATCGAATGCTTTTTTCGACAAGCGAAAGACCAGCTGAAGCTCGATGGGTACCGTGTTCGTCAGGTTCGAGCGGTGAAACGCTGCTGGATCTTGGTGCAGCTTGCTTACGTGTACAGCCTACTCGAGTCGAACCGCGATGTTTCGGATGGGCTCGATCTCCTGTGCAAGAGAAAAGGACATAGCCTCGTAGAGTTCATTTACCGTGCAGCGAAACAAAATATTCCCATTGATGCCGTGAAAAAGCAGCTCCACGTGGCATAAGGGATACCCTGTTTGCCTCTTTTTACATGGTAATTATTGTTGTGAAAATTGCTCATCTACAGGTGGAAGTTAAAATTTCTTGAAGAGGTAATGAGAGGCTTGACAAACTATATTTTTATTTTTTAGTACATTAAGAAAAATAATAAGTGAGATGATTCATTGGAAAGGAGGTGTATAGGAGATCAGCGGCTTTCATTGATTTGGATATCCATATGGAAGGGAATATGATGATTAAGAAAGTGGATGGTGTACATTTATGTTTTTGACTCAACATTGATTTTCCCCCTTGCAGAGAAATCCTTTCAAGAATTCCTACAGCCGGAATCGTGATGAAATAAGGGATGCAGGAAAAATGGTTTCCTATCCGAGAACGGCATGAAAAGGTCACTCCAAGCACATATTTTCACAGTATACTATATGCCTTATTGAATTTTCATGCATATGTACAGGATACTTCGATAGCGGAAAAAATAGTTAGAGGAGAAGATTCATGAATAATAAGAACTCCATTCTAACGGTTATTGTCGTACTGTTTTTGTTTCTAACGAATAGTGTTGCAGCCAATTCAAATGCACGGACAGAAAAAACGTCCTCGCAAGGCTCAGGTAATCATTATAGCTGGGCTGAGGAGAAATTAGACAAAAAACTAAAAGAACTAGGTTTAACGAAGGAACAAATTGATGCCTTAAATGATGAGACGAAATGGGAAATTGTGAAGGATAAGGAAGTAAAAAAGTGCTATCTTTTGCACAAAGTGGCGATACATTTAATGAAGAGCAAATAAATCGAGAAAGAGTGGAGGTTTCTACTGCCAGTTTAACGGAAGACATTTCCCTTAAGATTGTAGCCTTAGATTTAGGGACAAAAAATGGCCATCCGTATATTAAATTAGTGGCTGATTATGACTGGATCAATATGCCGATTTATCGGTTAGAAGATGGCTTTGCTATTTCATGGAGTGAAGGTTGGTATGGAGAAAGTTGGGGGTTTACAGAGAAACAGAAAAAATGCAGTTACTATGAGCGTTCATGCTTGTCCTATTATTGGGACACAAAGAACATTTATAATGCGACTGATGAAGATCGTCTGTCGGGCGTAGGTTTTCTATATGATTTAACCAGTACGGCGTATGATGCGAAAGGAACAGCGTATGTGTATTTAATTGGCAATGACGAGTCAAAAATCAAATCAACAACTTATTCTGCCTTTAAGGCTTGGTGCGGGCATGACACATGGGCTGCGGATCTAGGAATCTCTATTGGGCTGCCAAGGGGTGCGGGGATCGCTGCGAATGTTAGTTTCGGCAATGAAGAGTATACGACGGCGTCTACATCCATTTATAATCCTAGCTTAAGCTATTAACTAGGGTGGTCATTCTATGAACAAATTATGCAGCTTTGCTGCTATGCTATTTTTAAGTGTGAGCATGATGATAGGAACGAACAAAACAGTGGAAGCAAATGTATTTCCTGCCTTTTACCCTTTAGAGGTGGATTTAAGCACGGATCAACTGATTTACAATAGAAACGAGGTTGTGCGTTGGATCGTAAATATAGCTGGCGGCTCATCTTACCGGCCAAATTTTACTGTCCATTTTACCGATACAAAAGGGAATAGCTACTGGATTGAAAATCTAAATAAGTACTCTACTTCAATCAATATTCCTTACTTAGAAGCAGGTGCGGTTACAGGTTATGTGACGGTATATGCTTCGGGCCAGGCCGTATCAGACAGCAGGACCATTACCATTAAGTAGGAATTTCTTTATTTTAGAGCCGAGCAACCTCTTCAAGGAAACATAAAAGGGACGCCGGCTGTGTGAGTGATAGAAAAAGGACTGATATTTGTGGGGTGGGTTCCGTTATGGAAACATACAAGCTTGTGCTGCTTACGCTCATTACTCTTTTGTTATTTTATATTGCCTTTTTGGTCAGTGATCTTGTTTTTTAGATAAGGAGAATGAGGGATTTTGGCAAGATGGATCGCCGCTATTTTCATTAGAGAGCAGATCACCGCCTATGCTGTGTGGAACGAAACGGACAAGCGCTTCCTTTTTTGAAGCGATCTTGTCCGTTTTGTTATTTATAAAGCATTCCCCCCTTGACGCTGTGGCCGCAAAGGAGTAAACTACTAATAACTTCACTTCTCTACCATATTAGCAAACTAAAGCATTTTGATAAAGGGCGTGGGGACATGGCAAAAAAGCTGTTCATGTTTGAAAAACCGTTAGGCATGCGCGATACGCTGCCGTTTTTATATGAGTTGAAAAAGCAGGTGCGCTCGGTGATGGCGGAGGAAATTGAGCGCTGGGGGTACGAGTTTATTGAAACGCCGACGCTTGAGTATTATGAAACGGTCGGGGCGGCGTCGGCGATTGCCGATCATCGTCTGTTTAAGCTTCTCGACCAGCAAGGGCATACGCTCGTGCTTCGGCCCGATATGACGGCACCGATCGCCCGGGTGGCGGCGTCAAGGCTTTATGAAGACGGCAATCCGCTCCGGTTGGCGTACAACGCCAATGTATTCCGCGCCCAGCAGCGCGAAGGCGGGCGGCCGGCGGAGTTTGAGCAGATCGGTGTGGAGTTGATCGGCGACGGCACGGTGACGGCCGACGCCGAGGTCATTAGCTTAATGGTCGCGTTGTTGAAGCGCGTGGGGTTGGGCCGCTTTTCGGTGGCGGTCGGCCATATTGGGTATGTGAACGCACTGTTTTTGGAGATTTTAGGAAATGAGGAGCGGGCGAGTGTATTGCGCCGTTTTTTATATGAGAAAAATTACGTCGGCTACCGTGAACATGTGAAGTCGTGGCCGCTTTCGTCGATCGATCAAAAGCGGCTGTTGGATCTTCTTTCCTTGCGCGGTGGAACGGACGTGATTGAACAGGCGAAAACGCTCGTCACAAGCGAGGAGGGGCGGCGGTCGGCCGATGAGCTGGCGGCGCTCATGGCGGCGCTTCGGACGTACGGAGTGGCCGAGGCGGTGAAGCTCGATATGGCGCTTGTCAGCCATATGAGCTATTACACTGGCATTTTGTTTGAAGTGTACGCCGAGCAGGTTGGATTCCCGATCGGCAACGGCGGGCGGTATGATGATTTATTGGCGAAGTTCTCGCGCCCGGCGCCGGCGACGGGGTTTGGGTTGCGCGTCGATCGGTTGATTGAGGCGATTGGGGAAACGGATGTGCGCGATGACATCGAGTGCATCGTGTTCAGCCAAGAGCGGCTGGCGGAAGCGGTGGAATTGGCCGAAGTGAAACGGGCGGAAGGCAAGCGCGTCGTCTTGCAGCACATTGCCGGCATTCGTGATATTGACGCCTACAGCCAGCGCTACCGGTCGATCGTGTATTTGCTTGGCCGCAGCGGGCGCGATGGGCAGTGAACATAACAGAGAAGGGGCCGCCGGTTGGTCATCGACGCTGTTGAAAACGACAGCGATTGGCGGGACAGAGCGGATGCGAAGAACGGACGGGAGAGGCTGCCCATGGCGGTGGAGATGGTGGAGAGCATGCGGTGTACTCGAGGACCAGCGCCGCATTTGACATGATGAGGAGCAAGGAGGAAGAATGATGCTGACGATTGCCATGCCAAAAGGGCGCATTTTTGAAGAGGCGGTCGAGTTGCTGCGGCGGGGGGATTATGCGCTGCCGCCGGAATTTACCGAGTCGCGCAAGCTCGTCATTGATGTGCCAGAGGAAAACATGCGCTTTATTTTGGCGAAACCGATGGATGTCGTCACCTATGTCGAGCATGGGGTCGCGGATTTGGGCATTGCCGGCAAGGACGTGCTGATGGAAGAAGAACGGGATGTGTACGAACTGCTCGATTTGCAAATCAGCCGCTGCCATTTGGCGGTCGCCGGGCTGCCCGGCGCCAAGATGAACGAGATCGCACCAAGGGTGGCGACGAAATACCCGAACATCGCGTCAACGTATTTTCGCGAGCAAGGCGAGCAAGTCGAAATCATCCGCCTGAACGGATCCATTGAACTCGCCCCGCTGATCGGCCTTGCCGACCGGATCGTGGACATCGTTTCCACGGGTCGGACGCTCAGAGAAAACGGGCTTGTCGAGCTTGAACGGATCGCCGAGGTGACGTCGCGCCTGATTGTCAACCCGGCGAGCTACCGGCTAAACGGCGGGGACATTGAACGGTTGGTCGACCGATTGGCGGCGGTCATTCCCCAGCCGTAGGAAAAAGGTGTGACAGAGCGGAAATGGGCGGTTTCCGAAGAATGGGTTGGTGGAGATTCGGGAAGGGCGGAGCGGCGTTGACAACGCCGTTGGAAAATAGCATATAGATGCAACGAAGAAGTTTAACATATCCTTGACGGAAAAGCGGTTTGTCCATTTTCGACTGACGGAGGATCGAACAACCGCCTGCTTCACAGACCCATATATGGGTCTGGAAGCGGCGTTGTTCGGTCGCCCGGCAGTCGATCAAATACTCGGTAAAAGCTGCAAATGGTAAAGCTTCAAATTGCATCTATACAGACTGCAATGGACGAAAACCGATGGACGTCACAGAAAGGGGAGCGAACGATGAAAATCGAACGGATCCGAGGCGGCGTTTCGCTGCGGCGCACGATTGAAAGCGGAACGGAGGAGCAGCGGCGCGTGGTGCTGGATATCATTTCCAACGTGCGCGCCCGCGGCGATGAAGCGCTGAAAGAATACACGGAACGGTTTGACGGCGTCAAGCTGGATTCGCTCAAGGTGACGGAAGAGGAAATGAAGCGCGCGCATGCGGCGATGGACGCGGAGATGCTGGAGATCATTCGCCAAGCGGCGGCGAACATTCGCGACTACCATGAGCGGCAAAAGCGCGAATCATGGTGGATGACGAAAGAAGACGGCACAATTCTCGGACAAAAGGTGACGCCGCTCGATGCGGTCGGGTTGTACGTGCCAGGCGGGACGGCCGCTTATCCGTCGTCTGTGCTGATGAACGTTATTCCCGCACAAGTGGCGGGGGTGAAACGGATTGTCATCACCTCGCCGCCAAACAAAGACGGCACGCTCCCGGCTGGGGTGCTGGCCGCCGCCTATGAACTCGGCGTGACGGAAATTTACAAAGTCGGCGGCGCGCAGGCGATCGCCGCGCTTGCTTACGGGACGGAAACGATTCGGCCGGTTGACAAAATTTTCGGGCCGGGCAATATTTATGTGGCATTGGCGAAGCGGGAAGTGTTCGGGCATGTGGCGATCGACATGATCGCGGGGCCGAGCGAAATTGTCGTGCTGGCGGATGAAACGGCCCGACCGGATGAGATTGCGGCGGATTTGTTGTCGCAAGCCGAGCATGACGTGCGGGCGTCGGCCATTTTGGTGACGCCGTCGATGAAATTGGCGCTGGCGGTGGCGAGCGAAGTCGAACGGCAGCTTGAAACGCTGCCGCGCCGCGACATTGCCCAAGCGGCGCTTGAGAACTACGGCGCCATTTACGTCACCGAGACGCTTGAGGAAGCGGTGGATGTTGTGAACGAACTGGCGCCGGAGCATTTGGAAGTGATGACGGCAGAACCGCTCGCGCTTTTCGGCCGGCTCCGCCATGCGGGAGCGATGTTTTTCGGCCGCTTCAGCTCCGAGCCGGTCGGCGACTATTTCGCCGGGCCGAACCACGTGCTGCCGACGAACGGTACGGCAAGGTTTTCAAGCGGTCTCGGCGTCGATGAGTTTGTGAAAAAATCAAGCGTGATTGTTTACAGTGAAGCCGCATTGAAACAACATGGAGAAAAAATCGCCGCCTTTGCCCGCCTCGAGGGGCTGGAGGCGCACGCGCGCGCCATTGAGGTGCGGCTCGAGAAAGGGGAATGAATGATGGCAAGGGAAGCGACGATCGCAAGAACGACGAACGAGACGAGCATTCAGTTATCGCTTTCGTTGGATGGCGAAGGGAAGGCGGAACTGGAAACGGGCGTGCCGTTTTTAACCCATATGCTCGATTTGTTTGCCAAGCACGGCCAGTTCGATTTGTACATTGAGGCCAAAGGCGACACGCATATTGACGACCACCATACGACGGAAGACATCGGCATTTGCCTCGGGCAGGCGATCAAGGAAGCGCTTGGCGACAAAAAAGGAATCAAGCGGTACGGCAACGCGTTTGTGCCGATGGATGACGCCTTGGCGCAAGTGGTGATCGACTTGAGCAATCGCCCGCATTTTGAGTTTCGCGGCGAGTTTCCGGCAGCGAAAGTCGGCGCGTTTGATGTCGAGCTCGTGCACGAGTTTTTATGGAAACTGGCGCTTGAGGCGCGGATGAACTTGCATGTCATCGTCCATTACGGGCGCAATACGCACCATATGATCGAAGCGGTGTTTAAGGCGCTCGGGCGGGCGTTGGATGAAGCAACGATGATCGACCCGCGCGTCAAAGGCGTTCCGTCGACAAAAGGGATGCTGTAGCCGATGGAGTGCGGCGCCTCCGTGGGGAAAGAGTTCCGCGGGCAAAGGGAATGCGGCCGGGCGCCAAGGAGAGGCCCGCGCGTGAAAGGAGCGCCGTTAACAAAAGGCATGCCGTCATCAAGTTGTTCGGTGGATGAGGGAAAACGATCGATTGGCATGGATCAGCGAAGAAAGGAATGGGATGACGATGATCGGGATCATCGACTATGGCATGGGCAACTTATACAGCGTCAGCAAAGCGCTCGAGCGGCTCGGCTGTCCGTATGTCCTAAGCGGCGACAAAGAGGAGCTCGAGCAGGCGCGCGGGCTGATTTTGCCCGGTGTCGGCTCGTTTCGCGATGCGATGCACATTTTAAATGAGACAGGCCTAGCTGCTTTCATCCGTTCGGCGGCTGAAAACGGCACGCCGCTGCTCGGCATTTGTTTAGGGATGCAGCTGTTGTTTGATGAAAGCGAAGAAAACGGGCCGACAAAAGGGCTTGGCTTGCTTCGCGGCCGCGTCGTCCGCTTTCCGGGCGTCACGAAAACCGGCGAGCCATACAAAGTGCCGCACATGGGCTGGAACCGGCTCCGCTTCCGTCGTCCGTCGCCGCTCCTTCGTGGCGTCGAGGAAGGGCATGTCTATTTTGTCCATTCGTATTATGTCATTCCAGGGGATGAGGACGTCGTGCTCGCGAGCAGTGCATATGACGTTGATGTTCCGGCGGTCGTCGGGCGCGGCTGTGTGTTTGGCACACAGTTTCATCCGGAAAAAAGCGGTGCGGTCGGCATGAGCATCTTGAACAATTATGTCGGCATCGTCACGGGAAGGGGGAACGGTTGATGGCGGCGTTTACGATTTATCCGGCGATCGATATGCGCGGCGGCAAGTGCGTCCGCCTGCTGCAAGGCGATTACAACAAAGAAACGGTGTACGGCGATTCGCCGGTCGCGATGGCCGAGCAATTCGCCGCTCAAGGGGCGGAGTGGATTCATATGGTCGATTTGGACGGAGCGAAAGAAGGGCGCCGCGTCAACGACCGGTTTGTCATTGAAGCGGCCCGTCGTCTTTCCGTCCATGTGCAAGTGGGCGGCGGCATCCGGACGGAAGAGGATATCGTGCATTATTTAGAAAATGGGGTCGCCCGCGTCATTTTAGGAAGCGCGGCCATTTCCGACCCGCCGTTTGTGAAAAAGATGCTCCAAAAATACGGCCGCCGCATCGTGATTGGCATTGACGCCCGCGACGGCTTGGTGGCGACGGAAGGGTGGCTTGCGACGTCGAACGTCAAGGCGGAAGAGCTCGGGCGGATGCTCGCCGAGGCGGGGGCGGAGACGTTTATTTTCACCGATATTGCGACCGATGGCACGCTGTCGGGCCCGAACATCGCCGCCGCGGTCCGGTTGGCCGAGGCGACGGGAAAAGAAGTGATCGCTTCTGGCGGCGTCAGCTCGCTTGACGATTTGCGCGCGCTCTGCCAATATGCTGGACAAGGCATCGGCGGCGCGATCGTCGGCAAGGCGCTTTATACGAATCAGTTTACGCTCGCGGAAGCGCTCAAGGCGGTGAACGAGCGATGATCACGAAGCGCATCATCCCGTGCCTCGATGTGAAAGACGGGCGCGTCGTCAAAGGAGTGCAATTTGTCCAGCTGCGCGATGCCGGCGATCCGGTGGAGCTCGCGAAGGCGTACGATGAGCAAGGGGCGGACGAGCTCGTGTTTTTGGACATTTCCGCTTCCCATGAAGGGCGGAAAACGATGGTGGATGTCGTCGAGCGCGTCGCCGCCCAGCTGGCGATTCCGTTTACGGTCGGCGGCGGCATCCACTCGCTTGAGGATATGAAGCGGATGCTTCGCGCCGGGGCCGACAAAGTGTCGCTCAACACCGCCGCGGTGCTCCATCCGACCTTGATCACCGAAGGGGCGGACTTTTTCGGCTCGCAATGCATCGTCGTCGCCATTGACGCGAAATACGATGAAACGCTTGGTTCATGGCGCGTCTATACGCACGGCGGCCGCAACGCCACGAACTGGGAAGTCGTCGCTTGGGCGCAGGAAGCGGTCCGCCTTGGCGCCGGGGAGATTTTGCTGACGAGCATGGACGCGGACGGCGGCAAAAACGGTTTTGATATTGAGTTGACGCGCAAAGTGAGTGAAGCGGTCTCGGTTCCGGTCATCGCCTCGGGCGGCGCCGGCAAGGCGGAGCATTTCCTCGAAGCGTTCGAAAAAGGGAAAGCAGACGCGGCGCTGGCGGCATCGATTTTCCATTACAAGGAAACGTCGGTCGGACAAGTGAAAGCGTACTTGAAAGAAAGAGGGGTGAACGTGCGATGACGGCGGACATTCGCTTTGATGAAAAAGGGCTTGTACCCGCGATCGTCCAAGATGCGCAAAGCAAGGAAGTGCTCACGCTCGCCTATATGAACAAAGAGTCGCTTGAAAAAACGCTGGAGACCGGAGAAACATGGTTTTACAGCCGCTCGCGCCAAGAACTATGGCATAAAGGGGCGACATCTGGAAACGTGCAGCGCGTTGTCGACATCCGCTACGACTGCGACGCCGACGCCCTGCTCGTTCTCGTCGAGCCGGCCGGCCCGGCTTGCCATACCGGGTCGTATTCCTGTTTTTCCCGCTCGTTGGACGGCGCGGCGCGCACGCCGGCGGCCGACCGGTTCGCCATTTTGAACGAGTTGGAACAGATCATCGCCAAGCGCGACGCCGAACGGCCGGAAGGGTCGTACACGACGTACTTGTTTGAAAAAGGCGTCGATAAAATTTTGAAGAAAGTCGGCGAAGAAGCGGCGGAAGTCATCATCGCCGCCAAAAACCAAAACCACGAGGAATTGAAATGGGAAGCGGCCGACTTGTTGTACCATTTGCTTGTGCTGTTGCGCGAACAAAAGCTGCCGCTTGACGCGGTGCTTGCGACGCTTGCCGAGCGGCACGCGCAAAAGGTGGGAGCGGGCGACAAAAAAGAATAAGAGGGTTAGGTGAGAAAAAGGAACGTCTGCCATCGCGCCGGCGTTCCTTTTTTGCACGGAAAAACCGCATTCCTAAAGTTTCTTGCTTGTTTTCGCCGCCGATATGGTATACTGTTGTTCGACGAATTTTACGGACGACGGAGGACAGAATGGGAAAACAACTGAAGCGATCATCACGAAAAGCGACGATTGTACCGTTCATTCAAAGCGGAGATTACTTTTTTAAAAAAGGAATGAAAGCATACGACCGAGGCGATTTGGAAAAGGCGAGGAAATATTTTGAGCGCGCCGTTCGTTTGGATGAGCGCGACGCCTCATTCGCCTTGCAGCTCGCCCTTGTGCTGTCGGAGCTTGGTGAATATCAATTTTCCAATCAATGGCTGTTTAAAATTATCCATGATTTGGACGAAACGATGTACGACTGTTTGTATTTTTTGGCGAACAATTTCGCCTGCCTCGGCTTGTTTCGTGAAGCGAGGCAATACGCGGAGCGTTATTTGGCGCATGAGCCGGCCGGAGAGTTTGCCGACGATGCCGCTGACTTGCTTGAGCTGCTTCGGCTCGATGGCTCGGAATGGACGGAAGAAGAGGAGCAGCTGATGGTGCTGGAGGATCGGGCCCGCCGTTTGCTTGAGGAGGAGCGGTTTGCGGAAGCGATTGAAGCGCTTGAAGCGCTCGTCGCGCGCTATCCGGACGTTTGGTCGGCGCATAACAATTTGGCGCTTGCTTATTTTTACAGCGGCGATGTCGACAAAGCGAAACAGAAAGTGCGTGAAGTGCTCAAACGCGATCCCGGCAATTTGCATGCGCTTTGCAACGCGCTTGTCTTCGCCTATTACTTGCGTGAGGAAGAACAGGCGGCCGCGCTTTGCGAGACGCTGGCCGGTTTGCATCCGTTTTTTCGCGAGCATCAATACAAGCTCGGGGCGACGTTCGCGCTTGTCGGGCGGTTCGATCTGGCGTTCCGTTGGCTGCACCGTTTGTATAAACAAGGCTTTGACGGTGATGGACCATTTTATTATTGGCTCGCTTGCGCTGCCTACTATACTGGCCATGAGTCGCTCGCTCGGCAAATGTGGGAGGTGCTTGCCACCCTCCATCCCGAAAAACGCGGTGAGGAGCCGTGGGCCGTTTCAGCGCCGGTGGATGAGGCGCTCATCCGCTTGATGGCTTGGCTGGAGGGCGACGAGCTGGCCGACCGTCTGTACGGATTGTACTTGTTCAGCCGCTCGCCGCAGGCGAAAGAGGCATCGATGTCGCTTGCGGTATGCCGCCTCTTGCCGTCCGATCCCCGTCTGCGCCCGTTTATCGACTGCTTTTTGTTCGGCTTAACCGATGGCCCGTCCGCTTGGGCGGCGAACATCGGCCGCATGGTCGATGCGCTTTCGGCGCATAATGAGGAAAAGGAAGCGCTCTGCCGCTTCGCCTTCGCGATGGCCGTCCATCCGTCGGCTGATCGCGAGCCATTTGCGAACGGAGCCGCGTGGGCGGCGGCGATCGAATACATGTGGCGCCGACAGCAAGGAGAGCCTGTGACGCAAAGAGAGATGGCGGCCAAATACGGCGTTTCGGCGGCGACGGTGCAAAAATACGTGCAAAAAGCGCGCCGGCTCTATACATGAGCAAATCAATAGACAGGGCGAATCGACTTCTATACGATGAAAATGGAAGGATTCTCAAGCGAGGGAGTGGACGGTGTGGCAGACGAAAAAATTTACGATGTCATTATTGCCGGAGCCGGGCCGGCTGGGCTGACGGCGGCTGTCTATACATCGCGCGCCAATTTGTCGACGCTGATGATCGAGCGCGGCGTCCCGGGCGGGCAGATGGTCAACACTGAGGAAGTCGAGAACTATCCTGGCTTTGAAACGATTTTAGGCCCGGAATTGGCGACGAAAATGTTTGAGCATGCGAAAAAATTCGGCGCGGAGTACGCATACGGCGATGTGAAAGAAATCATCGACGGCGAGGCGTACAAAACGGTCATCGTCGGCGACAAAGAGTACAAGGCCCGCGCGGTCATCATCGCCACTGGAGCGGAATACAAAAAGCTCGGCGTACCGGGGGAGGCCGAGCTCGGCGGCCGCGGCGTTTCGTACTGTGCGGTGTGCGACGGGGCGTTTTTCAAAGGGAAAGATTTGGTCGTCGTCGGCGGGGGCGACTCGGCGGTCGAAGAGGGCGTCTATTTGACGCGGTTTGCCAATAAAGTGACGATCGTTCACCGCCGCGACAAGCTGCGGGCGCAAAAAATTTTGCAAGACCGGGCGTTCGCCAATGAAAAAATTGATTTCATCTGGAACCATACGGTGAAACAAATCAACGAAAAGGACGGAAAAGTCGGCAGCGTGACGCTTGTGCATACGCAAACGGGCGAGGAGCGCGAATTTCCGTGCGACGGCGTTTTCATTTACATCGGGATGGTGCCGCTCTCGAAGCCGTTTGCCAATCTTGGCATCACGAATGAAAACGGCTATATCGTCACGAACGAAAAGATGGAGACGAAAGTGCCGGGCATTTTCGCCGCCGGTGATGTGCGGGAAAAAACGCTCCGGCAAATCGTGACGGCTACCGGCGACGGCAGCATCGCCGCGCAAAGCGCCCAGCATTACGTTGAGGAACTGAAAGAAAAGCTCCATAAGCAAGGGGTCAGCTGATCCGGTAACCAAATCGCAATCAAATCGTAATGGTTATTTAACCCAGATGTAACACGGGCGCAACACATTTGTCGTATGCTATAAGTAAGTAATTGACCCCCTTTTATATAGATCCTTTTTGGCGCGGGCGTTTGTCCGCGTCTCTTTTTTCTTTGCCTGCGCGCTTGCATCCTGCCGCCCCGCTCGAAACGGCGGGGGATGGCGTCTTTCGGCTGGAAGCGGAATGTTGGGCCCCGAGGTTTTTGCAGACGGGAAGCGGACGGTTTCCAGCGGTTTGAAGGTGGAGCGGCCTAACTATTTATGGTAAAATAAAGATGATTATGTGCGTGTTTGCGGATGGTTGGGGTGAACGAATTGCAACGGGTGACAAACTGCGTATTATATAAAGACGGCCAAGTGCTGCTGTTGCAAAAGCCGAGGCGCGGCTGGTGGGTCGCTCCGGGCGGGAAAATGGAGCCCGGCGAGACGGTGCGCGAAGCATGCATTCGCGAATACCGGGAAGAGACGGGCATTTATTTGAAAAATCCAGAGCTGAAAGGCGTCTTTACGATCGTGATGAAAAATGGGAATGAAACGGTGTCGGAGTGGATGATGTTTACGTTTTTCGCCGACGATTTCATTGGCGAAAACGTGCCGTCTTCCGAAGAAGGGACGCTTGCTTGGCATCAGGTGGAGACGCTTTCGACGCTGCCGATGGCCCCTGGCGACTATCATATTTTGGACTACGCCTTGAAAGGCAAAGGGGTCATGTACGGGGTGTTTGTCTATACAGAGGAATTCGAGTTGCTTTCATATCGGCTCGATCCGAGCTGATGGAGAGGAGGGGCGGAGATGGGACAAAACGGGGCGATGCAGCCGATTCAGCTCGTCATCATCACCGGCATGTCCGGCGCGGGAAAGACGGTGGCGATTCAAAGCTTCGAAGACCTCGGCTTTTTTTGTATTGACAACTTGCCGCCGACGCTGCTGCCGAAATTTTTGGAGCTCGTCAAAGAGTCCGGGAATAAAATGAACAAAGTCGCCCTTGTCATGGATTTGCGTAGCCGCGACTTTTTCGATCATTTGTTCGCTGCGCTCGATGAGTTGGCTGAGCAGGCATGGGTCGTCCCCCAGGTGTTGTTTTTGGACGCCCAAGATTCGACGCTGGTCGCCCGCTACAAAGAAACGCGGCGGACGCATCCGCTTGCGCCGAACGAGCCCCCGCTTGAGGGAATCCGTTTGGAGCGGAAGCTGCTCGAAGAACTGAAAGGACGGGCGCAGATCATTTACGATACGACAGGGCTCAAGCCGCGCGAGCTGCGGGAGAAAATCATTCGCCAGTTCTCATCGCATGCTCAATCCGGGTTTACCATCAACGTCATGTCGTTTGGGTTTAAGTACGGCATTCCAATTGATGCAGATTTGGTGTTTGACGTCCGCTTTTTGCCGAACCCGCATTACATTGAACATATGCGGCCGAAAACCGGGTTGGACGATGACGTATCGTCCTACGTGCTCAAGTGGGGGGAAACGCAAAAGTTTTTGGAAAAGCTCATTGATTTGTTGTCGTTTATGTTGCCGTATTACCAGCGAGAAGGAAAAAGCCAGCTGGTGATCGCCATCGGCTGCACGGGCGGCCAGCACCGTTCGGTGGCGCTCGCAGAATATATCGCCCGCCATTTTTCGGCCGACTATAAAACTGTTGTCTCGCACCGGGACATGGAGAGGAGAAAGGACATACACCGATGAGGAACGAACGAGCAGCGAAACTGGTCGTCATCGGCGGCGGCACCGGGCTTCCCGTGCTGTTGAGGGGGCTGAAGCAGCATGAATTGGATTTGACCGCCATTGTCACGGTCGCCGATGACGGCGGAAGTTCCGGGCGGCTGCGGGATGAACTGCACATTCCGCCGCCCGGGGATGTCCGCAACGTATTGGCCGCGCTGTCTGACGTCGAACCGCTCATTGTCGAGCTGTTCCAGCACCGTTTTCAAAACGGCAACGGCTTATCGGGACACTCGCTCGGCAATTTGATTTTGGCGGCGCTCACATCGATCACCGGCGACTTTGTGAAAGCGATCCGTGAGATGAGCAAAGTGTTGAACGTGCGCGGCCAGGTGTTGCCGGCGGCGAACAAGAGCGTCGTATTGCACGCGGAGATGGAAGATGGTTCCATTGTATCTGGCGAGTCAAAAATCCCGAGTGCGGGAAAAAAAATTAAGAGGGTGTTTTTAACGCCGGAAGACATTGAGCCGCTGCCGGAGACGGTTGATGCCATCCGCCGCGCCGATTTGATTGTCATCGGGCCGGGGAGCCTATACACAAGCATCTTGCCGAATTTGCTCGTGCCGAAAATCGGGCAGGAAGTATGCAAGGCGAAGGCGAAAAAAGTATATATATGCAACATTATGACTCAGGCCGGCGAGACGCCGCACTATACGGTGAGCGACCATGTGGAGGCGCTTCATGCTCATCTTGGCGGCCCGTTTTTGGACGCGGTGATCATCAACAGCGGAGCGATCCCGGAAGCGATCCGCCGCCGCTACGAGGCGGAGCGGGCCGAGCCGGTGCGTGACGACAGCAGCGGGCTTTCGTTGCAAGTCATCCGCGACGATATTGTCACGTACGAGGATGGGGTCATTCGCCATAATACGGCGAAAGTCGCCGCCCTTCTTCTCGGGCTTCTCCCTCACCGTTAAAGGCGGGACCCGAGTAGGCCGCAAAGCGCCATTATGGGCGGTGATGCTCCCGATGGCCGCGCCGAAAGTCAGGCACCTCCAACCGGCCGGATGCGGGGAACGAATGGAGGTGGAGCGATCGTGTCTTTTGCATCGGAAACGAAAAAGGAATTGACCCATTTAGAGGTGAAGCCTTGCTGCTTGCGCGCCGAGCTGTCGGCGCTTTTGCGCATGAATGGTTCGCTGTCGTTTTCCGGCGGGCGAATGGCCATCGATGTCCAGACGGAAAATGCGGCGATCGCTCGGCGCATTTATACGTTATTGAAAAAGGGCTACGATGTCGCCGTCGAGCTGTTTGTCCGCAAGAAAATGCGCTTGAAAAAAAACAACGTCTACATCGTCCGCGTGACCGACGGTGCGGCCTCTTTGCTTCGTGAACTTCACATTGTCAACGGCGATTTTTCGCTCATCCATGACATTTCCCCGGAGCTCGTCAAGAAAAAATGCTGCAAGCGCTCGTATTTGCGCGGCGCGTTTTTGGCCGGCGGTTCGGTCAACAACCCGGAGACGTCGTCCTACCATTTGGAAATTTTTTCGCTGTATGAGGAGCATAATCGGGCGTTATGCGAATTGATGAACAGCCACTTTTTTTTAAATGCGAAAACGTTGGAACGGAAAAAGGGGTTTATTACGTATTTAAAAGAGGCGGAAAAAATCGCCGAGTTTTTAAACATCATCGGCGCCCATCAAGCGCTGCTCCGCTTTGAGGACATTCGCATCGTCCGCGACATGCGCAACTCGGTCAACCGGCTTGTCAATTGCGAGACCGCCAATTTGAACAAAACGATCGGCGCTGCGCTTCGCCAGGTGGAGAACATCCGCTACATCGACGAGACGATCGGCCTTGATTCACTGCCGGCCAAGCTGCGGGAAATCGCGAAGCTTCGCATCGAGCATCAAGACGTGACGCTGAAAGAGCTCGGCGAGATGGTTGCTGGTGGAAAAATCAGCAAATCCGGCATCAACCACCGGCTCCGCAAAATTGATGAGATCGCGGAGCGGCTGCGGGCTGGAAAGCCGGTCGATTTCCATAAATCGCTGTAAAGGGGAGATGGAGAATGGTGGAAAAACAAGTGGAAGTGAGATTAAAAACCGGGCTGCAGGCGCGCCCGGCGGCGTTGTTCGTCCAAGAAGCGAACCGTTTTTCCGCTGATGTGTTTTTGGAAAAAGACGGAAAACGGGTCAACGCGAAAAGCATTATGGGCTTGATGAGCCTCGCCATCGGCCATGGAGCGGTGATCACGCTCATTGCCGACGGTCCGGATGAGCAAGAAGCCATCGAAAAGCTCGCCGCCTATGTGCAAAAGGAAAAGTAAAGCAGCATGTGGGGCTGGCGGGGAAAGGAATGGAAAAGGCTGCTCCGTTTTGGACGGAAGCAGCCTTTTCGTCAATGTCGGTGCAGGAAGCAGCTCTATAGCGGTTCTGCCAACATGTGCATGCCTTATTTTTCATCAGCGCGCGTCAGCACGCGGTCAATGATGCCGTATTCCATCGCTTTTTGCGCGGTCATAAAGTTGTCGCGATCCGTATCGCGCTCGATCACTTCGATCGGTTGGCCGGTGTTTTCCGATAAAATGCGGTTCAATTTGTCGCGCAAGAACAAAATGCGCTTCGCTGCGATTTCGATTTCCGTTGCTTGCCCTTGGGCGCCGCCGAGCGGTTGGTGGATCATGATTTCACTGTTTGGCAAGGCGAACCGTTTCCCTTTCGCACCGGCGGCAAGCAAAAACGCCCCCATGGAAGCGGCCATGCCGATGCAAATCGTCGATACGTCCGGTTTGATGAACTGCATGGTGTCGTAAATCGCCAGGCCAGCTGTGATCGAGCCGCCCGGGCTGTTGATGTACAAGGAAATATCTTTGTCCGGGTCTTCCGCCGCCAAAAACAGCAGCTGCGACACGATCGAGTTGGCCACTTGGTCGTCGATCGGGCTGCCAAGGAACACGATTCGGTCTTTCAATAAGCGCGAATAAATGTCGTACGCCCGCTCCCCGCGGTTCGTCTGTTCAATGACAGTCGGAATCAAATACATCAAAAACGCCTCCTTTTTCCATCCTAATGGATCAATATGTACGCCTTAATCATACACGAATGGTCAATGAAGGTCAAACAAAACGACCTTCCCCATTCTTTATAACATATTCGCGGCTAGCGGGAACATCCCTCTTTTCATCATAACCGCTTTTTTATTTTTTTAACCCGTTGCCTGTGGCGGTGGCATTGATGTGGAAGGAACAAAGGCCTAATTTTTCCTGTTTTTTTATTGCATTTTCCCCTTGCATTTTTGCACGATCCTGCTATAATAGAACATGCACGGAACAACAAGTGAACATGCCCTCGTAGTGTAGTGGATAGCACGAGAGATTCCGGTTCTCTTAGCGTGGGTTCGAATCCTGCCGAGGGCGTTCCAACGATCCGACAAGTTCGGATTGAGATTTCCAAATCCCTTGATACGACCGCGTTTGCGGTCGTTTTTCATTTTTTGGGAATCCCGAAAAAAACGATAGAATCCGAAAAAATTTTGTACGAATTTTGCACGGCTATTTGGTACGATCCAGTTCCGCCATCGCGAGATCGACCTGCCGGGATTCTTTTTGTTCCATCTCATCTAAAATATGCGAGTACGTTTGCAGAGTAGTGACAATATGGCGGAACGGGAAACGAGTTTGGAGCAGCTGGCTTCGATTCGGTTTCGCCAACCGTCGATCACGATTCGGACCTTGTCCGCAGACAAAGCGTATGGCGCCACGGAGTATCTGGAAGCGCTCTTTCTTCATCCAGACTACAGTTTTTTGTTTTTTGTCGTGTAAATGCCACTAATAAGTGAAAGGTGCAAACCGAATCCTCCTTCCGTTGCGTCACCCGATTGGGCGGCGTTTTTTATGTAGGTGAGGTGATACACGTGTAGAAGTTGCACGAGGTATTGAACGATAACAAAAGCTAAACCACATGAAGAAAAAGGACGGAATGACCTGGGGCGACTGGATGGAGATCATGGGGTCCGGCGCGATACGTATAAGCGAGTGCACGGGGCGGTGAGGAGGAAATGGGAAGGAATAAAGACCCTTAGGTTAAAAAAGAGGGTGTCCCAAAAGGATGGGGACGCCCTCTTTCGTCTCTATATATGCGTGCTGACCGCTTCTTTAACACTATATGTTGTGCCTGTCTTAAAGACAGACGGCCTTTTGGGTCAGCCCCGTTATAATCCTGCCGAGGCAAAACAGCCGCCTAGGCGGCTGTTTTTCTTTTAGATCAGCAGCGGACGCGCCGCTTTCCTCGAGAGGGTTTCCAAATCAAGGGCTCGGGCGGGGCATTGGGTTTTTTCGTCTGAACAGGCGCCGGTTCGGGCGGTCGCCAAGGCCGCTTTCCGCCGTCAAAAATTTCTCCTACCCCCTCCCGCTCCCGTCGTGTACAATAAAAGAAAGGGAGGCGTGACGATGAGGGCGGAGTTATGGCAAGAGCAGCGGCTACAGTTGTCGCTGACAAAGGAACTGGTGCAGGCGATTGAACTGCTGCAATATTCCGCAGCGGATTTGGAAGCGTTTTTATATGAACAGTCGCTGGAAAACCCGTTTTTGGAAATTCGCCGCACCCGGGTGCGGCAACGGCCAAGCCGGACAGAAAGAGACCAAAAGCAATGGCTCGAGAACATTGGCGCCCGCGCAGAGACGCTTGTTGGCCATTTGCTTTCTCAGCTGCCTGCGTTAAAGCTCGGTGATCGGGAAGAGCGCATCGTCCGTTATCTCATTGCCTCGCTCGATGAGGACGGTTATTTGCGCGTGCCGCTTGCCGAGCTGGCGGCGCGGTTTTCCGCATCGGAACAAGAGATGGAACGGGGGCTGCGCCTTGTGCAGTCGCTCGACCCGCCGGGAGTCGGCGCCCGCGATTTGGCGGAATGCCTCTTGCTGCAGCTTGAACGTCTTCCTGAGCGCGACGAGCTGGCGGAAACGATCGTCCGTTATCATTTTGTTCCTTTTGCGGAAAAGTCGTGGAAAACGCTGGCCAAGCAGCTTGGCGTCAGCCTTGGCGAACTGCAGCGCGTCTTCGAGCTCATTCGCACACTCGAGCCGCGGCCGGGCATTCACTATTCGAGCGAAACGCCGCCTTTGGTCGTGCCGGATGTCATCGTCACCCGCGGAGCGGATGGAGACTGGATGGCCGCCTATAATGATGACATCCATCCGGAGCTCGGATGGAATCGGGATTACGAGCGGCGCATCGCCGCATCCGGCGACCGGCATGCCGAACAGTTTATCAAAGAAAAATATCGGCAGTTTACATGGCTCGCGAAAAGTTTGGAGCAACGGAAACAGACGCTTCTGCATTTAATGGCTGTCATCATCGACCGCCAGCGCCCGTGTTTGGAGTTTGGGCTTTCGGCGCTCAAGCCGATGACGATGCGCGAGGTGGCCGAGGAGCTCGGCGTTCATGAATCGACGGTGAGCCGCGCGGTCCGGCATAAATATGTGCAAACGCCGTTTGGCACCGTGGAGCTGCGCCGCTTCTTTTCGAACGCCGCGACGGCCGCAGGAGATGAAGCGGCATCGTCCGCCCACGTGAAAGCGATCATGGAGGCCCTTATTTCCGAGGAAGATCGGCGGGCGCCGCTGTCTGACCAACAGCTTGCTGATTTGCTTCGCGATCGATACGGCATCGCCATTTCGCGCCGCACGGTCGCCAAATACCGCGAGCAGCTGCGCATCCCGTCTTCGGCAAAGCGGAGGCAATATATCGGCCTGCCGTAACGGGCGGCCAATCGAAACGGCAACTGCTGTAGAAAGAGAGGAAGAAATGAATGCATATCCGATTGTATACGAAAACCAATTGCCCGCTCTGCGACAAAGCGAAAGCCGTTTTGACGGAGCTGCTGGCGGACTATTCGTTTACGCTGGAAGAAATTGATATTTACAAAGATGATGAACTGCTGGAAAAATATCAGCTGATGATCCCGGTTGTGGAATTGGATGGCGAAGAAATCGGCTACGGAGCGATTGAAAAAGAAGCGGTGAGAAAACGGTTGCGGCGGGCGCAAAACAGTTGAACGGCTATCGTCCTCCTGCTATAATGAAAATGGCGCGGGAGGAATTTTTTATGGCACTGCGGGACGTAATATGTCATACCGGGACATGAAATGTCCCTATATTCAATCGAGGAGAAAGGATCCATGCAGCCGTTATTGGAGGCACAAAAAAAATTATTGCCTGACTTGCTTGACGTTATGCAAAAACGATATCAAATTTTGCACTCTATTTCGCTTATGGCGCCGATCGGGCGGCGGGCGCTGGCGGCGAGCCTCGGCATGAGCGAGCGGGTTCTCCGGTCGGAAACAGAATTTTTGAAAGGACAAAACTTGCTTTCCGCCGATGTGTCGGGCATGCGGTTGACGGAGGAAGGCCAGGCGCTCCTTCATACGCTCAATGATTTGATGCGGGAAGCGCTCGGGCTCAAAGAGCTGGAAGCCGCGCTGCAGGAGCAGCTCGGCATTCCGCGCGTGATTGTCGTTGCCGGGGATAGCGACCATTCCCCTTGGGTAAAAAAAGAAATGGGTAGAGCGTGTGTTGCCTGCATGAAGGAGCTGCTTGAGCCCGGGGACATCGTCGCCGTGGCCGGCGGAACGACGATGGCGGCGGTCGCGGAGATGATGACGCCGGATTCGAAGCTTCGCGATGTGTTGTTCGTGCCGGCGCGCGGAGGCCTTGGCGAAGATGTCGAGAATCAGGCGAACACGATTTGTGCGAAAATGGCAGAAAAAGCGATGGGCCGCTATCGGTTGCTGCACGTGCCTGACCAGCTGAGCGATGAAGCGTACGCGTCGCTTGTCGAAGAGCCGGCGGTGAAAGAAGTGCTTGAGCTCATCCAATCATGCCGCATGGTCGTCCATGGCATCGGAGAAGCGGTGACGATGGCCAAGCGGCGGAAGACACCGCCTGTGGAGATGGAGAAAATCATCGCCCGCCATGCGGTCGCCGAGGCGTTCGGCTACTATTTCAACGAGTACGGCGACGTCGTCCATAAAGTGAAAACGGTTGGCATTCAACTTGAACACCTCCCGCATGTCGAGCATGTCATCGCCGTCGCCGGAGGGGCGTCGAAGGCGAAAGCCATTCGCGCGTACATGAAACGGGCGCCGCACTCGCTATTGGTGACGGACGAAGGAGCCGCAAAAGCGTTCGTAGGGGAGTAATCTCCCTTGCTGATACAATCCAATCGCAAGGAGGAAAATAAGATGGCAGTCAAAGTGGGAATCAACGGATTTGGCCGCATCGGACGCAACGTCTTCCGCGCGGCATTGAAAAACCCGGACATTGAAGTGGTGGCGGTGAACGATTTAACGGATGCGAATACGCTTGCTCATTTGTTGAAGTACGACTCCGTCCATGGCCGTCTGGATGCCGAAGTGTCGGTGAACGGCAACAACTTGGTCGTCAACGGCAAAGAAATCATCGTCAAGGCGGAACGCGATCCGGCGAACTTGGCGTGGGGCGAGATCGGCGTTGACATCGTCGTTGAGTCGACCGGCCGCTTCACGAAACGCGAAGACGCCGCCAAACATTTGGAAGCGGGTGCGAAAAAAGTGATCATTTCCGCACCGGCGAAAGACGAGGATATTACGATCGTCATGGGCGTCAACCAAGACAAATACGATCCGAAAGCCCATCATGTCATCTCGAACGCTTCGTGCACGACGAACTGCTTGGCGCCGTTTGCCAAAGTGCTGCATGAAAAATTCGGCATTGTCCGCGGCATGATGACGACCGTTCACTCGTACACGAACGACCAACAAATTTTGGACTTGCCGCATAAAGATTTGCGCCGGGCTCGCGCGGCCGCGGAATCGATCATTCCGACGACGACCGGGGCGGCGAAAGCTGTTGCGCTTGTCTTGCCGGAATTGAAAGGCAAATTGAACGGCATGGCAATGCGTGTGCCGACGCCGAACGTATCAGTTGTCGACTTGGTGGCGGAATTGGAAAAAGAAGTGACGGTCGAAGAAGTGAATGCCGCGTTGAAAGCAGCAGCGGAAGGCGAGCTGAAAGGCATTTTGGCCTACAGCGAAGAACCGCTCGTGTCGCGCGACTACAACGGCAGCACCGCTTCGTCGACGATCGACGCGCTGTCGACAATGGTCATTGAAGGCAAAATGGTGAAAGTCGTTTCGTGGTATGACAACGAAACGGGCTATTCGCACCGCGTCGTCGACTTGGCCGCCTACATCGCCTCGAAAGGGCTGTAAAACCAGCTTGGCGTTGAGTTTTCCATCCGTTCAAGTCTATAATAGGGAAATGGAGGGGAGCGGGGAAATGATCCCCACTCCTTTTCCTTTGTCCAAACTGCAGCCAAAAGGGGGCACGAACGATGAACAAGAAGACGATCCGCGACGTTGAGGTGAGGGGAAAGCGCGTCTTTTGCCGCGTCGATTTCAACGTTCCGATGGAAGAGGGCGCCATCACCGATGACACGCGCATTCGCGCCGCACTCCCGACGATCCGCTATTTGATCGAAAACGGGGCGAAAGTCATTTTGGCGAGCCACCTCGGCCGCCCGAAAGGAAAAGTGGTCGAAGAATTGCGTTTGGATGCCGTTGCGAAGCGGCTCGGCGAGCTGCTTGAACGTCCGGTCGCCAAAACGAATGAAGCGGTCGGCGATGAGGTGAAAGCGGCGGTCGACCGTTTGAACGAAGGCGACGTGCTCTTGCTTGAGAACGTCCGTTTTTACCCTGGCGAAGAGAAAAACGATCCAGAGCTGGCCAAAGCGTTTGCGGAGCTCGCGGATCTGTATGTCAACGATGCGTTCGGCGCCGCCCACCGCGCTCATGCGTCGACGGAAGGCATCGCCCATTACTTGCCTGCGGTGGCCGGGTTTTTGATGGAAAAAGAACTCGAAGTGCTCGGCAAAGCGCTCTCGAATCCGGACCGCCCGTTTACGGCGATCATCGGCGGCGCGAAAGTGAAAGACAAAATCGGCGTCATCGACAATTTGCTTGAAAAAGTCGACAACTTGATCATCGGCGGCGGACTGGCGTATACGTTCGTCAAAGCGCTCGGCCATGACGTCGGCAAGTCGCTGCTTGAGGAGGACAAAATCGAACTCGCCAAATCGTTTATGGAAAAGGCGAAAGAAAAAGGCGTCCGTTTTTATATGCCGGTGGACGTGGTCGTCGCCGACCGGTTTGCGAACGACGCCAACACGAAAGTCGTCGCCATCGACGCCATTCCGAGCGATTGGGAGGCGCTTGACATCGGCCCGAAAACGCGCGAATTGTACCGCGATGTCATTCGCGAGTCGAAGCTCGTTGTCTGGAACGGTCCGATGGGCGTCTTTGAAATGGAGGCGTTCGCCCATGGGACAAAAGCCGTCGCCCAAGCACTGGCGGAAGCGCCCGATACTTATTCGGTCATCGGCGGCGGGGATTCGGCGGCGGCGGTTGAGAAATTCGGCTTGGCCGACAAAATGGATCATATCTCCACCGGCGGCGGCGCTTCGCTCGAGTTTATGGAAGGAAAACAGCTGCCGGGTGTCGTCGCGCTCGAAGACAAATGACCCGCGGCGCCGGATTGGGCGCATGGCGGCTGACGCCGCCCATTGAAAGGAAGGGTGAACGATGAGAAAACGCATCATTGCAGGCAACTGGAAAATGCATAAAACATTGGCGGAAGCTGTTCAATTTGTCGAGGACGTAAAAGGGCACGTGCCGCCGGCCGACGAAGTGGATTCCGTTGTTTGCGCGCCGTTTCTCTTTTTAGATCGGTTGGTGCAAGCGGCAGACGGCACGGATTTAAAAATCGGGGCGCAAACGATGCACTTTGCCGACCAAGGGGCGTACACAGGCGAAGTGAGCCCGGTCATGCTCAAAGATCTCGGCGTCACGTACGTCATCCTCGGCCATTCGGAGCGCCGGCAAATGTTCGCGGAAACAGATGAGACCGTGAACAAAAAAGTGTTGGCCGCCTTCACCCGCGGCTTGACGCCGATTGTTTGCTGCGGCGAATCGCTTGAGGAGCGGGAAGCGGGGCAGACGAACGCCGTTGTCGCCTCGCAAGTGGAAAAAGCGCTCGCCGGCTTGACGCCGGATCAAGTGAAGCAAGCGGTCATCGCTTACGAGCCGATTTGGGCGATCGGCACGGGCAAATCGTCGACGCCGGAAGATGCGAACGACGTGTGCGGCCATATCCGTTCGGTCGTTTCGCGCTTGTTTGGCCCGGAGGCGGCGGAAGCGATCCGCATCCAATACGGCGGCAGCGTCAAACCGGACAACATCCGCGACTTCTTGGCGCAAGAACATATAGACGGCGCCTTAGTCGGCGGGGCGAGCCTCGAGCCGGCTTCATTCTTGCAATTGGTGGAGGCGGGGCGCTATGAGTAAAAAACCGGTTGCGCTCATCATTTTGGACGGGTTTGCGCTGCGCGACGAAACGTACGGCAATGCGGTCGCTCAGGCGAACAAACCGAACTTTGACCGCTATTGGAACGAATACCCGCACACAACGCTCAAGGCGTGCGGCGAGGCGGTTGGGCTTCCGGAAGGGCAGATGGGCAACTCGGAAGTCGGCCATCTCAACATCGGCGCCGGGCGCATTGTGTACCAAAGCTTAACGCGGGTCAACATTGCCATTCGCGAAGGCGAATTTGACCGGAATGAAACGTTTTTGGCGGCGATGAACCATGTGAAGCAGCACGGAACGAGCCTTCATTTGTTCGGTTTGCTTTCTGACGGCGGGGTGCACAGCCATATTCACCATTTGTACGCCCTCTTGCGCTTAGCGGCAAAAGAAGGCGTGAAGCGTGTGTACATCCACGGCTTTTTGGACGGCCGCGACGTCGGCCCGCAAACGGCTCCGCAATACATCAAAGAACTGCAGGAAAAAATCAAGGAATACGGAGTCGGCGAAATCGCCACATTATCGGGCCGCTACTACTCGATGGACCGCGACAAGCGGTGGGACCGCGTCGAAAAGGCGTATCGGGCCATGGTATACGGCGAAGGCCCGACGTACCGCGATCCGCTCGAATGCATCGAGGACTCGTACAAACACGGCATTTACGACGAATTCGTCCTGCCGTCGGTCATCGTCCGCGAAGACGGCCGGCCGGTGGCGACGATTCAAGACAATGACGCGATTATCTTCTATAATTTCCGCCCGGACCGGGCGATCCAAATTTCAAACACGTTTACGAACGAAGATTTCCGCGAGTTTGACCGCGGCCCGAAACATCCGAAGCATTTGTTCTTTGTCTGCTTGACCCATTTCAGCGAAACGGTGAAAGGGTACGTGGCGTTCAAGCCGACGAACCTTGACAACACGCTCGGGGAAGTGCTGTCGCAGCACGGACTGCGCCAACTGCGCATCGCCGAGACCGAAAAATATCCGCACGTGACGTTTTTTATGAGCGGCGGCCGCGAAGAGAAATTTCCAGGCGAAGACCGGATTTTGATCAACTCGCCGAAAGTGCCGACGTATGACTTGAAGCCGGAAATGAGCGCCTATGAAGTGACCGATGCGCTCCTCAAGGAAATTGAAGCCGATAAGTACGATGCGATCATTTTGAACTACGCCAACCCGGACATGGTCGGCCACTCCGGCAAGCTCGAGCCGACGATCAAGGCGGTGGAGGCAGTGGACGAATGCCTCGGCAAAGTCGTCGACGCCATTTTGGCCAAAGGCGGCATCGCCATCATCACCGCCGACCACGGCAACGCCGATGAAGTGCTGACGCCGGACGGCAAGCCGCAAACGGCTCATACAACGAATCCGGTGCCGGTCATCGTGACGAAAAAGGGCATCAAGCTGAGAGACGGCGGCATCTTAGGCGATTTGGCGCCGACGATGCTTGATTTGCTCGGCCTGCCGCAGCCGAAAGAAATGACGGGGAAATCGTTGATTGTCAAATAACGATGATCTTGAGAAAACGATACGAAAAGGAGTGTGTTCCCATGTCTGCCATTATCGATGTCTACGCTCGCGAAGTGCTCGATTCGCGCGGCAATCCGACGGTGGAAGTGGAAGTGTATACGGAAGACGGCGGCTTCGGCCGCGCGCTGGTGCCGAGCGGCGCCTCGACCGGGGAATATGAAGCGGTCGAACTGCGCGACGGCGATAAAAACCGCTACCTCGGCAAAGGGGTGTTAAAAGCGGTCGAAAACGTCAACGAAATCATCGCGCCGGAAATCATCGGCCTGGAGGTCGCCGACCAAGTGGCGATCGACCGGAAGTTGATTGAACTAGACGGCACGGAAAACAAAAGCAAGCTTGGCGCCAACGCCATTTTAGGCGTCTCGCTCGCGGTCGCCCGCGCGGCAGCGGACGAGCTTGGCCTGCCGCTGTACCAATACTTGGGCGGCTTTAACGCTAAAACGCTGCCGGTGCCGATGATGAACATTTTAAACGGCGGCGCGCATGCGGACAACAACGTCGACATTCAAGAATTTATGATCATGCCGGTCGGGGCGGAAAGCTTCCGCGAAGCGCTGCGCATGGGGGCGGAAATTTTCCACAGCTTAAAAGCGGTGCTGAAAGCGAAAGGCTACAACACCGCGGTCGGCGATGAAGGCGGCTTCGCCCCGAACTTGAAATCGAACGAAGAAGCGCTGCAAACGATCATCGAAGCGATCGAAAAAGCCGGCTACAAACCGGGCGAACAAGTGATGCTCGCCATGGACGTTGCCTCGTCCGAGCTGTACAACAAAGAAGACGGCAAATATCATCTTGAAGGCGAAGGCGTTGTGAAAACGTCGGAAGAAATGGTCGCTTGGTATGAAGAGCTTGTATCGAAATACCCGATCATCTCGATCGAAGATGGGCTCGATGAAAACGACTGGGAAGGCCATAAACTGCTGACCGAGCGGCTCGGCAAAAAAGTGCAGCTTGTCGGCGACGACTTGTTTGTCACAAACACGAAAAAACTGGCCGAAGGCATTGAAAAAGGCGTCGGCAACTCGATTTTGATCAAAGTGAACCAAATCGGCACGCTCACCGAAACGTTTGACGCCATCGAAATGGCGAAACGCGCCGGCTACACCGCCGTCGTCTCGCACCGCTCCGGTGAAACGGAAGACAGCACGATCGCGGACATCGCCGTCGCCACCAACGCCGGCCAAATCAAAACGGGCGCGCCGTCGCGCACCGACCGCGTCGCGAAATACAACCAGCTGCTCCGCATTGAAGATGAACTCGGCCACACGGCCATTTACCAAGGCATCCGCTCGTTTTACAATTTGAAAAAATAACGGGAACAGGCGTCCCCAACGGAGGGGGCGCCTGTCGTTTTGACCGGAGGCGAAAAGAGAATCGAATGGCTGGCGGTGATCAAGACGTCTTGACGCATTCAGGAAAGCTGCGCCTCTCCATCTCCATAAGATGGAACCATTCGTCAATGATCGTCTTGTGCTGCAGGGCGCAGACCGTGAATGTCGTCTCATGATGAGGACAAAGTCAAGTGGCATAATTTGTGGAAAATTATCGAATTTTTTTGAATGGTTTTTGTTGTTTTTTATTTTTTTTTTTTTTAGAATGGAATTATAAAAAAAGAATTCGAAAGTTGGTGAAAAACAGTAGATCTATTGGATTTGTACGAAGTCGCTAAGGAAAGAAAGTCGTAGTTCTGTAAAATTTTTTTATTTACACATCAGTGGTAGAGGAGGTATTTACTTGAAAGGGAAATTTAAGAAATTTTTGGTAGCCTCATCGTTTGTAACACTACTATCTGGATTTAATTTGGTAAACTATGCTTTTGCAGACTCAAAAGTTGTAAACAATGAAAGCAAAGAAGTTAAAGAAGTGTTAGAACAAAAAGAAAAACTTAAACAAAGTGTGAATATTGATAAGTATGACTTAGTCAGAAAATCAGAATTGGGAGTTAAAGAGGGTTATGACAAGGATGACCCTGAGCCGGACTGGGCGCCTGGTGATTCTTTTGGTTCACCCAAAGGTACGAATAACATATCTTTCGCGGCGTTTGCACCTGGCGATATTATTGTAGTACATGATGGTTCAGTAGCATGGGGGTATTATCGTCATGCCGCTGTATGGGACGGTACTTATTATACTGGTAGTTTAGATTCATATGCATTCATTGAAGCGAATGTAGAAAACCAACCTGGTGACGGACAAAGTAATGTCCACTATTCCACGGCAAGGAAATTTAGAAACTACGACCAAGCCGTCGGTTTATATGTCTATACTTTAGAACAGCAATTTAGAACCCTTGCCCGTAATTACATTAGAAACCAATTAGGAGAACCATACAAATTTGTAGGTTCTTACAAGTCGGATGACAGCACGTGGTATTGTAGCAAATTAGCTTGGAAAGCGTATTACGAGATGGGGAATCGTGATTTGGATTACGATGGCGGGTTATACGTTTATCCGGATGATATTTATCAAGACGGAGATACTAAAATATTTGCAACTGGTTCATGACTCTGCATTAATACGCCATACTTGATGGTAAAATAATCTTTAGAAGGCTAGTGAAAAACTAGTTTTTTGCTCAAATCGATGGTATTTGATCAGAATTTTGCACTAAATAACCAGGTGACCTTCATAGGCGGAGGACGGTTCTTGAACCCGGCGCGTGGCACTTTTCTCTCCGCCAACGTAAAGGGGTCGCTCCGCGGGATGTTGACCGAATCGGCCTCAGCTAATGCTCGTACGGCGGTTGTCACCGTATGTGAACCTACAGGGATTCTAGCGAGGCCGATTCATATGCGCTGTAAAGGGTTCTTGTTCGTCGCATCGGCGTGAAGACTCGGGGAGAAAGTCCTCTTTTGGGTAAATATGAATCAAGCAAGCGCTAATGATGTGGTGAATGCTGTCCTTATACAGGCGGTCGAGACGACGAGCCAACGCATCGTCATTCAACAGGGAAGGATGGAGCCTGGGATGGATGGGGTTCTCCAGGTCAATCGTGTGACCCCATTGTTCCAAGTGAACGAGGTTTTAAGTAGTCCTATTTTCATGAACACTTATTTACGAGGGGCTGTATAATGAAGAAAATCATGATTTTCATTTATTGCATCTGTTTGTTTTTAATGGTTGGGTGTGAGAAATGGAAAGAAACTGTCTCCCGAAACGATACAAAACTGAAGGTGAACCCAGCCTTTGTTGCACTTGCTGATGGAGATCGCAAATTAATTTTTCTTGATAAAAAGATGAATATAGTCAAAGAAATTGAAAATAAAAATAAATTTCAAAGCTTTTCTATAGAAGGAAATCGAGTTTATGCAATAGATGATGGTACATATATGGGAACGAAACCATCGATGCTTATCATCAATCTTTCGAGTGGTCATGTGGAAAAGAAGTTAAAGTTGCCGCATGTTCCGTCGTCTTATGCGGTACTAAAGCAAAAAGTTTACATGGCTTCATCTGAAATATTTAGAGAAGGCATGCCTTTTTTTGTTGTGAATGTGTCTAGTGGGAAAGTAGAAAAATTGACATTTACCAGTGGAATGGTCAGTACAATGAAACATTACAAAAATGAAATTTTCATCACTATAAATTCTGGTGGTAAATCCAGTGAGCATAGCAACGTATATAGGATACAAATTCATGATGCGTCCCTTTCCTTTCATCCTGTTATTAAAGATGATATTGAATTGCCACCAAGTGATTTTGTAATTGAAGATAACAAAATGTACTGTGTTTTTACAGGCTTTTCTTACGGGCCAAGGCCAGGATGGGTGAAAAATCCTGAAAGATATACCAATAAGCTTATGGTTGTAGACTTGAATAATGGCAAAATTATTTCTGAGAAACAATTGTCTAAACCTTTTCCTCAAAAAATAATTAATATTGGTAATAAATTATACATTAATAATTATACGGATTTAGATATGAAAGGGGATTTTTTTACAATAATTGATAAAAATGATTTGAGTGAGTCTTTTTTTGCAATAGAAAATCCAGCGTATTTTGACTACAACAAGCGCTTTGACGAATTCATCGTTTCGAATCCTCGAAATGGAACTCTGCGATTAGTGAAAAACGGTAAAGTAATCAAAAAAATGAAAGTTGGAGATAATTGTAGTATAGTTAAAGCGGTTGAAAAATAAACTTTGCTGTAGATGAGCAATTTTCATTACAATATTTTCCGTTAACAAAGAGACCAACCTACAGTTTATTAGTGAATTTGCTCAACTATATAGATGCAATTTGAAGCTTTACCATTTGCAGCTTTTACCGAGTATTTGATCGACTGTCGGGCGACCGAACAACGCCGCTTAAGGTGATCGCGCCTAGAATCATCTTTTTCATGGCGCTGACTGTTTCGGCCGCGTCTATCTTTACTTTTGTGCATGGGCGGGGCACCTCTCTTTTGGACGCGGTATGAGAACCTCGCGTGCGGTCGCAAAACGATGGACGCAGACTGGCTGTTGGTTTATAATATTTTTTGAATCATTTGAATATTCAGGAGGAAAGGGAATGGAACCAACCGTTGTCGAAACACGGTATGGACGGCTGCGCGGTGGAACGAAGGAAGACGTTTTCGTTTGGAAAGGAATTCCGTACGCGAAAGCGCCGGTCGGGGAGCGTCGGTTTTTGCCGCCGGAGCCGCCCGATGCGTGGGATGGGGTGCGTGAGGCGACATCGTTTGGACCGGTTGTCATGCAGCCGTCGGATCCGATTTTCAGCGGATTGCTCGGGCGGATGATCGAGGCGCCGAGCGAAGACGGGCTGTACCTGAACATTTGGTCGCCCGCGGCGGATGGGAAGAAGCGCCCGGTGTTGTTTTGGATTCATGGCGGCGCCTTTTTGTTCGGTTCGGGTTCTTCGCCGTGGTATGATGGGACGGCGTTGGCGAAACACGGCGATGTCGTTGTCGTGACGATCAACTACCGAATGAACGTGTTTGGCTTTTTGCATCTGGGGGATTTGTTTGGCGAAGAGTACGCTCAAGCCGGGAATCTCGGCATTTTGGACCAAGTGGCGGCATTGCGCTGGGTGAAGGAGAACATTGAGGCGTTTGGCGGCGATCCGGACAATGTGACGATTTTCGGCGAATCGGCCGGAGCGGCGAGCGTCGGCGTGCTGTTGTCGCTTCCGGAGGCGAGGGGGCTGTTTCGGCGCGCCATTTTGCAAAGCGGTTCGGGATCGCTTCTCCTCCGTTCGCCCAAGACCGCCATGGCGATGACCGAGCGCATTCTCGAGCGTGCCGGCATCCGTCCGGGCGACCGCGGCCGGCTCTTGTCGATTCCCGCCGAGGAGCTGCTGCGGGCGGCGCTGTCGATCGGTCCGGGAATCATGTACGGTCCGGTGGTGGATGGCCGCGTATTGCGGCGCCATCCGATCGAGGCGCTCCACGACGGGGCGGCCAGCGGCATTCCGATTCTCATCGGCGTGACGAAAGACGAGTACAACCTGTTTACCTTGACGGATCCGTCATGGATGAAGCTTGGCGAACACGAACTGCTTGACCGGATCAACCGTGAAGTCGGGCCCGTGCCGGAGGCGGCGATTCGCTATTATGCAGAAACGGCGGAGCCGTCGGCGCCCGCCTGGCAAAAGTGGCTTCGCATCATGACGTACCGCGTGTTTGTCGAGGGGATGCTGCGGACAGCGGACGCCCAAGCGGCCCACGGAGCGGATGTGTACATGTACCGGTTTGACTATGAAACGCCGGTGTTCGGCGGGCAGCTGAAAGCATGCCACGCGCTCGAGCTGCCGTTTGTGTTTCACAATCTCCATCAGCCGGGCGTCGCGAATTTCGTCGGCAACCGGCCGGAGCGCGAGGCGATCGCTGATCAAATGCATTACGCCTGGCTGGCGTTTGCCCGCACCGGCAACCCGAACGGCGATCACTTGCCGGAAGCGTGGCCGGCGTATACGAGCGAGCGCAAGGCGGCCTTTGTCTTTTCAGCCGCCAGCCATGTCGAAGATGATCCGTTTGGCCGCGAGCGGGCGGCATGGCAAGGACGCTAGAAGATTTGATTCGTGAGGGAGCACCGCCATCTGTGAAAAAATGGAGCTTCGGCCTCTCTCCGCTAAACCAACAAAGGAACGGCCAACCGCCGTTCCTTTGTTATTCGTTTGCCCCCTGAGAAGGAAGCCCGAACTGTTCCGCCAGCGCCGGGTCGCGGTCGATGGCCTCGATGAGCTTGCGCATGACGTTGACGTCAAACGTAAAGTTCGCCCCGATCGGCGAGGTGACGAAAATTTTCCCTTTCTTCGCCTCCCGCGCCCGTTTGAATTGATAGCCGTCAATCGCGATGACGACTCGTTCGTCCGGTCTTGCCATTGAAGTCCCTCCAGTCGTTGCCGATTTGCTTTCTATTGTAACGTATTTCGGCGGCGGACGACAATGATCATACCGCACCCGATTCATGGAGCGTCAAGCGGATGGAGGATGAAACGCTCCCCCATCTATGCCAAAGGGGAGGGGCAGGGAATTTTTTGGCCCCATCCCTTCGATTTAGCCCTCTAGAAAAGACAGGAAATGTAGTCTTTCCTTCAACATCGTTCCATTCTTTCGCTGCCTCCAGGCCGATCAGATCAGGTCAGATACGTTGCGATTTTTGCCAGGCATTCGTCAATGATTTCATCGATTTCCTCCATTTGAGCATCTTCTGGCTTGTATTTTTTTAAAACTTTTAGATGAGGGGCTTTCCAATCTAATGTTTCACAAAAAAGAGAATCTGTTCCTTTCGTTGTGTTGAGACAGGCCCGCCAGTTGCCGCCAACGGCGATCTATGGTATAGTGAAATTATTGCAACGTCGGTCGTTGGAGGTGTCAGGCATGCATGCCTTGCTTGTGACGCTGCTTGTCATTGTGTCGATCGCGCTGATCGCAGTTGTCTTGCTGCAGTCGGGCCGCAGCGCCGGGCTGTCGGGGGCGATCACCGGCGGCGCCGAGCAATTGTTCGGGAAGCAGAAAGCCCGTGGGCTCGATGCGGTGTTTCAGCGCGTCACGGTCGTGTTGGCCGTCTTGTTTTTCGTATTGACGATCTTGGTTACGTACGTACAGCCATCATAAGTCAAACATGGGGCGGTCCATAGAATGAAGGGCTGCCCTTTCTATTTCACACTAGAGAGGAAGGAGAACCTATGATGAAAATTGTTCCGCCGAAGCCGTTTTTCTTTGAAGCCGGGGAGCGGGCGGTGTTGCTTTTGCATGGGTTTACCGGCAATTCCGCCGACGTTCGGATGCTTGGGCGATTCTTGGAATCGAAAGGGTATACGTGCCACGCTCCGATTTACAAAGGGCATGGCGTGCCGCCGGAAGAGCTCGTCCACACCGGACCGGATGATTGGTGGCAAGACGTCATGAACGGCTATCAGTTTTTGAAAAACAAAGGCTACGAAAAAATTGCCGTGGCTGGATTGTCTCTTGGAGGCGTATTTTCTCTCAAATTAGGCTACACTGTACCTATAGAAGGCATTGTGACGATGTGCGCGCCGATGTACATCAAAAGCGAAGAAACGATGTACGAAGGTGTGCTCGAGTATGCGCGCGAGTATAAAAAGCGGGAAGGGAAATCAGAGGAACAAATCGAACAGGAAATGGAACGGTTCAAACAAACGCCGATGAAGACGTTGAAAGCCTTGCAAGAACTCATTGCCGATGTGCGCGCCCACCTTGATTTGGTTTATGCACCGACGTTCGTCGTCCAAGCGCGCCATGATGAGATGATCAATCCAGACAGCGCGAACATCATTTATAACGAAATTGAATCGCCGGTCAAACAAATCAAATGGTATGAGCAATCAGGCCATGTGATTACGCTTGATCAAGAAAAAGATCAGCTGCATGAAGATATTTATGCATTTCTTGAATCGTTAGATTGGTAATGGAGAAAGGAGGGGATGGCCAATGGATCATATGTTGGCCGAACGCATTTTAACATTTATGCGCGATGAGGCGTACAAACCGCTGACCGTTGAGGAACTGGAGGAAGCGTTTGGGATTGCGGATGCTGAGGAGTTTAAAACGTTTGTCAAAACGCTTGTCGCCATGGAAGAGGAAGGTCTTGTCGTCCGTACGCGCAGCAACCGCTACGGCGTGCCTGAGCGGATGAATCTCGTGCGCGGCAAAGTGACCGGCCACCCGAAAGGATTCGCGTTTGTCACACCGGAGGAGCCGGGACTGGATGATATTTTCATCCCGCCGTCCGAATTGAAAAACGCGATGCATGGCGACACGGTGCTTGTGCGCGTCCAAGCCGATTCATCTGGGGCGCGCCGCGAAGGAACGATCGTCCGCATTTTGGAGCGCGGGGTGAAAGAGGTCGTCGGCACGTACACGGAAAGCAAATATTTCGGCTTTGTCATCCCGGATGACAAACGGATCGTCAATGACATTTTCATCCCGAAAAACGCGGCGAACGGCGCGGTCGAAGGGCATAAAGTCGTCGTCCGGCTCACCTCGTACCCGGAAGGACGAATGAGCGCTGAAGGGGAAGTCGTGCAAATTCTCGGCCATAAAAACGACCCGGGCGTCGACATTTTGGCGATCATCTATAAATACGGCCTTCCGCTTCAATTTCCAGAAGACGTGATCGAGCACGCCAACCGGGTGCCGGACGTCATTACGGAGAAAGACTTGGAAGGGCGCCGCGATTTGCGCGGCGAGATGATCGTCACGATCGACGGGGAAGATGCGAAGGATTTGGATGACGCGGTGACCGTGACGAAGCTTGAAAACGGCAACTATAAGCTCGGCGTTCATATCGCCGATGTCAGCTACTATGTTGAGGAAGGCTCGCCTATTGACCGCGAGGCGTATGAACGCGGCACGAGCGTTTATTTGGTTGACCGCGTCATCCCGATGATCCCGCATCGGCTGTCGAACGGCATTTGCTCGCTCAACCCGAAAGTCGATCGGCTGACGCTCTCGTGCGAAATGGAAATCACCCCGCAAGGAGAAGTCGTCCGCCATGAAATTTTCCCAAGCGTCATCCGCACGGCGGAACGGATGACGTATTCCGATGTCAATAAAATTCTCGTTGACAAAGACGAAGCCTTGCGGGAAAAATATGGGCCGCTTGTGCCGATGTTTGAGCTGATGGCTGAGCTTGCTGACATTTTGCGGGCGAAGCGGATGAAGCGCGGGGCGATTGATTTCGATTTTAAGGAGGCGAAGGTGCTTGTCGATGAAAACGGCAAGCCGTACGATGTCGTCTTGCGCGAGCGGTCGGTCGCTGAGCGGTTGATTGAAGAGTTTATGCTGGCGGCGAACGAAACGGTGGCTGAGCATTTCCATTGGTTGAACGTGCCATTTATTTACCGTGTTCACGAGGATCCGAAGCCGGAAAAACTGCAGCGCTTTTTAGAGTTCATCACGAACTTCGGCTATGTCGTGAAAGGAACGGGCAACCAAATCCATCCGCGCGCCCTCCAGCAAATTCTCGAAGCGGTGCGCGGCGAGCCGGAAGAAATGGTGATCTCGACCGTCATGCTTCGGTCGATGAAACAGGCGCGCTATGACGCCGAGAGCCTCGGCCATTACGGCCTGTCGACCGAGTTTTACACCCATTTTACGTCACCGATCCGCCGCTACCCGGATTTGATCGTCCATCGGTTGATCCGGACGTATCTCATTAACGGCCAGATGGATCTTGACACCCAGCAAAAATGGGCGGAAAAGCTGCCTGAAATTGCGGAACACGCTTCCGATATGGAGCGGCGCGCCGTTGAGGCGGAGCGGGAGACGGACGATCTGAAGAAAACCGAGTTTATGGAAGACAAAATCGGGATGGAGTTTGATGGCATTATCAGCTCGGTGACGAACTTCGGCTTGTTCGTTGAGCTGCCGAACACGATCGAAGGCTTGGTGCACGTCAGCTACTTAACGGACGACTATTACCGCTACGACGAACGCCACTACGCGTTGATCGGCGAACGGACCGGGAAAATGTACCGCATCGGCGATGAAATCACCGTCCGCGTCATCAACGTGAACAAAGACGAACGGATCGTCGATTTTGAAGTCGTCGGCATGAAGGGACGCCGTCCGCCGAAAGCGAAAGCCGCTCCGGTCGTCATTGAAGGGAAAAAGCAAAAGAAAGGAAAAGCGAAGGCGGAGCCGAAAGCGCAAAGCGGCTCAAACCGCAGCGCGAAGCCGAAAAAGAAGAAAAAGAAAAAACGGTGAGGAAAAGCCGAACGGGCGGCTTTTCCTTCTTTTTCGTTTTTGGTAAAATAAGAAACGCTACGATGAGGAGGGGGAAAACGGATGCCGAAAGGCGAAGGAAAAGTGATCGCCCAAAACAAAAAAGCGCACCACGACTATTTCATCGAAGAGACGTATGAAGCCGGCCTTGTGCTGCAAGGGACGGAAATCAAATCGATCCGCAACGGCCGGGTGAATTTGAAAGATTCGTTCGCCAAAGTGGAAAAAGGGGAAGTGTTTCTCCATAACATGCATATCAGCCCGTACGAACAAGGCAACCGCTACAACCATGATCCGCTGCGGACAAGAAAGCTCCTTTTGCACCGCCGCGAAATCAACAAGCTGATCGGCTACACGAAAGAGCAAGGGTATACGCTCGTGCCGCTCAAATTGTATATCAAGAACGGCTTTGCCAAAGTGGAGCTCGGGGTGGCCAAAGGGAAGAAAAAATACGACAAACGGGAAGACATGAAGCGGAGAGAAGCGCAGCGCGAAATCGAACGGGCGTTTCGCGAGCGGCAAAAACTGTAGGGAAGCAAGCGGCCGAGGGGGGCATTTGCCGAGGGCGGGCTGTTTGGTTCATCGCAGCAAGCGGGGCAATTTCTTGCACCGCCATGTACGGAAAATGGGATGGGCTGATTTTTCTTGGCAAGTGCCAAGAAGCCGTCTTCTGAAACGGCTCCGCACGACATGCGAAGACGAGCCTGTTTTTTGGCGAGATTGAAAACATTCCCATTGCAAATGCGCACCGCCATGGTATAATAAATCATGCAACGGCCAGTTATCCATGGCTTAAGCTGTTCCGGTCTTTCTTCGCCACCGCGGGGACGATCCGGATTCGACAGGGGTAGGTCGAGCTTAAGCGGCGAGCCGAGGGGGACGTCCTCGTAAAAACGTCACCTAAAGATAACTGGCAAACAAAACTACGCTTTAGCTGCCTAATTGCTGCAGCTAGCTCCTCCCGCCATCGCCCGCGTGGCGTTCGAGGGGCTCATATGAAGCGGGCTACGCCCAAATCCGCCGCCTGAGGATGAGGGAAGAGATGAACCAGGCTAGCCGCCGGGAGGCCTGTCGGTAGGCGGAACGGACGGCGAAGCGAAATATACCGACTACGCTCGTAGATGCTTAAGTGGCGATGCCTCTGGACGTGGGTTCGACTCCCACCGTCTCCATTTCCAACATCCGAACGGTTCGGATGCGAAATTGTGAAACCTTTGATGCGACCGCGTTTGCGGTCGTTTTTGCTTTTTCAAGAATCCGAAAGAAGCCCATCGAATTTGCAAGAATTTTGCGCGGATTTTGCACCGTGTTTTTACCTTGCATTGTATACCGAGTTCGACAGTGACTAAGTAAACAAAATGCCTCTCATCCCTTGATGCCAAAGGGACAAGAGGCATTTGGGCATCCTTCCAGCGTGTATCTAGGCGCGAGGATGGATGCCTAGAATCTTCGGAGGCGGCCTCAGCTCTAGCGCCGCCAAGAGTTGCACTTGTCTATTCTAACCAAGGAATCGAGTCCATGTCGCCTTTTTTTGTTTGGCTGTAAATTTATGTTAGTGAATTTGCTCATCTACAGTGACTATAAAAACACGCCCCACTCTCATTCGTTTGCTATTGCCAAAAGTTTATCCCTCACGATTTTTCCCTGAGTTTTAACGGCTGGGAAAAGCTTGTCACCTCTGTTTTTCGGCCATCATGAAATAACTACATACTCAACATCCAAAACAAGGAAGTGACAAGCTTGTTGCTCAAATGATTCGCTGATTTGTTTGAAATCACCAAAACCCAATATTCAATCATTGTGTATGTAATGTATGTAACCGTAGATGAATATTTTTTTATTACAATAATTTCCATTCTCTAAGAGACAAACAAGGTCCCCCTTAGACAACATGGAGCTGTTTTTTGATCACATCAATGGGAATCTCTTGCTTCGCGGCGTCATCGATGAACTCGACGATGCCCTGTCCTTTCCGAGACCGAAGCAACTCCAGTCCAGCGGAAAGGGTTTGTTGGGATTCCGCGATGCTGGATACGCAGGCCAAGAGCACCACGCCCCCATCCCGTTTCACCGCCCGAACGTGGCGAACGCGGTACCCATCGAGCTTCAGTTGGTCTTTGGACTGCCGGAAAACGCATTCGATCGTCCAGCGCTGGGCATCGTAACGATGGTTGGGATGAACGCTCCAGTGATGGACATCGGTCAACGTTCCCGAACATCCCTTGGTAGTCAAGGCATCCACAAGATGATGGATTTGGACGTCAATGGTAAACCGGCGGCAAAGCTTCGCATATTGTGATGAACAAGGGGAAGAAATGATGAGAATATCTGATTTTCTTAAAAGATATCATTTGCACGGGAGTTTAATTACGAAGGTGGAATATGATTCGACCACCAAAAGAGTATCTCTTAAAACGGAATTGTGCAAATGGCAACAATTCGATTATGACGAAACGAAAGATCCTGAAATGATTAAAGGATTCGTTGTTTTTGAAGATGTAACATATTTTGAAACAGATTGCGTTAAAGACTTTGATGCTGATGAAATATTGGAAGTAGTGCTTATTTCCGCCACTCAATCGCTTGAAAAAGTTAAAATAGTAACCGACGGGGTGAACATCATCATGATTGAGGCGGGGAATGTAGAGTGGCACTCACTTTGAGCGCAATGCTTAAGGGTAATTCTTACAATGCGCGCATACCGTTGGCCCGATATTTTTATACAGTTTTGAGAAACAGAAAGAGATTTGTCGGCTGCCCAAAAACGCGGCGATGCATAGCCCCATCACCGAAGTGGTTGTCAGCGGTACAAATACGGGGTGCCGTAGTATTCCGTCCGGTTGAGCTCCGGGTATTCCGAAGTGAAATGAATGAAAATCGGGCACCAATCACAAAACGGGTACGTGTGAAAAAAAGCGCGGTCGCCATAGCGAATGGCTTCGAGCGCCAACGGCAATTCTTTCTTGAATACGTTCGCCCGGCGCGCATTTTCTTGCCGGCCCATTTGCCGGTTGCCAATGAATACATAGAGAAACAATACTAGCTGTTGCCCGGCTTGTTTCCATTCACCGAGCACTTCATCGCGTTGAGAAGTGAGCTGATCAGTGACAAATGCGCGGGAGACGGTGAGGAATAAGGCGCCAGTCGTGTCCGAGTGGGTTAAGGTGTACAGACGGCCGTTCACTGGTGACAGCTGGGTGATTCCAGCGGTCTGGGTGACGTGCAGTCGCTCGGGAGAAAGGTGTTTCATGGCGGTCCTCCTTCTGTTCTGGAAAGTGGATGATCTCATTCATCTATATGTGCCTTTATTGGCGGCGATGACAAAACAAAACCGAACGGGACGGTCGATCCGCGTTCGGTTTTGCTTTATGGTTTTTCATGAGGTGGCGGTGGTTGCTTCTTTGTCCGCAGCGGCTTCATGATGGGCCAGCGGGGCGGCAGGATCGGCCCATTGCGGGCGCCAGGCGATGCAAAGCGCCCCGCCGATGATGCCGAGAATCGTGCCGACTAAGAAGCCGCCCAAGGCGCCCATGATCGACAGAATGGCACTGAACATACCGATGATGCCGAGCAAGGTGGATAGCCGCGGCATGGCGTAGGAAAGAATCCCCATCAACATGACCATGCCGCCAAGGAAAAAGCCGGCGAACACCATGCTTCCGGGAACGAGAGAAATTTCGTATAGCTGCATCGGAACCCATAAAATCACAAGGCTTGATAACAAGAGAAACGTCGCCCCCCAAAACGGGCGGCGTTTCCGCCAGCGACCGAACGCCTGCCAGCTAGAACGAATGATGCCCAATGTTTCTCATCCTTACTGAAATTAGTTGAGTTTTTCAAAGTACACTTTCATGCCCGGCAGCGACACTTTTTGTTGGAATAAGTAGACGGTTTTGATATCACCGTTTTCGATCGTAATGCTGTCGGCTCCTTGTGTGAATTCTTTGGCCGCTTTCTCGACTGGGTTGCTGGTATCGCCGACATAGCTTTCTTTCATCGTCAAGCTGCCGAAGGAGATGTTGCCGTTGATTTGCGTCGCTTTTTGCACGAGGCCGTCAATGGAGACAGGCTCGCTCGCGACAATGACGACGCGAATGCCCAAGGCCGGGAAGTCTTTCGAAATCCGAAGACCTTGAATCGTCGCTTTATCCATTTCATTGACGAAGACCGGCGTCTGCGGCGCATTGCCTGCTTCCGCCACGCCGCCGTACATTTTAAACCCGCTGCCATTCAGTTTGTCAAATTGAACGGTAAATTCGCCGACCCCGCTGATTGGTACGGCATAGGCGACGCCTGTCAGCCCGAAGATCGACAGCAAGGCTCCGAGAAGCAGGAACCCTCCCAACAGTGCGGCGATCAGCGGCTTTTTCGCTGTACGCCCCCCAATGATGACCGGTTTTGTTGCCATTTCCATGGCGTTTCTCCTCCCCCTTTTTTTGAATGATAAGCGCTGTAAGCGCTTTAGTAAATCTGTTTAAATTTTATGACAATTATATGTTCCATTAAATCCCTATGTTTGTCGGATTTTTTAAGTGCTCTTGGACAACCGTGACGGGCAAAAGAAGGAATTGGCCGATCGAATTAAGAAAGTAGATGATCAAAGTAGTCGATAACTAGAGGGGATGCGGGGGGAGGATGGGGATGTCGAAGGAATTAAATGATCATTTGCTTCGTTTGCTTCATGAAGCGGCCGACATCTTGCATAGGTATGCGGCGGAATTGAACCGGGAATGGAAGCGGATCGGCGAAGCGCTTGGCAAGCGGAATGCGCGGGTTCAAGAGGTGTTTTCCACGCTGTGCGCATTCGTTCAGGCAAGATTGCTCCCGTACGGGGGCGAACATCCAGCGAATGGGCACCTTGAGCGCATCACGTCGTTTCATCCGGAGATGATCATATTTTCCCTGAATTTAATGGAAAATACGGTTCATCAAGTGTTGAAGGCGCATGCATCAGCAGCCGCTGCGCTGCACCCAGCCGTGCGGTATTTGTTTTTCAAATGGAATGAATGGTTGTTGTATGAAGTGAATGAGCAATCATTCAAAATCGGCGGCGATTCCTCGTGGAAAAAAGAATCCTTGTGGAAAGACGCCGTCATTTTGTTCAACGAATGGATTTTGCGGGCGCAGACGTTTGAGGAATCGGCGGCGCATATTTGTTTTGGTTTTTCCTATTTTCTTCCTTTCAGCCGTTGCGCGCTGTTTCAATTTGTCAATCAGGAGAGCACAGCCATCGGTCTGCACGGGCATGGCGTGGACAACGGGCAAATTCAGCGCTTGCGCGTGGAATTGGACAGCATTCCGATGTTGAAAGAAAGTGTGGGGAAATTGAAAGCGGAAGTGCATGAATTTCGCCATTTTCGTCCGATTTATGTGCCGAGGGCGAGCGAACAGTTTCCGCGCCTGTATGTGGACCCGTTCGGTTTGGCCTCGCTGGTGATCGTTCCGGTGTATGTGCCGACGGAAGGGAGGATGATTGGAGGCGTCGTTCTCGACCGCGGACCGGGCCGCTTCTTTGCGGTTGACCGCCGCCTGTTTCCCGCGCTGATGAAATTTGGCCAAAGCGCGGGGGAGTTGCTGTTGAAATGGATCAAGGCGCCAAAAAAAGAATGGGAAGGGATGGCGGAATCCTTGTCGCCAAGAGAAATCGAGATTTTGAAGCTGCTCGCCGACGGAGCCTCGACATTGGAAGCGGCCTGTCAGCTTTATTTGAGCGAATTTACGGTGCGCGACTACATTTCCAGCGCCTTAAGGAAACTCAACGCGAAAAATCGGACGGAAGCGGTGGCGAAAGCGCTGCGTCTTGGGTTGATTGGATGACGAGGCGGACCGGTCTGTCCGGCCGTTTCATTTCACACCATTTTCGCCGATTGCTCACCGTTTGGACACAGTTTTGTTCTATACTGCCTACTGAAAAACATGAAAACATGGCAGGGGGGAAAACTGTGGAACAAACGGTGAAGGCGGCGGAAAAACAGCGGCCGATGTATGCGGCAGTCTGGAGGTGGCATTTCTACGCCGGGATCATCTTTGCGCCGTTTCTGATCATTTTGGCGTTGAGCGGGGCCGTCTATTTGTTTAAGCCGCAGATCGAATCGGCTCTGTACGGCCATTTGTACGAGGTGGACAAGGTTGGGGAAAAAAGGCTGTCTCTCGTTGAGCTGACGGAACGGGTCAAGGAGAAATATCCGCATGATTCCGTTGTCTCTGTGACGCTTGAGAAAGAAGCGAATCGGACTGTGAAAATCGGGATGATGGACAAAGGAGAAATGGTGTTTGCCTTTGTCAATCCGTATACCGGGGAGATTCAAGGGACATTGCGCGCGGATGAGAATTGGACGGAAATCGCGAAAAAAATCCACAGCGAGCTATTGATTGGCGGAACGGCGGCCAACCGTTTTGTAGAGCTGGCGGCTTGTTGGGGCTTTATTTTGTTGGCCACGGGCCTCTATCTTTGGTGGCCGCGGCAATCATTCTCTGTTCTCGGGACGTTTTGGCCGCGCTGGCGGGCGAAAAAACGGTTGGCTTGGCGCGATTGGCATGCAGTGACAGGCATATGGTTGAGCATCGGTATTTTGCTGCTCATTGTGACAGGGATGCCGTGGACAGGGGTCATGGGGGAGGTCATCAACCGGGTGGCGACGGCGACAAACACCGGGTATCCGCCGTTTGCGTTCAGCTTCGGACCGAAGCCGGAATCGAAAGTGGTCACCAAAGAAGTGGCGCAAGACGTGCCATGGGCGGCCGAACAACTGCCTGTGCCTTCTGTTCGCAAGCGCAAGGCGGCCCCGCTTTCGCTCGATGAGGTGTATGCGATCGCGGAGGCGAAAAAGGTGAAAAAGCCGTTCACCATTTCGCTGCCGCAAGGGGAAAAAGGGGTGTTTACCGTTGCGACATCGAAGACGAAGCCGTGGGATAACGCCACCTTGCATATTGACCAATATTCGGGACGGGTTCTGAGCGATGTCCGCTTTTCCGACTACGGCGCATTGGCCAAAGCGATTACGATTGGCATCGCGTTCCATGAAGGGCGGTTGTTTGGGCTGGCCAATCAGCTCGTCAATCTCGTTTTTTGCCTCGGGCTTGTGTTTTTGTGCGTCAGCGGCTTTGTCATGTGGCGCAAGCGCAAGCCGAAAGACGGTTTCGGCGCTCCGGCGCGGGTGAAAGACCCTCAAGCGGCGAAAACGGTGTGGGGCGGCATGATCGCCGCGGCGGTCGTGATGCCTCTATTTGCTTTGTCGCTCGCCGCGATTTGGCTGTTGGATCGTTTTGTTGTGCAAAAGATTCCGAGCATTCGCCGCTTTCTAGCGGCGTAAACATCTTTGGAAGCGGCTTGAATGTCCTTGAGCATCAGGCCGCTTTCTTTTCTCGACGTTGGGTTTTTTTGTCATGTTCTGCATGGGGCGGCATATGGATAAAAAGGGAATCTTCTTCAGCGCATCAAAAGGGAGGAAATGAGAATGAACCAGCCCTACGCGTCCCATGCTTCGTCACCGCAGCTCATTGCCCTGGTTGACCCGTATGTGTACCACGCTTTCCAAGCTTTGAACGGCAAAGAAGTGGTGGTGGAAACAGTCCGCGGTTCGATCCAAGGAACTGTGAGGGATGTGAAGCCGGACCATATCGTCATCTCGGCGCATCAGGCGGTTTATTACATCCGCTTGGCGCAAGTGGTGTCTGTTCGCCTCAGCAATTAATGGAGAGGAGGAAAAGAGTCGTGGTATTTCAGCGGATCGACCGGCTGGCGATCGAATTGCCGAAGCCGAAGTACGCGGACCCCAATGCGGCTGCCGCTGTCCAGGAGCTGCTTGGCGGCCGTTTCGGAGAAATGTCGACGTTAAACAATTATTTGTTTCAGTCATTCAATTTTCGGCAAAAAAAGAAGCTGCGCCCGTTTTACGAGTTGGTGGCGAGCATCACCGCCGAAGAGTTTGGCCATGTGGAGCTCGTGTCCAATGCGATCAACCTTTGCTTGACCGGCTCCACCCATCCGGGTGATCCGGATACAGCGCCGATGAAGGATGCGAAAGACAAGCGCAATACGTATCATTTTATCGCGACGGCGCAGACGGCGTTTCCCGGCGATTCGATGGGGAAGGCGTGGACGGGGGAGTACGTGTTCAACAGCGGCAACTTGATTTTGGATTTGCTTCACAACTTTTTCCTTGAATGCGGAGCGCGCACGCATAAAATGCGCGTCTATGAAATGACGGACCATCCTACCGCCCGTGAGATGATCGGCTACTTGCTTGTGCGCGGGGGCGTTCATATTTTGGCGTACGCCAAAGCGATCGAAGTGGCTACGGGGGTCGATGTGACGAAACTGCTGCCGATCCCGAAGTTGGATAACCGTGTGTTCGACGAGGCGAGAAAGTATGAGGATCAAGGCGTCCACCGCCGGCTTTATACGTTCAGCGATCGCTATTACAAAGAAATCGTCCGCATTTGGCAAGGAACCCATCCAAGCGATGGACAGCCGCTCGAGGTGGTCGAAGGAGCGCCCCAAGGGGGGGCGATCCCCGATTTGGACGAAGTGCCGGAAGAATTCGCCCCCGGGATTTCGGCCGAAGATTTTTTCGAAATCGCCAAGCGGCTGCAGCGGTCGGCAGGGTTGTGATGAGGCGCCCAACGGCGCCTGATTTTTTTTGGAAAGCCGGTCGTTGAACAAAAAGTGCGGCGCAACGAAGAGATGACGCCAATGTTGTTTTTTCCCTTCACTTGAGCGTCCACGATTGGAGGAATCGCTATCTTTCTTCATGTTGTCCGCCGGCGGCGCGGGCGGCAACGGTTTGGAGCACGTCGAGGAATGTTCGGGCGCTTTTCGGCAAATACCGTTGTCGGTCGAGGATGGCGGCGGCTTCCGCTGTCATCGAAGAGTCGATGATCTCCAGCACCTTGATGCCAGGGAGGCGAAACAAGGCTACGGTGGATTGCGGCACAATGGTGGCCCCAAGGCCTTGGGCGACAAGGGAGAGCAATATGGTCGCGTCCGGGCATTCGCATAGAACGTTCGGTTCAAAGCCATGGCGGCGGCATTCCTCGATGACCCGCTCGTACTGTCCGGCGCCGTGCACCCGGTGGAGAAGGAGAAGCGGCCAATCCGCAAAATCGCGCATGCATAATGAGGGTTGGCCGGTTTTCCATTGCGCCGGCAACACGCCGACATAACGTTCGCCGGGCAGACGGATGACGTCGTAATCAGCCGAGTCGATCGGCAGGCGGACGATGCCGATGTCAATGTGCCGCTCGTAAAGCAGCTGACAAATGGAAAATGTATCTCCTTCACGGAGATGAAAGGTCACGTTCGGAGCTTGTTCATGGAAGTGACGGATTGCTTGGGCCAAATAGTAAAAGCACGATTTGACGCAGCCGATCGACAGCGTTCCCGCCGTTCCCTCTTCGATTTCTTTTACTTCCGCTACGGCGTCATCAAGCTGGGCGAGCAGCCGTTTCGCCTTTTCGTAAAACGCTTTGCCTGGTGCGGTGAGCTCCATTTTTTTCGCCTTCCGGTCAAATAAAGGAACGCCGAGCTCTTCTTCGAGCTGCTTCAGCTGCTGGCTGAGCGGCGGCTGGGCGATATGAAGCTTTTGCGCCGCTTTCGTGATTTGCCCCTCTTCGGCAATCGTGACGAAGTATTTCAGCTGCTTCACATCGATCATGGCCGTGCCTCCTCTCTTGCTTCCATATCTTTTTCGTATAGGATGGTTGATCATTTTTGTATTTTTCATATATGAAATCATATGTTATATTAATTTTGAACATTCTGAATGATAGCGCTTCCTTATCTATTATACGTGAAAACGGGGGGAATGAAAATGCCGGCCAAAACAGGTCAGGAGTATATGGAGCGGCTCAAGCGGGCGAAAAGCAGCGTGTACATCCACGGGGAAAAAGTGGAGGATGTCACTGTTCATCCGGCGTTCCGCAACGTCGTCCGTTCGATGGCGGCGCTTTACGACCGGCAATATGAAAAGCCGGAGAAAATGTTGTACCGGTCGCCGACAACCGGGCAGCTCGTCGGCATGACGTTCATTCAGCCGACAACCATTGACGAGCTCATCGCCCGCCGCGAGGCGACGCAAGAATGGGCGCGTATGTCCGCGGGGATGATGGGCCGTTCTCCCGATTATTTAAACGCGGAAGTCATGGCCATGGGCGTCGCCAATGATCTATTTGCGGAAGATGACCCGATGTTTGCCGAAAACGCGAAAAACTACTATGAGTACGCGCGTGAAAACGACATCAGCTTGACGCACACGCTCATCCATCCGCAAATGAATCGCGCCAAGGCGCTTCATGAACAAAACGATGCCGATGTGCCGCTCCATTTGGTGGAACGGCGAAAAGACGGGATCATCGTCAGCGGCATCCGTCTGTTGGCGACGCAAGGCGGGATTACGGACGAAATTTTAGTGTTTCCATCAACCGTGAAAAAATCGACAGCTGGTGAAGACCCGTACGCGCTCGCCTTTGCCATTCCGAACAATACGCCGGGCGTGAAGTTCATTTGCCGCGAGGCGTTTGACTACGGGCGGAGTTCGTGGGACCATCCGCTGGCGTCCCGCTTTGAAGAGGGGGATGCCATCGTTTCGTTTGAAAACGTGTTTGTGCCGTGGGAGCGCGTGTTTGTTTGCGGCAATTCGTCGATTTGCAACCGGGCGTTCCGTGAGACGAACGCGGTCATTCATATGTCCCATCAAGTGGTGGCGAAAAACATCGTCAAAACGGAGTTTTTGCTCGGCGTCACGCTTTGTCTGATCGAAGCAATCGGCATCGGCGAGTTCCAGCATGTGAAAGATAAAGGGGCGGAAATCATGCTCGTCCTCGAGACGATGAAGAGCCACCTGTACCGGGCTGAGCACAATGCGAAGAGAGACCGCTGGGGAACGATGACGCCGGATTTTGCCGCGCTCGATGCCGCGCGCAACTGGTATCCGCGCATTTATCCACGGCTTTCGGAGATCATCCGCATTTTAGGAGCATCGGGGTTGATGGCGATTCCGACTGAAGCCGATTTCCACAATGAAGAAATTGGCGAGATTGTAAGCCGAGCGATGCAAGGGGCGACGGTGGACGGCTATGAACGCGTCCAGCTGTTCCGGCTCGCCTGGGATCTCACGATGAGCGCGTTCGGAGCCCGACAGACGCATTACGAATATTACTTTTTCGGCGATCCCGTTCGGATGGGGATGGCGTATTTTGACGGCTACGAAAAAGAGCCGTATAAACAGTTCGTGCGCGAATTTCTGCGCGGCGCCAAAAGCGTGTTCATTCCTTCTGACAACAAGCATTGACCGTTCATTTGGACGCTCGCAAACACGGGCGGGCGTTGGAACGGTTGAGGAGCGGCGGAGGATCGCCCGCTGCGGCGTTTCCCAAGGTTGCCGCCGATCGAAAAAAGGCGGGCATAGCGGCACGCAAGCTGGCTGATCCGGGCATGCTGTGAGATGTTTGAAGCGAAGGGAGTTGGCCAGCAACAAGGAAGGGCTTTGTTCCATGTTCGCCAGCAGAAAAGAAAGATTCTTTCTGTCGGCTACCTGACTCTAGATGGAGGAATATTGCGAAAGGGGGAAGAGAGTGATGACATTTTCCATTATTCGCTGCGCCCGCGCGGTGCTGCATGTGACCGATTTGGCCGCCGCTCGCGATTTTTACGAACGGGTGCTTGGGTTTGTCGTGACGGAAGCGGATGAGAGCCATCTGTATTTGCGTGGACTTGAAGAATATCATCATCATAGTCTTCTATTGAAAAAGGGGCCCCGCCCCGCGGTCGAGGCGCTTGGCTACAAAGTCGGTTCCGAGCAGGAATTGGAAGCGCTTTATGAATGGTTTGCGGCGCAAACGCTGCAGCCGAAATGGCTGGAAGCGGGAAGCCAAAACGCCATCGGTCGGGCATTTCGCGTTCAAGATCCGTCCGGGCTGCCGCTTGAGTTTTTTGCCCAGATGGAGAAAACAGAGCGGCTTTTGCAGCGGTATGACTTGCACCGCGGCGCCCGCGTGCAGCGCATCGATCATTTCAACTGCGCGGTTAGAGATGTAAAGAACGCGTACGACTTTTATGTCCATGGTTTGGGCTTTGCCTGCTCAGAGTATACGGAAACAGAGGATGGGAAACTTTGGGCGGCATGGCTGCACCGGAAGCAAAATGTCCACGATTTGGCGCTGATGAACGGAAAAGGGCCGCGCCTTCACCATATCGGGTTTTGGCTGCCGGACCCGCTCAGCCTGATCCATGCGTGCGATGTGCTGGCGGCGGCCGGATATGCGCCGAACATTGAACGCGGGCCGGGCCGCCACGGATTGTCGAACGCCTTCTTTGTCTATTTGCGCGACCCGGATGGCCACCGAATTGAGCTGTATAACGGCGATTATTTGACAAGTGACCCCGATTTTCCGCCGATCCGCTGGGATTTGGACGATCCGCGCCGGCAAACGTTCTGGGGGCATGCGGCGCCGGACAGCTGGTTTGAAGAGGCGTCCGTCGTTCTTGACGTTCACAGCGGCCAGCCGATCGAGCCGAACGAACCGACATTGGCGAAGCGGAAACCGACCTTCCTGATTTAGAAGAAGACCGCCGCCCTTCTGCTCGCGGTTTTCGGGATCGAGATTATATATGATTTTATCGTTGATTTCATATATGATAATGTGTACAATATAAATAAGATTCAGAAAAATAAAGTCAATAGGGGGCAAGGGGATGGCATACCGCGAGGCGAAAGAACGGCTGCGCGGCTCGATCGCGCCGGTCGTCACGCCGTTTGATGAGGAAGGAAACGTTGATTTTGCGGCGCTCGCCGCGCTCATCGATTGGCATATTGAAAGCGGCACGCACGGCATTTCCGTCACGGGAACGTCGGGAGAGCCGAGCTCGCTGACGCTTGAAGAGCGAAAACAGGTGATGGAAACGGCGAAAAAAGCGGTGGCGGGTCGGGTGCCGTTCGTGCCGGGGACGGGCTCGACCAACCATGCGGAAACGATCGAGCTGACCAAATTTGCGCAAGAGATTGGGGCTGATGCCGCAATGGTCATCGTCCCGTATTACAACCGTCCGTCCCAGCAGGCGCTGTATAAACATTTTAAGGCAGTGGCCGAGGCGGTCGACATTCCGATCATCGTCTACAACATTCCGGGGCGGACGGCGGTCAACTTGGAAGTCAAAACGTTGGCGCGGCTGGCCGAAGATTGTCCGAACATTATCGGCGTGAAGGAGTCAAACAAAGATTTTGAACATGTGAACCGAGTGCTTTGGCACTGCGGGCGCGATTTTCTTCTCTTTTCCGGCATCGAGCTTTTGTGCTATCCGATGCTGGCGATCGGCGGCGCCGGATCGATCAGCGCGACGGCGAACGTCGTGCCGCATAAAGTGGCCGAGCTGCACGACGCTTGGTTTGAAGGCGACATCAAGCGTGCGCAAGATCTTCATTTTGAACTGATGGAGCTCAATGATGTGCTGTTCATTGAAACGAATCCAGGTCCGGTGAAAGCGGCGCTCGGGATGATGGGGAAAATCACCCCGAAGCTCCGGTTGCCGCTCGATTTGCCAAGCGAAGAGCATCAGCGGCAAATCCGCCGCACGCTCGTCAAATACGGGTTGCTGGCTGAAGAGACGCAGGACGAAGAAATGCAAAAAGCGACATAAAACAAGCGCGTGCAACCGGTCACGAGTGTTGATGATCCGTTGCTTCCCGAAAACAAAGCACCATGCAGCTGCACGCTCCGTCGGCAAGCGAACCGCTTGCCGACGGCGGCAGAAAAGCCGGGAACAATGCTTTCTCAACTGGTTTTGATTGGTTCATCAACACGCCTGGCAACAGGCATATTAGATGCAACGAAATCGTTTAACATATCCTTGACGGAAAAGTGGCTCATCCATTTTTGACTGTCGAAGGCAAGCCTGTGGCTTGCCTCCGTCACGCCAAAGCGCGATCAAATGCTCGGTAAAGCTGCAAATGGTAAAGCTTCAAATGGCATCGATACAGATGAGGAGGATACATGATGGCGAATGTGCGCTTGCGCCTGGCCGGCATGAGGCGGACGATTGAGGCAAAGGCGGATCCGCGCGGCGGGACGGTGTCGTTTGGCGGGCTGACGCACCGCATTGATGAATTGGAATGGGACGCGCCTATTGGCGGGGCGATGTACGGGGTGGCGCTGAATGATGGAAAGGAGTGGGCGGCGCTGTCAAAAGAGATGAACGCCCCGCCGTATGAAAAGCCGCCGGAAGGCCCGGTGCTGTATATGAAGCCGGCAAACACCATCAACGCCCATCGGCGTCCGGTGCTTCTGCCTCGTGGGGTGAAGCATCTTCAGGCTGCTCCGGCGCTCGGGCTGGTGATCGGGCGGACGGCGGCGCGCGTGCGGCGCGAGCAGGCGCTCGATTTTGTATTCGGCTATACGATCGTGAATGATCTGTCGATTCCACACGAGCAGCGGCACCGCCCGGCGGTGAAGGAGCAGGCGCGCGACGGGTTCGCCCCAGTCGGCCCGTGGATCGTGCCGAAAGAGGAAGCGTCGCCGCTGTCATCCTTGACCGCACGCGTATACGTCAACGGGCGCCTCGTCCAGCGTGCAGACCCGAGCCGCTTTCGCCTTCCAGTCGAACAATGGCTTGCTGAGGTGACCGAATTTATGACCCTTTACCCAGGCGATGTGCTGTTTTTCAGCTGGCCGGCCGATGCGCCGCTTGTTACAGCAGGAGATGTGGTGCGCATCGAAATCGAAAGGATCGGTGTGTTGGAAAATGAAATCGCCCTGGAACAAGGAGGCGATGAATGATGAGGCGGGCGCGTGTGGCCTGGAACGGAATCGTGACCGAAGCCGAGCCGCTCGACGATGGCCGCCTCCGCCTGCCGGACGGAACGATCGTCGGGGAGCTTGAAGTGATGTGGCTTCCCCCGGTGGAGCCGGGAGTGATCGTGGCGCTTGGATTGAATTATGCCGAGCATGCCGGCGAATTGTCTTTTGTTGCGCCGAAAGAGCCGCTTTTATTTTTCAAAGGGAAAAATACGCTCATCGGCCATCGCGGCCGAACTGTTCGCCCGGAGGGGGTCAACATGATGCATTATGAATGCGAGCTCGCGGTCGTCATCGGCCGCCCGGCCAGCCGGGTGAAAGCGGAACGGGCGTACGACTACATTTTCGGTTACACGATTGCCAACGATTACGCTGTTCGCGACTACTTGGAAAATTACTACCGGCCGAATTTCCGCGTCAAAAACCGCGACCGGACGACGCCGCTAGGCCCGTGGATCGTCAGCCATGAGGAAGTCGGCGATCCGATGGCGCTTCGTTTGCGGACGTATGTCAATGGGGCGGTTGCGCAGGAAGGATATACGGGCGATATGATTTTTTCGATCCCGTATTTGCTTGAGTACATCACCGAATTCATGACGCTCGCGCCTGGCGACGTGATTTTGACCGGCACGCCGAAAGGGGCGGTGAACGTCCAGCCCGGCGATGAAGTCGTGGCCGAAATCGAACGCATCGGCCGGCTGATCAATTACATCGTCTAGCCAAAGGAGGAGGAATGATGCCGCACTTTATTTTGGAATACACGGCCAATCTCGGCGAAGAGGCCGATATTCGCGGCTTGCTTGGAAAAATTCACCGCGTGTTGATCAAGCGGAGCGATTGGTTTCCCGTCGGCGGCATCCGCTCGCGCGCCATTCGGCTTGACGAGTACTATGTGGCTGATGGGGCCGAAGACGATGCGTTTGTGCACGGGACGCTGAAAATCGGCGCCGGGCGTCCGGAACAGGTGAAAAAAGAAGTCGGCGACGAGCTGTTTGCCGTGATGAAAGACCATTTCGCCCCGCTGTTCGCCAAACGCTATTTGGCGCTGTCGCTTGAGCTGTATGAATTCAACGAGGCGGGGACGTATAAACACAACAACATTCATGCGCGTTATCGGACATAGCGGGAGGGGGAAACGAATGGCAGTGCAACCAAAAGTGCTTCATTATATCAATGGGCAGTTGATGGAAGGGGCAGCCGGTGCGTATTTTGACAACATCAATCCGTTTACGAACGAACGGATCAACGAAGTGGCCGAAGGGCGGAAAGAAGACATCGACGCAGCGGTCCGGGCGGCAAAGGAGGCGTTTGATCACGGGCCGTGGCGGACAATGCCGGTCGAACGGCGTCTTCGTTACCTTTTCCGCATTGCTGACTTGATTGAGCAGTATGCGGACGACATCGCCTATTTAGAAGCGCTTGACACCGGCATTCCGATCAGCCAGGCGAAAAAGCAAGCCGCCCGCGCGGCGGAAAACTTCCGCTTTTACGCGGAAATGGTGAAGACGCGCCTTGTCGGCGAGGCGTACCATGTGAATGGACAGTTTTTAAACTATACCGTTTATAAACCAGTCGGCGTCGCCGGGCTCATCACGCCGTGGAATACGCCATTTATGCTGGAAACGTGGAAGGTGGCTCCCGCGCTGGCGACCGGCAACACCGTCGTCTTGAAGCCGGCCGAATGGTCGCCGTTGACGGCGAATAAACTGGCGGAAATCATCGATGAAGCCGGGCTGCCTCGCGGGGTGTTCAACGTCGTGCACGGGTTTGGCGAAACGGCGGGCGCCGCATTGGTTGCCCACCCGGATGTGCGCCTCATCTCGTTTACCGGCGAGACGACGACCGGCATGGAAATCATCCGCAACAGCGCTGCGACGTTGAAAAAAACATCGATGGAGCTCGGCGGCAAGTCGCCGCTCATTGTGTTCGCCGATGCGGATCTCGAACGGGCGCTCGATGCGGCGGTTTGGGGCGTGTTTTCGCTCAATGGCGAACGGTGCACGGCCAACTCGCGGCTTTTGCTTGAACAGTCGATTTACGACGAATTTGTCGCCCGGCTCAAAGAGCGCGTCGACCGCATCGTCATCGGCGACCCGATGAACCCGGCGACTGAACTCGGTCCGCTCATTCACCGCGATCATTGGGAGAGGGTGAACCGCTATATTGACATCGCCAAGCAAGAAGGGGCGGACGTCTATGCCCCCAGCGTTCCAACAGGATTGGAAAAAGGCAATTTTGTGCCGCCAACGTTGCTGCTTGGTTGCCATAACGGCATGAGGGTGGCGCAGGAAGAGATTTTCGGACCGGTCATGGCGGTCATGTCCTTTGCGGATGAAGAAGAGGCGATACGGCTGGCGAACGATGTGAAATACGGGCTGGCGGCATACGTCTGGACGAACGATATGAAGCGCGGCCACCGCGTCGCCCAAGCGATCGAAAGCGGGATGGCGTGGGTCAACTCGCCGAACGTCCGCGATTTGCGCATCCCGTTTGGCGGGACGAAATACAGCGGCATCGGCCGCGAAGGCGGGCATTACAGCTTTGATTTCTATACGGAAGTGCAAGTCGTCCACGTCGCCGTCGGCGATCCGCCGATCCCCGCGTTCGGCAAGGGGGAGAAACCGACCGCCTTGTCTGCCGAACAGGCATAACGACTAGTCAATGTATATGATCTAGTATATGATAAACGTATGGAAACGAAAGCGAAAAACAAAACCCAATTGGCTTACGAGTATATTCTTTCCCGCATTGAAAACGGCGTCTATGGCCCGGGATACCGCGTCGTCATCGATCAAATCGCCCGCGAGCTTGGACTCAGCAGCATCCCGGTGCGCGAGGCGATCCGCCAGCTCGAGGCGGAAGGGCTTGTCGAATTTAAGCCGTATACAGGCGCCGTTGTGAGCAACATCAACGAGAAAGAATATATCGAGACGCTGTCGGTGTTGGCTGTGCTGGAAGGCTATGCGACCGCGCTTGGCTCCGCCAATTTGACGAAGGAGGCGATCAACGAGCTTGAGCGGTTGAACGAATGGATGGAGCAGGCGCTTGAAGAGCTGGAGCTGGAACGGTTCAGCGAGCTGAACTATGAATTTCATTCCTTGATTTACGCCCATTGCGGCAACGCCTACCTCGAAGAGCAAATCAAGCAAATTTGGCAGCGGATGAAGCGCATCCGCGTGTACGGATTTACGTTTGTCCCGCAGCGGGCGAAAGCATCGATCGAAGAACATAGAGAGATCATCCGTCTGTTGCATGAACAGGCGCCGCCGCATGAAATCGAACAATACGTCCGTCAACACAAAATCAACACCGCCGAAGCGTTTAAGCGGCGGCGCTGATCTTCTTCCGCCGGGTGGAGGCCTGGCGGGAGAACGATGATTTGAAAGCGTTGTCAATATAAAAGGGGGCAAAAAAGATGAAAAAAGGAATGTCTCTATTGATGGCGGCATTGTTGCTCATTTTCCTTGCCGCCTGTGGGAAGACGGCGACATCGGGAGGAGAGGATGAAATCAAAATTGGCGCCATTTTTTCGGCTTCCGGCGGGGCGGCCCCGCTTGGCAAACCGGAGATGGAGACGGTCAAAATGCTCGTTGAGCAATGGAACAAGCAAGGCGGCATTGATGGAAAGAAAATTAAGCTGATTGCCTATGATGACAAGTCCAACCAAAACGAGGCCGTATTATCCACGAAAAAACTCATCGAACAAGACAAAGCGACGGCCATCATCGGCGGCACGATCAGCGGCAACTCCTTAGCCATGATTCCACTCATTGAAAAAGCAGGCATTCCGTACATTTCCCTCGCCGCAAGCAAACAAATCGTCAACCCAAGCGATGGATCCTCGCGTCATTGGACATTTAAAACCGCTCAAGGGGACAATATCGTCATTCAGAAGCTGCTTGGTTTTTTAAAGGAAAAAGGATGGACGAACGTCGCTTGGCTGAACGTCGCCAATGCATACGGAACAAGCGGGCATGAAGAGTTTGTGCATTATGCCCCGGAATATGGGGTGAAAGCCGTCATCGAAGAGGAATTTGAGGCGACGGTCGATGACGCGAAAGCGATGTTGACAAAGGTGAAAAAAGCGAATCCGCAAGCCATTATCGTATGGGGAACGGCGCAGGAATCGGCGGTCGTCACGAAAAACATCCGCCAGTTGGGCATTGAGGCGCCGATTGTGGAAAGCCACGGCATCGGCACGAAAAGCTTTATCGACTTGGCCGGGGAGGCGGCCAACGGCGTATGGTTCCCTGCCGGGCGCATTTTAGTGGCCGATCAGCTTCCGGACAGCGACCCGCAAAAAGAAACGCTGCTAAAATACAAAGAACAGTTTGAGAAAGCGTACGGCTATGCCCCGACAACGTTTGGCGGACATGCGTGGGATGCGTTCCATTTATTGGTCAATGCGATCAAGGAGGGCGGCGCGGATCAAGAGAAAATACGGTCGGTTCTGGAGAATACAAGAAAATTTATCGGCATTTCGGGCGTCTTCCATATGTCGAAAGACGACCATACAGGGCTTGACGCCGACAGTTTGGTGATGGTGCAAATTCAAGACGGAAAGTTTGTGCTCGCCGAGCAGTAAACAGGGAATGAGGTCGCTAATTCCCTTTTGTTCCACCTAACCGTTGAAGGAGGGACGGGGCATGGAAGCGTGGAGCCAGTTTGTGCAGCTGTTGTTTTCCGGGCTGACGGTCGGCAGCATTTACGCGCTCGTGGCGCTCGGATTTGTCATTACGTACAGCGTGACCGGCATTTTAAATTTGGCTCAAGGCGATTTCGCTATGTTGGGGGCGCTGTTTTGCATTACGTTGGTCAATAACGGAGTGCCGTTTGCCGCGGCCATCGGTTTGAGCATGCTTGCGGTGATGGCCGTCGGCGCGTTGTTTGAGCGGCTGGCGATTCAGCCGGCGCGCCGTTCGCCTGTCGCGGTGCTCATTATCATTACGATCGGGGCGTCGTTTGTATTCCGCGGTATCGCCTTGCTTGTTTGGGGGACGGATCCGTACGCGCTGCGCCCCTTTACGGGCCATGGAGCGCTTGAGGTGTTTGGAGCGGTCATCCAATGGCAAAGCGTCTGGGCGATCGTCATTTCGCTCGCAAGTTTTGCCGCCTTGCATCTGTTTTTTCACCGAACGTACATCGGCAAGGCGGTGGCGGCCTGCGTCATCAACCCGTTTGCCGCTCGGTTGATGGGGATTGACATCCGCAAAATGTCGCTTGGCGCGATTGCCGTCAGCGCCGGTATTGGAGCGCTGGCGGGAATCGTCATCGCCCCGATTTCGGGCGCGTCTTATGATATGGGAATGATGATCGGGCTGAAGGCGTTCATCGCCGCCGTTGTCGGGGGATTGACGAACGCCCCGGCGGCGATCGCCGGCGCGTTTCTCGTCGGGCTGCTTGAGTCGTTTGCGGAAGGATACTTGTCCTCGGGGTACAAAGAAGCGATCAGCTTTGGGCTGCTATTGCTTGTGCTGTTGTTCATGCCGAACGGGCTGTTTGCCAAGATGACAGGAAAACGGGTGTAAGGGGGGCGGATGGATGGAGCGCGTTCAACAAATGGCGGATGGGAGGAAACGATGGCCCTTGCTTGCCGGCGCAGCTGTCTGGCTCGGTCTCCCCTGGCTCGTCTTCGGCAATAACTACGTGCTAAGCACTCTGATTCTCATCGGGCTGTACGCGCTCGTGAGCACAGGGATGACGCTGTTGATGGGATATGCGGGCCAAATTTCGCTCGGTCAGGCGGCGTTTTACGGCATCGGCGCTTATGCGTCCGCCTATTTGACCGCGAATGCGGGATGGCCGTCCTGGCTGGCGCTGGCTGCCGGCGCGGTTTTGGCTGCATTGGTGGCGCTTGTGGTCGGCATTCCAGTTTTTCGGCTGCGTGAGCATTATTTGGCGTTGGCGACGTTAGGCTTTGGCGTCATTATGTTTACATTTTTCAAGGAATGGAAAGAGATCACGGGAGGGTTAAATGGCTTTTTTGGCATTCCGCCGATCCGTATAGCTGGGGTTCCGTTGCAAAGCGATCTCCAGTTTTACTACCTCGTTTCGTTGTTTGTTCTGGCCGGGTTATGGTTTGCCCGCAACATCGTCCGCTCCCGGGTCGGAAGGGCGCTGCGGGCGATTCATGGAAGCGAGGTGGCGGCAAGCTCCCTTGGAGTGAACATTTCAAAATACAAGCTGCAAATCTTTATGCTCAGCGCTGTCTACGCTTCGATTGCCGGGAGCTTATACGCCCATTATGTTACGTTTATCAATCCGGACTTATTCGGCATCGTCCCGTCGATTTCCTTTTTGATTATGGTGGTGATCGGTGGATCGGCCCATGTGTGGGGCGGGCTCGTCGGCGCGGCCGTCTATGTTTGTTTAGGAGAATGGCTCAAAGCCGTTGTCCCGCTGTTGCTTCCGAATGCCGGTGGAGAGTTTGAAATTGTCTTTTTTGGCTTGTTGTTGGTGGTCATGTTGATTTATATGCCGAACGGGTTGACGGGTGTGATGCAAAAGAGGATGCGGCGCTTTTTTGAAATGGGCGGACGTCAAGAGAAGCAGATAGCCACAGTTGAGAGGCATAAGGCGCGTTCGATCGGAGGGGAGCGGGGATGAGCGCAGTGTTGCTCGAAGTGGAGCAATTGTCCAAGTCGTTTGGCGGCGTTCAGGCGGTGCAGAACGTGTCCTTTCACGTGAAAAAAGAAGAAATCGTCGCGGTGATCGGGCCGAACGGGGCGGGCAAAACGACCTTGTTCAATATGATCAGCGGCATTATTCCGCCGACGAGTGGTCTCGTTCGTTTTCAAGGAGCCATGGTCAGCGGCAAACAACCGCACGAGTTGGCGATGCTGGGAATGACAAGGACGTTTCAAAACTTGCAGCTGTTTGCCGAGATGACAGTATTGGAAAATGTGATGGTTGGATTTCATTCACGGTTGAAGAGCGGAATCCTCAGCGCCGGCTTTCGGCTGCCGCGTACGGTGAAAGAAGAAAAGCAAGCGCAGAAACAGGCGTTTTCCTGCCTCGAGCAGGTCGGTTTGGCCCATCTCGCCTGGGAGCGGGCAGGCACGCTGCCATATGGGATGCAGCGGCTCGTGGAAATCGCTCGGGCGGCTGTGTCTCGTCCTTCGCTCATTTTGCTTGACGAACCGATGGCCGGGCTGAACCCGCAAGAATCAAAGCAGCTCGTTGATGTGTTGCTGGCGATGAGGGAACAAGGCTTTACCTTTTTGTTCGTGGAACATGATATGGAAACGGTGATGGCGATCGCGGACCGGATCGTTGTCCTCGATTATGGCAAAAAAATCGCCGAAGGGGCGCCGGAAGAGATTGCGCGGCATCCTGATGTCCTCAAGGCGTATTTGGGAGAGGAGGCGGTCTGATGCTCGTGCTTCGCAACGTTCATGTCTACCACGGCCATTTGCACGTATTGAAAGGAATCGATTTGCACGTCGGCCAAGGAGAAATCGTGGCGATTGTCGGCGCCAACGGGGCGGGCAAAAGCACGCTGCTCGGCACGATTGCCGGCGTCTACGCTCCAACCGAAGGGGAGATTCTTTTTGAACATAAACCGCTTCCATACGGAAAGGTGGAGCAAATTGTTGAAAAAGGTATTTGCCTTGTGCCGGAGAGGCGGCAAATTTTTGACAGCCTGTCCGTGAGGGATAACTTGCTGCTGGGGGCGTACCGCCGCCACCGCCGCGACGGACAGGAAGTGAAGCGCGACTATGAGCGGGTGCTTGAACTGTTCCCGAAACTGCAAACGATGCTCGACCGTCCGGGAGGACTATTAAGCGGCGGCGAACAGCAAATGCTGGCGATCGCCCGCGGGCTGATGGCGAGACCGAAGCTGCTCTTGCTTGACGAACCATCGTTAGGGCTGGCGCCGCTTGTGGTCAAGGAAGTGATGGGGATGCTGACACAGCTCTGCGATCAATTTCAGACGGCCATGATTCTTGTCGAGCAAAACGTGCGAGCCGCCCTGCAGACAGCGGATGAGGCGTATGTGTTGGAACGGGGAAGCATCGTGGTGCACGGAAAGGCCGCCGAGCTGCTTGCCGATGAGCGGGTGGCAGAGGCGTACCTTGGAGCGGCGTGCCGCCGATGACAGCCGTATATCGTCGTTGTTTCTTTCCCCTATTTCTGCTATGATGGGGGTAGATTTGACCCTCATTTCGGCATGAATGGGGCCTAGCCATAGAGGCAAGATGTCGGACGAAGCGCCCGTCGTGGGGAAACATCAAGAAGGAAAGCCGCCCAACCGCCAGCGGAAGGCGCAGGGCGGCTGATGACGAAAAGGGAAGGATGGGAGAACCGTATGGATGATCGTACATTTCGCAGAGCCATGGGAAAATTTGCGACCGGCGTGACGGTCGTGACGACCGAATTTCAAGGGGAAGCGAAAGGAATGACGGCGAACGCGTTTATGTCCGTTTCGCTCGACCCGAAACTTGTCGTCGTCTCCATTGGCCATAAAGCGCGAATGCATGACATTGTCAAGCAAACGGGGAAATTTGCCGTCAACATTTTGCGGCGCGATCAAGAGGAGTTGTCGCGCTTGTTTGCCGGCCAGTTGAAAGAAGAGCGCCCCGTTTCGTTTGATTGGGTGAACGGCCATCCGATTTTGCCGGAGGCGTTGGCGAATATTTTATGCAACGTCCACAGCACGTACGTGGCCGGCGATCATACGCTTTACTTTGGGGAAGTGACCGATATTTTGATGAAAGACGAACCGGGCGACCCGCTCTTGTTTTTTGAAGGGAAGTACCGGAGCATTGGACAATAAGCGCCCTTGGATGGATCGGGGCCGCTATGTCGATGCGGGGACGACGCAACAGGCGTTTCAGCCCGTCATCTTGCGTCCCGGCCGTTTCCATGGCGCTATTAGAAAAGGTGTCCCGCTGTTTGGGACACCTTCGTTGTTATTTTTTCAATACATCGTGATCAACGTACCGTTCGCCGTTCAGTTCGCTGATGACGTTGATGGCGACTTTCGCCCCGTCGCCCGCTGTGATGATCGTATGAACGCTGACGCCGGCCACCGTCCCTGCCGCCCAAATGCCGTCGATGTTCGTTTTGCCATTGGCGTCGACGTCAATGACCGTTTTAATGCGCGGCTCCGTGCCCGGTTTGGTGCGCAGGCCGATTTTTTCCGCGAGATCCGTGGCGACGCCGGTGGCGAAGATGACGTGTTTCGCTTCATAGGATCCGGTTTCCGTTTCAAGGCGGAATCCCCCGTCTGTTTTTTGCACATTTGTCACTTGCGTTTCCACCAATTCCGCCCCGAATTTTGCGGCTTGCTTTTTCCCGGTTTCCACCAATTCCGGGCCGCTGATTTCCGGAACCCCGTAATGGTTTTCCACCCAAGCGCGCTTTGTCATGCCTTTGTCGCTGTCAAACAAGACCGTTTTCTTCCCGGCTTTGGCGGCGAAAATCGCAGCGCTTGCCCCCGCAGGCCCGGCGCCGATGATGGCGATGTCGTACATCGTGACCGCCTCCTTCTTTTGAATATTGGCACTATTATTACCTTATCACAAATGGAAAAAGAGTCCAAATGATCTGCTCATTATTTATAATTATTATCATTTTGTATTTACTTTAAATAATCATGGGTGTATAATAGATACCAAACACGCAGCAAAGGGGAGGAAACGCGTGAATAAACCGGCCGTTTGTGAACAGTGCGGTCAGCCGTTGCGGCGGCTGAAACATTCGTTGCTTTGCCAGTGCGGGATGAAAATGGTTGTGCAAAAATAATACAGCGAAAAGCGGCTTCTTGTTTCTGTCGCATTCAACCGGCGAATGGCGCCGGTTTTTTTCTGTCCTCATTTGGGGCGGCGGCGAATATATAAAAGTAAAACCGCATTTTTCACAAGGGTTGGTGCCGCTGATGCACGACAAACGAGATTTGGGCGCCCGCTTGGCCGACTTTTACCGAGGGATGGCGGAGTGGGTGGGACAAAAGCAGAAGTATTTTCCTCTTCCATCCCATGAAGAGAGCCGGGATCAGTTGCTTGCTTACTTATATATGAGGGAGCATATGCCGTCGGATTTGCGTGAAGCGATGGAAGACGCCGGATGGCGGCTCGAGGGGCAAGAGGCTCATCTCATCGACGCGATCGAACGAGTTTTGGCCTATTTGCGCACGCGGGTTGATGGCGGATGGGAGCTTCGAAAGATGACAAGAAAGGAAGCGAAACAGTTGCTTCATAAACGGGCGGAGGCAGTGTTCGGAAGCCCAAGTTCTGTTCGGCCGACACGCATTATGGTGACGATGGACGAGGCATGGGTGGATGAGCCGGGGCTGATCGAGCGGCTGCTTCTTTATGGCATGGACATCGCCCGCATCAACTGCGCCTACGGTTCTCCGGAAACGTGGGAGGCGCTCGTGGCCATCATTCGTCAAGCCGAGAAGCAGTTGGAGCAACAGCTGCAGGGGAGGCGATGCCGCATTTACATGGATCTGCCGGGGCCAAAAATCCGGGTCGACCGCTTGGCAGTCAACGCGGGGCCGATGAAGCTCTCTGTGAAGAAAAATCTATATGGAGAGCCAATGGAGCCGCTCTTCGGCCTCATTTCCTTCTCTTCTTCCCCGCCGCCGTCTCCGCTCCCCCGCGATGTTTCATTCTTGTGGCAGTTGACGGCTGAGGACGGAGCGACCGTCGAAGAAGGGGATGAACTGCTGTTTACCGATGTGCGCGGAAAAAAACGAAAACTTCGGGTCACTGAACAAATCGCGCCGTCTTGTTTTAAAGTTCTTCTTTCGCGGACGGCCTATGTGCAAAAAGGGATGAAACTGCGGCGCGGGTCGGCTTCTTTCACTCTATGTTCTGTTTTGTTCATACCAATGAAAGCGTTTGTCACGGTCGGTACACCGCTGTATATTTATTTCGATGACGCTGCGTTTGCGGAGGCGCAGAATGGCTGCGGTGTGAAAATGACGACGACGTTGGCGAAAGCGTGGCGCAATGTGCGGGCGGGAGACCGCCTTTATTTGAACGACGGCCAAATTGCAGCGCGGGTCGTGAAAGTGCACGAGCGGCATGTAGAGGCCAAAGTCGTTGCCGATGGCGGAAAGCGAAAAGCGATTAAGCAAGGAACGGGCATCCATCTTCCCGATTCGTTTCTCCATTTGACGGTTCCGCCGCTCACCGACCGCGACCTTGAATGGATTCCGTTCATCGCGAGATGGGCGGATATCGTCGGGCTGTCGTTTGTTCAGGCCCCTCATGACCTGCGAAAGCTTTATCATTTGCTTGCCGAACAAGGAGCTGGTTCTCTCCCGGTGATCGCGAAAATCGAAACGCGGGCGGCGCTTCATAACTTCGTTCGCATCTTGCTTGAGGGATTGAAGTTTCCGGCGTTTGGTGTGATGATTGCGCGCGGCGATTTGGCCCTGGAGATCGGATTTGAACATCTTGCGGCCGCACAGAACGACGTTTTGGCGCTATGCCGGGCGGCTCACATCCCGGTCATTTGGGCGACGCAAGTGCTTGAACAAATGGCGAAAAAGGGAATTCCGTCGCGCGCGGAAATCTCGGATGTTTTTCTTGGAAAACAGGCACAATGCATCATGTTGAACAAAGGAAGGCATATTGCGGAGGCGGTGCGCTTATTGTCGTCGTTGTTGGAAAAGGAGGAGAGGCAGAGTGGATCGCTGGCGATGCCGAAAACGGACGGCGAACGGATGAACCTGCTTAACTTGTGGGAGGATGAAGGGTGAGCGTTGGCCACTGCTTCCGCCGTCTGTTTGAGAAATGAGCCGCGCCAAAAAAGGAGTCCTGCTGTGTTAGGGGGCTCCGTATTTTTTGTCTAAATGTAAACCTATATAAAAATAAAGTTGACAAATAAAAAACATATCAGGCACAATAGAAACAAATATTTGGAGAGGAGGGGAAACGTGCACATCCGTTCCTTTGTTTGGGCAGCCTTTTTTGCCGCGTTGACGGCGGTCGGCGGATTCATCAAAATCCCGGTGCCGTATGTGCCGTTTACGCTGCAAATCGCCGCAGTCTATTTGTCGGGATGTCTGCTTGGTCCAAGAACAGGAGCGCTCAGCCAGATGCTTTACGTGTTGATCGGGCTGGCGGGCGCACCGGTGTTTGCGGAAGGAGGCGGGCTCGGTTATATTTGGAAGCCGACGTTTGGGTACTTGCTTGGCTTCATTGCTGGAGCGTATACGTGCGGCTCGCTTGTGCACCGCTTTCAATGGACAAGAGCGCAGGACATATGGAAGGCGAATTTGGCGGCATTGTTCGTCGTGTATGCGTTTGGCTGCACGTGGCTGTACATAGCAATGAAATGGATCGCGGAGACTCCGCTTTCCATCGGCCAAACGCTATGGTTCGGCTTTCTTCTTCCGGTGCCGGGGGATCTCGTGCTTTGCGCCGTTTGTTCCGTCGTGGCGGCGCGCGTATGGCCGCGCGTCCGACCGATCATGATGACTCGAGGGATGGGGGGATAAGAATGGGAAACGCCATTTTCATGACGGGAACAGGAACAGAAATCGGCAAAACGGTCGTCACTTCCATCGTGGCGTTGGCGCTGGAGCGGCTTGGGATGAAGGTCGGCGTGTTTAAACCGGTTCAGACTGGACTGGCCGAAGACGGGGTGTCGTTTGCCGAACAATATTGGTACGAACGAGTGGCGAAGATTCCGACATCAGAAGGCATGTACTATATGGAACCGGCGATGTCGCCGCATTTAGCGGCGAAGTTGACCGGCACGTCCATCGAACCAGAGAGGGTGGCCGAACGGTTGGAATGGCTTACGCAGCGCTATGATGTGGTGCTCGTCGAAGGAGCGGGAGGGTTGGCCGTTCCGTGGTGCGAGCGCGACGGACGATGGTATATGACGAGCGATTTTGTCCGCGACTATGAGGTGCCGGCGATTCTCGTGTCGCTCTCAAGCCTTGGTGCGATTCATCACGCGGTGACGACGGCAGCCTATGCGAACGCACAAGGCATTCGTCTGCTTGGCCTGATGTTCAATCAGTTTCAGGAGCAAGAGATCATCCACCAAAACAATGTCGAAACGATCGCCGCCTTGCTTCGGCTGCCGGTGCTGGCGGTCGTGCCGCTCCTTCCTGCAGTCTCAAGGCGGGAACTGGAAACCTTAGCTCAGCGTTGGATCGAACAAGGAAAGGCGAAACAATTGCTGGAGGTGCTTAGCGTTGGCGTATAGCTACGAGCAATTGGAACAGTGGGACAAGCAGTACGTCTGGCATCCATTTACGCAAATGAAGCAGTATGCCAAAGAACGCCCCTTGATCATTGAACGCGGGCAAGGAAGCTATTTGTACGATTTCGACGGCAACCGGTACTTGGACGGCTATGCGTCGCTATGGGTCAATGTCCACGGCCATAACGATCCGGAGCTGAATGCGGCGCTTCGCGAGCAATTGGAGAAAATTGCCCATTCGACATTGCTTGGTTCGGCGAATGTGCCGTCGATTTTGTTGGCCAAACGGCTGCTTGAATATTGGCCGCACATGTCAAAAGTGTTTTATTCCGATACCGGGGCGGCGGCGGTGGAAATCGCGCTCAAGATCGCCTATCAGTATTGGAAAAACATCGACCCGGTCCAATATGCGAAGAAGAACAAGTTTGTCTCGTTGAAGGAAGCGTACCACGGCGATACGGTCGGGGCGGTGAGCGTTGGCGGCATGGAAACGTTCCACCGCATTTTTGCGCCGCTTTTGTTTGAGCGGATCGAAGTGCCGTCGCCGTACGTGTACCGTATGGACGAATACGGAAGCGAGCAGGAGATCGTCGGCTATTGTTTGCGCGAGCTTGAACGGGTGCTTGAGGAGCAGCACGATCAAATCGCCGCGGTTGTCATCGAGCCGCTTGTGCAAGGAGCGGCGGGGATCATCGTCCATCCGCGCGGGTTTTTAAAAGGAGTGGAAAGGCTTTGCCGCCGGTATGGGGTGCTCTTCATTTGCGACGAGGTCGCCGTCGGCTTTGGCCGCACCGGCACCATGTTCGCTTGTGAGCAGGAAGAGGTGCAGCCTGATCTTGTCTGCCTTGGGAAAGGGATCACGGGAGGATATTTGCCGCTCGCGGCCACACTGGTCACGGAAGAGATTTATGCGGCATTTCTCGGCGATGTGGACGAAGACAAAACGTTTTACCACGGCCATACGTACACGGGAAACCAGCTCACTTGTTCCGTTGCGCTGAAAAACATCGAGCTCATCGAAAAACGCGGCTTGATTGACAGCGTCAAGCGGAAGGCGCGCCGGCTGGCCGAATGGCTTGAGCGGTTGTATGAAATTCCAATTGTTGGCGACATCCGGCAAAAAGGCTTGATGTGCGGCATTGAAATCGTGAAAGACCGAAGAACGAAAGAAGTGTTTCCGCGCGCGGCCATGGTGGAGCACCGGATCATCCTCGAAGCGCGCCGGAGGGGGCTTGTCATCCGTCCGCTCGGCCCGGTGTTGACGTTCATTCCGGTTCTTTCGATGAGCGAAGACGAAATGGCTGAGGCGGTGCGTATTTTGTTCGATTCGATCGCCTGTTTGTACGAACAGGCGCGCACGGAGCTTCTATAAGCGGGGGCGGCGGACAGCCGCCTGTTTTTGTTTTTGGAATATACTAGAAATAATAGGAGATAGTTCCCTTTAATGAGAATATCTTTTAGAAAGAAGCCTTCCTTTGCATTCACGGATCGATGATTTGGGAGAAATCGCCGTTTTTCACCAGCCTTCTAGGTACTGGCCTAAGCAGCGGGCGTTTTTCCTGCATACAGTGGGACTAAAGCAAGCGGAAGGGGGGAAGCAAGATGAGCCATCTCCAAGTGGCGGATGAGCGCATTTGGCGGCCGTGGGGCTGGTGGTTTTGGCGGCCGCGCCCATTTTTCTTCGGCGCTCCATTTTTTGGCGCTCCGTTTTTCGGCGGCTTTTTAGGCGGTTTGCTCGGGAGCGCATTGGTTCCGCCGTTTTTCTATCCGTGGTGGTATGGCCCCATTTGGTGGTGAGAAACCGGCAAGGGGTGGGCGGACGGCCCACCCTCTTTTCTTGTTGTTGCATATGAATAAAGTGTAGTTAGTATTCTAGCTTTGGGGAAAGGAGAAGGAACGATGCTATTTCCAGGATTGTTGTTTGGCGCCCCATTTGTCGGCGGCTTCTTGGGCGGACTGCTCGGCGGCGCGTTGGCTCCGCGTCCGTTTTACCCGTACCCGCCGTACCCGCCGTATCCAGGCTGGTGGTATTAATCGTCTATTCATGAAAGAATAAGCATCCCTGTGGAACAAGAAGGGATGCTTATTCAATGATCCCGGTGTCGCGGATGCGGACGTCCGCTGTTTGCAGCATGCTCCACACTGATTCGGATGGCGCTGCCATCCCTTTCTCCCCTTTCTCCCCTTTCTGCGCCCTGTCTTCTTAACGGATGGAGAAAGAGGATGTCCTTCTGCCGTTCGGACATCCCCTCGTTTTGTTATTGCATGGCATTTCGTTGATAAGGGAGCTGATTCGTATACCCTTGGAACTGCTGGTACGTTTGCTGAAGCTTTTGCGGATCGGCGACTTCAAGCTTGTACCATCCTTTTTTGAACATCAAATTGTACAAGTCGCGCTGACAGTTTTGCGTTTCGGTGAAAATATTCATCATATCTTGATATAACGGTTGGTTGCTCGCTTCATGCAAAAAGACGCTGTACGACAAGGTCATGTATTTTTCCGTCGTCAACATGTCGTTTAGAAAATCGCGCTCGTTCATTTGCGGCGTTTTCGGCACTTGCATCTCCGGATTTTGCACTTGTTTCGTGTTCATGCGGCGTTCCTCCCTCTAGAAATGTTGATTTATCAAGGCTTTTCGGCCCCTCAGGGGTGTCCAAAAAATATTTTTCGACAAAATCCCTTACATCCTTTTTCAGTTTTGTGGATATCTTACAGACCTAGGGTGCGCTTCGCGGCCACGGCTGGGGATATTTTCCTTCCGTGGGGAGAAGCGTATTCGATGCACCCTTTGGATCTCCGCGTCGCTGATGAGGACGAACCCTCCCATGTCTCCGGGCGTCTTCGCGCCAACATTCCCTCGTTCGGTCTCGTCATCAGGCGGAGGCCGGCCAAGCTCCTTTGGGGACTCAAGGTCGAATGGATAAAATCACGCCAGCTTCTCCGGTGTCATCCTGTTGTCCAACGATTCTTCCGTTCGCAGGGGGAGGCCTTAGGCCGCCCGTTGCACCTGGGACAAGACGTCCTGTTTCATTCGCTCCGCGTCAAAGGCTTGTTTCTTCGTACAAATCGCAAACAGCACATTCAACAGCTTCCGGCATAATGCGACGATGGACTGCTTTCCGGTCAGCGGATTGACGGGGCGGGTCGTGTAATAGTCATGCAGCTCGCGAAACGCCTCGTTGTGCCGGATCAGCGGAATCATCGCCCGAAACAGCACCGATCGCAGCCGTTTCCGTCCCCGTTTGGAGATGTGCTTTTGCCCTTTGCGCTGGCCGGAGGAGTTCTCTTTGAGCGTCAGGCCCGCCAACTTCACCAATTGACGCGGGTCCCGATAGTGGGCGAAGCTGCCGATCTCCGCCAGCAGATCGATGATCGTGGCGTCTCCCAACCCGTCGACCGTTTTCAGCCATTGATACTCCATCGTCGTTTGAACCAACGCCTTCAACTCGGCGTCCAACGCGGCGATCTCAGCCTCCAATTGGCGGTATCGGCGGACGAGCGCGGCGATTTCAAACCGGGCCATCGTCGTCCCTTCCGTCACCCCAATCGAGTCCTTCGCGGCGTCGATCAACGCCTGAATTTTGGCCTTCTGCGGGCATTTCAGCCCTTCGCTTTGCCGGTACACCTCGATGAGCTCCTCGGCGGATCGGCTGGCCATATCGGCCGGAAGCGGCGTCCACTCCAGCACCGAAAGCGCCGTTTTCCCCAGGTCGCGAAACACCGTCCAAAACTCTGGAAAGTATCGGTCGGTCCAGCGGACGATCGCGTTTTTCACCGCCGTCTGTTCCTTGCGGAGCTTCTCTTTGAGCGTGCTCCCGACGCGCAAATCGGCTTCGATCTCGTGCAGCAGCCGGGGGACGAGGAATCGTCCGTCTTTCGCCAGTCTGGCGATGACTAGGGCGTCTTTGGCGTCATGTTTCGTCGGCAGGTTGTCATCGAGTTCTTTCGACCGGCACACATGCGCCGGGTTGACCATGACCAACGGGATCCCGTGCTCCTCGAGGAAGTAGGCCAGGTTCAACCAGTAGTGCCCGGTCGGCTCCACCGCGACGATCACCTGCGGCTTTCCGAACGCTTGCATCGCCTCCTGAATCGCTTCATACAGCTGGCGAAAGCCCTCTTTCGACTGGAAGATCGGGAACGATTTGCGAAGCACACGCCCCCGGTCATCCACGAAGCAGGCGTAGTGGGTTCGTTTCGCGATATCGATGCCCACGACAAGCGTTTGTTCGGTGACTTGATTGATTTTCTGATTTTGTGTACAATTCATTTGAAGTCCTCCTTGGTATGGTGAGTGATGTGTTTGACACCCCTGCATCATACCAAGAGGGCTTTTTTTGATCAAGTCCCCGGAAAAGCTCCTAACGGGAATGCTCCTTTCACATCACCGGCGGCTGCGGCGGGTTTTGCAAATGGCGCAAAATCATGTCGTAATGGCGCTGATGCATCTGTCCAGCGCGCTCAATCGCCTGCACCACTTCAGGGTCTCGGCATTGCGAGGCGAAAAAGTGCGCTTTTTTCGCCGCGAGCAAGTTCCACGACATCATGTCGGAAAAATACATGGCGTCTTTTGTGGACACCATTTGCGGCGGCCCGGGCATCGCCGCCTGCGGGTTCATTTGTGGTTGCTGTTGCATCATTGTTCGCTCCTTTCGTCGGTTGTTCGCTTGTAGATTGTGCAGAGAGTGGAAAATTATGCGCATATAAAAAATAAACCGTGGGGAAAAAACATATTCAATTGAATTGAAACATGGTACAATAAGAATGGTGAATGCGTTTCCATACAAGGAGGCTTGCAACAGTGGAGCAGTTGATGCGCGATTTTTTCCTGTTCTTATCGAAAAATAAAACATTGACGAAATGGGCGAAACGATACGGCCTCCGCTTCGGCGCTTCACGGTTTGTCGCCGGCGAAACGATCGAGGAAGCGGTGCGCGTCATCCGCCAGCTGAACGAAAAAGGATTGGCGGTCACGGTCGACTATTTGGGTGAGTTTGTCGACAATGAGCAGGAAGCGAATGAGATGGCGCGCCATTGCTTGGAGGCGATTGAGGCGATCAGCCGGGAGAAGTTGAACTCGCAGCTGTCGCTGAAAATGACATCGATGGGGCTTGATATTTCCGATGAGCTTGTCATGCGCAACATGCGCCGCATTTTGGATGCGGCAAAACAGCGCGGCGTGTTTGTGACGATCGATATGGAAGACTATTCGCGCTGCCAAAAGACGCTGGACATTTTTAAAACGTTGAAAAAAGAATACGACAACGTCGGCACGGTGCTGCAGGCGTATTTGTACCGGACGGAACAAGACATTGAAGATTTAAAGCCGTACCGCCCGAACTTGCGGCTCGTCAAAGGAGCGTACAAAGAATCGCCGGAGGTGGCGTTTCCGGATAAAAAAGATGTCGATGAGAACTTTAAGAAGATCATTAAAATGCATTTGCTAAACGGCAACTATACGGCGGTGGCGACGCATGACGACGCCATCATCGAATATACGAAGCAGCTCGTCAAAGAATACAACATTCCCAACAGCCAGTTTGAATTCCAAATGCTGTACGGCATCCGCCCGGAGCGCCAAGTGCAGCTGGCGCGCGAAGGATATACGATGCGCGTGTACGTTCCGTACGGCACGGACTGGTATGGCTATTTTATGCGCCGGCTCGCCGAACGGCCGGCCAACGTGGCGTTTGTTTTAAAAGGCATCCTCCGCAAGTAGGGGCGCAAAACAGAGGAAAACGCCGGCGGCCGCCGAGCGTTCGGGCGCAGAAGGGGACAGGCATCCAGCGGCAACGGCCATCAAGCCTTTTTGGATTTCAGACAAACGCCGTTGCATGTCACGGGGCGTCGGGCGGTCATTTGAGGTAAACGCCGTTCCAGATCGTGCGTCCTCTCTTTGTTTTTTCCCTATATTTGCAGCTATGACAGGCGGGAGCTGACGCCATGGGCGTCAGTCCCCTTGCATGTTGTGCTTTTTGTACTGCTGGTTTTGGCTTGTCCGCTTGCCGCCGCCGTCGGCTTCGACCGTCGGGCCGGCGTTTCCTTTGACGCTTGCGGCGCTGACGCCGCGTTCAGATGGATTTTTTTTCAACCGGGCCATCGGTGGCTCACCTCCTGATCGTTAGTATGAGCAACATTTCGGAGTGCGATGTCGGGAAAAATGCGCGCAAATATATTGCGAAAATTACCAACATACTATATATTTATTTATAGAGAGCGGTTTCAACGATATTTTTTTCATCAAAAAATGAATGACCATTCATTCAATGGTGTGAGGGGGAACCGAAATGGTAAAACGCATTCGGCGCGCCGCGGTGCTCGGGTCCGGCGTCATGGGTTCGGGCATTGCCGCCCATTTGGCGAACGTCGGCATTCCGACGCTGCTGTTGGATATCGTGCCGCGGGAATTGACGAAAGAGGAAGAAGCAAAAGGTTGGACGCTCGAGCATAAACAAGTGCGCAACCGCCTCGCCAATCAGGCGCTGGAAAGGCTGCTCAAGCAAAAACCGGCGCCGCTCATGTCCAAAGACAACATCGCTTTGATTGAAACGGGCAACTTCGAGGATGACTTCCACCGGCTCGCGGAAGTCGATTGGATCATTGAAGCGGTCGTTGAAAAGCTGGAAGTGAAAAAAGAAGTCTTCGCTCGCGTCGACGAGGTGCGGACGCCGGGGACGATCGTCAGCTCGAACACATCCGGCATCTCGATCGCCGCAATGGCGGAGGGGCGTTCGGATGATTTCAAAAAACACTTTTTAGGCACGCATTTCTTCAATCCGCCGCGCTATTTGAAGCTGCTTGAGATCATCCCGACGGAGCATACGGATCCAGACGTCGTCGCCTATATGAAATCGTTCGGCGAAGACGTGCTCGGCAAAGGCGTCGTCATGGCGAAAGATACGCCGAACTTCATCGCCAACCGGATCGGCACGTACGGGTTGCTTGTCACCGTCCGCGAGATGATGCAAGGCGGCTACAGCGTCGGCGAGGTCGATTCGGTGACGGGGCCGCTCATCGGCCGGCCGAAAAGCGCGACGTTCCGCACGCTTGACGTCGTCGGGCTCGATACGTTCGTGCATGTCGCCAACAACGTGTATGAAAACGTCGAAGGGGAAGAAAAAGAGGCGTTCCGCGTGCCGGAGTTTATGAAAACGATGCTTGAAAATGGCTGGCTCGGCAGCAAATCCGGACAAGGCTTTTTCCTCAAGCAAGGAAAAGACATTCTCGAGCTGAACTACGTCACGATGCAATACGAGCCGCGCAAAAAGCTTGTCACCCCGGCGGTGGAGATGGCGAAGCAGGCGAAAGGAGCCGCCGCCAAGCTGCAAACGCTCGTGTATGCCGATGGCGACCGCGCGGGAACGCTCCTTTGGAACATCATCGCGCCGACATTGCTGTACACCGCCCGCCTTGTCGGGGAGATTGCCGACGACATCGTGGCGATCGATCAGGCGATGAAGTGGGGGTTCGGCTGGGAGCAAGGTCCGTTTGAACTGTGGGATGCGATCGGCCTCGAGAAGTCGGTGCGCAAAATGCAGGCGGAAGGGCGCGACATCCCGTCGTGGATCACGGACATGCTCGCCGACGGAGCCACATCGTTCTATAAAACGGAAAACGGCCGGCTGTTCTATTATGCGCCGGGCGGGTATAAAACAGTAGAAGAAAACGAAAAAGTCATCCACATCCGCCGGCTGAAAGAGGCGCGCGGCGTCATCAAGAAAAATGCCGGCGCCAGCCTCATTGACCTCGGCGACGACGTGGCGCTTCTGGAGTTCCATTCGCCGAACAACGCGATTGGCGCCGATATTGTCCAAATGATCAACGAGGCGCTTGAGGAAGTCAACCGCAACTACAAAGGTCTCGTCATCGGCAACCAAGGGAAAAACTTCTGCGTCGGCGCGAACTTGGCGATGATGCTCATGGAGGCGCAAGACGAAAACTTTTTTGAATTGGAACTTGCCGTTCGCCAGTTCCAGCAAGCGCTTCTCAAAATGAAGTACAATCCGAAGCCGGTCGTCGTCGCGCCGTTTGCCATGACGTTAGGCGGCGGGGCGGAAGTGAGCTTGGCGGCTTCGCGCATCCAAGCGGCGGCCGAGACGTACATCGGGCTCGTCGAAGTCGGCGTCGGCTTGATTCCGGGCGGCGGCGGCAACAAGGAGCTGTACATCAAACGGTTGAACAGCCTGCCGCGCGGCGTGGACGTCGACTACGTCAAAATCGCGGCCAGCGTATTTGAAACGATCGCCATGGCGAAAGTGTCGACGTCAGCGGCGGAAGCGCGCGAGCTTGGCTTCTTGAATCACCGCGACGGCATCACGATGAACGGCGACCATCTGCTGTATGAAGCGAAACAGGCGGTGCTCTCGATGTATGAGGAAGGGTACCGGCCTCCTGTAAGGAAGAAAGTGCCGGTGGCCGGCGAAAGCGGCTATGCCGCCATGCTGCTTGGGGCGCAGTCGATGTTCCATTCCGGCTACATCAGCGAGCACGATTTGAAAATCGCGAAAAAATTGGCGTATGTTCTAGCCGGCGGCAAAGTGCCGTACGGAACGGAAGTCGACGAGCAATATTTGCTCGATCTCGAGCGCGAGGCGTTTTTGAGCCTCATCGGCGAGCCGAAGACGCAAGCGCGCATGCAGCATATGCTTGTGAAAGGAAAACCGCTCCGCAACTAAAGCGGAGGAGATCAAGGGGGGATTGGCGTGAGAGAAGCGGTCATTGTCGCAGGTGCGCGCACACCGGTCGGCAAAGCGAAAAAAGGAACGCTCGCCCACGTGCGGCCGGATGATTTAGGGGCGCTCGTCGTCAAAGAAACGATCAAGCGCGCGGGGAACTATGAAGGAAACATTGACGACTTGATTATCGGGTGCGCCATGCCGGAGGCGGAGCAAGGATTGAACATCGCCCGCAACATCGGCGCGCTCGCCGGGCTGCCGTATACCGTGCCGGCGATCACGATCAACCGGTATTGCTCGTCCGGTTTGCAGGCGATCGCCTATGCGGCGGAACGGGTGATGCTCGGCCATTCCGATACGGTCATCGCCGGCGGGGTCGAATCGATGAGCATGGTGCCGATGATGGGGCATGTCGTCCGCCCGAACGCCCGCTTGGCGGAAGAAGCGCCGGAATACTACATGTCGATGGGGCACACTGCCGAGCAAGTGGCGAAAAAATACGGCGTCAGCCGCGAGGACCAAGACGCGTTCGCGGTGCGCAGCCACCAGCGCGCCGCCAAGGCGATTGCCGAAGGAAAATTCAATGAAGAAATCGTGCCGGTCGAGGTGACGGTGCGCAAAGTAGAAGGCAACAAACTCGTTGAGGAGAAAGTCGTCTTTACACAAGATGAAGGCGTGCGCCCGGACACGAATATGGAAACGCTCGCGAAACTCCGGCCGGCGTTTGCGGTAAACGGCACCGTCACCGCCGGCAACGCGTCGCAAATGAGCGACGGGGCGGCGGCGGTCATGGTGATGGACCGCGAAAAAGCGGAGTCGCTCGGCTTGAAGCCGCTCGGCAAGTTTCGTTCGTTCGCGGTTGCCGGCGTGCCGCCGGAAGTGATGGGGATCGGCCCGGTCGCTGCGGTGCCGAAAGCGTTGAAGCTGGCCGGCCTTGAGCTGTCCGACATCGGTTTGATCGAGCTGAACGAAGCGTTCGCCTCGCAATCGATCCAAGTCATCCGCGAACTTGGATTGGATGAAGACATTGTCAACGTCAACGGCGGGGCGATTGCTCTAGGCCACCCGCTCGGCTGCACGGGCGCGAAGCTGACCTTGTCTTTGCTTTACGAAATGCGGCGCCGCAACGTGCAGTTCGGCATCGTCACGATGTGCATCGGCGGCGGCATGGGAGCGGCTGGCGTGTTTGAGCTGCTGTAGCGGCAGCTGACAGCGAGCGGGCTTCATCAGCTCGCGCGAGGCATGCATCCGCATTTGCCCGGCTGCATGGAACGTCTATTTCCCGGGCGGCGTCGCCGCCCGGATCATCAATCATCTTTCGGGGGAGGAAATCAACGATGGCCAAAACGATGGAAGAAGCGATCAAAGGCGGCAGCTTTTTGATTGAAGACATTCCGGCGGAGCGCGTGTTTACGCCGGAAGATTTCACCGACGAGCATCATATGATTGCCAAAACGACGGAAGAGTATGTCAACAATGAAGTGCTCCCGCAGCTCGAGCATTTGGAAAACCACGAGTTTGACCGTTCCGTGAAATTGCTTCGCAAAGCGGGCGAGCTCGGCTTGTTAAGCGCTGACATTCCGGAAGAATACGGCGGTTTGGGCCTAGATAAAGTCAGCTCGGCCATCATTGCGGAAAAAATGGCGCCGGCCGGCGGTTTTGCCATTTCGCACGGGGCGCACGTCGGGATTGGCTCGCTGCCGATTGTGTTGTTTGGCACGGAAGAACAAAAACAAAAATATTTGCCGTATTTAGCGACCGGCGAAAAAATCGCCGCCTACGCCTTGACGGAGCCTGGCTCGGGTTCGGACGCCCTCGGCGCGAAAACGACGGCGAGATTAAACGCGGAAGGCACGCATTACATTTTAAACGGCGAAAAACAATGGATCACCAACTCCGGTTTTGCTGATGTGTTTGTCGTCTATGCAAAAGTCGACGGCGAACATTTCACCGCGTTCATCGTGGAACGCGACTTCCCGGGCGTTTCAACTGGTCCGGAAGAAAAGAAAATGGGGATTAAAAGCTCGTCGACAAGAACGCTCATTTTGCAAGATGTGCCGGTGCCGAAAGAAAACGTGCTCGGTGAAATCGGAAAAGGACATGTCATCGCCTTCAACATTTTGAACATCGGCCGCTACAAGCTTGGGTTAGGGGCGGTCGGCGGCGCGAAGCGGGCGTTGGAGATCACGCTCAAATACGCCAATCAGCGCCAGCAATTCAAACGGCCGATTTCGCAGTTTACGTTGACGCAGGAAAAATTCGCGACGATGGCGTCGCGCCTGTATGCCGCCGAAAGCTCGGTTTACCGCACGGTCGGCTTGTTCGATGAACGGATGGGCCTGCTTGATGCGGAAAAGGCGAAAGATGGCAAGGAAGTGGCGAAATCGATCGCCGAATATGCGATCGAATGCTCATTGAACAAGTTTTTTGCGACGGAAGTGCTCGATTACATCGTGGATGAAGGCGTGCAAATCCACGGCGGGTACGGCTTTATGCAGGAATACGAAATTGAGCGCGCCTACCGCGATTCGCGCATCAACCGCATTTTCGAGGGGACGAACGAAATCAACCGCCTTCTCGTGCCGGGCATGTATTTGAAAAAGGCGGTAAAAGGCGAGCTGCCGCTCTTCCAAAAAGCGCAGCAGCTTCAGGAAGAACTGATGATGATGGCGGCCGAGGAACCGGGTTCGGGCGTGCTCGAACAAGAAAAATATCTCGTGCGCAACGCGAAAAAAATCGCCTTGATGGTCGCCGGTTTAGCGGCGCAAAAATACGGCCAGCGCATTGAAGAAGAGCAAGAAGTGCTCGTCAACATCGCCGACATCGTCTCGAACATTTACGCGATGGAATCAGCGCTTTTGCGCACGGAAAAAGCGATTCAGGCGAGCGGTGAGGAGAAAAACAAACAAAAATTGCTGTACACGCAAATTTTCTGTCAAGAGGCGTTCAATGAAATTGAAGCCCATGCGAAAGAAACGCTCGTCGCCGTCGAACAAGGCGACACGCTGCGGATGATGCTCGCCGCGCTCCGCCGGCTGACGCGCCATACGCCGATCAATGTGATCGCGAAAAAACGCGAAGCGGCCGCCGCGCTCATTGAAGCCGAACGGTATATTGTGTGATAGATAATGGGAAGTGCCAGGCAGACTGCCTGGTGCTTCTTATTTGTTTGCCAAACAGCGGAAATGAAAGGGAGGAGTGAAGATGGCGCTCACGCTCTATTGGTATCCAAAATGCGGAACGTGCCGGAAGGCGAAGCGTTGGCTCGATGAACACGGCGTTGACGTGCGGACGGTGAACTTAGTCGACGAGCCGCTGACGAAAGAGGAGCTCGCCCGTTTGCACCGTCAAAGCGGGCTGCCGCTCAAAAAATTTTTCAACACGAGCGGGATGAAATACCGCGAGCTTGGCTTGAAGGACAAGCTCGACCGCGCATCGGAAGACGAGATGCTCGATTGGCTCGCCTCGGACGGGATGTTGGTCAAACGGCCGATTTTGACGGACGGCGAGCGGGTCGTCGTGGGCTTTCGCGAACAAGAATACGAGGCGTTTTTCGCGGCGGGGACATAAAAAATTTTTGCAAAATCGGGTGAATTCAGTGAGTTTTTGCGGAAAATCGGTTATGATGAAAAGGAATATACATTTTGTCGCAATGGAGGGATTCGATGAACACGCCGAAAGAACTTCGTTACACAAAGGAGCATGAATGGGTGCGCGTGGAAGGAGAGAACGTGCGCGTCGGCATTACGGATTACGCCCAATCAGAGCTTGGCGACATTGTCTTTGTCGAGCTGCCGGAAGTCGGCGCAGAGGTTGCGGCGAACGAGCCGTTCGGCAGCGTTGAATCGGTGAAAACGGTCTCGGAATTGTATGCGCCGATCAGCGGCACGGTGGTCGAAGTGAATGAGGCGTTAAATGACCATCCGGAGTACGTGAACGAATCGCCGTATGACAAAGCGTGGATGATTGTCGTCAAACCGAACGATTTGAGCGAAATCGACAATTTGTTGACGGCGGAACAATACGAGGCGATGATCAACGAAGGATAAACGTTCCTGCAATCTTCGCTTCGATTCGGGCACTCTATACATACCGGAATTTGATTGAAAAAAGGGGTGCTCGCGATGGCGCTGCAAACGACGCGCATAGATGTCACGGACCGGATCATCGGCAAACTGAACGGCCGCTCGCTGGAGCTGTACGAGGAAGGAGAGCTCATCGGGCGCCTTCCGCTTCCGGCGGCCGTCCCGTTGAAAAATGGGTATACCGAACAAAACGGAAGAATTTACAAACAGGTGACCGCTACCGTTGAGCCGGACCAAAAATATGTCGATTGCGACGGGGAAGCGGGCTGGTGTTGAAAGGCAACGGTGGATGGCCGTTGCTTTTCATTTTCAACATTTGGCCGGCGCAGGACATACAATAATAGTATCCTCATTTGAAGTTAGGTGGGTCGGACATGCGACGCGTGGAAAAAGTGATCATCGTCGAAGGGCGATCAGACAAGCAAAAAGTGGCGGCGGTGCTGAACGAACCAGTCGTCATCGTCTGCACAAACGGCACGATCAGTGATGCGCGCCTTGAGGAGCTGGCTGATGAGCTGGAAGGATGCGATGTATACGTCTTGGCCGATGCCGATGAGGCGGGAGAAAAATTGCGCCGGCAGTTTCGCCGCATGTTTCCAGAGGCGGAGCATCTTTACATTGACCGGGCGTATCGCGAAGTGGCGACTGCTCCGCCTTGGCACTTGGCGCAAGTGTTGTTGCGCGCTCGTTTCGACGTCCGCATCGAATCGCTCATGAGGGGAAGAGGCGAGTGAAAGCGATCGACCGAAACGATGTCATGCGAGTGGTGGAAGTCGAGCCGCTTCTGGCCCTTTATTTGTATACACCGCTGTGCGGCACGTGCCAGCTGGCGCGGCGGATGCTCACGGTGGTGGAGCAGTTGTTTCCGGCGCTGCCGTTTTACGAAACGGACATCAACTATATCCCTGAGCAGGCCGTTGCGTGGAAAATTGAAAGTGTTCCTTGCCTGCTTCTTTTTAGGGACGGAACGATCGCAGGCAAGTGGTATGCCTTTCATTCCGTTCCGTATTTGTACGAAGTGATTCAAGCCTGCTTGCCGCCCCGATGATTCGCCTTTTTTTGACGCTGTTTGACACATTTCTTGGGAAATGACAAAAACGGCGCTCGTTCGTCAACGGGTTGTCGAGATTTTTGTGAAGGATTTCTCCTCTTCAGGTGGAAGTGAAAAAAATAAAAATGGGGGAGGGGATATCCATGGAAATGCGTGAATTAGTCGGGCAGTTCGTGGAACGGATGCAAGTGTTGCGCCATTTGGTGCCGATTTTGCCGGATGAGCAGCTATATGTTCGGTTTGAAAGCGATGACGAAACCGCCTTGCTGTTGATCGGCAAGGAATCAGCCGCTAGAGGGATGGAAAACGATGAACGGAAAACATTGACGGTGCGCGGCTCCAAAGAGGCGCTCGCGTCCCTGCTGAACGGCGAACTGAAGCTGCAGCAGCTCGTCCGGTTGCGTGAAGTGCACGTGTCAGGAAACTTCCGCCAGCTTTTGCTTCTTGAATCGCTCCTCCATTTGGCCAAGCCGTATCGGCACGTCGGATAAAAAAGATGTTGACACGATTCGACAGACAATGATACAATCACACTCGTAATCAATTGAATAGGCGATTGTTGCGCTCTTATCAAGAGAGGTGGAGGGATGTGCCCAATGAAGCCCGGCAACCGTCAGCGCATCTGCTGAAATGGTGCCAATTCACACAAAGCGGCCTGCTTTGAGAGATAAGAGACGGAATGGTGCACGATACCTTTCTGTTCTCTGCGGGCAGAAAGGTTTTCTTTTTGCGCTCTGCCGCTTGGGGAGGAAGGTGAAACGATGATTACACTCGAACAAGTGACGAAAATCTATCAGGCGGCCAACGGCTCGGTCACGGCTGTCGACAATGTGTCGCTTGAGATTCGCGAAGGGGAAATTTTCGGCATTATCGGCTACAGCGGCGCGGGGAAAAGCACGCTCATCCGCTTGCTCAATGGGCTCGAGAAGCCGACGAGCGGCCGGGTCGTCGTCGCCGGGCGCGATATGACGCGCGTGAAAGGGCGGGAGCTGCGCAAGGCGCGCCAAGAAATCGGGATGATTTTCCAGCATTTCAACTTGCTTTGGTCTCGCACGGTCAGGGAAAACATTGCCTTTCCGCTTGAAATTGCCGGCGTCCCGAAAGAGGAGCGGAACAAGCGGGTGGATGAATTGATCGAGCTTGTCGGCCTTTCCGGGCGCGAGGATGCCTACCCGTCGCAGCTGAGCGGCGGGCAAAAGCAGCGGGTCGGCATCGCCCGGGCGCTCGCCAACAACCCGAAAGTCTTGCTGTGCGACGAGGCGACATCGGCGTTGGACCCGCAGACGACTGATGCGATTTTGGACTTGCTCGTTGACATCAACAAGCGTCTTGGGCTGACGATTGTGCTGATCACCCATGAAATGCACGTCATCCGCAAAATTTGCGACCGCGTTGCGGTGATGGAAAGCGGCCGAATCGTCGAGCAAGGCGAAGTGTTGCATGTGTTCCGCAACCCGCAGCAACCGATTACGAAACGGTTCGTCAAGCAGCTGATCGAGCCCGAGGAGACGGAAGAGGCGATTTCCCATTTGTTTGGCCAATACCCGAGCGGGCTGATCGCGCAGCTGACGTTCGTCGGCGCGGCCGCCGGAAAGCCGCTCATCACCGAAGTGGTGCGCCAGTTTGCCGTCGATGTCAACATTTTGCAAGGGAAAATTTCGCAAACCCATCAAGGCGCCTATGGGGTGCTGTTCGTGCACCTCGACGGGGCGAAGGATGAAATCGACCGGGCGCTTGACTATATTCAACGCCAGCAAGTGGCGGTGGAGGTGATTCACGATGCTCGCTAACCTCCTGCCGAACGTGCAATGGGAGACGATGTGGGCGGCGACGGTCGAGACGCTGTATATGACGGGAGTGGCGGTGGCGGCCACTTTCGTCCTCGGAATCGTTCTTGGCTTGCTTCTATTTTTGACAGCGAAGGGCAACCTATGGGAAAACCGGTTTGTCAATACAGTGATTGCGGCGTTTGTGAACATTTTCCGCTCTATTCCGTTTATTATTTTGATCATTTTGCTCATTCCGTTTACCACCTGGCTCGTCGGGACGATGCTTGGCGCCAATGCGGCGCTGCCGGCTTTGGTCATTGGGGCCGCGCCGTTTTACGCCCGCATGGTGGAGATCGCCCTTCGCGAAATCGACAAAGGCGTCATCGAAGCAGCCCAAGCGATGGGCGCCTCAACGTGGACGATCATTTGGAAAGTGCTCTTGCCTGAATCGCTTCCAGCGCTCGTCTCCGGCATTACGGTGACGGCGGTGTCGCTCGTCAGCTATACAGCGATGGCTGGAGCTATCGGCGCCGGCGGGCTTGGGAACTTGGCGTATTTGGAAGGATTCCAGCGCAACCATAACGATGTGACGTTTGTCGCGACCGTGTTGGTGCTCGTCATTGTCTTTGTCATTCAGTTGATCGGTGACTTTGTCACTTCAAAAATCGATAAACGATAAAGGAGGAAGAAGTCGATGAAAAAATGGCTTGGTGCGCTCCTTGCCGCCGCTCTCGTCTTCGCCTTGGCAGCATGCGGAAGCAACAATCACGACAACGCGGAAGGCGGCAAAGACGGCAAATTGGTGAAGTTGAAAGTCGGTGCGTCGAACGTGCCGCATGCGGAAATTTTGGAAAAAGCGAAACCGATTTTGAAGAAAAAAGGCATCGACTTGGAGATCATTACGTTCCAAGATTACATCTTGCCGAACAAAGCGCTGGCGGAGAAGCAAATCGATGCCAACTATTTCCAACATATTCCGTATTTGGAATCGCAAAAGAAAGAGTATGGCTATGATTTCGTCAACGCCGGCGGCATTCATATCGAGCCGATCGGCTTATACTCGAAAAAATACAAAAGCATTGAAGAACTGCCGGACGGCGCGACGATCATCATGAGCAACTCGGTCGCCGACCATGGCCGCATTTTATCGATGCTGCAAGAAAAAGGGCTCATTAAATTGAAACCGGGCGTCGATAAAACGAAAGCGACAGTCAATGACATCATCGAAAATCCAAAGCATTTAAAATTTAAGGCCGATGTCGACGCCGGGCTTCTGCCGCAAATTTACAAAAACGGCGAAGGCGATGCGGTGCTGATCAACGCCAACTATGCGCTTGACGCCGGTTTGGATCCGGCGAAAGACCCGATCGCCGTTGAGTCGCCGAAAAACAATCCGTATGTGAACATTATTGCGGTGCGCAAAGGCGATGAAAACCGGAAAGAAATCAAAACGCTTGTCGAAGTGCTGCAATCGAAAGAAATCCAAGATTTCATTAAAGAAAAATACCACGGCGCCGTCATTCCAGCGGCGGAAAACAATCAATAACGGGAGCATTTCGCTTCCGTTTCTTTTTTTGTCTCCAAAAAGCCGCTCCTCTTAAACGAAACGAAAGCGGCAAAGGTTAAAACGATTCTGAATCCGAGGGCGCCGCGGCCGACCTGCTTCATCGGCCGTTCAAACGCGCCAGTACGGCGGCGAGCATAACGATGATGACGCAGTTTTGCAGGACGATCACCGCCGTTAAGCTGAAGGCGCCGTCTCCTTGTTCACCGAGGGTGTTGCCGATGATGATCCACGCCAAAAACGAAGCGAAAGCGGCGGTTAAGGCAAAGACAACCCAACGAATCAATGGCATTCCCCCCTTTCCTATGATGATGGAAGTGGAACAGAACCGTTTGTTTTCATCATCACATTCCGTCGATGTTGGCGAAACGGTGGTGTTTCCACATGCTTTCAATACCATTCGTTGTTTAATTTCGTTTTCCTTCAAGCATACTAACAGCAGAAACGAACAAAAGGAGGAAAACGATGATGAACAACCAACCGCACGCATCGGTCGAATCCGCGCTTCGCCACTATAAGGAAGGGCTTGGGGCATTCACCCAAAAACTTCCGAACGTAGCGGAACGGTTTAACGCCTTTACGGAAGCTTGTTTTGCCGAGGGAGCGCTGTCGAAAAAAGAAAAACAATTGATCGCCCTCGGCATCAGCCTGGCGGCGCAAGACGAGTATTGCACGATTTACCATGCGAAAGGCTGCCTTGACGAAGGAGCGTCGGAACAGGAAATTTTGGAAGCATGCGCGGTGGCGGTCGCGTTTGGCGGCGGGGCGGCGATGAGCCAGGCGGTGACGCTCGTGCAGGAATGCCTCCGCGAGCTGCGGACGGCTCACTAGACTCCGGAAAAAACGGGGTCTTTTTTTTGCAAAAACTCGTACAAGCTTGAGGTTTTCGTGTAAAATAGTAAAAGGCGCTGTTTTTTCACACGGTCATAGTGAAAACAGAGCGGAAAAGTTGCAGGCAGTTTTCATTTGTTATAAAATTATAATGAGAATAAACTGAGAATGAACGATCGCTAGAAGACAAGCGAGCGAATTGACTCTCAATTGGGAATTGGAGGTATGCTGCATGGCGGTATTGACGATTCGCAATCTCCACGTCGCCGTGGAGGGAAAAGAAATTTTAAAAGGAGTGGACTTGGAAGTCAAAGGCGGGGAAATCCACGCCATCATGGGTCCGAACGGAACAGGGAAGTCGACGCTGGCATCGGCCATTATGGGCCATCCAAAATATGAAGTGACAGAAGGATCGGTGACGCTCGACGGCCAGGATGTCCTTGAGATGGAAGTCGACGAGCGGGCGCGCGCCGGCCTGTTTTTGGCGATGCAATACCCGAGCGAAATCAGCGGGGTGACGAACGCCGACTTCCTGCGGGCGGCGATCAACGCCCGGCTTGGCGAGGGCAACGAAATTTCGCTCATGAAATTCATCCGCAAGCTCGATGAAAAAATGGCGTTTTTGGAAATGAATCCGGATATGGCGCACCGCTATTTGAATGAAGGATTCTCGGGCGGGGAGAAAAAGCGAAATGAAATTTTGCAGCTGATGATGCTTGAACCGAAAATCGCCATTTTGGACGAGATCGACTCCGGATTGGACATTGACGCGCTGAAAATTGTCGCCAAAGGCGTCAACGAAATGCGCAGCAGCGAATTCGGCTGTTTGATCATCACTCACTACCAACGGTTATTGAACTACATCACGCCGGATTACGTGCACGTCATGATGCAAGGGCGCATCGTCAAATCCGGCGGTCCGGAACTGGCGCAGCGGCTTGAGGCGGAAGGGTACGACTGGATCAAAAAAGAGCTTGGCATCGAAGACGAAACGGTCGGACAAGAAGCGTAAGCGTTAGGAGGAGGATTATGGCGACAGAAACGAAAATCCCATTCGATGAAACATACATCCGCACGTTCTCAAGCGGGCGCGGCGAGCCGGACTGGCTGACGGCGCGGCGCCTTGAGGCGCTTCGGCTGGCGGAGCGGCTGCCGCTTCCGAAACCGGAGAAGACGAAAATCGACAAATGGAATTTCACCGAGTTCGCCCGCCACACGGTCGACAGCGCGCCGTATGATGGTCTTGACGATTTGCCGGAAGCGGTCAAGGCGCTCATCGAGGCGGGCGAAGGAACGAAAAACTTGTACGTGCAGCGCAACCATACGCCGGCGTACGTGTCGCTGTCCGATGAATTAAAAGAAAAAGGCGTCATTTTCACCGACATCTTCACAGCAGCGCGCGAGCATGGCGACTTGCTGAAAAACTATTTGATGACGGCGGTCAAGCCGGATGAGCACCGCCTTGCCGCGCTCCATGCGGCGCTGCTCAACGGCGGCGTGTTTGTCTATGTCCCGAAAAACGTGGAGATTGAAACGCCGCTTCAAGCGGTCTATATTCAAGACGAAGACGATATCGCCCTATTCAACCATGTCATTGTCGTCGCAGAAGACAACAGCCGCGTCGTGTTTGTCGAAAACTATATATCGGCAAGCCGAGAAGGAAAAGCGGTCGTCAATGTGGTCGCCGAGGTGTTTGCCCAAGCGAACGCAAGCGTCTTTTTCGCCGCCGTCGACCATTTGGCAAAAGGCACAACGACGTATGTCAATCGGCGCGGCATCGCCGGGCGCGACGGACGGATCGAATGGGCGCTCGGGCTGATGAATGACGGCAACACGGTCTCCGAGAACATCACCCGCCTTGTCGGCGACGGCTCGTTCGGCGATACGAAAACGGTCGCGGTCAGCCGCGGCGAGCAAGTGCAAAACTTTACGACCAGCGTCGTCCATTACGGCAGGCATACGGAAGGTTACATTTTAAAACATGGCGTCGTCCGCGACAGCGCGACCTCGATTTTCAACGGCATCGGCAAAATTGAGCACGGCGCGTCGAAGTCAAACGCCGACCAGGAGTCGCGCGTCTTGATGCTGAGCGAAAAAGCGCGCGGCGATGCGAACCCGATTTTGCTCATTGATGAAGACGACGTCATGGCGGGCCACGCGGCATCGGTGGGACGCGTCGATCCGATCCAATTGTATTACTTAATGAGCCGCGGCATTCCGAGACGCGATGCGGAACGGCTCATCATCCACGGCTTTTTGGCGCCGGTTGTCGAGGCGATTCCGCTTGAAGGCGTGAAAAACCAATTAATTGAAGTGATTGAAAGGAAAGTTCAATCATGAATGTGAACGAAATTCGCGCGTTGTTTCCGATTTTGCATCAGGACGTCAACGGCCATCCGCTCGTCTATTTTGACAGCGCGGCGACGTCGCAAAAGCCGCTGCCGGTGATTGAGGCGCTTGACCGCTACTACCGCGAGTACAACTCGAACGTCCACCGCGGCGTCCATACGCTCGGGACGAAGGCGACCGACGCGTACGAAGGCGCGCGCGAAAAAGTGCGGCGGTTTTTAAACGCCCAATCGGCGCAGGAAATCATCTTTACGCGCGGCACAACCGCTGCGCTCAACTTGGTCGCTGCAAGCTACGGGCGCGCCAATGTCAAAGAAGGCGACGAGATCGTCATCACGTACATGGAGCATCACAGCAACTTAATCCCATGGCAGCAGCTGGCGAAACAAACGGGCGCAACGCTGAAATACATTCCGCTGCAGGAAGACGGCACGATCGATTTGCGCGACGTTGAGGCGACCATCACCAAAGCGGCGAAGATCGTCGCCATCGCCCATGTGTCCAACGTGCTCGGGACGATCAACCCGGTGCGGGAGATCGCCCGCATCGCCCATGAGCGCGGGGCGGTCGTCGTCGTCGATGCGGCGCAAAGCGCTCCGCATATGAAGGTCGATGTTCAGGAACTTGATTGCGATTTTCTCGCCCTTTCCGGCCATAAAATGTGCGGGCCGACGGGAATCGGCGTATTATATGGCAAAAAGAAATGGCTTGAGCAGATGGAGCCGATCGAGTTCGGCGGCGAAATGATCGATTTTGTCGAGCTGTACGACTCGACGTGGAAAGAGCTGCCGTGGAAGTTTGAAGGCGGCACGCCGATCATTGCCGGGGCGATTGGCCTTGGCGCAGCGATCGATTTCCTTGAACAAGTGGGCTTGGACGCCATCGCCGCCCATGAGCATGAGCTGGCGCAATATGCGCTTAGCCGAATGGCGGACATCGAAGGCGTCACCGTCTATGGCCCGAAAGAGCGGGCGGGGCTTGTCACGTTCAACATCGACGGGGTGCATCCGCACGATGTGGCGACGGTCCTTGACGCCGAAGGAATCGCCATCCGCGCCGGCCACCATTGCGCCCAGCCGCTCATGAAATGGCTCGGCGTGACGGCGACCGCCCGGGCGAGCTTTTACCTTTACAATACCAAAGAGGAAATCGACGCATTCATCGCCGCATTACAGAAAGCGAAGGAGTACTTCAGCCATGTCTTCTAACCATCCGTTGGATCAGCTTTACCGCCAAGTCATTATGGATCATTATAAAAACCCGCGCAACCGCGGGGTGCTTGAAGGAACGAACGTCGATGTCAACATGAACAACCCGACGTGCGGCGACCGCATCCACTTGACGATGAAAGTCGAAGACGGAAAAGTCGCCGACGTCAAATTTGAAGGGGAAGGCTGTTCGATTTCAATGTCGTCGGCGTCGATGATGACGCAGGCGATCAAAGGAAAAACGGTGGAGGAAGCGCTTCGGCTCGCCCACATTTTTTCCGACATGATCCAAGGGAAAGAGTACGACGATTCCGTTGACCTTGGCGACATCGAGGCGCTCCAAGGCGTTTCCAAATTTCCCGCTCGCATCAAATGCGCGACGTTGGCGTGGAAAGCGCTCGAAAAAGGGCTGCACAATCATGAACATGAAGGAAGGTGAACCGAGATGGCGAAAAAAGCCCCAGAAATTGGTGAATACAAGTACGGCTTCGTCGATAAAGACGTCTCCGTCTTCCGCGCCCAGCGCGGCCTGACGCGCGAAGTCGTCGAAGAAATTTCGCGGATGAAAAACGAGCCGCAATGGATGCTCGAGTTCCGCTTAAAAGCGCTCGACATCTTCTACAGCAAACCGATGCCGCAATGGGGCGGCGACTTGTCAAGCCTCGATTTCGATGAAATTACGTACTATGTCAAACCGACGGAAAAATCGGGCCGCTCGTGGGATGAAGTGCCGGCGGAGATCAAAGCGACGTTCGATAAATTAGGGATTCCAGAGGCGGAACAAAAATATTTGGCCGGCGTCTCGGCGCAATACGAATCGGAAGTCGTCTACCACAACATGAAAGAAGACCTCGAAAAACTCGGCGTCATCTTTAAAGACACCGACTCGGCGCTGAAGGAAAACGAAGACTTGTTCCGCGAATATTTCGCCAAAGTCGTGCCGCCGACCGATAACAAGTTTGCAGCCTTGAACTCGGCCGTCTGGTCGGGCGGTTCGTTCATCTACGTCCCGAAAGGCGTCAAAGTCGATACGCCGCTTCAGGCGTACTTCCGCATTAACTCGGAAAACATGGGGCAGTTTGAACGGACGCTCATCATCGTGGACGAAGGGGCGCACGTCCATTACGTCGAAGGCTGCACCGCGCCGATTTACACGACGAACTCGCTCCATAGCGCGGTTGTGGAAATCATCGTCAAAAAAGGCGCCTACTGCCGCTACACGACGATCCAAAACTGGGCGAACAACGTCTTCAACTTGGTGACGAAGCGCGCCGTCTGCGAAGAAAACGCGACGATGGAATGGATCGATGGCAACATCGGCTCGAAGCTGACGATGAAATACCCAGCCGTCATCTTAAAAGGCGAAGGGGCGCGCGGCTTGACGCTCTCCATCGCCATCGCCGGCAAAGGTCAGCATCAAGACGCCGGGGCGAAAATGATCCATCTGGCCCCGAATACGTCATCGACGATCGTCTCGAAGTCGATCTCCAAACAAGGCGGCAAGGTGACGTATCGCGGCATGGTCCATTTCGGCCGCAAAGCGTCCGGCTCGCGCTCGAACATCGAATGCGATACGCTCATTCTCGACAACCAGTCGACATCGGATACGATTCCGTACAACGAAATTTTAAACGACAACGTGTCGCTTGAACACGAAGCGAAAGTGTCGAAAGTGTCGGAAGAGCAGCTGTTCTACTTGATGAGCCGCGGCATTTCCGAGCAGGAAGCGACGGAAATGATCGTCATGGGCTTCATCGAGCCGTTCACGCGGGAGCTGCCGATGGAATACGCGGTCGAGATGAACCGCTTGATCAAGTTCGAGATGGAAGGAAGCATTGGGTAAGCTGGATGAATCAAGGGTGGAGCGCTCGTTTGCGGGCGCTTCGCCCACAAAACGTCCGCATGATCGACGCAGGACAAAGCAAGGGAGCGGTCGGCGCTTATTCTTTCCGGTGATCTCCGGAAGCGCCAAGGCCGCTCCGCAGGCCATTCCTCCTTCAGTTTTTAGGGGAGCGCTCTTTTTTGGGCGCTCCCCTGTCGTTCCTTTTCCATGCCAGGCGGCTCTGTTCAGCCGTGTACGATCTCTCGGCTTAGTAGCCTTTTTAGGCGTGAAGTTAACAGCCATGTATAAAAAACATGATTTTATTCATTTTTCCCGATAGGGACTACGAAAGAGATGTTTAAGTTAAGTGCAACTTTTTATTGACAAATAATTTTCTTTTTTTTTACAATTAAACTGTAGATGAGCATTTTTCACTACAATAATTTCTATGGTTAAAAGAGACAAACAGAGACCTCCTTACACGATGCGGAACTGTTTTTTGACTACATCAATGGTCATATCCTCCTATTCGCCACAGCTGAACCCGATCGAGCACTTGTGGAAATGGCTGAAAGACACCGTCATTGCCAATGTGTTTCACCAAGATCGAAACGATATCGCCCAAGCCATTGCTCGGTTTATGGATGACATCCATGAACGCCCGGAGGAAGTGCTGCAACGCTTGGGGTGTGCAGGATGACTGAGAAACTCACTCTTCATGTTGTATGTATATACTTACATTCTACAGGAAAGGTGCTCTTTTTTCTATGATGTGTATGGGTATTATTGGTTAATCAACACGCCTGAAAAAAGAGGTGTTCAACAGCAACAAGAAAAAGGTATGACTAATCCAAATCATTATAAGGTAGGTGGCATTTTATTTTTGGCTCTTCACCAAAAGTTGTACTTGATTTTTTCTGAACATACCCCATTTACGCTTGTGAGGGAAAATCAACAAGTCCGTGATTTTGGCACATCTTTGTGCAGGAAACCGTATTGCTTGTCAAGTACATGTTGTGGTGAAGAGCCTTATTTTTATGAAACTTATATTTTCTGGAAAAAGTGGAATATTCATAAAGGTTCTCTTGTTAGTTATTTCATGGTTTATTATTTTATTCAGCTTGATGATTCAAAATTCTGATGCGTTCATTTATTGGTTTAATCCAAGCGTAGTATCCATTAGCGATGAAAGGTATTTTTATACTTTAGTGCCTACCTTTTTTAATATTCTACTTTTATTTTTCCAAATTAAGTTTTTGGGGGTTAGAGAGAGAAAAACAACTATCTACAAAATCTTGTTTGTTACGCTTGTCATTAATACTATATTGTTTTTATATTATGCTATTTATCAATTTTTTGGATAAATCCAAAACCAATTATTGGCGTGTTAACACAACATGTACATGGCAAGCGAGGTGTTTTCTTAATCCGCCAGTGATGTGTGATTTACTTATTTTTCCTATGGGTGCAAGTAAGATATGTGTTTAGTGCAAAATGAAAATACAGAGTTCTGCAACAAAACGTGCAGAGTCTAAGGCAAAGAAAAAAGGCTTGCCAGCCCCTAACATTTCCTCTACTGTGGAAGTTGTGAACACATAAACCAAACAGTGGAGGAGCGAAAGGATGCTGGCAATGCCCGAAATTAATCGTATCAGAAAACTGCGTGAAAAGAAAGGGTTATCGATTGCGGAAATTTCCCGTGAAACGGGATATAACTGGAGAACGGTCAAAAAATACGCAGATGAAGACATTTCTGTCCAACCAACCATCAAACGCAAAAAGGGGATGATGGAGGAAGAAGGGTACGGGCCAATCATTGATGACTGGTTGGAGGAGGATGACAAGCTGCCGAGAAAACAACGGCGAACGAACAAGACGATGTTTGAAGCGCTTTGTCGTGACCATGGATTTCAAGGCTCGTATCGCACCGTTTGCGCGTACGTGCAAAAACGAAGACCGCAGCTCAAGCTCGAGAAAGAACAGCGCTATGAACGACTGGAGCACCCGCCAGGCGAGGCGCAGGTGGATTTCGGGAAGATGACGGTTGTGACGAAGGATGGGAAGGAAGAAGAGCGATCGGTTTTGATCATGAGCTTTCCCTATAGCAACGCTGCGTTTGCTTATCCGCTGCCGGCGGAAAACAGTGAATGCTTCCTCCACGGGTTGACGCAGCTGTTTTGTCAGGCTGGGGGAGTGCCAAAGGCATTGCGCATTGACAATTTGTCCGCGGCCATTGTGTCGATTCGAAAAGGGGGAGAACGCCGATTCACCGTGGCTTTTGAGAAATTCCAACTCTACTATCGGTTTGATGTACAAGTGTGCAATCCATACAGTGGACATGAGAAAGGAAATGCGGAGCGAAAAGTCTATTACACTCGCAACCTTTGTTTCATCCCCGCTCCATTGATGGAGTCGGATCCGGAGCTGGTGGAGTGGCTGCATCGCAAGATGGTCGAGGACCGAAACCGTCCTCATTATGAAAAGGGGCGGTGGATCGAGGAACTATGGCAGGAAGAACAACCAGAGCTGTTGGCGTTGCCGGAACAAGATCTTCCGATCTTCTCCCTCGATCACGCTTACGTGAATCAGTACGGAGAAGTGATGGTGGATGGGAAGGCGTTCGTCGTCCATGGCCTGTCCGTCCCCAACCGGGTGTTGGTGAAGAAAGAATGGAATCGTTTCGTTGTGTTCTCTTCCGATGGAGACGTCCATCTTGAAGCGCCAAGGCCGTATACGAACGTGAAACGCGAAATCCCTTGGAAAGAGATTTTCGCTGAGTGGGAGACCAAACCCCGGGTTGTCGGACATTCCCGCTACCGGACGTACTTGCCGGAGGCGATCCGAATGTATCTGGCTGGCCCCCCGCCCCAGGTGGCGGCCCGTTTGAAAGGACTGCGAGCGCTGTTGGATCGGCACACGCTTTACGAAATCGCCCAGTGGCTCGAGGAGAGTCAGCGATGGGACTTGACTCCTCATGAAATCGGCGTGTTGATGGAAGCGAAGCACTCCTATTACCCGGACAAGTGGGAAGAATCATACACCCCTTCCGTTCTAATCGACTATGAAACGGATTTAACGGTGTATGATCAACGTCTTCATCCCGCTCGGGAAGGGAGTGTCCAGAAATGAGAGCAGAGGTGAAAGAGATTTGTAAAGCGCTGCATTTGGCCTATATCGCAGATCGATTCGAGGAGGTGAGATTCGAAACGAAAGAACAGTTTTTGCGGGATGTATTGGCGCTGGAACTGTCGTGCCGCCAAGAAGCGAAACAGGCCCGACTGATCAAGAAAGCCAAGTTTCGGGAGTTGAAATGGCTGAAGGATTACGAATGGTCGGATCACATCCACTGGCCGACCACGACATCGAAGAAGGAATTGTGTGACCTTCGCTTTTTGGAGCGAAAGCAAAACGTTCTGCTTTTAGGCTCGCCCGGGACAGGAAAAACCCATCTCGCCACAGCGCTCGGCATCCAGGCGTGCCAACAAGGCCATGAGGTTCGGTTTTTCCGCGTCGCGGATCTTGTCGCCCAGCTGGAAGAGGCGTTGAAAAACGGCACGCTCGGGCGGCTGAAACGAAGCATCGATGCGTGCGAACTGTTGATATTGGATGAACTCGGCTATGTGCCGTTTCAAAAGCAAGGATCGGAGCTGTTGTTTCATATTATCGCCGACTGTTACGAGCGAAAAAGCGTCATGGTGACATCGAATCTAGAATTTGGACAGTGGGATCGGGTGTTTGGGGACAACCGCTTGACAGCTGCGCTGGTGGATCGCTTGGTTCACCATGCCCACATCCTGGCCTTTACGAGAGCTATCGACTGCGGAACGCTCTCTCCGCGATCCAGCCGTCCTCTTCCCCCGGTCTGCAACCTTAAGTCTTGAGCTGGCAAGCCTATGTATTTTTTCTTGCATTTCTCTGCATTTTTTGCTTGCAAAAAACACTCTTGTGCTAAATCCATGAAGCAGACCCAATAATATTTTCTCAGCATCTGCTTAAATCTCCTTATGACCTGTTCAAGGTGGCCTTGATCGACTTCTTGGGTTTGGTCATTTTGAGGACTTCGAACGGAGACTTATGTTAAGTAAAGAAGTGTTGTAGGCGATATCTTTTTATAGAGTAGGATGGGTTTTAATGAAAAAAGTTTTATCATTTAGTTTGTTTATGTTCGTAATGCTCTTTTTAGCTATGGGATCTTCAGTATCAGCTAGTAGCATAACAAATGATAAAAACACTAAGAATGTAAATGGAATGTTAGAATTACTTGGTTTTTCGAAGGAAGATATTAAAGATCTAAAAACAAATAAATTTGATGTAGCAGATATAGATTTTAAAAATAAGGATGTAAGGAACTTGAAACTAAAAAAGAAAGATATCTTATTTTTGGCTCACTTTGGGTTTACTAAAGAACGAATTGAGCATTTCACACTAAATGATTGGGATCATTTTAAGAATATGGAGGAGCCTGAATTAGTAGATGTGAATGTTTCGTACTTCAAAGTCGATGAAAATAATGGAGAGCTAATTCCTATCACGAAATACGAGTTTGAGGGGAACAAAAAACAGCGAGAGGCATATTATGAGGAAATAAAAAAGGATCCTAAAGCCGTAGCATTAATTACCTCTTTATGTGATCCAGATAATACCTGCAATGGTTCAAACTCATCATCGATGGTGAAACTGACTGTTGCTGTCACCCATTCATCGAAATATGCAATTGTTTCTGATTTTGATTGGGTCAATGATTCCAACGAAAGGCATGTTGACTTATTTGGAACTGGTCATAAAGAAGCTTTGACTGTAGATTATGGATCAATATTTGGAAGTTGGACAACTGAGTACTATGATAATTATGGTTATGTAGCAGAAAGGACTTCGTACTTTAATGGTGCAACATATAAATTTTCTACAGGGTATGTTCATAAATTAGATAGAAATTCTTCTACTCATCAAGAATTCTGGCAATACAATGGGAAGTGGATACATGCGCAAGATGACTCAGGATATACGTATGCTGAATTTGTGTGGAGCTCTGGAACGAGTTCTTCTGCATATGCCAATTATACGCATATGAAGACAGGATGGAGCTCATCGTTTAGTGTATCGATGCCGCTAGGAGCGTCAATTTCTGTTTCAGGAACGACAAGTTATATCCAAATACCAAACGCGGCAGTTTCCTTTACAAGATGACAATACGTTTACGTCTCATTTACTGCGAATCGATATTTACAGTGAAGGGTGGCTTATCATTGAAACGGATCCTCCGTTATGTTTTGTTGTGTACAATGCTAGCTGGCTGCGATCATCAGGAGATGAATTTACAGGCTCATCATTTGGATGCAAAAAGACAAGGTTTTGATCAAGAAGAGATAGAAAATCTCATTAGAGAGCCGGAAAACGCCAATAAAGTCAACCGACAGCTCAAAAACAAGGAGGCTGCGGCTTTCTTTCGGCTGGGGATGACGAAAGAAGAGATTCGTCACTTGGATCGGGAGGAGATGGATTTTTTTCGCGCGAGAAGTGCGGCGAATCAATGGCATGAGCTCGATGAACAAACGGTGAAGGAGATTTTCAAGAAACAGGCGGATCATCAAATGATCCGGTGCCATATCGAGAAACAGAAATTATGCACCGCGTCCACGATTTACACCGATCAAAAAAAGAACATCATGGAATTGACCATATCCGTTTCCTTGTTAAGTCGAGAAGAGCATCGATATGCCGTCGTCTTGTCGTATGAATGGCTTATCGATCCGAAAGAAAAGGAGACGGATTTTTACGGGATTTTGACGACTGAAAATGCGGTTGTCGATTATCATCAGCTTTATAGCTCCTACAAGACGTATCGGGATGCGTCTCACGTCAGCATACAACATAGTAGGAAACCTTACCAATCTTCTGTTGTAGGGTATATGATCAAAAATTCTCTGCACAAGGAAAACAACCGCCACTTTGGATATGTGTATTCTGAAATTGTCCCTTCGGATCACGCGCAAACGTATATGGATGTTGAGGGATTTTATGTTCATGCTAATCGGACATGGAGAGAAAAGGATTTGTTTTCTTTCCAAGATGTTTATAACTGGAATGAAAAGGCTGACGCGGTGATGTTCAAGTCTCCGGTGATCCGAATCTCCATCCGGCCGTGATGAAGCGGGATGGAATGTTTTGTTTCGAGGGAGCGCTCTTTTTTGGGCGCTCCCCTGTCATTGATTTCACATGCCAGGCGGATCTGTTCAGCCGCGCTCAGTCTTCCTGTTTAGCGCTGCACTTTTTCAAGCGCCAATTTGATGCCGAACCCGATCATCACCGCGCCCGTGATGCCTTCGATCCATTTCTTCGTTTTCGGCCGCTTCATGAAGTCGCTGATATAATGGATGAAGGAAATGTAAAACAAAAACCATATCGCGGTCATCGCCGTATAAGCCGCCCCCATTAGGAGAAACGGAGCGAAGGAGTGCGCGCCGGGCGCCACGAACTGCGGCAAAAACGTTAAGAAAAAAGCCGCCACCTTCGGGTTCAAAAAATCGGTGAGAAACCCTTGCCGGAAGCAGGCGGGCTGTTTTTCTCCGCTATTGACATCCGTTTCCACACCTAGGGCTTCGCCTTTTTTTATGACTCCATATAATGCCTTGACCCCTAAATACGTTAAGTACACAGCCCCCACATACTTCAGGATCGAAAACAGCAGGGCAGATTGCATGATGACGGCGGAAAGCCCGAGCGACGCTGCGGCGGTGTGGAGAAACAAGGCGCAGCAAACCCCTAGTGCGGTTTTCAAGCCGCCGATCTTCCCGGCGGAAATCGTGTTTTTGGTCACCACCGCCGTGTCGGGGCCGGGCAGCACGATTAAAAACATTGATAAGAGAAGAAACGGGTACAGATGAATCATCGGAAGCCCCCCATTATCAGAATGTTCCGATGGTTACCATTGTATCGCAACGGTTCCTCGGTTGTAAATCTGGACGTTCTGAACCGCCGTTGCCCTTGATGGTGCGGCGGTCATTTTTATTTCCTGGCGGTGGCACATATGATATAGTGAAGATAGCTGGAAATCGAACGAATTGGTGATCGACATGATTTACATCGGACTGACCGGCTGGGGGGATCATGACAGCTTGTACCCGCCAGGTCTTGCGGCGAAAGACAAATTGCTGGAATACGCGGCCCATTTTCCGACGGTCGAGGTCGATTCGTACTTTTACGCCATTCAGCCGCGTTCGAATGTGGAAAAGTGGATTCGCGAGACGCCGCCGTCGTTTCAGTTTATCGTGAAGGCATACCAAGGAATGACCGGGCATGAGCGCGGCCCGATTCCGTATGAAAGCAAGGAAGCGATGTTTGCCGCTTTTCTGGAATCGATCGCGCCGTTTCAGGAAGCGGGGAAATTGGCGATGGTGCTGTTTCAGTTTCCGCCGTGGTTTGACTGTCGGCGCGAGCATGTGGCGTACTTGCGCTGGGTGAAAGCGCGGATGGGGGAGGTGCCGGCGGCGCTCGAATTTCGGCACCAATCATGGTTTTCGCCGCGCTTTTATGAAAAAATGCTTCGCTTTATGGAAGAGGAAGGGTGGATTCACGCGATTTGCGACGAGCCGCAGGCGGGGGAAGGGTCGGTGCCGACCGTTTTGCATCCGACCGACCGGGAAAAGACGCTCATCCGCCTGCACGGACGGAATGTCCACGGCTGGAACAAGGCGACGGCCGGCGAGAACTGGAGGGCGGTCCGCTATTTATACCGGTACAATGAGCGCGAGCTGCGCGAGTGGGCGCGCCATATAGAGGCATTAAAGAAAAAAACGAAACAAATTTACGTGCTGTTTAACAACAACTCCGGCGGCGATGCCGCCGACAACGCCAAACAATTGATCGATTTGCTTGGCATTGAGTACACGGGCCTTGCGCCGCGGCAGCTTGGTTTGTTTTGAAGCGGGGGGAGAGACAAAATGGCGTATATGTTGCTTTTTTTGATCGGCTTTATCGCGGGGACGGTCGGCAGCTTGGCCGGCCTTGGCGGGGGGGTGATCATCGTGCCGTCGCTTCTGTTTTTCGGCGCGCTCGGCTGGCTGTCGGCGGTGACGCCGCAAACAGCGGTCGGCACGTCGCTTGTCGTCATTATTTTCAATGGCTTATCGTCCACATTGTCGTATATGAAAGACAAAATGGTCGACTATCAAAGCGGCTTGCTCTTTTGTCTTGGCAGCGTTCCCGGGGCGGTCATCGGCGCTTGGGTGAACAATACGCTGAGCGCCGCTCATTTTTCATTGTATTTTGGGCTGTTTTTAATCGCCATGTCGCTCTTTTTGTCGCTGAGCCGAAAGAAAACGAAGCGTTCGGCTGACGAGACGGCGGCGGCGACGGAGAATGAACGGGAGTCATCCCGAACCGAGACGAAAGCGGAAACCCGCTTGAAACCGGCATCGTGGTGGGCGCGGAAAGTCATGCGCACGTACACGGAGCGGAACGGGGAGACGTTCGTGTACAGCTATTATCCGCTCGCCGCGATCGCCATCGCGTTTGTCGTCGGCTTTTTCGGCGGGTTGTTTGGCATTGGCGGCGGCTCGCTCATGGTGCCGGCGATGATCGTGCTGTTTCGCTTTCCGCCCCATGTGGCGGTCGCCACGTCGATGTTGATGATTTTTTTGTCCTCGCTCGTCGGCTCTCTCACCCATGTCGCGATGGGAAATGTGCAATGGTCGTTTGCCCTGGCCCTCATTCCCGGCGTATGGATCGGCGCGAAAACCGGGGCGTGGATCAATAAGCGGATGCCAAGCCGGACGCTTGTCGTCGTGCTTCGGATTGTGCTCGTTTTGCTTGGCCTTCGGCTTGTGATCGAAAGTTTTTCGTAACCAAGGAGGCTTGCGCATTGAAGCAAACCGTCTATATTTATCATACGAATGACGTGCACAGCCATTTTGAACATTGGCCGCAAATCGCCCGCTTTTTGTCAGAACGGAGAAGGGAGCATCGCGCGCGCAACGAGGCGATGCTTTTGTTTGATGTCGGCGATTTTCTCGACCGCATGCACCCGATTACCGAGGCGACGCGCGGAAAAGCGAATGTGGACTTGTTGAACGATCTTGGCTATGATGCGGTGACGATCGGCAACAACGAAGGGATCACCCTTGATCATGATGAACTGGATACGTTGTACGAACAGGCTCGGTTTCCGGTCGTGGTCGCCAATTTGTTTCGCCGCGATGGCGTGCGGCCGCATTGGGCGTTGCCGTATGTCGTCATCCCGGCGACGGAGACGTTTCGCATTGGGGTGGTTGGCGCCACCGCTCCGTTTTCTCACTTTTACGAGCTGCTCGGCTGGAAGATCGTTCCGCCGTTTGACATGTTGGCAGCGGCGGTGGAGGAAGTGAGGCAAAAGGCCGATTGCGTCGTTGTGCTGTCCCATCTTGGGGTGAATGAGGATGAAAAAATTGCTGCGACGATCCCAGGCGTGGACATTATTTTAGGCGCTCACACCCACCATGTGTTTCCAGAAGGAAAAACATTGAATCAAACACTGCTTTGCGCGGCGGGGAAATACGGAAAATATGTTGGGGTGGTCAAGCTGGAGATTGACCAAAACCGGCTGTCCAGGGCATCCGCGACGGTCGTGGATGTCGAACCATTGCCCCGCTCCGAGGCGGTCGAGCGCCATCTTGTTTGTCTTGAGCAGGAAAGTTTGGCGCGGCTTGAAGCGGAACAAGTCGCCGTGCTCCATGATGACTTGCCGCTTGACTGGTTCGCCCCGTCGCCGCTCGCGAATTTGCTTGCTTCCGCTTTGCGTGAGTGGTGCCAAGCGGACATCGGCATGGTCAACGCCGGCGTGCTGCTTGCGCCGCTTGCGAGAGGACCGGTGACGAAAAAAGATTTGCATCGCATTTGCCCGCATCCGCTCAACCCGTGCAAGGTGAAGCTGCGCGGCGCGGAGCTCAAAGAGATTATCCTTGAGGCCAACACGGAACGGATGAAGCATTTGCAGTTTAAAGGGTTTGGCTTCCGCGGCGAAGTGATGGGGGAAATGGTGTACGACGGCGTGGACATCGAGGCCGGGCTCGAGGAGGACGGTCAATGGCATATCCGCCGCATTATGATCAACGGCGAGCCGCTCAATCCCGAGCGCACGTATGAGGTGGCGACGACCGATATGTTTGCGATCGGCCACTTTTATCCGCAAATTCAGCGGGCGGCGGAAAAAACGTATTACATGCCGGAGTTTTTGCGCGATCTTCTCGCTTGGAAATTGGCCCAATAGGCAGGCACTTCTTTTTCCATGCTTCATACATTGGAGTATGGAAAGGAGAGTGACTGCGGCGATGGTCGAAGTGAAGCCGATCATCATTGACGGACATCCGTTTATTGCTGTGTCCGTCCAGCTGCCGAAAACGAATTTGTTGGCGGTGGCGGGTGAAAAAGGGTACATTATGTGCGGGGCGCTCGATGTGGCGCTGTTGAATGAGAAATTGCGTGATCGCGGCATTATCGCCGGGCGGGCGGTCGGGGTGCGCACGATTGAACAGCTGCTTGAGGCGCCGCTGGAATCGGTGACAGTCGCCGCTTTGGAGCTCGGCATTGAAGAGGGAATGAAAGGAAGAGAGGCGCTGTTGAAAATGCGGTGAAAAAATCCCTCCTTGCAAGCATACATATAGCTTGTAAAGGAGGGATTTCATTTTGTTGCGCCCCCGATTCGTGCGGAAGGGGCCGCTCCCGTTCCGCTACGTGTTTTTATTGACGTTCGTTTTTTTTATGCTTTCGACCGCAGCCAGCCTTTGGATTGTCAATAAAGGCATTAAGCCGGTGCTCATGGAGATTGCGGAAACGGAAACGAAGCGGATTGCCAACTTGGTGATCAATAACGCCATTGAGCAGCAGTTTCAAAAAGACAACCCTGAATTTCGGCAGCTGGTCACGGTTCAAAAGGACGAAAGCGGCAAAATTGTGTCGGTCGATTTTGACACCGCGGTGATCAATCGCATCTTATCGGAGACGGATGATCATGTGATGGAAAGCTTAAAGGCGGCGACAGAAGGACGGCTTGAACGGATGGTCCTTCCCGAAGTCGAGTCCGGAACTGGAAACAGCCGCGGCATCATTTATTACATTCCACTTGGAAAAATCACGGATAATGCCCTCTTGGCCAACCTCGGCCCGCGCATTCCGGTGCAGTTTCAGATCGTTGGCAATGTCGACTCGGAAGTGACGAAAGAAATTCGAGCCTATGATATTAACAGTTTTTTTATTGAAATTGATATTCATGTATCGGTCGACATCCAAGTCGTCATTCCTTTTGCATCGAAAATTTCCAATGTGACAACAGATATTCCAGTTGTGATGCGCTTTATTCCGGGAGAAGTGCCGCAATTTTACAACAAAAACGGCGGTCAAGTCGGCCCGTCCATCCAGCTTCCGAAACGGTAGTGGGAAAGGCTGTCAATGCGCGCCTCTAAAAGGCCGGCGACTGTCATCTTCCTAAATCGATCGTTCTCGTTCGACTGTCGAAGGCAAGCCAAGTCGTGACGGAGGATCGAACAACCGCCTGCTTCACAGACCCATATATGGGTCTGGAAGCGGCGTTGTTCGGTCGCCCGACAGTCGATCAAATACTCGGTAAAAGCTGCAAATGGTAAAGCTTCAAATTGCATCTATATAGTTCCGTTAGGTTGACGGATGCCCGCGTCAGCCGTTGGGAATGGTTTTGACAGAAACATGGAAATGTTATGCAAAAAAAGTGTTCTTCCCGGCGAAGGGGCTTTGGCTGTTTCTCTGGTGTTTGTCAAGAGGAAACAGCTTTTTTGTTTTTCAAATAGAAAACAACTAGACGAGTTGGTTCGAATTTTGTAATATTATATTAAATTGAAAATAGTTTTATTATTTACATAGCAGTTTGAGAGGGGGAATGAACGGCCGGCATCGGAAGGCATGCATCAGTTTGCGGCGCCATCCGGCGCGGCGGACGAGCGCACAAGGCAGACGGACTCTATCGATATAGTATGCAGAGAAAGGCGTGCGCTCTGGTGACAGAACATTTTGAATAATGGGGGGAACAAGAAATGAAGAAAAAAAGAGCAGCAGGTGTCTTTTTCTCATTGATGCTGACGGCAGGTCTTTTGGCCGGCTGCGGCGGCAACCAGCAAGGGGGCGGCTCTTCAGGCGGAAACGGCGGCGGAGGCGGGGGCGGCGATGTGATTAAAATCGGCGCCAACCTCGAGCTGTCCGGCGGGGTCGCGTCATACGGCCAGTCGATTGCGGAAGGGCTGGACTTGGCGCTTGAGGAAATCAACAAAGAAGGAATCAACGGCAAAAAGCTGGAGTTGGTGAAAGTCGACAACAAATCGGAAGCGGCCGAAGCGACGAACGGCGCGATCAAGTTGATCAGCCAGGATAAAGTCGTCGCCATCATCGGCTCGGCGACGAGCACGAACACGCTTGCTCAAGTGCAAGTCGCCAACGACAATAAAGTGCCGCTCATTACGCCGACAGGCACGAACCCGACGATCACGAACAAAGACGGCAAAGTGAACGAGTTCGTCTTCCGGACGTGCTTTATCGACCCGTTCCAAGGGACGGTGGCGGCGAAATTCGCGCTAAACGACTTGAAAGTGAAAAACGCGGCGGTGTTGATCGACAGCTCGAGCGACTATTCGAAAGGGCTGGCCGCTTCGTTTAAAGACGCGTTCACGCAAGGCGGCGGCAAAATTGTCGCTGAAGAGGCGTATGTCGCGAAAGACACCGATTTCCGTGCGACGCTGACGCGCATCAAATCCAAAAATCCGGAGTTCATTTTCTTGCCGGGCTATTATGAAGAAGTCGGCCTCATCGTCAAGCAGGCGCGCGAGCTTGGCTTGAACGTGCCGATCATGGGCGGCGACGGCTGGGATTCGCCGAAGCTGGTCGAGATCGCGGGCAAAGACGCGTTGAACAACACGTACATCACGAACCATTATTCGTCGGGCGACCCGGATCCGAAAATTCAAGAGTTTGTGAAAGCCTTTAAAGCGAAATACAACAAAGCGCCGGATGCGTTCAACGCGCTTGGCTATGATACAGCCTACTTCCTGGCCGACGCCATTAAGCGGGCCGGCAGCGCCGATCCGGTGAAAATTAAAGACGCGCTGGCGAAAACGAAAGATTTGCAGCTCGTCTCCGGCACGCTGACGCTCAATGAAAACCATGACCCAGTCAAATCGGCGGCCATTTTGGAATACAAAGACGGGCAGCAGCAATTCAAAACGAAAGTGAATCCGTAATGAAAGGCTGGATGGATGCATGGACGGGGGAGGCTCCTAAGGGGGCGCCCTCCTGTCCGGCATTTCTTTTGGTCAACGACGAGTTTTCGTTAAGGAGCGTGCGATCATGGAACTCATTCAACAGCTGGTCAACGGCATTTCGCTAGGCAGCATTTATGCGCTCATCGCTCTTGGCTATACGATGGTGTACGGCATTGTTCGGCTCATTAACTTCGCCCATGGCGACGTCTTTATGGTCGGTTCATTCGTCGGTTTTTATGCCGTCACGATGCTTCACGTCGGCTTTGTCCCGGCGCTGTTGCTGGCGATGGCCTCTTGCGCCGTGCTTGGGATGATCATCGAGCGGATTGCCTACAAGCCGTTGCGCAATGCGGCGCGCATCGCGGTGCTCATTACGGCGATCGGCGTATCGCTCTTGATTGAGTACATCACGATTTATTTGCGCGGGGCCCAGCCGGAAGCGTATCCGAGCACATTGCTTCCGGATCGGAACTTGGAGCTGTTTGGGGTTGTCATCAGCAGCCAGTCGCTGTTCATCCTCGGCACGTCCCTCGTTTTGATGGTCCTTCTTCAGTTCATCGTTCACCGAACAAAAATCGGGAAGGCGATGCGTGCTGTTTCCCATGATGCGGAAGCGGCTCGGTTGATGGGGATTAATGTCGACAATACGATTTCGGCCACGTTCGCCATCGGTTCGGCGCTCGCTGGGGCGGCAGGCGTTATTTTCGGCATTTATTATACAAAAATCGAGCCATTGATGGGCATTCTTCCCGGATTGAAAGCGTTTGTCGCCGCCGTGTTGGGCGGAATCGGCATCATTCCGGGAGCGATGGTCGGGGGGCTTTTGCTTGGCGTCATCGAATCGCTCGTCAGCGGGCTCGGCTACTCGCTTTGGCGCGACGGAGCGGCGTTTGTCATTTTAATTCTCATCCTCATTTTCCGGCCGGCCGGATTGTTTGGCAAGAACGTACGAGAAAAAGTGTAAAGGATGGTAGGGGACAATGGCAACTTGGAAGCGGACTCGTGGATTTTGGGTTTCCGTCATACTGGCCTTCGCCTTTTTCGCTGTTGTCGAGTGGCTGATTGCAAGCGGGACGCTCAATGTGTTTTACGTCAACACGCTCTTTTTCATGGCGATCAACGTCATGCTGGCTGCGAGCCTTCACTTGATCATCGGCATCACCGGACAGTTTTCGATTGGACATGCCGGCTTTTTCGCCGTCGGCGCTTACGCTTCAGCCGTCATGACGATGAAGCTGCAGCTGCCGTTTGCGGTCGGCGTCTTGACCGCTGGGATCGCGGCGATGCTCGCCGGCCTCGTCATCGGCGTGCCGAGCCTGCGTTTAAAAGGCGATTACTTGGCGATCGCCACGCTTGGGTTTGGCGAAATTGTCCGCATCGCGCTCTTGAACATCGATTACGTCGGCGGGGCGAGCGGCATGACGGTGACGCATATGACGACATGGCCGTGGGTGTTCGCCTGCCTGTTTGTCACGATTTTGGTGATCGCCAACTTCACGAACTCGACGCACGGACGGGCGTGCATTTCGATCCGCGAAGATGAAATCGCCGCGGATGCCATGGGGATCAATACGACGTATTACAAAGTGGCGGCGTTTGCGATCGGTTCGTTTTTCGCCGGCATCGCCGGGGCGCTGTACGCGCATCACTTTTACATCATTCAGCCGTCGAACTTCGGCTTTTTAAAATCGTTCGACATTTTGATTTTCGTCGTGCTCGGCGGGCTCGGCAGCCTATCCGGCGCGGTGGTGGCGGCGGTGCTGCTGACGATCGTTTCGACGTTCTTGCAAAACTATCCGGAAACGCGGATGATCATTTACAGCATCGTCTTGATTTTGGTGATGCTGTACCGTCCAACCGGGCTGATGGGGACGAAAGAACTGTCTTCGCTCTTCAAATGGCGGAAGGCAGCGCAGGGAGGAATGAATCATGGCGGCAAAAACACCGTTGCTTAAGGCAGAAAACGTCGGCATCCAGTTTGGCGGGCTGAAGGCGCTCTCCGGTGTGACGATGGAGCTGTATCAAGGGGAGCTTGTCGGGCTCATCGGCCCGAACGGCGCGGGGAAAACGACGCTGTTTAACTTATTGACGGGCGTGTATGTGCCGACTGACGGGCGGATTATGCTTGACGGCGAGACGTTGAACGGCCTGCCGCCGTATAAAATTACGCGCAAAGGGATCAGCCGGACGTTTCAAAACATTCGCCTGTTCGGCGAGCTGTCGGTGCTCGACAACGTGAAAGTCGCCTACCATGCGCACGCCCGCCATTCGATCGCGAGCTCCATTCTCCGCCTCCCGTCCCATTTCCGCGGTGAAAAAGAAATGGAAGAAAAGGCGATCGAGTTTTTGAAAATTTTTCAGCTTGACGGCGTCATGCACGAGAAGGCGAAAAACTTGCCGTACGGCCAGCAGCGCCGGCTTGAGATCGCTCGGGCGCTGGCGGCGCAGCCAAAAGTGCTTTTGCTTGACGAGCCAGCCGCCGGCATGAACCCGCAAGAAACGAAAGAATTGATGAAGTTGATTGCGTTCATTCGCGAACGGTTTGCGTTGACGATTTTGTTGATTGAGCATGACATGTCGCTTGTGATGGGCATATGCGAGCGCATTTACGTGTTGGATCACGGCCAGCTGATCGCCGAAGGCACGCCGGAACAAGTGCGCAGCAACCCGAAAGTGATCGAGGCTTACCTTGGCGAGGAGGTGTCGTGACCATGTTGAAAGTGGATGGAATCGATGTGTTTTACGGCAACATTCATGCCTTAAAAGGCGTATCGCTTGAGGTGAACAAAGGCGAGATCGTCACGCTGATCGGGGCGAACGGCGCGGGGAAAACGACGCTTCTGAAAACCATTTCCGGGCTGCTTAGGCCGAAAAACGGCGACATCGTGTATGAGGGAGCCTCGATCGCCGGCAAGGCGGCGCAGACGATCGTCAAGCAAGGCATTTCCCACGTGCCGGAAGGGCGGCGCGTTTTCGCCAATATGACGGTCGAGGAAAACTTGGAGCTCGGCGCGTTTTTGCGCAAAGACAAAGAAGGCATTCAACAAGACTTTGCCAAAGTCTTTCAGCTGTTCCCGCGTCTTGAGGAGCGGCGCAAGCAGCTGGCCGGCACGCTTTCGGGCGGCGAGCAGCAAATGCTCGCCATCGGCCGCGCGCTCATGGCGCGCCCGAAGCTGCTCTTGCTTGACGAACCGTCGATGGGGCTCGCGCCGCTTTTGGTCAAAACGATTTTCCGCATCATTCAGGAAATCAACGAGTCGGGGACGACGATTTTGCTTGTCGAACAAAACGCCCATATGGCGCTCTCCATCGCCCATCGCGCCTATGTCCTTGAATCGGGGCGCGTCGTCTTGTCGGGAACGGCGAGCGAGCTGCAGGCGAGCGAGCAGGTGAAGCAGGCGTATTTGGGTGGGCATTGAGAAGCGATAGGCGGAAGAACGTCAGCGGAAAGCGGTTTCGGACGGTTGTGCCGCCGTGGAAAAAAGGCTGATTCCAACTTGGAGATCAGCCTTTTTCCGTCATTACCGTTTCGGCCGGCGAACGCCGGCTGGGATGGACGGACGGGAAACATCGGCGTCCGGGACGTCTCTGCTCTTGAAAAAACATGCCGCTTATTTGGGCGGCTGGCGTTGGCGGAGAGAACCCCGTCGCGCCAGCCCCCGCGCGGCTAGCGGCGCCGTTGTTGCCGCTCGGCCCGCTCCCATGCTTTTAAGTGCGGGTACGGGTCAAACGCCCATTCGGTATAGCCGTTGTCTTTGTACATGCCGTAGTGAAGATGGGGCGGAAATTTCCCCGCCGTGCCGGGCGGACCGTAGCCAGAGCTGCCGACCGAACCGATGATCGTCCCCGGCTCGACGATTTGCCCCTCGCGAAGATCGGCGGCGAAGCCGTTCAAATGGGCAAAGTAATGGTACGTGTTGTTGATGTCGCGGATGCCGATGCGCCAGCCGCCGTATTTGTTCCACCCTTTCAGCTCGACGATGCCGTAGCACGTCGAGCGCACCGGAACGCCGTAGCCGGCGAAAATGTCGGTTCCTTCATGAATGCGCCGCCCGCCCCAGCCGCGCGCATCCCCCCATGTATCGCGGTAGCTGTAATTGGCCCCTAGCGGAAGCGGAAACACGTGGTTGTCCAATTTCAACGTCTGATACTTTTTATAAATTCTCGCCTTTCCTAAAATCAAGTCGACGGTTTTGGCGCGTTGGTAATAGTTCCAAAGCGCGATTTTGATATGGCGGTGATCGATGCCGTACGTCTGCAAATAGCGGGCCATGGCCATGATCACATCGTCATCGTCATCCGCCCGCGCATAGCCGTCGCCGTCTCCGTCCACGCCAAGGCCGCCAAACTGGGAGATGGTGAACGGGTCTGTATCATGCGGGTTTTTGTTCAGCGGCCCGGCCCATATTTCCGGCTTCATATAAATGCCGAGAACGCCGGCTGGCTTGGGCAAGTCGCGGCGCACTTGCCGGACGTTTCGCTCATACTGGTCAATGGCCGCAAAGTAATACCACGGGATCAAGGAAACGGCCTCGGCCTTTTTGTACAGCTCCATTCGCTTTTCATACACCGCTTCTTCCTGTTCCGCCGCCGAAGCCGCGCCGGCGGCGATCCACAGCATCGCTGCCGCCGATATGGCGGCAAGCCATCGATGCACGCGTATTCCCCCTTTCCGCCCGTTTCATATGTTTAGTTTGGGGAGAAACGGGAATTTCATAAATGTTAAAAGGAGGAAAATCGTCTGATGGACGATTTTTTTGTGTTTTCCTGCGCTTTTCATTATAATGAGAAATGAACAATCATCGACAAGTGGAGTGAGAACGATGGCGACGAAAGAAGAACACGTCCGCAAGCCGGACTGGTTGAAAATCAAGTTGAACACGAACGAGAATTATATCGGTTTAAAGAAGCTGATGCGGGAAAACCGTTTACATACCGTTTGCGAGGAAGCGAAGTGCCCAAACATTCACGAATGCTGGGCCGTACGGCGGACGGCGACGTTTATGATTTTAGGCAGCGTCTGCACGCGCGCCTGCCGCTTTTGCGCCGTCAAAACCGGGCTGCCGACCGAGCTCGATTGGCAGGAGCCGGAACGCGTCGCGGAATCGGTGCGCATCATGAACTTGAAACACGTCGTCGTCACCGCCGTCGCCCGCGATGACCTAAAAGACGGCGGGGCGGCGGTATTCGCCGAAACGGTGCGCGCCATCCGCCGTAAAAACCCGTTTACGACGATCGAGGTACTGCCGTCGGATATGGGCGGGGTGTATGAAAACTTGAAAATTTTGATGGATGCCCGCCCTGACATTTTAAACCATAACATCGAAACGGTGCGCCGCTTGACTCCAAGGGTGCGCGCCCGCGCGACGTACGAACGTTCGCTTGAGTTTTTGCGGCGCGCGAAAGAATTGCAGCCGGACATTCCAACGAAATCGAGCATCATGGTCGGCCTTGGGGAAACGAAAGAGGAAATCATTGAAGCGATGGACGATTTGCGCGCCAACCATGTCGACATTTTGACGATCGGCCAGTATTTGCAGCCGACGAAAAAACATTTGAAGGTCGTAAAATATTACCATCCGGATGAGTTTCAAGAGCTGAAAGAAATCGCGTTGAGCAAAGGGTTCAGCCATTGTGAAGCGGGGCCGCTCGTCCGCTCGTCGTACCATGCCGATGAGCAGGTGAGCGAGGCGGCGAAAGCGCGGCAGTTGAAAGCGTAACATCCAACGAACGGCGCGAAAGCAAGCAAGCGTTGTTTCAGCGGCTGAAAGCATCATCCCGGCCGGATGAACGCGAAGAAACGGTCATGCCTTTCATAAAGAAGGCAGACCGTTTCTTTTCCCTAGCGCCCCGCTTTCGTTGCCCGCGGCGTGCCGTCGCGGAAATCGCGGTCTAATTCATCGTTTGTTTCGTTGATCATTTCGCCGTTTTCATTTTCCCCGTCGCTCAGTTTTCTCCCTTGCGGATATTTCAACATCCGCTGAATCGTCGCATCGAGAATTTGGTCGATGTTGCGCGTGTTCGAATCAAGGCGCCCGAAGCGCTCAATGTCCTTCATCAGCTGCGGATTGTCGGCGACATACACATGGTAGTAGCGTGGAACGACGGAAAGCGCTGTTTTTTTCACTTGATCGGCCGTTTGCTGCCGGTTGTTCGTGTCCGCGTCATACACGACGAGCACTTCCTCATCCGTGACGAGCGTGGCGACGTCTTTGACGCCCGGCAGCTGGGTGCACAATTTGCTGATTAAATCAGCCGCTTTCTCGCGGTTGAAGGACGGCATGTCGTTATAGCCGTTTGCATCGCCGAGGATCGGGCTTTTTTGATGGCGGACGTAGCCGAAGTTGTTCATCGGCGTGTCATCGCCGTTGGGCACCCCGTTTTCATTGTACAGCTCGTTGCGGTCGGTGACATTGATCGTGTTGCCGCTCCGCTTGTAAATATCGGTGTTTTCGTCCTGAGCCGTCTGCGCGCAGCCGGCTAGGGCGACGGCCGCTCCGAACGCAACGGCCAACCATGGTCGTCTCATCGTCAGCACCCCCTTCGCTTTTAGGGTGGCACACGGATGATGGTTTGATGACAGTAATTGATTGGGGGCGATGCATCGTTTATGATGGAAGTGGAAAGGCGAGGTGAGAACAGTGATTTGCATTAACAATCATTGTTACGAACTGGTGGAAAATGTGAAAAACGCCTTTAATGAAGAAGCCTTTCGCGCCCGATATGCGGACATTTTGGCGAAGTACGACTACATTGTCGGGGATTGGGGATACAACCAGCTCCGGTTGCGCGGGTTTTTTGACGACCATAACCAAAAAGCGACGTACGATACGAAAATCAGCACGTTGTCCGAATATTTGTATGAATATTGCAACTTCGGCTGCGCGTATTTTGTGCTGCGCAAGGTGAAACGGTAAGCACGGCAGCCGCCCGCTTGCCGCGAGCGGCTGCCTCGTCATTCGCCTTCGTTGTACGGAAACTGTTCGCTCTGATGCGGATCGTCGTGCGGCGGGTGGGCGGCTGGGTCACGCCTTGGAATGTTTTGGTGGAACGATTTAAACTCGTAGTTGAAGGCGCTGTAATGCCGCTGGCCTTCCTTCCAAGGCGTGCTTTTGTTTTCGACCGGCGCGTCGTCGCGGCGCGGCGAGCCGTACGGCCCTTCTGGGAACTCTTCAGCGGTCAAGAAATTGCGCTGTTTCTCGACGACGGAAAAATCGGCGTATGTTTCCCGTTCCGCCATTCGTCTCACCTTCCTTCGTTCGTGGGCTGTTTCATAAGATGCCCGAAACCGAGGAAGGTTATGAGAGATACTCCTCCAAAAAGGCGCGCAAATCGTTGGCATCTTGTTCATGAAGCTGGTAAGCGTGCTCGATATAGCCTGGCTCCTCCAAATCGTCGCGCCCGAGAATGGCAAAGCGGTTGCTTTGCAAATCGAGCACGAGCCACTTCCCGTAAAAACGATCCGTTTCGATGAGCGCCAAATCAAACCGCTGCCGCTCGCCGACAAAGCTGACGAAGCGGACGGCCGCTTCGACGGTGTCGTCGTATAAATAAAACCGTTCGCCCATCATTTGAGCCCCTCCTGTTTTTTCGTCTATGTCCATCATAGCAGACAGGCGGCGAAAACGGGAGACAGCAAATCGCACAAAGGAACGAGGAGGGATGACGGATGTATTTTGTCGATCGCAAAAAACTGGAAGAAACGCTCAGCTACATGGAACAAATGCTGGACCGTTACAAGGCCGAGGAGCGATGGGACGAGCCGCTTCGGCAATTGGCGCTCGAACGGATCGCTCATATCGTCATCGAGGCGGTGTTGGACGTCGGCAACGCCATGATCGATGGGTTTATTATGCGCGACCCAGGCAGCTACAACGACATCATCGACATTTTGGCTGACGAACGAGTGATCTCGCCGGCGGATGCCGACCGATTGAAAGCGTTCATCGCCCATCGGAAAATGCTTGTGCACGAATATGCGCGCGTCGATCACGCGAAATTGCTCGCCGATCTGAACGAACATTTGCCGGCGCTTGAGGCGTATCCGAAGGCGGTGCGCGCTTACCTTGAAAACGAGCTCGGCCCGGTGTCGGCGTTTCGCAATTGATGGCGGGAAAGGAGAGCGGATGCATTGAAACGATACAACGGCTACCTCATCGATTTGGACGGGACGATGTACCGCGGCACCGAATGCATCGCTGAGGCGCGTACGTTTGTCAACGAGCTGCACCGCCTCGGCATTCCGTATTTGTTTGTCACGAACAATTCGTCGCGCACACCGGCGCAAGTGGCGGAAAAATTGCGTTCGTTCGGCGTGCCGGCCGAGGAGAAGCATGTGTTTACGACAAGCCAGGCGACGGCGAATTACATTTTTGAAAAGAAACCGGATGCTTCCGTGTATGTGATCGGTGAAGAAGGGCTCCAAACCGCCTTGGCGGACAAAGGATTCCGTTTGGCCGGCGAAGATGCGGATGTCGTCGTCATCGGGATTGACCGGCAAATTACATACGAAAAGTTCGCTGTCGCTTGTCTCGCTGTCCGAAATGGAGCGATGTTCATCTCAACCAACGGCGACATCGCCTTGCCGACGGAGCGGGGGCTGCTTCCGGGCAACGGGGCGTTGACGTCGGTCGTCGCCGTATCGACGCAGGTGAAGCCGACATTTATCGGCAAGCCGGAAAAAATCATTATGGAGCAGGCGCTCAAAGTGCTCGGCGTCCCGAAGGAGGACGTGCTGATGATCGGCGACTATTATGAAACCGACATTTTAGCCGGCATGAACGCTGGCATCGATACGCTTTTAGTCCATACGGGCGTTACGACAAAAGAAATGCTCGCCCGCTACGAACGGATGCCGACGTATACGGCCGATTCGCTTTTGGAATGGCTTGACCGCTTGTAAACAACGCCGCTTTGCCAAAAAAGGCAAGGCGGCGTTTCATGTTGCTCGGCGCGGATGGAGGGCGCGCATGGGCAGCGCCGGCGTTACTCGGCATTGGCGGCCCGATGCGCCAGGCGGCTTGACGCCGCCGCGGCGATGGCGCCGACAATGTCGTCCAAAAACGTGTTGCATTTGCCGGTCGATTTATCATTTAAATATTGCAAAATGCCCGGTTTTTGCTTATCGATATATCCGTAGTTCGTAAACCCGATCGATCCGTACACATTGACGATTGACAGCGCCAAAATTTCGTCGACGCCATACAGCCCTTCATCGCGGCGGATGATCGACTGCAGCGGTTCATCGAGCCGACCGTCTTCGGCGAGTTTATCCAATTGGATGCCGGTTAGAATCGCATTTTGCACTTCGCGTTTCGAAATGACGCGGTTGACGTTTTCGATGCACTCCTCCATCGTTAAATCGGGATGATATTTTGATTGCAAGTAATAAACGAGCTCCGCAATTTTTTCCACGGTCACCCCCCGTTCCTCAAGCCAGCGCCGAGCCGTTTGTTCCAGATTGTTCATAATGAATTCGCTCATGAACTTCACCTGTTTCTTTTAGAAAGTCGTTTTCTATATATATGTATCATGTCATAAATCAGTCCGTCATATAAAGAAAAATGCTCATCGGCTTTTTTGGCGCCCGCTGTCATATATAAAAAGTAGACCTCTTTTTCCGCGGCCATGCGCTGGCTGATCAGCATAGGCGCGTGAATGGGGCCGTTTCATGCTGGAGCGGAGGCGGAATCGGCTCATCGATGGGGCGGCGATGAGATGAAGGTGTGGAACGAGCGGAATGACTGGTTTCGGCAAAAAGGAAAAAGGAGGCGCGGCGATGGAAGAATGGGTGCGTGAACAGTATGGCATGCGCGTCGAGAGGTTGGAGCGAAGCGGACGGCATGCGGCCTTTTGGCATCGGCAGGAGCGTTTTTTGCTCGTTCCCGCCGATGGGCAAAGCGAAGCGGAAATGGAAGAGCGCCAGCAAATGAGCCGCTATTTGCGGGCAAAAGGAGTGGACGGCGTCGGAGAACTGGTCAAAACGACGTCCGGAACGTATATCGCTTCCTATAACGGACAGCCGTTGGCGCTCGTTCGCGCTCCACTTCCGGCGTCCCGCTTTCGTTCGCTCGGAAGGGAATTGGCGGTGATGCATGAATGCGGGAGAACATGTCCATGGCCGATCGTCGCCTGCCGGCGCATCGGCCAATGGCGGGAGCTGTGGGCGAAGCGGATCGATCAAATGGAGGCGTTTTGGTCGAGCAAGCTCGCTTCCGGGCCGTCGTCGCTGTTTGATCGTCTGTTTATCGAATCGTTCCCGTATTATTTAGGCTTGGCCGAAAACGCGGTGCAATACGTGGCGGACACGGAGATTGACGAAGAACCAGGGCGCATCGATTACGCGGCATTTTGCCATGAGCGTCTCCCCGAGGCGAAGTGGGTTGGGGGGGGAGAAGCGAAGCTGCCGACCGACTGGGTGTATGACCATTGCGCCCGCGATTTGGCGGAATGGGTGCGCCATTTGTACGAAAAGAGCGGACTTGGCTGTCAGCGGGCGGTGCGGCAGTTTTTTCAAGAGTATGAACATGCGGCGCCGCTGTCGCCGTTTGCGTGGCGGCTCGTTTACGCCAGGTTGTTGTTTCCGCTTTCCTATTTTGAATGTGTCGAGGCATATTATATCGCTGTGGATGAGAGCGAACGGACAAGGCGGGAGGGGGAGTTGCGGCGCTTGCTCGATCGATCGCACGAGTACGAGCGGTTTTTGGCTTCGTTTGCCAAGATCGCCGGCATCTCGAACCGCATCCGCCTGCCGGCGGTCGAGTGGCTGCCGCCGGCGTAACGCAGGGAAGACAGCTTCCCGCTTTTTTTTGGCCCAAACGAAAAAACGACCGCTTCCCTGCCGTTAAACCCTAAGGACAACTTCCCGTTTTTTTTCGGCCAAAGTTGTGATAAGATTTAGAAAAAATGAAGTGGGGAGGGCTGCATCATGACGAAGCCGTATGTATTCATTACGCGAAAATTGCCCGAGGACGTGGTCGCGCCGCTTTTGGCCATCGCTGAAGTAGAGATGTGGCCCCATGAAGATATGGCCGTGCCGCGCGATGTGCTCGTGGAAAAGGCGAAACGGGCGACGGCCATTTTGCCGATGGTGTCTGATCCGATCGATGAAGACGTCTTGTCCGCCGGTTCGGCGCTCCAAGTCGTCGCCAATATGGGCGTCGGCTATGACAACATTGACGTGCCGGCGGCAACAAAGCGCGGCATTCTCGTCTGCAATACACCCGATGTATTGACCGATACGACGGCCGATTTGACGTTTGCGCTTTTATTGGCCACCGCCCGCCGCCTCGTGGAAGCGGCTGAATTTTTGAAGGAAGGAAAATGGAAAAGCTGGAGCCCGTTTTTGCTTGCGGGCGCCGATGTCCATCATAAAACGATCGGCATCGTCGGCATGGGGAACATCGGCCAGGCGGTGGCGAAACGGGCGAAGGGGTTTGACATGAACATTCTGTATTACAACCGCTCCCGCCGTCCGGAGGCGGAAGAGAAGCTTGGCGCCGTCTACCGCCCGTTTGCCGACTTGCTGGCGGAGAGCGATTTTGTCGTCTGCTTGACGCCGCTCACCTCCGAGACGCGCCATTTGTTCAACCGCGAGGCGTTCCGGCAAATGAAGAAGTCCGCGATTTTCATTAACGCGGCGCGCGGAGCGGTCGTCGATGAACAGGCGCTGTATGAGGCGCTGGTCGGCGGGGAGATCGCCGCGGCGGGATTGGATGTGTTTGAACACGAACCGGTCGCGGCCGATCATCCGCTCGTTTCGCTTCCGAACGTCGTCGCCTTGCCGCATATCGGCAGCGCCACGTACGAAACGCGGCGCGCCATGATGACATTGGCGCGCGACAACATCATCGCCGTGCTCGAAGGACGGCCGCCGCTGACGCCGGTGAACCGGATCTCGTAAAAATTTTCATTGCCAAATGGCCGATCGTCTTTTATAATGTCTACTATAAAAATACAAATGTCTACTGTACGTAAACAGAAGGGGCGGGAATCATGGAAAAACCAATTTTGGTCGGATTGTTAGGATTAGGAACGGTCGGGAGCGGCGTGGTCAAAATTATTGAAAACCACCAAGAAAAATTGATGCATCAGGTTGGCTGCCCGGTGAAGGTGAAAAAAATCCTTGTCCGGGATGTACAGAAACCGCGTGATGTCGCCGTTGACCCGTCGCTCCTTACGACGAGTGCGGCTGAGGTGATTGACGATCCGGACATTGATGTCATCATCGAAGTGATGGGCGGCATTGAGGAGACAAAAGAGCTGCTATTGCGGGCGCTGCGCCAAGGGAAGCATGTCGTGACCGCCAATAAAGACTTAATGGCCGTCTACGGGTCGGAGCTGCTTCGGGTGGCGGCGGAATACCGCTGCGATTTGTTTTATGAAGCGAGCGTCGCCGGCGGCATTCCGATTTTGCGCAGCTTGGTCGACGGCTTGGCGTCGGACCGGATTACGAAGCTCATGGGCATTGTGAATGGGACGACGAACTACATTTTGACGAAAATGTCGCAAAACGGCGCTTCCTATGAGGACGTGCTCGCCGAAGCGCAGGCGCTCGGGTTTGCGGAAGCCGATCCGACGTCAGACGTCGAAGGGCTGGATGCGGCGCGGAAAATGGCGATTTTGGCCCGCCTTGGCTTTTCAATGGACATCGACTTGGACGATGTGCAAGTGAAAGGCATCACCCAAGTGACGGAGGAAGACTTGAACTACGGGAAGCGGCTCGGCTACACGATGAAATTGATCGGCATCGCCCAGCGCGACGGGCAGAAGGTCGAGGTGAGCGTCCAGCCGACGTTTTTGCCGGATTCGCATCCGTTGGCGTCCGTGCACAACGAATACAATGCGGTGTACGTATACGGCGAAGCGGTCGGAGAGACGATGTTTTACGGGCCGGGGGCCGGGAGCTTGCCGACGGCGACGGCGGTTGTCTCCGACTTGGTCGCGGTGATGAAAAATATGCGCCTTGGCGTCAACGGCCGCTATGCCGTCGCGCCGCAATATGAAAAGCAGTTGAAGACGCCGGCGGAAATTTTCTCGAAATACTTTTTGCGCATTCACGTCAAAGACCAGGTCGGCGCGTTTGCCAAAATTACGACGCTGTTTTCGCAGCGCGGGGTGAGCTTTGAGAAAATTTTGCAATTGCCGCTGAAAGAGGATGGCCTAGCGGAAATCGTCATCGTCACGCATGACGCCTCGCAGCAAGACTACGAAGACATTTTGCAGCAGCTCGGCGATTTGGAAATCGTCGAACGGGTGCAAAGCTCGTATCGAGTGGAAGGAGAGAAACGGTAATGGCATGGAAAGGGCTGCTTGACGCCTACGGCGAGTTTTTGCCGCTCTCTGCAGCGACGCCGAGGCTGTCGCTTTGCGAAGGGAATACGCCGCTCATCCCGCTGCCGCGCTTGTCGGAGGAGCTCGGCATTGCGCTCTATGTCAAGGTCGAAGGGGCGAACCCGACCGGTTCGTTTAAAGACCGCGGCATGGTGATGGCGGTGGCCAAGGCGAAAGAGGAAGGAAGCCATACGATCATCTGCGCCTCAACCGGCAATACATCGGCTTCAGCGGCCGCCTATGCGGCGCGCGCCGGCATGCGCTGCCTCGTCGTCGTTCCGAACGGCAAGATCGCTCTCGGCAAGTTGGCGCAAGCCGCCATGTACGGCGCGGAAATTTTTGCGATTGACGGCAACTTTGACGAGGCGCTGAAGATGGTGCGCCGGTTGAGCGAAACGGCGCCGATTACGCTCGTCAACTCGGTCAATCCGTACCGGATCGAAGGGCAAAAAACGGCGGCGTTTGAAGTGTGCGACCAGCTTGGGCGCGCCCCGGACGTGCTCGCCATTCCAGTCGGCAACGCCGGCAACATCACCGCCTATTGGAAAGGGTTTAAGGAGTACCATGAAGCGAAAGGAACGGGCTTGCCGCAAATGCGCGGCTTTGAAGCGGAAGGAGCGGCGGCGATCGTCCGCAACCGGGTGATTGAACAGCCGGAGACGGTGGCGACCGCGATCCGCATCGGCAATCCGGCGAGCTGGGACAAAGCGGTCGAGGCGGCGAGCGAGTCGCGCGGGAAAATTGATGAGGTGAGCGACGCAGAAATTTTGGCCGCCTACAAGCGGCTCGCCCGGACGGAAGGCATTTTTGCCGAACCGGCGTCATGCGCGGCGATCGCCGGGGTGATCAAGCAGCGCGAACGGAACGAAATCGAACGCGGCAGCCTCGTCGTGGCGGTTCTCACTGGCAATGGATTGAAAGACCCGGCCATCGCCTTGGAGACCGCGGCGATCGAACCGATCGTGCTGCCGAACGATGAACAAGTTGTCTTGGAGCATTTGCAAGGGGTTGTCCGGACATGAAAGAAGACGAGATGTTGAAGATCGTCGTTCCGGGAAGCACGGCGAACCTAGGTCCAGGATTTGACTCGATTGGGCTCGCGGTCAATCGCTATTTGACGCTTGACGTCCGCTTGGCGGATGCGTGGTCGTTTGCGCCAAAGACAGCGGAAGTGAGCGGTATTCCGCGCGGGACGGACAATTTGGTGTACCAAGTGGCGGCGGAGACGGCGGACGTTTACGGCCGCCGGCTGCCAAGCTGTGCGGTCGATGTGTACAGCGACATTCCGTTTACGCGCGGGCTCGGGAGCAGCGCGGCGGCGGTCGTCGCCGGCATTGAGCTCGCCGACGCGCTGCTTGGGCTTCAGTTGCCGCGCGAGCAAAAGATGGAGTTGGCGACCCGATACGAAGGACATCCGGACAATGTCGGCGCCTCGTTGTACGGGGGGCTTGTCATCGGCTGCTGCCGCGAGGCGGGCGTGGATGTCGTCCATATTCCCGAATTGGATGTAGAGCTTGTCGCCATTATTCCCGAGTATGAACTGGAAACGAAAAAAGCGCGCGGGCAGCTGCCGGAACAATGGACGAGAGAGAGGGCGGTCGAGGCGAGCGCCGTCAGCAACGTTCTCGTCGCCGCGTTGCTCACGAAAAACTGGAAGCTTGCCGGCCGGATGATGGCCGCCGATCTGTTCCATCAGCCGTATCGGAGACAGCTCGTTCCGGAACTCGAGCGGGCCGAGGCGCTCGCTCTTGAATACGGAGCGATCGGTGCGGCGCTGAGCGGAGCGGGGCCGACGGTGCTCGTCTTTGCCGAACCGGGCCAAGGAGAGCGGCTCGCGCGCCGGCTGCGCCCGCATTTTCCGACGTGCGAAATCGCGCGTCTTTCCGTCGAGCCGCGCGGCAGCTGCGTCTACAAGCTGGCGCTTGAAGCTTGAACCTTCTTGGGCGCCGGCGCGAACAGAAGTCCGTTCAGCGGCCTGGCCGTTTCGCCGCCGCGCTTGGGAGCGGGCGAAAGATATGACGGTTTTCCTTGCACAATTGGAAGGAAACGAAAACGGAGAAGCGCCCGATCAGGCGGGTTGTGGCTGCCCATCACCAGCCTCCCCGTCGGCTCGCCGCCCCGCTGGCGATAAAAAAATCCGAACAGCGGCCGCTGTTCGGATTTTTCATATTAAAACACTTGTTCCACTTCGACGACGCCCGGCACTTCTTCAAACAAGGCGCGCTCAATTCCGGCTTTGAGCGTAATCGTCGAGCTCGGGCAGCTGCCGCACGCGCCGAGGAGGCGAAGTTTCACGACGCCATCTTCGACATCGACGAGTTCGCAGTCGCCGCCGTCGCGAAGCAGGAACGGACGCAGTTTATCTAAAACTTCTTGCACTTGTTCTTTGATTTCTTGATCCGTCATTTCCATCGACTCCTTTCCTTAGTTTTTATTATAATCATGGTGACAAAAAAAATCTAATGATAAATTTTGCTTTTGCAAAGGGTGACAACGATGACATTCAAACCGGTTGAAATTTGTGTGTACGGGGCCGACGTCATTTGCCCGGCATGCGTGCAGCTGCCGTCGTCGAAAGAAACGTACGAGTGGCTCGAGGCCGCGCTGCGCCGCAAGTATCCGGATCAGCCGTTTGTGATGACGTACGTCGACATTTTTGCGCCGCCGGCCGATGACGAGGAGAAGCGGGAGCTCGCGCAGACGATCGTCGAAGAAGATTGGGTGTATCCGGTGGTGGTGATCGAAGGAAACGTCGTCGCCGAAGGCAACCCGCGGCTCAAGGCGATTTGTGCAGAAATGGAAAAATTCGGGTACCGGCCATCGGCGCATGAAGGGAAAAAGGCGGAATAAGCTCCGCCTTTTATGCGCTCAATGTCTGCCTTTCCGCAAACGTCGATCGATCGAAAAGGCTGAGGCTGTGTTGCGCTGTCTTGATTCAGTACCCATGGTGATGCTTGTACATCCACAAAATGCCTGATTTCAACAAACGCGGCACCCGGCCGGTGAGCGGGCGGTCGGCGAGCAAGCCGAAGCCGTGCTTTTTGCCGAGCGAGCCGAGAATGCCTTTTAATTTGATCGGCGGGAATTCGCTCGGTGGTTCTTCGCCGTTCCACCGCTTTTGCAGCACTTGGACGATTTGCTCGGCTTGCGCTTCAGCGAGCTGGGCGCTCGGGGAATGCGGCAGGCTCGCACAGTCGCCGACGACGTAGGCGTTTTCATAGCCGGGGATGTGATGGCGCTTCGTCAGCACGACGCGGCCTTGCTTGTCCTTTTCGACATTCAGTTCGCGGACGACGCGGTTGGGCTGAATGCCGGCCGTCCAGACGATGACGTCGCACTTGACCGGCTCGTCGTGGTTGTACAAGACGCCAGGTTCGACTTTCGTGACGTTGGAGTTGCGGACGATTTCCACCTTGTGTTCAACGAACCATCCTTCCACATAATCGCTCAACCGTTTCGGAAACATCGGCAAAATGCGCTCACCGCGGTCAAACAGCTTGATGTGCAAGTCCGGACGGCTCTCCGCCAGTTCGCTGGCCAGTTCGACGCCGCTCAATCCCGCGCCGACGATGCCGACCGTCGCTTTCGGCGGCAAATTGTTCAGCGCTTCATAGGCGGCGCGCGCCTTATCGATCGACTGGATGCTGTACGTATGCGCCTCGGCGCCCGGCACCCCGTGGTATTTGTCTTCGCAGCCCAATCCGATCACGACATCATCGTAGCGGACGCTGCTCCCATCCTTTAAATGGACGAGCTGCTGGTCGAGATCAATCGAGACGACTTCGCCGAATTGGTACACAAGCTGCGGATGTTCCGGAAACGGGACGCGGATGTGATGGTCGCTGACCGTTCCCGCGGCCAAGGCGTAATATTCCGTTTTTAAACAATGGTACGGAACGCGGTCGATGAGGATAATATGAATGTCGTTTGGCAATTCGTCCGGGAGGAGGCGCTGCAAAATGCGCATATTGCCGTATCCTCCGCCAAGCAATACAAGTTGTCTCATCGTGAAAAATCCCCTTTTGTCGAGTTTCTAAAGCCGACAATGCCATAGAAAAGTATAACGAAATTGTGACAAAAGAACAATCATTTTTCCGCTTCCTTGATCGAACGAGCATGTCCATTGACGCCGCGCCGGAAAACCGCTACGATGGGAAGAGGAAGGTGAACCGCATATGATGTTGCCCATCATCGAATTTTGCATCAGCAACTTAGCCAGCGGGTCGTACAAAGCAATGGAAATGTTGGAAAAGGATCCGAACTTGGACATCATGGAATACAGTTGCTTAAGCTATTGCACACGCTGCGCGGAAACGTTGTTTGCGCTCGTCAACGGCGAGTTTGTCAGCGGCGAAACGCCCGAGCAGCTCGTGGAAAATATTTATCGGCATCTCGAGGAAAACCCAATGTTTTAACGAAAAAAGGAGGATGTCCGCGATGCGGCATCCTCTTCAATATATTATGAAAAAACGGGGGATATTCCCATTGTGCCCAAGAGATGCCGCCATTATACATGTGAAGCGCAAAAAATGTTCAGGAGGGAGTCATGTGCGTTCTTTTTCGTTTACGAAAATGCACGGATTGGGTAATAGCTACATATACGTGGATCTGTTCCGGGAAACATTGCCCGAGGAGGAGCTGCCGGCGATCGCCCGCAGCGTCGCCGATGTCCACACAGGCATCGGCTCCGATGGCTTGATTCTCATTTGTCCATCGGAGAAAGCGCCACTCAAAATGCGCATTTTTAACAGCGACGGCTCGGAAGGGAAAAACTGCGGCAACGGCTTGCGCTGCGTGGCGAAATACGCGTACGAGCACGGCATCGTCCGCGACCGCACCTTTTTGATTGAAACGCTCTCCGGGCTTGTCGAAGCCCGTGTTGCAGTAGCAGATGGCGAAGTGACAAGCGTGACGGTCGATATGGGCGAGCCGCGCCTTGAGCGCAGCGCCATTCCGATGGTTGGACCAAAAGCGGAACGAGTCGTCGCCGAGCCGTTTACCATCGCTGGGGGCGAATATGAAATGACGGCGGTGTCCATGGGCAACCCGCATGTGATCTTTTACGTTGATGACATCCAAAAAGCGCCGGTGACGACGCTTGGCCCGCTCGTCGAAAAAGATCCGCGTTTTCCGGAAGGGGTGAACGTCGAGTTTGTCGAAGTGGTGAACGAGCGCGAGCTTCATTTCCGCGTCTGGGAGCGCGGCTCCGGCGTGACGCAGGCGTGCGGGACCGGAGCGTGCGCGGCGGTCGTCGCTTCGGTGTTAAACGGCAAAACGGTGCGCGGGGAGGAAACGGTCGTCCATTTGGCCGGCGGCGATTTAACGATCGTATGGGGGCACGACGGGCGCGTGCGCATGACCGGTCCGGCGGAGACCGTGTGCACCGGCGTTTATTACTACCGAGGCGGACGGAACGGTTGAGCACCGAAAGGCGAAGACGGTATACTATAAGGGAAGAGGGAGCCATTCAAGACGATTCGCCCCATCTGAGCCGTCGGGTGAAAGCGGGCGAATCGGTCGAAAAACGGCCAAGCTGTTTGGCCAGTGCCAACCGTTAAAGGAGGGATCATGGATGGCAGAGGCAGTTATTATGCTGACAGAAGCGGCAGCGTTTCAAATCAAAGATATGATGAAAGAGCAGGAAGAAGAGGGCGCGTACTTGCGCGTCGGCGTCCATGGCGGCGGCTGCAGCGGGTTGTCGTACGGCATGGGCTTTGACCATGAGCGGCGTGATGATGACATCGAATTTGAGCAGCACGGCATCAAAATTTTGGTGGACCGCGACAGCGCGCCGATTTTGCGCGGAACGGTCATCGACTATAAACAGTCGCTGCTTGGCGGCGGGTTTACGATCAACAATCCGAACGCCATTGCGACATGCGGCTGCGGCTCCTCGTTCCGCACAGCGACCAATGCCGGCACGCCGGAGCAATGCTAAGCGGACGGACAGGTTGACCTCCATCCGCCCGGCAGAGGCAAACGGCCTGCCTTGCCGTGATCGTCGGGCTCTTGAGAAGGCCGGTTTTCGCCACACGGCCGGTTGAAAACGCGGGCGTGTACCGATTGGCGAAATGTTGGAAGGGTGGTCTTTCCCTCACGAAATTGGGGAAAACGGCCGCGCTCCAACATCGGCCTTTTCGGGAGCGCCAAAGGAGGAGAAACGATGAAAGGACAAATCAATGTCATCTTGGCGCTTGTCTTGGCGCTCATTGTTGCGCTGCTGGCGGTGGCGAATGTCGAGCAGGTGACGATCCATTATTTAGTCGGCGAAACCCGCTTGCCGCTCATTATCGTCATTTTAGGTTCGGCCGTCCTTGGCGGCCTTGTCGTCGGCATGCTCGGATGGGTGCGTTTGTTCAGCCTGCGCCGGCAGGTGAAGCTGCTCGAGAGAGAGCGGGAGGAATGGACGAAAAACAAGGCTGGGAATAATGATGGCGAGTCGGTTTCGCTGGAGCGAGAGGGATGAGGCACGAGCATGGCGCCCCCAACAAAGAGGGGGCGCCTTTTGCTTGAAAAACGGGTGTGGACGGGGCGGGCTATACGAATGGCTCCAATCAGTCGGGATGCGGCGTTAAGGCGAAATGCCGAGCGCCCCTTCGCTTCCGCTTGTTTTCCCGACGGAGCGCCATTAAAACAGCGATGTCGAGTGCGCCGGCTGCATCCGCGCCGTCGGGTCGATGTACGTTTTGGCGCTGCTGATGGCGATCGGCGCTTCGCCAAAGCCGCAGGCGATCAGCTTGATTTTTCCGTCGTACGTGCAAATGTCGCCCGCCGCATACACGCCGGGGATGTTCGTTTCCATCCGCGAGTTGACTTTGATCGCATTTTTTTCGATGTCAAGCCCCCAGTTTTTGATGGGGCCAAGCGAAGAAATAAAGCCGTAGTTGACAATGACGGCGTCGACATCGATCGTTTCTTTCGTTCCTTCTTTCACATGCTCGAGGATGACTTGGCGGATGGCGTGTTCATCGCCGACGAGTTCAACGGGCACAAACGGCGTTTTCACTTGCACGCTGGACTTCTTGAGCTGCTCGACGCTATGTTCATGGGCGCGGAATTTGTCGCGGCGATGCACAATCGTGACGCTCGCGGCGATCGGTTCGAGCATGAGCGACCAGTCAACAGCCGAGTCGCCGCCGCCGCAGACGAGCACGCGCTTTCCGGAAAACTGCCCCAAGTCGTTGATAAAGTAATGCAAGTTTTTTCCTTCATAGCGGGAAGCGTTTTCGATTTCGAGCCGACGCGGCTGAAAGGCGCCGTTTCCGGCGGTGATGATGACCGTTTTCGAATAATGGATTTGTTGATTGGTGACGAGTTTAAACGTTCCGTCCTCCTGCTTTTCGAGCGTGTCGACCGACTCGTTTAGGCAGACGGTCGGCGAAAATAGGTCCATCTGCTCTTTCAGCTGGTTGACAAGCTCTTGGGCGCGCACTTTCGGAAATCCGGCGACATCATATATGTATTTTTCCGGATATAACGCGGCCAGCTGCCCTCCAAGCTGCGGAAGGCTTTCGATAATTTTGACTTTCATTTGCCGCAAGCCGCCGTAAAACGCGGCAAACATCCCGGTCGGCCCGCCGCCGATAATGGTGACATCGTAGACGTTGCGATCTTCTTTCACCGACATCCCTCCCTGCGCGAAAGTCATGGCATTACAAGTTTATCTTACCATAAATGGGCGTGGTTATAACGAACCTTTTTGTTGGACGAACAGAAAAAAAAACTTGAAAAGGGAAAGAAAAAGGACTAATATGTTTTGTGGAGAGATTGTTAATTTTTTGTGACAGTCCCTCGACATTTTTTTGGCGGTTAACGTGAATTATTTCACAAACTTCGCTCAATAAAAACGGGGACCGCAGCAAAAGCTATAACAAATGAATGAGAAAAAATGAAAAAGGGTGGAAGTGATTCAGGTGAGAAAACCAAACGTTGTCATTTTAGGCGCTGGCTATGGCGGGTTGATGACGACCGTTCGCCTGCAAAAGCTCATCGGCGTGAACGAAGCGAACATTACGCTCGTAAACAAGCACGATTACCATTATGAGACGACATGGCTTCATGAGGCGTCGGCCGGGACGCTGCATCATGACCGCGTCCGCTATCCGATCAGCGATGTCATCGACCGGAACAAAGTGAAATTCATCCAAGATACGGTGACGAAAATCATTCCAAACGAAAAGAAAGTGCTGCTTGAAAACGGCGAGCTGACGTACGATTATCTCGTCATTGCCCTTGGGTTTGAATCAGAAACGTTCGGCATCAAAGGGTTGAAGGAATACGCATTTTCGATCGCCAATGTCGACGCCGCGCGGCAAATCCGCGAACATATCGAATACCAGTTTGCGACGTACAACGCGGAAGAGGAAAAGAAAGAGGAGCGATTGACGATCGTCGTCGGCGGGGCGGGATTTACCGGCATTGAATTTTTAGGCGAGCTCGCCAACCGGATGCCGGAGCTGTGCCGCGAGTATGACATCGACCCGCACAAAGTGCGCATCATTTGCGTGGAGGCGGCGCCCACGGCGCTGCCGGGCTTCGATCCGGAGCTCGTCGAGTACGCGGTCAGCCAGCTTGAGCGCAAAGGAGTCGAGTTTCGAATCGGCACGGCGATTAAGGAATGCACGCCGGATGGCATCATTGTCGCCAAAGGTGATGATGTCGAGGAAATTAAAGCCGGCACAGTCATTTGGGCGGCCGGCGTGCGCGGCAGCCGCGTCATCGAGGAATCTGGATTTGAAGCGGCGCGGGCGCGCATTAAAGTGGACCCGTACTTGCGTGTCCCGGGGCATGAAGACATTTTCGTCGTCGGCGACTGTTCGCTCGTGATTGATGAAGAAACGAACCGCCCGTATCCGCCGACGGCGCAAATCGCCATGCAAGAAGGCCAGCTGTGCGCGAAAAACTTGGCGGTGCTCATCCGTGGACAAGGGGAGCTGGAGCCGTTTAAGCCGGATATTAAAGGGACGGTTTGCTCGCTCGGCCATGATGATGCCATCGGCGTCGTGTTCGGCAAAAAGCTGTGGGGCGCCAAAGCGAGCTTCATGAAAAAAGTGATTGACAACCGCGCCCTGTATTTGATCGGCGGTTCGTCGCTTGTGATGAAAAAAGGCAAATTTAAATTTTTCTAATCGATTCAAAAAGCTCCCGTGATGGCGGGAGCTTTTTGTATGGCAACGAAACAGGGATCCGCCGCTCGATTGTCGAAATACAAACAGTGCATAACGATAGGGAGAAAAGGATGAGGACGATGGACAACAAACGAGGAAACGTTTGGATTGCGGCGGCCGGACTGGTCATAAACGAGAATGGGGAATGGCTCGTTGTCAAGAAAAAATACAGCGGGCTAAAAGGCAAATGGTCGCTGCCGGCGGGGTTCGTCCAGCCGGGGGAAATGCTCGATGAGGCGGCGGTTCGGGAAGTGAAGGAAGAAACGGGGATCGACGCCGAACCGGTCGCGCTTCTTGGCTTGCGCACCGGCGTCATCGCTGGGGAGATCAGCGACAATATGGCGATTTTTCTGTTGCGCCCGCTCTCGCGCGACATCGTCGTGCAGACGGATGAGCTGTATGCCGCCGCGTTTTTAAGCAAAACGGCGCTTCAGAATGATCCGAACACATCAGGCTTGCTTCGCTATTTGTTGGCGCTCGAGCCGCTTGATTCCCTTTCGCTGCATGACGGACTCAATCCCGGCGATCCGTTCGGCTACACGAAATACCGCCTTTACTTCGAATCATCGAAATTGAAAGAATCGTCAAGAAAATAAAAGCGATCGAAAGATGTATCCGCTTACACAAACGAAAATGGGGGAGAATCGCCGTTTGTTTTTACAGAAAATTTTGATATATTAACAAAAAAAGAAACGGAGGGGAACATCGATGACAAAAACATGGACCATAAACGACTGCCCGTACTGCGAGGGGCATGGATACGTTCAGCTGCTTTTGGGCGGATCGGAAACGTGCTACAGTTGCCAAGGAACGGGAAGCGATCACGAAGAGGATGACGACCATTGACGTTCGTCTGAGGACATGAAACATCGTTTGGAAACAATCAGGCGATCATGAAGAAGAGAACGAACATTGACGGTCATCCGCCCGATCCAGTACACTGAAAACGGGTGTACGGGAGGTGAAGGGCGGATGCAAATGAGTTTGCCAGTCGTATTGATTTCGATGGTATTGTTTTTCGTTTTGTTTTTTGGCATTGGTTTTTTGTTGAACATGATTTTGCGCATGACGTGGATTTTGGCGGTCTGCTTTCCGTTGATTGCGGTTTTCATTATTGATGATGTGCCGTTGACGCGCTATTTCACCGCGCCGTCCGAGGCGTTCGCCGCGCTCGGCCGGAAAATCGCTTCGCTGGCGGCGGCGGATCTGTTGATTTTGTCAAGCGGCTTTGCCGGCGCTCTTTGCGCCGGATGGGCGATCCGCACGCTGCGGGCGAAAGGGTATCAAATGTTTTAAAGCGTCTCTGCCCTGCAGAGGCGTTTTTTTTTTGGCTTTTCGTCGGAAGCGGCGCTTGATTTTTTCAGAACATGCCCTCTTGCAGGGAAAATTGAGCAATGGCTTGCGCATCCTTGCTCCGGAAACGATATCGCTTGTCCAGTATATGTTGCGGTGAGGACTCTTTTTGGCGGACAGGCTGATGATGGCGTTTGTGCGGAGCGGATGTGTCGGGCCATAGGCGCAACCGTTGCCGAGGATGCTTGCGCCAAAGCCGTTCATCGACGTGGTGAAGCTGGCGGCTTATTCGTTTTTTGCCGTCTTCGCAATGAATATTTCGATTTTGAATGGAGATAAATAGAGGTGTGAGAGGAGTTGAGAGCATTGAATGGGTTTAGGCAGTTCGTGCGCCGAACCGCGATGACGCTGCTGTTTTTGGCGGCGCTCTTGGCGACATTCGAGTCCGTTTCCGGGGTTGACGCGAAGACGGTTCTCCATCCCTTTCCGAGCGCTTTATCGATGGATCATCAGCCCATTTGGGGAATGAAAGAGCTCGCGAAAAACGGGGGCCGCTCCGTTTTGCGGCTTGAGGATCATTTTGACTGGTCAAAATATCCATCCGTTGAAGTGGTCGCCACCGGCTATACAGCCGGCATTGAATCGACCGGGAAAACGCCCGATCACCCTGAGTATGGCATCACCTACTCCGGCGTCCGCGTCAAGCGCGACCTTTATTCGACGATTGCTGCCGATTTATCGATCTTTCCGATCGGCACGATTTTGTTCATCCCTGGATACGGATTCGGCGTCGTCGCCGACAAAGGCGGGGCGATCAAAGGCCATCGTCTTGATTTATATTACGAAACCGTGGAAGATGTCTATAAATATTGGGGAAAAAGGAAAGTGCAAGTTTACATTATCCAAAAAGGGGACGGCACGCTGTCGGAAGAGGAGTTGAAGCGGCTGAACGAAGATGAAACGATGCAAGTGTTCCGGCAGCAATATTTGGAATCGAAAAGTTAAAGGAGGGCTCCCGCCCGTCAGCCGCCAAGGAGCGGATCGCTGTCGTCAGCGGGAGGAAACAGCGCCGGATGCAAAAGCGGCGCCAATTTTTTTAATCCAACCAAGAGGCGCGGAGACGGGCGGCAATAGAGCGATTCTTCTAAAATGTGGATGTTCCCGGTGCGGACCGCCTCGGCCTGTTGGGCATTCGGGCGCGCCGTGACGGCTTTCGGGCTCATTTTTTTTGTCTGCACGCCGACCCAAACGAGCAAGATGTGCGACGGATTGCGGGCGAGAACGTCGTCCCATTCCGTTTGAACGCTCGCTTGCGGGATGTCGGAGAAAATGTTGCGCCCGCCGGCGAGCTCACTTAGTTCGCTCAGCCAGTTGGCGCCGCCCGGGGTGAACACGGGGCGCGGCCACCATTCCCAATAGAGGCGGGCCGGTTCAGCCGATGCGGCCCGCTCGCGATGCCAATCAAGCACGTCATGATAGCGGCGGACGAGTTCGGCCGCTTTTTTCGTTTCGCCAAGCGCCTCGCCAAGCCGAAGAAGGTCGTTGGCAATGTCATCGAGCGAATTCGGCGCCAGCACGAGATGCGGGAGCCCGCGCCGTTTGAGCTCCTTGACGTTGCGCTCCATGCCGGGCACGCTTAGGGATGCGACGACGAGATCCGGTTTGAGCGCCTCGACTTGATCCATATCAATGTGCAGATCCGGCCCGACTTTCGGCAGCTGCTTCACTTCCGGCGGCCAGTCGGACGAATCGTCGACGGCGGCGACATCGTCAAGGCGGCCGAGATAGGCGAGCAGTTCGGTGTTGCTTGGACAAAGGGAAACGATTCTCATCAGCGTCGGTCCTTTCTAAATCATCGTGATGATTACGGATTCGCCTTGCCTCGCGTGATTTCCTGTCCGTTTCGGCTGATTTTTTTGCGTGAACGCAAGGAGAGAAAGTTAGATAGTCGAAAGAATCGCTTTGCTTCGCTATAATGGAGGTGGGAATGAATCAACATGGAAAGGGATGAGACGATGTTTACGGTAAAACCTTTGCCGTCGGCAGAGGAACGGGATGAAGCGCTTGTCATCGGTTTGTTTGAAGGGGCGAATTCATGGAGCGGCCTTGCCGGCGAATACGATGCCCGTCTTGGCGGACGGCTGTCGGAACTGCAGAAAGAAGGCGATATTTCCGCGAAGCGGGGGCGCATCGCCACCGTTCATCCATTTTTGCCGATGGGGGCGAAGCGGCTGTATTTCGTCGGTCTCGGCAAAAAAGAAGAGTTGACGTTTGAGCGGCTGCGCGAGGTGTTCGGCAAGCTGTTTCGCGCGTTGAAGCAGGCGAAGCGGACGAAAGCGGCGGTCGCGCTGGACACGTTTACGACCGAGGCCGTCGATGAAAACGAAGCGGCGCACGCCTTGGCGGAAGCCTATCATTTGGCGACGTATGAATTCCCTGGGTATAAGCAGAAAAAGTCAGAACCGGACTACCAGCTCGAATCGCTCATCGTCTACACGGCGGCCGAAGCGGCGGAAATTGAAGCGAGCTTGTTTGTCGGCTCGGTATACGGGAAGGCGACGAATTCGGCGCGCACGCTTGTCAATACGCCGGGGAATTTGCTGACGGCGTCGGATTTGGCTGATTATGCCGTGAAGCTCGCGAACCGGTACGATTTTGATTATGAAGTTTTGGAGAAAGAAGACATGGAGCGGCTCGGCATGGGAGCGCTTTTGGCCGTCAATCAAGGCTCGAAACAGCCGCCCAAACTGATCGTCTTAAAATACCAAGGAAAAGACGAGTGGGAAGACGTGATCGCCCTGGTCGGCAAAGGGGTGACGTTCGATACGGGCGGCTATTGTTTGAAGCCGCGCGACAGCATGGTCGACATGAAAACCGATATGGCCGGCGCGGCGGTGCTCGGGGCGATGGAAGCGATCGGCGAACTGCGGCCGGAACAAAACGTGCTCGCCGTCATTCCGGCGACCGACAATATGATCAGCAGCGGGGCGTTCAAGCCGGATGATGTCATTACCTCCTTGTCGGGAAAAACGATTGAAGTGAAAAACACGGATGCGGAAGGACGGCTCATTTTGGCCGATGCGGTAACCTATGCGAAACAGCACGGCGCCAGCTATATCATCGATGTCGCCACGTTGACGGGCGGGGTGATCGTCGCGTTGGGCACGGACAAAACGGGCGCGATGACGAACAATGAAGCGCTGTTTGAGCAATTGCTTGAAGCGTCGATGGAAACCGGAGAGTTCATTTGGCGGCTGCCGATTACGGAACACGACCGCGAGCGGGTGCGAAGCAGCAAAATCGCCGACTTGAACAATTCTCCGGGGCGGGAAGGGCACGCCATTATGGGCGGGGCATTCATCGGCGAATTTGTGGAAGATACGCCGTGGGTGCATTTGGATATCGCCGGAACGGCCGCCACAAAGAAAGACGGCGACCTCGGTCCGGCTGGGGCGACAGGCGTGATGGTGCGCACGCTCACCGCGTTTGTCGAACGGTTTGAATAAGCAAGACGCAAGCGGTTGCCGCGATCCGGATAGAAGGGGCGGCCGCGCGGTGTCGAACGAGAGAGCCGAAGCCAATGTGCATAGCTTCGGCTTTTGTTTGGCACGCTACATAATACAAGGGCAGGAAAAACGAACAAAATGTAAAGGTAATGTAAATTTCGTGTAAAGTTTTTGGGCGTCTTATTGTAAATGCTGTGTAAATTGCTACAATAAGTAGCGGTGATTTTCGATTCTTGAGATGGAGGGTGGCCTCAATGATCTTTTCCCCAAAAAAGGACGTTTTCTTCGACATGTTGTTTACGATTTCGGAAAATGTGAAAGAAGCGGCGCAATATTTTGTCGAGTATAAAATTCAAAGCGTAAGCGACTTGAAAGAATTTGCCCGCGTCATGAAAGAGTACGAACGAAAGGGCGATTCATTCATCCATGAACTGGTCGTCCAATTGAACAAAACGTTCATTACGCCGATCGAGCGGGAAGACATCCACCAGTTGGCAATGAAAATGGATGATGTGCTTGACGGGTTTGAGCAATGTTCGGCGCGGTTTGAAATGTTTTCGTTCACGGACATCGATGAACATATGGTGAAGTTTTTTGACTATATTTATCAAAGCACGATCGAAATTGTTCACGCCCTCGAACTGCTTGCGAACAAAAAATTGCTTGATATGCGCCAACATGCCATTAAAATCAAGGACTATGAAACGAAGTGCGACGAAATTTTGCGCGCCTCGATCAAAAACTTGTTTGTGACGCAAAAAGACCCGATTAAAATCATTCAATACAAAGAGCTTTACGAAATGTTGGAAGAGATTGCCGACAGTTGTGAAGATGTCGCCAATACGTTAGAGACGATTATCATGCGCAACGCATAAAAAGGGGACGCTGTGTTTATGGATACGATCCTGATTTTAACGATCTGCATCGTCATTTTCGCATTGGCGTTTGACTTTATCAACGGCTTCCACGATACGGCCAACGCCATTGCCACGTCGGTGTCGACAAGGGCGCTCACGCCGCGTCAAGCCATTATTTTGGCTGCGACGATGAACTTTATCGGCGCGCTCACCTTTACCGGCGTCGCGAAAACGATTACGAAAGACATTGTCGATCCATTCACCCTTGAGAACGGTTCTCTCGTCATTTTGGCAGCGCTGGTTGCTGCCATTGCCTGGAACTTAATTACGTGGTATTATGGCATTCCGAGCAGCTCGTCGCATGCACTCATCGGTTCGGTCGCTGGGGCAGCCATTTCCGCCGCTGGCTGGGATGTAATCCACTACCAAGGTTTTCTTAAAATTTTGGAATCATTGATTATTTCTCCATTTTTGGCGATGGGTGTTGGGTTTGTCATTATGAGTTTGTTTCGTTTCTTATTTAAAGACGCCAATTTAACAAGAACAACCAAAGGGTTTCGTCTATTTCAAGTTGTAACGGCTGCATTGCAGGCGTATACGCATGGAACGAATGACGCCCAAAAAACGATGGGCATCATTACGATGGCGCTGATCGCTGCCGAAATGCACCACTCAGATGTCGTGCCGGAATGGGTGCGCATTTCTGCCGCCTTAGCCATGGGATTGGGGACGGCTGTCGGCGGATGGAAGATCATCAAAACGGTCGGTGGAAAAATTATGAAAATCCGCCCTGTCAATGGGGCGGCAGCGGACTTATCCTCGGCGCTCGTCATTTTTTCCGCCACGTTGTTGCATTTGCCAGTCAGTACGACGCACGTCATTTCCTCGGCCATCATGGGGGTCGGCGCCGCCCAACGGGTGAAAGGCGTCAAATGGGGCGTCGCCCGCCGCATTGTCATGACGTGGATCATCACGTTGCCAATCTCCGCGCTCATTGCCGGATTTGTGTACCAAATTCTCCGGTTGTTTTTCTAACTTGAAAAAAGGGTGTCCCGATTTGTTGGGACACCCTTTTCTTATGGTTGTTAAGGGAAATTTCCCTTTTGAGTCAGGCTCTTTTCAGATTTAGGCCGCCGAACGGCCCGCGGCGGAAGAGCGTCCGATCGCCCGGCAAATCCTTGGGGCGATCAAGCCGGCTGCGATCGACAACAAAATGTCTTTCGGCAGCGGGGCAAGCATCCAGCCCCACACCATGCCGTACGAAAGTCCTTCGGGCGCGTCTGCCCATAGTTTGTACGCCATGTACATCCAGTTCGTGCCGATGACATAGTTGATGACCATGCCGACCAAGGCGGCGGTGATGAAACGGGCCTTGGACGCCGGCTGCGGGCCGCGGTTGATGATCCATCCGGTCGCATAAGCGGCAACGATAAAGGAAAGAATGAAGCCAAATGTCGGTTGGAAAATCATCGACAGTCCGCCGTTGAATTTGGCAAACACCGGCACGCCGGCGAGGCCGACGAGCATATACACAATCATGGCCACCGCACCGAGCCGCCGCCCTAACACCGCGCCGGCAAGGACGCAGAAAAACGTTTGCAGCGTAATGGGAACACCGCCGACGACAAGAAACGGCGCCCACGACGTAATGTTCGCCCCGATCGCCATCAAGGCGACGAACATGGCGGCGAGCGTCATGTCAATCGGTCGAAGGGAACTCCGTCCTTCCATATGTAAACCTCCCATTTTTTATTCGTTAACAAAATCGTACCGAACAACCGCTAGGCTGTCAATCCTCTTTTTTCGGCGGATGATAAAGCGGCTTGGGGGGGGATGATAAGAAAAACGACTCCTCGAGCGCTTCATGCGGACAACGCGGCGAGGAGCGTGAAAGGAGGTCTTGTCAATGGAGCGGTTCGTGCCGGATGAAGAGTTGAAGCGGGCGAGCAAAATCGGGGCGAACGAAGACATCATCCACACAAGCAAACACGACGACGGCTACGATTTGCGCACCCCGGCGGAAATCGGGGCTCGGCAGCCGACGGATGAAAACGGCAATGCGTAAAAGAAGGGGCGCGGATGGATGGGAAAGAAAAACGTCTTGGACCGCTCCGCGCCTCGAAAAAGCCGGGGGATCGAGCGAAAAAAGATGGCCGCCTCCCAATCGTGTTCCCTTAGAGTGGTCTTGTCGTTCTGATAAAATGCTGGGGGCTCGAATGTGTTACTCATTTTTCAGTGGTTTTTTCGGCATGAAAGGAATAGAAGGAAACGAATTGATTGATTTTTATGAATAAATGCCTATTTTTGATATGGTGATAAAGTTCCTTTTTTTTAATTTCCAGTAAAATTATAATTGTAAATATATAGTTGGTTTACCATAACGTGTGCTTGGTAAGGAACTGAGGTAGCGTCAAAAGTTCTATGAAAAACCCACACAGACCATAAAATAATTAATAATTACCTGGAAGGCCGGTGAAAAACACCCATTTCCCCTGAACCGATGATTCTTGAGTGGCGAGAAGAGGAACATTTATAAGGTTTCTCAACTTGAGAAGTGGCATGATTGAACCGCATTTTCTGTTAAATCACCAGCCTTCTGGAGGATTTACTCTTTTCAGAATAAATAAAGGGTGAACTCAATTTGTTAGAGATCGTTTTGATTGTATTGTTTTTGATCGGTTTGTTCGTTTTCGTGGTTTACTATATAAGTTGCAATAAAGATTTTCCGATTGTTCGATTCTGTTTTCCTTCATAACAAGTCATTTTGATAGAATGCAGCGGGCGCTCTACTGGATGTAAAACAAAGTTTCAACTTATATATGTTCTTTTTGCAACCAAAGATTTAAAAAGAGTGACACAACAAAATGAGGAAATCATGAAATTGCTAAATGACATTAAAAACCATATTCAAACGAAAAAGTAGCGATTATGCAAAAGGTTCAAGTCATCCTGCCTAACCGAAGGCGAATAAAAATGGATGTGGCGGATTCGGCCGACAGAACGACAATCGTCTGTTTGTTCCGTTCTATAAGGAGAATATAGAGAAAGCCTGTATGTTGGATGCATTCTGATGAAGGAGAACCGGTTTCCATGAATCGAAAAAAATGTTTGTCTTGTTTGTTGCCATGCTGATGGTCATGTTCTTTTTCGTCTACATGTTTGAAGAACAAGTGTTGCGCTTTTTAGACTACAAGGCGGTCAAGATGACGATGGTTGATTTCGTTGATCACGATCATTGTCGGGGATCTCATTTATCGACCTAGGTGAGCGGGTGCGCAAAGTGAATGGAAAGGGACGCCGGGCGTTGGTGCCCGGCAAGTTTGTTTAGGGGCCAGACGGCGATGGGACGATCGCTGTCTTTTTTTGGTTCACGAAGGCCGGCGGCGAGAACCGTTTTGGTGTGAAAGGAGCTTCTGGCCCAGCAAGGCGCTAACGACAACACCGCCTCCAGCGCTGTGCATCGTCTGGAAGCGGCGCTGTCGCGCCGGATGCGACCGTCGTGAACAGATGTTGGCAGCCGCCAAAGCAGGGAATGTGAAGAGAGAACGCCGCTTGCTGATCGCGCGTTGCGATGGCGAAGGCTATCCGTGAAATGGAGGAAACACGTTCCAGCGCAAGCCGATGGCAAGCTGGCAGCACGGGAACGAACCGGGCGGCGGCGACAACGTCAGGCGGATGCCGTCGGGGTTAAAATACACCTCGGTTTGCGAGCGGATGCCAAGCGAGCGGATCAGGCGTTTCACTTCTTCCGTTTTTCCTTCTTGGGCGGCCGACATGACCGAGGCCGCGAACGAACGGGACTCGGCCAGTTTTTTCAAAACGGTGGCAGCATCGTTCATCAGCGTCTGCGCCGTAGTGGCGGACTGGGAAAAGAGCGCCGGGTCGATCGGAGGGTACGGGCCGGCCGGCATCCGCGGGAACGGGGTGAACATGGCTGCTTGCGCCTCCTTTCCGAAAATGGAATCCGATATTACGATATGTGCAAACAGCCAAAAAGGAGCGAAGCCAAGCGGCGATTTCGCTCCTTCTTTATGCATTGCGCAGGTGGGACGCTACAAATAACGCAGCCATAAATAGGCATGCGACAGGAGCAAGGCAATAAGCGTGAGCGGCGCGCCGATTTTCAAAAAATCAACGTACGTAAAGCCGTGCCCTTCGCGGGAGGCCATGCCGGCGACAATCACATTCGCCGAGGCGCCGATGAGCGTTCCGTTTCCGCCGAGGCAGGCGCCAAGAGACAAGGCCCACCAAAGCACGTCAATCTGCGGGGCGTCTGGAGACAGTCCCATGCCGACTGCCATATCTTGAATGAGCGGGATCATCGTGGCGACAAACGGGATGTTGTCGATCGTCGCCGAAGCGACGCCGGACAGCCAAAGGATGAAATAGGCGGCTGTGGAAATATCGCCTCCGGTGATCTCAAGCGTTTTTTCGGCCAATGATTTGATCAGGCCGATGTCAACAAGCCCGCCGACCAAGACGAACAGTCCAGCGAAAAAGAAAATCGTGCCCCATTCGATCGAATGGAAGACATCCTCGATTTCGTGCTCCGGCACGGCGATGAGCATGAGTGCGACCGCCCCGGTCATGGCGATGACGGCCGCATCGACGTGAATGGCGGAATGAAGGATGAAGCCAAGAATCGTCAGCCCGAGCACGGCGACCGATTTGCGCATCAGCTTCGCATCTTGAATGTAGTCGGCATCGCGAAGCTCCATCAGCTTTTGAATCAACGTTGGATCGGCTTTCAGCTGCTTGCGGTACACAAACGCGAGCAACGCGACCGTGACGATGGCGATTACGGCGACGATCGGCGTCAAGTTGAACAAAAAGGCGTTGAAGTCGAGATGCTTGTTCGCCGAGCCGATCATAATGTTCGGCGGGTCGCCGATCAATGTCGCTGTGCCGCCGATGTTAGACAACAGCACTTCGGAGATTAAGTACGGCACCGGGTTCACTTGAAGCATGCGCGTAATGGAGAACGTCACCGGCACGACAAGCAGGACGGTGGTCACGTTGTCCAAAAACGCCGACAGCAGTCCGGTCAACAGTGAAAGCATGATTAAAATGCGGACCGGGCGGCCTTTGGCGAGTTTCGCTGCTTTAATGGCCATGTATTGAAAAAAACCGGATTTGCTTGTGATGCCGACTAAAATCATCATGCCGATCAGCAGTGTGATCGTTCCCCATTCAATATGGTGGGAGAACGCTTTCTCCGCATCGACGATGCCGAAGATGACCATCAGCGCCGCTCCGAGCAGGGCGATGACCGCCCGGTGAATTTTTTCCGAGATGATCATAGCGTATGTAATCAAGAAAACAGCAATGGCGAAATAATACTGAACGTTTGACACATGTGCAGCAGCATGATCCATTCGTTCTCACTCCCTTTTCTGCTATGGCGTCAAGTCGCAAAAGCCGCTCCCGCACGCTGGGCATGTCCAGTCGCGGCGTTTGCTCGAGGCTTCACGAACATAAAACGTAAAGGAACAATGCGGACAAAGGATTTCGCGCACCCGATCCATCAACATCCGCCGCCTCGGTTCAGCTGAAGCGTCGGTGTCAATGATTTCGACATGGATGTCATCGCGCGATTCGTCTTCGGCGATCACCCTGCCTTTGGCTTCCTCTTTTGTGCGCCAGCGGCCGCCGAGCAAGTGCTGCTCGAGCTGGCTGTGTGAGGAATGTTCAAGCATTTCTTCAGCCAGTTTCATGTACTGGCGGTCCGTCAGCCCGCTGAACGGAAGGTTCTTCTTCTGTTTTTTCCAATACGCCCGCAGTTGGTCTTCGGTGAAAATCCATGTGACAATCTGATGAATCACGACATTTTTCATTCCATCCACCCTCTTTTTTCTTGATCATATCATAGAAGGCTGGTGATTTAACAGGAAATGCGGCTCAACAATAGCATTTCTTCAATGGATCAACCTTATAAATGCTGCTCTTCTCTTCACTCAAGAACCATCGGTTTAGGGGAAATGATTGTTTTTCGCCGATCTTATAGAGGATGGGGAAGAAAAAACGATTGGCTTGAATGGGAAGCGTCTATCCGCCCTTCTTCTTTTTCGCCAAGGCTTTCGTTGATTCCTACGGCATCCGCCTCTTTTTCGCCATTTTCTGAAAAAAGAAATAAACAATCGCTTCTGCGTGATATAATAATAGTAAGACGGACGGCAGCAGCGTGCCGGAAAGGGGGGAAGCGACGATGGACAGCCCGCAATATTTGTTTCTTGATTTTGAATTTACGATGCCGGAGACGAAAACAAACCCGAACGGGTTTTGCCCGGAAATTATTGAAGTCGGCCTTGTCGCGGTTGTGGACGATCAGATCATCGGCCAATTTTCTTCCTATGTGAAGCCGCTCCGCTTTCCGCAGCTCACGGAACGGTGCAAGTCATTTCTCAACATCACCCAAGAACAAATCGACCGCGGAATGAGTTTTTATGAGTTGGTTTCCTTGCTTCGGCAATATGACCGCGACCGCCCGACGACGGTGATGACGTGGGGGAGCATGGATATGAAAGTGCTCCGGGAAAACTGCCAATCGGCGCGAGTGGAATTCCCGTTTACGGGCGAGCACCGCGATTTAGCCATGGAGTATAAGCGGTTTTTCGGCAACAAAAATCAAACCGCGCTGCGCAAGGCGGTGCAAGAGTACGGCAATGAGGCGGTTGGAAAAGCCCATTGCGCGCTCGATGATGCGTTCACCGCGTATACGATTTTCCGGCTGGTGGAAAACGACAAAAAATATTTGGCGAAGACAAAGCCGCCGACGATTGGAGAACGGATTGATTTGACCCAGCTGCGAAAAAAATTCGCTTTATAGCCTGCTGCGTTGGCGGCGGCTTTTTTATGTTATAATAGAAAGTGGACGATTTTTTAGGCAGAAAGGTTGTTTCCTTATGTGGCCATCGGTGCTGAATTTATTTTTGTACTTTCCGGAAGACAAACGTGAATACATTCCCGCAACCATTTCGTTTGCTGTCTTTTTCTTGATGGCGGTGTTCACGATGCGGCTCATCATCGTTATCTCCCGGCGGCAAGAGAGGGAAGCGAAGCAACTCGAAGAACAGTTGCTTGGAAAACGAGAGGAACGGAAGGAGCCGCCCGGAGTATAAACGAGTCCCCCTCCGGCAATACTGGCGGATAACAAGTGATGCCGGAGGGTGGTTCGTGTTGCGAAAAACGTACGGTGTGGTGTTCGCTGCGGCGCTCGTGTTGTCCGGCTGCGGCCAAGAGAATGGAACGAGCCGGACGGTGGAGATGATCAATGCGGACGGCGATTCGATCGGTACGATCGAGTTGACTGAACAGGCGGAAGGGGTGCGGCTGAAGCTTGACCTAGAAGGTCTCCCGCCGGGGGAGCACGCCATTCACATCCATGAAAACGGAAGCTGCAAACCCCCCGATTTCCAATCGGCCGGCGGTCATTACAATCCGGATGGGAAAAAGCACGGCCTTTTACACCCGGAGGGGGCGCATGCCGGCGATTTGCCGAACATTATTGTGAAGGATGACGGCACGGTCAACGTCGAGCTGACGGCGCCCAATGTGACGCTGAAAGAAGGAGAGAAAGGCTCGCTGCTTACAAAAGACGGAACATCGATCGTCATTCACGCCAAGAAAGACGACGGCATGACCCAGCCGGCGGGAGACGCCGGCGGACGGATCGCCTGCGGGGAAATCAAGTCGTCGTGAAACAGGGGCTCGCGCGCGGGCCCCTGTTTCACGTGGCCAGGGCAGCGCTTCGCATGGGAAATGCGAGAAAGTGACGGTTGCACGGCTTCTGCTGCACATGGTTGGCAGAACAGAGAACGGAAAGGAACGATCGTTTGGCTTCATTTGCTCTTTTGGTTTACATGGATGGAGGAACCCCGCAACGGATTCGGCGTTGCTTCTTTTCCCTTTCGCCATCCGCTTGGCCGCTCTTCTTTGGCGCAAAGCTAGCGCAGCGCCGCCGCCAGCCGCCGCAGCCCTTCCTCCAGCGTCGGGCGCGGGCAGGCGATATTCAAACGGATGAAGCCGACGCCTTCCTGGCCGAATTTGTTGCCGAATTCGACGGCGAGTTTTCCTTTTTCAAGGAGCCGACGCTTCAGCTCCGCCTCGGAAAGGCCAAGGCCGCGGCAGTCGATCCAAACGAGATACGTCGCTTGCGGCCGGATCACACGGAGCGGCGGCAAGTGTTCCGCTAAATAGGCAGCGGTCATGTCGATGTTTTGCCGCAAGTAATCAAGCAAGGCGTCAAGCCACGGTCCGCCATGGCGGTAGGCCGCTTCCGCTCCGACGATGGCGAACGCATTCAGCGTAAAAAAGCCGTGCCGCTGCTGGACGCGGCGGAACGCCCGGCGCCGCGATTCGTTGGGAAGGATGACTTCCGCCGCCTGCAAACCGGCGAGGTTGAACGTTTTCGTCGGCGCGCGGAACGTGGCGCTTTGCGCAGCCAGCTCTGGGTGGAGCGAGGCAAACGGCGTGTGTTTGGCTGGCGGGAGCGTCAAATCGGCGTGGATTTCGTCGGAAAGGACGAAGACGCCGTGCTTGAGGCAAAGTTCTCCCAGCCGTTCGAGTTCTTCTTTTGTCCATGATTTGCCTCCCGGGTTGTGTGGATGGCAAAGGATGAGAAGTTTGGCATCGGGCAGCTTTCGCTCCAAGTCGTCCCAGTCGATCGCATAGTTGTCTTCCTCAAGGCGCAGCGGACTGAACAGAAGCGTGCGGTCATGACGGCGGACGAGATCAAACAGCGGCCGGTAGACCGGGGAAAAAACGATGATGCGATCCCCTGGTTCGGAAAACGCTTCGATGGCGGCGGCGACCGCCGGCACAACGCCGTGGGCAAACACGAGCCAAGACGGATCGATCGTCCAGTCATGACGGCGTTCAAGCCATTGGCACACCGCTTCTTTGAGTGAATCGGGAATGACGGTGTAGCCGAACACGCCGTGCTCCACCCGTTGCCGCAGCGCTTCTTGCACTTCTTTCGGCGCGGGAAAATCCATATCGGCGACCCACATTGGCCATACGTCTTCGCGGCCGAACACGCGATGAACGTCATCCCATTTCACCGACAGCGTGCCCCGGCGGTCGATGACGCGGTCGAACGGAAACATGATCGCGCCTTCTCCTTTCTCAGCACGCGAACGATGCGGTCCTTTCCCTTCATCGAATGGAAACATTGTTGCATCTTCTCCCTTCTTTTTTTCGAATCGATGGCTTATAATGGGTTATATCATAGCATCAAGAAAGAAGGTGGATGGCGGCGGCATGGACGGACAACAGTTGAATCGGCTTCTTCTTGAATGGATCGGCGCCTGGGACCCGTTTGGCCTTGGAAAAGACGCCTACGACGTCGAGGCGGCCAGCGTGCTCCAGGCGGTGTATGAGACGGAAGACGCCCGCACGTTGGCCGCCCGCATTCAGTCCATATATGAATTCGCCTTTGACGAGCCGATTCCTTTTCCCCACTGCCTAAAACTCGCCCGCCGGCTGCTTGAGCTGAAGCAAGCGGCGTCCTGTCCGCTCCCGTGATGACGACAGGCGGCCGGTTTGGCGAAACCGACCGATGAAATGGAGGGATGCTGCGTGAAATTGAGCGAAAAAGAGCTGGAAATTATCGAAATATTAGAAAAAGATGCACGAACGCCGATCGATGTGCTGGCGAAGATGATCGATTTGCCGGTCGAAGAAACGGAAGCGCTCGTCAAAAAGTTAGAAGAGGCGAAAGTGATCGTCCAATATACGGCGCTCATTGACTGGCGGAAGGCGGACGGCCGCGAAGGAGTGACGGCGATGATCGACGTCAAGGTGACCCCAAAGCGCGGTGTCGGCTTTGACGAGGTGGCGGAACGCATTTACCGATTCCCGGAAGTGAAATCGGTGTACTTAATGTCCGGCGCCTACGACTTATCGGTCGTGATCGAAGGGCGTTCGATGGCGGAAATCGCCCAATTTGTATCGGAAAAACTGTCGACGCTCGATTCTGTCATTTCAACGACGACCCATTTCATTTTGAAAAAATACAAACACGATGGCATCGTCTTTGACCAAGGAGATCAAGATCGCCGCATCGTGGTGTCGCCATGAAGCCGCAAACGAGAAAAACGTACGTGTCGGAAACGGTTGCGGGCTTGAAACCATCCGGCATCCGCCGTTTTTTCGACCTTGCTTCCACCATGGATGGCGTCATTTCGCTCGGCGTCGGCGAGCCGGATTTTGTCACGTCCTGGAGCATTCGCGAAGCGAGCATTTTGTCGCTCGAGCAAGGCTATACGTCGTATACGGCCAACGCCGGGCTCTTGGAGCTCCGCCAAGAAATCGCCGCTTATTTGCGCCGCAAGTTTCATGTCGACTACTGTCCGGAGACAGAAATTTTAGTGACGGTCGGGGCGAGCCAGGCCATCGACTTGGCGCTTAGGGCGATCATCAACCCGGGCGATGAAGTGATCATCGTCGAACCGAGTTTCGTCGCCTACGAGCCGCTTGTCGTGCTCGCGGGCGGGAGGCCGGTGGCCGTTTGCACGTCTGGCGAAGACAAGTTTCAGCTCAATCCGGCGCACCTTGAACGGGCGATCACCGAGCGGACGAAGGCGGTCATCATCTGCTCGCCGAACAACCCGACCGGAACGGTGCAGAGCCGCACGGAGCTTGAAGCGATCGCCCGTCTGGCTGAGTCGCACGACTTGCTCGTCATTGCCGATGAAATTTACGCCGAGCTGACGTATGAAGGAGAGTACACGAGCATGGCCGCTGTTAGCGGCATGCGCGAGCGGACGATTTTGATTTCCGGCTTTTCCAAAGGGTTTGCGATGACCGGATGGCGGCTCGGGTTTGCGGCAGCGCCTGACGAGATTTTGCAGGCGATGTTGAAAATCCATCAGTATGCCATGATGTGCGCGCCGACGATGGCGCAATATGGGGCGCTTGAGGCGCTTCGCAGCGGAGAGCGCGATGTCGCCGAGATGCGCAACAGCTACCGGCGGCGGCGCAACTATTTCGTCGCCTCGCTCAATGAAATCGGTCTGCCGTGCCATTTGCCAGGCGGCGCGTTTTACGCTTTCCCGTCCATCAAGCCGACCGGTTTGACGTCGGAGCAGTTTGCTGAGCGGCTGCTCATCGAAGAAAAAGTGGCGGTCGTCCCCGGCAACGTCTTCGGCCAAAGCGGGGAAGGCTATATCCGCTGTTCATACGCATCATCGCTCGAACAGCTGCAAGAAGCCATTAAGCGAATGAAACGGTTTTTGGCGCGCCTGTAACTGGGGATGTTCCGCCGTCGGCGGGACATCTTTTTTTGGGGTTTGCTGTCGGTCTATGTTATAATACAGAAACATAGACGAAATTCATCAATAGGAGTGTTTCGCTTGTCAACGATCAAACGAGGAGCGATCGTGAAAGGGAAGGTGACGGGCATTCAGCCGTATGGCGCGTTCGTCCAGCTTGAGGACGGCATGCAAGGGTTGATCCATATTTCTGAAATTTCCCATCAATTTGTGAAAGATGTGCGCGATTACGTCCATGTCGGGGATGAAGTGACGGTCAAGGTGTTGGACGTCGATCGAAAGGCGAGGAGGGCGAGCCTGTCCCTAAAGGCGCTCGAACCTGCCGGGGAAAAGGAAAAACGCCATATGCGCATGAAAATGCCGCTCAAGTCGGGGTTTCGCCCGTTGAAGGAAAAACTGCGCGAATGGATTGAGCAGTCCAAGAAAGAAAATGGACCGAAACCATAACCCTGCGCCCCAAACGGTGAGAGTCCATGACGCTTTGAGGCCGGGAGAGGCGCAAAAAAATAAGACACCCACCGTCAGGCGGTGAGTGTCCCAATGGTTTTCCGTCATGTGCGCGATGTTTTCGGTTCAGTGCGCCCAAGCTCTTCGGCCGGTTTGAACAGCAGCGCCAAGTTGATCAAGCCGGCGATGCCGACCAAGCTGTAGATGATGCGCGACCAAACGGAGTCTTGGCCGCCGAAAATGGCGGCGACTAAGTCAAATTGGAAAAAGCCGATTAGTCCCCAGTTAATGGCGCCGATAATGGTCAACAATAGCGCAATGCGCTGCAATGCTCCCATCTTGTTTGCCTCCTTTGGAAAATTTCTTTTCAACTTATAGGATGAATCGCAGTCGTGAAAAATATGCATCGTTTGCCGCCAAAGCAGTTGGCTTTACAACCGGTGGCAGGCGCTGCCATAATAGATTCAGGAAAAGGAGGGCATCCATATGCAAGAGTTTATTTTCCGCAACCCGACGAAACTGATTTTCGGAAAAGGGCAGCTTGAACGGCTCAAAGAAGAAGTGCCGCGCTACGGCAAGAAAGTGCTGCTCGTGTATGGCGGCGGCAGCATCAAACGAAACGGACTGTATGATGAAGTGATGAAGATATTGGGGAACATTGGCGCCGAGGTCATCGAACTGCCAGGCGTCGAACCGAACCCGCGCGTCTCGACCGTAAGAAAAGGGGTGGACATTTGCAAGCGGGAAGGCGTCGAGTTTTTGCTGGCGGTTGGCGGCGGCAGCGTCATCGACTGCACGAAAGCGATCGCCGCCGGGGCGAAATTCGATGGCGATCCGTGGGACTTTATCACGAAAAAAGCGCCCGTCACCGGCGCCCTGCCGTTCGGCGTCGTCTTGACGCTGGCGGCGACCGGGTCGGAGATGAATTCCGGCTCGGTGATCACAAACTGGGAGACGAAAGAAAAATACGGCTGGGGCAGCCCGTTTACGTTCCCGCAATTTTCGATTTTGGATCCGACGTATACGATGACCGTTCCGAAAGACCATACGGTGTATGGCATCGTTGATATGATGTCGCATGTGTTTGAGCAATATTTCCACCATACGCCGAACACGCCATTGCAAGACCGGATGTGCGAAGCGGTGTTGAAAACCGTGATCGAAACGGCGCCCAAACTGATCAACGATTTGGAAAACTACGAGCTGCGCGAGACGATCATGTACTCGGGCACGATCGCCTTAAACGGCTTCTTGCAAATGGGCGTCCGCGGCGACTGGGCGACGCACAATATTGAGCATGCCGTTTCCGCCGTGTATGACATCCCGCATGCCGGGGGATTGGCGATTTTGTTCCCGAACTGGATGAAGCATGTGCTCGATGAAAACGTCAGCCGTTTCGCCCAGCTCGCGGTGCGTGTGTTCGATGTCGATCCGGCGGGCAAATCCGAGCGCGATGTGGCGCTTGAAGGCATCGAGCGGCTGCGCGAGTTCTGGTCGAGCCTCGGGGCGCCGTCGCGGCTTGCGGACTATGGCATCGGCGAGGAAAACTTGGAGCTGATGGCCGATAAAGCGATGGCGTTTGGCGAGTTCGGCCGTTTCAAAACATTGAACCGCGATGATGTGCTCGCCATTTTGCGCGCTTCCCTTTAATGAGGCGATGCGGCGGCTTCGCGAATCGATCGATGATGGCGCCGGCTCGGCGACGGAATCTGCCTGAGCTGGCGCTTTTCCTATTTTCTTGGTTTGCCTGGGCGCGCTCCCGATCCCGCAGGACGGTGGAAAGGGAGGAGGGCGCAAAAAACAGCCGCCTCGCTCAAATCCATGGTTCTCGAATGAGGAAAAAGCACAACGTTGATTACGTTTCTTGAGGCGAGCATCCTGAGCCCCCTAGAAGGCGGGTGAAAAACGAGTTTTGTTCGCAAATCGGCGGCGTTTCATCAGAAAAGAGAGCCGATTTCACAATGTTTCTCTAATTGAAAAATGGTTGGGATAAGCTGTCTTTTTCGTTGCATCACCATCCCTCCAGACGTTACGCAAGGAAATCGGCGCGGCGAACATGGCGAAAAATGAATCCGTTTCCAAAAAGGTGGGCTGCTTGATTTCCCTTGTTTATTCCGCTAAAGTGAAAGAAGGCAATGATTCTTGAAGGGGAGGCGGAAATCGATGACCCACATTCGCTTTGACTATTCGAAAGCGCTCGCCTTTTTTGGCGAACATGAGCTTACATACTTGCGCGATGCCGTGAAAGTCGCGCATCATTCGCTTCATGAAAAAACCGGTGTTGGAAGCGACTTTTTAGGCTGGCTTGACTGGCCGGTCGACTATGACAAAGAAGAATTCGCGCGCATCAAGGAGGCGGCGAAAAAAATCCAATCGGACTCTGATGTTCTTGTCGTCATCGGCATCGGCGGCTCGTACCTTGGCGCGCGGGCGGCGATCGAGATGCTGCACCATTCGTTTTACAACGCCCTGCCAAAAGAAAAGCGGAAAACGCCGCAAATCATTTTTGTCGGCAACAACATCAGCTCGACGTATATGAAAGACGTCATCGATTTCTTGGAAGGGAAAGACTTCTCGATCAACGTCATTTCCAAATCGGGGACGACGACCGAGCCGGCGATCGCCTTCCGCATTTTCCGCAAGCTGCTTGAGGAGAAATACGGCAAAGAGGAAGCGCGCCGCCGCATTTACGCGACGACCGACAGCAAGCGCGGCGCGCTTCGGACGCTCGCCAATGAGGAAGGGTACGAGACGTTTGTCATTCCGGATGACATCGGCGGCCGCTACTCGGTGCTGACGGCGGTCGGGCTGCTGCCGATTGCCGCAAGCGGCGCGGATATTAACGCCATGATGGAAGGAGCGGCCAAAGCGCGCGACGATTTCAGCTCCTCGGAGCTTGAGGAAAACGCCGCTTACCAATACGCCGCCATCCGCAACATTTTGTACAACAAAGGGAAAACGATCGAGCTGCTCGTCAACTACGAACCAGCGCTGCACTATTTCGCCGAATGGTGGAAGCAGCTGTTCGGCGAAAGCGAAGGGAAGGATCAAAAAGGCATTTACCCGGCTTCCGCTGATTTCTCGACCGATTTGCATTCGCTCGGCCAATACATTCAAGAAGGGCGCCGCGATTTGTTTGAAACAGTGTTGAAGCTGGAAGAACCGCGTCATGAGCTGATCATTGAAGCCGAAGAAAACGACCTTGACGGACTGAACTATTTGGCGGGAAAAACGGTTGATTTCGTCAACACAAAAGCGTTCGAAGGGACGCTGCTCGCCCATACGGACGGCGGCGTGCCGAACTTGGTCATCACGTTGCCGAAGCTCGATGAATATACGTTCGGCTACCTCGTCTACTTCTTTGAAAAAGCATGCGCCATGAGCGGCTACTTGCTCGGGGTGAATCCATTTGACCAACCGGGAGTGGAAGCATACAAAAAGAACATGTTCGCCCTCCTCGGCAAACCAGGCTATGAGCAGCTGAAGGAAGAACTGGAGAAACGGTTGAAATAACAACGTGTTCCATCGCCAAGCCGCTGTTTTCTCGGAGGAGATGACTCGCGGCTCGACCCGAGTCGCGCCCGAAACGGCGGACGGAACGACGGAAAAAGCGCCTCTTCCCTTTTGTGGGGGAAGAGGTGTTTTGTTATACATACCGGGTCGTTCGTCCGCACAACGCCCGGGCGAGGGTTTATTGCTCCCTGCCGTTTTTCGCCAAGCGTCTGAAGCTGCCGCGGACAAATAATCCCCGCCAAACGGGAAACGATAAAAGAAAGGAGCATTCCCGTTAGGTGCTTTTCCGGGGACTTGATCAAAAAAAGCCCTCTTGGTATGATGCAGGGGTGTCAAACACATCACTCACCATACCAAGGAGGACTTCAGATGAATTGTACACAAAACTATAAAATTGATCAAGTCACCGAACAAACGCTTGTCGTGGGCATCGATATCGCGAAACGAACCCACTACGCCTGCTTCGTGGATGACCGGGGGCGTGTGCTTCGCAAATCGTTCCCGATCTTCCAGTCGAAAGAGGGCTTTCGCCAGCTGTATGAAGCGATTCAGGAGGCGATGCAAGCGTTCGGAAAGCCGCAGGTGATCGTCGCGGTGGAGCCGACCGGGCACTACTGGTTGAACCTGGCCTACTTCCTCGAGGAGCACGGGATCCCGTTGGTCATGGTCAACCCGGCGCATGTGTGCCGGTCGAAAGAACTCGATGACAACCTGCCGACGAAACATGACGCCAAAGACGCCCTAGTCATCGCCAGACTGGCGAAAGACGGACGATTCCTCGTCCCCCGGCTGCTGCACGAGATCGAAGCCGATTTGCGCGTCGGGAGCACGCTCAAAGAGAAGCTCCGCAAGGAACAGACGGCGGTGAAAAACGCGATCGTCCGCTGGACCGACCGATATTTTCCAGAGTTTTGGACGGTGTTTCGCGACCTGGGGAAAACGGCGCTTTCGGTGCTGGAGTGGACGCCGCTTCCGGCCGATATGGCCAGCCGATCCGCCGAGGAGCTCATCGAGGTGTACCGGCAAAGCGAAGGGCTGAAATGCCCGCAGAAGGCCAAAATTCAGGCGTTGATCGACGCCGCGAAGGACTCGATTGGGGTGACGGAAGGGACGACGATGGCCCGGTTTGAAATCGCCGCGCTCGTCCGCCGATACCGCCAATTGGAGGCTGAGATCGCCGCGTTGGACGCCGAGTTGAAGGCGTTGGTTCAAACGACGATGGAGTATCAATGGCTGAAAACGGTCGACGGGTTGGGAGACGCCACGATCATCGATCTGCTGGCGGAGATCGGCAGCTTCGCCCACTATCGGGACCCGCGTCAATTGGTGAAGTTGGCGGGCCTGACGCTCAAAGAGAACTCCTCCGGCCAGCGCAAAGGGCAAAAGCACATCTCCAAACGGGGACGGAAACGGCTGCGATCGGTGCTGTTTCGGGCGATGATTCCGCTGATCCGGCACAACGAGGCGTTTCGCGAGCTGCATGACTATTACACGACCCGCCCCGTCAATCCGCTGACCGGAAAGCAGTCCATCGTCGCATTATGCCGGAAGCTGTTGAATGTGCTGTTTGCGATTTGTACGAAGAAACAAGCCTTTGACGCGGAGCGAATGAAACAGGACGTCTTGTCCCAGGTGCAACGGGCGGCCTAAGGCCTCCCCCTGCGAACGGAAGAATCGTTGGACAACAGGATGACACCGGAGAAGCTGGCGTGATTTTATCCATTCGACCTTGAGTCCCCAAAGGAGCTTGGCCGGCCTCCGCCTGATGACGAGACCGAACGAGGGAATGTTGGCGCGAAGACGCCCGGAGACATGGGAGGGTTCGTCCTCATCAGCGACGCGGAGATCCAAAGGGTGCATCGAATACGCTTCTCCCCACGGAAGGAAAATATCCCCAGCCGTGGCCGCGAAGCGCACCCTAGGTCTGTAAGATATCCACAAAACTGAAAAAGGATGTAAGGGATTTTGTCGAAAAATATTTTTTGGACACCCCTGAGGGGCCGAAAAGCCTTGATAAATCAACATTTCTAGAGGGAGGGATTGTGCATGATTGAAATGCCATCGCGTTTGGAAGGGAAACAATTTCAACTGTACCATTTGGAAGAGCAATTAAAACCAATGGGATATACAATCGGCGGCGGGTGGGACTACGATCACGGCTATTTCGACTACAAAATCGCCGATGACGCGGGCTACCAGTTTTTGCGCGTGCCGTTTCGGGCGGTCGACGGGCAGCTTGATTCGCACGGAACGACGGTGGAGCTTGGGCGGCCGTTTTTGCTTGCGCATAAATACCAACGGGGCATCGATGATTTAGCCGATGTCGGCAACATCAGCGCCTCATTCAATCAGTTTGCCGAGCCGCAAGACCCGGATGCGACCGTACCCGAGCGATACATTTCCGTCGGAAAGGCGCTTGTCCAAGAGCTGGAGCGCCGCCTGCTCGATTAAGGGGCAAGCACAAACAGGCGGTCGCTTTGTTGAATCGGGCGGTCCGGTGCAACGGAAATCGCTCCGTGATCTCCGTGGATGACGCCAAGCAGCGTCACGTTTTGCTTGAGCAGCTGCTGTTGAACGGCGGCGAATGGCTGGCCGATTTGCTGTTCGTCTGGCTCGAGAAGGCAGAGCGTCTGTCCGTCCAGGCGGTAAAGCGCCGTCTCCCACACGCTGGCGGCGCCCGGCGAGCGAAGGCTGGCAGCCATGGCGAAACTCGCCAGCAAGTTTGTCTGAATCACCTCATCCGCCCCGGCGCGGAAGGCGTTCTGGACGTTTCGGCCCGTTAGGATTTCCACGATGGCGTACACCGACGGGTTGAGGCTTTTGGCGGCAAGCAGCGTGACAATCGTATCTTTATCGGCTTCCGATTCCGCTTTATGCGGATCGGCGGTGATGAGCAAAAAACGCGCTTCTTGAATATTGGCCTTCTCCAGCACCGCATCGTCGCTTGCCGTTCCTTTAATGAAATGAACCGGCGCGTTCGGAAGCGGGTGGGACGGAACGGTGGCGTCGATGAGGACGAAACGCATGGAGGCGTCGTGCCGCGAGAGGCGGAGCAGCACCTCGCGCGCCCGCTCGTTCCAGCCGACGATCACCGCATGGCCGCGCCCTGTATACCGGAGCTGTCCGCTTGTAAAAGCGGTTTCCCGGGCGGCGGCCACGGCGGAGACGGAAGCGAAATAAGCAGTGAGGATGCCGGTGCCAAGGACGATGAGCCCAATGGCCGCGAGTTTTCCGGCGACCGTTTTCGGGGCGATGTCGCCGTAGCCGATTGTCGCCGACGTCACGATCGCCCACCACACGCCGTCGAACACCGTGCGGAACGTCTCTGGTTCAACGAAGCGCATCAGCGCGCCAAACAGCACGATCAACGCGCTCGCCGAGACAAACAGGCGAAGCACGGGCGGCCAGCGCCAATACGATAACAGCACGTTTCTTGTTTTCATCGTCCACCCCTCTTTTGTTTTTGTCTTTTTTTAGTGTGAGCCGTTTTTGCATAAACATTCCTGTTTTTTCCCATACTAGGAAACGGAACATCACAGAAAGGGGACAGTGGTCATGGATATGAACCGTGTCAAACAAATCGTTTCTTCCCCTGCCGATATTCCGGTGTATTACAACGGCGTGTCGGTCTGGATTGACGGGTATGATGAAGAAAAACAGACGGCGACCGTCCATTGGCGCGACGGGCGGCTTCATGAGCGCCGGGATGTGCCGGTTTCGGAATTGACGGAAGAGCGGGAGTGAAAAGGGGAGGCCGGCTGACAGCGCGGGAGCCTTCTTGCGTTTCCCGAGCGCGCTTGGTTCGAGTAAAGGCGTTTTCCGGCATGAAGCGTCCGGGCGGCCCGCAAGAAAACGGTTGTTGTTCGCCGTCTGTTTCGTGAACAAGACGGCTTTTCAGACGACAATCAGAGGGAGTCGGTGCAAGGACGTAGACATCGGATGAAACGTTGATGGAGCGAAAGACGGGGAAATCCGCCGCTTGCCGAACGACATGTCGGGCAAGCGGCTTCGTTTTGTCAGACAGCGGATTGGCGGCGCGTCCGGGCAACGCGCACTGTCAACAGCAAGGCGCAGGCGAAAAAGAGAATATCATCGATTCCGTAGACGAGATGATACCCTCCAGCGGCAAACAGCGCGCTGCCGATCATTGGTCCGAACGCCATGCCCATATAGCGGAAAAAGTTGTACACGCCGATCGCTGTCGAGCGGTTCGCTTGAAAAACGTTCGTCAGTACGGTCGTCTGCACTGGGAGCGAAAGGCCTAAAAACAAGCCGAACAAGGCGATGGCCAAAACAAGCAGCGAAAGCGATCGTTGGGCCGCGATCAAGAAAAAGAAAATGGACAGCACGGTCAAGTACGATGCCGCCAAGCAGCACCGTCCTCCGTCCTTTCCGGTCGGTGAGCGGGCCATAGACGATTTGCATCATCGCCAGGAAGAAAGTGAAAATGGAAATCGTCAAGTTGATCAAAAACGAAGAAGTCGCAAACGCCTCCCGCACTTCTGGTAAAATAGGAGTGTAAATCGTTTGCGTAAACGGGCCGAGAAACGCGGCGAGCGACACAAGATAGACGACAAGCTGGCGTTTCATCCCTTTCCCCTTTCTTTGTTTGTACATATGTATCATTATACTCTCGCTTTTTTCACTGATGGAAATAAAATGACTGTTTGCAAAAGGGGAGATGGAAAGATGGAATCATTTTTGATCCGCGATGCGGCCGCCGCGGATTTGCCGCACATCGTCCGCATTTATAATGAAACGATCCCAAGCCGGATGGTGACGGCGGACTTGGAGCCGGTGTCGGTCGAAAGCCGGCGGGCGTGGTTTGAGGCCCATGACCCGCACAATCGTCCGCTTTGGGTCGTCGAGGACGACGGCGCGGTTTGCGCCTGGCTCAGCTTTCAGTCGTTTTACGGCCGCCCGGCGTACCGCCATACGGCGGAGGTAAGCATTTATATCGCCGAAACGCACCGCGGCCGGGGGCTTGGGGCGAAGTTGCTCGAGCGGGCGGTCGAACGGGCGCCCGAACTTGGGATCAAGACGCTGCTCGGCTTTATTTTTGCGCATAATGAACCAAGTTTGCGGCTTTTCTCCCGCTTCGGATTTGAACGATGGGGATATTTTCCGCGCGTGGCGGAATTGGACGGCGTGGAACGCGATTTGGTCATTGTCGGCAAACGGCTTGTATAGAATGGGGGGAGGCGGGGAAGTCATAAGTAATGAGGATGAACGGAAAGAGGGAAGGATATGAACGTCATGCCGATTCGGCTGTTTACGATCCAAGATGGGGAAGGATTTGTCGCTGACGCGTTTCAATGCCCGGTGACCGGCAATTTGATTTACAAATCGTCCGGCACGCCGTCCGTTGTCGCATACGCCCACTTGACCGATGAACAAATCATGCGCCTTGAGAAATACGGATTTCGGCGGCTCGGCGAGTCGCCGGCGCGGATGGAAAGCGGCCCGGACGGCATTGAAGAGCTGCTGCCGAGGCAATGAGGGAGAAAGAAAACACACAAGATGAAAACGTTGAAGAAAAGGCCTGCCCGCTGGGGACAGGCTTTTTCTTTTCCCCAGAAGGCCGGCGAAACCCAACGGATTCGCTCGATCCGTTCGTGAGAAAGCTCAAGGGATGAAACTGCGGCGCTGCAAGGTTTTTTCAATTTGAAAAACATTGTTGCAAAGCCTGATATTCGTTCCATCACCGGCCGTTGATCATGTCAACCGGCGGATGAGCCAATAGAGCGCGGCGGCCGCCGCTAGGCCAAGCAGCGTATAAAGAACCGGACGGCCGGATCGTTCGAGCGGCGTTTTGTTCTCCAAAGCCGGCGGGTGAACGGTCTTGGCCGTCTTTTCCCCGGTCTGCGGCCGCGTTTCCGTCCCTGCCCCCTCCCTCTCTCCAGCGGCGTGCTTGCCGTACATGCCCGCTCCGGTTCGTTTCGCCTCCTCGTACGCCTTGCGGACGCGCGCTTCGTATTTGTAATCGCCATAGTCATAAAAGTCTTCGACAAGTCCGGCTTTGGCGAGGTCTTCTTGCAGCAGGCGCTTGCCGACCCACACCCAGGCGAGCAGCCGCTGGTATTTGTCAAACAGCGCGTCTCCGTCGGTCTCAAGCAAAATGTTCCCTTGATGCAAGCGGGAACATGTAAACCGGCTTGCTTCTTTCCCATACGGTTCGACTTGGATCGTGCTCTCCGGCGTATCAATGAACAAAAACCTCGTCGTGTATACATGGCCGTTGACGCGAAACTTCGCCGTATCGCCGTCAATGCACTCGACCAATTCAGCCGGGTAGGTGCGGCCAAGGCGCAACGTAGAACGATCTTCTTTCTTCCCCAGCGTATGGCCGTCCAGGTCGATTCGTTCTGGGGTGAGATGCCGCTTGCATCGTTCATTGCCGTTGTATGTTTGAATAAGCTGGACAAGCTCTTGTTTCGTTTTCGCCTGCTTCGCCAGCGCAGTCGGCTCATGGAGCAAATACACGCAGTCGCTGCCGCGGAAGTGCCCGCCCAACTCATCAAGCTCGCCAGGGTGGGCAAAAGCGGAAATCGGGAACATCAACAGGAAACAAAACAAGAATATGACCATTCGTTTCAAAAACGATCCCTCCACTCGAAAAACATTTCTTCCTCTTGAACAAGAACCGGATGTCCGCAATGGATGGGTTTCAGCACACGATCGCACATGTTATGCCGGTTTTTGCCGTTTTTCAGCGAAAAATCAAGCCAATATGGCCGTTATCGCGCTGTTAGGCGATTTGCGTTCGTTCACGATAAAGTTTATCAAAAAAGTGGAACGATGAGGAAACATCTCGTCAATCAAGGATGTTTGAGGGGGGAGAGGATGACATGTCCAACTTGCTTTTCGATGATCAACCGTTGGTCATTTTGCCGCAGCTCGCTTTGGCGATCGGGTTGAACGAAAGCATCGTTGTTCAGCAGCTGCATTATTGGCTCAAGAAAAGCGAAAACGTCCATGACGGCTATAAGTGGGTGTACAACACGTATGCAGACTGGCAGCAACAATTCCCGTTCTGGTCGGAAAGCACGGTCCGCCGGACGATTACCAAGCTCGAGAAAATGGGTATTATCGTTGCGGCGAATTTTAACCGTTCCAAGATCGATAAAACGAAATGGTATCGGATCGACTATGACAAACTGGCCGAAATAACGAAAGAAATGTCAGAAATGTCGGGCGGAGAACATGGGCAGGCGGCCGATGATGGCGTGATGACCGCGAATGGCGTTTCGATCGTTCCAGATGCGTTTTCATTTACTCAAGACGGGGCTTCGTTCGTTCACGATGAGGGGTTGACGACGCACGGCGGGGATTCGATTGTGCAAGATGGCGTCTCGGCCGTTCAAGGCGGCGCTTCCGTGGTTCATGGGGAGGTGTTGGCGTCTGGCACTTCGACCGCTCAAAACAAGGTTTTGGCTATGGAAGAGAGGGGATCGATGAGGCTGAGCAGCGTTTCGATGATTCAACAACATCCGATTTCAGCCGTTTGCGATGGTGTTTCGACCGGCCAAAATGAGCAGACGATGGGCGAAACAGTCCGTCCATTTGCGCAAAATGAACCGTCCAACTGGTCAAACTGGGCGGTCAAGGCGCTCAATTTGACGAGACCAATACCAGAGACAACAACAGAGATGACAGCAGAGATCAAAAAGGAAGACGAAGAAGACGCGCGCGTGCGCACATACAAGGAGATCGTTCGCTTCTGTGAGGAAAACGGGTTTGGCGTGATCGGCGATTATTTGCGGGAAAAGATCAATGCGTGGGTGGACGATGCGTCCGAGGAATTGGTGTTGGAAGCATTGAAAATCGCGGTGGAAAACGGCGCAAAACGGTGGGTGTACGTGGAAACGATTTTGCGCGACTGGACGGAGAAAGGGTACCGCACCGTGGACGAAGTGCGCGCCGCGCGGTTGGCGTTTCGGGAACAGCGGATGAAGCAGCGATCCGCCCCGCCTTCATCCGATGGCGGGAGAACGATGCGGAAACCGATCCGCACCGAAATCGTGCCGGATTGGCTGAACATGGATTACAGCCAGCCGGAAGACGACGACTTTGACGTTGAGCAGGCGCGCCGAGAGCTCGAGGAACGTCTGAAAAAATACAAAACCAACCCGGACGGATGAAGCCGAAGGGCGTAAGAGCCCGAGCAGTCTCATCTCATGACGGGACGTGAACCGAGCGATCTCCCGTGTGCCCCACGCTTTGAGGTTCAGTCAGGTCGTTCACTGGTGCTGGCGCCCCTTCACGTTTAGATGGTGGGAGGCTTCTTTTGGGAATTTGTTCACAGGGAGATGGCTCATCGCCATCTCCCAAAACGAAAATAAAAAACCCTTGCACGGCAAGGGTTTGGCAAATGGAGCATACCGGGCTCGAACCGGTGACCTTCGCGCTGCCAGCACGACGCTCTCCCAACTGAGCTAATGCCCCAAAAAAGGATATGGATGATCTATCCATGTCCCATTATATATATGGATGCGGACAATTGCAATCCTTTTTTGATCACCCGCTTTCAATATCAACGTGCACCACATCGTCAATGGAGCGGATGACGTAGTAAAGTTCGGCGGTCGAGCGCTTTTGGTCAATGACGGCTCTTAGTTTCAGCAAATGTTCATTCTCTTCCACATCTTTAATGCGCATCGTTTTGATATTGATGTCCTGTTGTTTTAAATGGTCGATGACCTTTGTAATGTTTTTGGCGTCCGCCACGGTGATTTGCAGCAGCACCTCTTTTTCGCGCAGCTGCTTCGGTCCGAAAAAATTGATCAAAAACGGAATGAGTTCCACACTGACAATGAGAAGCGCGACGCCGAACGCCGATTCCCAATAGAAGCCTGCGCCGACCGCCACTCCAATCCCTGCCGCCCCCCAAATGATCGCGGCGGTCGTCAGCCCGGTGATGCTGTCGTTGCCGCGGCGCAAAATGACGCCTGCTCCTAAAAAACCGACCCCGGACACAATTTGCGCCGCCAGTCGAAGCGGGTCCATTGTAATATGGTCTTTGAGCGGAAAGACGTACGCCGATTCGATCGAAACGATTGTAAGCAAGCAGCTGGAAATGGAAATGACAAGGCACGTTTTCAACCCGACCGGTTTTCGCTTCAATTCCCGTTCCAGCCCAATGATCAGCCCGAGAATGGCGGAAATCCCTAGTTTGAGGAACGGATCAAACATCATCGCTTCTCACCTCGTTCATGGTATAATGAAAGAAAACGCCTGATGACGCCTGTTTTCGCCCGGCGTGAAAACGGCGGCCAAGAACTGCGCTTGACCGAGACAAGGAGAGGAAAACGAATGAAGCCGCCAAGCACCATAAAGGCTTATGCTGCTCTATTCATCGGCGCGCTTGCCGTGTCAACATCGGCCATTTTCGTCAAATGGTCGCAGGCGCCGTCCGCGGTGATCGCCTTTTATCGGCTCTTTTTGGCCGTCGCCATCATGACGCCGTTGTTCCTCCGGCATCGAAGCGAACTCCGAGGCATCTCTCGGCGCGATTGGCTGTTTTCGCTTTGTTCTGGGGTTTTGCTTGCCTTTCATTTTATCCTTTGGTTTGAATCGCTCGACTATACATCCGTCGCTAGTTCGGTCGTGCTTGTGACGCTGCAGCCGCTGTTTGCCTTCGCAGGCGGCGCGTTGTTTTTCCGCGAACGGTTGACCGTCGGCGCGGTCGGGAGCGCGGTGTTGGCCATGATCGGCAGCGTTCTCATCAGCTGGGGAGACTTCCGCGTCAGCGGTGAAGCGCTGTACGGCGATGGATTGGCGCTGCTTTCGTGCGCGTTTGTCACGGCGTATTGGCTGTTCGGCCAAGAGGTGCGCCAACGGTTGTCCTTGATGACGTATACCTATATCGTCTATAGCATCAGCGCGGCGGTGTTGTGGCTGTACGCGATGCTGTTTCGCCTTTCGCTGACGGCGTATCAGCTGACGGATTGGCTTTGTTTTCTCGCTCTCGCCGTCATTCCAACGCTGCTCGGCCATTCGGTGATGAACTGGGCGGTCAAATGGGTCAGCGCCTCGACGGTGTCGATGGCGATTTTATTTGAACCGATCGGCGCTTCCGCCTTGGCCTACTGGCTGTTTGGCGAACCGATCCGTCCGTTTCAATGGATCGGCGGTATTTTTATTTTAACAGGAATCGCCCTGTATTTGTGGGAGAAAAACGAAAAAGGTCCGCTAACGGAGCAAGAACGTAGCGGACCCTAACGTTCCGACGATAAAGGGCGGGCGGCGGATCGGCAGGCGGAATTCATCGAAGCCGCGGGCGAATTGGGACAGATAAGCGAAATCGACTTGCGTGATATCGGGAAGCAGGTAAGCGGATTTCGTCGCCCCCCGCTTTCGTTTTCGATTGAGCGCGGCGATGATGCCGTCTGCCGTCTGGATGCCGATGCCATGCCCGTAAAAGAAGCCGTCGCCTAAGTAAATGGCATTTTCCCCTTGCCATTGCGGCGTCAACGGATCGAATTCCGGGTTTTTAAAATAGAGGCAATCTCCGGGGAGAAAGTGTTCATCTTTTTTTGTTTGAATGCCAAGATCCCGGTCGGTATGCCAGTCATACAGCAGCAAATCCGCAAACAGCCGGTTGAATGCCGCTGGATCGATTACGTCAAGCACGGCCTTGTAGAACACGATGACGATCGCGGTCGCGCATTCAAACGCGTATCGCTCGCTATGGACAAAAATGTCCTGAATCGCTTCGGAAGCCGTGACATCTGGACGAAGACGGAAGCCGCCGCGCTCGTCCCGCGTCCAGAAATCGCTGTTGCAGCGCGAAAAACGGAAAATGGCAAACCGCGCCCGGCTTTTCGCCAACTCGCCCGCCGCCCGAACAATGCGGTCGCGCAAGGCGATTTCAAATCGAAGCTGGTGTTTATTTGCATACGTATACAACTTAGGCGAGGAAACAAGGGCATCTAAGATTCGTTGTTCGCTGGCCGGAAGCGAAAACGAACTCGAAACGTCAAAGTTGATTGGCGACAACACGCGAATCAAAGTGAAGAAGCCTCCTTGATGAAAGGATCGCAACAACGATATAGATGCAAAACGGAAAAGTTCTCCACGTCCTTGACGAAAAAAGTCGCTTGCCTATTTTGACCGCCCGAGGCAAACCGTCGTCTTCTTCGCCGCACCTTGGCGTGGCGGAAGACGGAACGACTACCTGCTTCACAGACCTAAGCGTGGGGCTGGAAGCGGCGTTGTTCGGTCGCCTGACAGTCCATCCAGTCGCTCTGCAAAAGCCATCGATGTGAAAGCGTCCAATCGCATCTATATAGCGATGCCATAGAAAAAATGTATGCACTCGCGCCGGTGTTCATTCCCCTTTTTTAGGAAAAGAACGCTTTCCTGTGGGATGGAGATGAGGGAACGGGGATGGATCAGCGCGTCCTAAAATTTTTTTAAAAAAGGTATTGCTTTTTTCGAGTTAAGGTGGTACATTAGAAAACGTCGCTGATCGAAGAGGTTGTTTGACAGCGATGCGAAGTAAAAAAAGCAGTTGACATCGAAAAAGATGTTATGCTAACATAAAAGAGCTGTTTGAGAGAGACAAAACAGTCGAAAGCTTGTTCCTTGAAAACTGAACGAAACGAAGCGCGACGAAAAGCGGAGGTCCGCGGGTCGCCGCGACGGGCAAATGTTCTTCACCTGCAGGGGTGCTTGCACCCCGAGGGGGAGGTTATTTGACCCCGAGTGGCGGCGGACCGAAGCTAGACAATGCGAAAAGCTGAGGCCGCATTGGCCAAAGCAAAAGCCAATCAACTTTCTTTGGAGAGTTTGATCCTGGCTCAGGACGAACGCTGGCGGCGTGCCTAATACATGCAAGTCGAGCGGACCAAATCGGAGCTTGCTCTGATTTGGTCAGCGGCGGACGGGTGAGTAACACGTGGGCAACCTGCCCGCAAGACCGGGATAACTCCGGGAAACCGGAGCTAATACCGGATAACACCGAAGACCGCATGGTCTTTGGTTGAAAGGCGGCCTTTGGCTGTCACTTGCGGATGGGCCCGCGGCGCATTAGCTAGTTGGTGAGGTAACGGCTCACCAAGGCGACGATGCGTAGCCGGCCTGAGAGGGTGACCGGCCACACTGGGACTGAGACACGGCCCAGACTCCTACGGGAGGCAGCAGTAGGGAATCTTCCGCAATGGGCGAAAGCCTGACGGAGCGACGCCGCGTGAGCGAAGAAGGCCTTCGGGTCGTAAAGCTCTGTTGTGAGGGACGAAGGGGCGCCGTTCGAAGAGGGCGGCGCGGTGACGGTACCTCACGAGGAAGCCCCGGCTAACTACGTGCCAGCAGCCGCGGTAATACGTAGGGGGCGAGCGTTGTCCGGAATTATTGGGCGTAAAGCGCGCGCAGGCGGTCCCTTAAGTCTGATGTGAAAGCCCACGGCTCAACCGTGGAGGGTCATTGGAAACTGGGGGACTTGAGTGCAGGAGAGGAGAGCGGAATTCCACGTGTAGCGGTGAAATGCGTAGAGATGTGGAGGAACACCAGTGGCGAAGGCGGCTCTCTGGCCTGCAACTGACGCTGAGGCGCGAAAGCGTGGGGAGCAAACAGGATTAGATACCCTGGTAGTCCACGCCGTAAACGATGAGTGCTAAGTGTTAGAGGGGTCACACCCTTTAGTGCTGCAGCTAACGCGATAAGCACTCCGCCTGGGGAGTACGGCCGCAAGGCTGAAACTCAAAGGAATTGACGGGGGCCCGCACAAGCGGTGGAGCATGTGGTTTAATTCGAAGCAACGCGAAGAACCTTACCAGGTCTTGACATCCCCTGACAACCCAAGAGATTGGGCGTTCCCCCTTCGGGGGGACAGGGTGACAGGTGGTGCATGGTTGTCGTCAGCTCGTGTCGTGAGATGTTGGGTTAAGTCCCGCAACGAGCGCAACCCTCGCCTCTAGTTGCCAGCATTCAGTTGGGCACTCTAGAGGGACTGCCGGCGACAAGTCGGAGGAAGGTGGGGATGACGTCAAATCATCATGCCCCTTATGACCTGGGCTACACACGTGCTACAATGGGCGGTACAAAGGGCTGCGAACCCGCGAGGGGGAGCGAATCCCAAAAAGCCGCTCTCAGTTCGGATTGCAGGCTGCAACTCGCCTGCATGAAGCCGGAATCGCTAGTAATCGCGGATCAGCATGCCGCGGTGAATACGTTCCCGGGCCTTGTACACACCGCCCGTCACACCACGAGAGCTTGCAACACCCGAAGTCGGTGAGGCAACCCGCAAGGGAGCCAGCCGCCGAAGGTGGGGCAAGTGATTGGGGTGAAGTCGTAACAAGGTAGCCGTACCGGAAGGTGCGGCTGGATCACCTCCTTTCTAAGGAGAAAAGCGGAGGCCGCCCGCTTATCGGCGAGGTGCGCTGGAGGGCCTGCGAGGAGGCTGTCGCCGCCGCAGCAGGACCGAAGCGTCGCGAGCCGATGGCGGCCGGAGCTAGACAGGGAGAAAAGCGGAAGCGCCGCGTTTGGCTCTCGAAGCCAAATGTTCTTCACCCGCAGGGGTGCTTGCACCCCGAGGGGGAAGGTTATTTGGCAGAAGAGAGTCAGGCGCTGGAGCTAGACATTAGTCGTGATTCGGTGCACAACCGCGCTTCTGTTTCGTTCAGTTTTGAGGGAACGAGTAATGTTCTCTCAATGACAAAAATCGTTCTTTGAAAACTAGATAACCGACAATGCAAAGGAAGAAGCCGAGAGCGCAATGGGTTAAGCTGGAAAGGGCGCACGGTGGATGCCTTGGCACTAGGAGCCGATGAAGGACGGGGCAAACGCCGAAACGCTTCGGGGAGCTGTAAGCAAGCGTTGATCCGGAGATGTCCGAATGGGGGAACCCACTGTCCGTAATGGGGCAGTATCCATGCCTGAATCCATAGGGCATGGAGGGCACACCCGGGGAACTGAAACATCTTAGTACCCGGAGGAGAAGAAAGCAACCGCGATTCCCTGAGTAGCGGCGAGCGAAACGGGAACAGCCCAAACCAAGAGGCATGTCCTCTTGGGGTTGTAGGACCGCTCACGATGGGAGTGAGAAAGGGACGGGGTAGACGAACCGGTCTGGAACGGCCGGCCAGAGAAGGTGAGAGCCCTGTAGTCGAAACTTCGTTCCCTCCCGAGCGGATCCTGAGTACGGCGGGACACGAGGAATCCCGTCGGAAGCAGGGAGGACCATCTCCCAAGGCTAAATACTCCCTAGTGACCGATAGTGCACCAGTACCGTGAGGGAAAGGTGAAAAGCACCCCGGGAGGGGAGTGAAAGAGAACCTGAAACCGTGTGCCTACAAGTAGTCAGAGCCCGTTGATGGGTGATGGCGTGCCTTTTGTAGAATGAACCGGCGAGTGACGATGGCGTGCGAGGTTAAGCCGAAGAGGCGGAGCCGCAGCGAAAGCGAGTCTGAACAGGGCGTCAAGTACGTCGTCGTCGACCCGAAACCAGGTGATCTACCCATGTCCAGGGTGAAGGCCGGGTAACACCGGCTGGAGGCCCGAACCCACGCACGTTGAAAAGTGCGGGGATGAGGTGTGGGTAGGGGTGAAATGCCAATCGAACTTGGAGATAGCTGGTTCTCCCCGAAATAGCTTTAGGGCTAGCCTCGGGTTTAGGAGTCTTGGAGGTAGAGCACTGATTGGGCTAGGGGCCCAAAACGGGTTACCGAACCCAGTCAAACTCCGAATGCCAATGACTTATGCCCGGGAGTCAGACCGCGAGTGATAAGATCCGTGGTCGAGAGGGGAACAGCCCAGACCGCCAGCTAAGGCCCCGAAGTGCACGTTCAGTGGAAAAGGATGTGGAGTTGCCGAGACAACCAGGATGTTGGCTTAGAAGCAGCCACCATTTAAAGAGTGCGTAATAGCTCACTGGTCGAGTGACTCTGCGCCGAAAATGTACCGGGGCTAAACGTGCCGCCGAAGCTGCGGGATGACCGTTGGTCATCGGTAGGGGAGCGTTCTAAGGGCAGAGAAGCCAGACCGGAAGGACTGGTGGAGCGCTTAGAAGTGAGAATGCCGGTATGAGTAGCGAAAACAGAGGTGAGAATCCTCTGCGCCGAAAGCCTAAGGGTTCCTGAGGAAGGTTCGTCCGCTCAGGGTTAGTCGGGACCTAAGCCGAGGCCGAAAGGCGTAGGTGATGGACAACAGGTTGAGATTCCTGTACCACCTTCTTCCCGTTTGAGCGATGGGGGGACGCAGGAGGATAGGGCGAGCAGGCGGCTGGAAGAGCCTGTCCAAGCCGTGAGGCTGATCCGCAGGCAAATCCGCGGATCATAAGGCCAAGCGGTGACGGCGACGGATTGATCCGGAAGTCCCCGATTTCACACTGCCAAGAAAAGCCTCTAGCGAGGGAAGAGGTGCCCGTACCGCAAACCGACACAGGTAGGCGAGGAGAGAATCCTAAGGCGCGCGGGAGAACTCTCGTTAAGGAACTCGGCAAAATGACCCCGTAACTTCGGGAGAAGGGGTGCTCTTTGGGGTGAAGAGCCCTGAAGAGCCGCAGTGAAAAGGCCCAAGCGACTGTTTATCAAAAACACAGGTCTCTGCGAAGCCGAAAGGCGACGTATAGGGGCTGACACCTGCCCGGTGCTGGAAGGTTAAGGGGAGCGCTTAGCGGAAGCGAAGGTGCGAACCGAAGCCCCAGTAAACGGCGGCCGTAACTATAACGGTCCTAAGGTAGCGAAATTCCTTGTCGGGTAAGTTCCGACCCGCACGAAAGGTGTAACGACTTGGGCGCTGTCTCAACGAGAGACCCGGTGAAATTATACTACCTGTGAAGATGCAGGTTACCCGCGACAGGACGGAAAGACCCCGTGGAGCTTTACTGCAGCCTGATATGGAATTTTGGTATCGCTTGTACAGGATAGGTGGGAGCCAGGGAAGCCGGAGCGCCAGCTTCGGTGGAGGCGACAGTGGGATACCACCCTGGCGGTATTGAAATTCTAACCCGCACCCCTTAACGGGGTGGGAGACAGTGTCAGGTGGGCAGTTTGACTGGGGCGGTCGCCTCCCAAAAGGTAACGGAGGCGCCCAAAGGTTCCCTCAGAATGGTTGGAAATCATTCGGAGAGTGCAAAGGCACAAGGGAGCTTGACTGCGAGACGGACAGGTCGAGCAGGGACGAAAGTCGGGCTTAGTGATCCGGTGGTTCCGCATGGAAGGGCCATCGCTCAACGGATAAAAGCTACCCCGGGGATAACAGGCTGATCTCCCCCAAGAGTCCACATCGACGGGGAGGTTTGGCACCTCGATGTCGGCTCATCGCATCCTGGGGCTGTAGTCGGTCCCAAGGGTTGGGCTGTTCGCCCATTAAAGCGGTACGCGAGCTGGGTTCAGAACGTCGTGAGACAGTTCGGTCCCTATCCGTCGCGGGCGGAGGAAATTTGAGAGGAGCTGTCCTTAGTACGAGAGGACCGGGATGGACGCACCGCTGGTGTACCAGTTGTCCCGCCAGGGGCACCGCTGGGTAGCTATGTGCGGACGGGATAAGCGCTGAAAGCATCTAAGCGTGAAGCCCCCCTCAAGATGAGATTTCCCACCGCGTTAGGCGGGTAAGATCCCTCGAAGATGACGAGGTCGATAGGTCCGAGGTGGAAGCGTGGCGACACGTGGAGCTGACGGATACTAATCGATCGAGGGCTTAACCAAGAAAAGCGCAGGCGAGCGGGTCGCCGCGACGGGCAAATGTTCTTCGCCTGCAGGGATGTTCACATCCCGAAGGCGAAGGTTATTTGACCCCGAGCGGCGGCGAGCCGGAGCTGGACAATGCGAAAAGCGCAGGCGAGCGGCTTCTTCCGACGGTTATCTAGTTTTGAGGGAATGAAAAAACTCTTGACAGCTCAGCGCGAATCATTATAATAATAAATGTCTAAAGAGATGTCATTTCGCAGCAGCTCAGTGACGAGCATTTGCATCATCGGATGAACTGCGAGTTGCCTCGACGCATCCAGCTTCTTTGAATCGGCTGGCAGAGGAAGAGGCAGGGCATCTTATTGGGAGAATTGACCTTCGTTATGATTCCGCAGTAGCTCAGTGGTAGAGCAATCGGCTGTTAACCGATTGGTCGCAGGTTCGAATCCTGCCTGCGGAGCCATCGTGGAGAGCTGTCCGAGTGGTCGAAGGAGCACGATTGGAAATCGTGTAGGCGTGAATAGCGCCTCAAGGGTTCGAATCCCTTGCTCTCCGCCATGATCCATCAGCATGGCCCGTTGGTCAAGTGGTTAAGACACCGCCCTTTCACGGCGGTAACACGGGTTCGAATCCCGTACGGGTCACTTCTTTGTGGAGGATTAGCTCAGCTGGGAGAGCACTTGCCTTACAAGCAAGGGGTCGGCGGTTCGATCCCGTCATCCTCCACCATCTTAATATAAAAGCTGACTTGCTTTCTCATCATCGCGGGGTGGAGCAACGAGCCTTTGCTTCATCGAATCCGCTTCGAGTTGCCTCGACGCACCCAGCTTCCTCGAATCAGCTAGTAGAGGAAGAGGCAATGAATAGCACGCCCGGATCATTATGAAAACCAGTTGAATTTCCTATCGTCGCGGGGTGGAGCAGTCCGGTAGCTCGTCGGGCTCATAACCCGAAGGTCGCAGGTTCAAATCCTGCCCCCGCAACCAAAATTGGTCCCGTAGTGTAGTGGTTAACATGCCTGCCTGTCACGCAGGAGATCGCGGGTTCGAGTCCCGTCGGGACCGCCATCTTTCCAAAAATGCATGATGCAACGAATCATGTGATCGGTGAAATACGGCTCGGCAGCTCGGTCGGTAGAGACGAGCATCCGTTTCATCGAATTCGCATCGAGTTGCCTCGACGCATCCAGCATCTTCGAATCCGCTGGCAGAGGAAGAGGCACAATGCAGCACAAGTAAAGCAGCGTAAAACTTAATATGGCTCGGTAGCTCAGTCGGTAGAGACGAGCATCCGCATCGTCGAATCTGCTGCGAGTTGTCCCGACGCACCCAGCTTCTTCGAATTGGCTGGTAGAGGAAGGGACACAAAAGTCATCAACGAGCAAGGGAAAAATAAGATACGGCTCGGTAGCTCAGTCGGTAGAGCAAAGGACTGAAAATCCTTGTGTCGGCGGTTCGATTCCGTCCCGAGCCACCATATAATTGATAGCAAGCTGACTTAGCTCTATTGGCAGAGACGAGCATCCGCTTCATCGAATCGATTGCGAGTTGTCCCGACGCACCCAGCTTCTTCGAATTGGCTGGTAGAGGAAGGGACACAACAAATGAACAATGAGCCGCGATTTATATCATAATTATGCCGACTTAGCTCAATTGGTAGAGCAACTGAATCGTAATCAGTAGGTTGCGGGTTCAAGTCCTGCAGTCGGCACCATTCCTTGGAGGGGTAGCGAAGTGGCTAAACGCGGCGGACTGTAAATCCGCTCCCTTTGGGTTCGGCGGTTCGAATCCGTCCCCCTCCACCATCTTAACAAAGGGGCATAGTTTAATGGTAGAACAGAGGTCTCCAAAACCTCCGGTGTGGGTTCGATTCCTACTGCCCCTGCCATTCCTATCATGATTATGGCGACTATGGCGAAGTGGTTAACGCACCAGATTGTGGCTCTGGCATGCGTGGGTTCGATTCCCACTAGTCGCCTTTCACTTACAGCGTTGGGGTATAGCCAAGCGGTAAGGCAACGGACTTTGACTCCGTGATGCGTTGGTTCGAATCCAGCTACCCCAGCCACGGATGCGGAAGTAGTTCAGTGGTAGAACACCACCTTGCCAAGGTGGGGGTCGCGGGTTCGAGTCCCGTCTTCCGCTCTCGATCAAGGCGGCATAGCCAAGTGGTAAGGCAGAGGTCTGCAAAACCTTTACCCCCGGTTCGAATCCGGGTGCCGCCTCCATATCTAATGAATAAAAAAGTGTTGACAGTTGAAAGATGATTTGGTAAATTGTTAATTGTCGCGCCGATGTGGCGGAATTGGCAGACGCGCACGACTCAAAATCGTGTGGGGTAGCCCCCCCGTGTGGGTTCGACTCCCACCATCGGCATCGAAATAGGGAAAAGGCTTTAGGGACAAGGGGTTTCACGTAAGTGAAATCCCTTGTTTTTTATTTACCGAATACGATTCGAGAAAAGAAAATCGTGTGCGTACAATCGTGTTCGGTGAGGTGAAATGGAAAGTGGGAAGAATAGAAAATGAGAGAGAATTGCAGAGAAAGAGCAAGAGAGGAAGAAGAGGAGAGTTGAGTCGTGAGGAGTTGTTGCTAATATCTGACGATATCAGAGAAATTGAATACACATTTGAGGAATTGTTAGAGATATTTATTGAGGATTGCGAACTAAGAAATTTGCGGGAACATACGATTAAATATTATCGCAGTGAGTTAAACGCATTTGTAAAACTGCTGAAAGAGCAAGAAATCGAGTTGCGTGTAAGTGAATGGACAGGAGAAACCATTAAGCGAAATGTCATTATGTACATGAAAGAAAAAGGTCTTAAGACAGTCAGTATCAATTCCCGTTTGCGAGCCATGAGGGCGTTCTTTAACTTTTTGGAAGGACGAAATCTCATAAAAAGCAATCCGATGAAAGACATCAAATTGTTGAAGGATAGACTCCCATGACAAAAAAATTTTATCACCATCGGAAGGATGAAAACCACCTTCTGTCGAATGGTCTCCTTGCAGCTGGGGTCAAGAGGTCGTGGTATCTATGGTACGAAAAAGTCCGAAAGATAGACGGACCCCAGCAGCCTGGTGCACCACGGAATGTCGCTCCCTTTTGGGAAGCACGCAGGATAGAATGCTTGAACAAAGGCTGCTGCACCGGCTGTTTCGGAGAATGAAGCAGGGAGGGAGACCGATGCGCGTCTTGTATGAACGCTGTTGTGGATTGGACGTGCATAAGAAATCGATCACGGCTTGTGTCCTAACCCCTGAAGGCAAAGAGATTCGCACGTTTGGCACGATGACCGACGATCTCGAGGAGTTGGTGGAGTGGCTGAAACAAAAACAGGTGACGCACGTGGCCATGGAATCGACGGGCGTATACTGGAAGCCGATCTATAACCTGCTTGAAGCGGAGCCCATCGACGTACTGGTCGTCAATGCCCAACATCTCAAAGCGGTTCCCGGACGAAAGACCGATGTCAAAGATGCCGAATGGATCGCGGACTTGCTTCGCCACGGACTGCTCATTCCGGATCGAGCTCAGCGAGAGCTTCGGGAACTGGTTCGGTATCGGCGCAGTTTGATCGAGGAACGGGCTCGGGAGTTCAACCGCATCCAAAAAGTGCTGGAAGGAGCCAACATCAAACTGGCTTCGGTTGTATCGGACATCAGCGGGGTGTCGGCTCAGCAGATCCTTCGGGCCCTGATCGAAGGAACGGACGATTCGGCGGTATTGGCGCAACTCGCCAAAGGGCGGCTGAAACAAAAAATCGGAGAGCTTCGGCGCGCCTTGAAAGGAATCATGGGGCCGCATCAACGCATGATGCTTTCGGAACAATGCCGGCATATTGAATATTTAGACGAAGCGATTGCCCGGTTGAGTCGAGAGATCGAGGAGAGAACGCGCCCTTTTCATGAAGCGCTGGAGCTCATGGAGACCATTCCGGGAGTAGGGCGGCAAAGCGCAGAACAAATTATAGCGGAAATCGGGACGGATATGAGCCGGTTCCCTACGGCCGCACACTTGGCCTCATGGGCGGGAATGGCCCCCGGGAATCATGAGAGTGCGGGGAAACGGTTGTCAGGCCGAACGAGGAAAGGGAACAAGAAACTGAGGGCGTGTCTGGTGGAATGCGCCCGCGCCGCCGCCCGAACGAAGAACACGTACTTATCAGCCAAGTATCATCGGATCGCCAAACGAAGAGGAGCGAATCGAGCGAGTGTCGCGGTCGGGAGAACCATCTTGGAAATCATCTATTCGGTCTTAACGCGAAAGGAACCGTATCGGGAATTGGGAGCCGACTACTGGGATCAGCAACGGGAGGCCGCCATCGTGCGCCAAACGGTGAAACGGCTAGAGGGGTTAGGGTACGAAGTGAAACTGGAGAAGACAAGTGCGTAGTATGAAGAAACCATATATATACTGAAATACCTTCCTTTGGAATCTAATTCCAAAGGCTAGGTGGGGATCGTTTTTTGTTAATTGGTGTTTTCAGGATAGAACACTTATTGCTTCTACAAGAGAAGATAAATGTTTATTTAAGTTTCATCGAAAGTGGTGAGATTTATACTACATATACACCATCTAAGGGGAGAAAGTTTGAAATTAAAATTTGCTTTAAAGAGTCTATTCCTGATAGTTGTATACTATTTCTACAACAAGCATCTAAAATTATAGCTGATGCAGGTTTTTTCTTAACTTACTCAGTTGGGCTTGAAAATGAATAATTCAACCATATATGTTTTCATTCATTTTCTGGTGCCGCCACGTGGCATGAAGGTCTATTCTGAAAATGAATATTTTCATCCTTCTGATGGTCCAGCATAGATGTAGCATAGTTTTCTTCTATGGAAGACCCAATTACCTTTCATCATCTGTGGTGAAGCTCGATTCATGGGTGGCTACGGGCAGTTTAATAGTTAAACGAGGAGGGGATATGATGCAATATACCATTACACCAATCGCATTTGTTAAAAATAACCGCAAAGATGTTGAAGATGATAATTGGGGTAGTGTTATTTCAATAATTGAATTATCAGATGAAATCGATGATTCAGCTTTACAAGGTATCAGTGAGTTTTCGCATTTAGATATTATTTTTTATTTTGACCGAGTTACAGATGACAAAATTCAATATGGAGCAAGGCATCCAAGAAATAATAAAGAATATCCAAAGGTCGGAATTTTCGCTCAAAGAGGCAAAAATCGACCGAATAAATTAGGTTTAACAACCGTTGAATTGTTAGAACATAAAGGGCGAACATTGAAAGTAAGAGGATTAGATGCAATAGATGGTACTCCTATTATTGATATTAAACCGGTTATGAAGGAGTTCTTACCCAAAGGCGAAGTAAGGCAGCCTGCTTGGTCGGTATCATTAATGGAACGATACTGGGATTAATGTTATTGAATTAACAACATACTTTATTTAAATTGATAACAGAACAAGTTTTCAAATAAAAAACAATTTTTAAGCAAAACAATCTCTTAATCAATACCGAAGCCTTCGACAATATGCTGAAGGAAAGTGTTGGCAATACTTTATGCCAACACTTTTATTATTTTGGCTCTATTAAATGTAAATGTTGATTTTACTTATTAAACTCCCATGGAAGAACGAATGAACTTCCTCATCTGTGGTGCCATGAAACTTTATGTAAACATGTAATAAAAATAAACCAACAAATACTTCGTTTATAACCGATAAATTATGGTGAGGTGGCAAAGTTATATTGGTCAAAATCCGAATATTTTTCTAATTTTATGTTTTGATGTTGGTTTTATATAAGGGATGAGTCGCGGCAATCTTGAATCCATTTCTTCCTTGTTTGGCTACACCGTCAGCATGTCGAAAGCAAAACCGATGAACTCGGAATTAATTGCTCCAATGTAGAAAAAATCATGAATTTTAATAATGCAGAAAAAAGGCAAGAAAAAAGTATTGACCAAAAATGAGATAATTTATATAATATCTGCAAACAGCATGAAGGCTCGAGTCGTATTCGGTAATAATGGACCAGAAAATGAGAAAATGAAAGAACCCCTTGTCGCATATGGGTTTGCTTTAATTGAGAGGGATGCACGGTTTCATAATCGACTCAAAATCGTGTGGGGTAGCCCCCCGTGTGGGTTCGACTCCCACCATCGGCATCCTTGGAATTCGATAGCCCACGATCTAAAATCGTGGAACCCTTGATACGACCGCGTTTGCGGTCGTTTTTCATTTTCTGGGAATTCCGAAAAAAACGATAGAATCCGAAAAAATTTTGCACGAATTTTGCATTTCTACCATCTAGATCATCCATGATTTCGTCAATCATCATGTTTTTTTAGTACCCATGATGGATTTGACAAACTGGAGCTTTTCATAAAAGAGTGAAACGATTTTTTCGTAAATGCGACTAATGATAACAAAGGAGGAGGAGATTGGGCTGAAAAGATGGCTTGCTTTCATTGCCGCCGTGTGGAGTGTTTGGTTGGCAGGTTGTAGCGGGCAAACTGACCGCTATGCCATTGAAGGGTATGTCGTGAGAAAAGAAGGGGGGAGCATTTTGGTTGTCAGTTCTGATCCGCAAGATTTTCGTTCCACAGGCGGGCTTAAAGAGTTTTATAATGCCATCTTGGTTTCTAGTGCACCAGCGCGGGTGAACATTGGTCAAAAAGTTCAAGTTTGGATAGATGGGGGGATTGCTGAATCGTATCCAGGCCAAGGGAAGGCGGGCAAAGTATTGGTTGTGCCAAGCTCTCCGCGTGATGGCGCCAGCTTATCGGAGGAGGAGGCGATTCGCCAAGCGTTGAAACAAGAAGAGAGTCGGCTCGAGCATATGATTCCTGTGATTCGGGCTGTTCATTATGACAAACAAGCGGACACTTGGATGATTCAAATAAAAGACGCCCATGAACGAACTGAATTCGACGTTCGGATCAAAGATGAATAAAAGCGTTTTGCCGCATGCGAAGCAAAAGCTGTCCCCCTCTTCCCAGCACGGGGGAGAGGGGGCAGCTTGTCGATGACGCGCCAAACAATTCGTTGGATTCCGAAAACAAGTAATTACGAAGACAACGCCGAGACAAGCGGACGGTCCGGCAAGTAGAGCTGGGCGTTGTCGCTTTGGCCGGCCGCGATCCAGTCGCGCAAGCATTTGGCGAGCACCATGCTGTAGACGGCTCCGTTGTCTCCATAGGCATAGACGAAATAGCAGTTTGGATATTCGTCATACACACTTTCATGTTGCGCTGCACAGCTCGCCCCTTGTCCATTTGTTCCCTTGTCGAGTTATTGCGCTTGCCGCAGGCTGGCGATGGATGCCTCATGTTCAATCGAGCGTTTGGAGAGGATGGCCAAAATGTGCTCGTGGCGTTCTTGGTTGACTTCGATCCTTTTGACAATTTGATCGATTTCCATGACCGCTTGTCGAATAGGAACGAGATCGTCTTTGGTCGCCATCTTTGCTTGAATTTCGTTTACATTGGATTGAAGTTCGTTTACTTTGAATTGGAATTCATTCACTTTAGACTGGAGTTCAGCCAGTTCCTCTTTGGTCGCCATCTTCGCTTGAATTTCGTTTACGTTGGACTGGAGTCCGTTCACAGTGGAGCGAAGTTCAGCGAGTTCGTCTTTCGTGGCCATTTTCGCTTCGATGTCGTCCACTTTGGATCGGAGCTCGGCGAGTTCGTCTTTGGTGGCCATGTTGGCTTCAATGTTGTTTACTCTTGATTCGATGCTGTCTACTCTCGCCTCGATGCTGTTCACTCTCTCTTCGATGCTGCCCGCTCTCGCTTCGATCTTGTTCAGTTGATTTTTCATCTCGTTGACGTCGGATGTCAAGACGCCGACGCTCGAATGGAGTTGATCGAGCCGATCTAAAATTTGGGTAAGCAATGCTTCCATATGGATCATCCTTTCCAAGTGTGGATTGACGGTGATTCAAAACAGCTATTCATGGCTTTTGTTGCTTTCCTAACGCTGTCTGGACCTTGTTGGTGAAGGGTTTGCCAAAGGAGTTGATCATCCGTGGGCATGTGTGCAGCAGATTTGGGGACATCCAGCTTCCATTTTAGCATAAATCGTATGGGGGGAGACAAGGGATTTTTTGAAGAATTATGATGAAAAGGGGCGACAAGTTCTAGAGGGCTGGTGATTTAGCGCAAAATATGGCTGATTCCTGCTATCTTTCAATTCGAGAAATGCGGCTGAATCGGCTTTCTTTTCTGATGAAATGCCATCGATTTGCAGGCCGTTCTCGTTTTTCACCATCCTTCTAGAGGGTGGGTGATTTGGTAAAAAAGACTATCGATTCGCATTCTTTCTCAATTAGAGAAACCCTTGTAAAACCGACTTTCTTTTTCTGTGAAAATGCGCCGCTTTGATCAGCGATTTTCATGCCAGGGTGGGGAGCAACGCTTGCTCATGAATGTTTTTTATTATTTTATTGACAAAGATATTCAATATCAATTATGATCTTTATTGATAAGGATTATCATTATTAAATAGAGATTGAAGGGGGAATATGTAACGTGTTGCAGAAAAAATGGACCTCTCTTCTTGCCGTGCTGATGGCGCTGTTCGTGTTGCTTGTGCCGTTGGCTCAACCGGCTGCGCCTGTTGAGGCCGCATCCAAGACAAGGGTGTTTAAGACGGAGCTTGGCAAGCTGGTGATCAAAGGTACCCCGAAGCGGATTGTCACGTTAAGCATGGCGGGGACAGATGCGGTTGTCACGTTAGGCTTAAAGCCAGTGGGGTATACGATTTCCAATTCTGGAACGGTGCCTACATACTTGCGCAATAAACTAAAAGGGGTGCCAAGCGTTGGGGCACTTAGCGCCCCGAGTTTGGAGAGAATCGCAGCGCTCAAACCGGATTTGATCATTATCGACCATGAATTTGAGTTCCATAAAGCGATTATCCCTCAGCTGAAAAAGATTGCGCCAGTAGCGGGATTTCGTGCGAACAGCTACAAGGAAGCGATGAATCAGCTTCTTGTATTGGGAGACATCTTAGGGCGGAAGGCGAAGGCAAAATCGTTTGTGAATCAGTTTTATAAAGAATTGAAATCGCAGCAGGCAAAATTAAAAGATAAAAATCTTCGTGTATTGGGCTTTTTCGTAAATAAAGATGGCATTAATGTATGGCAGGACAACTCATTCTCCGGATCGATTTTTACGGCGCTTAAGGCTGATTATGCATTTAAGGAAAAAGGGGATGAATACTCCGACTTTAAAACAGTAAGTTTAGAAAGAATTTTAGAAATCGATCCAGACGTGCTGTTTGCCTATACGGATCCTGGGAAGAATGACCTAAAAAAAGTGAAAGCCAACCCGATTTGGTCCCAATTAAAAGCGGTGAAAAAGAAGCGGGTGGTGGAAGTCAATCGCGATCTTTGGTCTCGCAGCCGGGGACCGTTGGCGGCAAAATTGATTGTAAAAGAAGCGGCATCCATTTTAAAACGTTATCAGTAATAGGATGATGCCGGCGAGAGGATGTCATCTTTGACATACGGAAAAAAAGCCATATGGATCAGCGTCATTGCAGGATTGGGCATCGTTTTGTTGATGATCGTTTCTTTAGTCTCTGGTCCGTTTTTTGTGCCGATTCCAAAAGTGCTGGATGTCCTTTTGCATGACGATGGATCCAAAGCACGAACGGTTGTCTGGAATCTACGGTTTCCCCGTGCGCTTTTGGCGGTTTTGATTGGGGCGAATCTGGCGGTCGCTGGAGCGATGATGCAATGTTTAACGAAAAATCCAATGGCCGAGCCAAAAATCATGGGAGTGTCGGCCGGCGCTGCTGCGATGGTTGTTCTAATCGAATATTTTTTCGCCGGCCTTCCCCTTCTTTTCTTTTCTCCCCTTGTCTTTTTGGGGGCGGCGGTTGGGGGAGCCCTCGTATATAGTTTGTCTCTGAAGAGAGGCACCCTTTCCCCGGTTCGTTTGACCCTTGCCGGAGTGGCGGTCAGCGCATTTTTGCATGCGATCACCGTCGGAATTTTGGTCTTGCTTGGACAGGATGCGGCCGCCGTATATGCATGGTTGGCCGGTGGATTAAATGGCTTGACGTGGCGCCATGTTTCGCTGATCGCTCCGTGGTCTCTTGCTGGCTTGCTCCTGTCCATCATGATCGCTTCGAAAATGGATCTGTTGGAGCTCGGCGATGATACAGCCAAAGGGCTTGGTGTTCATGTGGGGATTCTCAAAACTGTGATGGCAGTCATGATTATTATTTTGGCTGGAAGTGCGGTGTCCGTATCCGGGGTCATTGGGTTTATCGGCTTGATCATTCCGCACATCGTCCGAAAAATGGTCGGGGTGAATTATACGTATATCGTTCCGGTCAGCGCCTTGTGCGGAGGAATGTTGCTTTTGACGGCTGACTTGCTTGCACGCTTGGCGGCGCAGCCGATTGAACTTCCTGTCGGGGTGTTTACCGCCGCCATTGGTTGCCCATATTTTTTGTATTTGATTAGGAAGCAGGGCGAATGGAATGCGTAAGCGTGATGTGGGACTTGTGGCTGGGTTGGCATTGCTTCTTGTCATCATCGTGCCGCTCGGCGCTTGTTTCGGGGATGTGAAAATCCCTGTTTCGCAAGTATGGGAGGCATTTTTCAACCGAAAGTCTTCCCTGAATGGGGAAATCGTGTGGGAATATCGCTTGCCAAGGATATTGGTCGGGCTGTTTGTCGGCGCCAACCTCGCCGTATCCGGAGCGCTGTTGCAAGCCGTGACGCAAAACCCGCTTGCCGCTCCGAATGTCATTGGCATGACGGCTGGCGCCAGCTTATTTGCTGTGCTGGCGCTGCTGATCATTCCGCATTTTCCTGTCAGCGGCCTGCCGTTCGTCACCTTTTTCGGGGCTCTCTTCGCCGGCCTTTGCGTGTATGCGTTTGCTTGGAAGAAAGGAATGGATAAGGGCCGGTTTGCCCTATCGGGGATTGCTTTTGATGCCTTGTTTCAGGCCGTCATTACAGGGATTTTGGTTTTTGCGACCAAAGGAATTGATGCCGCGGTCATTTGGTTGGCGGGGAGTTTATGGGGACGGACATGGGAACATGTTTTTCTCATCGCTCCTTGGTCAGTTGTTGGACTCGGACTCGCTTATCTTTGTTATCGCCGCATGAATGTCTTGCAGCTGCACGATGATGTGGCCGCAAGCTTGGGAATGCGTGTTCAGGCGGCGCGTTTCCTGATCTTCCTCATCGCGGTCGGCTTGTGTGGAAGCGCCGTAGCTGTATCGGGTCCGATCGGATTTTTGGGACTGGTCATCCCCCATCTTGCCCGTTTGTTGACAAGGGCCGATTATCAGCTGCTCATTCCGGTCAGCGCCTTATTAGGAGCGATTTTGATGATCAGCGCGGATACGGCAGGAAGAACCATCGCGGCGCCAATCGAAATTCCGGTCGGCATCTTAACGGCATTCATCGGTGCGCCGTATTTTCTCTTTCTGCTTCGACGAGCAAAATTATAATGAAAAGGGGATCGGTATGAGTTGGAAAACATGGATGGTTTCTAGTTTCGCAGCCGTCAGTTTAGCCATAGCGGGAGCGGCGGAGTCTGAAGCATATGCGGCGAAACCGGCCAAGCTTGCCATTGAAAGTGCACAGCCGGTGAATGCTTCAACTGTGAAAGAGTATATCGTAAAAGGAAAAGGGCTCAAGGGAGCGAAGATCAAAATTGTGATCACCGATGGAAAAGCATCTGTCACTCATGACACTGTTGTTCAAAAGAGCGGATCGTTTGAAGCGCCGGTCAACGTATCGACATTACGAGATGGGACATTGACGGTGTCTGTCACGCAAATCATCAAGGGACAGAAGCATAGCCGCGTACAAAAAAAGATTATCAAGGATACGAAGGCGCCTTCCGTTCCGGTGATCACGAATAAAGGATGGATCAATGCCAAGCAGCAGAACGCTTATGCTGTCCAAGGAACAGCAGAACCCCATAGCGCTGTGCAAGTTTTGTTAAGCGATGGAAAGCAGCGCATCACCAAAACGGTGCGTGCAGACGGCAAAGGAAGATTCCGGGCGGTGATCGATGCAAGAAGATTGGCGGAAGGAGAGATTACGGTCTCCGCGGTTAGTGTGGATTCGGCAGGAAACCAAAGCGGCCAATCGAAGAAAGTGCTTCGGAAAGATGTGAGCATAGAGGCCCCTGAGCTGTTGAATGAAGGATATATCAACGCTTTCAACTATGAAGCTTATCCAGTAACGGGGACAGGAACGCCTGGAGAGAAAGTGGTGGTGGAGGCTGATGATGGAAAAAAATCCGTCTCAGCGAGCGGGCTTGTGGATGAAGATGGAAATTATGAAGTGGAGATCAATACTTCTTCTCTGAAGGACGGGAAGATCACGATCCGTGTGAAAACGATCGATCAAGCGGGGAATGAAAGCCGGATGGCAAGTGTCGTCCTCATCAAATCGTTGTCTTCTCCGGCCAAGCCGTCTATTGACAATAAAGGATATGTGAACGCCGGTGCAGATGCAACTGCTTATGAGGTGACGGGCAAGGGAGAGCCAGGGGCGGAAGTGGAGGTCACTTTGTCCGATGGAACGAATGAAATCAGCACAGTCGGTACGGTGGAAGAAAACGGGAGATACCGTGTAGAAGCGGATATTTCCCCGTTAAGCGATGGACTGATTACCATTACAGCCGTTCAAACGAGCGTTACAGGCAATGTAAGCCCAGAGGCAACCGCGACGGTTTGGAAGGATACAGCTGTTGCCGCTCCATCATTGAACGCCCTGCCAGCCGTTACGAGTCAAAATCAAGCGGCATATACGATCGCAGGAACGGCAGAAAGCAACGCATTGGTGCAAGTCATCATTACGGATGGACAAAAATCTCTCGTTGAACGGACGTCGGCGGACTCGAATGGGAATTTTTCGAAGACGATCGATCTGTCTGCATTCAACAATGGCCAGCTGATAATCATTGTGACACAAGAAGACAAAGCGCAAAACCATAGTGAAGCGACTACAGCGACGGTGACGAAAGGGCAATAAGAAGGAACCTGTCGGCCGAGCCTTTCTTTGAAGCGGGATGCTTCAAAGAGGGTTCGGCCGATTTTTTTATGAGTAGAAATGTTTCATAAGTATATGACATAATCGTTGTAACATGTGGGTCCCTTGGGGAATCGATGATTTGATTAACGATGATCATGCAATTGTTCGGGACCGTACACGACTTTTGGGCCGGGGAACAAAAAGCAAGGGGGATTTCCTATGGGAAACATCCAGCCAAGGCGGTTGGTGACGGCAAGCGGCCAACCGATTGTTATACGGACGGCATGGCCCGAGGATGCCGAGCGGATCGTTGCGTTTGTCAAGGCCGTGACCGCGGAAGCGCTTTACTTGCTTACGACGGAAGCGGAAGTGACGGTCACAGAAGAGCAACAACGCCAATGGCTGCAAAAAATGGCGGACGATCCTGGAAAGTTGGCGCTGTTGGCCGAGCATGACGGAGAGATGATCGGGTTTTTAGATTTTCATAATGGAAATAAGCGGTTTCGGCATGAGCGTGAAAAACGGCTTTCGAGGCCAGGGGATCGGCACGGCGTTGCTTGCAGCGCTCCTTGATTGGGCAAAAGAAAATCCTTTGATTGAAAAAGTTTGCCTCGAAGTCGTCGCTGACAACACGGACGCGATTCGATTGTATCAAAAGTTTGGATTTGTGGAAGAAGGCGTGAAGAAAAAAGCTGCAAAAATCGATGACGGGACGAATTGGGATTTGATTTTGATGGCCCGCTTTGTCAAGTAGGTTCGGCGGATGAGTGCGGGGAGATCGCTCGATGAGCATTTCCTTCCTTTCTATTGCGCCGGTTTGCGCTTCGGTGCGGCGGTCGGCGTGACAAGGAGGGAGAACGTGAGAGACAAGGGAATGAGGTTGTTGCCGCTTGGCGTCAGGCTCATGAAGCCGCAGCGGGAACAATACAAACGGATGGCGGCCTGCGAGAGAAAGGCCGCCATGTTGGTTTTGGTTGAAATGCCCAATCTTTTGTCATTTGGTCCCGATGTGCTGTTGTTTCTGCCGTTGTTTCTCCTAGAAGGCTTGTGATTTAAGGGGAAATGTTGCTCCCCAACAGCGTTTCTCAAATTGAAAAACCTTGCAACACCATAACTTTATCCCTTTCGACTTCTCGCAAATCGAGCGAATCCGTTGTTTTTCACCGGCCTTCTAGGAGGCGCGGCGCTTTTTTGAGTAAAAGAGGTGTTGGGGGCTGCTCGCAGAAAGGAGAAGCCGCTCCTGGCCGCGCGCCGCTACGAACGCTCGCTGAAGGCGATTTGAATGCCGATTAGGGCGAAGATGGCGCCTTTGAGCCAATGGATTCGCTTCGTGATGGCGGTGTTGGCCAAGAGCCAATGGCGCAGTTTTTCCGCGCCGATGCTCACCAAGGTGAAGACGGCGAGCGCTTGAGCGAGAAAGACGGCGCCAAGAAGCAACATCTGTTGCGGCACGCGGCCCGCTGACGGATCAACGAACTGAGGCAAGAGCGCCAAAAAGAAGAGCGACACTTTCGGGTTGAGCACGTTCATGACAATGCCTTTTTTGTACAGCGAGGCGTATGCCATTGGCTTCTGCCGCCCAAAGGCGAGACTGCTGTCTTTTTCGCGGAACGCCTGCCATGCCAAGTACAGCAAATACGCGGCGCCGGCGTACTTGACGATGGCAAACGCCAAGGCGGATTGGTAAATGACAGCCGAGACGCCAAGCGTGGCTGCGCTGATGTGGACAAGCAGGCCGGTGCACAGCCCGAGCGCGGTGGCGATGCCCGCCTGTTTGCCTTGGGACAGGCTTTGGGCGATGACGAACAAAATGTCTGGCCCCGGCGCTAACGTAAGCAAAACGGCGACGCCTAAAAACGAGAAGATCGTTCCGATTCCCATGAGGCATCCCTTCCTTCGGCATGATGACTCTATATGTTCGCCGCGGATCGTATTGATTCCTTTTTGTTTGAAAGGGAAAATGGACAAACGAAAAAGCCGCCCATGCCATTCAAAGCAGAGGCGGCATTTCCTATTCATGGGAAGCTTTTTTCTCCAAAAACGCCCGGCCATAGCGGCCATGGTCATGGAGCATGGCGTGCTCCACCTGGATGGTGGCGTGCTCGATTCCGTATTTTTCCTTCAACATTTCATTCACCGCCAAGATGACGCATAGCGGCTGGATGCGTTCGTTGACAAACACATGAGCCGACAGCGAGTAATGGTCGGTCGAGATGGCCCATAAGTGCATGTCGTGCACGTCTTCGACCCCTTCGATCTTTCGAATATCGGCGCGGATTTGTTCGAGGTCGAACCCATCTGGCACGGCTTCCATTAAGATGAGATACGATTCGCGCATAATTTTCGCCCCGCCTGTGAAAATGATGGCGGCGATTACTAAGCTGATGATCGGGTCGAACACCGTCCAGCCGGTGAAGTAAATGAGCAGCGCGGAAACGATGACGCCGATCGAGCTAATCAAGTCGCCGATGAAATGCCAAAGGGCGCTCTGAACGTTCAAGTTGTCTTCCTCTTTCGTGCTCCGGCTTAAGACGATAGTCAACGTCAAGTTGACGACGAGGCCGATCGCTGCGATCCCGAGCATGAGGCGAAAGTTGATCGGTTCAGGATGGAGAAAACGCTGAATGCCTTCCCATAAAATCCACAGCGCAATGACGGCCAACGTCAGCCCGTTCAAAAACGATGTGATGATTTCAAACCGCAAAAAGCCGAACGTAAACCGACGGTTCGGCGGGCGCGTCGCCATGTAGAGGGCGACCATGCTTAAGCCAAGCGCCAATACATCGGATGCCATATGGGCCGAATCGGACAAGAGGGCGAGTGAGTTGGAAATCAGTCCGCCAATGATTTCGACGGCGGTGAAAAACATGGTCAACAAAAGCGTCACCCAGAGCGCTTTTTTCGATTCATTTTGCGTTTTGACGTGCGGGAGATGGTGAAAATCGTACAGTGTTGGAGCCATAATGCACCTCCATTATTTATAATAATTATCAACTTATATATATTATAATATAAAAATCCGCCTGTGTGCAAATGAAATTTCGACAGCCAGAAACAGCGGTTGTTGGAATTTGTCTAAAAATATAGACGAAGCATTCAAGGAATGAAGCCTTCTGTTGGCGAATAGGAATCAATGTTGTGTATGGCCATCATTTTGCTTCGGAAAGGATGCGATCCAGCTTGATTGCGGCGAATCCGACAGATTTAGAAGTGTATTTGTTTCATGAAGGCCGTTTGTATCAAAGTTATGAGCTGTTCGGCGCTCATGTCATCCGCGACGGCGGAGCGGTCGGCACTCGCTTTTGCGTGTGGGCGCCCCATGCGCGGGAAGTCCGTCTTGTCGGCAGTTTCAACGATTGGAATGGGGCGAATTCCCCCCTGACGAAGGTGAACGACGAAGGGGTATGGACGATCGTTGTTCCAGAAAACTTGGAAGGGCATCTCTATAAATATGAGATCATCACACCGGATGGCCGTGTTCTGTTGAAAGCCGACCCGTACGCCTTTTACTCCGAATTGCGCCCTCATACCGCCTCGATTGTCTACGATTTGAAAGGATACGAGTGGAATGATTCATCTTGGCAGCGGAAGAAACGGCGAAAGCGGATTTATGACCAACCGATGGTCATTTATGAACTTCATTTCGGTTCGTGGAAAAAGAAACCGGACGGCCGCTTTTATACGTACCGTGAGATGGCCGACGAACTCATTCCGTACGTGCTGGAGCGCGGATTTACGCACATTGAGCTGCTTCCGCTTGTCGAGCATCCGCTCGATCGTTCGTGGGGATATCAAGGGACCGGCTATTATTCGGTGACAAGCCGCTATGGCACGCCGCACGATTTCATGTATTTCGTCGACCGCTGCCATCAAGCGGGGCTTGGCGTCATCATCGACTGGGTGCCGGGGCATTTTTGCAAGGACGCCCACGGGCTGTACATGTTTGACGGCGCACCGACGTATGAATACGCGAATGAAAAAGACCGAGAAAATTACGTCTGGGGGACGGCGAATTTTGACTTGGGCAAGCCGGAAGTGCGCAGTTTTCTGATCTCCAATGCGTTGTTTTGGCTGGAGTATTACCATGTGGACGGGTTTCGCGTCGATGCGGTCGCCAATATGCTTTATTGGCCGAACAACGACCGGCTCTATGAAAATCCGTATGCGGTCGAGTTTTTGCGCCAGTTGAATGAGGCGGTGTTTGCCTATGACCCGAACGTCTTGATGATCGCTGAAGATTCGACCGACTGGCCTCGGGTGACCGCGCCGACGTACGATGGCGGCCTTGGGTTTAACTACAAGTGGAACATGGGCTGGATGAACGACATGCTGAAGTATATGGAAACGCCGCCGCATGAGCGGAAATACGCCCATAACCAAGTCAGTTTTTCCCTCCTTTATGCGTATTCGGAAAATTTCATTTTGCCATTTTCCCATGATGAAGTTGTGCATGGCAAAAAATCGCTGCTCAATAAAATGCCTGGGTCGTACGAAGAGAAGTTCGCCCAGCTGCGCCTATTGTATGGCTACATGATGGCCCACCCTGGGAAAAAGCTGCTGTTTATGGGCAGTGAGTTTGCCCAGTTTGATGAATGGAAGTTTGAGGGAGAGCTCGACTGGGTGCTGTTCGATTTTGAATTGCACCGGAAAATGGACGAATATGTGAAGCAGCTGATCGCCTGCTATAAACGGTATAAGCCGTTTTACGAGCTTGATCATGATCCGAGGGGGTTTGAATGGATTGACGTTCATAATGCCGAGCAAAGCATTTTCTCGTTCGTCCGCCGCGGGAAAAAAGACGGCGATCTATTGGTAATTGTTTGCAATTTCACAAATCAAGCGTATGACGATTACAAAGTCGGCGTGCCGCTTTTGGCGCCGTACCGCGAAGTGCTTAACAGCGATGCAGCGGAGTTTGGCGGTTCGGGACATGTCAACGGGAAGCGGCTTCCCGCTTTCAGTGAGCCGTTTCATGGAAAACCGTACCATGTGCGCATGACGATTCCGCCGTTTGGCATTTCCATTTTGCGGCCAGTGCAAAAACGAGGGGAGAGAAAGCAGAATGAAGAAGAAGTGCATCGCCATGTTATTGGCCGGCGGGCAAGGAAGCCGGCTTCGCTCGCTGACGAAAAACATCGCGAAACCAGCCGTGCCGTTTGGGGGGAAGTACCGGATCATTGATTTTACGTTGAGCAATTGCACGAACTCGGGCATTGACACAGTCGGGGTGTTGACCCAATATCAGCCGCTTCTTTTGCACTCGTACATCGGCATCGGAAGCGCATGGGATTTAGATCGAAGAAACGGGGGCGTCACCGTCCTTCCCCCTTACTCCGCCTCTTCCGGCGTCAAATGGTACGAAGGCACAGCGAACGCCATTTATCAAAATATGAATTATATTGAACAATACGACCCGGATTACGTTCTCGTGCTGTCTGGCGATCATATTTACAAGATGGATTACCAGCAGATGCTCGACTACCATATCGCCAAACAGGCGGATGCAACGATTTCCGTCATTGAAGTGCCGTGGGAAGAGGCGAGCCGATTCGGCATTATGAACACGAATGAAAACATGGAGATTGTCGAATTTGCCGAAAAGCCGGCCAATCCGAAAAGCAATTTGGCATCGATGGGCATTTACATTTTCAACTGGCCGTTATTGAGGGAGTATTTGCAAATCGACAACGCCGACCCGCATTCGTCGCACGACTTCGGCAAAGATGTGATTCCGCGGCTGCTTCGGGAGAACAAGCGGCTCGTGGCCTATCCGTTCAAAGGCTATTGGAAAGATGTCGGCACCGTCAAAAGCTTGTGGGAAGCCAACATGGATTTGCTCGATGAACACAATGAACTTGACTTGTTTGACCGCTCGTGGCGCATTTATTCGGTCAACCCGAACCAGCCGCCGCAATACATCGCTCCCGAGGCGGAAGTGAGCGATTCTCTCATCAATGAGGGATGCGTCGTGGAAGGAACGGTGGAGCGCTCGGTGCTGTTTCAAGGCGCCCGCATCGGCAAGGGAGCGGTTGTGAAAGAATCCGTCATTATGCCAGGGGCAACAGTTGGTGAAGGAGCGTATGTCGAGCGAGCGATCGTCACTCCGGAGATCGTCATCCCGCCGCATTCGACTGTGAGCCCGGGCGATGCTGATGATGACGTCGTGCTCGTAACGACCGAGTGGATCAAGCAACGGAATAAGGACACCGCAAGGAAGGATGGAGCACAATGAACAACAACATGATGTTGGGCGTCATCGACGCGACCACGTATATGGAGGCAATGGCGCCGCTTGTCGAGCAACGCTCAATCGCAGCGGTGCCGTTTGCCGGGCGGTATCGGCTCATTGATTTCGTGCTTTCAAGCATGGTCAACTCCGGCATTGAAAGCGTCGCGATTTTTCCGAAATACCAATATCGGTCGCTGATGGACCATTTAGGATCAGGGAAGAATTGGGATTTAAACCGAAAGCGGGACGGATTGTTTTTCTTCCCATCGCCGGACTTGTTGTTTTCCGGTGAGCGCCGGGTCGGGGCGTTTGCCCATTTTGAGCAGCATATCGACTATTTTTTGCGGAGCCGGCAAAAGTATGCGGTCATCGCCAATAGCTACACGGTGTGCAACATCGACTTTGACGCCGTCCTCGAGCGCTATATCGAACGCGGCTGCGATGTGACGCGAGTTTGCCATCGCGGCGAGCCGCTGGAGATGTACGTGTTGGAGACGTCTCTTCTGCTTGATTTGATCTCCGTCTACAAAGAACGCGGCTATCGAAGCATCGTCGATGTCGTCTGCGATGACTGCCATTCGCTGTCCATTTGCGACTATGAATACAGCGGGTATGCGGACGTCATCGATTCGCTCGCCCGCTATTTTCAGGCAAGCATGGAGCTTCTTGACCGCAGCGTTTGGGAGCAGCTTTTTCTTCCATCGCGGCCGATTTATACGAAAGTGAAAGACGAGCCGCCGACGAAATACCGCCGGGAAGGGAATGTGAAGCGCTCGATGATCGCCAACGGCTGCGTCATTGAAGGAACGGTGGAAAACAGCGTCCTGTTTCGTTCCGTGAAAATCGGCAAAGGAGCCGTTGTGAAGAACAGCATCGTGATGCAAAAATGCCAAATCGGCGACGGGTGCGTGCTTGATGGCGTCATCGTCGACAAAGATGCGAAAATCGAACCGGGGGTCGTTTTGCAAGGGACGGCGGAGCGGCCGTTTGTCGTTCGCAAAGGAACGGTGCAAGGGGAGGTCGTGAATCGATGAACGTGCTGTTTGCCGTATCAGAATGCGCCCCGTTTGCCAAATCGGGAGGATTGGCCGACGTCGTCGGCGCGCTGCCGAAAGAGCTGCGCCGGCTCGGCGTGGACGTCCGTGTTATGATGCCAAAGTATGAAACGATTGCTCTAAAGTGGAAAGAACGAATGGGCAAAGTGGCGGAGCTCGTCGTGCCAGTCGGGTGGCGCCGCCAGTATTGCGGCGTTGAGAAGCTCGAGCATGACGGGGTCGTCTATTACTTGATCGACAACGAATACTATTTCAAACGGCCGCAGCTGTACGGCCATGATGACGACGGCGAGCGGTTCGCTTATTTTTGCCGGGCGGTGCTGGACGCGCTTCCGGCGATTTCGTTTCAGCCCGACGTCATTCATTGCCATGACTGGCACACCGGCATGATTCCGTTTTTCTTGCGCGAGCAATACCGTCATGATCCGTTTTATGCGGATATCCGCACTATCTTTACGATTCACAACTTGCAGTTTCAAGGGCTGTTTCCGCGCGGGATTTTAGAGGATTTGTTGAATTTGGACGGACGGTATTTCACCGTCGACCATCTCGAGTTTTACGGAAGCGTCAGCTTTATGAAAGGGGCGCTTGTCGCCTCCGATTTGATTACGACGGTCAGCCCGACGTACAAAGAAGAGATTCAAACCGCCTATTACGGCGAGCGGCTTGACGGGCTGTTGCGGGCGCGGCGGGATGATTTGCTTGGCATTTTAAACGGCATTGACGACGAGTTTTACAACCCGGAAACCGATCCGTTTTTGGCGGCGACCTATAGCGTACATACGCGGGAAAGAAAAAAACTCAACAAGCGCGCTTTGCAGCGGCGGTTTGGTCTGCCAGAGCGGGATGATGCGCCCGTTGTCGCGATGGTGACGCGAATGACGGCGCAAAAAGGACTCGATTTAGTCACGTGCGTCTTTCATGATCTGATGCAGGAAGAGATGCAGCTTGTTGTGCTTGGAACGGGGGATTGGCGGTTTGAACAGTTTTTCTCGCAAATGGCGGCGGCCTATCCGGACAAAGTCGGGGTGTACATCGGCTTTCACGAACCGCTCGCCCATCAAATTTATGCGGGCGCGGACTTGTTTTTAATGCCGTCATTGTTTGAACCGTGCGGGCTGAGCCAAATGATCGCGCTTCGGTACGGGACGATTCCGATCGTTCGGGAAACGGGCGGGCTGAACGATACGGTGCAATCGTACAATGAATTCACAGGAGAAGGGAACGGGTTCAGCTTTACGAACTTTAACGCCCACGACATGTTGTACACGATCCGCCGGGCGCTGTCGTTTTACCGCCAGCCGTCGATCTGGGAGCGGCTCATGGAGCGGGCGATGCGCGGCGATTACAGCTGGCGCCGGTCGGCGAGGGAGTATCGAAAAGCGTACGAACAGCTGAACAAAAAGGGGGAAGACGCGCTTGTTCGCGGATAAAGAAACGTTTCAACGGGCGTTTGTGACGCGGGTCGAGGCGTTGTGCGGCAAACCGTTTGCGGAGTCGACGGCGCGCGATCATTATCATGTCCTTGGCCATATGGTGCGCGAACATATCAGCCGCCATTGGATCGCGACGAACGAGCGCTGCCGGGCGGAGCGGCGGAAGCAGGTGTACTATTTGTCGATCGAGTTTTTGCTCGGCCGTTTGCTCGGAAGCAACTTGTTAAACCTCGGCGTCCGCCCGATGGTCGAAGAGGGGCTTCGCGAGCTCGGCATCCGCCTTGAGGACATTGAGGAATGCGAAGCGGACGCCGGGCTTGGCAACGGCGGGCTGGGGCGGCTCGCCGCCTGTTTTCTTGACTCGCTCGCCACATTGAATTTGCCGGGCCACGGCCACGGCATTCGCTATAAACACGGGCTGTTTGACCAAAAAATCGTTGACGGCTATCAAGTCGAGCTGCCGGAGCAATGGCTGCGAAACGGGAACGTTTGGGAAATCCGGAAAGAAGAGCTGGCGGTCGAAGTTCGCTTCTGGGGGAGGGTCGAGGTGTCGGAACAAAACGGCCGCCTTGTGTTCCGCCATGTCGACAGCGAAAACGTGATGGCCGTGCCGTACGATATGCCGGTCATCGGCTTCGGGACGAACACGGTCAACACGCTCAGGCTTTGGAGCGCCGAGCCGGCGAAAACGTTCCCGCTTCATAAAGATGTGATGCAATACAAGCGGGAGACGGAAGCCATTTCGGAGTTTTTGTACCCGGACGATACGCACGATGAAGGCAAACTGCTCCGGTTAAAGCAGCAGTATTTTCTGGCCGCCGCCAGCCTCGGCAGCATCACTCGCTCCCATCGCCGCCAGCACGGGAGCTTGCGCCGCCTCCATGAATATGTCGCCATTCATATCAACGACACGCACCCGGTGCTCGCGATTCCGGAGTTGATGCGCATTTTGCTCGATGAGGAAGGGATGAGCTGGGAAGAGGCTTGGCACATTACGACCCATACGATCGCGTACACGAATCATACGACGCTGGCGGAAGCGCTGGAGAAATGGCCGATTCGTCTGTTTCAGCCGCTGTTGCCGCGCATTTATATGATTGTCGAGGAAATCAACGAACGGTTTTGCCGCGAGCTGTGGGAACGTTATCCCGGCGATTGGGGGCGGATTGAACAAATGGCCATCGTCGCCCACGGGATGGTGAAAATGGCGCACTTGGCCGTCGTTGCGAGCCATAGCGTCAACGGCGTGGCGAAACTGCATACGGAGATTTTGAAACAGCGGGAGATGCGCTTGTTTTACGAATGGGCGCCGCACAAGTTCAACAACAAAACGAACGGGGTGACGCACCGGCGCTGGCTGTTGAAAGCCAACCCTGAGCTGTCGGCGTTGATTACGGAAACGATTGGTCCGCGCTGGATCCGCGAGCCGGAAGCATTGATTGAGCTGAAGTCTTATGCTTCCGATCCGGCGTTTCAGCAGGCGTTGGCTGCGGTCAAACAGCAGCGGAAGGCGAGGCTCGCCGCCCGCATTTACGAAAAAACCGGGATTCTTGTTGACGAATCGTCCATTTTTGACGTGCAAGTGAAGCGGCTGCACGCTTATAAACGGCAGTTGTTAAACGTTTTGCACATTATGCATTTATACAATCGGCTGAAAGAGGATTCACACTTCTCGATTTATCCGCGCACGTTCATTTTCGGAGCGAAAGCGTCGCCAGGCTATTACTACGCCAAGCGGATCATTAAGCTCATCCATTCCGTTGCCGACAAGGTGAACAACGACAACCAGGTAAATGAACAGCTGAAAGTCATTTTTTTGGAAAATTACCGCGTATCGCTCGCGGAAGAAATCATTCCGGCCGCCGATGTGAGCGAACAAATCTCAACAGCCAGCAAAGAAGCGTCCGGGACGGGCAACATGAAGTTTATGATGAACGGCGCCGTTACGCTTGGTACGCTGGATGGAGCGAACGTCGAAATCGCGGAAGCCGTCGGGGAGGAAAACATGTTTTTGTTCGGGCTGACGGCCGATGAAGTGCTCCGCTACTACGAACACGGAGGCTATCGGGCGCATGAGTATTACCATCATGACAAACGGATCAAGCAAGTTGTCGACCAGCTTGTCAACGGCTTTTTCCCTGATGTCGGCGACTACTTTGAGCCGATTTACGACTCGCTGTTGGCGCAAAACGACGAATATTTTGTGCTGCGCGACTTTGCCGCCTACGCCGAGGCGCACGAGCGGGTTGAAGAGGCTTACCGCGATCCGGCGCGCTGGTGGCGGATGAGCGCCGTCAACATCGCGCATTCCGGTCGTTTTGCCAGCGATCGGACCGTAGCCGAATACGCGGCCGAAATTTGGGGTCTTTTGCCGTCGGGGGAACGTTTCTCAACTTAGGAAAGGACGTTTTTGGGCTGCTTTTTCATCGTCTTTGGCGAGGAGACCCCCACTTCAACGACCAAAGGGAGTAAGTGGGGGAGGAATCGCTTTTTTGTGTTTTTGTATCACTAAAAAATATATTTAGTGAAAGAGAGGTGAGACAAATGGACATGACGTTAACAGCCAAAATCAAAATTTACCCAACAGCGGAACAAGCAGAAGTATTGAAAGCCACCCTTTCCGCCTATCGACAAGCGTGCAACGCTGTGTCTGTTGTGATTTTTGACACAAAAGTGCTTGCACAAGCCAAGTTACACGACATGACCTATCGTCTACTTCGATCAAACTACGCTTTGCGTTCGCAAATGGCGCAATCTGTAATCAAGACGGTTATCGCTAGATATCGTTCCCTAAAAAGCAATGGTCACGAATGGACATTGGTTCGCTTTAAAAAACCTGAATATGATCTCGTTTGGAATCGAGATTACTCCATTGTTCAAGGGTTATTTTCTGTCAATACACTAGAAGGACGAATCAAAGTGCCATTCGAACCAAAAGGCATGGAACCATATTTTGATGGCTCATGGACGTTTGGCACAGCCAAACTCGTCTACAAGCATAACAAATTCTTTTTGCACATCCCCATGACCAAAACAATTCCAACCGTAGATGAACACAACATTCGCCAAGTGGTCGGTGTCGATGTGGGTGTTAACTTTCTTGCAGCAGCTTATGATTCGCAAGGGAAAACTATCTTTTTTAACGGACGAAAAATCAAGCATATGCGTGCCAAGTACAAACGAATGCGAAAAACCCTCCAGCAAAAAGGGACGGCTTCTGCGCGTCGGAAGTTGAAAACAATCGGACAACGAGAAAACCGTTGGATGACGGATGTGAACCATGCTGTCACGAAGGCACTCGTTCGTCAATATGGAGAACGTACCCTTTTTGTATTAGAAGATTTAACAGGCATTCGTGAAAAAACAGAACGTGTACGTATCCATGACCGATATGAAACCGTATCGTGGGCTTTCTATCAGTTCCGTCAAATGTTAGAGTATAAGGCACGTTTGCATGGGTCAAAAGTGATTGTGGTTGCTCCGCATTACACCTCTTTGACATGTCCAAAGTGCGGGCATACGGAAAAAGCCAATCGAAACAAGCGTACACACACCTTTTGTTGTCGAACATGCGGATATACCTCAAACGATGACCGCATTGGTGCTATGAACCTTCAACGAAAAGGAATAGAGTACATCGTTGAAGGAACGACACAGGCATGACCTGCGTCGTTGGGTAGTTGTCAACCTGCCCCTGATGCAACCCCAAGTCAAGGAAGGAGGACGAAGTCCGCTCGCACTTCTGGGGAGTTGCAAGCCCCCACTTCAAGCGTTAGCGAAGTGGGGGCAGTTGACTCAATCATCGTCCTTTTAGGGAATTTCGAGGGAGAAGGCATAAAAGCAAAAGGGCGTTCCGTTTGGCCGGAGCGCCCTTTCTCGCTTAGTCGTCGCCGTCGAGCCAGTCGCCGATGCCGCCGAGGATGCTGCCTTCGCCGACCGACCGTCCGCCGGCGCTCGGGGCGGCAGCGAGGACGCGGTCAGCGAGCCGGCTGAACGGAAGCGACTGCACCCACACTGCTCCCGGACCGGTGACGGTGGCCAAAAACAATCCTTCGCCGCCGAAGAAGGCGGTTTTGATGTTGCCGACATATTCAATATCGTAGTTGACGTCTTTCGTCATGGCGACAAGGCAGCCGGTGTCAATGCGAAGCGTTTCCCCGGGCTGCAAGTCGCGGCGGTGGATCGTTCCGCCGGCGTGCAAAAAGGCAAGCCCGTCACCTTCCAACTTTTGCATAATAAACCCTTCGCCGCCGAAAAAGCCAGCGCCGAGCTTGCGCTGAAACTCAATGCCGACGGAGACGCCTTTTGCCGCACACAAAAAGGAGTCTTTTTGGCAGATGAGCTTCCCGCCAAGTTCGCTCAAATCGACCGGGATGATTTTTCCCGGATACGGAGCGGCGAAGGCGACGCGGCGCTTGCCGCTTCCTTGGTTGGTAAACACGGTCATGAACAAGCTTTCGCCGGTGAGCAGCCGCTTCCCCGCGCCGACAAGGCGGCCAAGCAGCCCTTTTCCGGACGAGGAGCCGTCGCCAAATACGGTTTCCATGACGATGCCGTCATCCATCATCATCATCCCGCCCGCTTCCGCGACCACGCTTTCGTATGGGTCGAGCTCGATTTCGACAAACTGCATGTCATCGCCGTACAGCCGGTAATCGATCTCATGTGCGCTCATCATTTCGCCTCCATTCGGATCATATAACGTTCTGCTCTGTACTACGGAAAACGGTGTCGATCCGTTTCACGAAAAAGACCATCTTGCCGATGGCCTTTTTCATGGAGTCGTTTCCCCAAAATGCTGCTGGGACGGTCTTTCATCGTACCGGCGGTAGCTGTCTGTCGATGTATACGGGTCTTTTTCATACGCCGGCAAATCGCCGATGTTCGACATGATGCCTTCGTCATCCAATATGTTTTCCAGCAGCTCATGCTCCCGCGTCGGGTACACACGTACGTGTTGGCCATGCAAATCGACAGCCGCGAAATTTTCCAAGTCTTCGACATAGCCGACGTTCTCTTCCGACTCGGCATACACTTCGCTGTAGGAATCGACGTTTTTGCCAAGGTCGGAAGGGGTGTCGGATGTGCCGTAGCGGGCTACTTCCTGCCATGCATCTTCTGCGTCGTAAGCGACCGATTCCGTGCGGTCATCGAAATCGAATTTGCCAAACGGCGGCATGAGCACGCCCTCTTCAAGCGGGCGCTTTTGCGACACCGTTTGATCCGGGCTGTGCTCGCGGCAGTAGAGTGTTGTCGGCAGCGCCTCGAGCCGTTCGTATGGGATCGGCCGGCCGCATACGCGGCACGTTCCGTATGTGCCGTCGGCGATGGCGCCAAGCGCCCGTTCAATCTCGCGAAGTTCGCGCTCGGCATGCTCCTTTAGGGCGAGATCTTTTTCCCGCTCATACAGCTCTGTCGCCTCATCGGCCGGATGGTTGTCGTAGCTCGCCAGCTCACCGACCGCATCGTGGGCGTGGCTGCGGATCATGCCGAAATGGTCGTTTTGCTTCAGCCGGTCTTCCGTCTCCCGTTTCATGTCGAGCAGTCTTGAGCGGAGGGCGGCAAGCTGTTCGTTCATCAGCATCAGTCGCAATCCCTTCCTTCGCAGTAGCGTCTATATGGTGTAGTATGGGCGAAAATCAAAAAAAAACACGGTCATGTTGACCGTGTTACAGCCAATGGGCAATGAGCAAGCCAGCGGCGAGCAAAAAGCCGAACTGTGTATTCGTTTGCGCCGTCGCCTTCATGGCCGGCATCATCTCGATCGGCTTGATTTTGCCGATAAATCCGCGCGTCGCGGCGATTGCTTTTGGAATGCTCAATAAAGCGAGCAGCGCCCAAAACGGCACGATCTGAAACGCCGCAAGCGCGGCCGTCCAAAGAAAGGCAACGGCGAACATGGCAGCGAGCAGGCGGATGGCCCAATCGCGGCCAATCAAAATGGCGAGCGTCTTTCGCCCTTTTTCACGGTCGCCGTCCAAGTCGCGAATATTGTTCGCCAGCAAAATGGCGCCGACCAAAATCGCGATCGGAATGGCGGTGAGCACGGCGCCGCCGCTGATATGGCCCGTTTGGATGAAAAATGAAATCAAAATGATGACAAAGCCCATAAAAAACCCAGCCGCCAGTTCGCCAAACGGCGTATAGGCGATCGGAACCGGCCCTCCGGTGTAAAAATAACCGGCCGCCATGCAAATCGTTCCGACAACGGCGAGCCACCAACTGCTTTCGGCGCAAATGTAGATGCCGATGAGCATAGCCAACCCAAGACAGCCAAACGCCAACGCCAGCACCGTTTTCGGCTTGAGGCCGTCTCGGACGATGGCGCCGCCGATGCCGACCGACTCCGGTGAATCGAGGCCGCGTTGATAATCGTAGTATTCGTTGAACATGTTCGTCGCCGCCTGAATCAACAAAGAGGCGATCATCATCGCGGCAAACAGCAGCCAATCGATCGATGTTTCGCCAAGCGCCAGCACCGTGCCGACGCATACGGGCACAAATGCCGCGGTCAGCGTATGCGGGCGCGTCAGCCGCCAAAAGACGCGCCAGTCGCGGCGCGCCGGCGGGCGATGGTCCATATGTGTGAATGATTGCATATTCATTCCCCTTAGATTCTGTGAAAATGTCATTCGTTTATGTCCAAAATAAGTGTAGGCAAACGTTGAAAGCATGTCAACCCTTCCCGATAGATAAATGATTTCCTATTATATTATAATGGGAAGTGGGGATGGAGGGGGAATTTTACGACAGAAAGCGTGAGGAACGTGGCGATTGGATTTCGACATCACCTGCAGCAACAATTGCATAGATTGGCGGTGAATGCAGGGCGGCCGTTTGTCAGCTGGACGGAACCGTGGGAGGGCGTTGATCCGGTTTCTTTTTTTATGCAAGGGCCGTCATGCGGCTTCCGCGAACGGTTTTTTTGGGCGGATCGAACCGGAGGCACGATATTGGTCGGCCTCGGCTCCGTTTATGCGATCGAAACGGAGAAGGCCGACAGCCGGTTTGATGACGTGGAAGCGGGCCGGCGCCGATGGGAGAAGGAGATGGAGCCATACGGCGCGGCCGATGCGCCGCCGTTATTGTTTGGCGGATTTTCGTTTGACCCCTATCGGCCGGGCACCGACATGTGGCGCGGCTTTCCGGCCGGGAAGCTCGTGGCGCCGGCCGCGCTTCTTGCCGTAAGAAACGGCAAAACGACGTTGACCGTCACCGTCCCAACGGACAAAAGAGGACGGGACTGGGAGCGGGTCGGGCGCTTGCTTGAGCGGATCAGCGACCCCATGGCCGCTCCAAAGCGGCTTCCGCGCCTTGTGTCAGACGAAGAAGAAGAGAAAGAACGATGGTTGGCGGCTGTTCGCGAAGCGATCGCCTCGATTCGGGCGGGGGCGTTGGACAAGGTGGTGCTCGCCCGCGCTCGGCGCCTGGCGTTTGCCAAAACGGTGGATGCCGCGGCCGTACTCCAGCGGCTTCGCGAGCAGCAGCCGTTTGCTTACATTTTTGCGTTTGAACAGGACGGCCGCTGTTTTATCGGGGCTTCCCCTGAGCAGCTTGTCCAAAAAGAAGGGAAAATGTGCCGGTCGGTTTGCCTCGCCGGATCGGTGCGCCGCGGGGCCGCTATGGAGGAAGACGAGCGGCTTGGCGCTTGGCTGCGGGCAGATCGAAAAAACAACGAAGAACATCAGTTTGTTGTGCAAATGATCGGCCGCTTGTTTTCTTCCGTCTGCGAGACGGTCGAGATGCCGCCCGCGCCGCAGCTGCTCAAGCTGCCGCACATCCAGCATTTATGCACTCCGGTTGTCGGCCGTGGCTGCCGCGAGCGCTCGGTGCTCCGCTTAGTGGAAATGATGCATCCGACACCCGCGCTCGGCGGAACGCCGCGCGATCGGGCGCTGGAGGTGATCCGCGCCCTTGAGCCGCTTGACCGCGGATGGTATGCAGCGCCGATCGGCTGGGTGGATGGCGAAGGCAATGGGGAATGGGCGGTCGCCATTCGCTCCGCCTTGCTCGCCGGGAAGGAAGCCATGCTGTTTGCCGGCTGCGGCATTGTCGCCGATTCCGACCCAAACAGCGAATATGAAGAGACAAATGTGAAAATGGCTCCGATGTTATCGGCGTTGGGAGTGATGAACGATGGCTGATGCCTTGTCTGTTTATGTAGCGGCATTGGTGGACGGATTGGCGCAGGCCGGGGTGACGGAGGCGGTGATCAGCCCCGGTTCGCGCTCGACGCCGCTTGCGATGGCGATGGCGGCCCACCCTGGCCTTCGACTATATATGAATATCGATGAGCGGTCGGCCGCGTTTTTCGCCCTCGGCTTGGCGAAAGCGAAGCAGCGTCCGGTCGCGCTCGTATGCACGTCCGGAACGGCGGCGGCCAACTATGGGCCCGCGGTTGTCGAGGCATACTATTCGCGCGTGCCGCTCGTGGTGCTGACGGCCGACCGGCCGCATGAACTGCGCGATGTCGGGGCGCCGCAGGCGATTGATCAGCTGCACTTATACGGACGCTACGCCAAGTGGTTTGTGGACTTGGCGCTGCCGGAAGAGGCGGATGATATGCTGCGATACGCGCGGACGATGGCGGCAAGAGCCGTCCAAACGGCCGCCGGTGCACCGTGCGGGCCTGTGCATGTGAACGCGCCGTTTCGCGAGCCGCTTGTCCCGCATATCGATGAGGCGGTTTGGGAGCGGGTGCGGTCCGTTTCGAGAGCGCCGCAAGTGTGGCGCGGCCGCCCAGCGCTGCCGCAAGAGAGCGTATCGGCGCTGTATGAGCAGCTATCTGCGGCGGAACGCGGGTTGATCGTCTGCGGGCCGCTCGATCGCCCTGGGTTTGCCGAGGCGGTCACCGAGTTGGCGCGGGCGCTTGATTTTCCGATTTTGGCCGATCCGCTTTCCCAGTTGCGCGCCGGTACGCATGACAAAACGTACGTGCTGGACAGCTATGACGCCATATTGCGGGAGGAAACCGCCGCTTCCAAGCTTGTTCCGGATGTGGTGCTTCGGTTCGGCGCCATGCCGGTGTCGAAGCCGCTCTTTTTATGGCTCAAGCGCCATCGCGCGATTCGTCAAATTGTTGTCGACGACGGCGGCTGGCGTGATCCGACGTTGTCCGCGGACAGCTTCGTTCAGAGTGATGAACTGATTCTTTGCCGCCAGCTTCTTGAATGGGCGAAACCGAAAGAAAACAAAAGCGCGTGGTCGGCGATATGGCGCGAGATGAACGCGATCGCCCGCGCGGCGCTTGAGCGCCATCTGCCGAAAGAAGAATGGTTTGAAGGGAAAGTGTTCACGGAGCTTGCCGATTTGCTTCCAGCCGGGGCGGCGCTGTTTGTCGGCAACAGCATGCCGATTCGCGATGCGGATACGTTTCTCTTTGCGACGGACAAGCCGCTTCGCGTTTTGGCCAACCGCGGCGCCAACGGCATTGACGGAGTCGTCTCGAGCGCCTTGGGCGCAAGCGTTGCCGCGAACCCGCTTGTGCTGGTGATCGGCGACTTGTCGTTTTACCACGATTTAAATGGCTTGTTGGCGGCGAAGATGCATTCGTTGTCAGCTGCCATTGTGTTGTTGAACAACAACGGCGGCGGCATTTTCTCGTTTTTGCCGCAGGCGCGCCATAAAGGGGCGTTTGAAACGCTGTTTGGCACGCCGACGGATTTGTCGTTTGCCCACGCCGTCGAGATGTACGGCGGCCGCCATACGGTGCCGCACAATTGGGCGGAGTTCCGCCGCCATGTATCGGAATCGCTGTCGTCAGGCGGGCTTCATGTCATTGAAGTGCGCACGTCGCGCGCGGAAAATGTCCGAATGCATCGATTGTTGTGGAACGAGGTTGCCCGGGAAATCGCGAAATGTCTCGAATGAAGAGGATTGGCATGACCATGATGGTGAATGGGGTTTGTTACCATGCGGAACAATACGGAGAAGGAGAGCCGCTTCTGTTGCTTCACGGGTTTACGGGCAGCGCGGACACGTGGCGGCCGCTCGCCCCGTTTTGGCCGGACTTCCGTGTGATGGCCGTCGACTTGTTGGGCCATGGGCGGACCGAGGCGCCAAAGGACGCCCGACGGTATCGGATCGAACACGCGGCGGCTGACTTGACGGCGCTCCTTGACGAATGGGGCGTCGAACAAGTGAACGTGCTCGGCTACTCGATGGGCGGCCGGCTTGCGTTGGCGTTCGCCGTTTGGCATCCGCACCGCGTTCGCCGCTTAGTGCTGGAAAGCAGTTCGCCCGGCTTGAAGATGGAGGAGGAGCGGCGCGCGCGGCGGGAAGCGGATGAGGCGTTGGCGCGAAAGATCGAAACGGAAGGCGTCCGTGCTTTTGTCGATGATTGGGAAAAAATCCCGCTGTTTGCCACTCAGCAGGCGCTTCCGGATTCGGTGCGGGCGGCGATTCGCCGCGAGCGGCTCCGCCATACGGCAACGGGGCTTGCCAACAGTTTGCGCGGGATGGGGACCGGCGTGCAGCCGTCGTTTTGGGAGCGGCTTGGCGAACTTGCCATGCCTGTGCTCCTTGTTTGCGGGGAGCACGATGAGAAGTTTTGCCGCATCGCTGCCCAAATGCACGAGCGGCTGCCCAACAGCGAACTTATCTGTGTAAAAGAAGCTGGACATGCAATTCACGTGGAACAGCCCGGCATTTTTGCTAAAATAGTAAGTGAATTCATGACAAAGGGGGAAGTGTAAATGCCGTTTGAATGGGTGAAGCAGTACGACTATGAGGACATTATTTACGAAACGTACAACGGCATCGCCAAAATTACGATCAACCGTCCGGAAGTACATAACGCATTTCGGCCGAAAACGGTGAACGAGATGATCGATGCGTTTACGAAAGCGCGCGATGATTCGAATATCGGCGTCATCATTTTGACCGGCGCCGGCGGCAAGGCGTTTTGCTCGGGCGGGGACCAAAAAGTGCGCGGCCATGGCGGCTATGTCGGCGAGGATGAAATTCCGCGCCTCAATGTGCTTGATTTGCAGCGGCTCATCCGCGTCATTCCGAAGCCGGTTATTGCGATGGTTGCCGGCTACGCCATCGGCGGCGGGCATGTGCTTCATGTCGTATGCGATTTGACGATCGCCGCGGACAACGCCATCTTCGGCCAAACCGGGCCGAAAGTGGGAAGCTTTGACGGCGGCTATGGCGCCGGCTATTTGGCCCGCATCGTCGGCCATAAAAAGGCGCGGGAAATTTGGTATTTATGCCGTCAGTACACGGCGCAAGAAGCGCTCGAAATGGGGCTGGTCAACAAAGTCGTGCCGCTTGAGCAGCTTGAAGAAGAAACGGTCAAATGGGCGCAAGAAATTTTGGAAAAAAGCCCGACGGCCATTCGCTTCTTAAAAGCGGCGTTCAACGCCGACTCCGATGGCTTGGCCGGCATCCAGCAGCTCGCCGGCGACGCGACGCTTCTCTTCTACACGACCGAAGAGGCGAAGGAAGGCATGCGGGCGTTCAAAGAAAAACGGAAGCCGGACTTCAGCCAATTCCCACGCTTTCCGTGATGAGGAACGAAGAAGCAGCTTGATGGCGCGTCAAGCTGCTTTTTGTCGCTTTTCCAAAGGAGGAATCCTTGCGCTGGCCGTCGGCGGAGGAGGGGGCAAGAAAGGAGGAATGCTAGATGACAACGATGCCAAACTGGCTGAAGCAGCGGGCGTTTTTGACTCCGGAGCGGATTGCTGTCAGCGACGGGCGGCGGACAAAAACGTTTGCCGAATTGTATGAAGCGGCTGCCGTCTGGGCGCGGCGCCTCGCTCAAGCAGGCGTCAAGGAAGGAGATGTTGTCGCCTTGCTGATGAAAAATCGCATCGAGATGATCGAGATCATCCATGCGTTGTTTTTTCTCGGCGCCCGCGTCCTGCTGCAAAACGTGCGCCTGACGCCCTATGAGCTCGGCTGGCAGCTTGACGACAGCGGCGCGCGGCTTGTCATCGCCGATGAGGAGCTGGCCGGACGCCTTGACGGCGACGGACGCGTTCTGACTGTGGGGGCGGTTGCCGCGCTTCCGGAAGTGGACGTCTCCTTAAAAGAAACGTGCGATTTGGAGGCAGTCGCCACGATCATGTATACGTCCGGGACGACCGGCACTCCGAAAGGCGTCTTGCAAACGTACGGCAACCATTGGTGGAGCGCCGTCGGTTCGGCGCTCAATTTAGGCTTGCATGAGCGCGACTGCTGGCTGGCCGCCGTGCCGCTGTTTCATATCAGCGGCCTGTCGATCGCCATGCGCAGCGTCATTTACGGCATGCCGATGCGGCTGCAAACGTCATTCGATCCAAAGGAAGCGAACGAATGGATCATGCGCGGCGACGTGACAATCATGTCGGTCGTGGCTGCCATGCTTCAGCGGATGGTGGCCGAGCTCGGGGAAGCGCGCTATCCCGATACGTTCCGCTGCATGCTGCTAGGGGGCGGGCCGGCGCCGCGCCCGCTGCTTGAGGCGTGCAAAGAAAAGGGCATCCCGGTGTACCAGACATACGGGATGACGGAAACGGCGTCGCAAATCGCGACGCTCGCGCCGGAATACAGTTTGACGAAGCTCGGTTCGGCCGGCAAGCCGCTTTTTCCGGCGGAGCTTTGCATCCTAAAAGACGAAAAGCCGGCTGCGCCGCATGAAGCGGGAGAAATTGTCGTCAAAGGGCCGAATGTGACAAAAGGATACTTGCATCGCCCGGAAGCGACGGCGCAAGCGATCCGCGGCGGCTGGTTTTTTACCGGCGATATCGGCTATGTTGATGAAGACGGATTTTTGTACGTCCTTGACCGCCGTTCTGACTTGATCATTTCCGGCGGCGAAAACGTCTATCCCGCTGAGGTGGAGGCGGTGCTGCTGTCGCATCCCGATGTGGAAGAAGCCGGGGTGACGGGCGTCGAGGATGAAACGTGGGGGCAAGTGCCGTATGCGTTCGTCCGCCTGAAACGCGGAGCGTCGCCAGACGAAGCGGCCCTTCGCGCGTTTTGCCGCGAGCGGCTGGCGAAATATAAAGTGCCGGCCCGCATTTACTTCGTCGACGAACTGCCGCGCAACGCCGCGCAAAAACTGCTGCGCCGCGAACTGAAAAGGCTCATTCCAAAAACGGAACAAACATTTTGATAGGAGTAGCAACATATGTTCGGAAGCAGAAAAGGCAGGACCTCGCCTAGGTCGAGGTTCCTGCCTTTTTGCCGCTGCCATTCCCGCGGCGTTCCGACCGGGAGGCATGGCGTTCGCCGAATCGAAGCCCTTGCTTTTAGACCGCTGCGATCCAGCTTCATCCATCCGCTTTGTCCCCTGTTGGAGGACGGCAGTCAAACGTCATCCCTTGCACGGCCGATTTCCATCGCGCAGATGGAAACATAGGGATGGCCATCCAACGTCGTTTTTTGCTCCACCTGGCGTTTGTTCCGAAATGGACGGCTCTCAAACGTCATCCATCCACCCGAGTTCAGCGGCCCGATGGGCGACGAGCCGTTCAATCTCAGGTGGGAGCTGATCAAACGAACCGAACTCATAATCCCACAAACGGGCGAAGGAGTCGATGCAAGCTGGGTATGTTCCTAAAGCGGCCCGCTTCATTTCCGTTTGCAGCGCTTGAATGAGGCTGGCGCGTTTGTCCATCGTCATCCCCCTCGAACGATGCAAGCGCCGCCCGGTCGGCCGGGCAGCGCCTCGTTGGTCTCGCATTATGCTTCATGGGCCGGAACAAACGTTTTGCAGTCTGTTTCCGTTGAATCAGACGCCATTTTTCCTGCATGGCTGACCACGTAAATGGCTTCAGCGCTGCAGCGATTCCCTTCTGCCCAATAACGGCAGTTGTGCACTTCGCAAAGAACATCTTTCGCCATGGTCATCCCCCTTGTCGTGATGAAATCGCCCGCGTCTATAGTTTGACGCATTTGCAGGCATTTTATCCATCTCTAACCGAGAAGACTCCCGCTTGGGATCAACGGAAGCAGGGGCAATCGACAGCTTCCATCATGGTTGTTCTCCCACGCCGCCCCAAATATAAAAGAAGGATTTCGTGCAGAAATGGCGTTTCCTTCTTTACCATCGTTGAAGCGGGGGCTCATCGCCCAAAAAAATGATGAAAATATTTCTTGTTATAATTGACATAGAAAATCATTCTCAATTAAAATAAAAAAGAAAGAAGCGAGCAAAGGAGGCTTTCGTGATGGCATCACTGCTTGTTGTCGGAGCCGATCATTTAGGCCATATTACCGATAAATTGGAGCGTTCCGGATTCCGGGAAATCATTCATCTCAATGGACGAAAAGTGAATATGGTGAAACGCGACATTCCGGAGCATGTCGACGCCATATTGGTCATGATCGATTACGTGAACCATAATTTGGCGAAGAAAGTGAAAGAGAAGGCGAAAAGCAAAGACAAGCCTATTTATTTTGCGAAACGGTCATGGAGCTCGATAAACGCCGTGTTGGAGCAGCTGGAAAAACATGCATGAACAAACAGGAGGCGAGCCATGGTGCCTATCCATCACGAGACGTTGGATGTCTGGCCGTATGCGTTGCGCCGGTTTCTTCGCCGCGTCATTCAAGCGTATTGCGACACCGCTCCTTCGCTGCGGTCGCCGCTTTGCTTGCTCCGGTTGATTGATCAGCACCGTTCGCTCCTTCCTTTGTCGATGTTTCCGACGCCGTTGCATTACGGACTTGTGTTGGCCAAGGTGACGGATCATTTGCTGCAGTTTTTCGGTTCGATGGAAGAGGCGGCATGCAAGCCGCTGCTGCTGGCGGACGGCGGATTGGGCGAAGAAGCGGATCGGGAGTTGTACATCGTTTACCGCGACCGGGTTCGTGTGCTGCTGTGGTGTGAGGAAGAGGAAGCCATTCGGCGATGCAAAGAAACGGCGTCGTCCTTATGCCGCAAAACAATCGGACGTTGTCCGAACGAACTGGAATGCTGCTTTTTATGGACGGGCGGACGCCGCATTGAGTGGATTCCGGCTTAAGGGAAGGAGAAGAGGCATGAAAAGCGTCTTTCTCGGGCGGAATGTGATGGAACGGATTCCGGCTTGAATGAAGGGGATCGCCGGCGTATAATGAAATAGGTTGAAAATGAAAATCGTTATTTTTAAATAAAATGGAGGAGCAAGCCATGAAACGCATGCCTTGGAAAGTCATGGCCACGTCGGCGGCGGCCTCGCTGCTTTTGGCGTCCGGCTGTTCCGCCGTCGGGGAGAAAGAGAACGGCCGTTCATCGGAAGCGCCGCGCCTGCACGTGCCGGTGGCGGACGATCATTTTGATACGGCCGGCAATATGTTTGCCTACTCGGAATTTGAACTTTCGGGCGAACCGCTCGCTGAAGGGCTCGGGCTTGATTTGGACACCCTTGATGCGAGAAAGCCTGATAAACCGACGAAATTCGACTATACGGCCGGCATCGAGTCATACGAGTATTCCGAAGAAGCCATGTATGAGGTGACGGAAAAGTCAGGGCTCGGGCTCCATCTCATAAACGGCCCGATCGCCAAGCAGCGGGCCGAACAGCGGCATAAGCCAGCCGATGAAACACTCGCCGACCGTTTTTATGAGCTTGCGGACAGCGTCGGCTATCCGCGCGAGGAAATTTTCCGCAACATGTTCCCGACCTTCATCGAGTACGCCGGCGGCGATCCGCATTATGCGCAAAAGGTTGACACGGACGTGTACGCGGAAAATGACGACGGTACATACGTTCCCGTCTATCAAGTCGATTTCCAATCGCTTCGCTGGGATCGCGGAAAAATGGACAAAGTGCTCACGCCATCGGCTTACGGCGGCGTCTTTTTGAAGCAAGCGCTTTGGGCCGGCGACTTTTTGGGGAATTTTCATCAAAAAGACAGCGATGAAGAGGTGGAGGCGAAAACGCCAAACGACGATCAAAGCGGGAAAGTCGCTCTTGGCGTCAGCTCCGCCGACGGGATGCAAGGGATGATTTTGACGGAACAAATATGGAACAAGCTGGCTTTTATCCGTGACCATTTATTTTATGATGCGAAGCAACAGGCGTTGACGAAGGCAGCCGGCAGCCGCTACAACCCAAGCGGGGGATTCGTCTATTTGCCGCACGCGGTGGAAGTGGCTGAAGGGGGAAGCGAGCTGGCGCCGGATGCGGCGAAGTTGGTCGTCAAAGATCCCCGCAGCTTGCTTGAGGACCAATGGCTCATGCTATGGCCGGCGGCGGAGTTTTTCGGCATGACCGACCAGCGGCCGGAAAACAAAAACCAAAACCCCGCGTTTTTGGCCGTGTTTGACGGAAAACCGTTCCCGAAAGCGGCAAAAGAAAATGTGGATGCCGATCCAGCCAACGACCGCGTGGCCGATGACCCGTATTCCGTCAACCGCGACGTGCTGCTGCAAGTGTTCCGCAACATCGATGCCATGCATTTCAATGAAAAAGCGGGCGCGTTTGTGACAGAACATGACGGGCGAACGCAAGGAAATCGGGTCGATACGTTCCAAGCCGGCTATACAATGGAAGCGCTCCGCATCTTCGAACGGGCGATTGACGGGATGCCGGTCGGCTATGCGAGCGGAGAGAGCGCCAAAGGGCTCGGCACGCCGGAAGGAAAGCGGGCGCTCGAGCTCATCCGCCGGCAAGCGGATTTTATCATGCACAACTTGATGCGAAAAGACGGGCTTGTCGCCAACGGCTATACGATCGGCCAAGGGCCGGATCAAGACGAGCCGACGCTTCTTGCCCAGCTTGGCGCGATCCGCGGGCTGACGGCAGCGTTTTTGGCGACGAAAGACGAAGCGTACCGCGATGCGGCGCGCCTTGTTTATGAGGCGATGGACCGCCATTTTTGGGATCAAAAATGGCACGTGTACCATACGGGAGAAAAAGAGGACAAGTACACCCCGTGGCTCGCCGGCGCGTTGTCGGGGGTGTTCCGCGTGGCGCTGCAAAACTTGAACAACGACCAAGCGGATGAGACGGCGAAATCCCTTGACCGCGAAACGATCATCTCCCGCTTCGTCGACTTTTACGACCGGATCGTCGATGGCCCGACGCTTCAGGAAGGGATGCAGGCAAGCGAGTTTTGGGATACGGGAGATGTCTACATCAAAGGGAAAAAATTGGGCAACACCGACCGCGACCATGTGCCGCAAGTGCAGGCGGCCGGCGGCCCATACGGCGTGGCGCCGGTGTTGCGGACGGTCAAGGTCAACGTTGGATCCGGCAACAAATAACAGAAAGAAAGCGGCGAATACGATTGAGATTCGCCGCTTTTCTTTGTAAAATTGAGGATGGTTATCATTTTCGTGAAAAAACGGGGGAATATTGAAATGCGAAAATGGTGGTTCGCCGCGGCGATCGCCGCGCTGTTGGCCGGCTGTCAGGACGAAAAGGCATGGCATGAGCAGCCAAAAGTGGTCAGACACGCCCCGGCGCACGGCGACAACATCGCCGTAAGCAGCGACGGGCGCTATGTCTACACCGCCAACATCGATGTGGATACAGTGACAATCATCAACGCGAAAACCAAAACGAAGGAAGCGGAAATTCCCGTCGGCCGCGAACCGCGCCAGCTGGCGCTCAGCCCGGATGGACGGACGCTGTATGTTTCCTGCATGTACGATGATGAAGTGGACGTCGTGTCGCTTGACAAGCGGAAAGTCGTCGACCGTTGGAAAACGGGGATCGAGCCGTTCGGCATCGTCACCAGTCCGGATGGGGCGGAAGTATATGTCGCCAACTACCGCTCGGGCACGGTCTCGGTGTTTGACGCCGAGAGCGGGAAGCGGACCAAAGACATCCAAGCGGGCGATCGGCCGCGGGCGCTGGCGCTGACAGCGGACGGAAGGAAGCTGTACGTGACGCAATATTTGGCGGCCAAAGTCACCGTGATTGACACAAAGAAACGGCGGGCGGTCAAGGAAATCGCCCTCGCCCCGTCGCCGGACAAAGCCGATCGAAAAAAAAGCCAAGGCATTCCGAACACGCTTGAGCAAATCGTCATCGCCCCGGACGGCAAAAAAGCGTATATTCTGCACTTATTGACGAACATCGATACGCCGATCCAATTTGAGGAAACGGTCTTTCCGGCCATCTCGGTCATTGATGCAACGAAAGACGTTGAGCTGCCGGACGAGCGGAAAGAGCTGTTTGCCGCGATCAATGTCACGGATGTTCATAACGAGACGATCATCGTCTCCAATCCGTACGATGTGGCGTTTTCCCCGGACGGCGGCAAAGCGTACGCGGTCATGTCTGGAAGCGAGGACCTCGTCGTCTTTGACTTGCGACGCGGCGGCAAGGCGACGCAAATTTTGCGCCGCATCCACGGCAACAATCCGCGCGGGGTCGCGATTTCGCCGGATGGGGAGACGCTTTACGTCCACAACGCCATGAGCCATGATTTGGCCGTGATCAAAACCGGAGGAAAAAGCCCATATGCGAAAGCGAAGCAGGAGAGCGGCACGATCCGCCTCATTGCGAAAGATTCGCTCTCCCCGCTCGTGCGTGAAGGAAAAACGATCTTTTACAGCGCCAACAGCGACGAGTTTGCCATCAACATCACAGGGAACAATTGGATGAGCTGCGCTTCGTGCCATAGCGACGGCGACATCAACGGCTTGACGCTCATGACGGCGAAAGGACCGCGCAACGTGCCGAGCAATATTTTGGCGACGAAAACCGGGCTGTTTATGTGGGATGGGTCGCGCGACGATTTTACCGACTACATTCATACCGTGCAAGGCGAGATGGGCGGCATGACGGCGATCGACCCGTCCAAGCCGCTGCCGCCGAACGTCCAGCATATGTTTGACGCCATTCTCGCCTACTTGAACGACCCGCGCTCGTTCCCCGTGCCGAAAAGCCCGTATCGAAAGGCGGACGGCAGCTTGACGGCGGAAGCGAAGGAAGGGGAGCGCCTGTTTAACGGGAAAGGGAATTGCTTAAGCTGCCATGGGGGCGAGTATTTCACCGACAGCGTCAAGGCGGTCGGGCCGGACGGGAAATTGACGACTGCCAATACCGCCTACTTGCACGACATCGGCACGGCCAATCCGAAGGACCGCGCCTCCAAAGGCGACGCCCGCGCCCGGTTCACAAACCCGCGGACGCCCAAGCAGTGGGATACGCCGACGCTGCGCGGCGTATGGGCGACAGCCCCGTATTTGCATGACGGCAGCGCGAAAACGATCGAGGAAGCAATCCGGCGCCATCGGACGAAAGAAGTGCAAACATTGACGCCGGGAGAAATTGCGGCCATTGCGGCCTATGTCCGCTCGCTGCAATAGTGAGAGTGATGGGTGAGGAAAAGGGTGCTTTTCTTTCTGCAGGGCAGAAGATAGCACCGTCATAAAGGAAGGTGTCCCACGCGTGTTGGGGACACCTTTTTCCTTGTTATTTTGGCCGTACATAGCGCTTATCGTGCATAAACAAACGCCAGAAATAGACGAAGCCGGGAAACAAAATGAGAAAGCCCACGATGTAGGAGGCAAACAGCGCCCGGAATGTATCCGGATGGGTAAAGGCCGACTCGATCGTGACATCCGGATGCACCATATAGGGCAGATGGGCTTTTCCATAGGCGTAACTAGCCAGAAAATATTGAATGACAATCGCGATGACCGCGAGCCGAGGCCTCCCTCTGACATGAGGGTGCCGAGAAGACGGCAAGAGAAGGGCGATGCCCGCGGCGGCGAACATCGCCACCGAACCGATCAGCCACGGCCAATACTCCATCATCCTGTCATACAGCCATTTGGCTTCGTAGCGCATCGTCAGCATCATGCCCCCCGCCATCAACAACGAGAGGGGCCCCGTGATCCAAGCGTCGCGCCGATACAGGCGGTAGGCTTCCCGGTCTCCTGCTTCAAGAGAGTAATCCGCCAATAAGAGAGAAGACAGAAACAGCGTGCTCGAAATCGCAAAGCCCATGAAGGAATAGGCATGGGGGCTTGTAAAGAAGCGCTCCAAATCGAGAGTCGGGACGCCCTTGCGGATGTCGATGAATTCTCCATGCGTAATGGGCAGCACGCTAATGAGCAAGGCCGGGATGATGATCCCGGTGATGCCGGAAATATAGGTGAGCGCTTTTTCATATTCTTTGGCGACGTGGGCAAACACGAGAAAGGCGCTGCGGATCGCGAGCAAGATCAAAATGATGCTGCCGGGGACAAGAAGCACCGTCCCAAGCAGGAAGGCGGCGCCGGGAAAAAAACTGAACAAGGCGACCACAATCGCGACGATAAAGACATTGGTCACCTCCCAGGTGGGCGATAAATAGCGGTTCGCAATCTTGGTGGCATTCGCTTTTTCGCGATGGATATAGACCATCGACCAAAAACCGGCGCCAAAGTCCATCGTCGCCATGACGGCATAAATGAAAATAAACCCCCATAGCACGGTAATGGCAATCAGCTCATTGGTCATGAATCGTTCTCCTTTCTAGACGGGCAGCGTGCCTTCATTGGGCGGTTTGCGCAGCTCGTCCGCCACCGGATGGCGGCGGAAATAATAGCGAAGCACGAGCGCCACGGCGATGCTCAATAGGATGTAAATCGCCACAAACAAAGCAAACAAGACCGCTAAATTTCCTGTTTGCGTGACGGCTTCTTCCGTTTTCATCATCCGGTAAATGACCCATGGCTGCCTTCCGGTGCAGGCAAAAATCCAGCCGCATTCAATGCCGATCATGGAAAGCGGCCCGGCGGCGACAAAACTATATAGGAGCCAGCGCGGAAAGGCAGGCCGCTTCCGCCATTTCTGCCAGACCAGCGCGGCCGCCGACAGGAACAGGAGAAGCACGCCGATGCCCACCATGGCGTTAAATAGCGTATGGACAAACAGCGGCGGCCACCATTCTTTCGGAAAATCGTTCAGCCCTTTGACGACGGTGTCGAAACGGTTGCCGGCCAAAAAGCTGAGCGCCCACGGAATTTCAATGGCCCACTTTACGGATTGCGTTTTTGCATCGGTAAATCCGCCGATGGCTAACGGGGCATGGGATTGGGTTTCAAACAGCCCTTCGGCCGCCGCTAGTTTTTCCGGCTGGTATTGATGAAGGAGTTGGGCCGATTCATGCCCGTTGATGGCGGTCAACAGCGAGAATACGCCGCCGACCGTCAACGAGAGCTTGAGCGCTTTTTGGTGAAAACGCCGCACTTGCTCGTTTTGGGAGACGCGCAACAGCTGGTAAGCGGCGATTGATGCCAACACAAAGGCTCCGGTCATATAGGCGGACAGGACGACATGTCCGGCCGTGACGAAAAAGCTTGGATTGAAAAAGGCCGCCCATGGGTCGACATCCACGATTTCGCCGTTTTCGATCCGAAATCCCGCCGGCGTGCCTTCAAAAGCGTGCACGTTGGTAATTAAAATGGCGGAAGCGCTGGCGCCAAGCGCGACAAAAAACACGCTCACAATCCGCATCAACGGAGAGATGCGGTCAGCGGCGTACACATAAATGGACATAAACAACGCTTCAATAAAAAAGGCGTAAATTTCAATTTGAAACGGGAGGGACATCACTTTTCCGATCACTTCCATAAAGCCCGGCCATAGGAGCGACAACTGCACCCCAGCGATGGTGCCTGACGGAATGGCCACTCCAAGCAATACGGCCAACCCTTTCGTCCAGCGTTTCGCCATGACGGCATAATCATAATCTTTTGTCTTTTGGTATAAAAGTTCCGCCAGCAAAATCATGATCGGGATTCCGACTCCAAGTGTGGCGAAAATGATATGAAACGCCATCGTCGTCCCGAATAAGCTGCGGGCAATGATCACGTCATCCATTTCACAACATCCCTTTCTTTTTTCTTATGGTTTTCCATTTTTTCTTTGATTATTCCTTATTTTGGCTCTTCACCACAACATGTACTTGACAAGCAATACGGTTTCCTGCACAAAGATGTGCCAAAATCACGGACTTGTTGATTTTCCCTCACAAGCGTAAATGGGGTATGTTCAGAAAAAATCAAGTACAACTTTTGGTGAAGAGCCCTTATTTTAGGGAAGGATGGTCTGGAAGGGAAACGAAACCGCCTGCCTCAATCGAAAGAGGCAGGCGGTTGTATTTCAATGAAGGGCTTTTTGCAGCACGCGGAGATTCTCGGCCATAAGGGCAAAGTAATCTTTGTGGGCTTTTCGATCTTCATCGGTCAGCGATTCCAAGTTATGCAGACGGAGCGGCTTGGCGCCGATTTCGTTCTGAATCACTTCCGCCGTTTTGGGATGAACATTTTGTTCGAAAATGACATAGCGGATGTGATGCTGTTTGGCTGTCTGGATGAGCTGAGTCAGCTCTTTTTGCGATGGTTCGTTGCTCGGAGAAAGCCCGGAAACGCTCAGCTGTTTGATTCCGTAGCGGTCTTCCCAATATCCGTAGGCTTGATGGGAAACGAGTATCTCTTTTCTAGGAGCTTTCTCCACTGTTGAACGGAATTGCCCGTCAAGGCGCTCGAGTTTCATCTTTAACGTTTCAAAGTTTTGCATAAACAGGTCTTTTTTTTCAGGTTTCAGTTCAATCAGCAAATCGCGGATGTTCTTGGCGATCGCAATGGATCGGATGGGGTCAAGCCATACGTGAGGATCTTTGTCTCCGTGTTCATGGCCATGTTCTTCCTCATGTCCCTCTCCGTGTTCGTCTTTGTGCCCTTCGCCATGCGCATGCTCCTGTTCATGGTTCGATTCAAGCAATTCGATGCCGTTTGTAGCCACGAGAAATCGGACGTGCTCATTTTGTAATGTTTCCTGCAGTTTTTCGGCGAACGGTTCCATCCCGTGGCCAATGTAAATGAAGGCGTCCGCATCGGCAATCTGCTGCACGGTTTTGGTTGTCGGTTCGAACGTATGGGCTTCAACTCCCGGCGGGTAAACGCTTTTGACGTTCACAGCGTCGCCGCCGATTTTTTTCGTAAAGTCTTCAAGCGGATAGACGGTTGTATAAATCGTTAGCTGATCGTTCGATGTTTGGCCCTCTTTTGTTTCTGGCTTCGATTGACAGCCGTATAGCAAGGCGCTTGCCGCCAAAAGGAAAGACAAAATGATGGACGTTGCTCTCATGTTGAACTCCTTTCTGGAATAAAGATGTCCGCATTTATTATATCGTAATCATTACGATTTGAAAATGGTGGATCACCGTTTAGGCCGAAGGAATCAATGAAGGAAACGGATTGGGCAACAGCGTCCAATCTTCCTTCATCTCCTCATCGGTCAGCAAGCATTGGTCCAGCGAGCGTTCGATGCGATCTGCGTTCATATGGATGCCAATCAACACGAGTTCGGTCAAGCGATCGCCGTAGGTGTCATCCCACTTTTCCTGCCATGCTTCCTCTTCTTGCAACAGCTGTTTTATGTCCTCTTCTGGATAGGAAGCCATCCATCGTCCCGCTGCTTGCATGGAGATGGATGTCCCTGCTTGCGATAGGAGAATGCACCAGTCGTTCCAAGACGCGAGCCAAATAAATCCTTTCGCGCGAACCACTTCTGTGGGCCAGTTTTCAAGCCAATTCATCAAACGTTCCGGATGAAACGGCCGCTTTCTTCGATAAACAAAGGAAGAGATGCCGTATTGTTCAGTCTCGGGTGTGTGCTCTTCATTCAGCTCTTTGATCCAGCCGGCTGATTGGCTCGCTTTTTCAAAATCAAATAAGTGGGTGTTTAAAATGGAATCGAGCGGCACTTGGCCGAAAGTTGCCGGGATGATGACGGCTTCTGGATTCAGCTTTTGGAGCACTTTTTGCAGTTTTTGAACTTCCTCCGGCGAAACAAGATCGATTTTATTCACGACAATGACATTGGCGAACTCGATTTGTTCAATGAGCAAATCCGCAATTTCGCGGCTGTCCGTTTCATCGACGGCCTGTTGGCGGTCGAGCAAGGTTTCGCCCGAGGAAAAGTCCGTCCAAAAACGGTTGGCGTCGACAACCGTCACCATGGTGTCCAATCGGCATTTTCGGGATAGATCGATTCCAAGTTCCTCATCCAAATACGTAAACGTTTGCGCAACGGGAATGGGTTCGCTGATTCCGGAAGATTCAATGACAATATAGTCGATTTCCCCGTTTTCGACAAGCTGATCGACCGCTTTGATTAAATCCTCCCGCAAGGTGCAGCAAATACAGCCATTTTGAATTTGGATGAGCTTTTCTTCGGTGCGGAAAAAGCCGTTTTGCCGAACGAGTTCGGCATCAATATTGATTTCACTCATATCGTTGACAATGACGGCGATTTTTTTTCCTTCCCGATTGTGCAAAATATGATGAAGCAAAGTCGTTTTTCCTGATCCTAAGTAACCGCTTAATACAGTGACAGGAATTTTGTTCATCTATAGCCCCTCCATTTTGAAAATAGTAATCATTACGATTTAACACGATCCATCATACAAAAAAATAAAGCCCAAGGCAATAGTTTTTTAGTTATTTTTTCTTTTCAGATGATGGGTCGGTTCAGGGACAGGGTCAAGCCCGCCCGGATGGAACGGGTGGCATTTCAAAATGCGCTTCGCCGTCAGCCATCCCCCTTTTATGGCGCCAAAGCGCCGGATCGCTTCGATGCCATAGTTCGAGCAGGTCGGATAAAAGCGGCATGTCGGCGGCTTGAGCGGAGAAAGGAAGCGTTGATAAAAACGGATGCACCAAATCAGCCATTGGCCCATGTACAGTTCTCCTTTCTGTGATCATCATGATTACAATAGAACAAACCGTTCTTTTGTTCAAGCAAAACGACTGTCGTTCGCTCGGAATGGGGGCGCTCGCCCAGACCTTGCTTTTTGGGCATAGACGCCAAGCGAGAGGCAAAAAAGATGCGGGACGCCCCTCGTTTTGGTTATGATAAAGAAAGAGGATCAAAATAGCTAGGAGTGATTGACATGCCTTCACCGGTGGAAAGCTTTGAATTGGACCATTGCGCGGTCAAAGCGCCGTACGTTCGGCATTGCGGCGTTCACAAAGTCGGCAGCGACGGCGTCGTCAATAAGTTTGACATTCGCTTTTGCCAGCCGAACAAAGAAGCGATGGACCCGGCCGCGATTCATACGCTCGAACATCTGTTGGCGTATACGCTGCGCCGACATGCGGCGAAATACAATCATTTCGATATTATCGACATCTCGCCGATGGGCTGCCAAACCGGGTTTTATCTTGTCGTGAGCGGCTCGCCGACCGTGGACGAGGTCATCGATTTGTTGGAAGAAGCCATGAAGGACGCGCTCGCCGCGACGGAAGTGCCAGCCGCGACCGAGCGGCAATGCGGCCAAGCGAAGCTGCATGATCTAGAGGCGGCCAAACAGCTGATGCGCTTTTGGCTTTCGCAAGAGAAAGAAGAGTTGAAAAAGGTGTTTGGTTGATGAACAAGCCGGCCCCGCGCCGCTACTGCGGCTGCTTCGGGCCGGCTTGTTGTTCGCCGCCGCGTTCATTCGGGAGCGGATCGACCGTATGCTTGTACGCGTACGCTTTGGAAGTCGTGATGACCGCTAAAGCGAGAACGGCAGCGGCGATGATGAGGCAAACGGCTAATGTCCAGTACATGATAAGACCCACCTTTTTTCTTTCCATTATAACATACAAAAAGCGTCTTCCCCGCCGCGCTGCTTCGTCTTTTTCTTCCCGCCCCTCCGGCAAACGGACCGGGCGCGTCTGCGTCCACCGAGACGGGCGGCTGCTTTTTTCCTCTTCCGCTTGCCTTGGACTATTCATATTTCCGGCGGAATCGGGGAAAGCTATCCATCGGCACGTTTTCCATGTTTCATCAACAAGCCAGCTGGGTACAAGAACCATGAGGAGGAGTGAGAGGATGGCAACCCGACTGATCGATCTTGTCAACAAGCAAATCGCCAACTGGACTGTGTTGTACGTGAAATTGCACAACTATCATTGGTATGTCACCGGGCCGCAGTTTTTCACGCTGCATGAAAAATTCGAAGAGCTGTACAACGAAGCCGCGACCCACATTGACGCCCTGGCCGAGCGGCTGTTGGCGCTCGGCGGCAAGCCCGTGGCGACGATGAAAGACTGCCTCAAGCAGGCGTCCGTCAAAGAAGCGGCCGGGACGGAAACGGCGGAGCAAATGGTGGCTTCGATTGTCGGCGACTTTGAAACGATGATCGGCGAATTGAAAGAAGGCATGAAGCTGGCGGATGAAGTGAACGATGAAACGACGGGGGATATGCTGCTTGGCATTCATCGCAGCTTGGAAAAACACGTCTGGATGTTGAAATCGTTCTTAGGACGATAAGAAGAGGAGGCTGTCCTCAGGTCGGGGGACGGCCTTTTGCTTTGCCCTTTCTTTGTCGAAAAAGGGCGATTTTTTAGGGAATGCGCCGCGCCGCGTTCTCCCCTCCGGGCATACGATAGTTACGCGTATCCTATGTTCAAGGAGGGGGGAGCGTGAACAAGCCGATCCCGATGGTTGCCGTGTCGCTGTTCGGTTCGTTTCTGTCGCTGTTTGTCGGCAGCGTGGACTCATTTGTCGTGATTTTGCTTGCTTTGGTCATTGTCGACTACCTTACCGGCATTGCCGCCAGCGCGGTCGAAGGCAAGCTGTCAAGTCAAGTCGGCTTTCGCGGCATCATCCGCAAACTGTTGATTTTCGTTCTGGTGGCAGCATCGCATCTCGTCGATTTGGCCATTGGATGGAACATGCATGTAATCCGCGATGCGATCATTTTTTTCTATATCGCCAATGAGTTTATCTCGATTGTGGAAAACGCCGGCCGGGCGGGCGTTCCGATCCCGTCCGTGCTGCGCAAGGCGATCGAGCTGTTGAAAGATGAAATAAAATAAGCATATTTTTCCCCGATTGCCCCACACTAAGCAAAAAGAGCAAAAGAAGGAGTGGACGAAGGTGGCAGATGAACAAAAAAAGACGTATTACGTCTCAATGGCGCACGGGGAAATTTCCCAGTTGAAAACCGCTTCGCCGTGGGACTTCCAAATTGAAGCAACGGATGAGGAAATCACCCAGCTGCGCGAATATTTTGATCAAAATTATTCGACCGACTGGCAGGCGTTTTGGCGCACCCATGTGCCGTACATCCAATACCATTATGATCGGGAAAACGATGCTTACGACCGGACGATTGTCGACATTTACAAAATGATTTATGAGCTCGGCAACGACGAAGCGAAAGCGCACATCCGCTCGATGGGCATCCTTCCGGACGAAAAAGAAGAGTAAACGCCGCGAGTCGAGCGGCGTTTTTCTGTATAATGGGGAGAGGAAAGGGGAGAGTCCGATGCATGAATTTCGCGATTATTACGGACATCGCGTTCGGCTGGCCTTTGCGGATCATCCGTTTTCCCCCTCCCCCGGGCATGTATGGGTCATTTGCCGCTATGGCGGGCGATGGCTGTTGACGGATCATCCGCGCCGCGGCCTTGAGTTTCCCGGCGGCAAGGTGGAAGAAGGGGAAACAGCGGCGGAAGCCGCGGCCCGCGAAGTGATGGAAGAAACGGGGGGAATCGTCGGCCGGCTCGAATACATCGGCCAATATAAAGTGGAGCCGGATATCGTGAAAAACATTTATTTTGCCGACATCGCTGCGCTCGTCGAGCGGGGGTCGTATTTGGAAACGAACGGCCCGGTGCTGCTTGAGGCGCTGCCGGATGACATCCGCACGGATGATCGGTTCAGCTATATCATGAAAGACGATGTCCTTTCGCTTTCGCTTGCCGAGTTGAAACAGCGCGGGCTGATCGATTGAAAAGGGGCGCCGATCGGCGGCGGCTCCCAAAGATGGGCTTCCCAAAAGCGGCGGATGCCGGCTCATTGGGACGACAGGAATGAAACGAGACGCCCGTCAACATTCGGCGGGCGTCCCGCTAGCGGCGGTTTCCCCATTTTTTCTCGATCAAGGCGACAAGCTGATACATCAAGGTCGACAGCAAGGCGACGATGAGCAGGCTCATCAATACAAGCGTGAAGTTGAACACTTGGAAGCCGTAAATGATTAAATAGCCGAGCCCTTGTTTCGAGACGAGAAACTCGCCGGTGATGACGCCGACCCAAGCGAGGCCGACGTTCACTTTCAACGTCGAAATGATCGCCGGGAACGACGCCGGCAGCACCGCCTCTTGAAAGCACTGGTAGCGGGTGGCGCCGAACGTCCGCAATACTTTCAAATAGTTCGGATCGACCTCTTGGAACGCCGAATAGACGACGATCGTCGTGATAATGATGGAAATGACGACGCCCATGGCGACAATCGACGTCAAGCCCGGCCCGAGCGCAACGATCAAAATCGGCCCGAGGGCGACTTTTGGCATGGCGTTGAAGACGACTAAGTATGGATCAAGCGTCTTCGCCAGACGCGGAAACCACCAAAGAAGCGCGCCAATCAGCGCCCCGCCGGCCGTGCCGATGAAAAATCCGAGCAGGGTCTCAAACAGCGTCGCCCATGTATGGGCGAATAGAGAGTGATCGCTCATTTTTTCGACAAACAGCTTGGCGATGGCGGATGGAGAACTAAATAGAAGGGGATCGACCCAATGGAAGCGGCTTGCCGCTTCCCAGACGGCGAAAAAGGCGACAAGCAGCACCGTCTGCCAAAGGCGGATGATCCGATGTTCTTTGCGCAAGACGGCGAGGTATTCTGTGTGCAGCGCTTCAATGCGTTTATTGGGCGGATTCAAGGGCCTCCATCTCCTTCCAAATGGATTGAAAGAGCGCTGGAAACGATGGATGCTGGCGGGCGGCAAGCGGCGGGCGGCAGCGCAGTTCATCCGGGATGACAAACGTCCGCACAAGGCGGCCGGGGCGCGGCGAAAACAAGAAAATGCGGTCGCTCATGGCGATGGCTTCTTCGATGTCATGGGTGACGAGCACCGCTGTTTTTTCGTATTGTTTTAACGTCTTCCAAACGAGTTCTTCCAGTTTCAGCTTTGTTTGTTGATCGAGGGCGGAAAACGGTTCATCAAGCAAAAGCAGCTTCGGGTCGGTCGCCAACGTGCGCACGAGCGCCGCACGCTGGCGCATGCCGCCGGACAGCTGGCTCGGGTAATACGACTCGACGCCGGCTAGGCCGATCTCCGCCAGCAGAGCGAGCGCCCGTTCTTTCGTGTCAGCGGTCAGCGTGTCGGTGATTTTCAACCCGAGAAGGATGTTTTCTTCGATCGTTTTCCACGGAAACAAATAGTCTTGCTGAAGCATGTAGCCGACCGCCCGGCGTGTCGTCGGGACATCTGTTTCAGCCGTCCGCAGCGGGTTGCCTTCGATGAAGATCGTTCCTTCCGTCGGTTCAATCAGCCCAGCGATGATGGACAAAAGCGTCGTTTTGCCGCAGCCGCTTGGGCCGAGAAAGGAGACAAATTCTCCTTTCTCGACGGACAGCGACACGTCATCGAGCGCAGTGACAGCGGTCGTTTTTGTCAAATACGTGTGCGAAAGGCGGTCGATGACAAGAAACATTTCGTTCACCCGCTTTCGTCACTTGTTTATCGCGTTTTTGGCAAACGACGAATCAACAAGCGTGTTCAGGTCGATGCGCTTCGGCAGCTCGCCGGCTTCGGCCATAATGGTTTGCAAGTTGTTCCATTCTTCTTCATCCAAAATCGGATCGGTCGCGTAGGTCCCTTGGCTTTTGTAGCGGTCGACGACTTTTTCGATCAAAGCCAAATCGGTGTCTTTGAAATACGGCTGAATGGCTTTCGCCACCTCAGCTGCGCTGTGCGATTCGACCCATTGCTGCGCTTTGTAGATCGCGCGCGTAAATTTTTCGATCACGTCTTTGTTTTCGTTCATGTAGCTTCGTTTCGCCATGTACGATGTGTACGGAACGCGTCCGGACTCCGTGCCGAATGAAGCGACGATATAGCCTTTCCCTTCTTGTTCGAAAAGGCTTGCCGTCGGCTCAAACAGCTGGACGAAATCGCCCGTCCCGCTCGCAAAGGCGTTGGCGATGTTGGCGAAATCAACGTTTTGGATCAGCTTCAAATCTTGATGCGGGTCAATGCCGTGTTTTTTCAGCACAAACTCGCCGACCATTTGCGGCATGCCGCCTTTCCGTTGACCGAGGAACGTGCTTCCTTTCAACATCTCCCATGTAAAGTGGCCGATTTTTTTGCGCGAGACGAGAAACGTTCCGTCCGTCTGGGTCAGTTGCCTAACCTTAACTTTTACGCAGGTTCAGCTTATTTTAGGGTGTAATCAAGAGTAATCTTCTTGAGTTTCCCTTTTTCCCTGTATATCACGATCTTTTCGAAAATGCTAAATAGCAGTTCTTTTTTAGTGAAATCGTTCGCTTGTTCAAATTGCTGTTTAAAATCGATCATCTTGCTTAATCGATTATATTTCTCCTCAACGGGCTCTTTATCCTCCTCAACCTCGCTCAACTTGCTATAAATTTCTTCTTCTTTCTTGTTTAATTCATTGATTTTTGCAAACAGTTCCTCTTTTGGGATCGGATTGCGATCGTCCATATACAAATCGTACCATTTTTCTTTCTGCCTTTTTATTTTCTCCAGCTCCTTTGTTAGAGCGGAGACGTCGACCACTTCCTGCTGGTCGTATCGGTCAGAAAACTTGGACATAAAATACTCTTTCGAGGTGATAAGCAGCTGAATTTCATCGAGCAAGGGCTCTAAAATGTTTTTTTCGTTCGTAATTCGATGGCATTTTGTACAGCGGTAGTATGTTTTCTGTTCACGTTTATCGAAATGCCCCTGCATTTTATGTCCACCACAATTCCCGCATTGTAAAAGACCGGTAAAAAGGAACTTCCCCACTCTTTTCCGATCCACTCCTCTTTTTTCTTTTTCCTTCTGTGCTTTTTTAAATAGCGTTTCGCTAATAATTGGCGGGTGATTGTTAGGGACAACCTTATCTCCCCATCGATACGTACCGATGTAAATGTCATTCGTCAAAATGTCGCGTACAGAATTGTGGTTCCACTCTTTTGCGATTCGCGGCTTAACCATTAGTTCATTCAGCCGATCCGCGATGCTTCGGTAGCCGTATCCGTCGCAATACATGCGGTAAATCATCCGAACAACGTCCGCTTCTTCTTCGATAATCGTACAATTAAAATCTTTATCGAATTTATATCCATACGGAGAGTGCCCTCCAGGTTTTTTTCCCTCATCAATCATTTGCTCGATGCCGAACTTTACGCGCTCAGCAAGGTTTTCACGCTCCCATTGCGCCAGCGCGGCGACAAGCGTGATGAATAGCCTCCCCATCGCTGTGGAAGTGTCATATACCTCGGTCGCTGAACGAAACGCTACATTGTACTTTTCAAACGTCTGAAGCAACAAATACAAGTCCAATACAGATCTTGTTAATCGGTCTAACCGGTAAACTAGTACAATATCGATATTTCCTTTCTTTATGTCTTTAAGTAACCGTTGCATTTGCGGGCGATCTAAATCCTTTGCAGACCAACCTTCTTCGATGTACTCCTGCACAATCTCCCAACCTTGGCTTGCACAAAACGCACGAAGCCGTTCGCGTTGTGCGGGGATCGAAAACCCCTCTTTCGCTTGCTCGTCTGTACTGACCCGAACATAAATGGCGACTTTCATCGGATAATCCCCCTTAACAAAAACGGGCGAGCCGTCGCCCGCCCTGATTAAATCTTTAGCGCTAAAGACTCAATCTAATAATACGGCATACCATATGACTTTAGCATAGATTTTAAGATCATTAACTGTGTCATATGGAACGACAATATCATGATACTTTTTGAAGGTTGATTCAGGACTAAAGATCAACAATCGATTATCTTCATCTTTCCTGAATCGTTTCATCGAGTATTCATTATCGTGGCTAAAAATGACGATGTCGTCTTCTTTCAGTTCCCCTATCTCGATGGGCTTGCAAACAACATACGATCCGTTAGGGATTATTTTGTTCATGCTTTCGCCGTTCACCTTTAAGGCGAACAAATCTTTGCTGTCCGAATATTTCCCTAACATGTGCTTCGGCAAAGCTATATACTCCACATTGTCTTTAGTGACTGGATCAACAGTCGAAAGCGCGCCAGCCGCGATACTTCCGTATAAAGGAAGTTCTAGTTTAATAGAATGTGGTTTGTTTTGATCGCGTCTTGGCTCTGACCATCCGTTTGCCTCCATCATCTCAAGCTCTTCCACCGTAATACCCAGCCCCTTGCACACTTTTAGGACATTATCAATTGAGGCTTTCCCCAATCCTCTTGTCAGCATGGAATTGAGAGTGGTAGGTGGAATGCCGATGGCTTCTGCAAATTGTCTCCGGCTGCTGTATCCAGCTTTCTTCATTAGATGTTCAACAATCTCTTCTTTTGTCACTTCTATCACCTCCTTTAATTAAGTATGTACGAAAAAGCGTACATTTATAATCTAGCACTAAATTTCGTTCATGTGAAGTGGATGTAACGAAATTTTGTTCATTTTTTATGAAAAATCTATTGACTTTGAACGAAAATGCGTTTATATTAAAGTTAGATCGAACGAAATTGCGTTCAATCGATAAACAGGAGGTGGAAAAACATTGTATAAAAACCTTAAGGCAGAAATGGCCCGGAGGGGAGTAATGGTGAAGGATATTGCCGAGTTGTTGAATGTCCGGCGCTCAACAGCAAGCGACAAGATAAACGGGAAGTTCCGGTTTTATTACGACGAGGCGCTGAAGATCAAGAAGGAATTCTTTCCAGACCTTGATTTAGAGTATCTGTTTGCGTCGGACGGGTCTAAAGGAAAAACCGCATAAGGTGGTGTGTATAATTTGTCGGTGACTCGCAAGGCTGTACACATCGTTTCTTTGCATACATCTCCTACAAAGGAGATGGTCAGCATGAGAAAGCAAAAAAGAACAAGAAGACCGCAGGAAGTAGTAGTGCGGTGCGTGGGCCGGAAGGAACCATCTAAAGAAGCGTTAGATCGCTTCATTGAAATTTATGTAAGGATGGTCAAGGAAAACGAAAGTAAACAAAAGGAGGTGAACACAAATGCCAAAACTACCCAGCGCGTATGACTTCGCCAAACTTGAAGAAGCGATCGCTTTCTATACGAGAACTGTTGCCGAAGTGGCAAAATCCCGCGACTACAGCCTGCACGACGAACTCATGCGGTTCAAACGCGAATTGCACGAGCGGATTGACCGGGAATATGATCCGGCTGCCCTGTGAGGGGCGTTCCTTTTCGGAAGAAAATGGACAAGTAGGGGAGGAACGAGAAAATGAGCGATTTAGTTTTCATTCAAAATGATGAGGTTTTGACTGATAGTCTTACAGTCGCGGAAATGTTCGGAAAAGAACATAAAAATGTTAAACGTGACATCGAAAATACAATTAACAACATCGATGTCTTAAAAACATCAGAAGAAGCTCGTGAATTAGGGATTGATTTTTCATCGCTCAAATTTGAGCGATGCGAATACAAGGCGGCAAACGGTCAGATTTATACGAAGTTTCTTCTAAACTTCGATGCTTTCATGCTTGTGACCATGGGCTATACAACGCAACGGGCTATGTTGGTGAAGGTTCGATATATCAACGAATTCAATCGCATGAAAGAGGCATTGCAAAAACAACAGCAGGTGTTACAACCAAAAACCCAGGCGGAAATGTTGCTCCTATACGCGCAGCAAATGGTTGAGCAGGAACGAAAAATCAAAGCTCTTGAAGAAGATAACGCTCGCCAAAATAGCCGGATTGAACAACTTGAAAACAAAATTGAAAAACGGATGACGGAAGAATTCGAAATGCAGCTGGTCACACCAACGCAGATCGGCAAGATGTTTGAACCGGCGCTTTCCGGAAAAGAAGTCAATAAACTTCTCCAAAAAGCCGGATTGCAATGGCGCGTCGGCGGCGAATGGGTAGCGACGGTGGAAGGGAAGAAATACAGCAGTTCCGAGCCGATTCAGTTGGAAAGTGGGAAAATGGTGTATCAGCTGAAATGGCAGCGTAGAGTTAAAGATATTATCCAAGCTGAAATGGAGGTGACCGTGAAATGAAACCACTGGGAATCGTCCGCAGAATCGACCATTTAGGACGCATCACCATTCCAATGGAAATCCGCCGCGTACACGGCTGGAACACCGGGACACCGATCGAAATGTTTGCAACCGATAAAGGATTGCTACTCCGGGAATACGGTGCAGAGCAGAAAAAGCTCGCCGTGATCGAAGGATTGAAATCCCTAGCTGATATGGTCGATGACGACACAGCTTTAGCGATCATCGGGGACATCATGGAATAAGTGAAAGGAGAGACGAAATCATGAACGTCCTCCCAAAAGACGAGGATCTGGCTCTTAAACTGAAAAACTGTTGTCAACTCAGCTTACATCGCGCTTTATCCGCAGCAATGATGGATAGAATCGACGAAGCCGAGCGCTGGGTGAAGGAATTTGAACGTTGCAAACGTGACTTGGACGAGCTTATCAAGCGGAAAAAGGAGCATGACCAATTAGTGCAACTTGTCGAAACGATGAAAGAACGCGGTGTTGATATTGCAATCATTATCGGAAAGGGGAATGAGTGATGTATACACCTAACTATTTCAATCCATCTTGGGATGAATATATGAATCTTTTGCGCTGGGAAGCCCGTTTGGCGCAAGAAATCGAGCTTCATAGCCAACGCCGGAATTGGAATGAAGTGGCCGTGCTGAAACGGGAAAAACAAAAAGTTGCAATCCGCCGCAAATGCCTCAAAGCGGCGTTGCAACACAGAAAAACCAGCCCAATCACAATATAACACATTTCCATCTACCTACACAAGGACAGGCAAACACTGAAAGGAGGTGAACCGGCATGATCGAGAATCCAATCATTTCCGATCGGCACCCGATCCGACAGGAAGAACCACGCGTCGTAGGATATTGCGAGGGGTGCGGCGGTGAGATCGTCGAGGTAGATGACGTCATTGAGTTTGTAGATGGCTTGATGATCCACCAAGACGCATGGTGCGCCTATGACTATTGTGGCAAGTTCGGCCAAGCGAAGCAGGCATGAAAAACGCCCCGCTGGAGAGAGCGAGGCGCTTCGAAGAGGTGATTCCCCTATGAACTGTTACTTACATAGTACAGGATCGCCTCGAAAAAATCAAATGGAGGTGTGAAACTTGGAAGCTGTCATCTTAGCCAACACGAACGAAATGAGCCACGAGGAGTGGCTGCAGGCTCGCCGGAAGGGGATCGGCGGGAGTGACGCTTCGGCAATTGCAGGATTGAACAAATGGAAATCTCCTGTGGCTGTGTATCTCGAAAAAATCGGACAGGCCCCAGGGGAGAACGTGAACAGCGAAGCGGCCTACTGGGGTACGATGCTAGAGGATGTCGTGGCTCAAGAGTTCAGCAAGCGGACTGGATTGAAAGTACGACGAAAGAACGCGATCCTGCAACATCCGGAGCATCCATTCATGATCGCGAACGTCGATCGCCTCATTGTCGGCCGGAAAGAGGGGCTTGAGTGCAAAACAGCTAGTGAACATCTCAAAGACGAATGGAAAAATGACGAGGTTCCGGCGCAATATCTCATTCAATGCCAGCATTATATGGCTATCACGGGCTTCGATTCATGGTGGATTGCGGTTCTGATCGGCGGCAACAAGTTCATCTACAAGAAAATTGAGCGTGATGAGGAGATTATCCAATATCTCATCGAGATTGAATTGAACTTTTGGAACAATCACGTTCTCAAGAAAAATCCACCGATGTTTGACGGTTCGGATGCTTCGAGTGATTTGTTGAAAGTTCTTTATCCGACAGCGAAGTTTGAGGAGGAAATCGAACTTCCCCCTGGCGCGTCAGAACTGATTGCTAAGTATGAGCAGGCCAAGCAAGAGGAAGAGGAAGCTGCCACACGCAGAAAAGAGGCAGAAAATCAACTGAAAGCAATGCTTGGCGAATATGAAAAAGCTTTTGCCGGCGAGCGAATCATAACATGGAAAAACGTTCGTAGCAGCCGTGTTGATACAAAGTTGCTCAAAGCGAAGTATCCGGAAATATACCAAGAGGTCGTCAAAGAAACGGTATCACGGCGATTCTCCATCAAGTAGGTGAATGATATGGCCAAATGCAAAGGTTGTGGCAAGGAAATCGAGTGGATTAAAACGCCTGCCGGCAAAGCCATGCCGGTGGATATTGAAATCATAACTGTAGTGACTGCGAAGGGCGAAGTTGTCAAAGGACATATCCCTCACTGGGCAACTTGCCCTGCGGCGCAACAATTCAAAAAGAAATAGGGAGGTCATAAGAGTATGGCAACAAATCAAACGCTAAAAACTCAACTCGCAAACAAAGCGAAGAATACGGAGGCGGCGCCTCCTTCTCCAGCCCAAACGATTGCGGCATATCTGAAAAAGATGGGTCCGGAGATTGAAAAGGCTCTACCAAAGCACATGGATGCTGATCGGATGGCGCGCATCGCGCTGACAACGATCCGGACCAATCCGAAACTGTTGGAATGCTCGGTTCCTTCTCTTCTCGGCGCGGTGATGCAAGCAGCACAGCTTGGGTTGGAGCCGGGACTCATCGGGCATTGCTACCTGGTACCATTCAAGAACGGAAAAACGGGTCAATCTGATGTGCAATTCATCATCGGCTATAAAGGTATGATCGACCTGGCAAGGCGCAGTGGAAACATCGAAAGCATTTATGCTCATGCTGTTTACTCGAACGACACATTCGAATATGAATACGGCTTACATCCGAAGCTCGTTCATAAGCCGGCAATGACAAACCGTGGTGAGTTCATTGGTGCATATGCAGTTGCTCATTTCAAAGACGGCGGCTATCAATTCGAATTCATGCCTAAAGAAGAGATTGAAAAACGCCGCAAGCGTTCAAAAGCAGCCAATAACGGTCCGTGGGTAACGGACTATGAGGAAATGGCCAAGAAAACTGTCATCCGTCATATGTGGAAATACTTGCCGATATCGATTGAAATTCAGCAAGCTGTTGTGCAAGACGAGACGGTGAAGAAGGACATCACAGCTGATCCGGAACCGGTTGACTACATCGAAGCCGAGGCATACGAGGTGATCGATCCGCAGCCGCAGTCCGAGGAACCACGGCAAGAGGAGATCGTCTTCGATGCTGAATGAGCAGCCACAATACAAAATCCTCCTCCCAAGATGGATTTGGGAGGAGGCTCAAAACAAAGAGCATTTCAAACGGTTGGTACTAGAGTATATGCGTCGGTATCCGGAATATACCGTAAAAAGCGTGAAAGACGGGTTTGCGATTTGTGTGAGGAAATAGGAAAGCCGAGGTGATACGATGCCCGACAGTTTTTACTTCCCTGTCTACACAGGACTTCTTACCCCGGAACATCGAGAACGGATCGGACCGGCCATTTGGGAGTTTTTATGGCTTGTCTCCAAAGTAACCAAAGAAGTGCAGGAAGAAGGTGAAACGTTGGGCATCGTGCTCGGCGGAAGGCCAGTGAAACTCGCAGAAATCGCTGCCGAACTTGGCGGAAGCGAACGGACCGTAAAAAGAAATATTGCTCGACTAAAAGATGAAGGTTACATCGAAACGGTCCGTGCTCCTTATGGTGAAATTTATAAAGTTAGAAAATCGAAGAAGTTCACCCATAAAAGCAGAAGTGACAAAAACGGCACATCTTTTGACGAGAGAGAGGACAAAAATGGCCTATCTCACGACGAGAGAAGTGCCAAAAATGGCACATCTGAACATAGAGAAGTGCCATATTTGTCCGAGAGAAGTGCCACATCCGGCACATCTAATAAAGATATAAAAGATATAAAAAATATAACTGATAGAAAAATAGATGATGATATAAGAGAAGCCCATATGGCAGACCGATCAAAAAGAGCAATTGCTAACAAATATATTCAGCGTAGGGGAAAAGGACTATCGCTTTCCCCTAAAGATGAGGAAGCAATAGAAGGGCTTCTGCGAGAGCCAATCCCATTGGATGACATTCTTTCGCTGATCGACGAAGTGTTTGACGAGTACCAACCGAAATTCAACGGCGACGGGATCAATTCTTTTGAGTACGTGCGTAAAGTGGTCCTTAGCAAATATCACGAGCAAAAAGGAGAGAGCACGGATGGCGGAACGATTCACAAGCATCGCCGAGGTGTTAGCCGACCTTCAGCAGAAGGCGGAAAGACATATGAGCAAATCCTCCGAGAAGCCGAAGCAGCCCGACGAGCTTGGGGATGGAAGGGGTGACTACGAGTGTCACAAGTGTAAAGATGCGGAGTTCATCTTCTATCGGGATGAGCGCGGCTATGAATTCGCCCGGCCTTGTGAATGCAGAGAACGAAAAGCTTGGAGACGCCGATTCAAGCAAGCGCTCATTCCGGACGAATTCGTGCACGCGAATTTCGAAAACTTCAGACGATCAGCACCATATCAACAGGATATGTATGACATGTCACTCAATTATCTGCAAGAATTTGGTACGGAGAACGGGACGAAAAAGTTGTCTGACAAAAATTTAGGGTTCATCGCAGTACTAGGGGAACAACGCCTTCGAGAACTGCCGGCCGGCCAACGAGCAGAGATGAAGCAACAGCATAACAACTTCGGCGTCGGCAAAACCCATTTGCAGATCGCGCTGGCCAAGCGGCTCATTAAGGACGGATTCAATGTGTTGGTGGTTTCAGATGTCACATTCATGGACGAGCTTAGCCAAGCCAAAAGGATGAACGACGAGGGAGAAACGCTCAATCGACTCCTGCAAAGTGCCATTGATGCAGATGTTTTAGTTTGGGATGACATCGGCAAAGCGAAATGGTCTGAAACTAAAGAATCGCTGTACTACCAAATCATCAACGAACGTTATCGTAAACAAAAGCCAATCGTGTTCAATTCTAACGAAGATCGTGGAACATTGAGCGAAAAAATCGGCTATGCGTCCGCCAGCCGGCTGCTCGGGCAGTGCGGTCCATACCTCCTCGAAGTCGAGGGTGATGATTTCAGGCTAAAGGGGGCATAAACCATGTGCGTGAAGTGCGATGGAACGGGACGGCTATACACAAGGGTGATGAGCGGAGCGTGGCTGGTGACCTCATGCAACTGCGAGGATGCGGAGAAGGTGCGGCAGGAAGAGGAGATAAAGATGCGAGAGTGGCGCAAACGTCTGGCGGAGGCCTGTGAGCGATTGGGGATCACACAGGATATTGTTTGGGAGGCAGGTGATCACGTTGGGCATCCTCTATGAAAAGGTTCAACTCACGAAAGAGCTTAAACGCCAAATGATGATTCGGCAGCTACTTGATCGTGGAATCCGTGAATACGACGGGCAATCCGTTTACGATTTGGACTACTACACGTTGCGCCATGTGCTTGCGATGCAAAAACTAAAAAACTAACATGCTCGAATTCTTCAAATTTTAGCCCGTATGGCGTTTTTCTTGCGAGGGAAATAGAAAGTATTTGAAAGCGAGAAAAACGCCTTACAAGGAAAAAACAGGCGTCTGCAAGTGTGAATAACTATAAGCCTAGCTGGAGGGAATGAGATGAACCGATATATGTGGGACGTCTTTTTGACGGCTACAGCAATTGTATGTGTCCTAGGCATAGTAGTTCTCCTTATAGTTTTGGCGTATTTGGTTTTCGCGTAACGAGATTAAAACTAACGAGGTGAAAAGCGTTGAATTTAGCTAAACTGTTTGAACTACAACGCAAACTTGACGAACACATCGAAAAAGAGCATCCGCGGAAACCGGGTGAAGATCGGCTTGCGAAGAAAATCCTTGCGTTGATGGTGGAGCTTGGGGAGTTGGCGAATGAGGCAAGATTCTTCAAATATTGGAGCAATGACCAAAAGCCGAGAACTCGTATCGAAGTTGTAACGAGTCAGAAAATGGTTGATGGTGTAATAGAGCCTATTGTGGAGTATAAGAATCCACTTCTTGAAGAATACGTAGACTGCTTGCATTTCCTTTTGAGCATTGGGCTTGATGAAAACATTGGAACGTTGGAATGGGAACAAATCGAACCATGGAAAAGAGAGTCAATTATAGATCAGTTTATAGACTTATTCGATTGTACAGTACGCTTGCAGACTGACATCACAGAATACGTCGTCATTTGGGATTATTTCATCGGACTTGGCGAAATGCTCGGCTTCACATGGGAACAAATCGAAGAAGCATACATGCAGAAACACGAAGAAAACATCGCCCGGCAAGAAAGGGGATATTGAAGGGGATGAATATATGATGACAGAACAAAAGAATTTTTCGGAAATTGCAAACGAAATCATCGAGCGTTTTTCAACGAACGGACATGATTTTTCAGAAGTTGTAAACAAGATCATCGGGGGAGTTGAACCGATCATTTCAAAAATGTATGAGGTTATGAGACCGGTAATTTTAATCAGGGAATATGAGCGTGAAATACAAAAGATGGAAAAACTTATCGAGTACACGAGGCACAGCAAGAAGCGCAATAAACATATAAGACATTTGAAGTGTATGCAAGCAGAATTAAGTGGTTTGTACAAGGAAGTGGAAGAATGAGCGGACGGAAATCGAAACGAAAAGGCTATGTCGGGGAACGGGAGATTGTCTCCCTCATCCCCGGCGCCAAACGTGTGCCGTTGTCGGGGAGCATGGGCGGGGAATACGGAAATGACGTCATCCTGCCAAACGGCTGGCGTGCGGAGGTGAAACGGCGGAAAAGCGGGATGAAACAGGCGTATGATTGGCTGGAGCAGTCCAATCCTGATGTGGTGCTGTATCGAGCCGATCGAAAGCCGTGGATTGTGTTGATGACCATGGATAAGCTATTGGAGTTGATGGGAGTGGGAGAGGATGAACCAGCTCACGATATTTGATTTCACGGACGATAACTACAAGGTTGACTTTTTGAGATTGCGAGGCGGAATAAAGGTTGGTAGGAGAGGATAGATATGACGAGCCGTTTTACGAGTGTGTCGTCTTATCGTTCGGGGGCGCCTCGTTTCGGAATCGGCCACACGGGATAGATACAACGGTGCGGACGTATCAGCTGACGCCGGAGCAGTTAGAACGATTACGTGCCGGTGAAAATCTTGATGATATCTTGAAGGAGGCGAAAGAAGTGGAACAACAAAAGCCGAAAGTGATCGCATACGCGAAATATGAGGAAGTTGTGGCCGAGCGTGATGAGCTGAAGAAGCAGCTGGAGGAATTGAAAGCGAATATGGAAAAGGAAGTCGGGCATTGGAAAGAGTTGTTTGAAACGACGATGGCGGACAAAGAGCAGTTGCACAAAGAAAATCTCATTCTCGAAAACGAGATTCAGAGACTGAAAGAACTTGTATCAGAACTGACCGAACGCAATGATCGCTATTCGGACGAGTGGATCGGCTTGCACAAGGAATTGAGAGCGTTACGTTTGTATGCGCTGGAGAAATTGCAGAAGGACGTTTACGGGGCTTAAAAATGGGGGCTGTCCATGAAGAAGCAGAAAAGGAAACGGAAAGGATATCTGCTGTTTCGGGTGGAGGATGGACAGAAAGTTTGGCTGTATGAGGAATTGCGGAAATATGAGCTAGACGCACGGTTGAAAAATGGTTGGAAGCTGGTGATGTGATGGGCAAATCACTACGCAAAATCAAACGCGAGAGGGAGAAATTTTCTTCTCCCTTTTATCCGGATGTAATGACAGCATGGAATCGCGGATTTGAAGCAGGAGCCAAACAGCAAAATGAGTTGGACACAAAACTCATGCTGGAATGGCTTGGGCGGATTGAGGAAATCCCGGGGATCGGACCTAAAACAGCAGCGAGGATCCGGATGCATTGGCTGGAGTTTATGAGGAAAGTCCGGACATAACAAAATAAGGTCCGGACCTAAAAAAGACCGGACTTCTCCCGGTCAATGACGGTGAATACAATAGGAATCCTTGACAATATTATAACGGGAGTGGTCCGGTTGGTAAAGTATAAACAGATGTCATTCCTTCGCGATGTTGACGGCGAGAAAACAAAAGAAGCAGTCGAGGCAGCGCTTGAAAAATACCGGATATACATGTTGACCGTGCCAGACGAGTATCTCCCGCGCGTAACACAGACATATTCACTTGTGCCGCCGTCGCAGACAAATGCGTTTCATTCGTCGACCGAGAGTGCAGTGATCAGAAAAGTTGATTTTGAGCGTGAGCGTGACGAATACATGAACCGAATTGTGCGTGCAGTGAATCGCCTAACAAAACTACAGCGAGAATTGATCGTGAGACGATATATGAGTATAGAGGAACCGCGTGACTACGATGTGTACAACGAAATGTGCATCAGTGAGTCAAAATACTATCGTGAGCGTGAGAGAGCATTCTACAAGCTCGCTTTTGCGTTGCGGATTGAAGTATACAAGGACTATTAAGAAAGGATGGGCGAGATGAAAGTCGTATGGAGCAAATCAAATGAAATGTGGACCGGTCAAATCGTATTGTGCCGGAACGGAAAGTATGTCGTTCGATATGAAGGAGTGGCGACTTGTCCGCCGTGGGATCGAGCCGGAATCGACGGGCCATATTGGCGCGTGGTCGCTACCTGCGACACAATCGAGGAAGCTAAAAAGGTGGCGGCCGAGCGCGGATGGATGACAGAAAACTGACGGAAAAGTGAAGGAAAAATGATAGAAAGATGACAGAATATTTCTGTTTAGACGTGTTATGATGGTAGCGTGGAAATGATGAAGCAGGGCGTCACTCCGATCGGGGTGGCGTTTTTATTTTGGAGTGATGAACATGAAAAAACGAAAGAAAAAACGAAAAGAGAAATTGAGTCGACGGGAACTCCTCGACTTGATGGGCGTTCACAGAGATACGTACAAGCGAGTGCGTGGGGCGATTAGGAGGAAGTAAATGATGTTTGTATTATTATAATTCGCTTATAATTTTTTCTTTTTTAAGCAACAAAATTAAGTTATTCAAAATGTTTAAACACAAATTTATTACTGTCAAAATCCAGATGATTTCATCTTGCATCATTTATTCCTCCCTAAGCACGTTCTAAATAATATCATTACCTAATTTAGAGGAGACGATGTCAAAACTTGACGAAAAATTGATGTAGGAAAATTCCTCCTTTTGTCGTATTGAGTAGGGCGAAAGGAGGAATATGAATGGTGAAATATAAAGTGACATACCATTTTAATAAAGATTTGACCGCAACTCGGATTATTGAGGCAGAATCTAAAGAAGATGCAATGATAGCTGCGAAAGCTGAAAAAGTTGTAAGGTTTGAGGAAAGAGGAGTTCTTTACGAGTTTAACATAGAGGATGTTAAAATGATCACTGTTAGTGAATTTGCAAAAGTTAAAGCAGTTAAGAGCATATATTAATTAAAGCATCCGATTCAATCGGGTGCTTTTTTATTTGGAGTGATTTTATGCCGAGTAGACCACTAAAACCATGCAATAAGATCGGTTGCACTAACTTAACAAGGGATAGATATTGCGAGCAGCATAAGCATAAAGAACAACAATATAAAGCAGAACGACATCGGTATTATGATGAACATATCCGCGATCAGAAAGCGCGTGAGTTTTATCACAGCAGGGAATGGCAAAGGGTAAGGCAAGCAGCGTTAATGCGTGATAACTATTTGTGCCAGAGCTGTCTGAAGGAAAAGCGAATCACGCCAGCAGATGTTGTGGACCATATCGTTCCTGTTAGGGTTGATTGGTCGTTACGCCTATCGTTGGGCAATCTGCAGTCGTTATGCAATGCCTGTCACAACAAGAAAACTGCCGAAGACAAGAAAAAATACGGGGAGGGGCGGGTCAAAAAGTTTTAGACGGCTCGCCCGGGACCGCGCGGGCCCCTCAGCGCGCACAAAATTCGTTTTTTCTCGTAAAAGGGGGGTAAGCAGGAGGTGAGAACGTGATGGGACGAAAAGCGATGCCGATTCAGCTGCATTTGTTGCAAGGGAATAAAAACCGATTGACGAAAAAAGAAATCGAACAGCGGGTAGAAGCCGAAAAGCGGTTGAAACCAAAAGCAAACAAAGTGAAGCCGCCTGCATGGCTTAGCGATGAGGCCAAGAAAGAGTTTAAGCGGATCGTCAAAGAGATGCAGGATCTCGATCTGTTGACCAATATCGACGTGGACGCGTTGGCGCTGTACTGCGATGCCTATGTCAACTATATCGAGTGCACCCGGATCATCGCTGAAGAGGGGCTTATGGTCGAATACACCAACAAAGCGGCCGAAACAAATAAAGTTCCTCATCCTCTTCTCACCAAGAAAAAGCAGTTGCATGAACAAATGAAAAGCTTGGCAGCTGAATTTGGATTGACACCAGCGTCTAGGGCAAAACTTGCGATGCCGAAGAAAGAAGAAAGAGAGCCGACACCGGAAGAAAAGTTATTTGGTGATATTTGATGTTGAAACAATGGATGATTGATTATTGTCACGACGTTTTAAATGGTGACATCATTGCTTGTCAAAAACACAAATGGGCGTGTCGGCGATTTTTGCGTGATGTTGAGCGAGAGGGCACGGACGAATTCCCGTATGTATTCGATGAAGAAAAGGCGCTTCGCTTTCTCAATTGGATGACGCTTTTTAAACACACAAAAGGGAAGTTAGCGGGTCAACGAATTGAGCCAGCTCCCATTCAAATATTTGTTTTCAGTAATATTTACGGATGGGTGCATAAGGAAACAGGACTGCGTCGATTCAAAAAAGCATATTGGCAAGTAGCACGCAAAAATGCTAAATCGCAATCCCTTGCGTGTGTTGGTTCATATGAAGCATTCGCATTTGGAGAAAGCATGGCGGAAGTGTATATTGGAGCGACCAAAACGGAGCAAAGTAAGATCGTTTGGAATGAGATCAAGGCACAAATACAAGGATGTGACTTTCTGAGAGGTAAGTACAAAATTGCTTACGGCAAAATCGAACACCTAAAAAGCGGTTCTTTTATTGCCGCACTTTCCAAAGATGCTGGGAAAACAGGAGATGGGTTGAACGTACAATGCGGGATTATTGACGAATACCACGCGCATTCGACTAGTGAAATTTACGACGTTCTTGTGTCCGGTATGGGTGCAAGACCGCAACCGTTGATGATGATTATTACAACGGCAGGGTTCGAATTAAAACATCCTTGTTATTCCGTTGAGTATCAATACGTTTCGAAAATACTGGATCCAAACAATCCGATTGAAAACGATGAATACTTTGTGATGATAAACGAATTGGACAAAGACGATGATATAAAAGATGAACGAAACTGGGAAAAAGCAAACCCTATCCTTTGTTCATACGAGGAAGGGGTTAATTTTTTGCGTGGAGAATTAAAAACAGCTTTAGACGTTCCCGAAAAGATGAGAAACTTCCTCACGAAAAACATGAATAGATGGGTAGATATGAAAGACAATGGCTATATGGATATGTCTAAATGGGCGGAATGTGGCCAAGATTTTGATTTATCCATTATCGAAGGATTAGAATGTACCGTTGGCGTGGACCTATCCGCAAAAATCGACTTAACGAGCGTTGGTTTTATCTTCAAAAAGGATGGCAAATACATCGTATTAAGCCATAGTTTTATGCCGGAAGATACACTGGAACGGAAAAGAAAAACGGATAAAGTACCATATGACTTATGGGTGAAACAAGGATGGATTACAACCACACCGGGAGCGGTAGTGGATTACAACTTTATTAAGTCGTATATCAAGAACTTTGAACAACAATACAACGTGAAAGTGCGAGAAATCTGCGCCGACCCGTGGAACGCGACGCAATTCATGCAAGACATGGAAGCGGAAGGGTACACGGTGGTCGAGATTCGACAAGGTTTCCAAACATTAGGCGGCGCAACAAAAGATTTTCGTGAGCAAGTATATCAAGGAAATGTTATTCACAACAACAATCCTGTATTGACATGGGCAATCTCTAACGCAGTTACAAAGCAGGATGCCAATGAAAACATCATGTTAGATAAAAGTAGGTCAACTGAACGCATTGACCCGATTGCAGCGGTTATTAACGCACATGTGAGGGCGATGTTGAAAACTGAAACCATAGACATTAACAAAATTACGGAAGAATACTTGAACATGATGGGATGGTGAGCGAATGGCCAAGGCGCTTAAAAGTTTTGTTACGAAGATGCTTAAAAGTCTTTTAACCGAATGGTTAGAGGACTTTTTAATTTTGATCGGCGTTGTGATTATCCTATACAACACTTATCATCACTTTGGAGAAACAGCCGGGAATTATTTACTTGGAGCGATATTTTTGCTTTTTGGCTTTGCGTTTGCGAAACGGTGATAGCAGCAACTTCTTTGTAAAGGAGGTGAGAATGTGGGGTTTGTTAGAAGCGCGTTAAAAAGAAGGGTAAAAAACGAGAGCCAGACGGTAGATTTAAACAATCCTCTTTTATTGCAATGGCTCGGCATTGATCCGGATACACCAAAAGATCAATTGGCTGAGGCAACATATTTCGCTTGTTTAAAAATCCTGTCCGAGAGCTTGGGAAAATTACCTCTAAAGATGTATCAACGCACCGATCGCGGCATCGTGAAAAGCGATAAAGAGGATGTCTACTACATCTTAAAACTCCGGCCGAACCCGTACATGACAAGCAGCGTCTTTTGGTCAACGGTGGAAATGAACCGGAACCACTACGGCAACGCGTATGTATGGTGCCGGTACGACGGACCGGTACTGCAAGATATGTGGATAATGCCAAGCAAGCACGTCGTCATCGTTGTGGACGATCAAGGGATTTTAGGGAAAAAGAACGCAATATGGTATCGATACAACGACCCGTATGACGGCAAGCTATATGTCTTTGGCAACGATGAGGTGTTACATTTTAAGACGTCGGCGACGTTTGACGGCATCACCGGCATGTCAGTTCGGGACATCTTGAAAAACACGGTGGACGGCGCGCTGGAAAGCCAAAAATTCATGAACAACCTTTACAAAACAGGATTGACAGGTAAAGCGGTGCTCGAATATACAGGTGATTTAGACCCCTCTGCACGCGATCGCCTTGTAAAAGGGTTCGAGCAGTTCGCAAACGGCTCGAAAAACGCCGGAAAGATCATCCCGGTGCCGTTGGGGATGAAGTTGGTGCCGTTAGACATTAAGCTGACCGATAGCCAGTTTTTTGAGTTAAAGAAATACACCGCCCTGCAAATCGCGGCGGCGTTTGGAATCAAACCAAATCAAATCAACGATTATGAGAAGTCAAGTTATGCGTCAGCAGAAGCGCAGAACTTGGCTTTTTATGTGGACACGCTGCTCTATATCCTCAAGCAATACGAGGAAGAAATCACATACAAGATTTTGAGTACCCAGATGATTAATCAAGGGTACTTTTTTAAGTTCAATGTCAACGTCATTCTACGAGCGGATATTAAGACGCAGATTGAAAGTTTAGCAACAGCGGTTCAAAATGCGATTTTGAAACCGAATGAGGCGCGTGATTATATTGACATGCCTGCTGATGATTACGGCGATGTGTTAATGGCCAATGGAAACTACATTCCGTTGAGTATGCTTGGCGCGAATTATGGAGTGAAAGGAGGTGAAGGTTGATGCCGTTTTGGAAGTTCATTGTCAACCAAGCGACTGAAACAGAACCGGAGAGCGTAGAGCTTCGCATCGAAGGTGACATTGTAGACGATGACGAAGCGTGGCTATACGAATGGTTTGGTATGCCGTCAACATCACCAAACGCATTTAAAGAGGAGTTAAGCCAATTCAAAGGCCGCGATATCACCGTATGGATTGACAGCTACGGCGGCAGTGTATTCGCGGCGGCAGGCATTTATAATGCGCTAAAAGAACATGACGGGAAAGTCACCGTCAAGATCGACAGCAAGGCGATGAGCGCGGCGTCTGTTATCGCAATGGCGGGTGACGAGGTGCTAATGTCACCAATGGCCGTAATGATGATTCATAATCCGTTAACAGCGGCCTATGGCAATATGCATGATTTGCGAAAAGTCGCTGACATCCTAGACACTATTAAAGAATCCATCGTGAATGCATATGCCTTAAAAACTGGCAGATCGCGCAGCAAAATCTCGCAAATGATGGACGATGAAACATGGATGTCGGCTAATGTAGCGGTCAAAGAGGGTTTTGCAGATGGCATCTTGTATCAAGATCAACCGTTAGACGTGGCGAATATGAGCCAATTCGCTTTCAATCGCCTAGCTGTCGTGAATAGCGCGAATCAATCCATTCGCCACGCGGTAGAATTGCTTAACAAGCAAAGGGAGCAAGACGAAAAAGAAAGGCTGTTATTGGAACTAGACCTTATCTAGTTCTTTTTTATTGCACAAAAACAAAAAGGAGGAAACGAACATGCCGAAGGAATTACGCGAACTGTTAGAACAGATTAACAACAAGAAGGAAGAAGCCCGCAAATTGTTAGCTGAAAATAAAATTGAGGAAGCCAAAAAACTAAAAGAGGAAATCGTTGCGCTGCAGGAAAAGTTTGACATCGCAAAAGACTTGTATGAACAGGAAAAAGGAAAAATCCAAGATAAAGAACCGTTAAAACCAACTGTACAAGTAAAAGAAAATGAGGTTGAGGCATTCGTTAATCACATCCGCACTAAATTCCGTAACGCCATGAGCGAAGGCAGCGGAACAGACGGCGGTTATACCGTTCCGCAAGACATCCAAACAAAAATCAATGAGTTACGCCAATCAAAAGACGCTTTACAAAACTTGATTACAGTTGAACCGGTGACGACATTGAGCGGTTCTCGAGTTTTCAAGAAGCGTTCGCAACAAACAGGATTTGTTGAAGTGCCGGAAAACGGCGAAATTCCGGAGAAAGCTACTCCACAATTCACGGTTCTCACTTACAACGTGAAAAAATATGCTGGTTTCTTCCGCGTGACAAACGAGTTGCTGAAAGATAGCACTGAAGCGATTGTGAACACACTCATTCGCTGGATCGGCGATGAATCACGCGTCACTCGTAACAAGCTAATCCTTTCTATTCTCGCTTCAAAAGCGAAAACAGCAATCGCTGATGTAGATGATATTAAAGCGGCTCTAAATGTTCAGCTTGACCCTGCTTTCCGATACACATCAAGCATCATCACGAATCAAGATGGTTTTAACTGGCTAGATACCCAAAAAGACGCTACAGGCAATTATTTGTTGCAACCTTCTGTTTCTTCACCAACCGGGAAACAATTGTTTGGTGTGCCGGTTGTGATGGTATCGAATAAAGACTTACCGAGTGATACAACATCAGGAACAAAAGCGCCGATCATCATTGGCGATTTGAAAGAAGGTATCGTGATGTTCGATCGTCAGGAAGTTGAAGTCATGTCATCTAATGTTGCGATGGATGCTTTTCAAACTGACGTTACTTTATGGCGTGCAATTGAACGCGAAGAAGTGAAAATGCGAGATGACGAAGCGTTCATTTTTGGACAAGTCACTTTATCTTAATGAGAGGGGGAATCCCCTCTTTTTCTTTAAAGGGGTGATGATATGAAGGTGAAGGCTCTCATTGATTGCATTGGCATTGGCTATAACTTGAAAAAGGGCGATGAAGCTAACCTACCGAAGAAATTGGCCGAAAAACTCATTCGATTCGGATACGTGGAGGAAGTGAAAGCGGAGGAAGCTAAAGAAGCGAAGGTGGAAGAATGATCGTTTCTTTAGACGAGGTAAAAAATTGGTTGCGGATTGATTTCAGCGAGGATGACGCGCTATTGACAACGTTGATTAAAGCGGCGGAAACGTATCTTAAAAACGCGACAGGCGTTGAGTATGACGAAAATAATCATTTGGCCAAGCTGTTCTGCATGACGCTCATCTCTGACTGGTACGAAAACAGGGAAATGATCGGAAAGGCGAGCGACCAAATACGCCCCATCATCAATAGTATTCTCATGCAGTTGACGTATGGCGGTGACACATCATGAATCCAGGTCTTTTCCGTCACCGCATCACCTTTCAGAAATGCGATGAGAACGCTACAAACGAAAACGGCTTTCCTCTTGAAGACAGCCAGCGATGGCAAGACGTAAAAACCGTCTGGGCTATGATAAAGACACTCCAAGGACGCGAATACTACGAAGCTGCCACAACACAAAACGAAAATACGGTTCGTTTTGTCATTCGATACACAACCGGTATCAATCCAGACATGCGTATCAAGTACAAGGATCGAACATTTGAAATTTTGTCCGTAATAAACGATGATGAGCAGAACATCACGCTGACGATCATTGCAAAGGAGGTCGTATAGCATGAGCCTCCAACTTCATGGGATGCAGGAGCTGTTACATCGGCTTGAACAGCTCGGAACGGAAGCTGATCGTGTTAAACAAGACGCTCTGCTGGCTGGTGCTGAAATCATTCAGCAGGCGGCATCGGAAAGAGCGCCGAGGGACACAGGAAAGCTTGCCGAAAACATCGTGATTTCTGATGTCAAAGAAGATGGAACCGTAGACATCGGTCCAGATCGTGACCGTTTCTATGGTCTTTTTCTTGAATTCGGAACATCAAAAATGGCGGCCAGACCATTTCTTCAGCCTGCTTTTGAAGAAAGCAAAGAACAAGTACAGCAGAAAATGGCGGATGTCATTCGCAGGGAGCTGGGCTTATGAGTATCAACAAACTGATTAAAGATACACTGAAGCCCATTGGTGTTCCTGTCGATTTCCAAACCTATTCAGGCACAGCGACAACATACATCACGTTTTTTGAATACAATCAGTTTTCTGCTCTCAATGCGGATGACGAAGAACAGCAAACAGCGCATTTCATACAAGTCGATGTGTGGTCAAAAGGCGACTACACGGCGATTGTGCAACAAGTTAAAGACTTAATGACTGCGGCGGGATTTCGCCGGACATTTGAAACCGAGTTATATGAACCGGACACCAAAATCTTTCACAAGGTGCTCCGGTTTTCTTATGCTTCATAAATTTCAAAGGAGGAGTTAAGATGGCAACAATCGGTTTGAAAAATTTGCATGTTGCAAAACTAACGAAGGACGATAAAACAGGCGTAACATATGATGCGCCTCAAAGATTAGCACTTGCTATCGAGGCAAAAATTACTCCACAGGTAACTAGTGAAACGTTATATGCTGATGATAAGGCAGCAGAAGTAGCAGAATCCCTTGGAGAAATTGAAGTCGAATTAGGAATCGACGATCTTTCATCTGAAATGTATGCTTTGCTTTTAGGGAAAACTGCCAATAGTGATGGAGTAATTGAAGATAAGAGTACAGACACTGCTCCATATGTCGCTTTGGGATTTAGTATGCCTCTTTCAAAAGGCGGCGAAAAACTCGTGTGGCTCTACAAAGGGAAATTCCAGTTGCCAGAAGATCAAGCAAAAACAAAAGGGGATAAAGTTGAATTTCAAACACCGACAATCAAGGCGAAATTTGTGCCACGCGAATATGATGACAAGTGGCGTGCATCTGTTGTAACTACTGATACAGATGTTGACCAAACAGTTATTCAAAACTGGTTTAATGCTGTATATCAAGCACCTACGACACCATAGAGAGAAGATTTTTTCTTCTCTCTTTTTTTATTTCATTTAACAGGAGGTAAGGAAAATGAAAATTACCCTTTTCATTAACGGTGAGGAAAAAACATTTACGGTTCCGTTTGTAAAAGCTCGTATGTTTCGTCGGGCGTTAGAGATTACTAAAAAATACGACTTAAACGACGTTGATGTTGAAACATTAGATGTTCTTGTTTCCTATGTGGTTGAACTATTTAACAATCAGTTTACTATTGATGACATTTACGATGGTGTTCCTGCTGATAAACTCATACCGACAATTCTGGATTGTATCAATAAAGTTGTTGGTACTGTTGGGAAAGATAAAGACCCAAACGCATAAAAGGGTCTGAAATAGACCCATATGATGCAATTAAAGAGTTTTATCTTTCGCATATTAAGCAAGGCATACCGATGTATCTCGTTGATGAGATGGACATCGGTTTTTATTTTGAACTTCTGAACTATGAGGAAGAGAAAAAAGAACGTGCTGAACGTGCTGTCATAGAGCGATTGCTCTAAGAAAGTGAGGTGAAAACATGGCAGAGGTTGGAATTTTACGCGTATCGCTTGGCTTGGATAGCGCAAATTTCACCCGTAGCCTTGCTGAAGTAAACAGAAAATTGAAAGCTGTTGAAAGTGAGTTTAAGGCGGCCGGCGGTTCAATCAAGGGTTTTGAAAACACACTGGAAGGCTTGCAGGCTAAGTCAGATATGTTGACTAGAAAAATAGCCTTGCAAAGCGCTAGAGTGCAAGAGTTGAAGCGTAGATACGAAGAATCAGCAGCAACCAAAGGGAAAGAAGCAGCTGAAACGGAAAAGTTACTGATTCAGTACAACAAAGCGGTCGGTGAACTCAAAAAGCTAGAGAATGAGCTTCAACAAACTAGCGCCAAGCTAGATAAATTGTCCCAAGATGTCAACAAAAACGCGACAGTCTGGGACAAAATGCACGCAAAGCTCAATGAAGTTAGTCAGCGGATGCAAGACTTAGGAAGCCGAATGCAATCAGCTGGTCAAGGAATTGCCATGTCGTTTGGAGCCGTAACAACAGCAATCGGTGGGGCGCTTGGTTTCGCGGTTAAAAAATCAATGGACTTTGAAGCGCAGCTTGACCGTGTTGGAGCCGTTGCTGGTGCTACTCCAGCGGAAATAGAAAAGTTGGAACAAGCGGCTCTTGATCTCGGTGCATCGACTTCCAAGTCGGCAACCGAAGTCGCACAAGGAATGGAAATTATGGCCGCAATGGGATACAACACGAATCAGATTCTAGCGGCCATGCCAGGGATTATTTCGGCTGCGGAAGCGTCTGGCGAAGATATGGCACTTGTTGCCGAAACGGTATCAGCGGCGTTGAATGCGTTCGGTCTATCTGCAAGCGAAGCAAGCCGGGTAGCCGATATTCTCGCACAAGCAGCGAACGATTCGGCTGCGGGTGTACAAGATATGCAGTACACCTTTAAATACGCGGCTCCGATCGCAAAACAATTGGGGATATCATTAGAACAATTGGCAGCCGCCACGGAGATCATGGCTGAAGATATTTGGCCGGTTGCAAGGAAACTTGCAGCATAAAACAGCGGGTGAATTCGGTAGATTCTAAGGGCTGAAGCTTTGGCTAATGCCGGAATTTATGGTATAATAGAATCAAAGGTTAACGGAGGTTCTATTATGCGTAAATTAAGCCATGAGGAATTTTGTCAAAGGGTTAAAGAGGTTCATGGTGACGAATACGATGTTTTAGGTAGATACGTGAACAGAAGAACTAAAATCACTGTCAGACATAATAAATGTGGCACTATATGGGACGTTTCTCCTTGGCCTTTTACTAAAGGTCATGGATGTCCAAAATGTTTTGGCGTCAACAAAAAAACAACCGAGATGTACAAAGAGGAAGTTAAAAGTCTCGTTGGCGATGAATACTCAGTATTAGGGGAATATAAAAACACACACGCGAAAATAAGATTTATTCACAATGAATGTGGTCATGTTTTCGATATGGTTGCTAAAGCTTTTTTGTTAGGTCAGAGATGCCCAAAGTGTAGATTGAAGAAAATGAGCCAAAGATTCAGAAAAACCACTGAACAATTCAAAAAAGAGGTTTATGAAAAAGTTGGTGATGAATACATTGTTTTGAGTGATTACAAAGGCAAGGATGTTAATGTTAAGATGCTTCATCGAAAATGCGGCAACACCTTCGAGGTAACACCAAACCATTTCTTATCTTCGATGAATTCGAGGTGTCCGCACTGTAAAACATCTAAAGGTGAAGAAGTTATAAGAAAATTTTTGCTCGAAAACGGATATACTTTCAAAAGCCAGTATCGTATAAAGGAATGCCGAAATATTAGGCCATTACCTTTTGATTTTGCGATATTTAACGGCGATACCCTTGTTTGCTTGATTGAATTTGATGGGGAACAACATTTTCACCCTAAATTCGGTCGCAAAGAATTCGAGAGAACCATCGCCAACGATAAAATAAAAAATGAGTTTTGCGCGAAAAATAATATCCCTTTGATTAGAATTCCCTATATTTCCGCCGACATAAAAGCTGATTTAGCCAAAGCGCTTCAGTCTATGAAAATACCGAGCCAAGCCTGTCCGGAAACGGCAGGAAGGTGTAACGACTAGATAGAGTAACCTAACCAAAAAAGACCGCACTTGTAAGAGCGGTCTTTTTTGTATGGTGAAATATCCACGAGCGCCCGCCACCCTAACGTAAAGTCGAGGGTGAAGATATAGTCTGAACTGGGGATGAATCGACATCCCGTAATGCGGCGAAAGCCCCAGAGGTCAGGATAAAGAGCCTGACGATAACAATTTGAATAATGGTATCCGTGGCGAACAGGCCGGAACAACCTTGCGTGCTGCTTTAATTCGTCTTTCCGATCCGCCGAGGGAAGCGGCAAATACACTTGAAGCTTTAGGTGTGAAAATAACCGACGCCAAAGGAAAAATGTTGCCGTTCAGCAATATCATCGGGCAACTGGCTGAAAAAACAAAAAATATGAGCAATGCGCAAAAATTAGCGGCATTGTCCACCATTTTCGGTACAGAAGCCGCGAGTGGAATGTTAACGGTAGTGGAAGCCGGACCGCAAAAATTAGATCAACTCACGAAATCACTACAAAATTCAGCTGGTGCATCACAAGAAGCTGCCGCAAAAATGAAGGACAACTTGAAAGGTTCACTTGAAGAACTGCAAGGAGCATTTGAAACGGCACAAATCAAGATCGGAAATGCTCTGGCTCCGGCAATTCAAAAGGTGGCTGGATATATCCAACAGCTTGTGGATTGGTTCAATAATCTATCGCCGTCTACTCAGAAAACGATCGCGACCATTGGGGCGGTATCAGCTGTGTTAGCGGCTTTAGGTGCGGCGATCGGCGTGGTGCTTGCAGTGATCGGGACGGCAGCAAGCGGAATCGGTGCTCTTACGGCAGCGTTTGGAGCTGTATCTGGCGCCATTGCGGCGGCAGGTGGAGCGATGGCGATCATCACCGGTCCAATTGGTATTGCTGTAGCGGCAATCGCAGGACTTACGGTAGCAGGGATAGCGCTGTGGAAAAATTGGGACACCATTAAGGCAAAGGCAATCGAAATATGGGGCGCTATTTCAGAATGGTTTAGCACTACGTTAGAAAGTATTAAACAATCTTTTTCGACTGCTTGGGAAAATGTCAAACAGACGACATCTCAGGCATGGGAAAACATCAAACAAGCAACCATCAGCATATGGAACGCGATTAAAGACGGTGTGATGGCGATCATCACACCTTTTATTAATGGAATAACCAACATCTTTAATGGCATGAAAGGCGGATTGCAAACCATTCTGAATGGATTAAAGCAATACTTTAGCGGTGTGTGGCAGGCGATTAAAAACATTTTCCTCGGTGCCGTCCTTCTCATCGTTGACCTTGTGACAGGTGACTTTAAAAGCCTTTTAAACGATGCAAAAGCTATCTTCAACAACCTAAAAAACGCGCTTTCTTCCATATGGAACGGAATAAAATCAATCTTTTCTGGTGCAGTTTCTGCAATCAAAGGATTTGTAAGTTCTGCTTGGGGAAATATCAAATCGACGACATCATCAGTGTTTAATACGGTTAAGTCATTGGCTTCATCTGTTTGGAATGGGATCAAATCGTCTATTTCAACAGCGGTAAACACAGCAAAATCAACGGTAAGCAGCGCATTTTCCACTATGAAAAGCACTGTTTCCTCCACCATGAGCGGTATCAAATCGACAATAACAGACATGTGGAATAGCGCTGTGAGTTTCTTAAAAGGGATTAATTTGTATTCTATCGGAAAAAACATCATTCAAGGTCTTGCCAACGGTATTTCTTCGATGGCTTCGGCTGTTGTAGAAAAAGTGAGGGACATAGCTAATTCCGTCACAAGAACAATCAGAAATGTACTCGATATCCATTCTCCATCTCGTGAAACCGAAAAACTAGGAAAACACACTGGTGAAGGTTTTGCAAAAGGGATTGAGTCCCAGAAAAAATACGTTGAACAATCGTCGAAAAAGACCGCAGAAGCAGCGAAAAAAGCGTTTGAGCAGGCATTCCGGAACATTCAATATCGCTTTGATGCAAAAAAAATCAATGCAAAGCAGGCAATCGATGAATTTGAAAAGCTAAAAAAGCAGTATGCGACCGTGCCGAATGCTGTAGAGCGCGCTAATAAGGAAATTTATAGAATTCAACAGAAGTATGCAAAGCAACTAGCCGATGCAAACAAAAAAGCGTTTAATGAAGCTTTTGCGAAGGCGCAAACGAATTTTAAATTAGGCAAAATCGACTCTTCACAATATATTTCCGAGCTTCGAAAAATCCAAAAAGAATATGCGAAAACACCAGATCAAGTACGGAAGGTTCAGCTGGAGATTAAAAAAATTGAGGATCAACGTGCAAAAGAGCAAGCGGCTATTGCGAAAAAGCAATTTGAGGATGCGAAAAAGGCTATTGAGGACAAGCGAGCACTAGGTCAGTTGTCGTTAGATCAGGAGCTTAAAGCATGGCAAACCCTTGCGAAAAAGTACAAAGAAGGCTCCAAAGAACGGATTGAAATAGAAAAAGAAATTGTCCGCGTCAAAAACGAACTTCTCAAGCAACAGTTTGAGAAGGAAAAACAGTATATCGAGGATCGCAAATACTTCAACAACCTTTCTCTCAAAGAGGAGCTTGAGTTGTATGAGAGCTACATCAAAAAGTACAAGGAAGGGTCAGAAGAGCGCAAGTATTACGAACGAGAAATCTATCGTGTGAAGAAAGAGATTCACGACAAATTGACAGCTCTCAACAACGAATACGCTGAACAAGTGAAAGAAATCAATGAACGATTGTACCAAGACGAGTTGAAAGCGAAAGAAGAGTATGAAACAAGAGTAAAGGAAATCAACGACCGTCTGCTTCAAGACGAAATCAAAGCGAGAGAAGAATATGAAGCAAAAGTCAAAGAAATCAATGATCGTCTTGCGGAAGAAGAACGAAAGCTGACAGAGGAATATCAAAAAGCAGTCGAAGACCGCACGAAATCGTTGTATAGCTTTGCAGGGCTGTTCGATGAATTCAAGAGAAAAAATGACGTAACCGGACAAGGCTTACTCAAAAATCTCTCCGATCAGGTCAGTGCGTTCAAAGATTGGCAGAAAAATATTTCTTCTCTTGCAACGCGTGGAGTTGATGAAGGACTTCTTCAAGAGCTTCGTGATATGGGACCAAAAGCGGTTGACGAAATCGCGGCACTCAATTCCCTTTCTGACAGTGAGCTGCAGCAATACGTTCAGTTGTGGCGTGAGAAAAATGCTCTTGCGAAGACTCAAGCGATCAATGAACTTGAGGGCATGCGCCAACAGACACAATTGAAAATTCAACAGTTGCGACTAACAGCAAATGAGGAACTGGAAAAAGCAAAAACAGACTACATTAACAAAATCACCGAGCTACGTACGCAGGCAAATGCTGAACTTGAGCGATTGAACAAAGAATATGTCGACAAGATCGTCTATTTGAGGGCACAAGCTAACGCTGAACTCGAACAGCACAAAAAAGAATGGATGGCAAAAGTAAGGGAAATCACGGAAGGCACAAAGACAGAGTTCGATCTCATGTCCGCAAGCATGGAGGACATCGGGAAGAACTCGATGCAAGGATTGATTCAGGGACTGGACTCTATGATTGAACCTTTACAAAACAAGGCACGGGAAATCGCCGATACAGTCAGAGCGACGATACAATCAGCACTTGAGATCAATTCACCTTCCCGTGTCATGATGAAGTTAGGAAAGTGGATTCCTGTTGGCTTGGCCGAAGGCATCTCAAGAAATATCAGTGCTGTTGTTTCTGCAACGAACAGAATGGCGCAGGCAACGATTCCGACTGTGGCTGCTGGTTCTTTCGGAAGAGCTGTAACTCCTACAGCAACGACGATCAACATTCCAAAACTGGCCGGTGCGAAAATAGAACAGCATTTCCATTTCCACTCAACTGCGCCAACGCCGTCTGAAGTTGCTCGAAAGAATCTTCAAGTGAGTCGTCAGCTTGCAATGGAATGGGGGCTATGATATGCAGCGAATCATCTTTACAAATGCAAGAGGTCAATCAGTGGAGCTGAAATCATCAGCTCCTTTTCTTTTGCAGTCTATTGATGGGCTTGGTGACGTGGATGCTGATATTCAAACACAAAAGGCTCCATTCCAGGACGGATCAACATACATTGATTCCGTTTTGCAAGAACGCGCTATCTCATTGGAAATTGCGATTCTGGCAAGTGACACAGCGACATTACTGCAGCAACGCCAATTTCTTGCTTCTGTCTTCAATCCAAAGCTAGGGAAAGGCGTACTTCGATATGAAAACGGCGAAACTATTCGAGAAATTGAAGCTATTCCGGATGGAGTACCATCTTTTCCGGCCGGAAAAGAGAATCGTGGACCAAGGTTCCAGAAGGCACTTGTGAATTTACTTTGCCCTGAACCGTTTTGGCTGGATTCATTCTACACCAGCAGGCAAATGTCTTTTCTCATGGGCGGGCTATCGTTTCCTTTGTTTTTAGGTTCACGCTTTTCACAACGAAGCTTTAGAAGAATTTTACAGAATAAAGGTGATGTACCGACTCCCGTGACTATCACATTTTATGGGCCTGCTATCAACCCGATCGTCAAAAACAATACAACAGGTGAATTTATCCGCGTAAATCGTGAGCTAGGCGAAAGTGACAAACTCATCATCGACACAACATTTGGGAAAAAGTCAGTCGTGATTGAAGATAAAAATGGTGTACAAACGAATGTGTTCAACTGGATTGACTTAGAATCGTCGTTCTTCCAGTTACAAGTAGGTGACAATGAACTTGAATACAACTCAAACAACGACAGCACGAAATCGAGGGTCGTTATCGCGTTTAGAAATAGATATGTGGGGGTGTAATCATGCCTGAATATAGTCGCTTTTTTGATAGTACACCCGAAGATGAACGTTATTACTCCGCAGATGAGTTTGCGGAGTATTTTCGTAGATTGCTTACTAATGGCATATTCAACGGTGGAACAAATCTTCAGGTTGGTTGTGATGGAACTAATATCATGACCTATATCAACGAGGGTTTTGCTTGGATAGAGGGATATATGTACAAAATTGAGGGCGGTCCGTTTTATCTGACGCATGATCTTCCCGATACGCAATATGACCGGATTGACCGCATTGTTTTGCGGTTAGATAAAAGTCTAGAAGTGCGTGCAATCAACGCTAAAGTGCTGAAAGGAACACCAAGCGCAACACCGACACCGCCAGCGCTTACGAGGAATGACAATGTATATGAAATTTCGCTTGCGCAAGTTCGGATTGAAGCAGGGAAATCGTATATTGAAGCCTATCAAATTACAGATGAACGGCTTGATAATAATGTTTGTGGGCTTGTTAACTCGTTAATTCAAGCGGATACGACCGAAATATTTAATCAATTCCAAGCACATTACAACGCAAAATCAGCAGAGTTTGAAGAGAATTGGCAAACGTGGCTAGACACAAAGCTTCCTCAATTCCAACAGCAATGGAATGATTGGTTTAATACAAACACAACAAACTATGACACTAGTTGGAATACATGGTTTACTCAAATTCAAAACGCTTGGAACACTTTCTTTTCTAATGCTCAAGGCGAATCGTATCTAACGGGCGCTGATGTAGGTGTTACTGTTGCTTCTCAAGAAGATTTTGCTTCGCATTTGGCTGATACTACGAAGCATGTTACCCAAGCAGAAAAAGACGCTTGGAACGCAGCACAAGCAAAAGCAAACGACCTTGAAATTCTCTATTGGATGGGGGCGATGTAATTGGCAACAACTCCGAAACGATTGTATATAGGTCAACCGGGAACAACAATAGGTGCGTTGTATCAAGTACCCGCCACTTATAAAACGATCGTGAAGAATATAATACTCTGCAATACAACAGGAACAGATGCAAAGATTGATATTTACTTTGTTCCAAGCGGGAATGGAGCAAGTGCAGCAAACAAAGTCATCTCTCAATATACTGTATCCGCAAATGATACAGCGGTCATTAACTTATCGGCTGTATTAGGATCGGGAGATGTCATTTCAGCGGCACAAGTGACAGCTAATGCGATTACGGTTTATATCAGTGGCGTAGAGGTGTCGTAATCATGGGGATGAAAAAACTTGAAGAATATCGCGTTGATTTTATAGATGTAATAAAAAGAATAATGGCAACAAACCTAACGAATAAAGGTGTATCAGCAAGTAGAACAGAATCATTGCAAGCATTAGCGGATAAGATTGCGAATGTAAATACAGGAAAAAGATATGCAACCGGAACAGGATGGAGTGGCTCAACAGGTATTGCAACAATAACAGGATTAGGTTTTACACCATCCATTGTAAAGGTGAAATTTGCCACAGGAGGAATAGGTTTTTTACGTTTCTTAATAAAAGAAAGCGCTGGACATTACGGAGGTTATGGAAAATATTTAATAGGGGCTTCATCAAAAATTGATAACAGTAATCACTATCCTGACTATGCACTTATAAATGATGGAAGTAATCAAATTCTGTCAGACGGATTCAAAATAATGATTGGATACGTTGATATATCATATGGATGGGAGGCGTGGGAATAATGCAAATAGGTACACGCATTATATACAACCCATATACCGGTTATGTATTAAATAATTCATTATACCAAATGGAAGGAGCCCTTCGAGATGATTTACGGCCTGACAAAATAGAATTCATTGACCTTCCATATGGATACAATGAAAATCATTTTGACACAGCTATTGAATATCACGTAGATGTTGAAACCAAAACAATTGTAGTAGACGCTTATATTGATCCTGAAACTGGTGAAATTGTTTATAATAATACAGCTAAACCGTAGGTACGTCATATTCGGACGATAATGCGACACAACACCGATTTTAGCGGTGTTTTTTTATTAGGTGGTGAACTATGAAACCAGTTCGGATTTTGACACCGATTCTTGACCTTTTAGCCGAAATCGACAACTACGAATCACTTCTTTTTACTCGTCGATGGCACGAAGTCGGCGAGTTTGAATTGCGTATCAACCGGCATAAACGACATACGGAGCTTCTGCAACGCGGCAATCTCATTATGCTCGGTGCAAGCAGGAACAAGGTTGGTATCATCCGCCATCGTGAAATTGAGCTTGATGAAAACGGAAAGGCATCGGAAAACTGGCTCATAAAAGGCATTGCGCTGAAAGGAGTCATGGCGCAACGGATTACGGTTCCTCCTGCCGGCGATAGCCACGACCGAGCAAGCGGAGCTGCGGAAGCCGTAATGAAGCATTACGTGAACAATCACATTGTAAATCCAGTTGATACTAAACGAAAAATTGACATGATCGTGATTGCTTCGGACCAGCAACGCGGTTCCTCTATCAGCTGGGAATCGCGGTTCAAAAACCTTGCCGATGAGCTCATTGAAATCTCGAAAACAAGCGGGCTTGGATGGGATGTCTTTCTTGATATTCAGCAGAAAAAATGGATATTTGATGTTTTTGAAGGGCGGAATCTCACAGTCAATCAGACAGAGAATCCGCCTGTTATTTTTAGTCCGCAATTCGAGAGTCTGAAACAATTGAGTTTTGTTGAATCTGACTATAACTACAAGAACTATGGCTATATCGCAGGACAAGGGGAAGGAGAAGACAGACGTGTAGTTGAAGTTGGCGAAGCCGAAGGACTTTCTCGAATTGAAACATTCATTGATGCAAGAGATGTAGCGGAGCAAGACGAAAATCAGCAAGCACTCCCAGAAGCTGAAATCATCGCAAAGTTGCAACAGAGAGGACAGCAAAAGCTTTCGGAGTACGCCGAGGAATTTTTCCTCGAGGGGCAAATTCTCACGAATTCGCCTTTCAAGTACGAAATTGATTATGACCTTGGTGATATAGTCACCATTCAAAACCGGGAATGGGGAGTGACAAGAGATGCGCGCATCACCGAAATAAAAGAAATATACGAACCAGGCGGTTTTCAAATCGAGGCGACTTTTGGCGAGAGCCGGCCAACGCTGGTGAAAAAATTGAAACAGGAATTGGCTCAAATTAGTGGAGAAGTCCGAAAATAGGGATTTTTTATTTTGTTTAGAAAGGCGGAGATAAAATGGAACGATTAGATGTTGTATTTAAAACCGGCGCGGCCGCGCTTGGGGCCGTGGTTGGGTATCTTTTCGGTGGATGGTCAGAACTGCTTGGCATCTTGCTGGCATTTGTTATCATGGATTATGTCACGGGCGTGCTGGCGGCATCAAAAGAAGGAACGTTGAGAAGCGCCGTTGGGTTCAAGCGTATTCCAAAAAAAATCATGATTTTCGTGCTTGTAGCAGTTGGGCACTTGATTGATCGTGCGGTCGGAACGAATGGGTTATTCCGAGATGCGACGATCTTTTTTTATTTAGCGAATGAGTTGCTCTCGATTGTTGAAAATGCAGGTCGGATTGGATTGCCTGTGCCAGAGCAAATCAAACAGGCAGTTGAGGTGCTGAAAGGAAGAAGCGAGAAAGGAGAGGGGAAATGATGGTACGTATTGTTCTTGATGCTGGTCATGGCGGTCACGATCCTGGTGCGGTTGCGAATGGGTTGAGGGAGAAGGATTTGACACTCGCTATCGTAAAACATATCGGCAAGATGCTTGGGGAGTATGAAGGCGCGGAAGTACACTACACACGGACGGATGACCGTTTTCTTGAACTTTCCGAACGTGCGGCGATTGCAAATAAATTGAAAGCTGATTTACTCATTTCTGTTCACATTAACGCTGGCGGGGGAACCGGATTCGAAAGTTACATCTATAACGGTAACGTCAGCCCGGCGACGATCGCTTATCAAAACGTGATTCACCAGGAGCTCATGAAAGCAATCGGCAATGTGACTGACCGCGGCAAGAAACGCGCGAACTATGCCGTATTGCGTGAAACGAACATGCCAGCGATTCTCACGGAAAACTTGTTTATTGATAACGCTAATGACGCAGCAAAATTGAAATCCGAACAGTTCCTGCAACAAGTCGCATACGGCCACGTGCAAGGAATTGTCAAAGCTTTCGGTCTCAAGAAAAAAGCAAAGCCGCAGACGAAACAAAAAGTGTCTGACGGAAAATTGTACCGTGTGCAAGTAGGGGCGTTTGCTGATCCCGAAAATGCAAAACGGCTGGCCGATGAGCTGAAGAAAAAAGGGTATCCAGCGACTATTGTGTAGTCCCTGCCAAACGGCAGGGCTTTTTTTGTTTCTAATACAAAAAGCCCCTCTCGTATGAGAAAGGCTCAAATTCCTAACAATTGTTTTTTCTTCGCTTCAAATTCTTCTTCCGTAATAACTCCCATTTCTTTGAGTTCCGCGAATTTCTTCAATTCATCCGCCACACTTGCAATTGCTGCATTATTACTACTCGGCTTTTTCCCAATACTTTGCTTAACGTGATTAATAAACTTGTCAAAATCCCCTTGTTGGATCCATTTCATTTTTACTTTATTTCCAGAAGCAAAGAAAGACACCTTATGGCCCATTAATCCTTTTCCGATTTCGGTGGAGCTAATGTTTTCATATGGGAAGAACTCGAGATCATATCCTCCAAAGGTTCTTTTCCCATAGAAAACAAGCCGTCTATCTGTTGCCAAAAAAACACCATTCATTACGGTATCTTTACCCATAATTTTTGTTTCGTATGCTCCCAAAACACTTGCAACTACTTGTTCGCCTGGTTCAAGATGTTCTTTAGCTAAATTGACCAACTTCTCGAGTTTAGCCATTGTCCTCTTTTTCCTCCTCAACTAATTCTTCCATAGGTACGCCCAATAACTTAGAAAGTTGATACGACTCCAGTAAATCCGGCTGCGTGACATTTCTACACCAATTTGAAAATGTTTGCTCGGTTACTCCCATTTTTTGTGCTATATGATTTTGCTTCAATCCCCTCGCTTTGATTAAGTAGGAAATTCGATTTCTCATAATATATTACTCCTCCATTTGCTACATGTACCATTTCTTCAAATTTGTTTTGATTCCTCTTACAAATTTTTTGATAAAAAGATCAAAAAAATTTTAAGGACAAGATATATTGGACAAACTCTCCCTCATACTCTTTACCATACCAAAACGAATTCTCCGCAATGTACCCGTTTTCTTTAAACAGCAGCAATCATGCAAGATTTCAGAGAAAAAGGGAATGAGAGGAGGAACATCGATTGGAAGGCGAGGGAGTATTTCAAAGTATTTTCCAAGCATATGCCGAACATCGAAAACGTCATCGAAAAATGAACGAGTTCGAGTACCTGGACCAAACTCCTTATCTGCACAGTTCGGATTACTTGAAAGAGCTGTATCGTGGCGCGGACACGAAGGAGAAGAAACAGAAGCTGTTTGACTACATTGAACGGTTCGAAGTCGGCAGCAGGGAGTACAAAGGCTACTACTCACTATACCAGCGGATTGGCAAGGAGCTGGGGCACATCGAGGATGACAAAGAAGAATACATTCAGATTCCCAAGTCATTGATTGCGGAGTACGCAAGACAGATGATGGATGACGAGGATTTTGTGAAATACAACATGAGGGGGCAGCGAAAATGATCGAAGTGATCGGCGGTGGGCTTGTGTTGATCGGAATTGCCTATGCGGAGAACAAAGGATGGGTAGACAAGGAAAGCGTGTCTTTTATCTTGAATGTGGGTATGCAGGCGGGAATATGCGGGGGCTTACTCTATTTCATTCATCAGCTGTCCATTTGGTTCTTGTGATGTCTACCCTCGCACATTCCCCCACAGAACACGGGTGAGCGGGTCCATGTTCCTGTATTCTATTGTATACACAAGCTATCGGGAATATACCCGATGCTTGGGATAGTTTTTCTCTCCAGGGGTGATGTTGATGCTTGAATTTTTCCTTCTTCCCTTGGCCGTCGGGGCGACTGCCGTTGTATTTGGCCGGAGAAGACAAGAAGATTATGAACGCGATATAGAAACTGCCTTTAGACACTTAAAAGTGGGGACAACTGTCCGCGATGAGCACGTCTATCCGAAGCTCGTCGCAAAAGAGAAAAAAGACTTGTACACCCGATATGTGTACCGTGTTCCGCTGGGATTGACCAAAAAAATGCTTGAACCGGTCAAGGAAGTGCTAGAGGCGACGCTCGACCGATATGTGGAAGTGACGTTCAAAAAATGGCTGTACATTGACGTGTTTCACCGCGAGATGCCGGAAAAAGTACTGTATAAAGATGTGCCGGATCAAAATGGTTGGGTGATCCCGTTAGGCTTGAATGAAAAAGGCTGGTGCTTCCATGATTTTGACAAAACGCCGCACTGCACGATTAGCGGAACGACGCGGTTCGGAAAAACGGTCATGCTCAAAAACATCATGACGTATCTTATTGAACACCACCCGGACGATGCGTCCTTTGTCATTCTCGATATGAAAGGCGGGCTAGAGTTTGGGAGATATAAAAATCTGAAACAGGTCGTAGACGTCGCTAGTAGCCCTGTAGAGGCGTTTAACGTGCTGGGTAAGGTAAAAGTATTCATGGAGCAACAAGAAGCTGAATTCAAGAAAAATGGATGGTCTAACGTGGTGAATACACCGATTCAGAAGCGCCTGTTCGTCATTGTTGACGAAGGGGCACAACTCGCGCCCGACCGTTTCATGACGAAAGAGCATAAGGATATGCTTGCAGCGTGCCAGCACACGCTCGGGGAAATAGCGCGTATTGGTGGTGCGCTCGGCATACGGCTCATTTTTTGCACGCAGTACCCAACTTCCGACACGTTGCCGAGACAGGTGAAACAAAACGCGGACTTGAAAATCACATTCCGCCTGCCGACTGGCTACGCGTCACAAGTAGCGATCGATGACTACGGAGCAGAAGAATTGCCGTCTGACATAAAAGGCCGGGCGATTATCAAAACACACGAGAAAATGATCGTGCAAACTCCATTGATTGATGATGAGGAGATGGAAAGAAGATTGGAGGTGTACCGCGTTGAAAAGCCGGCTCACCGAACGGCAAACGAGGATTTTATACGCTTTGAATAGCCTCCAGGCCCTTTCTCGCTCCCAAATTCAACACATGTTTGATTTAGGGAGCAAACGAAACGCCAACCGCATTTTACAAGGACTTCGAGAGTACACGCATACCAAACGGATCGGCGAAGATGTGTACTATCTCAATAAAGCCGGCGCTGAAATGGTGGGCGGTGAGGTGACCGTACGCCGCAACAGCCCGCTTGAACACATCGTCATGCGAAATGACATCTATATTTTTTACCACTATCCGCACGATTGGAAAGCGGAAGCAAAGACACGCTGGAAAGAAGGCGGCAAGGAATACAGCGTTGTGTCCGATGCACGGTTTACGTACCAGGGAAAAATGTGCTTCCTGGAAGTAGATATTACACAAAAGATGGTCGAGAACAAGAGAAAAATCGAACGCTATGCATACTTGTTCCGGTTTATCCAGCGACAGCAACTCGGTGAACCTGTTCTGCTGTTCTACACTGTATCCCAAATGAAGAAACGACAGATTGAAGCGATCACGAAGGAATATGGTGTTCATTGTGAATGTTTACTGAAAGCGTGAAGGAGGAGAAAGCATGATTGACATTTTGGTGAAATTGTTGTTATTGCAAGCGACGGTCGCGGATCACCGACTGCAATATGCGATGATCGAGACTGACGATGAACAGGAACAGGCTTTTGTCAGCGGCATATTGGCTGCATTGGAGTTTTTCGAAGACGCGCTCGAAGAGATGTGGGGAAGCGCCGTTTGAAAACAACGGAAGAAGAAAAGAAGGCGGAGTGATCCGCCTTTTTGTTTTTCGATTGCGGCTAATGTAGTATCATTAGCAAGGGGAGCCAAGGTGTTATAAACCTGTGTGAGAGTTAAGTTTACATGGGCAAAGTTGATGACCGGGTCGTCCGTTCCTTGGCTGTAGACGTAAATCGACGTTTCCGAGCCGACAAGGGCGATGTCCGCGCCGCCGGAAAGCAGCGTCGTCATCGTTTTGTCGCCGCCCCATGTCGTCGTCAGTTCGACATCCAGCCCCTCTTCTTTAAAGAAGCCTTTTGCCAGGGCGACGTACTGCGGTGCGTAAAAAATCGAGTGCGTCACTTCGGCGAGCCGCACTTTTTTGAGCGGCTTTTCGCTTTGGCCCCCGTCATTCGTGCAGGCGGAAAGCGGCAAAAGCAGCAGAAGCGAGCATAACCATACGGCCCATTTTTTCATGTTCGTTAACCCCCTTGGTTCGCATGCGGTAAACCGTGGTTTCACCTTATCGTATGCACGCAGCAAAAATGTGTGAATGCCTAGAAAAAATGGGCGGTCGAACGAGAACGGGCGGCGGTCGGGACGCTCCTCGCGCTCCAGGGCTTTTTCAAGCTGACGCTCGGCCAAGGGGCGGCATGCACCAACAGCGAGGCAGTCGGACATCCCCACTTGCCCTAATGAAAGAAGGCGTTGGGGGATGATGACGGGTGGTTCGCATCAGCTGTTTTCGCGTAGGAAGGAGGCAGGCGTATGGACGGGGACATCATTGACCAATATCGGTTTCCGTCGCCGCATCCGGGAATCGATGTGTTCTTTGTCACCTATATGTCCCAAGGGCTGAAGGTGAAAGGATTTTTGGCTGTGCCGAAACAAAATAAGGTGTATGACGGCTTCTTGTATTTGCGCGGCGGGATTAAAAATGTGGGGCAGGTGCGAGTGCCGCGCCTTGTCCAATTCGCTTCGCAAGGGTTTGTCGTCTTCGCTCCGCTCTATCGCGGCAATGGGGGCGGAGAAGGAAACGAAGATTTCGCCGGCGACGACCGCTATGACGCGCTCGCTGGGTTTCATCTCCTTCGCCGCCATCCGCTCGTCCATCCCGGGCGCGTTCACATGTTCGGCTTCTCCCGCGGCGGGGCGATGGCGCTCCATGCCGCCCTAATGGCCGAAGGGGTCTGTTCGGTGGCGGTCTGGGGCGGGGTGGCGGATCTGGAGCTTACGTATTGGGAGCGGCCTGACTTGCGGCGGATGATGAAGCGCGTCATCGGCGGGACGCCGAACAAATGCCCGGAGCGCTACCGGCACCGCACGCCGCTCTACCATCTGGAACGGCTCAAGGCCCCGGTGCTCATCATCCACGGCGGGCGCGATGAGAACGTATCGATTGAGCACGCTTGGCGGCTTGAGCGGCGGCTGAAGCAGCTCGGCAAACCGGTCACGGCTTGGTACTTTCCTGAGTTCACTCACTATTTTCCGCCGCAAGCCAATCGCGAGACGGTGCAAAGGCTCACGGAATGGATGAAACAACAGCCGACAATGTGATACGATACAACTAGAGGGGCGGCTGCGCGCGCCGCTCGGGTGGCGGCGCGGCCGCCAACGAATCGATGGGGTGCCAAGGAGGTTGGAATCATATGGGCATGCCGATGGAGCTGCAGACGGTCATTGTGACAAAAGGAAAGGAACAGCGCGTTCAAGGAAATGTGTTTGTGTTGAAAAAAGAAGGCTACCGCTTGTATCCGCTTGACGTGCCGCTTGAAGTGCGCCGGACGGTGCAAAGCGAAGCGAGCGGCGTCGCGGTCGTGAGAAAGCTCGAATGGGAAGGCAGCCGGACGACGGTGACGTATGAGCTCGTCAGCCTGTATTCGACGAATTGAACGAGGCTGCACACCACGAAGCGGCTGAATGAGCGCTGAACGGGTTCATCGGACAGGAGCGCAAACGGAAGAACGGTTTGCGCTCTTGGCTCAAGTTTTTTCCGTCTATAGTTAACTTGTGGCGTCAGGCCGATTCAGACAAGCATAAAAATAGCCTTTGCTTGAGGATTTCCTGTGCGACGTTTGATCATACCATAAAAAAGTAGGGGGGAGGAGAAGGAGTTTGGCCGCGGAGAGCGAATATCATACGATGAATTCGATGCCGCAAGGAGGGGAAACGTGGCTAAACCGCGAATCGATCACGACCGGTTGTTCAAAGAGCTGCTGTCGACGTTTTTCGAAGAGTTTTTGCTTCTTTTCTTTCCCAACGTGTACGAGCACATCGACGTTCACCGCCTTTCTTTCCTCTCAGAAGAACTGTTTACCGACGTGACAGCCGGAGAGAAGCACCGCGTCGACTTGTTGGTCGAAACAAAGGTAAAAGGGGAAGACGGGCTCGTCATTGTTCATGTCGAGCATCAAAGCTACACCCAGCGGACCTTCCCCGAGCGAATGTTCCTCTACTTCAGCCGCTTGTTTCAAAAATACCGCCGCCGCATTCTTCCGATCGCCATCTTCAGCTATGATGAACACCACGATGAACCTTCCTCATTGGTCGTCCAGTTTCCGTTTTTGACCGTTCTTGACTTCCGCTTTCTGACGGTGGAGCTGCGCAAACTGCCGTGGCGCGCGTACATCCGCCATGACAATCCCGTCGCCGCTGCCTTGTTAAGCAAAATGGGGTATAATGAAGAAGAAAAGGTCGAAGTGAAAAAAGAATTTTTGCGCATGCTCGTCCGCCTCGAGCTGGATGAAGCGAAACAGCGGCTGTTGTTCGGCTTTTTTGAAACGTATTTGCGGTTGTCCGAAGAGGAGGAAGCCAAACTGCGAAATGAGGTGAGCCAAATGGAAACGAAGGAAGCAAAGCGTGTGATGGAGCTCATCGTCTCATACGAACAGCGGGGGATGGAAAAGGGAATTCAACAAGGAGTCAAACAAGGGATGAAGCAAGGGCGCCAAAAAGGGATTGAGGAAGGGAAGCTCGACGTGGTGAAGAGAATGCTGGCGAAAGGGTATGATGTCGACACGATCCACGAACTGACTGGGCTGCCGGTTGAGAAGATCGAACGGGTAAAGGGGTAAGCAGAGCAGACTCTTCGCCGTCAATCCCCACATTGTCGTCGACCTCCAATCGTGCGAAAACCCCGGGGGATCGACGACAATGGTTTTTGGCGGCTCAGACTTACAGCCATCGAGGTTGAAGGTTATTGACAGAATTTTTGAAACGTGGTATTCTGAAAACAGCGCTAGATCGAAATGCTTGATACAACAAGCATTTTTGGGGTTTTTATCGTACCTATGAGGGATTGAAACGACAGCCCTTGCACTTGAACAGGCGTGGTTCGGTAGTTTTTATCGTACCTATGAGGGATTGAAACGTTGGGATGGTGGGGATGATGGAGAGCCCAGACTAGTTTTTATCGTACCTATGAGGGATTGAAACCTAGTACGGCATTATGACCAATTTTTGAAAAAGTTAGTTTTTATCGTACCTATGAGGGATTGAAACAAAAACCCCTCCGCGTTGGCCGTCTGCGGATTGTCAAGTTTTTATCGTACCTATGAGGGATTGAAACATTTTTGTCACGTCCTCGCCCCACACGAACGTCGAGCCGTTTTTATCGTACCTATGAGGGATTGAAACCGTTGACGGTGGATGGTAAAGTCTACGCGTGGGGATGTTTTTATCGTACCTATGAGGGATTGAAACACGGAACAACAATACAATGATCTGCTCGCGACTGCGTTTTTATCGTACCTATGAGGGATTGAAACATCTATATATCTAACAAAACGCAATACCCAGCGCACGTTTTTATCGTACCTATGAGGGATTGAAACGCCTTCCCGTTCATCCAAGCGCCGCAACGACCGCATTGTTTTTATCGTACCTATGAGGGATTGAAACCAAATTCAAATCAGCCACTGAAGTTTACGATACCAGTTTTTATCGTACCTATGAGGGATTGAAACTCTTTTGCACGCAGTACCCGACCAGTGACACCTTGCCGTTTTTATCGTACCTATGAGGGATTGAAACATGTTTCAAGTTTCATAAATAATACTCCTTTCGTCCGTTTTTATCGTACCTATGAGGGATTGAAACCATTCAAGCGGGGAATACATCGAGAGTGACCCGCTCAGTTTTTATCGTACCTATGAGGGATTGAAACTTCGACTTCAGCACCAAAAAGCCAGCGGCACGGCCGTTTTTATCGTACCTATGAGGGATTGAAACCGGACGACGAATGGAAGCGATACACTGCCGCGGTTGTTTTTATCGTACCTATGAGGGATTGAAACGACGCAAATGGACAAGTACCGGCAACGCAATTGCCGGTTTTTATCGTACCTATGAGGGATTGAAACACTTCAACCGATAATATTTCCGCTCGCTCATGCCAAGGTTTTTATCGTACCTATGAGGGATTGAAACCTTTGCAAATCTTCAAAAATCTCATTGGGCATAAAAAGTTTTTATCGTACCTATGAGGGATTGAAACAAAATAACCGACCTAAATCTCGAGTTAAAACGAATTCAGTTTTTATCGTACCTATGAGGGATTGAAACTGAGCTGGCTTCATAAACAGCCTTGTACTTTCCCGGGAGTTTTTATCGTACCTATGAGGGATTGAAACATAAAGGAGTAAAAGAGTCAGGCACCTTAGAAACAGTTTTTATCGTACCTATGAGGGATTGAAACGCGGAACTGTCCAAAGGGTTGATGACAGACGAACAGTTGGTTTTTATCGTACCTATGAGGGATTGAAACCAATGGATGACAACCTGGCGCTTTCCGAGAAGACAAAGTTTTTACCCGTGGTGCTAGTTGAGCGTCAGCGCTCAACCAGCCCTAGTGTGACCAGGGAATAAGCCACCAAGATGCCATCGAGTGCCACTTCAAACCCGGCAATGGAATTCGCCCGAATGTCGGTGATCCGGTATTGGTCCACGAGAATCGAAAACACCGTCTCGATGACTTTGCGTTTTTTCCTGATCCATTCTTCCCATGCCTTGGATGGGCCGTGCTTTTGATTGTGTCGAGACGGTGTCCAGAACGCGGCTTGGTGTTCTTCATACAGCTTTTCTCGAAGAGCGCGGCTGATGTACCCTTTGTCTCCAAAGTTGTAGGGATGAGGGATTTGAGTCATCACCGTTTCAGCCGCTTTGACGTCGTGGCAGGACGCTTCCGTCACGACATAGCCCATGGCCAGCCCTTGATTGGTCACTTGAAGATGCAGCTTGAAACCGTAGTACCATTGCTTTTTGGAAGCACAATACCCCATATCCGCGATCCCTCGAAATCGCTTGACGCGCTGCATTCTCGCGGGATGGCACAACGGAAGAGGCAAACTGTCAACAACGGCATAAGCATGGTGTTGGCCACGTTTGGCTAGTTCATGACGAATCCATTTGACCGCGAAGCCAAGCGCTCGGCAGCGGCGGTTGTATCGGGAGCGTTCAAGAAACGAGCCGTTTGTGAACAAATTTCCCGTGACAAAGCGATGCCAGGCTCGTTCAGAAGAAAAGCCCAGCAGCTTCCCCAAAAGGTGAACCGCCATGACCACTTCGTCTTTTTGCTTGACCAAGTGACGGTTGCGGCGATGAAGATACATTTGAATCAACGACAGTTGAGCAGAAACAAAACAGAAAATAGCGGCATATTGTTTTTGAAGTTTGGCTGGATCTGTAGTAAAATGAAAGTGCTCTTGCATGGGGGATCTCTCCTTTCGAATGTTGGGTGACACTTTCATTCTACTGGAGATCCGCCAGCAAGGGCTATTTTTATGCTTGTCTGAGTTTTATCTAGCACCACGGGTAAAGTTTTTATCGTACCTATGAGGGATTGAAACAGTGTATAGACTTCTTGAGTTCCTTTAAAAATTCGAGTTTTTATCGTACCTATGAGGGATTGAAACCGGTCGCTAGGCGTACCAGCGGAGGATGCGCGCATGAGTTTTTATCGTACCTATGAGGGATTGAAACCCTGCGAGCGTCCGGGTTTCTTTTTATCGTCAATGGGGTTTTTATCGTACCTATGAGGGATTGAAACTATTCCGCGTCGTACGTCTGTTTCTTTGGATGTCTGTTTTTATCGTACCTATGAGGGATTGAAACAGGCAAATCCTGCTGTTGTGGCTGTTCCGGCTGGCGTTTTTATCGTACCTATGAGGGATTGAAACTTGGACAGGACGAAGAAAGCACGCTGAAGAACCTCGCCGTTTTTATCGTACCTATGAGGGATTGAAACCACTTGAACAGGCATGGTTCGGCTGGTGGTCGTGCCGTTTTTATCGTACCTATGAGGGATTGAAACTTTTTCCGGTTCAACGTGCTTCCGCAAACCCTCTTGCGGGTTTTTATCGTACCTATGAGGGATTGAAACTATAATACTTTTGCGTATGTAGCGGTCATGTTAATGTTTTTATCGTACCTATGAGGGATTGAAACTTGGTCATCCTTGGCGCGTCTGGTGGGCTTTTCCCGTTTTTATCGTACCTATGAGGGATTGAAACCCTGTTCTTTGAAATCGGACGACTGTACGACAGCGTGTTTTTATCGTACCTATGAGGGATTGAAACCTATCCCATGCATAGTCTTTTCCGCCAAATTCAAATACGTTTTTATCGTACCTATGAGGGATTGAAACTCCCAAGACAAAACCAAGGGGGGATTTGAAATGACACATGTTTTTATCGTACCTATGAGGGATTGAAACACATGTCCGCTTCATAGCGAGCGAGTCGGTCAATGATGTTTTTATCGTACCTATGAGGGATTGAAACCCGCCAAATAAATCGAGTGCTTCGTCTTCATCTTCTGTTTTTATCGTACCTATGAGGGATTGAAACTCACGAAGAAGCTGCCCATCTTGTTGTCTGGATGAAAGTTTTTATCGTACCTATGAGGGATTGAAACTTTCTTCATTACTGCGAAAACGAACGACACCACAAAGTTTTTATCGTACCTATGAGGGATTGAAACTATTTGGAAAGTTGTTTAATCATGTACGGAATGGGGGTTTTTATCGTACCTATGAGGGATTGAAATTGAAAAAGGCAGGAGCGCAAATTCCCCTTTTGGGTTTGCGCCCTGCCGTATGATTAAACATGGAAACTCTTTATTTGCAATCGTTCCGCTTTCGATGGGTCGGATCTGACCATCGCCAAAGCGATTTCGGGCTTGGGCGCCGAACCTAGTGCGCTGGTTACAGGCGCGCCGCCCATTAGGGTACACACTACCTCGGTGGGACGGGGTGATGACACACCTCTAAACGTGGGCGTTGTCCGAACCAGAAATAGATAAGGACGTGGGCGGCTCAAGAATGGGGCTGACATAAAAGCCCTTTTTGATGAAATTTCACCGAAGTATGTGAAAGAGACCGTCTCTGAAACCCTTGATTTTACCGGGTTTTTCGCGATGGCCTATTTTTCCATGTTACCTCAGATAGAAGCATTACCGCTCTTTTGGGTCAGCCCCGTATCAAAACTCCAGATTTTCCGCTGACGATAACTGATCCAGCCGCTGATCAAAAAGCAGCAAACAGACAAATAAAACGAAAAGCGAATCCCGTAAACATCGGCTATAAAGCTCATCAATAAGGCGGAAATCCCGAACGTTACGGAACTAATGACTCCCTGCACGGAAAAAACATGAGGCAGAGCGTCCATCCGGGCATTTTTTTGCAGAATCGTCTGAAGGCAAATCACTTTCCATTGTTCGATGATCCCATACAGGGTGGAATACATAAGCGCCAGCGCACCGTGCGTCGTTGTGCCAAATAACAGTGTGACAATAGCGATACAAAACGGGCCAAACAATACAAAAGAATGCTTGAGACGACATAGAACAATAAGGTGATATTGATTAAAAGGAACGGCGACCCTACACTGACAATCAAACTCCCGATCGGCCATGCGCTAAGTTTGATGAATTGGTCTAACGTGTTTAAAAAACTGTTGGCTTTCAAGATTTCCTCCTTGGAAACGATAAAAGGAACGAGGGAGTTTTTAATCGGATTATTGATCCCATCTAAAAAAGCGATCAATGATACAAAAACATAAACGATCGCAGTGTAATGTTCCGCACCCCAGTGCAAAAACAGCAAGAGAAAAAGCAGCAGAAATGTTTTACACATTTGTCCGTAGGACAATAACGTTTTTAGTTTATATTTTTCGAAAAATATCGGTGCGACGATTCCGCTAATAAATAACGACAATGTAACGAAAAAAGGGACTAATGCGGCAGCCATGGCTTTCGATGTCAAATGATATAGGTAAGAGACAACGGAAACAATGTAGAACACATCTCCGAAATTTGCGAAAGATTGTCCGATCCAAAGGAAATGAAATGTTTTATTTTTCATGACCTCAATCCTCTCTTTGATCATCGAAACGACTGGTGATGGAATAGTCAAAATGAACCAAAAATCAGATCTTCAGTCTTTGATGAAACTGGCTTTTGGCCACGCCCCAAAACGATGGAGCGAAGGAAAACGGGTTGATTTTCAACAATCTGCTAAAGGTAAATGGATATACTGAAGCAATGGAAGCCTCCCCCTATTCTGTGTGGAGTCTATTTTTATTCCTACAACTTCCCTTGTTTGTCAAGGATTTGTTCGGCATCAGAATGAAAAAATCCTCCCGATTTTCGTGGGAAGGGGGCGAAATGTGAGGCCCAAAGCAAAGGAAAGAAATAAAAAAACAGCCGGACAGGGAATACCGTGTCCGGCCGGGTTCTTGTTACACGAGCGGTCCGCCGAGTTTTTCAATGGACGGATCGATGTGGGCGAATTTTTGGAAGTTGGCGCGGAATTTTTGCGCCAGCTCTTTTGCTTTTTGTTCGTATGCTTGTTTGTCGGCCCATGTGTTTTGCGGCTGCAGGACTTCATCCGGCACGCCGGGGACGTGGGTTGGGATGGCGAGGCCGAAAATCGGGTCTTGCACCGTTTCGGCGTTGTCCAGCTCCCCTTCGACGGCGGCTTGCACCATCGCCCGGGTGTAGGCGAGCTTCATGCGGCTGCCGACGCCGTACGGTCCCCCTGTCCAGCCGGTGTTGACCAAAAAGACGCGAACGTTGTGTTCGGCGATTTTTTGCCCGAGCATTTCCGCGTACTCAATGGCCGGGCGCGGCAAAAACGGTGCGCCAAAGCACGTTGAGAACGTTGCTTCCGGTTCGGTGACGCCGCGTTCGGTGCCGGCGAGTTTGCTTGTGTAGCCGCTTAAGAAATGGTACATCGCTTGTTCGCGCGTCAGCTTGCTGATCGGCGGCAGGACGCCGAACGCATCAGCCGTCAAAAACACGATCGTGGACGGATGGCCGGCGACGCTCGGATCGATGATGTTTTGGATCGCCTGAAGCGGGTAGGCGGCGCGCGTGTTTTCCGTCAGCGTGCCGTCGTCGTAATTCGGCACCCGCGTCGCGTCATCGAGAACGACGTTTTCGAGCACCGCGCCGAAGCCGATGGCGTCAAAAATTTGCGGCTCTTTCTCGCGCGATAGGTTGATGCATTTCGCATAGCAGCCGCCTTCGATGTTGAAAATGCCGCGGCTTGACCAGCCGTGTTCATCATCCCCGATCAAGCGGCGGTTCGGGTCGGTCGAGAGCGTCGTTTTTCCCGTTCCCGACAAGCCGAAAAAGAGGGCGACGTCGCCTTCCTGGCCGACGTTGGCCGAGCAGTGCATCGGCAGGATGCCTTGTTCCGGCAGCAAATAGTTCATCACCGAGAAAATCGATTTTTTCATTTCGCCGGCATACTCGGTGCCGCCGATCAACACGGTGCGCCGTTCAAACGAGATGATGATGAACGCTTCCGAGCGCGTGCCGTCAACTTTCGGGTCGGCTTTAAAGTTCGGCGCGCAAATGACGGTGAATTGCGGCTCATGCGCGGCGAGCTCCTCGGCGCTCGGCCGGATGAACAGCTGATGGACGAACAAGTTGTGCCAGGCGAATTCGTTGACGACTTGAATCGGCAGCCGGTATTTCGGATCGGCGCCGGCAAAGCCTTTAAACACGAACAGTTCATCTTTCTTCATTAAATAGTCGAGCACTTTGTCGTACAGTTTATCAAACGTCTCCGGAGACATCGGCTGGTTGACCGCTCCCCAGTCGATCGTTTGCTTCGTTGACGGTTCTTCGACGATGTATTTGTCTTTCGGCGACCGCCCTGTGTACTTGCCGGTTGTCACCGCGACGGCTCCGGTGTGCGTCAGCCGTCCTTCGTTCCGCTGCAGGACTTTCTCAACGAGCTCGGCGACGGACAGTTGATGATGCACGTACGGTTTTTGCAGCAATAAATCAAGCTTGTTCGTCATGTTTGCGATCCCCATATTCAAAACCTGCCTTCTTTTTGAAATCACTCTTGAAAATAGTATAACACATTTTTATTAATAGTCCATACTAATTGTGTGGGTTTTTCAAACTTTATTTTGCCCAATGTGTCGATTTTCTTGAGGAAAGAATTTTCGCGGCTGGAAATGATAAAAAATGAATTTTGATAGTTGACTTTGCCGATTCCATTGCGATAAGATAAGTCATTGAACGGATACTCTTATCCCGAGCCGGTGGAGGGACAGGCCCGATGAAGCCCAGCAACCGTCACAACTGTACATGTGTGAAATGGTGCTAACCTGTGGCAAGGCGCAGTCCTTGAACGATAAGAGTGAAAGGAAGCAATACGATTGCCATGACCTTTCCTCAGCCGTTACAGGAAAGGTTTTTTATATTGCGAAGGGAAAAAGGGAAATGAGTTCCGTGTCGCCACATTATGCCAAGAGGAGGAAACAAACCGAATGTCAGCCAAACGCCGCTTGTTTACTTCAGAGTCTGTGACGGAAGGACATCCGGATAAAATTTGCGACCAAATTTCTGACGCCATTTTGGATGCCATTTTGGAAAAAGATCCGAACGCCCGCGTCGCCTGCGAAACGAGCGTCACGACCGGGCTGGTGCTCGTGAGCGGGGAAATCACGACATCAACATACGTGGACATTCCGCGCATCGTCCGCGATACGGTCCGGGAGATCGGCTACACGCGCGCCAAATACGGATTTGACGCTGATACGTGCGCGGTGCTGACGTCGATTGACGAACAATCGCCGGACATTGCGATGGGGGTGGACCGGGCGCTCGAGGCGCGCGAAGGTCAGATGACTGACGAGGAAATTGAAGCGATCGGCGCCGGCGACCAAGGATTGATGTTTGGGTTCGCCTGCAATGAGACGGAAGAATTGATGCCGCTGCCGATTTCGCTTGCGCACCGCTTGGCGCGCCGATTGGCGGAAGTGCGCAAAACGGACGTCTTGCCGTACTTGCGGCCGGACGGGAAAACACAAGTGACGATCGAATACGATGAAAACGGCAAACCGGTGCGCGTCGATACGATCGTCGTTTCCGCGCAGCACCATCCGGAAATTACGCAAGAGCAAATCCAGCGCGACATTAAAGAACAGGTCATCGAGCCGGTCGTGCCCGCGGAGCTGCTTGATGAGAACACGAAATATTTCATCAACCCGACAGGACGGTTTGTCATCGGCGGTCCGCAAGGGGATGCTGGGTTGACGGGGCGCAAAATCATCGTCGATACGTACGGCGGCTACGCCCGCCACGGCGGTGGCGCGTTCTCGGGCAAAGATCCGACGAAAGTCGACCGCTCGGCGGCGTATGCGGCCCGCTATGTCGCGAAAAACATCGTCGCGGCAGGACTGGCCGACAAATGCGAAGTGCAGCTTGCCTACGCGATCGGCGTCGCCCGCCCAGTTTCGATTTCGATCGATACGTTCGGCACCGGCAAAGTGTCGGAAGACATTTTGATTGAGGTCGTGCGCAACAACTTCGATCTCCGCCCGGCGGGCATCATCAAAATGCTCGACCTTCGCCGCCCGATTTACAAACAGACGGCTGCTTACGGCCATTTTGGGCGTACGGACATCGACCTGCCGTGGGAGCGCACCGACAAAGCCGCCTTGTTGAAAGAACAAGCGCTGGCGTTGGCGGACAAGTGATGAAAGAAAAAGAGCTGCCTGATCACGGCAGCTCTTTTTTGTTGGCGCACGATGTCCGCTGTTGCTGCAGCGCTTTGTAATACTGCCCTTTCTCGACATATTCGCGGCGTATGCGCTCCATTTCGCGGATGTCGTCTTCCGTCAGTTCGCGGACGACTTTCGCCGGCCGGCCGAGGGCGAGCGTGTTGGGCGGAATTTTTTTGCCCGGCGGCACTAAACTGCCGGCGCCGATAAACGCGCCTTCCCCGATTTCCGCGCGGTCCAAAATGATCGAGCCCATGCCGATGAGCGCGTTTTTGCGAACGATGGCGCTGTGCAAAATGACTTGATGGCCGACTGTTACACCGTCTTCAATGATAAGCGGATTGTTTGGACTTTGATGCAAAATTGAGTTATCTTGAATATTGACCCGGTTGCCAATCACCGTTGGCGCCACATCGCCGCGAATGACGGTATTGAACCAAATGCTCGTCTCTTCGCCGATCACGACATCGCCGGTGATCGTCACATAGTCGGCGATAAAGGCGGAGGCGGCAATTTGCGGCGTTTTGCCTTTGTATGGGTAAATCATGGGCGTTCGTTCCTTTCTGTTGCAAAATCGATCGTTCACCATGTATTGTACAACGCTGCGTCCAAATCGCCAACGAAAGCGAGCGCGCCTGATCGGGATTGGTGAAAAACGTTTCGTTTCGCCCGATGAGTGGTTGGGATCGGGAAAGAAGATCCGATTTCACAAAGCTTCTCAACGTGAGAAGAACCGTTGTTGAGCGGCTTTTTCATTCCATCGCCAACCCTTTTATGGTTTGCCCCGGCCGCATTGATGGCAATACTGGAAGACGAGATCGCAGGCTGTTCAGACGCGAAACGATTTTGGTTGCCGATAAGATGGAAATGCTAGGAGACGAGACCATGGTGTTTGCACCTGAGGTGAGCCGATTGAACATTCCGAAAAACCCCATCGCCTTGATGAAAATGGTGTATCGTGACGTGCTTCCGCTTGTCCACCGCGAGCTTGCCTATTGGCGGCGCCAGGCCGAGCGCATTCCCGACCCGGAATTGCGGCGCCAGGCCTTGGCGAGCATCGCTTCGAAAACGTTCCATTGCGAAGGCGGCTCCATTTTGGCGCTCTTGGCCGGAGAAAACATGGAGGATTGCATCCGCTTTATCGTTGCTTACCAGACGATCAGCGATTATTTGGATAATTTGTGCGACCGCAGCACCTCGCTCGATCCGCTCGACTTTCGCGCCTTGCACGATTCGATGCCGGACGCTTTGACGATCGGCGCGGAGCCGTCGAACTATTACCGCCATCGCCGCGAACAGGAAGACGGCGGCTATTTGCCGGCGCTCGTCCGCACGTGCCAAAAGGTGCTCGAGACGGTGCGCCATTATGAGACGATCGCCCCATTTTTGCATGAATTGGCCGGATATTATTGCGACTTGCAAGTGCATAAACATGTCGAAGCGAGCGAGCGGGTGCCGCGGCTGGAGAAATGGTTCGCGCAATACAAAGACGCCTTGCCGCCGATGGAATGGTATGAGTTTTCCGCCTGCTCCGGTTCGACGCTCGGCATTTTCTGCCTCGTCGCCTATGCGTTTGGCGAATCGTTGCCGCCGGAGATGGCGAGACAAGTGCGCGACGGTTATTTTCCGTACATTCAAGGACTGCACATTTTGCTCGACTATTTGATCGATCAGGAGGAAGACCGGGACGGCGGCGATTTAAACTTTTGCTTTTACTATCCGAATGAAACGGTGATGCTTGAGCGGCTTTGCCATTTCATCGAAGAGGCCGACCGCCATGTCGGCGCCCTTCCGCACGGCGAGTTTCACCGCCTTATTCACCGAGGGCTTCTTGGGTTGTATTTGTCGGATGCCAAGGTGAAAAAGCAGCGCGGGTTGCGCCGGCTGGCGCGCCGGCTCGTCCGCGCCGGCGGGGCGGCGTCGCAGTTTTTCTATTGGAACGGAAAAGCATACCGCTTTTGGCAGGAGCGGCAAAAACGGCTGTCCTTTTCATAAGGGCGGCCGTTTGCTTGTATTGGCGAGGGCAGTGGTTCGTCGGCGGATCGGACGGAATCAGGCGCCCCCATCCGCCCGATTCTCGAGCGCGATCAAAAACGGCGGGTTGTTTTGCCGATTGATGAATTCGTATTTCAAGGCATGGACGCGCCGTTGATCAAGAGAGCGGACGTAATCAAGGAGCGCGTCGCGTTCGCGCTTTCCTTCCGGATGGCCGTGGTAGACGACAAGAACGATGACGCCGCCCGGCTTCATGACGGAAAGCAACTGGCGGACCGCTTCGATCGTCGATTCCGGCTGGGTGACGATTTGCTTATTGCCGCCCGGCAAATAGCCGAGGTTGAACACCGCGCCGGCGATGCGCCCGTGTACATCGGCGGGAAGCGCCTCAAGCAGTTCACTATGGCTTCGCTCGAACAACGTCGCCCGCCCGCATAGCCCATGTTCCGCGAGGCGGGCGGAAGCGGCGGTGATGGCCTCAGGCTGAATGTCAAAGCCGAACACATGGCCTGTCTCCCCGACGCGTTCGGCCAAATACACGGTGTCGTGCCCGTTGCCGACGGTCGCGTCGACGGCGATGTCGCCTTCGTTGACCGCTTGATCAAGCAAAAAGCGGGCAAACGGCAAAATGTTCATCAAAGCCATCGGTTGGCCCCTCCTTGTGATCGTTTCATCGTTTACGTTGGCAGGCGTGTCGCTGCGCCAAAGATGTCGGATGCCATCGCTTTTCCCTAAAGCCTCGCCATCCTCTACGCCGGCGTGACAGAAAACCTTGAGCTGACCGACATCGGCCTGATTGAGCTGAACGAAGATCCCCACGTCGGCATTGTAACAAAAACTTCATGGAAAATCGACCGCTGCCAATCATTGGCGTGATACGGCCGGCCTATGCGGCGCATAGTAAACATGAGGGAATATCACGAAACGAGGTGAGCGCATGGCGACAAGACAATCCGTTGAGGAATTTTTGCAGCGGTGTGAAGATGTGATCCGCTACGCGAAAGAGCAATATACAGAAGCGCAAAAGCAGGAGCATTACAACATCACCGAATACACCAACGCCCAGCAGATGCTCGAGCAGACGGTCATCGATTTGGCGCACTTGGCGCGAAGCTGCAACGCCCAGCAGCGCGAGCAGCTGCATCGGATGCGGCTCCAACTGGAGCAATTGCAAAACGACATGATTTTGCTTGACCGCTGAAACGAGGAGGAACACGACATGAAGCGACGCTTGAAACAAACGAATCCGGAACAAAAAACACCTAGCGGCCAAAACAATAACGATCTTGAGCTTGGTCAAGACTTTGACCCGGTGAAGCTGGCGAAAAAGCAATACGAGGAAACGGGCGGCCAACCGATCCGCTCCAAGCAGCGGAACGGGTGACGACAAGCCAAAGGGGCGGAAGCCGCTCCGTCTTGTTCTTCTTTTCGCGCAGGAGCCCCGCTTCAAAAGCCATTGTTTCTGTGGGGAGTTAGTTTGGCAAAAAAGTGGCGGACGCATTGGAACGCTCCGCCTTTTTGATTGCATTTTTTCCTGTTTTCCCCTACAATTATTTCGGAACTCAAAATAAAAGCCAGAAAAGGATGATGACCGATGCCCCGCGCTCTTTGGTGGCTGCTTGTCGGCATGGCGCTCAATGTGACAGGGGCGTCGTTTCTATGGCCGCTAAACACGATCTATTTGCACGAACAGCTCGGCCAGCCGCTCGCTGTCGCTGGTGTCGTGCTCATGCTCAACTCTGGGGGAAGCGTCATCGGCAGCTTGGCCGGCGGCTTTTTGTTTGACCGGATCGGCGGTTTTCGCGTTTTGTTGGCCGGGGCGGTGTTGACGATGGCCGCGCTTGCCGGCTTAAGCGTTTGGCACGGTTGGCCGCATTATGCGGTGTTTTTGGCGTTTGTCGGCGTTGGCAGCGGCGTCGTCTTTCCGGCGGCGTCGGCGTATGCCGGGACGATTTGGCCGGAAGGGGGGCGGCGGGCGTTCAACGCCTTGTATGTCGCGCAAAACATCGGCGTCGCCGTCGGTTCGGCGCTTGGCGGGCTTGTTGCTTCATATTCGTTCTCGCTCGTTTTTTTCGCCAACCTTTTGTTGTATGCCGCGTTTTTGTTTACGGTTGTGGCTGGGCTGCGCCGCGTTCCGCTGCCGCCGCGGCGGAAAAAAGAGCGGGAGGGCCGGACGGGGGACGAGGCGTCCCGGGCACACATCCGCGCCCTCGTCCTTCTTTGCGCCGGCTATGGACTGTGTTGGTTGAGCTATGTCCAATGGTCGACGACGATCGCCGCCTATACGCGCGAGCTCGGGATACCGGTCGGGCAGTACAGCTTGCTTTGGACGATCAACGGCGCGTTGATCGTCTTGGCCCAGCCGCTGTTGTCAGCGGTCATCCGCCGCTTCATGCCGACGTTGAAGCGGCAAATCGTGATCGGTTTTCTTATTTTCGCCGTTTCGTTTGCCATGCTGTTGGGGGCGCATTCGTTTGCAGAGTTTGCCGCGTCCATGATTGTGCTCACGATCGCCGAGATGATCGTCTGGCCGGCGATTCCGGCCGCGGTGAACGAATGGGCGCCGCCGGGGAAGGCCGGGTTTTACCAAGGAATCGTCAACGGAACGGCCACGGCCGGACGGATGATCGGACCGGTCATCGGCGGCTCGGTCGCCGATCTGTTTGGAATGAAGCTGCTCATCATGATGTTAGCATTGTTTGCCTTATTGGCGGTGCTGGCCGCGCTTTTGCATGATCGTCGGCTGTCGAAGCGGACGGAGAACGCGGATGAAAAAACCGCGGCTTCCGTATAGATTTCGGCTTGCAATTGATCGACAAATTTTTTAAAATAATAATAAATTTGTCATTCTGTCCACTCATCGGTCGATTCATGCGCGAATAAGGCGAATAACGGTGAAGAGGAATAGTAGCGGGCCCGACGGACGGCAGAGAGTTGACGGATGGTGCGAGTCAACCGAAGTCGGCCCGTGAACTCGCCTCGGAGTTGCCGGCGCGAACGGTCATCGACAGCGCCGGCCGTCCATCCGCGTTAAGGAAGAAAGCGGGTGCGCCGTTTGGCGCGCCAAAAAGGGTGGTACCGCGGGAAGCGCGCCTCTCGTCCCTTTGCGTGGGGATGGGGGGTTTTTTTGTACATATTTTCGTCAATGATGCAAGTAGAACTTGATAGGAGGAGTGCTGCGATGAGCTTCAACCACCGCGAAATTGAACAAAAATGGCAGGACTATTGGGAGAAAAACAAAACGTTCCGCACGCCCGATGATGATGACAAGCCGAAGTTTTACGTTCTCGACATGTTCCCGTATCCATCCGGCGCCGGCTTGCACGTCGGCCATCCGGAAGGATATACGGCGACCGATATTTTGGCGCGCATGAAGCGGATGCAAGGGTACAACGTCCTTCACCCGATGGGCTGGGACGCGTTCGGGCTGCCGGCTGAGCAATATGCGCTCGATACCGGCAACGACCCGGCGGAGTTTACGCAAAAAAACATCGACAATTTCCGCCGGCAAATCAAGTCGCTTGGCTTTTCGTACGACTGGGACCGGGAGATCAATACGACCGACCCGAACTATTACAAATGGACGCAATGGATTTTCTTGAAGCTGTATGAAAAAGGGCTCGCCTACATGGATGAAGTGCCGGTCAACTGGTGCCCGGCGCTCGGCACGGTGCTGGCGAACGAAGAGGTGATCAACGGCCGGAGCGAGCGCGGCGGGCATCCGGTCATCCGCAAGCCGATGCGGCAATGGATGCTGAAAATCACCGCCTACGCCGACCGCCTGCTTGAAGATTTGGAAGAGCTCGACTGGCCGGAAAGCATTAAAGAGATGCAGCGCAACTGGATTGGCCGTTCGGAAGGAGCGGAAATCGAGTTTGCCGTCGACGGCCATGACGAAACATTCACCGTGTTCACGACGCGTCCGGATACGCTGTTTGGCGCGACGTACACCGTCTTGGCGCCGGAGCATCCGCTCGTTGAGAAAATCACGACGCCGGAGCAAAAGCCAGCCGTTGACGCCTACTTAAAGGAAATTCAAAGCAAAAGCGACCTTGAGCGCACCGATTTGGCGAAAGAAAAAACGGGCGTGTTCACCGGCGCATACGCCATTCACCCGGTCACCGGCGATCGGCTTCCGATTTGGATCGCCGACTACGTCTTGATGAGCTACGGCACCGGAGCGATCATGGCCGTGCCGGCGCACGATGAGCGCGACTACGAGTTTGCAAAAAAATTCCACTTGCCGATGAAAGAAGTCGTCGCCGGTGGGAATATCGAAAAGGAAGCGTACACCGGAGATGGCGAGCATATCAACTCCGAGTTTTTGAACGGCTTGAACAAGCAGGAAGCGATCGACAAAATGATCGCCTGGCTTGAGGAGCACGGCAAAGGGCGGAAAAAAGTGTCGTACCGGCTGCGCGACTGGCTGTTCAGCCGCCAGCGCTACTGGGGCGAGCCGATTCCGATCATCCATTGGGAAGACGGCACGATGACGCCGGTGCCGGAAGAGGAATTGCCGCTTGTGTTGCCGAAAACGGATGAAATCCGTCCGTCGGGAACGGGCGAGTCGCCGCTGGCCAACATCGAAGAATGGGTCAATGTTGTCGACCCGAAAACCGGGAAAAAAGGGCGGCGCGAAACGAACACGATGCCGCAATGGGCCGGAAGCTGCTGGTATTATTTGCGCTACATCGACCCGCACAACGACAAGCAGCTCGCCGATCCAGAAAAGCTGAAAAAGTGGCTGCCGGTCGATGTCTACATCGGCGGGGCGGAGCACGCGGTCCTGCATTTGCTTTATGCCCGCTTCTGGCATAAGTTTCTTTATGACCTTGGCATCGTGCCGACGAAAGAACCGTTCCAAAAGCTGTTCAACCAAGGGATGATTTTAGGCGAAAACAACGAAAAAATGAGCAAATCAAAAGGCAACGTCGTCAACCCGGACGACATCATCGAAAGCCATGGGGCCGACACCTTGCGGCTGTATGAAATGTTCATGGGGCCGCTTGAGGCGTCGATCGCTTGGTCGACGAAAGGGCTTGACGGGGCGCGGCGCTTCCTCGACCGCGTCTGGAGACTCTTTGTCACCGAGAATGGCGAACTGAACCCGAACATTGTCGACGAACCGGCGAACGATACGCTCGAGCGCGTCTATCACCAAACGGTGAAAAAAGTGACGGAAGACTATGAAGCGCTCCGCTTTAACACCGCCATTTCGCAGCTTATGGTGTTCATCAACGAAGCGTACAAAGCGGAGCAAATGAAAAAAGAATACATGGAAGGCTTCGTCAAGCTCTTGTCGCCGGTCTGCCCGCACATCGGCGAGGAGCTGTGGCAAAAGCTTGGCCACACGGACACGATCGCCTATGAACCGTGGCCGACGTATGATGAAACGAAGCTTGTCGAGGACGTCGTGGAAATCGTCGTGCAAATCAACGGCAAAGTGCGGTCGCGTTTGCACGTGCCAGTTGACTTGCCAAAAGAAGCGCTCGAGGAGCGGGCGCTCGCCGATGAAAAAATCAAAGAGCAGCTTGAGGGCAAAACGGTGCGCAAAGTGATCGCCGTCCCCGGCAAGCTCGTCAATATCGTCGCCAACTAATGATGAGGGCGGGCTTCAGCCCGCTCCCTATCCACCAACGAAAGGGGTCGATCTGCCATGGAAGAGATCAAGGAAATCACGCCGGCTGAAGTGAAAGAAAAACTCGAACGCGGCGAAAAGCTGAACATTGTCGATGTGCGCGAAGACGAGGAAGTCGCCCTCGGCATGATCCCCGGCGCGAAGCATATTAAAATGGGTGACATCCCCGATCGGCTTGAGGAATTCGACCGCAACGAAGAATATATTTTCGTCTGCCGCTCCGGGCGGCGGAGCGAAAACGTTTGCCGCTACTTGCAAGAGCTCGGCTATCGCGTCCGCAACATGACGGGCGGCATGCTCGAGTGGGAAGGCGAAACGGTGCCGAAGCGATAAGCGCTTCCGGCTCAAAGAACAGGACATGGCGGCGGGCCGTCATCCAAGTGATCCCGTTTTTGTCGAGACCAAAACGACGGAACGTGTCAGCGGATGGGAAATGGATCCATCCGAACGGCCCCGTTCAGTCAAGAGGCAGAGGAATGGCTGGCTGCCGCGGGCCTTTTCATGCGTCGGCGGCTTGCGCTTCCCCGGTCCGCTTGCGGGGTAGGAGAGAAAAAGCGTCCCAGCTTTTTGGGGCGCTTTTTCCATTTTGTTTTAGTACCAAAGTGTGATGCAAGAAAAAAAAGGAAAGGATATAATTTTCGGTAAAATCAGACACTTGTTCGAAGGAGGAGCTCTCTGTTGAAACTCGGCGACCGCTTGAAATTCGCCCGCTTGATGAAAGGCCTGACCCAAGAAGAAACGGCTGAAGGCATTATTTCGGTTTCTTATTTATCGAAAATTGAGAATAACCAAGTCATACCGAGCCAAGAGGTGCTCGAATGGCTGTTTCGGCGGCTGGACATCCGGCCGGGTGGAAACGAAACAATGCCTTCATGGTTCGAATGGGTGATGTCGTGGTATAAGGCGATGACGAACCGTGATGTGCCTGCCGCGCGGGAAATGTATGAAACGGTCAAAGAACGATGCGAGCAGTCTGGGGATGCCGAAGCCATGATTTATTTTCAGCTGATGCGAATCCGGTATTTGCTGCTTCTTGGCGACAAAAAGGGGGCGGAAACGGCGGCGCAAAGCGTGCGGGACTGGTATGGGTCGTTGAGTGATGACATGCGCTATTATTATTGGAAATTTTTTGGCCTTTTGTATTATTGCCAAGAAAAGTACGATGACGCCTTGCATTGTTATCAAAAGGCAGAACAGTTGTTGAAGGGAGAATGGAAAACGAGCGGGGAGGAAGCTGATTTGGCTTACTTGTCGGCGCTTGCTTTCAGCCGTCTGTGGAAATGGTTTCAATGCCTTCAATACGCCGAGCGCGCGCTGGCGCTCAGCCAGGCGGAATACGACTTGCGGCGGAGCGCCGAATGCCATGTGCTGCTGGCGATTTGCCATCGGCGCTGCGGGGAGATCGACAAAGCGGTCGACCATTGCCTGTTGGCCCAAAAGGCGGCGAGGATGGTGGATGATCGACGGCTTCTTGGGATTGTGGAACACAATCTCGGCCACTTGAAAGGAATGAAACGTCAATACCGCGAGGCGGTGCAACATTATGAGAACAGTTTGATCTATAAAGCGGACGCCCCGCTGGATGCTCGGCTCATCACGCTTTTGTCGCTCGTTCGCGTGCATTGTGATGCCAAGCATTATCGCAAAGCGTCGATGGCTGTCGAGGAAGGGTGGAAACAGCTCGCACAAGCCCCTACCGGCGCGTCCGAGCATTATGAGTATTATTTGCATTTTTCCATTTACCGGCTGCTTTTGAGCGAAGAAGATGAACCGTTGGAGCGGCTGCTCAAACAGGAGGCGATTCCCTATTTCCAAAAAAAGAAGGAGTATGACGACGCGTCGTTGTATGCCGAATATTTGGCGGATTGTTATATGCGGAGGCGCCAATACAAGCAGGCGGCCCAATATTATCAGCTAAGCTGCTCCCTCTTGCGGACGCAAACCGGCGTTTGAAAGGAGGTGAAGCTCGTGAAAAAGCGGGTCGTTGTGATCGTCGCTCTCGCCGTCCTTGGCCTCGCTTCGGCCTTTGGCCAAGGCATCGGGGTGAAAGAGGCGGCAAAAGATGAGCATCCGCCGCCGACCGTGATCGCCCGATAAAAGAAGCGGCCGGATTGGCGCTTTGCCTGTCTGTGTTGATCTTCTTCGAACCGATCCGTCTCCTGTTTTCGCCACGGTGCGAAAGCGGGGGATGAGTCGGTTTTTTTGTTTCGTCCGTCAAAGCACGTCCTGTGGAAATCCGTCGGCTCAAGCGAAAAGGATGAGTCGTTTTTTCGCTTGGCAGCTTCGCTGTCGGTCGTGTTTCACTTTGGCCGTTTTGTCGCAGGCGGAAAGCCGCAAAGAGGGAAAAACGGAAAATAGGCTGCCGGATCAGGCCGCATGTCGCCCGATCATTTTCCCAATACCCAATCAAAATATATTGTAATAAAATTTTTATTAGAATAAATAATTTGAAAATATAAGAAAGGGGTAAAGGGAATGAACAAACGGGCGATGCTTGGCGCGATTGGGTTGGCGTTTGGATTGATGGCTTGGCCGCTCGGGGCTTCAGCGAAGGAAAGATCAATGGTGTGGAACGAACAGTGGAAGACGCCATCGTTCGTTTCTGGTCCGCTGTTAAAAGGCGAGGATGCTCCGGAAGAATTGGTTTACCGTTATCTTGATCAAGAGAAGAATACGTTCCAGCTTGGTGGACAAGCCCGCGAACGGCTGAGCTTGATTGGCAAACAAACGGATGAACTCGGCCATACGGTCATGCGTTTTGAACAGCGCTATCACGGCATCCCAGTGTATGGCGCCGTGCTCGTTGCCCATGTCAACGATGGCGAATTGTCCTCTTTGTCGGGTACGCTCATTCCGAATTTGGACAAACGAACGTTGAAAACAGAAGCTGCCATTTCCGTTCAACAAGCGGAAATGATCGCGAAACAAGATGTGGCTGATGCGGTGACGAAAGAACGGCCGGCGGCCGAAGAGGGAAAACCAACGCGGCTTGTCATCTATCCGGATGGGGAGACCCCGCGCCTCGCCTATGAAGTCAATGTCCGCTTTTTAACCCCTGTCCCAGGCAACTGGATCTACATGATCGATGCCGCGGACGGAAAAGTGTTGAACAAATGGAACCAAATGGACGAGGCGAAGCCGGGCGGCGGGCAGTCGGTCGCCGGCGCGTCGACGGTCGGCGTGGGCCGCGGTGTGTTGGGGGATCAGAAATATATCAATACGACGTATTCCTCGTATTACGGCTACTACTATTTGCAAGACAATACGCGCGGCAGCGGCATTTTTACGTATGACGGACGAAACCGCACCGTTTTGCCCGGCAGCTTGTGGGCCGATGGCGACAACCAATTTTTCGCCAGCTATGACGCGGCGGCCGTGGACGCCCATTATTACGCCGGCGTCGTGTATGATTACTACAAAAATGTGCACGGCCGGCTGAGCTATGACGGCAGCAACGCCGCCATCCGTTCGACCGTCCATTACGGCCGCGGCTACAACAACGCGTTTTGGAACGGTTCGCAAATGGTGTACGGCGATGGCGACGGACAGACGTTTTTGCCGTTTTCCGGCGGCATTGACGTCGTTGGGCATGAGCTGACCCATGCGGTGACGGATTATACGGCCGGGCTTGTTTACCAAAACGAATCCGGCGCCATCAATGAAGCGATGTCCGATATTTTCGGCACGCTCGTGGAGTTCTACGCCAACCGCAACCCGGACTGGGAGATCGGCGAAGACATTTACACGCCTGGGATCGCCGGCGATGCGCTCCGCTCGATGTCCGACCCGGCGAAATACGGCGATCCGGATCATTATTCCAAACGGTACACCGGAACGCAAGACAACGGCGGCGTCCATACAAACAGCGGCATCATCAATAAAGCGGCGTATTTGCTCAGCCAAGGCGGCGTCCATTACGGCGTGAGCGTCACCGGCATCGGCCGCGACAAAATGGGGAAAATTTTCTACCGGGCGCTTGTCTACTATTTGACGCCGACGTCGAACTTCAGCCAGCTGCGCGCCGCCTGCGTGCAAGCGGCCGCTGATTTGTACGGGTCGACAAGCCAAGAAGTCAACTCGGTGAAACAGGCGTTCAATGCGGTTGGAGTGTATTAAGACGAATGAAGTTTCTGACGTCACGCGTCCCGCTGTTCGGGGGCGCGTGACGCCTTTTGTGGGCAGGATTTTCCCTAAATGCGTGGAAAAGGAAAAAGAAAACGGGGGAATGGCGATGTACAAAGTGAAAGTGTTTGATAAAGAGCATGAAAAAGATTTGGAAGCGGCGGTCAATGATTTTTTAGCCCGATTGAAAGACGGACAGTTGATCGATGTCAAGTACAGCGTGGCGGCGATGGAATCGGAAGGCGAGCAAATCTACTGTTTTTCCGCCATGGTCATTTACCGGACTTGACACTCCACACGGCTCCAGACTGCGGGATTCTTTGGGCCGTTTTCATGCTGATCCCCCCCAAAGGGGGCGACGCTTTTTTCGTTGCGGCATTTCCATTTCAGGCGGCGAAATTTTGCGATCGCCCGCCTTGAAGACGGGCGTTGTCGGAATGTCAGCGGACGCCCCGGAGCGCCCGAGGGGCATGAGGACGGCGGTCAATTCGTTGCTGTCTGCCCCGCGGAGCCGCTCGCCCCGTTTTTTTCCGCCAATGCATAGCGGGCGGCGTTCACGCCGGCGAGCCGCCCGGTGACAAGGGCGGCGGTGATGTTGTAGCCGCCCGTGTAGCCGTGAATGTCCAAAATTTCCCCGCAAAAGTAAAGGCCGGCCATGCATTTGGAGGCCATTGTTTTCGGCTCAATTTCTTTGACCGACACGCCGCCGCCGGTGACGAATGCTTTCTCAAGCGGCAGCGTGCCGTGGACGTAAAAGGTAAATTGTTTGCACTGTCGGACAAACGCCCGCAGCGCCTCATGGCCGACCGTGCCGGCAGAGGCGTGCGGGTCGATGCCGGCCCGCTCGAGCAAAAAGACGGCGTACCGCTCGGGAAGCACCGTTTTGGCGATCGTTTTCATCGCCTTTTTCGGCTCCTCTTTGCACAGCTTGGCGAAATATTGAAACAGCTCTTCCTGCGTCACGTCCGGAAGCGCGTCGATGCTCATTTCGACCGCGCCGCCCGCCGCTTTTTTCAACGCCTTAACGACAAACTGGCTGCAGCGGAGAGCAGCTGGGCCGGAAATGCCGAAGTGCGTAAACAGCATATCCATCCGGTGGGTGATGATCGGCTTGCCGTTCGGCTTTAAGACGCTTAACGCGACGTCGCGCAGCGACAAGCCTTGCAGCGTCCGCTCTTGGATGAACGGCTCATGCGAGACGATCGGAACTTCGGTTGGAAACAATTCGGTCACCGTGTGGCCCGCTTTTTCCGCCCACGGATAGCCGTCGCCCGTTGAGCCGGTTTGCGGCACCGATTTGCCGCCGACGGCGACGACAACCGCACGGGCGTGGATCGTCTCCCCGCTTTTCAGCGTGACACCGACTGTTTTTCCTTGTTCATACAACACGTCCGCCACTGGCGATTCAAGCCGAACATCGACGCCAAGGCGCGACAATTCGCGAACAAGCGCGTCGACGACCGACTGGGCGCTGTCGCTTTTGGGAAACATGCGGCCGTGGTCTTCCTCCTTGAGCGGCACGCCGAGCCGCTCAAAAAAGCGGATGATGTCTTCATTGTTAAATACGGAAAAGGCGCTGTATAAAAAGCGGCCGTTGCCGGGAATATGGCGGACCATTTCATCCACCGGCAGCCGATTCGTCACGTTGCAGCGTCCGCCGCCGGAGATGGCGAGCTTGCGCCCGAGCTTCGTTCCTTTTTCCAACAAGAGCACCTTCGCCCCTTCTTCGCCGGCGCCGATGGCCGCCATGAGCCCGGACGGACCGCCGCCGATGATGATGACGTCGTATCCCATGTTCATTCCACCCTTTCTTTCTGCGCGTGGCCGATATTTTTCGTTCCATTGACAACTATGGTAAAATAGATACGTTGTCATTTTCAACGTCCATGGCTAGGGAAGGGGTCATATGTCAACATCGAAACTGCTGCGCGGCACGTTTATTTTAACGGCTGGCGTGATGATTTCTCGCCTTCTTGGTTTATTTTACGTCATCCCGTTTTACCATCTTGTCGGCGAGCGCGGCGGGGCGCTGTACGGATACGGCTATGTGCCGTACCAAATTTTTTTGAGCTTGGCGACCGGCGGGCTGCCGGTGGCGGTGTCAAAGTTTGTGTCGAAATACAACGCGCTTGGGGAATACGGCGTCGGCTATCGGCTCTTTCGCTCCGGCCTTGTCTTGATGATCGCAAGCGGCATCGCCTCATGGCTCATTTTGTACGCCCTGGCGCCCATCTTGGCGCCGCACGTCATCGATGCGAAAACGAACGTCAACTCGGTCGACGACGTCACGGCCGTCATCCGCGCGGTCAGCTTTGCGCTCCTCATCGTGCCGGTGATGAGCTTGATCCGCGGATTTTTCCAAGGACATGAGTCGATGGGCCCGACGGCGCTGTCGCAAGTCGTCGAACAAATCGCGCGCATCGCGTTTTTGCTTGGGGCGTGCTACGTCATTTTGCGCCTGATGGACGGCTCGATCGTCTCCGCTGTGAGCGCGGCGACGTTTGCCGCGTTTGTCGGGGCGGCGGCGGGGCTTTTGGTGTTGCTTGTCTATTGGTGGAAGCGGCGTCCGCATTTGCAGTCGCTGCTTGCGCGTGACCGCGGCGAAGCGGACGTGTCGCTTTTGGCGATGTATAAAGAGCTGCTTCTTTCTTCGATTCCGTTTGTTTTTGTCGGCTTGTCGATGTCGCTGTACCAGCTCGTCGATCAGTTTACGTTCAATCACGCGATGGCGGCGGCGGGCCGCGGGAACATCTCGGAGCACGCGTATTCCGTGTTCAACATGTGGGCGCAAAAGCTCGTCATCATACCCGTGACGCTCGCGACCTCGTTCAGCTTGGCGCTCATCCCGACGATTACGAAAGCGTATGTCGCGCAAGATCGGAAAGCGCTGCGGCAATATTTGAACCAGACGTTTCAAGTGCTCATGTTTTTAACGCTCCCGGCGGTGATTGGCATGGCGGTGCTTGCAGGGCCGGTGTACAGCTCGTTTTACAGCTATGATCCGCTTGGTGAACAAGTGTTGCGCTGGTATGCGCCGGCGGCGATTTTGTACGCTTTGTTTTCTGTGACGGCGGCGATCATGCAAGGCATCAACGAGCAGCGGTTTACGGTCGTCAGTTTGACAGCCGGCTTGCTTGTGAAGCTTTTGCTCAACACGCCGCTCATTATGAAATGGTCGGCCGTCGGGGCCATTGTGGCCACGATGGCGGGCTATTTCGTCTCGGTGGCGTTCAACTTATGGGTCATTCAGCGCCGCACGCGCTACCGCTATCGGTTTGTCGCCCGCCGGACGGCGTTTATGGCCATCCTGACGGCGGCGATGTCAGCGGCGGTTATGGGGGTCGAGGCGCTGGCGTCCCGATGGATCGATTACCGCGCCGGCACCGCTGAATCGGTGGGCGCTGTTTCCATCGGCGCAGCGGTCGGGGCGGCCGTCTACTTGTTTCTCAGCATCCGCTCCGGGTTGTTTTCGGCGCTGTTTGGCGACCGGTTTGCGTTTTGGCGCCGGAAAGAGAAAAAGGCGGTATCGTAGACGAGGGTGTATGGGGGGATCGGCCGTTGACCGGACGGCCGTTTCCTAGAAGCGGCTCGTTTAGGCCGGGAGCCCGGCGGACGGCGCTTCTTGCGAACATCGCGGCGCCCGAGCGAAAGGGTTCGACGACGGCTGTTTTTCGCCCTCCCCCATGCCGTTCGGCTTGCGGCAAAAAAAAGAAGAAGGCGGTCGTCCCCGCCTTCTTTCTCCATTTCGCTTACGACAGGCCGAGCCGGCGTTCGATGCGATCGAGGCGGCTTTCCACCCGGTCGAGCCGGCGGTCGAGCCGTTCGACGGCCCGCTCAAGCCGTTCGATGCGCCGCGCCCAGTTGGCGAATGGCCCGCCTGGGTATCCGGGCCAAAATTGGCTGGCTGGCGGCTGTTGACGGTAATCATCCAACGTTGGGACATAATAGTAATATTCATTCATCGGCAAATCCCCCTTCTTGATGTTTCCTTCACAGTGTATGGGGGGAAGGCGGAAGCGGACTAGATGAACGCCTAATGAAGGCCATATTTTTAGGAGGGAGATTTGTGGAGCTGCGCATTGACAAGCTGCTCGCCCATATGGGGTATGGGACGAGGAAGGAAGTGAAAAAGTTGCTCAAGTCCGGAGCGGTGAAAGTGGACGGCGCGCCGGTCCGTGATGCGAAAACGAAAGTGCGGCCGGATGAGCAAATCGTGACCGTTTGGGGAGAAACGGTCGAGTACAAGCCATTCATTTACTTGATGATGAATAAGCCTTCGGGGGTCGTTTCCGCGACGGAAGATGCCGTGGAAGAGACGGTCGTCGATTTGCTTGAAGAAGAAGATCGGGCATTTTGCCCGTTTCCGGTCGGGCGGCTTGACAAAGATACGGAAGGGCTGCTGCTCTTGACGAATGACGGCCAGCTCGCCCATCAGCTGTTGTCGCCGAAAAAACACGTGCCGAAAACGTATTTTGCCGTCGTGGGCGGGGAAGTGACGGAAGCGGATGTCGCGGCGTTTCAGCGCGGCGTCGTCCTTGATGACGGCTATGAAACAAAGCCGGCCAAGCTCGTTGTGTTGAAATCCGGCCTTCGTTCCGATGTCGAGGTGACGATCACCGAAGGGAAGTTCCATCAAGTGAAGCGGATGTTTCAAGCGGTCGGCAAGCGGGTCGTCTATTTAAAACGAATTCAAATGGGGCCGCTCGCCCTTGACCCGGATTTGGCCGTCGGCGAGTATCGGGAATTGACGGACGAAGAGGTGGACATGTTGAAGCAATACCGGCCGGAGACGGACGAAAAAAAAGGAACCTGACGCGGTTCCTTTTTTATGGAAAAATAGTGGATATTCATCTGTGGAAAAATGGTTTGCGTTCATCTCCCATCTTGCCTACCCTATTGGCACCGGGTTACGAAGAGATGCGCACTTTTTTGTTTGTGGTCGTCCATTTGCCCTTGCTTGGGCTGCGAACGAGATCGTTGTACATAAGCACGTTCAAGTCGCGCTGGATCGTTCGTGGGGTGGTGCCGAACTCATCAACAAGTTCTTGGGTCGTAACCGTCCCTTTTTCGCTAATGTACATATACACGGATTTGATGCGGGTCAGCATCCGGTGTGTTGAAGGTTTCAAAAGACCACTCCCTATCTTAGCATCATTCGCATGGCACAACCGACCGCTAGCAGATGAGAGATGTCTTTGTCTATGTGTTTACTATCATTGTACACGAAATGGGAGAGAAAATGCTACCCGTTTGCCCGTATTCACCAAAAATTTAAACTTTTTGTTTCAAAACGGAAATAGTTCGGCAACAAACGAAACATTTTGACTTCCCGTTTTGGATGTGGTACGTTGGCAACAAAGAACATTGGGGCAGAAAGGAAGAATGGCGTTGAACATCGACTGGATGAACGAAGCGAAGAAACGGAAAGACGATCTTGTCCGCGACGTGCAAGCGCTTGTCCGCATTCCGAGCGTCCGCGATGATCAGCAGGCGCAGCCGGGCGCGCCGTTTGGGCCCAAGGTGGCCGAGGCGCTTGAGCATATGCTTCGCCGCGGCCGGGAGGAAGGGTTTCGCATCAAAAATGTGGACGGGTTTGCCGGGCATATCGAAATGGGGCATGGGGAGAAACTTGTCGGCGTGCTCGGCCATATCGACGTCGTGCCGCCCGGAGACGGCTGGACGATGGATCCGTTTGCCGCTGAGGTGCGCGATGGCCGCCTTTACGGGCGCGGCGCGATCGATGACAAAGGGCCGACCGTCGCGGCGTTTTACGCGATGAAAATCATCCATGACCTCGGGCTGCCGCTTGGCAAGCGGGTGCGGCTTATCATCGGGGGCGATGAGGAAAGCGACTGGCGGTGCGTAGAGCACTATTTCCGTCATGAAGAAATGCCGGATGTCGGATTTGCGCCGGATGCTGATTTTCCGATCATTCATGCCGAAAAAGGAATCATTGACGCTGATTTGGCATACCGCCCGCTTGAATCGGCGGAGGCGGAAGGGTTCGCGCTTGCCTCATTCCAAGCTGGGCGCCGCTACAACATGGTGCCGGATGCGGCCGAAGCGGTGGTGGAAGGAGCGGGACGGACGGAGGAACTGCTTGGCCTCTATGAACAGTTTTGCCGGGAGCGCGGCGTAAAGGGGAGCATCAGGCAAAGCGAAGGGGCCATTGTCTTTCAATTGGAAGGGGTGTCCGCTCATGGCGCCGAGCCGGAGCGCGGCAAAAACGCCGGCGTCTATTTGGCGCAGTTTTTGGCGTCGCTTCCGCTCGATGGCCGAAGCCGGCCGTTCGTTCAGTTTGTGGCCTCCGCCTTTTTCGGCGATGCCCGCGGCCGGCGGCTTGGCCTTGCGTATCGCGACGAACAAAGCGGCGACTTGACGGTCAACGTCGGGGTGCTGTCGTATGACCGGCGGCATGGCGGAACGATTGGGCTGAACATCCGCTATCCGGTGACGGCCGACGGCGAGGCGATCCGCCGGACGCTCGCTGGCGCCGCAGCTGAACATGGATTCGCGCTCAGCCGGTTCAGCGATACGAAGCCTCATTATATCGACCCGAACCACGAGCTTGTCCGCACGCTTCAGCGCGTCTACGAAGAGCAGACGGGCGAGCCGGCCCGGCTTTTGGCCATCGGCGGCGGCACATACGCCCGCGCCTTGACCGCCGGGGTGGCGTTTGGCGCGTTGTTTCCGGGCCGCCCGGATGTCGCTCACCAGAAAGATGAGTATATCGAAATCGACGATTTGGTGAAAGCGACGGCCATTTACGCGCAGGCGATTTACGAGCTGGCGAAATAAACGGCGGTCCGCCGCCCCGGCGAAAAAGAGAGCGGGGCGGGCGTTGTTTGAACGAAAGGGGGGACGGGATGGAAGCGGCGTTCAAACGTGAGGCGGCGGTGCGAAAACAGGTGTTCCCGCTCTTTTATTTTCTCATCTTTTTTGCTTTTGGCGCGTTGTTTCCGCTTTTGTCCGTCTATTTGCAGGAAGAGGCGCGCCTTTCGGGGGCGGCGATCGGCTGGATCATGTCGCTTCCCCCGATCGTGACGATGGCGGCCCAGCCGCTTTGGGGCACGGCGGCCGATTATACGCGCAAACCGGTCGAACTGTTGACGCTGGCGCTCGGGGTGACAGCGCTGTTTGGGCTTCTTTATTCGCTGGCCGGAAGCTACCGGGTGTTCGTCGCCCTGACCGTGCTGCTTTCGGCGGCGCAAAGCGCCATCGTTCCGCTCTCCGACAGTCTCGCCCTTCGCCACGTGCACGAACAGGGAGGAAACTACGGGGCGATTCGGCTTTGGGGGTCGATCGGGTTTGCCGCGTCGGTGTTGGTTGTCGGATGGCTGTCCGATCATGTCGCGTTTGCGGTCATTTTTTACGCCTTTTCGTTGGCGCTGTTGGCCGCGTCTGTTTTGGCCACCCGCCTGCCGCGCTACCCGATGGCGGCGCCGGGGGCGTTGACGCTTCGGGATGTGCGCCGGCTGCTGTCCGTCCGCTCATTTCAGCTCTTGCTTGTCGCAACATTTTTGCTGTTTGGTCCGATTTATGCCAACAATTCCTATTTCGGGCTGTTGATCCACGAGCTTGGCGGCACGCTGACCGGCATCGGCCTCGCCTTTTTGTTTGCCGCCGGCAGCGAGGCGCCGTTTATGAAAGCGGCGGATCGGCTCATCGGCCGTTTCGGCATGGTGCGGCTTCTTCTATTGGCCGCGCTCATCTCCGCGGTTCGCTGGCTGTCGTACGCGGTCGACCCGCCGCTTTGGTTTGTGTATGTAACGACGGTCGTCCAAGGCTGCTCGGTCGGGCTGGCGATCCCGACGGCGCTTCAATATGCGCGCCGCTTGGCGCCGGAGCGGGTGCAGGCGACGGCCGTGGCGTTATACTCAGCGGTCGGCAACGGCCTTGGCGCGTGGTTTTGCGCGCTGGCGGGCGGATATTTGCTTGAGCGTTGGCAGATCGGCGCTGTCTACTTGTTTTTTGGCATCTGCACGATCGTGGGTGTGCTCGTGCTCCTTTTGCTCGCAAAACGAGAACGAACGGCAGGTGAAGAGAAGTGAAACGAAGCCATTATTTTATCGCTGTTCCGCTGACGTCTGAAGCGAAACAAGCCATTGCCCGATTTTCGGGGGATGCGGCGTCGTCGCTGCCGTTTCGCACATGGGTGCATGAAGAGGACTATCATATCACCCTCGCGTTTTTAGGCGATGTGCCGCGGGGGAAAATGGCGCCGCTGTGCGAAGCGATGGCCGCCGTCGCCGCCAAAAGCGCCCCGTTTTCCCTGGTGCTTGCCGGGCTTGGGACGTTCGGGGAGCGGACGGCGCCTCGCGTTTTTTGGCAAGGAGTCGAAACGGAAGAAGCGTTGAATGGATTGCGGCGCGACGTGTATGAAGCGTGCATGAAGCTTGGGTTTTCCTTGGACCGGCGGCCGTTTGCCCCGCATATTACGATTGCCCGCAAATGGCAGGGAGCCGAACCGTTTCGCCCGGATCGCCTCCGTTCGCTTGCCGCGGCCAAGGCGGTGTTTTCGGTGCCTGAGATCGTGCTGTATCGGACGAATATGGAACGGACGCCGAAGTACGAAGCGATCGCCGTGTTCCCGTTGCTTGGCGCGCCGATGAATGGCCGGAAATAGCAGGTGAAACAATGGGTCAGCTCGTTAAACTCATGGATTGCATTTCCCGCTACGAAACGGATGTGTACTATTATGTACCGGAATTCATCCGGCTCAAGCAGCGGCAATGGGAGCAGGCAAAAGCGCGGTGGCAAGCCGAACGAACGGCTGAGGCCAGCGGATGGCTTGAAACGGGCGAGACGTGGGATGTTTGGCTTGACAAACCGTCATGGTGGGAACGGCTGACGAAACGATGGCGCCGCCGTGCCGCGCTTACGGAAGAAGAGACGTTTTCTCTTGCGCCGATGGCTCGTCCGGCGGCTACTCTGGAGGAATTGAAACAGCAGTTTTTGGATGAGTTGTTCGAGTTGCAGCTGAAATGGGCGAGTTCCACGATGATGTGCGTTTCCTCCCTCGATGAGGCCGTGTATGGCGATGAGACGTTGAAATATTTTTTGCAGCGGTTTCCGGATACGCATTTATGCTTTTACCGGCCGGTGGCGATGGTCGGCAAGGCGCCGGTGGAGCTGGAGACGATGATGTTGACGCCATCCGCGCTCTGGTGCATTGCCTTCGTCGAAGGAAGGCCGGACAACATCGTCATGGCGTCAACCGGCCGGTTTTGGGTGGAACAGGCCGGAACGAACGAAACGAGGCTGGTCAACCCGGTCGTGTCGCTGCGGCGGACGGAGCAGATCGTTTCGGAGATTTTTCGCAAACATGGGGTCGATTGGCCGATCCATCTCGTGCTGTTAAACCGCTCCGGCTACATTGACAGCGGCGGTCTTTTTCCGTTTATCCGCTATATTGATAAGCGAAATTATGACGAGTGGTTTTCCCGCCTGCGCCGCTCCGCTCTCCCGCTTCGGCACGGGCAGCTGAAAGCGGCTGAGGCGCTGCTTCGCCATTGCGCCAGCTTTTACGACCGCCGCCATGACGGGAATATGAGCGGCGAGGAAGGGCAACAATAGAAACATCTGTGCATCGATAGGGCGACCGGCCGATGATTTGGCACCGCCCTTTTTCTTTTACGTATGATGGTATTAACCGGAGAAAAAAGGGGTGAACGCACATGCTTCACATCAGCCGAACGTTTGCCGCCTATTTGGACGAGATGGATCAAATCGTTGTGCTTGCGCCGAAATCGCTCGGCTTTGATGGAATGGCGCCGTTTACGCTCGTGGCGCCGAGCGGCGAGGAGATTCCGCTGTCCGTGCAGCACGTCGAGGATGTTGGGGAGACGGTGAAATATGAGTGCCGGTTTGCATCCGCGTTCGAGTTTGGAGCGACATACTGGGTGCGTTCTTGCCGCGGGGAGGAGACCGATGTTCAAATCGGCGCCGTTGTGCGCACTCCTGCATTTGATGATCGGTTTTTCTATGATGGGCCGTTAGGAGTGGAGTATTCCAAAGAACAGGCGGTGTTTCGCGTATGGGCGCCGACCGCCACCGCGGTCAACGTCAAGCTTGTTCATCCGCATCTCGGCGAGGTTCATTGCGTGCCGCTTGAGCGCGGCGAGCGCGGCGTATGGTCAGCCGCCGTCCCCGGCGATTGGGAGCGAGCGCGTTACACGTATATCGCCTGCATCAACCGCGTATGGCGCGAGGCGGTGGACCCGTATGCGACTGCTGTTTCGATCAATGGCGAGTTCGGCGTCGTGATCGACTGGGAGAAAACGAAGCTGGCGCCGCCCTCTTCGCCGCTTCCGCCGCTCTGTTCGCCGACCGATGCCATCATTTATGAACTGAGCATCCGCGACTTTACGAGCCACCCGGACAGCGGCGCCGTCCATAAAGGGAAGTATCTCGGGCTGGCTGAAACGAACACAAGCGGGCCGAACGGGACGGCCACCGGGCTTTCGTATGTCAAAGAGCTGGGCGTCACCCATGTGCAGCTCATGCCGTTTACCGATTTTGCCGGGGTTGATGAGCGCGACCCACAAGCGGCTTACAACTGGGGATACAATCCCCTTCATCTATACGCGCCGGAAGGGAGTTATGCGACCGATCCAGCGGATCCATACGCGCGCATCATCGAGTTGAAACAGGCGATCCGCACGTTGCATGAAAGCGGATTGCGCGTCGTGATGGATGCGGTCTACAACCATGTCTACGACCGGGAGCAATCGCCGCTTGAGAGGCTCGTTCCCGGCTATTACTTCCGCTACGACGCCTATGGCCAACCGGCCAACGGCACCGGCGTCGGCAACGACATCGCTTCGGAGCGGCGGATGGCGCGCCGCTGGATCGTCGATTCGGTTGTATTTTGGGCGAAAGAATATGGCATTGACGGGTTTCGCTTTGATTTGATGGGCGTGCACGATATCGAGACGATGAAAGCGGTGCGTGATGCCCTCGACGCCATCGATCCGTCGATCCTTGTGTATGGGGAAGGTTGGGATTTGCCGACGCCCCTTCCACCGGAACAAAAGGCGACGATGGCCAACGCCAAGCAGCTGCCGCGCTTCGCTTATTTCAATGACCGGTTTCGCGATGCGGTGAAAGGGAGCACCTTTCATTTGCCGGACCGTGGGTTCGCCCTCGGCAACCCAGGCGGGCGAGAACAGGTGAAGCTCGCCATTGCCGGGAGCTTGCGAGCGCTCGGCGGGCTGTTTTGCCACCCGCGTCAGTCGATCAATTACGTCGAATGCCATGACAACCATACGTTTTGGGATAAGATGGAGGCGGCCAACCATGATGAGCCCGAATGGCTCCGGCGGAAGCGGCAAAAGCTGGCGACGGCGATCGTTCTGTTGGCGCAAGGCATTCCGTTTTTGCACAGCGGCCAAGAGTTTTATCGGACGAAAGGCGGCGATGGGAACAGCTACCGATCGCCGGATGCGGTCAATCAGCTGGATTGGGAGCGGAAAAGCCGCTATGAAGACGACGTCTGCTACGTTCAAGGATTGATCGCTCTTCGCCGCGCGCATGGTGCCTTCCGCCTCGCGACGGAAGCGGAAGTGCTGCGCCATTTCACGTTTCTTGAGCCGCTTCTGCCGTCGGTCATCGCCTATCGGCTGCATGATGTCGCCGTCTATGGGCCTTGGGAGGACATCATCGTCGTGCATCATAACGAGGAGAAAGAGACCGCCATTGCGCTCCCCGACGAGCGCGAGTGGGCGGTTGTATGCGACGGACAGCGATGCGGGACAACGCCCTTTGGCCAAGCGCGCGGCATGCTTCGGCTCGACGGCGTCGGCACATGGGTGCTCGTCCAGCCTGCAGGGTGACCGCTCAGACGGCGCGCCGGAATCGTCTCAAGGTTTGCAGAGGAGCGGTGGTTATCGATCTGATGAAACATGCCGCCGTTGAGGCGAAACGGGAAAGGGCGGCCGACCGGAGTGGGAGCCGCGGGGCGCTTCCGCTTTGGCAGTTTTAAGCAAGGCGTTTGCCGAGAAAAATGTTTGCATGCCGGAGCGGTATTTCAGTATAATACAAGTAAAATGGACGGAAGAAGGACGCGGCCTGGCCGTCCTTTTTATTTGGGCGCGAGAAGCAAACGGAGACGTTTCTATTTTTAAGTCGCAGGTGAACACGCTTGGAACAGTTACTAGGTAAGGAGTGGGAGATCACTCCCGCTGGCGGCGCTACAGGGGATGCGTATTTTGCGGAATATGAAGGAAAGAAATTGTTTTTAAAGCGGAATTCTTCTCCGTTTCTTGCTGTATTGTCGGCCGAGGGCATCGTCCCGAAGCTTGTATGGACGAAGCGGCTCGAAAACGGCGATGTGTTTACGGCCCAGCAATGGCTGAACGGCCGGGAGCTGAAGCCGTGGGAGATGGGAAGCGAGCAAGTGGCGGCGCTGCTAAGGAAAATCCATCGTTCAAAAGAGCTGGTGACGATGCTGAAGCGGCTCGGCAAATCTCCACTGCGCGCAAAGAAAATGCTCGCTCTCCTCGCTGAGCAACAGCGGCGCCATCCGGCCGGTGGTTCTGTCGTCTGTCAGGCGCTTGACTGGCTTGAACAGCATGTTTCGTCATTGCCGGATGGCGAATATGTTGTCTGCCACTGTGACATCAATCATAACAATTGGCTGCTGGCCGACGATGGCACGCTGTACTTGATCGATTGGGACGGAGCGATGATCGCTGATCCGGCGATCGACATCGGCATGCTGCTTCATCTGTACATTCCGCGCGTCGAATGGGAAGCATGGCTCGACCGATATGGATGGGCATGGAGCGAGGAGCTTGGCCTCCGCCTAAAGTGGTATACGATCGCTCATACGTTGCACTCGCTGTTTTGGCCGAAAGGGAAGGACGGCCAAAAAGAAAAGGAGCAGTCGTTGGAGTTATTGAAGCGCGTCATGGTAGAGAGTTGACCAAGCGAGGCCTCAGCGTCCGAACGGCCGGCGCCGGGGGCGGCGCGATCGCTGCGTTCGGTTGTCGCCGCGCCGTTTGTTCCCGCTGTCGATGACGGAGACGCCGCGGTCAGGACAGCCCATTCACCCAATCGGCGAGCTGGCCTTGGTGGGCGGAAATGTGGGCGTTTAAGTCAGCGCTGTATTTCCCGCCTTGGCCATAAGCGTAAATATGGGGGAGAATTTGCTTGACTTGGCTGTTCACCTCATCGTTGGCGAGCAGCGATTTGGCGAGCCGTTCAATTTGTTCGCATTCGGAAACCGTTCCGCAGCAATCGAGCTGATGTTCGGATAAAATGTCGCGAAGTACGGTCAATTGATGGTTATAGTCGAGCGGCATGCTGGTCACCATCCTTTCGCCAGGCTGTACGGTTTTATCATGCCCGGATCGAGCTGAGTTTATTATTCGAAACCGAAAAGACCCCCTGCTTCCACGCGTGAGCGTAGGTGGGAGAGCGTTCAAGCCCGGGCGTTTTTTCGCGTTTGCTTCTTTGGCGCGAGTGTGGTATCGTCAAACCAACAAACGGAAACAAGGCTGAGGTGTCAATATGCGTTTGCGCAACAAACCGTGGGCGAAAGACAAAATCGCCGCGTATCCGCAATACGTCATTCCCGATCCCGAAACAAAGCGCGGGCGATGGCGCGAGCTGTTCGGCCGTGATCGGCCGATCCATGTGGAGATCGGGACGGGGAAAGGCAAATTTATCACGGAAATGGCCAAACTTCATCCAGATGTCAATTTCATCGGCATCGAGCTGTACCCGAGCGTGCTCGTGTCCGCGCTTGACAAACTGATCGAAAGCGGGCTCGCGAACGTCAAGCTGCTGAACGCCAATGCGAAAGATCTGACCGCGTTTTTTGCCGACGGGGAAGTGTCGCGCATTTATTTGAACTTTTCCGACCCATGGCCGAAAAAGCGGCACGAAAAGCGGCGGCTGACGTATCGGGACTTTTTGGCGCTCTATGACCGCATTTTGGCGGAAGACGGAGACATCCATTTGAAAACGGACAATCAATCGTTTTTCGAATACTCGCTTGTCAGTTTGTCGCAATATGGGTTTGTGCTCGCATCGGTCCAGCTCGACTTGCATCAAAGCGGCATGACGGACAATGTCATGACAGAGTATGAGGAAAAATTTTCCGCCAAAGAAAACCGCATTTACCGATGCGAGGCGGTGCGCCCGCCGCGGCGGTCGTCATAGGCCCGAACCGATTGGTCGGGTCTTTTTCTATTTCCGATTGATGGAGAAAATGGTACACTAGTGGAGGGGGGAGAGAGGAAATGGAACAGTTGCGAATTGGACAAGTCACATTGACATGGCTTCGGGGCGGCGTCACCCATCTTGACGGCGGGGCGATGTTTGGCGTCGTGCCGAAACCGCTTTGGTCGAAAAAATATCCGCCGAACGACAACAATCAAATCGAGCTGCGCACCGATCCGATTTTGGTGGAAGCCTATGGAAAACGGCTGCTCATTGAATCCGGCATCGGCAACGGCAAGCTGACCGACAAGCAAAAGCGCAACTTCGGCGTCACGGAAGAATCAGCGATTGATGAATCGCTCGCTGGGCTTGGGCTGACGCGGCGCGACATCGACATCGTCATCATGACCCATTTGCATTTTGACCATGCGTGCGGATTGACCGTTTGGGAAGACGGACGGCTCGTGCCGGCGTTTCCGCGCGCGGCGATCATCACCTCGGATGTCGAGTGGGAGGAAATGCGAAACCCAAACATCCGATCGCGCAATACGTATTGGAAAGAAAATTGGGAGCCGATCGCGGATCAAGTCGTTCCGTTTACAAAGGAAACGGAAGTCGTTCCTGGCATCCGCCTCATCCATACCGGCGGGCATAGCGCTGGGCATGCGATCGTGCTCATCGAATCAGACGGGGAGATGGCCATTCATCTTGGCGATTTGCTTGGCACGCACGCCCATCAAAACGTCCTTTGGGTGATGGCGTACGACGATTACCCCATGGATTCGATTTTTGCCAAACAGCGATGGCTCCCGTACGGCGTAAAGCAAAATGCGTGGTTTACCTTCTACCATGATGCCTACTATCGGGCTGTGAAATGGCAGGAAGACGGGACGATGGCCGCCGCCGTGAAGCGGGAGCGGCCGCTATGACAGCGGCTTGGCGTCCACGATGGCTCCCGTGTAGGCGTTGATGAAAAACTCGTCATCCCCGTCGTCGCGGCAGACGCCGCCGCGGTATACGGTGTACGCCAGGCCGTTTTTCTCATACCGCTCCGGGGCGGATTGAATCCAGGAACCGCGGATGGCCCGCCGGCCGCCAAGCGCGCGTTTGGCCATGGCCAGCGCTTGTTCCGGGGAAAGAAGCGCCGGTTTGGAAGCGGAGCGGATCGCATAGATGGCGGCCGCGCCGACGGCGGCGCCAACGAGCCATTTTTTCCAAGCCATCAAGTATTCCCTCCTTGCTTCTGTCGCTATCGTTTAGTATAGCCGATTTTGACGGAACATGTAAGGAGAACAAAGCGAACCCGAATCGAGTCGAGAACAGAAAGGAAGACCGATGATGAAGGAAGAAACGCTGCGATTGTTTCAAACGTTGACCGAGCTTCCGGGAGCGCCGGGCTATGAGCACCCGGTGCGGCAATTTATGCGCCAAGAGCTCGCGAAATACGCCGACGACATTGTGCAAGACCGCCTCGGGAGCCTTTTTGGCGTCAAACGCGGTGATGAGGCGGGCCCGACGGTGATGGTCGCCGGCCATATGGATGAAGTCGGGTTTATGGTAACGGCGATCACCGACAATGGCATGATTCGGTTTCAGCCGCTCGGCGGCTGGTGGGATCAAGTGCTGCTCTCTCAGCGCGTGCAGATTATCACGGACGGAGGGCCGGTCATCGGCGTGATCGGGTCGATTCCGCCGCATTTGCTTGATGAGGAGCAGCGCAAGAAACCAATGGAGATGAAAAACATGTTGATTGACATCGGAGCGGAAAGCCGTGAAGATGCCGAACGAGTCGGCGTCCGCCCCGGTCAGCCGATCGTGCCGGTCAGCCCGTTTACTTTGCTTGCCAACGGAAAAACCGTGATGGCAAAAGCGTGGGACAATCGGTTTGGCTGCGGGTTGGCGATCGAGCTGTTAAAAGAGCTGAACGGCGAAACAGTGCCGAACGTCTTGTACGCTGGAGCGACCGTGCAGGAAGAGGTTGGGCTGCGTGGGGCCCAGACGGCGGCGGCGATGATCAACCCGGATATCTTTTTCGCCTTGGAAGCCAGCCCGGCCAACGACATGTCCGGCGACAAGCAGGCGTTCGGCCATATCGGCAAAGGGGCGCTCATCCGCTTGTACGACCGGACGATGATTACGCACCGCGGCATGCGCGAGTTTGTGCTTGACACCGCGGAAACGATTGGCGTCCCGTATCAGTTTTTCATTTCCCCAGGCGGCGGAACCGACGCCGGGCGGGTCCATATCGCCAACCGCGGCGTGCCGTCGGCCGTGATCGGCATTTGCGCCCGCTACATTCATACGCATGCGTCGATCATTCATATCGATGATTACGCGGCGGCCAAACAGCTCATCGTTGAGCTCGTCAAACGGTGCGACCGGACGACGGTCGAGACGATTCGCCAAAACAGCTGAGGAGAAGCGAACGCTTCTCCTTTTCCATGACAAGGAGGGCATTGGATGAAAACTGTTGCGGTTGGAACGAACAACGAAGCGAAAATCGCCGCCGTTCGGGCGGTGCTTTCGGAAAAGGAATACCGCATTGTATCGCTTGAGGTGCCATCAGGCGTTTCCGCGCAGCCGCTGTCCGATGAGGAGACGCGGCTTGGCGCCATCGGGCGCGCCAAACGGGCGCTCGAAGCGGCGGAGGCGGACATCGGCATCGGATTGGAAGGCGGCGTGACGAAGATCGATGGGCAATGGTGGCTGTGCAACTGGGGGGCGCTCGCTGACCGAAACGGAGTGGTGGTGGCCGCCGCCGGCGCCCGCCTCGCCCTCCCGCCGGACGTCGGCGCCGGCATCGAGGCGGGGCGCGAGCTCGGCGACGTGATGGAAGCGTACACCGGGAGGAGGAACGTTCGGCGGAAAGAAGGTGCGGTCGGCGTGTTGACGAACGGGCGCGTTGACCGCTCGGCGATGTTTTCCCACATCGTCGAGCTTTTGGCCGGTCAATATGAATGGCTTTGTCAAAACGGGTCGTTCCATGTATGATAAATAACGAACGGTCATGCCGATGATGGCGGCCGGCTGAATGAGCGGGCCGCGTTCCACCAAGGAGCTGGATCGAGCGGCCGGCAAAGCGAGGGGCGGCGCCAAACGGTGGAAAACGCCGCGCGGGCATGGCCAGGCATTGTCAACGCCGGATGCGCCCTTGGCCAAGCCCCGGCCGAAAGGGGGAAACGGAAGGCACGGGCGCCGGCAAAACAAGGAGGAACACGAATGAACAGCCGGCAAATGTATGAGAAGATTAAAGAACGTCTCGTCGCCCACCCGCACTGGACGTTTCGCTTTGACGCCAAGCAAGACGCGATGCGCGTCGAAGACCGCCGCACGAAAAAAGGCGTCACGATCTCGCTTCCCGGCGTGATCGCCAAATGGCACGAACAAAAAGACGAGGCGGTGCGCGAAGTCGTTTATTATGTGGAGCAAACGTTGAAAACGATGGAGGAAGACGCGGCGCTTTCCGGAAACGAGCGGAACATTTATCCCGTCATTCGCTCGGCGTCGTTTCCGACGGAGACGAAAGAAGGCGTCCCGTTGCTGTTTGATGATCATACAGCCGAAACGCGCATTTACTATGCGCTCGACCTAGGCAAAACGTATCGCTTGATTGATGAGCGCATGCTGGAGAAAGACAACTGGAGCCGCGAGCGGGTGAAGGAAATCGCCCGTTTCAACGTCAGGTCGCTGCCGACGCCGGTGAAAGAGGACCGGGTGGCGGACAACGTGTTTTATTTTGTGAACACCAATGACGGGTATGATGCGAGCCGCATTTTAAACGAATCGTTTTTGGCCGATATGCGGGCGCGCGTGGAAGGAACGATGGCCGTCGCTGTTCCGCATCAAGATGTGCTTGTTATCGCTGATGTGCGCAACGACATCGGTTATGACGTGCTCGCGCAAATGACGATGAGCTTTTTTGCCGGCGGCCGCGTGCCGATCACGGCGCTGTCGTTTTTATACGAAAATGGGGAACTTGAACCGATTTTCATTTTAGGAAAAAAACGGAGAACGTAGCGACAAGGAGGAAGAGAGCGATGAACGTGTTTTACAACCGAGAAGGGGTCGGCGACGTGTTGCTCGTGTCGCTGAAACCGGCGGCGGATGAGGAACGGACGTTTGTCAGACAAGGCGATGTCGTCCGCATCATGTCCGAACGGACGGGCGAGACGGTCGGCTATAACATTTTTTCTGCGTCTTCGTACTATCCGTTTTCCGGCAACGGTCCGCTGGAAGTGAATGAGGAGCTCGTCGGCGTCATCAACGACATCTTGGCGAAAAACGGTTTTGACGAACCGATCGAAGCTGACTTGTCGCCGAAGTTTGTCGTCGGATATGTGAAAGAGAAAACGAAGCATCCGAACGCCGATAAATTGAGCGTCTGCCAAGTCGATGTCGGCGATGAGGTGCTGCAAATCGTCTGCGGAGCGCCGAACGTCGCCGAAGGGCAAAAAGTCGTCGTCGCCAAAATCGGCGCCGTGATGCCAAACGGCCTCGTCATTCAAGAAAGCGAGCTGCGCGGCGTCCGGTCATCCGGCATGATTTGTTCGGCCCGCGAGCTTGGGCTGCCAAACGCCCCGCAGGAGAAAGGCATTTTGGTGCTGTCCGATGAGTATGAGGTCGGCCAGCCGTTCGTTTTTTGACGTTCCGACGGGCGGTGCAGACGGATTCCGACTGTTGTTTCGCCACTGGAACGACGCCAGTGGCATTTTTTCCGACAATGAAGGCAAAGAAAGAGTGACGTGATGGATGAAATTTTGGAAACGATGGCTTCGTTTTCTCACGAGCGACGAGGAAGAGGAAGGGAACGAACAGCGAACGAATTCCCGGCTGTCGGCCGGCATGCCCGAACGCGGCGCGGTGAATGTCATTTACCAATATCCGCAAGGCCGCTTCCGCTTTCCGTTGATTCCGGATGACCAGCCGGGTGAAAATCGGGAAAGGCCGGGGCGGGCGAAAAGCGAGGCATCCCGGCCGCTGCCGAGTCGGCGCCCGTCGGCTGGCGTTTCAAGGGAAATAGCGGAAAAACGGCCGTTCCGCCCGTCTGATGTGCCATCCCCGGTTTTTGGATATGATCGGAATCGGGGGAAACAGCGGCAACGAGCGGATGAACCCGAGCTGACCGGTGCGGGGGACATAGAGAATCGGAGCGATGAGGCGGTTCGGGAAGAGGCCCTCCGCGGAGAAGCGACACGGCGAGACGCGCGAGAGGGCACGGAAAGCCGGGCGGCTGAACCGCCAAAAGAAGAGGCGCCTTTGGCCAAGGGGGCAGAGGAATGGAACGAAGACGCGAGCGGAGCGATGCCCGCGGCTGTTATGGAAACGGAAGGAAAACATGAGCTGGCGCCGGCGGCAGGGCAGGAAGAACGTGATGCCGAGGCGGATGAAAAGAAAGGGCAGGAGCTGGACGAACGAGGCAACGAACGCGCGCCGCACGCAACAGACGGCGGCTTGGAGAGCGAAGGACGAGGGGTGCCGTCACAGATGAGGAATGGCGACGGAGGGCGCGCTTCTTCGACAGAACAGCGGGAGAAGACCCCAGATCGCGAAATCCGTCACTCGGCGGCGCCTGTTTGCCGAGAAGAGGCTTCCCGCCCCGAACGAACGCGCATCCCGTATAATGTGATCATGTTAAAGCAAGATTGGCGCAAACTCGAAGAAAAGGCGGCGAATCGATCGAACGGCTGCGTACTGCCGCCATTGGCGCTTCTTGAACCGCCCGAGAAAGCGGCCGAACGCGACGAGCAGTGGCTTCGCGACCAATGCCAGCGTTTGGACCGGACGTTTGCGAGCTTCCATATCGGCGCCAAAGTCGTTGGGGCGACGCAAGGACCGACGGTGACGCGGTTTGAAGTGCAGCCGGATTTAGGAGTGAAAGTGAGCAAGATTACGAGTTTAATCGATGATATCAAACTCAGTCTGGCGGCGAAAGATATTCGCATCGAGGCGCCGATCCCGGGAAAACGGACGATTGGCATTGAAGTGCCGAACCGAACGAGCCGTCCGGTGCGTCTGCGGGAAATTTTAGAAAGCGAAGCGTTCCGTAAAAGCCCATCGCCGCTTACCGTGGCGCTTGGGCTTGACATTAGCGGTGCGCCGGTCGTGACTGACATCCGAAAAATGCCGCATGGGCTGATCGCCGGGGCGACCGGGTCGGGAAAAAGCGTATGCATGAACGCGATGCTTATCAGCATGTTGTATAAAGCAGCGCCGCACGAAGTGAAATGGCTGCTCATTGATCCAAAAATGGTCGAACTGGCGCCGTACAACGGGCTGCCGCATTTGCTCAGCCCGGTGATCACCGAGGCGAAGGCGGCGGCGGGGGCGCTCAAGTGGGCAGTCGGCGAAATGGAACGGCGGTATGAACAGTTTGTCCACGCCGGCGTGCGCGATATTGAAAAGTATAACGCCCATCTTCGCGAACGCGGAAGCAGCGAGCCGCCGCTGCCGTATATCGTCATCGTCATTGATGAGCTCGCCGACCTGATGATGGCCGCCCCAGCCGATGTCGAAGAATCGATTTGCCGGCTGGCGCAAAAGGCGCGGGCGTGCGGCATCCATCTGCTGATCGCGACGCAGCGGCCGTCGGTCGATGTTCTAACCGGGTTGATCAAGGCGAACATTCCGACGCGCATCGCGTTTTCCGTCTCCTCCCAAGTCGATTCGCGCACCATTTTAGATGTGAATGGGGCTGAGCGGCTGCTTGGGCGCGGCGATATGCTGTTTTTGGAAAATGGTTCGGCCAAGCCGGTGCGGCTGCAAGGCTGCTTTATTTCTGATGAGGAAATCGAGCGGGTGGCAGCGCACGTGAAAGAGAAGCAAGGCCCATCCTATCTGTTTGATCCGGACGATTTTCGGCAAACGGCGTCGATGGGCGGCGAGGATGACGAACTGTTCGAGGAAGCGTGCCGGTTTGTCATCGCCCAAGGAGGGGCGTCGACATCGAGCCTGCAGCGTCATTTCCGCATCGGCTACAACCGCGCCGCCCGGTTGATCGAGATGATGGAGGAACGAGGGTTGATTTCGGAGGCGCGCGGCAGCAAACCGCGCGATGTGTTGATGAGCGAGGACGAGTGGGAGCGCTGGCGCGAGCAGAACAGCTGAGGGCGGGCGGCCTCCTTTGGGCGGGCGGTAGTGTTTTGCCTCCTTGCGTGCTATAATGAGGAAATGAAATGGATGGTGCACCGCAATGAGAGAAATGGCAAAACGAGATGGATATCATATACTGTCTTACAGAGAGACGATGGTTGGAGGGCTTAACGATGACAGCTTACCATTTTGTAGGCATTAAAGGCACGGGGATGAGCGCGCTCGCGCAAGTGCTTCATGACCTTGGCTATACGGTGCAAGGGTCGGATGTAGAGAAATGGTTTTTCACGCAAAAGGCGCTTGAAGAGCGGGGAATCCCGGTGCTGCCTTTTTCGAAAGACAATATTCGCCCAGGTTATACGGTCATTGCCGGCAACGCATTTCCGGATACGCATGAGGAAATCGAGGCAGCCCGTCAGCTTGGTGTGCCTGTCATTCGTTACCATCGCTTTTTAGGCCAGCTGGCAGGCAAGTTTACGAGCATCGCGGTGACCGGTTCGCATGGAAAGACGACGACGACGGGGTTGCTTGCCCATGTGATGCAAGGAGCCCATCCAACGTCCTATTTGATCGGAGACGGCACGGGAAAAGGAGAGCCAGGGAGCAAATACTTTGTGTTTGAAGCGTGCGAATACCGCCGGCACTTCCTTTCCTACTTTCCAGATTATGCGATCATGACAAATATTGACTTTGATCACCCAGATTATTTTGCCAATGTCGATGATGTGTTTTCCGCTTTCCAGCAAATGGCGAATCAAGTAAAAAAAGCGATCGTCGCCTGCGGGGATGATCCGTATTTGCCGAACATTCAGGCGAAAGTGCCGATTTTGTTTTATGGATTCGGCGAAGAAAACGATTTTCAGGCGCGCAATATCGTCAAGACGACGGAAGGGATGGCGTTTGATGTGTTCGTGCGCAACACATTTTTCGCTTCGTTTGCCATTCCGCGCTTCGGCACTCATAACGTATTGAATGCTCTCGCCGTGATCGCCCTCTGCCACTACGAAGGGGTGGATGCGGGCACAATCGCCAAGCGGCTGCAAACGTTCCAAGGCGTGAAGCGCCGCTTCAGTGAAAAAACGGTCGGCCGTCAGGTGCTGATCGATGATTATGCGCATCATCCACGCGAAATTACGGCGACATTGGAGGCGGCAAGGCAAAAATATCCGGGACGCGAAGTGGTGGCGATTTTTCAGCCGCATACGTATACACGGACGCAGACGTTTTTGCGCGAGTTTGCCGAAAGTTTGCTGCAAGCGGACCACGTGTATTTGTGCGACATTTTCGGCTCGGCGCGCGAACATGAGGGCAAGCTGACGATCCGTGATTTGCAGGCGCAAATTCCGCGTTCCCAGCTGCTTGAGGAACAAAACGTAGCCGTGTTGAAGCAGCATCAAGACGCGGTGTTGGTGTTCATGGGCGCCGGCGACATTCAAAAGTTTCAACAAGCGTACGAACGGGCCGTTCTTTCCGCCTGACGGCCGACAGGGAACGGGCTGTGATGAAGATGGCCCGTTTTTCCTGTTTCAAAAAGGAAGCCGTCTTTTCTATGTCGAAGTTTGAAAGCGGGAAAAGATGGGTACAAAGGGAATGAAACGTTCGAATGGGCAAGGAGGGAATCGGGTGGAATGGCTTTTGTATGGAAGCGTGGCGCTCATCGCGCTGGCTTTTTTGCTGCTTGTCGTTTACATAGCCAAGACGCTCATCGTTTTGCAGGAAACGCTGCGCCGGCTGACGGCGGCGATCGACCATGCCGATGAGCAAGTGCAAACGGTGGCGAAAGAAGTTCGTGAACTTCTCCATACGGCCAACGGCATCGCCAGCGATGTGCAAAAAAAAGCAGAAACGCTAAATGGCGCAATCGAAGCGGTCGGAGAGATCGGCGGCACGATCCGTTCGCTCAACCGCGCGCTTCGGCAGGCGGCTGCCGGTTTGTCGGCGCGGGCGGGCCTGGGGCAAGGAAAATGGGTGAAGGCCTTGCGCTGGACAAATGTTTTGCTCGATTTAAGGGAAAAATGGAGAAAAAACAATCGTTAAAGGAGGGTGTATCGAATGGCGAAAAATAACGGTGGATTTTTGCTTGGCGCGCTTGTCGGCGGCATCGCCGGCGCGGCTACTGCGTTGTTTTTGACGAGCGAAAAAGGGCGGAAATGGCTCGAGGAGTGGAATCATGCAGGCAGATGGGAGCCCGTAAAAGATACGGCTGCGGAATGGATCGAAACGGCGAAAGAGAAAACGAAGGAAATCGCCAGCTTCATTCCGTTGAAATCCTCGCCGGCGCCAGCTGGCGGGGAAAACGATGGAGAGGAAGCCAAGGAGGCGACGATTCCGATTCCGCCATCCGCCGGGCCAGCCGACCGGGAAACGCTGCAAAAGCTGCTTGAGGAAGCCGAGGCGGCGCTTGATGACGCCGAGCAAAACATCACATCGCGAAAAGAAGCGGAGTGAGAGAGATGGGAATGGAGAAGCTGGAGACGATCGAACAGTTTGACCGCGTCATGAAGGAAACGGAGCGTTTTTTGTTCGTCAAGCATAGCCTCACCTGCCCGATCAGCCAGGCGGCGTTTGGCGAATGCGAGAAGTTCGCCGCAGACCATCCAGAGCTTCCCATATATTGTCTGTACGTCCAAGAGGCGCGGCCGCTCTCCAACTATATCGCCGAAACGACCGGGGTGAAACACGAGTCGCCGCAAGTGCTGCTGTTTGAAAACGGCCGCGTCGTCTGGCATGCGTCCCATTGGGCCATTACGTATGGCGCGCTCTCGGAGCATGTCGGCGCTTGACCGTCCGCCTTTACTGCGGGCGGTTTTTTGCACACTTTTTGCTTTATTGCTTAAAAGCGTTTAATCAAAAAAGCATTTTTTTCGTGACAACGATAGCTCCATCGATTATAATAAACACTAATTAAACGACTTCGCTCTCCAAGACGGGGGCGCCGCTTGCCGGCAAGCGGCGAAAACAATGCACTACACTTGGCGAAAGGATGAGAAAAGCATGAGCAATGAGAGATTAGACGAACTGCGGGCGCGAGTCGATGAGATCAACTTGCAGCTGTTGAAACTGATCAATGAACGGGGACGGCTCGTTCAGGAGATCGGAAAAATTAAAGAAGCGCAAGGGACGCACCGCTACGACCCGGTGCGCGAACGGAAAATGTTGGATCTCATTTCCGAGCATAACGATGGGCCGTTTGAAACGTCGACGCTGCAGCACATTTTCAAGGAAATTTTTAAAGCAGCGCTTGAGCTGCAGGAAGACGATCACCGCAAGGCGCTTCTCGTCTCACGGAAAAAGCATCCGGAAAACACGATTGTTGAAGTGAAAGGCGAGCGAATCGGCGACGGCAATCAATATTTCGTCATGGGCCCGTGCGCTGTGGAAAGCTATGAACAAGTCGCTGCGGTGGCGGAGGCCGTGAAAAAACAAGGGATCAAGCTGCTGCGCGGCGGCGCCTACAAACCGCGCACGTCGCCGTACGATTTCCAAGGGCTCGGCGTGGAAGGACTGAAAATTTTGAAACGGATCGCCGATGAGTTTGATTTGGCGGTCATCAGTGAAATCGTCACGCCGGCGGACATTGAAATCGCCTTGGACTATATTGACGTCATCCAAATCGGCGCGCGCAACATGCAAAACTTTGAGCTGCTTAAGGCAGCCGGCCAAGTGAATAAGCCGATTTTGCTGAAGCGTGGCTTGGCGGCGACGATCGAAGAATTCATCAACGCCGCTGAGTACATCATGTCGCAAGGAAACGGGCAGATCATTTTGTGCGAGCGCGGCATCCGTACGTACGAGCGGGCGACGCGCAACACGCTCGACATTTCGGCTGTGCCGATTTTGAAGAAAGAAACGCACTTGCCGGTGTTCGTCGATGTCACCCACTCAACGGGGCGGCGCGATCTGCTCATCCCGTGCGCCAAAGCGGCCTTGGCGATCGGCGCCGACGGCGTCATGGCCGAAGTGCATCCGGACCCGGCCGTCGCCTTGTCCGATTCCGCCCAGCAAATGGACATCGCCCAATTCAACGAGTTTATGGAAGAAGTGCGCGCGTTCCAACGTCAGTTCGTTCGGGCGTAAGAGAGCGAGGCCGGCAAAAAAGCAAGGTGCGACATTTCCACATGAAAAGACGTCCCATCGTGTTGGGGACGTCTTCTGTTTTGGGTGCGGATGGAAGCCGATTGCCGAAAGAAGACAGTGAAATGACGGCTTCTCTTTCATGCCGATGGCCGATTTCGGATAAACTACTCGTGAACGGTTTGTGAACAAACCGGCAAAATGGTTGCGATTTCGTTGCGAGTTGGCGATAATGTATCGTATGATAGTTGTACATACATTCGGATTTTGACCGGTTATCGGATCGAGCGAAAAGGAGTGAAACAAAATGACGGTAACGATTTATGATGTGGCGCGGGAGGCGAACGTCTCGATGGCGACCGTCTCGCGCGTCGTCAATGGCAACCCGAACGTCAAACCGTCGACGAGGAAAAAAGTGCTTGAGGCCATCGAACGGCTCGGCTACCGCCCGAACGCCGTGGCGCGGGGGCTCGCCAGCAAAAAAACGACGACGGTCGGAGTGATCATCCCGGATATTTCGAGCATTTTCTTCGCCGAACTGGCGCGCGGCATTGAGGACATCGCCACGATGTACAAGTACAACATCATTTTGAGCAACTCCGACCAAAACAAAGAAAAAGAGCTGCATTTGCTCAACACGATGCTCGCCAAGCAAGTGGACGGCCTGTTGTTTATGGGCGGGACGATCACCGAAGAGCACGTCGCCGAATTTCAAAAATCGTCGGTGCCGATCGTGCTTGCGGCGACGATTGGACCGAACGAGATTCCCTCGGTCAACATCGACTACGAGCAGGCGGCGTTTGAAGCCGTGACGTATTTGCTGGAAAAAGGAAACCGCCGCATTGTCTATGTGACCGGTCCGACTGACGACCCGATCAACCAGCGGAAGTTGGCTGGCTACCGGCGCGCGCTTGAGGAACACGGCGCGCCGTATGAGGAAGAGCTCGTCATTGAGGGCGACAACTCGTACGACTCCGGCTTGGAGGCGTATGAGAAAATCACGGAGCTTGCCGAACGGCCGACGGCAGTGTTTGCCGGCACGGACGAAATGGCGCTCGGCATCATCCACAGCGCCCAAGACCACGGGGTGCGCGTGCCGGATGAACTGGAAGTCGTCGGCTTTGACAACACGCGATTGGCGACGATGGTGCGGCCGCGGCTGACGACCGTCGTGCAGCCGATGTACGACATCGGAGCGGTGGCGATGCGGCTCTTGACGAAGTATATGAACAAAGAGCCAGTGGACCACCATATCGTTGTCTTGCCGCACCGGCTTGAAGTGCGGGAGTCGACGCGATGACAAAAAGAGCTGATCCCTTGGATCGGCTCTTTTTTCATTATTGTATTGTAAATTATCATTTTATTTCAGCACAAAACGTCTATTTTTTTTGCACATTCTTTCAGAAAGCCCTCTCCCCTTTTCTGAAGGAATGTGCTAATTTTTTTGTGAATTGTTTCGGACGAAGATTTCCATTCGTTTTAAGGAGGGGGGAGGAAGTGTGATCCAGTTTCACGACTTTGGCATTGACATTCAAACGTATACGGATCGTGGGAAAGGGAACGATTTTCCCGACGTGAACCAATGTCCCCACTGTCCATCCCGCCGCCCCTTGCGCCGTCACGGATACTACCAACGCTATGCGTTGACGGCAGAGGGGGAGTATCGCCTTTGGATCGCACGATACGCTCGCGAGAATGCCGCAAAACTGTGAGTGTGCTGCCTTCTTTCCTCCTCCCGTATGTTCAATATACACGGTCGGTCATCTGGCAAGCGGTCAAAGCATGGCTCGAAACGTCAAGACAAGGAGCGAAGACCAAACAGATCGTCTGTCCCGCTAAGGAGGTCATCTTGTTTTATGTCCGAGGATTTTTACGGAATCTCTCCCGCTTGCATCACGCGGCGGCGAGAAGGTGGGGGATCATCGGCCCTGTGGGGAACCCAAGAACAGAACGGGCGGTCTGGTGGATGCAGACCTTGGAGGGACGGGGGGGCTCGATCATCCAAGACCTGTGGACACACGAAGGATGGCATCTGTTTGCGAATCAAATCGCTTCCTGATTTTCTGGAGAAGACGATTCTGGATTGGTGCGCCCGATACAAAAAAGGGGGCTTCGACGTCTTGAAGCCGAAGCGCCGTTCGGACCGCGGCCGCTCCAGACGTCTGTCCCCCGATGATGAGGATCATATTCTAGCATTGAGGAAGGAACATCCCACCATGCCCGTGACCCTATTCTACGAACAACTCACCAAGCAGGGGGACATTCCCACCACCCTCTCATACTTTACTATATACCGACTGTTGAAAAAACACAACCTGGTGGGAAAAGAAATCTTGCCGATGCCGGAGCGAAAACGCTTTGCGTATGACCAGATCAATGAGCTATGGCAAGGGGACTTATCCCACGGGCCCATGATTCGAGTTAATGGAAAATTAAAGAAAATTCTCATAGGCAACGTTTTGCCCTCCACCCGGCATGAAAATGACTCATCTAGGCGCACGCATTTTCACGGAAGCAGTAACCCCTTTACTTGGTAATAATAATCATTTAAAATATTTTTATCATTAAAAAAAAATAAAATGGAGGGGTTAAATTTGTTTAGTATTCTAAAAAACGCATCATACCGAAAACTTTGGTTGTCGCAGGTAATATCTGAGTTAGGAGACGGAATTACATCGTTGCTCATTCTTTATCTTGCTTCGAAGACATCCGATAGTCCATTGGTGTTTAGCTATGTATTGATAGCACGTTATCTGCCGAATGTAATATTGGGGACATTTGTAGGTCCTATTATCGACAAATTTCCGAAGAAAAGAGTAATGATTTTAGCAGATATTTATAGATTTGTCATCTTAATAGGGATGATTTTTGCTCAGTCTTCTCTTGTTTTACTCATCCTTTTTACTTTGTTATTAGGAGTAGGTACAGTATTTTTTGAACCTGCTAAATCAGCCACCATACCAAGGATTATGGATAATGAATCAATCCCGAATGCAGTAAGCCTCTCTCAATCCACCACGATGGCTATATCAATTATTGCTCCATCGATAGGTGGGGTATTACTATTAACCAAGCACTATTCATTTATGCTAATTCTTGATTCATTAACATTCTTACTCTCTGCTCTAATTCTCTTTTTCATTAGAATACCAACTGATATATGTTCTAAAGAAGGTGAAAGGCAAAAACAATCCTATAAAGAAGCTTTGAAAGAAGGAGTTAAAACTATCTCTTCCAGTACAGTGCTTATTGGATTGTTTAGTCTGTTGATTGTAGGGATCTTTGTTTTTAGTTTCATCAACACAAATATTTATCCTTTATTGCTCAATGACTTTAAAGTAGGGGAGCTACATTTCGGTACACTTCAGACTGTTTTCGGATTTACAGCTGTGGTTGGATCACTTCTCGTTCCGAAGATTATGGAAAAAATAAAATCAAGTAGCTTAGTTATATTTACTTTTATTTTTATTGGTATCATGTGTTTTTTGGTTATTCCTACCTACAAAGCACACCTTCTTTTACCATTAGTACCTGTTTATATTTGGCTTGCGATTATCGGATTTACTAATACTTTCATTAATGTTCCTGTTAATAGCCTACTATTGCAATCTGTACCGAAAGAAATACTAGGCAGGGTGACTGGAATCCTCATAACTGTGATAAACCTAAGTAGTTTAATAGGTTTATATTCAGGAGGATTTATCGCTAATCATATTGGTTCCATATGGGCGATTGTGATTGGGGGAGCCTGCCTCCTTGTCTTTAGCCTTGTGTTTCCTTTAACAAAGTATTACAAATCTCTACATATCAAAAATGAAAAAAGTAGTATTGAAGAAATGAAGGGTGTTTCTGTTGAAGAATCTTAAAGAAAAAGGAACCGACTAAAAAGTCGGTTCTTTTTAGGATTTTGACTGATGATTTTTGTTGTAGGAGAGTAATATAAATGAATACTCATTTGTCTCTGAAGATGGGGTTTTGTCCCTTTGCTTGACCAACTTCCTAATTTCATTATGAATATGTTGCCACTCTTCCATGGTCAAATTAACTTCAAATTGTGAATACATGGCATTGGATTGGGGTGTTTCCGATTGATTTTCGAGGTCGGATTTAAAGACATTAATTCCTTGATTAATGTTGAACAGAATTTGATTAATTAACTGTAGATGAGCATTTTTCATTACAATAATTTCCATGGTTAGAGAGACAAACAGGGTACCCCTTACGCGATACGGAGCTGTTTTTTGATCACATCAATGGGAATATCTTGCTTCGCAGCGTCATAAATGAACTCGACGACGCTGTGGTCTTTCCGCGACCGAAGAAGCTCCAGCCCGGCGGAGAGGTTTTGTCGGGATTCGGCGATGCTATACACGCAGGAGAGCAGCACCACCGCCCAATACCGTTTCACCGCCCGAATGTGGCGAACGCGGTATCCATCAAGCTTCAGTTGATCTTTCGCCTGCCGGAAAAAGCACTCGATCGTCCAACGCTGAGCATAGTAACGCAAGATGTCTTCGTCCCCGAGCTCCCGATCGGTGCTCAAGACGACATGGAGATGTTCCGGCGCCATCGGCTGATCCGCCTTCCAAGCCAGCAGCACCACCGCGTCATCGAGGCCATGGATCGCCCCCTCATAGCGATACACGCGATAACGCTCCTGACCCACCGTGACGAGGCGGGTGTCTTCGGACTCGACATAGCGGGCGAACTGCTTGGCTTGGATGGCGATGCCTTTCGGGTAGAGAATCCGGTTCGTCTTGAGCATGGCGATGACATGGAATCCCTGTTTCAAGCAGGCTTCAATGAGCTTTTTGGACGGATACCACGAATCCATGAGCACATACACCGGCTGAGCCCGCTTCACTTTGAGCGAAGAAAGCATCTCGATGGCCAGGTCGATCTTGCTTTTTCCCGCTTTCTTGTCATACAGGCGGAACGCAAACGGAAACGCTTGTGTCAAGGTGTGCACCATCAGCCAAACGAGCGAATGCCCCCAAACCGATTGATGATCTTTGTGAGAGAAATGCCAACCACACCCTTGAATGGCGTGCGTTGCCCGTGACGAAGGCTTCGTTTTTTGGCAAATCGTATCATCAATCGAGACAAAAAGAGGCTGATTCTTTCGCTCGACCAGGCGCTCGATTCGGCGGAGGATCCACTCTTGAAGCTTCCCAAGCAGCCTTTCCTCATCCCAAGGGCTTTTCGTGAAAAAGTGACTGAGCGTCGTTCGATGATTCGGATGAAAGCTCCAGTGATGAATATCGGTCAATGTTCCCGAGAATCCCTTGGTGGTCAAGGCATCGACGATATGAATGAGATGCTTGATGACCGGTTTGGAAAGCTGCAGCGTCAACCCCAAAGTGAAGAAAAACTTGTGGATTCCTTGGTGATGTGCTAATCTATTCATGAGACATGAACCTCCTTGTGTGAATGGGTTTTGTGCACATCTATTTTACCCAAGGAGTCCGGTTCATGTCTCCTTTTTTGTTTGGTTGTCAATTTATGTTAGTGAATTTGCTCATCTACAGTAATTAAGAAGTCTTTATTTTTAACTGCAAATTCTCCTTCAAAACTCATGTATGAGTCACTTTTATACAGGTGAGCGGAAGAATAGTATTTCTCCATAAAGTTGTTTACCATCTTCTGTTCTGTCACTTTTAGTAGTTCTAAATCAACTAATTTATTAATGTGATAGTATAATCGCGAAGGTTTCTCATTTAATTCCTCAGCAGCTTCTTTGACCGTTTTAGGCGTATATTTAAAACATTTCAGTATTTTATCTATCCTAGGATCGAACAGCAACTTTGCTACATCCAAACTATTTTTTATCAATTTTTTTCACCTCTCTACTAAATAAAAGTATACCAAACCCGTGGTGCTAGTTGAGCGTCAGCGCTCAACCAGCCCTAGTGTGACCAGGGAATAAGCCACCAAGATGCCATCGAGTGCCACTTCAAACCCGGCAATGGAATTCGCCCGAATGTCGGTGATCCGGTATTGGTCCACGAGAATCGAAAACACCGTCTCGATGACTTTGCGTTTTTTCCTGATCCATTCTTCCCATGCCTTGGATGGGCCGTGCTTTTGATTGTGTCGAGACGGTGTCCAGAACGCGGCTTGGTGTTCTTCATACAGCTTTTCTCGAAGAGCGCGGCTGATGTACCCTTTGTCTCCAAAGTTGTAGGGATGAGGGATTTGAGTCATCACCGTTTCAGCCGCTTTGACGTCGTGGCAGGACGCTTCCGTCACGACATAGCCCATGGCCAGCCCTTGATTGGTCACTTGAAGATGCAGCTTGAAACCGTAGTACCATTGCTTTTTGGAAGCACAATACCCCATATCCGCGATCCCTCGAAATCGCTTGACGCGCTGCATTCTCGCGGGATGGCACAACGGAAGAGGCAAACTGTCGACAACGGCATAAGCATGGTGTTGGCCACGTTTGGCTAGTTCATGACGAATCCATTTGACCGCGAAGCCAAGCGCTCGGCAGCGGCGGTTGTATCGGGAGCGTTCAAGAAACGAGCCGTTTGTGAACAAATTTCCCGTGACAAAGCGATGCCAGGCTCGTTCAGAAGAAAAGCCCAGCAGCTTCCCCAAAAGGTGAACCGCCATGACCACTTCGTCTTTTTGCTTGACCAAGTGACGGTTGCGGCGATGAAGATACATTTGAATCAACGACAGTTGAGCAGAAACAAAACAGAAAATAGCGGCATATTGTTTTTGAAGTTTGGCTGGATCTGTAGTAAAATGAAAGTGCTCTTGCATGGGGGATCTCTCCTTTCGAATGTTGGGTGACACTTTCATTCTACTGGAGATCCGCCAGCAAGGGCTATTTTTATGCTTGTCTGAGTTTTATCTAGCACCACGGGTTATAAAACATACTACTTCCCTCTTACAAAGGAAAGTAGGATTGTAGTGGACTATTTTGATTCCATGACAGCCTTACAAAATTTAGTACATGAAATTGGACATTCCTATTACAATCAAAAGTATAATTCCAACTTCTTCAATAAAAGTCAGCAAGTGATAAACGAATCATTGGCGATTCTTACTGAAATTATTTTTAATGTAAGTCTATTGAACGATGAAACAATCGAACAGGATATGAAAGAGGCCTTCTTGTTTCATTATTTACATCGATTAAATAAGTTAATTACCTCTTCCTTTGGAGTATTTGAGTTAGAGCACAATGTGATCAAACATATTCAAAAGAATTTCCATTTAGACTTAGATACATTTCTTGAGATACGTAAAGAGACCAAAAAGAAATTATTACCGAATGTATCATTTGAGAATGAAGAGAATTCTTACTTAAATATTTTCCTCAATCCTCCTTTTATCTTTGATTCTGTAGATGAGCATTTTTTCATTACAATAATTTCCATAGTTAGAGAGACAAACAGGGTACCCCTTACGCGATACGGAGCTGTTTTTTGATCACATCAATGGGAATTCCTTGCTTCGCGGCGTCATAAATGAACTCCACGACGCTGTGGTCTTTCCGCGACCGGAGAAGCTCCAGCCCGGCGGAGAGGGTTTGTCGGGATTCGGCGATGCTGTACACAGAGGCCAAGAGCACCACCGCCCAATACCGTTTCACCGCCCGAACGTGGCGGACCCGGTATCCATCAAGCTTCAGTTGATCTTTCGCCTGCCGGAAAAAGCACTCGATCGTCCAACGCTGAGCATAGTAACGCAAGATGTCTTCGTCCCCGAGCCCCCGGTCGGTGCTCAAGACGCAATGGAGATGTTCCGGCGTCATCGGCTGATCCGCCTTCCAAGCCAGCAGCACCACCGCATCATCGAGGCCATGGATCGCCCCCTCATAACGATACACGCGGCAACGCTCCTTCCCCACCGTGACGAGGCGGGTGTCTTGGGGCTCGACATAGCGGGCGAACTGCTTGGCTTGGATGGCGATGCCTTTCGGATAAAGAATCCGGTTCGTCTTGAGCATGGCGATGACATGGAATCCCTTTTTCAGGCAGGCTTCGATGAGCGTTTTGGACGGGTACCACGAATCCATGAGCACATACACCGGCTGAGTCAGCTTCACCTTGATCGAGGAAAGCATCTCCATCGCCAGGTTGATTTTGCTTCTTCCGGCCTTCTTGTCATACAAGCGGAACGCGAACGGAAACGCCTGCGTGAAGGTGTGCACCATCAGCCAAACGAGCGAATGCCCCCAAACCGATTGATGATCTTTATGCGAATAGTGCCAATCACACCCTTGAATGGCGTGTGCAGCCCGTGACGAAGGCTTCGTTTTTTGGCAAATCGTATCATCAATTGAAACAAAAAGGGGTTGATTTTTCCGTTTGGCCAGTCGTTCGACCTGGGAAAGGATCCACTCTTGAAGCTTCCCAAGCAGCCTTTCCTCGTTCCAAGGGCTTTTCGTGAAAAAGTGACTGAGCGTCGTTCGATGATTCGGATGAAAGCTCCAGTGATGGACATCGGTCAACGTTCCCGAGAATCCCTTGGTGGTCAAGGCATCGACAAGGTGAACGAGGTGCTTCAAGACCGGTTTGGAAAGTTGCAGCGTCAACCCCAACGTGAAGAAAAACTTGTAGATTCCTTGGTGATGTGCTAATCTATTCATGAGACATGAACCTCCTTGTAGGTAGTTGTGAGCACATCTATTTTATCCAAGGAGTCCGGTTCATGTCTCCTTTTTTGTTTGGTTGTCAATTTATGTTAGTGAATTTGCTCATCTACAGTTTGATTTTAAAGAACTAGTTGTCGAAAATATTGCAGCCATGCTTGCGATCTTCATGTATGAACAGTATAAAGGACAATTAGATATTCTTGACCGTAAGATTCGAGCCTTTTTACAGAGTAACGATAAAGGTATTGAATCTTATTGTAAATCTTTATTTAATGCTTCTTTTGATGAAACTTTAATTGAGAATATGATTCAAGCTATATATAAACACCTTGATTCAGTAAAGAATAGTGTTTTAGCTTATAATATTGTGTAATTTATTGTAAGATATAACAGAATTTCAGTAACCATCGGGATGTTTATTTTTTCTATATCCCGAGTTCGACAGCGACTAGGCAATTGATGAAGCACCGTTTCGCCATCGTGGATGTTGACCGCGCCCAACAGCGATACGTGGGCATGATGGCCGAACGTCGGCACTTGTTTTTGATGGCCGACTTCCGACCATGTGGACCGCAGGACATGGTAAGAGCGGATATGGGTTTCATCAAGGTACAACAAGACCGTATCAGGATCAATTAAGTTTTTTTATGAAGTCGATCTGTTTCTCAACATTCTTTTGTCGATCCGGATCGCCTTTCACCAGTTTGATCTCTTCCTGCTGTTCTTCGGTGAGAAACGGCTCCCGCCCAGGGGCAAAATCCCGATGAAGCAGGAGTTCAAAGCCGCCTTCGTTAAACAGCGACACATAATGGGAAACGGTTTGGCGGCACACCTTGACCATGGAGGCCACCTCTTTGCCCAAATAGCCTTCCATGACTAGGTGAACCGCCATCACCCGTTGGCGAAGAAGGGTGTTTTTGATTTTCCGTTCCTGTTTGCGAAGTGTCCGAGGTGTCCATCCGTGATCGTTGGTGATTTTGAGACGTTTCATGCAGAATTCCGCTTCTTTTCCATTCTTTTACTTAGGAACAGTATAACCGGAGTGGGCACCACTTATACGAAGGTTAACTTTTCAATGAGCATGTATATAGGCGCGAGGATGGATGCCTAGGATCTTCGGAGGAGGCTCCAGCCCTAGAGCCGTAAAGAGTTGAGCTTGTTTGGTCGTCAGTTCGGTTCGTTGATAAAGGTCGCCGTTTTTGGAAGAAAAATGTCCAAGCATGAGACGCTCGCATTCGTCTCTTACTTTTGGCCTTGATTCATGAGTCAGGGGAAAGGAATCGCGAAATGCTTTTGGCCAGACGTTCCAAGACAGCGCGATCCACCTCGTCTTCGCACCCAAACGAATCTATCACCTTTGCTTTCGCCTATTTGGCTTCGAATCCCATTCGTTGTAAGCAAGCTGGAGATACGTCACGGTCGTTCTGTCTTTGTTTTTGCGTGTGACTCGTCGTATGTACATGTCTATATGATAAACAATATTTGGCTTTTTTGAAAGGATAAATTGCCAAGTCGTGTGCCTATGAAATTCAACGTTTTTTTCTAGGATCCGTATCGCGAAATCCTTGATATAACCGCATTTTGGCCATTTTTATTTGCCTGAAAGGGCTTCAAAACAGTCGAACTCGGGTAGAGTGAAGGAAATTGGCTCTGCATGCAGCCGCCAGCAAGGGAAATCTGTATGCTTGCCGACTAAGGCGATGGGTGAGCATGTGATTGGAACGAAGGGCAACGCAAAATACGAGTCCGCCTCCCCTGCTTGCCAAGGGAGGCGGCGTTTTTTATGGTTGTCTCGACTTCTGGCTGCGAATGAAATACAACGCCTTTTCCACCGTTTGCGCATTTTTTTCGCTGATCTCCGCCTTGCGCGGGATCGGGGGATACAAGTCATCCGGGTCGTCCCACTCAAGAGGAAGCGCGACGGGTGAAAGCGGTTGCCAACGTTCGCGCCACTCATCCGGCAGCGGGCCGGACACATCGGCTTGTCCCGTCATCTCGAGCCAAAGGAGCGCCCATGCCCGCGGCACGACGCGCCAGATGTCATAGCCGCCGCCGCCGACGGCGATCCAGCGTCCGCCGCAATATTCATGCGCGATTTCGTGCGCGAGCTTCGGAATGGCGCGGTACGTTTTCATCGTCACCGACAAATGGGTGAGCGGATCGTAATAGTGGGCGTCGACGCCGTTTTGCGTCACGATGACATCCGGGCGGAAAAAGTCGGCGATTTCCCGAAGCGCGGTCGTATAGGCGGCGATCCATGATTCGTCTTCCGTGAACGCATCAACGGGAATGTTGAACGAATAGCCGTAGCCCGCGCCTAAGCCGCGCTCGTTGACATTTCCGGTCCCTGGGAACAAATAGCGCCCCGTTTCATGAATGGAAAACGTGCAAACGTTCGGATCGTCGTAAAACGCCCATTGCACCCCGTCGCCGTGGTGGGCGTCCGTGTCGACGTACAACACGCGCAGTCCGTATTTCTCCCGGATGTATTGAATGGCGACCGCGCTGTCGTTGTAGACGCAAAAGCCGGATGCTTTGCCGCGGAAGCCGTGGTGCAGACCGCCGCCAAGGTTGAGCGCATGCTCGGCCGCTCCGGAAAGAACCGCGTCGACGGCGGTGAGGGTGCTGCCGACCAAAAGAGCGCTCGCTTCGTGCATGTTTGGGAAAATCGGCGTATCCTCGGTGCCAAGGCCGTAGTTTTGCGCCGCCGCTTCCGACAGTTCGCCGCGCCCGGCCGCTTTCACCGCCTCGATGTAGGAGCGGTCGTGAATGAGCGCCAGCTCGTCATCGGTCGCCATGCGCGGGGCGACGATCTGGCGGTCTTCGAGCGCGCCGAGCGTGCAAAGCAAGTCGTATGTCATTTTGACCCGCAGCTGGTTGAACGGATGGTCGTCATGAAATTTGTACTGAAGAAATTGCTCGCTATAGACGAATGCGCAGTTTCGGCTCATGACGTAACCCCCGGCAAGTTCGGCCATAGCACGTGATAGCCGGCGTTTTGCAAATCGCGGATCAATGGAAGCGGATTCATCGTCTGCACGCGGAAAACTAAAATTTTCTCATTCGGATCCGGAGCTGGATACACCAAGACGCTGGCGATGTTCACATGGCGCTCGCTGATGATGGCCGCCGCTTTGCTTAACATGCCGGTTTCGTTCGGCACTTTGATCTCGATTTGCGACCCCGGCTGGTGAACGCCGGTCAATTCAATGAACGTGCGGAGCAAATCCGTTTGCGTGATGATGCCGACGAGTTTCCCGTGATTGACGATCGGCAGGCAGCCGATTCGGTGTTCGTAAAAGAGCGCCGCCACCTCCTCGACGAAATCGAGCGGATGGCCGACGATGAGGTCGGTTTTCATAATCGTGCTGACCGGTTTTTGCAAGTCTTCAAGATGTTCATGAAGATGGAAAATGGACGGGCTCGCGTCGCGCAAATCTTGGCTCGTCACAAGCCCCAGAAGACGTCCTTCCCCGTCGACGACCGGCAGATGGCGGATGCGGTGATGTCTTAGCAGCTGCAGCGCTTCGGCGATCGTATTCGTGGGACAAAGCGTCACGACCGGCGCTTTCATGATTTGTTCGACAAGCATCGTTCTCCTCTCCCCTTTGTGCGTGGCATTTCATGCGCGCCGCCCGCAACCGACAAGGCGGGCGCAAACGTCCGGACAGCCGAGAATTTCAGCTAGTACATATAGCGGTTCATAAACCGAAGCCGGTCGAACCGTTGAATCGATTCGGCGTCGACCCGTTTGCCGATGCGGACCATGAGGCAGTTCGCCGGATGGGAGCAAATTTCCGGGTCGTCGGTCGCATACCAGACGAGCCCGCCGGCGTTCATCATTTTCTCCATCACTTTTCGGTACTCCCATACGTTCAGCCCCGTGCCTTTTAAATCCCAATGCCAGTAATATTCAGTTGTAATGATGATGTAGTCTTCCATGGCGTCGTCCATCATCGAGACGATCAACAAATTTTTTCCGACGCCAAACCCGCGGAACTCCGGAATGACTTCAATGGCGCCAAGCTCGAGCAAATTTTCCATGTTCCCTTCCGACCAACGCTCAAGCGGATCGGGATACAAAAACGTCACATATCCGACAATCACCTCGCCGCGGCGGGCGATGATGATCCGCCCTTCCGGCAGCTTGGCGATTTCGATCAACGCTTTGTGCTGTTTGGCAGGCGGGCGGAAGGAAGTGAGGTCATGGTGGAATTCGTAGCTGGCCAACGCTTCCGGCGTCACCGGCCCTTCAATGAGGAGCGTTCCTTTCGGGGTTTTCAGCTCTTTGGCGTTATACGTTTTTTTATGTTCCATTCGTCCACCACCTGAATTGGTCGTTCTGCTTCCATTATACATAAAAATGGCGCCGGCTGGCGCGGTTCAAAAAAATTTCAAAAAAGCGGGGACAAGGAATATTTTAAAAATTGAGAAATGGTTTTCAATCGACTATAATAGAAATGTAATCACTTACATAAGGGGGATCGGAGAATGAACACAGAACGGCTTCCCGTCATACAAGGGGACTACAATTTGAAAAACTACGAAGAAACATATAAACAGTTTCAATGGTCGGAAGTGGAGAAAGAGTTTTCTTGGCATGAAACGGGCCGAGTCAACATGGCGTATGAGGCGATCGACCGCCATGCTGAGTCGTTCCGTAAAAATAAAGTGGCGCTCTATTACCGCGACGCGGTGCGGAACGAGAAATATACGTTCAAAGAAATGAAAGAGATGTCCAATAAAGTGGCGAACGTCTTAAAACAGGCGGCGGACATTCAGAAAGGCGACCGTGTGTTCGTGTTCATGCCGCGCTCTCCGGAATTGTACTTTGCGGTTTTGGGCATCATCAAAACCGGCGCCATCGTCGGTCCGCTGTTTGAGGCGTTCATGGAAGGCGCGGTGCGCGACCGCCTCGAAGACAGCGGGGCGAAAGCGATCGTGACGACGCCGGAGCTCTTGCCGCGCGTGCCGGTCGGCGATTTGCCGGAGTTGAAGTACGTCTTTTTGGTTGGCGACGGCATTGTCGAGGAAGGGCCGTACATCGATTTGAAAAAGCGGATGAATGAGGCAAGCAAGCACTTCGACATCGAATGGGTCGACCGCCAAGACGGCTTGATTTTGCATTACACATCCGGTTCGACCGGCAAGCCGAAAGGCGTTTTGCACGTCCATAACGCGATGATTCAGCACTATCAAACGGCGAAATGGGTGCTCGACTTAAAAGAAGATGACATTTACTGGTGCACGGCTGACCCGGGGTGGGTGACCGGGACGTCGTACGGCATCTTCGGCCCGTGGCTGTGCGGAGCGTCAAGCGTCATCGTCGGCGGCCGCTTCAGCCCGGATGCTTGGTATCAAACGATCCAAGATTTCGGCGTCACCGTCTGGTACAGCGCGCCGACGGCGTTCCGCATGCTGATGGGAGCCGGCGATGAAGTCGTGAAAAAATATGATTTAAGCTCGCTCCGCCACATTTTAAGCGTCGGCGAGCCGCTCAACCCGGAAGTCATCCGCTGGGGGATGAAAGTGTTCGGCCGCCGCATCCATGATACGTGGTGGATGACGGAAACAGGCGGGCATCTCATTTGCAACTACCCGTGCATGGAAATCAAGCCGGGATCGATGGGGAAACCGATCCCAGGCGTCGAGGCGGCGATCATTGATGACCAAGGAAACGTCCTGCCGCCGTACCGGATGGGCAACTTGGCCATCAAAAAAGGCTGGCCGTCGATGATGAAAACGATTTGGAACAACCCGCAAAAATATGAATCGTACTTTATCGGCGACTGGTACGTATCCGGCGATTCGGCCTACATGGATGAAGACGGCTACTTCTGGTTCCAAGGCCGCGTTGACGATGTCATCAACACATCCGGCGAGCGCGTTGGGCCGTTTGAAGTGGAGAGCAAGCTCGTCGAGCATCCGGCCGTTGCCGAAGCCGGCGTCATCGGCAAGCCGGATCCGGTGCGCGGGGAAATCATCAAAGCGTTCATCGCGCTTCGCGAAGGGTACGAGCCGTCCGAGGAACTGAAAGAAGACATCCGCCAGTTCGTCAAAAAAGGGCTCGCCGCTCATGCCGCGCCGCGTGAGATCGAGTTCCGCGACAAACTGCCGAAAACGCGGAGCGGGAAAATCATGCGCCGCGTCTTAAAAGCGTGGGAGCTCAACTTGCCGACCGGCGATTTGTCGACGATGGAAGACTGATGAGCGAAAAGCGTCTGGAACATCCGCTGTTCCAGGCGCTGTTGTTCTTTTCAGGCTGAGGCCGAAGCGGGGCGGCTGCAAAGACGGTGATGGAACGGAAAATGCGGCCAACAGCGTGATGTCTCCATTTGAAAAACCTGATACATGCCCGTTTCCTCTTCGCTTAAGAACCATCCATTTGCCGAAAATCGTTGTGCTTTCCCCATCTTCACAAAACAAGAAAGGGTGTCCCAACAAGGATCGGGACACCCTTTTCGATCACCATATATACGCGCCAACTCTTTGTTCAAAACGAATGGCATCTTCTAAAGAAAGCCAATCAAAGAAAGACAATCTTTTGGGTCAGCTCCTTGTCACTCCACGTCACCCGACGGCGGGGGAGAAGACGGCTCGCCGCTCTTTTGATGACCGGAATTGGGCGGCGAGGCGGACGGCAGCGAAACGGGGTTCGACGGCGCCGATTCCTGTCCGGCGATGTCCACAGCAGTGACGCAGTACGCGGCGCCCGGCTGCAGCGGCGAAAACGAGGCCGCCTCGTCCGCTTTAACAGCGGCGGCGAGGCGTCGTTCCCCCGTTTCGTTCACTAGATAAACGCGGTAGCCGATGACATCCGGCTCGTTATGGCGATTCCAGACGAGCTTGCCCCCTGCAAGCCGAGCGGCGGGTGGAGCCGGAGGACGGCCGTTTTCCTTTAATGTGGAGACGAGCGATGCATCGCCCGCCTGCCCCTCTCCGTTGATCCCCCAATCGGCGAGAAGCTTCGGATTCACGATCACTTCGCGAGTGACAAACTCTTCCGGCGTCGTCTCAAGCGCCACATAGCGGCGTCCGCCGATGACGACGACCCGGCTTTCCATCACTTCCTCGCCGCTTCCTTCCCGCGGCGCAAACTTCGTATTGTACAGATCGTAGCGGACGAGCCCGGCTTTTTCGCACGCGGCCGACGGGCTGAAGCCGCTCGCGGCGCAGTAAGCGCGGCGGACGATGCCGCCTGGCATGAGAAACCGCTTCGGCGGAGCGATGAGCTTCGGGTTTTCTTGATAGGCAGCATTGATCAACCGCGCCCATAACAGCTGGGTGCGCTGGCTGTAGGAAAGCCCTTTGTAGCGGGACTCAAGCGGCGCCGGCCGGTCATAGCCGATCCAAACGCCGAACGTGACGTTCGGATTGACGGCGATAAACCACGAATCGCGCTTGTCTTGCGATGTCCCGGTTTTTCCCGCCCAATCGGCGGAAAAGGTCAAGTAGCGCGGCACCGACGAGGCCGTTCCGCCGTGAAGCACGTCGCGCATCATATCGATCATCAAGTACGACGTTTGCGGCGAAAACACCGGGACGGGTTTGCTTTGATGTTTGTAAACGATCTTTCCGTTTTTGTCCACAATCTTCTCAATCATGTAGGCGTCCACAAACGATCCGTAATTGGCGAACGTCGCATAGGCGTTGACGTTTTCCTCGACCGTGACGCCAATGTGCGTCCCGCCGATCGCCAAAGCCGGATTGGCTTCTTCTTGCTTCGAAACGCTCGTGATCCCCATTTTATGCAAATAGTCGATCGGATGGCGGGATTGAATTTTTCGATACGTCCGAACGGCCGGAATGTTGAACGATTGCTGCAAGGCATAGCGCGCTGTGACGAGCCCGTGCGTTTTTCCGTCCGCGTTTTTCGGTGTATACGAACCGATCGAAAGCGGCAAGTCAGGAATGATCGTCGCCGGCTGGATGACGCCCATCTCCATCGCCGGCGCGTATACTAAGAGCGGTTTCATCGTTGACCCGTTGGACCGGTGCGCCTGGGTGGCGTGATTCAACTGCTCGCGCCCATAATCGCGTCCGCCGACGAAGCTGATGATTTTTCCCGTTTTGTTTTCGATGAGCATCGCCCCGACTTCGACCGGTTGGCGATGGGGGATCGTTTTTCCTGTTTTCTTGTCTTTGGTGTAATACACATTGTCGCTTCCGTAATACGGGTAGCGGGCGGCGATGCGCTGCATTTGTTCATAAATCTTTTTGTCGATTGTCGTATAAATCCGATATCCGCCTTGGCGCAGCTCTTTTTCCGCTTCGCCGAGATAGCGGCGGAAACGAGCGGGGTCGCGCTGCACTTCTTCCGGCTTATAACCGTCGCGCTTGGCGAACGTCTCGGCGAGCACCTCTTTCGCCCGCCGCTCAATCTCCATCGTCAAAAACGGATATTGTTCAAACGGCGACGGCTTCGGGGCGGCCAAATGCTTCGCCACATCATAGGAAAGCGCTTCCTTATACTGTTTTTCCGAGATGTAGCCGGCCCGTTTCATCCGGTAAAGCACCGTTTTCATCCGTTTCAATCCCGCCGAGAGGTCCGGTTTGACGCTGCCGTCAGCGGCAAACGGGGTGTAGACGAACGGGTTTTGCGGGAGCCCGGCCAAAAACGCCGCTTGAGCGAGATTCAACTCTTTGGCGTTGACGCCAAAGACGCCTTGGGCCGCGGCTTGGATGCCGGCGATGTTGCGCCCTGAAGAATTGCGGCCGAACGGAACGACGTTTAAATACGCCTCTAAAATGTCTTCTTTGGAAAAAAATTTCTCCAGACGAAGCGAAAGCAGCATTTCTTTCGCCTTCCGCTCAAACGACACCTCGTTCGTCAACATCTGGTTTTTGACGAGCTGCTGCGTGAGCGTGCTCCCGCCGCTTTTGACCGGCGAGTTGGTCAGCTCTTGAAACACGGCGCGGATGACGGCCTTCGGAACGACGCCGTGATGTTCATAAAAATGTTCGTCTTCGGTCGCGATAATGGCTTGCACGACGTACGGAGACACGTCGGACAGGCGCACCGCCTCGCGGTCGAGGTCAGACCGGAACCGCCCTAAATACACGCCGCCGTCAAAGTACATATGGCTTGTTTCGCCGTAGCTGTAAATCTCCTTTTTCATCTCGTCGGGCGAGGGAACGGGCATATCTTTGACCAAAAAGGCAAAATAGCCGGCGCCGGCGCCGATGGAAAAGCAAATGAGGCAGAGCGCGGCGATGAGCAAAATTAAGATGACGTTCCAAACCACATCGTATGTAAGGGAAAAATAATGCCACGCTTTTTCAAGAGAAATGGAAAGTTGGTTTCGCTTCATGCCAGCCCCCCTATGCGGCAAGTCATTATATATAAGTATACCATAGGAAGGGAAAACATTGTGGAATTTTGCTGATTTTTCGCCGTTTGTGCGAAAAGCGTTACGGTTGACAGCGGGTGCATTGCTATGGTAATAAGAATGTATATATTTCATATGAGAAAGCGATGATGGGAATAAGTAGCGGCTGTCTCCCTGGTGCAGAGAGCTGGCGGACGGTGCGAGCCAGTCCACAGGCAGGCGTGAATTACCTCCCTGAGCAGCGATGGCGAACGGTTTTGGCACCTAGTAGCCATCCGCCGGCCGGCGCCGTTACCCAAATGAGTGAGAAAGCACCATGCTTTCTAAGTAGGGTGGTACCGCGACGAACACTCGCCCCTTCATCACGGGCGGGTGTTTTCTTTTTTATGACATTCATAGAGAGGTGAAGGACATGGATTTGCTTGCGGAATTGCAATGGCGCGGACTCGTCAACCAAACGACCGATGAGGACGGGCTCCGAGAGCTGTTGAAGGAAGAGCGGGTGACGCTCTACTGCGGGTTTGACCCGACGGCGGACAGTTTGCATATCGGCAACTTGGCCGCCATTTTGACGCTGCGCCGCTTCCAGCAGGCGGGCCATCAACCGATTGCGCTAGTCGGAGGGGCCACTGGGTTGATCGGCGATCCGAGCGGGAAAAAAAGCGAGCGCACTCTCAATGCCAAAGAAACCGTCGAGGCGTGGAGCGCGCGCATTCAAGAGCAGCTCTCCCGCTTTTTGGACTTTGAAGCGGACGGCAATCCGGCGAAAATCAAAAACAACTACGACTGGATCGGGCCGCTGGATGTCATTACGTTTTTGCGCGACGTCGGCAAGCATTTCAGCGTCAACTACATGATGGCGAAAGAGTCGGTGCAATCGCGCATCGAGACGGGCATTTCATTTACCGAGTTCAGCTATATGATGCTGCAGGCATACGATTTTCTCCGCCTGTACGAGACGGAAGGATGCCGCCTGCAAATCGGCGGGAGCGACCAATGGGGCAACATCACGGCAGGGCTTGAGCTTATTCGCAAAACGAAAGGCGAGGCGCGGGCGTTTGGCTTGACGATCCCGCTTGTGACGAAAGCGGACGGCACGAAATTCGGGAAAACGGAAAGCGGCACGATTTGGCTCGATAAAGAGAAAACGTCGCCGTACGAGTTTTACCAGTTTTGGATCAACACCGATGACCGCGATGTGATCCGTTACTTGAAGTACTTTACGTTCCTGTCGAAAGAGGAAATCGAAGCGCTTGAACAAGAGCTTCGTGAGGCCCCAGAGAAGCGGGCGGCGCAAAAGGCGCTTGCTGAGGAAGTGACAAAGCTCGTGCACGGCGAAGAGGCGCTCAGGCAAGCGGTCCGCATTTCTGAAGCGCTCTTTAGCGGCGATATTGGCAATTTGACAGCGGCGGAAATTGAGCAAGGGTTCAAAGATGTGCCGTCATTCGTTCATGAAGGAGGCGACGTTCCGCTTGTCGAGCTGCTCGTTTCTGCCGGCATTTCGCCATCGAAGCGGCAAGCGCGCGAAGACATCCAAAACGGCGCCATTTACGTCAACGGCGAGCGCCTTCAAGACGTCGGAGCCATATTAACGGCTGAACACCGCCTTGAGGGGCGGTTTACGGTCATCCGCCGCGGGAAGAAAAAGTATTATTTGATTCGCTACGCCTAAGAAAAAAGATCCGAAATGCCGATGCATTTCGGATCTTTTTTGCGCCTTAACGCGAGTAGAACTCGACGATGAGCGCTTCGTTGATTTCCGCCGGCAGTTCGGAACGCTCCGGCAAGCGGGTGTACGTCCCTTCCATTTTTTCTGGATTGAACGTCAAGTAATCTGGAATGTAGTTGTTCGCTTCGAGCGCTTCTTTAATCACTTGCAAGTTGCGCGATTTTTCGCGAACGGCGATCGTTTGTCCCGGTTTGACGCGGTACGACGGGATGTTGACGCGGCTGCCGTCGACCAAAATGTGGCCGTGCGTCACGAGCTGGCGGGCTTGACGGCGCGTGCGGGCCAACCCTAAGCGATAGACGAGGTTGTCTAGGCGCGATTCTAACAAAATCATGAAGTTTTCGCCGTGTTTGCCCGGCATTTTGCCTGCTTCTTCAAACGTTTTGCGGAATTGGCGTTCGTTCACGCCGTACATATGGCGCAGCTTTTGTTTTTCTTGCAGCTGCAAGCCATATTCTGACAATTTCCGCCGTTGCCCCGGACCATGTTGGCCAGGCGGATACGGACGTTTTTGCAATTCTTTCCCCGTGCCGCTCAACGAGATGCCGAGGCGGCGGGAAACTTTCCACATTGGACCAGTATAACGAGCCATTCGTTGCTCCTCCTTACGCTTTTATTCCCGTAAAATAAAAGCAGATGTGCGCCAACAATTATGGCCATTTTGTTTTCATGCATCCTCGCTCTCGCAGCTAAGAGTTACACGATGCACCTCGGCGGGCCGAGGAACAAAATGAACCATAAAGGTGGGCACAAAGGCTGCTATATTTTACACAAAGGCTATTATATGATTTTTAGAGGATAAAGTCAACATTTTGTTTCCCTTCTTTTCTATTCTTATGATATAATAAAAGATGCAATTTTTAGAAAAAATTTGTCATCCCATTCTCTCGTTATGGAATGATGATGCTGGTTTGGGTGGAAAAGGCGATGAACAAGGATGAAATGAAGCGGTATGAATCGTTTAAACAAAAATTTTTCCACTGGTTTTTGGCGTTTCAGGACGACGGGCCGTTTTCGGCGGCGGCGGGCGAGTTGCTCGCGCTGCTGAAAGAAGAGCTGGCGCTCGAGCAAGCCGTTTTTTATTCGTACGACCCGGTGCGGGCTGCCTTTTATCCGGAAGCGGCCGCGGTTGGGACGCCGGACGTTGGGCTGATCGCGGCTGAAGGAGAGCGTGAAGTAGTGGTTGTCGATGCCGGTGGGCCGCATATGGCGGCCCGGCTCTTTTTCATGCTTTCCGATGAGGCGCCGGCGATGGTCGAGCTGATGTATCGAAAAGATGGCGGTTTTGACGAGCGGTTGTTGTGGGAGATCCGGACGGATTTGGCGCGATTGTTTCGGAAACTTAGCGCGGTGCTGCAAGGAGAGGGCGAAGAGAAACGGTATGGACAGCTGCATCGCTTCGCTGCAAAAATTCATTCCTCGATGCATATCGATGTTGTGCTTGAAGAAATTATCCGCACGCTGCAAAACGTCTATCCATCGTTCACCTACCACCTTCTGTTGTCGCATGACAACCATCTGCGCGGAAATTTGCCGATTAAAACGCTTGTATTGGATGAAAGGGAAAAACAGACGGCGGCGTTGCGGGCGTTTTTGACTGGACAAGTGCAATGCGAGGAGATGGAGGCGCCGCCGCGCTCGGTGCTGTACGCCCCGATTAAAGGGGTGCAGGCGGTGTATGGGGTGATTGAAATTATCGCCCCATACGCTGCGCCATTTCCAAAACGGGAGATTCATTTTATTTCGCTGCTGGCGAGCACGGCTGGAAGCGCGCTGGAGAACGCCAAGTTGTATGAACAGTCGCGCCGGCTTGTCGCCGATTTGCAGCTGATCAACGACACAATGCGCCAATTGAACGCCCGGCCGCGGCTTCATGAAGCCATTGAGTACATGATATCGCAAATCCAACAATCGTTCGGCGCGGAAGAAGTCGGTTTTTTCTTGTTTGCCAACGGCAAGCGGGAGCTTTTGCCAGGCAGCACGCCGTTTTTTTTCGACTATCGGTCCGAGCCCTATATCGAATGGGTGGAAAAGCGGCGCCAAAGCGGAAATGACATTTTATTTGCCGGCGATGTATGCGTGTCCGCTTTCGGTTCGTTTCGCTCCATCATGGCGGCGCCGATGCAGCAAAACAAAGAAACGAAGGGACTGTGCATTGCGCTCGCCAGCGAGCCATACCGATTTACGTTTGAGATGTTTAAGCTTTTGGAATCGCTCGTTCAACATTCAACGCTGGCGTTTATGAACGCGATGCTGCGCGAAGAGCTTGAGAAGCTGGTGGTCACCGATTATTTGACAAAGCTGCATACGCGCCGCTACTTGGATGAGCGGATCCAACAGTCGATGGGAACCGATGCGTCGGGAGCGTTCATTTTGCTTGACATTGACAACTTTAAGCAAATCAACGATGTGTACGGCCATCAAACAGGCGATGAAGTGCTTGTTCAAGTGGCAGAGACGATGCGCGCCAACATTCGCGATGGCGATGTGGCGGCGCGTTGGGGCGGGGAAGAGCTGGCGGTGTATTTGCCGAACGTGCCGCTGTCCTACGCCGTTGCCGTCGCCCGGCGCATCATGGAAAAAGTGCGGGAGCAAACGATCCCGGCGGTGACCGTGTCGTGCGGCATATCATGGTGGGGGCATGGCGGCTTTCAAGATGCAGAGCAGCTGTTCAAACGAGCTGACGCCGCGCTTTATATGGCGAAGGAGATGGGAAAAAACTGCATTTTTGTGCACGATGACGGTCATGTGTATAAGGTGTAAAAAAAGGAATCCGGGCAAGCGGATTCCTTCTTCGCGCTTGGTGCGCTTTTTTCGTCAGGCGGACATGAGCACGCTGGCAAACTGCTCCAAGTAGCGGCGGTCGATGTCATCGAAGCGGTTTTTCACCGGGCTGTCGATGTCAAGAACGCCGATGACGCGTCCGTCTTTGATGAGCGGCACGACGATTTCCGATTGAGACGCCGCATCGCAGGCGATATGGCCCGGGAATTGGTGAACGTCCGGAACGACCACCGTCCGCCGCTCGGCGGCCGCCGTGCCGCACACCCCCTTGCCGAACGGAATGCGCACGCATGCCGGCAAGCCTTGGAACGGGCCAAGCACAAGCTCCTGGCCTTCTGCGAGATAAAACCCGACCCAATTGATGTCGGTGAAAAACTGGTTGAGCAAGGCCGCCGCGTTCGCCAAGTTGGCGATGAAATTCGGCTCTCCGGCAATGAGCGCCTTTAACTGCTCGATGACGAGTTGGTAATTTTCTTCGCGCGTTCCTCTGTAAGCGATTGGATGGAACATGAAACAATCCTCCTTTTTCAACAAGTTCCGATCCCAATACCGGACAGGAAGTAAATGGAATGCGGGCGATTGGCTATATGCGGCTGTCAGTCCGAAAGCGCCGTGCGCTCCATTTCCTCACGCCCCTGGTGCAAGTCGGCGGCGCGATGGGCGTCGGATCCGTAGACGATCGGGATGCCCCGCCGCCGCGCCTCGGCGATCACGCCGCCCGGCGGATACGGCTCAAGGCAGAGCGGTTTGGCGGCGCCGGCGCCGTTGTAGTCCAATTCATAGCCGAACTGCTTGATGTCATCGAGAATGGCAACAATCCACTCATCCATTGGTTCCAAGCATGGGAAACGGCGTTGGAACTTGCGCACAAGCGTCATATGGCCGATGCGTCTCGGTTTGTAGCGGCCAAGCTCCGTGCGGATCGATTGCCGCACCGTTTCGTAGTAGGCGCGGTGGACGCGTTCGACCGATCCGAACAAGCGGACGATGTCGGCGAACATATCTTCGCTGTAATCAAGGCATACATATTGCCCTTCGTGGGCCAAAAAGTGAACCGATAAAATGCTGTCGTCAAGCAGCGGGCCGACCTCGTCGAGCAGGCGGGTTGTTTCTTCCTCAAAGCCAGGAATAAAATCGACTTCGAGCCCGACACGGATGGCAATGTCGTTTCGGTAGCGGGCTTTCACCTCAGCGACGGCGTGCAAATAGCGCTCAAGCTGGCTAAGCTTCATCGAACAGTCCTGGTTGGGCGTTGGATCGATAAACCGCTCAGGAAGCGGGGCGTGCTCCGTAAAGGAAATGTCGGTATAGCCCAGTTCGATCGCGCGCTCTACATAGGCCTCAAGCGGATCTTGGCTTCCGTGCGGACAAAACGGCGTATGAATATGCCCGTCGCGCATGATCGATTTTCCTCCTTTCTCCCTTATGTATCATAGCAAAAATAGTGAAGATTCTTGTAAAAAAAATAAAAATTTTGGTCAAAAAATGTCGTTAACATGGTATCATAAAAACATTGAAAAACATATATTTTTGCCTTCTCCGCTATTTTCGTTTGTTCGATAGAAGTAGCTTGAATGCAAGGAGGGCATCAGCGGATGGGAATGGCATGGATCGTTCTGCTCCTCGGAGCGGGGGCAATCATATATAATCATGTGTACCGGAAGCGGATGTACCGGGAAATCGATCGGCTCGAGGAATGGAAAATCAACTTGATGAACCGGCCGGTGCCGGATGAGCTGGCGAAAGTGAAACAGCTGAATATGACAGGGGAGACGGAGCAGCTGTTTGAACGATGGCGCCAGCAATGGGACGACATTGTGGCAGTGAAGCTGCCGAATGTGGAAGAACAGCTGTTTGACGCGGAGCGGCTGCTCGACAAATACCGCTACCGGCAGGCGCGCCGGCTGCTTGGGCAGATCGCCGACGGATTGCGTCGTCTTGAGGAAGAAGTGCATGAAATCATTCATGAAGTGAATGAGTTGATCGGCAGCGAGGAACAAAGCCGGGCGGAGATCGAGGAGCTGCGTGCGGCTCACCGGGAAGCGAAAAAGGCGCTGCTTGCTTACCGTTATACGTTCGGTTCGGCTGCCGACTTGCTTGACGTCCGTTTAACGGAAGCGGAAAAGCAGTTTCAGCGGTTTGCCGAATTGACGGAAGCCGGCAACTATTTGGCGGCGCGCGATGTGGTTCTGACGCTGAAGGAAGAGCTCGGCCGGCTCACATCCATGATGGAAGAAATTCCTAAACTTCTTGGCGAATGCCAAACGTCGTTGCCAGCTCAGCTCGCTGAGTTGGCTGATGGCTATCGAGAGATGGAAGAGCGCGGATACATCCTTGACCATTTGCACATGGAGCGCACGCTTCAGGAAAAACGGGAAAAAATCAAGCAATGTCTGGCCATGATCCATGGGCTGCGCATCGAAGAAGCGAAGCAGATTGTCGCTGAGCTGAAAGAAGAGATCGACGCGCTCTACGATTTGCTCGAAAACGAAGTGCTCGCGCATCAATATGTGCAAACGGAAATGCCGCGCCTCAGCGGCATGCTTCAGGAGCTCGCCGCCGAGGCGAAGGAAACCGAGGCCGAGGCGCTGTTCGTCCAGCAAAGCTACCATTTGGCGCCAAGCGACCTCGAAAAGTACCGGAGCATCGAAAAGCAGCTGCACCAGTTGCAAAAGCGGTTTTTTCTCATTCAAGACCGCGTTGCCGAGGCGAAAACAGCGTATTCGCTCCTAAAAGAGGAGCTTGAGCAGCTTGTGTCCCAAATCGACCTCATGAAGGAAGAGCATGAACAGTTTCGAACGATGCTGCAGACGCTGCGCAAAGACGAATTGATCGCCCGCGAAAAGCTTGACGGCATGAGAAAAACATTGGCCGAGGCGCTCCGCCTTGTGCAAAAAAGCCGGCTGCCGGGGCTGCCTGAACCGTATGCGCTTGAATTGGCGGAAGCGAGACGCAGCTTGCAAGCCGTTGCCGCGCGTCTTGAAGAAAAGCCGCTTGACATGCCGGCGGTCGACCAAGCGTTGGAGGAGGCGAAAGCGGCTGTGGAACGGTTGTATGAGCGGACGGTGGAAATGATCGAACAGGCGACGCTGGCGGAGCGGACGATTCAATACGGCAACCGCTACCGACGCCGCTATCCAGCGGTCCGCAAAGGGCTGGAAGAAGCCGAATTTTTATTTCGCCATTATGATTATGAGGAGGCGCTCCGGCAGGCGGTGGCGGCCGTTGAAGAAGTCGAGCCGGGCGCGTTTGACCGTGTGCAGAAATTATGGCAGGAGGATAACAGCCGGGAACAGTGATAAACCACCCGATCACGAGTATTGATTATCCATTATTTGACTAAAAAACACAGAATCATATGGCTGAACACAAGCTTTTCTGCCTCTTCCCTCGAACAAGAACGCCGCCCGGAATATCTTGAATGAGGGGCTTCGTTTGCTGTCTTCGTAAGGCAGCCAAACCGTGGGACGCACGGGGATGGCTTGGCTGACAGCCTGCCGTAGGGCGGGTGTTCCCAAGAATCTCCCACCTCTAAGCGCAGGTGGGAGATTGTTCAATGGGTTTTTTGTGAATAATGTAAATGACTGTGTGTTTTCGTTGCCGATTGGCGCCTGTTTTGGTTAAGATGGACGATGTACAGCGATATTTTGCCGGCAATGAGCGGAGGATGGAAGCGATGATTTATCTTGACAACAGTGCGACGACCAAACCATTTCCCGAGGTGGTCGATTCGTTCGTCGCCGTCGCAACGAACTATTTTGCCAATCCGTCGTCGCTCCATGGGCTGGGCATGAAGGCGGAGCGGCTTTTGGCGCAGGCGCGTGAACAAATCGCCGCCATGCTGCGCGTTAAGCCGAACGAAATCGTTTTTACCTCCGGCGGAACGGAGGCGAACAATTTCGCCATCAAAGGGGTCGCCTGGCAATATCAGCGGCGCGGCCGGCATATCATTACGACGAAAATCGAGCATCCGTCTGTCGCTGAACCGTGCCGCCAGCTTGAGGAGCTTGGTTTTGAGGTGACGTACTTGCCGGTCGACCGCGAAGGAAGGGTATCGGTTGAGCAAGTGGAACGCGCGCTGCGCGACGATACGATTCTCGTGTCGGTTATGCACGTCAATAACGAAGTTGGCACGGTGCAGCCGATCGAAGAAATCGGCGCCCTCTTGTCCCGCTATCCGAAAACATTGTTTCACGTCGATCGGGTGCAAGGGATCAGCAAAGTGCCGCTCGACTTGAAGCAAGCCGGTGTTGATTTATGCACGATATCGGCGCATAAATTTCACGGATTGCGCGGCGCCGGCTTGCTTTACGTCCGTGAAGGCGTCCGCTTGGCGCCGTTGATTGCCGGCGGCGGGCAGGAGCGGCAGCTTCGGTCCGGAACGGAGAACGTCGCCGCCATCGTGGCGATGGCAAAGGCGCTTCGCTTGGCCATGGAGCGGTATGAGCGGGACATCGGCCGGCTTCAGGCGCTAAAAGACGAGTGGCTTGAAGCGCTCTCGGCGATTCCGGACATCGAGATCAACACGCCGCGCGATGGCGCCGCTCCTCACATCATCAATTTTTCGCTGAAAAGCGGCATCAAGCCGGAAGTGTTTGTTCACGAACTGGAGAAAAGCGGAATCTATGTCTCCACGACGTCGGCCTGTTCATCAAAAAAAAAGGCGCCGAGCAAGACGCTTTTGGCTATGGGGCTTGGTGAAGACCGAGCCGAGCGCGGCATTCGCATCAGCTTGTCGTTTGACAACAGCCGGGAAGAAATCGCGCCGGCGGTGGCAGCGATCAAGCAGGCGATCAAAACATTAAGCGAGGTAACGGAATAAGATGATGAACTATGACCGCATTTTGATCCGCTACGGAGAAATGACGACGAAAGGAAAAAATCGGAACATCTTCGTCCGGCGTCTTAAAAGCAACATTGCCCGCAAACTGCAGGCGTTCGAGCGGATTCAGATTGAATATATGCGCGACCGAATGTACATTTTATTAAACGGCGAGCCGCATGAACCGATCATCGAAAAGCTGAAAACCGTTTTTGGCATTCATTCGTTCAGCCTGGCGATGAAGTGCGAAAACGATTTGGACGCCATTAAGGAAACGGCGCTCGCCGCCGTCCGCCAGCTCCCATACAAAGGAAAAACGTTTAAAGTGAGCGCCCGCCGCGTCGACAAGCAGTTTCCGTATCGAAGCGACGAGCTGAACTACGAGGTGGGGGCGCATATTTTGCGGCAGACGGACGGGCTTAGGGTCAACGTGCGCGAGCCGGATATTGACGTGCGCATTGAAGTGCGCCAAGACGGGACGTATATCACGTGCCGCGACATTTTCGGCGCCGGCGGCCTGCCGGTCGGGACGAGCGGCAAGGCGATGCTCATGCTCTCCGGCGGCATCGACAGCCCGGTCGCGGGATATTTGTCGATGAAGCGCGGCTTGGAAATCGAGGCCGTCCACTTTTTCAGCCCGCCGTTTACAAGCGAACGGGCGAAGCAAAAAGTGATTGACCTTGTGCGCAAGTTGACGACATACGGCGGGAGAATCAAGCTTCACATCGTGCCGTTTACGGAAGTGCAACAAGCCATTTATCAAGGAGTTCCGAACGAGTACTCGCTCATTTCCACTCGGCGGGCGATGCTTAGGATCACCGATGCGTTGCGCCGCCGCCAGCGGGCGTTGGCGATCGTCACGGGCGAAAGCCTCGGCCAAGTCGCGAGCCAGACGCTAGAAAGCATGTACGTGATCAATGAGGTGACAAATACCCCGATTTTGCGCCCGCTTGTTTCGATGGATAAACTTGAAATTATCGAGCTGGCGAAGCAAATCGGCACACATGATATTTCCATTCTTCCGTATGAAGACTGTTGCACCATTTTTACGCCAAGAGCGCCGAAAACGAAGCCGAAAAAAGAAAAAGTGCTCCATTATGAGAGCCAGCTCGACCTCGCTCCGCTTCTGGAAAAGGCAGTCAATGACACAGAAACGCTCGTCATTGATGAAGAAACAGGGCAGGGCGATGAGTTTGCCGAGCTGTTTTGAATCTCAAAATTTACCAAAAAGCATCGCTGCATATCGCCATCTGTTTTCACACATTCTATAGGTACAAGGAGGTGAAAACAGATGGCACGCAACAACAGCAATCAACTGCTCGTTCCGGGTGCGCAACAAGCGCTGGAGCAAATGAAATATGAGATCGCTCAAGAATTTGGCGTGAACTTAGGCGCTGACACGACTTCGCGCGCCAACGGTTCGGTCGGCGGCGAGATCACGAAACGTCTCGTAGCCATGGCGCAGCAACAATTGGGCGGCGCACGCCAATTCTAATTTCATAATGATGGCTTACGCGGCGGGGGCATTCCCCGCCGCTTTCATATGAGAAAAACGGTATTCAAAATAGAATGACTATTTTGTATAATAAAGATGCCGACCAAGGCGAAACAAGACAGAGGGGGAGAGGAACGATGAGGCGGGAAGACTTGATTGCTCCCGAGCGCTACAATTTAACATCGGAAATGGAACGGCATGCGGCCGCCGGCCCGGATCGGATCGCGTTGAAATGGGAGAGCGAGCAAGGCGAAACGAAAGAGATTACATACGGCCGCTTGATGGCGCGCGCCAACCAAATTGGAAACGCTTTCTTATCGCATGGGCTCGAAAAAGGCGATAAAGTGCTCGTCATGATGCCGCGCCTCATTGAAACATACGAAGTGTATATAGGGGCGCTCAAAGCCGGGCTTGTCGTCATCCCAAGCTCGGAGATGCTGCGGACAAAGGATTTGCAATATCGGCTCGTCCATAGCGAAGCGAAAGCGGTTGTCGCTTATGCGCCGTATACGGACGAATTTGCGCCGATTGACGGCATCGAACGTTTGACGAAGTTCGTCATCGGGGAACCCCGGGACGGATGGATTCCGCTTGAAGACGCCATGGCCAAAGAGAGCGAAACGCTTGAGGCGGCGGATACCTCGCGCGATGATATGGCGTTTTTGTCGTACACATCCGGCACGACCGGCAATCCGAAAGGGGTCGTCCATTGCCATGGTTGGGCGTATGCCCACTTGCGCACGGCTGCGAAAAACTGGCTGTGCATTGAAGAAGGCGACCTCGTTTGGGCGACGGCCGGACCGGGATGGCAAAAATGGATTTGGAGCCCGTTTTTATCGGTGCTCGGCTCGGGGGCGACCGGTTTCGTCTACTACGGCCGCTTTGAGCCGGAAAAATATTTGCAGCTATTGGAAAAATACAACATCAATGTGCTGTGCTGCACGCCGACCGAGTATCGTTTGATGGCGAAAGTGCCGGACATCGGCCGCTATCATCTATCTCATTTGCACAGCGCCGTGTCCGCCGGAGAGCCGCTCAACCGCGAAGTGATCGACACGTTTGCCAAGCATTTCGGCGTCGAAGTGCGCGACGGCTACGGCCAGACAGAAAACACGCTGCTTGTCGGCGTCATGAAAGGAATGCCCATCAAGCCGGGTTCGATGGGGAAACCGACGCCAGGCAACCGCGTCGAAATTATCGATGAAAACGGCGAGCCGTGCCCGCCCGGACAAGTCGGCGACATCGCCGTCCATATCGAGACGCCGGCGCTGTTTAAGTATTATTACAAAGATCCGGAGCGGACAGCGATGCAGTTCCGCGGCGACTACTACATTACGGGAGACAAAGCGCGCAAAGACGAAGACGGCTATTTCTGGTTTGAAGGCCGCGGGGATGACATCATCATCAGCGCCGGCTATACGATCGGCCCGTTTGAAGTCGAAGACGCGCTTGTCAAGCACCCAGCCGTAAAAGAGTGCGCCGTCGTCGCCAGTCCGGATGAAGTGCGCGGCCATGTTGTCAAAGCGTTTGTCGTGCTGCGCGACGGGGTCGACAAAGACGATCCGTCTCTGATTCCGGCCCTGCAAGAACATGTGAAACAGTTGACGGCGCCGTACAAATACCCGCGCAAAATCGAGTTTGTCGACGATTTGCCGAAAACGGCGTCCGGAAAAATCCGCCGCGTCGAGCTGCGCGAGCGGGAAGCCCGCCTTGCCGGCCGGTCGTCGTAAGCAGAAAGAGCCGGTTGAGCTGGCCGTTGCCAGAAGCGGAGCGATGTCCGCGCGGCGGCCAAACAAGAGGGTGTCTCGTTGCGAGACACCCTCTTGCCGCATGCGCGTCGAACGGATTCGCCATTTTAGATCCGGTGTTTCGCCGGGAGAACAGACACACACTTCACAAAAAGACGCGTTTCACTTTATCCCAGAACGAATTGTCTTTCAAGCGCACCGTTTTGACCACCCGGTCGCTTAAACGAATGTCAATCCGCTCAATATGCTGGATGCTGAGCGCTTCATTGTCGAGGCCGATGATCGGAAAATGGCTTGTTTCTTCCGACATTTTCAGCGTCAACGTCCGCGAGCCGCTCAAAATGAACGGCGAGCCGAGCGTCCGATAGCGGTTGCTGTTGAGCGAGGCGAGTTCGCTCACTTGAAAGCACGGCAAGAGCGGATCGACGACCGCTCCGTGCACCGATTTATTGTAGCCGGTGCTGCCGGTCGGCGTCGAAACGATGATGCCGTCGCCGCGGAACGTCTCGAAATGCAAGTCGTCGATGAAAACGTCGATCGCCATCGTTTTAATGATTTGCGAGCGGATCGAACATTCGTTTAAGCAGAAAAACGAAGCCGCGCCGTCGATCGTCACTTCGATGATTGGGTAGCGCCGCACTTCGAGTTTCCAATTTTTCGCCGCTTCCACCATATGATCGATGTCGTCAATATGGAAATCGCAGTAAAACCCGCGCGCCGGCAAGACGGACACGCCGACGTACAAACGGTCAGGAAGAAATCCCGTCTGCCGCACCGCCTGCAAAAACGCGCCGTCATCCCCGATGCTGACGATGATGTTCGCTTCCCGATAGTCGCCGACGACAACAAACGGACCGCGCTCTGCCAGCTCAATGAGCGGCTTCACCCGTTCGATGAGCTTGTCGTCGCGCTTATAAAAAAAATAAAGACGGTTGCGTTCCATATCCATGTTTTGCCCTCCTGCTGGCATCATCTAATCAATCGATGTACAATGAATATTGTACCACGTTTGCCAGGATTCTAAAAATATGGGCAGCCGATGCAGGGGGGAAGACGATGAATCGAAAACGATGGACCGCGTTGGCCATCGCCGCCGCCTTGTTTGTGATCTCGGTGCTTGTTCAAGCGGTTGGCGTTCTTTTGTCCGACAAGGCCGGCGGCTGGTCGGAAAGCTGGCTGGCGCTCATGGAGTCGCCATTTAGCGAAGAAGTCATCGCCGAGGGCGACCCGTTGAAAAAAATCGCTGTGTTGGAAGTGAACGGAGTTATTCAAGATGCGGGGGAAGCGGAGTCGTTTCTTTCCTCATCACAGTACAACCACCAAACGTTTTTGCAAATGATCAAACAGGCGAAAGAGGATCAAGACGTCAAAGCGATCATCTTGCGCATCAATTCGCCGGGCGGCGGTGTCGCGGAAAGCGCGGAAATTTACGATCAGCTGATGAAGCTGAAAAAGAAGACGAACAAGCCGATTTACGTATCGATGGGGGCCATGGCCGCCTCGGGCGGTTACTATATCGCGGCGGCCGGCGATAAAATTTTCGCCAGCCCGGAGACGATCACCGGCTCCATCGGCGTCATCATGCAAAGCGTCAACTATGAAGGGCTGGCAAAGAAGTACGGCGTGGAGCTTGTCACGATCAAAAGCGGGCCGTACAAAGACATCATGAATCCGGCGCGCAAAATGACCGAAGCGGAACGGGAGATTTTGCAGCGGCTGATCAATGATTCGTATGATGCGTTTGTTGATGTGGTAGCCAAAGGGAGAAAGCTGCCGGAAGACACGGTGCGCAAGCTGGCGGACGGCCGCATTTATGACGGGCGACAGGCGAAGGAGCTCCGCCTTGTCGACGAGTTCGGCTACTTGGATGACGCGATCGCTGCGCTCAAAAAAGAGCATCATTTAACCGGCGCTCAAGTCGTAAAATACGTGAACGATGCGCCGTGGAGCTCTCTCTTTGAGATGGTGTCGAACCGGATGAAGCCGGACAGCGAGGCGGCCGGGCTCATCCGCCTGTTGTCGCGCCCATCCTCGCCGCGGCTTATGTATTTATACGCCGAATAAAGGAGTGGAAACATGACGGACATGCAAATAACGGCGACGCTGGCGGATCATCTCCCGCCGGCAGAGCGACCCCTCTGCTACGGCGGCTTTTGGCTTCGTTTTTGGGCGTATTGCCTTGATGTCATTGTTGTCTCGAGCCTCAACCGGCTCATCGTTTGGCCGCTTTTTCGCCTGTTCGATTGGCCGCTTGCGCAGGACGGTTTGTTCGCGCCAGCGGCGGTCGCGGCCGCCGTCGTCTTTTACGCCTATTTCGTGTTGATGACGAAAGCGTTTGGGCAGACGCTTGGCAAAATGGTGTTCGGCTTAAAAGTGGTCGATGAGCGCGGCGAGCCGCTCACCTGGCTGACCGTGTTGTTTCGCGAAGTCGTCGGCAAATTCATCGCGAAAAAATTGCTGTTCATCGGTTTTTTGTTTGTTGCGTTTTCCGAAAAGAAAAAAGGGATGCATGACCAGTTCGCGGATACGATCGTCGTCCGCGAGTAACAATCCGCCTGCATCAAGAACAGAACGTCAACCAATGTCCGCCTGCCGAAACGGCAGGTTTATTTTTTTTCTAGATGGCGACAATGGATGATGAAAGGGAGGGCGGACATTGAAAGCAGTCATCGCGGTCATCGCAACGGTTGTTCTTTTGCTTCTTCTTGTCGCCTGGATGAAAGTATCGGTGACGGTCGTGTTTCGCCATATGAAAGACGACGATGAATGCAAAATCGTGGTGCGCACGCTGTTTGGCCTCCTCCGCTACACCGTCCGCATTCCGCTCATCAAGCTGGACATGGATCCGGATGCGCCGGGAGTGGCGTTTCTCCATAAAAAAGGAGTGGAGGGAACGCGCGGGAAGGAGGAAAAGAAAGGGAAATTGACCCTAAAAAAAATCGCCGACCTGTTTCGGCAGCTGAAACGGTTTCTCGAGCAAGTCGTCGACTTGCATGAAATTATGAAACAATTTTACCGCCACGTGACGATTACGAAATGGGAGTGGAAAACGAGAATCGGCACCGGCGACGCCGCGTCAACGGGCTTGCTCGTGGGGCTTGGCTGGTCGCTGAAATACATGATCATCGGCGCTGCGAGCCGCTATATGAACATAAAAACAACTCCGGCTGTCGCCATCGTTCCGGCCTACGATCGGGCCGCTTCGGAAACGGTGTTTTTATGTATGATTCAGTTTCGAATCGGGCATGCTATGGTAGCAGGATTGCGAGTGGTCAAACATTGGCGCGGACGGCGGCTGCCAAAGCGAAACCCATTGGCGGCCAAGCAGGCAAATGAAGGCTACTAGGAGGAATGACGATGACGAACCATCCGATTCAAGGGCTGATGACAACAGCGATGGAAAACTTAAAACAAATGATCGACGTCAATACGATTATCGGCGATCCGGTGGAGACGCCTGACGGCAGTGTCATTTTGACCGTTTCGAAAGTCGGGTTTGGCTTTGCCGCCGGCGGCAGCGAGTTTATGCTTGACGGCCAACAAAATGGCCACCAAGGGGCGCAAGCCGACGGGAACGGGCATCCGTTTGGCGGCGGCAGCGGCGGCGGCGTCTCGATTACGCCGATTGCGTTTCTCGTCGTCAACTCGTCCGGGGTGAAGCTGCTCCATTTGGATGAAAGCACGCACTTATACGAAAAAATTCTCGATGTTGCGCCGCAGGCGTTTGAGAAGATTCAGGCGATGCTGAAGAAAAACAAGAAAGACGGCGCCGCAGGCCAAAAAGCAGACGACTTTGACATTTAGCCGGACCGTTGGCGTCCGGCCTTTTGTTTGTCCGCTGTCATGAACGGACAAAATCGTTGAAAAATTCCGTTCCGCGTTTTAGTATGGAAGTAGTACATATTTTTTCTAAAGGGGGAGAGAACCCATGGCCTATGTGACGTTTAAAGGGCAGCCGGTGACGCTTGTCGGCAACGAAGTGAAAGTCGGCGACAAAGCGCCGGATTTCACCGTGCTTGATCAAAACTTGCAGGAAGTGACGCTCGCGGATACGAAAGGGCACATCCGCCTGATCAGCGTTGTTCCGTCGCTCGACACCGGGGTTTGCGACGCGCAAACGCGCCGGTTTAACGAGGAAGCGGCAAAGCTCGACAATGTGAAAGTGTTGACGATCAGCGTCGATTTGCCGTTTGCGCAAAAGCGGTGGTGCGGCGCCGCCGGCATTGAGAACGTTCAAGTGTTGTCCGACCATCGCGATGTTTCGTTCGGACAAGCATACGGCGTCTTGATCAAAGAACTGCGCCTGCTTGCCCGCGCCGTGTTTGTCATCGACAGCAATGACACAGTGACGTATGTCGAATACGTGCCGGAAGTGACGAACCATCCGAACTACGAAGCGGCGATTGAAGCGGCGAAAGCGGCGAAATAATGAAAAGGCCCCGACCCGTTCGGGGCCTTTTCGTTCCTATCGGCGCTTTTCTTGCGGCGCGAGGCGGACGGTCGTACAATATACAGAAGGGACGTTGGCAGAAAGGTGGGGGCGTACAGATGATGACGCCAGTCGAACGGTTGTTCACGGTATTCGATGAAACGGCCCAACTTTTGCAAGAAGAATTGCAATGCACGTATTTAGAAGCCGTCGCGGAGACGGGGGAGAATTTGTTCCACGGCGACGTGCTGCAAGATGAGGTGAGCGAGCTGAACGCGAAACGGCTGAAAAAGCAGTATCGCGAACTGATGCTGGAACGGTTTCAAAACGAAGAAATCCGCAAGGCGTTTCAGCTTGCGGTGTTAAAAGGGATGCGCAAGCATGTTCAGCCGCACCACCAAATGACTCCGGATGCGGTCAGTTTGTTTTTGGCGTATTTGGTCCGCGAGTTTACGCGCTCGCATTTGGCGCTTAAGATCCTCGACCCGGCCGTCGGCACGGCGAATTTATTGACGGCGGTGTTAAACGGCCTTCGGGGAAAACAGGCGGCGAGCTACGGCAGCGATGTCGATGATCTGCTTGTCAAATTGGCGTACGTCAACGCGAACTTGCAAAAGCATCCGGTGCAGCTGTTTAACCAAGACAGCCTAAGGCCGCTGTTTGTTGAGCCGGTTGACGTCGTCGTCTGCGATCTGCCGGTCGGCTATTACCCGGATGACGACAATGCCGCCCGCTTCGCCTTAAAAGCGAAGGAAGGCCGATCGTATGCCCATCATTTGTTCATCGAGCAAAGCTTGCGCTATACGAAAGAGGGCGGCTACTTGTTTTTCCTCATCCCGAATACGTTGTTCTCAAGCCCGCAGGCGGGGCAGCTGAACGAATTTTTAAAAGAGGCGGCCATTGTCCAAGGAGTCTTGCAGCTGCCGCTGTCGATGTTTAAAAACGATCAGGCGGCAAAAAGCGTGTTGATTTTGCAAAAGAAAGGGCCGAACGTCAAAAAGCCAAAACACGTGCTGCTTGTCGAGCTGCCGCGGTTTTCCAACAAATCGGCGATGCAGGCGATGATGGCGAAAATCGACGCCTGGATCACCGCGGAAAAAGAACAGTGACAAGAGGGTGTCCCAAACGCAGCGGGACGCCCTTTTTGATCACCGTATAGGCCGTCAAGCCCCTTCACAAAACGAGAGGTTGCATCTTCCTCCCCTTGCGCTCACGCGTGGAAGTGGGGGTCTTCTCGGCTCAAGATGATAAATGTTGCTCTTTTCTTCATCGAAGAATCGCTGTTTTTCACCGACCTTTTCGGTCAGCTCCGTTTTCATTTTTCACAACATAAAAACTTTTTCTTGCAACCGGTTGCGAAACAAAGCCGCGCTTGAAACGCGAAAACGGGAGGCATACAATGAAAAAGGCATAGTGAAACGGCGCCCAATCGCGCACACTAACGGTAAGCGCGAGCGGATTTTGGCCAAAAAGGAGCTGTGTTTTCGATGGCGAAAGTGCTAGCCATTAATGCGGGAAGTTCCTCGTTGAAATTCCAGCTGTTTGAGATACCGGCAGAAACGGTGTTGACCAAAGGGGTCGTCGAACGGATTGGCTTTGATGACGCGATTTTCACCATTGTCGTAAACGGTGAAAAACATCAAGAAGTGACGGCGATTCCGGATCATGCCGCGGCCGTTAAAATGCTGCTGGATAAGCTCATTCGCTACGGCATTATCCGTTCGTTTGACGAAATTGACGGCATCGGGCACCGCGTCGTCCACGGCGGGGAGAAGTTCAGTGATTCGGTGCTCATCACCGAGGACGTCATCAAGCAAATTGAAGAAGTGTCCGAGCTCGCCCCGCTCCATAACCCGGCCAACCTCGTCGGCATTCGGGCGTTTCAGGAAGTGCTGCCGGACGTGCCGGCCGTGGCGGTGTTTGACACGGCGTTCCACCAGACGATGCCGGAACAGTCGTTTTTATACAGCTTGCCATATGAGTATTACACAAAATTCGGCATCCGCAAGTACGGATTCCACGGCACGTCGCACAAATACGTCACCCAGCGGGCGGCGGAGCTTCTCGGCCGGCCGATCGAACAGCTGCGCCTCATCTCGTGCCATTTAGGCAACGGGGCGAGCATCGCGGCGGTTGAAGGCGGCAAGTCGATCGACACGTCCATGGGCTTTACGCCATTAGCCGGCGTGGCGATGGGAACGCGCTCCGGCAACATCGACCCGGCGCTCATCCCGTACATTATGGAAAAAACGGGAATGACTGCGGATGAAGTGATTGACGTGCTGAACAAAAAGAGCGGCATGCTCGGCATATCCGGCATCTCGAGCGATTTGCGCGACTTGGAAAAAGCGGCCGCCGAAGGAAATGAGCGCGCGGAACTGGCACTTGAAGTGTTTGCGAACCGCATTCATAAGTACATCGGCTCATATGCGGCGCGCATGTGCGGGGTCGATGCCATCATCTTCACCGCCGGCATCGGCGAAAACAGCGAAGTCGTGCGGGCGAAAGTGTTGCGCGGCCTCGAGTTTATGGGAGTTTACTGGGATCCCATCCTAAACAAAGTGCGCGGCAAAGAAGCGTTCATCAGCTATCCGCACTCGCCGGTCAAAGTGCTCGTCATCCCGACCAATGAAGAGTTGATGATCGCCCGCGACGTCATGCGGCTGGCGAATTTGTAAGCGGATTGTCATAAAAAGAATCGTTGCAGCCATGTTGGCCAAAACGGCTGCCCCAAACAAACGGGGTAGCCATTTTTTTGTTTTGCCGCTTTGGTGCGCTTGATTCGTGTTTCAACAACTCGGGAGGGAGATGTCTTGCGTTTTTCGTCTCCCCGGCAATCGTCGGAATTGCCGGCGGCGTTGTTTCACGCCAAAATGAGAGTGCATACTCGGTTGAAGGGAGTGAACGGATATGGCATTATTTCGTGATGATGCTCATGTGTATCGGGTGATCGGCGAGTTTATGCAAATTCCGTCGCGCCCAAGGACGGAAATGGAGCTGCGCAGCTGGTGGGGACAGCATCCGGCGTATCAGGAATACGGCGATGAGGTGGAGCAAATCAACCGCATCGGCGAGCAAATCCGCCGTTCCCGCGCCGCGTTCGTCTTTTATTTGACCGATCCGGGGGCGGTCATCAGCATCGATGCGAGGCGGACGGAAACCGGTGAAAACTACGCCATTTATTTCGGGCAGGCAATCGATGCGCCTGATGTCGCCATCAAGACGACCGGCGATATCGCCCACCAATTTTGGGGCGGCAACATCAACGTTCCATTGGCGCTCATGACCGGAAAAATGAAGGCAAAAGGATCGAAAGCGAAGGCACTGCAGCTGTTGCCGCGCATCGTGCCGACGTTTCCGCTTTATCGGCGCTATTTGGAACTGATCGATGAGCGCGCGCTTCTCCATGCTTTAAAGGCGTAAAAACATCGGGGAGCGCCGCGAGGGAGGAAAGAAAGTTCCGACGATTTTCGGGATAGGACATGAAATGGAAACGCGATATAGTAAAAGTATAAAATGAAATTTCAGACAGTTCTAAATTTTTAAGGAGGCTATGAAGATGACGACGGTAAGAGACATTTTCCAACTGATCGATTCGCAATTGAGGGAAGACCCATCCCGCGCCGATGGGGTTGTCGCGGTGTACCAGTTTAACTTAAGCGGGTCTGATGCGGGGGTGTACCAAGTCGTCCTTCGCCCAGACGCTGGATTTGTCATTGAAGGGGAGCAAGAAACGCCGGATTGCACGCTCAGCCTGGACAGCGAGGATTTTAAAAAAATGGTGGACGGCGAGCTCAACGGAACGGAAGCGTTTATGAGCGGGCGGCTTCGCATTGACGGGGACATGGGGCTGGCGCTGCGGCTCCAAGAAGTGCTGTCCGCCTACAACAGCGCCAATCAAAACCAATAAGCACAACAAGAAAGCCGGCCAGCATGTTTTTCCGTGCATTGACAACAGCGCCGACCGTCAGAAAAAAGGAGACGAAAGGCGGCGGGCTTGGCCTTTTTCGCAGGCCCGCCTAATTTGGTTAAAGGAGACGGGGGAATGGATTTACGAACGGTTTGGACGAAAAATATCGAGCGGTTCGGTCCTTATCCGGCACTGATTTTTGAAGGAAACGAATATACGAACGTGGACTGCGACGCCCGTTCGTCCCAGCTGGCTCATGCGTTGATTGAACTTGGGGTCAAGCCGGGCGACCGCGTTGTTGTAACGATGCCGAACAGCCCGGAAGTAGTAGTCGCCTTCAGCGGCGTCTTGAAAGCAGGAGCGGTTGTCGTGCCGGTGTTGCCGCTGTTGCAGACGCAGGAGCTCCATTACATTTTTCAAGATTGCGAACCGAAAGTTGTGCTGACGGCGGAAATGCTGTGGGCGAAAGCGAAAGAGGCCGCCAATGGCTTGCCGGCGCCTCCGATGATGTTTACGATCGACGATCCTCATTCACCGCGCTCGCTGCGAACGAGAATGGAGCAAGCTCCTGCCAGCATGCCGCTGGCGGCAGTCACCGAAAACGCTCCTGCCGCCTTGCTTTACACATCGGGAACGACCGGACAGCCGAAAGGGGTCGTGCTGACGCACCGCAACTTGTATGCCAACGCAGAAGCAGCGGCCGAGATGGCGAAGCGGCTGCCGACCGAATATGACCGCGTCGGTCTTGGCGTGCTGCCGATCTCCCACGCGTTCGGCTTCACGATGATGAACGTCGCGCTGTTATTGGGCGACAAGATCGTCCTCCTGCCGTATTTCGAGCCGAAAAAAGTACTGGAGACGATCGAACGGCATCGGGTGACGCATACGGCGATGGTGCCAGCGATGTTCCATGCGTTGTGCTATTGCCCCGAGGCGGACCGCTATGACACGTCCAGCTTGGTCGCGTGCGTGTCCGGTTCGGCGTCATTGCCGCGCCCATTGGCGGAGCAGTTTCAACGCAAGTTCAATTGCCTGATTTTGGAGGGGTACGGGCTGTCCGAGGCGGCGCCGATTGTGACGGCGACCGATCCGACGCAGACGATCAAACCGGGGTCGGTCGGGCTTCCGTTGCCTGGCGTGCAAGTGGCGGTCGTCGATGAACACGGCAACCGCCTGCCGCCGAACGAAGTCGGAGAACTGATTGTTTCCGGCCCGAACATTTTCCAAGGCTACTACGGAAAAGACGAAGAGACCCGCCAAGCGTTGCGCGACGGCTGGCTGTATACCGGCGACATGGCGCGCATCGATGAAGATGGGTACGTGTTTATCGTCGACCGGAAAAAAGATGTCATCATTCGCGGCGGATTCAATATTTATCCGCGCGATATCGAGGAACTGCTGATGTCCCATCCGGATGTGCTTGAAGCCGGCGTTGTCGGCGTCCCTTCGCCGAAAATGGGGGAAGAAGTCGCCGCGTATGTCGTCGTCCGGCGTGGGGCCCAAGTGACCGAAGAGGAGCTGATCGAGTTTTGCCAAAAGCGGGTGGCGAAATACAAAAGCCCGCGCTTTTTGAAAAAGGTCGGCTACCTGCCGAAAAACATCATCGGCAAAATCGACAAAAAGAAGCTGCGTGAATGGGCCAGCGAGTTTATTCCCGCTGTCCAATCGTAATGGAAAAGGAGAGGGACAAGGTGATTTCGTTTCAACCGACTGAAGAAGAACAGGCGTTTTTTCAAGTCGCCCGCAGCCTTGCCGTCGAGAAAATCCGCCCGGCCGCGAGAGAGTGCGAGAAACGCCGGACCGTTTCGGTTGACTTGAGTGACCGGGTGGATGAGCTCGGCTTGTCGGCGCTCGAGCTCCCGGAATCGTGGGGAGGCTTGGAACTGCCGCTTCTGTCGCAAGCGATCATTTGGCAAGGGCTCAGCTATGGCGATTTAGGCGTCATTCAAGGGCTTCCGGGGGCCGGGGAGGCGTCTTCCCTCTTTCGTCTGTCTTCCGAGCACCGCGTGTGGCACCGGTACCGGGAGATGGCGAAAGGAGGATGGCCGACTGTCGCCTGGATCGACGAAGCGGAACAAAAAGAACCGCTGAAAGAAGCGATTCGCGTGCGCCGGCGCGGCAGCGGATATATTGTGGACGGAGTGTCGTCTCCAGTCCGCTTGGCGTCGAAAGCCGACTGGGCGGTCATCGCCGCTAGGGACGAAGAAGAAGAAACGGTATTGCTCGCTTTGGATGAGCGAGTATGGGAGATCGAAGAAGGAGACATAAGGCTTGGGCTGCTGGCTGCCGGCATCGCTCGCCTTCGGTTTGCGGAAGTGTACGCCGGTCCGGAACAACTCGTTGCCTGCGGCTCGGAAGCGGATGCATTGCTCAACCGCGTGCGCGCCCGAAACCAAGTCATCGAAGCGGCGAAGGAAGTCGGCTTGATGGAGGCGGCGCTTGATTACACCATTGAATACACCGCGGGAAGAAAGGCATTCGGGCAAGAGATCGCCAAGTTTCAAGGCGTGTCGTTTACGATCGCGGAGATGGCGTTTGCCTGCCGCGGGGCGAAATGGCTTGTATGGCAAGCCGCTTTTGCGGTTGACCGAGGGGATGAACAGGCGAACGGCTTTGCATGGCGGTCGCTGGCGCGCGCCCATCGTTCGCTGCGCTATGTCACCGACCAAGCGGTGCAAATGCTCGGCGGGCACGGATATGTGCAAGAATATCCGGCCGAAAAATGGATGCGCGACGCCCAGGCGCAAGTGATGCTGTACGGCCGGGAGCGAGACTGGCTCATCCGCCGCGGCGAACAGCTGCTGGGCAAACGGAAAGAGAGGGTGGCGCCATGATATCCTTTGAATTCTCACCGCAGCAAAAACAAATCAAAGAACTCGTTCATTGGTTTGCTAAACATGAAGTGCGCCCGATCGCGCTGGAGGCCGACCGGCTCGGGCGGGTGCCGGACGAATGGCTGCAAAAAGTCAACAAAATGGGCATCCAGCTGAATGCGTCTTCGTTTGGCGGAGGGCGTCCGCCGTCTCATGCGGAAGGAAAGAAAGAGAAAAAAGAGCGCGAAGGCAACCGCGTGGCCGTCATCGCCGCTGAGGAGCTCGCGTGGGGATGCCCAGGCATCGCCCTTTCCCTTCCCGGCCCTGGCCTTGGCGGGCCGCCGATTCAATCGAGCGGCACGCCCGAGCAAAAACAGCGGTTTTTGTCCATTTTCACGAAGGAGGAGCCGCGCTGGGGAGCTTACGCCTTGACGGAACCGGAAGCCGGCTCGGACGCGTCCGGCATCCGCACGACGGCGAAAAAAGTGGACGGCGGCTATGTATTAAACGGGCAAAAAATTTTCATCACCAACGGCGCCCGCGCTTCTTGGGTCGTCGTGTTCGCCACGGTTGATCCGAAGTTGGGCCGCGCCGGGCACCGGGCGTTTGTCGTCGAAAAAGGGACGCCGGGATTTGTCGCGACCCGCACCGTCCATAAGATGGGTTTGCGCGCCAATGAAACGGCGGAGCTCTTGTTTGAAGACTGCTTTGTTCCTGATGAAAATTTGCTTGGCGGTGAAGAGTTGTATAGCGCAAATGCGAATAAACCGTCCGGTTTCCAAGTGGCGATGAAAACATTTGACAGCACGAGGCCGATCGTCGCGGCCATGGCCGTCGGCATCGCCCGCGCCGCCTATGAATATACGCTTGACATCGTTCGCAGCGAGTACCCGAAACAAGGACGGTTGTACTATGAAGCAGCCGCCCTGCTTGCCGAGGCGGAGCAAGAGATTGACGCTGCTCGCCTGTTGACGTGGGAAGCGGCGTGGAAAGCCGACATTGGCGAGCCGAATGCGATGGAAGCGGCCGTCTGCAAAGCCGTGGCCGGGAAAATGGCGCTTCATGTATGCGCTATGTGCCTTGAACTGCTCGGGCCCGTCGGCCTTGACGGACATTTGGTCGAGAAATTGTACCGCGATGTGAAAGTGTTCGATATTTTCGAAGGCACGCAGCAAATCCAACGCCTTGTCACAGCAAGACGGTTGTATGCGCCATACGGCGTGCACGTATAGAAGAGCGAGGAGGCGACCCAAACATCTCCGCTCGCGGTGGAGAGCGATGATCATTTGTGAAGTTGCCAGTTCGATCGAACGAAAGGGGGAATTCCGATGCCTTATGAAACGCTGCGCATCGAGCGGCGAAACAAAGGAGTCGCTTGGGTGATGATCGACAACCCGCCGGCGAACGCCATTAGCGAGCGGTTAATGGAAGAATTGGAGAAAGCAGCCGATGAATTGGAAGCCGACCGCGGGGTGCGCGTTGTCGTGATCGCGTCGGCCCATCCGAAAACGTTTCTCGCCGGCGCTGATTTAAAGGATATGATTCAGCGAGGAACCCAGTTTGCCGGCAATGAAGCGGGCATCGCCGAACAAAGCGCCCGCATGCAGCGCTGCTTCGACCGATTCGCGACGATGCCGAAGCCGGTCATCGCGGCCATCAACGGCTACGCGCTCGGCGGCGGTTGCGAATTGGCGCTGGCGTGCGATTTCCGCATCATGGGCGGCGGCAAGATCGGCCTGACGGAAGTCTCGCTCGGCCTGATCCCTGGCGCGGGCGGCACGCAGCGGCTGACGCGCCTCGTCGGGCGGGCGAAAGCGACGGAACTCATTTTTCTCGCCAGACGGCTTAACCCGCAAGAAGCGCTCGAACTCGGCCTCATTCATCGCATCACGCCCCCGGAGCGGTTGGAAGAAGAGGCGGCGGCGTTTGCCGAGCAACTGTCAGAAGGGGCCGTGCGGGCGATGGGGCTTGCCAAGCGGGCCATCTATGCGGCTGAGGGGCTTCCAGAGGATGGATTTGGCATCGAAGCGGCGTCATTTGCGGCAACGTTTAAGACAGGAGAGCCGGCGATTGGGCTGGCGGCGTTTTTCCAAAAGAAACAACCGCAATTTTTACGTTAAACGGAGGGATCACCGATGTCGTCATGGGCGGAACTGCTGAAAGGAAAAGTGGCGGTCGTCACCGGCGCCTCACGCGGCCTCGGGCGCGCGGATGCCTTGGCGCTTGCCGAAGCGGGAGCGGATGTCGTCATTACCGATATTTTGCTCGAATCGGATGAAGAAAGCAAACAGACGGCGCAAAAATATGGGCCGCTCTCACAAGTGATGCAGAGTACAAAAGTGGTGTACGCCGAAAAGACAGCGGAAGACATTCGTGCCATGGGGCGGCGGGCGCTGGCTCTCAAAATGGACGTCACCGACCGCGAGCAAGTGAAAGAAGTGTTTGCCCGCGTCAAAGAAGAGTTTGGCTCCATTGATATTTTGGTCAACAACGCCGGCACGCTCGACCACGTTTCGCAAATCGAAAAGCAAAACGATGAGTTTTGGGAGCGCGATTTGCGGGTGAACCTGACCGGCACGTACAACTGTACAAAAGCGGTATGGCCGTATATGAAAGAGCAAGGATGGGGGCGGATCATCAACATGTCGTCCGTCGCCGGGACGCTTGGCGGCTTCGGACAGGCGAGCTATTCGGCCACGAAAGGAGCGGTGTTGAGCTTTACGAAAAGCATGGCGCTCGAGGGGGCGCGCTACGGCATCACCGTCAACGCCATCGTGCCGGGCATCATCAATACAGAAGCGTTCCGCATGGGCAATCCGAAAATGAACGAGCGGATGATCCAGCGCACGGCGTTCCGCCGCCCGGGCGAACCGGAAGACGTCGCCAACGCCATCGTGTTCCTTTGTTCCGATAAAGCGAAGTACATCACGGGGATTGGGTTGAATGTTTCAGGCGGCATCGAATTGTTTACGTTCTGATGAATAAGCGGCCCGCTTTGGAATGTGGCGATTTGGACATAGGAAGAGAGGCTTGCGGCGGCTCTAGCCGCGCAGGAAAACGGTTCGATTTTGATACGGAACAGGAGGAGCGGCATGAGGGAAGTGGTGATTGTTGACGCCGTGCGCACGGCGATCGGCAAGAAAAAAGGGGCGCTCTCAAGCGTCCATCCGGTCGATTTGCTTGTTCCGGTGCTGCGGGCGCTTGTCGACCGGAACGGGATCGATGCCAGTCTAGTTGAAGACGTTGTCGTGGGCTGTGTGACGATGACCGGAGAGCAAGGGGGCAACATCGCTCGCCAGGCGGTGCTCGCCGCCGGATTTCCGGTCGGAGTGCCGGCGTTTTCCTTAAATCGGATGTGCGGCTCGAGCCAACAGGCGATTCATAGCGCGGCGCAGGCGATTTTGGCCGGCGACATCGACATCGCCATCGCCGCCGGGGTCGAAAGCATGACGCGCGTTCCGATGGGAAGCGACATGGGGCGGTTCAGCCGCCAGCTGACAAGTCGGTACAACATCGTGCCGCAAGGGATTTCTGCGGAGATGATCGCGAAAAAATGGGGATTGTCGCGGGAAGAACTGGACGAATTTTCGCTCGCCAGCCATGAAAAAGCGGCGGCGGCAACCGACCGCGGGATGTTTGAGCGGGAAATCATTCCGCTTGACGTGCCGGGAGAAGATGGCGCGGTGCGCTTTGCCCGCGATGAAGGGATTCGGCGCGACACCTCGCTCGAAAAGTTAGCGGCGTTAACGCCGTCATTCCAGCCGAAAGGCGGCGTCATCACCGCCGGCAATTCCAGTCAAGTCAGTGATGGAGCGGCCGGCGTGCTGCTCATGTCGGCGGAGAAAGCCCGGCAGCTTGGCCTGCGTCCTAGAGCCCGCATCGTCGCCCGCGCGGTCGTCGGAGAAGATCCGGTCATGATGCTCACCGGCATTATTCCCGCGACGAGAAGCGTTTTGCAAAAGGCCGGTTTGCGCCTCGATCAGATGGATGCGATCGAGGTCAATGAAGCGTTCGCTTCCGTCGTCAAGGCGTGGGAGCGGGAGCTCGAGCCGGATATGACAAAGGTCAATCCGCGCGGCGGGGCGATCGCCCTCGGCCATCCGCTCGGCGCGAGCGGCGCCCGGCTGATGACAACGCTGCTCCATGAGCTTGAGGACATGGACGGGACATACGGATTGCAAGTGATGTGCATCGGCTTTGGCATGGCAACCGCCACGATCATCGAGCGGCTGTAAGCAGAAAGGAGGGAAGCGGGTTGCACGCATCACTCGAAACGGCCAAGCCAAAACCGGCGCGCGACTTTGCGGCCATTGGCGCTGCCATTGAAGAGGAGCTGGCTGCCATTACGGCGGGAAAACGGCGGCGGAAAATCATCGCTGTGCTTGTCAAAAACGGGCTTGGCATGGTGCTTGGCGACGCCATTGCCCGCAAGCTGCGAGGGAACGAGGAAGACAAACAATATTTGCGCCATATCGGCCGGAGGCTGCGCCTAGCGTTTGAGGAGCTCGGCCCGACGTTCATCAAGCTCGGGCAGGTGCTTGTCACAAGGCAAGACTTATTGCCAGAGCCGATTACGCTTGAGCTGGAGAAATTGCTTGACCGGGTGCCGCCCATTGAGTTTGCCAAAATCGAGTACATTTTGGAGCGGGAGCTGCCTGACGGCTTGGCGACGTTTGACTGGATTGAAGAGGAGCCGCTCGGTTCGGCGTCGCTCGCCCAAGTGTACAAAGCCAAATTAAAAGACGGACCCGTTGTGGCTGTTAAAGTCGTGCGCCCGACGGTCGAAAAGCTGTTTCAAACCGACATCGCCATCATTAAAAAAATGGCTGCCCGCCTGCAAAAGCGGCTGCCGCCCGAACTGCAGGCCGCCCTTGACCTCGGGGGGCTCGTGCAAGATTATTACAGCAGCGCCATGGATGAGCTTGACATGACGGAAGAAGCAAGAAAAATGCAAGAAATGAAGCAAAAGTACGAAAGGAGGGCTGAACATGTCAAGGTTCCGCACGTGTACGAAGCGACGAAAAGCGTCTTGATCATGGAATACATTGACGGCTGGCTCATTAAAGACTTCCCCGTCGATTTTCTCACCTTCGAAGAGCGGGTCAACATCATGATCGATCTTGTCCATCATTACGTGCAAACGATGCTCGACGGCCATTATCATGCGGATGCCCACGGTTCCAACATTATGATCGACAAACGGACGAAAAAGGCGGTCATCATCGACTGGGGGATGACCGGGCGGATGGACAGCGTGATGGCGCAAATTTTGATGCGTGTCATTTTGCACATCCAGCTCAATCAGGCGGAAGACGCCGCCGAAGTGTTTATGGAACTGATGTCGCCCACCATTTACACCGATGTTGTCAAATTGAAAGATGAACTGCGGACGTTGACGTTAAACTATGTGTCCGCCCATCAAGGGAGCAGCCGCTACAACTACGGCCGCCTCGTCCTTGAAGCGACGGCGATCGGGCTCCGCAACTACTGCAAAGTCCCGAACGGCTTGGCGCTTTGGGCGAAAGGATTTTCCGCCACCGAAGGGACGGCGCGCTGGATTTGCCCGGAAATTTCGTACGGCGAAGTCGTTGAGGCGTATGAAATTCCGATTTTAAAAAGCATCCTCGGAAAGCGCTTTAATTTTCGCGCCAACGCGAGTCTTGTCGCTGAAACGGCGGAAATGATCGCCACTTTCCCGCGCCGGTTCAACAAAGTGTTGGAGACGATGGCCGAAAACAAATGGCGCATGACCGTGCAAGTCCAAACCGACCCGGTGACGCGCAATACGCTCAACCAAATCGCCAACCGGCTGGCGCTTTCCATCATCGCGTTTGCCATCATTATGGCCACCGGGTTTATTGTCGCCAGCATCCCGGGCGGAACGTTTCTCGGCATGGAGAAAACGACGATCGCCAACATCGGGTTGGCCGCTTCTGTCATCTTGGTCGTTTTCCTTGGCTGGCGGCTGTTCCGGACGCGCAAACAGCGGCCGCGATTTTAAAGAGGGGGGAAGGAACATGCGCGAGGAACAAGAAGACCTGACAATGTCAAAGCGCATCGAGGCGTTTTACCGGCAAAGCGGCGGGCCGGGAAGCCCGACGATCCGACGGTTGCTCGATAAGCATTTGCTGTATGGGAAAGACCACGGCCTGCCGGGGAAAAAGGAAGAGTTTGAGGATGTCATCCGCGATGTGTTTTTGCAAGACCATTCGACCCGGCCGCTCGTCATCGGCCTTTTCAAGCTGAAAGAAACGCTCAAGCAGGAATGGGACGCCTATTTGGATGCATTGCGGGGCCGCGGCATCCGTGAAGAGGAAGCGGATATGGCCGGCAAGCGGGCGTAATGGGCGGATGGAAAAGGAGGGAACGACATGGCAAAAGCCGCAGTATTGCACCGCTACGGGGAGCCGCTGTCAATCGAAGAACTGGATTTGGCAAGCCCCAAGCGCGGGGAAGTCAAAGTGAAAATGAAAGCGGCGGGCCTTTGCCATAGCGATTGGCATGTGGTTCAAGGGCAATTGCCGCTCCCGCTTCCCATTGTGCTCGGCCACGAAGGCGCGGGCATTGTCGAGGAAGTCGGGGAAGGGGTGACAAGTGTCAAACAAGGCGACCATGTGGTGCTCAATTGGGTGCCGTCATGCGGGACGTGCAGCTATTGCCGCACCGGGCGGCCCGATCTATGCGAGGAAGCGGCGCGGCTGACGGCGACCGGCACGCTGCCGGATGGGACGACGCGTTTTTCGTGGCAAGGGAAGCCGGTGTATCAGTTTTTAACCGCCGGCGCGTTCAGCGAATACACCATCGTGCCGGAGCAGGCAGCCATCCCGATCCGTCGGGATGTGCCGTTTGAGTTGGCGGCATTGATCAGCTGCAGCGTCATGACCGGGGTGGGGGCGGTCATTCATACGGCCCGCCTCCGCCCGGGCAGCACAGTCGCTGTGATTGGCGCCGGCGGCGTCGGATTCAATATCATTCAAGGAGCCGCGTTAGCGGGGGCGAAACAAATTATTGCCATTGATGTCGTCGATGAAAAATTAGCGATGACGAAAACGTTCGGGGCGACGCACACCGTAAACGCCCGCAAGGACGATGCCGTCAGCGCCGTGCTCGACTTGACCGACGGCATCGGCGTCGACTATGCGTTTGAAGCGATCGGCCGCCCGGAGACGATGGCCGACGCATACAACATGACGCGAAAAGCGGGAACGACGGTCATCGTCGGCATCGCCGCGCCGCATGAAACGGTGGAGATCAACGCCTTTTCGCTGCCGTCCCAATCCAAAACGTTGACCGGTTCTTGGCTTGGCCAAGGCAATCCGCCGGTTGACTACCCGAAGCTGCTTGATTTGTACGCGGCGGGCAAGCTGAAGCTCGAACCGCTCATCAGCGCCGTCTATTCGCTCGACCAAATCAACGACGGATTCGCCGCCTTAAAGAGCGGGCAAAACATTCGCGGCATCATTCGCTTTGAAGAATGAGACGACAAGCCGCCCCGCGTGCGTTTGGGTGAACAAACAAGAGAAGCCGTTGGGCGGTCGGAAAGAGGGCGTTCCATCTGCCCTTGGGCGAAAACGGGAAGGCCGGTGTTTGGGCGGGCAAACAAGGGGATCGAAAAAAACGTGGAACGATCGAGACGAGAGGGGGATTGACATGCCGGTGTTTCAAAGCGAGCAGGAAGTATACGACGTTCTCGGCCGCTTTTTTGAACGCGTGGCCGAAACGGAAGAGTCAAAAGAATTGATTGCGGCGACGGAGCTAGGACCTGGATATGACGCGTTTGTCCAATACATTTTCCATAAGCCGGAAGCGAAAATTACATGGGCGCAGGAAAACGGGAAATTGAAAATTGTCTGCGGCGAAACAGCGCTGCACCCGGAGCTCATTTTTGAGCAGACGGCGGATGTCGGGCACAAATTTTGGCTCGGCAAGCTTGATTTGCAGCAGGCGCTCGCCCGCCAGCAAATCAAAGTGCAAGGGCCGCTTGTGAACGCCTTGAAAGTATTGCCGCAGCTTGACGCCATTTACCCGGCGTACCGCGAATATTTGCAGGAAATCGGGCGGAGCGACTTGTTGCCATAGCAGGCGAGCTTGGGAATGCATGGCGGGATGTCGCCAGGGGCGCTGTAAGCACTTGAAAACGCGCTGTCTCCATCGGCTTTGCGCCCGATATAGCGGTTGGGAAAGGAGAAACGACGATGATTTCTATGAAAACAACAGAAGCTGGTTTATGGATTGGAGGAGAATGGCGGCCGGCGGCGGATGGCGCGATGTTTGACGTCATCGACCCGGCGACAGGCCAAGTGACGGCCCGTGTGGCCAACGCCGGGGAAAAAGATGTCGACGCGGCGGTCGCCATCGCCGAAGAGGCGTTTTCGGACCGGCGTTGGCTGTCGATTCCGCCGCTCGAGCGCGGGCGCATCTTGCGGCGCATCGCCGAACTGATCCGCCAGCATCATGATGAACTCGCGCAGCTCATGACGCGGGAAAACGGCATGCCGATCAATCTAGCGTTGTTTATTGAAATTCCGCTTGCCGCCGACTGCTTCGACTTTTTCGCCTCGCTCGTCGTCAAGCCGCAAGGGGAGGTGCTGCCGTTTTCCGTCGCCGGCTCGGCGCCGGATTATATGGCGTGGACGATGAAGGAGCCGATCGGGGTGGCTGGGCTCATCACCCCGTGGAACTTTCCGCTTTTGATGCCGACGTGGAAAATCGCCCCAGCGCTGGCGGCGGGCTGTACGATGGTGTTAAAACCGGCGCCGGAAACGCCGCTGACGGCGTTGAAGCTTGCTGAGATTTGCCATGAGGCCGGCGTGCCGGAAGGCGTCATCAACGTCCTGCCTGGACTCGATGAGGCCGGAAAAGCGCTCGTCAGCCACCCTGGCGTGCCGAAAATCGCGTTTACCGGCGAAACGGAAACCGGGCGCCGCATCTTGCAAGCGGCCGCTCCCCACATTAAGCGGGTGACGCTCGAGCTTGGCGGGAAGTCGCCGAATATCATCTTTGCGGACGCGGATCTTGAACAGGCGGCGAAAAGCGCGCTGTTTGGCGTGTTCTACAATTCAGGGCAAGTGTGCCAAGCGGGAAGCCGCATTTTAGTCGAACGGCCGGTTTACGAAACGTTTGTCGAGCTGTTGGCCAGCAAAGCGAAAAAGCTGAAAGTCGGGCCCGGCACGGATGCGCGCAGCGACCTTGGCCCCGTCATCAGCCGGGAGCAATACGAGAAAGTATTGCGCTACATTGACATCGGCAAGCAGGAAGGGGCGAAGCTCGTTGCGGGAGGGAGCGCTTTAGATGGGCTTGGCGGCGGCTATTTCATTGGACCGACCGTCTTTGCCGATGTATCGCCATCGATGTGCATCGCCCGTGAAGAAATTTTCGGGCCGGTCGCCGCTGTCATTCCGTTTCAAGATGAAGAGGAAGCCGCCTCCATTGCCAACGATACGATTTACGGCTTGGCGGCGGCGGTTTGGACGAATGACATCAAACGGGCGCTCCGCTTAGCGCGGCGGGTGAAAAGCGGAACCGTGTGGATCAACACGTACCAAGTGCTGTCGCCGACTGCGCCGTTTGGCGGTTATAAGCAGAGCGGCCTCGGCCGCGAGCTCGGGATGCAGGCGCTTGAAGCGTATTTAGAAACGAAAACGGTCATTTGCGACCTCAATGAACGGCCGATGACGTTGTTTTAAAAGGACGAACAGCGGCGCATCACGATCGATTTTTCATAAGAGGAGGGAGATCACGATGGTCCATCATGACGGCTTTCAAACGGTGAAAGGAACGATCGATTGGGAGCATCCAATGTACAAACTGTATGAAAAAGCGAAGCGAAACGGGAAGTGGAATCCGGCGGACATCGATTTCAGCCAAGACAAAGAAGATTTCGCCCGTTTGACAAGCGAAGAAAAGATCGCGGCGCTGCCGCTCGTCGCCGGCTTCTCGGCCGGGGAAGAGGCGGTGACGCTCGACATTTTGCCGATGGCCCACGCCCTCGCGCGCCAAGGGCGGCTCGAAGATGTGATGTTTTTGACGACGTTTATGCACGATGAAGCGAAACACGTCGAGATGTTTTCCCGCTGGCAGCAGGAAGTCGGCATCGGGGCCATGGACTTGTCCGTCTTCCATAACGACCATTATAAACGCATTTTTTACGAAGCGCTGCCGGAAGCGATGAACCGGCTGTACACCGACGACTCGCCGGAAGCGGTCATCCGCGCCGCCACCGTCTACAACATGATCGTCGAAGGGACGCTCGCCGAATCGGGCTATTACACGTTTCGGCAAATTTACAAAAAAGCCGGGCTGTTCCCTGGCCTTTTGCAAGGAATCGATTACTTGAACATGGACGAAGGCCGCCATATCCAATTCGGCCTTTATACGATCCAGCGGCTCGTCAATGAAAATGAGCGGTATTACGACTTGTTCATCCAATATATGGACGAATTATGGCCGCATGTCGTCGGCTACGTCGCCTATTTGACCGAGCTCGGAAAGCGCCAGCAGCAGCTCGCCCGCACATATGCGCTCGAGATCGACTACGACATGCTGAACAACTATGTCGTCAAACAGTTCAACATCCGCAAAAAACAAATCAGCCGGGCGAAGCGGGTTGACAGCATCGAAGAGCTTGAAAAAACAGTTGCTGAATCATAGAGTGGACGGGCGGGTTGGTCCGCCCGCCTGACCCTAAAAGCAGAGGAAAACGGATCTGCGCCAGCATCCTTTGGGGGTTGGCGGAAAAACAACAGCAAAGAGGCGCGCGATGCGTGCGGCGTGTCAGGAAAATTCGCTTGAGTTGTGGCTGGTTTTGAAGAAAAACAAGGTGTTTATTTTGGGGGGAATAGGAATGAATCCAAGTTTGTCACACAAAGGGGGCATAAAAAATGGGAAGCTTGTTTGCGGTCAATCCAAAACGATTCGCTATTGCGGGCGGAGCGGGATTTCTCGCGGTAATCGCCCTAGTTGCCATGTTGCTTTTGTCAGGGACGGCGTTTGCCGCGTTTCCGCTGTCAGGAGTCGGGGGATTTACAATTAGTGCAGATAAAATTACGGGCACTGGGTTTAAACTGTACCCCGCCATCGGTGAAACCGAACAAAGAGGGGCTTGGGGACAGGCCGCCATCGACTTGGCATCGGCGAACATTACCAACTTGGTGCTGACGAAAAACATTAACACCGAATCGGCGCTCGGCGCTTACGGCATTAAAAGCATTGATGTTGTCGTCACGGGCGGCAATGTGAGCGGGCAAAATTTAAAACTGCGCGTCACTGGCATTCAAGCGGACAGCACGTCATTTGCCGGCTTGGAGACGCAAGAGCATAAAACCGACAACCCGCTCAATGTCATCGATTTGAGCGCACCGAACTTGACTCTTGATAAGCCGAGTTTGAACACGCATTACATGTCAGCAGGGGCGATCACCATTCCAAACATGAAGTTGAAAGTGATAGCCAACATGAAAGACGGCAGCCGTGTCGGCGATTTTTAATCCGGTCTGATCCATCGCTTGGATGGGGCGGTCCATCTCCTATTCCTCCCAAAATGAGCTTGTTATCTTGTTCCGTGCGTCATGATTGATTTCGGTATAAGGATTGCACTGTTTCTTTTCAGACAAAACCGTTTTCTTCTTCCTTCATCGTATAGATAGGCTGCATCACGTTGATCAAAAAGGATGGAAAAAAAGAGAACGCAGAGTGTTCAACTTGTTCTCCATCGTCATTCGCTAAAGGAAAAATGAAAACGGATAAAGGGGGGGCTGGACAATGAGAAAGGCGTTCGAGATGATGCAAATAGCGGTCATTGGTGCGCTGACGGGCGCGTTTATCGGCGGAATCGCGCTCCAGGGGGGAGCGGGCGGAGCGGTGTGGGGCGGATCAGTGCTGGCGGTCGTTCTCGCGGCCGTTGTCTGGCCGCTTCTCGAACGTCCAACCGCTTTGATGCGGCTGAAATATGGAACCGCTGCTTTTCTGCCCGGGCTGCTTGTTGGAGGAAGCCAGTGGGTGTCGTTTGGGGTTGTCGGCGCGGCGGTCGGAGGGATGGCGAGCAGCGCTCTGGCGGCTTTTTTCGCTCCTCGCATTATCATTCGCCAAGAAGAACAAGGACGCTATATTCGCACACGTTTCCATTATGTCTGGATGTTTTTCGGTGCCTCCATGGCAACATTTTTCGCTTTGAACGTTCTTTTTGCTGCTGAACGGGCGGCACCGTGGCAAACATGGGCGGGCTCCATTTCTATGGCCGTTCAGTCATCCATCGTTCTTGCTCTCGTGTTGCTCGGATACGTCATTTGCATCAGCTGGAAAAAGAGAAAGACCGAAACATGGAAGCAAGCGCGGGCATCTGCTCGCCGCATGGGGAGAGGGTTGCTTGCAGGGGGAATGGTGGTCATCGGCGCCGCTTCGTTGTTCCATTACGGTTTTTTATCTGTTCACACCGCCTCCCGCGTTGTCGGCCCTCTGTTGTCGTATATCTTGGGTTGGTTGTTGCCGTATGCTGTTGGATGGTTGCTGGCCGCCAACCGCCATCGCCCCGTGCTGGGGTCTATGTTGGCGATCATTGGCGCGATATTCGTCTTGATTGTCGGCATCAGCGTGCTTCCGATGCTGCTGCTTCCTGGAAGCGGACTGATGTGGGCTGGGGTGGTGACGGGGCTAGTAATGATCGTTTTGGCCATTTTAAGCATCATCAAGCCGCAAAGTCACGTAACAATCGGCAGTTTTCTCATTGTTGCTTCCATTCTTTCTTTCGTTGGCGCCGCAGGAGGCTTGATCATCGGAGGGATCATCGGGCTTTTGGGAGGGGCGCTTGTCGTCGGATGGAGCGGTGAGCAGGCCAAAAAATCGAGCCGTGATTCATCTCCTCCCACCTCTCCTCTCCCGCCGCATTCGTCCATGATGACAGGATAAAGAAAAGTATAAGGGAATTTGTCGAAAAATAGTTTTTCGACACCCCTAAGAGGTCGAAAATCTTTTTTAGAGGGAGGAAGCAAATGGGATCCATCAAAGGACTGAAAATGTTGCTTCTTGCTTTGACGCTTCTTCTCTGTCTGCCGCTTGGCGGGGGGCGCTCACTTGCCGCTGGGGAAGAACAAGGATTTGTCATTCATGCTGACAAAGTGGTCGGCATCTTCGATTTAGGCGGGATTATCCTTGGTTCGCCGAAAGTAATCGTCGGCAAGCTTCCGATCGCTTTCATTCAAGCTGACATCAGCGGCTTGTCAATGGAACGGGTCGTCGACACGCCGCAAGGGACAATCGTGTTGTCGATTCGAGCGGGAGAAACGGCGAGCGCCACCTGGATGAAGCTTGATGTGACGAAATTGAAGTTCGGAGGGCTTTGTTTGGATGGATTTCCGGTTAAGCAATGTTTGAAAGACGTCACATTGGTGGCGACGAAAATGACGGCTTCCCGCCTCTCCATTCCCGGCATGTCGCTGTCAGCCTCATTTTCCGGAGCATCTCGGATGCAAGCGGAGCAAAAGGCACTTGAACAAACGGATCTCGCCCAAGAAGCTGAACGGCTCATCTGGCAGCTTGATGAGCAAAAGCAAGGCGACAACAGCGCTGCTCGCATGGTGGAGACGATGCAAGCTAATGTTCGGGCGCTTGAGAAGCGCATAAAAGACAGAACGGACGAATGGGCAGTGCTTGTGGAAAAACAAAGCACCGTTTCGGCTTCCCTCAAACAGCTTGAGCAAGCCATGTCGGGCGGTCAAACAGCTGAAGGAAAAGAGCAGACGAAATATGAAGAAGTACTGATGCACTTTCGCGATTGGAAACAAATGCTTGATCAACAAAGGATCGCCCTTAGTCAAGACATAGAGAAATGGAATGAACAAGATGCTTTATGGAAGAAAACGGCTTCTTATGTAGCAGAAAAGTTAAACCTCGGCGAACGATCGGAAGCGATGGATCTTCTGTCGGATTTGCGTTCATCGCTTGATGGCATCAAGCGGCGGCTTGATGAGCAGGAGAAGGATGAAGAGGTTTGGAGTCAAATAGTGCACGATTTGGAAGGGAGACTGGATGCGGTGGCTGAATGGTTGAAGCGAAAACCGGATGATGGAGGAAATAGTGCGGAAGAACGTTTCCGACCGCCGCTTTCTTCATCAGGAACAGACGGGGAAGCCACCCCATAAAGACATAGAAATCGAGAGGGCAAGGGGGTTGAGGCCTTGCCCTCCCGGTGTGAAATGATTCCCTCGAGAAGCGCATATCCGGCGATTCGTTAAATGATTCCGTCGCGAATCGCCTTGACGATCGCTTCCGTCCGGTTTTTGGCGTTCATTTTTTGCAAAATGGCCGAAACATAATCGCGCACCGTGTACTCGCTCAAATGAAGCCGTCTCGCTGCCTCATACGTCGACGCTCCTTCGGCAACGAGCTTCAGCACCTCAATTTCTCTCGGTGATAAATGCGGCATTGGCTGAACGAGATCGGAACGCCCTCCGTTGCATTTGGACAAAATCTCCCCCGCGCTTTGTCCGAATTTCATCACCGCTGTGTAGAGGTCATTGGACAATTGAAAGGACGTCTTTGGGCCGCAATCCAAAATGGCGGCGCCGATGAGACGATTTTCCGAAGGCGCGTAAATGGGAGCGATGACAATCGATTCAAGTTGAAACTGCTTCACATACTTCATCGGCAATCCTTGCGCTGCATGGCGGACATAAATCGGCGGCACGTTTGTCATCTGGCGGCCAAGCAGCTGTAGCCGCTGAATGTATTGCTTAATGAATGGAAGGCTATCAATGTGTTCATGAATGCTTTTGATTTCATGATTGTTCAGTTGATAACCGTACAGTCCGAATCCGCTTTCATGAGTGCTCGAATAGGCGAACAGTGCACATCGTTCAAACGGCAAGTAGGTGACAAATCCGGTTGAAATGTATTCAATCGCTTGGTGGAGCGATTTGGCCCGCATAATCCATTGGTCAAACAGCAAGACGGCGTCTTTCCAAAGATGTTGCTCTCTCGTGCGAATGGAGACCTTCTGGGCGGCTTGAAACTGTTCGAAGGCGTGAAGAAGAAATGGGATGATGAGCCGTTCTTCTCCTTCGGCGCAAACGAGCAAAAGATCGCTCCCCCACGGAAGTGGAATCAACCGTTTTCCGCTGGCATCCATGCGGGAAAGAATGTGTTCACATAAAACGAAAATCGTTTCCCCGTACATGCTGCTGTCTGTGAGTGCATCACCCGCATTTCCATACCATTTGGCGACGACGAACCCACCGTCCGCTGTTCTGGACAGCTGGGCGATCCATATGATCGGCAACTGTTTAGATGAAACGATTTGCCCAAGAAACTGCTCCAAATCGAATGACGAGCAGTCAGAAGCATTGACGGACTCATGAAGCCTCGAAAAGACGTATTGAACAGCTTGATGGACGCGAAATTCCACAACGCCAGCCGATTGGATGGTTTCGTGAACCACGTTTTCCATCATTGACAAGATGGCGGTGGACTGGTTGGGCGACAGCTCCCCGTTTCGTTTTTCCCATTCGCGTTGAAACGACGCCAGCCATTCGGCGATATCCTTCACTGGGCCAAGCCATTGCGAAGAGAACGTGTCAATGGCAAGCCGCAAAGGCTGAGCGGCGGCGTGCTGCTTGTCCTCCAGTTCGCCGCATTTGTCCAGCCAAGCGGATAAAATGTCGTCGCGGTGTTGGCGAATCGTCTCCCATCCTTCTTTCAAAATGGCGTCCAATTGGCTTGACAAGCGCAAGTTCATTCGTTTTCCCTCCTTATGTTTCTTGACTTGTTTTTTGTTCCAAAAAATAAAATCGCTTTCGTTTTGTCCGGCGGTCTTTCCATAAAAACGGGCATCTTGAGCGACGGATATTTGTCAAGGTCGGGAGAGAAAAACGAGTCCAAAGGTTTTGAGAACAAGAGCAACCGACTGTGGAACGGCCTTTTATCGTCGTGGTAATATAATTAATAATATTATAACAATTCTGTTTATTATGATACAAATGATTTGCGAACCGTATTTCAGTTGTGTACGATAGAGACAAAAAAATAAAGAAAGGGGGATCGTGAACCGATGAGCACAAGCGAACATAAACAAGAAGCCCCCAAAACCGTCCGCTGCAAAGTCATCACCGTCAGCGACACGAGAACGGAGGAAACCGACCGAAGCGGCAGGCTGATGATCGAGCTGCTCACGGAAGCCGGGCATGAGGTCGTCGGCTATGAGATCGTCAAAGACGAAGCGGACGCCATTCGCGAGGCAGTGTTTGACGGCTGCCGCCGCGCCGATGTCGATGCGGTGCTCACGAACGGCGGCACCGGCATCGCCAAGCGCGACGTGACGATCGAAACGGTCGGTGCGCTGCTTGAGAAAGAACTCGTCGGCTTTGGCGAGCTGTTCCGCTTCTTGAGCTACACCGAAGACATCGGTCCGGCCGCCATGCTGTCGCGCGCCGTCGCCGGCGTGGCGATGGACACCGCCGTCTTTTGCACTCCCGGCTCCACCGGCGCTGTGCGCCTCGCGATGACGAAGCTCATTTTGCCTGAGCTTGGGCATGTGGTGCGGGAGATTCGAAAGGATAGGGCGCCGCGTTGACGAAAAGAGAACATAAGCGAAAAAGGGGCTGACCCAAAAGGGTCATTTTCCTTAACAAAACACAACATATTGTTTCTTAATGATTGTTTTATACCTATATACGGTAATAAGAAAGGGTGTCCCGATCCTTTTGGGACACCCTCTTTCATTCATCAAGCCTTGATGCATTTTTCCCGCTCTTGATTGCGCAGGATGAACCGCTGGATTTTTCCGCTCGGCGTTTTCGGCAGTTCGGCGACAAATTCGACTTCGTGTCCTTATGCATCCTACGATTTAGCTTCCTTACAAAGACAGCAAATATTCATCTAACTACCATTTGTCCTCACGTGTGGAGGTTGGAGATTTTCTCAAAATCCCCCCTGTGTTTTATCAATTTATGTTTTCTTCCACAGTTTATGTTTTCTTCCATAGTTAAAGAGTGAATATGATTCGTTTCCAGTTTAGTAAACACATGGTTCATCACCACAACGTGTACTTGATAAGCAAGATTTTGTATTGTATCGCCATGTATTCAAAAGATCGATTTGCTGATTTTTCCTTAACTAAACGGAAAGGCATGTTTTGAAATAGTCAAGCAACACCTTTTGGTGAAGAGCCGAACACATCTTTTTTATTCTTAATGTTGACAAAAAAATGGATTAGTAGTAATATTAATTACGTAATTACGTAATTACGTAATTACGTAATTATAGGAGGGATGTTCGATGATTGACTTGAGAAGCGATACATTGACTTTGCCTACAGAGGAAATGAGGAATGTTATTGCTAATGCATTGGTAGGTGATGATTGTTATGGAGAGGACAGCAGTGTTATTGAATTGGAATAATATTGCAAACAATTGTTTCATGTGGAGGATGCTCTGTTTGTTCCGACAGGTACAATGGCTAATCAATTGGCTATAAAGTCACAAGTAACGGAAGGGAATGAAGTGATTACAGAAACAAACTATCATATAAACTTTTACGAAAGTGCTTCGATTGCCATGTTAAGTAGAGTCGTTTTGCATACATGCAGAACAGCCGATGGGATCCTAAGAGTCGAACATGTTGAGGAGTTAATTCATTCTAAACCTAGAGGTCCTTTTTACGCTCACCCTCAATTAGTTTCCATTGAGAACACGATTAATCATTATCAAGGGAAAATATTCCCTCTGAAAGTAATTGAGCAACTATATGGGTTTACGAGAGAGAAGAATATATCTTTACATATGGATGGAGCAAGGTTGTTTAATGCACACGTAGCAACGAACATTCCATTAAGGGACTATGCAAAATTTGTGGATTCACTTAGTGTATGTTTTGCAAAAGGACTTGGCGCTCCATTTGGGTCGATGCTTATGGGAAGAAAAGAAGTGATCAGCAAAGCTAGGATTTACAGAAAACAATTTGGAGCCGGGTTTCATCAAATAGGTATGTATGCAGCTGCGGCGCTGTATGCTTTAAAACATCATATATCCCATTTGCGTACAGACCATCTGCTTACTAAAAAATTAGCAATGATGTTATCGAAAATAGATGGGCTGTATGTTGATCCTCATGCTGTTGAAACAAATATGATCTTTTTTCATGTGAATAACTTTCATATAAGTTCATTTGAGTTTGTCGATAGGTGCAAGAAAAAAGGCTTGCTTTTATTTCCTTGGTTACCTGATGAAGTAAGGATTGTGGTTAGTAGAAATGTTAATGAAGATGAAGCAGCTAATATTATTGAAGCAGTATGCAAAGAGTTGACGAGAGGGGTCATGTATGTTTCTTAAGGTTAATGAGGGAATTTTGACGTTTGGCATCAGGGTTTTCAATTCCGTTGGTTTTTTTGTGTATGTTCCGTTGCTTTCTTTATGGCTAGTTAAAATGAAAGATCTGGATATTACGGAAACCAGTTTGGCAGTGGCGGCATTTACGTTTGTATCGAAGGCGGGTAATGTGCTGGTTGGGGGAGTTGTCAACAAGTTTGGGATCAAAAACAGTCTTATCGTTGGTCTATGGGGATCCGCTTTGTTGCTAACAATGTTAACGATCATTCATTCTTATACATTGATATTCGTGATCGTGTTGCTATTGGGGATATCGATCTCGCTTTACAATGTAAGCTTGAAAACACATATTTCCTTATTAGAGGAAAATGAGAGGCTGCAGGCTTTTGCGTTATTAAACATTGCTGTCAACGTCGGTGCTTCCATTGGTCCTTTTCTAGGTGGATGGTTATTGGACTGGAATTCTTTTGGTATCATCATTGCGGCGATTGTTTGTTATGTTTTGGCCGGGGGGGTTTCGTTGCTATTGCCTCGCATCACCATTGAGGATGCAGAGAAGGGAATCAATATCGTACAATTTGTGAAAAACAGCAGATCGGACCCGCATTTCTTTATCTTTATAAGATTTATTGCTTTTTCAGGGTTATTTTGGTTTTTGTACACACAACTATTTACAACTTTTCCTGTTGTCGTTTCTCAACATTTTTCAGGAAAAACGATTGGGTTGTTTTTTACGGTGAATGCGGTGACGATTATTGCACTTCAAGGTTTCTATCCAAAAATACAGCCGAAATGGAAAATGGAGTATTGGTACGCGCTGGCTTTGGTGCTTATCACTGCATCTTATTTCTTGCTATGGATTTCACATCATTTTTGGATCATCTTTGTTAGCGTGATCCTATTCAGCATCGCAGAAATCATTTGGGTTCCTACGATTGATCATCAGATTGTAGAAAAAAAGGGGGTGTTAAGCTCTTCATGGGCCTTCGGAATATCAGGGGTGCTTTGGGGAATGTGGGAGTCTATCGGTGGATTCGTTGGTTTGAATTTATATCAGTACGTTGGACATCAAACCTTTTTCTACTTGACCATGATAGGCATTGTGATTTTTATTGGCTATATGTTTCAGCTGCCATATAGAAAAATGTCTTTCTTCACGAATAAAAATCAAGTAGAGAGAAAGGACTGTCGATGATGCACTTGTTATTTGTCGAGACGAATACAACAGGTACCGGTACGAAGGCGATGAAAATCGCTAAACAACTAGGTTATAAAATCCATTTTTGGACGATGAACCTAGAACAATATAGCGCAATGACAGATGATCATCCGCTGAACTTCGCTGATCAAGTCGTCATCATCAATACGTATGATACGGATCGAATGAAAGAAGAACTGGCACGCTCTGAGGTGAAATTTGCCGGAATCCTCGCTTTTGATGATTATCACTTGATTCCAGTTGCTGAATTAGCGAGTTATTTGGGAGTGAGGGGTCACGATATCGAAGCATTGAAAAGGGCTCGTTATAAACATATAATGAGAACTTATCTAAAAAGTCAACATTTTAGAGAGTTTTTGCAACCTGCTTTCCATATCATCCATCATCCTGACGAAATCATAAATTTGGAGATCTCGTTTCCTTGTGTCATCAAACCTGTAGATGATAGTGGAAGTAATGGGGTGACGATTTGTCAAAATCGTCGTGATTTAGAACTGCCCCTGCGCCACGAATGGCAAAGACAGCGTAATGAACGCGGATATGAACTGGCCAGGAAATGGCTGATTGAAGAATGGATTGAAGGACAAGAATTTTCAGCCGAGATGTTATACACAGTTGATGGCTGGAAATTAATATCCGTTACGAAAAAAGAAACGTACGGTCCTCATGCCGTTGAATGTGGACATGTAACGGGTCCGAAACTAAATCCTTTTTCCGATTTAGAAGAAAGATGCAAAAAACTGCTGGACCTATTGGGGTTAAACTATGGAGCGGCTCATATAGAATTTTTTGTTCGCGGAAACAACTTATATTTGGTTGAAGTCAATCCTAGACTGGCTGGTGACTGCATCCCCGAATTAGTAGAATTCGCTGCAGGGGTGGATATGGTTAGACATGTTGTTTTACAATCAATCGGGACATATGAAGAGGTAACGATCACTAGACAACGCTATGCCGCCATTAAGTTTATCCTCCCTGTTGAACAGGGGATATATCAAACGGTTAGGGGAATGGAGGAAGCGCAAAAAGTAGCGGGAGTAAAAAGGATAAGTATAGGGAAGTTGCCGTTTAAGGCGAATGGAATTAAAAGCAGCTACCAAAGGTTAGGGTTTGTCATGGCAGAAGGCGATAGTATGGAAAACGTGATCTCCTCGACACAAGAGGCGATGGATCGATTGGAATGGGGGATTGTACATGAATAAATACATCATCATTTTAGGGGCAAGCCGTTATGGAGCGGAAGCAGCATTTCAATGTGGACTCAAACCCATTATTGTCGCGGATCGGTATTCAAGCATTGATAAGGAAATAGCGCAGTTGGCCGAAGTTGTATTTTATGTTCGTGACATTGCAGAGAAAACAGAGGTGTTTTGTACTGTTGAGAAAATCATGAGTTTATATCAAACAGTGGAGCTCGTCGTAAGCTTTACAGAATTAGGGCTAGAGACGGCTGCTTATATTAGTGAAAGGTTGCAATTGCCAACGAATTCGCTCGAAACGGTCGTGAATACGAGGAATAAAGAATTGATGCGCCAGATTTTGCGGAAGGATCCGGAATTACGATTAGACGTTGTGAGTGGCAAGGTATCTGTTCTTCCTAAACAGTTTCCATATTCAAGGCCGGCCATCATCAAACCGGTTGACGGATTTGGAAGCAAAGAGGTTGATTATATTTCCAATCAACAGGAGTGGGAAAAATGGTTAAAGAGAAATCAAGATCATCCTCACGAGTGGATCTTGGAGCCGTATATTAAAGGCCCGGAATATAGTGTGGAGACGGTATCTTGGAGAGGAACCCATTTCATTTTAGGAATAACCGAAAAACAAACAACCGGAAAACCTCACTTTATAGAGACTGGGCATATTGTGCCGGCGAGACTGGAACAACAGAAAGTCAAACGAATCGAACAAGTGGTGATGAAAGTGTTGCATTTGTTGAATGTCCAATATGGACCGGGGCATATTGAGATTAAATGGGATGTGGAAGAAGATAGACCAGTGGTGATTGAAATGCATACGAGACCGGGGGGAGATTTTATCCCTTATTTACATCAATTAGCGTCTGGTTTCAACCAGTATGAGTTAGGAATTTTATCTTATATGAACCAAATGCCGCCCGATGTAAAACCGATTTATAAAAAAGCAAGCCTTGTCAAGTTCTTTATGTTTCCAGAGGGCATGTTGCGACAAATCTCTCTTGACACAGAAGTCAATCGAGAATATATCCGAGATTGGGCCATCTACTATCAAGTAGGGGATCATATAAAGAAAACGGTGGACTCTTATACGCGCTCCGGTCATGTGATTGTTTGTTCGTCGACAGTTGAAGAATGCCAGCGGTTATGCGACAATTTTGTTGATCAGTTGAAGTATCAAATTGTTCATGAATAAAAACAGAAAGTATGGGATGTCGAATGGCTGTATACACAATGGAAGAAGTGAACCATTATTGTAAAGTAGAACTATCGACCTCTTCTTTATTTGAAATGATGGCGTGTTTAAGGAAGTGTTACATTTCATCGGGAAAAATGGATGGTGAACCTCATTTCCCGGTTGCTCGTTTTGAGCAGTTTTTTCGGGAACATGAATCGTTGCTGAAAAAATTTTACGGTCGGTATGAGTATGGGGCACAGCTCGCAGAATTTTTGGTCGATTTGCCTGCTCCTCATACCTTTTCTCAACTCATGGCATATATCGACCGTGTGTCCCAGTATGAGTTTTTGTATTATTTATTCGGTCGTTACTTGTCTGAAAAGGAGATCGAGATTTGTCTAACGCAAACCGCTTCCCCGTTCGATGAAATTCGCTCGAAAATCACGTCGTTGGGCGGATTTGTGAATGCCGAACAGCTTGAATTCGCGCAGAACTATGAGCAATATTTGCAGGAACTGACCTATCTTTGGGAACATTTTTATCAGCAATGCTACGTCCATATTGAGCCAATCCTGTCCCCTCTTTGGGATCAGGCGAATGAGCGATTGAGAGCGGAACTCAACCAGTCGGGGATTGAGAAAATGGTTCGAAAACTATTGTACGATTACCCAATCCCAGAACAGTTTCCGACGAAAGAGACGAAGTTGATCAAACTGTATCCCTCGTATTTTGTGTCACCGAAATTTATTTTGGTTTGGGGGCTCGGTGAACTTCATATTATTTATGATATAAGGCATTATATAAACGGGAAAGAGCTTTCCTTGAGCGGAAATCGGATGGAGATCCGATATGATGAGGAGCAGCTTCAGTATGTTGCCGATATTGCCAAATCATTGTCTGAAATCGTTCGGATGAAAATATTGTCATTTATTGCGAATGAAGAAAACATGAAGTCGCAGGAGATGGCCGATCAGTTAAATATTACGGTTGCTACCGTTTCACGGCATTTAAATCTCCTGAAGCAATCCAATCTGATCATGGAGCGGAAAGAAAACGGTTATCACCTCTATGAGATCAACGAAAAGGAAGTGAAGAACTATTGCTCCGTTTTAAAGAAGATCTTGGGCATCGGAAACGATGAGCCATAACGGCCAAGAGGATGCTCCGTTGTCGGGGCATCCTCCTTTGCCGGTTAAGCCTTGATTGACTTTTCCCTTTCTTGATTGCGCAGGATGAACCGCTGGATTTTTCCGCTCGGCGTTTTCGGCAGTTCGGCGACAAATTCGACTTCGCGCGGGTATTCATGCTTGGATAAGCGCGTTTTGACGAACAAGGACAGCTCGTCGGCCAGCTCGTCCGACGGCGCAAAGCCTTCTCTGAGCACGACAAACGCTTTGACGATTTCCCCTTTGACGGGATCCGGCTTCCCGACGGCGGCTGCTTCGACGACAGCCGGATGCTCAAGGAGGCAGCTTTCGATTTCAAACGGCCCGATGCGGTAGCCGGCGCTCGAGATGATGTCGTCCGCCCGTCCTTGGAACCAGAAATACCCGTCTTCGTCTTTTGTCGCCAAATCGCCGGTCAAAAACCACTTGCCGACGAGCCGCTCGGCGGTTTTTTCAGGGTCTTTCCAATACCCCTTAAAGACGTTGGGGATCGAGTCGGTGTTAAAGGCAATTTGTCCGACTTCGCCGTCGGCGACTGGGGTTCCATTCTCATCGAGCAGGGCCACGTCAAAGCCCGGCAGCGGCCATCCCATCGATCCGGGCCGGATTTCCATCTCGGCGGCGTTGAAGTTTCCGATCAGCATCAACGTTTCCGACAAGCCATAATGGTCATGGATCGTAACGCCCACGTGCTCTTGGAAAAAGCGGATGACTTCCGGATTGAGCGGCTCGCCGGCCGAGCTCATGGCGCGCACGTTCAGTTGATAGCGGCGAATGACGTCCGCGCCGGCCGCCGCCATCGCCCGGTACGCGGTCGGGGCGTACGCGAAATTGGTCACCCGGTATTTTTCCATCAAGGAATAGCACGTCTCCGGCTTAAACGGCCCTTCGTAAAAGACGATCGGCACGCCAAAGGCCATCGGCGCGAAGGTGCAAAAGATCAGCCCGTACGCCCAGCCCGGATCCGCCCCGCCGAAAAAGACATCGTCATCGCGCAGGCCAATCGCATAGCGCATATACGGATAAATGTTGATGAGCACGTTATGCGGCCACATGGCGCCTTTTGGCATCCCGGTCGAGCCGGACGTATACTGAATCGCGAGCAGATCGTCGACCGTCGTTTCTTCGATCGAGTGCTCAGTCGACTCTTTCGAAAGCGTTTCCCAAAATGGCTGGTCTTGATCATGAGACGGTCCGTCAATGACAAAAATGTGTTCCAATGTCGGCATGTTGTCCCGCGGCGGCAGTTTGGCGCGCTGTTCCTTGTTCGTCAAGAGGACTTTCGCCTCGGAATGGTTGATGCGATATTCAATCGCCTGTGGGCCAAACGCGGTAAAGAGCGGCACATACACGGCGCCGACTTTCCAAGCCGCCAAAATGTAGACGACAAGGGCCGGGTTTTTCGGCATCAGCGCGCAGACGCGATCCCCTTTTTTCACGCCCAGCTTGCGGAACACGTTCGCCATTTGGTTGGACCAATCGCGCAATTGTCGATAGGTGATCGTTTTTTGCTCTCCTAAAGCGTTTTCATAAAACAGCGCAATGCGGTTCGGATCCTCGGCATACCGGTCGCATACTTCATGGGCGGCGTTGAACCGGCTGCGGGGATCCCAGTCGTAATGAGCGAATGCCTGATCCCAAGAAAATGATTGAATGAGTGAGGCAGGTGATAGATTGTTGGCCATGTCTGATCCCTCCGTTGTGTGAAAAGGAGTCAAATCAATAATAATTAAAATAGAAATAAAATTCAATATATTTTTTAAGGATAATAAATGGAAACCATTGGAGAAAGGGGATAGAATGAAAAAAGAGGAGCTCCCCAGCTTGAGCGCTCCTCTCAATCGCGAAGAAAGCTTTCGTTTGCGACAGCGTATCCTTTGTCATCGCAACGGAATCCGCTGCATCAATCCCCGATCTTCTGGTCAAAATCGGGCCGCATGGTTTGTCTGCCGTCTTCAAAAAGGGATAAGCGGCATCGGCGCTTATTTGTTATGGGGTGTTATGGTTTTTCGACCCGCTTTTTTCCGTGTCGCGATGAAACGGATGGAACAATGCGATACCAAATCCACAAATCGTTGACGATCGAAGCGAGTTCGGCGATGTCAGCATTGAGCTGGCACGAGCGCGCGAAATCCGCTTCTTGGCCGAGTTCGTCTTGTTTTTTGTTGATTTCCCGCTCCAGTTCGGCGATGCGGTCGGGGATCAAGCCGCGGATCGTTTCCCATTCCAGTAAAATCGCCTCTTGTTCGTTTGGGCTGTAGTCCTCCCAAGGCTTGTCCAGATGCGGCAGGCGGATGCCGAGCCGTTTGTCTTCGATGAAGATGCCGTTCATCCTCATGGCCTCCTTTTCTTCTATTATATGAAACGTCCCCTTAGAGCGTGGTGGAATTTTTATGCTTTTTTATGAATGTGTATTGAAAAATGATCCGAAAGCTGATAAAGTGATAATGTATTAAATTTGAATATTTATTTATGTTTAAGTATATTTATGTGAAAGGAGAGGAGAACGACCATGGCAAATCCGAAATTGGTGCTGGCATACTCTGGCGGTTTAGATACATCAGTCGCGATCAAGTGGCTCCAGGAGCGCGGATATGATGTGATCGCGTGCTGCTTGGACCTTGGGGAAGGGAAAGACCTCGATTTCGTGAAAGAAAAAGCGCTCAAAGTCGGGGCGATCAAATCGTATGTCATCGACGTCAAAGACGAATTTGCGAACGAGTATGCGCTCATCGCCTTGCAGGCGAACGCGTTGTACGAAGGGAAATATCCGCTCGTTTCGGCGCTGTCGCGTCCGCTCATCGCGAAAAAACTCGTTGAAATCGCCGAGCTCGAAGGCGCGGTGGCGGTGGCTCACGGCTGCACGGGGAAAGGGAACGACCAAGTGCGCTTTGAAGTGTCGATCAAAGCGCTCAATCCAGATTTGGAAGTGATTGCCCCGGTGCGCGAGTGGAGCTGGTCGCGCGAGGAAGAAATCGAATACGCGAAAAAGCACGGCATTCCGATTCCGGTTGACCTTGACAGCCCGTTTTCCATCGACCAAAACTTGTGGGGACGAAGCAACGAGTGCGGCATTTTGGAAGACCCGTGGGCGGCGCCGCCGGAAGAGGCGTATGAGCTGACGGCTTCGCTTGAGAACGCGCCGGATGTGCCCGATGTCATCGAGATCGGCTTTGAACAAGGCGTGCCGGTGACGTTAAACGGGAAGGCGTATCCGCTTGCGCAATTGATTTTGGAGCTGAACGCGTTGGCCGGCAAGCATGGCGTCGGCCGCATCGACCACGTCGAAAACCGCCTTGTCGGCATCAAGTCGCGCGAAGTGTACGAATGCCCCGGGGCGATCACGCTCATTAAAGCGCATAAAGAGCTGGAAGACTTGACATTGGTGAGAGAAGTCGCCCATTTCAAACCGATCATCGAACAAAAAATCGCCGAAGTCATTTACAACGGTCTTTGGTTCTCACCGCTGAAAGACGCGTTGGTCGCGTTTTTGAAAGAAACGCAGAAAAACGTCACCGGCGTCGTGCGCGTGAAGCTGTTTAAAGGCCATGCGATCGTCGAAGGGCGCAAATCGCCGTTCTCGCTCTATGATGAAAAATTGGCAACATACACGTCCGAAGATGAATTTGACCATCAAGCGGCGGTCGGATTCATTTCGCTGTACGGCCTGCCGACGAAAGTGCACAGCATCGTGAACAAGCAAAACAAGGCGTCGGTGCCGACCGGCCAATGAAGGAAAATGAAGGGAACTTCATGAAAGGAAGGAGGAAGTCGCATTCCTCTGCGGCGAGATTCGTGAAAAAGCTTTGGGGCGGACGGTTTACGAAAACAGCGGAAGAATGGGTCGACGAGTTTGGCGCGTCGATCCCATTCGACCAAGAGCTCGTTGAAGAAGACATTGAAGGCAGCCTTGCCCATGTGACGATGCTTGGCGAATGCGGCATCCTGCCTGAAGACGATGTGGAGCAGATCAAAGGCGGGCTCATCCGCCTGTTGGAAAAGGCGAAGCAAGGGGAGCTCGAATTTTCCATTGCCTACGAGGACATTCATTTAAACATTGAAAAAATGCTCATCGACGACATCGGACCGGTCGGCGGCAAGCTGCACACTGGACGGAGCCGGAACGACCAAGTGGCGACCGATATGCATCTATACTTGCGCAAGCGGGTTGAAGAGATTCTCGGCCTCATCCGCGGGCTGCAGCGGGCGCTTGTCGCTCAAGCCGAAAAGCATGTCGAAACGATCATGCCTGGATATACGCATTTGCAGCGGGCGCAGCCGATTTCGTTCGCCCACCATCTGCTGGCTTATTTTTGGATGCTCGAGCGCGATTATGAGCGGTTTTCCGAGTCGCAAAAGCGCATCAACCGCTCGCCGCTCGGCGCCGGGGCGCTCGCCGGGACGACGTTTCCGATCGACCGGCATCGGACGGCGGAGCTTTTGGGCTTTGCCGATATTTACGAAAACAGCCTTGATGCAGTGAGCGACCGCGATTTCATCATCGAATTTTTAAGCAACAGTTCGATGCTCATGATGCACCTGTCGCGGTTGGCCGAGGAGTTGATTCTTTGGTCAAGCCAAGAGTTTCAGTTCATTGAGCTGGATGATGCGTTTGCGACTGGCAGCAGCATCATGCCGCAAAAGAAAAACCCGGACATGGCCGAACTCATCCGCGGCAAAACCGGGCGCGTGTATGGGCACTTAATGGCCTTGTTGACGGTGATGAAAGGGCTGCCGCTCGCCTACAACAAAGATATGCAAGAAGATAAAGAAGGCATGTTCGATACGGTGAAGACGGTCATCGGGTCGCTGAAAATTTTCACCGGCATGATTGAGACGATGAACGTGCGCACGGACGTGATGGAGCGGGCGACGAAACAAGACTTTTCGAACGCGACCGAGCTTGCCGATTACTTGGCGGCAAAAGGCGTCCCGTTCCGCGAGGCGCATGAGGTCGTCGGAAAGCTCGTCTTGCATTGCATCGAACAAGGCGTCTTTTTGGCCGATTTGCCGCTTGAGGTGTATAAGGAAGCGTCGCCGCTGTTTGAAGCCGATATTTATGACGCCTTGAACCCGCGCACGGCCGTCAACCGCCGCAACAGCGCCGGCGGCACCGGTTTTGCCGAAGTGCGCGCGGCGCTGGCGAAGGCGAAACAGTTGCTTAGCACCCCGTAACGGCGGGGTGTTCTTTTTTGACCGTCACATGTTTTCGCATCGGACAAGGAAGTTTTTCGGTCCATCTGCTTCGTGTGACGAAGACATTATTCTTTCGGCGTCCTTACAACGAGCACATCGCATTTCGCATGGCGGACGATGTTTTCGGAAACGCTGCCGATCAAGAGCCGTTCGACAGCGTTCAACCCGGTCGCCCCGCAAACGATGAGGTCGGCTTTGTATTTCGGAGCGACGTCTTTGGCGATTTTCACTTTCGGCGAGCCGAATTCGACCGCGATGTCCACATCGTCGAGCCCGGCGGCGATGGCTTCGTTTTTATACCGTTCCAGAAGTTCGTTCGCATATTGCTCACATCGTTCGGCGAGGGCGTAATCGTGCGCTTCCACGGTTGTGAACCCGCGCAAATCGATGATGTGGGTCAAAATGAGTTTCGCTCCGTTGCGCTTGGCGATTTGGATCGCTTTTTTCAACGCCCATTCCGCTTCCTTCGAGCCATCGACGGCGACGACGATCGTTTGGTAGGCCATGGTCATGTTCTCCCCTCCCTTTGGTGAAAAATGCTATCTCTATATATGGTATACCCATCGCCCTTTGACGAGAAACTAGGCCATATATTGAGATTTTGTGAACAGGGGAGGAAGAGCAATGGAAAAGCGGTATAATGACTGGCCGTACGATGAGGAGGAAGTGCGGACGATCACCGAGCAAATTACCGAGTCGTATGAAAGCGGCATTGTTGACGAGGATGAATCGTATTACGACCCGCGCCGCGAAGTCGGCGAATAGCCATAGCGCCTACGCGTTATGGTTATTTTTTTGTATTCGCCCCGGTTTATAGTAAAGTAAAAATGAGACAGCAAATCGCGACGAGGAGGGAGAAGGGTGCGGCACGCCTTGATTACGGCCGGAGCGAAAGGATTGGGGAGAAAAGTGACCGAGCTGCTGCTTGATAAAGGCTACTCGGTGACGGTGAACTACCGGAGCGATGAACAGGCGGTGCGCTCGCTTGCCGAGAAGTACCGCGGCGCCGCTGACCGCCTCCAGTTTGTGCAGGGAGATGTGACGGACAAAAACGATTTAGCGGCGCTTGTGGACGCCGCCATGGAGCGGTTCGGCCGCATTGACTGCCTCATCAACAATGCAGGGCCGTACATTTTTGAGCGGAAAAAGCTGGCCGATTATACGGAAGACGAATGGTACGAAATGATTGAAGGCAATTTGAGCTCGGTCTTCCATTTAGTGAGGCGGACGATCCCGATTATGCGAAAACAGCGGTTTGGCCGCATCATTACGTACGGATTTCAAGGAGCGGCGGATGCCCCGGGCTGGGTGCACCGCTCGGCGTTCGGCGCGGCGAAAGTCGGGCTTGTGTCGCTGACGAAAACGATCGCCCTGGAAGAGGCGGAATATGGAATTACCGCCAATATGGTGTGCCCGGGCAACATTGTCGGCGCCATGAAAGAGGCGGGGATCGCCGACGCCCGCGCGAGAAGGGATGCGGAAACGCCGGTCGGGCGCCCGGGGACTGGCGAAGATATCGCCCGCGTGATCGCGTTTTTATGCGAGGACGACTCGGATTTCATCACCGGCGCCGTCATTGACGTCACCGGCGGAGCGAACGTCATTTACCGCCACCTTTTCCGTTGAGAACAGCGCCTCCTCCTTTTTTCGTTTGCTTTTGCGCGAAACGGGGCACAATAAAAGAAGAAGCGGGAAGGAAAAAGGAGGAAAAAGTGATGAAGATCGGCATTCCAAAAGAAATCAAAAACAATGAAAACCGCGTCGCCATCACTCCGGCAGGCGTGATGACGCTCGTCAAAGCGGGGCATGACGTGTATGTGGAGACGGAAGCCGGCGCTGGGTCGGGGTTTTCCGACGCTGAATATGAAAAAGCCGGGGCAGTGATCGTGACGAAAGCGGAAGATGCCTGGGCGGCGGAGATGGTGTTGAAAGTGAAAGAACCGCTGCCTGAGGAGTTCCGCTATTTTCGCCCCGGATTGATTTTGTTTACGTATTTGCATTTAGCCGCGGCCGAAGCGCTCACGAAAGCGCTCGTCGAGCAAAAAGTGGTCGGCATCGCTTACGAGACGGTGCAGCTTGCGAACGGCTCGCTGCCGCTGTTGACGCCGATGAGTGAAGTCGCCGGCCGCATGTCGGTGCAAGTCGGAGCCCAGTTTCTCGAGAAGCCGCACGGCGGGAAAGGCATTTTGCTTGGCGGCGTGCCCGGGGTGCGGCGCGGCAAAGTGACGATCATCGGCGGCGGCACAGCGGGGACGAACGCGGCGAAAATCGCGGTCGGCCTCGGGGCGGACGTGACGATTTTGGACATTAACGCCGAGCGGCTGCGCGAGCTCGATGATTTGTTCGGCGACCAAGTGACGACGTTGATGTCCAACTCGTATCATATCGCCGAATGCGTGCGGGAATCGGATTTGGTCGTCGGCGCCGTCTTGATCCCGGGGGCGAAAGCGCCAAAGCTTGTGACGGAAGAGATGGTGCGCTCGATGACGCCAGGTTCGGTGTTGGTCGACGTCGCCATTGACCAAGGCGGCATTTTCGAAACGACCGACCGCGTCACGACGCACGACGATCCGACATACGTCAAGCACGGCGTCGTCCATTACGCCGTCGCGAACATGCCGGGCGCTGTGCCGCGCACGTCGACATTCGCGCTTACGAACGTCACGATCCCATACGCCTTGCAAATCGCCAACAAAGGCTACCGCGCCGCGTGCTTGGATAACCCGGCGCTGTTAAAAGGGATCAACACGCTCGACGGGCACATCGTGTACGAAGCGGTCGCGGCGGCGCACAACATGCCGTATACGGATGTTCATTCGTTGTTGCACGGATGAAATCATGAAGATGGAGCCGCCTTGATGGCGATGAGAAAACAAAGCTGTCCGAATCGGCTTGGGGATCGGGCCGGTGGACAGCTTTTTTGATGCGCTCATTCGCGGCAGCTTTTGCCAATGGCCTCTCTCGTTAAACAATGATCAACTCCTTCGAAAACGACGTCAACACCTCAACCCCATGATCCGTGACCGCGACGTCGTCTTCAATGCGCACGCCGCCGATGGATGGGACGTAAATGCCCGGTTCGATTGTAAACACCATGCCGGGGGCGAGCGGTTCGTTGTTGGCGCCATGAAGCGATGGGTATTCGTGGATCTCGATCCCTAAGCCGTGCCCGACGCGGTGGGTGAAATAGTCTCCGTAGCCGGCTTGTTCGATGACGTTTCGGGCGGCGCGGTCGATCTCGCCCATCGCGGTTTGCGGGCGGCAGGCGTCGATCGCCGCCTGCTGGGCGCGCCGAACGGTATCGTAAATGAGCCGCTGTTCGTCGCTTGCCGTCTGACAGACGACGGTGCGGGTAATGTCGGAGCAATACCCATCGACGATGACGCCTAAATCGAACAGCACGAAATCCCCCGGTGCGACCGCCGCCGTTCCCGGCACGCCGTGCGGATCGGCTGATTTTGCGCCCGTGAGCACGGTCGTGGGAAACGACATCCCTTCAACGCCGAGTTTTTTCAGCTCATATTCAATAACAGCGACAAGTTCGAGCTCCGTCACGCCCGGGCGGATGGCCGAGACGCCGATTTCGATCGCTTTGTCGGCAAGTTCCGCCGCCTGGCGCAACACCTTCATTTCCTGCTCATCCTTGATCAGGCGAAGCTGGCGCAGCTTTTCTTCGGCGTCGTTCCATGCGGCGTTTGGAAACAATGCCGAGAGACGCTCGAAACGGGCGAACGACAAATGGTTTTTCTCGATGGCAATCAAGCCGGGTTTTGCGCCGCGCGCTTCGAGATGGCGCCCGATCTCTTCCCATGGGTCGGTGCTGTCGTCGTAGCCGATCACCGTATACCCAAAGCCGCTCCGGCGGGCGCGCGGGACTTCCATTTGCGGACAGACGAGCGCGGGCTCGCCGTCAGGGAAGACAAGCAATGCAAGCAGCCGCTCGTGTGGATCGCAAAAAAAGCCGCTCAAATAAAAAACGTTGGCGCTTGACGTAATGAAGGCAAATGAATCATCATGATGTTGAAGCCATGATGAAAAAGCATCCAGCCGTTGGTTCATCGTTCCCTTCCTTCCTTTTTTCGTGATCGTCCGTTTTGAGCGTACCAAGAAACGGGCCGTTTGTAAATGGACAGGCGGGAAAAGAAGGAAATGGATGGATGGCGGCGAATCATGTGTAGTGGAAAGGAGAGATGTGACGATGAAAATCAGCTACCATGGCCATTCGGTCGTCCGCATTGAGACGAACGGAAAAACGATTTTGATCGACCCGTTCATCACCGGCAATACGACGACCGATTTGAACGCGGCGGATGTGAAAGCGGATGTCATTTTGTTGACGCACGGGCACGGGGATCATGTCGGCGATACGGTTGAAATCGCCAAGCGGAACAACGCCCTTGTCGTGGCCACATTTGAGCTGGCGACGTATTTAAGCTGGCAAGGCGTCGAGACGTTTGGCATGAACATCGGCGGGGCGCGCGAATTTGACTTTGGCACGGTCAAGTTCACGCAGGCGTTCCACAGCTCCGGGTTTGTGACGGACGACAAGCAAATCATTTATTTAGGCATGCCGACCGGCATTTTGTTCACGGCCGAAGGCAAAACGATCTATCATGCCGGCGATACCGGGCTGTTTTCCGACATGAAGCTGATCGGCGAGCGCCATAACATCGATGTCGCCTTTTTGCCGATTGGGGACAGCTTCACGATGGGGCCGGAAGACGCGGCGGTCGCCGCCGAGTGGCTCGGGGCGAAACTCGTCGTGCCGATCCATTACAACACGTTCCCACCGATCACCCAAGACCCCGAGCGGTTCGTCTCGCTCCTTCCGCAGGGCGTCGGCCGCGCGTTGAAACCGGGGGAAAGCATCGAGCTGTAACAGAGGCGCCCTTCCCGCTTTGGGAAGGGCGCTTTATGATGGCCGGCGCGACCGTTGAATCCCCGCCGCCAGGCCCGTTATAATGAAAGTAACAAACGCGTAAAGGGTGAAGAACCGTTGGCGACAAAACACGAGCAAATTTTGGAATACATCCACCGGCTGCCGATCGGCGAGAAAATTTCTGTCCGGCAGATCGCCAAGGAAATGGGCGTAAGCGAAGGGACGGCGTACCGGGCGATCAAGGACGCCGAGAACAAAGGGTATGTGAGCACGATTGAACGCGTCGGCACGATCCGGATTGAGAAGAAACGGAAGGAAAACATTGAGAAGCTTACGTACGCCGAGGTTGTCAACATTGTGGACGGCCAAGTGCTTGGCGGACGTGAAGGGCTGCATAAGACGCTCAACCGTTTTGTCATCGGCGCAATGCAGCTGGAGGCGATGATGCGCTATACGGGCGCAGGGGATTTGCTTATCGTCGGCAACCGGACGAAGGCGCACGAGCTGGCGCTTCAGGCGGGGGCGGCCGTGCTCATCACCGGCGGGTTTGACACGGCCGACCACGTGAAAAAGCTCGCCGATGAGCGGCAGCTGCCGATCATTTCGACGAGCTATGACACGTTTACGGTCGCGACGATGATCAACCGGGCGATTTACGACCAGCTCATCAAAAAAGAAATTGTGTTGGTCGAGGATATTCTCATTCCGCTTGACAAAACAGCGTACTTGCGCGTCAATGATCCGATTGAGCGGTGGTATGCGTTGAACAAAGAGACGCGCCATAGCCGGTTCCCGGTCGTCGATGATGAGCTGAAAGTGCAAGGGGTTGTGACGGCAAAAGACGTGCTGGATGTCGACCGGCAGCTGCCGATCGAAAAGGTGATGACGAAGCAGCCGATTACGGTGAACGGAAAAACGTCAGTGGCGTTTGCTTCTCATATTATGGTATGGGAAGGAATTGAGCTTCTCCCGGTGGTGGATGACTATAACCGGCTGCAAGGGATCATCAGCCGCCAAGACGTGTTAAAAGCGCTGCAAATGGCGCAGCGCCAGCCGCAAGTCGGGGAGACGATCGATGATCTCATCACCGCCCAGTTTCGTGAGTCAGGCGACAAAGAAACGCTGTTTCGCTGCACGATTACGCCGCAGATGACGAACTATTTAGGGACGCTCTCGTACGGCGTGTTTACGACAATCGTCACCGAAGCAGCGGCGCGCATGCTTCGCGCGTACAAACGCGGCGATTTGGTGATGGAAAATATCACGATTTACTTCATCAAGCCGGTGCAAATCGACAGCACGGTCGACGTGCGGGCAAAGCTTTTAGAGCTCGGGCGCAAGTTCGGGAAAGTGGATGTCGAAGTGTATAACGAAGGTGATCTTGTCGGCAAAGCCATGATGATGTGCCAGCTGATCGACCGATAAACGGTAAAGGCAAAAAAAGGATGTCCACTTCCTCATTGGAACATCCTTTTCCTTTATCGTTGGCCGGCGCATACACCAAACGGCATTACCCTTGTTTTGCCGCTTCCTTTGCCTCTTCGACCGCCTGCGGCAGATAGCAGCGGTAGGCGCGGTAGCCGGCCCAAACGCTCCCGAAGCCTAAGGCGATAAAAATGGCGCAGATGATATAGGTCACGGTTGTCTGATACAAAAACAATTGGTTGATCCCGAACAAGGCAACAAACAGTCCAAGCGCCATGCTCGATTTCGCCGAGAGAAAGCGGCGTTCCATCGGACGATGGGAGCGGACGTAGCGGATTTTATAATAGACGTAAAACGAAAAGGAAAATATAATGAAAATAACCAGGGCTGGCATGGTTGGGTCCCTCCGTTGTTCATTTCTTTTTTCATTGTACATAGAAGCAGGGAAAAATGCCAGCGGTTGAATATGACAGGTGACTAAAGGGGAAGAACTAATGAAACCGGTTCATCAACAAATTCTTGATGCGATTCGTGAATTTGACACGATCATCATCCACCGCCATGTTCGCCCGGACCCGGACGCGTACGGGTCGCAAGGCGGGTTGGCGGCGTTGCTTCGGGCGTCGTTTCCGAAAAAAAGGGTGTACGCGGTCGGAACGGACGATCCGTCGCTGTCGTTTTTGCGGAACATGGATGTCATTGATGATTCTGTGTACGCGCAGGCGCTCGTGATCGTCTGCGATACAGCTAATGAGGAGCGGATTTGCGACAGCCGCTATCGGCTCGGGCGAAAGCTCATTAAAATTGACCATCATCCGAACGACACGCCGTATGGCGACATTATGTGGGTCGATACCGCCGCCAGTTCGACAAGCGAGATGATTTATGAGTTTTATTTGGCGGGGAAAGAGGAAGGGTTGACGATGACCGTTGAGGCGGCGCGTCTCATTTACGCCGGCATTGTCGGCGATACGGGCCGCTTTTTGTTTCCGCGCACAAGTGAAAAAACGTTCCGCTACGCTGGGGAGCTCATTTCGTACGGCTTTTCGCTGACGGAATTGTACGACGGATTGTATCGGACGAGCTTGCCGCTCGCCCGCTTAAGCGGTTATGTGTTGTCGAACTTTATGATCGAGGAAGGGGTGGCGGCTGTGAAAATGCCGCGGGCGCTGCTTGAGGAATACGGCGTCACCCCGCTTGAGGCGTCGCAGCTCGTCAGTTTGCTCGGCAATATTGACGGCATTGTCGCCTGGGTGTTTTTCATTGAGGAAGAACGGGAAATCCGCGTCCGCTTCCGTTCCAAAGGGCCGGTCATCAATGTGGTCGCCAAACGCTACGGCGGCGGCGGCCATCCGCTCGCAGCCGGTGCGTCCATTGCTTCTTGGGAGGAAGCGGATCGCGTGATTGAAGACGTAAAAGCGGTCTGTCGGGCTGAGCGGTGACGGAAACGGGTGGTTTTAAAAAGTTGTTGTTTCAAATGAAGCGTCATGTTGATAGGAGAAGGCGTCCCGAAGGCTTTCGGGACACCCTCTTTTCCCGCAAGACGCGCTTGTTTGGCACTCCACCGCGGCGGAATGGGGCGGCAAGGCGCGCTCTACGGAAGCGGCGTCAGTTTCACTTCGACGGCCAACAAGGTAAAGATCGTGAGTGTGTGAAGTTCAAGCCGGTATGTCTTCTCGTGGATCGTATACGTTTTGTTTTCAATTGCCCGCTCAATCAGTTCGCGGCTGTTGTACACCGTTTCGATATCTTTCGTAATCAAATGGGACAAATCTTCTTTGACGCTGTCTTCAATGCGAAACGTCGTGTATGAATCAAGTTTATATTGCTCGGCGTTGGCGAGATGGACGGAAACGTCCTGCACGGTCAGCTTTTTTTTCATTTCCTTATTGTAATGAATATAGTCTTCCTGCCAAATGCGAATTTCGTTTTGCAAATCGGCGATCTGTTCGTTGAGCTCATTGACGTGCCGCACTTGTTTTTCCTGCAAGACGCCGAAAATATACAAAAAGACAAACCAACTGATGAGCGCTCCGATCGCCGCGCCGGCAAAAAAGCGCTGCCATGACGGGTATTGGTAATACGGAGGAATTCTCATGGCGAAATGTGCTCCTGTGTCAGCCACGTGATGATCGCCACTCCGGTCTGTGCTCCGCCCATGGCGGACAAAATGAGCAAAAATTGCCGCACGATGTCTTTCGTTTCCCCTAAAAACAGCCCTCGCTCAACGACGTAAAACGTGTCAAACGTCCCGCCGATGGCGGCGACGACCGCCCAAATGCGCAAATCGCCGGCTAACCGATACATGGCCGTCAGCGGCTGGCCCCCGCTCAAAAACGCTCCGAGCGCGCCGATGATGGCGCCGCCAAGCAGCACGCCGACGGCGATAAAATAGCTTTGAATAAACGCTGGCAAAAAAGCTGTTTTTTCGTTCATGTGTTTTTCCCGTCCTTTCTTTTATCTATGTATATCAATAGGGTGGACGGAGTATGTAGCCGTGAAAAAAGTTTTCGCCCGTCAAGCGCACGGATGAGGGAGGGATGGTCATTGTGTTCGTCCACTTGCATGTGTTGAGCGGATACAGTTTGTTTCAAAGTGCGGCGGCGGTGGAGGCGCTTGCAGCGAGGGCGAAACAGCTCGGCTATCAAGCGCTCGCGCTCACCGACCGGAATGTGTTGTATGGCGCTATTCCGTTTTACCGGGAATGCAAGCAGAACGGCATTCGCCCGATTATCGGCGTGACGGCTGATGTCGCTCTTTCTGGGGAGGAAGCGTTCCCGCTCGTGCTGTTGGCCGCCAATGAAGAGGGGTATCGCCATTTGCTTGAAATCAGCACCATGATGCAAATGGGGGAAACAAAGCATATGGAGGAAGCCGCTCTTGTGCGCTTAAGCGGCGGCATCATCGCCATCACTCCCGGAAGCGAGGGACGCGTCGAGTCGCTTGTGGCCGCTGGGGAATGGGAGCGGGCGAAAGAGGCGCTTGGCCGTTATCATCAGCTGTTTCCAGGACGGCTGTATGTCGCCGTTCAGCGCGGCGAGCAAACGCGAGCCCCATATGAAGCCGGGTTGTTGCAGCTGGCGGAGGAAACCGGCGTCCCGATCGTGGCGACGAACGACGTCCGTTACGTGGAGCGCAGCGATGCCGTGGCGTGGCGTTGCTTGCAGGCCATCGGCCGCGGCGCGCTGCTCGCTGACATTGAGGACGATAACGGCCGCTATTTGGCGGGGCCAGAGGAGATGGCGCGCCGGTTTGCGGACTTGCCGGAGGCGCTCGAGAACAGCCTGGCGATCGCCGATCAATGCGAGCTGCAGATCGAGTTTGGCGGCTGGCGGCTGCCGGCGTACCCCGTTCCGGACGGAGAGACGGCCGACAGTTATTTGCGCCGCTTATCGGAACAAGGGCTCGCCCGACGCGTGCCGTCGGCCGATGAGCGCTACTGGCGTCGGCTTTCGCATGAGCTGGATGTGATTCAGTCGCTTCATTTCAGCGACTATTTTTTGATCGTCGCCGATGTGCTCGCCTACGCCCGCCGACGCGGCATCTTAACCGGCCCGGGCCGCGGTTCGGCGGCCGGGTCGCTTGTCGCCTACGCATTGTCGATCACCGATGTCGATCCGATCAAGTATGGGCTTTTGTTTGAACGGTTTTTAAATCCGGAGCGGGCGTCGGTGCCGGATATTGACTTGGATTTTCCTGATGGCCGGCGCGAAGAAGTGATTCGCTATGTGGCGGATAAATACGGGCGCGACCGCGTTGCGCAAATCATTACGTTCGGCACGTTCGGCGCCAAAGCGGCGCTGCGCGAGACGGCCAAAGCGCTTGGCGTCCCTGGGCGGGAGGCGGAACAGGTTGCGGCGCTCTTGCCGAGCAAACAAAGTGTGACGCTTCGTCAATGGCATGCCGAGTCCGCCGCTTTTCGGCGCGCGGTGGCAGCGGTTCCGCAAGGGAGAGAGTGGCTGGCTGTTGCGCAAAAACTGGAAGGGCTGCCGCGCCATACGTCGATCCACGCTGCTGGTGTCATCATCAGCCCGGAGCCGCTCGTTCGCTTCGTGCCGCTGCAGCCAAGCCATGGCGAATGGCCGCTGACGCAATACGCGATGGGGGCGCTTGAAGCGCTTGGATTGCTGAAAATTGATTTTCTCGGTTTGCGCACGCTCACGTTGATCGAGCAGATCGTGCGTTTGATCGAGCGGCAGACAGGAAAGCCGTTTGACATCCGCACGCTGCCGCTCAATGATGAAAAAACGTACGCGCTGCTTGGCGCTGGAGATACAAACGGCATTTTCCAGCTCGAATCAAGCGGGATGAAGCGCGTGCTCGCCGAGCTGCGGCCGTCGCAATTGGAAGATGTCGTCGCCGTCAATGCCTTGTATCGTCCGGGGCCGATGCAAATGATCCCCGTTTACATCCGGCGCAAGCGCGGGGAAGAGCCGGTGTCCTATGCCCATCCTGATCTTGAGACGATTTTGGCGCCCACATACGGGGTGTTGATCTACCAGGAGCAAATTATGCAAATCGCCGCCCGGCTTGCCGGATTTTCGCTCGGACAAGCGGACGTGCTTCGCCGGGCGGTGGCGAAAAAAGAGAAAGCGCTGCTTGCCAAGCAGCACCAGGCGTTTGTCGCCGGCTGCGTGGCGAACGGCTATCCGAAAGCAGTCGCCGAGGAACTGTACCGACACATCGTCCGCTTTGCCGATTACGGCTTCAACCGAAGCCACGCGGTCAGCTATGCGCTGTTGTCGTATGCGATGGCGTATATGAAAGCTCATTACCCGCTTTGTTTTTATGCGGTCATGCTCACCAATGCTTCCGGCGACCGAGAAAAAGCGGCGGTATACTATTGGGAGGCGGCGCGAAAAGGGATCAACGTCCTTTTGCCGTCGGTCAACAAAAGCGGTTTTCGCTCTTTTGTGGAGGGGAGTGCCATTCGCCTTGGGCTCGCGATGGTGAAGCAAGTCGGCTCGGCGGCGAAGCTGATTGTCGAGGAGCGGAAAGCGAACGGACCGTTTGCCGACTTCTTTGATTTCGCTGTTCGCCTGCTGCCAAAAGGGCTCGGGCGCCCGGCGCTCGAGGCGCTCATTTCCGTTGGAGCGTTTGACGAGTTCGGTGCAGATCGGGCTTCGCTTCTTGCCAGCATTGACATTGCGATCGAACATGCGCAATGGGTTCAGGCGCTCGAAGCCGGAGGGCTGTCGTTAAAACCGAAATATGCTGCCGCACATTCGTGGCCTTTGTCCGAACGGCGGCGGCGGGAAGCGGAGTTTCTTGGCTTCGCCGTCACCCCGCATCCGGCGGCGGTGTGCCGCCCGTTGCTGCAAGCGGCGGGGGCGGTGTGTGTTGCCGATGTGCAAGGTCCGTCAACTGTAGTCGGGGGAGCGGTCGTCCGCATACGGAAAACGAGAACAAAGCAGGGTGAAGAAATGGCGTTTTTCACCGTCGGCGATGAGAGCGGGGAATTGGAGGCGGTGGCGTTTCCGAACGTTTACCGCCGCGCGGCGGACATATTGAAAGAAGGACAGTTTGTATTGCTTGCCGGAACGATTGAGGTGCGCGGCGGACGGCGTCAGCTCATCATCCGCCGCGCCGAGCGCCTGCTCGTGTCAGCGCTGTATATTAACGCAGGCCATGCGCTATCGGACGGACCGCGGCTTGCGGCGTTGAAGCAGCTGCTCGAACAACACCACGGAAGCATTCCGGTTTATTTATACGACGAAGCGAAGCGGAAGCTTCTCCGCCTGCCGGAACGGTATGCGGTTGACTTCACCGCGCCGCTTGTCGACGAATTGCTCTCTCTATTCGGTGCTGGGCGCGTCGCTGTCAAATAAGTCACTCTTTACTATTTCGCTATTTTGTTATATCGTATAACCATTAGGTGGTCAGACCAGTGGATGAAGCGAAGGAGAGGGGTCATTGTATCAAAGAGGAGAACGTGTATGCCGAGACGTTGAAACATATCCACCGCATGATGGCGGAAGACAACTTAGCCCCTGGCGACAAGCTGCCGTCGGAGCGCGAGCTGGCCGAACGGTTCGGCGTCGGGCGTTCATCGGTGCGCGAGGCGTTGCGGGCGCTTGAATTTCTCGGCTTGATTGAAACGCGGCGCGGCGAGGGGAGGTATATGCGTGAGGTTGGCAGCCACCAGCTGATCGACCTGTTGGCGATGTTTTTGTTGGAAAACGAACGGGCAAAGGCCGATTTGGCGGAAACAAAATGGCTCATCGAGCGCCTGTTGCTTGCCCTTGCGTGTCGGCGCCGGAGCGCGGAGGACGTAGACGAGTTGAAAAAAATCGTTCGTCAAAAACCGATTGATTTCGCGCGGTTTTTCGAGACGGTGGTGGAAGCGGCTGGCAATGTTTTGCTCGCCCGCATTTGGCGGGTGCTGTCGGGGTTTGCCGCTTCATTTGCGCCCGAGCCGCCCCTTGCCGACGCCGGTTATGAACAGCTGCTCGCCGCTTTGGAAAGGCAAGATCCGGCGGAGACTGTCGCCGTTTGGGAGGCGCAACGGCCTTCGCCGTTGTCGAAACGGGCCGGACATCGTTTGACAAACAATGATGTCCATTTTCGATAAAGTAGTAGAGAGGCGAAAACGCAAAGGAGGGGCTCCCTCGTGTGGAAAGACTTGTTTGTGAAAAAGAAAAAGTATGCACCGCTGCCTTCAGAACAAGCGAGGCATGAAGTGCCGGAAGGCGTGATGACGAAATGTCCGCAATGCAAGAAAATTATGTATACAAAAGAGTTGATCAAAAACTTGCGCGTTTGCCTAAGCTGCGGCTACCATCATCCGATGCCGGCGCGTGAACGGATTGCAAGCCTTCTTGATGACGGCAGCTTCCGCGAGTATGACGCCGATATGATCTCGGTCAATCCGCTCGGCTTTCCGGGCTACATCGAAAAACTGGAAGAAGACCGGCGCAAGTCAGGGCTGAACGAGGCGGTCGTCACCGGCGAAGGAGCGCTTGACGGCCATCCGCTCGTCATTGCTGTCATGGATTCATCGTTTCGCATGGGCAGCATGGGCTCGGTCGTCGGCGAAAAAATCACCCGCGCCGTCGAACGGGCGCGCGAACAGCAGATGCCGTTTCTCATTTTCACCGCTTCCGGCGGCGCCCGCATGCAGGAAGGGGTGTTGAGCCTCATGCAAATGGCGAAAACAAGCGCGGCGCTCAAACGGTTCAGCAACGACGGCGGCTTGTTCATCTCCGTCATGACCCACCCGACGACCGGCGGTGTATCGGCGAGCTTCGCCTCGCTTGGGGATTATAACTTTGCCGAGCCGGGGGCGCTCATTGGTTTTGCCGGCCGCCGCGTCATCGAGCAGACGGTGCGCGAAGAGCTGCCGGACGATTTCCAGACGGCGGAGTTTTTGCTGAAGCACGGGCAGCTTGATGCCGTCATTCACCGCCACGAGCTGAAAGAAACGCTTGCGGTCGTCTTGGATATTCATCAAAAAGGAGGGGAAGAGGGATGGTGGCGGAATTAGAATTCGAAAAGCCGCTTGTCGAGCTGCGCCGCAAAATTCAAGAGTTGAAAGAGTTCATGAAAACGGCGGACGTCGATTTATCGGCGGAAATCGAAAAGCTTGAGGCGCGCCTCGCCAAGCTGGAAAACGAGATTTATGCGAATTTGACGCCGTGGGACCGCGTGCAAATCGCCCGCCACCCGCAGCGGCCGACGACGCTCGATTACATCGAGCGGTTGTTTACGAACTTTCTTGAGTGCCACGGCGACCGCTGCTTTGGCGATGACGAGGCGATCGTCGGCGGCATCGCCAAATACGACGGACTCCCCGTGACGGTCATCGGCCACCAGCGCGGCAAAGATACGAAAGAAAACTTGCGCCGCAACTTTGGCATGCCGCATCCGGAAGGGTACCGGAAGGCGTTGCGGCTCATGAAGCAGGCAGAAAAGTTTTCGCGGCCGATCATCTGCTTTATCGACACGAAAGGCGCCTACCCGGGCAAAGCGGCCGAAGAGCGCGGGCAAAGCGAGGCGATCGCCCGCAACTTGTTTGAAATGGCTGGGCTCACGGTGCCTGTCGTCTGCATCGTCATCGGAGAGGGCGGAAGCGGCGGGGCGCTTGCCCTTGGCGTCGGCAATCATATCCATATGCTGGAAAACTCGACGTACTCGGTCATCTCGCCGGAAGGGGCGGCGGCGATTTTGTGGAAAGACGCCTCATTGGCGCAGCGGGCGGCGGAAACGATGAAAATCACCGCTCATGACTTAAAGGCGCTCGGCGTCATCGATGAAATCATTCCAGAAGTCAAAGGCGGCGCTCATCGCAACGCCGACGAGCAGGCGAAAGAAATTGACCGCGTGCTGCGCCGTTCGCTCAAACAGCTGTTGGCGCTTGACGGCGAAGAGCTCGTCCGGCAGCGCTATGAAAAATTTAAACAAATGGGCCAAGTGTCGTTTTTGCCGGAAACGATTCGGGCAAGATAAGGAAAAAGCTGTCTCCGTCGCGGGACAGCTTTGTTCTATCGTGAAAAAAATCCACTTTTGTAAGCCGTTTCAGCGATCGCTTCTATATTGTGTTCCGCTGTTGTTCATGGTACATTAGGGATGTTCAAGAAGACGTATGAGGTCGGACGTGTGCAATTCGATGCAAACGAGGTGGAAATGATGAAACGGATTGGTGTGTTGACAAGCGGCGGCGACTCGCCGGGCATGAATGCGGCCATTCGCGCTGTCGTCCGCAAAGCGATTTACCATGGGGTGGAAGTGTACGGAATCTACCACGGGTATGCCGGGTTGATCGCCGGCAATATCAAAAAGCTGGAAGTCGGGGACGTCGGGGACATCATCCATCGCGGCGGCACCATCCTTTATACCGCGCGCTGCCCGGAGTTTAAGACGGAAGAAGGACAGAAAAAGGGGATCGAGCAGCTGAAAAAGCACGGCATTGAAGGGCTGGTCGTCATCGGCGGCGACGGGTCGTATCAAGGGGCGAAAAAATTGACGGAGCACGGCTTCCCGTGCGTCGGCGTGCCCGGGACGATCGACAACGACATTCCAGGCACCGATTTCACGATCGGTTTTGACACCGCGCTCAATACGGTCATTGACGCCATTGACAAAATCCGCGACACGGCGACGTCGCATGAGCGGACGTACGTCGTCGAAGTGATGGGCCGCCATGCCGGCGATATTGCGCTATGGTCGGGGCTTGCCGGAGGGGCGGAGACGATTTTGATTCCGGAAGCGGACTACGACATGGACGACATCATCGCTCGCTTGAAGCGCGGCCATGAACGCGGCAAAAAACACAGCATCATCATCGTCGCCGAGGGAGTCGGCAGCGGCGTCGACTTCGGCCGGCAAATTCAAGAGGCGACCGGCTTTGAGACGCGCGTGACGGTGCTTGGCCACGTGCAGCGCGGCGGATCGCCGACGGCGTTTGACCGCGTGTTAGCGAGCCGCCTCGGCGCCCGTGCGGTCGAGCTGCTCCTTGAAGGCAAAGGCGGCCGCTGCGTTGGCATTCAAAACAACCAAATCGTTGACCATGACATTGCCGAAGCGTTGGCGAAAACACATACGGTCGATCAGCGGATGTATACATTGTCGAAAGAGCTGTCGATTTAATTCCCGAGGGGAAAGGAAGAAGAAGTGATGAAGCGGAAAACGAAAATCGTCTGTACGATCGGGCCGGCAAGCGAGAGCGTAGACAAGCTCGTGCAATTGATCGAAGCGGGGATGAACGTGGCGCGCCTCAACTTTTCGCACGGAGATCATGAGGAACACGGGCGGCGCATCGCCAACATTCGCGAGGCGGCGAGGCGGACGGGCCAAACGGTCGCCATTTTGCTCGATACGAAAGGTCCGGAAATCCGCACGCACAATATGGAGAACGGCGCCATCGAACTGAAGGAAGGGGCAAAGCTCATCATTTCGATGAGCGAAGTGCTCGGCACGCCGGAAAAAATTTCTGTCACCTATCCGGGGCTGATCGATGATGTGTCCGTTGGTTCGAAAATTTTGCTGGACGACGGGTTGATCGGCCTTGAAGTCAACGCGGTCGACAAGCAAGCTGGAGAAATTGTCACGACCGTCTTAAACAGCGGTGTGCTCAAAAACAAAAAAGGGGTCAATGTCCCCGGCGTGCGTGTCAATTTGCCGGGCATCACCGAGAAGGACCGAGCCGATATTTTATTTGGCATCCGCCAAGGCATCGACTTCATCGCCGCCTCGTTTGTGCGCCGGGCGTCTGATGTGCTCGAAATCCGCGAGCTGCTCGAGGCGAATGACGCCTTACATATCCAAATTATCGCGAAAATTGAAAATGAAGAAGGCGTCGCCAACATCGATGAAATTTTGGAAGCCGCCGATGGCCTCATGGTGGCGCGCGGCGACCTTGGCGTTGAGATTCCGGCTGAGGAAGTGCCTCTCATTCAAAAAATGCTCATTAAAAAGTGCAACATGCTTGGCAAGCCGGTCATCACAGCGACGCAAATGCTCGACTCGATGCAGCGCAATCCGCGGCCGACGCGGGCTGAGGCGAGCGATGTCGCCAACGCCATTTTTGACGGCACCGACGCCGTCATGCTTTCCGGAGAAACCGCAGCCGGCCAGTATCCGGTCGAAGCGGTAAGGACGATGCACCAAATCGCGCTCCGCACCGAGCAGGCGTTGGAGCATCGCGACATTTTGTCCCAGCGCACGAAAGAGAGCCGAACGACGATCACCGATGCCATCGGCCAATCGGTCGCCCACACGGCGCTCAATTTGGATGTCGCGGCGATCGTGACGCCGACGGTGAGCGGAAAAACGCCGCAGATGGTGGCGAAATACCGCCCGAAAGCCCCGATCATCGCGGTGACATCAAACGAAGCGGTCTCGCGGCGGCTGGCGCTCATTTGGGGCGTGTATACGAAAGAAGCACCGCATGTCAATACAACCGATGAAATGCTCGATGTGGCGGTCGACGCGGCAGTGCGCTCCGGCTTGGTGAAGCACGGCGACTTGGTCGTCATCACGGCCGGCGTGCCGGTCGGCGAAACGGGATCGACGAACTTAATGAAAGTGCACGTCATCAGCGACTTGCTTGCCAAAGGGCAAGGCATCGGCCGCAAGTCGGCATTCGGCAAGGCGGTCGTCGCCAAAACGGCGGAAGAGGCGTGCCGAAAAATGGTAGAGGGCGGCATTTTAGTCACCATCAGCACCGATGCCGATATGATGCCGGCTCTCGAAAAAGCAGCGGCGATCATTACTGAGGAAGGCGGGTTGACGAGCCATGCGGCGGTCGTCGGCTTAAGCCTTGGCATTCCGGTCGTCGTCGGGGTGGAAAATGCCACAAGCTTGTTTAAAGATGGGCAAGAGATCACGGTCGATGGCGGCTTTGGCGCCGTCTACCGCGGCCATGCGAGCGTGTTGTAACGGACGTTGCAGCAAAACAGGGTGTCCCAAAAGCAGCGGGACACCCTTTCGCATCGTCCTGTATACCCATTAAACATCTTTGTGAAACGAAAGATTGTATTCCTATTATAGAAAGCCGAGCTTTTGAGACAGCTCCCTTCGATTACGTGGTCGGCTTGCCGATAATAAAGCGCCAAAGATCACGAAAAACATTGGCGCTATGGAGCGTGCGGATGATGACAAGCGCGACGGGGCCGGCAATCAAGCCGAGAAAGCCGAGCAGCTTGAAGCCGACGAACAAGGCGATGAGCGTGGCGAGCGGATCGAGGCCGATCGTTGAAGAAAGCACTTTCGGCTCCATGATTTGCCGTTGGACGAGGACGACGACATACAGCACGCCCAATCCGATGGCAAACGGAATGTCGCCGCTAGCCATGGTGTAAATGATCCAAGGAACAAATACAATCCCCGTTCCCAAATATGGCAAAAGATCGACGAACCCGATGATCAATGCGATCGTAATGGCGTAATCGACGCGCAAAATAAGCAAGCCGATCAACACGATGACCGTCGTAATCGAAATGAGCGTCGCCTGCGCTTTGATAAAGCCAAACAGCGCCCGCTTTAAATCAAGAAACACCGTTTTTCCGCTTGTGCGGGCTTTCGTCGGCAGCCATTGCTGCGCCATGCGCACAAGACGCCGCCAGTCTTTGCTGATGAAAAACGTCGCCAACAGCGAAAAAATAAACACGGTCGCGGCATTCGGCAGCCAGGCGAGAAGCTGCGGAATGTTTTGCAGGATGCTCTGGACAAATTCACCAACCGTCGTCCCAATTTTTTTTCCGACGGCTTGAATGTTTTGCATAATCGTATCCTGTTGGGTGGCGCTTAAACTTTTAAACATCCCGGCCAAATCTTTGTAAATCGGGATGATTTGGTCGGCGACGAACGTCTCCATGTACGTGATCAATGCTTGAAATTTTTCCGGCACGACGCGGGCTAAATATTGCGTTCCCGAAACGATTTCGGCAACAAGAAGCGTGACCAAGCCGGCGACCGCGGCAAACAACATGATGAGCGTGACGCTGACCGCGAGCCAGCGCGGCATTTTCGCTTTCCGCTCCAAAGCATCGACGAGCGGGTTGATGATCATCGCGATGAAAAAGGCGATGATGAACGGATACGTCACCGTCGCGATGTAGTACGCAGCGATGGCGCCGAGCGCGACAGCGGCGATGACAAGAAAAAAGCGCAAAAAGCGATCAACATAAACTCGGGACAATGTTTCACCTCCAACGACGTTCCATATTGATATATTACACGTTTTCTTACGGGGAAGCAAAAAGACAAGTTTCATAGGAAAGGACGGACGACCGTGAACGAACCGGCGTTGTTTTTATTGTTGTTGCTTGCGCTCGGCTTTCTTGCGAAAAACAAGTCGCTTATTGTCGCCGTCGTTGTGCTGTTGGCCATCAAACTTGTCGGCTTGGATCAAAGAGTGCTGCCGATCATTCAGTCCAAAGGGATCAACTGGGGAGTGACGGTCATTACGATCGCCGTGCTCGCTCCCATCGCTTCTGGGGAGATCGGCTTTCGGCAGCTTGTCGGCTCTCTGCAGTCGTTGTCGGCCTGGGTGGCGCTCGCATCTGGCATTTTTGTCGCCTTGATCGCCAAAAATGGAGTAACGCTCCTTGCCAATGACCCGCATATGACCGCCGCGCTTGCATTCGGCACCATCCTCGCGGTTTCGCTGTTTCATGGGGTGGCGGTTGGTCCATTGATCGGCGCTGGCATTGCCTATACGGTCATCAAAATGGTAGAATATTTTTGATCATCAGGCGGCGTGTGGGATCCTCCGTTTTGAGATGAATGGATTTCCGTTTTATTCCTGATCATCATTTCTTTTGACGTGTGACAGCTGACAAAAGTCTGATAATTGTTTATAATAATAAACGTGAGTGAGTTTTCGGCCAAGCATTGTGCAGCTGTTGCGACGGGGCGGTTGTCGCCGGCTTCATGTAAGCACTTTCGCGCGCGCGTTTGTTTTTGCCTCCATTTCGAGCAAGCGCTCATCGGCCATCGGTCGTTATGGCTGGAACTTATGAAGAGAAGGGGAGATTGAACATGACAGTAACCCGTGGGTTAGAGGGAGTTGTGGCCACAACTTCAAGCATCAGTTCGATCATCGATGACACGTTGACGTATGTCGGTTATGACATTGACGATTTAGCCGAAAACGCTTCCTTCGAAGAAGTCGTTTATTTGCTTTGGCATCGCGAACTGCCGACGAAAGAGCAGCTTGAGGAATTAAAGAAACAGTTGGCGGAAAACGCTGAAATTCCAAATGAAATCATTGAACACTTCAAGCTGTATCCGATTGACAAGGTGCATCCGATGGCGGCTTTGCGCACCGCGGTATCGCTTCTCGGCTTGTATGACGAAGAGGCGGATGTGATGACGAAAGAGGCGAATTATCGGAAAGCCATTCGCCTGCAGGCGAAAATCCCGACGATTGTCACCGCCTTCGCCCGCGTGCGCAAAGGGTTGGAACCGGTTGCGCCGCGCAAAGATTTGAGCTTTGCCGCCAATTTCTTGTACATGCTGACCGGCAAAGAACCAGACGACATCGCCACGGAAGCGTTCAACAAGGCGCTCGTGCTGCATGCCGACCACGAGTTGAACGCGTCGACGTTCACGGCGCGTGTCTGCGTAGCCACGCTGTCCGATATTTATTCCGGCATCACGGCGGCGATCGGAGCCTTGAAAGGACCGCTTCACGGCGGGGCGAACGAAGCGGTGATGAAAATGTTGACGGAAATCGGCACGGTCGACAACGTCGAGCCATACATCCGCAGAAAGCTCGCCAACAAAGAAAAAATTATGGGCTTTGGCCATCGCGTTTACCGAAAAGGCGACCCGCGCGCCAAACATTTGAAAAAAATGTCGGAAAAACTGACGAAGCTCGTCGGCGAGCCGCATTGGTATGAAATGTCGACAAAGATTGAAGAAATCGTCACATCGGAAAAAGCGCTGCCGCCGAACGTTGACTTTTATTCCGCCTCGGTTTACCATTGTTTAGGAATCGATCATGATTTGTTTACGCCGATTTTTGCCGTCAGCCGCACCTCGGGATGGTTGGCTCACATCTTGGAACAATACGACAACAACCGTCTCATCCGTCCGCGCGCTGAGTACACCGGCCCAGGCAAGCGGGCGTACGTGCCGATCGACGAGCGCGGCTAAAACAAGTGGACAAGGCGGTGAAGGCGCGCCTTCACGCCTTTTTATAAAAAAACTGCATTGGGGGTTTTGCTCGTGACGCAAGGAGAAAAAATTACAGTCCAAAATGGTGTGCTCAACGTTCCGAACAACCCGATCATTCCGTTCATCGAGGGGGATGGAACCGGCCCGGACATTTGGGCGGCCGCTTCGCGCGTGCTCGAAGCAGCGGTGGAAAAAGCGTACAAAGGTGAGAAAAAAATCGTTTGGAAGGAAGTGCTCGCTGGTGAAAAAGCGTACAAGCTGACGGGCAGCTGGCTTCCGGATGAAACGCTTGAGACGATCCGCGAATACATAATCGCCATTAAAGGGCCGTTGACGACGCCGGTCGGCGGCGGCATCCGCTCGCTGAACGTCGCGCTCCGCCAAGAGCTCGACCTGTTTGTCTGCTTGCGTCCGGTTCGCTACTTCCCAGGCGTTCCGTCGCCGGTGAAACGCCCGGAAGACACCGATATGGTCATTTTCCGGGAAAACACGGAAGACATCTACGCTGGCATTGAATATGCCAAAGGCACGCCGGAAGTGAAAAAAGTCATCGACTTTTTGCAAAATGAAATGGGCGTGCGCAAAATCCGCTTCCCGGAAACGTCCGGCATCGGCATTAAACCGATTTCCGAACAAGGGACGAAACGGCTTGTGCGCGCGGCGATCAACTACGCGATCGAACACGGCCGCAAGTCGGTGACGCTCGTTCATAAAGGGAATATTATGAAATTCACCGAAGGCGCGTTTAAAAACTGGGGTTATGAACTGGCGGAGGAAGAATTCGCCGACAAAGTGTTCACGTGGGCGCAATACGACCGAATCGTTGAAACGGAAGGCAAGGAAGCGGCGAACAAAGCGCTTGCTGATGCGGAAGCGTCCGGCAAAATCATTATCAAAGATGTCATCGCCGACATCTTCCTGCAACAAATTTTGACGCGTCCGCGCGAATTTGACGTCATCGCGACGATGAACTTAAACGGCGACTACATTTCCGACGCGCTGGCCGCTCAAGTCGGCGGCATCGGCATCGCGCCGGGGGCAAACATCAACTACGAAACCGGCCACGCGATTTTCGAAGCGACGCACGGCACGGCGCCGAAATACGCAGGGCTTGACAAAGTCAACCCGTCGTCCGTCATTCTCTCGGGCGTCATGATGTTTGAGCATCTTGGTTGGAACGAAGCAGCGAAATTGATCATCAAAGCGATGGAGAAAACCATCGCCGCGAAAATCGTCACGTATGACTTCGCCCGCCTGATGGAAGGGGCGACGGAAGTGAAATGCTCCGAATTTGCTGATGCGCTCATCCGCAATATGGACTAACCTTTGAAGGAAAGGGATGGCAAACGATGGCGATGAAACGGAAAAAAATCTCGGTGATCGGCGCCGGATTCACGGGGGCGACGACGGCGTTCCTTTTGGCGCAAAAAGAGCTCGGCGACGTCGTGTTGGTCGATATTCCGCAGCTTGAGAACCCAACGAAAGGGAAGGCGCTCGATATGCTCGAGGCAAGCCCGGTGCTCGGCTTTGACGCGAATATCATCGGCACATCGGATTACGCTGACACAGCCGATTCCGACATCGTCGTCATCACAGCAGGCATCGCCCGCAAGCCGGGCATGAGCCGCGACGATTTGGTGACGACGAACCAAAAAATTATGAAGCAAGTGACGAAGGAAGTCGTCAAATACTCGCCGAACTGCTACATCATCGTCTTGACGAACCCGGTCGATGCAATGACATACACGGTGTTTAAAGAGTCCGGGTTTCCGAAAAACCGCGTCATCGGCCAGTCGGGCGTCTTGGATACGGCGCGCTTCCGCACGTTCGTCGCCGAGGAGCTGAACATTTCGGTAAAAGATGTCACTGGGTTTGTTTTAGGCGGCCATGGCGATGACATGGTGCCGCTCGTCCGCTACTCGTACGCCGGCGGCATTCCGCTCGAAAAACTCATTCCGAAAGATCGTTTGGACGCCATCGTTGAGCGGACGCGCAAAGGCGGCGGTGAAATCGTCAACCTGCTCGGCAACGGCAGCGCCTACTACGCACCGGCCGCCTCGCTTGTCGAAATGGTCGAAGCGATTTTGAAAGACCAGCGCCGCATTTTGCCGGCGATCGCCTACCTTGAAGGCGAATACGGCTATGAAGGCATTTATTTGGGCGTGCCGACGATCCTCGGCGGCAACGGCATCGAGAAAGTGATCGAGCTCGAGCTGACCGAAGAGGAAAAAGCGGCGCTCGCCAAATCCGTCGAATCCGTTAAAAATGTCATGCGCATGCTGGAATAGCGGCGAGGCAAAAATTCGGGCATTGCCCCGGATTTTTGCCCACAGTCAATGAAAGCGCTTTCTAGACAACGAAGGGGTGGGAACATGTTGAAAAAACGAAAGCTCGGGAGACGGATCGGGGAAATTCAAGCGGGGGAAAAGCTCGTGTTCCAAGCCGCCATCGAAGACAAAGACTTGCTTCTTTATCTTGGGCTGACGGATGATGCCAATCCGCTCTATATCCAGCATGATTATGCTTCACAGACGCCGTTTGGAAAACCGGTCGTGCCGCCGGTCATGTTGACGGGGATGATCACTTCCGCGGTCTCCAAATATTTGCCAGGCCCGGGCAGCTACATTACGCGGCAGGATCTTCGCTTTCTCCGCCCAGTTTATCATTATGAAACGCTCGAATTTTTGCTCGAAGTCGCCGATGTCGATGAGGCGGGCCATTGCGTGACGTTGTCCGTCATGGCGACGCGCGGTGCGGAAACGGTGCTTGACGGAACGCTGTCTGTCTGCCCGCCGCATACGTTGCCGCGCCTAGACGGGCGGGTGCTCGAGAACTTTTGACCTCATGTTGAAAGCAGTCCCCCACTTCGAAACAAAGGGGGAGTTTCATGCCGCTTTCCGCCAAAGGAAGCCAACCAAACGCGAGGGGCAGTTTTCCGCGGGCAACCTGTCCGCAGGAAAACGCCCTTTTTTCTTTTTTTGTCCGAATCATGGCGTCAATTGTGGTATCATAAAGGCAGAAACCATTGGACGGGATGGAGGAGCGGCATGGGACGAAAAATTTTAGTTGTCGATGACGAACAGCCGATTGTGACTCTGTTGTCGTACAATTTGGAGAAAGCCGGATTTCACGTCGTGACCGCTCACGATGGCGAAGAGGCGCTCGTGAAAGTAGCGTCCGAGCAGCCGGCGCTCATTATTTTGGACTTGATGCTGCCGAAGCTTGACGGCGTTGATGTGTGCAAGCGGCTTCGCCAGCAGCAAATCATGACGCCGATTTTAATGTTGACGGCTCGCGATGATGAATTTGACAAAGTGCTTGGTCTTGAGCTTGGCGCCGACGACTATATGACAAAGCCGTTCAGCCCGCGCGAAGTCATTGCCCGCGTCAAGGCGATTTTGCGCCGCACGGAGATCGTTCAGCCGGCGGCTGAATCGAGCGAGCGGCTTGTTGTTGGCGAGCTGGAAATTTTTCCGGAACGCTATGAAGCAACGATCGGCGGCAAGCCGCTTGAGCTGACGCCGAAAGAGTTTGAGTTGCTCCTTTATTTGGCTCGCCATAAAGGGCGGGTGTTGACGCGCGACCAGCTGCTCAGCGCCGTGTGGAACTACGAGTTTGCCGGCGATACACGCATTGTCGACGTCCATATCAGCCACTTGCGCGAGAAGATCGAAACCGATACGAAAAAACCGATGTACATTAAAACGGTGCGCGGCCTTGGCTACAAGTTGGAGGAACCGAAGCGGCATGAATAGCTTCCGCACCCGCCTTTTGTTTTGGCTCGTGACGCTCATCGCCACAGTGTTGATCGCCCTCGGGCTTTTGCTCGGGCAATTGCTGAAAGATTTTTACGCCGAGACGATGAACAAACGGATGGAAAAAGAGGCCCAAGCGCTTGCGATTTTGCTTGAAAATGAACCGCTCGAGCAAATCCGCGCCGATTTGCAGGAAATGGGGAATGAGCTGTCGTCCCGCATCACCGTGCTCGATAAAGAAGAACGGGTGCGGTTTGACAGCGGTCGCGTCGCAGCGATCAGCGACAAAGACCATGGGCGCATCGTCCGCGCGATTTTGCGCAAAAAGCAGTTTCCCCGTTTTTCCGTGATTGAAAAAACAAACGACGTCTATTACTACATCGTCCCGTACGAGCGCGGTGAGCGGAGCGGGTACGTCGTTTTAAGCACACCGACGAGCTCACTCAAAAAAGTAAACGAGCAAATTTGGGGCGTGCTCACGAGCAGCCTCGGGATGGCGCTCGTTGTCATCATCGCCCTCGTCTGGAAAATCGCCAATCAATATATGAAGCCGATTGAAGAAGCGACGAAAGTGGCGTTTGAGCTGGAAAAAGGCAATTACGCCGCCCGTGTGCCCGATGGTGAATATAACGAGGCCGGGATGCTTGTGCGCTCGATCAACCGGCTGGCCCGCCATTTGCAGGAGATGAGCAGGGCGCGGGAAATTCAGACCGATCGGCTTCACACGCTCATTGAAAACGTCGGCAGCGGCCTGTTGTTTATTGACCACCGCGGACATATTTCTCTCATCAATCGGGCGTTCCAGACTCAGTTTCATCTCGATCCGTCGGATTGTTTGCACCGTCCGTACGCCGATGTGCTGCCGCATGGCGACATCGTCCGGTTTATCGATGATATTTTCATCACCGAAACGACGATGCGCCGGCATATGCGGCTGACGATTGGCATCGAGCGGAAACATTTCGATGTATACGGGGCTCCCATCATTGGCACGAACGCCGAATGGAAAGGGATTGTCGTCGTGTTTCACGACATTACGGAGCTGAAGCGTCTTGAGCAAATCCGCAAAGACTTTGTCGCCAACGTTTCGCACGAATTGAAAACGCCGGTGACGTCCATCAAAGGATTCGCCGAAACGCTATTGGATGGCGCCATGAAGGATGAAGCGGCGCTCGAACATTTTTTGACCATCATCTTAAAAGAAAGCGAACGGCTGCAAACGCTCGTTGAGGAACTGTTGGACTTGTCGAAAATCGAGCAGCACGGATTTCAGCTGCAACTCGAAGACGTGGATATCGCTCAAGTCATCGCCGAAGCGGCTGCTGTGTTTCGCCAAAAAGCGGCGGAAAAACAAATTGATTTGCATATCGAATCGCCATCCGGGCTTGTCATCCGCGGTGACAGAAATCGGATGAAGCAAATTTTGCTGAACTTGCTCGCCAACGCCATCACGTATACGCCGGAGCACGGACGGGTCGCTGTCGAGGCGGAAGAGACGGAGAAAGAAGTGCTGATCCATGTGAAAGACACCGGAATCGGCATTGAGGAAAAGGAAATCCCGCGCATTTTTGAGCGTTTTTACCGCGTCGACAAGGCGCGCAGCCGCGATTCCGGCGGAACGGGGTTGGGCCTGGCGATTGTGAAACATTTGGTTGAGGCTCACCATGGATATATTACCGTAGCGAGCAAAGTGGGGCGCGGCACCGTGTTCACGATCCATTTTCCAAAGCCGGGGCGGTAGCCGGCTTCTTTTGATCATCTCCAACTGAGAAGCCTCCCATTTTTCAGCGTGAGCGTAAGCAGGGGATGAATCGGCGCCTCCCATCATGGTGGGAGAGCGTTCAAGGCAAGCCGCAGGCATGGTACAATAGGACAAGGAAGCATCCGAGGAGGGATGAGATTGAAAAAAAAGCTTGTTTTAATCGACGGCAGCAGCGTGGCGTACCGCGCCTTTTTTGCCTTGCCGCTTTTGCATAACGACAAAGGCATCCATACGAACGCCGTCTACGGGTTTACGATGATGTTGAATAAAATTTTGGCGGAAGAAGAGCCAACTCATATGCTTGTCGCGTTTGACGCCGGGAAAACGACGTTCCGGCATGAAGCGTTTCAAGAGTATAAAGGTGGGCGCCAGCAGACGCCACCGGAGCTGTCGGAGCAGTTTCCGCTGTTGCGCGAGCTGCTGAGGGCGTATCGCATCCCCGCCTATGAACTCGAGAACTACGAAGCGGACGATATTATCGGAACGCTTGCCGCCCGCGCTGAGCAGGAAGGGTTTGAGGTGAAAGTCATTTCCGGCGACCGCGATCTGACCCAGCTCGCCTCCCCCCATGTGACGGTGGACATTACGAAAAAAGGGATTACCGATATCGAACCATACACGCCGGAGACGGTCCGCGAAAAATACGGCTTAACTCCGGAACAAATCGTTGATTTGAAAGGATTGATGGGCGACAAATCGGACAACATCCCCGGAGTGCCGGGCATCGGGGAAAAGACGGCGGTCAAGCTGCTCAGGCAATTCGGCACGGTCGAAAATGTGCTTGCCTCCATTGACGAGATCAAAGGCGAAAAGTTGAAAGAAACGCTGCGCCAACACCGGGAGATGGCGCTGTTAAGCAAAAAGCTCGCCGCCATTCGCCGCGACGCCCCGGTCGAGCTCTCGCTTGATGACATCGCCTATCAAGGGGAAGACCGGGAGAAAGTGGTCGCTTTATTTAAAGAGCTTGGGTTTCAATCGTTTTTAGAGAAAATGGAATCGCCGTCATCAGAAGAGGAAAAACCGCTTGCCAAGATGGCATTTACGCTTGCTGACCGCGTGACGGAGGAGATGCTTGCCGACAAGGCGGCGCTTGTCGTTGAAGTGGTCGAGGAAAATTATCATGATGCGCCGATCGTCGGCATCGCTGTGGTCAACGAACATGGACGGTTTTTCCTGCGCCCGGAGACGGCGCTTGCCGATCCGCAGTTTGTCGCCTGGCTTGGTGATGAAACGAAGAAAAAAAGCATGTTTGACTCAAAGCGCGCGGCAGTCGCCTTGAAATGGAAAGGAATTGAGCTATGCGGCGTTTCCTTTGATTTATTGCTGGCCGCCTATTTGCTTGATCCGGCGCAAGGTGTTGATGATGTGGCTGCCGCAGCAAAAATGAAGCAATACGAAGCGGTGCGCCCGGATGAAGCGGTGTATGGCAAAGGGGCGAAGCGGGCCGTGCCGGATGAGCCAGTGCTAGCCGAGCATTTGGTCCGCAAGGCGGCGGCGATTTGGGCGCTCGAACGGCCGTTTTTGGATGAGCTGCGCCGCAACGAACAAGATCGGTTGCTCGTCGAGCTCGAGCAGCCGTTGTCTTCGATTTTGGCGGAAATGGAATTTGCCGGAGTGAAAGTGGATACGAAGCGGCTCGAACAGATGGGCGAAGAGCTCGCCGAGCAGCTCGGCACGGTCGAGCAGCGCATTTATGAGCTCGCCGGCCAAGAATTCAACATCAATTCACCGAAACAGCTCGGCGTCATTTTATTTGAAAAACTGCAGCTGCCCGTCTTGAAAAAAACGAAAACTGGCTACTCCACTTCGGCGGATGTGCTTGAAAAACTTGCGCCTTATCACGAGATCGTGGAAAACATTTTGCATTACCGCCAGCTTGGCAAGTTGCAGTCGACGTATATTGAAGGATTGCTGAAAGTCGTGCGACCCGATACAAAGAAGGTGCATACGATTTTCAATCAGGCGTTGACGCAAACCGGACGGCTCAGCTCGACGGAGCCGAACTTGCAAAACATTCCGATTCGGCTTGAGGAAGGACGGAAAATCCGCCAAGCGTTCGTGCCATCGGAGTCTGATTGGCTCATTTTCGCCGCCGACTACTCGCAAATTGAGTTGCGCGTCCTCGCCCATATTGCGGAAGATGACAATTTAATGGAAGCGTTCCGCCGCGATTTGGATATCCATACGAAAACAGCGATGGACATTTTCCAAGTGAGCGAGGACGAAGTGACGCCCAACATGCGCCGTCAGGCGAAGGCGGTCAACTTTGGGATCGTTTACGGGATCAGTGATTACGGCTTGGCGCAAAACTTAAATATTTCGCGCAAAGAGGCGGCTGAATTCATCGAGCGCTACTTCGAAAGCTTCCCTGGCGTGAAGCGGTATATGGAAAACATTGTGCAAGAAGCAAAACAGAAAGGGTATGTGACGACGCTGCTGCATCGGCGCCGCTATTTGCCGGATATCACGAGCCGCAACTTCAACGTCCGCAGTTTTGCTGAACGGATGGCGATGAACACGCCGATTCAAGGGAGCGCCGCTGACATTATTAAAAAGGCGATGATCGATCTGAACGCCAGACTGAAGGAAGAGCGGCTGCAAGCGCGCCTTTTGCTGCAGGTGCATGACGAGCTCATTTTGGAGGCGCCGAAAGAAGAGATGGAGCGGCTGTGCCGGCTCGTTCCGGAAGTGATGGAGCAAGCGGTCACACTTCGCGTGCCGCTCAAAGTCGATTACCATTATGGCTCGACGTGGTATGATGCGAAATAAAGAGAAGTCTTGGTGTGGAGCGCCGGCATCCCTAAGAAGGCCTGTGATGGAATGAAAAAGCAGTTTCACAACGACTCTTCTCCAGTTGGGAAGCCTTGAACATCGAGCCGTCCTTCTCAACCAACATGACCGATTTTGTGAAAATCAGCGTTTCTCACCGGCCTTTTAGGCAGAATCTTTCGGTGCGACGATTCTCGGCTGCGGGTCGATGAATTGGAGCGAAACAGCTGCCGCCCCATGGAGAATCTTTCTCTCGGCGGATGAACCGGCGTCAATGTGAAAGCGTCGGCGGGAACGATGCAGGAAAACGGAGGAAAGGGGGGATCGCCATGCCGGAATTGCCGGAGGTGGAAACGATCCGTCGTACGCTTTTGCCGCTTATTGTCGGAAAAACGATTGAGGATGTGCGCATCTTTTGGCCGAACATCATCCGCCATCCGCGAGACCCCGAGGCGTTTGCGGCAAGAATGATCGGACAGACGGTGCGTGGTTTGGAACGGAGAGGGAAATTTTTGAAATTCCTGCTCGACCGCGATGCGCTCATTTCCCATTTGCGCATGGAAGGGCGCTACGCCGTTGCTTCTGCCCTCGAGCCGCTCGAACCGCATACGCACGTCGTGTTTTGCTTCACGGACGGCAGCGAACTCCGTTACCGCGACGTGCGCAAGTTCGGAACGATGCACGTTTATGCCAAAGAAGAAGCTGACCGCCGGCCGCCGCTTGCTGAGCTTGGGCCGGAGCCGCTTTCCCCGGCGTTTTCCCCAGCTGTATTGGCGGAGCGGGCGGTGAAAACGAAACGGCCGGTCAAAGCGTTGCTCCTTGATCAGACGGTCGTGGCTGGGTTTGGCAATATTTATGTCGACGAATCGCTGTTTCGCGCCGGCATTCTTCCCGGCCGGCCGGCCGCCTCGCTCTCCAGCAAAGAGATCGAGCGCCTGCATGAGGAAATGGTGGCGACGATCGGCGAGGCGGTCATGAAAGGGGGAAGCACGGTGCGCACGTACGTGAACACGCAAGGGGAAGCGGGTGCGTTTCAGCATAGCTTGTTCGTCTACGGACGCAAAGGAGAGCCATGCAAACGATGCGGCACGCCGATTGAAAAAACGGTCGTCGCCGGCCGCGGCACGCATTATTGCCCGCGCTGCCAGCGCTAGGCGGCGCGTAAAAAGGAGAGGGGTTCCATGACGTTGACGATCGGATTGACCGGCGGGATCGCCAGCGGCAAAAGCACGGTGAGCGCGATGATGCGCGAGCTCGGCCTTCCGGTCATTGATGCTGACGAAGCGGCGCGCGCCGTCGTCCGACCGGGGGAAGACGCCTACCGTCAGATTGTCGCCGCCTTCGGTCCGGGCATTTTGCAGACAAATGGAGAGATCGATCGGGCGAAACTCGGGGCGATCGTGTTCAACAACGAAGAAGAACGGAAAAAGCTAAACGCCATCGTTCACCCGGCGGTGCGTCAGAAAATGCTCGCGGAGAAAGAAGCGCTCGTCCGTTCCGGGGCGAAAACGGTCGTATTGGACATTCCGCTTTTATTTGAAAGCGGATTGACATCCTGGGTCGATAAAGTACTTGTCGTGTATGTTGACGATGACATCCAGCTTCGCCGGCTGATGGAGCGGAACGGGTTCACTGAGGAAGAAGCGCGCGCCCGCATTCGCGCTCAATGGCCGCTGGCGGAAAAAATGAAGCGGGCCGACGCGGTCATCAACAATAACGGAACGAGGGAAGAGACACGCCGTCAGCTGTTGGCTATTTTGAAACAATGGGGCGCCTTGGAAAAATAGGCGTCTTTTTTGTTCGCTTTCAGTCATTTTGTTCTCCACATTTCCTAAAAATATGATATACTATTTATACAAATATAAGAAAATAGTATAACATATATGAGAGGAGAACAAAGTGAATGAAGGCGAAAGTGGCGATTAACGGTTTCGGACGAATCGGACGGATGGTGTTCCGGCGCGCCATCAATTCCCCTGATCTCGACATTGTGGCGGTGAACGCCAGCTATCCGCCGGAAACGTTAGCCCATTTAGTGAAATATGACTCAAACCACGGCAAATTTGACGGTGAGGTCATCGCCTTGGAAGACGGCCTGCTCGTCAACGGCAAAAAAGTGAGGCTGTTAAACTCGCGCGACCCGAAACAGCTGCCGTGGAAAGAGCTTGATATCGATATTGTGATTGAAGCGACCGGAAAATTCAACGATCGTGAAAAGGCGAGCCTTCACCTTGAGGCAGGGGCGAAGCGCGTCATTTTAACCGCCCCGGGCAAAAATGAAGATGTGACGATCGTCGTTGGCGTCAACGAGCATATGCTTGACATCGACCGCCATTTCATCATTTCGAACGCCTCGTGTACGACAAACTGTTTGGCTCCGGTCGTCAAAGTGCTCGATGAAGCGTTTGGGATTGAAAACGGCCTGATGACGACGGTTCACGCGTATACGAACGACCAAAAAAACATCGACAACCCGCATAAAGATTTGCGCCGCGCCCGCTCATGCGCGCAGTCGATCATCCCGACGACAACGGGAGCGGCGAAAGCGCTTGGCCTAGTGCTGCCGCATTTAAAAGGGAAGCTTCATGGCATGGCGCTCCGCGTCCCGACGCCGAACGTCTCGCTCGTCGACTTGGTCGTCGACTTGAAGCGCGATGTGACGGTTGATGAGGTGAACGAGGCGCTGATCCGCGCTGCCAACGGCCCATTGAAAGGCATCTTGGATTTCACGATGGAGCCGCTTGTCTCGATCGATTTCAATACGAATCCGCATTCTGCGATTATCGACGGCCTGTCGACGATGGTGATGGAAGGGCGAAAAGTGAAAGTGCTCGCTTGGTATGACAATGAATGGGGCTATTCGTGCCGCGTCGTTGATTTAGCCCATCTTGTCGCGGCCAAAATGAATGAGCGTCTCAGCGTCAATGCGTAACAGCGGTTCGATGTGAAGCGCGCCGCCTGCGCTATGGCTTTTGCGATCCGCACAAACGGATCGGGCCACGGTGCGGGCGTGGGCGCTTTTTCTCTTTTTTATGCAAAAAAATTAAAAAAGCATGTTGCAAAAACCCCCTAAACAAAGTATACTATGTCTCGTGAACTTCTTAACGGCAAGGGTAATGTGACTACTTAAAGGGTTAGGACCTCTTAGGACTAACTTTCCCCCGTGGTAGTTATACATGCCATTTTGCAACTCACCTTCTGTTTTTTTATTTGTTTGAGAAAATTGGTTAAAGGGGGATTCTTTTCATGGACACGATGGGTCGTCACGTTATCTCGGAACTTTGGGGATGCGACTTTGACAAACTGAATGATATTGATTTTATTGAAAAAACGTTCGTTGACGCCGCGTTAAAGTCGGGAGCGGAGATTCGCGAAGTGGCGTTCCATAAATTCGCTCCGCAAGGCGTAAGCGGGGTCGTCATTATTTCGGAATCGCATTTGACGATTCACACGTTTCCCGAACACGGCTATGCGAGCATTGATGTGTATACATGCGGCCATTTAGACCCGACGATTGCCGCCGATTACATTGCCGAAATGCTGGGCGCGCAAACGCGGGAAACGATTGAACTTCCGCGCGGCATGCGCCCAATCGAAGTGAAAAAGGCGCAGGCGCTGTAATTGGATCATGATAAACCGAAAGGAGCGTAAGCGAAACGCTCCTTTTTTTGCGCCCTCGGCGGTACAACAGCGGCGAAAATCATGGTATGATGGAAGAAAAAGAATGACTAGGGAGACGTGGCAATGAGCATGTGGAAAACACTCAAATACGCCTTCACAAACCATTGTGAAACGCGGGAAAATCATGAAGATGAAGAGCTAAGAAGCCATTATTACAAAGCGACGAACCGCGCCGTCATCGATGCGGTCAAGGAGCTGCTCTCGTCGCTGCCCGACGCCGAGCTCGTTTCTGTTTCCGAAGAGCGCGGCGAAATTTGTGCGCAAACAAGGCGCGGCAAAAAGTTGTTCATCGTCGCTACCGTCATTTCCGTGCGGCCGTTTGAAACGGCGGTCGACTTTTCCGCGACGACGGAGACGAAGCTATTGCCGTTTGATTTTGGGCATAGCCGGGCGGTCATTCTCGATTTGTATCGGAAGCTCGACGCCCGCCTGCCCTATATCGGTTCCGGACTGAACAGCTAACTATATCTTGTCTGCTTTCGTCCATTCCGGTATGATAGAAAATAAGAAGATCAACGGAGTGGATGTTATGCGATGTCCTTCATGCCATCATCAAGGCACGCGCGTGCTTGACTCGCGCCCGGTTGAAGAGGGTCGTTCGATCCGCCGCCGGCGGGAGTGCGAACAGTGCCATTATCGGTTTACGACGTTTGAGCGGATCGAGGAGCCGCCGCTGATTGTTGTGAAAAAAGAGGGAACGCGCGAAGAATTCAGCCGGGAGAAAATTTTGCGCGGCTTGATCAAAGCGTGCGAGAAGCGGCCGGTGGCGCTCGAGGAGCTTGAAAAAGTGACGCAGGAAATTGAGCGCGAACTGCGCAATCAAGGCGTCTCGGAAGTGAAAAGCGAAACGATCGGCGAAATGGTGATGGAGCGCCTGTCACACATCGATGAGGTCGCCTATGTCCGCTTCGCTTCCGTCTATCGGCAGTTTAAAGATATTAATGTGTTCATTGAAGAACTGAAAGAGCTGATCAAAAAAGGGCAACGGTAAAAAGGGCTTTGGCGTTAGGCGGCAAGCCCTTTTTTCAACGTCTTTTCGGCAGGAAAGGGGAGAGCCGGTTTGAAACGAATACGGCGGAATGGAAGGTCGGAGCGATGCAACACCATTGGAAAGAGCTGATTGCTGTCGACCGTTATACCGTGCAAAGCCGTGGGGTGTTGCAAGAGGTGGACCGTAAAGTGCTGACGCTGCTTTACCAGCCGCTCATCGGCTGCCGGGCGTTGGCGCTTTATATGACGCTTTGGGGGGAGCTTGAGCTGCTTGACGGCCAGGAAGCGACCCATCATCGGCTTATGGCGCTCATGCAGTGCGGACTGCCGGACATTTACAGCGAACGGTTGAAACTCGAAGGAATCGGGCTGCTCGACACATACGTCCACGCTAAAGAGGCGGATGAACCGAAGCTGTTTCTTTATGAGCTGCGTCCGCCGCTGGCGCCAGACCAGTTTTTCCGCGACGAGATGTTGAGCGTTTTTTTGCGCCGGCAAGTCGGCCGCCACTTGTTTATCCAGCTGAGCAACTTTTTTGCCCGTCCGTCCATTGATGAAACGAAATTCACCCAGGTGACGCGGTCGTTTTCCGACGTGTTTTCGGCCGTGCCCGCTGAACAAATCTTCGCCGGCCTCAGCGAAGAAGCCGGGCCCGAGCTGCTTGAAGGGAAGGATCACATCAGGCGGGATGAGGCGTCGTATGTGCTCGATGATGGTGTATTCGACTTTGAGCTGTTTTTTGCCGGCCTGTCCAAGCAGCTTGTGCCGCGCCGGGCTGTGACAGCGAAAGTGAAGGAAGCGATTAAAAAGCTGGCGTTTTTATACGGCATTCCGCCGCTTGAGATGCAAAAACTGGTCCTTGGCGTCATCGATCCGGCATATCATATCGATATTGACGCGTTGCGCCGGGCGGCGCGCGAATGGTATGAGCTCGAACATGGCGGTGTCGAGCCGCGCCTCGTCGAACGAGTGCAGCCGCTCGCCTACCGGACGATGGAAAACATCGAACCGCGCACAAAAGAGGAGCAACTAATGAAACAGCTGGAAACAATTTCCCCGCGCCAGCTGCTGAAAGAGATTTCAGGCGGCGCTGAGCCGTCGCTTGCTGATTTGCAGTTGATCGAAGACATTATGTTCCAGCAGCAGCTGCTCCCCGGAGTTGTCAACGTGCTCATTTATTATGTCATGCTCCGGACGAATATGAAGCTGTCGAAAAAATACGTAGAAAAAATCGCCAGCCATTGGGCGCGCAAAAAGGTGAAAACCGTGAAGGAAGCAATGGAACTGGCGAAAGAAGAGGCGAAAACATACCAAAACTGGGCGAACGAAAAGGAAAAAGGGACGCGGACGGTGCGCAAAGTCGTGCGCACGGAAATCGTCCCGGACTGGCTGAACATGGATTACAGCCAGCCGGATGATGATGATTTTGACGTCGAACAGGCGCGCAAAGAGCTTGAGGAACGGCTGAAAAAATACCGTGATGAATCATAGAGGGAAAAGCCATGGAACGAGTAAACCACCTGTTGCAGCGGTTGCTTGGCAATCAACGGTTTAAACAACGCTACGAACAAATGAAACGCTACATTTTGGAGCATCCGGACGTGCAGCCGTTTTTGCGGGCGCACGAACGGCAATTGTCGGCCGATGCGGTTGACCGCAGCTTGATGAAGCTGTATGAGTTCATCGAGCAGCACGGGAATTGCCGCCAATGTCCGGGCCTTGAGCGATGCAACAACATGCTGCCGGGGTACCATCCAAATTTGGTGGTCAACGGTGGAAGGATCGACGTTGAGTACGACCGTTGCCCAAAAAAAGTGCAGCATGACGAGCGAAAACGGCAAGAGTCGCTCATTCAAAGCATGTTCATGCCGCGCGAAATCTTGCGTGCTTCGCTCTCTGACGTCGATCTCAATGACGATGGGCGGATCAAAGCGATCCGATTTGCCGAGCGGTTTGTGGCGGAATACGAGCCAGGGAAAAAAATGAAAGGCTTGTATTTGCACGGATCGTTTGGGGTGGGCAAAACGTATTTGCTCGCCGCGATCGCCAACGAGCTGGCGAAGCGAAACGTTTCGTCGCTGATCGTCTACGTGCCCGAGCTGTTTCGTGAGATGAAACATTCGCTTCAAGACCAGACGATGAACGAAAAGCTTGATTATATCAAAAAAGTGCCGGTGCTGATGCTCGATGACCTTGGGGCGGAGGCGATGTCAAGCTGGGTGCGCGATGATGTGTTTGGCCCGATCTTGCAATACCGGATGTTTGAAAACTTGCCGACGTTTTTCACGTCGAACTTTGATATGCAGCAGCTCGCCCATCATTTGACGTATTCGCAGCGCGGCGAAGAAGAGAAGGTGAAGGCGGCGCGCATTATGGAGCGAATCCGCTATTTGGCCTATCCGATTGAAATCACTGGACCGAACCGCCGCGAGCAAAATATATAAAGGCGATTTGAAACGTTGCCGTTTGCACAGGCATGTTGATTAACCCATAAAAACTAGTTGAGCAGGTTCTGTTTCTAGCTTTTCTGCCGTAGTCGGCAAGCGGTTCGTTTGCCGACTGGGTCTGACCCAAAAGGGTAATTTCCCTTAAACAAAACACAACATATTGTTTCTTATTTAATTGTTTTATGCCTGTATACGGTAATAAGAAAGGGTATCCCGATCCTTTTGGGGCACCCTCTCCTCGAACAATGAACGCCGCTAAGCTTTGTGGTTTTTTAGTCTAAACAGCCCGTTGTCCCCATATATATAAACCAAGCATTCCTTTCGGGCTAAAGGGGGGACAGCGGGTGATCGAAATCCATTTTGACGAGGCAAGCGAGGCGGAAAAATTGGTTGGGCTGCTAGATCACCGGCAACCGGATGACGGTCCGCTGTTTCATGCCGCTTATGACGGGAACAAAACCGTGGCGGTTTACATACAGGGCGAGGAGAAGCGTGTGCTTGAGGAGCATATCATCCCAGCGATGACGGCGTTTATGCAGGAGGTGATGGAAGACCGGCTGCTGCTATCCATCATTGCCAATGTTTTTTATTTCCGCGACGTCGAAGAACAGCAGCAAATTTTGGCCCTCGCTCATTCGTTTTTGGACGGCGAGCGGCGCGATTACCGGAAAAGCGCGGCGTTTGCCGCCTCGCGCACCGTGATGTTGCGCGACGCTTTTGCCTCCTTTTTGCGCGACGGCTTGTCATTTTCGTTTTCTTCGTTCGTTACGTTCCGGTTAAAGCCGTATATGGAGCGCCTCCAACATTATGTCGAGCTGGCGATTGATGAATACAAGCTGGAGCAGGAGTATCAAAATTTTGTGCAAATGCTGCGCGACTGCCTGGCTGGCCGGACGCCGCAATGGCCGCGCCTGTATTTGGTGCACGATCCGCCGCACTTCGTATTTTACGACAGCGAGCGGCGGGAGCTGTCGGCGGCGGAAGTGAGACAGTTGATCGACCGCCATCTCGTCTTCAGCCAGCCGATGTATATTGATGCATCGGTGCTCGCTCCGCTTGTCTCGCTCGCTCCGGCGGAAATTGAGCTGTACACCGATCATCCGGATGACGGCATGGTGCAGACACTGCAAAACGTGTTTCAAGAACGGCTGATCGTCTGCCGCCGCGCCGATTTTTCCCGCTTGTTTGCCGCCAACGCTGGAAATGGGGGAGAAGCTTGATTTTTCCTGCTGTTTTCGCTATAATGACGTCATGAATATGGATGAATACAAGCGATGACGAGGACATGGGCGCATTTTTACGGTTTCCAGAGAGGGAAGGCAGCGGCTGGAACCTTCCTAACACGAAAAATGCGCTTACCCCCTCAGAGCTGCGGCAGCGAACGCAACGCCCAGTAGTTGCCGCCGGTGGACGACCGTTATTCTTGTTGAGCCATGGCATGGCGAGGCGTTGCCATGGGAAGAAGGGTGGAACCACGATGAAAACTCGTCCCTTTAGGAGGGAGGAGTTTTTTTATTTTTCCATTTTCATCATCATGACAAAGGAGTGATTGCCGATGCCAGACGTCATTCGCATCACGTTCCCAGATGGGGCGGAAAAGGAGTTTCCGAAGGGGACGACGACGGAAGACGTCGCTGCCTCGATCAGCCCGGGGCTGAAGAAAAAAGCGATCGCCGGCAAACTGAACGGCCGGTTCGTTGATTTGCGCACGCCGCTTCACGAAGATGGCGAGCTTGTCATCATTACCCAAGACATGCCGGAGGCGCTTGACATTTTGCGCCATAGCACCGCCCACTTAATGGCGCAGGCGATCAAGCGGCTGTATGGCAACGTCAAGCTCGGCGTCGGTCCGGTCATTGAAAACGGCTTTTACTATGATATCGACATGGAGCATAAGCTGACGCCAGACGACCTCCCGAAAATCGAAGCGGAAATGCGCAAGATTGTCAAAGAAAATTTGGACATCGTCCGCAAAGAAGTGAGCCGCGAAGAAGCCATCCGGCTGTATGAAGAAATCGGCGATGAGTTGAAGCTCGAGTTGATCGCCGATATTCCGGAAGGCGAGCCGATTTCGATTTATGAGCAAGGCGAGTTTTTCGACCTTTGCCGCGGCGTGCACGTGCCGTCGACTGGAAAAATCAAAGAGTTCAAGCTGCTCAGCATCTCGGGGGCCTACTGGCGCGGCGACAGCAACAACAAAATGCTGCAGCGCATCTACGGCACGGCCTTTTTCAAAAAGGAAGACTTGGATCGTTATTTGCGCCTGCTTGAAGAAGCGAAAGAGCGCGATCACCGGAAGCTCGGCAAAGAGCTTGAGCTGTTTACGACATCGCAACAAGTCGGACAAGGCTTGCCGCTATGGCTGCCGAAAGGAGCGACGATCCGCCGCATTATCGAACGGTACATCGTCGACAAAGAAGTGGCGCTCGGATACGATCATGTCTACACACCGGTGCTCGGCAGCGTCGAGCTGTACAAGACATCGGGCCATTGGGACCATTACAAAGAAAACATGTTCCCGCCGATGGAGATGGACAACGAAGAACTTGTGCTTCGTCCGATGAACTGCCCGCACCATATGATGATTTACAAAAGCAAGCTGCACAGCTACCGCGAGCTGCCGATCCGCATCGCCGAGCTCGGCACGATGCACCGCTATGAAATGTCTGGAGCGCTTACCGGCCTGCAGCGCGTCCGCGGCATGACGCTCAACGACGCCCACATTTTCGTGCGCCCGGACCAAATCAAAGACGAGTTCAAGCGCGTCGTCAACTTGATTTTGGAAGTCTATAAGGATTTCGGCATTGAGGAATACTCGTTCCGCTTGTCTTACCGCGATCCGCATGACAAAGAAAAATATTACGATGACGATGAAATGTGGGAAAAAGCCCAACGCATGCTGCGGGAAGCCATGGACGAGCTCGGCCTCGACTACTACGAAGCGGAAGGGGAAGCGGCGTTTTACGGGCCGAAGCTCGATGTGCAAGTGCGCACGGCGCTTGGCAAAGACGAGACGCTCTCGACGGTGCAGCTTGACTTCCTGTTGCCCGAGCGCTTTGATTTGACGTACATTGGCGAGGATGGGAAGCCGCATCGTCCGGTCGTCATCCATCGCGGCGTCGTCTCGACGATGGAGCGGTTTGTCGCGTTCCTCATCGAGGAGTATAAAGGCGCGTTTCCGACATGGCTCGCCCCGGTTCAAGTCAAAGTGATCCCCGTGTCGCCGGAGGCGCACCTCGATTACGCGTATGACGTGCAGCGGACGCTGAAAGAACGCGGCTTCCGCGTCGAAGTCGACGAGCGCGACGAAAAAATCGGCTATAAAATCCGCGAAGCGCAAATGCAAAAAATCCCGTACATGCTCGTTGTCGGCGATAAAGAAGTGTCTGAGCGAGCGGTCAACGTCCGCCGCTATGGAGAAAAAGAAAGCCGGACGATGGGGCTTGACGAGTTTATGGCCTTGCTCGCTGACGATGTGCGGGAAAAACGGACAAGATTAGGGAAAGCGCAATAAACCGTTGACAGGCGACATAAACGTTCAAGCGCCACAAGGAAGCAACGGTGGCGATGGCCCATGTCATGGGCGGTTTTTCAAAGAAATGGCGGCGTGAACAAGATTTTCTCTTGCCAATTGAATGTTGATCCGCTATAATAAAGGGCGTTGTGTTTATCAAGATCCGCTCCTTGACATGCCATCGCCAAGGTGGTATAGTGTATAAAGTGGAATGATTGCTTGTTTGTAACAAAAGCAGAAGCACCCCGCTTCTCACCTGACCGACGCCAAGACGGCTGTTGGCAGGTTGTTACGGTTCGTCAATGCGAGTGTAAGGACGTACTGCGCGGGTGCTTTGTGCATCTGCGCTTTTTTTTGGCTGGAAGTGGGGCTCTGCTGGCAAACAAGCCAGTCGGAAAAAACCTTGGAGGTGGCTCATTATTAGCAAAGATTTTATTATCAACGAACAAATTCGTGCCCGTGAAGTGCGCTTGATCGACCAAAACGGCGAACAGCTTGGCATCAAGTCGAAGCAGGAGGCGCTTGAGATTGCGGCAAGACGCAACTTGGATCTTGTGCTTGTCGCGCCGAACGCCAAACCGCCCGTTTGCCGCATCATGGACTACGGCAAATTCCGCTTCGAGCAGCAGAAGAAAGAGAAAGAAGCGCGCAAAAAACAAAAAGTGATCAACGTCAAAGAGGTGCGCCTCAGCCCGACGATCGAGGAGCATGACTTCAACACGAAGCTGCGCAATGCGCGCAAGTTTTTGGAAAAAGGCGATAAAGTGAAGGCGACGATCCGCTTTAAAGGTCGGGCGATCACCCATAAAGAAATTGGGCAGCGCGTCCTTGACCGCTTCTCGGAAGCGTGCGCCGACATTGCCGTTGTCGAAACGGCGCCGAAAATGGACGGGCGCAACATGTTTTTAGTGCTCGCACCGAAAAACGACAACAAGTAAGGAGGAACCTGCGATGCCAAAAATGAAAACTCACCGCGGCTCGGCGAAACGGTTCAAAAAAACGGCCAGCGGCAAATTAAAACGCGGCCACGCGTACACGAGCCACTTGTTTGCCAATAAAACGAAAAAACAAAAGCGTCATCTCCGCAAAGCGACGCTTGTCTCGCCTGGCGATTTCAAACGCATCCGCCAAATGCTTGACAACTTGAAATAACGACCGACTATAGGAGGGAACGATTATGCCACGCGTAAAAGGTGGACCAGTGACGCGCAGACGTCGCAAAAAAGTGTTAAAACTCGCAAAAGGCTATTTCGGCGCGAAACACGCATTATATAGAGTCGCGAACCAACAAGTGATGAAATCGCTCATGTATGCGTATCGCGACCGCCGTCAACGGAAGCGCGACTTCCGCAAACTGTGGATTGTCCGCATCAACGCAGCGGCTCGCCAAAATGGCTTGTCCTACAGCCGTTTGATGCACGGCTTGAAGCTGGCCGGCGTGGAAGTGAACCGGAAAATGCTCGCCGACTTGGCGGTGAACGACCAAGCCGCGTTCGCCCAACTCGCCGACTTGGCGAAAGCGAATTTGAATAAATAACAACGATGGCCATCCTTGATCAGGGTGGCCATTTTCTTATCAAGGAAAGGGATCGATATGGTACAATACGGGATAGCGATCAATCTTCTCGCTTTTTTCGTGATGGGGGTCGACAAATACAAGGCGAAGCGCCGCCGCTTTCGCACCGCCGAGCGGACGCTTTGGCTGCTGGCGTGGTTGGGCGGAGCTCTGGGGGCAATGGCGGGCATGTACACGTTTCGCCATAAAACGCGCCATCGGGCTTTTGGCTATGGCTTGCCGCTGTTGGCAGCGGTGGAGCTGTTTCTCTATTGGCGATGGATGAGGTAGAAAGGGGAGGAGAGAATGAATTGGCCTTTGCTTTACGATATGCAGCGCATGTTGGATCGGCGCATTGAAACGGAGCATGGCTTGATGGAGGAAGATTTGTTTGCCCGCAAGCAGCTCGCCTTTCTTGTGGAGCTGGGTGAACTCGCGAATGAGACGCGTTGCTTTAAATTTTGGAGCATCAAACCGCCCGCGCCAGCCGAGCGAGTGCTTGAGGAATATGTTGACGGCTTGCATTTTTTATTGTCGCTCGGGCTGGAGTGCGGCTTGTTTTATGAAGAAAACGAAGCTCCGTCGGCGGGACGGCCGCTTGTCGAGCAGTTTCTTGCCGTGTTTCGCGCCGCCGAGCGGTTCGGGGAGACGAGAGCGCGAGGGGAATATGATGCGCTGTTTGCGGAGTATTGGCGGCTTGGCGTGGCGCTCGGTTTTTCTTCCGACGACATCGAGGCGGCGTATCGGCGGAAAAATGAAGTGAACCACAAGCGGCAAAACGAGCGCTACTGATCTTTTTTTCGGGTGGCGAATGATTCATTTTGCCAATCGTCAGCCTTTTCAAGTATAATAAAAAAGTGGACAAAACCGGAAAGGGGTGCCAAGATGGCGAAGTTGGACGAAACGTTGACGATGCTGAAAGCGCTGACCGATGCGAAAGGCGTCCCGGGCAATGAGCGGGAAGCGCGCGATGTGATGAAGACATACATAGCTCCGTATGCGGATGAAGTGACAACGGATGGCCTCGGCAGCTTGATCGCCAAAAAAGAAGGGAAATCGGGCGGGCCGAAAGTGATGATCGCCGGCCATTTGGATGAAGTCGGCTTTATGGTGACGCAAATCGACGACAAAGGATTCATCCGCTTCCAAACGCTTGGCGGATGGTGGAGCCAAGTAATGCTCGCCCAGCGCGTGACGATCGTGACGAAAAAAGGCGACATCACCGGCGTCATCGGTTCGAAGCCGCCGCACATTCTGCCGCCGGAGGCGCGCAAAAAACCGGTGGAAATCAAAGATATGTTCATCGACATCGGCGCGACAAGCCGCGAGGAAGCGATGGAGTGGGGCGTCCGCCCGGGCGATATGATCGTGCCGTATTTTGAATTTACGGTATTGAACAATGAAAAAATGCTGCTCGCGAAAGCATGGGACAACCGGATCGGCTGTGCGGTCGCCATCGATGTGCTCAAGCAGCTGAAAGGCGTCGACCATCCAAACACGGTATACGGCGTCGGCACGGTGCAGGAAGAAGTCGGCTTGCGCGGCGCGCGCACGGCCGCCCAATTCATTCAGCCAGATATCGCGTTTGCTGTTGATGTCGGCATTGCCGGCGATACGCCGGGCGTGTCGGAAAAAGAAGCGATGGGCAAACTCGGCGCCGGCCCGCACATCGTCTTGTACGACGCAACGATGGTGTCGCACCGCGGCTTGCGCGAATTTGTCATCGAAGTGGCGGAAGAGCTGAACATTCCGCACCATTTTGACGCCATGCCAGGCGGCGGTACGGACGCGGGAGCGATTCACTTAACCGGCATCGGCGTTCCGTCGCTCACGATTGCCATCCCGACGCGCTACATCCACTCGCACGCCGCCATTTTGCACCGCGACGACTACGAAAACACGGTCAAGCTGCTTGTTGAGGTGATCAAACGGCTTGACGCCGACAAAGTGAAACAACTGACGTTTGACGAATAAAAACACCGGCCGATTCGGCCGGTGTTTTTGGCAGTATGCCCATGAAGCCAGCTGGTCCTGTTTGGCAGACGGGGCGGTTGTGGGCGTTGCCGTGTGGAGAGGTTCAGGTGGATGAGGCAAGTGTGCCCGTAACCGCACCTGCTTCACGAAAGATGGATTCTCCCCTGCTTTCCCCTGCAAGGACGTGGGAGGGAAAGTCAAGCTTTTAGGCCTACGGCTTTGGATGCATGTCGATGCGATGTGGAAGCATCGCCGTAGAACAGAACGGCCGCAAGCGGCGGAAACGTGATGGTCAGCAGCAAAGCAACGAGCAGAATGGTAAAGGAGAACGGGCTCAGCTTTTTGCCTAGTTCATTTTTATGCTTTTTCTCAAATTGTTTGATGGCGTCATTTTTGGTGAGGGAAGCCGAGTCTAGAAGGGTTTGGCCATCAACATCGTAATAAAAAATTTGTTTGGTGTGAAAAATGAAAATGCTGTCCCGAATTTCGCTCCCTTGGGCCAACACGACTTTCACCGTTTTCGCTTCGGTCGTGTTGTTTTCGGCTACTTCAGCTGATGTGGTGATGCTGTCTAGAATTTGGACAGAGCCGTTTTTGTAGTAAGTCAAAGTGTCTTTAAACTGCTTGTTTACAGCATCTGTAAGAGCGGATGAACTGGCGCCCGACACGCTGAAAGGGATGGTAAACAGGAACAGGAAGAGAATGAGAGACGCCCATTTTTTCAAAATTATCATTCCTTTCTCTTTTTTGTGAATTTTATCATATTGATTCCTATGATTCTAGTTATTTGTAGCATAAAATTAAAAAACCACATAGGCGGTAGGTTGTTCCCGACAGAAATGATTTCGTGGCATCTTCCTCAAACGGCTGGAGATTCGATCTTTTTGAACAGAGAAGCGTTGGGCGAAAGAGCAAGAAAAAGCAGGCGGTTACTGTTTAACCGCCTGCTCGAGTGTTGTGAGCATCATGTCTTTTTGCTGCTCATTGGCATGCGTCCAAATGGCTTCAAAGAGGACACCGAGGCCGGGCAAATATTTTTCCTCGCCTCGTTGGATCGCATCTTCGATCGTATGTTCCAGCTGCTCTTTCGAGTTGTTGGCTACGTTGTGCATAATGGCTTCCCGCAAGTTCAAATCCATTTGTCTCACCTCGTTGGCCGTATTGTACACCGTTATCGTTTGCCAATGGCGGCGGATTTATACATGGAGCGGCTCTCGTATATGGTATAATAGAGGAAAAACTAGACCGAAATGAGTGATGGCGACGATGGACGAGAAACCGCTCTATGGATTGGAACGAACGGTATTTCGCCAACTGCTCCATCTATTTTCCCGTTATGCTGATGTCATTGAAAAAGTCATTTTGTTCGGCTCAAGAGCACGAGGCGATTACAAGGAAGGATCGGATATCGATTTGGCGATCAAATTTCGAAAACCGGGAGGCCCGCTGTACCTCCTGCAATCGGACTTGGATGAACTTCCGATCATTTATTCGATCGATGTTGTTGATTACAATCAAATTCACAACGAACAGCTAAAAATGAATATTGACCAAGAAGGAAAGACGATTTTTCAAACGAACGAGCACGGGAAGGTGATGGTCACAATGAGCCGGCTGATGGATCGATTTTACGATTTCGAACGGGCGCTCTCCAAACTCCGGCAAAGTGCCGCAAGAGACGCCCAAACGGATGACCTTGTTGTTGATGCGACCATTCAACGCTTTGAATTCACGTACGAACTAGCATGGAAATGGATGAAACTTTATTTGGAGCATCAGGGATACGCTGAAGTGACGAGTCCGAGGAAAACGATTCGCGAGGCGTTTCGGGAAGGGTTGATTCAAGACGGAGAGACATGGCTTCGCATGCTGGAAGACCGCAACCGGACGTCCCATACGTATGACGAAGAAACCGCAATGGACATTTACGAACGCATTCGCATCCACTATATCCCGCTGTTTGACCGCTTGCTTGACGAAATGAAACAACGGCTTGACTCAGCGACATGAGCGGCCGGCGTGCGGAACGGAACGAGCCTGGCTTTGTGAAGGAACTTGGCTTTGGTCGTGAAAGATGACAACGGCACACATTTTGCTATAATCAAAGGAAGAAACTTGACGCATGAGGTGACGACACAATGGAAAAAGCGACATTCGCCGGCGGCTGCTTTTGGTGCATGGTGACGCCGTTTGAGGAGCTCGATGGCATTTACGGCATCGTCTCCGGCTATACAGGGGGACATGTGGAAAATCCGACATACGAGCAAGTGAAAACCGGCACGACCGGCCACTACGAAGCGGTGCAAATCACCTTCGACCCGGACGTCTTTCCGTATGAGCGGCTCTTGGAGCTGTATTGGTGTCAAATCGACCCGACCGATGACGGCGGCCAGTTTCACGACCGCGGGCCGCAATACCGGACGGCGATTTTTTACCATAACGAAAAACAGCGCCAGCTCGCCGAGCAGTCAAAGCGGGCGCTCGAGGAAAGCGGGCGCTTCTCGAAGCCGATTGTGACGAAAATTTTGCCGGCGACGACGTTTTACCCGGCGGAAGAGTATCATCAAAACTACCATAAGAAAAATCCGGAGCATTACAAGCAAGACCGCGCCGCGTCCGGGCGCGATGAGTTTATCGCCAAACATTGGGGGACGAAACGGTGAAGCGGATCGAATCGCCGAAAAATGCGCGCGTCAAACAATGGAAAAAGCTGCTGACAAAAAAAGGGCGCGATGAGACCGGATTGTTTTTGCTTGAAGGGTTTCATCTTGTCGAAGAGGCCATAAAAAGCAACGCGCCCCTTGTCGAGCTGATCGTTGATGAGCGGACGGCTGTCCCGCCCGGCTGGAACGTCACAGGTGTCCCGGTTACGATCGTGACCGAAGCGGTGATGAAGGCGATCAGCAGCACGGAGACGCCGCAAGGCATCGCCGCGGTGTGCCGGCAGCTGTCGACCGAGCTTGAAGGCGTGAAGACCGCCTTGCTGATTGACGCCGTGCAAGATCCGGGCAATCTTGGGACGATGATCCGCACCGCCGATGCCGCTGGGATCGATGCCGTCATCCTCGGTGAGGGATGCGCCGACTTGTACAATCCGAAAGTGGTGCGGGCGACGCAAGGGTCGCTGTTTCACCTTCCGGTTGTCAAAGGCGATCTGGCACAATGGATCGCGCGTTTCAAGGAGCAGGGCATTCCGGTGTACGGCACCGCCTTGGAGAACGCCGTCGATTACCGCACCGTTCCACAATCGCCTTCGTTCGCCTTGCTCTTCGGCAATGAAGGAAGCGGCGTCCGACCCGACCTGCTGCGCCTAACGACAGAGAACGTGTACATCCCGATTTACGGCCGCGCCGAGTCGCTGAACGTCGCCGTTGCGGCCGGAATTTTGCTTTATTCCTTGCAGGCGGTGCGGTAAAATAGAATGGAAAATCAATAGGACAAGGGGGGCGGAGACGGATGGATGGCGAACTGCGGGCGTTATTGAACGCTGTGCTTGAGCGTCTTGATGTTCAAGGGGTCTACATCGAACAAATGCGCATGGATATCGTCAAGCTGCAAGGAAGCGTGAAACAACTCGAAGACAAAGTCGATCGCATCCAAAGTGATGTTGAGGCGATGAAAAAAGACATGGATGCGATGAAAAAAGACATGGATGCGATGAAAAAAGACATGGACGCTATGAAAAAGGACATGTTGGGGGTCAAAAAAGATGTCGCCGCGCTCAAGGGAGGGCAAGTGCGGCAGGAAAAAATTATGGAGCGCCTTGCCATCCGCTCGATTGAACAGGAAGCGGAAATCGATGAGCTGCGCAAAGAAATTTCGGCCTGACCTTGCCTTTGCCCACTCATTTGCGTATAATGAATAGCGACAATTTCCCATACGGACAACAACGATGACGGAGAAAAGTAGCTTGCTGTTCGCCATCCAGGGAGAAAACGCCATAGACTGGGAGCGTTTTTATGGCCGACGCAAGTGAAGTTCACCTCCTGAGTTGACACCGGGACCATCCCGACGAGGGATGTAAAGGTGTTCCGGCTTTCGGCCGTTATCGCAATGAAGTGAACAGCGCATTTCGGCTGTTAACAAGGGTGGTACCGCGAGCAACAACTCGTCCCTTACCGGGGGCGGGTTTTTTTTATCATCTTAAACCGAGAAGCCCCCCGCTTCTACGCGTGAGCGTAAGTGGGAGAGCGTTCAACTGAAATGAGGAGGGATTGATGTGAAAGAACGGCTGTACGAGCTGAAACGCCAGGCGCTCGAACAAATCGGCCAAGCCCGCGACTTAAGAATGCTAAACGACGTGCGCGTCGCCTATTTAGGCAAAAAAGGGCCGATCACCGAAGTGCTGCGCGGCATGGGGGCATTGCCGCCGGAAGAGCGCCCGAAAATCGGCGCGCTTGCCAATGAAGTAAGAGAGGCCATCCAACAGGCGCTGGAAGCGAAACAAGCGAAACTGGAACAGGAGGAAGTGGAGCGGAAGCTGGCTGCCGAGGCGATTGATGTGACGCTGCCGGGCCGGCCTGTGAGTCTTGGCAACCCGCATCCGCTGACGCGTGTCATTGAAGAAATTGAAGACTTGTTTATCGGCATGGGCTATACGGTCGCCGAAGGGCCGGAAGTGGAGACCGACTATTACAACTTTGAGGCGCTCAACTTGCCGAAAGGCCATCCGGCCCGCGATATGCAAGATTCGTTTTACATCACGGAAGAGATTTTGCTTCGCACCCATACGTCGCCGATGCAGGCGCGGACGATGGAAAAGCACCGCGGGCGCGGTCCAGTGAAAATCATTTGCCCGGGCAAAGTGTATCGCCGCGACACCGATGATGCGACGCATTCGCACCAGTTTACGCAAATTGAAGGATTGGTTGTTGACCGGAACATCCGGATGAGCGATTTGAAAGGGACGCTGCGCGAATTTGCCCGCAAGCTGTTCGGGGAAGGGCGCGACATCCGCTTCCGGCCGAGCTTTTTCCCGTTCACGGAACCATCGGTCGAAGTCGATGTGTCCTGCTTCCGCTGCGAAGGGCGGGGCTGTGGCGTCTGCAAAGGCACCGGTTGGATCGAAATTTTAGGAGCCGGCATGGTTCATCCGAACGTGCTTGAGATGGCCGGTTTTGATTCGAAAACGTACACCGGCTTCGCGTTCGGCATGGGGCCGGAGCGGATCGCGATGCTGAAATACGGCATTGATGACATCCGCCATTTCTATCAAAACGATCTACGTTTCTTGCGGCAATTTTTGCGTGTGTAACAGAAAAAGGAGGAGTTGGGAATGCTCGTTTCTTACCGTTGGCTAGGGGAATACGTCGATTTGACGGGCATCACCGCCAAAGAGCTCGCGGAGCGGATTACGAAAAGCGGCATTGAAGTCGAGCGGGTCGAGGCGCTTGACCGCGGGATGAACGGCGTTGTCATCGGTCATGTGCTCGAGTGCGAGCCGCACCCGAACGCGGATAAACTGCGGAAATGCCTCGTCGATCTCGGCGAAGGCGAGCCGGTGCGAATCATTTGCGGCGCCCCGAACGTCGCCAAAGGGCAAAAAGTCGCGGTCGCCAAAGTCGGGGCGGTGCTGCCGGGCAACTTTAAAATCAAACGGGCGAAGTTGCGCGGCGAAGAATCGAACGGCATGATTTGTTCGCTCCAAGAGCTTGGCGTCGAAACGAAAGTCGTGCCGAAAGAATACGCGGACGGCATTTTCGTCTTTCCAAGCGACGCGCCGGTCGGCGCCGATGCGCTCGAGTGGCTCGGCTTGCATGACGAAGTGTTAGAGCTCGCCTTGACACCAAACCGCGCCGACTGTTTAAGCATGATCGGCGTCGCCTATGAAGTCGCCGCCATTCTCGGCCGCGATGTAAAACTGCCGGAAGCGGCGGTCAAGGAAAACAGCGAACATGTCCATGAATACATTTCCGTCCGCGTTGAGGCGCCGGAAGACAATCCGCTGTACGCCGGGCGGATTGTGAAAAACGTCCGGATCGGCCCGTCGCCTCTTTGGATGCAAGCGCGTTTGATGGCGGCCGGCATTCGCCCGCACAACAACGTCGTCGACATTACGAACTACATTTTGCTTGAGTACGGCCAGCCGCTTCATGCGTTTGACTACGACCGCCTCGGTTCGAAGGAGATTGTCGTCCGCCGTGCAAAAGCGGGCGAAACGATCATCACCCTTGATGATGTCGAGCGGAAGCTGACCGAGAACCACCTGGTCATCACCAACGGCCGCGAGCCGGTCGCCTTAGCCGGCGTGATGGGCGGGGCGAATTCGGAAGTGCGCGACGACACGACGACCGTGTTCATTGAAGCGGCGTACTTTACAAGCCCAATCATCCGCCAAGCTGTGAAAGACCACGGGCTGCGCAGCGAGGCGAGCACCCGATTTGAAAAAGGGATCGATCCAGCGCGGACGAAAGAAGCGCTCGATCGCGCCGCGGCGTTGATGTCGGAATACGCCGGCGGCGAGGTCGTCGGCGGCATCGTCGAAGCGAGCGTGTGGCGCCAAGACCCAGTGGTGGTGACGGTCACGCTCGAACGCATCAACGGCGTCCTCGGCACGGCGATGACGAAAGAGGAAGTGGCCGCGATTCTTTCGAACTTGCAATTTCCGTTTACGGAAGACAACGGAACGTTCACGATCCACGTCCCGTCGCGCCGGCGCGACATTGCGATTGAAGAAGATATCATTGAAGAAGCCGCCCGTTTGTACGGCTACGACCGCCTGCCGGCGACGCTGCCGGTGGCTGAGGCGAAACCGGGCGGGCTCACGCCGCATCAAGCGAAGCGCCGCCGCGTCCGCCGCTATTTGGAAGGAACCGGCTTGTTCCAAGCCATCACGTATTCGTTGACGAGCCCGGACAAAGCGACGCGCTTCGCGCTCGAGACGGCCGAACCGATCCGCTTGGCGCTGCCGATGAGCGAAGAGCGGAGCGTTCTTCGGCAAAGCTTGATTCCGCATCTGCTCGAAGCGGCGAGCTACAACCGCGCCCGCCAAGTCGAGGACGTCGCCTTGTACGAAATCGGCTCTGTCTACTTGTCCAAAGGAGAACACGTCCAACCGGCGGAAAAAGAGCGGCTTGCCGGCGTTCTCACCGGCTTATGGCACGCCCATTTGTGGCAAGGCGAGAAAAAGGCCGTTGATTTTTACGTTGCCAAAGGGATTTTGGATGGCCTGTTTGACTTGCTTGGACTTGCCGCCCGCATCGAATACAAACCGGCCAAGCGCGCCGATTTGCATCCGGGACGGACGGCGGACATTGTGCTTGACGGCCGGGTCATCGGCTTTGTCGGCCAGCTCCATCCGGCCGTGCAAAAAGAGTACGATTTGAAAGAAACGTACGTGTTCGAGCTCGCTTTAACCGATCTGTTGAACGCCGAAAGCGAAGCGATCCGCTACGAGCCGATTCCGCGCTTCCCGTCCGTCGTGCGCGACATTGCCTTGGTCGTCGATGAAAACGTCGAAGCCGGCGCCCTCAAGCAAGCGATCGAAGAAGCCGGGAAACCGCTTGTCAAAGACGTCTCCCTCTTTGACGTCTACAAAGGCGACCGCCTGCCGGACGGGAAAAAATCGCTCGCCTTCTCGCTCCGCTACTACGATCCGGAGCGGACGCTCACGGATGAAGAAGTCGCCGCCGTCCACGAGCGGGTGCTCGCCGCAGTCGAGAAACAATTTGGCGCGGTGCTGCGCGGGTAAAACGAAAAGCTGTTCCAAAAAGCGACTCGCTTTTGGAACAGCTTTTTTTGATGAGAGCTCGTTTCCAAACGGATTCAGAAAACGAAGGATGCCAACAAAGGCGGATGCCCTGTCAGCCGTACTCGGCCATGATGCGCCCGGTTTGTGACACATCGTACCCGCTGAGCGCTTCGAGTTCGGCGCGGAACGAATCGGAGCGGAGCACGTCCAGCACGGAAGCGATGAGCGATTCATTCTCCGGCGTCCGCAACATGACGACATCATACTGTTCGTTCATCAGCGGAATGAACTCGACGCCGGCCATTCGCGCCACTTTTTCCGTGCCGATGCCGACATCAGCGAGACCCGCCGCCACCGCGGAGGCGACGCTCAAATGGCTTGTCTCCTCGCGCTCATAGCCGCGAATAGCGGACGGTGACAGTCCATGCAGGCGCAGCTGTTCATCCAAGAGCACACGCGCCCCCGCTCCTTTTTCCCGGTTGACGATCACGACGTCGCTCCTTCCTAAGTCGCTAAACGTTTGAATGCCGCGCGGATTGCCTTTTGGCACGTAAAACCCGATTGGCCTGCGCATCAAGTTCACCATGATGTACGCATGGCCTGTCAACAGCTTTTCAACGTAGGGGCGGTTGTACTCACCCGTTTGCCCGTCAAACAAATGCACGCTGACGATGTCACATTGCCCTTTGTACAGCGCAATCAACCCGTTGAGGCTGCTCGTATAGGTGCGAAGCGATTGATAAGAGCCGCCTTTCTCGAGATGGACGCCAAGCAAATCGAGCGCCATATCTTGACCGCTGATGATGATGGGGCGAAAGGCGGTTTCGGTCGGCCGTGAAACGGCGGAAAAAACGGTGCTTGCCTCCCCTTTTTGCCAGTCGATGTACCGCTTGAGATCATCCGCGGTGATCCGCATTTGCCGCCCGACGCGAAAGGTGGGCAGCTTCCCTTTTTTCACTAAATCGTACACCGTTAGTTTGGACACTTTTAATAAGGAAGCGATTTCTTCAATCGTGTATGACCGCGGCTCCGTCATCATGCCATCCTCCTTTCTTTCATTGTAGCGCAAAGAGAGCGATGTGAAAAAATTTTTCTTTTTTAACTAGTTATCATTATTTATAATTAGATATCATTACATATAAAAATCTGAATGGAGATAAGGGGGATGTAGATGCGAAAAATGGCATGGCTTGTCGCGGTGGTCTTGTTGTTCGGCTTGTATGGCTGCGACAGCGGTTCGAAAGAGGGGGCTGGGCAAACGAAATCGGCGGACAAAGTGGAGCTCACCATCTCCGCCGCCGCCAGCCTGCAAGAAGCGCTGGAAGAAGCGAAAACGGCGTTTGAACGAAAGCACCCGAACATCCGCATCCAATATAATTTTGGCGCGTCGGGCGCCTTGCAAAAACAAATTTCCGAAGGGGCGCCGGTCGATCTCTTTTTCTCCGCGGCTGCCGAGCCATTTGAGGAACTGAAAAAGGAAGGGCTGATCGATTCCAAACACGAAAAAACCGTGCTCGCCAACGAGCTGGTGCTCATCGTTCCGAAACAAGGAGAAGGGGCGATTCAGTCGCTCGATGACATCACCCGCGCCAAACGAGTGGCGATCGGCATCCCCGAGTCAGTGCCGGCCGGCATGTACGCCAAACAAACGCTCGAAAAGGCGGGGCTGTGGGAGCAGGTGAAAGCGAAGCTCGTTTACGCGAAAGACGTTCGTCAAGTGCTGACGTACGTGGAAACCGGCAACGTCGACGCCGGGTTTGTGTACCGGACGGACGCGCTCGTGTCGGACAAAGTCAAGATCGCCGCCGCCGTGCCAAGCGGCATGCACGACCCGATCATCTATCCGCTTGGTGTTGTCAAGACGAGCAAACATCTCAAGGAGGCGCGGGAGTTGTATGATTATTTGACGAGCGAACAGGCGCTCCAAATATTCGAACAACACGGGTTCCGACCAAGCCGTTGAATCTGCTTCCCATCGGGAGGGGATATATGGTAAAATAAAGGCGATGCCAATCGAATAGGCGATGGAGTTCGCCATAACCGCCGGCTTCCGGCTGATGACTCCTGCTGCAGATGGATGCGGCAGGAGTCTGTTCATTTTTGGAAGGAGGGGTCCTTATTGGTCTATCTCGCTGTCGGCGCAGCCGGCATGATCGGCGCGCTTGTCCGCTATGGCCTCGGTTTGGTTGTTCCCGCCGCCGCCGTCGGCGGCTTTCCGCTCGGGACGCTTTTCATCAACTGGACAGGCTCGTTTTTGCTCAGCTGGCTCACGGTTTTCTTCACCCGCCTCCCTGCATGGCCGCCATGGTGGAAGACCGCGGTCACAACCGGCTTTGTCGGCTCGTATACGACGTTTTCGACGCTCAGTGTTGAATGTGTGGAATTGATGGAACAAGGGCGCTTTGGCATGGCGGCCGTTTATATCGCTGCCAGCCTGTTTGGCGGGTTGCTCGCCTCATGGGCTGGATATGCCGCCGCTCAACCGGAACGGAAGGAAGGGATTGGATAATGTACGCACCGCTGTTTGTGGCGATCGGCGGTTTTTTCGGCGCCATGGCCCGCTATCTCGTCAGCCGCTGGGCGGCTCGGCGTTCGCCGCGTTTTCCCATAGGGACGCTCATTGTCAACTTGCTTGGGTCCTTCTTGCTCGGCTGGCTCGCTGGAAGCGGCGCCGCCGATGCCGCAAAACTGCTTGTCGGCACGGGCTTTATGGGCGCGTTCACCACGTTTTCGACCTTAAAATGGGAAAGCGTGCAAATGATGCAGCAACGCCAATGGGCGAAGGTTGTCGTTTATTTGGCGGCTACGTATTTGTGTGGCGTGTGGCTCGCGTGGCTTGGCTATCACGTGGGGCGGTGACTGCAGCGCCGAAAAACAAGCATTGTTTCTTAATTAGTTGATTGTGAAAAAGAACGTTCTTGGCTTGCTTTTAGAGGGCTGGTGATTGAATGAAAAATGTGAATCAACAACAGTGTTTTTCAATTTGATAAGCCTTGTAAAATCTGTTTTTCTCTTTGATCAAAAATGACCGATTTGCAGGAATGATTGTTTTTTCACCGCCCTTCTAGGCAATCAGTATGGATGAATGGATAGAAAAATCTTCCCCGCAAACGATTTGTTCGCGGGGAAACGGAGATCGATGAAGGACAACGTTCGAAACACGGATGGCGTTATCTTTTGCTTTTTCCAAACAATAATTCTTCGAGAATGTCATGAATGCGCGTATTTTCATAAATGCCGGTGAATCGCTCCGCTCCCGGGCCCATGGCAGTCAGCGGCACATCGGCGGCGGTGTGGCCCGTTGTCGTCCAGTCGAGGGCGAACGTTTGCATAGAGCGGGCGATTGGAAACGGGCCGTCTTCGCCGGAGATCGTTTTGCCGTCTCCCGACTCATCCGTGCCGCCCGGCGTTTCGATCGTCAAGCCGCCGCATTCATGGTCGGCGAGCACGAGGACGAGCGTATCCCGATGGCGCTTGGCGTACTGTTTCGCTACGGCGACCGCTTCGTCAAGCTGCTGGCCCGCTTTGATCATGAGCGATCCGTTGTTTTCATGGCTCATTTCATCAATGGCTTCTTCTTCGACAACGAGGAAAAAGCCCTTTTTATTTTGCGACAGCACGTCAAGCGCTTTTTTTGTCATATCGGGCAGCGGCACGACGGGATTGTACACATCTCCTTCTCCTTCGGGGCGCTGCTGGAACATTTCTTCGTTGGCAAACAGTCCAAGCAACTTGCGGCCGGACGCTTGTTTCAGCTCATCGGCGGTGCGGACGTACGTGTAGCCGAGCTGCTTGGCGCGTTCAACCAAGTTTCCTTGCGTGCCTTTGCTTGCTTCTTCCGGATCTTCGGCTGGATGGTCGGGGTAATAGCCAGGATTTCCAGCAGGGTACCAGTAATCTTCCCCGCCGCCCAAAATGACATCCACTTTCGTTTGTTCGATGTATTGCTTGGCGATGTCGCTTTGGGCAGAGCGATTGGCGGTGTGGGCGGCAAACGCAGCCGGCGTGGCGTCCGTCACTTGGGCGGTCGTGACAAGCCCTGTTGCCTTGCCGGCTTTTTTTGCTTGTTCCAAAATCGTTTCCACCGGTTTTCTTTGCAGATCAACAGAGATGGCGCCGTTGTACGTTTTCACGCCTGAGGCGATCGCGGTCGCCGCCGCAGCGGAGTCGGTGATGAATGACTTCGAGTCGGCGGAGTTCGTATGGACAAGCCCGCTGTATGGCATATCGTCCATCTCCAATTCTCCAGCGATCCCTTTTGTGGCAAGGCGAATGGCGTTGCGATGCGCTGTGCCCATGCCGTCGCCGACAAAAAGGACGACATTTTTCACCTCAGACGGCTTCGATTGTTTCGCTGGGGCGGCCCATGCATCTTGTCCGGCTTGATGCAGCGCCAGTCCGGCGCTCAGCCCGGCGATGAGCAAAGCCGTGCGGCGTTTCGATTGGAACATCGTTCTCCTCTCCCTTTTCAGATGATTTTGTCATTTTTATTGTACAAGCCAGATGTTAAGCGTTCGTGAATGCAATGTAATGGCTTTGAAAAAATTTCCTCTCTATTCAGATTGGACGATAGAATGGTTTCTCCTTTGGCAACATTCCTTGTTGACTTTCTCTTTTTTCCTTGGTATCGTTACTAATAGTTCAACAGTTGAACAAAACGGATGACAGCTCTCCATCTACTGTTGAATCTGGTTGATTGTTCAATGATTGAACCATCGGAGGTGAATCAATGCCGGGACGAAACATCGATGAATGGATTGACCGCTATTTGTCCGTGTCGTTTCTCGTGATGAAACGCGGAGCGGCGCTTGTCAAAGGCAGTCTTTGCGAAGAGATGACGCACGATCAATATTATTTGCTTCGCTACATCCGCCGGCGGGGGACGTGCACGTCAACGGAGCTTGCGGCGATGTTCGGCGTGAATAAAAGCGCGGTGACGGCGATGACGAATCGCCTCGTCGACAAAGGCTGGCTGCGCCGCGACCGCGATGAGAGCGACCGGCGAGTCGTTGTCTTGTCGTTGACGGAACAAGGAGAAGCATGGATCGCGGAAATGGACCGAAACGTCTACCGGCTCGTCGAAGAAGTGATCGCCCGCTTCCCGGAAGAAGAAATTGAAACGTTCATCCGTACGTATGAACGGTTGGCCCGCGTGCTGCAGGAGGTGGAAGAGGCAAAATGAGAGCGATCATCAAAGGAAGATGGTTCTTGCTTGCGGCATGGATCATCATCGCAGCCGTGCTCATGGCGACTGCCCCGAACATGGGCGAGCTTGTCAGGGAAAAAGGGCAGCTGAGCGTGCCCGACGGCTACTCGTCGTCATTGGCGGCAAAATTGATCAAAGAGGCAAACGGCCAGGAAAACAAGCAAAACGAACGATCCGCGGTGCTTGTCTTTTACCAAAAAGGCGGGCTGACGGCGGACGATAAAAAAGAGATTGAACGGGCGGTAAACGCGCTCGAAAAGAAAAAAGAGGAACTTCATGTCACGAACATCGTCTCGCCGTTTGCCAACCGGGAGCTGGAAAAAGAACTCATCTCCAAAGATGGAACGACGATGCTCATTTCCGTCAGCATCGACCCGGCTGGGCGGACGGCGAAGCAATTGACCGACGCCCTGTATAAAGCAGTCGATGGCGTCAAGGTCGAGCATTATTTCACCGGCGGCTGGATGATCGATGAAGATGTCGTAGCGAGCTCGCAGGAAGGCGTGAAGAAAACGGAGGGGATCACGGTCGTCTTTATTTTAATTGTGTTGCTCGCCGTGTTCCGCTCGCCGGTGGCGCCACTCATTCCGCTGCTCGCGGTCGGGGCGACGTATGTCGTCTCGCAGTCGGTCGTTGCGTTTTTAGTAGATAAAGTGAATTTCCCCCTGTCGACGTTCACGCAAACGTTTTTAGTCGCCGTGTTGTTCGGCATCGGGACCGACTATTGCATTTTGTTGCTGAGCCGGTTTAAAGAAGAACTGGCGAAGCGCGGCGACCGGGCGGAAGCGATCGTCGCCACGTACCGGACGGCTGGGAAAACGGTGGCCGCAAGCGGCATTGCCGTCATGATCGGCTTTGCGGCGATCGGGTTGTCGACGTTTAAGCTGTACCAATCGGCGGCGGCCGTCGCCGTTGGGGTAGCGGTGCTGCTTTTGGCGCTCGTGACGCTCGTGCCGTTTTTCATGGCGGTGCTTGGCGAAAAGCTGTTTTGGCCGGTGCGGGGGAAGCTCGAGCACGGGCAAAGCCGGCTTTGGCTCGCGGCTGGCCGATTTGCGTTCGCCCGTCCGCTTCTGGCGCTGGCGATTGTCGCCGTCGTGACCGTGCCGGTGTTGGCGACGTATGATGGCAAACTGTCGTTTGATTCCATGGAAGAGATCGGCGATCATTATCGTTCCGTCAAAGCGTTTGACATCATTGCCGATCATTTCAATCCGGGAGATGCCATGCCGACGCAGGTGGTATTGAAAAGCAAAGAGCCGCTTGATTCGGAAGAAGGGCTGGCGTTGATTGAGAAAATGAGCCGTGAGATCGAAAAAGTTGATGGCGTGGCGAGCGTCCGCTCGGCGACGCGCCCGACGGGTGAGCCGATTCAGGAGCTGTTTGTCACCGAACAGGCGAAACAGCTGAAAAGCGGCCTTGGCGCCGGCAAAGAGGGCATTGAGAAAATCGGCTCCGGCCTTGAGGCGGCAAGCCAAAAGTTGTCCTCGTCCGCTCCGCAGCTGAAGAAGGCGTCATCCGGCGTCGGCCAGCTCGTCTCCGGAACGGAGCGGCTTGAAGACGGCCTGCGCCAGCTGCAAACCGGTCTCAGTCAAATTGAACAAGGGGTGCGCCGGGGAGCGATGGGCGCCGGTGAGCTGAAAAACGGCTTAGTGACGCTTCGCGACAATGCGAAAAAGCTGCAGGAAGGCGCCACGCAGCTGCTTGACGGCTACAAGCAGGCGGAACAAGGGCTGTCGGCGCTAAGCGGCCAGTACCGGCAAATCGAAGCGGGATTAAAAGCTGTCGCCGCTCAGCTTGCCGCCGTGCAGACGATGCTCGGGCAAGTCGAACAGTCGCATCCGGAACTCCGTCAAGATGGGCAATACCAACAAGCAAAAATGACGGTCGCCGCCTTGTCCGGCCAGACGAAACAAATGGCGGACGGCCTCACGCAATTGAACGGGGCGCTTGAGCAGGCGCGCGCCGGTTTGGCGAAAGCGAACGAATCGTTCGCCCAACTCGCGGCTGGTCAAGCGGCGGTCAACGGCGGCTTGGATCAAGTCATTGCCGGGCTTAGTGAGCTCGAAGCCGGATTGACGAAAGCGGCCGACGGCCAGAAACAGGCGGTTGACAAATTGCCGCAATTCTCCCGAGGGCTTGAGCAAGTGAACGGCGGCCAGCGCCAATTGCTTGAGCATTTCTCCGCGCTTGGCGGCCAGCTCGGCCAGCTTGTAAATGGCTTGGACCAAAGCGCGTCCGGCCTTCAAAAAGTGGCGGACGGCCTCGGAACGGCGGAAACGTATTTAGCCGATTTGTCATCGGCCCCGGAGAAAGAAATGGCCGGCTGGCACATGCCGAAAGAGGCGCGCGAAAGCAAAGACTTTGCGCAGGCGAAAGACGCGTATATGTCGAAAGACCGCCGCATCGTGAAGTTCGATGTCGTTTTAAAAGAAAATCCGTATTCAACATCGGCGCTCGGCCGCATCGATGACATTCGCGCCGCGGCCGAACGGGCGGTGAAAGGAACGAAGTGGGAAGACGCGACGATCGCTGTCGGCGGCGTCACCAGCACGTATGCCGATTTGCAGGCGATGTCGAACGCCGACTATCAGCGGACGGCTGTGCTCATGTTAATCGGCATTGCCATCGTGTTGACGGTGCTGCTCCGTTCGCTTATCATGCCGCTTTATTTGATCTTGTCGCTCGTGTTGACGTACTACACGTCGATGGCCGTCACCGAGCTCATTTTCGTCAACGGCCTTGGCTATGCCGGCTTGAACTGGGCGGTGTCGTTCTTCGCCTTTGTGTTGCTTTTGGCGCTCGGCATCGACTACAGCATCTTCCTCATGGATCGGTTCAACGAATACCGCGGCCGGCCGGTGAAGGAAGCGATGCTGTCGGCGATGGGCCATATGGGGACGGTCATCATCTCGGCCGCCGTCATTTTGGGCGGAACGTTCGCCGCGATGTATCCGTCCGGCGTCTTGTCGCTTTTGCAAATTGCGACGATTGTGCTGACAGGGCTCCTGCTTTACGCCCTCGTCGTCCTGCCGCTTTTCGTGCCGGTCATGGTCCGCACGTTCGGCCGCGCGAACTGGTGGCCGTTTCGGCAGCCGGCAAGCGAGACAACCGGACTGGAACAACAAAAAATCAGTTAAGAAGGCGGGCCAACGCCGCTTCCCGAGATCCAGGAAGCGGCGTTCTTTTTTAGGGAGAACGGAAAGGATGTCGTCCTTCTAATCAAGAGAATATATGTTCTATTCGTGTTGCTTGATTCCCCTCAATAATGATTCCATTTCACAAGCATATTTTTTCCGCTTTTGCCCAACGTAAAGTATGATGAGTAGTAGAGAACATTCCAGAACCTAAAGGAGGGCTGCCGCATGTCGAAACGAGTGCTCATGGTGGTGACGAACCATACGACGATCACCGACGACCATAAAACCGGGCTTTGGCTGGAAGAGTTTGCCGTGCCGTATTTGGTGTTTCAAGAAAAAGGGTATGACGTGAAAGTGGCGAGCATTCAAGGCGGCGAGGTGCCGCTTGACCCGCGCAGCATCAACGAAAAAGATCCGTCTTGGGCCGAGGCGGAAGCGGCGCTGAAACATACAGCGCGCTTAAGCAAAGACGATGCACACGGGTTTGACGCCATTTTCCTTCCCGGTGGACACGGGACGATGTTCGATTTTCCCGACAATGAAACGCTGCAATACGTCTTGCAGCAGTTTGCCGAAGACGGCCGGATCATCGCCGCCGTCTGCCACGGTCCGTCGGGGCTGGTGAACGCCACATACAAAGACGGTACGCCGATTGTGAAAGGAAAAACGGTCACGTCGTTTACAGACGAAGAAGAACGCGAAGTCGGGCTTGACGTCCATATGCCGTTTTTGTTGGAGTCCACCTTGCGCCTGCGCGGGGCGAATTTCGTCCGCGGCGGGAAGTGGACCGATTTCTCCGTGCGCGACGGCAACTTGATCACTGGGCAAAACCCGCAATCGAGCCGAAGCACGGCGGAGAAAGTCGTCGCCGCGCTGGAAGAACTGGCGTGAGCGATATCGGCTGAACTCGTTCATTCATAGGCAAGACGCTGCCTCTCTTTTGGCGCGTCTTGTTTTTTTGGCACGATTTTCTGGCCGTTGTCCGGAAATGAATCCCGGTCAGTCAAGAGTTTGTGGAGAACTCTTTTCGGTTCACCACGTATGTTGTCGACCACCAGTTAGCAAACCATTTTTATGTATTGATGTCGTAAGCGTTTTTGGACTTTCATCTGTCATGGTAAGGTAGTGAAGCTGCAATCGATTTTTTACACCAAAACAAAATTCCGAAGAACTGACAGTGCTTAATGGGGCGGCATCCCGGACGACTGATGAAGATAAGGGATATTTTGACGTACCGTACCGGGATTACAATTCTTTCACGTTCTGCTGGAATGGATTATTTTGTACGAGCAACGGAAAAATCGAAGGCCATCGATGGCGCGGCAGAATAGGCTGTCTAATGATCCCGGCTCACTAGGCTGGATGGGGACAGCCTTTTGGTTGTTTGCGGATGAAAAACGATTTTTCTTCATAACACCCCAATATGTGGTATGGGGGGAAACGGTGTCGTTCAGTTACTACGGGGCGACCTGTGCAACGGAGCCAACGCTGCCGTTTCCCATGGGTGTGAAGGAAACCACTACCGGCGCTTGGCGATGTCAAGCGCCTTTTTCGTATTGGCGAAATGAAGCTTGGCGCACGTCTCGAGCATCTCTTCCCCTCGCTCGCGGATGATCCGGGCCGCGGCTTCGTCAACGATGGCGCCGGCGCCTTTTGGAAGCGGGAGGCCGATGGAGTGGGATAATCGCTCCATTTCGTCTAAAAACACATAGCGGGCGATGATCGAGGCGGCGGCGACTGATACGTGCACGCTTTCCGCCTTTGGAAGGCAGTGCACCCGCTCGCGGATGATGCGATCTTCATCGGAAAGGTAACGGAAATACGAATCCCGTTTTAAAAATTCGTCGATGATGATTGCTTCTGGTTCGATCGGCGCGATGGCGTCAACGAGTTTCGCGAGCGTCCGGTTGTGAAGCAGCGCCTTCATTTTCGTCTGCGGCATGCCGCTTCGCTGCCAGCGGTTGTATTCGGCGTTATCAAGCACGGTGACGGCATAAGGCGCCGTTTCCATGATGGCTGGCGCGATCCGTTTGATCGCCTCATCGTTCAATTGTTTCGAATCTTTCACGCCAAGCGCCGCGATTTTGGCGATATGCGACCGATCAACGTAGGCGGCGGCGACGACGATCGGGCCGAAATAGTCCCCGGTGCCGACTTCATCCGAACCGATCGCAGAAAGCTTCTCGAGCCTACGTTCCAATGGGGGCGAGGCGGTCTCTCTCTCCTGTCGTTTGCCTGGATCAGCCCCCCTCTTCCCCATCCATTTCGCTGCTTCTTGCTCCGCCGCTTTCCCTTGAAACAGCACTTTCCCCGAGCGGTAGGCGGTGATGACGACATCCGGGCGCTTGACGGCAAACAAAGCTCCAGCCGGAAGCCGGTCGGACAAGGCGTCTTCGTAGTGGGCGCGCAAGGCGTCAAGCAGCTGTTGGTCGGCTTGAATCACATAGTTTGACAACGTTCCGTCGCTCCTTTATCTTCTCTATCGTCGCTGTGTGTCGCATCTTTCCATTATACCAGCGTTCATGATATGATAAACAGTAGGATTTTGCGAAATGGGGGAGAAAGTTTGACAGGACAGCCAAAAACGCGGGTGAGCGTCCGCATCTATGGTCAAGACTACACGATCGTCGGCGCGGAAAGCCCGGCCCATATCCGGCTCGTGGCGGCGTTCGTTGACGATAAAATGCATGAATTCAGTGAGAAAAATCCGATGCTCGATGTGCCGAAACTGGCCGTGTTGACGGCCGTCAACATCGCCAGTGAGTATCTCAAATTGAAAGAAGAATATCAACGGCTGGCGGAAAAGCTGAAACAGGAAAAGGACGGGAAACAGGATGATTGATGTCGTGCTGCTGTTTATCCTGCTGCTGGGGGCGATGATCGGGCTGAAGCGCGGCTTTATTCTCCAATTCATTCATATGGCCGGGTTTTTCATTGCCTTTTTCGCTGCTTATCAGTATTATGAGCGGTTTGTACCGACATTGCGCCTTTGGATTCCATATCCGACGTTCGGCGATCCGGAGACGATGAAGCTGCTGTTTCAGAGCACCCATTTAGACGATGCCTATTATCGAGCGATTTCCTTTGCTCTTTTATTTTTTGTGGTGAAAATCGTGCTTCAAATCGTCGGCTCGATGCTCGATTTCGTCGCCCAGCTGCCGCTGTTGCGCAGCGTCAACCGTCTGGCGGGGGCGGCGCTCGGATTTGCGGAAGTGTATTTGCTCGTCTTTTTGCTTTTGTATATCGGGGCGCTCGTGCCGATTGACAGCGTGCAGGAGCAGCTGCAGCATTCGCTCATGGCGACCGTGATTGTGAAACATACGCCGGTGTTGTCGGAGATGCTTGGCAACTGGTGGATTCATGGCCGCGTCTGATGACCTGCTTGAAGGACGACAAACGCTTTCACCGATTCATGACTGTGTTTGCTGGAATGTGGCCGTGGTGTTGGAAAGAGAGGGGACGGCATGGACATAAACAAAAAAGATGTCATCCGCCTGTTGGAAACGATTGCGTTATATTTGGAAATCAAAGGGGAGAATCCGTTTAAAGTGAACGCATTCCGCAAGGCGGCAAGCGCGTTGGAGGCGGATGAACGAAGCCTGACGGAAATCAGCGACTTTACCGCCATCCCTGGCATCGGCAAAAGCACAGCGGCGATCATCACCGAATTTATCAAGAGCGGCTCGTCGTCGGTGCTGAATGAACTAAAACACGATGTTCCGGAGACGCTGCTCGCCTTGCTCAAACTGCCGGGGCTTGGCGGCAAAAAAATCGCCAAGCTGCATCAGGAGCTTGGCATTGTCGATATGGACGGATTGAAAGAAGCGTGCTTGGCTGGAAAAGTGCGCGCGCTTGCCGGTTTTGGCGCGAAAACGGAAGAAAAGCTGCTTGCGGCCATTGAAAAGGCAGGCAAACGCCCCGAGCGGCTGCCGCTCGCTCGGGTGCTCGCGATCGCGGCGGACATTGAACGCCAGCTCGCTTGTCTTGAAGGCGTGATTCGCTTCTCGCGGGCCGGCAGCTTGCGGCGCTTGAACGAAACGGTGAAAGATTTGGATTATGTCATCGCTACCGACCGTCCGGCCGAGGTGCGCGACGGGCTGCTCGGCTTTGAGCGCGTCCGCGGGGTGCTCGCCGCTGGGGAGACGAAAGTGTCGCTTCTTTTCCAGTATGAGGATGAAGTGGCCGTTGACTTTCGGCTGGTCAGCGAGGCGCAATTCGCGACCGCGCTTCATCATTTCACCGGATCGAAGGAGCATAACGTGCGCATGCGCCAGCTCGCCAAAGAGCGCGGCGAGAAAATCAGCGAATACGGCGTGGAAGACGAAGCGACAGGCAAGGTGAAAACGTTCCCGGATGAAGCGGCGTTTTACGCCCATTTCGGGCTGCCGCACATTCCGCCGGAGCTGCGTGAAGATGGCACGGAAATCGAGCGGTTTTCCGCTGATCGGCCGCTTGTGCGCCTTGAAGACATTCAAGGCGATTTGCATATGCATTCGGCGTGGAGCGACGGAGCATGTTCGCTTGCGGAGCTCGCTGAGGCGTGCCGCCGCCGCGGCTACCGGTATATCGCCATCACCGACCATTCGCACTATTTGAAAGTCGCCAACGGCTTGACCCCGGATCGGTTGCGGCGCCAGCGCGAGGAAATTGAGCGGCTGAACGCGCGCTATTCGGATTTTACGATTTTGGCCGGCATTGAGATGGATATTTTGCCGGACGGGACGCTCGATTACGACGATGACGTGCTCAAGGAGCTTGATTTTGTCATCGCCGCCATTCACTCTGCGTTCAAACAGCCGCGCGAGACGATCATGAAACGGCTTGAGGCGGCGCTTCGCCACCCGTACGTCGATGTCATTGCCCACCCGACCGGAAGGCTGATCGGCCAGCGCGACGGCTATGACGTCGATATCGAGCGGCTCATCGAGCTGGCGGCGGAGACGAACACGGTGCTTGAGTTAAACGCCAACCCAAACCGGCTCGACTTGTCGGCGGCCTACGTGAAAAAAGCCGAGGAAGCGGGGGCGTATATTGCCATTAACACGGACGCCCACCATTTGGACATGCTCGAGGATATGGCGATCGGCGTAGCGACGGCAAGAAAAGGTTGGATCTATAAGGAAACGGTCATCAACACATGGCCGCTTGAAAAGCTGCAACAGTTTTTGCGCGACAAACGAAAGAAATGAATCAGCTGGGGGTCAGATACGTGCAACGAAAAGTGCTTCACACCTTGGAGTTCGATAAAGTGAAAGAGCAGTTGGCTGAGCATGCGTCCTCGCCGCTCGGTTTGGAAAAAATCGACGCTCTCATGCCGTCATCCGACTTGGAGGAGGTGGCCGCTTGGCTTGAGGAAACGGATGAGGCGGCTGCCGTTTTGCGGCTTGCTGGCTATGCGCCGCTTGACGGAGCGGTGGACATTCGCCCTCATTTGAAACGGGCGGCGATCGGCGGCACGCTCAGCCCGCAAGAGCTGCTTGAAGTGGCGGCCACCTCGGCCGCAAGCCGGCAAATGAAGCGGCTGATTATGGATCTGCATGAAGAGCACGGGGGATTGGACCGTCTGTCCACTTATGCCGATGAGCTCGTGGAGGTGCCGGCGCTTGAACATGACATTCGCCGCTCGATCGATGACCATGGCGAAGTGCTGGATGCCGCAAGCGACCGCCTCCGCTCGCTGCGCGGGCAAATTCGGTCATTGGAAGCGCGCATCCGCGAGAAACTCGAAAGCATCATCCGCTCGCCGTCGGCGCAAAAGCGGCTGTCGGACGCCATCATTACGATCCGCAATGACCGATATGTCATCCCGGTGAAACAAGAGTATCGCGGCGCCTACGGCGGCATCGTCCACGACCAGTCGGCGTCCGGGGCGACGCTGTTTATTGAACCGCAGGCGGTCGTCGAGTTGAACAATGCGCTCCGCGAAGCGCGGGCGAAAGAAAAGCAAGAAATCGAACGCATTTTGCGCGAACTTTCGGCAAAAGTCGCTGAGCAGGCCGAGCCGCTTGCTCGGGCGGTCGAAGCGCTCGCGGCGCTTGATTTTGCGTTCGCCAAGGCGAAATACGCCCGCCGGTTGCAAGCCGCGAAGCCAGCGGTCAATAGCCGAGGCTATCTTCGCTTTTTGCAGGCACGCCATCCGCTGCTGGATCAAGAAAAGGCGGTGCCCAATGACATTGAACTCGGCGGCGACTATACGACGATCGTCATCACCGGGCCGAACACCGGCGGAAAAACGGTGACGTTAAAAACGATCGGCTTGTTGACGCTCATGGCGCAAGCGGGGCTGTTCATCCCGGCGGCCGACGGATCGGAAGCAGCGGTGTTCCGTTCCGTTTTCGCCGATATTGGCGACGAGCAGTCGATCGAACAAAGCTTGAGCACGTTCTCGTCCCATATGGTCAATATTGTTGATATTTTGCGCCTTGTCGATGGTGAAAGCCTTGTGCTGTTTGACGAGCTTGGGGCTGGCACCGACCCGCAGGAAGGGGCGGCGCTCGCGATCGCCATCTTGGATGAAGTGCACGGGCGCGGGGCGCGGACGGTGGCGACGACGCATTATCCCGAATTGAAAGCGTACGGCTACAACCGTCCCGGTGTCGTGAACGCCAGCGTCGAGTTTGACACCGAAACGCTCCGCCCGACGTATAAACTGTTGATCGGCATCCCCGGCCGCAGCAACGCCTTTGATATTTCGCGCCGCCTTGGGCTTGATGAACGCATCATCGAGCGGGCGAAAGCGCAAGTGAGCGCGGAAAGCCATAACGTCGAAAACATGATCGCGTCGCTTGAACGGAGCAAAAAGCAAGCGGAGGAAGAGGAAGCGCGGGCGCGGGCGGCGCTGGAGGAGGCTGAGCGTCTGCGCGCCGAATGGGAACAAAAATGGGAAGAGCTCGAAGAAGAAAAAGCGGAGCGGCTGGCGGAAGCAACGCAAAAAGCAGCCGACATCATCCGCGCCGCGGAACGCGAAGCCGAGCGGATCATTCAAGAGCTGCGCCGCTTGCAAAAAGAAAAGCAGGCGGAAGTGAAAGAGCATGAGCTCGTCGAGGCGAAACAGCGGCTCGCTGCCGCTATGCCGAAAGTGGAGAAGCGGAAAAAGGCGAAAAAGGCTGCTTCACGCCATGTGTTCCAGCCGGGTGATGAAGTGAAGGTGACGAGCCTCAACCAAAAAGGCTATTTGATCGAAAAAGTGTCGGACGACGAATGGCAAGTGCAGCTCGGCATTTTAAAAATGAAAATCCGTGAACGCGATTTGGAGTATATCGGCAGCGCGTCGGCGAAAGATGTGACGCCGATTGCGACGGTGAAAGGCAAGGACGCCCATGTGAGTCTCGAGCTTGACTTGCGCGGCGAACGGTACGAAGACGCTCTCATTCGGCTTGAGAAATACTTGGATGATGCTGTGCTCGCCGGATATGCGCGCGTTTCGATCATCCACGGCAAAGGGACGGGCGCGCTCCGCCAAGGAGTGCAGCAGTTTTTAAAACAACACCGGGCGGTGAAAAGCTTCCGGTTCGGAGAGGCGAATGAAGGCGGCACCGGGGTGACGATCGTGGAACTGAAATGATGGGGGCGATGGCAATGGCGTCGTTTTGGGAGCACGACATGGTGAAAACGGCGGCCAATTTCAGCGTCGCCGTGTTGTGCATCGTCGTCTTTTTAGCCGTATTTGAATTGGTGACGAAGTACAAAAACTGGGAAGAGATTCGCAAAGGCAATGTGGCGGTGGCGATGGCAACCGGCGGGAAAATTTTCGGCATCGCCAACATTTTTCGCTATGCGCTCGCCCGCCATGAGTCGCTGCCGTCGATGATTGGCTGGGGGCTGTACGGGTTTTTGCTTCTGCTCGCCGCGTACTTTATTTACGAATTTTTGACGCCGAAATTCAATATTGATGACGAAATTGCCAATGACAACCGGGCCGTCGGCTTGATTTCCATGGTGATTTCCGTCGGCTTGTCGTTTGTCATCGGCGAAGGCATTCAGTAAAGGGGAACAACGAATGAACGCAGTAGTGAAATGGTTGTTGATTGCGGTCGGGCTGTTTTTGATCGCCGGCATCGTCTATATGGCCGTGCGCAACCGATCGGTCGATGTGCTGGCGAAAATCTTGTTTGTCATCTGCGCGTGCTTTTTCTTCGTTGGTTTGGTGTACTGGTTTTGGTAACGCTCGGTTCAAGCCCGGCGTTCTTTTTTTTGATGAAAAATTAGAAAAAGTAAAATAAAATAGAAGCAAGGGGGGATTGCATATGGAAAAACCGTGGCTCGCTCACTACCCGCCGGAGATTCCGCATACGCTCGACTATCCAAAGAAAACGCTTTCCGACTATTTGCGGGAGACGGCGGAACAATTCGGAGACCATGAGGCGATCGACTTTTTCGGAAAGACGATGACGTTTCGCGAGCTGTACGAGCAAGCATTGACATTCGCGCATTATTTGCGGACGATCGGATTGAAAAAAGGGGATCGGGTGGCGGTGATGCTGCCAAACTGCCCGCAGGCGGTCATCAGCTACTACGGGACGCTCCTAGCCGGCGGCATCGTCGTGCAGACGAACCCGCTTTACACCGAGTATGAGCTTGAATACCAGCTGAACGACAGCGGCGCCTCGGTGCTCGTGACGATGGATCTTCTGTATCCAAAGGCGGAAAAGGTGAAAGGGAGGACGCCAGTCAAACATTGGATTGTCACGAGAATGCAAGATTATTTGCCCACGGTGAAGAAATGGCTGTATCCGCTTGTGCAGCGGAAGCAAAACATGCCCATCGTCCGCATCGAGGAAAGCGAAACCGTTCATATGTTCCGCACGATCGTCAGTCGGAAGGAAACCGCTCCGATCGGGGTGGACATCGATCCGGTGGAAGATGTGGCGCTGCTGCAATATACAGGCGGCACGACGGGGCATCCGAAAGCGGCCATGTTGACGCATCGCAATTTGATCGCCAATACGCTCATGTGCGCCCATTGGGTGTATAAATGCGAAAAAGGAAAAGAAACGGTGCTCGGTGTGCTTCCGTTTTTCCACGTGTACGGCATGACGACGGTGATGAATTTGTCCGTGATGATGGCGAGCAAAATGGTGCTGCTCCCGCGCTTTGATGTCAAGCAAACATTAAAAGCAATCGAGCGCACCCGGCCGACGATGTTCCCAGGCGCGCCGACGATGTACATCGCTTTGTTGAACCATCCGGATTTGCCGAAATATGATTTATCCTCGATCAACGTCTGCATCAGCGGCTCCGCTCCGCTGCCGGTCGAGGTGCAGGAGCAGTTTGAGCGGGCGACGGGCGGAAAATTGATTGAAGGCTATGGGTTAACCGAGGCGTCCCCTGTCACCCACAGCAACTTCCTTTGGGACGGGGAGCGGGTGAAAGGAAGCATCGGCGTCCCGTGGCCGGATACGGACGCGAAAATCATTTCCTTGGAAACGGGTGAGGAAGCAAAGCCGGGAGAGCGTGGAGAACTCGTCGTGCGCGGGCCGCAAGTGATGAAAGGCTACTGGAATCGTCCGGAAGAGACCGAGCAAGTGCTGCGCGACGGATGGCTGTATACAGGTGACATTGGATATATGGATGAGCGGGGGTATTTTTATATCGTCGACCGCAAGAAAGATGTCATTATCGCCGGCGGTTACAACATTTACCCGCGCGAAGTCGAAGAAGCGCTGTACGAGCACCCGAAAGTGCAGGAAGCGGCCGTGATCGGCGTTCCGGATCCGTACCGCGGCGAGACGGTGAAAGCGTTCGTCGTGTTAAAGCCGGGGGAGATGTGCAGCGAACAGGAGCTTGACGCGTTTATGCGCCAGCGCCTGGCTGCTTACAAAGTGCCGCGCATCTACGAGTTCCGCAGCGAATTGCCGAAGACGGCGGTCGGCAAAATTTTGCGCCGCGTGTTGGTGGAAGAGGAGAAAAAGAAGCTTGACAAATCGGCAGAATTGCCCGTAAAATGAAAATATGAATGATGGTTCATTCATTTGGCGGATGGAAAGTGAGAAAAGGAGAATCCATATTGCGGAGGGAAAAGCCGAAATTTAAGCAAATCATTGACGCTGCCGTCGTCGTCATCGCCGAGCACGGCTACCATCAAGCACAGGTGTCGAAAATCGCCAAGCAGGCCGGTGTCGCCGACGGCACGATCTACCTTTATTTTAAAAACAAAGAGGATATTTTAATTTCGCTTTTTCAGGAAAAGATGGGGGCGTTCATCGAGAAAATTGAACAAGAGACAGAAGGAATTTCAAGCCCCCTAGAGAAATTGTATGTATTGGTGAAAACTCATTTTTCCGCCCTCGCCGCTGATCCGCATATGGCGGTCGTGACGCAGCTTGAGCTGCGCCAGTCGAACAAAGAGCTGCGCCATCGCATCAATGAGGTGCTGAAAGGATATTTGCGGCTCATCGACCGCATCATCATGGAGGGGATGGAAAAAGGGGAGTTTCGCCAAGATTTAGACGTCCGGCTCACTCGGCAAATGATCTTTGGCACCCTTGATGAAACGGTGACGACGTGGGTGATGAACGAGCAAAAGTATGACTTGGCCGCCCTCGCCGACCCGGTGTACGAACTGCTCGTCAAAGGGTGCGCCGCCGGACGTTAGGAAAGGCAGAAAGGGGAGAGGCTTCATGGACTTTTTTCGTTTGGCGAAAGAGGAGTTCGTCGCCGTCGTGACGTTTTCGCGGCCGCCGGCGAACGCCCTTTCATCAGCGGTTTTGAAAGAGCTTTCAACCGTGTTGGACGAGCTCGAGACCGATCCGGAAGTACGCGTCGTGCTGCTTCATGGCGAAGGAAGATTTTTCTCAGCCGGCGCCGATATTAAAGAATTCACGTCCATCGCTTCCGCTGAGGAGGCATCCGGCTTGTCGCGCAACGGCCAACTCGTGATGGAGCGGATCGAACGCTTTTCCAAACCAGTCATTGCGGCGATTCACGGCGCCGCATTAGGCGGTGGGTTGGAGCTGGCTATGAGCTGCCACATTCGTGTGGTGGCGGAAAACGCCAAACTCGGCCTTCCGGAGCTGCAGCTTGGCATCATCCCTGGATTTGCTGGCACGCAGCGGCTTGTGCGCTACGTCGGCTTTGGCAAAGCGGCGGAAATGATGTGGACGAGCGAGCCGATCACCGGACTCGAAGCGGTTGAATGGGGGCTTGCCAACAAGGCGGTGCCGGAAGAGCGGCTTCTTGATGAAGCAAAAGCGTTGGCGAAAAAGATCGCCGCCAAAAGTCCGCTTTCCGTCCGTGCGACGATTGAACTGCTCAACGCCGCGAAGGAAAAATCGTTTGCCGAGGCAGTGCGCGAGGAGGCGGAATGGTTTGGCCGCGTGTTTGTATCCGAGGATGCAAAAGAAGGCGTGCAGGCGTTTTTGGAAAAACGGCCGCCTGTCTTTAAAGGGAAATGATCCCTGTAAATATCTGAATGTTGGAACATGAAACAATGTTCGACCAAACCGAGGAGGGGAACGACATGAACATTTTTGTGTTGATGAAACGGACGTTTGACACGGAGGAAAAAATTTCCATTGTCAACGGCAAGATCAACGAGGAAGGTGCAGAATTCATCATCAACCCGTACGATGAATACGCCATTGAAGAAGCGATTCAAGTGCGCGACAAACACGGCGGCGAAGTGACGGTCGTCACCGTCGGCAGCGAGGAAGCGGAAAAAGAGCTGCGCACGGCGCTCGCCATGGGCTGCGATAAAGCGGTGCTCATCAACATTGACGATGATGTCGAAGAACAAGACCAATATACGACGGCGAAAGTGCTCGCTGAATACTTAAAAGACAAAAACCCGGACTTGATTTTAGCCGGCAACGTCGCCATTGACGGCGGTTCCGGGCAAGTCGGCCCGCGCGTTGCGGAATTGCTCGGCATTCCGTATGTGACGACGATCACGAAGCTCGACATTGCCGACGGCGGCAAAGTGACCGTTGTGCGCGACGTCGAGGGGGATGAGGAAATCATCGAAACGTCGCTGCCGCTCCTTGTCACCGCTCAACAAGGGCTGAATGAACCGCGCTATCCGTCGCTGCCGGGCATTATGAAGGCGAAGAAAAAGCCGCTTGACGAGTTGGAGCTTGACGACCTGGATCTTGATGAAGAGGATGTCGAAGCAAAAACGAAAACGATCGAAGTGTTCTTGCCGCCGAAGCGCGAAGCGGGCAAAATTTTGCAAGGCGAGATCGCTGATCAAGTGAAGGAACTCGTTCAGCTGCTCCGCTCCGAAGCGAAAGTGGTATAAGCGGAAACCGCTGTCGGCGTTCGGATGAAGCACAACGGGGAATCAAAGGATAGGGGGACTGAAACATGGCACGTAAAGTATTGACCTTAGCAGAAGTGCGGGATGGATCGCTGCGGAACGTTTCGTTTGAAGCCATTGCAGCGGCCAAAACGATCGCCGAAGGCGGGGAAGTCGTCTCGGTGCTCGTCGGCGACCAAGTGCAGGCGCATGCGAACGAACTCATTTACCGCGGTGCGGACCGCGTCGTCGTCATCGAACATCCGAATTTGAAATTTTATACATCAGATGGCTATTCGCAAGCGTTAAAAGCCGTGATTGACAAAGAGCAGCCGGAAGGCATCGTCTTCGGCCATACGGCGCTCGGCAAAGACTTGTCGCCGAAATTGGCCATCAAGCTCGACGCCGGCCTCGTTTCCGACGTCATCGCCGTCGAAGAGGCAGGCGGCAACATCGTCTTTACCCGTCCGATCTACTCCGGCAAAGCGTTTGAAAAGAAAATCGTGACAAGCGGCATCATCTTTGCGACGGTGCGTCCGAACAACATCGCGCCTCTTGAGCGCGACGAGTCGCGCACAGGCAGCGTGGAAGCGCTCGCCGTCGAGATTAAAGACTTGCGCGCGATTGTCAAAGAAGTCGTCCGCAAAACGGCGGAAGGCGTCGACTTGACCGAGGCGAAAGTGATCGTCGCCGGCGGCCGCGGCGTCAAAAGCGCCGAAGGCTTCAAGCCGCTCCAAGAGCTCGCCGAAGTGTTGGGCGGCGCGGTCGGCGCTTCGCGCGGGGCGTGCGATGCCGGCTATTGCGACTACTCGCTGCAAATCGGGCAAACGGGGAAAGTCGTCACGCCGGACCTTTACATCGCTTGCGGCATCTCAGGCGCCATCCAGCATTTAGCGGGGATGTCCAACTCGAAAGTCATCGTCGCCATTAACAAAGACCCGGAAGCCAACATCTTTAAAGTCGCGGACTACGGCATTGTCGGCGATTTGTTCGAAGTCGTTCCGCTCCTCACCGAAGAATTCAAAAAACTGAAAGTGCATTCGTAATGAACAACACGGGCGGCTGCAGCCGTCCGTTTTTTGACGGATAAATTCCGCGGCAAAAGCGAATAGTAGAAACGAAGCAAAACATTCGCGCCGACTTGCATTCCATGGTATACTTTGCTTGCAGCATTCAAGAAGATGGGAGGGAATCGATATGGCGATTGTCAACGCCACTGACCAAACGTTCGCCGCAGAAACGAAAGACGGCCTCACGCTCGTTGACTTCTGGGCGCCATGGTGCGGACCGTGCCGCATGATCGCTCCGGTGCTGGAAGAGCTTGACCGCGAAATGGGCGACAAAGTGAAAATCGTCAAAGTGAATGTCGATGAAAACCAAGAAACAGCGTCGAAGTTCGGCGTCATGAGCATCCCGACGCTGCTTCTGTTCAAAGATGGCCAACTTGTCGACAAAGCGGTCGGCTATCAGCCGAAAGAGGCGCTTGTGCAGCTGGTTGGCAAACATGTGTCATAACGGAGAAAGAAGGAAATCCAGAGGGGAAGAAGCCTCTGGATTTTTTTATTTAAGGTGTGATCAGCCAGGAAGAGAGGATTTTCAGCAAGAGGGGAGTCCTCACTTTTTCATCATGTGTTGACATTGAAATTCATTTTCTCTTATAATCTTATTGTATTGATATTGATTATCATTTTTGGATGTGTGAACGGGGGGATACATAATGTCATTGAAATGGAAGTGGCTCGCCGTGTTCGCCGCCGCGGCGTTGGCGCTTGGCGCGTGCGGCCAGAGCAAACAGACGGCGGGAACAGAAAAAGAAAGCAGCAACCAAACGGCTGTGGAAAAACAAGAAAAGCCGAAAGAGGAAGAGAAGACGGAGAACGAGAAGGAAGAAGCGGAAGTCGATTATGCGGGAGCGTTCAGCGAAGCGCTCGCGGAGCTTGAGAAGGCGAAGCAAGGCGGGGCGGTCGACTTCGGCAAAGTGGAGAGCATCTACAAAGAAAAGCTGCAGCCGCTTGTACAAAAACGTGACGCGGAATTTGAAGATACGCTTGACCAACATATTACCAACGCACTGGCCGCCGGCAAAGACGGGTCGCTTGAGCCGTTGGTCGTCAAGCAAATTTTTGACAAGCTGATGCAAAAAGTGTTTTACACGACGATCAAACATGAGTTTACCGAAGCAGAAGAGCATTGGGCCAATAAGGAAGAAGTAAAGGAAGAGCTTGAGGAAGCGAAGGCATTTTACGCGATTTTGCAGTCGACCGTGGAAAAGCGCGATGCGGCTTACGGAACGAAGTTGGTTGACGCGATCAACGGGGCGTTTGCCCAAATGGAGCAAGCGGTCCAAAACGATGATGCGCTCTCATTTGCCCTCGGCAAGCAAGTCGTGGACAAAACATTGATGAAAACATTCTATTTAGCGAGCGGAGCGCTGCCGCACGGCTATGCGGCGAAGGCGGCGGCTGCGGCCAAGGAAAACGCCGAAGAAGCCAAAGTGGAGCAGGCGGAAGGCTGGGCGTTTTATCAGTCCGTCTATCCGTATATGAAACGGCATGCCGCGGAGGAGGCGGACTACATTTTGAAACAGTTTGACCTGCAAACCGATGTCAAAACGCTCGATCCGAAAGCGGTGAACCATGCGTTCGTGCGCGGATGGGCGAAAGTGGCGCTTCACGAATATGAAGAAAGCAAAGAAAATTGGGGGCAAGACAAGTCGGTGATCACCGCCTTAGAAGGCGCGCTCTTTATTAACATGATCGAAAATGATATCAAAACGCTGCTCGGCGACAAGGCATACACCGACTTGAACGAACAGGCGACACGCTACCTAGAGGCGGCAAAGGCAAAAAACAAAGCTGAGGGTGACAAATGGCTGCCGCAAATTGAAGCCGCCCTGCAACAAGTGATCGAAAAAGCGAAATAACCTAGCAAACAAGGGCGTCCTGTGGACGCCCTTGTTTGACGAAGGAGGCAGCAGATTTGATGTCGGCAGAGTGCTCGATGGTGATGTCAGGCAGCTTGTGTGCCTTCAGGGCAGCCGTCTGTCCGGAAACGTTTGGTTTTTTTCATGGCGCCGCGACTTTTCCGAGCGGCTGTGGTAAGATGCTGATGGACAGCCAATTTTGTAATGGGGTGAAACCGTTGAAAATCGTTGTTACTGGAGGAGCCGGATTTATTGGCAGCCATCTAGCCGCCCGGTTAAGCGGACTCGGATATGACGTGGCTGCAGTGGATTGTTTTCATCCATATTATTCTGCTGAACGGAAAGAGCGGCAGTTTCAGACGCTCACCGGCGGTCGGGTGCCGCTTGTCCGCTTGGATTTGCTTGATGGGGAGCGAACGAAAAGGTGGCTGGTCGAGTTTCGTCCCGATGTCGTCTACCATTTGGCGGCGCTGCCGGGCGTGCCGTATTCCCTCGAGGAGCCGCTCGCGTATATCGATTATGACATCAAAGCGACGGTCAATGTGTTGGCGGCGGCGGGGGAAGCGGGTGCGGCGCACGTGCTGTTTGCCTCATCGTCATCGGTGTACGGCGACCGAGGCAATGTGCCGCTCCGGGAAGAGATGGTTGACGGCCGCGTCGTGTCGCCGTATGCGGCGGCGAAATACGGAGCGGAATCGTTTTGTCATGCCTATGCCCATTTGTATGGCTACCAAATGACGATTTTCCGCTATTTCACCGTTTACGGGCCGTGGGGTCGTCCGGATATGGCGATCGGCACGTTTTTGCGCCGATTGCTGGCGGGCGAGGAGATTGTCGTGTATGGCAAGGGGACGGCGCGCGATTATACGTATATCGATGATATTGTGGAGGGCATGATCGCAGCACTTCACCGCAGCGGCGGGCGAAGCGAAGTGTTCAACTTGGGCGCCGGGGCGCCCGTCACCATGGAGCAGCTGCTCGCTGAGTTGCGGAAGCACTTTCCCGATATGAAAATCGTGCACGCGCCGGAGCGGAAAGGCGATGTGAAAGCGACATGGGCGGACATCACGAAGGCGGAGCGGGCGTTTGGTTACAAGCCGAAGGTGGCGTTTGCCGAAGGGCTCGCCCGCACGGTGGCGTGGGCGCGCGAATATGAGCGGTAAACCGGCGGCTAAAAGCGCGACCGTTTCCGGACAAATTGCCCAAATCGCTCCCGGTGGACTCGGAACGTATGAGGCGGTGATGGGGTTTGCCTTAACTACGGTTGGTGCACCGTGGGATGTGGCGTATATGGCCGCGGTGTTGACACATGCGTTTAAATTTCTGTTTTCTTACGCCGCTGGTGCCGCGGTATTGTGGCTTTGGCGGTCCGACTGGCAAGCGGTGCGGAGCGTATGGAGAAAGGAAAGGGAGAGGCGATGAAAGAAGCGTCACGATTCGAAAAAATGGCGGCGCGCTGCTGGAATTTGCTGAATGAAGGAAAGCCGTTCACGCCGATTTTTGTCGCGGGAACGATGAGCATCTACCATGCCGCTGATTTGATGGGCAGCCATGCATGGACATGGCTGATTGGCCTGACGGCGGTGCTGCCGTTGTTTGTTGTCTATTATGTGTACGATTATCCACTGTTTTTGCGCAATTATTTATGGATCCCTTATGTCGTGTTTCTCATCGTTTGGTCGTTCGCTGATGCGTCGTTGTTGTTGTTGGCGTCGGGGCTTTACTTTTTCTTTACGGTCTTTTTTTGGGGAACGCTTTACTATCATTTGCGAATCGGCACGTCGTGGTGGAATTTCACCCGCTTTTGGAAGCTGGTGCTGAAAAACAGCGATTCGACCAGCGGCAACGCCCAAGAGCAGCTGCCGAAATGTTTTCTTCTTTTGTCCGTATGGGAATACGCTTCGCGGCAGATCGATCAAGGAGCGGCTTTGGCGCCGCTGTGCGGGGCGCTTTGGCTGTTTGCCGCTGGGGTGTGGCTGTTTTCATGGATTTTGCATCGGAATTTGTTCGACTGGCAGCCGGAGATCATTCCGACTTATACGAACAATGTGCCGAGTCCAACCGTGCCGATCAGTGACAAAGTGTATGTCATCGTGATTGATGGGATGCGCAAAGACCGGTTTGAAGCGGCCAACGCCCCGTTTTTGAAACGGTTGCGCGCTCAAGGGACGGAATTTGCGCAAATGGAGACGGTCTATCCGGCGCGCACGGTCGTTTGCTTTACATCGATGTTGACGGGCACGTATCCGTTTGAGCACGGCATTCGCTCGAATATGGTATGGAAGCTCGGAGCGAAAGTGGAAACGATCTTCGACTCGCTCCGCAAAGTAGGGAAAACAGGCCGCTTGCTTGGCATCGCTCATTTGGTCGATTCGTTCGGAGATGATGTCGAAACGGTGACGGCCGTCATGCCTAACGAACTAGCTGACCGCTATATTATCGAGCGGGCGAAACGCATTGTGGAAGAGCAGCACCCGGACTTGCTTGTCGTGCAATTGATCGCCACCGACCAGACCGGCCATAGCCGCGGTGTGCTGTATGACGAGTATATCGAAAAAATTGAAGAAGCCGACGCGTTGATCGCGGAGTTTGTCGGCTGGCTTGAGGAACGGGGCGAGCTCGAGCGCGCGACATTGATTGTCTGCGCCGACCATGGCCAAGCGGATGGCATCGGCGGCCACGGCCACCTCGATGAAGGGGAGCGGTATGTGCCGTTTTTTTTATACGGCCCGGCGATTGAAGCAGGAAAACGAGTCGATGAGAAAAAAAGCCTCGTTTCGCTGGCGCCGACGATCGCCTATTTGCTTGGTGCGCCGTATCCGAGCCATAGCCGAGGTCCGGTTTTGATCGAAGCGATGCGAAAGGAGGAGAGCGATGAAGAAGCAGCGCGTCATCGTCTTTTTGCCGGCGCACAATGAAGAAGAAGCGATTGGGGAAGTGATTCGCCGCATTCCGCGTCATTTCCATCCCGATGTAGAGGTCAGCGTCTTGGTCATTGATGACGGGTCGACCGACCGGACTGCTGAAGCGGCGCAAGAAGCGGGAGCCGATTACATTTGCCGCTGGCCGGAAAACCGCGGCCTCGGGGCGGCGGTGCGGCGAGGGCTTGAAGAGTGTGTCCGTCTTGGCGCGGATATCGGCGTGATGATCGATGCCGATAACGAATATCCGCCGGAACAAATTCCCGACCTTTTGGCGCCGATTTTCACCGGTGAAGCGGACTATACGATCGGCTCGCGCTTCCTTGGCACGATTCGCGGCATGAAATGGCACCGACGCCTCGGGAATTATTTGTTCACGTGGCTGCAGTCGCTCCTTCTCGGCCAGCGGTTGTATGACGGGCAGTCGGGGATGCGCGCGTTTTCCCGCCAAGCGATGGAAGAGGCGGAAATCATTCATGATTACAATTACGCCCAAGTGTTGACGCTCAATTTAGTGCGCAAAGGGTTTCGCTTGAAAGAAGTGCCGATCCGCTATCAAGTGCGGACGACCGGCCGCTCGTTCATCAAGTTCACCGCCTATATAACCGCGGTCATCCCGGGCATCTGGAAGGAAATGCGCCGCCCGGTCAAAAAAGCTGTCATTGACCCCAAAGCGCATGTGCTTTCTTTGGAGCGGGAGCGCCATTGTTCGTGAGGGGCGGCCGCATCTGGCCGCCGGCCGTTTTTTTCTATATTGACAACGATGATGATAATGATTATCATTGATCTTGATAGGAGGGGCAGAAATGTGAAAACATCCCGTTTCTTTTTTTACATAGCAGTGATCATTATTCTCAATCTCATTCCGCTGAAAGTGTTCGCCTATTCGTATGGAGATCCGAACAAAGAAGCGGTTGCTGAGGCGTATAAAGAGATGAAAGAAAAGTTGAACGAGCAGCCGCCGAACTTTGCCGCAGCGAAGGAAATTTTCGGAACCATAAAAGAAGAAATCGACATGCACATGGGACCTGAGCCGTCCAAGGCCGTGCTTGCAGCCATCGAAGCGAAGGACCGCCAGGCGGTGATCAAAGACATGGAAAACATTTTAGTGCTCAATATCGCCCGACGTTTGGACAATATTGAGGCGAACTTTGATCAGTACGACACGAGCAAGCGGCTGTTGGCGAAGGCGTTTGCGACGTATGAAGCGCTGTCGCCGATCATCCAAGGGAAAGACCCTGCGCTTGACAAACAGCTGCGCACCGAGTTTGACAAGGCGCTTCAGTCGCTTGGCAACCCGGGGCTGTTCGGCGTCGGCGAGAAAAAATCGGATATCAACGTGTTTAAAAAAAGCAAAGAGACGATTTTAACAATGCTGCAAAAGCAATTTGGCCTAAAAAGCCTAAAAGTCGGCCATTTTTCGGAAAGCGCTGCAGAAAAGCCGGATGCAGTGCAAAAGAAAGAGTGGACCGATTTGTCCAAAGCAAAAAACTGGATTCCGCTCATTGTCATCGTTGTCGTGGTTCTCGGCGCGGCCCTCATTTATGTGCGGCGTCGGAAGCGGGCTTAGTCCAAATATAAAGGGGAGGCGGAGACATGGAAGTCCAAGCGCTGCTCATTACGTTTCGCGAAGCGCTGGAAGCGCTGCTTATCGTCGGCATCATTACATCGTATTTGAAACGGGTCGATCACCGCGAATACACGAAGTACGTATGGCTTGGTGCTGGTTTGGCCGTGTTGGCGAGCATCGGCGCGGCCATTTTGTTTCAAGTCGTGTTCACGGGATTTGCCGCGATGGGCAGTGAAATCTACTTAAAAATCGGCATCATGATCGTCTCCGCGTTGCTTTTGACGCAAATGGTGTTTTGGATGGCCGAGCATAGCCGGGACATGAAAAAAAACGTCGAAGGGAAAATGGACCAGTTTATTACCGCCGGCAATGTCGCCGGCATGGTCATTCACTCGTTTTTAGTCGTGCTGCGCGAGGGAGTGGAAACGGTCTTCTTCTTCGCCGCGATTACGCATGGCAACATCGGCGCGGCCATACAAGGCTGGGGGGCGGCGACAGGAATCGCCATTGCCGCTTTGGTCAGCTACTTCTTCTTTAAAGGAACGATGCGCATTCCGCTGAAAACGTTCTTTAAAGTGACTGGAGCCTTTATCGTCTTGATCGCCGCCGGGTTGCTCGTGCAAGCGATTTCGATGATGCAGGACATTGGCCTCATTGGCAGCGTCATGCCGCACGTATATGATTTGACATGGCTGCTTCCAGAACATCCGATCGATTACGAACATTACGTGCGCGATCATGGCGTCGCCCCCGTCTTTTCCGGCGAAGTCGGCGTCTTTTTAAAAGCGCTGTTTGGCTATTCAGCGATGCCGTCGCTTGAAGAAGTGATCGCCTATATCGGCTACTTCGTCGTCGTGTATTTGTTGGTGGCGAGCCGCCGCGGTCAAAAGAGCGCTGTGGTCGAGAAACCGCCGGCTGCCGCGTTGGATGAAAATAAAAAACGCGTCATGTAAACGTACAAGGCTGCAGCGCCTTGTACGTTTTCTTTGGAGGGGGACACGGTGGACAAACGGTTCGGCGATCGCTTTTGGATTGGCTTTGGTGTCGGAACAGCCGCTTGGTTGGTTGGCGCCTGTTTGTATTGGGCGAGCCCGTATGCGGCCACATGGGATGAAGTTGATTTTGCCTTGGCGCTTAGGCGCTATGATGTGTTGGCCATGCAGCCGCATTTCCCGGGCTATCCGTATTTTATTCTTGGCGGCATGGCAGTGCACGCTCTGGTCGCCAATCCGGCCAAAGCGCTTTCGATCTTGAATGTGCTCGTGTTGTTTTCCGCCGCCTTTCCCATCGTTTGGCTGCTCGTTCGCCATATGCCGCGTTCAGCGGCGCTATGGGCGGCGCTTTCGGTGCTTTCTTCAAGCTACGTGCTCCTTGCCGCCGCCAGACCGATGTCGGACGGCGCGGCGCTTGGCGTGCTTTGGTGGTACGTATGGGCTTTGGAATGGGCGCGGCGGCGAACAACATGGATGGCGCAGCTTTGGCCGGCTGCGTTGTTTAGCATCCTCATGGGCATCCGTTTGTCTTATGCCCCGTTTGCTGCCGCGTTGTTGATCCTTTGGCATGAAGACTGGAAAACGCACCGCCGCCTCGGCCGCGTGGCGGCATCGCTGTTGGCGGCGGCCGCCTTTCAATTTGTTTGGGTGGCGGCGGTCGCGGCGACGGAAGGCGGCCTTTGGCCGTTTTTCAAGCTTGGCTGGGCGTTTGTCGTCGGTCATTTCAGCGACTGGGGGGGAACGGCGGCGGCGAGCCCGCTTCCATTTTGGGAGCGGGTGTGCCGCTTTGTCCTTGACAACTTTCTTTGGACCGGCATGGCCAGCCGAAATGCTTGGCTGCTGGCTGCCTATGCAGTGGTCGGCGCCATCGCCTGGCGCACTGGGCCGTTTCGGCTGCCGCGCCCGCTTGTCGTTTCCGCGTTGCTGTATGCTTTGTGGGCGCTTTTCGGACAAAACATTGACAAGCCGCGTCATCTCCTTCCGCTCGTTCACATTGCGCTCGTTTTCGTGTGGGGGCGCGTATTGGCTGCACCGCGATCATGGAAGCATGTGTTGGCGGCGGTTGTGCTGCTGCAGTCTACAATCGGCATCGGGCAGCTGCACGAGCAGGCAAAGACGCCGCCGGCAGTGTATCAGCTTGCGGACGATTTGCGTGACAAACGGCAGCCGTTTGTGGTATATACGTGGGAAGAGACGCGCGTCCTAGACTATTTGAACGTGCCCTTTCCACATAAAGACGTGCTCCATTTTTCCTTCTTTTTGCAAGACAAAGAAAACTACCGCCATGCTACGATATATATGACCAATCACGTTGTCCAAGGGTTCGAGGCTCAAGGGATCGATGTTTCCCGCCATGTGCGCAAAGTGAAAACGTATCGTTCCAGTCTGCTTGCTGATCCAGTGTATGGGACGATTACGCTGTACGAATGGGTTGATGGAGCAGTGAGGTGATGGCCAATGAACGAGCGGCTGAAAGAAAAGCTGGCCGTGCTGCCGGAACAGCCGGGCTGCTATTTGATGAAAGACAGACACGGAACGGTCATTTACGTCGGCAAAGCGAAGTCGCTGAAAGCGCGCGTCCGCTCGTATTTTACCGGGACGCATGACGGCAAGACGCAGCGGCTTGTTGAGGAGATCGCTGATTTCGAATACATCGTCACCTCGTCAAACGCCGAGGCGCTCATTTTGGAGATGAATTTGATCAAAAAGCATGATCCGAAATACAACGTCATGCTGAAAGATGATAAAAGCTACCCGTTTATTAAAATCACCGCGGAAAAGCATCCGCGCCTGCTTATCACCCGCAAAGTGAAAAAAGACGGCGGCAAATATTTCGGCCCGTATCCAAACGTGCAGGCGGCGAACGAAACGAAAAAGCTGCTCGACCGCTTATATCCGCTCCGCAAATGTTCGACGCTGCCTTCGCGCGCCTGTTTGTATTACCATATGGGCCAATGCCTCGCCCCGTGCGTCCACCCGGTGTCGGACGAACAAAATAAGGCGATGGTTGAACAAATCGTCCGCTTTTTAAACGGCGGGTATGAAGACGTGAAGCGGGAGTTGGCCGAGAAAATGCACGAGGCGGCGGAAGCGCTCGAGTTTGAACGGGCGAAAGAATACCGCGATCAAATCGCGGCGATTGAGATGACGATGGAAAAGCAAAAAATGATGCTCAACGACTTCATCGACCGCGATGTATTCGGCTATGCATACGACAAAGGCTGGATGTGCGTGCAAGTGTTTTTCCTTCGCCAAGGGAAGCTGATTGAGCGCGACGTGTCGATCTTCCCGCTTTACCAAGACCCGGATGAGGAAATGCTTACGTTTTTGGGTCAGTTTTATGCGAAAGCGCATCATTTGAAGCCAAAAGAAGTCGTCCTCCCGTCCGACATTGACGGCGAGCTCGCCCGCGAATTGCTCGGCGTTGCCGTCGTCCAGCCGAAAAAAGGGAAGAAAAAAGAGCTTGTTGAGCTGGCGAGCAAAAACGCGGCCATTGCTCTGAAAGAAAAATTTTATTTCATCGAGCGGGACGAAGAACGGACGATCAAAGCGGTCGAACGTCTCGGAGAGCGTCTTGGCATTCCGGCGCCGCGCCGCATCGAGGCGTTTGACAACTCGAACATTTACGGGGCCGATCCGGTCTCGGCGCTCGTCGTTTTCCTCGATGGCAAGCCGGCGAAAAAAGAATACCGGAAATATAAGGTGAAAACGGTCGCGGGGCCGAACGATTATGAAACGATGCGCGAAGTCGTGCGCCGCCGCTATACGCGCGTGTTGAAAGAAGGATTGCCGCTTCCCGATTTGATCATCATCGACGGCGGCAAAGGCCACTTGTCGGCGGTGCGGGATGTGCTCGAAAACGAACTTGGACTGGATGTGCCGCTGGCTGGATTGGCGAAAGACGAAAAACATCGCACATCAGAGCTTTTGGCCGGCGACCCGCCGGATGTCGTGCCGCTTGACCGGCAAAGCCAAGAGTTTTATTTATTGCAGCGCATCCAGGATGAAGTGCATCGGTTTGCCGTTATGTTTCACCGAAAGACGCGGCAGAAAACGATGTTCCATTCCGTGCTTGATGACATCCCCGGCGTCGGGGAAAAGCGGAAAAAAGCGCTCTTGAATTATTTCGGCTCGGTGAAAAAGATGAAAGAGGCGACGGTGGAAGAGTTGCAGCGGGCGAACATTCCGCGAGCGGTGGCGGAGAAAATCTATGAAAAACTGCATGAATAATGGCTGAACGGGCGCCCGTTTTGCGAGCGGACGCCCGTTCTTTGCCTGTCATTCGATCGCCTGCTTCCGATCCCATTTCACCAAAATGCGCGCTTTGCCGTCCCGCTTTGGCGGCAGTTCGACCGCTTCGGTGACGAACCGCTTTTGTTGTTCGATTTGCTGGGCGAGAAATCCCGCCTCAAGCTGGAACGAGCAGCTGCCGTACAAGGAAAAGCGGGCGGCGATGATGGGGCCCGACAGCTCGATATATAGTTCGTCGTTTCGCTCTTCGCCGGTTGATAGCTCCCCCCAGCCCGCCCGTTCAAAAAATACGGCGACGTCATCGAGCGTTCCGAGCGGATAGCGCCGCGCCAGCTGTTTGCCGGCCCAGTACAGCAGCGAAGCGGCATCTTTGCCAAGCAGCTCGGGAAGAAGCGAATGGCGAAGCAGCTCAGCCCCGAATGCGGAAAGCGCAATCGACCCAAACATTTGATATTGGTCCTCTAATGGTGGCTGTTTCATCGTTTTCCCCTCTTTCTATCCATTTCCCCATTATAGCTGAATTGCTGCCGGAGTGCATCCTCTTTCCTAAGGTGGCGCAACTATGAGAATGTTTGAACATTTTGTGTCAGTGTTTTCTTGACGCTTGTACAATGTGGGAGTACAATGAATGTGACAAGCGAATAGGGGAATGGAAGACGTTTCCGTTTCCGCATGGCGAGCGAGAGGGACATATTTTTTATTCAATTGAAGGGGGTTTACATAATGGCAGGGAATCGCGAGTTTTACTATCGCCGGCTCCATTCGCTGCTGGGGGTTGTTCCCGTCGGCATCTTTTTAGTGCAGCACTTGGTCGTCAACCATTTTGCGACCCGTGGGCCGGAAGCGTTTAACCGGGCGGCGGCGTTTATGGAAAACTTGCCGTTCCGCTATTTTCTTGAAATTTTTGTTATTTTTCTTCCATTGTTGTTCCACGCTGTATACGGCATTTATATCGCGTTTACAGCCAAATTCAACACTCGCCAGTACGGCTATTTCCGCAACTGGATGTTCATGCTTCAGCGGATCACCGGCATCATTACATTGATTTTTGTCGTCTGGCATGTGTATGAAACGCGGGTGCAGGCTGCATTCGGCGCCGAAGTGAACTACGACATGATGGCCAACATTGTCGACAATCCGTTTATGCTCGGATTTTATATTGTTGGAATCTTGTCCACGGTCTTTCACTTCGCCAACGGCTTATGGTCGTTCTGCGTCAGTTGGGGATTGACGGTGTCCCCTCGTTCGCAGCAAGTATTTACGTACATTACGATGATCATTTTTGTTGCGCTTTCGATTGTGGGCATTCGCGCCATTTTGGCGTTTGCGTGAAATCAATTTGACGGGGAACGACGTCGCTTCTAAAAAGGAAGCGGTTGAAGTCACTTAGGTTGGTGTGAGATCAATTCGACGACGAATCGTTGCGTTGGCCCGCGGTGGATCACGTCTCAGCCGCCTCCGAACGATCGCTTGGTCGATGGCGGGCCGGCAAGGCAAAACGTGCGGCATGCAAGCAAAAGCAGCAATCTATTAGGGAGTGAGTAGCTATGAAAAAAGGGAAAATCATCGTTGTTGGCGGTGGGTTGGCCGGTTTGATGGCCACGATTAAAATCGCCGAAGCGGGAGTGCCTGTCGAGCTGTTTTCGCTCGTTCCGGTAAAGCGTTCTCACTCCGTCTGTGCCCAAGGCGGCATTAACGGAGCGGTCAACACGAAAGGGGAAGGCGACTCGCCGTGGGAGCATTTTGACGACACCGTCTATGGCGGGGACTTCTTGGCGAACCAGCCTCCGGTCAAAGCGATGTGTGAAGCGGCGCCGGGGATCATTTACATGCTCGATCGGATGGGCGTCATGTTCAACCGGACGCCGGAAGGGTTGCTTGATTTCCGTCGTTTCGGGGGGACGCAGCATCACCGGACCGCCTATGCTGGAGCCACGACCGGGCAGCAAATTTTGTATGCACTTGATGAACAGGTGCGCCGCCATGAAGTGGCCGGGCTCGTCACGAAGTACGAGCATTGGGAGTTTTTAGGCGTCGTTTTGGATGACGAGCAAATTTGCCGCGGCATCGTCGCACAAGATTTGCGGTCCATGGAAATCAAAGCGTTTCCAGCCGATGCCGTCATTTTGGCGACCGGCGGCCCGGGGATCATTTTTGGGAAATCGACGAACTCGGTCATCAACACTGGTTCAGCGGCTTCGATCGCCTATCAGCAAGGCGTTTACTACGCGAACGGCGAGTTCATCCAAATTCACCCGACCGCCATTCCGGGCGATGACAAGCTCCGCCTTATGAGCGAATCGGCGCGCGGGGAAGGCGGACGCATTTGGACGTATAAAGACGGGAAACCGTGGTACTTCCTTGAGGAAAAATATCCGGCTTACGGAAACTTGGTGCCGCGCGACATCGCCGCACGGGAAATTTTCCACGTCTGCGTCGATTTGAAGCTCGGGATCAACGGCGAAAACATGGTGTATTTGGATTTGTCACATAAAGATCCGAAAGAGTTGGATGTTAAGCTCGGCGGCATTATCGAAATTTACGAGAAGTTCATGGGCGAAGACCCGCGCAAAGTGCCGATGAAGGTGTTCCCGGCCGTTCACTACTCGATGGGCGGCTTATGGGTCGACTATGACCAAATGACGAACATCAAAGGGTTGTTTGCTGCCGGCGAGTGCGATTATTCGATTCATGGCGCGAACCGCCTCGGGGCAAACTCGCTTCTGTCGGCGATTTACGGCGGAATGGTCGCCGGCCCGAACGCCGTCCGCTACATCCGCGGCCTCGAGAAATCGGCGGATGCGATGCCGTCGACGTTATACGACAGCTATGTGAAACGGGAGCAGGAAAAATGGGAGAACATTTTGGCGATGGACGGCACGGAAAACGCCTATGTGCTGCATAAAGAGCTCGGTGAATGGATGACGGCGAACGTGACGATCGTCCGCTACAACGACCGGCTGCTCAAAACGGATGAAAAAATTCAAGAGCTGATGGAGCGGTACAAAAACATCAGCGTCACCGACACGTCGAGATGGAGCAACCAAGGAGCGACGTTTATCCGCCAGCTGTACAACATGCTGCAGCTTGCCCGCGTCATTACGCTTGGCGCTTACTATCGCAATGAAAGCCGCGGCGCGCACTACAAGCCGGAGTTTCCGGAGCGCAACGACGAAGAATGGCTGAAAACGACGATGGCCCGCTACACGCCAGATGGTCCGTCGTTCCATTATGAAGACGTTGACGTCTCGTTGATTAAACCGCGCAAGCGCGACTACAGCAAAAAGAAAGAGGAAGTGAAGTAAGATGAGCGAGAACAAAACGGTTCGTTTGATCATCACGCGCCAAGATCGTCCGGATTCTGCGCCGTATGAAGAGGAGTTTGTCATTCCGTACCGCCCGAACATGAACGTCATTTCGGCGCTCATGGAAATTCGCCGCAATCCAGTCAACGCCAAAGGGGAAAAAACGACGCCGGTCGCTTGGGAAATGAACTGTCTGGAAGAAGTATGCGGAGCCTGTTCGATGGTCATTAACGGCAAACCGCGCCAGGCGTGCGCCGCGCTCATTGACAAACTCGAGCAGCCGATCCGCCTTGAGCCGATGCGCACATTCCCTGTCATCCGCGACTTGGTCATCGACCGGAGCCGGATGTTTGATGCGTTGAAGCGAGTGAAAGCATGGATTCCGATCGACGGAACGTACGACTTGGGCCCGGGGCCGCGCATGCCGGAGCGGAAGCGGCAATGGGCGTACGAGCTGTCAAAATGCATGACGTGCGGCGTCTGCTTGGAAGCGTGCCCGAACGTCAACAGCAAGTCGAACTTTATCGGCCCGGCGCCGCTGTCGCAAGTGCGGCTGTTTAACGCCCATCCGACCGGGGCGATGCATAAAGCCGAACGGTTGCGGGCGATTATGGGCGACGGCGGACTGGCCAACTGCGGCAACTCGCAAAACTGCGTGCAATCGTGCCCGAAGGGCATTCCGTTGACGACATCGATCGCGGCGTTAAACCGCGAAACGACGATTCAAATGTTCCGCGATTTCTTTGGCAGCGACGAAGTGTAGCGGCAGAATCAAAATCCCCTTCATTCGAACAGACATGAGGGGGATTTTTTGTTTTGCTAGACAAGCGGCAGCCAACCGTCTCCGGCGAATCGAAAGATAAAGAAAAAAAGACCCATTTTTCTATTAGATAAGCAAATTTTCGTCACCGCCGCTCTTGCTCTCACATACGATATGGCAAGGAAATACCCATCCGGCAGTTCGGGCCCATTGAGAGCAAGGAGGGTTACAACCGTTGAAGGACAAATCGTTTCAATCGAAGCCGCTTTTGACAAAAAGAGAAAAAGAAGTCTTCGAATTGCTCGTGCAAGACAAGACGACGAAAGAGATCGCCAAAGAGCTGTTTATCAGCGAGAAAACGGTCCGCAACCATATTTCGAATGCGATGCAAAAGCTTGGGGTCAAGGGGCGCTCGCAAGCTGTCATTGAATTGCTTCGAATGGGCGAACTTGAACTATAAACGATGCCGGCTTTCCTTGTTGGACAGCCGGCTGTTATGTTCCCTTGCGGCCGGACGAGGCTTGGCGCCCGTCCGGCCTTCGTCCGCGGCGGCCGCCGCATTTTTTTGTTGATTATCTTTGCCGGTGTTGTAAAATGAAAAGTAAGAATAGCTGTCGGCGCAAGCCGCCGTTTGAGGCTGGCCGCGGAAACGATCAAGGAGAGATGGTATGCCGTCTGCGATGAATGAAAGAACGGTCGCCGAGTTGGAAAAATTGCTTCGCTATATCGCCGCAAATTTGAAACAGCGCGGCCGTGAAATTTTAACCAACTATCCGATCACCCCACCGCAATTTGTCGCCCTGCAGTGGCTGCTTGAAGAAGGGGACTTGACGGTCGGCGAGTTATCGAACAAAATGTATTTGGCGTGCAGCACGACGACCGACTTGGTCGACCGCATGGAGCGGAACGGACTTGTCGCCAGAGTCCGCGATGAACACGACCGCCGCGTCGTCCGCATTCGCCTTCTTGAAAAAGGAGAGCGCATTATCGAAGAAGTGATTGAGAAACGCCAGCGCGATCTAGCCAATGTGCTGGAAAGCTTTTCAGACGAGGAAATCGTCGTCTTTGAGCGTTGTTTGCGCAAATTGCATCAAGAAATGACGAAAGAATGAGGCGATCACTTGGAAAGAGCAATTGGTGTCATTGACTCAGGAGTCGGCGGTTTGACCGTCGCCAAAGAAATTATGAGGCAGCTGCCGAAAGAACAAATTATTTACTTAGGCGACACCGCTCGTTGCCCGTACGGGCCGCGGCCGGTGGAAGAAGTCCGTCGATTTACGTGGCAAATGATTGATTACTTGCGGCAATATCCCTTGAAAATGCTTGTTATCGCCTGCAACACCGCGACGGCGGTCGCGCTTGACGACGTGCGGGCGAAGCTTGACATTCCTGTGCTTGGCGTTATTCATCCCGGCGCTCGCGCCGCCCTGAAAGCGACTAGGCGCGGGCACATCGGCGTCATCGGCACGATTGGCACGATCCGAAGCCGGGCGTATGAAAAGGCGCTTCAATCCATCAATCCGCGCGTCCAAGTCGAGAGCTTGGCCTGTCCGAAATTCGTTCCGCTTGTGGAAAGCGGCGACTTTGAAGGGCAGGAGGCGATGGCGATCGTCGCCGAATCGCTCGCTCCGCTCCGTCCGCTGCCGATCGATGTGCTGATTTTAGGCTGCACGCATTATCCGTTGCTCGCGCCGCTCATTCGCACGTATATGGGCAAACGCGTGAAGCTCATTTGCTCGGGCGGTGAGACGGCTCGTGAAGTGAGCGCGATTTTGCACCACAGCCAGCTCCTTTACACCGGCGAGCGCGAACCGGAGCATTTGTTTTTCACGACCGGGCCGAAAGAGCTGTTTGAAAAGATTTCCGGGAAGTGGTTTGGCAAGCCGATCGGCACGGTCGAAGCGATTCGGCTGTAACCAACAAATCCTTTAGCGTCCATGCGCTAAAGGATTTTTTTTATTCTATTTTGGAAAACGGCTCGTATACATAGTAGTACAAACTACGAGTAGGAGGGAACGTCAATGAAACGGACGACTCACATATGGGCGGCGCCGCTGCTCGCCTCGCTGTTGTTGCTTGGCGGCTGCGGTTTGTTTGGGCGAGATGAGGCGGTGAAGGAGATCGATCCGCCGCAAGAGACGGGTTATGTCAAAGACGGCCAAGCGCTTCAGGAAGCAACGGAAAGCCAAAAGGAAGGGAAAGAGAAAGCGAAGGCCACCGAGACGGTGAAAAGAGAGCTGTACTTGATTGACAAAAACGGCTTTGTCGTGCCGCAAACAGTGGAATTGCCGAAAACGCAGGCCGTGGCGAAACAAGTACTCGAATATTTGGTTGAAGACGGACCCGTGTCAGAAATGTTGCCGAACGGCTTCCGCGCGGTCATTCCGGCCGGAACGACGGTGCTTGGCACAAAATTGGAAAAAGACGGAACGTTGATCGCTGACTTTTCGCCGGAATTTAAAAACTATAAGCCGGAGGACGAAAAGCGAATTTTGCAGTCCATTACGTGGACATTGACGCAATTTGACAATATCAAGCGCGTCAAAATCCGCATCAACGGCTACGATCAAAACGTGATGCCGGTCAATAAAACGCCGATCCAAGATGGGGTAAGCCGCGCCGATGGCATCAATATGGAAGCGAACGGCGTGCCAGACATTACGAATACGCATCCGGTCACCGTTTATTTTGTCGCCCAACAAGGGAACAGCACATACTATGTGCCGGTGACACGGCGCGTATCCAATAAAGAAAAGGATGATATCGCAGCGGCCGTCAACGAACTGATTCAAGGACCAGAGCAAGGGAGCGGGCTTGTCGGCGTCTTTCAGCCGGACGCGAAGCTTGTCGATGCCCCGAAATACGAGGATGGCAAAGTGACGCTCAACTTTAACGAAGGCATTTATGGAAGCAACAAGAAAAATGTCATTTCCGACGTCGTGTTGAATTCTCTCGTTTTGTCGCTCACGGAGCAAAAAGGAGTCGAAAGCGTGGCGATCACAGTCAATGGCAAAGCCAATCTTGTCACGGAAGACGGCAAGCCGCTCACCAAACCGGTCGCTCGGCCGCAAAACGTCAATACCGGGACATTTTAACCGGTTGGTGCTGACAGGCTGGAAACGAATAGGACGTTATGGTATAACAAAGAGGTGGAAACGTATTCCGCCTCTTTCTTTTTTTCGCTAGGCGGAAAGAAATGCGGCGTCTGGCATTCCGTTGAAGATGGAGAAAAGGAGGACTCAGCTGATGAGAGCGGACGGACGAAGCAGTTGCGAGCTGCGCCCTGTACATATACACCCGCATTACATGAAGCACGCTGAAGGGTCGGTGCTCATTGAAATCGGCGACACGAAAGTCATTTGCACGGCGACGGTCGAAGAGAAAGTGCCATCGTTTATGCGCGGCGGCGGCAAAGGATGGATTACGGCCGAATATGGGATGCTGCCGCGGGCGACAGAGCAGCGGAATGTGAGGGAAGCGAGCAAAGGAAAAGTGTCGGGGCGGACGATGGAAATTCAGCGCTTAATCGGCCGCGCGCTTCGCTCGGTTGTTGATCTTGAACAGCTTGGCGAGCGGACCATTTGGATCGATTGCGACGTCATTCAGGCGGATGGCGGAACGCGGACGGCGTCGATCACCGGTGCGTATGTGGCGCTTGTGTTGGCGCTTGCCAAACTGGTGGAAGAAGGGAAGCTCGAGGCGCTTCCGATCCGCGATTTTCTCGCCGCTACCTCGGTCGGCATCGATCCGGAGCATGGGGTGATTCTTGATTTAGATTACAACGAGGATGCGCGGGCGAAAGTGGATATGAACGTCGTCATGACCGGAGCCGGTCAATTTGTTGAGATTCAAGGGACCGGAGAGGAAGCGGTTTTTTCGCGCGCCGAGCTCGATGAATTGCTTGAAGCGGCGCAAATAGGCATCGAGCAGCTCATCGCCGTTCAGCGCTGCGCATTGGGCGAGTGGGCGGCGCGCATCGGCGAAAAAAAAGAAGCGGCAGAGGAGGACACAGAGTGAAGGAGATTGTCATCGCTACAAAAAATGCCGGCAAAGTGCGCGAATTCGCCGCTTTGTTCGCCAAGCGGGGCGTCGAAGTGAAATCGCTGCTTGACTTTCCGGACGCTCCGGATGTCGCAGAAACGGGAAGCACGTTTGCGGAAAATGCCGTGCTCAAAGCAGAAGCGGCGTCGCGGCGTCTAAAGCGGCCGGTGATCGCCGATGATTCCGGGCTCGTGGTCGATGCGCTCGGCGGCCGGCCGGGCGTTCATTCGGCCCGTTATGCCGGGGAAGATAAAAACGATGCACGCAACATCGCCAAGCTGCTTCGCGAGCTTGACGGGGTGCCGATGGAGCAGCGCACGGCTCGTTTTCATTGCGCGCTCGCCGTCGCGATCCCGGGGCGGCCGACCGCCGTTGTCGAAGCGACATGCGATGGTTATATCGCCGAAGCGCCGCGTGGGGAGGGGGGCTTTGGCTATGATCCGGTTTTTTACCTTCCGGAGTGGGGAAAAACGATGGCGGAGCTTGCGCCGGAGGAAAAAAATCAAATCAGTCATCGCGCCAAGGCGCTGACGAAGCTCGATGAGCAGTGGGAGGAGATCGTCAGTGGAAAGGGGCGGACGGAATGAAGGCGGTGATTGTGAGCGACAGCCATGGGCTGACTGCCGAACTTGCTGAAATTGTCAACCGTCATCGCCATGAAGCGGATTTGTTTATCCATTGCGGTGACTCGGAGTTGGAGGTGGGGGCGGACGAGATCGCCCCGTTTGCCGTCGTGCGCGGCAACTGCGATTTCGCTGCGTTTCCTGCTGAGCGCATCGAAGAGGTGGGCGGCGTTCAGTTGTTTGTCACCCACGGCCATTTATACGGGGTGAAAACGTCGCTTTTGCGTTTATCCTATCGCGCGCAAGAAACAGGGGCTCACGTCGTTTGTTTCGGCCACTCGCATTTGGCTGGCGCCGAGCAAATGGATGGGTTATTGTTCATCAACCCCGGCAGCATTGCTTTGCCGCGCGGAAGAAAAGAAAAAACGTACGCGGTGTTGACCATCGGCGGCGGGCGCGCGCATGTCCAATTTTATGAAGTGAATGGGCAGCCCGTTTCCGGAATGGAACGAACCTTTTCGATCTAAGCGGACAAAACGTCCGCTATTTTTTGTTTTTCGTCTTTGGCAGTTAGAGCGCGTCCGCTTTCTATGAGCCGCCAAGAAAGAAAAAATTTTTTGAATCGGCAAAACCTTGATTCTATCATAATGTAAGCGCATTCAAATAGTTCGACCAATCGGAATTTTCAAAAAACGTTATTGACGGCGCAAAGGTTTCGGATTATTATAATTTTCAAATAAGAGAAACGACTCAATACAATGATCGAGCCGTTCAAAGCAACTGCTGACTGATCAAGGAAGAGGGGAACCGAAGTGGGCGAACAATGGATCTTTTTAAACGGAGAATTTGTGACAAAAGAAAACGCCAAAATTTCCGTGTATGACCATGGATTTTTGTATGGCGACGGGGTATTTGAAGGCATTCGCGTCTATAGCGGCAACGTATTCCGCCTCGAAGAACATATAGATCGGCTATACAATTCAGCGAAGTCGATTTTGCTCGACATTCCGTACACGAAGGAAGAAATGATTGGCCACGTGCTCGAAACGATCCGCCGCAACGGCTATCAAGATGCATACATCCGCCTGGTCGTTTCGCGCGGGGTCGGCGATTTAGGACTGGATCCGTACAAATGCAAAACGCCGCAAATCGTGATTATCGTCGAGCCGCTCGCGCTCTTCCCGAAGCATTTATATGAAACCGGCATCGAAGTGGTGACAGTGGCGACGCGCCGCAACCGCTCTGATGTGCTGAGCCCGAAAGTCAAATCGCTCAACTACCTAAACAATGTGCTTGTCAAAATCGAGGCGCATTTGGCGAACGTAAGCGAAGCGCTGATCTTAAACGATCAAGGCTATGTCGCGGAAGGTTCGGGAGACAATGTTTTCATCATCAAAAACGACGTCATTTACACGCCGCCTGGGTATGTCGGGGCGCTTGAAGGCATTACGCGTCAAGCGATCATCGAAATCGCGGAGGATCTCGGCTATACGGTGAAAGAGGAGCCGTTTACCCGCCATGACGTCTATGTCGCGGATGAAGTGTTTTTGACGGGGACGGCGGCCGAAGTCATTTCGGTCATTAAAGTCGATGGCCGGACGATCGGCGACGGGACGCCGGGACCGCATACCAAGCGGTTGCTTGAAGAATTCCGCCGCCGCGTGGTCGTCGAAGGAGTAAAGGTGTATCCGACGAACGCCAATGTCGGTTGATCGTCCATGACAAGTGGATAGCGAAAAAGCGTTGACGAGGATAAGTAGTCAGCGGGGTCAACATCCACAGAGAGCCGGGGGAGCTGCGAACCGGTGATGTTGCCGCTTGATGAACTCACCTCTGAGCGCCAGCCTGAACGCCGGACGGCTAGTAGGGCTGGACGAGTGGAGACGCGCGCTTCACTCGTTACCAAAATGAGCGGCCGGCTTCGGCTGGCCGCTCCTGAGGCGGCCGTCACGGCCGTGAAGAAGGGTGGTACCGCGGAAAGGAAACCTTTTCGCCCCTTTGGCTGGAAATGACAGCCATCGTGGGCGGAAAGGTTTTTTATATGGATGACAAATCACAGGGAGGATCGACGATGGCAAAAATGGTCGAGGAACAAGAAAAAGCGAGGACGAAGGCGAGAATGAGCGGGTCGCTGATGCTCATTGAAGCGCTCAAGGAAGAAAAAGTCGAAGTCATCTTCGGCTATCCGGGGGGGGCGGTGCTCCCGCTGTATGACGAGTTGTATAAAGCCGGCGTGTTCCACGTGCTGACGCGGCATGAGCAAGGGGCCATCCATGCGGCGGAAGGATATGCGCGCATTTCTGGAAAACCGGGGGTCGTCATCGCCACCTCCGGCCCGGGAGCGACCAACATCGTCACCGGGTTGACCGACGCGATGATGGATTCGCTGCCGCTCGTCGTCTTTACCGGGCAAGTGGCCACGAGCGTCATCGGCTCGGATGCGTTTCAGGAGGCGGACGTTGTCGGCATTACGATGCCGATTACGAAACACAACTACCAAGTGCGCGACATCAGCGAGCTGCCGAGAATCATTAAAGAGGCGTTTCACATCGCGACGACCGGGCGCCCCGGACCGGTGTTGATCGATATTCCAAAAGACATTACGACGGCCGAAGGGGAGTTTGATTACGATCAAGACGTTCATTTGCCTGGCTATCAGCCGACGACGCAGCCGAACCATTGGCAAATCCGCCGGCTTGTCGAGGCGGTCAGCCAATCAAAGCGGCCGGTCATTTTAGCCGGCGCTGGCGTCTTGCACGCCAATGCGTCCAATGAATTGCGGCAATACGCCGAACAGCAAAACATTCCGGTCATTCATACGCTCCTTGGCCTTGGCGGTTTCCCGGCCGACCATCCGCTGTTTTTAGGCATGGCCGGCATGCACGGTACGTATACGGCGAATATGGCGCTGTGTGAATGCGATTTGCTCATCAACATCGGCGCCCGCTTCGATGACCGGGTCACCGGCAATTTAAAATATTTCGCGCCGAAAGCGACCGTCGCCCATATCGACATCGATCCGGCGGAAATCGGCAAAAACGTGCCGACGAAAATTCCAATCGTCAGCGATGCGAAAGCCGCCTTGCAAGAGCTGATCGCCCAGCAAGGCAAGCCGGCGGACACCGCGGCGTGGCTCGCGCAGCTTGACGAATGGAAGCGGCGCTTCCCGCTCCATTATGAGCCGGAAGCCGGCACGATCAAACCGCAAAAACTGATCGAGATGATCTATGAAATGACAAACGGCGAGGCGATCGTGACGACGGACGTCGGCCAGCATCAAATGTGGGCGGCGCAATATTACAAGTTCAACCGGCCGCACCGGTGGGTGACGTCCGGGGGGCTCGGCACGATGGGCTTCGGGCTTCCGGCAGCGATCGGCGCCCAGCTCGCCGACCGGAGCGCTACGGTCGTTTCGATCGTCGGCGACGGCGGCTTCCAAATGACGTTCCAAGAACTGTCGGTCATCCAGGAGCTAGGGCTGCCGATTAAAATCGTCATCGTCAACAACCAGGCGCTCGGCATGGTGCGGCAATGGCAGGAGCTGTTCTATGACAAACGGTACTCCCATTCGCTCATTCCGAACCAACCGGATTTCGTCAAGCTTGCCGAAGCATACGGGATGCCAGGTCTGCGGGCGAAGACGGAGGCGGAAGCGGCCGAAGTGTTAAAACAAGCGTTTGCGATGGATGGGCCGGTGTTGCTTGATTTCCATGTCCGCGCCGACGAGAACGTCTATCCGATGGTGGCGCCCGGCAAAGGGCTTCATGAAATGGTGGGGGTGAAAGCATGCGAAGAATCATCACGATGACAGTCAACAACCGCCCCGGCGTCTTAAACCGCATTACCGGGTTGTTTACAAAGCGGCATTACAATATCGAAAGCATTACGGTCGGGCATACGGAAATCGAGGGCGTTTCGCGGATGACGTTCGTCGTCAACGTTGACGATGAACGGACGGCGGAGCAAATCATTAAGCAGCTGAACAAGCAGATTGATGTGTTGAAGGTGAATGACATCACCGACCAAGCGATCGTCGCCCGCGAGCTGGCGCTCATTAAAGTTGCCGCTCCTCCGGCGGTCCGCCAGGAAATTTACACGCTCATCGAGCCGTTTCGCGCCTCGATCGTCGACGTAAGCAAAGACAGCCTCGTCATTCAAGTGACCGGCGAGCCGGAGAAAGTCGAGGCGTTGATTGAACTATTGCGCCCGTACGGCATTAAGGAAGTGGCGCGCACGGGAACGACCGCGTTCACCCGCGGGGCGCAAAAAGCGACGACGAACCAGAAAACAGCGTTTATTATTTAACAGCTATCATACAAAACAGCGCTGATTGTTTCATGGAACCGCCAAACAAGGGGCGGCCAAGCTCTACAAAAAGAGAAAGAAATGGTACTTGGCTGTTGCGATCACATTTGAAGTCCAACAATGGGAAGAAACCAAGGTAATGGGCGTTGATTTGGGACTTCGTTATATCGCCGTTGCCAGTGTTGGAACTTGGGCGTTGTCTGAACCAGAAATGGATGAGGGCGTTAACGACCCAAGAATCCCACGCCTTTAGGCGTGTGGAGTGTCAAACTACAGGACAAAGGAGAGGGTAATCATGGCAAAAGTCTACTATAACGGGGATGCAAACGAACAATATTTGCAAGGGAAAACGGTCGCGATCATCGGCTACGGCTCGCAAGGCCACGCCCATGCGCAAAACTTGCGCGACAGCGGTGTCCGCGTCATCGTTGGATTACGAAAAGGAAAATCATGGGAACAAGCGGAACAAGACGGCTTTGACGTATACTCGGTCCGCGAAGCGGCGAAGCAGGCTGATATCGTCATGGTGCTGCTGCCGGATGAGAAGCAGCCGGCCGTGTACAAAGAGGAAATCGAGCCGGAACTCGAGCCAGGCAATGCGCTTGTGTTTGCGCACGGCTTTAACATCCATTTCAGCCAAATCGTCCCGCCGAATCATGTTGACGTCTTCTTGGTTGCGCCGAAAGGCCCAGGCCATCTCGTGCGGCGCACATATACGGAAGGAGCGGGCGTGCCGGCGCTCATCGCCGTCTACCAAGATGTGACCGGACACGCGAAAGAAACGGCGCTCGCCTACGCGAAAGCGATCGGCGCTGCTCGAGCTGGGGTGTTGGAGACGACGTTCAAAGAAGAGACGGAAACCGACTTGTTCGGTGAACAAGCGGTGCTGTGCGGTGGGCTGACGGCGCTCATCAAAGCCGGGTTTGAAACGCTCGTTGAAGCCGGGTATCAGCCGGAAGTCGCCTATTTTGAGTGTTTGCATGAGATGAAGCTCATCGTCGATCTCCTTTACGAAGGCGGTTTGTCGTGGATGCGCTATTCGATTTCCGATACGGCGCAATGGGGCGACTTTATCACCGGACCGCGCATTATTAACGACGCTGTGAAAGCGGAAATGAAAAAGGTGTTGCATGACATTCAAACTGGCAAATTCGCGAAGAGCTGGATTTTGGAAAACCAAGCGAACCGTCCGGAGTTCAACGCCATCAACCGGCGTGAGAATGAGCATTTGATTGAGATTGTCGGACGCGAACTGCGAAGCATGATGCCGTTTGTGAAGGCAAAACAAATCGAGGCGGTGGTGCCAGGTGCGAAAAATTAAGTTTTTTGATACCACATTGCGCGATGGGGAACAATCTGCTGGTGTGAACTTGAATTTGCAAGAAAAGTTGGAAATTGCCCGTCAGCTTGAACGGCTGCGGGTTGACATCATCGAGGCGGGTTTCCCCGCCTCATCGAAAGGCGATTTTGAGGCGGTCAAACAAATTGCCGAAACGGTGAGAACATGCTCGGTCACCGGGCTGTCGCGCTCGGTCCGAAGCGATATTGATGCGGCGTGGGAGGCGTTAAAAGGCGGCGCGGAGCCGCGGCTCCACCTATTCATCGCCACCTCGCCGATCCATATGGTGCATAAATTGCGGATGACGCCGGAACAAGTGATTGAAGCGGCGGTTGAGGCGGTGAAATACGCGAAGCGCTTTTTCCCGATCGTCCAATGGTCGGCGGAAGATGCGTGCCGAAGCGAGTTGCCGTTTTTGGCGAAAATCGTCGCCGAAGTGATCAAAGCCGGCGCCTCGGTAATCAACATTCCGGATACGGTCGGCTATATTACGCCGAAAGAATACGGGGAAATTTTCCTCTATTTGCAAAACAATGTTCCGAATATTGAAAATGTTTCACTCTCCGCTCATTGTCATGATGACTTGGGCATGGCGGTGGTGAACTCGCTATCGGCCATTGAACATGGAGCGACGCAGGTCGAGTGCACGATCAACGGCATCGGCGAGCGGGCCGGCAATGCGGCGCTTGAGGAAATCGCTGTCGCCCTTCACATCCGCAAAGACTACTATCAAGTGGAAACGCGCCTCAATTTGCAGGAAATTAAGCGCACAAGCAATCTTGTCAGCAAGCTGACCGGGGTCGTCGTTCCACCCAACAAAGCGGTCGTCGGCAAAAATGCGTTTGCGCATGAATCGGGCATCCATCAAGACGGCGTCTTAAAAGAAAAAACGACATACGAAATCATTTCGCCCGAGCTCGTCGGCGTGCCGTCGAATTCGATGGTGCTCGGCAAACATTCCGGCCGCCATGCGCTTCGCAACCGGGTCGAGGAGCTCGGCTACACGTTGTCCGATGAAGAAATCAATCAGCTGTTTGTCCGTTTTAAAGAATTGGCGGACAAAAAGAAGGACATTACCGACGACGATTTAATCGCGTTGATTTTCGAAGAGAAGTTCGACCACTTTAAAGATTTTTACCAATTGTCTTCCATCCAAGTGCAATACGGGACGAATCAAATTCCGACAGCGGTAGTTGTACTGAAAGACGGGAAGGGGAATGAAATCCAAGAAGCGGCGACCGGCGCCGGCAGCGTCGAGGCGCTGTACAATACATTGGAACGTTGCTTCCAAACGCCGGTGACGCTGCTTGACTACCGGATCGAATCGGTCGGCGGCGGCCGCGATGCGTTGGCCCAAGTGTTCGTCAAAGTGCGCGCCCATGACATCGAGACGAGCGGGCGCGGCACTGCACAAGACGTGTTGGAAGCATCGGCGAAAGCGTACATCAACGCCATCAACCGTGTGTTTATGATCGAAGCGATGCGCGGCGAAAACGAGAAAGTGGCAACACCATAAAACGGGGGGATTCAGAATGGGAAACTATCGGATTGCCGTCTTGCCAGGGGATGGCATCGGCAAAGAAGTGACGTCCGGAGCGGTCGAGGTATTGAAAGAGGTCGGCATCCGGTTTGGCCACGAGTTTACGTTTGAATATGGATTGATCGGTGGAGCGGCGATCGATGAGGCGGGGACGCCGCTCCCCGAGGAAACGCTCCGCCTTTGCCGAGAAAGCGATGCGGTGCTGCTTGGGGCGGTCGGCGGTCCGAAGTGGGATGACAACCCTCCGCATTTGCGCCCGGAAAAAGGATTGCTTGCCATTCGCAAGCAGCTCGACTTATATGCCAACTTGCGGCCGGTTGTTTGCTATGACAGTTTGGTTTCCGCTTCGCCGTTAAAACCGGATCTCGTGCAAGGCGTCGATTTTGTCATCGTCCGCGAGCTGACCGGCGGCATTTACTTCGGCCAGCCGAGCGGCCGCGTCGTCGAAAACGGCGAAGAAAAAGCAGTGGACACCTTGTTATATAAAAAGGAAGAAATTGAGCGGATCGTCCGCATGGCGTTTATACTCGCACGCGGGCGGAAGAAAAAAGTGACTTCGGTCGACAAGGCGAACGTCCTTTCGTCAAGCCGTCTATGGCGGGAAGTGGCCGAAGAGGTGGCGAAGCAGTTTCCGGACGTCACGCTTGAGCATATGCTTGTTGACAATGCCGCGATGCAGCTCATCCGCGCGCCGAAGCAGTTTGATGTCATTGTGACAGAAAACATGTTTGGCGACATTTTAAGCGATGAAGCCTCCATGTTGTCCGGTTCGCTCGGGATGCTGCCGTCAGCCAGCTTATCCGCTTCCGGTCCGAGCTTGTATGAGCCGGTGCACGGTTCAGCGCCTGATATCGCCGGCATGAACAAAGCCAATCCGATTGCAGCGATTTTGTCAGCAGCGATGATGCTTCGCCTGTCGTTCGGGCTCACCGCGGAAGCGGAGGCGGTAGAGCACGCGGTGTGGCAGGCGCTCGCCCTAGGTTTGCGCACCGCCGACTTGGCGCCAAGCGGCGGCCGCATCGTATCAACGAACGAAATGGTCGAAGAAATCAAAGCGGCGGTGCTGGATTATACGGCCATTGCTCAAATTATGACCGTTTATGCCTAAGACGTGCGAGGTGAAAGCCAATGAAGCCGAAAACGATCATCGATAAAATTTGGGAAAACCACGTCGTCTACCGTGAGAAGGGCAAACCGGATTTATTGTACATCGATTTGCACTTAGTGCATGAAGTGACCTCGCCGCAAGCGTTTGAAGGGTTGCGGCAAAAAGGGCGGAAGGTGCGGCGGCCGGATTTGACCTTTGCGACGATGGACCATAACGTGCCGACCGTTAACCGATTTGTGATTACCGACGAAGTGGCGCGCAACCAAATCGCTGCGCTTGAGCGCAACTGCCGCGAGTTCGGCATTCCGCTCGCCGACCTAAACAGCGAAGAGCAAGGAATCGTTCACGTCATCGGCCCAGAGCTCGGGTTGACCCAGCCGGGAAAAACGATCGTTTGCGGCGACAGCCATACGTCGACGCACGGGGCGTTTGGCGCCTTGGCGTTTGGCATCGGCACGAGCGAAGTCGAGCATGTACTGGCTACACAAACGCTTTGGCAGCATAAGCCGAAAACGCTGCAAATCTGCATCAACGGCCGCCTCGGCAAAGGAGTGACCGCCAAAGACGTCATCTTGGCCATTATCGGCCGCTATGGCGTTGGCGTCGGCACCGGTTATATTATCGAATTTACAGGCGAAGCGATCCGACGCATGTCGATGGAAGAGCGAATGACGATTTGCAACATGTCGATTGAAGCTGGGGCGAGAGCCGGCCTCATCAGCCCGGATGAAACGACGTTTGCCTATTTGCGCGGCCGCAAATATGCGCCAAAAGGCGAGGAGTTTGACAAGGCGGTGGAACGGTGGCGGGCGCTTGCAAGCGATGAGGGGGCGGAATACGATAAAACGATTGAAATCGATGCGTCGACGATCGCTCCGATGGTGACGTGGGGGACGAACCCCGCGATGAGCACTTCCGTCGATGGCGTCGTGCCGCATCCCGAGCAATTTGAAAGCAAAACAGAGCAAAACGCGGTGCGCCGGGCGCTTGAGTACATGGGGCTTGAGCCGGGCACGCCGATTACGGATATTCCGGTGCAGCACGTCTTCATCGGTTCGTGCACCAACTCACGCCTCAGCGATTTGCGCGCGGCGGCGAGCATCGTGAAAGGGAAAAAAGTGGCTCCGGGTGTACGGGCGCTCGTCGTGCCTGGATCGCAGCAAGTGAAAAAACAAGCCGAAGCGGAAGGGTTGGCGCAAATTTTCATCGACGCCGGTTTTGAATGGCGCGACTCCGGCTGCAGCGCCTGTTTGGGCATGAATCCGGACATCATCCCAGAAGGCGAGCACTGTGCGTCAACGTCGAACCGCAACTTTGAAGGGCGGCAAGGAAAAGGGGCGCGCACGCATCTCGTCAGCCCGGTGATGGCCGCGGCGGCTGCGATTTACGGACATTTTGTCGATGTGCGCCAGCTTGAAGCCGAGCCGGTCTGTTAAATTGACGATCGTGATGGCAAAAGAGGCGGCGCGGCATCCTAGGAAGCCGAGCTCCTTTGCCATCAGTGACATCCATAACGGAAGGGGGAAAGGACGATGAAGCCGTTTACGATCCATCGCGGAAAAACCGCCGGCATCGATCGGGCGAATATTGATACCGATCAAATCATTCCAAAGCAGTTTTTGAAACGGATTGAACGCACCGGCTTTGGCCAGTTTCTCTTTTACGATTGGCGGTATTTGAGCGACGGCACGCCAAATCCGGAGTTTGAGCTCAACCGCCCGGAAAACGAAGGGGCGACGATTTTAGTTGCCGACGAAAATTTCGGTTGCGGTTCATCGCGCGAACATGCGCCGTGGGCGCTGCAAGATTACGGATTCCGCGTAATCATTGCCCCATCGTTTGCCGACATTTTTTACAACAACTGCTTAAAAAATGGGCTGTTGCCGATCCGGCTGGATAAAGAGGATGTCCGCTACTTGCTGCGCCAAAGCGAGCGCGCAGACTATGAACTGACGGTTTCGCTTGAAGAACAGCGGGTATTTGACGATGAAGGATTTTCGCGTCCGTTTGACATTGACCCGTATCGAAAACAGCTGTTGCTAAAAGGATGGGACGAAATTGATTTGACGTTTGTGTACGAAGCGCATATCGCCGCCTACGAACGACGGCATTGTCCACGGCCGTAAGCGCCATGTGTTCCGGGCGGCAAGGAGAGATGGGTTGCTCTGCCAATCGGCGGGAGCAGCCTTTTTCGTGTTTGACGGCGCCTGCGTCCAGGGGCCGGCTGCTTTTCGGCAAACAACCGGTTTGTGTTACCCAGCAAGGCGCGGGTTGTTTCGCGAGGGAAAACTTGTTACACTGATGGTAAATGCAAATGGGAGCGGGCGAAGATGGCCGGGAAAAAAGGAAAAATCATCATGTTTCCGCAAACGAAAGAACGGCTGATGGAAGAGGCGTTTGCTGCGCTCGAGGCGAAGCGGTATAAAGAAGCGCTCCGCTTTTTGCGCGCCGCCGAACAGCTTGGCGACCACAGCTTTCCGGTTCGGCTTGGGTTGGCTGTCTGTTGCTATGAGCTTGGGGAATATGATGAGGCGGAGCGGCGTCTTGCCGGTTTGCTTGACGAGCGACCGGGCAACGGTGAACTGTTGCAAATGTATATTGCCATATTGTTGCAAACGAATCGATACAGCAAGGCCGAAACCGTGATCCGCCACGCCTTGCGCCGTCCGTCGTTATCCGTTTCGCTGCGCGAACAGCTTCACCAGCTGCTTCGATTCAGTGAAAAAATGAATGCCCGCACGCTTCCGCCCGCGGAGTGGAAGCGGGTGAGACGGCTGCTTGAGTCCGGGGACATTGCTGAGCAGCTGCAACTGATTAAACAACTGGAAAAAGAAGACATCGATCCGGTGCTGCCGTTGCTCAAGCAATATTTACGCGCACCGGAAAAAAGCCCGATGGCGAAAACGATGCTTCTTCGCCTGTTGACAGGGAAGCGAGTCAATGAAACGGTGACGGTTGAAAAATTTGGCCGTTGCATGGAGGTTGTCCCGTCAGCGTTGGACGAACAGACGGAAACGGAATTTGCTTCATCGCTGCTGGGTCGGCTTGAACAGCAGCTCGCGGCGGAAAGCCCGAGTTTGTACGAAACGGCGGCGGAAATTTGGCTTCGCTATGCATATGTGTTGTACCCGTTTCCGCCGGAGCCGGCGGATGCAGCGGCCTGGCTTGCTGCTCTCCATTGGATGGCGAGCCGGTTTTTAGGCTTGGATGCTGACGCGACCGCCTTGGCCGACCGCTACGGTGTGGAGGCGGCGGAGATGGCAAGGCTTTGCCAAAAGCTATACGAAATAGAGGAACTTTCCTCCCTCTAATGGCTCGTTCTCTGTTGAAACATGGCTGTTGTATGTTATAATATAATGGCTGTGCTATGTATCTGTTTTCGCATACTTGTCTACATAATCGGGCATCATAAAAAGATCTGGACAAGCGGAGTGCGCTATGGTCCGAGCAATGATTTCAGGTGGAGGGAACAAGGATGTCAGTCAAATGGGAAAAGCTTGAAGGGAACGAAGGCGTATTGACCGTTGAGGTCGACGCCGAGAAAGTGAACAAAGGCTTGGACGCCGCATTTAAAAAAGTGGTGAAAAACATCACGCTTCCGGGCTTCCGCAAGGGGAAAGTGCCGCGCGTTCTGTTTGAAAAACGCTTCGGCGTCGAAGCGCTCTATCAAGATGCACTCGACATTTTGCTGCCAGAGGCGTATGCAAAAGCCGTCGAAGAGGCAGGCATCGAACCGGTGTCAATGCCGGAGATTGACATTGAGCAAATGGAAAAAGGCAAAAGCTTAATTTTCAAAGCGAAAGTGACCGTAAAGCCGGAAGTGAAGCTCGGTCAATACAAAGGGCTTGAAGTGGAAAAAATGGATACAACCGTGACGGACGAAGATGTCGAAAACGAACTGAAACGCCTGCAAGAAGATTACGCTGAACTTGTCGTGAAAGAAGACGGGACGGTGGAAAACGGCGATACGGTCGTCATCGATTTCGAAGGATTTGTCGACGGCGAGCCGTTTGAAGGCGGCAAGGCGGAGAACTATTCGCTTGAAATCGGTTCTGGAACGTTCATTCCGGGGTTTGAAGAACAGCTTGTCGGCATGAAAGCCGGCGAGGAAAAAGAAATCCAAGTCACATTCCCGGATGAATACCACGCGAAGCAATTGGCCGGCAAACCGGCGACGTTTAAAGTGCAAGTGCACGAAGTGAAAGCGAAACAGTTGCCGGCGCTTGACGATGAGTTTGCCAAAGACGTCGATGAAGAAGTCGAAACGCTTGACGAACTGAAGGCGAAAATTCGCGCCCGTTTGGAAGAGGCGAAAAAGAACGAGGCGGAGACTGCCTTGCGCAATGCGGTTGTCGAAAAAGCGGCAGCCAACGCCGAAATGGATATTCCAGAGGTCATGATCAAAAATGAAACCGACCGGATGCTTCGCGAATTTGACCAACGCCTGCAAATGCAAGGTCTGAACTTGCAGTTGTATTACCAATTCTCCGGCCAAGATGAAGCGTCGTTGCGCGAGCAAATGAAAGAAGATGCCGAAAAACGGGTGCGCGCGGCGTTGACGCTTGAAGCGATCGCGAAGGCCGAAAACATTGAAGTAACCGACGAGGAAGTAAACAAAGAGCTCGAAAAAATGGCGGAAGCCTACAAGCTGAGCGTGGACAAGCTGAAAGAGCTGCTCGGCAGCTTAGATGGCGTCAAAGAAGATTTGAAATGGCGGAAAACAGTCGATTTTCTTGTAGAGCACAGCAAGGTTGCGGCATAATAATAAATGTAAGGAAAGAACAAGGCGCGAGACGTTCGTGCCTTGTTCTTTATCCACAACAATAGCGCCTGAGCGGCAATTTTCAAACTTTTCTAAACAGATAACAGTTTTTTTCATTCGCTTTTTCAGGAACATTTATGGTAAAATAGCGAATACATACGTTTTTACGACATAAGAGATGGCGGAAATGGATACATAAGCAGGCGCGATTTCGTTGGCAAGGGGTGAAATGACATGTTTAAGTTTAATGATGAAAAAGGGCAATTGAAATGTTCGTTCTGCGGCAAAACACAAGACCAAGTGCGAAAGCTCGTCGCTGGTCCAGGCGTTTACATTTGCGATGAGTGCATCGAATTGTGCACCGAGATTGTCGAGGAGGAGCTCGGCAATGAAGAGGAATTTGAATTTAAAGACGTGCCGAAACCGTTGGAAATTCGGGAAATTCTAGATGAGTACGTCATCGGTCAAGACGAGGCGAAAAAATCGCTCGCCGTTGCTGTTTACAACCACTATAAACGGATCAATTCCGGCAGCAAAATCGATGATGTTGAGCTGTCGAAAAGCAACATTTTGATGATCGGGCCGACCGGGAGCGGGAAAACGCTGCTGGCGCAAACATTGGCGCGCATTTTGAACGTGCCGTTTGCCATCGCCGATGCCACCTCGCTTACAGAGGCCGGCTATGTTGGCGAAGACGTCGAAAACATTTTGTTAAAGCTCATCCAAGCGGCTGATTATGACGTCGAACGGGCGGAAAAAGGCATTATTTACATCGATGAAATTGACAAAATCGCCCGCAAATCGGAAAACCCTTCCATCACTCGCGACGTATCCGGCGAAGGGGTGCAACAGGCGCTGTTGAAAATTTTAGAAGGCACCATTGCCAGCGTTCCGCCGCAGGGCGGCCGCAAACATCCGCATCAAGAATTCATTCAAATCGATACGACGAACATTTTGTTCATTTGCGGTGGAGCGTTTGATGGCATTGAGCCGATCATCAAGCGCCGTCTTGGCAAAAAAGTGATCGGTTTTGGCGCGGAAATGAACCAGACGGATGTCGACGAGAAAAACTTGTTGTCGAAAGTGCTGCCGGAAGACTTGCTCAAATTCGGACTTATTCCGGAGTTCATCGGCCGTCTGCCGGTCATTACGACGCTCGAGCCGCTCGACGAACAGGCGTTGATCGACATTTTGACGAAACCGAAAAATGCCATTGTGAAGCAATACCAAAAAATGCTTGAGCTTGACGGCGTTGAGCTCGAGTTTGAAGAAGCGGCGCTCCGTGAAATCGCGAAAAAAGCGATTGAGCGGAAAACGGGCGCGCGTGGCCTTCGCTCGATCATCGAAGGCATTATGCTCGATGTGATGTTTGAGCTGCCGTCGCGCGAAGATGTGCAAAAGTGCATCATCACGCTCGACACGGTGCGCGGCACAAAGCCGCCGACGCTGATCCGTCATGATGGCACCGTCATCGAGCTGGAACGGAAAACATCTGCCTGATGGGAAAACCGCCTTTTTTCGGCGGTTTCTTTTTTTGCCGCCCATGCCCTGGGCGCCGGTCGGCGCTTTTTTGGTTTATTCCCGCCAGTTCGCGGAGATACTATCATACTACATACCATCTAAAGGCAGGAGGATATCGGGGCATGGATTGGACGAACATCGTACTGGTCATCCAGCTGTTTTTCGGGGTCATCATCGGCCTTTATTTTTGGAATTTGCTAAGAGGGCAGCGTGTGCAAAAAGTTTCGATTGATAAAGAGTCGCGCAAAGAGATGGAACAGCTCCGCAAGCTGCGTTCGATTTCGCTCACCGAGCCGCTGGCGGAAAAAGTGCGGCCGAAAAGTTTTGACGACATCGTCGGTCAGGAAGACGGCATCAAGGCGTTAAAAGCTGCTTTATGCGGCCCCAACCCGCAACATGTCATCATTTACGGGCCGCCCGGCGTCGGCAAGACGGCAGCTGCTCGGCTCGTGCTTGAGGAAGCGAAAAAAAATCCGCTCTCCCCGTTTAAGAAAAATGCGGTGTTCGTGGAGCTTGACGCGACGACGGCGCGCTTTGACGAGCGCGGCATCGCCGACCCCCTCATCGGCTCGGTGCACGACCCGATTTACCAGGGGGCCGGGGCGATGGGGCAAGCCGGCATTCCTCAGCCGAAGCAAGGGGCGGTGACGAACGCCCACGGGGGCGTTTTATTCATCGACGAAATCGGCGAGCTTCATCCGATCCAAATGAACAAGTTGTTGAAAGTGCTTGAGGACCGGAAAGTATTTTTTGAAAGCGCCTATTACAGCAAAGAAAATCCGCAAATCCCAAGCCATATTCACGATATTTTCCAAAATGGACTGCCGGCTGATTTCCGTCTTGTCGGGGCGACGACGCGCACGCCGAACGAAATTCCTCCGGCCATTCGCTCTCGCTGCCTGGAAGTATTTTTCCGTGAATTGGACCAAGATGAAATCGCCCTCATCGCGAAAAAGGCGGCGGAAAAAATCCGCTTGAACGTGTCAGAAAGCGGCATTCGCCTCCTTGCCGCCTATGCGCGCAACGGGCGGGAGGCGGTCAACATGATGCAAATTGCCGCTGGCCTGGCCATCACGGAAAACCGAGAAAACATTTTGGACAAAGATATTGAATGGGTCATTCAATCGAGCCAAATGACTCCGCGCTATGAGAAGAAAATCGCTTCCGCTCCGGCGGTCGGCGTCGTCAATGGCCTTGCCGTGTACGGCCCGAACACCGGCGCGCTGTTGGAAATTGAGGTGACCGCTTTGCCGGCCAAAGGGAAAGGGTCGATCAATGTCACCGGCATTGTCGAGGAGGAAAGCATCGGCAGTGCAGAAAAATCGGTGCGGCGCAAAAGCATGGCGCGCGGCTCGGCGGAAAACGTCATTACGGTGTTGCGGGCGATGGGCGTGCCAGCGGACCGCTACGACATTCATGTCAACTTTCCGGGCGGGGTGCCGGTTGACGGCCCGTCAGCCGGGGTGGCGATTGCCGTCGGCATTTATTCCGCCATCTACCAGCTGCCAGTCGATCATACGGTCGCGATGACCGGAGAAATCAGCATCCGTGGCTGCGTGAAACCGGTCGGCGGCGTGTTCGCCAAAATCAAAGCGGCCAAACAAGCCGGGGCGAAAAAAGTCATCATCCCGATTGAGAATATGCAATCGTTGCTAGGCGAAGTCAGCGGCATTCAAATCATCGCCGTCCGCCGCCTCGAGGAAGTGCTCGTCCATGTGTTCGGCGAAGAGGCGCTCCGCCGCGGCCCCGCGCTGCTGCCAGCGGCTATGGACCGCTCGGAGAAAAAGCTCGTCTAGCCAAAGGAAACGGCGGCAAGGCGAACGATTGGCAACGAAAGCGGGCGGTCCGCTCGTAACCGAGTCGGGCGGTTCGCCCGGCCTCTCTTTTATGTACGGCTTCGGCGCAAGCGGATCGTCGCTGAAGTCGGTTTTTCTTTGCCTGCAGACGGAGCGCCGCGCGCTTTTTCGTTCGTCAAATTTTACAAACCCGGCTGCCGTACTATACAATAAACGAATAGAAGCGAGAGATGGAGGTGTTCGGCGTGAACGGAAAGAAAAAGGAGACGGTCGTTCCGCTTTTGCCGCTGCGTGGGCTGCTCGTGTTTCCGACGATGGTGCTCCATTTGGATGTCGGGCGCGAGAAATCGGTCAAAGCGCTCGAACAAGCCATGGTTGAGGATCATATGATTTTGCTGACGTCGCAAAAAGACGTTGCCATCGACGAACCGGACATGGATGACTTATATAAAATGGGAACGATCGCGCGCGTCAAGCAACTTCTAAAACTCCCGAACGGCACGTTCCGCGTGCTTGTCGAAGGCGTCGCTCGGGCGCTCATTACGGAAGTGATCAGCGAGGAGCCGTACTTTCTCGTCAAAGTCGAAAAGTTTGCTGATCGGGCGGCGAAAGATTTAGAAGATGAGGCGCTCAAGCGGACGATGCTTGAATATTTCGAGCAGTACATAAACTTGTCCAAGCGGCTGTCGGTCGACATTTACGCCTCGATCGTCGACATCGATGAGCCGGGGCGAATGGCGGACATCATCGCCTCGCACTTGCCGCTTAAGCTTGAGGAAAAGCAGCGCATTTTAGAAACGATCGACGTGAAAGAGCGCCTCAACAAAATCATCCAAATTTTGCACAACGAAAAAGAAGTGCTCCAGCTTGAGAAAAAGATCAGCGCCCGCGTCAAGCAGTCGATGGAGCGGACGCAAAAAGAGTATTATTTGCGCGAGCAAATGAAGGCGATTCAAAAAGAGCTTGGCGAAAAAGAAGGAAAAACGGGCGAAGTCGAGGAGCTGAAAGAAAAAATCGAGGCGGCCGGCATGCCGGAGCATGTGAAACAAACGGCATTGAAAGAGCTTGACCGCTATGAAAAAATTCCGGCGACCTCAGCGGAAAGCGCAGTCATTCGCAACTACCTCGATTGGCTCATCGCCTTGCCGTGGTCGAAAGAAACGGAAGACATCCACGACATTAAGCGGGCGGAAGCGATTTTAAACGAGGAGCATTACGGGCTCGATAAAGTGAAAGAACGGGTGCTTGAATTTTTATCCGTCAAGCAGCTGACGAAATCGTTAAAAGGTCCGATTCTTTGCCTCGCCGGACCGCCGGGGGTCGGCAAAACGTCGCTCGCCCGCTCGATTGCCAAAGCGCTCGGCCGCCGTTTCGTCCGCGTTTCGCTCGGCGGCGTCCGCGACGAATCAGAAATTCGCGGCCATCGCCGCACGTATGTCGGCGCCATGCCGGGACGCATTATCCAGGGGATGAAAAAAGCAGGCACGATCAACCCCGTCTTCTTGCTTGATGAAATCGACAAAATGTCGAGCGATTTCCGTGGCGATCCATCGGCGGCCATGCTGGAGGTGCTTGACCCGGAGCAAAATCATACGTTCAGCGACCATTACATTGAAGAGCCGTACGATCTATCGAAAGTCATGTTTATCGCCACGGCCAACCATTTGGCGGCGATTCCGCAGCCGCTCTTGGACCGGATGGAAGTGATCCACATACCAGGCTACACAGAAGTGGAGAAGCTGCATATCGCCAAGCGGCATTTGCTGCCGAAACAAATCACCGAGCACGGGCTGAAAAAGGCGGCGTTGCAAATTCGCGATGACGCGATGCTCGATATCATCCGCCATTATACGCGCGAAGCCGGGGTGCGGGAGCTTGAGCGGCAGCTCGCCGCTATCTGCCGAAAAGCGGCCCGCCTCATCGTTTCCGGCGAGAAAAAGCGGGTTGTGATCACAGAAAACAATCTTGAGGAATTTTTAGGGAAGCGAAAATACCGCTACGGCCGAGCGGAGGCGGAAGACCAAGTTGGCGTGGCGACCGGGCTGGCGTATACGGCGTTTGGCGGCGATACGCTCGCCATCGAAGTGTCGCTCGCGCCAGGCAATGGGAAACTCGTGCTGACCGGCAAGCTCGGCGATGTCATGAAAGAATCAGCGCAAGCGGCGTTCAGCTACGTGCGGTCGCGCGCTGAGGAGCTTGACATTGATCCGAAGTTCCATGAGAAATATGATATTCACATCCACGTTCCGGAAGGAGCGGTGCCGAAAGACGGGCCATCGGCCGGCATTACGATTGCGACCGCACTCATTTCCGCTTTGACGGGCAAGCCGGTGAGCCGCTTTGTCGGCATGACCGGGGAAATTACGCTGCGCGGCCGCGTTCTTGCGATCGGGGGGCTGAAAGAGAAAACGTTAAGCGCCCATCGTGCCGGATTGAAAACCGTCATTTTGCCGAAAGACAATGAAAAAGATTTGGCTGACATTCCGGAAACGGTGAAGCGCGACTTGCGCTTTGTGCTCGTCTCTCATCTCGATGAGGTGCTGCCGCACGCGCTGGTGGGGTGGAAGCGATGAATGTGAAGAAAGCAGAGCTTGTGACCAGTGCCGTCAAGCCGGAACAATATCCGGACGGCGGACGGCCGGAGGTGGCGCTCGCCGGCCGTTCGAACGTCGGCAAATCATCATTCATCAACAAAATGATCAACCGGAAAAACTTGGCGCGCACCTCCTCAAAGCCAGGTAAAACGCAAACGTTGAATTTTTATTTGATTAACGACTCGTTTTACTTTGTGGACGTGCCAGGTTATGGGTTCGCCCGCGTGTCGAAGCAGGAGCGGCAAAAATGGGGGAACATGATGGAGACGTACTTTACGACGCGCGAGGTGCTTAAGGCGGCGGTCCTGCTCGTTGATTTGCGCCATCCGCCGACGAAAGACGATGTGATGATGTACGAGTTTTTAAAACATTACGAGATCCCGGTGATCGTCATCGCGACGAAAGCGGATAAAGTGCCGCGCGGCAAGCATCAAAAACACGCGAAAATCGCGCGCGAGACGCTGCGGATGGCTGACGGCGACCCGCTCATTTTGTTTTCCGCCGAGACCGGACAAGGGAAAGACGAAGCATGGGCGGCGCTTTTGCCGTTTGTGGCCTCATGACGAAAACACCAGCGATTCCGCTGGTGTTTTCACTTCCAAGGCTATTTTCGCCTAGTCCATAATATATAGACGCCGATGGCGATGAGTCCGAGCGGCCAAAACTTCCAGACAGAGGAAAGTCCGGCTTGGACGAGGTGAAAGAATGGCTGGCCGCGCCCGGAAAACGTCAGCACGACAGCGAGAAGCAAAAAAAGCACGCCAAAGCCGGCCCCGCCTTTTTGTTTGCGGCTGCTGGCGAAAAAAGCGAGCGCGATGAGGAAAAAAAACATGTTCACGCCGCGGGGCCAGGCCGAAAATGCACTCGCAAGGAGCAACTCAACGCCAAATCCGAGTAAAAGAAAGCCGGGGAAAAGGTAAGCATATTCGCGCGCTGAATGCGCCTGGCCAAGCAAAGCCGCGCCGCAAATGGCAAGCAAGGCCGGCCACCCTTGGAAGAAATGGAAAAGGGGGGATTCCATCTGTCCGGCGAGAAAATACAGCCCGAGGCCAATGAATAAGATGCCGGCGAATACCGTTCGGGTTTTCATGATCGTCGCGTCCTCCGTTTCCCTTTTGGACATGTTTATGATAGAATGATCACTGTCTACAGTTTAGCATAGCTTTGGAGGCATGTTCACAATTTTTTCAAACCGGAACGATGGACGGTTGTGATATAATGATAAAAGGGATTCGGTCAATAAGGGGGTTGGCATCGTGCAAATCGTAGTCGTTGGCGTCGACTATAAAACCGCCCCTGTAGAAATCCGCGAAAAGCTCGCGTTTGCGGAAGCGGAACTCGGTGCGGCGATGAAACAGCTCGCCAAGCAAAAAAGCGTGCTCGAAAATGTGATCGTCTCGACGTGCAACCGGACGGAAGTTTATGCAGTGGTTGATCAACTGCATACCGGCCGTTACTATATGAAAGCATTTTTAGCCGAATGGTTTGGCGTCAAAGTGGAAGCGATTGCTCCGTATTTGCGTGTGCTTGAAGGAGAGGCGGCCATAAAGCATTTGTTCCGCGTGGCGGCCGGCCTTGATTCGATGGTGCTTGGGGAAACGCAAATTTTAGGGCAGGTGAAAGACAGCTATTTGCTCGCTCAAGAGGTCGGGACGAGCGGCACGATTTTCAATCATCTGTTCAAGCAGGCGGTGACGTTTGCGAAGCGCGCCCACTCGGAAACGGGCATCGGCGCGCACGCTGTATCGGTCAGCTATGCGGCGGTTGAGCTGGCGAAGAAGATTTTCGGCCGCCTTGCCGGCAAGCACGTCTTGATTATCGGGGCCGGCAAAATGGGGACGCTGGCGGCGCAAAACTTGTACGGCAGCGGCGTCGGGAAGGTGACGGTCGTCAATCGGACGCTTGAAAAAGCGAAACAGCTTGCTAAGCAGTTTGCCGGCGAAGCGAAGCCGCTCGGCGAATTGTCATGCGCTTTGCTGGAAGCGGATATCGTCATCAGCTCGACGGGAGCCAAAGGCTATATTTTGACGAAGGAAATGGTGGCGCCGCTTGAGAAAATGCGCAAAGGCCGCCCGCTCTTTATGGTTGACATCGCGGTGCCGCGCGATTTGGATCCGGCGTTGGCTGATTTGGAAACGGTGTTTTTGTACGACATTGACGATTTGCAAGATGTGGTGGCGGCCAACTTGGCGGAACGGCAAAAGGCAGCGGCTCGCATTGAAATGATGATCGAAGCGGAACTTATGGCGTTCAGCCAATGGCTGCAGACGCTCGGCGTCGTGCCAGTCATTGCCGCATTGCGCGAAAAGGCGCTGGCCATCCAAGCGGAAACGATGAAAAGTTTGGAGCGGAAACTGCCGCATTTGTCGGAGCGCGACTGGAAAGTGTTGAATAAGCATACGAAAAGCATTATTAACCAGCTGCTCCGCGATCCGATTTTGCAGGCGAAGGAACTCGCTGCCGGCCCGAATGCCGAGGAGGCGCTTTTGCTGTTTATGAAAATTTTCAATATCGAAGATGCGGTGAAAGCCGAGCGGCATATGCAGCAGGCGAAATCCGTGCAATACGATGAACAAGACGCGGAAGCGGTCCGTGCCGCCCGCCCATCATGGCAGCTGTAAGGTGGGATGGATGGTGGCGCTGTTGTATGAGTTGTCTATTTTGCTTTACATCGCTTCGATCCTATTCTATTTCATCGATTTTTTGCAACAAAACCGGAAGGCGAACGACATCGCCTTCTGGTTGCTTTCTATTGTGTGGCTTTTGCAGACAGTGACGTTTGTTTCTCGCATCATGGAGACGAAGCGCTTTCCGATTTTAACGATGTCGGAAGGGCTTTATTTTTACGCTTGGCTGCTCATTACGCTGTCGCTCGTCATCAATCGGCTGCTGCGCGTCGATTTCATCGTCTTTTTTACGAACGTGCTTGCTTTTTTTATTTTGGCCATTCATACGTTCGCACCGTCTTCGCAGTCGCCGGCTGTTGCGGAGCGGCTCGTTTCGGAGCTGCTTATCATCCACATCACCCTTTCGCTCGGAGCGTATGCGGCGTTTACGCTGTCGTTTCTGTTTTCGGTGCTTTACATGTTGCAGTACAGTTTGCTGAAAAAGAAAAAGTGGGGGGCGCGCCTTTGGCGCATGGCGGATTTGTTGCGGCTTGATTTTTTGTCGTATGTTTTAAATGCGCTCGGCTTGCCTATGTTGTTATTAGGGCTCATTCTTGGCGTGATTTGGGCGTATATTCAAATCGACCATTTCCATTGGTATGATGCGAAAGTGCTCGGGTCGTTTGTCGTTCTTCTCGTCTATGGCGTCTATTTTTACAAGCGAGCCGTCCGGCAGATGCAAGGGAAGGCGATCGCGCTATGGAATATCGGTTCGTTTTTATTTTTGCTTGTCAACTTTTTCTTGTTTGGCAGTTTGTCAAAATTTCATTTTTGGTATTCGTAATTGAGGTGGAACGAGATGCGGAACATTGTCGTTGGCTCGCGGCGCAGCAAGCTTGCCTTGACCCAGACGAAGTGGGTGATCAACGAATTGAAACAGCTTGGGGCGCCGTTTACGTTTGAAGTGAAAGAAATCGTCACGAAAGGAGATCGGGTGCTTGATGTTACGCTCTCGAAAGTCGGGGGCAAAGGGTTGTTTGTGAAAGAGATTGAGCATGAATTGCTCGCCGGCGGCATCGATATGGCGGTCCATAGCATGAAAGATATGCCGGCTGTGCTGCCCGAAGGTTTAGTGATCGGTGCGGTTCCGCGCCGCGAAGATGCACGCGATGTGCTTGTCAGCAAAGGAAACCGGATGCTCTCCGACTTGCCGCCTGGGTCGGTCATTGGCACGAGCAGCTTGCGCCGTTCGGCGCAGCTGCTTGCCTATCGCCCGGATTTGACGATCAAATGGATTCGCGGCAATATTGACACAAGGTTGGCGAAGCTCGAAAGCGAAGAGTACGATGCGATCGTGCTGGCGGCGGCGGGTCTTGCGCGCATGGGTTGGGGCGATGACGTCATCAGCGACTATCTTCCTTTTGATGTCTGTGTTCCGGCGGTCGGCCAAGGGGCGCTGGCGGTCGAATGCCGGGAGGATGATGACGAATTGCGCCAATGGCTCAGCCGGTTAAACGACGAGCAAACCGAGCGGGCTGTTCGGGCGGAGCGCGCCTTTTTGCAGCAAATGGAAGGCGGCTGTCAAGTGCCGATTGCCGGCTACGCTGAAGCAGACGGCGGCATGGTGCGCCTCACGGCCCTTGTCGCTTCGCCGGATGGAAAAGAAAAGTATAAAGAAATGGTCACGGGCGCCGATCCGGAGGCCGTCGGCCGGCAGGCGGCCGCTGTCTTGATCGAACAAGGGGCGAAAGCGCTCATCGAGCGGGTGAAACAGGAGTTGAGCCAATCATGACACACAGCGCGCTCGCCGGCAAAACGGTGCTTGTGACGCGCGGCAAAGAGCAGGCCGCGTCATTTTCTGCCAAGCTGCGCGCTGTCGGCGCCGTGCCGGTCGAGATCCCGCTCATTGCCATCCGACCGGCGGCGCCGGAAGAAATCGCTTCTATGGTTGAGCAGCTTGGCGAATACCGTTGGCTCGTTTTCACAAGCGCGAACGCCGTCCGCTTCTTTTTTCCACATGTTTCGTTGCCGCGGCCGCTGCCGGAGATGGCTGTCGTCGGCCGGAAAACAGCGGCGGCGCTCGCCGAGCATGGTCTTTCCCCGGCGCTCGTGCCGGATGATTACACGGCTGAACGGCTGGCTGACTTGCTCATGCCGCGCGTCAAACAAGGCGACCGGGTGCTGTTTGTCAAAGGCAATTTGGCGCGCCCGACCTTGCCTGAGGCGTTGCGAAACGCCGGCGCCGCGGTCGACGAGCTCACGGTGTATGAGACCAAGCCTGATGAAAGCGGCCGGGAGCGGTTGTTGTCGCTGCTGCGCCGGCGGGAGCTTGATGCGGTCACCTTGATGAGCCCGTCGGCGGTTGACAGCCTTGTCCGCCTTCTCGACAAAGAAGCGGATGTCCTTCTTTCCGGTGTTGCGGTCGCCTGCATCGGACCGGTGACGAAAGAAGCGGCCGAGCGGGCGGGCATTCCGGTCCATATTTGTCCGACGGATTACACCACGGATGGTATAATCAAAGCGATGGAACAATATTTTTCCATGGAGGGACGATGAATGGCACTGTCATTTGACCGCCATCGCCGTCTGCGGCAAACGGCTGCGATTCGGGCGATGGTGCGTGAGACGCATCTTCGCGTCGAGGATCTCATTTATCCGCTGTTTGTGGTCGAGGGAAGCGGCATTAAGCGGGAAGTGCCGTCGATGCCAGGGGTTTACCATTTGTCGCTTGACCGCTTATCCGAGGAAGTGGACGACATCGCCAAGCTTGGCATTCCCGCCGTCATGGTGTTTGGCGTGCCGAATGAAAAAGATGAAGTCGGTTCGCAGGCGTATTGCGAAACAGGGATTGTTCAGCGGGCGATCCGCCAAATCAAAGCCGAACACAAAGATCTAGTCGTCATTGCGGATACGTGTTTATGTGAATATACGAGCCACGGCCATTGCGGCGTCGTCGAAAACGAGCGTGTGCTGAACGACCCGTCGCTCGAGCTCCTCACCAAAACGGCGGTGAGCCAAGCGCAAGCCGGCGCCGACATCATCGCGCCGTCGAACATGATGGACGGCTTTGTCGCCGCCATTCGCCGTGGGCTTGATGAAGCAGGGTTTGAGTATGTGCCGATCATGTCGTATGCAATCAAATACGCTTCGGCTTTTTACGGCCCGTTCCGTGATGCCGCCGACAGCGCGCCGCAGTTTGGCGACCGGAAGACGTACCAAATGGATCCGGCCAACCGCCTTGAGGCGTTCCGTGAAGCGGAGTCGGATGTCAAAGAAGGCGCTGATTTCTTGATGGTGAAGCCAGCGCTTGCCTACATGGATATTATCCGCGACGTCAAAAACCGTTTTCCGTTGCCGCTTGTCGCCTATAACGTGAGCGGCGAGTATGCGATGGTCAAAGCGGCGGCGCAAAACGGTTGGATCGATGAGAAGCCGGTCGTCATGGAAATGTTGACAGGGATGAAACGGGCGGGCGCGGATTTGATCATTACGTATTTTGCCAAAGATGTCGCCCGCTGGCTGGCTGAATAGAGAGGAGGACGGAATGATGCGGAGCTATGAACGGTCAAAGGCAGCATACGAAGAAGCGGTGAAATTGATGCCGGGCGGGGTGAACAGCCCGGTGCGCGCCTTCAAGTCGGTCGGGATGACGCCGATTTTTATGGCGCGCGGCCAAGGAGCGAAAATTTACGATATTGACGGCAATGAGTACATTGATTACGTACTGTCATGGGGGCCGCTCATTTTAGGGCATGCCAACCCGCAGGTCGTGGAAGCGTTGAAGCGCGTGGCGGAACAAGGGACGAGCTTTGGCGCTCCGACATTGCTTGAAAATGAGCTCGCTAAGCTCGTCATCGAGCGGGTGCCGTCGGTGGAAATCGTGCGGATGGTCAACTCCGGCACCGAGGCGACGATGAGCGCCCTCCGCTTAGCGCGCGGCTACACGAAGCGCAACAAAATTATCAAATTTGAAGGCAGCTACCATGGCCATGGCGATTCGCTGCTCATTAAAGCCGGCTCTGGCGTGGCGACGCTCGGCCTGCCGGACAGCCCGGGCGTGCCGGAATCGGTCGCCCAGCATACCATCACGGTGCCGTACAACGATTTGGACAGCGTCCGCTATGCGTTTGAGCGGTTTGGCGAAGACATCGCCGCGGTGATCGTCGAACCGGTCGCCGGCAACATGGGCGTCGTTCCGCCAGTGCCTGGCTTTTTGGAAGGGCTGCGCAAGGTGACGAAACAATACGGAGCCTTATTGATTTTCGACGAGGTCATGACCGGGTTCCGCGTCGATTACCACTGCGCCCAAGGGTATTATGGCATTGAGCCGGATTTGACGTGCCTTGGCAAAGTGATCGGCGGCGGCTTGCCGGTCGGGGCGTACGGGGGCAAAGCCGAGATCATGGAGCTTGTCGCGCCGAACGGGCCGGTGTACCAAGCCGGCACGCTCTCCGGCAATCCGCTCGCCATGACGGCCGGGTACGAGACGCTCCGCCAGCTGACGCCGGAAACGTACGAAGAGCTTGGCCGCAAAGCGGCGCGCCTTGCGGATGGGCTTCATCAGGCAGCAGAGAAATACGACATCCCGCATACGATCAACCGCGCTGGGTCGATGATCGGCTTTTTCTTCACGAACGAGCCGGTGGTTAACTACGAGACAGCGAAAACGTCCGACTTGGAGTTGTTTGCCGCCTATTATCGGGAAATGGCGAATGAAGGCATTTTCCTGCCGCCGTCGCAATTTGAAGGGCTGTTTTTGTCGACGGCGCACAGTGATGATGATATTGAATATACGATTGCCGCTGCTGAGCGGGTGTTTGCCCGTCTGCGCGGATAAGGAAAGGGGCTGCCGACCATCGGCAGCCCAATTTTTTATCATACCGCCTCGTTTCCGTTCATACAATGGATAATGTCATAGAAACCATTTGCCGAAGGGACGGAAGGAGGAGGCCCGGTTGGAGCAATCGTATTTGCGTTTTTCATTGGAAGAATCGGTCTGGTTTAAAAGGGGACAGGAAGTCGCCGAGTTTTTATCCATTTCTCTTGATCCGGTCATTTCCGTCGATGAGTACGACCAATACATTACGATCCGCGGCGCGCTTGAGTTAAGCGGCGAATTCCGCCAAGCGGGCAAAGGGCAGGCTGAAGCGGATGACGACGTGTTTGAGCTGGCTGGTTATCGGTTCATTCAGCACATTTCGGTGCGCGAAGACGGGATCAGCGAACTGTCGCACCGTTTTCCAATCGATATTACGATTCCAAAAAACCGCATTCGTTCCCTTGAGGATGTGTACGTGACAGTTGAATCGTTTGATTATGATTTGGATGAAAACGGAAGATTGCTGATCACTGCCGACATTTCGATCAGCGGCATCAGTGAAGCGCCGCTTGGCGATGATTTGCCGGACGATGAGGAGGACGATGAGCCGCTGTTTGCCCCGTTTGAATCAATCGCCCGCAAGGAAGCGGCCGGTGAGGAAGCGTTTGCTTCCGTGGATGATCTCGCCGATGAGGCGGATGAACAGCCGGCTTTTGCCGCCGGCGAAACGACGGTTTCCGTCATGGAGCCGGCTGCCATGCGTCATGAAGAAACGGAGGCTGAGGAAGAAGAGGAGGCCAAAGAGCCGTTTTTGCCGCTTGAGACGGAAACGAAGGCGGTCAGCGCACAGACGGAGGAAGACATCGCTTCGCTGCTGCCGCCAACTGAGGCGAAGGTATCGATCGGGGCGGCGAAAAAGGCGGTTGAGGAAGAAGAGGAAGAAGAAACGAAAACAAAAAGCGAAAATGCGCTTTACTTGACGAAACTGTTTGCGAAAAGCGAGGCGGAAGAGTTTACGAAACTGAAAATTTGCATCGTCCAGCAAGGAGATTCATTGGACAAGATTGCCGAACGGTATGATGTGACCGTCTCGCAGCTTTTGCGCGCCAATGATTTGGAAAGCCCAGATGACGTGCACGAGGGGCAGCTGCTGTATATTCCGGCCATGGCGGGAAGCCGTCCTTTCTCATGAAAGGGACGCTTTCCGTTTCTTTTGCCGATAAGGGGGCGTAACGATGGCCGCACAGTCTGACCGATATGATGCTGTGCTCGTCCAGTATGGGCTTCGTCCAGTGCGCATGGAGCAGCGAGGCAAAGCCGTCAAGGTATACACGAACCGCGGCGTTTTCGCTTTAAAGCCGCTTGAAAGCGAGCAAGAAGCCGCAGCCGTTTGGCAGTCTCTTCAGCATGGCGGCCCCCGTTGTCTCCCGCTTTACCTGACGCGGCGGCGGTCGCTGTTTGCCACAGAAGGCGGCCGTCTTTATTATTTGCAAGCATGGCATGACGGCGAATCAAAGGTGGAGAAGGATGCGGCGGACGCCTTTTTTCGCGAGCTCGCCCGCCTCCATCGCGCCACCGTCCGCACGATCGAGGTGAGTGAGGAAGAGGCGGCGGCGTACCGAAAGCAAAAAAAGGACGAATGGCAACGGGCGCGGACGGTGTGGGAAGAACGGATTGAGCGGTACGAAGCGGCGTGGTACATGTCTCCGTTTCAGCTCCAATGCTGCACGTATTTTCATGAGGTGATGCGCGCGTACTCGTTCGCTGAAGAACGGCTCGATGTGTGGGAAGAGACGCTCAAAGAGACGAAGCAATGGCGCATCGCCTGGGTACACGGCAAAGCGCGCCTCTCCCACTATATCCCGCCGTATTGGATCAGTTGGGAGCGGGCGCATTGGAATTCGCCGCTCTTTGATGTGATCGCCGCGCTCCGTTTTCATGTACAGACAATGCCGCCGCTTGGGCGCGAGTGGCTTGAAGGAATGGAGGAGTACGAGAAGGAGCTGCCGCTGTCCGACGGGGAGCGGGCGTTTTTATACAGCCATTTGGCGGAGCCGCGTGGGTTTGTCCGCTGTTTGGAGCGGTATGAGGCCGCTTCGCGGAACGAGCGGAACGAACGGGAATATGTGGCCGCGTTGCAGCGTCGTTATTTGGCGTTCAAAAATATGGAGGCGCTCGTTATGCACCTTGTCCAACGCGACGCCGCTCGGCAGCAGGAAGAAGCGGTGGACAACGAACCGCCGGCGGATGAAAGCAGCAATGGTTAAATCGATTTTGAATCCAGCCAAACAAAACGGCGTCGCACTAAATCCATTCCAAATGGAGCGCCACGGCAATGAAAACGAAGATGGCCAATAAAATGACATCAAACGTTGTTGGCAGAAAAATGGTGCGGATCGCTTGAAAAATGGTGAGCGGGATGATCACTTGGGCGCAGACGGCGCGCACTTGCCTCAGCCACGGCGGCCACGAATACGGGTTGAATCGCCGCATCGACATTCCCTCCTTCTCCGGTTTACTATACAATATGAAACGTGCGATGGTTTGTCACCAAATGCACACGGATGGAATAAATAAATAAAAACTTGGCAAAGATGATGGACAATGGTAGTATAATAATCGAACAATGATGACAAAAGCGAAGACGGGGAGGAGTACAGCGGTCCGCGCCTGCAGAGAGGGAAATCAGAAGCTGCGAGATTTCCTAGGATGACGGCTGCTGGAAGGTCGCCCTTGAGCTGCTTCTTTGAAAGGCGCTGCTGCCGAGTAGAGGAAGCCGGCATCATGCCGTTATGCCAATGAAGCGCTTAAGCCTTTGGGCTTAAGAAAAAAGGTGGTACCGCGAAAGCAGCTCCTTTCGTCCTTTTTGGATGAAAGGGGCTTTTTTGCTTGCCGGCTGCGCGGCATTGCTTAGTGGGAAGCCGCCGTCGGCCGCATTGTCCATTATGTTGAAGGAGGGAAATGAAACATGGCACAGCACGAAGTGTCGATGCCGCCCAAATACGACCACCGCGCGGTCGAAGCGGGACGCTACGAATGGTGGCTGAAAGGGAAATTTTTTGAAGCGACCGGTGATCCGAACAAACGACCGTTTACGATCGTCATCCCGCCGCCCAACGTCACCGGCAAACTGCATCTGGGGCACGCGTGGGATACGACGCTGCAAGACATCATTACGCGCATGAAACGGATGCAAGGGTATGACGTCCTGTGGCTTCCGGGAATGGATCACGCCGGCATCGCCACCCAGGCGAAAGTGGAAGAGAAGCTGCGCCAGCAAGGGCTGTCGCGCTACGATTTAGGCCGGGAAAAATTTTTAGAAGAAACGTGGAAGTGGAAGGAAGAATACGCCGGCCATATTCGCAGCCAATGGGCGAAGTTGGGGCTTGGCCTCGATTACACGCGCGAGCGGTTCACACTCGATGAAGGGCTCTCAAAAGCGGTGCGCGAAGTGTTCGTCTCGCTCTACCGGAAAGGGCTTATTTACCGCGGCGAGTACATCATCAACTGGGACCCGGTGACGAAAACCGCTTTGTCGGACATTGAGGTTGTTTATAAAGAAGTAAAAGGCGCGCTCTACCATTTGCGCTATCCGCTCGCCGACGGCTCCGGCTGCATTGAAGTGGCGACGACCCGTCCGGAAACGATGCTCGGCGATACGGCGGTCGCTGTGCACCCCGATGACGAGCGGTACAAGCACTTGATCGGCAAAATGGTGAAACTGCCGATCGTTGGCCGCGAAATTCCGATCATTGCCGACGAATATGTCGATATGGAGTTCGGCTCCGGAGCGGTCAAAATTACGCCGGCGCACGACCCGAACGACTTTGAAATCGGCAATCGCCACAACTTGCCGCGCATTCTCGTCATGAACGAAGACGGCACGATGAACGAAAACGCCATGCAATACCAGGGGCTTGACCGGTTTGAATGCCGGAAGCAGATCGTCCGCGATTTGCAAGAGCAAGGCGTTTTGTTCAAAATCGAAGAGCACGTGCACTCCGTCGGTCATAGCGAGCGGAGCGGCGCGGTCGTTGAGCCGTATTTGTCGACGCAATGGTTCGTGAAAATGAAGCCGCTCGCCGAAGCCGCCATCAAGCTGCAGCAAACGGACGGCAAAGTGCAGTTCGTGCCGGAGCGGTTTGAGAAAACGTATTTGCATTGGCTTGAGAACATCCGCGACTGGTGCATTTCACGCCAGCTTTGGTGGGGGCACCGGATTCCGGCGTGGTACCATAAAGAAACAGGCGAAATTTACGTCGACCATGAACCGCCAGCGGACATTGAAAATTGGGAACAAGACCCGGATGTGCTTGATACATGGTTCAGTTCGGCGCTTTGGCCGTTCTCGACAATGGGATGGCCGGATGTGGAATCGCCGGATTACAAGCGCTACTACCCGACCGATGTGCTTGTCACCGGCTATGACATCATTTTCTTCTGGGTGTCGCGCATGATTTTCCAAGGGCTTGAATTCACCGGAAAGCGTCCGTTCAAAGACGTGCTCATCCACGGCCTCGTCCGCGACGCCCAAGGGCGGAAAATGAGCAAATCGCTCGGCAACGGCGTCGATCCGATGGACGTGATCGATCAGTACGGCGCCGATGCGCTCCGCTATTTCTTGGCGACCGGCAGCTCGCCGGGGCAAGACTTGCGCTTCAGCACCGAAAAAGTCGAAGCGACGTGGAATTTTGCTAACAAAATTTGGAACGCCTCGCGCTTTGCCTTGATGAACATGGGCGGCATGACGTACGAGGAGCTTGATTTGAGCGGCGAAAAAACGGTCGCCGACCATTGGATTTTAACGCGTCTCAACGAAACGATCGAGACGGTGACGAAGCTCGCTGAGAAATACGAATTCGGCGAAGCGGGGCGTACGCTGTACAACTTTATTTGGGACGACTTGTGCGACTGGTACATTGAAATGGCGAAATTGCCGCTTTACGGTGACGACGAAGCGGCGAAAAAGACGACGCGCTCCGTGTTGGCGTATGTGCTCGACAACACGATGCGCCTGCTTCACCCGTTCATGCCGTTCATTACCGAGGAAATTTGGCAAAACTTGCCGCATGAAGGCGAATCGATCACCGTCGCTCCGTGGCCGCAAGTGCGCCCTGAGCTGTCGAACGAAGAAGCCGCGGAAGAAATGCGGCTGTTGGTTGACATCATCCGCGCCGTCCGCAACGTCCGCGCCGAAGTGAACACGCCGCCGAGCAAGCCGATTGCGCTCTATATTAAGGTGAAAGATGAACAAGTGCGGGCGGCGCTCATGAAAAACCGCGCCTATCTTGAGCGGTTCTGCAACCCGAGCGAGCTCTTGATCGATACAAACGTTCCCGCGCCGGACAAAGCGATGACGGCGGTCGTCACCGGCGCCGAGCTCATCATGCCGCTTGAAGGATTGATCAATATTGAGGAGGAAATTAAGCGGCTTGAAAAAGAGCTTGACAAATGGAACAAAGAAGTCGAGCGCGTCGAAAAGAAACTGGCGAACGAAGGATTTTTGGCGAAAGCGCCGGCTCATGTCGTCGAAGAAGAGCGGCGCAAGCGGCAAGATTACATGGAAAAACGCGAAGCCGTCAAGGCGCGCCTCGCCGAGCTCAAACGGTAGACAAACGATCTAGCTGTTGATTATGATGAAGACGAATCCGCTTTCCTGTGGATTCGTCTTTTTCGATGGATCATGATGGAAGGTTGGCATATTCTGAGAAGAGGTTTGTTGTCAACATATACTCGCTTTCACCAGGCTTCTCGATGTGTGGCGCATCTGCCGCATGAAGCCGGCAGGGGGCGGCAAGACACCAATGGAAAAAGGAGGATGATGGACATGGTTCGAACGTATGAAGAAGCGGTCGCTTGGATTCACGGGCGGCTGCGGCTTGGCATAAAACCGGGATTGAAACGGATGGAATGGATGATGGAAAAACTTGGCCACCCGGAACGCCGCGTCCGCGCCGTCCATATCGGGGGAACGAACGGCAAAGGGTCAACGGTCGCCTATTTGCGCTCCATTTTGCAGGCGGCGGGCTATTCGGTCGGCACGTTCACCTCGCCGTATGTCGAGCAGTTTAACGAACGAATCAGCATAAACGGCCAACCGATTCGCGATGAAGAGATCGTAGAGCTCGTGCAAACGATCAAACCGCTTGCGGACGAATTGGAACAGACGGAACTTGGCGGACCGACCGAGTTTGAAGTGATCACGGCGATGATGTTGTATTATTTCGGCAAACAAAACATCCAAGACATCGTGCTCATTGAAGTCGGGCTCGGCGGCCGCTTGGACTCAACCAACATCATTTATCCGCTCCTTTCCGTCATTACGAACGTCAGCTACGATCATATGAACATCTTAGGCGATACGCTCGATCAGATCGCCGCGGAAAAAGCGGGGATCATTAAATCAGGGATTCCGCTTGTGACAGCGGTCAACGAGCCCGAGGCGTGGGATGTGATCGCCAAGACGGCGGCGGAGCGGAAAGCGAAAACATATCGTCTCGGCGTCGATTTCACCGTTTCCGACCGGCAGGCGACGGTGGAAGGGGAGCAGTTTTCGCTTGTCACGCCGTTTGCCGAATATCGCGATTTGCGCATTCAAATGCCCGGCGCCCATCAAGTCGAAAACGCGGCGGTGGCAGTGATGGCGGCCGAACTATTGCGCCTTGGCTATTCGTTTTTGATCGATCCGGAGCATATCGCCGATGGGCTGGCCACAGCCGCTTGGCCCGGCCGGTTTGAGCGGGTGAGTGATAGTCCACTCATCATCCTCGACGGCGCCCATAACGAAGCCGGGATTCGCTCACTCGTGGAGACGGTGCGCGCCCATTATCCTGACAAACACGTCCATGTCTTGTTCGCTGCGCTGACAGACAAGCCGCTTGAGCGGATGATTCAGCTGCTTGATGAGCTCGCGGATACGATCACGTTTACCACGTTTGATTTTCCGCGCGCGGCAGCGGCGGAACAGTTGGCGGACCTTTCGTCCCATCCGCAGAAAGCGGTGACAGGTGATTGGGTCGGCTGGATCAGTGAAAAGAAAAACCAAATGGGGAGCGATGAGTTGATGCTCATTACGGGATCGCTTTACTTTATATCTGAAGTGCGAAAACGTTTAAAAAAATAATGCCAAGCGATGAAAAGAATTGATATAATGGAAGAAAGATAGTTCTTTTGGCGCGGGAGGGGAGGCGCATGAAGCGGTGGCGCGGCTGGCTTTTATGGGGAATGTTGTTTTGGCTGATGGCAAGCCTATGGCCGATGAAAGCAGGTGTTGTGTATGCCGATCAAACAGAGGGGGCCATTACGTTCGTTTCGGATGAGAAGATTGAGGGATGGGCGACCGCACCAGGGAGCGGCAACGGGCAAGGGAACAGCATTCGCTACTTTATGATTCGCATTCAGCCGAAGGAACAAAGCGGCACGGCAGTCAGCTACCGAGCCGAAGCGGTGGAAGCGCCGGCGGACCGAAACGGTGAGAAAAAGTATACGTTTTCTCTTGATATGCGCGGCAAGTGGCCGTCGGCTCCGGGAACGACGGTGACTTACCAAATCACCGTCGATGCGTATCGCGTGTTAGGAAATGGAAAAGAGGATGTGTATTTTTCATTCCCACAGACGCCTTATCAATATACGAGGCAAACTGGGGTGAGCACGGCTAAATTGGATTTTTCCCTCTCATTTTCACAGCCGGAATACGCCAAGCCGCCGAACGGCGATGCCCAAGGCCGGCTCGATGTGACGCTCGTTCCACAAGGCGCTGTTTCAGGAATCATCCGCCCGCCGATCGATGTCGTGTTTGTCATGGACGTGTCGGGGTCGATGACGGCAATGAAGCTGCAAAGCGCCAAATCTGCTCTGCAAGCGGCGGTCAACTACTTTAAGTCCAATTACAACCAAAATGACCGCTTTGCTCTTATTCCGTTTTCCGATGGAGTGCGGGAAGCAAGTGTGGTTCCGTTTGGGAAGTACTCGAATGTTGCAAGTCAGCTTGATGCCATTCTCAATACCGGCAACAGCTTGACCGCCGGCGGCGGAACGAACTATTCGGCTGCTTTGTCTCTTGCTAAATCGTATTTCACGGATCCAACGAGGAAAAAGTATATCATTTTCTTAACGGATGGCATGCCGACGGTGTTGAATGCAGTCGATACGATTACGTATCGGGAGGTCAAGCAGAATTTTTGGGGTGGATATTCCTATACAGGGAATAGAGTAACCGATTCTCTTTCGGTCACATACGAATTGTACAGCGATGGACGGACTGCCGGTATCCGTTTTACCGACAACAAAGGATATTCTCGCCGATTTTACAGCGACGGCCAAGATTATGTTAATGGATGGCGGGTGTCTTGGGATAACGGCTATTCGTTCACTTACAGCAGCATTGAAGGAAAAATCCGAGCCGATGCCACAGCGGTGGCAAAAACGCTCGGGATGAACAATATCACCCTTTACTCAATCGGCTTCGGCGACAATGATGAAGTCGATATGGACTATTTACGGTCGCTTTCAGCGACTGCCGGCGGCGAGGCGCGGCAAGGAACGACGCAAAATTTGACCGCTTTGTTCCAACAGTTTTCCCAGCTTGCCACCACGCCAGCGATCACAGGAACGATCCGCATCCCGCTTTCGTCGTTTGGCGGCAATGTCGCCGTTGCGGAAAACGGCCAAGTATGGCTGGATGAAAACAAGCAAAACGCGTATATTTCGTTTTCCATCCCATACCAAGTTGGTCAAGGCACTCCGGCGCCGGTGACGATTCCGATTCCCGTGTCATTTAAAGCAAAAGGGACATATACGTTCACTGCTGAACTGACGTATCGCGATGTGTATGGCCAACCACAGCCGGCTGTGACGAAAACGGTGACCGTCACGGTCAAAGACGAAGCGCCGCCGTCGTTTACTGGAACGGTGAAGCTGCAAGGGCTGACCAATGATGTCACAAGCTTAATCAAACGGGGGGCAACCGATGGCGACGACAACCGCTTCCGGGCCACGTATTCGTTGTCGCTTGTCGGGTATGTCGGCAATGCGACCGGGACGATCAGCAATGTGAGCATTGTCCAAGAACTGCCCGATGGCATCTCCGTTGTTCCGGATGGCAAAGTCACAACCTATGTGGAGAATGGCAAGCGTTATGCCAAATGGTCTTTCACCAATCAAATGTTCGACTACAGCCAGCTCAACAAACTGACGCTCTCGGCGCAATGGGTGATGCAGGCTGACTTTGCCATGAACAGTGTTCAATTGCCGCCAGCTTCGGTGACATTCACCGACAGCCGTTATGGCGCCAAAACATCGACGCTCGTTCCGCCGGCGGAACGAATCGGCATGACAGTTCGCTTGGATGATTTTCCAAACTTTTACTATGAAGGGAATGGAAAGGGTACTATTACAAAACACAAATTTTCTGCTTTATCAGACGACATTGTCGGACAGGCGAATCCTAATTCATATGGATTATTGCCGTTGCCTGTTAAAGCGCTGGAGTATGACCCGAATGATGATGGCGTGCTGCTTGTCACGTACAGCAACGGCCAGACGGTATCGGTGTACATTAAGCCTCATCTTTCCGTTGTGACAGCCAATGGCGTCTTGCCAAACGGAGCGACGACTTATGAGGCTCCGACCGTTAAAATAACCGGGTTGGTAGCCGGTGAAGGGGTGTCATATCAGTACCAAGCAGTGCGAAATGGGGTGGCATCCGCTTGGACGCCGCTCTCGTCGCCGTATGTTGTTGCCATTTCCAATGACGGTTCCTACACGGTGAATGTGCAGGCGTCAGGAGGATTGACGAGAGGAACGGGTTTAACGAGCACGGCGTTTACGTATACAAAGCGGATTACGGACCTGCAGCTTGGTTCATATCAGCCGACGATGAATGTCGGAGATACGCAGAGGATTCCAGTGACGATCGAGCCGAGCGACGCGACGAACCCAACGCTTGCGTGGACATCAAGCGACCCGAATGTCGCATCCGTAGACCAAAACGGCATGGTGACAGCGCGAAAGCCTGGAACGGTGACGATCACCGTCCGCGCGACTGACGGCAGCAACGCGTCGGCATCGGCGGCCATCAAGGTGATGAATCCGTACGTGGCGCTTCAAGGTATGGAGTTCCGCCGTCCGGTGTTGTATATGAAAGTCGGCGAACGGCTTGACGCAGCACCTGAGCTTCGTTTTGTTCCGTCCAATGCAAGCGATCGAACGCTCCGCTCTGTGACATCGTCTGACTCCCGGTTTGTCGACGTTGTCCAAGAAAATGGCCGATGGTATTTGGAAGCAGTGGATGTCGGCTATGCGTATGTGACGGCGACCGCCAATGCGAGAACGCCGGATGGCAGGCCAATTCAAGCCTCAGTGTGGGTCTTTGTCCAACCGCGTGAAGATGAGGGGGGAAGCGGCAGCAGTGGTGGGCGTTGGTAATGATGAAAAAAGCGGCCTCCTGAATTGGAGAGCCGCTTTTTTTCGTTTGTCCAGGGGATCGAGAGGATGAGAGAGGGAATTTAGCCGTCTTCGTTCACTCAACTTCAAGCCGGTCGGCGACGAGCGAGATTTGATTGACAAACGGCAATCCTGTTCCTTGTTCGACTAACACCCGTGGATTATATTTGACGATCAGACGGGATTGTTGCATGTCAGAGCTTGGAATGAAGTTCCCCGGCTCACCGTCTTTCGGCTCGATCCGGCCGCGAAAGGCGTTGATGACGAGCCCGTTGATGTCTGTATCCGGAGCAGCCGCTCCGTTCCCGCGGGCGAACAACCCGCCTTCAATGTACAAATACGATCCGACAGCATAAATCGTCGCGCTGCTGTCCGTATAAAAATACCCTTTTAAGTTCGGGATTTCACTTGAGTCTTGAAATTCATTGATGCGGGCGATATCGAGCGTGCCTTTGGACAACAACACGAGCCCTTTTCCATCCGCTCCGTCGATATGGCTGTTGTAAATGGTCGTCTTGCCAGTGACGTAAATGCTCGCGTTCAACGCCAAGTTTCCAGTGAGCGTCAAATCACCGAACACGATCAAATTGCCGCGTACAGCCGCTGTTGATTTTGTCGGTCCTTCAATGCGGAGATCGCCATTGACAATGAGCCATTGGTTTTGGCCATTTTGCCGCACGTCAATGTCGCGATAAAGGGTGATCTCCTTCCCTTCTGCGTCCAACCAAAGCGGCTTGTCTTTTGGCATCTGATTGATGGATTGTTCATACGGCGTTTCGTCGTCTGTCACGACCCGAGCCAATTTCCCTTCTTGATAAAGCTCCCGCGCTACATCGAGCGGCGGCTGGTGATCGTTTTCAATGCGCTCGATATACGCTTGTTGGGTTTCAGGCGACAACGGCGAGAGACCGGCCGCTTGAAGCAATTTATCTTTCACGGTGCGCTCGAAATCAGTATCGATGAAATCGTCCGTCTCTTGTTGAATGAGAGGGCCGCCATCGTCCGGCCATCCTGGGAAGAAAAGGCCTTCTTCCATTTGGAAAGCTCGGCCGCCAGTCTTCCAGCAACTGCTCGTTTGCGTGCATGAAAACAGCAGCTTGTCATGAATGTGCCAAATCGAATCGTTCATTGATGCGGGCAGTCCGGCATCGATAGGAGCGATCGTTAACTCGCCGCTTTTTTTCACGTAGTTTGCCGCGTTGCTGATGTAAGCGCTTTGTCCGGCGTATACGTTTCCTTGCTCCACGTAGACGCCGCCGTTTAAGATGACTGTTTCTTTTGATCCGAGCGCGTATTTGAGAAAGCTGGGCGTATTTGTTAAAAAGACGAGCCGTTTGATTTTCCGCTCGCGATGGCCGTCCGTAAACGGTTTGGACAAATCGAGCGCGCGGAGGAACACTTTGTTCGTCGGAATGTTGTACAAGCGATAGGACACGTCTTCCACCTTCACGCCGTAGCGCGCTTTCAGCTTGCCGGCGATCGTATCCGGGCCGGGGGTGTCCTCGTTAATGCCGAGAAATGCATCCCATTGACTGGGGGTGAAAATGTCATGACGAACAAAAAAATCGTCGTCTGAAAGCTCAGCTTTAAGCCCAGCAATTGCTTCATTAAGCGCTGTTTTGGCTTCATGAAACGATTCGATGTTCTCGACGCGCACCGCGGTAAATCGCGCTTGCTGGACGGCGACTGTTAAAATCGTCAAGCCGAGCAAAAAAAAGAGGGTGATCATGAGCATTGTTGTCACCAAGCTGTAGCCAGCAGCGTTCAAGCGCAGTCGGTTCATCGCGGCCCCTCCCTTCATAGGACAAAATTTCGGAACGCAATACTTAAAAGCCGAATTCTGTTGTTAATGTAAACGGCGGCACATACAGCCAACCACTCGGATCGGCGTGTCGACGGTCGGAGACAATGAGACGGATCGTCATGACGCCGCTGCGGCACAGGTTGCCTTCTTTTCGTGCGCAACGGAATGAAAACGATGAAGAGTCGTCCAGCAAAAAGCGGGAAGAGGTGATCGTTTCGCCATTGATCGCGAGCGCGCCGTCTTGGATGGACAGCGTCATCCGCTCGATGCTTTCCGGCTTTTTCTCTTCACGGGAGACAAGCCCGGTGTCCGCATCGGCTTTGAATTCTTGGTTTTTCACAAAGGTGACGGCCGTTAACGGCGTGTTTTCTTCTTGACTTTCCATTCCATCCGGAGAGAGCGTGTACAGCTCGTTCATTATTCGGGCCATGGCGTAGTCCGCTTCGCTGCGCAAGTCGTTTTCGATGCCGATGCGCTCGTAGGCGCGAATGCCGGTTAAAAACACCGTGTAGATAGCGCCGATGATGAGCAAAGAAATGGAAACGGCGGCCAACAGCTCGATCATCGTCATGCCGGCTTCGCTTCTAGCGGATTGTTTCATCGGTGATCACCCCTTCGACCCACGCTGTTTCGTTCGTGCGCTCGCCCCAACGGACGGAGGTGTATAATTTGATCATGTAGCCGCCGGCGTTTGATTCGGCTGCTTTTTCCGTTTCAGCGTGGATGCGAGCCTGCAGCGGCGCAGGCAAGGAAGTGAATTCCGACGATGAAGTGAATGCATCCCATGCCTCCTTGTCGTATCGGACAAGGTAAACGGAAGCTTCGTAACGGACATTGTTGATTTTCGGGGCGAACTGCGCTTCACATACCGTATGCAGTTGGCCAGATTCACCGGGAAAAAACAGCGCCGCCAACGATTCGTTGCCGCAATCGTCTTTTGTTAGCTCAAGAAACGGTGTTTGATGGTCTTCCATATACTCTTTTAGCCGGGAGAAATCTGCGTTTTTTTCAAAATAGACAGCGACGCCGCGGGCGACGTTGACGGCCACCGTCCGACCTTGGTTGTAAGACGTATGCATCATCGCATTCGTGAAAAAGTAAAACAAACCGATCGCGACGCCCGATAAAAGAGTGATGGCCAGCAACGTTTCGATCAACGTAAATCCTGCTTGACGACTAGGAAGAGGAAAATTGCTTCCCGCCATTTGTCATAACCTTCTTTCAAAATATGTAACTTTATTATACAATATTTTCGAGTCGAACCATGTAGAATTTTAGGATAAGAGAACGAGCAATGGCATATTTGTCGCGTTATTGCCAATGATACGCCGGGAAGGAGCGGGTGGGCATGTGGAAAGAGGCGGTTGTTTACGTTGTTGCATTCATAGTGGCGCTGTTGGCCGTTTGGCTGCTGCCGCTTGGCTTCAGCAGGGCCGGGGGCGCGGCGGTGGTGGCGGCCGCCTTTTTGGCTGCGGGGCTGGCGCAGTTGGCTGAATCGGTGATTCCGTTATGGCAAATCGTCCTGCTCGTCGGGCTTTTGCTGTTGGCGGGCTCGTATTTGCTTGATCGTTGGTTCGGTCCGCTTCTTTACCGGTCGGTGGAGACGGAGGAAGCTGGGGAACGGAGAAAGGGAGGATGGAAAGGGAGTGGCGACCGGACGGCAGCGGGCGATAGGTACGGGATGATGGTCCAGAATGCAACGGAAAATCTAGTCGATTCGGCCTGGCCGGCAGCTTTTGGACAAAACGGCGCTTCTAGGGAATTTCAAGGCGCTGACTCGGGTGGGGAGGCGTTGCGATCGCACGTGCAGGAAACCGGTAACACCGCTTCAGGAGCGTCGCCTGCAGAGTCGGAAGCAGCTTCGGGAGAGACGGAGCGGGCGCCGAAATCCAGCGAGGAGCCCTGGGAAGAACAGACTGCTTTCTTGCTTCGAGCGATGGATGGCATAGAGGAAGCCGCTTCTGATCCCGGAGCGGATCAAACCGAGCCGGAGGAGCTGCTTTCGTTGGATTCGGCCGATGCGGAGCAAAAAATGCGCTCCGTGGACCGAGACGATGCCGAGCAAGAGGAGTTTTTCCCGTTGGATTCGGATCGTGTGGAGCTGGAGAAGTTGTCCGCCTTGGATTTGGATGGAGTAGAGCCGACCGCCATGACGGGTGACGGTGGCGGGCTGAATGTTGAGCCGGCGCGCCGTCTGCGCGATTGGCTCGATGAGCTGCCTGTCTCGATGACGCCAGACATCGAAGCGGCGGTGCTGCAGGCGGGAGCGGCCGCCGACGGCCGCGGCCTGTTGCAGGCGCTTGATCTCAGCCATGAAGAAGAGGATGGGCAACTTTCCGCGTTCATGTCTTCTAGCTCGCCGGGCGTTTCTGCTGTAGAAAACGGGCTGCCTTCCGGCCAGGCAATGCCGCGTGAAGGGGCGCTTTTGGAAGAAGCAATGCCGGGTATTGTCGACTGTTCGCTGCCGGAAACGGACGAGGCTGCCGAACCGCCCCGTCAGGAGGACGCGATGAAAGCAGAGCCTGACAGGCAGGAAGGGCAACGAACGGAGCATGGCCGGTCGGAAGGCGAACAATCAACCGAGCGCCGCGAGCCGGAAGAAGATGGGCAAACGGAAAGCCGGCGGGAGGAAGAGAGCGAACGGCCAGCGCGAATGATCGGTCCGGAAGTCGTGCAGGCGGTCGTTCTTGAATTGCGCCTCAACCGCCGTCGTTTGGGCGCCGCCGATTACGAGCGCTGCCTCCGCCGCTGTTTGGACGCTCCGCTTTCTGACCGCGACTATTACGTATTGGCCCGTTTGTTAATGGAACATTATGTAGTAGAACAACAGTACGGCAAGCTCGCAGCGTGGCTTGAGGAGCTCGCTGACCGTTTTCGCGCCTATCCGGCTGTGGCCGAAGAGTTGGCGCTTTGGCGGCAGTTTGCCGCAACACTAAACAGTTGGGGTGAACAAGATGAAAGCTAGCGCGCAAATCATTGGGCTGCCGATCATCAGCATTGCTGACGGTGCACAAATCGGCACGGTGAAAAGTTTGGTGATCAACCCGGACAAAGGGTCGATCGATTTTTTGACCGTCGAACAAGACGATGTGCAACTCAGTTTAAAGGCCATTCCGTTTAAAAAAGTCGTCGGCATCGGCGAGTTTGCCGTGACGGTGGAGCAAGGGCACGATGTAATTGACCTCTCGGAAATTCCGATCGCCAATCAGCTCGTCAATAAGCAAATCCGGATTAAAAATACGAAAGCCATCACGCGAAAAGGGCAGCTGCTCGGCGAAGCCCGCGAGTTTTTCGTTGATGAAGAGTCAGGGGATATTGTCGGCATCGCTCTTCAGCTCGAGAAAGGGGAAGCGGTGCTGCCGGCCTCGGAAGTGTTGACGTACGGCAAAGATATTTTGATCATCAACGACGGAGCGAACGAGTCGCTTCTTGATGACCCGGCGCAGTTGTTGAAGGCAGAGAGCATCGAGCCAACCGGCGGCATGGCGGAAGAGGACGTTTCCGCGCAAATGGAGGCGATGGCCGAAAACGCGGAAAATGTTGAAGCGCTGCAGTCGCTGAGGGAAAAACAAGTTGCGCTGTTAGCTGGAAAGCGGCTGACAAAAGATATTTATGATGCAGACGGCCGCCTGCTGTTTAAAGCGGGCACTCTGCTTGGCGAAGAGGATGTGCGCAAGGCGCAAGAGGCGGGGCCGAGCGTCATCGTCGATGTCTCGATGAATGTGGAGGCGTAATGGAGGAGGGTCGGCGGTGAAAAAGGCTGCCGCGTGGAAATTGTTTGTTGTCATGGCTGTTTGCACGGTTTATTTTATCGCTTTTTCGCATCTGGGCACCTTCGCCTATGATGTTTTGGCCCCGGATGACGGCCGCCTTGGCCCGGGCACGGCGGTCGGTCCGGTGTCACTCTCCGGCATGACGCCGGAAAGAGCCCGACAGGCGGTTGTCGAGCGGGTGAACGAGTGGCGGGCGACCGCTTCCATTTCTTTGCAGTACCAAGAAAAGCGCATTGACCTGCCGGCGGACGCGTTTGCGTTCCGTCTTGCCGAGAGCACGAAGCGGTTTGTCGACGGGAGGCGCACGCCGCTGTTTGTGATCGCTGATTTAGAAAAATGCCTCCAAGCGGCGGCAGCCATCGTTCCGCCGGCGGCGTTATCGGCGCTTGACATCAAGAAGCTTGGGGCGGATTTAGAGGGACAGGCGGCTCAGCTGCAAAAGCCATCATCTCCGATCGACTTGGCTCGCTACATATCGTTTGCAAACGGCCGGCAGCCGGTCGTCAGCGAAGCGGCCGCATCGGCGCCTGACTCTTCGGCCGTCCGCTGGCTGTCTGGCGAGCGGCGCGCGGTGATCAAAGCGAAACAGCTGTTTTCGTTTGGCGATTATATGAAAAAGGTGAAGGCCGAGTTGTCTGATGAAGCGGCCGATGCGATCGCTTCAGCGGTGTACCGGGCGGTGCTGGCGACCAATTTCACTGTCGTGGAGCGCTATACGAGCCGTATGTTGCCGGATGGAGTGACGCCCGGTTTTGAGGCGGCCATTAGCGGCGGCCGCGATTTGGAATGGTTCAACCCAAACACGACCGACTACACGCTTCTTCTCCGGCATGATGGACGAAAGGTGCGTGTTGCCATTATCGGGTTGCCGTTTGCCTATCAATATATCATTCGCCTGGGCGAGGCGGAGTCTATCGAACCGCGTGTCATCGTCCGCTATGACGCGCGCCTGGCGCCGGGCGAGAAGAGGACGGAACAGATCGGGCGGCCGGGGCTGGTTGTGACGGTGGAACGCGAAGTGCGCGACGGCGCTCGGCTCGTGCGCAAAGAAACGGTGAGCGAAGATTTTTATCCGCCAACGTATACGATTAACGTGCGCGGCCTTGAAGTGCCGGAAGGCAATGTTGGGCAAAGCGGCGACGGAGAAGGCGGAACGATGGAGCCGGCGAATGGGGTGACGGAAAACAACGGAGCGGCGAACCAACTGGATTCGACTGCGGAAAACAGCGGCGGGAATATAGAGAGCGGGACCGCGTTAAAGAAAGGCGATGAGGCGGGCAACGGGGGCCCCCGCCGCTGGCAGTGAAGAGAAGACGGATGCGGGCGGAGGGGAGGAAAAATGAGCAAAAAGCAGGAACGGAAACGGCTTGGTGATTTGCTTGTCGAAGCGGGATTGATCACCGAAAGTCAGCTGGCCGAGGCGCTGCGCGAGAAGGCGCCCGGGCAAAAGCTCGGCGACGCCTTGTTGCAGCGCGGCTACATCACGGAACAGCAGCTGATTGAGGCGCTCGAGTTTCAGCTCGGCATTCCGCACGTCAGTTTGTACCGGTACCCGATCGATCCGAAAGCGACAAACCTCGTGCCGAAAGAGTTTGCCCGCCGCCATATGGTCATGCCGCTCAAGGTGGAAGGCGATCGGCTGCTCGTTGCCATGGCCGATCCGATGGATTTTTTTGCCATCGACGATTTGCGCCTGTCGACCGGGTTTCAAATTGAAACGGCGATCGCTTCAAAAGACGATATTTTGCGGGCGATCAATAAATATTACGACATCGACGAAGCATTTGAGGATTTTTTGCAAACGCCGCCTGAGGTGCGCGACGACGAGCGGGCTGCTGAGGACGATTCTCCCATCGTTCGTTTGGTGAACCAAATTTTGCAGCTTGCTGTTGAACAGCGGGCGAGCGACATTCATATCGATCCACAGGAGACGAAAGTGCTCATCCGCTATCGGATCGACGGCCTGCTTCGCACCGAGCGCGCGCTGCCGAAACATATGCAAAGCATGTTGACGGCGAGAATTAAAATTTTGGCCAATATGGACATCACCGAACACCGCGTGCCGCAAGACGGACGGATCAAAATGGACATCGATTTTCATCCGGTCGATTTGCGCGTTTCAACGCTGCCGACCGTATACGGTGAGAAAATCGTCATGCGCGTCCTCGACTTGGGCGCAGCTTTAAACGATATTCATAAACTTGGCTTCAATCCGGTTAATTTAGATCGATTCATCCGCTTGATCGAGCGGCCGAACGGCATCGTCTTGATCACCGGACCGACCGGTTCGGGGAAATCGTCGACGCTCTATGCGGCGCTCAACCATTTAAACAGCGAGCACGTGAACATTATTACGATTGAAGATCCAGTCGAATATCAGATCGAGGGCGTCAACCAAATTCAAGTCAACCCGAATGTCGGCTTGACGTTCGCCCAAGGGCTCCGCTCGATTTTGCGTCAAGACCCGAACATCATCATGGTTGGAGAGATTCGCGACCGCGAGACGGCGGAAGTGGCGATCCGCGCTTCGCTCACCGGTCATTTAGTGTTGAGCACGCTCCATACGAACGATGCATTAAGCACGATCACCCGCCTGATCGATATGGGGATTGAGCCGTTTTTAGTGGCCACATCGCTCGCCGGCGTTGTCTCGCAGCGGCTTGTGCGCCGCGTCTGCCGCGACTGCCAAGAGGTGTATGAGCCGACGAAGCGGGAGCTGGACATTTTCGCCCGCCGCGGCATCGAGGTTCATCAACTTGTCCGCGGCCGCGGCTGCCCGATGTGCAACATGACCGGTTACCGCGGACGGCTGGCGATTCACGAGTTGCTTGTTGTCACCGATGAGATGCGGCGCGTCATTTTAAACAACGAGCCGTTTTCGAAATTGCGCGAGCTTGCCCTGCAAAACAAAATGATTTTTTTGCTGGATGATGGGCTGTTGAAAGTGAAGCAAGGGTTGACCACGCTTGAAGAAGTGCTGAAAGTGGCCATTTTGCATTGATGGGTGAGACGGATGAAGGAAAAGCTTGAGGCGTTATTGCGCGCGGCCTTTGAATGCCGCGCTTCCGACGTGCATTTGACCGTCGGTGCGCCGCCGATTTTTCGCGTGAACGGGGAGTTGAGAGCTTACGGCCATGAGCGCCTGCACCCGGAGGAAACAGAGCAAATGGCGAAAGCCGTCATTCCGGCGCCGCTTTGGCAGCAGTTTCAGGAAACCGGAGAGCTTGATTTTTCGTATGGCATTGCCGGCGTTTCCCGCTTTCGCTTAAACGTGTTTAAACAGCGGTCATGCGTGTCGCTCGCCGTGCGCCTCATCCCGGTGCGCATCCCGACGCTGGAGGAGCTTGGCCTGCCGGATGTTTTAAAGCGCATCGCCGAAAAGCCGCACGGACTCGTGCTTGTCACCGGACCGACCGGCAGCGGCAAATCGACGACATTGGCGGCGATGATCGACTATATGAACAAAACGATGTCGAAACATATCATCACGCTGGAAGATCCAATCGAGTATTTGCATAAACACGGGAAATCGATCATCGACCAACGCGAGGTGGGATTCGACACTGGCAGTTTTGCCGCCGGATTGCGCGCTGCGCTTCGTCAAGATCCAGACGTCATTTTAGTCGGGGAAATGCGCGATTTGGAAACAATCCAAACGGCAATCACCGCCGCGGAAACGGGCCATTTAGTGCTTGGCACGCTTCATACGGCGAGCGCGCCGGCGGCGATTGAGCGGATGATTGACGTCTTTCCGCCGGCCCAGCAGGCGCAAATCCGGCTGCAGCTTGCTTCCGTGCTCGTTGCCATCATCGCTCAGCGCTTGTTTCCAAACAGACACAAAACCGGGCGGACGGCAGCGCTGGAAATTTTAGTGAACAATGCGGCCGTCGCCAACTTAATCCGCAACGAAAAAGAACATCAAATCATTAACATTATGCAAACGAGCCGCAGCATCGGCATGCAGACGATGGAAATGAGCGTTAAGGAGCTTGCAGCCGATGGACGCATCGATCCGCTGGCGGCTGAAGTGTATTTGGCGGGGGAGCGTGGGGACGATGGCGCAGTTTAAGTACGAGGGGCGCGACCGAAGCGGACGGAAAAAAGCTGGAGTGATCACTGCCGTTTCGCGGCGCGAGGCGGCGGCAAAGCTTCGGGAAAAAGGAATTCGCCCGCTGGCGCTTGCCGAAGTGCCGCCGTCCATATGGAACAAAGAAATTTCGTTTGGCCGCGCCGTCAAACTGCAGCACTTTGTCATCTTTTTGCGCCAGTTCGCAACGCTTGTGCGCGCCGGGGTGACGATCGTCGATTCGATCCGCATTTTGGCGGAGCAAACGGAAAGCAAGCCGCTCGCTAAGACGCTTCTTGACATCGAACAGTCATTGCGCAGCGGGAACCCGCTCTCAGCGGCAGCGGCGAATCATCCGCGCATCTTTCCGCCGCTGTTTGTCAACATGGTGCGCGCCGGTGAAGCGAGCGGGACGCTTGACGAGACGCTTGACCGCTTGGCCGATCATTTTGAAAAAATGCATCGGACGCGGCAAAAAATCGCCTCGGCGCTCGCCTATCCGATTGCTGTTGCCATCATTGCCACCGCGGTCGTTATTTTTTTGCTTGTCGCCGTTGTGCCAACGTTCGTCGAGATGTTCGCCGAGTTTCACGCCGAACTGCCGGCGATTACGAAGTTTGTGCTCAAGGCAAGCAGTGTGATGCAGCGGTATTGGTGGGCCGTCGCCCTGCTTTTTGCCGGCGTGTACGCATCGTTTGTGGCTTTTCGGCGGCAAAAGACAACGAAGTACTATTTGGATTATGCCGCCCTGCGGATGCCGATGTTCGGCACGCTCGTGCAAAAAGCGGCGCTCGCCCGCCTGACACGGACGCTCAGCTCGCTTGTTGCAAGCTCGGTGCCGATTTTAGAGGCGCTTTCCATCGCCGGGCGCGTCGTTGAAAATGAAGTGATCGCATCTGTGCTGGCTGAAGCGCGGACCTCCCTCGAGCGCGGGCAATCGCTCTCGGAGCCGCTCCGCCGCCATTGGGCGTTTCCGCCGCTTGTTGCGCAAATGATCACGATCGGCGAACAGACCGGTGCGCTTGACGCCATGCTCGGCAAAGTTGCTGATTTTTACGAAGCGGAAGTCGATGCGGCCACCGACCGGTTGAAATCGCTCATCGAACCGCTCATGATCGTGCTTCTCGCCGGCGTCGTCGGGACGATCGTCACTTCGATCATCGTGCCGATGTATGATATTTTCAACCATATTCAACAATAAAATAAGAATATATTCCTATTTTTCTTCCTATGTTGTAGAATAATAGGGAAAACAGTCTAAAAATGAAAGAAAGGGAGAGAGAACCATGTTCAAACGGGTGTTGAAAAACGAGCGCGGCTTGACGCTCATCGAACTGCTCGCCGTCATCGTCATTTTAGGGATTATCGCGGCGATTGCCATTCCGGCGATCGGGGGGTTGATTGACAATTCGAAAAAAGACGCGCACGTTTCGAATGCGCAGCAAATGATCAACGCAGCGAAAATCGCCGTGACGGCGGATAAGGATTTGATACCGGCGAATGGGAAGTATACACTTGTTACGCTTAAATACTTAGAAGATGAGGGATATTTAGAAACAGTAAAAGACCCGGATGGAGGCACCAATTCGTATAAAAAAGGTCCTACAGGTACAGGTGCACAGCAAATGCAGAAAGGCTTGAGTGATGATCCTAATGCTGATTATTCTTACGTACTTATCAAAAATGATAATAATAAACTAAGTTACTTTGTCAAATTAATTAACAATGAACGGGGGGTACATAATAGTGGGGCAGCTGTCCAAGAACAAGATCTTAAACGCAGTGCAGTTGGGGCTGTCAGGTGAGAGTGGAAGTTAAGAAGATAGTTGAAAATAGAAAAAGCGTTTGATAGGAATTAATATCTATGAATCAAATTGCCCTAACTCTGCTTTTCCTTTACTCCCTCCTCCTCGCCTCGTTCTTTAACGTTGTCGGGCTGCGGGTGCCGGTCGGGGAGTCGATCGTCCGCCCGCGGTCGCATTGTCCGGCGTGCGGACGGACGCTATCGGCGGGGGAGCTCATTCCGGTTGTGTCGTATGTCGTGCAGCGCGGGCGGTGCAAAGGGTGCGGGGGGCGCATCTCCCCCCTTTACCCGGCGATGGAATTGGCCACCGCTGCCTTGTTTACGGCCGCGCCGATGTGGGTCGGCTGGAGCGGGCGGCTCGTTGTGGCGTGGACGTTGATCAGCTTGTTTGCCATCATTGTCGTCTCCGATCTTCGCTACATGCTCATCCCCGACCGGGTGCTTTTGGTGTTTGCCGGTTTGTTTTTGGTTGAGCGGCTTGTGATTCCGTTTTTGCCGTGGGCCGATATGCTCCTTGGGGCGGCGGTCGGATTTTCGCTTTTATGGCTGATCGCCGTTTTGTCCAAAGGCGGGATGGGGGGCGGCGATGTGAAGCTGTTTGCCGTGCTTGGGTTTGTGCTCGGTTGGAAAATGGTGTTGCTCGCGTTTTTCTTGGCGACGTTGTACGGAACGGTGATCGGGCTTGTCGGCATGGCGTTGGGCCGCGTGCGGCGCGGCAAGCCGATGCCGTTTGCGCCGGCGATCGCACTCGGGGCGTTGACCGCGTTTTTCTTCGGAGAAGCGATCGTGCGCGCGTATATTTCACTCATTATGTAAAGACGGCAGAAAGGAAGCGGAATGAAGATGGCGTTATGGCGGCGAAAGGCGAAACAGGCGAACATCATCATCAAAGATCATGTCCTCCGCTATGTGGAAGCAAAGCCGGGGCAGCCGCCCGAGGCGAGGCGATGGGGCGAGCGAGCCTTGCCGCCCGGCATCATTCGCGATGGAAAAATCGCCGATCGGGAAACGTTGGCGATGATTTTGGACGAATGTGTTGACGAATGGAAACTTGACGGGCGGCGTGTCCGCTTTGTCGTTCCCGATCCGTTTGTGATGATCCGCCATTTGCCGCTTCCCGCTCATTTGCCGGACGAGGACATCCGCGGCTATTTGTTTATGGAGCTTGGTGAATCGATTCCGCTTCCGTTCGCCGATCCGGTGTTTGACTACGTCGTGGCCGAGAGAACAAGCGAGGTGCTGAACGTGCTGTTGTTTGCCGCGCCGGAAGAGGCGGTGGCCGAATATGCGGCGCTCTTGGAAGACGCCGGCCTGCGCCCGGTGGCGGCCGATGTGTCACCGCTTTGCGCCTATCGCCCGTTTTTTGTTGCCGGACAAGCCGCGGCGGACGACCACATTTTGCTTGTCCAGTTTGACGAATCGGCTGTCAATTTGAGCGTCTTCCACCGCCATTTGCCGCAGTTTATGCGCCATGTGCCGCTTGAGGCGCCCGGGGAGCCGACGGCGGCGATCGTCGACCCGTTTATTGACGTGTATAAAGAAATCGAGCGGATGATGAGCTTTTATTCGTTTTCCATCCAGCAAGGAAAACAGCAAATTACGCGCCTCTTCCTCACCGGCGACCATCCGCGGCTTGACGATGTGTTTGCTGTTATGTCGGAGCGGCTTGATGTGCCGCCGGAGCGGCTTTCTCGCTCGCTTGATCCGTTGCCGGACCGTTATCATCTCGCCTGGGGATTGGCGTTGAAAGAAGGAATGGCTGACCATGATCGTTGACATCAACTTGCTGCCGCGCAAAGAGCCGCGCCGTGCGGCGGGCGCCGTGCTGGCGGCCTTCGCCGTTTTGCTTCTGCTGCTTGGCGCTGGGGGAGGCTACTGGCTGATGGAGCGTGCGAATCAACGGCTCGCGGCGCTTGAAGGGGAGCTTCGGCAAGTGCGCGCCGAGCAGGCGGCGATGGAGGCGAAGGGAAAAACGACGGAGCAGCAGCAAGCTGAGCAAGAGCTTGCTAAAGCGGTCGAATGGGCGAACCGTTATCCGCTCAAAACGGTGCCGCTGTTGCGTGCGTTGGCCAAACAACTGCCGGAGCGCGGCTTTATCATGAACTTTTCGTATGCCGGTCAAAAGACGGTGACGATGACAGTGCAGTTTGATGCGGCGGAAGAAGCGGCCTATTATTTAGATCGGCTTGAGGAAGTTCATTTGGTCAAAGCCGTCAAATTGACCGGCATCTCGGCCAGCGGCGAAAGCGGCGGGGCAGAGGGGGAAACGATCGTGCCGCGGTATATCGCGCAATATGAGCTGGAACTTCAGCCGACAGGAAAAGAGGGGGACAACGAATGATGGGCCGTTTTGGAAAATGGCCGCTCGTGTTTACCGGGGTGTTTCTTCTTGCCGTTCTTTTGTTTGCCGCTTTCTATGTTTTTGTGCTCATGCCGCGCTACGAACAAATGGATCGGCTCGAGGCGGTCGTACAAAGCGAGAAAAACGTGTTGGCTGCAATGAAAAAGCAGGCGGCGGGGAATCGAGAAGAAACGGCAGAGAGCCTGGCGGCTTTGCAGAGGAAAGTGCCGGTGCGCCCGTTCGCCGACCAACTGTTGCTGGCGTTTCAAAAAGCGGAATATATTTCTGACAGCCGGCTATTGAGCGTCAGCTTCGCTGAAGGGCAAGGAACCGGAGAATCTCCTTCGCAAGGGAACGCGAATGGAGCGGAAAGCAAGGCGTCCGGAGACAAGGCGTTGATTCCTCCAAGCGGCATCCAGTCTATTACCGCCCAATTGACGGTGGAATCTCCCTCCTATTATCAGCTTGAACGGTTTTTAGAGGTGCTTGAGCACTCTGAGCGCATTTTGGCGGTGGAAGGATTGACGTTTACCGGCCCGCCGGAGTTGACGTCCACCGCTGTCGACGTGCAACCGCTCGCCTATTCCATCAATGTCCGCGCCTTTTACGCGCCGCAGCTTGAGAAATGGAAGCAGCTCATTCCCATCCGCGATGTCCCTCCGCCAAGCGGCAAAGACAATCCGCTCGTGGAAGTGGCGCCGCCTTCGGGACGGTAGCGGGGATGGTGGAAGGCCGATATGCTCATTCGCATGAAGCGGGGGATGACCCTCATTGAGCTTTTGGCTGTGCTCGTCATCATCGGTATTGTGGCGATGATCGTCGGTCTTGCCATGTGGACGGTGATCGACCGGGCGCGCGAGCGGGCGTTTGTTTCCGATGCGTATGGACTATATGAAGCGGCGCGGCTGTATGTCGGCGCCGAGAAAGTGGAATTTTTGCCAGCCCGTTCTTCTGCCATATTGTCGTATGGAGAATTGGTGGGCAACGGTTTGCTGGATCCAATCGAAGATCCGTTTACCGGAAATGTATTGCCGCCGGAAACGAATCCATCGTACGTGCTTGCCACGAAGCGGGAAGACGGCGGGATCGATTATGCCGTTTGCTTAAAAGGCGAGACAAAGCAGCTTTGCACCTATGAGGGGCGCGAGCAGCCGATTCCTGTCGAAGCGCTGGGGACCGAGGCGATTCGCAACCGTTGATGTCGGAAAATGAAGAACAGAAGCGGGGACAAGACGACAAATGTCTTGTTCTTTTTTTTTCCGTTTGTGGTAAGATAGGCGAAAGAAATCGAAGCATGAAGAAGGACGGTGGCCAAATGGACAAGCAGCGCATGCGCATTATGGTGAATATCAACGGCAAGCCCCGCCCATTTACCGTGGAGCGTTCGTCGGAAGGACGGCCGTCCGAGGAGTCGGGTGGATATCCGGTGGACAGCCATCTAGGGAAAGGACAGCGAGCAGAAAACGAGGCGGATGACAGCCGCCAAGTGAGCGCGTTTCAAGAAGGCGGGCCATCCGCAGGCAAGCCATCAACAGGCCTGTGGTTTACGGAGGATGGGCAAGTTCGAGAAGATGTTGAAACGATGGGTTGGGAAGAGGCGGCCGCCCTTGAGGCGGATGAACGGGTCATTTCCGTTTCCGAGGCGATGCAACAAAAGAAAAGCGCCAGACGTCGGACATGGCGGCTGCCGGCTCAAGCCAAGTCGCTGCTCGCCGCCGCGTTGGTCGCTGCGCTGGTCGGCATGGCGTTTGGCATGACGGTGCTGCGCATCATTCCGAAGGAAAAATCTGCTTCGTCGCCGGCATCTGAAGCGATGACGGAATTGACAAAGCCTGAAACAGCGGCGGGCGAAGAAGGAAGAGAAAGCGTCATACGAGCGCCGTTTTCCATTGCGGTCATTCAAGCTGGCGTCTATTCGAATGCGGCGGCGGCCAAGCAGGCGTCCGAATCGATCAAAACAGCAGGCGTGCCGGTCGTCGTCGCAGGGCAAAAACCGGCAGCGCTCTATATCGCCGTCGGCGCGGATAAGGAAACGTTGCGGACGGTCAACGACCAATACCGCCAAAGGGTGCCAAGCACGTATGTCAAAGAGCTGTCGTTTGCCGCCGAAGCGGCGGCGCGCCGGTCGGAGGCCATCCAAAAAGGGGAGGTTTTGTATGAAAACATGGCAACGGTCTCCGCGGCTTTGCTTGGCGGCAGGAAAGCAGGAGAAGATGACTGGCAGGCGCTCCAAAAGGCGTATGACGCGTTAGAAAAAAGCAACGCTTCAAACGACAAAGCAGTCGGGCGGTATGTTGAAGCGCTGAAGCAGGCGTATGTCGCCCTTGCCGCATACAAAGAGCGACGGGATGAAGCGCTGTTGGCCAAAGCCCAGCAACAGTTGCTCGAGGCGCTCGCCGTTTATATCGAATTGGTGCCGCTAGGGAGCTAGAAGCCCCGTTTTTTTTTTGCCTATTGCATATATAAAGAATTTCCGATTTTTCGCTTCTATATTTATCTCCATACAAGTCGACTATGATATAACGTGGCGAGTGATCGGCTGGATGTAAAATAAAATTTCAACTTATAGATGGCAACGAAAACGTTTCACATATCCTTGACGGAAAAGCCGTTTGTCCATTTTTCGACTGTCGAAGGCAAGCCTGTGGCTTGGAAGACCGAACAACCACCCGCTTCACAGACCCATACATGGGTCTGAAAGCGGCGTTGTTCGGTCGCCCGACAGTCGATCAAATGCCTAGTAAAATCTGCAAATGTTCATGCTTCAAATTGCATCTATACAGAAAATTGCCTTTCACCGCAAAATTTGCTACGATACAAATGAATCTTCCGAGCCGAAACGAGTGAAAGGAGAATGAACGATGCCTCCACGGTTCGTGCTTGCTTCCCGCTCCCCGCGCCGCAGGCAGATCCTCGAGCTGGCCGGTTGGCCGTTTGACGTTCAAGAAAGTCAAGCCGATGAGACGATCGCCCCCGGAACGCCCCCTGATGAAGCTGTCCAACTGCTTGCCCGCCGGAAAGTTGAGGCGGTGGCGCCGTCTGTCCCTGATGCGTACGTTCTTGGCGCTGATACAATCGTTGTGTGCGATGGCCGCTTGTTAGGGAAGCCGCGCACGGAAGAAGAAGCATTCGCCATGTTGCGCCTCTTGTCCGGGCGAACGCATGACGTATGGACCGGCGTCGCCATCGCACTCCCTCATGGATCAATCACATCGTTTGCGGAAAAAACAGCAGTCACGTTTTGGGAGCTCGATGACGAGGAAATCGCCGCCTATATTGCGACCGGGGAGCCGATGGACAAGGCGGGGGCGTATGGCATCCAAGGCCGCGCCGCCCTGTTTGTCAAACGGATCGAAGGCGACTATTTGACGGTCGTCGGCCTGCCGCTGTCGCGGACGGTGAGGGAATTGCGCCGGCTCGGGTGGCCGCCGGCATAGATGAAAGCACAGGCGGCCGCCGTCTGGCGCCTTTTTGGCAAAAGAACGCCCCCGCAAACGGATTCTGCTGTCGTACCGAGGGGCGGTTCAAGCCTCTCCATCTTTCGATGAAGCAAAACAAAAAAGGGGGAGTATGATGGCGTGGATGATCCGCGATGTTCCGAAAGACAGCCGGCCGCGTGAACGGCTGCTGTCATCAGGGCCAGAAAGTTTATCCGACCATGAACTGATCGCCATTTTGTTGCGCACGGGCACGAAGGAGGAGTCGGTCGTGCAGCTCGCCCAGCGTCTCCTTCGCCATTTTGAGGGGCTGAGGTCGCTCAAAGACGCAACGGTCGAAGAAATGACGAACATCAAAGGGATCGGGCCGACGAAAGCCGTGCAAATTTTGGCGGCGTTGGAGCTCGGCCGACGCATCCACCAGTCCGGCTGCGCCGACCGCTATGTGATTCGTTGCCCGGAAGACGGAGCGAAATACGTCATGGAAGATATGCGCTTTTTATCGCAAGAACATTTTGTCGCCATTTATTTAAATACGAAAAATCAAGTCATCTACCGCAAAACGGTGTTCATCGGCAGTTTAAACGCCTCGATTGTCCATCCGCGCGAAGTGTTTAAAGAGGCGATTAAACGTTCCGCCGCCTCAGTCATTTGTGTGCATAACCACCCTTCTGGCGATCCGACTCCAAGCCGCGAAGACATCGATGTGACGAAACGGCTCGCGGAATGCGGCCGCATCATCGGCATCGAGCTCTTGGATCATCTCATCATCGGCGATCAAAAATTCGTCAGTTTGAAAGAAAAAGGCTATGTCTGACGGTTCTCATTTTTTGTCGAATCAGTTATAATATCAACTATGGGTTTTTCCGAATCCGTTCGGGCGGTGTTGTACAATTTATAAATGACTTGACATCTGATCCATGTTGTCAATAGAAAATCATATGCATTTCGTTTCGGAAAGGAAGATCGATCATATGTTTGGAATTGGGACGAAAGATCTCGGGATTGATTTAGGAACAGCGAATACGCTCGTTTATGTGAAGGGAAAAGGGATCGTTTTGCGCGAGCCGTCGGTTGTCGCCATTCAGCGCGACACGAAGCAAATCGTCGCCGTCGGCAATGAAGCGAAAAACATGATCGGGCGCACACCGGGCAACATCGTGGCGCTTCGTCCGATGAAAGACGGCGTCATCGCCGATTATGAAACGACGGCGACGATGATGAAATATTTCATTCGCAAGGCCGTCAAAACGAAAGGGTTGTTTGCCAGCAAGCCGTATGTGATGGTATGCGTGCCGTACGGCATCACAGCCGTGGAGGAGCGCGCGGTCATCGATGCGACTCGCCAGGCTGGAGCACGCGATGCCTATACGATTGAAGAACCATTTGCGGCCGCGATCGGCGCCAATTTGCCGGTGTGGGAGCCGACCGGGAGCATGGTCGTCGACATCGGCGGCGGTACGACTGAAGTGGCCGTGATTTCGCTCGGCGGCATCGTGACGAGCCAGTCGATTCGCATCGCCGGCGATGAAATGGATGAGGCGATCATTCAATACATCCGAAAAACGTACAATTTGATGATCGGAGAACGGACGGCGGAGGCGATTAAAGTCGAGATCGGCTCAGCCGGAAATCCGGAAGGAATCGGAAACATGGAAATTCGCGGCCGCGACTTGCTCACTGGGCTGCCAAAAACGATCGAAATCAGCGCCGAAGAAGTGGCTGAGGCGCTGCACGATACGGTCTATGCGATCGTCGAGTCGGTGAAAAACACGCTCGAAAAAACACCGCCGGAGCTGGCGGCTGACATTATGGACCGCGGCATCGTGCTGACAGGCGGCGGCGCTTTGTTGCGCAATTTGGACAAGGTCATCAGCAAAGAGACGGACATGCCGGTCATCGTCGCGGAAAATCCGCTTGATTGCGTGGCCATTGGCACCGGGAAAGCGCTCGACCACATCGACTTGTTTAAAAACAAGGCGAGAGACCATCGCTGACGGTAAGAAGGTGTGACGCATGCCACAGCTTTTTGGGAATAAGCGTCTCATTTTTTTGCTCGTCAGCATCGTCATCCTTGTCATGTTGATCGGCTTTTCCCTGCGCAGCCGCGAAGAATTGACGTGGCCGGAGCAGTTTGTAAAAGATACGGTCGGTTTTGTTCAGCTTCTGTTTGGGAAGCCCGCCCAGGAGATCGCGGGCTTCTTTGAAAATGTGAGCGATCTTCGCCGTACATATAAGGAAAACGAACTGCTGAAGGCAAGACTTGAGGAATATGCGGCGCTTGAGACCGAGGTCGAGGCGCTGCGGCAAGAAAACGAACGGCTGCGCGCGTTGCTCGATAAAAAAGAGAGCTTGCGTGATTTTGTTTCGATTCAGGCGACGGTGATCGGGCGGAACCCGGATCGTTGGCGGGAAACGATCATCATCAACAAAGGCGAGCAACACGGCGTGAAAAAAGATATGGCAGTCATCACCCCAGCGGGGCTTGTCGGCAAGGTGCAGCACGCTTCCCAATTTACGTCCACTGTGCAGCTGTTAAGCGCGCTTGACCAAAACAACCGCATTTCCGCTTATATCCAAGGAAAGGAAAACGTGTTTGGGTTGATCGAAGGCTACGATGAGAAGCGGCGCGAGTTGCTGCTCGGAGAAATTCCGATTGACGCCAAAGTGGAAAAAAGGCAAAAAGTGTTGACTTCCGGCCTTGGCGGCGTGTTTCCGAAAGGACTGCCGATCGGTGAGGTGACTGAAGTCAAGCCGGACCAATACGGATTGACGAAAGTCGTCTATGTCAAGCCGTTTGCCAACTTGTATGATATTGACGACGTCATGATTGTGAAACGAACCATCGATGCAGCACTGCAGGAAAAGGAGGAGGCAAAGTGAACAAGTGGCGTCTCCCTTTCCTTGCGGTGTTATGTTTTGTGAGTGAGAGCCTTTTTGTTGATGTATGGCCAAAAGGCGACTTGTATGTCCACTATTTTTTTGTTCCCCGGTTTTTTCTTGTTTTTCTCGTGTTCACAGCGATGCATTTCGGCGGGACGCGGGCGATGGGGTACGGGTTCATCTTCGGTTTTCTGTATGACTGCGTCTACACAGAGCTGCTCGGTGTTTATGCGTTTGCCTATACGCTTATTGCCTACTTGGCGGGCAAAGCGATGAAATGGTTCCACCAAAACTGGTTCGTTGCATCGCTCTTGTCGCTGCTTTCCATTGTGCTGCTTGACAGTTATATCTACGGCATCCAGCTGTTGATCGGGCGGACCGATTGGTCGTTTTCTGTTTTTTGGGACCGCCGTCTATGGCCGACGCTGCTTCTGAACGTCGCGTTTTTGCTCGTCTTTTCGTACCCGCTCGAACGGCGATTGGCCAAAATTCGCCGGTTTGAGCAGGAAGAATAAAAGAGGAAAAACGGCCCGTTTTGTAGAATTATTCGTTGGGGTGAACGTTGTGGCGAAACAAAAGCAGCAGTACGTGACGATTAAAGGGACGAAAGATGGGCTGACGCTGCATCTCGATGACCGCTGCTCGTATGACGATTTATTGAAAGAAATCGAGGAGCGGCTTGTCAAACAAGCTGGCGTCGCGCCAGACAGCCCCCTTGTCTCTGTTCATCTGAAAATTGGGAACCGCTATTTGACGCCTGCCCAAGAGGAAGAGGTGCGTGCGCTCATCCGCCGTTCAAAAAATTTGGTCGTCGATTCGATCGAAAGCAATGTCATGTCGAAAGCAGAAGCGATAGAATGGATGAGAAAAACGGAAATTGTGCCCGTTTCGCGCATTGTCCGTTCGGGACAAGTGCTTCATGTCGAAGGGGATTTGCTGCTGATCGGCGACGTGAACCCTGGCGGAACGGTCATTGCCGGAGGCAACATTTTCATTCTCGGCGCCTTGCGCGGCATCGCCCATGCCGGGTATGCCGGCAATAAACAGGCGATCATCGCTGCATCGGTCATGAAACCGATGCAGCTGCGCATCGGCGACATCATGAGCCGAGCGCCCGATTCGAAAACGGATGAAGGAAATGAAATGGAATGCGCCTATATTGATGAGCATAACCAAATTGTTGTCGACCGCCTTCAGCTGCTTATGCATTTGCGGCCGAATTTGACGCGCTTAGAAAGGAGAATGTGACCGTGGGAGAAGCGATCGTCATCACTTCCGGAAAAGGCGGCGTCGGCAAAACGACGACGACCGCGAACCTTGGGACGGCCCTCGCCATTCTAGGGAAGCGGGTGTGCCTTGTCGACACCGACATCGGGCTGCGCAACCTCGATGTCGTGCTTGGGCTTGAGAACCGAATTATTTATGATTTGGTTGATGTCGTTGAAGGGCGTTGCACAGTGCAAAAAGCGCTTGTGAAAGACAAGCGGTTCGATAACTATTTGTATTTGTTGCCGGCCGCGCAAACGAGCGATAAGTCGGCGGTCAACCCCGCGCAAATGAAACAGCTCATTGAGGAGCTGAAACAGGAATACGATTATGTGCTCATCGACTGTCCGGCCGGAATCGAACAAGGCTATCGCAACGCTGTCGCCGGCGCGGACGAAGCGATCGTCGTCACGACGCCGGAAGTGTCGGCGGTCCGCGACGCCGACCGCATCATCGGCTTGCTTGAAGCGGAGGAGCACGTCAAACCGCCGCGCCTCATCATCAACCGCATTCGCAGCCATATGGTGAAAAACGGCGATATGTTGGATGTCGACGAAATCATCTCGCATTTATCGATCGAGTTGCTCGGCATTATCGCCGACGATGAAAACGTGATCAAAGCGTCGAACCGCGGCGAGCCGATTGTGCTGGACCCAAACAGCAAAGCGTCGATCGCCTTCCGCAACATTGCCCGCCGCATCCTCGGCGAGTCGGTGCCGCTGCCGCCGCTTGAGGAAGAGGAGAAGGGGCTGTTTTCAAAGATTCGGAAAATATTTAGTTTGAAATAATGAAATTGGCGCAAGAAGGCCGTTGAATGGGCCTTCTTTTTTTATTCATATTGTTGTGCCGTTTGGAATTCCTGATCTGTAACAACGGAAGCAGATGGTATCGATCGGTTGCGGCGCTCAGCCGAAACGTTGGTGTGAAACCGTTTGAGGGATTTGTTCGCGGACGTGTTCGGCGAGGCGCGGCGAAAAACGCTCGTTCATATTCCATGAGGTTGTCTCATAAATTAGTACAAACGTTGTTGGAAAGGTGGAGGGGGGACGTATGGATCGACGCGTCCGTGAGATGAAAAAACGCATTGAAAAACGAAGAAGGGAACGTCAATATAAGGGGCAGGATCCAAAAGAATCTAGATGGAGCGCCGCTGATGAGGAGCGGTACGGGCTGCCGGTCGTCACGTATGACCGCTATTCGTTTGAATCCGCTCCCCATCCGTTGTTCCGCAAAGAATGGTTTTTATTCAAAACACTCATCGCTGTCTGTCTCGTGCTCGTGACGGCCATTTTGTTCCGGCATCCGTCCGCTTCCCTCGAGCCGGCGCGGCAGTTTATTGCCCGGACGATGGAAACAGAGTTTCAGTTTGCGGCCGTCTCAGCCTGGTATGAAAAAACGTTCGGTGAGCCGCTCGCTTTTTTTGCCCCGAAAAAGGAAGAAAAGGTGAAAACGGCTTCATCCTATGCAGTGCCGGCTTCTGGACGGATTCTCGAAAGTTTTGAAAAAAACGGGGAGGGTGTGACGATCGAAACCGAGAATGGAGCCAAAGTGGAGGCGATGAAAGAAGGGATTGTCACCTTTGCCGGTACGAAAGACCGTCTCGGCAAAACGGTCATCATCCAACATGCGGACGGCACGGAGACGTGGTATGGACGTTTGGGGGCCATTTCGGTGAAATTGTATGATTTTGTAGAAATGGGGCAGGAAGTTGGCACGGCCGAGGCGAGCGAGGAAAATAAACAGAAAGGGCTGTTTTATTTTGCGATTAAACAAGGAGATGAATTTATCGATCCGATTCAGGTGATTTCCTTTGAATAAGTATATGGCGCTGCTCGGGAAGCTGCACGTCCACCCGCTGTTATGGCTGATCGGCGGCATCGCGGTGCTTACCGCCCATTTCAAGCAGCTTTGCCTGCTGTTTTTCATCGTCCTCGTTCATGAGCTCGGCCATGCGGCGGCAGCCGCGTTTTTCTCTTGGCGGGTGAAGCGGATTTTGCTGCTGCCGTTCGGCGGAGTGGCGGAAGTCGAAGAGCACGGCAACCGGCCGTTCCGTGAGGAGTGGATCGTGACGCTCGCCGGGCCGGCCCAGCATCTGTGGCTCACAGCGGCGGCGTTTTTTTTGTGGAAGGCCGGCATGATGGATGGCGGGAGCTGGGAGCTCTTTTTTCGCTACAATGCGGCCATTTTCGCTTTGAACTTGCTGCCGATCTGGCCGCTGGATGGAGGCAAGCTATTGTTTTTGCTGCTGTCCTACCGCCGCCCGTTCAGCGAAGCGCACCGGAACACGGTCGCCATATCGGCCGCCGTTCTTGCTGTCGGCGTCGTTCTTTTGTTTGTGTTGGCGCCGCGCCAGCTTGATTTATGGGCGATCGCCGCCTTTTTGGCGCATGCTCTTTGGCAGGAGCAAAAGCAGCATCCGTATGTCGTTATGCGCTTTTTGCTTGAGCGGTATTATGGAAACAAAGGCGGCTATACAAAGCTGCGGACGATTACGGCGCCGGCGGACGAACGCATCTCGGCCGTGCTGCAGCGATTTTACCGCGGACAAAAGCATGCGATCATCGTCGTTCGCGACGGGCGCGAACGGGCGACGCTCGATGAAAACGAGCTGCTGCATGCGTTTTTTGCCGAAAAGCAAGCCGATGCGCCGCTTGGCGCTCTCATCTATTGATCGTGGCTATATATAGATGCAACGAAAAAGTTTCACATATCCTTGATGGAAAAGTTGCTTATCTATTTTTTGACTGTCGGAGGCAAGCCACAGGCTTGCCCCCGTCACGCCAAGGCGTGACGGGAGGCCGAACGACCGCTCGCTTCACAGACCCATACATGGGTCTGAAAGCGGCGTTGTTCGGTCGCTCGACAGTCGATCCAATGCTCGGTAAAAGCTGCAAATGTGAAAGCTTCAAATGGCATCTATATAGTCGTTTGCACCGTTTCATCATCGCCCGCCGGGGGACGAAGATGACGGTTGACGGACGGCCGTTTCTATGTTACGATAGATGACGTTGTAGACTTTTTGTCCTGCCAACAAGGGCAAAAGAGGGCGGCTGTCGCAAAAAGACGCACCCGCACTACAACCGCTCAGCGCGGGCGATGAAGCGCTCCGTCTTGGGCCGCCTTGGCGCTGGCGAGTCTGAGTCCATGAAGGAGGTGCGATGCATGTACGCAATTATCGAAACTGGCGGCAAACAATTGAAAGTCGAAGAAGGCCAAGAAATTTACATCGAAAAATTGGATGCGAATGAAGGCGATACGGTCACGTTTGACAAAGTGCTGTTCGTCGGCGGGGAAACGGTGAAAATCGGCAACCCGACGGTCGAAGGCGCAACCGTGACGGCGAGAGTGCAAAAACACGGCCGACAAAAGAAAATTATCGTCTTCAAATATAAAGCGAAAAAGAACTATCGCCGCAAACAAGGCCACCGTCAGCCGTACACGAAAGTCGTCATCGAAAAAATCAACGCGTAAAGATGATCCGCGTCACGATTGAACGGGAAGCGGACGGCCGCATCCGCGCGTTTACGATGGAAGGGCACGCCCATTTTGCGAAACGCGGGCAGGACATTGTATGCGCCGGCGCTTCGGCAGTCTCGTTCGGCACGATCAACGCCATCGAGACACTTATTGGCGTAAGCCCGCATGTTTCGCTCGGCAAAGACGGCGGCTACCTCCGCTGCGAGCTTCCGGAGCTGGAAGAAGCGGCGGCAGAGAAAGTGCAGTTGTTGTTGGAAGCGATGGTCGTTTCGCTAAAGACGATCGAACGCGATTACGGAACATTTATCCGCGTGACATCCATCTAGCGGGAGGTGACTGCCATGCTGAGACTTGACCTGCAATTTTTTGCTTCGAAAAAAGGGGTCGGTTCGACGAAAAACGGCCGCGACTCGATCGCGAAACGTCTTGGCGCAAAACGGGCTGACGGTCAATTCGTCACCAGCGGTTCGATTTTGTACCGTCAACGCGGAACGAAAGTCCATCCGGGCTTGAACGTCGGCCGCGGCGGCGACGATACGCTGTATGCGAAAATCGACGGCATCGTCCGCTTCGAGCGGCTCGGCCGCGACCGCAAACGCGTCAGCGTCTACCCGGTCAGCCAAGAAGCGTAATCGATGTGGAAAAACTCTAACCGTTCGGTTAGAGTTTTTCTTTTTGGCGTAGAAAAATCGTTCCCGTTCAATGTCAAAAAATGTTATAGTAAAAGTACATGCCTCCCCCATGGAGGCCGAAGTCCAAGCGAGGCAGGGAGCCTACGCTTAGTGGATAGGGGAGCGTCGAATGGAGAAGCGATGGACTGTCGTTGAGGTGATGCGCCATGCCCGCCATGACTGGCTGAACAAAATCCAGCTCATCAAAGGGCATTTGGCGCTCAATAAAATCGAACGGGTGCAGGAAATCATTGAAGACATTATCGGCGAGATGCATCAGGAAACACGGTTGACGAACTTGAAAGCCGAGCAGTTCGCTGAGCTTGTCATGACCTATAACTGGGAGCCGCGCCCGCTTTTTCTTGAGTATGAAATCACGGACGGCGAAGCCGATTGGTCGCGGTGCGATGAACAGCTGACTGAATGGTGCCGCCAATTTTTTCGCCTGCTTGAAGCGCAATCTGATGAGCGGACAGAAAACCATTTATGTTTGTCCATTGAGCTGTCCGACCAACGGGCGGCGCTGTTTTTGGATTATTGCGGCACGTTTAGGGACGGCGAAGCCATTCGCACTTGGCTTGAGCGCTGCGAACCGTCACCGCCGCTTCGGCTCGCGTCGTTTGCCGTTGGCGAGGGCGAATTGACGGTGGAGCTTGAGCTTTTGGCGGCGGAATCTTGACCATTGGTTGGACGAAGGAAAATGGAAGGCAAAGCTTATTTTGCCCTAAGAGGTGCGAACGGATCGATCCAATCGGACCGAAAAGCGGCGGCTGGGCTTGAACCGCCCGCCAGCCTGCAGACGGCCGGTGCTTGCGTACATATTGACATCATGGAATCGACTCTGTATACAATAATAAGTATTAGTCATACTCATTTCGCCATGATACCATGATGGAAGCGAATCGGAGGAACAGCCATGTTTGTTGATCAGGTGAAAATTTATGTGAAAGGCGGGGACGGCGGCAACGGCATGGTCGCGTTCCGCCGGGAAAAATACGTCCCAAAAGGCGGGCCGGCCGGCGGAGACGGCGGCAAAGGCGGAGATGTCGTCTTTGTCGTTGATGAAGGGCTGCGGACGTTGATGGATTTCCGCTACCAGCGCCATTTTAAAGCACCGCGCGGCGAAAACGGCATGTCGAAAAACCAGCATGGCAAAAATGCGGAAGACTTGATTGTCAAAGTGCCGCCAGGCACCGTTGTCATCGATGCGGATACGAACGAAGTGCTCGCCGATTTGACCGAGGCGGGGCAGCGGTTTGTCGTCGCCAAAGGCGGGCGCGGCGGGCGCGGCAACACCCGATTTGCGACGGCGTCCAACCCAGCGCCGGAAATTGCGGAAAACGGCGAACCGGGCGAAGAGCGCAACATCATTTTAGAGCTGAAGCTTCTCGCTGACGTCGGGCTGGTCGGGTTTCCAAGCGTCGGCAAATCGACGCTGCTGTCGGTCGTCTCCGCAGCCCGTCCGAAAATCGCCGAGTACCATTTTACGACGCTCGTTCCGAACTTGGGCGTTGTCGAAACGGAAGACGGGCGCAGTTTTGTGATGGCCGACTTGCCGGGATTGATTGAAGGGGCCCATCAAGGGGTCGGGCTCGGGCATCAGTTTTTGCGCCATATTGAACGGACGCGTGTCATCGTCCATGTCATCGACATGGCGGCGGTCGAAGGGCGCGATCCGTACAACGATTATCTCGTCATCAACGAAGAGCTGAAACAGTACAATTTGCGCTTGACCGAGCGGCCGCAAATTGTTGCCGCCAATAAAATGGACATGCCGAACGCCGAAGAAAATTTGCGCCGCTTCAAAGAGAAAGTCGGCGATGCGGTGCCGGTCTTTCCGATTTCTGCAGCGACAAGACAAGGAGTGCGCGAGCTGTTGTTTGCCATCGCCGACCTGTTGGAAACGACGCCAGAATTCCCGCTTCATGAACGGGAAGATCCGGCCGTGCAGCGCGTCGTGTACAAATATGAAAAAGAGGAGCCGCCGTTTACGATCACCCGCGCCAGCGACGGAGCATTCATTTTGGCGGGCGACAAAATTGAAAAGTTGTTTAAGATGACGGATTTCTCGCGCGAAGAATCGGTGCGCCGCTTCGCCCGCCAGCTTAAGGCGATGGGGGTGGATGATGCGCTGCGCGAGCGCGGCGCGAAAGACGGAGACACGATCCGGTTGCTTGATTACGAGTTCGAGTTTGTCGACGACTGGGATGAATAGAGCGGGGGAAGGTGCGGTGGAGAAAAAATTTTATTTGGTGCGCGAAGACGTCCTGCCGGAAGCGATGAAGAAAGTCGTGCTCGCGAAACAGCTGCTTGAGCGGAAAAAAGCCGCCTCGGTCGCCGAGGCGGCGCAGCTCGCCAACATCAGCCGCGGTGTGTTTTACAAATACCGCGATGCCATTTTTCCGTTCCAAGCGGTGACGAAAGAAAACATCGTCACGCTCTTTTTCCATTTAGAAGACCGCTCCGGAACGTTGTCACAGCTGCTTGGCGTTGTGGCGGCGGCCGGCTGCAACGTGCTGACCATCCATCAAACGATTCCGCTTCAAGGGAGGGCGAACGTGACGCTGTCGGTCAGCACAAACGATATGAACGAGGAGATTGATGAGCTCCTCGCTAAGCTCAAACAGCTCGAATTTGTCGAAAAAGTGGAAATTGTCGGTTCAGGAGTGTATTAAAGCAAGGGAGAGGCAAACGAGATGAAAATCGGTTATTTAGGACCGAAGGCGACGTTCACCGAAGCGGCGGCTGCTCTTCTTTTTCCGTCGCAGCCGCGGGAGCCGTATGACACGATTCCCGATTGCATTGACGCCGCGGCGGCCGGAGAGATTGAAGCGGCCGTGGTGCCGCTCGAGAACGCCTTGGAAGGATCGGTCAATTTGACACTCGACTATTTAATTCACGAACAGCCGTTGCCGATCATCGGCGAAATCGTTGTGCCGATCGAGCAACATTTGATGGTGCACCCATACTTCACCCCGCATTGGCGCGAAGTGAAAGAAGTGTATTCCCACTCGCACGCCATTGCCCAATGCCGGAAGTTTTTGCATACGGTGCTGAAAGGGGCGAAGCAAGTGCCGATGACGTCAACGAGCGCCGCCGCGAAATTTGTGAGCGAGCATCCGCACTTGCCGGCGGCGGCGATCGCCAACCGGCTGGCGGCGGAAAAATACGGGCTGGTGATCGTGCAGGAAAACGTCCACGATTACGATTACAACCATACGCGCTTTATTGTCGTCAGCCGGCGCAAAGAGCCGCTTTCGCCTGCTTCGCCTCTTTATGCCGGCGACAAGACGACCGTGGTCGTCATGCTGCCGCAAGACCGTCCGGGCGCACTCCATCAAGTGTTATCAGCGTTTGCCTGGCGGCGGCTCAACTTGACGAAAATCGAATCGCGCCCAGCGAAAACGGGCCTTGGAAATTATTTCTTTATTATTGACATCGACGCGCCGATGGATGACGTCCTCATCCCGGGGGCGATCGCGGAAATTGAGGCGCTCGGCTGCACAGTGCAGCTGTTGGGCAGCTATCCATATTATTTTGCTTGACACAGACAAAAACACGCGGGCGGTCTGCTGCCGTCCGCCTGTTCCTTTTTAGACGGCCCGCCGCGCAGTATTCCGCAGGGAATGAACCGATGTTCGGCCAGGTCCAGTTTACGCTTCGATGAGAAAGCCGGCTTGTTTCAAGGCGCGGCAGGCAGCGTCAAGCTTCACTGGTGAATCGGCTTCCAGCGTATGCAAATGGGTTCCGTCCGTCAGCTGCAACAAATACGACGATTTTGTCGCCTCGATTTTGGCGATGAATTGGTCGACTTCCAGGCGGTTGCTCACCATGATCGAGGCGGTTAAATCGCCGTAAACCGGATGCTCGATTTTGACGTCCTTGACTGTCACGCCGCAATCCACGAGCAAATACAACTCTTCTTTCGTCTGTTCTGGCGTATGGAAGCAGGCGACCGTCCTCGTGTACGTTTTGGCCGGTTCAGCCGGCTTTAAATACAAATAGCCTTGGCTTGTGGCGATGATTGGTTCGTTGCGCGCCTTTAACAGTGAAATGTCTTGGACGATCACTTGGCGGCTGACGTTCGTTTTCGCTGCCAGCTCAGCCCCCGTGAGCGGCGCTTCGCTTTCTTTCAACCATTGCAAAATGAGCTGGCGCCGCCTTTCCCCTAAAATTTTCTTTTCCTCTTTCACCTGCCATTCCTCCTTTCATGCCGATGTAAGTCGCTCCAATGTGGAAACGAACTGGTCGATCTCCGCTTCGGTCGTGGCCGCGCCCAATGAGACGCGGATGAATTGCTTCGCTTCTTCAGGCGTTTTCCCGACGGCGAGCATCGTCCGCGACGGCGCTTGCAGCCCGACTTGGCAGGCGCTGCCGGTGGAAATGGCGATGCCGGCGCGGTTGCATTCAAGCATCACAAGCTGCCCTTCGTACCCAGCGACGGACAAACCGATAATATGGGCAAGACGGAAATCGGGATGGCCTTCCACCGCCACCGGCAGCTGTTTGGCGGCGATGGCGTGAAGCAACCGATTCCGCAGTCGTTCCAAACGCGACTGTTCGTCCGCCATTCGTCGATGGAGCTGCTGCGCGGCCGTAATGAAGGCGGCAATACCCGGTACGTTGACCGTTCCCGGCCGAAAGCCTGATTCGTGCGTCGCTCCCGGGAATACCGGCTTCCAATGCCGGCGCGGGTTGATGTACACAGCGCCGACCCCTTTGGGACCGTACACTTTATGGGCGGAAACGGATAGGCTGTCTAGTCCTATCTCTTGAACATCTAGCTGTATTTTAGCAAAAGTTTGCACGCAGTCGCTATGAAAAAGGACGCCGTGCGCCCGCAGGAGGCGGCCGATGTCGGCAAGCGGCTGAATCGTGCCGATTTCCGAGTTGGCGTGCTGGATGGAAGCAAGGATCGTCTTCGGCGTGATCGCCCGCTCCAAATCGGCAAGTCGAATGCGCCCGAATCGGTCGACGGGCAAATACGTGACCGTATATCCTTCTGTTTCCAGCTGTTTGAACAGGTGATGGAGCGAGGCATGCTCGATTTCGGTCGTGATCAGGTGGTTTCCCTTATGCCGGTAGGCGGCAGCTAGCGAACGGATCGCGAGCACGTTCGCTTCCGTTCCGCCGCTTGTGAAATAGATCCCTTCCGCTTCTCCGTTAATCATGGCGGCGAGTTCGCGCCGGCATAAGGCAAGCAGTTGTTTCGCTTTCGTTCCGATGTCATGCAAGCTGCTTTCGTTGCCAAAGTAAACGGACGCCGCTTCAGCGTAAGCGGCGATCGCCTCTTGGCACATTGGCGTCGTTGCCGCGTAATCCAAATAAATCATATTCCCCCGCCTTTGCATCATTTTTTTCGCCAAACCTCTTGCCATTAGTTTAAATATGTGTAAATATAGATGTCAAGACAGGTGAAAAGAAAGGGGCGTCCGAGAGTGAAGGAAGGTGGCGTGATTATCGTCGGAAGCGGGCTGGCGGCGTTAACGGTCGCGTATCATTTATCTGAGCTCGACCATGTGATGATATTCACAAAAAAACGTTGCACCGACAGCAATTCATGGCGGGCGCAAGGAGGGGTGGCCGCGGCGCTGGCAGAGAGCGACGATTGGCGCGCTCATTTCCGCGATACGATGGTCGCCGGCTGCTTTCATAACGATGAACGAATGGTCGAACGGCTCGTCCGCGAAGGGCCGAGGCGGCTGCAAGAATGGATCAACGCCGGCATCGCGTTTGATCGGGACGAACGCGGCCGGTTTTGTTTCGGCCTTGAAGGCGGGCATAGCCACCGCCGGATTTTGCACGCCGGCGGCGATCAAACGGGCAAAGCACTCGTTTCGTTTTTGCTTGAGCGGCTCGAGGGACGCGTATGGATGGAAGAAGGCGAGCAGGTGATTGATTTGCTTGTGGAAGAGGGGCGTTGCGTCGGGGTGAAAACGAAGCGGGAAGACGGTTCGGTGTCCATTTGGCCGGCGTCGGCCGTCGTGTTGGCGACCGGTGGATGCGCCGGATTGTATACGTTCACTTCCAATGCGCCGACGGCGACTGGCGACGGCATTGCCATGGCGTACCGCGCCGGTGCGGCGGTGGCGGATATGGAGTTTATCCAATTTCATCCGACGATGCTCGTTGCCGGCGGAAAAACGGTCGGGCTCGTCTCGGAAGCGGTGCGCGGCGAAGGGGCGGTGCTTGAGGCGGAAGACGGAAGACCGCTGATGGACGGCGTCCATCCGCTTCGCGATCTTGCTCCGCGCGACATCGTCGCCCGAGCGATCGCGGCGGAACTCGATCGCGGCGGCCGCGTCTATTTGAATATTTCCCGCGTGTCCCACTTCCGCCGCCGCTTTCCGACGATCGCCGCGCTATGTGAGGCCTATGGAGTCGACTTTGAAGCCGGCCGCCTTCCTGTCGCGCCGGGCGCCCATTTTTTAATGGGCGGCGTTGTCGTCAACGAGTGGGGGCAGACGACGGTTCCGGGCTTGTACGCCGTCGGGGAAGCGGCGTGCACTGGTGTGCACGGCGCCAACCGGCTCGCGAGCAACTCGTTGCTTGAAGCGATCGTCTTTGGATTCCGTGCGGCCTGCGCCATCCGCCGTCAGGCGGCGTGGCCGGAAACGGTGCACCGAGCGGATTCATCCAGCCCGCGTCGTTTGATTGTACCACGGCTGCCAGAGCGGGCGTTGCTCCGCGAACAGCTGTCAACGTTTGTCGGCATCGTCCGCAACGGCGATCGGCTTCGCAAAGCGGTCGACTGGTTGGAACAGTTTTCGTTGCCGGATTGGCTGGATGGCGACCTTGAACGATTGTCGGCAGAGGAGATTGAAACAGGATACATGTTGCTAGTGGGCTGGCTTGTCGCTTCATCAGCGCTTGGGCGCACGGAAAGCCGCGGCGGCCATTACCGGAGCGATTTTCCGCGTGAACGCCCAAAGTGGCGGGGGCGGCGCCTCGTGCGGACGAAAGAAGAGTGGGCCCGCCTTGGGGCTGGGAGGTAAAGCGGCAAAGAAAACGGAGGGATGAAAGATGAACCGGTTGAAGCTCGAACAACTGTTGCGACAGTTTTTTCTTGAAGATATTGGCGACGGCGATGTGACGAGCGAGACGATTTTTCCGGCTCATGAACGGGCATCAGGCATGTTTATGGCCAAAGCGGACGGGGTGGTGGCCGGCGTCGGCATTATTGCGGCGGGCTATCAGCTGCTGGATCCGCGCGTCGAAGTAACCATCATGAAACAGGACGGCGAACGGGTCCAAGCCGGCGAAACGATCGCCGTCGCATCTGGACCGGTCGGGCCGCTGTTGTCCGGTGAGCGCGTCATTTTAAACTTGCTGCAGCGGTTAAGCGGCATTGCCACCGTGACGCGACAGGCCGTTGACTTGCTTGGCAATAGCTCCACACGCATTTGCGACACGCGGAAAACGACGCCGGGGCTGCGCATGCTTGAAAAATATGCCGTCACATGCGGCGGCGGCTATAATCACCGCTTTGGCCTGTACGACGGTGTCATGATTAAAGACAACCATATCGCCTTTTGCGGATCGATCGCCCGCGCCGTCAAAACGGTGCGGGAGCGGCTTGGGCATATGGTGAAAATCGAAGTAGAGACCGAAACGGAAGACGAAGTGCTCGAGGCGGTCGAAGCCGGGGCGGATGTCATTATGTTTGACAACCGGACGCCGGATGAGGTGCGGGCGTTCGTCCGGCTTGTGCCAAAGCCGATCATCACGGAAGCGTCGGGGGGAATTACGCTCGCCAATGTGGCGGCGTACGGCGCGACCGGAGTCGACTACATTTCGCTCGGATGTTTAACCCATTCCGCCCCGGCGCTCGATATGAGTTTCAATTTGCGATAATGGAGGGGAGAACCGTGAACGTCCTTGAACAGTTGAAACGGCTGGATGAGATGCCCAAACGGTATAAAACGATGGAACGAAGCGAGCTCGAAGCACGCGCCCGCGCGGTGAAAGAACGGTTCGGCCGGCGCCTTTTCATCCCGGGTCATCACTACCAAAAGGATGAGGTCATTCAGTTCGCCGATGCGACCGGCGATTCGCTTCAGCTTGCCCAGCTCGCGGCAAAAAACAGCGAAGCCGAATATATTGTGTTTTGCGGCGTCCATTTTATGGCGGAAACCGCCGATATTTTAACGAGCGACGACCAAACGGTCATTTTGCCGGACTTGCGCGCGGGCTGTTCAATGGCCGATATGGCCGATATTTTTCAAGTCGAGCGGGCATGGGCGGCGCTTATTGAGCGGTTTGGCGAGACGATCGTGCCGCTTGTGTACGTCAATTCGACCGCGGCGATTAAAGCGTTTGTCGGCCGCCATGGCGGAGCGACCGTCACCTCGTCGAACGCGAAAAAGATGATGGCTTGGGCGTTTTCACGGAATGAACGGATTTTCTTTTTGCCGGATCAGCATTTAGGGAGAAATACGGCCTATGCGCTCGGCATCCGTCTTGACGAGATGGCGGTGTGGGATCCGCATGAGGAGACGCTCCAAGGGGCGGACGATCTCGACAAGGTGAAAGTCATTCTTTGGAAAGGACATTGCTCCGTGCATGAAAACTTCACCGTGCAACAAATCGAGCATATTCGACGGATGAAGCCGGGAATCCATGTCATCGTCCATCCGGAATGCAGCTGGGAGGTCGTCCAGCAAGCAGACTACGCCGGTTCGACAAAATACATTATTGAAACGATCCGCAATGCTCCACCCGGCACCCAGTGGGCGATTGGAACGGAAATGAATTTGGTGAACCGGCTGAAGCATGAACATCCAGACAAAGAAATCGTTTCTCTCAATCCATATATGTGCCCGTGTTTAACGATGAATCGAATTGATTTGCCGCATTTCGTCTGGGCGCTCGAATCGCTTGAGCAAGGAGCGATCGTCAATCGCATCACCGTTCCGAAAGACATCGCCGCAGAGGCAAAAGAGGCGCTCGACCGCATGCTTTCGCTTGCCTAGCTTTTTCCCTGGCTTGACGAGGAGGGATCCTCGTTCGGTCAGGGATTTTTTTATCATAAATCAACGATCATCGTCATACATTGTGTTGAAAGACGATAACGGGAAACAAGCATCGGTTCGATCGAGCGTAAACAGTCTCGGTTTAGGAGGGGAACGGAGTGAAAATCCATATTGTCCAAAAGGGCGACACCCTTTGGAAAATCGCCCAAAAATATGGAGTGGATTTTGAACAATTGAAAAAAATAAATGGGCATTTGAGCGACCCGAATATGATTATGCCTGGAATGAAAATCAAAGTGCCGACAGCAGGGGTGCCGGTCAAAAAAGAGACGAAAGCGCCTGTGTCACCCAAAAAAATGCACGTAAAAGAGCACCCGTACGCGGAGGCGAAACCGTTCGTCTCATTCCACATTGATACCGAGCTTGACACTGCTGTCGCCCCTGTTCCGGAAGGCGAGGCAGCGGTAAACGAACCGGCGGGTGAGGCGCCGAAAGCAGTGGTAAAGAAAACGCCCAAAGCAGTCGTAAAGGAAACACCGAAAGCGCCGGAGAAGAAGGCGGAGAATGTGCCAGTGAATGAAGCGCCGAACGTGCCGGTGAACGAAATGCCAAATGTATCAGTGAATGAAACGCCAAATGTGCCCATCAATGAAGCGCCAAAGGCACCGGCGGGTGAGACGCCGAAAGCGGTGGTCAACGAAGCGCCAAAGGCCGTCGAGAAAAAAGCGCCAAAAGCGGCACCAAAAGCAGTGGTGAATGAAGCGCCGAACGTACCGGTGAACGAAATGCCGAATGCGCCCATCAATGAAGCGCCAAAGGCACCGGCGGGTGAGGCGCCGAAAGCGGCGATGAACGAAACGCCAAAGGCTGTCGAGAAAAAAGGGCCAAAAGCAACGGCACAAGAAGCACCAAAAACGCCGAAAGCGGAGGCAAAAGAAGGGGCAAAAGCGAAAGGCGCCTCTGTGCCGCCGCTTGTGCATACGATTCCGCCGGTGGTCCCGCCTCCTCAACTTTCGTTCGCTCAATCGCTGGCCAATGTGCCGCCGATTCCGCCGAAGCCGAGCAATATTTTGCCCAACATGATGAAAGAGGAGGATAATGAAAGCCCAGCTGAGTGGAAAGGCGAATCGGCGGCTGAGAGCGAAGACGCGCCGCCGCTGCCGAACATTCCATATGTTCCTGTCGCCCCGCCGACGGCCCCAACATTTGGAACTGACCAAGGATGTACGCCAGTGCCGCCAGTTTGGCCGGGGAGCGGATTTTACGCGCCGCCGCTTCCGGTCATGACGCCGTCCTATCCGCCATCGGCTGCGCCGCCGGCCGTTGAGAAAAGCGGCGAAAGTCCGGAAAACGGTTCAGCGCCGTTTTCCGGCATTAACGAAAGCAGCAGCGAATCATTAGAACCGCCGTTTTCTGGGCCTGGGGCTGCCGCCCCGTTTGTCCCGTCGGCGGGGGGCGTTTTCCCACCGCCCGGCGCTGCAACGCCAGTTTATGCGCCGCCTGCGGCGTACCCCTCGCCTGTCGGCTATCCGCCTTTTGGGTATGCGCCGGCCTATGCGCCGCCCCCGTACTATGGAGGGTACGCCCTGCCGGCTCCATACGGATATGCGCCGCAGTCAGCGCCGCCGCTTCCGTGGCCAGGCGTCGTTTATCCGACAAGTCCAGCGGGATACTCGCCGCCATCCTACCCGCCATCATCCGCCCCGCCGGTTGCCGGCCCCCGTTTGTTTAGCGAACCGCCGGATGAGGAGAGCGGGCATGGCGAGGAACAATAACCAAGTGAAAAGAGACGCCGCCGGCCGTCTCTTTTTTCTTCTTGACCGCCAATATCGGCTTGTTATTCAACAAGTTGTGGCATTGAAACCGCATGTCTTAGCCATTGCCGCCCGGCAAGGAATGTTTGTCGCCAAAGCGTATCGCTTTCCCGTTGCGGCCGCGCGGCACGCCTGGCTTCTTGCCGCATTAAGGAAGGCCGGTTTTTCCGCCGCGCCGGCCCCTATGCCGATCGGGCGCGGAGGAGTGGTTGAAGCCGGCGGATGCTATTGGCTGCTGACGGAATATGTGGCCGGAGCGCGTCCAATCTCGTTTGCCGCTTGGGCTGACGCCGCTGACGGACTTCATTTGCTCGAACGTTACCATACCATAACGGCCAACATCGCCAGCAGCAAGCAGGAGGCAATGGGGCTGCCGCGTGCGCAGCTGTATGACAAATGGCGGCGCCGCTATGAGGAGTTTTGCCGACATTTGCCTGTTGTTGAAACGATCATGGACAAAGAAGACATTTTATTTACGCTGAGCTGGGCGGATTACTGTCTATCAACGTGTCGCGAGCATGCTCCAGAGTTGACGGCGGATTCTGCTGCCATCATTCATGGTGATGTCGCCTCCCATAATTTTTTGCGCACCACAACCGGCCAGATGTACCTCATCGACTATGACGCGGCCGCTCTTGCCTCGCCCGGGCTTGACTATTGCCAATACGCCAATCGCCTCTTGCCGTATATCGGTTGGTCATATTCAACACTCGCCCGTTTCGCTCCGCTTCGCCGTTGGTTGGAAAAACGCTGGTTTTTGCATGCGCTCTTATTTCCGGCTGATGTGTTTCGCGAATGGCGGTCAGCCGCCGCGCGCCGCCGCCCCCTTGTGTTTGACCGCAAGCGGAGAGAACGGTTTGTCCGCCGCCTTTATGCTATGCTACAATGAAGAATGGAATCTTTGGAAAAGGAGTCGAGGACGGATGCAAGAAAAAATTGACAAACTCGTGCAATGGTTGCGTGACCAAGTCTCATCAGCCGGTTTAAACGGGGCGGTCGTCGGCATCAGCGGCGGCATCGACTCGGCGGTTGTCGCCCATTTGATTAAGCGTGCCTTTCCGGACGATTCGCTGGGGCTGATCATGCCTTGCAAAAGCAATCCGAAAGATATGGAAGATGCGCTGAAAGTGGTGAAAAGCTGCGGCATCCGGCATTTGGTCATCGATTTGACCGAGGCGCACCGGACGTTGTTTGGCGCGGTCGAGGCCGAGCTGAAAGCCATCGGAGAATGGAGCGAAGAGCGCGCGCGCCTCGGCGATGCGAATACAAGGGCGCGTTTGCGCATGACGACGTTGTATGCGGTCGCCAACAATTACGGCTATCTCGTCGTCGGTACGGACAACGCCGCCGAATGGCATACGGGCTACTTTACGAAATACGGTGACGGTGGAGTCGATTTAGTGCCGCTCATTCACTTTACAAAAGGCGAAGTGCGCGAAATGGGCCGTCTGCTCGGCGTCCCGGAAGAAATTATCAAGAAAGCTCCAAGCGCCGGACTGTGGGAAGGGCAGACGGATGAAAGCGAAATGGGCACGACGTATGAAATGATCGATAAATATTTAAAAGGGGAAGATATTCCAGAACGCGATCGAAAAATTATTGAACGGCTTCATGAACGTTCGCATCATAAACGGCAGTTGGCGATTGCGCCGCCGAAGTTTTAGCTGTCACCTCCGTTGGGTTGAACTGACAGCGATAAACCCCCCGCGTTTGCCGCAAGCTAAACGTAAGGCTGGCTTCATGCCAGCCTTGGGCGAAGGAAACCAAGGGGGGTTTTCCATTGAGATACGCGGTCAGATGGATCGGCGCGTTGTCGGTCGCCGGATTGCTCGCCTCATGCACCAACTACCGGGCGAATGAGGAAGGGGCGCAGCGTTATCATGATGCGGCGAGACCGATCGGTTTTTACTCGACGGAGCGAGGCGACGATTTCCGCTATGGCCGATACGGGACGAATGCGCTCAATTATGACAACCGTTATATATGGGCGCGCCGCGGTCCGGTCACCGATTATTTGACGGACGGCGGCCGCCTCGGAGGACCAGCAGCGACCCGGTTTGACACGGACGTTCCGGCCCTTCCGCCCGACGTCGATTTCGGTGACAGCGATTACAACTACCATGGGCATTTGCACTCGCTAAACGTCGATCCGCACCCGTCGTACTACCGAAGCTATGCCGGCGGTTTGGCTGAGAAGCTCTCCCGCCGCGCCGCAGCGGTGAACGGAGTCGACGATGCCCGCGCGGTTGTGTATGGCGATCAGGCGCTCATCGCGATTGCCACAGACGACCGCCATCCCAAGCGGCTTGAGAAGCAAATCGAGCAAGCGGTCGCTCCGTACGCGGACGGCAAGCGGGTGCGCGTCACCTCGAATCCGAGCATGTACCACCGCATCCGCACGATTGACAACGCGCTTCGACGCGGGACTCCAATCAATATGGAAGAAATCCGCCGTGATTTGCGCACCATTTTTATCGATGGCACGATTCAAGAACGGCCGGAAAACACTCGGTGACAAACGAAAAAGGCGTCCCAAAAAAGCGGGGCGCCTTTTTTCATGGCTGCTCCTTCGCTGGAGCTTGGCTGACAATTTCCGCGTTTTTTGCTATAGTAATAGTCGGAACATTCCGTTGCGATGAGAGGAGAACTGTCGATGGCTGGACATTCGAAGTGGAAAAATATCCAACGGCGGAAAAATGCTCAAGATGCCAAACGCGGCAAACTGTTCATGAAACTGGCGAAGGAAATTTATGTGGCCGCCAAAAGCGGCGGAGGCGATCCAGCGTCCAATCCGAGCCTGCGCCTTGTCATTGAGAAGGCGAAAGCGGCCAACATGCCGAGCGAAAACATTGAACGGGCGATTAAAAAAGCAACTGGAACCCAAGAACATACCAACTATGAGGAAATTCGCTACGAAGGATATGGACCAGGCGGCGTTGCCGTCATGGTCGTTTGCCTGACGGATAATAAAAACCGCACCGCCGCCAACGTGCGTGCGGCGTTTTCGAAAAACGGCGGCAATTTAGGGGAAACGGGCTGCGTCTCTTATTTGTTCGAGCGCAAAGGGCTGCTCGTGATTGACCGCGAACAGCACAACGTTGATGAGGATGAATTGCTGCTGTTGGCCATTGAAGCGGGCGCCGAGGAGATGGAAACAACGGACGAATCGTTCGAAATTTATACAGCGCCCGAATCGTTTGAAACGGTGAAAGACGAGCTGGAACAGCAAGGATTCACGTTTGCCAGCGCGGAAATGACGATGATTCCGCAAACGTATACGACGCTTGAGGGCGACGATTTGAAAAAAATGCTGAAGTTGATCGATACGCTTGAAGATGATGATGACGTCCAAGAAGTGTACCATAATTTGGACGAATCGGTGCTTGAGGAGTAGCGGCGTCCGTCGGCGAAGCCGGCGGATTTTTTTTGTACATACGTTCGAAGGTCGTGGAACATAATGGAATATGATGATCGAGCGCCGTTGGCTCGAATCCCCGCCCCACTTTTTGGATCGGCGGCAGCTTGCTTGGCAAAAAAGCTGATGGATCAAGGAATAAAATGGCGTCCGCTGGTGAAACTAGTGGCGTAAAGGAACCATCATCCGAGAAGAGAGGAACAAACGATGCGAATTCTTTCCCTCATACTGTGGATCGCCGCCATCGTGTTGCCGGTTCATTCGGCCTCCGCCGCACCGGTCAAGATGACGATAGTGCTCGAGCGGCAATACTTGGACGGAGAGATGAGCGAAGAGAAAGTCACCGAAACCGTCGATTCGATGACAGAAATATGGAAAAAATATCGCGGTTGGCAACTCGTGACGCTCGATGATCAGACGATCGTGTTTCGCAAAACAATCAACGACATTTCGCCGTTGTTAAAAACAAACGGCTACTTCGGAATTACGGACGATGGCACGTTGTCTATCTTCAACGGCAAACCGGGCCGGTCGAGCGAAATCATCCAGTCGTTTTTCCAAATCGACGTGCAAAAGCTCGAAAGCCGTCAGCAAGAAAAGCTGAAGAAAGGAATTCGCGTCCTCTCGAAAGAGCGGTATGAACAAGTGATCGAAATGTACCGCCATTTTGCGGTCGTCCAATAAACCAAGCGAAAGCCCGTGGTGCAAAGCGCATCGCGGGATTTCTTTTTGCTATAATGAAATCATATGATACAATGAAAGGACGAAAAAAGGAGAGGAGCATCCATTGATCGAGTTTATCCGTGGGTATGTCGATTACGTCTGCCCGGAATATATCGTCATCGACCATAACGGCATCGGCTACGAGATCTTTACGCCGAACCCGTTTGCGTTTCAGGAAAGCCGCGAGGCGGCGGTGACCGTCTATACATACGAATATGTGCGCGAAGGTGTGCACGCCTTGTACGGGTTCCCAACGCGCGAGGAGCGCAACTTGTTCGCCAAGCTGCTGCAAGTGTCGGGCATCGGGCCGAAAGGCGGCCTCGCCATTTTGGCGGCCGGGCGTCCGGATGAACTGGCGCGGGCCATCGAGGAAGAAAACGAGGCGTTTTTATGCAAGTTTCCAGGCGTGGGCAAAAAGACGGCCCGGCAAATGATTTTGGATTTAAAAGGGAAGCTCGGGGCGCTTGCGGCGCCGGCGGCTGCACGTTCGGCCGCACCGCTTTCCGGTGCGCTCGCCGAGGCGGTGGCGGCGCTCAAGGCGCTCGGCTACGCTGAACGGGAGATCGAGAAAATCATTCCGGCGCTCCGCAAAGAAGCGATGTCGACGGAACAGTATGTGAAGCGGGCGCTGGCGCTGCTTTTGGGATAAACAGCGGCCAAAGGGAGGAATGACGGTGGAGGAACGGCTTGTATCCGGGGAGGTCTTAGGGGAAGAGACTGTGCTTGAACCGAGTTTGCGCCCGCAATATTTGCATGAATATATCGGGCAAGATAAGATCAAAGAAAACTTAAAAGTGTTCATTGAAGCGGCCAAGCTCCGCGAAGAGACGCTCGACCATGTGTTGCTGTACGGACCGCCGGGGCTTGGGAAAACGACGCTCGCCGTGATCATCGCCAATGAAATGGGCGTCAAGCTGCGAGCGACATCTGGACCGGCGCTCGAGCGGCCGGGAGATTTGGCGGCGCTTCTCACTTCGCTTGAGCCGGGGGATGTGCTCTTTATTGATGAGATCCACCGGCTGCCGCGGGCGGTGGAAGAGGTGCTCTATCCGGCGATGGAAGATTATTGCTTAGATATCGCGATCGGCAAAGGGCCGGATGCGCGCACGCTTCGCCTCGACTTGCCGCCATTTACGCTCGTCGGGGCGACGACGAGAGCCGGGGCGCTGTCGGCGCCGCTTCGCGACCGGTTTGGTGTCATCAGCCGGCTCGAATACTATCACGTCGACCAACTCGCCCAAATCATTGAGCGGGCGGCGGCCATCTTGCAAATCGGCATCGAGCGCGAAGCGGCGCTTGAGCTTGCCCGTCGGGCGCGCGGCACGCCGCGCATCGCCAACCGTTTGCTGCGGCGCGTCCGCGATTTTGCGCAAGTGCGCGGAGAGGGGGGAATTACGCTGCCGCTTGCTGTCGAGGCGCTCGAGCGGCTGCAAGTCGACCGGCTCGGGCTCGACCAAATCGACCATAAGCTGCTTTCAGCGATGATTGAAAAATTCGCCGGCGGCCCGGTCGGGCTCGAAACGCTGGCGGCCGTCATCGGCGAAGAAGCACAAACGATTGAAGAAGTGTATGAGCCGTACTTGATGCAGATCGGTCTCTTGCAGCGTACGCCGCGCGGGCGCGTCGTCACGCCGGCTGCGTACACCCATTTAGGAATGGAGGTTCCGAAGCGGTGAACAGCTTGCCAAAGTTGATCATGACGATCGGCGTTGTGCTCATCATTGTCGGGTTTGTCATGCAGTTTGTCAAACTCGGCCGCCTGCCGGGGGATATCGTCATCCGCAAAGGGAATATGACGTTTTATTTTCCCGTTGTGACATCCATCTTGCTGAGCGTTGTGTTATCGTTGATTTTTTACGTGCTCGGACGATTTCGCTGAAGGAAGGAGAACTGCATGAAAGTCGATTTGTTTGATTTTCATTTGCCGGAAGAGTTGATTGCGCAAACGCCGCTTCCAGACCGGGCGGCATCAAGGCTCATGGTGCTCGATAAACGAACGGGCGCCATTCGCCATGAAACGTTTCGCAACATTATTTCGTACTTGAATCCGGGCGACTGCCTCGTTTTAAACGATACGCGCGTCATGCCGGCGCGGCTTTACGGCGAAAAAGAGGAAACGGGCGGAACGGTCGAAGTGCTGCTGTTAAAGCAATTGGACGGCGACCGTTGGGAGACGCTCGTCAAGCCGGGAAAACGAGTCAAGCCAGGAACGAAACTCACCTTTGGCGGGGGGAAGCTTGAAGCCGTCTGCCTCGATACGCTGGAACACGGCGGGCGAGTGCTTGAGTTTTCGTATGACGGCCTGTTTTATGAAGTATTGGCCGAACTTGGGGAGATGCCGCTGCCCCCGTACATTAAAGAAAAGCTTGACGACCCGGAACGGTATCAGACGGTGTACGCCCGTGAAATTGGTTCGGCAGCGGCGCCAACCGCCGGTTTGCATTTCACCGAAGAGCTGCTTGACGCCATTCGCGAAAAAGGGGTGCATATCGTCTTCATCACCCTTCATGTCGGGCTTGGCACGTTTCGGCCGGTGCAAGTGGACGAAGTCGAGAAGCACGATATGCACGCCGAATTTTATCAAATGAGCGAGGAAACGGCCGAGACGTTAAACCGCGTCCGGGAGCAGGGCGGCCGCATCATCGCCGTCGGCACGACGTCGACACGGACGCTCGAGACGATCGCCGGCAAACATAACGGCCGATTTGTTGCAGAAAGCGGCTGGACCGACATTTTCATCTATCCGGGCTATGAGTTCAAAGGGATTGATGGGCTGGTGACGAACTTCCACCTGCCGAAATCGACGCTCATCATGCTCGTGAGTGCGCTCGCCGGGCGCGAAAATATTTTGCACGCGTATCAAGTAGCGGTCAAAGAGCGATACCGCTTTTTCAGCTTCGGTGATGCGATGCTCATCATTTGAGAAAGGAGACGAGCACGTTGACGACACCGATTCGCTTTGAACTGATCAAAACGTGCCGGCAGACGGGCGCGCGCTTTGGCATCCTCCATACGCCGCACGGCTCGTTTGAAACGCCGATGTTTATGCCGGTTGGGACGCTCGCCACGGTCAAGACGCTGTCGCCGGAAGAGCTGAAGGAAATGGGGGCCGGCGTCATTTTAAGCAACACCTATCATCTTTGGCTGCGCCCGGGGCATGACATTGTCGCGGAAGCGGGCGGGTTGCATGCGTTTATGAATTGGGATCGCGGCATTTTGACGGATTCCGGCGGCTTCCAAGTGTTCAGCCTCAGCGAATTCCGCCGCATCGAGGAAGAAGGCGTCTATTTCCGCAACCATTTAAACGGCGATAAGCTGTTTTTATCGCCGGAAAAAGCAGTCGAAATTCAAAATGCGCTTGGCGCCGACATCATCATGGCGTTTGATGAGTGCCCGCCGTATCCGGCGACGTATGAATACATGAAACAGTCCATCGAGCGGACGAGCCGTTGGGCGGAGCGCTGCTTGAAGGCGCACCGCCGCCCGAATGAGCAAGGGCTGTTTGGCATCGTCCAAGGCGGCGAGTATGAGGAGTTGCGCCGGCAGAGCGCCCGCGATTTAGTGTCGCTCGATTTCCCGGGCTATGCGGTCGGCGGGTTGTCGGTCGGCGAGCCGAAAGAGGTCATGAATCGGGTGCTCGAGTTTACAACGCCGCTTCTGCCGGCGGACAAGCCCCGCTATTTAATGGGCGTCGGTTCGCCGGATTCGCTCATCGACGGAGCGATCCGCGGCATCGACATGTTCGATTGCGTGTTGCCGACGCGCATTGGCCGCAACGGCACCGTGATGACGAGCGAAGGACGAGTCGTCATCAAAAATGCTCAGTATGCCCGGGACTTTTCGCCGCTCGATCCGAACTGCGACTGCTACACGTGCCGGAACTATACGCGCGCGTACATCCGCCATCTCATCAAATGCGATGAAACATTTGGCATCCGCCTCACGTCTTACCATAATGTCTATTTTTTGATAAAATTGATGGAGCAGGTGAGGAAGGCGATCCGTGAAGATCGACTCGCCGATTTCCGTGAGGAATTTTTCGAACGCTACGGCTTCAATAAGCCGAATGCAAAAAACTTTTGACGACCGGAAAGGAGGGGGATTGCATGAACGCAACGATCGCCAATTTGTTGCCGATTGTGCTGTTTTTTGTGATTTTCTACTTTTTGCTCATTCGCCCGCAGCAAAAACGGCAACGCGCCATCCAGCAAATGCAGGCGAATTTGAAAAAAGGCGATAAAATCATCACGATCGGTGGATTGCATGGCATCATCGACTCGGTCGATGAGGACAAAATCATCGTTCGCGCCGGCGACGGCACGCGACTGACGTTCGACCGCTCCGCGGTGAGAGAAGTGGTGGCGGAAAGCAAGGTGTAGCGAAAGCGCGGCCATCGGCGTCTAAGCTTGAGCGCCGATTTGAACGGCGGTGTGAAAAGCGCGAGCGAGACGCAATCTCGTTTCTTACCATCGCGCTCTCCATCACAAAAGGTGTCCCGTTTGCCTTGAGGACACCTTTTGCTTTTGCGCCGGTTTGTCGTTTTTACGTCCGTTCATGGCGCGACGATGACAAATTGACCCCGACGATGCCGCCTAAGGAAGCAGCGGCGAAAAAGGCAAGGTGGTACAGCCATTGTTCGACGGTAAACAATTTTTCCATGCCAAGAAATTGAAACAAAAAGATGATCGCCGTAAATAAGAGGCCGGTCAGCCCGCCGGCGAGCCATCCTTTTTCTTGGCTTTTTCCGCCGGCGACAACGCCGCCGATAAACAGCGAGACAACCGAGGCGGCAAACACGATCCAGGTGAGCGACGATTCGTGAATGTCCGTCCATTTGAGCAACAACGAAAAAATGAAGCTGACGAGCGCCGCCAACACAAAAACTGTGGCGATTCCATACACCAGTGCGCTGCCAAGCCGTGACACCGCGATCCCTCCTTGGCCCAAACGCTTTTTACCACAATATATTCACCGCCGGACAGGTTTAGACGTTTATTTTCGCTTGTTTTTGCCGGCCAGCCAGTGCAGCCCCGGAAGGTAGACGAGCTCTTCGCGCCGGATGAGCCGGAACAGAACGAGGCAGGCGGCATATAGGGCGGCTGTCGCGGCCATGGCAAGCAGCGTCCAAAGCGGTGCGGGCACGGCCAAAAGCGGATGGCGGGAGAGCGCATAGCCGATTGCGCCCGCAGCGATGATGGCGCCAAGCGCTTTGATGTACTCGCGCGCATCGATGGAAAAAGACACCGTCTTGACGACCGTGGCAAAGTGAAGCAACGTCACAAGAACGGTGCTGACTGCAGTCGCCAGCGCCGCGCCCATAATGCCCAAACTTGGACGGGAAGCAAGGACGAAGATGCACACGAGCTTCACCACCGCTCCGATCAAGCTGTTCGTCATGGCGGCGTTCGCCAAGTCCAGTCCTTGCAAGACCGCCTGCAGCGGGCCTTGGAAATAATACAATAAGAAAAACGGCGCCATCACTTGAATAAAGATCGCGGCTTCACTTGTGCCGTACATCCAGCGCATGAGCGGCTCGGCGAACAAGTAAAGAACGACGGTGGAAAGGCCGCCGGTGACAAGCGACAAGCGCATCGCCTGGGCGATCCGGTATTCGACCAAAAGCAGCTTGCGTTGCGCCATTGCTTCGCTGATGGCCGGCACCAGGGCGGTCGAAAGCGCGTACGTAATAAACGACGGCAACGTCAACAACGGCAGCGCGTAGCCGACAAGCTGTCCGTATTGCCTCGTGGCAGTGGAGGCAGCGATGCCGGCCAATGCCAAGCTGTTGGCGACGACGATTGGCTCAAAAAACCAAGAAAGCGAGCCGATCAAACGGCCGCCGGTCGTCGGCAAGGCAATGCGCATGAGGCGGACGAACGTCTCTTTGCCGGCTTGGACGTAGTGAAAAAACTTTGTCCGCAGGCGAATCGATTTTTTAACCTTAAATAAAAACAGCAAGTACAATAATGCTGCCAGCTCGCCGAGAACGGAAGACGCCATGGCGCCGGCGGCGGCATACTCGACGCCGTACGGCAAAAGCGGCTGTGTGCATAAGGCGATCAAGCTGATGCGGACGATTTGTTCCATCAAGAGCGAGTAGGCGTACGGTTTCATTTGCTGGCGTCCTTGAAAGTAGCCGCGCAGCACCGAAGAGATGGCGACGATCGGCACAATTGGAGCGATGGCAAGAAGCGGATAGTACGTGCGTGGGTCGGTGAACATCGTCCGGGAGAGCCATGGCGCAGCAGCGATCAACGCCGGCAGAAGCACGATGCTTAGCGCGCCGGTGGTGGCCAGCGACACGACGAGAATTTGTTTCACCCGCTGCCGGTCGCCGGCCGCCTCTGCTTCGGCGACGAGTTTGGAAATGGCGACCGGCAGCCCGATCTGCGTCGCGGTAATCGCTAAAACGAGCGTCGGCACGGCCATCATGTACAGCCCGACTCCTTCATCGCCGATCATGCGGGCGACGACAATTCGGTTGATGAAGCCGAGAATTTTCGTAATAAAGCCAGCGGCGATTAAAATGACCGTACCTTGTAAAAATTTAGACATTGTCTCCCCCTGCCTTCTCAAATGCCTCCATCTTTTATACAATATATGCAAGGCCCATGGCCAAGCATGACAAGATTGGCAGGCGGCAATGGATACAAGGGGGTATGGGGGATGGATGAAAACCGGAAGCTGCGCGAACAGCTCATGCCGGCGCTCGAGTCGAAGTGCGATGAGTTTCGTCTTCTCGGCTATACGCAAGTGACGATGGACGGGCTGTGGGAATGTTTATGTTCCCGCAAGTGGAAGCATCGGCCGGCGGAAAAAAAACTGCATGAGTTGGTCAGCGACATTTTCTCTCTTTCGCCGAGCGAGTATATGATGTTTTTAACGATGCGTTCGTATAAGCAGCAGGCGGCCGGCGATGATGAGTTGGAGCGGGTTTTAAAGGAATTGTTATAGTGGAAAATTGACACTTGCCGGCTGCTGTTTCATAATGGAAGGCGAGGCCAATGTTTTGCTTGGCGCGACACCGGACGGCGCTTGGGCAAGTTGAAGGAGGAATCTTAAGGAGAATGGTAAAACGAAACCGCATCGTCGCCTTTTTTCTGCTCCTGCTTTTGTTCGCCGGAGTGATGGGGCCGACGATTCAAGGAATTGTACATAACATCAAACTGGGCCTTGACTTGCAAGGCGGTTTTGAAGTGCTGTATGAAGTGAAGCCGGCCAAAAAAGGCGATAAGATTGATCAAGAGACGCTGCAAAGCACCGTCAGTGCGCTGAATAAACGGATCAACGTCCTTGGTGTCAGCGAGCCGCGCGTTGACATCGAGGGAGGAAACCGCATCCGCGTCCAGCTCGCCGGGGTGAAAGACCAAAATGAGGCGCGCGAAATTTTGTCCACGCAGGCGAAATTGACGTTCCGCGATGTCAATGACAACGTGCTGATGGACGGAAGCGACCTCGTCCAAGGCGGAGCGAAGCTGTCGTTTGATGAAAACGGCCGGCCGAGCGTCGCTCTGAAATTGAAAGACGCCGACAAGTTCCGCCAGGTGACGGAAAAAGTATATAAAATGGGGCCGCCAAACAACATTTTAGTCATTTGGCTCGATTTTAAAGAAGGGGTGGACTCCTACCGGAAAGAAGCGGGCAAAGCGGATCCGAAATTTATTTCCGCCGCTTCAGTCAACCAAGTGTTCAATCAGACGGATGTGTCGATCGTCGGCAATTTTACGGTCAAAGAAGCGCAACAGCTGGCCGATTTGCTCAATGCCGGCGCGCTGCCGGTCGAGTTGCATGAAATTTACTCCACGTCCGTCGGCGCTCAGTTTGGGAAAAACGCCCTGCAAAAAACGGTGTTGGCCGGCATCATCGGTGTGGCGGCGATCTTCTTGTTCATGATTTGGTTTTACCGGCTTCCCGGGATCATCGCCGTCATTACGCTGTCGGTATACATTTATTTGATTTTGCTTTTGTTTGATTGGATGAACGTCGTGATGACGCTGCCGGGCATTGCCGCCCTTATTTTAGGGGTTGGGATGGCGGTCGATGCCAACATTATTACGTACGAACGGATCAAAGAGGAGCTGAAGCTCGGCAAGTCGATGCTGTCGGCGTTCCGTGCTGGCAACCGCGGGTCGTTTGCGACGATTTTTGACGCCAACCTTACGACGATCATCGCCGGCGCTGTTCTTTTTATTTACGGGACAAGCTCGGTGAAAGGGTTTGCGACGACGCTCATCATCAGCATCGTCGTCAGCTTTCTCACCGCCGTTTACGGCACGCGGCTGTTGCTCGGACTGCTTGTGTCAAGCCGCTGGCTCGATAAAAAGCCGGAGTGGTTTGGCGTCAAAAAGTCGGAAATCTTAAACATTGCCGAAACGACCGAGGAAACGGAAGTGCCGACGAAGTTTGACCGCTGGGATTTTGTCAAACATAGCCAAAAGTTTTTCATTTTCTCTGGCGCATTGACGATCGCCGGCGTCATCTCGTTGTTTGCCTTGGGGCTGAATCTTGGCATTGACTTCACGAGCGGCACGCGCATTGAGGTGACGAGCAGCCAGCCGATCGATGCGAAAGAGTTGAGCGGCTATTTCGAGCGGCTCGGCCACAAGCCGGAGGATGTCGTCCTGTCCGGCACGGATGGGAAAACAGGCGTCGTCCGCTTGATTGGCGTGCTCGATAAGCAAGAAATTGCCAAGCTGAAAAATGAATTGAAGCAAGCGTACGGCAGCGAGCCGAACATCAGCACCGTCTCGCCGGTCGTCGGCAAACAGCTGGCCCGCAACGCGCTCATTGCGGTGCTCATTTCCTCGATCGGCATCATTCTTTACGTGACGATCCGCTTTGAGTGGCGGATGGCGTTGGCTGCCATTGTCGCCTTATTGCACGATGCGTTTTTTATCATTACCGTGTTCAGCATCACGCGCCTTGAGGTCGATTTGACATTCATCGCCGCGGTGCTGACGATCATCGGCTATTCGATCAACGACACGATTGTTACGTTTGACCGCATTCGGGATTTGATGAAAAAACGGAAAGTGAAAACGGTCGACGACTTGAAGCGTATCGTCAATCGGGCGCTGCAGCAAACATTTACGCGCTCGGTCAACACCGTATTGACCGTCTTGTTTACGGTCATCGCGCTGCTCATCTTTGGCAGCGAAGCGATCCGCAATTTCAACCTCGCCTTGCTCGTTGGACTTGTGTGCGGCGTCTATTCATCGCTTTGCATCGCTTCTCAGCTTTGGGTCGTCTGGAAAGGACAGGAGCTCAAAAAAGGAAAAGGAGCCAAAAAGGCAGCGGCCGAGGCCGAACCGCAGGTGTAACAGCGCGCCGGAAAAGTGAATGTGCTTTTCCGGCGCCTTTTTGTTCGGTGCAATGCTCGGGGCGGAAAATGGATACACTAACCGTCAGATGCAACATAGGCAGCGGGTGAGGCTGCTGAATGCAAAGGTGGGGGAGATGGCCATGGAACATGAACAGCGGTTCAGGCAGGCGAAAACGGCAGCGATCGTCGGGATCGCTGGAAATATGGCGCTAGCCGCCGTCAAGGCGGCGGTCGGCGTGTGGAGCCAAAGCCAGGCATTGATCGCCGATGCCGCCCATTCCGCGTCCGATGTTGCGGGCTCGTTCGCCGTTTGGGTCGGGCTGCGAGCCGCCGCGCGCCCGCCGGATGAGGATCATCCGTACGGGCATGGGAAAGCGGAATCAATCGCCGCCATTATTGTGGCGGTTCTTCTATTTCTCGTTGGGATCGAGATCGGGCGCTCGGCGTTTCTGTCATTTTTCGCCCCACTGTCGCCGCCCGGGGCGGCCGCCATTTACGTCTTGTTGTTGTCGATTGTTGTCAAAGAAGCGATGTTTCGCTATAAATACCGGCTCGGGAAAAAGCTAAACAGCGATGCGCTGATCATCAACGCCTATGAGCACCGATCGGATGTGTTTTCGTCGTTTGCTGCGCTCATCGGCGTCGGCGCCGCCATTGTCGGTGGAAAATGGGAGATTGACTGGCTTGTATATGCCGACCCGCTCGCCGGATTGTTCGTCTCGCTGCTTGTTCTGAAAATGGCATGGGACCTTGGCCGACAGTCGGTCCATACGGCGATCGACCATGTGCTTCACGAGGAAGAGGCCGGCTATTTGCGCGAGGCGGTCTTGTCCATTCCCGATGTGCGGCAAATCAATGAGCTGCATGCGCGCGAGCACGGCCATTACGTCATCGTCGATTTGAAAATCGCCGTCGATCCGCGCTTGACGGTCGAAGAGGGGCACCGGATCGGAAAGAAAGTGAAAGAAAAACTGCTGACGCTGCCGCGCGTCCGCAATGTCATGGTTCACATCAACCCGTACAATCCGGAAAAAAAACCGTAATGTCGTTGCCTGCCCTTTTCTCCTTTTTGTATAATAAGGAGAGTTGAGGTGGGAGACATGTTGAAAGCGAAAACGCGTTGGGAGGTGGAGCGCCTCGATGAGCAGGCGGTGAGGCGGCTGGCTGAGGAAGCCGGCGTCACGCCCTTATTGGCGAGGCTTCTCGTCCGCCGCGGGGTGCGGACGGCCTCGGAGGCGGTGGCGTTTCTTAATCCGCTTGAGCAACCGTTTCATGATCCGTTTTTGCTTGACGGGATGGAGCGAGCGATTCAGCGTCTAAAGCGGGCGATCGACGCGGGTGAACGCGTGTTGGTATACGGCGATTACGATGCCGATGGCGTTTGCAGCACGTCGGTGATGGTGAGTGCTCTCAAGGAGGCGGGGGCGTCGGTCGAGTTCTACATTCCGAACCGATTTACGGAAGGATACGGGCCGAACATGGCGGCGTTTCGCTCCGCAAAAGAGCGCGGCGTTTCCGTCATTGTGACCGTCGACAATGGGATTGCGGCGGTCAAGGAAATTGCGGCCGCCAACGAGTGGGGGATGGATGTCATCGTAACGGATCACCATGAGCCAGGTCCGGTGTTGCCGGAGGCGCATGCGATCATTCATCCGAAGCAGCCGGGAAGTACATATCCGTTTCGCGATTTAGCCGGCGTCGGCGTTGCGTTTAAGGTAGCCCATGCCTTGCTTGGGCGGGTGCCGCGCCATTTGCTTGATTTGGTCGCGATCGGCACGATCGCTGATTTGGTTCCGCTTGTTGGGGAAAACCGCCTCTTTGTTGCACACGGGCTTGAAGCGTTGCGAGCGACGGAGCGCATCGGGCTGCGCGCTCTTTTTCGGCAATGCCGCATTGATGCGGCGGCCATCAACGAACAGACGGTCGGATTTGTCATCGCTCCGCGCTTGAACGCGGCGGGGCGCCTCGGCGGCGCTGATCCGGCAGTGGCGCTCTTAATGACGGACGATGAGAACGAAGCGGTGCAGCTGGCGGCGGAGATGGACGAGTTAAACCGCGAACGTCAGCAGCTTGTGGCACAAATCGCTGAAGAAGCGGCGGACATGGTGCGCCGCCAATTTCCTCCTGAGGAACATCGCGTCTTGGTTGTGGCAGGCGAAGGATGGAATGCCGGAGTGGTGGGCATTGTCGCTTCTAAGCTTGTTGAGCAGTTTTACCGCCCGGCGGTCGTGCTTTCAATCGACCGGGAAAAAGGGATCGCCAAAGGGTCAGCCCGCAGCATTCATGGGTTTGACTTATTCGCCAGCCTGTCGCAATGCCGCGACCTGTTGCCGCACTTTGGCGGCCACCCGATGGCGGCGGGGATGACATTGGCGCTTGATGATGTCGAAGAATTGCGGCAACGGCTGAACGCCATCGCCGCCGAAACGTTGTCTGAGGACGATTTTACGCCGCCGACGTTCATCGATGCTTCCTGTTCGATTGCTGAGTTGACGCTGTCGGCCGCCCGCGGCCTTGAGCGGTTCGCTCCGTTTGGCGTCGGCAATCCGCGGCCGCTTGTTCTCATTGAAGGGGCGTCGGTTGAAACCATGCGGCGCGTCGGGGCGAACGGAGCCCATATGAAAGCCGTCTTTTCCCAAGACGGGGCCGCGATCGATGCCATCGGCTTCGGCCTCGGACCGTTATGCGAAGAAATCGCTCCGGATGCGCGCATTTCGGCGGTCGGGGAGCTGTCGGTGAACGAATGGAACGGGTTCGCCAAGCCGCAGCTGTCGTTGTGTGATCTGGCGGTCAGCGACTGCCAGTTGTTTGACGTCCGCGGCTGCCGCGACGTCCGTCCACTTCTTGAGCGGCTGCCAAAAGAGAAGCGGCTAGTCGTCTCCTTTCGCTGCGAAACTGGGCAGCGCCCGGACGTGGCGCCATTTCGCGGGGAGCTTCATTGCGTGCCGACCGAAGAAGAGGCGGGCGCCTTATCGATTGACGACCGCTATGTCGTGCTGCTTGACGTGCCGCCGCGGCTGGCTTTGCTGTCGGCGCTTCTTCGCAACGGACGGCCGGCGCGCATTTACGCGGTGTTCGCCCAGCCCGAGGCGCAATTTTTCCGCACGTTTCCGACGCGCGAACATTTTAAATGGTTTTACGCCTTTTTGCATCAAAACCGTTCGTTTTCGCTCGCCAAGCGCGGCGGTGAGCTGGCCCGCGTCCGCGGCTGGACGGAAGAGACCATTCATTTCATGGCGAAGGTGTTTTTAGAGCTTGACTTTATCAGCGAACAAAACGGCGTCATTTCACTCGTTCATCAGCCGGCGAAGCGCGATTTGCACGAATCGTCGACGTACCGCCGGCGGCGGGACGAACTCGAGGCGGAGCATCAGTTAGTCTATTCCACTTACGAGCAATTGAAACGCTGTTTGGCGGAAATGACACGTTCGCAAACGCACGAGGAGGCAAACGTATCATGGACTTAAAACAATACATTACGATTGTGCCCGATTTCCCGAAGCCGGGCATCATGTTTAAAGATATTACCACGCTGATGGACAACGGTCCGGCGTACAAATACGCGACCGACCAAATTGTTCAATATGCGCGCGAAAAACAAATCGATATCGTCGTTGGTCCGGAAGCGCGCGGCTTTATCATCGGATGCCCAGTCGCCTATGCGCTTGGCGTCGGGTTTGCGCCGGTGCGCAAGGAAGGGAAGCTGCCGCGCGAAGTCGTCCGTGTGGAGTATGGCCTGGAATATGGAACAGATGTCTTGACGATGCATAAAGATGCCATTAAGCCAGGGCAGCGTGTGTTGATCACCGACGATTTGCTCGCGACGGGCGGGACGATGCGGGCAACGATCGATTTGGTGGAACAGCTCGGCGGAGTGGTGGCCGGATTGGCGTTTTTGATTGAGCTCACCGAGCTTGGCGGCCGCAAAAAATTGGAAGGCTACGACATTTTGACGCTGATGCAGTTTTAAACAGTCGACATTGTTCGCATCTTCGGATACAATAAAGAAAAAAGGGGCACTCACACATGAGTGCTCTTTCTTATTAACCGTATGAACGCAACGGACCTCTGCGCTTTGCAGCTTCAATTTTAATCGATTAAAAAGGTGATTCAACCCTATGGCCAATGAACAAGTGCTGACAGCGGAGCAAGTGTTTGAACGAGCGAGCTGCTATTTGTCGGAGCAGGATGTCGCCTTTTTGAAAAAGGCGTATGAGTTTGCCAAGCACGCCCACCGCGACCAATTTCGGAAATCGGGCGAACCATACATCATCCACCCGATTCAAGTCGCGGGCATTTTGGTGGACTTAAAGATGGACGCGACAACGATCGCCGCCGGGTTTTTGCATGATGTCATCGAAGACACCGAGGCGACAAAAGAAGACCTTGAGCGCGAGTTCGGCGCGGAAGTGGCGATGCTTGTCGACGGGGTGACGAAGCTTGGGAAAATTAAATATAAATCGCAGGAAGAACAGCAGGCGGAAAACCACCGGAAAATGTTTTTGGCCATGGCGCAAGATATCCGGGTCATTTTGATCAAGCTCGCCGACCGGCTGCACAATATGCGGACATTGAAACATTTGCCGGCCGAAAAACAGCGGCGCATTGCCAATGAGACGCTCGAAATTTTCGCTCCGCTCGCGCATCGGCTCGGCATTTCGAAAATCAAATGGGAGCTTGAGGATACGGCGCTTCGCTATTTAAACCCGCAGCAATATTACCGCATCGTCAATTTAATGAAGAAAAAGCGGGCTGAGCGCGAGCAATATTTGGAGGAAGTCATTCAAGAAGTGCGCGAACGGCTCAACGAAGTGCATATTCCTTGCGAAATTTCCGGGCGTCCGAAACATATTTACAGCATTTATCGAAAAATGGTGATGCAAAATAAACAGTTTAACGAAATTTACGATTTGCTCGCTGTCCGCATCATCGTCAACAGCATCAAAGACTGCTACGCTGTATTGGGGATTATTCATACATGTTGGAAACCGATGCCCGGGCGCTTTAAAGACTACATCGCCATGCCGAAGCCGAACATGTACCAATCGCTCCATACGACGGTGATCGGCCCAAAAGGCGAGCCGCTTGAGGTGCAAATCCGCACATTTGAAATGCACCAAATCGCCGAATTCGGGATTGCTGCCCACTGGGCGTACAAAGAAGGAAAGACGATCAAGCCGAACTCGTTTGAAGAAAAGCTGTCTTGGTTTCGGGAAATTTTGGAATGGCAAAACGACGCGAGCAATGCCGAAGAGTTCATGGAATCGCTCAAGATGGATTTGTTTTCCGACATGGTGTTCGTCTTCACGCCAAAGGGCGATGTCATCGAGCTGCCGGCCGGATCGGTGCCAATCGATTTCGCTTACCGCATCCATTCGGAAATCGGCAACAAGACGATCGGGGCGAAAGTGAACGGCAAAATGGTGCCGCTTGATTACAAGCTGCAAACGGGCGACATCGTCGAAATTTTAACTTCCAATCATTCGTACGGTCCCAGCCAAGACTGGCTGAAACTGGCGAAAACGTCGCAGGCGCGCAACAAAATCCGCCAGTTTTTCAAAAAGCAACGGCGCGAAGAAAACATCGAAAAAGGCAAAGAGATGGTGGAAAAAGAGGTGCGCAGCCTCGGCTTTGAGCCGAAAGAAGTGATGACGGCGGACAACGTAAAGCGCGTCGCCGAAAAGTTCAACTTCTCGAACGAAGACGATATGTATGCGGCAGTCGGCTATCATGGCATCACAGCGGCGCAAATCGCCCATCGGTTGACGGAAAAATGGCGGAAGCAGCGCGATCTCGAGGAACAGCAGCGCAAACTGGCCGAAGCGGTCTTCGAAGCCAAGCTGCCAGCTGGCAAAAAGCGCGACTGCGGCATTCGCGTCCAAGGAATGGACAACTTGCTCATCCGTTTGTCGCGCTGCTGCAACCCGGTGCCGGGCGATGAAATTATCGGCTTCATTACCCGCGGCCGCGGCATTTCCGTCCACCGCGCCGATTGCCCGAACGTCAAGACCGAAGAAGCGGCCGATCGGTTGATTGCCGTAGAATGGGAGAGCGGAGCAAACGGCGAGCGCGAATATAACGTGGACATTGAGATCACCGGATTTGACCGCCGCGGTTTGCTGAATGAGGTGCTGCAGGCGGTCAATGAAACGCGAACAGACATTTCCGCCGTCTCGGGACGCTCCGATCACCGCCATAAAATCGCGACGATCCATATGACGATCGCCATTCATAATTTGAGCCACTTGCAAAAAGTGGTCGATCGAATCAAGCAAATTCCCGACATTTATTCCGTCCAGCGCTTGATGAACAACTAAGGGCGGCGAAAGGAGGAAGGCGAGTGAGAGCGGTCATCCAGCGGGCGAAAGAGGCCAAAGTCACCGTCGACGGCGAAGTTGTTGGTGCCATTGATGCGGGTTTTGTCGTCCTTCTTGGCATCACACACGAGGACACGGAGGACGATGCTGCCTATTTGGCTGAAAAAATTGCTCATTTGCGCGTTTTTGAAGATGAAAACGGAAAAATGAACCGCTCCTTGCTCGACGTCGGCGGGGCGGTGCTGTCGGTGTCGCAGTTCACCCTTTACGGCGACTGCCGAAAAGGCCGGCGCCCGAACTTTATGGCGGCGGCCAAGCCCGACCATGCCTTGCCGCTGTATGAGGCGTTCAACGCCGCTTTGCGCGAAAGAGGCGTTCATGTAGAAACCGGCGTATTCGGTGCGATGATGGACGTATCGCTCACAAACGACGGGCCAGTCACCTTGATCATTGACAGCAGCGAGAAACCGGGAAACCGATGAAGTTTCCCGGTTTCTTTTTTATTTTCGGCGAAAAATGGGAAAGATGAAAACAAGTGCGGCAATAAGAAAGGAGGAGCGCGATGCGGCAAACCAAAAGAGGCGAGCAGGCGCACCGGACAAACGATGTGCTGTCCGTCGACTTTCACGAATGGGTGCGGCTCGAGGCTCAATATAGCGCCTTTGAGTTGGCATCCGAATTCGGTGTGGCGCCGAAAGACGTACAAATGTTGAAAAAACAGCAGCCCCGTCCGTAAACATGGCGAGTTGGAAGGAGCGCACGCGGCGTGTGGATGTTTCGTGGGCCGAGGCGGTGTGGCCGTTCAGACGAAACAGCCGCGAATAAAAATGTCCATCCCTGCGAGCGCTGCGCATCCGCTCAACACTGATCCGGCTCGGTAGAGAAAAAAATCCATTGCATATGTATTGACAAACATATGCCCCTATATGATAATAAGTATTGGTTTAAAATTATTATAAACTAACAGTCGCAGGAGGTAGATGAAGCAATGTCTTTGGTTGGGAAAAAAGTACAACCATTCCGTGCCCAAGCGTATCACAACGGCGAATTCATCGAAGTGACAGAGCAAGACTTCATGGGGAAATGGAGCATCGTTTGCTTCTATCCAGCGGACTTTACGTTCGTCTGCCCGACGGAGCTCGAAGACTTGCAAGATCACTACGCGACGTTTAAAGAACTTGGCGTGGAAGTGTACTCGGTTTCGACCGACACCCACTTTACACATAAAGCATGGCACGATACATCGCCAGCCATCAGCAAAATCGAATACGTGATGATCGGCGACCCTTCGCATCAACTGTCGCGCATGTTTGATGTGCTCGATGAAGAACAAGGATTGGCGCAGCGCGGCACGTTCATCATTGACCCAGACGGCGTCATTCAAGCGGTGGAAATCAATGCGGACGGCATCGGCCGCAACGCCAGCACGCTGATTGATAAAATTAAAGCGGCCCAATACGTGCGCAACCATCCGGGTGAAGTCTGCCCGGCGAAATGGAAAGAAGGAGCGGAAACGCTGAAGCCAAGCCTAGACCTCGTCGGCAAAATTTAAGGGGGGCTTAGGCGATGCTGCTGGATGCTGACATCAAGGCGCAACTAGCTCAGTATTTGCAATTGCTTGAAAATGATATTGTCTTGACGGTAAGCGCGGGAGACGACAACGTTTCCCGCGATATGCTTGCTTTAATCGATGAATTAACGGCGATGTCGCCGAAAATCAAAGTGGAAAAAGCGAAGCTGGAACGAACGCCAAGCTTCAGCGTCAATCGGGTCGGCGAAAACACCGGCATCACTTTCGCCGGCGTGCCGCTCGGCCATGAATTTACGTCCCTCGTTTTGGCGCTGCTTCAAGTGAGCGGGCGGCCGCCGAAAGTCAGCCAAGACGTCGTGGACCGCATTCAACAAATCAGGGGCAAACATCATTTTGAAACGTACGTCAGCCTGACATGCCACAACTGCCCGGACGTCGTGCAAGCGCTCAACATCATGAGCGTGTTAAACCCGAACATTTCGCATACGATGATCGACGGGGCGGCGTTTAAAGAAGAAGCGGAGCAAAAAGGGATTATGGCCGTACCGACGGTGTTTTTAAACGGCAAACTGTTCGCGAGCGGCCGCATGTCGCTTGAAGATATCCTCGCCAAATTAGGGAGTGCTCCGGACGCTTCTTCCTTCGCCGACAAAGAGCCGTTTGATGTGCTGGTGATCGGCGGCGGCCCTGCAGGTGCGACAGCAGCCATTTACGCAGCGCGCAAAGGCATTCGCACTGGCATTGTCGCGGAGCGCTTCGGCGGACAAATTTTAGATACGCTCGGCATTGAAAACTTTATCAGCGTCAAATATACGGAAGGACCGAAGCTTGCGGCCAGCATTGAAGAACATGTAAAGCAATACAATGTCGACATCATGAGCTCGCAGCGGGCAAAACGGCTCGAGAAAAAAGACTTGATTGAAGTCGAGCTGGAAAACGGCGCTGTGTTGAAAAGCAAAACAGTTGTCATCGCAACGGGCGCCCGTTGGCGCAACCTTGGCGTGCCGGGCGAGGAAGAGTTCAAAAACAAAGGGGTCGCCTATTGCCCGCACTGCGACGGCCCGCTGTTCGAAGGGAAGCACGTGGCGGTCATCGGCGGCGGGAACTCTGGAGTCGAAGCGGCGATTGACCTCGCTGGCATCGCCAGCCATGTGACGCTGCTGGAGTTCGCCCCTGAACTCAAGGCGGATGCTGTTTTGCAAGATCGTTTGTACAGCTTGCCGAACGTAACGGTGATTAAAAACGCGCAAACGACGGAAATCACCGGCACGGACAAAGTCAACGGCTTGACGTACATTGACCGGGAAACAGGAGAAGAACATCATATCGAATTGCAAGGCGTGTTCGTGCAAATCGGCCTTGTTCCGAACACCGAATGGTTGGAAGGAACGGTGGAACGGAATCGCTTCGGTGAAATCATTGTTGATAAACGCGGCGCAACGAACATTGAAGGCGTCTTTGCCGCAGGCGACTGCACGGACAGCGCCTATAAGCAAATCATTATCTCGATGGGCTCGGGTGCAACCGCGGCGTTAAGCGCGTTTGATTATTTGATTCGCCATTAAGAGGGCCGAAGGTGGACCGCCTCTTCGATCCCATGGAGGGGCGGTTCAACGAGTCGGCTCTCTTTTTTTAACATCTTTCCGAAAGAAGTCTCCCACTTTGAAGCGAAGTGAAAGTGGGAGATGAATGTCGGTTGGCGTCAGCCAACGAATAGGATAGAATATGGCTAGAACGGACACCTTCGGAACGAAGGGAAGCGTAAAGGGTTCTTGTGTGTGGCTTACCGTTCGGCGAACACACACAAGTCGCTTGAAGCCCCCATCTCTAAGCGAAGCGTAGGTGGTGGGTAGTTCACACAAGGTGAAAAATGTGATGAGACATCAAAGTTTTTCTCTTTGCGAAAAACCATGGATCACAGCCGCTAGGACAACTTGACAAACGGGCGAGATTGTCCGTAATATAAAATTACATCTTTCTCATACGGAACAGCCGATGATGGAGAAAAGTAGTTAAGGCCCACATGGCCAGAGAGGAAACGCCTAAGGCTGCGAGCGTTTCTCCATGATGGCTTAACGAAAGACACTCCGTAGGTTTCCTTTTGAACGCGCTTTGCGCCAGTAAAAAGGAACGCGCGTCATGCGTTAATGGCGACAAGCGGAAGCCGGATCGGCTTCAATTAGGGTGGCACCGCGGGAATAACGCTCTCGTCCCTATCGATGACAGGGACAAGGGCGTTTTATTTTGGCAAAGGAGGATGAGCATGGCTTTTCAAATTCCAAGAGGGACGCAAGATGTGCTGCCAGGGGACACGGAAAAATGGCAATATGTCGAACATGTCGCCCGCAACCTTTGCAGCCGATACGGGTATCGGGAAATCCGGACGCCGATTTTCGAGCATACGGAACTTTTTTTGCGCGGCGTGGGGGATACAACGGACATTGTGCAAAAGGAAATGTACACGTTCGAAGACAAAGGGGGGCGCGCGCTGACGCTCCGCCCGGAAGGCACGGCGCCGGTTGTCAGAGCGTTTGTCGAGCATAAGCTGTACGGCAGTCCGCACCAGCCGCTGAAACTGTATTACAGCGGGCCGATGTTTCGCTACGAGCGGCCGGAAGCGGGACGGTTCCGCCAGTTCGTCCAGTTCGGCGTCGAGGCGCTCGGCAGCAGCGATCCGGCGATTGACGCCGAGGTGATGGCGCTAGCGATGCATATTTACGAAGCGCTTGGCTTAAAACGGATCCGGCTTGTCATCAACAGCTTGGGCGACCTTGACAGCCGCCGGGCGCACCGAGAGGCGCTTGTTCGCCATTTTTCAAGCCGCATCCACGAGCTGTGCCCGGACTGCCAGACGAGGCTTCATACGAATCCGCTCCGCATTCTCGACTGCAAAAAAGACCGCGATCATGAGCTGATGGCGACGGCGCCGTCGATTTTGGATTATTTGAACGAAGACTCGCGTGCTTATTTTGAAAAAGTCAAACAATATTTAACTAACCTTGGCATTCCGTTTGTCATTGATTCGCGTCTTGTGCGCGGACTTGATTACTACAATCATACGACGTTCGAAATTATGAGCGAAGCGGAAGGATTTGGCGCGGCGGCGACGCTGTGCGGCGGCGGGCGTTACAACGGGCTTGTCCAAGAAATCGGCGGTCCGGAGACGCCGGGCATCGGCTTTGCCTTGAGCATCGAGCGGCTGTTGGCCGCCCTTGACGCCGAAGGAGTGGAATTGCCGGTGGAGAGCGGGCTTGACTGCTATGTCGTCGCTGTCGGTGAGCGGGCGAAAGATGAGGCGGTCCGCCTCGTTTATGCATTGCGCCGCTCCGGATTGAGGGTCGATCAAGATTATTTGGGCCGAAAATTGAAGGCGCAGCTGAAGGCCGCCGACCGGCTTGGGGCATCGTTTGTCGCCATTATCGGCGATGAAGAACTCGAGAGACAGGAAGCGGCGGTAAAGCATATGGCGAGCGGCGAGCAAACGAATGTACCGCTCGGCGAGTTGGCGCACTTTTTGCATGAACGGATCGGGAAGGAGGAGTGAGCGAATGGAACGGACGTATTATTGCGGAGAAGTGCCGGAAACGGCCGTCGGCGAGCGCGTCGTGCTCAAAGGATGGGTGCAAAAGCGCCGCGACTTAGGCGGCCTCATTTTCATTGACTTGCGCGACCGAACGGGCATCGTCCAAGTTGTCGCCAGCCCGGACGTGTCGGCTGAAGCGCTGGCGGCAGCGGAGCGCGTGCGGAGCGAATACGTTTTAAGCGTCGAAGGAACGGTCGTCGCCCGCGCTCCGGAGACGGTCAATCCGAACATCGCGACCGGCCGCATTGAAATTCAGGCGGAACGAATCGAGATCATCAACGAGGCAAAAACGCCGCCGTTTTCGATTTCCGATGACACGGATGCGGCGGAAGACGTGCGCTTAAAATATCGGTATTTGGATTTGCGCCGCCCAGTCATGTTTCAAACCCTGGCGCTTCGCCACAAAATCACAAAGACGGTGCGCGACTTTTTGGATAGCGAACGCTTTTTGGAAATTGAAACGCCGATGTTGACGAAAAGCACGCCGGAAGGGGCGCGTGACTATTTGGTGCCAAGCCGCGTCCATCCGGGCGAATTTTACGCGTTGCCGCAGTCGCCGCAAATTTTTAAGCAGCTGCTCATGGTCGGCGGCGTGGAACGGTACTACCAAATCGCCCGTTGCTTCCGTGACGAGGATTTGCGCGCCGACCGCCAGCCGGAATTTACGCAAATCGACATCGAAATGTCGTTTATCGAACAAGAGGATATTATCGATTTAACCGAACGGATGATGGCTGCCGTCGTGAAAGCGGCAAAAGGGATCGACATCCCGCGCCCGTTTCCGCGCATCACGTATGACGAGGCGATGAGCTGCTACGGCTCGGACAAGCCGGATATACGCTTTGGCCTCGAGCTCGTCGACGTATCGGAAATCGTTCGTGATTCAGCATTTCAAGTGTTCGCCCGCGCCGTCAAAGAAGGAGGCCAAGTGAAGGCGATCAACGCGAAAGGCGCTGCCCCTCGCTATTCGCGTAAAGATATTGACGCCTTAGGAGAATTTGCCGGCCGCTACGGGGCGAAAGGGCTCGCCTGGCTGAAAGCGGAAGGCGAAGAGCTGAAAGGACCGATCGCCAAGTTTTTCACCGATGAGGAACAGGCGGCGCTGCGTCGAGCGCTTGCTGTCGAAGACGGAGATTTGCTTTTGTTTGTCGCCGACGAAAAAGCGATCGTCGCCGCGGCGCTCGGCGCGTTGCGGCTGAAGCTTGGCAAGGAGCTCGGCTTGATCGACGAAGCGAAGCTCGCGTTTTTGTGGGTGACGGATTGGCCGCTTTTGGAGTATGACGAAGAAGAAGGGCGCTATTACGCCGCTCACCATCCGTTTACGATGCCGGTGCGCGACGACATTCCGCTGTTGGAGACAAACCCAAGCGCCGTCCGCGCGCAGGCGTACGACCTCGTCTTAAATGGCTATGAGCTTGGCGGCGGCTCGCTCCGCATTTTCGAGCGGGACGTGCAAGAAAAAATGTTCCGCGCCTTAGGGTTCAGCGAAGAAGAAGCGCGCCGTCAGTTCGGATTCTTGCTTGAGGCGTTTGAATACGGCACTCCGCCGCACGGCGGCATTGCGCTTGGCCTTGACCGGCTGGTGATGTTGCTCGCTGGGCGCACGAACTTGCGCGATACGATCGCGTTTCCGAAAACGGCGAGCGCGAGCTGCTTGCTTACCGAAGCGCCGGGGCCGGTCAGCGACAAGCAGCTCGAGGAGCTGCACTTGGCGGTTGTGCTTCCGGAAAACGAGTGACAGCGGCATCTGAAAAAGAAACGTTGGCGATAGGTGTTCACAAAGGCCGAAAAATGTGTTACAATAAAACCAACAACCGTCCTAATGTGTTCGTCGGATCACTGATCGTTTTGACCGAACAGTTTATGATCCGGGAGCTCGGGGTTTCCAAGCGGCGTGCACGCCTCTTCGTCACAGGGGAAGCGCAAACCTTGGAACAGGGCACCCACCTATGAGAGAGCGGGTTCAAAACGAAGGCATCGACGGCACGATTGGGACTGGCAACATTAAGGGATCAACAACATTTCCCCTATGCGGATGGCCGCGTAGGGGTTTTGTTTTGCCAGCAAAATGCCGTTGCCTCTTTTGCTGTCTTGATGGTAGGATAAAAAGCGGCATAAACATCAATTTTGAAGCAAACGGAGAGGAGAACGATGCTGCACCAATTTTCCCGCAATGAACTCGCGATTGGCCCTGAAGGGCTGGAACGCTTAAAAAACGCCACCGTCGCCGTCCTTGGCGTCGGCGGCGTGGGGTCGTTCGCCGTCGAGGCGCTCGCCCGTTCCGGCATTGGCCGCTTGGTGCTTGTGGATCGCGATAACGTCGATATCACCAACATCAACCGGCAAATCCATGCGTTGCTCTCGACCATCGGGCGTCCGAAAGTGGAGCTCATGAAAGAGCGCATCGCCGACATCAACCCGGCGTGCGAGGTGATCGCTTTGCAAATGTTTTATACGGAAGAGACGTATGAGCAGTTTTTCGCCCATGATCTGGATTTTGTCATCGATGCGTCCGACACGATTGTGTACAAAGTGCATTTGATGAAACAATGCCTCAAGCGCGGCATTCCCATCATCTCCAGCATGGGTGCGGCGAACAAAATGGATCCGACCCGGTTCCGCATTGCCGATATTTCGAAAACACACACCGATCCGATCGCGAAAGTCATCCGCGCCAAGCTGCGCAAAGAAGGGATCCGCCGCGGCATTCCGGTCGTCTTTTCCGACGAGAAGCCGGTGAAAATCCGCGAAGATGTCCGCCAGGTCGTCGGCAATGACGCTTCGCCGATCCGCAAGGCGAAAATGCCGCCGTCTTCGAATGCTTTCGTTCCATCAGTTGCCGGGCTCATTATGGCTTCCTACGTGATTAATCGTCTATTAGAGGGAATTCCCATAAGGCGCGTTGGCGACGATTGAACTACTCCACCTTCATTTCGAACAAAATGGGAAGGTGGAGATTCCTGTGAACATCCGGTGCATTCACCGGTTTGTTAGCGGGCGCTGTCCGTCGTTCCAGCGGTGAAAACGTGTCCCGATGCTTGTTGGAGCACCTTCTTTTTTTTATGAATGGGCGAGCGATTCGTTCGATCCGTTCGCCTCGGCGGCAAACAGCTGGGCAAGAGAGAAGCGGTCGCCTTCTTCGGAAGCGAGCTGGCGGGCGCGGGCCATGATTTTCACGAGCGCCTCATAATCTTCTTGCACGGTGGTCTGCCTCGTTTCAAGGCGTTCGAGTTTTTGAGCAAGCTGTTCGTTCCGCGCCTGCCATTCCGCCCGCTCGCGTTTCAGGCGCTCGTTGTCTTGGCGGATCGCTTCCATCTCCTCGATGCCGCGCCGCAATGTTTGCAAAAATGAAATGCACTGCTCCAGTGTCAATGGGGCTGCCGGGAGAAAAGGCGATGACCCTTCGGCGCCGTCCCGTTCTCCAGAAGGACTCCAAGCAGCAACCGTATTGTCTTTTTGCCACTTTTTCATCATTTCGAGCGCCCGTTTCCGTTCTTTCCGCTGCTTTTTTGCCTGTTCGATCGCCTCAAGGTACCGTTTGCGCACCTCGGCGTTCCAACGGAATCCGCATGCTGCCGCTGTGCGGTGCAGTTGTCTCCCAACGACTTCAAAAGCGGCAAGTTGCGTTTTTCCTTCGCGTATATATTGCAGCACCGTTTCAGCCAACAGTACATCTTCTTCATGTGACCAAGCATCCTGTCTTGTTTTCATGTTGTCCACCCCATCAAATGGTAATGTTGATATGGTCATAGTTTTTCCGTTTGATTTCCACTTTAAACTTCGCCCTTTTCATTTTTCCCATTTTCATGTATCATAGAAATAGTTTTGTATGACCGGTCAGTTCAAAATAATTAGACTGATTGGTCAAAATCGTGGGATGAGAGGTGGCATGATGACGTTTTTGACTAGGTTCAGTTTAAAAAATGCGGCAGCTGTGTTTGTATGTTCGTTTTTGTTCATGTTTCTAGGACTGTATTCCTTCTCCTCCTTGAAGGTCGATTTGCTGCCGAACATTGAATTTCCCCAGTTGTCGATTGAAGCGGTCTATCCTGGGGCTTCTCCGCAAGACGTGAATGAGGAGGTCACGGCCAAGCTCGAGGAAAAACTGAAGTCCCTTGACGGGCTTAAGCAAATGCAGAGTTCTTCCTATGAAGGAATGGCCGTTATGAATCTTGAATTTCCATTTCGGACGGATATGGAGAAAATGGAGCGGCAGGTCGAATCGCTCATTGATAAGGCAGGATTGCCCGATCATGTGCAAACGGAAGTCAATCGGTTTTCATTCGGTTCCATCCCGGTTTTCAACATTTCCTTGTTTGCCAAAAACGAAACCGATCTGCAAACGTTGCTGGAAACCGAAGTGATTCCAGAATTGAATAAAATCGACGGGGTGAATTCCGTTTCGATCGGTGGAGACAGCGAGCGCCTCATCCGGATCACAGTCGATCGGAAAAAGGCTGCTCAGGCGGGATTGACCTTGTCAGAGATTAAAAACCAAATCAATGAAAAGGTGTTGGCGTTCCCGGCTGGAACGTTGCAAACCGATACATGGCAAATTCCTGTTCGCGTCGAGGAAAAATTGAACACCATCCATGAGTTGAAAAATCTGAAACTCGTGCCGACAGCTGTTCCTATGGCGGCGAATGGATTGCAGCGCGTTGCGCCCGTGAAGCTTGGGGATATTGCGACGATTGAGGAAGTCAACGAGCAAAGCGAATTCACCCGCTATAATTTGAAGCCATCGCTGTCGATGGCCGTGACGAAAAAACAAGATGCCAATACGATTGAAGTGGCAGACCAAGTGATCAACGTGCTGAATTCCTACAAACATCAGTTTGATTATTCCATCGGGTTTGATTCGTCAGCTGGCATCAAACAATCCGTTGAATCGCTTGTCCGTGAAGGGCTGCTCGGGGCGCTGTTTGCTTCGTTGGCCGTCTTGCTCTTTTTGCGCAACGTTCGGGCGACTGTGATTGCCATCGTCTCGATTCCGCTCTCGCTGCTTGTATCGGCCATTTTTCTCAATCGTATGGATATTACCCTCAATGTCATGACGCTTGGCGGCATGGCCGTCGCCGTCGGCCGAGTCGTGGATGACAGCATTGTCGTGATCGAAAATATTTTCCGCCGCGTCCGCCGGGAGAAAACAGGCATGAGCGATGATTTAGTCGAGCAATCAACGAAAGAAATTGTCAAAGCGATTGTGTCCTCGACCATCACAACGGTTGTTGTCTTTTTGCCTCTCGGGCTTGTTGGGGGCATTACAGGGGAATTTTTCCTGCCTTTTGCCTTGACGATTACGTTTGCCCTGTTGGCCTCTTTGTTGGTGGCCGTGACGGTTGTGCCGATTTTAGCGAAATTTTCGTTCCGCCGTGTGCCGCCAGAGGAAAAAGAAGGAGCGCTTCAGCGTCTGTATGGCCGAATCATTGAATGGGCGCTCAACCATAAAGCGATTGTCTTTGTGTTGTCGGTTGTGCTATTGGTTGGTTCATTGGCGCTCGTGCCGAAACTTGGATTTACGTTTTTGCCGAACGAAGAGCAGAAAACGCTGGTGGCGAGCATTGAACTGCCGGCTTCCACATCGGTGGTCAAAACGAATGATGTGTCGTTGGAGATGGAAAAGATGTTTTTAAAACGAAGCGATGTCGAGAGCGTCACCGCCGCAGTGGGAAGCCGCGATTTCCGCACAGGATTGAAACGGCCCAATCAAGCCAGCTATTATATTCTATTAAAGGACAGCGCTGACACCGCGAAAATCGTGGCCGTTCTCGAAAAAGAAATGCGCCGCATCGCCAATCAGCTCGCGCCCGGGGCCAAAGTGGGCGTGCAAGAGATGTCGAGCGGAGGGCCGCCAACGAATAATAACGTGAATATTGACTTATACTCCAATGACTTGGAGGCGCTCCAAACAGCAGCCAAACAGGTCGAGACGTATTTAAAACAACGCGATGATGTCAAAGATGTGACGAATAACTTGACGGAAAAGCAAAAACAAGTGATTGTCGCCATTGATCCGGAAAAGGCGGCCGCTTATGGCGTTTCGGGCATGCAATTGCTCGGGGCGGTGGCCGATGCAACCAAACCGGTCGATGTAGGGACGCTGAAACTCGGCGGCAAGGATGAGCAAGTCGAACTTTCGTATGATGAAACGTTGGGATCGATCGATGAGTTGAAAGAGCTTCCGATCGTGACGAGAAACGGAGTGATTCCACTTTCAGCTGTCGCCGAAGTGAAAGAGGCGGACGTGTATACGTCCATTCAAAAGCTGGACGGAAAAGTGTTTGCCCGCGTATCCGCCCAGATTGTCGGCGACAACATTCAGAAAGTCACGAATGATATTTCGAAACATGTAAATGATTTGAAGATCCCATCCGATGTCACAGTGAAAACGGGCGGCGGAAGCGATGAGACGGTGCAGACGTTCCGCGAGCTCGGTGTGGCCATGGCGGCGGCCATCGGGCTTGTGTATTTGACGATGCTGATTACATTTGGCAAAGTGCGGGTGCCGCTGATCATTTTATCTTCCCTTTTGTTTGTTCCCATCGGTTCGCTGTTTGCTTTGTATGTGGCCGATGAGCCGCTTTCCATCAGCGTCATGATCGGCTTGTTGATGCTCATTGGCATCGTGACGACCAATGCGATCGTGCTGGTGGATCGAATCGGGCAAAACCGCGAACAAAAACGGATGACGGTGCGAAGCGCCATCATTGAAGCCGGCAAAACACGGCTGCGGCCGATTTTAATGACAGCCTTTGCGACTGTGACAGCGCTCATTCCGCTTGCGCTGACGAATGAGGCCGGCACGTTGATTTCGAAAGGGCTGGCCATCACTGTCATCGGCGGCCTGACGTCGTCGACGTTATTGACGCTTGTGTTCATTCCTGCGATGTATGAGGCGTTTTTCTTCCGGACGGCAAAACGCGAACCGATGGCAAAATGACAGGGCTGGATGGCCGGATAACGGGCCGTCCGGCATTTTTTTTCATGGCAAGATCGACTATAATGGACATGAAGAAGGAGTAAGGAAGGAGAAAACATTGGGACGGAAAGAGGACATCATTGAAACGGCGATGAAATTATTCGCCGAAAAAGGCTATCACGCTACCTCCATGCAGGAAATCGCCGAACGGAGCGGAGTAGCCAAAGGTTCGATTTACAATTATTTCAAATCAAAAGAAGAGTTGGCTGCATCGATTTTCTGCTACCATTATGAAGTCTTGTTTCACCAGCTTAAACAAATCGAGGCTGATCCCTCCTTAACCGCGCGCGAGCGGTTTTGCCGTCAGTTGACTGTACAAATCCAGCTGTTTGACGAACATAAAGAGCTGGTGCAAATGCAGTTGGGCGAACAAGCCGTGAAGGTGAGCCATGAGGTGCAGCATCTGGTGTTTCGCATCCGCGCCCATACGCTCCACTGGTATCGCCGGGCGATTGAAGACATATACGGCGAACAAGTGCGTCCAGTTTCGTTTGATTGCGCGACGATGCTCAACGGAATGCTGAAAGAATATCTGATTTACTTGGCGGTAGACCGAAAGCCGCTGCTTCCTGAGAAGCTTGCCCCCTTCTTGCTCGATCGGCTTGATGCCATCGTTGCCAGCCTGCTTGACGGCAAGACGGGGTTGCTCGATGAAACGATGATGGCGGATTACATTGCTGCGGCGACCCAAGAGCGGAGTCAATGGAAAGAACGGGCTATCAGCTGTTTAGAGCGCATGGCGGCGATGCGTCCGGTTGAAGACGATATTCTTCGCTCGCTGCGCTTATTGAAGGAAGAACTCGAGAAAGGGGAGACAGCTAGGCGGTTTATGGTGGAGGCGCTTCTGCTCTATTTGGCGAAATACTCGCTTCCGCTGTACAATGAGTTGAAGGAGGCCATTGAACGCTATTTTGATTAAAACCACCGCTCTTCCCACGGGGAGACGCCCCATTCGCCGAAAATGAATAGGCGGCATCGGAGGATGTCTGTGAACATAGCGTCATCAATCTCAAGGAGGGGGTCGGCATGCCCAAAACGACGGAGCCGCTTGCTTGGCGGATGCGGCCGCGGACGATCGATGAGATCGTTGGGCAACAGCACATCATTGGCCCTAGTACGCCGCTTTATAAAATGGTCAAAAAAGGTCATGTTCCCTCGCTTTTGCTTTACGGAGAGCCGGGGACAGGGAAGACGTCACTCGCTTACGCCATTGCCCGCACCGCCGGGCGCGAATGGGTCGCCATCAATGCGACGACCGCCGGCAAAAAGGAAATCGAAGAGGCAGTCGAAGCGGCGCGTTGGTCGGGCAATGTCCTCTTATTTATCGACGAAATCCATCGGCTGAATAAAGCGCAGCAAGACGTTTTGTTGCCGCATCTCGAATCCGGGCTCGTGACCTTGATTGGCGCCACAACGGAAAACCCGTTTCACGAGGTCAATCCCGCCATTCGCAGCCGCTGCGGGCAAATCCAACAACTGAAACCGCTCAAGCCGGATGACCTCTTGATCATTCTGAAACGGGCGCTCGCTGATCCGGAACGAGGGGTCGGCGAGCCGCCGGTTGTCATTGACGAGTCGTTGTTATGGCGCATCGCCGAGGCAGCCGGTGGGGATGCGCGCGTCGCGCTTTCGCTTCTGGAGGCGGCGGTTGCGGCTGCCGATGAGCGCCACGGCTGCTTGTATATTGATGAGGATATCGTGGCTTCATGCACCGCAAACCGCGGTTTTACCCATGACAAATATGGCGATCATTATTATTCGTTGTTGTCCGCGTTTCAAAAAAGCGTGCGCGGCAGCGATGTCGATGCCGCGCTTCATTATTTGGCCCGTCTGCTTGAAGGCGGAGACTTGGCGGCCGTTTGCCGGAGATTGCTTGTGATGGCTTATGAGGACATCGGACTTGCCAATCCGATGATGGGAGTGAAAGTACAGGCAGCGGTCGAAGCGGCGGAACGCCTCGGGCTGCCGGAAGCGCGCATTCCGCTCGCGGTTGTGACGATTGAACTCTGTTTAAGCCCGAAATCCAACAGTGCTTACAAGGCGCTGGACGCTGCCATTGCCGATGTCCGTTCCGGCAAGCTTGGCGATATTCCGGATCATTTAAAAGACGCTCATTACAAAGGGGCGGCTGCACTCGGGCGTGGACAAGGCTACTTGTATCCGCACGATTATCCGAACGGCTGGGTGGCGCAAGCGTATTTGCCCTCCGCTCTGGAAGGCGTCCGCTATTATGAACCGAAAGAGCATGGCGAGGAAAAACATTACGCCAAGGTGTACCGGCGGCTTGAGCAGTTGAAACAAGAGGTCAAGGTTCAGCCGTGAAGGGAAAGGGATTTTTATGATATAATAACACAGGCGTTTCATGCTCACTTTGACCGAGCTGACCGGATGGAACGTGGCGTACATTCGCATCGGGATCGAAGCGTTCGTGCTGTTGGCCGGCTGGTTGCTCGGCGGCCCGGTGTCGTTTGGCACGTTCCTTTTTTGTGTGACGATCGGTTCGATTGCCGGCTTGGCGCTGCCGCAATGCCAAAAGGTCGCAAGCCGCCTGCTTGGACCGGCCGCCGGCACTCGGACGCAAGGGTTAAGCCGTTAGGAGGGATATGAATGAAGATTTCGACGAAAGGCCGATATGGCTTGACGATTATGATTGAATTGGCCAAAAAATATGGCGATCGTCCGATCTCGCTTCGTTCGATCGCCAAGGCGAACAATTTATCTGAACATTATTTAGAGCAGCTCGTCACGCCGCTGCGCAACGCCGGGCTCGTCAAAAGCATTCGCGGAGCGTATGGCGGCTATGTGCTCGCTGAACATCCGGCGAAAATCACCGCCGGCGACATTTTGCGCGTGTTGGAGGGGCCGCTGACCCCGGTCGAGGAGCTCGAGGAGGAAGAGCCGGCGAAGCGCGAGCTATGGATTCGCATCCGCGATGCGGTCGAGGAAGTGCTCGACAGCACAACGCTCGAAGATTTGGCGAAGTATAGCGACGGGGATGAAGGGGCATATATGTTTTATATTTAAGCAACAGAAAGGAAAGGAGAATGGCCGTTGGAACGGATTTATTTGGACCATGCGGCAACTTCCCCGGTCCATCCAGACGTGGCCGCCGGTATGGTCCAGTGGATGACGGAACAGTTCGGCAACCCGTCAAGCATCCATCATTTTGGACGGCAGAGCCGCCGCGCGGTCGATGAAGCGAGGGCTGTCATCGCCCGCTCGATTGGGGCGAAAGAGACGGAGATTGTGTTTACAAGCGGCGGCACGGAAGCGGATAACTTTGCGGTCATCGGAACGGCCATAGCGAACCGCGGCCGCGGCAATCATATCATTACAACCGCCATCGAGCATCATGCGGTGCTGCGCGCTTGTGAATATTTAGAGACGCAAGGGTTTGAGGTCACGTATTTGCCCGTTGACGAACAAGGGACGGTATCGGTCGAGGATGTCAAGGCCGCGCTGCGCGATGAGACCGTTTTGGTGTCGGTCATGTTTGCCAACAACGAAGTCGGCACGATCCAGCCGATTCGCGAAATCGGGGCGCTGCTTCGCGATCATCCGGCTTATTTCCATACGGACGCCGTCCAGGCGTACGGGCTTCTTCCGATCGATGTGAATGAATACGGGATCGATTTGCTGTCGATTTCCGCTCATAAAATCAACGGCCCGAAAGGAAGCGGGGCTTTGTATGTCCGGGAAACGGTCCGCATCACTCCGCTCCTTTTCGGCGGCGAACAGGAGCGGAAGCGGCGCGCCGGCACGGAAAACGTCCCCGGCATCATCGGCTTGGCGCAGGCGGCGGAAATCGCTGAGCGAACAAGGGAAGAGAAACGTCGGCAATATGCGGCGTGGCGCGAGGCGATGCTTGCGATTTTCCGCTCCTCAGGGATCGACTATGCGGTCAACGGCCGCCCGGATGGCCTGCCGCATATTTTGAATGTCGCCTTCCCGGGAACCAATGTCGAATCGCTGCTCGTGAACTTGGATTTAGCCGGCATCGCCGCCTCGAGCGGGTCAGCATGCACCGCCGGGTCAATCGACCCGTCGCACGTGCTTGTCGCGATGTGCGGAAAAGAGTCGGAGCGCATCCGTTCGTCTGTGCGCTTCAGCTTCGGGCTCGGCAATACGATGGAACAAATCGAGCGGGCGGCCGAGGAAACAGTGAAGATCATAAAGCGGCTCACAAACCGCTAAAGGGGGGGAAACAGCATGAACAAAGCGCCGCACGAAACGCGCGTCGTCGTCGGCATGTCCGGCGGGGTCGACTCGTCGGTCGCTGCGCTGCTATTGAAAGAACAAGGATATGATGTGATCGGCATTTTTATGAAAAACTGGGATGACACCGATGAAAACGGCGTTTGCACGGCGACTGAGGACTACGAAGATGTCGTGCGCGTCTGCAACCAAATCGGCATCCCGTATTATGCGGTCAATTTTGAAAAACAGTATTGGGACAAAGTGTTTACGTACTTTTTGAATGAATACAAAGCCGGGCGCACGCCGAACCCGGACGTGATGTGCAATAAGGAAATTAAGTTCAAGGCGTTTTTAGAGCACGCCATGTCGATCGGCGCCGATTACATCGCAACCGGCCATTACGCCCGCGTCGAGTTTCGCGATGGCGAATATAAAATGCTGCGCGGAGCCGACCCGAACAAAGATCAAACGTACTTTTTAAACCAGCTCGGCCAAGCTCAGCTGTCGAAAGTGATGTTTCCGATCGGCCATTTGCAGAAAGCGGACGTGCGCCGGATTGCGAAAGAGGCTGGGCTCGCCACCGCTGGAAAAAAAGACAGCACGGGCATTTGTTTTATCGGTGAACGCGATTTCAAAGAATTTTTGAGTCATTATTTGCCGGCCCAGCCGGGAGTGATGAAAACGCTCGATGGCGAAGTGAAAGGGCGGCATGACGGCGTCATGTATTACACGATCGGCCAGCGCCACGGCCTTGGCATCGGCGGCAGCGGCGAACCGTGGTTTGTCGTCGGCAAAGATGTGCGCGAAAATGTGCTGTATGTCGCCCAAGGGTTTGAAAACGAATATTTGTATTCCACCTCGCTAAAGGCGGTCGATGTCAACTGGGTGTCTGACCGCAAGCCGGAAGCGCCGTTCCGTTGCACGGCGAAATTTCGCTATCGTCAGCCTGATGTCGGCGTGACGGTCCACCCGCTTGCGGACGGCGGGGTGGAAGTCGTGTTTGATGCGCCGGCGCGGGCGGTGACGCCGGGGCAGGCGGTTGTTTTTTACAACGGCGAGGAATGCCTCGGCGGCGGCACGATCGATGAAGTGTTCCGCAACGGCGAAAAGCTTTGGTATGTTGGTTGACGGATGTGCCGGTGCGCACGATCTTCAATCAGGCTATTAGGCTGGGGGCCGTTGCTTGAAAATCACGTTGAATCAGGGGGGATGGGCGGTGGCCAATTTCAACGAACAAGGCTTGGCGTATATGCGCGAGGGGAAGTATGAGGAAGCCATCCGCTGTTTTTCCGCTGCGGTCGAACAGCATCCGGACGATCCGGCCGGGTACATTAACATCGGCACGGTTCTCGTTGCTGCCGGTGAAGAAGAGAAGGCGCTTGACTGTTTCCGACAGGCGCTGAAAATTGACAAGAAGGCGGCGGCCGCGTATTACGGCATGGGTACAGTGCATTATAAGCGTGAGCAGTTCGCGAAAGCGAAAGATATGTTTGAGCGCGCGCTTGGGCTTGGTCTTGACGATGCCGATACGCATTTTATGCTCGGCATGTCCTTATGGCGGCTCGAGATGCCGCGGCTGGCGCTGCCGTATTTGCAGCGCGCGGCTGAGCTGAACGAGACGGATGCCGAAGCGCTGTTTCAGCTTGGCCTTTGCCTCGCCACGCTCGATTATGTCGATGAGGCGAAGCGTTATTTCGAAAAAACGTTGGAACTCGATCCGCGCCACGCTGATGCGTACTACAATTTAGGCGTCATTTATGCGTACAAAGATGAGCTCGATGCCGCCCGCAATATGTTTGCCGCTGCCTTGGAAGCCAAGCCCGATCACGTGCTTGCCGGATACGGAAAGAAACTGATGGAAAAGCGGCTTGCGCCGTAAAAAGGCAGGGGGATGGCTGTTGCAAGAGCAACAAATCCTCGCCCTTGACGGACGCACGTTCATTAAAGGAGTGTGCTTGGCGGTCATTTTTCATAATGAGGAAACATTGTACACGGTCGTCCGCGTGCGCGTTGAGGAAACGAACGAAGCGCCCGTTGAGGAGGAAGTCGTCGTCACCGGCTATTTTCCGCGTTTAAACGAAGGGGACGTCTACATCTTTTACGGACAATTCCGCCAACATCCGCGTTTTGGCCGCCAATATGCGGCTAGTCAGTTCCGCAAACAGCTTCCGAACACGAAAGAAGGAGTCATTCATTATTTATCGAGCGGTTTGTTTAAAGGAATCGGCAAAAAAACGGCTGCGGCGATTGTCGAGACGCTCGGCGAAAACGCGATCGCCGCGATTTTGCGCGACCCCAAGGCGCTAGAGCGTGTGCCGAAGCTGACGAAAAAAAAGGCGAAGCAGCTGTACGATGCGCTTCGCGCCCACGAAGGGCTTGAGCAAACGATGATCGCCCTCGCCCAGCTCGGTTTTGGCCCGCAGCTGGCCATGAAAATTTACCAAGCGTATGGCGAAGAAGCGATTGACATCATCCACGAGAACCCGTACCAGCTCGTTGAGGATATCGAAGGGATCGGCTTTGGCCGCGCTGATGAAATCGGGCGCCAGCTCGGCATTTCCGGCAGCCATCCGGCCCGGCTGCGCGCCGCCTCGTTGTTTGTTCTTGAACAGGCGTGCTTGCAGGAAGGGCACGTTTATTTGCGCGAGGAAGAGCTGATGGAGCGCATCGGGGAGCTGCTTGACGGAAGGCTGAGCGGTGCGGTGGATGGACGAGCGATCAGCCAAACGCTTCTGATGTTAAGCGAGGAAGGGAAGCTGATCGCCGAGCAAGGGCGTTATTATCTCCCTTCCCTTTACTTCGCCGAGAAAGGGATCGTCTCCAACATTAAGCGGCTGCTCGGGCAGACGCCGCCGTCGGCGTTTGCCGAGTCGGAGTTTTTGCTGGCGCTTGGGGCGCTTGAGGAACGGCTTGGCATGCAATATGCCCCCCAGCAAAGGGAAGCGATCCAACAAGCGCTTTCTTCGCCGCTGTTTATTTTGACCGGCGGTCCGGGAACGGGGAAAACGACGGTCATCAAAGGCATCGTCGAGCTGTTTGCCGCCCTAAACGGCCTGTCTATTGACCCGGCTGACTACAAACAAGGCGAGCCGTTTCCGGTGCTGCTGGCCGCACCGACCGGCCGAGCGGCGAAGCGGATGAGCGAGGCGACCGGGCTGCCGGCGGCGACGATCCACCGCTTGCTCGGCTGGAATGGGGCGGAAGGGTTCAGCCGCGACGAGAACGAACCGATTTCCGGCAAGCTGCTTGTCATCGATGAGATGTCGATGGTCGACACGTGGCTCGCCAACCAGCTGTTAAAAGCCGTGCCAAACGGCATGCAAGTCATTTTCGTCGGCGATGAGGATCAATTGCCATCCGTGGGGCCAGGGCAAGTGCTGAAAGACTTGCTCTCTTCAGGCGTCATTCCGTTCGCTCGGTTGACCGAGGTGTATCGCCAGGCGGAAGGATCATCGATCATCGAGCTTGCTCATAAGATGAAGCGCGGCGTCGTGCCGGACGATTTGACCGCTCCGAAGGCAGACCGTTCCTTCATCCGCTGCCGTGCGGGCCAGGTCGTCGATGTCGTGCGGCAAATCGCGGACAACGCGCGCAAAAAAGGGTTTTCCGTCAAAGATATTCAAGTGCTCGCCCCGATGTACCGTGGTCCAGCGGGCATTGACCAATTGAACAAGGCGCTTCAAGAGCTGTTCAACCCGCCGGCTGAGGGGAAGCGGGAGCTGTCGGTCGGTGAGGTCGTCTACCGCGTCGGCGATAAGGTGCTGCAGCTCGTCAATCAACCGGAAGACAATGTGTTTAACGGCGACATCGGCGAAATCGTTGCCATTTTTTACGCCAAAGAAAATATCGAAAAGCAAGACTTGCTCGTCGTCTCGTTTGATGGCATTGAAGTGACGTACACACGGCAAGATTTAGGACAAATCACCCATGCGTACTGCTGTTCGGTTCATAAGGCGCAAGGAAGCGAGTTTCCAATCGTCATTTTGCCCGTCGTCAAAAACTATTACCGGATGTTGAAACGGAATTTGTTGTATACTGCGGTGACAAGAAGCAAGCAGTTTCTCGTTTTATGCGGGGAAGAGGAAGCGTTTCGATTCGGCGTCGCAAAACAAAGCGACGGAGCGCGCCAGACGGCGCTCGCTGAGAAGCTGGCGGGGGCGGCGGCGCCGTTTGTCGAGGTCGAACTGCCGTTTGAAGAGGCGAACATGGGGATGGAAAACGTTACGCCGTATGACTTTATGGGCGATGAGCCAAGCTAAAGGTGGCTGGAAAGGTGGGAGAACGATGCGGACGTTTTCCGACATCAAGGGCCTTCCCATTTATGAACAAACGACGGGAAAAATGGTCGGAACGATCGCTGACATTTGGTTTACCAGCCACGGCGCGGTCAAAGGGCTTGTCGCGGAACAGGGCGGTTTGTTCGGCCGTCGCCGCTATTTGCCGCTTTCAGCCGTGCAGTCGTTCGAAAACGACCGAGTCATCATCTGTGATGCAGATAGCTTCCAGCCGTTTCCTTCTCCTGACAGCGGCCACTCTCTTTACGGCGAACGCGGCCTCGCCGGCAGCATGGTTGTCGCCGCGGACGGAACAACGATCGGACTGTTGGATGACGTATATTTTGACGGGCAATTGGGCAAAATTGACGGATACGAGATCAGCGAGGGATTTTTTTCCGATTTGACCGAAGGAAAGAAACGAATGGAGCTCGCTCCGTTCACCGCCAGAGAAGGCGTGGTCACCGTGGAAACAACGATGTAAGGAGAGTGGCTGTCCATGCTCATTTGCCCGAATTGCAAACGAAAAAATTTAGGGAAAATCGGCGTCAACCAGTACTACTGCTGGGATTGCTTTATTGAGCTGTCCGTCTCGAAAGGGATGATCCACGCCCATCAAGTGGAAGAAGACGGAACGTTGAGTTCTCTTGACGACTTGTTTGACGACCACGAACGCACGATCCAATTTTAGGGGGGACACGCATGAACCGGATGATGACGTCGCTGTTAGCAGTCGGATTAGGCGTCGCCGCTTATCAGCTCGCCCAACGAAACGATTGGATGAACGGTCGCACGATGCGGAGGATGCGCCGCCGCTTGATGCAAGCGATCCGCTGACGGCGCTGCCGCCCTCGCCTTTGCGCGGGGGCGGCGCCTTGTGGCTGTCAAATAGTGCTAAAAGCGGTGAAGGCATATTTCCCGCCGCATCTCCTACACTAAACGGTAGGAGGTGTGGCGATGGGCGAGCAACAATGGCTGTCGTTCTTTCGCATCGGAAAATGGCTGCTGATTACGGCAATCATCTATTTGATCGTTCGGATGAAAGACGTTTGGTGGCCGGTCATCGATTTTATCGCAACGGTGTTGACGCCGTTTTTGCTGGCGTCGTTTATTACGTATTTGCTCTACCCGCTTGTGGAATCCATCCATCGCAAAGGAATGCCGCGCGCCCTTGCCATTTTGTTGATTTATTTGTTGTTTTTCGGTTTGGTCGGCTACGGCTTGTACCGCGGCGTGCCGCTATTCATCGCCCAGTTGCGTGAACTGGATGAACAGCTGCCGTCTTTGATGAATACATACCGCCAATGGGTGCGCCACATCCACGACGAGACGTCGAATTGGCCGCTTGAGGTGCACACACGCATCGAGGCGATGTTTGCCGAGATCGAGCAAGCAGCGGCGGCCGCCGTCGCGATGGCGATCAACGCCGCCAAATCGTTCATCGGTTCGGCGGCGACGCTGTTGATCATTCCGTTTATCGTCTTCTATATGTTAAAAGACATCGATGTGTTGAAAAAAGCGGTTTGGTACATGACACCGAAGCGGTGGCGTGGGCCGGGGATGACGTTTTTGAAGGATGTCGATGAATCGCTCGGCGGCTACATTCGCGGCCAGCTGTTCGTCTGTGCGGCGATCGGTCTGGCGGCGGCGCTCGGCTTGTGGCTTGCCGGCATGGATTATCCGCTGCTGCTCGGCTTTGTCATTGGCGTGACGAACATCATCCCGTATTTTGGCCCGCTGATCGGCGCCGTTCCAGCGGTCATTTTGGCTGCCACCGTCTCGCTGAAAATGGTCGTGATCGTGCTTGTCATCATTTTTACCTTGCAGTTTTTAGAAGGGAACATCTTGTCGCCGCTGATCGTCGGCAAAAGCGTGCATATGCATCCGCTTGTCATTATGCTCGCCCTCTTTGCCGGCGGTGAGCTCGCCGGCGTGCTCGGCCTCATTCTTGCCGTTCCGACGGCGGCGGTGCTGAAAGTGGCCATCGCCCATTGGAAAGAGCATTATGCTTCGCATTGACAAATGCTCTCTGCTTGTCTATAATCTTTCAATGAAAAAAGCGAATACATAACGCGATGACGGATCGAGTATGTTGCAGTCCATCTTAACGCGCGAGCTCGCGCACAGAGAGGAATTTCCGCGGCTGAAAGAAATTCCAGATGAAGGGCAACAGAAGGCTAATCCGGAGCGCAGGCAAAACCTGACGCAAGGCTGCGTTACGGCCAAAGAGGTGATGGGCGTTTTTTGCCCATAAACAGGGTGGTACCGCGAGCATAACTCTCGTCCCTGCAGGGGATGGGAGTTTTTTTATATAAAAGGCGAAAGGGGAGGATCATCATGAAAAAGCTGACATCCGCCCAAGTGCGGCGCATGTTTTTAGAGTTTTTCCAAGAAAAAGGCCATGCGGTTGAGCCGAGCGCATCGCTCATTCCGGTCGACGACCCGTCGCTGCTTTGGATCAACAGCGGCGTCGCGACGTTGAAAAAATACTTTGACGGGCGCATCGTTCCGGAAAACCCGCGCATTTGCAACGCGCAAAAATCGATCCGCACCAACGACATCGAAAACGTCGGGAAAACGGCGCGCCACCATACGTTTTTTGAAATGCTCGGCAACTTTTCGATCGGCGATTACTTCAAGCGCGAAGCGATCCATTGGGCATGGGAGTTTTTGACGAGCGACAAATGGATCGGTTTTGATCCGGAACGGTTGTCCGTTACTGTCCATCCGGAAGACGAGGAAGCGTACAACATTTGGCGCAACGAAATCGGCTTGCCGGAAGAGCGGATCATTCGCCTTGAAGGCAACTTCTGGGACATCGGCGAAGGCCCGAGCGGTCCGAACACGGAAATCTTTTACGACCGCGGCGAAGCGTTCGGCAACGACCCGAACGATCCGGAGCTGTACCCAGGCGGGGAAAATGACCGCTATTTAGAAGTATGGAACCTTGTCTTTTCGCAGTTTAACCATAACCCGGACGGCACGTACACGCCGCTGCCGAAGAAAAACATCGACACCGGCATGGGCTTGGAGCGGATGTGCTCGATTTTGCAAGACGTGCCGACGAACTTTGAAACCGACTTGTTCCTGCCGATCATCCGCGCGACCGAGCAGATCGCCGGCGAGCGGTATGGCGAAGATCCGGACAAAGACGTCGCCTTTAAGGTGATCGCCGACCATATTCGCGCCGTGACGTTCGCGATCGGCGACGGGGCGCTGCCGTCAAATGAGGGCCGCGGTTATGTGCTGCGCCGCCTGCTCCGCCGCGCGGTGCGCTATGCGAAACATATCGGCATTGAACGTCCGTTTATGTACGAACTCGTCCCGGTCGTCGGCGAGATTATGCACGACTACTATCCGGAGGTGAAAGAAAAAGCCGATTTCATCGCCCGCGTCATCCGGACGGAAGAAGAACGGTTCCATGAAACGCTCCATGAAGGGCTCGCCATATTGGCGGAGGTGATCGAAAAGGCGAAAGAGCAAGGAAGCGACGTCATTCCGGGCGAGGAAGCGTTCCGCCTGTATGATACGTACGGCTTTCCGATCGAGCTGACGGAAGAGTACGCCGCTGAAGCGGGCATGACGGTCGACCATGCCGGATTTGAGCGCGAGATGGAGCGGCAACGCGAACGGGCGCGCGCGGCCCGGCAAGATGTCGATTCGATGCAAGTCCAAGGCGGAGTGCTCGGTGACATTAAAGATGAAAGCCGGTTTGTCGGCTACGATGAGCTTGTTGCCGCATCGACGGTCATCGCCATCGTCAAAGACGGGCGGCTTGTCGAGGAAGTGAAAGCCGGCGAAGAGGCGCAAATCATCGTCGATGTGACGCCATTTTACGCCGAAAGCGGCGGACAAATCGCTGACCAAGGCGTGTTTGAAAGCGAAACAGGAACAGCGGTCGTCAAAGATGTGCAAAAAGCGCCGAACGGCCAACATCTTCATGCGATCATCGTCGAATACGGAACGGTGAAAAAAGGATCCCGCTATACGGCGCGCGTCGATGAAGCAAAGCGGATGCGCATCGTAAAAAACCATACGGCGACCCATTTGCTCCATCAAGCGCTAAAAGATGTGCTCGGCCGCCATGTCAACCAAGCGGGGTCGCTTGTCGCCCCGGACCGGCTTCGTTTTGACTTCACCCATTTTGGGCAAGTGAAGCCAGAGGAGCTCGAGCGCATCGAAGCCATCGTCAACGAACAAATTTGGAAAAGCCTCCCGGTTGACATTTTTTATAAACCGCTCGAGGAAGCGAAAGCGATGGGCGCGATGGCGCTGTTTGGCGAAAAATACGGCGACATCGTCCGCGTCGTCAAAGTCGGCGACTACAGCCTCGAGCTGTGCGGCGGCTGCCATGTGCCCAACACATCAGCCATCGGGTTGTTTAAAATCGTCTCCGAGTCCGGCATCGGCGCCGGCACGCGCCGGATTGAAGCGGTGACCGGGGAAGCGGCATACCGCTTTATGAGCGAACAGCTTGCTATTTTGCAAGAGGCGGCGCAAAAACTGAAAACAAGCCCGAAAGAATTGAATGCGCGTCTTGACGGACTGTTTGCCGAGCTGAAAGAGCTCGAGCGCGAAAATGAATCGCTTGCTTCCCGCCTCGCCCATATGGAAGCTGAGCACCTCACCCGTCAAGTGAAAGATGTAAACGGCGTGCCGGTGTTGGCGGCAAAAGTGCAGGCCAATGACATGAACCAACTGCGGGCCATGGCTGATGATTTGAAACAAAAGCTCGGCACGGCGGTCATCGTGTTAGCGTCCGCCCAGGGCGGAAAAGTGCAACTGATTGCCGCAGTAACGGACGATTTGGTGAAAAAAGGATTCCATGCCGGCAAGCTGGTGAAAGAAGTAGCGTCGCGTTGCGGTGGGGGCGGCGGCGGGCGCCCGGATTTGGCGCAAGCTGGCGGCAAGGACCCAAGCAAGGTCGGCGAAGCGCTCGGTTATGTCGAAACATGGGTGAAATCCGTTTCCTAATTGGCGCGGATCGTGTACAATGGATGTAAAAGGACGGGGTGCCTGAATAAGGAGCGAGGTGGAAACGGTGAGCTCGTTTGACCAAACGATGCAGTTTCATTTTTCCGAGGAGCCGGCCGAGACGAACGTTCGCGAAGTGTTGTTGACGGTGTATGGCGCCTTGCAGGAAAAAGGCTACAATCCGATCAACCAAATTGTCGGCTACTTGTTGTCCGGCGACCCAGCTTACATTCCGCGCCATAAAGATGCGCGTGCGCTCATCCGCAAAATTGAACGCGACGAATTAATCGAGGAATTGGTGAAATTCTATTTACAGGGGCAACGAAAGGATTAACCTGATGCGGACGCTAGGATTAGATTTGGGAACGAAAACGCTCGGCGTTGCCGTTAGCGACGAACTCGGCCTTACAGCGCAAGGGTTGGAGACGATCGCCATTGATACGGAGCGCGGCGACTACGGCTTAAAGCGGCTGCGCGCCATCATCGATGAGTACGGCGTCGATACGATTGTCGTCGGGTGGCCGAAAAACATGAACGGCACGCTCGGGCCGCGCGCTGAGGCAAGCGAGCGGTTCGCCGCCAAATTGCGCGAGGAGTTTTCTTTGCCCGTTGTGCTTTGGGATGAACGGCTGTCGACGATGGCCGCCGAACGGATGTTGATCGCTGCCGACGTCAGCCGGAAAAAGCGGCGGAAAGTGATCGACAAAATGGCGGCGGCCGTCATTTTGCAGTCATATTTGGACAGTAAACGATAAATTGGAGGAGAAAACATGGAACACGGAGACCGTCATATTACCGTTGTCGACGAACATGGCAACGAGCAGCTGTGCGAAATTTTGTTTACGTTTGAATCGGATGATTTCGGCAAATCGTATGTGTTTTACTATCCGGTCGGCGTCGAGGCGGAAGATGAGAACGGCGAGACGGAAGTGCACGTTTCCGCCTTCATCCCTGGGGATGAGAACAAAGAAGGCGAACTGCTCCCAATCGAGACGGAAGAAGAGTGGGACATGATCGAAGAAGTATGGAATACTTTTTGCGCTGAACAGGAAGAGGAAGACGACGAATAACGGACAGCAGAGGGGGCCAAAAGGATCGGGGCCCCTTTTCTTATTGCCGTATTATGCCCTGAGAAACGATAAGTTGTGTTCCATGCAATGGTTCAGACATCTTCTTGTTTGTCCGACAAATGTTGCGAAGGGCTTCGATTGACCGGCGCGTTTCCTCCCCTGGCTTTGCATTTTTTGACCGTCAAGGGCGAAAAATGCGGAACTTTGTAGTATAATATGGCCGGGTGAAAGGAGGACAAAGATGAAACAGAACGATTGGAGGGCCAAAGAGGCGCGGCTTGTGCGGAAAATCGTCTTGATTGTCTGTGCTGTTCTGCTGGCGGCGTTTGTCATTGCCGGCGCCAGCAGTTTCTTATACATCCGTTCAGCGCTTAAGCCCGTCGACCCGAATGACCGCACCCCGGTCCATGTCTCGATTCCGATCGGTTCATCGGCGGCGGCGATTGCCGAGCAGCTCGAACAAAAGCGGCTCATTAAAAGCGCGGCCGTGTTTCGCTTATATGTCCGCTGGAAAAATGAATCCGGCTTCCAGGCTGGGGAGTATGAGTTGACGCGGGCGATGCCAATGGCGCGCATCATCGAGCTGTTAAAAACGGGGAAATCGCTAAAAATCGGATTGAAGCTGACCGTTCCGGAAGGGTCGCAATTGGTGCAAATCGCTGACCTCATTGCCGCGAAAACAGGGTACAAACAAGAACAAATTATGAAATTGCTTAACGATCGCGCGTATATCGAACGGCTGATGAAAATGCACCCGGATTTGTTGACTGATGATATTTTTCGGAAAGGCATCCGCTATCCGCTGGAAGGCTACTTGTTCCCGGCGACGTATGTGTTTGCTGACGAAAAGCCGCCGCTCTCAGAGATCATTGAGGCGATGGTGGCGAAAACGGCAGCTGTGCTTGACATATATAAGGCAGCGATGAAAGAAAAGAACATGTCGCCGCATCAGCTGTTGACGATGTCGTCGCTTATTGAGGAAGAGGCGACGGAAAAAGCTGACCGCGAAAAAATCGCCAGCGTGTTTTACAATCGGCTGCACCGCGGCATGCCGCTTCAAACCGACCCGACCGTTTTGTACGCCCTTGGCGAACATAAAGAGCGTGTGTTGTATAAAGATTTGCAGGTCAATTCGCCGTACAACACGTACATGCATAAAGGGCTGCCGCCGGGGCCGATCGCCAACGCCGGCGTAATGTCGATCGAAGCGGCGCTTGAACCGGCGGCGACCGACTATTTATACTTTTTGGCGACACCGGGCGGCGAGGTCATTTTTACGAAAACGTTGGCCGAGCATAACCGGGAAAAGGCGAAGCATATTGGAAAACAATAGGTCAAAACGGAAGGTAATGGCCGGTGGGGTGAAACGGCTTCGCTTTTCCGCTGTTTTATGGTAGTATAGTTGAACAGGCCAACGATAAGAGTCCTTTGCGGCTCTTATTTTTCATGACGACAAAGCGCAAATGCCGGGTTGTATATAGATGCAATTTGAAGCTTTACCATTTGTAGTTTTTCCCGAGTATTTGATCGACTGTCGGGCGACCGAACAACGCCGCTTCCAGACCCATATGGGTCTGTGAAGCAGGCCGGTTGTTCGGTCTTCCGTCACGCCAAGGCGTGACGGAGAAGCCTGTGGCTTGCCTCCGACAGTCGAAAATGGGCAAACCGCTTTTCCGTCAAGGATATATTAAACTTCTTCGTTGCATCTATATAGATGCAATTTAAAGCTTTAACATTTTTCGTTTTTACCGGTCATTTCATCCGACTGTCGAGTGACCGAACAACACCGCTTCCAGACCTATGAATGGGTCTGGAAGCGAGTCGTTGTTCGGTCTTCCGTCACGCCTTAGCGTGACGGAGGCAAGCCTATGGCTTGCCTTCGACAGTCAAAAATGGATGAGCCACTTTTCCGCCAAGGATATGTTAAACGATTTCGTTGCATCTATATATATAGTTCAACTTTGGCGAGCGCTTTTCAGTTTGCTGACGGCAGGGAGGAATTCCTCTTGCTTTCCAATGACATTGTTTCGTACTTGCAAAAGCTGCGTCCGGCGCCGGATGAGGACATTGAGGAGATGGAGCAGTACGCCTATCGGCACCGCATACCGATCATGGATCCGGTGAGCGTCGAAGTGCTGTTATTCATCTTGAAGCTGATCAGGCCGCGCCGCATTTTGGAAATCGGCACGGCGATCGGCTATTCGGCGATCCGGATGGCAAAGGCGCTGCCGGATGCGCGCATTGTGACGATCGAAAAAGACCGGGAGCGGTATGAGCGCGCCCGTTTTTACATCGAAAAGACGAACACCAAGCGGCAAATCGAGGCGGTGTTGGGCGATGCGCTCGCGGTCGAGGCCGATGTGGCGGCCGCCGCGCCGTTTGATGTGCTGTTTATTGATGCCGCCAAAGGGCAATATGAGCGCTTTTTTACGCTCTATGAGCCGTTTGTGGCTGCAGGCGGCCTCATCATCAGCGACAACGTCTTGTTTAAGGGGCTCGTCGCCGCCGAAGCGCCGGCGGACAATCGACGGCTTTGGAACATCGCCCGAAAAATTCGCCGCTACAATGAGTGGCTCATGAGTCGAAGCGGTTATGATACGGTCATCATTCCGGTCGGCGATGGGCTCGCCATATCGAAAAAACGAGGTGAAGAACAGTGAAAAAACCCGAATTGCTCGTGACGCCGACGAGCGTTGCCCATATCGACGAGCTGGCTGAAGCCGGAGCGGACGCGGTCATCATTGGCGAGCAGCGCTACGGTTTGCGGCTTGCCGGCGAATTTTCCCGCCATGATGTCGCTGCCGCCGTCAAAGCCGCCCACCGGCGCGGCATGAACGTGTATGTGGCGATGAACGCCATTTTCCATAACGATAAAGTGGACGAGCTTGGCGACTACGTCGCGTTTTTGGCTGATGTCGGCGCCGATGCCATCGTCTTCGGCGATCCCGCGGTGCTCTTGACTGTCCGAGAAACGGCGCCGCACATGAAGCTCCACTGGAGCACGGAGACGACAGCGACGAACTGGTATGCGTGCAACTATTGGGGCCGGAAAGGGGCGAAGCGCGCCGTCTTGGCCCGCGAGTTGAACATGGACGCCATTTTGGAAATCAAAGCCCATGCCGAAGTGGAAATCGAGGTGCAAGTGCACGGCGCGATGTGCATGTACCAATCGAAGCGCTCGCTGATCGGCAGCTATTTTGAATATCAAGGGAAAGTGATGGAAGTTGAACGGAAGAAGTACGAAAAAGGGATGTTTCTTTACGACAAAGAGCGCGACAACAAATATCCGATTTTTGAAGACGAAAACGGCACGCATATTATGAGCCCGAACGATGTTTGCATGATCGATGAGCTCGGCGACATGGTCGAGGCCGGCATCGACAGCTTTAAAATTGACGGGATTTTGCACGAGCCGCGCTACATTACCGAAGTGACGAAGCTGTACCGCCGCGCCATCGATTTATGCGCCGATGACCGCGAGCGGTACGAACGGGAAAAAGAGGAGCTGCTTGCGGCCGTTGAAGCGCTTCAGCCGCCGCATCGCCGCATCGACACCGGATTTTTCTTCAAAGAGACCATTTATTGAGAAAAGGAGGGAAGCAGCATGCTTTTAAAAAATGATCGCATCTCCGAAATCATTGACGGCAAGCGCGTCATTGTGAAAAAGCCAGAGCTGCTCGCCCCGGCCGGCAACTTGGAAAAACTGAAAATCGCCGTCCATTACGGCGCAGACGCCGTCTTTATCGGAGGCCAAGAGTACAGCTTGCGCGCCAACGCCGACAACTTTACGATCGAGGAAATTCGCGAAGGGGTCGAATTTGCCAATCGATACGGAGCCAAAGTATACGTAACGGCCAATATTTACGCCCATAACGAAAACATCCCTGGCCTTGATGACTATTTGCGGGCGCTTGAAGATGCCGGTGTTTGCGGCATCATCGTCGCCGACCCGCTCATCATCGAAACGGCGCGCCGGGTGGCGCCGAAGCTTGAAGTGCATTTAAGCACGCAGCAATCGCTTACCAACTGGAAAGCGGTCCAATTTTGGAAAGAGGAAGGGCTCGAGCGAGTTGTGCTCGCTCGTGAAGTGGGCGCAGAAGAAATCCGGCAGATCAAAGAGAAAGTCGATATTGAAATCGAGGCGTTCATCCATGGGGCGATGTGTTCCGCCTACTCCGGCCGCTGTGTATTGAGCAACCATATGACGGCGCGCGACTCAAACCGCGGCGGATGCTGCCAGTCGTGCCGCTGGGATTACGATTTGTATCAGCTCTCGGACGGCCGGGAAATTCCGTTGTTTGAAAAAGGGGACGCCCCGTTTGCGATGAGCGCGAAAGATTTGAACTTAATCCGCGCCATTCCGGTGATGATCGAATTGGGTGTGGATAGCTTGAAAATTGAAGGGCGGATGAAATCGATCCATTACGTGGCGACGGTTGTCAGTGTCTACCGGAAAGTCATTGATGCCTACTGCGCTGACCCAGACCATTTCACGATCCGCGAAGAGTGGGTGCGGGAGCTGGAGAAATGCGCCAACCGCGAGACGGCGCCGTCGTTCTTTGACGGCTTCCCGGATTATACGAACCATATGTACGGGACGCACAGCCGGAAAACGACGCATGAATTCGCCGGTTTGGTGCTTGGCTATGACCCGGAGACGGGCATCGCCACCGTCCAGCAGCGCAACCATTTCCGCCCGGGCGATGAAGTCGAATTTTTCGGTCCGGAAATTGAAAACTTCACCCAAGTGATTGAGAAAATTTGGGACGAAGACGGCAACGAGCTTGATGCGGCGCGCCATCCGCTGCAAATCGTGAAGTTTAAGGTCAAGCGCCCTCTCTTCCCGTACAACATGATGAGAAAGGAGAATTAAGATGGGGAAGAAGCCCGTTGTCATCGGCGTCGCCGGCGGCTCCGGCTCGGGGAAGACGAGCGTCGCCCGCGCGATTTACGACCATTTCGGCGATCACTCGATTCTTGTGCTCGAGCAAGATTTTTATTACAAGGATCAAAGCCATCTTCCGTTTGAAGAGCGGCTGAAGACGAACTATGACCATCCGCTGGCGTTTGACAACGATTTGTTGATTGAGCATATTCATAAGCTGCTTCGCTATGAGCCGATTGACAAGCCGGTGTACGATTATACGCTGCACACTCGCTCAAGCGACGTCATTCGCGTGGAGCCAAAGGATGTCATCATCGTGGAGGGCATTCTTGTCTTGGAGGATGAGCGACTCCGCAATTTAATGGACATTAAAGTATATGTCGACACCGACCCGGACATCCGCATCATCCGCCGTCTCATCCGCGATATGAAAGAGCGCGGCCGCACGTTCGATTCGGTCATCGAGCAATATTTGTCCGTCGTCCGGCCGATGCACAACCAGTTTGTCGAACCGACGAAGCGCTACGCGGATGTGATCATTCCGGAAGGCGGACAGAACGTCGTCGCCATCGATTTAATGGTGGCAAAAATTCGTACAGTTCTTGAACAAAAAGCGGTTTTGTAATAACATAACAGAGACAAAACAATATATTATATAACAAGTAAGCGTACGAACAGCCGTTTTTGCTGTTCGTACGTTTTACAGACCCGCGAGCGAGAAAGCCCACTCCTTTAGGGGTGAGATGAAAGCGAGCCGTTTTCTTATATTGAATGATTATGAAAAAAAAACGGTATCATGTAATCGTCGCAAGGAGGTGAATCCATGCCCACGATCACACTAAGGCTGGAGCTGCACAAGCCGACGAAAGCCAAACAAGACATGTACGAGCGGATGACAGAAGTGAATACCGCGTTTGCGAATTGGGTGTTGAATCATCCCGAGCTGAATCAAGCAACGAGCAAACTATTTAAAGAGTTTTCGTCGCAGCGGTTTCCTTCTGCCGTCGTGAATCAGACGATTCGAGAAGTGAAGTCCCAAAAGAAAAACCAGAAAACAAAGAAGTTTCGAACATTCTGATGTTGCTTTAACAATCAAAACGTGAAGGTGGAAAAGAAAGGATCGTTCTACACGGTTTCCTTCCCTACACTGGAGAAGCGAATTGGCGTGCCGGTCGTCACGCGCCCCTATCAAGAAGCGTGGCTGAATCGGCTGCTCGATGGAACCGTCAAACAAGGGGCGGCCAAGCTCTACAAAAAGAGAACGAAATGGTATTTGGCGATCGCGATCACCTTTGAAGTCAAGCCGCGGCACGAAACAAAGGTGATGGGGGTTGACCTTGGGCTTCGCTATATCGCTGTGGCCAGCGTGGGAACGAAATCGTTGTTTTTCAAAGGGAGCCAATGCGCCTTTGTGCGCCGACGCTATGCGGCTTTGCGGCGAACGTTGGGCCAAGCGAAGAAGCTCCAGATGATTCGCAAAATCGGCCGCAAAGAGTCCCGCTGGATGAAGGATCAAAATCACAAAATCAGCCGTCAAATCGTGAATGTTGCGCTCGCCAACGGTGTTGGCGTGATTCGGATGGAAGCGTTGACAGGGATTCGCAAGCGGGCAACATCGGCCAAAGAAGCGGGGCGAAGCCTTCATGCTTGGGCGTTCCACCAACTGCAAACGATGATTGCCTATAAAGCGGAAATGGCAGGCATTCGGGTCGAGTGGGTGGATCCAACCTACACGAGCCAAACGTGTAAATGTGGTCATCGAGAGAAAGCGAACCGAAACGGCATCCGCTTCCGATGCCAAAGGTGTGGATACACTCTCCACGCCGACTTGAATGGCGCCATCAACATCGCCAAAGCGATTTCGGGCTTCGCCGCCTAGCGAACTGGTCACAGGTGCGCCGCCCATTGGGGTACATCGTAACCCGATGGGACGGGGTGATGACACACCCCTGAAGCTTTTGCGTTGTCTGAACCAGAAATGGATGAGGACGCGAACGACCCAAGAATCCCACGCCCTTTAGGCGTGTGGAGTGTCAAATAATGCAGAATATAGAGGAGTGAGATGAATGGCGAACGAAAAGCAGTATCCGATGACGAAAGAGGGAAAAGAGAAACTGGAACAAGAGCTTGAGTACTTAAAAACGGTCAAGCGGAAAGAAGTGGTGGAGCGCATTAAGATTGCGCGCGGGTTCGGGGATTTGTCGGAAAACTCGGAGTACGATGCTGCCAAAGATGAGCAGGCGTTTGTCGAATCGCGCATTCAAATGCTTGAAAACATGATCCGCAACGCCGTCATCATTGAAGAAGACAAAGAAAACCCGGACGTCGTCTCGCTCGGCAAGTCGGTCACGTTCATTGAACTGCCGGACGGCGAGGAAGAGACGTATACGATCGTCGGCAGCGCTGAAGCCGATCCGTTTGAAGGGAAAATTTCCAACGACTCGCCGATTGCGAAATCGCTTCTCGGCCGCCGCGTCGGCGATGAGGTGACGGTGCAAACGCCGGGCGGGGAAATGCTTGTGAAAATCGTGGCTGTGAAATAAAGGCGGCCGACCTGAACAAGCGGCGGTGTGCGAAGCGAAGAAAATTGCCGCCGCTTGACGTTTCAAACGGAAACACCTCGTCAACACTGATGATGAGGTGTTTTCTTTATGTGGAAAAAGCGAACGCTTGTCATGCTTGCTCTCATTCAATTGGGCTTGTTGTTGCTTGTCGGGCGGCTCGCGCAAATTCAGCTCATTGACACCGAGTCGTTCGCCAATCATAATTTAATTGCCGAAAGCGTCGCCCAGCGGACACAAGAACTGATCATTGACGACGGGCGCGGCTCGTTCGTCGACCGAAATGGCGCGCCGCTCACGAAGCGATACGTGCCGTCGCTTGTCTTATTCCCGTTTTTAACGACGATGAAATGGCCGATGGAACAAGTCGCCCGCATCACCGGCGTCTCTAAAGAAGAGATCCGCCGCCAGCTTGAGCAGGCGGACGGTCCGTTCGTCTTAGAGAAGGATGGAGAGCCGCTCGCCTTGAGCGCCCAGCAAATGAAGCAAATTAACGATTTGCGCATTCCGGGCGTCTTAGCTGTCAATAAACAATACTCTCTTGAGGTGGTGTACGCTCCGCATTTGCTTGGCTTCACCCGCCCAGATCAGGAGCTCATCAAGAAGCGTTATCCAAAACGGCCGCTGCCGCCAAAGACCGAAGTGGGCATTCAAGGACTTGAGAAGGCGTTTGATGAGTTTTTGCTCGCCGACGGCGAAACGAAGCTGCTTTATCACGTTGACGCCGAAGGGCGGCCGCTGTTTGGGCTCGATGTCAAATACAGCGACACGGGCAACCCGTTTTATCCCGTCACCGTGCAAACGACGCTTGACCGTGACTTGCAGCAAGAGATGGAGCAGATCGTTGACCGATACGGGTTGAAAAAAGGCGGTCTCGTTTTGCTGGATATTGACACAAACAGTGTGCTCGCCATGGTCAGCCGCCCAAACATGGACCCGCGTGATCCGTACAAAAACCGCGGGGCGGAAAACCAAATAGTGTTGCCGCAAATCCCTGGCTCGATTTTTAAAACAGTCATTGCGGCCGCGGCGCTTGATGAGGGGCTCGCCTCGCTTGAGACAACGTTTGACTGCAGCCGAAAAATTGACGGCAAAACCCGCGATGAGGAGCATGATTACGGCATGCTTGATTTAGCGGACAGCTTTGCCGTCAGTTGCAACAATGCTTTCGCCACGCTCGGCAAGCAGTTGATCGAGCACGATCTGGATGCGTTTGAAACGTATGCGAGAAAGCTTGGGCTGTATCCGACGGCCGGCTGGGAAGGGGCGGTGTACCATGAAGAGCATTTCCGTCAGTTCCCGGAGGAGCAGAAGGGAACGATTTGGCATGATCCGCGCGACAAGCGGGTGCCGCTTGCGGTGGCGCAAACGGCGATCGGGCAAAAAAATGTACGCGTCTCGCCGCTTGGCGTCGCCAACATGATGGCGACCATCGCCCGCGGCGGCGAAGCGCTTCAGGTGCGGGCCGTTGACAAAGTGCTGTATAAAAACGGTGCGACCCTCTTTTCGTTTCCGCCTCAACCGGCTTCAGACATGGCGCCGATCGCGCCGCAGACGGCCGAAGAGCTGCAGCGGCTTTTGCGCAGCGTTGTCACCAAAGAGGATGGCACCGGCCGCCGCTTCCGTTCGCTGCCGTATCCGGTCGCCGGCAAATCCGGGACGGCGGAGACAGGAAAAATGGACGGCGGCGCTGAATTCATTAATAAATGGTTTGCTGGCTATTTTCCAGCCGACCGCCCGAAATACGCCCTCGCTGTCGTTGAGCTCGACTGCCCGAGCGGGCGGGCCTCGACGAATGATGTGTTCGCCGCCGCAGTCGAGGCGCTTTATGCTTATGACCGCGCCAAAAATGAAGTGAAGTGACGAACCAAATGTAAGGGGAATCCATGTTTCCAGCACGAACATCATCCAAAGAAGGGAGAGGAGACGGTGGCGCAAATAGAGACGCGCTTTGCCGCCCGCGCCAAGCGGCGGAGGATCAACCGTTGGCTCAATGGAGCCATTGCCGTTGTCGTGCTGCTCATTTTGATTGTCGGCGGGAACTTGCTGTTTGGCGGCGAACCGAGCAAGAAGGAGATTGATCGCGAAGCCAAAACAGAAGCGGCCAATGCGAAGCGGGTGGAAGTGGAAACAGGCGAAGCGGCGGCGCCGACGGAAGCTGAAACGCCGGCCGAGGAAGAAGACGCTGCTTCCACCGATGAAACGAGTAAAGCCGGTGCGACAGAAACGCCGGGCCCGCCGGGGTCCAACGTTGAAAAAGAAATCGTCAATCCGGCATGGCAGCCGATCGGTACGACGCAATCGGAGCCGCATGAAACGGTGTTTAAGAAAGATTCCGTCGACTGGAAGGAAATGCTCGATGCCGTCAGCTATGCGACCGGCATCGCTCCGGAGGAGATGATCGTTTGGTTCATCGGCAACAACGGACCGAACAAAGCCGTCGCGACGATTTCGACGAAAGATCAAGCCGCCCATTACAAAGTGTACATTGAATGGGTGACGAACGAAGGCTGGAAGCCGACGAAGGTGCAAAAGTTGAAACAAAAGCCATAAGCGGCATGATGAGGGGAAGCGGAGATATTCGAAACTTTGGCGGCATCAGTGAAACAATGGCGGTTCACCAGCGGCGGAAACATACACAGGCGCCCAAAAACGAAGGGCGCCTGTTATTTTTTCGCTTTGAAATGAACAACTGCGCTGTACCACCGCTTTCCGTTTTCCATGACGTGCATTTGATGGGATACATGATGGACGGAAAGCAAGAGCGCCTTGTTATGTTCAATTTGTTCGTTGATTTTTTTCTCGAGCGTCCGCAAGTCGTCCGCTTCAAAAAATTCGATTTTGTCCTCGATCAAATCAAGAGAAATGTTCGGCATCGTTCTTCCTCCTTTCCATTGTCAGTGTAGCAAATTTTCCCGCCCTCATCCACCGATGTACAAGGGGGAACAATACGAACGAAACATGATCGTTGAACAAGGGAAAAACATATGCTACAGTAAGAGCAGGCAATACGAAAAAACATACTATATATATAGGAATTATAAACTTTTTTGGGGTGTGACCATATGGGCAGAGAGTTTCTTGACTTGTTTGAGCAATGGGCGGAATCGTATGACCGATCGGTCGAAGGATACGATGAGCAATATCGAGACGTGTTTGCCGGTTATGACCGCATTTTAAGCACGGTCGCCGACAAAGCCGGCCAAGTTGTGCTCGAGTTTGGCGTCGGCACAGGAAACTTGACGAAAAAGCTGCTTGAGCGCGGCAAGCGGGTGTACGGGATCGAGCCATCGGCGCCGATGAGGAAAAAAGCAGCGGAAAAGCTCAACGGGCGAGCGGTCATTCTGGAGGGCGATTTTTTGCAATTTCCGACACCGCCGAAGCCGATCGACACGATCGCCAGCACGTATGCGTTTCATCATTTGACGGATGCGGAAAAAGACGAAGCGCTGGCCAAATATAGTCAATTGCTCCATCCGGGTGGTAAAATAGTGTTTGCCGATACGGCGTTTCGCGACAAAGAGGCGTTCCGCCAGGCGATTGAGGAAGCCCGGGCGCGCGGCTTCCACGATTTGGCCGACGATTTGGAACGCGAATATTATACGACGCTTGACGTATTGGCATCACTGTTTTCCAAGCATGGCTTTTCCGCCTCCTTTGCGCAGCAAAACGCGTTCGTCTGGGTGATGGAGGCGGTGAAACAAACGACATAGAAAGAGGGAAAACGATGAAAGCAGCCATTATTGGAGCCATGGAAGAGGAAGTGGCGATTTTGCGTTCGCGCATGGAAGGGCGCGAGGAAACGGTCATTGCCGGGTGCGAATTTTCCAAAGGGCGCCTTGACGGCGTGGAGGCGGTGTTGTTGAAATCCGGGATCGGCAAAGTGAACGCCGCCATGGGAACGACGCTTTTGCTTGACCGCTTTCGCCCTGACTTCGTGATTAACACGGGGTCAGCTGGCGGATTTTTGCCTTCGCTTCGTGTCGGAGATCTTGTCATTTCCAAGGAAGTCGTCCATCATGACGTCGATGTGACCGCGTTCGGCTACGCTTACGGGCAAGTGCCTGGCCTGCCGGCGCGCTACCGGGCGGATGAGGCGCTTGTTGAGGCGGCCAAGCAGGCGGCGGCGCGGCTTGATGGCCTGCAGGCAGTGACCGGCTTGATCGCCACCGGTGATTCGTTTATGAACGATCCAAAGCGAGTCGAATTTGTGCGCGGTCAGTTTCCGGAATTGTGCGCCGTCGAAATGGAAGCGGCGGCGATCGCCCAAGTGTGCGTGCAATTTGGAACGCCGTTTGTCATCATCCGGGCGTTGTCTGATATTGCTGGTGAGGAGTCGGACGTGTCGTTTGAACAGTTTTTGGAGACGGCGGCGAAACATTCGGCTGAACTTGTCTTGTCGATGCTTTCCGTTATGAAACAGAAGCGCTATTAAGATGCAGCGAAAAAGCAGCTTGTCTATGTTCTCGACTGTCGGAGGCAAGCCGCAGGCTTCTTCGTCACGCCTTGGCGTGACGGAAGACCGAACAACCGCCTGCTTCACAGACCCATATATGGGTCTTTAAGCGGCGTTGTTCGGTCGCCCGACAGTCGATCGAATACTCGGTAAAAGTTGCAAATGGTGATGCTTCAAATTGCATCTATATAGACAACAAAACACCGCCGTTTTGCTGCTAAACTGAGCGTGAAGAAACGGAGTGACTTGTATGCGCGTAGCAAAAAGCATCCATGAGTTGATCGGCCATACGCCGGTTGTCGAAATTACGCGCTTCCCCCTCCCGGAAGGCGTTCGGCTGTTCGCCAAGCTTGAATACTTCAATCCTGGCGGAAGCATTAAAGACCGGCTCGGACAAGAGCTGTTGCGCGAGGCGTTTGCATCAGGAAAACTGAAAGAGGGGGGCACGATCATCGAGCCGACGGCCGGCAACACCGGCATCGGTCTGGCGCTGGCGGCGATCGGCAAAAACGTGAACATCATTTTTTGTGTGCCGGAAAAATTCAGCATCGAAAAGCAACAGCTGATGAAGGCGCTCGGGGCGCAAATCGTTCATACACCGACTGAAGAGGGAATGGAAGGAGCAATCCGCAAAGCGGAGGAGCTCGCCCGCACGATTCCAGGCGCCTATTGCCCCCAGCAGTTCCAAAACCCGGCCAACCCAAGGACGTATTACAAGACGCTCGGCCCGGAGCTGTGGGACGATTTGGACGGACAGATCGACATTTTTGTCGCCGGCGCCGGCTCCGGCGGCACGTTTATGGGGACGGCGACGTTTTTAAAAGAAAAAAACCCGGCCATTAAAACGGTCATCGTGGAACCGGAAGGCTCGATTTTAGGCGGCGGCAAGCCGGGTCCGCATCGGACGGAAGGGATCGGCATGGAGTTTTTGCCGCCGTTTATGGATCCGGATTATTTTGATGCCATCTACACGATCGCGGACGATGACGCGTTCCGGCGCGTCAGCGAACTGGCGAGACAGGAGGGGCTTTTGGTCGGCAGTTCGTCCGGCGCCGCGTTTCATGCCGCCTTGATGGAAGCAGAGAAGGCAAAGCCAGGGACGAATATCGTCGTCATTTTTCCGGACGGGAGCGAACGCTATTTAAGCAAACACATTTATGAAGGTGGGAGGTAACGATGAGGCGGAAAACAATGCTCATTCATGGCGGCATTCCGGGGGATCCGCATACTGGAGCGGTGTCGGTTCCGATTTATCAAGTGAGTACGTATAAGCAAGAAGAAGTTGGAAAGCATAAAGGGTTTGAATACTCGCGCACCGGCAACCCGACGCGCGCGGCGCTTGAGAAGCTGATCGCCGATCTCGAGGGCGGCGAAGCCGGCTTTGCGTTCGCTTCCGGTATGGCGGCAATTACGGCCGTCATGATGTTGTTTCAAAGCGGCGACCATCTGGTGCTCACTGACGATGTCTACGGCGGCACGTATCGCGTCATGACGAACGTGCTGAATCGGTTCGGGCTTGAGGCGACGTTCGTCGATACGAGCGATGTCGCCAACATCGAGGCGCACATCCGGCCGAATACGAAAGCCATCTATATCGAAACGCCGACGAACCCGCTGTTGAAAATCACTGACTTGCAAGCCGCCGCCGCCATTGCCCGTGCGCATGGGCTGCTATTGATCGTCGATAACACGTTTTCCACTCCGTACTTTCAGACGCCGCTTGAGCTTGGCGCCGATATCGTCATTCATAGCGCGACGAAATATTTAGGCGGCCATAGCGACGTCGTCGCTGGGTTGGCGGTTGTCCGCACGCCGGAGCTTGCCGAACGGCTCCATTACGTGCAAAATTCAACCGGCGGCGTGCTCGGGCCGCAGGATTCATGGTTATTGATGCGCGGGATGAAAACGCTCGCCGTGCGGATGGAGGAACATGAAGAAAATGCGCGCCAAATCGCTGTTTTTTTGGCTGAACACAAGGTGGTCAAGCGCGTCCATTACCCCGGGCTTCCGGATCATCCGAACCACGAGCTGGCGAAAAAACAAATGCGCGGATTTGGCGGCATGATTTCGTTTGATGTCGGCAGCTTGGAGCGCGCCGAGAAAGTGCTGTCGCGCGTGCGCTACTTTACGCTTGCCGAAAGCTTAGGGGCGGTCGAAAGTTTAATTTCGTTGCCAGGGAAAATGACGCACGCCTCGATCCCGAAGGAACGGCGCGAACAGCTCGGCATTACCGACGGCCTGATCCGTTTGTCGGTCGGGCTTGAAGATGTCAACGATCTGCTTGACGATTTGGCGCAGGCGCTTGGCTGAAATTGCCGCTCCCCCCTTCCGTCCATGTATGATACAGTGAAAGGGGAGAGGAGGGATCGGGATTGAACGAACAGCAACGAAACGAGCTGCGGGCCAAGGCGGGCGATTTCAAGATGTACAGCCTTGTCTTGTTCTCGCTCGGGGCGTTTTTCTATTTTGGCACGATGATTCCTGGGGCGCTCGAGGCGGCGAAAAAACCGTTCGCCTTGCTGGCGGTTGGAGGCTGTTTCATGGCGGCTTTGTACTGTTCACGTCGCTCCGCCGTTTGCGCCCGCCGCTTGGAGGAAGAGGAAGACCGGTTTGAATGATCAGTGGGGCTCGACGAAAAGCGTCATTGCGCTTATTATTGGCGATAGATTAAGAAAGGAGGGTGTCCCAAAAAGATTGGAACACTCTCTTTCGCTGCTATATATGTGCTTGCTGTTTCTGCTGCACTATCGTTGTGACGATCTTGAAGGCAGGCGGCCTTTTAGGTCAGCCCCCTCATTTTGGTTTCGTCATGCTGCCGTCAAAGGGGAGCTTGTTTTTTATAAAAAATGGTTGACAATGGAAATGTTTTTGGATACAATTACCTTCGTAACGTCATTTCTGAGGGGAGGTCGAAGATCATGACAATGGTGATGTGGTCAACATTCACGTATTTATTCCAGAAAATGGCTATTCGACCTTCCGCCGACCGGGAATGAACGTGCACCGATGACGAAAAACAGTGATCAGGCCGCAGAAGGGGAGTAGTCTCGCTTTCTGCGGCCTTTTTGCACACTGAGCCGCAGAAGCGCTTTCCTTCTGCGGTTTTTTTGCATGGAAAGGAGGTGGGGAGGCATGACGATCCATTTGTTTTTTATCACGATCACGATTGAGCGGAGAAAGCCGCGGCAGCGGAACATCGAAGAGGAGCGGTTCGCCCGTGCAGCCGAGGAGGAGCTTGTTGACCGCAAATGCTTTTTCCATCAACGATTGTTTTAAACATTTCCAGCAATGAAGGATGAAAGGGGAGAAGATTTATGTCCATTGTACTCGTATGGCTTGTGATGTGGATGAAGCAAAGGGGAGACTCAACTTGACTCAGTCTAAAGGGATGCGATGGGTGCTCCGTGTGCTGTTGTTGACGGTCGAATTTCACGAATTGTTCAAAATGTGGCGGAAGCGTTCCTTGTCTTCTTTGGTAAAATAAAATCTAGAAGAGAAGGTCAAGGAGGGAACGGGGATGTTCGCCATTGTCATGTCGATCATCATTACCGCGTCGATTGCGCTTGTTGTCGCCGCGGAAGTCAGCGTTGAGGCCAAAGCGTAACGGCGGTTCTTCTGCATCGGGAGGGGGATAAGCAGGCGGACCGCATCAGCAGAACGTTGGCATCAATCGTTTTTGATTGGTCAGGTCATTGCCGGCTCATTTCGGGCCGGTCTATTTTTGTCGTAAAGACACGGACAACATCGCCCCTGCATATACATAACGATAGGCGGTTTCCGCCGATGACAGCAGGCGGGGGTGAGAGCATGTCCGGCATTTTCACGGCGTTTACGTTTCTGTTGAAAGAGCTGACGTTTCTTGTCTCGTATATTAAAAACAATGCGTTTCCCCAGCCGTTAAGCGCTCAAGAAGAGGAAAAGTATTTGGCGCTGATGGCAAAAGGCGACGAGCAAGCCCGCAACCGGCTCATCGAACACAACTTGCGCCTTGTTGCCCACATTGTGAAAAAGTTTGAAAATACGGGAGAAGAGGTCGAGGATTTAATCTCCATTGGCACGATCGGCTTGATCAAGGCGATTGAAAGCTATTCGCCGGGCAAAGGAACGAAGTTGGCAACGTATGCGGCTCGATGTATCGAGAACGAAATCCTGATGCACCTGCGTTCATTAAAAAAAACGCGCAAAGACGTCTCGTTGCATGAGCCAATCGGCCAGGACAAAGAAGGAAACGAAATCAGCCTGCTTGATATTTTAAAAGCCGAAGGCGAAGACATCGTCGATGAAATCCACTTGAACATGGAGCTCGAACAAGTCAAACAATATATCAGCGTGCTTGATGAGCGGGAAAAAGAGGTGATCATCAATCGCTTTGGCCTCGGTCGGCAGCGGGAAAAAACGCAGCGTGAAATCGCCAAAGAGCTCGGCATCTCGAGAAGCTATGTCTCGCGCATTGAAAAACGGGCATTAATGAAAATGTTTCACGAGTTTTATCGGCAGGAAAAAGAAAAACGGCGGTCATAACAAAAGCGGGTTGCTGGTGCAGCGACCCGCTTTTTCAGTAGTGGAAGAATAGAAATTATTTTAAAAAACTGAATTCTTTCATTTATGTCCTTTGATGAAGCGATTTCAATCAAAAATATTGACAGATTTTATTTTTAAAAGTAAAATAATTTTGTCGTCTTTTGTCTAAATTTGTCTAAAGGAGGCGAAAAAAGCATCATGCGCAAGATCGGCTTGGCATGGCAAATTTTCATCGGCCTTATTCTCGGGATTATGGTTGGGGCCATTTTTTACGGAAACCCTAAAGTAGCGACGTATTTGCAGCCGATCGGAGATGTTTTTCTCCGTTTAATTAAGATGATCGTCATCCCGATCGTCGTCTCAAGCTTGATTGTCGGCGTCGCCAACGTCGGTGATGTGAAAAAGCTCGGAAAGTTGGGCGGCAAAACGATCCTTTATTTTGAGATCATTACGACGGTTGCCATTATCGTCGGCCTCTTGGCAGCGAACCTTTTCCAACCAGGCGTCGGCGTCAATATGAAGTCGCTTGAGAAAACGGATATCCAGTCGTATGTCGATACGACGAACGAAGTGCAGCACCATTCGATGGTTGAAACATTTGTCAACATCGTGCCGAAAAACGTGTTTGAAGCGCTGTCGACCGGGAATATGCTGCCGATCATCTTCTTCTCGGTGATGTTCGGGTTGGGCGTAGCCGCGATCGGTGAAAAAGGGAAACCGGTGCTTCGCTTTTTCCAAGGCACGGCGGAAGCGATGTTTTATGTGACGAACCAAGTGATGAAATTTGCGCCGTTTGGCGTTTTCGCCTTGATCGGCGTGACGGTGTCGAAATTCGGCGTCGCTTCGCTCCTTCCGCTCAGCAAACTTGTTGTGCTCGTTTATGCGGTCATGGCGTTCTTCGTGTTGGTGGTGCTTGGCGCTGTGGCTAAATTGGTAAATACAAATATTTTCCATATTATAAAAATCTTAAAGGATGAATTAGTGCTTGCCTATAGCACGTCGAGCTCGGAAACCGTGTTGCCTAAGGTTATGGAAAAAATGGAGAAATTCGGTTGTTCGAAGGCTGTAACATCCTTTGTCGTTCCGACCGGCTATTCGTTCAACTTGGATGGGTCGACGCTGTATCAGGCGCTGGCGGCTGTCTTTATCGCTCAACTGTACGGCATCGACATGCCGATTTCGCAGCAAATCTCGCTTGTGCTCGTTTTAATGGTGACGTCCAAAGGGATTGCCGGTGTCCCAGGCGTATCGTTTGTCGTCTTATTGGCAACGCTTGGCACGGTTGGCATTCCAGTTGAAGGATTGGCGTTTATCGCCGGCATCGACCGTCTTTTGGACATGGCGCGCACAGTGGTCAACGTCATCGGCAACTCGCTGGCGGCGGTTGTGATGTCGAAATGGGAAGGGCAATATAACGAAGAACAAGGAAAACAATACATCGCTGAGTTGCAGCAGCAAAGCGCCTAAGAAAAAAGTGGCTCAGATGTGTTGATTAACCATTAAAAACCAGTTGACATCGTCCTATTCCTAGCTTTTCTGCCGTAGTCGGCAAGCGTGTGGCTTGCCTTCGTCACGCCTTAGCGTGACGGAAGACCGAACAACGACTCGCTGCACAGACCCATTCATGGGTCTGGAAGCGGCGTTGTTCGGTCACTCGACAGTCGTATGCAATGACCGGTAAAGACGAAAAATGTTCAAGCTTTAAATTGCATCTATATAGATGATCATCGACACTCGTGAAAGCGGCTGAATGATCAGCCGCTTTTTCGTTTTGTTTGCCAAAGGCGTGTAGTATAATGAAACAATGGACAAGGAAGCAAAAGACAAGGAGGAAAAACGGTGCACGAAGTCATTCAATCGATGTTTTCCTTTTTGACCAGTTTAGGCTATGTCGGCATCGCTCTCGCCTTGATGGTGGAAGTAATCCCCAGCGAGATCGTGTTGGCTTATGCTGGCTATTTGGTAGCGCGGGGGGATGTCTCATTTGCTGGGGCCGTGGCAGCGGGGACAGTAGGCGGCACGGTGGCGCAACTGTTTTTGTATTGGATGGGCTACTATGGCGGACGGCCGTTTCTAGATCAGTATGGGAAATATGTATTGATCCAGAAAAAACATTTGGATGTGGCGGAACGCTGGTTTGCGAAATTTGGCCCCGGCGTCATTTTCAGCGCCCGATTTATTCCCGTCGTCCGCCATGCCATTTCGATCCCCGCCGGCATTGCTCGGATGAAGTGGCTGCCGTTTACGATTTACACGGTGTTGGCCATCATCCCATGGTCCATTTTGTTTATTTGGTTGGGAGAACAGCTTGGCCAACGATGGCGGCAAATTGACGAGATGGCGGCGCCATATGTCCGACCGGCTATCGCAGCGGCGGTGGCGGTGGCGGCGATTTACATCGTTTGGCAAAGACGACGCCGCGCTGCAGATGAAAACGAGCGCATGAAATAGTTGCCCTGTCCGCATGCGGTCGGCTATATTTATATACATGAACCATCTTTTGGCTAAATTTTGAGGAAAAATGAGGGACGAACGTGAAACGTTGGATGATCATTGCGTTGCTATTCGCTGTGGGGCTATGGCTTGTGCCATACAGTGTGCCGCTTCTCTTCGCACTTGCGACCGCGCTTTTGCTCGAGCCGTCCATCCGCCGATTGCAAGAAAACTATAAGCTGAAGCGCGCGCACGCCGTCACGGCGATTTTTTCATTGTTCATCATCATTCTGGGGCTTTCCCTTTACTTTCTGGTCGTGATTTTTGTGCAACAAGTGATGGCGCTCTCGCAAAAACTGCCTTACGTGTTAAACGAAGCGACGAAAGTGCTCGACCGTCTCATTCAAACGTGGCAGTCGTATTCCAGCTCCATTCCGCAGGAAATCATCGATTCGCTTGAACGCGGCGTAAATACCGTCGAGCAAATGCTTTTGTCGTTTGCGACCAACTTGACGCAGTCGCTCGTCCATTATATTGCCGCCATTCCGGCGTTTTTGATTCATTTTTTAGTGTATTTGATCGCACTGTTTCTCATTTGCCTCGATTTGCCGCAGCTGAAGCAAGGCATGCGCCGCTATTTGTCCGAACGGACCGAACAGCGGCTTGGGATGGTCGTCGCCCAGCTGAGCAAAGCGGGGATCGGCTTTTTAAAAGCGCAGTTTTTGCTTAGTTTAATTACGTTTTTCCTCGCGCTGTCTGGCCTTTTCGTGTTGGGGGTCGATTATGCGGCGTTGATGGCGCTGGTCATCGTCGTCGTTGATATTTTGCCGATTTTAGGAACGGGTTCCGTGCTTGTTCCGTGGGGGCTCATCAGCATGGCGAACGGCAACAATACGCTTGGCATCGGGCTCATTGTGCTGTTTGTCGTCATCACCGTCGTGCGCCGGATCATCGAGCCGAAAGTGTTTTCCACCAATTTGGGCATTTCCCCGCTCGCCGCGCTCGTCAGTGTCTATCTGGGGTTTCAGCTGCTTGGCTTTATCGGGTTGTTCGTCGGGCCGGTCGTTGTCATTTTGGTTGAGGCTCTTGCCAAAGCTGGAGTCATTAAATGGACGATCAAGCTTTGATTTTTCGAATAAAGGTCTTTGCGGACGAAGGAGGAAAAACCGGCGAACCGCCGGTTTTTCTGTCTGGACATGGGGAAGAGAGTTTTGGCAAAGCGACGGCTAAAGAAAACCGCCCGCTGAAGGCGCGGCGGTCACTGAGTGGATGTGGACGAATCATTGACGTCGGTGCGCGGCAAAATTAAAATTTCGACGCGCCGGTTTTTCATCCGCCCGGCAGCGGTGGCGTTGGAGGCGATCGGCTTGTATTCGCCATACCCTTTAGCGCTGAAATAGCGCGGGTCGAGTTGCTTGTTTTCAAGCAGCACTTTCATGAAATTGACGGCGCGCATGACGCTCAGCTCCCAGTTGGAAGCAAATTTCTCGTTATGGATCGGCACGTTGTCCGTATGGCCGCTGATAATGATATTGCGCGGCGGGTTCATGACGAGCAAAGCGGAGATTTCCGCCGCAAGACGCCGGTCTTTCATGCGCACTTCGGCGCTGCCGGAGTCGAATAAAATATCATCCAAAATGGTAATCGCGAGCCCTTCGTCCGTCAAGGAAGTCTGCAGTTTTCCCGTCAGCTTGTTGTCGTGGATGTAGCTGTCGATTTTCGCTTTGATTTGCCCTAATTCTTCTTTTTCCTTTCCGTTTACGGCTGGGGAAGGCTGCTTTGCTTGATGCCGTCCTTCTTCGTCTTGGGCCGGTGGAGTGATCGGCTCGATCGGGCTTTGAAAGTCAAGAACACCTGTTCCACCGGCAAAGGCGGTGCTAAAGGCGCGCGCAATTTCTTGAAACTTCTTTTGGTCGATTTGGCTGCTCGCAAACAAGACGATGAATAGGGCGAGCAATAGCGTCAATAAATCCGCGTACGGAATCAGCCATGCCTCGCTCATATGGTCGTCATGCTTGTTCTTTTTTTTCTTAGCCATTGGCCGTTTCCCCTTGCACCAGCGCTTGGCGCCGCTCGCTTTCCGGCAAGTATGAGGCGAGTTTTTGTTCGATCATGCGCGGGGCTTGTCCTTCCAAAATGGACAGCACCCCTTCAATCATGATGTAGCGCACGCGCGCCTCTTCCTTCGATTTCCGCCGCAGTTTGTTGGCAAACGGATGCCAAAGCACATAGCCGGTGAAAATGCCGAGCATCGTGGCGACAAAAGCGGCGCTGATCGCCTTGCCGAGCTCGGCGATGTTTTCCATATTGCCAAGGGCGGCAATCAGGCCGATGACGGCCCCAAGCACCCCGAGCGTCGGCGCGTACGTGCCTGCTTGGGAAAAAATCGCGGCATTCGCTTCGTGGCGCTCTTCCATGGCAACGATTTCCTCTGTCATGACATCGCGGATGAACTCTTGCGTTTGCCCATCGATTGCCATGCTGAGTCCGTTGCGCAAAAACGGGTCGTCAATGTCGTCCAATTTCGCCTCGAGCGCCAGCAGCCCTTCGCGGCGGGCGATATTCGCCCAATCGACGAACAGCGGAATCAGTTGTTCGACCGTCGGCGTCGTTGATTCCGTGAAAATGACTTTGAAAAGTTTTGGCACTTTTTTAATTTCCTGCGTCGGAAAGGCGATGACGACCGCTGCCGCCGTCCCGACGAGAATGATGAGGATAGCGGCCGGATTGATCAATACAGCAGGCGAAACGCCCTTAAAGTACATGCCCAACCCGACGGCAATGACGCCAAGGATGATGCCGATGACCGATGTTTTGTCCAAATGAATCCCCCCGCTTTTTCCATACGAACGATCTACGCCATTGGGCGTTTTTATGAAGAAACCATATTTATCATATACTGAATATAGGAGGTTGAAAAGGGAAAAAGGTGTGACATGAGACGAAAAAAGCCGCCCGCTCCATTAGGCTGACGGAAGGGGCAGCTCCGGTGATCATCATATTTTTTTCAGTTTAAACGTGCCGACCATTAAAAACGATAAAATAAGCGCCAAAAACATAAACGATTGTGGCGGGAAGTACGGGATGGCTAAATAACCGAGCGTCATCAGCACCCCGGCGGCGGTGATCGGCAGCCCCGCGAAGTAACCGTTGTTTTCTGTGATGTTGAAGCGAGCGAGGCGGAAGGCGCCGCAAGCGATGTACAAAACGGTGAATACCGCGCCGGGCGCGCCGAACTCATGGAACAAGCCTTGGTACATCAGCAAGGCGGGAGCGACGCCGAAGGAGACGATGTCGCTCATCGAATCGAGCTGCTTGCCAAGTTCGGATTCAATGTTCATCTTGCGCGCCACAGCGCCGTCAAAGCGATCGACAAACGCTGCTAAAAAAACGAGCAGCACGCTCATATGAAGCTGCCCTTTCAGCGTAGCCAGGACGGAAAAGCCGCCAAGCGACAAGTTTGTCATCGTCAAAATGTTTGCCGCGTTTGCTTTCAGCTTTTTTAACGTATAATCTAAATAGTCCGATAAGAACAAGTTTCCCCACTCCTTTTCCAACAGAAAACGCCAAAAGAAAATTCTACTACCATTATACTCGTTTTGGCGGTAATATGGAAGGTAGTAACGAATAGCGATGTTGCGCTACTGGAGGGAACGTGCTTGCGAAAATGGCTTTATCGTTTGTTCATCGAGCTGACCAATCACTCGCTTTCTTCAAAGCTGCTCGCTTCGTTTGCCAAATCGCGCCTCAGCGGGCTATTGATATCATCGTATGCAAAAATTTATCATATTAACCAAGACGAAATGGAAAAAAGCCTAAAAAATTATAAGACGTTGCAGCAACTGTTCGTTCGCCGGCTGAAGGCCGGGGTGAGGCCGGTCGACGCTGATGAGCATACGGTCGTCAGCCCGGTCGACGCTGTCATTGAAGACATGGGCACGATTCGAGAAAACTGTGAAATGATCGTCAAGGGAAAGCCGTATTCCATTGCGGAAATGCTCGGCAGCGTTGAAGCGGCACAACCGTATGTGAACGGGTTCTTTTTTATTCTGTATTTAAGCCCGAGCCATTATCACCGCATCCACAGCCCAATATCTGGAGTGATCGAAAAGCAGTGGGCGCTCGGCCGCAAGTCGTATCCAGTCAACCGTCTTGGCTTAAAATATGGGCGTCGGCCGCTCGAGAAAAATTACCGCCTCATCACCGAGGTCACAGCCGGCGGCAAGCGCTTGGCGATCGTGAAAATCGGCGCCATGTTCGTCAACAGCATTGAATTGACCCATGAGGGTGAGCAGCTTGTAAAAGGAGAGGAAATGGCGTATTTTTCGTTCGGTTCAACGGTCGTCTTGCTGTTTGAACGCGGAAGTTTCGCCCCTGACCCGCGCATTGTTGCGCCCATGCCGATCAAAGTCGGCGAGCGGCTCGGCTATTGGTGCGAGGCGCACGAGCGCTAAGGCTTTCGGAAACAAAAAAAGCCCGAAGGCCTTTGCTTATGAGGACAGCTTAATTTTGTGGGTCAATGAACGGCGCTGGATTTCTTTTTCAATCAACTCGATGAATTCCGGGCTGAGGTTGAGCTCTTTCGCCTTGAAGTACGACTCGATCAACAGCTCGTCGGACAAATGTTTCATCGGGGGCGTCCTCCTTTTTTGGATGGAATATGCCAAACATGTCATACATATAATGGTAGGTTACTTACAATGTACCATGACTTGTGAAAGAGAACAACCGTTCTGTTATCCACAGAAAGCGGTGGATAACATGTGGAAAACATGTTTATAAAGTGTAGGAAGTGTGATGACCAGCTTGTGTATAATGTGGACAACAGTTATCCACAAGATGGAGAGGCGCAAAATTTGTCGAAAGTTTTTTCTATTTATCATCGGTAAACTTTGTTTTGAAACAAACGATAAAATTCGCTATGATGGGAAAAGCAAATGGAAAGGCGGGTGTCCGGCATGCTTCACTACTTTTTGCCAAGCCAGTTTGCCAAGCGTGTGATCGACATTACTCCGGATGAGCTGAAACAAAAAGGGGTCAAAGGGATCATCACTGATTTGGACAATACGCTCGTTGAATGGGATCGGCCGAGCGCCACCCCGGAGCTGGCCGCATGGTTTGATGCGATGAAGCAGGCGGGCATTAAGGTCGTCATCGTATCGAATAATAATAAACAACGCGTGCAGTCGTTTGCTGAGCCGCTTGGCATCCCGTTCATCTTTGAAGCGCGCAAACCGCTGACACGCGCGTTTTTGCAGGCATTAAAGATGATGGAGCTTAAGAAAGAGGAAGTCGTCGTCATCGGCGATCAGTTGCTGACCGATGTGCTTGGGGGCAACCGGCTCGGACTGAACACGATTTTAGTCGTCCCGGTCGCCCAGACGGACGGATTATGGACGCGTTTCAATCGAAAAATGGAGCGGAGAATTTTAAAGGTGATGCGCAAAAAAGGGATGATTTACTGGGAGGAATGATCGTGGAGCCACAACTGCGTTGCATCGGCTGCGGAGCGGCCATTCAGTTTGACGATCCGAAAAAGGCGGGCTATGCGCCGAAAAGCGTGCTCGAAAAAGACGAGGAAGAAATCATTTGCCAGCGCTGCTTCCGCTTGAAACATTACAACGAAGTGCAAGACGTGCCGCTTGATGACAGCGATTTTTTAAACATGCTGCACCGCATCGGGGAATCGAAGGCGCTTGTCGTCAACATCGTCGACATTTTTGATTTCAACGGCAGCTGGATTCCTGGCTTGCCGCGGTTTGCGGCCGAGAATCCGATTTTGCTTGTCGGCAACAAGGCGGATTTATTGCCGCGATCGGTCAAATACCCGAAGCTGCTGCGCTGGATGCGCCGCATGGCGGAAGAGCTCGGGCTCTGTCCGGTTGACGTCTGCCTTGTCAGCGCAGCGAAAGGAATTGGCATGGCGAAGGTGATGGAAGCGATCAACCGCTACCGTGAGGGCGGTGATGTCTACGTCGTCGGCTGCACGAATGTCGGCAAGTCGACGTTCATCAATCGGATCATTGAAGAGGCGACCGGCAAAGGGAATGTGATTACCACGTCATATTTCCCGGGGACGACACTCGATATGATCGAAATTCCGCTTGAGGGTGGAGCGACGCTGTATGATACGCCGGGGATCATCAACCATCACCAAATGGCGCACTTTGTTGATGCGCGCGATTTGAAGATCATTACGCCGAAGCGGGAAATCCATCCGCGCGTTTATCAGCTCAACGAAGGGCAGACGCTCTTTTTCGGAGGCTTGGCCCGCCTCGATTACATCAAAGGCGGGCGCCGCTCGTTCGTCTGCTACATGGCCAATGAGTTGACGGTTCATCGGACAAAGTTGGAAAAAGCCGACTCCCTTTATGCCAATCAGCTTGGCGATTTGCTGTCGCCGCCAAACAAACGCTATGCCGCTGAATTTCCGCCGCTTGTGCCGCGCTCGCTGTCTGTCAAAGAGCGGAAGACGGACATCGTCTTTTCCGGACTCGGCTGGGTGACGTGCAACGACCCGGGTGCTCAGCTTGTCGTCCATGCTCCAAAAGGGGTCGACGTATTTATCCGTCAATCGTTGATTTAATGGAAAGCGGGAGGGGGAGAAACGTGGAAAAGGTATACGGGTTGATTGGGTTTCCCGTCGAGCACTCGCTGTCGCCGCTCATGCATAATGATGCATTCGCCCGTTTGGGCATTCCGGCGCGCTATCATTTGTTTCCCGTCGAACCGGGGCAAGTCGGTGCGGCGATCGCTGGCGTGCGGGCGCTCGGCATCGCCGGGGTGAACGTGACGATTCCGCACAAACTGGCGGTCATTCCGTTTTTGGACGAAGTGGACGAACATGCGCGCCGCATCGGGGCGGTCAATACGATCATCAACAACGACGGCCGGCTCATTGGCTTCAATACAGACGGGCCCGGTTATGTCCAAGCGTTGGAAGAGGAAATGAACATCACCTTGGACGGCAAGCGGATTTTGGTGATCGGCGCTGGCGGCGGGGCGCGCGGCATTTACTTTTCGTTGCTGTCGACGGCAGCCGAGCGCATCGATATGGCCAACCGGACGGTGGAAAAAGCGGAGCGGCTCGTCCGCGAAGGGGAGGATGGCCGCTCGGCGTATTTTTCACTCGCCGAGGCCGAAACGCGGCTTGACGAATACGATATTATTATCAATACCACTTCTGTCGGCATGCATCCGCGTGTCGAGGTGCAGCCGCTTTCTCTTGAACGGCTGCGGCCAGGGGTGATCGTTTCCGATATTATTTACAATCCACTGGAAACAAAATGGCTGAAAGAAGCGAAAGCCCGCGGCGCCCGTGTGCAAAACGGCGTCGGCATGCTCGTATACCAAGGGGCGCTGGCGTTCGAAAAGTGGACCGGCCAATGGCCGGATGTCAACCGGATGAAACAGCTTGTCATCGAAGCGTTAAGGAGGTAACATATGCTAACGGGAAAACAAAAACGGTTTTTGCGCGCTCAAGCCCATCATTTGAAACCGATTTTTCAAGTCGGCAAAGGCGGCGTGACGGAAGCGATGACCGAACAAATTGCGGCGGCGCTCGAAGCGCGCGAGCTGTTGAAAGTGAGCGTTTTGCAAAACTGCGAAGAAGACCGCCACGCCGTCGCCGAGCAGCTCGCGGCTGGAACGGGGGCGGAAGTCGTGCAAGTGATCGGCAATACGATCGTCTTATACAAAGAATCGAAGGAGCATAAACAAATCGTTCTGCCTGATTGACAATGGGAGCAGCCACGGCAGGCGGCGGGAGGAAAGAAGATGGGAAAAATCGGGATTTTCGGCGGCACGTTTGATCCGCCTCATTACGGTCATTTGCTCATGGCGAATGAAGTGCTTGACGCCCTTCAGTTGTCAGAAATTTGGTTTCTGCCCAACCGCCTTCCTCCCCATAAGCAGCACGAACAAGTGACCAAAAGCGAAGACCGGCTGCGCATGCTCGAGTTGGCAGTGGCTGGCCATCCGCGCTTTCATATTGAGACGATCGAACTCGAGCGGGAAGGGCCTTCGTATACGTACGACACGATCCGGCAGCTTGTCGCGATGCATCCTGATGACGAATTTTATTTCATCATCGGCGCCGATATGGTCGAATATTTGCCGAATTGGCACCGCATCGATGAGCTCATCGAGTTGGTGACGTTTGTTGGCGTCAAGCGGCCGGGGTTTTCAATGGAAACGCCGTATCCGGTCATCGAAGTTGAGGCGCCGCAGTTTGCTGTTTCTTCCTCGCTCATCCGCGAGCGGGTGCGGAACGGACAGACGATTCGCTATCTTGTGCCGGAAGGCGTCAGACTTTATATTGAGGAGAAGGGGCTATATGGAGCGAGAACAAGCGTTGTGGATTGTGAAACAACAGCTGACAGAGCAGCGCTACGAGCATACGCTTGGCGTTGTCGAGACCGCCGTTAAGCTCGCCAAGCAATACGGCGCCGACGCGAAAAAGGCGGAACTGGCGGCGATTTTCCACGACTATGCCAAATTCCGTCCGGTCGAGGAAATGAAACAAATCATTTTGGCGCAAAATATGCCCAACGATTTGCTTGCTTACAACAGTGAGCTATGGCATGCGCCCGTCGGCGCCTATTTGGTGCAGACAGAAATCGGCATCGATGATCCGGAAGTGCTGGATGCCATTCGCTACCATACGTCGGGAAGGGCGGGAATGACTCTGTTGGAAAAAATTATTTATTTAGCCGACTATATGGAACCAGGGCGCCGCTTCCCCGGCGTCGACGACGTACGGCGCTTGGCGGAAGAAGACCTCAACCGGGCGCTTTTGCAGGCGGTGAAAAATACGATCGCGTTTTTGCTTGAGAAGCGCCAGCTCATTTATCCAGATACGATTCATGCGTACAATTCACTCATGCGTGAAGTGAAGGGGGAAGCAAAACGGTGACGGAACAAGAGGCGTTGCAGCTTGTCGTCCGCGCGGCGGATGATAAAAAGGCGGAACAAATTGTCATCTTGAACATGAAAGGCATTTCGCTTGTCGCCGATTATTTTGTCATTTGCCATGGCAATTCGGACAAACAAGTGCAGGCCATCGCCCGCGAAATTCAAGACCAAGCGGAAGAACACGGCCTAGTGGTGAAGCGGGTTGAAGGATTCCAGGAGGCGAAATGGGTGCTTGTCGATTTGGGCGACATCGTTGTGCATGTTTTTGCCAAAGAGGAGCGCGAGTATTACAACCTCGAACGGCTCTGGGGGGACGCTCCGACGGAAGACGTCGCGGCTGTGTTGCAGCCATGACGTACGGCCGCTTCGCCGACTGGTATGATGCGCTCATGGCTGAGGCGCCGTATGACGCATGGCAATCGTTTGTTGAACGGGCATTCGCCCAATACACCAAACGGCCGGGGAGACGGGTCATTGACATCGGCTGCGGGACGGGAGAGCTTGCCATCCGCCTTGCCAAGGCCGGATGGCAAGTATCCGGCGTTGATCTCTCCGAACATATGCTCGCCGTCGCCCAGGCGAAAGCCGAAGCGGCGGGAGTGGAGGTGCCGTTTTTCGAGCAAAACATGGCGGAGCTCGACGGGTTTTCTGATCTGGATGGCGCCTTCCTGTTTTGCGATGCTCTCAACTATTTAACGGATGAAGAGGATGTGAAGCGGACGTTCGCCGCCGTCTCCCGCGCCCTTGGCGGCGGCGGGCTGCTTTTGTTTGATGTCCATTCGGTCTACAAAATGGACGTCCTGTTCCGCGACGCCGTGTTTGCGGACCAGGATGACGACCTCAGCTACATATGGACGTGCCATCCGCTTGACTGGCCGCACAGCGTCGGGCATGAATTAACCTTTTTCGTCCGCCGCGGCGAGTGGTACGAGCGCTATGACGAATGGCATGAACAGCGCACGTTTGAGCGCGCTGTCTATGAGCAATGGCTCGATTCCGCTGGCTTTGAGGTGTTCGAGGTGACCGCCGATTTCACCAATGCGCCCCCGACCGAGACGGCGGAACGGTTGTTTTTCGTCGCGCGGAAGCGGTGAGGGGCGTGTGGTGAGGGACCTTAGCAGCCAAAAAAGATGCTGTTGCAAGAGGTTGATGGAACATCACTGAAAGTGGGGAAAGAAAAAAGAGCCGGAGGGGCTCTTTTTTTATGCGCATGTGGAAAAGAAGGGGGTGAATGTATGGCCAAACGTTGCGATCGACGCGATTGACGGCTGGGAAATTGAAAAAGATGTGTGAGTTAGAAGGATTATGAAGATATTGGTCGAAATAGATAAATATAAGGCAAATGTCCTAAGAGAAAATGTCTGATGGGGTCGAATCGAAAATGAATGATGTTTATGCTCATACGCCACGGGAATTTTGAAATAGAAGACATGCCAAGCTCAAAGAGGATCGTATCGAACAGCAATGGAAACAGCACGGTTCTTATTGGCTCAACGCCATCCCAATGATTTACATAATCCGAATATATCTCAGGAATATTTCCTCTATCTTGCCGCACATATCATCGGCATTTTGTATTGCACCCATCCAAAAGGGATGGGTGAGGATTGAAACATCAATATCTCCTCGCAAATGCCGGGCTAATAATCGATTGCACCCAGCCAAAAGGCTGGGTGAGGATTGCAACATTATCTCCTAGCTGAAGGTTCAAGGGATATCTTTTTTGCAAAACAAAGCAGGAATTTCCCTTTCTGCGTCGAATGAAACCTATGAAAATTGTTGCTTCACCTTCTCCACATCTTCTTTAAACTTCTCATGTGTTTTCGCCAGCACTTCTTCAAAGACGCCGTTCATTCGTTGTTCCAGCACAGCGATTCCTTCCCCGGTGATCCCGCCTTTGACGCATACTTTTTCCTGCAACGTTGGCAATGTGTACAGATTCCGCTTCAGCAGCTCCCCAAGGCCGATGATCATATCGGTTGCCAGCATCGTCGCCTGTTCCTTCGTGATGGCGGTTTTGGCCGCTGCGGCGTCGATGAAGCGCTGAAGCAAATAGCTGAAAAACGCCGGGCCGCAGCTTGAGATGTCGGAAGCGACGCGGGTGATGGCCTCGTCGATGTACACCGGCGAGGCGATGCGCCGGAGAAGATCATCGATCGTTTGCCGGCAGGTGGTCGAACAGCGTGATCCGAAGGTGACAAGGATGCTGCCGGAGAGCGCCCGGTTTGCAATGCTCGGAATGGCGCGCACGATTTGGCAAGGGACGGCTGCTTCAAGCTGTTCGACGCTGATCGGGCTTGTGATCGACACAAGGCAATGCTCCCTTGTCCAGTGCGGGGCCAGTTGCTGCAATAATGGGTGGATGTCGAGCGGTTTGACGCATAAAAAGACGAGGCTGGATTGTTTGATGACTTCAGCCGCATCGGCAACCACTGCAATGCCGGGATGCGCGCGTTGTATCGCGAACGCTTTCGCAAGCGTACGGTTCGTGATGACGAGCTGATCCGCTTTCACGGCGCCGGAGTCGAGGAACGCTTCGATTAAGATGGTGCCCATATTCCCCGTGCCGATGACGCCGATGTTCATGTGTTGTCCCCCCCCTCCCGGTTTTGGTTCACCGGAACTCTCTTTTTCGATATGTATGAGAAAAAGGCTCGGTTTATGACTTGAGATGGAAAGGATGGGATCGTATGTGGGAGCATGTGCAGGAGCTTGGAAAACGTTATGGGAAAGCGGGGGTGCTCTTGTTGTTTGCCGCGGCGGCGGGGTTATGGGTGTTTCGTCATCCGACGGATGAAAAGGGGCAAGTCGTCTTGCCGGCGGCGGCTGAAACAGATGCCGCCCGGACGGAAGAAAAAAAGGACGAGGCGCCAAAAACCGCTGTGGTGGATGTGAAAGGGGCGGTCGTGAAACCAGGGGTGTACGAGGTGGCGGCGGACGCCCGCGTTCGCGATGTCATCGTCCTAGCCGGTGGATTGACGGACGAGGCGGATGAAACGAAAGTCAATCTGGCGGCAAAAGTGCGCGATGAAATGATGATTTACGTGCCGGCAAAAGGCGAGGCCGCACCGGCGTCAAATGCCGTCGGCAAGTCTCCGAGCGATGGGGCTCGGGACGGGCCGCAAGTGGCGGTCAATATGGCGACGGAAGAGGAGTTGATGCAGCTTCCCGGCATCGGACCGGCGAAGGCAAAAGCGATCATCGCCTATCGCGAAGAACACGGGCCGTTTCAGCGGGTGGAGGATTTGTTGAATGTAACCGGAATTGGTGAAAAAACGCTGGAGAAATTGAAACCGTATTTGCTTGTGCCGTAAACGAGGCGGGGGAGCGCAATGCTTCTCGTTTATGGGCGGATCAGGGCTGCTGCGGACGTTTTTCGGCGTTGACGGGGGCAGGCGGCGGCGGGTAGACTAAAAGTATGGAAACGAGCGGAGGGACGTAAAATGGAACGCATCACATGGGATCAATACTTTATGGCGCAAAGCCATCTGTTGGCGCTGCGCAGCACGTGCACAAGGCTGGCGGTCGGAGCGACGATTGTGCGCGATAAGCGCATCATCGCCGGCGGGTACAACGGCTCGATCGCCGGCGGCGCCCATTGCACCGATGAAGGGTGCTACGTTATTGACGGCCATTGTGTACGGACGATCCATGCGGAAATGAATGCCATTTTGCAATGCGCCAAGTTCGGCGTCCCGACCGAGGGGGCGGAGATGTATGTCACCCATTTTCCGTGCTTGCATTGTTGCAAGGCGATCATTCAAAGCGGCATCCGCGCTGTCTATTACGCGCAAGACTACAAAAACCACCCGTACGCCTTGGAGCTGTTTGCCCAAGCTGGCGTCCGGCTCGTGCAAGTGCCGCTGAAAACGGATGTGTTCGCCTTGCTTTCCGACGGTGGAGGGGAATCATGAAAGGACAAGCCGTCTATCCCGCCGCGGCGGCGCTTTTGGCCGTGGCGGCGGCCTCTCCGTCCAAAACCACATGTCTTCTCCTTATCGTTTATCTCCTTCTTCTTTTCATCCGCCGGCCCCACTGTTTCCTTCCTGCTCTCGTTGCAGCTCTCTTCTTTTTTGTCTATTTTCTCATCGTTGACCATCATAACAAAACTTCCCTTTCCGGCGGCCGTCATTCGCTTTCCGTTCGTTTTTCCGCCGCGCCGGCGATCGACGGCGATCGATTGCAGGCGGCGGTGCAAGCTGGCAAGGAGCGGGTGCAGCTCCGTTACATCATTCGGACGGCTGCGGAAAAAGAAGCGCTGCGTGCGCGTCTTATGCCCGGGGTCGTGTGCCGGCTGAGCGGAATGCTCGAGCGCCCCATGCCAGCTGGCAATCCGTATGCGTTTGATTACCGCCGTTATTTGCGCCGCCACCGCATTCATTGGCTCTTTCTCCCTGAGGCGATCGACCTTTCCGCTTGCGTGCGCGTCCGTCCCACCATCATCGAACGGCTCGAAGCCATTCGCGAGGCTGGCGTCCGCCGCATTGAAGCCCGGTTTCCGCCGGAAGCGGCCGGCATCGCCGCTGCGCTCATTTATGGCGAACGCCGCTCGTTGGACGAGGAAGTGATTAGCGGTTACCAGCAGCTCGGGATCATCCATTTGTTGGCCATTTCCGGCGGCCATGTCACCCTGCTTGTCAGTGCTGCGTTGGCCGCTGCCATTCGGTTTGTGACGCGCGAAGCGGCCGTGCTTGCTTTGCTCGTTTTCTTGCCTATGTATGCGGTGCTCGCCGGCGCTTCGCCGTCGGTGCTGCGCGCTTGTGCGACCGGGATGATTGTGTTGGCCGTCCAGTGGAAAAAAGGAAGGATCCATCCGCTGGATGCGTTGAGTTGGACAGCGCTTGCCCTGCTCGTCTTTGATCCCTATATGGTTTGGGATGTCGGTTTTCAACTATCGTTTCTTGTCACGTTTGCCCTTCTCGCCCATGTATCGGTGCTCGCCTCTGCTCGTTCGATGCTCCAAAACTTGTTTCAGACCGCGCTCGCCGCTCAGCTTGCCGCGCTGCCGGTTTTGCTTTACCATTTTTATGAAGTTTCTGTTTGGAGCGTAGGACTCAATGTCTTCTTCGTCCCTTGGTATTCATTTGTCATCTTGCCACTCGCTTTTCTATCCGCAGTTTTTCCCTTTTCTCCGCTCATTTGGCTGTTTAGCCGTCTCATTGAGCTGACGGACGCGGTTGTCCATTTTTTCTCGGTCGATTACTCGTTTATGCTTGTGCTCGGCCGTCCGGGGCCGTGGTGCTTAGCTGGTTATCTGACAGCCATCGCGGCGGCGTTTTTGGATTGGGAACGCGGCCGCCTGATCCGCGGATTGACAGCGGTGGCGGCGGCGACGGCGCTGCATATGGCTTCTCCGTATATGAATCCAAAGGGAGAAGTAACGATATTGGATGTTGGACAAGGGGACTGCGTTTATATCGAGCTTCCGCATCGCAAAGCGGTCTATCTCATTGACACGGGCGGGACGCCGGAATGGGCGCGCGAACCGTGGCGCAAGCGGTCGCGTCCGTTTTCTGTCGGCCGCGACGTTGTCGTGCCGTTTTTAAAAGCCCAAGGGGTGAGGACGCTTGATCAACTGATTTTGACGCACGATGACGCCGACCATATCGGGTCTGCTCCCGAGGTGATGGCAGCCGTGCGCGTCAAGAAGATTGTCACAAGCCCAGGAGCGCTGCCGGCCGTCAAGGCGATGGCGCGCCCGTTTTCCGTGCCGGTGGCCGCCGGCGTGCGGGGGGATCGGTGGAAGGTGGGGGATGCCGCGTTTTCCGTATTGCACCCGGAGGCGGGAAACAATGAGGATAATAACGGCTCGCTTGTATTGCTCGCCCGCCTCGGCCGCTTGACATGGCTGTTTGCTGCGGATATCGAGGAAGAGGCGGAACAGGCGCTCATCCGCGCTTATCCGACGCTGCGTGTCGATGTATTGAAAGTCGCCCACCACGGCAGCAAAACGTCGACAACAGAGCCGTTTTTGCGGACGGTCAAGCCGCGAGCGGCCATCATTTCCGTCGGCCGCTACAATCGCTACGGGCATCCGTCCCCCGAGGTGCTTATGCGGCTTGGGCAACAACGGGCGATCATTTGGCGGACGGATGAAAACGGGGCCATTCGCTATGTGTATGACGAAAACAGTGGAACCTTTCAGGTGATGAAACCATAAGATGTAGTGCACAAAAAAACGGAACGTTTCAGCAGAAACAAAAAATAAGGATTGCTTATGTAAGCAATCCTTATCGACCGAAAAATTCGATCAACGTTGCGATGATGAACATGGTAGCGAAAAAGCCGAACGACACGATGAATCCGACGGCGGAATCGACGGCGTCATTTCGTTGGCTTTGCACTTCCTTTTCAAATACGTTCATCGTTTTCCCCCTCCTCGTTCAATCATTTTTAGTATAGACGAAAACGCGTGAAAAATCTACCGCCGCTTGCTTCTTTTCCTTCCTTGACAACAGTTGACACAAATACTTTCAAACAGCCGGGAAAACATAAAAATAACCCGCTGGCCAATAAGGTCCTAGGACTTATAGGCTGGCGTTTATATAAAGGGGAACCGGTTTTTTCGGCAGCCGGTTCCCTTGTAAAATGACGAAAAACGGTGTATCTTTTCTAGCAGAGACGTTTGCTAGGGAATGGAGACGGGAACATGCTGGAACGCGTATGGGGAAACATTGAAAAACGGCGTTTTTCTCCCCTTTATTTATTATACGGCAATGAGCCGTTTTTATTAACGGAAACGTATGAGCGATTGGTGAACGCAGCGCTTGGCCCCGAGGAGCGGGAGTGGAACTTGGCTGTGTACGACTGCGAGGAAACGCCGATCGAGGCGGCGCTTGAGGAGGCCGAGACGGTGCCGTTTTTCGGCGAGCGGCGTGTCATTCTCATCAAGCATCCATATTTTTTTACGTCTGAAAAAGAGAAGGAGATCGAACATGATTTGGCGAAGCTGGAGGCGTACTTGAAGGCGCCGTCGCCGTTTTCGATCGTCGTCTTTTTCGCGCCGTACGAGAAGCTTGATGAGCGAAAAAAAATTACGAAGCTCGCCAAAGAGCAAAGCGAAGTCGTCATCGCCGCCCCGCTCGCCGAAGCGGAGCTGCGTGCCTGGGTGCGGCGCCGCATCGAGAGCCAAGGGGCGCAAGCAAGCGACGAGGCGATTGATGTCCTGTTGCGGCGGGCCGGGACGCAGCTTTCCGCCTTGGCGAATGAAATCGATAAATTGGCCCTGTTTGCCGGATCGGGCGGAACCATCGAGGCGGCGGCGGTTGAGCGGCTTGTCGCCCGCACGCCGGAAGAAAACGTATTTGTGCTTGTCGAGCAAGTGGCGAAGCGCGACATTCCAGCAGCGTTGCAGACGTTTTATGATCTGCTTGAAAACAATGAAGAGCCGATCAAAATTTTGGCGTTGCTCGCCGCCCATTTCCGCTTGCTTTCGCAAGTGAAATGGCTTGCCTCCTTAGGCTACGGACAGGCGCAAATTGCTGCGGCGCTCAAGGTGCACCCGTTCCGCGTCAAGCTCGCTCTTGCTCAAGCGGCCCGCTTCGCTGACGGAGAGCTTGCTGAGGCGATCAACGAGCTCGCTGACGCCGATTACGAAGTGAAAAGCGGGGCGGTCGATCGCCGGTTGGCCGTTGAGCTGCTTCTGATGCGCTGGGGCGCCCGCCCGGCGCAAGCGGGGCGCCACGGCCGGCGGTGAAGCGATCGCCCGGCCGTTTGCCGTGAACAAAAGAAAAACAAAAAAACGACCTGGCGCCAGGTCGTTTTTGATTAGGAAGCTTGGATGCTGTTCAATTTTTTCGCTAAGCGTGATTTTTGCCGGCTGGCGGCGTTTTTATGGATAAGGCCTTTGCTTGCAGCTTTGTCTAATTTTTTCGACGCGATAATGAACGCCTCGCGCGCTTTTTCTACGTCTTTCAATTCAACAAGCGCTTCAAATTTTTTGATCGCCGTACGCATGGCCGATTTCATCGAGGCGTTGTGAGCCCGGCGCTTTTCGCTCGTTTTCGCGCGTTTGATCGCTGATTTGATGTTAGCCACGTTCGTTCACCTCCGTTACCGTTCCTATTTCTGTTGTGAACAACAGGAAGAACAAGTGTTATTCTATCAAACGTGTTTTGATTATGCAAGAGTGTTCAAGCGAAAATCCTTTACGAAACATGAATGACCGGGCCTGATTGCGGCGACAATAAAAGAAAACGGCAGAAATGGGGAGGAACGACATGGAACAGCCGCTCGATTTACGCCAGTACTCGGTGCGTACGGATTTAGCGATCGAAGCGCATGAGATCGCACTCGAGGAGCGCTTGCAGCAAAAACAAGAAAGCGCCGCGCCGATTGAGGGGGTCATCATTCATGACGAGGAGATCAACGGCGTCAAGCTGTCGCATGTGCATGTCACGGAACAAGGAGCGGCCTCGATCGGCAAAAAGCCGGGCCACTACGTGACGATTGAAGCGCAAGGCATCCGCGAACAAAACACCGAGCTGCAGCAAAACGTGCAACGCATTTTTTCCGAGCAGCTCAGCGCCTTTTTCAAGCGGCTCCGCATCCCCGATCAAGCGAGCTGCTTGATCGTCGGGCTCGGCAACCAAAACGTCACCCCGGACGCGCTCGGGCCGCTCACGGTGGAAAACGTGCTTGTCACCCGTCATTTGTTCCAGCTGCAGCCGGAAAGCGTCGAGGAAGGCTTCCGGCCGGTGAGCGCCCTTGCTCCGGGGGTGATGGGGACGACCGGGATTGAAACGAGCGACATTATCGACGGCGTCGTCCGGAAAACAAAGCCGAATTTTGTCATTGTGATTGACGCCTTGGCTGCCCGCTCGATCGAACGGGTCAACGCGACGATTCAAATTTCTGACACCGGCATCCATCCTGGCTCCGGGGTCGGCAACAAGCGGAAAGAGTTAAGCTATGAAACGCTTGGCATTCCGGTCATTTCGATCGGCGTTCCGACGGTTGTCGATGCGGTCTCCATCACGAGCGACACGATCGATTTCATTTTGAAGCACTTCGGCCGCGAAATGCGCGAAGGGAAACGGCCGTCAAGCGCGCTCGCTCCGGCGGGCTGGACGTTTGGGCGCAAACGAAAATTGACGGAACAAGACATGCCGTCGCCGCAAGAACGGTCGACGTTTCTTGGCATGGTCGGCACGCTTGGCGATGAAGAAAAGCGGCGTCTCATCTATGAAGTGCTCGCCCCGCTCGGGCATAATTTGATGGTGACTCCAAAAGAGATCGATTCGTTTATCGGCGATATGGCCAACTTATTAGCTGGCGGCTTGAATGCGGCGCTGCATCGGCAAGTCGACCAAGGCAATGTCGGCTCCTACACCCATTAGACAAAAAACAGTTCTATCTTTTCCCGCTTGGCCATACGTTAAACTGAGGAGACAAGCCGGGAAAGGGTGGGAATATGAAACGATGGCGCTCCCCAAACGTCATGATCGCGATTCCAGGAGCCAGCATAAAGAAACTGTTGATGCTCATCATCCTTGGCTGCATGATGATGTTTATGCTTGTCGGAGCGCTCACATCGCTGCGGCCGGAATACCGTCCGTCGTCATCATCGCTGAACGATATGGCGGCCCATTTTCCGGAAGAGACGTTCATTCGTCTGTTCGCCTTGGAAAATCGATATTTTGCGCAGCTGTTGCCGAAAGATCGGCGGCAGACGAATTACTCATCGCTATTGTTCCGCCTGGCGACGAGCATCAATCCCGATGACCCGCGCAGCCTGCTTGGCAGCGAGCTGCCGGGCTTTGCCCTTTATGACAGCAAAATTCTCATCGCTGGTGAAGGAACGGATTATACGAACATGCCATACGAATCAGCGCCGCCGCTGGAGGCGATGCTTGCGGAACGGCAAGCCTCGGTCGATGAACTCGAACAAGCAAACAAGAACGAAGATGAAAAACCGGTTCCCCCGCCATCGCAGACGACCGGAGGGAAAAAAGTAGTCTACATTTACAATACCCATACGCATGAGTCGTTTTTGCCGGCGCTCAAAGGGGTCACTGACCCGGATTTGGCGTTTCACCCGACGGTCAACATCACAAAAGTGGGGGAAAAGTTAGCGGAAGAACTGGAAAAGCGCGGCATCGGGGCTGAAGTGAGCAAAATCGACATTGTCAGCGAATTGTTAAAGAAAGGAATGAAATACTCCCAATCGTATGATATGTCTCGCCAAATAGTGGTCGCAGCGATGAAGCAAAATCGTGACTTGCACTACTTCATCGATATCCATCGCGATTCGCGGCGGCGGAAATATACGACGGCTACGATCCACGGCGTTGATTATGCGCGTGTCGCATTCATTATTGGCGGAGAAAACGCGACATACGAGAAAAACTTGCAGCTGGCTACCGCGTTGCATCAGTTGCTGCAAAAGAAATATCCAGGGTTGAGCCGGGGGGTGATCGAGAAAAAAGGAGCCGGGACGAACGGCAAGTTTAATCAAGATTTATCGGAAAACGCGATTTTAATTGAAGTCGGCGGTGTTGACAATACGTTTACTGAGTTGTTTCGTTCCGTGTCGGCGCTCGCTGACGTATTCAGCGACTATTATTGGCAGGCGGAAAAAGTCGAAGCGCCGGCTCCGGCGGAGAAAAAGTAAAGGAGCGTCACTATGGCACGATGGTTCATCCGCTTTACTCTAGCGATCTTTCTTCTTTTTTTCGGCGTGTTGTTTGGCATGCAAGAGGCGCATCGCGGCATTGAACGGATGCGCGGTTATGCCGATCCGTCGTTTCCATCCGTCATCGATATGAAAAAAAGGGAAAATGGTGAGGTGGAAGCGGCGGTGTTTGGCCGGCCGGTCGTTGCTGGAGATTTAGGAGAAAAGCAAGAAACGATTCACGAGCTGAAAACGTTCAACTTGTTCTCTAGGCTCGGCCAACTTTTTGCCGATGCCGTCACCGCGCTCATGGAAATGCTGTTTTCGCTCGTCGGCCGGGTGTTGGACTAGCCCGTTCATGTGCGGACGAAACAGGAACGTGCCGTCACAATGGCGGCTTTTTCTTTTGGACGCCGTCCGCCGGCTGGAGCACAAAGTGCTGCGCTTTCCATATTGTCGATTGTTTTCTTGGCGCGGCTCTGGCCGTTTCGCGTCTTTCCGGAAAGCTCGAACGGCGGCTTGGCTTTTCGTTCATCATTGAATCTTCTTCGCGCTGTTGCTATAATCAAAGCTAGTGTAGTTTTGCGAAGAAGCAGGAGTGAGAGACGATGAACCGGGAAGAACGGTTGAAACGGCAGGAACGGATCCGCAATTTTTCGATTATTGCCCACATTGACCACGGAAAATCGACGCTGGCGGACCGCATTTTGGAAAAAACGGGGGCGCTGTCGGAGCGCGAATTGCGCGAGCAGACGCTCGATACGATGGAGCTTGAGCGCGAGCGCGGCATCACGATTAAATTGAATGCGGTCCAGTTGACATATAAAGCGAAAAATGGCGAAGAGTACATTTTCCATTTGATCGACACGCCGGGTCATGTCGACTTTACGTACGAAGTGTCGCGCAGTTTGGCTGCCTGCGAAGGGGCGATTTTGGTCGTCGATGCGGCGCAAGGCATTGAAGCGCAGACGCTCGCCAACGTGTATTTGGCGATCGACAATAATTTGGAAATTTTGCCAGTCATTAACAAAATCGATTTGCCAAGCGCCGAACCGGAGCGTGTGCGTCAAGAAATTGAGGATGTCATCGGCTTGGACGCCTCTGACGCGGTGCTTGCTTCGGCCAAAGTCGGCATCGGCATCGAAGAAATTTTGGAAAAAATCGTCGAAAAAATTCCGGCTCCCTCGGGAGATCCGGATGCGCCGCTGAAAGCGCTCATTTTTGATTCCCTTTATGACCCGTACCGCGGCGTTGTCGCCTATGTCCGCGTCGTCGATGGAACGGTGAAGCCAGGGCAGCGCATTAAAATGATGTCGACCGGCAAAGAGTTTGAAGTGACGGAAGTCGGCGTGTTCACGCCGAAGCAAAAAGTCGTCGACGAATTGACGGTCGGTGATGTCGGCTATTTGACCGCCTCGATTAAAAACGTGAAAGATACGCGCGTCGGCGATACGATCACCGATGCCGAACGGCCGGCAGCTGAACCGCTCCCGGGCTATCGGAAGCTCAATCCGATGGTGTTTTGCGGGATGTATCCGATCGATACGGCGCGCTACAACGATTTGCGCGAGGCGCTCGAGAAGCTGCAATTGAACGATGCGGCGCTCCACTTTGAGCCGGAAACGTCGCAGGCGCTTGGGTTCGGCTTCCGCTGTGGATTTCTCGGCTTGCTTCATATGGAAATCCTCCAAGAGCGGCTCGAGCGCGAATTTCATATCGATTTGATCACGACCGCGCCGAGCGTCGTTTACAAGGTGCATTTGACCGACGGAACGGAAGTTGACGTCGACAACCCGACGAACATGCCCGACCCGCAAAAAATCGACCGCATTGAAGAGCCGTATGTGAAAGCGACGATCATGGTGCCAAACGACTATGTCGGGCCGGTGATGGAGCTGTGTCAAGGAAAGCGCGGCACGTTTGTCGATATGCAATATTTGGATGAAAAGCGCGTCATGCTCATTTACGATATTCCGCTCTCCGAGATCGTCTACGACTTTTTCGACGCTTTAAAGTCGAACACAAAAGGGTACGCGTCATTCGACTACGAATTGATCGGCTACCGGCCGTCCAATCTCGTCAAGATGGATATTTTGCTAAACGGCGAAAAAATCGATGCCTTATCGTTTATCGTTCATCGCGACTCTGCGTACGAGCGCGGCAAAGCGATCGTTGAAAAGCTGAAAGATTTGATTCCACGCCAGCAATTTGAAGTGCCGGTGCAGGCGGCGATCGGCAACAAGGTCATCGCCCGTTCGACAATCAAAGCGTTGCGCAAAAACGTGCTCGCAAAATGTTACGGCGGCGACGTGTCGCGGAAGCGGAAGCTGCTTGAGAAGCAAAAAGAAGGAAAGAAGCGGATGAAACAAATCGGGTCGGTCGAAGTGCCGCAAGAAGCGTTTATGGCCGTCTTGAAAATCGACGACCAGAAAAAATAACGAGCAAGGCTGTCTCCGTTGGGGATAGCCTTGTTTGTTTCCTGCGGCGCCGCCGGCTGAAAGGAGGAGGACCGATGGCCGTTTCAGCGTATTTTCATATTCCATTTTGCGCCCATATTTGCCATTATTGCGATTTTAACAAAGTATTCGCCGCCGGCCAGCCGATTGACGACTATTTGCGGGCGATGGACAAAGAAATGGCGTGGACGGCGGCGGAATTTGGCAGCCAACTCAAGACGCTGTTTATCGGCGGCGGCACGCCGACGGTGCTTGAGCCGGCGCAGCTCGGCTGTTTGCTTGCGAGCATCCACCGCCATTTTCAGTTTGACCCACAAACGGCCGAATTTACCGTCGAAGCCAACCCGGACGGCTTGACGAAAGAAAAGCTCGCTATTTTGCGCGATGCCGGAGTGAATCGGCTGAGCCTGGGGGTGCAGACATTTGACGATCAGCTTCTGCAAACGATCGGCCGCACGCACCGGCGAGGCGACGTCATACGGGCTGTAGCGTTGGCCAGAGAAGTCGGGTTTCAGAACATCAGCATTGATGTCATGTACGGTTTGCCGGGGCAGACGCTTGAGCAGTTTACGGCCGATTTAGAAGCGGCGTTTTCGCTTCATGTGCCGCATCTTTCTGCTTATTCCCTCATTTTGGAGCCAAGGACGATTTTTTATAACGAATGGCGGAAAGGGCGGCTCCGTCTACCGGGCGAAGAGATGGAAGCCGAGATGTACGAAGCGGCGATGGAGCAGATGGCTGCCGCTGGCTATCGGCAATACGAAATCAGCAACTATGCTTTGCCGGGATTTGAAAGCCGGCACAACTTGACGTACTGGAACAATGAGGAGTACTACGGCATCGGCGCTGGGGCGCACAGCTATATCGACGGGGTGCGGCGGGCGAATATCGGCCCCATCCGGCATTACATCAGCGCGATCGAACGCGGCCAATGGCCGCACCGCGACGTGCGCCGCTTGACCACTCGCGAGCAGATGGAAGAGGAAATGTTTTTAGGGCTGCGCAAAACGGAAGGGGTGTCCAAAGCCTGCTTTCGGCAAAAGTTCGGCCGCGACCTCCATGACATATTTGGCGCGGCGATCCGCCGGGAAATCGAAAACGGACGCCTCGAGGAAACGGAGACTCACATCCGCTTGACAAAACGGGGCAAGCTGCTCGGCAATGAAGTGTTTGCCGCGTTCCTCGGCGAAATGTAAACATTGACATTTGCCGGGCGATTTGCTACCCTAGTAGTAGATTTAGCACTCGAATTGTTCGAGTGCTAACAGAGGTGAGACACGTGCTAACGGACCGCCAACTGCTGATTTTGCAGGTGATTATCGACGATTTCATTCGTTCTGGGCAGCCGGTCGGTTCGCGGACGTTATCGAAAAAGCATCAAATCGCGTTCAGCTCGGCGACGATCCGCAATGAGATGGCGGATTTGGAGGAGCTCGGCTATATTGAAAAAACGCACATTTCTTCCGGCCGTGTGCCGTCGGAAAAAGGGTACCGCTACTACGTCGACCATTTGCTGCCGCCGCAGCGGCTGACAAGGGCGGACATTCAAAAAATCCGCTCCGTGTTTGCTGAGCGCATCTATGAGCTGGAAAAACTGATGCAAAAGTCGGCGCAAATTTTATCCGAGCTGACGAACTATACATCCATCGCGCTCGGGCCGACGTTTAAAGAAAGCAAACTGAAGCGGATGCAAATCGTTCCGCTCAACGAACAGACCGCCGTCGCCATCGTCGTGACGGACACCGGCCATGTTGAAAACCGGGTCGTGACGATTCCGTCATCGATGGACGCAGGCGACCTCGAAAAAATGGTCAACATTTTCAACGAGCGGCTCGCCGGCGTTCCGCTCATTGATTTGAAAGAAAAAATGGAGACGGAAGTGGCCGACGTATTGCGCCGGCACATCCGCAACTACGACAGCGTGCTCAATACGCTCATTGAGACGCTCGATGCCCCTGAAGAAGAAAAAGTGTTTTTCGCCGGCAAGGCGAATATGCTCAACCAGCCGGAGTTCAGCGACATCCAAAAAGTGCGCCCGCTTCTGGACATCATTGAGCAGGAAAAAGACATTTATCGCCTGCTCCGCAAGCAAACCCAAAAAGGAGTGCGGGTTTCGATCGGGCATGAAAACGAACTGCGCGGCATGGAAAACTGCAGCTTGATTACAGCGACGTATTCGGTCGGCGATGAGCCGCTCGGGGCGATCGCGATTCTTGGTCCAACGCGCATGGAATACTCGCGCGTCATCACTGTCTTAAACCGTGTCGCTTCCGATTTGTCGGCCGCGCTCGCGAAATGGTATCAAAGTCAATAAGAATGGCCATATTGGATAACGGATGGATCGCGCATCCATCCTTTCCTTGTGGCCATTGATACATAAAAGGGAAGAGCCCCGGCAGGGAGGTGAAAGCGATGGAGCAAGGAGAAAAACAAGTGATGGAACAAGCTACATACGATGAGCCGGAGCGGGAGCAACCGATCGAGGAAGAAGCCGCCCCGCAGCCCGAGGGGGAATCAGGCGGCGTTCCGCTTGAAGAGGCCGGTGGGGAGGAAGCGGCGGAGCCGGCGGAAAAAGCGCCAACGGCCGAGGAGTTGGCGGCGGCCAAGGCGCAGATCGCCGAATTGGAAGCGAAGCTTTCAGAGATGGAACACCGGTATCTCCGCCTGTACGCCGATTTTGAAAACTTCCGCCGCCGGACGCGCCAGGAGATGGAAGCGGCTGAAAAATACCGCGCCCAAAGCTTGGCAAGCGATTTGCTTCCGGTGCTTGATAACTTTGAACGCGCGTTGAAAATAGAGACGGACAACGAACAGGCGAAATCGATTTTGCAAGGGATGGAAATGGTGTACCGGTCGCTTGTTGACGCCTTGAAGAAAGAAGGCGTCGAGGCGATCGAGGCGGTCGGAAAGCCGTTTGACCCTTATTTGCACCAAGCCGTCATGCAGGCGGAAGCGGAAGGCTATGAGCCGAACACGGTTGTTGAGGAGCTGCAAAAAGGTTATAAGCTGAAAGACCGCGTGCTGCGGCCCGCCATGGTCAAAGTAAGCCAATAAACGGAAACGGAGGGTGATCAGTGATGAGCAAAATTATCGGCATCGACTTAGGAACGACGAACTCTTGCGTCGCCGTGTTAGAAGGCGGCGAAGTGAAAGTCATTCCGAATCCGGAAGGAAACCGCACGACCCCGTCGGTCGTCGCGTTTAAAAACGGCGAACGCCTAGTCGGCGAAGTCGCCAAACGGCAAGCGATCACGAACCCGAACACGATCATCTCGATCAAGCGCCATATGGGGACGGATTACAAAGTCGAAATCGAAGGGAAGCAATATACGCCGCAAGAAATTTCGGCGATCATTTTGCAATACTTGAAGTCGTACGCCGAAGACTATTTGGGCGAGCCGGTGACGCGTGCGGTCATCACGGTGCCGGCGTATTTCAACGACGCCCAGCGCCAAGCGACGAAAGACGCCGGCCGCATCGCCGGCCTCGAAGTCGAGCGCATCATCAACGAGCCGACGGCCGCGGCGCTTGCTTACGGCCTTGATAAAGAAGAAGACCAAACGATTCTCGTCTATGACTTAGGCGGCGGGACGTTTGACGTCTCGATTTTGGAGCTTGGCGACGGCGTGTTTGAAGTGAAGGCGACGGCCGGCGACAACCATTTGGGCGGCGACGACTTCGACCAAGTGATCATCGATTATTTGGTCAATCAGTTCAAGCAAGAGCACGGCATCGATTTGTCGAAAGACAAAATGGCGCTCCAACGCTTGAAAGATGCCGCGGAAAAAGCGAAAAAAGAGCTGTCCGGCGTCACGCAGACACAAATTTCGCTTCCGTTTATCAGCGCCAATGAAAACGGTCCGCTCCATTTGGAAATGACGTTGACAAGAGCGAAATTTGAAGAGTTGTCCGCCCACCTCGTCGAGCGGACGATGGGGCCGGTCCGCCAGGCGCTTCAAGACGCCGGCTTGACGCCAGCCGATATTGATAAAGTCATTTTGGTCGGCGGTTCGACGCGCATTCCAGCTGTCCAAGAAGCGATCAAGCGCGAGCTTGGCAAAGAGCCGCACAAAGGCGTCAACCCGGACGAAGTCGTTGCCATCGGTGCGGCGATCCAGGGCGGGGTGATCGCCGGCGAAGTGAAAGATGTCGTCCTGCTTGACGTGACCCCGCTTTCGCTTGGCATTGAAACGATGGGCGGCGTATTTACGAAACTGATCGAACGGAACACGACGATCCCGACAAGCAAATCGCAAGTGTTCACAACGGCGGCTGACAATCAAACGACGGTCGACATTCACGTTTTGCAAGGAGAGCGCCCGATGGCGGCGGACAACAAATCGCTCGGCCGCTTTCAGCTGACCGGCATTCCGCCGGCGCCGCGCGGCGTGCCGCAAATTGAAGTGACGTTTGATATTGACGCCAACGGCATCGTTCACGTGCGCGCCAAAGATTTAGGAACGAACAAAGAGCAGTCGATTACGATCAAATCGTCGTCCGGCCTGTCGGAAGAAGAAATTCAGCGCATGATTAAAGAAGCGGAAGAAAACGCCGAAGCCGACCGGAAGCGGAAAGAAGCCGCCGAGTTGCGCAACGAAGCCGACCAGCTCATTTTCATGACCGACAAAACGATCAAAGAAGTCGAAGGAAAAGTGAGCGCCGATGAGATCAAGAAGGCGCAGGATGCGAAAGAGGCGTTGAAAGCGGCGCTCGAGAAAAACGACATCGACGACATCCGCAAGAAAAAAGACGCGCTGCAAGAAGCGGTGCAGCAGCTGTCGATCAAGCTGTATGAACAAGCGGCGAAACAGGCGCAAAGTGCAGGATCGCAAGGCGGCGCTGCCAATCATAAAGACAACGTGGTGGACGCCGAGTTTGAAGAAGTGAACGACGATAAATAATGCAACCGAAAGTCAAAGTCAGGCCTGCCTTGGCTTTGACTTTTTTTCTAGCATTGACATATTGCCTTGCCGCAGAGGGAAATGATAAAATCAAATTTATGTGAGTGAATCGGGAGTGGATGATCAACGATGGCGAAGCGCGATTATTACGAGATTCTCGGCGTCAGCAAAAACGCGACGAAAGACGAGATCAAAAAAGCGTATCGAAAGCTTTCGAAGCAGTATCATCCAGATGTGAACAAAGCCCCGGACGCCGCGGAGAAGTTTAAGGAAATTAAAGAGGCGTACGAAGTGTTAAGCGATGATGAAAAGCGGGCCCGCTACGACCGCTTCGGCCATGCCGACCCGAACGAAACGTTTGGCGGCGGCGGATTCCAAGGCGGAGGGTTTGATTTCGGCGGCTTTAGCGGCTTTGGCGGTTTTGAAGATATTTTTGAAACGTTTTTCGGCGCCGGTCCGCGCAGGCGGGCGAGCGGTCCGCGCAAAGGCGCGGATGTCGAGTATATGATGACGCTTACGTTTGAAGAAGCGGCGTTCGGAAAAGAAACGGAAATTGAAATTCCGCGGGAAGAGACGTGCGACACGTGCCAGGGCAGCGGAGCGAAACCGGGCACAAGCCCGACGTCTTGTCCGCATTGCCACGGCAGCGGGCAAGTGACAAGCGAACAAGCGACGCCATTTGGCCGCATCGTCAACCGCCGGACATGTCCCGTCTGCGGCGGCACGGGCCGGTACATTCCGGAGAAATGCCCAACGTGCGGCGGCACGGGACGCGTCAAACGGCGGAAAAAAATTCACGTCAAAATTCCAGCCGGCGTCGACGACGGCCAGCAGCTGCGCGTCGCCGGCCAAGGGGAGCCAGGGGTCAATGGCGGGCCGCCGGGCGATTTGTACATCATCTTCCGAGTCGAACCACATGAGTTTTTCAAACGCGACGGCGACGATATTTATTGCGAAGTGCCGTTGTCGTTCGCCCAGGCGGCGCTCGGCGATGAGATCGAAGTGCCGACGCTCCATGGCCATGTGAAGCTGAAAATCCCGGCCGGCACGCAAACGGGCACGCGCTTCCGCTTGAAGGGAAAAGGGGTGCCGAACGTGCGCGGCTACGGCCAAGGCGATCAGCACGTCATTGTCCGCGTTGTGACGCCGACGAAGCTGACCGAAAAGCAAAAGCAGCTGTTGCGCGAGTTTGATCGGCTCGGCGGAGACACGATGCACGACGGGCCGCACGGCCGTTTTTTTGAGAAAGTCAAAAAGGCGTTTAAAGGAGAAGCGTAAGCGCGATGAAATGGTCAGAAATCAGCATTCATACGACGCATGAGGCGGTCGAGGCGATTTCGAACATTTTGCATGAAGCGGGCGCCGGCGGCGTCGTCATCGAAGACCCATACGATTTGGTCAAAGAACGGGACGACTGGTACGGCGAGATCGTCGAGCTCAACCCGGACGACTATCCGGAAGAAGGGGTGATCATTAAGGCATATTTGCCGGTCAACAGTTTTCTTGGCGAAACGGTCGAACAAATTAAGCAGGCGATTAACAATTTATGGCTGTATGATATCGACCTTGGCAAAAATAAAATTACATTGAGCGAAGTAAACGAAGAGGAATGGGCAACGGCGTGGAAAAAGCATTATCACCCGGTGAAAGTGTCCGAAAAGTTTACGATCGTGCCGACGTGGGAAACGTACGAGCCGGCGTCTAGTGATGAGCTGATCATCGAAATGGATCCGGGCATGGCGTTTGGGACCGGCACGCACCCGACAACGGTCATGTGTCTGCAGGCGCTCGAAAAGTACGTGCGCCCCGGCGATCATGTCATTGACGTCGGCACCGGCTCCGGCATTTTAAGCATCGTCGCGGCGATGCTTGGCGCTCGGTCGGTGCGGGCGCTCGATTTGGACCCGGTGGCGGTCGACAGCGCGCGGCTGAACGTGAAGCTCAATAAGGTGCAGCATATCGTAACGGTCTCACAAAACAATTTGCTCGACCATATCGAGGAACCGGCTGATGTGATCGTCGCCAATATTTTAGCGGAAATCATTTTGCGCTTTACTGGTGACGCCTACCGGTTGTTAAAGCCAGGCGGCCGCTTCATCACGTCTGGCATCATTCAGGCGAAAAAGCAGGACGTCAAAGACGGGTTGCTTGCCGCCGGCTTTGCCATTGAGGAAATCAACGTGATGGAAGACTGGGTGGCGGTTGTCGCCATGAAACCGTAAGCAAAGAAGGGATGGCTGTGCAGCGCTATTTCGTTTCCGGCCAGGCGCAACAAGGCGGGATCGTCGCGATCAGCGGCGATGATGCCCATCATATCGCCCGCGTCATGCGCATGAAGCCGGGGGACGGGATCATTTGCGTCTTTCCAGACGGGCGCACGGCGGTGTGTGAAATTGAACAAATTGCCAATGAGCATGTGCAAGCCCGTATTGTACAATGGAAAGAGGAGCGAAGCGAGCTGCCGGTGCGCATCTACATCGCCCAAGGGCTGCCGAAAGGCGAAAAGTGGGAGCTCGTCATCCAAAAAGGAACAGAGCTCGGCGCCGCCGGTTTTCTTCCGTTCGAAGCCGCCCGGTCGGTCGTGAAATGGGACGCGAAAAAGGCGGAGAAAAAAGTCGAGCGATGGAAAAAAATCGCGAAAGAAGCGGCTGAGCAGGCTGAACGAACGGTGGTGCCGGACGTGCGGGCGCCGCTTTCGTTTGTCGAGCTCCTCTCCTTTGGCCAAACGGTCGATGTTCGGCTGTTTGCCTACGAAAAAGAGGCGCGAAACGCCCGGCATGCCGCGCTTCCGGCGCTTCTTTCCCGCCTCCGTCCGGGCGGCGCGTTGCTGGCTGTCTTCGGGCCGGAAGGCGGGTTCAGCCCGGAAGAAGCAGAACAGCTTCGGCAGCACGGCTTTTCGCCGTGCAGCCTTGGGCCGCGCATTTTGCGGACCGAAACAGCTCCGCTCTATTTGCTTTCCGCCGCCTCTTATGAATGGGAGCTGCGCGCAGGCGGAGAAGCGGCGCGTGGGCGATAATGGGCCGTTTCGCGCCCTGACGGTTGTCCCCTGCATATTCGCTTGCGCCAGACGTTGGCATGCGGGCGGCGGTTCAGCCGAAACGAGGGCGGGAAGGAAAATGGACAAATTCATCCCTGCTGGTCATCAAGCGGGGGGGGCAGAGCGAGGTGAACAAAATGCCGACAGTGGCTTTTCATACACTAGGCTGCAAAGTCAATCATTACGAAACCGAAGCGATTTGGCAGCTGTTTAAAAAAGCCGGCTACGAGCGAAAAGAGTTTGAAAGCCGTGCGGATGTGTATGTGATCAACACGTGCACGGTGACGAACACCGGCGATAAAAAGAGCCGTCAAGTCATCCGTCGTGCGGTGCGCCGCAATCCGGACGCCGTCGTCTGCGTGACCGGCTGCTATGCGCAAACATCGCCGGCTGAGGTCATGGCCATTCCGGGCGTTGATATTGTCATCGGCACGCAAGACCGGCATAAAATTTTGGATTACATCGAGCAGTTCCAGCGCGAGCGCCAGCCGATCAACGCTGTTCACAACATTATGAAAACGCGCGTTTTTGAGGAGATGGATGTGCCGGAATTCACGGATCGGACGCGGGCGTCGCTTAAGATCCAAGAAGGGTGCAACAACTTCTGCACGTTTTGCATCATCCCGTGGGCGCGCGGCTTAATGCGCTCGCGCGATCCGCAGGAAATCATCCGCCAGGCGCGCCAGCTCGTCGCCGCCGGCTATAAAGAAATCGTTCTGACCGGCATTCATACAGGCGGCTATGGCACCGATCTGAAAGACTATAACTTTGCGTCCTTGTTGCGCGATTTAGACGAGCAAGTGCCGGGGCTGAAGCGGCTCCGCATTTCGTCGATTGAGGCGAGCCAAATCACCGATGAAGTGATTGATGTGCTGAAGCGGTCGGAGAAAATCGTCCGCCATTTGCACATTCCGCTCCAGTCTGGGTCGAATACGGTGCTCAAGCGGATGCGCCGCAAATATACGGTGGAATTTTACGCGGAGCGGCTCGCCCGGCTGCGCGAAGTGTTTCCAGAGCTGGCGGTGACTTCTGACGTCATCGTCGGCTTCCCAGGCGAGACGGAAGACGAATTTATGGAGACGTACAACTTTATTCGTGAACAACGGTTTTCCGAGCTGCATGTCTTTCCTTATTCAAAGCGGACCGGCACGCCGGCGGCGCGCATGCCGAACCAAATCGATGAAGAAACGAAGCATGACCGCGTCCGCCGCTTGATCGCTCTGTCCGATCAATTGGCGAAAGAGTACGCCTCCCGTTTTGAAGGGCAAGTGCTCGAGGTCATCCCGGAAGAGCGCGACAAAGAGCGGCCGGATTTGTACGTCGGCTATACAGACAACTATTTGAAAGTCCGCTTCCCGGCAACCGAGGAAATGGTCGGTGAACTTGTCAAAGTGAAGATTACGAAAGCCGGCTATCCGTACAATGAAGGAGAGTTCGTCCGCGTTGTGCCGGATGAAATGGCCCGTTCGGTCAAATGGAGCTCATAACCCAGCCTAGTTGCTGGGTTTTTTCTGTCTTTTTTCCGGAGACAATACGGATGGCTAGTTTTTGTCGAGGGAGCATGGTATGATGGTAGACGTCAGACCTTCCATCTTGACGGAAATGGCAGAAAGGGGTTTCTCCGAATGACGATGAATATGGCGAAAATGATCGATCATACGCTGCTCAAACCGGAAGCGACAGAACAACAAATCGTGCAACTGTGCACGGAAGCAAAGCAATACGGCTTTGCTTCCGTGTGCGTCAACCCAACGTGGGTGAAAACGGCGGCGCGCGAGCTTTCCGGCACGGATGTCCGCGTCTGCACGGTCATCGGCTTTCCACTTGGGGCGACGACGCCGGAAACAAAGGCATTTGAAACAATGAACGCCATCGAAAACGGCGCCCGCGAAGTCGATATGGTGATCAACATCGGCGCGTTAAAAAGCGGGCAAGACGAGCTTGTCGAGCGCGACATTCGCGCGGTCGTCGAGGCGGCGGCTGGCAGGGCGCTTGTCAAAGTGATCATTGAAACGGCGCTTTTGACCGATGAGGAAAAAGTGCGCGCCTGCCAGCTTGCGGTGAAAGCCGGCGCTGATTATGTGAAAACGTCGACCGGGTTTTCCAGCGGAGGTGCGACGGTGGAGGATGTGGCGCTGATGCGGAAAACGGTCGGCGACAGAGCAGGTGTCAAAGCATCAGGCGGCGTTCGCGACCGGAAAACGGCAGAAGCGATGATCAACGCCGGCGCGACGCGCATCGGCACAAGCTCTGGAGTGGAGATCGTCACCGGCGGGACGGGCCGCGCTGACTACTAAGCCCGGTTTCGGTCATGCAAAAACAGAATGACCTTTTCGATGGCGCCGACAAATGGAAGAGCAGCCACTGAGCAAATGACGTTGAACAAGACGCTCACATGAGCGAGCTGCACATCAGGCGCTGGGCTGAGCCTGGCGGCAAAACTGGCGAGCGGCTCGGTCCAAAAGGCGAACAAAGCGGCGCCGACGACGTTCAGCCATAGATGGGTGTAGGCGGTCAGCTGGGCCTCTTTGCTGGAGCCGATCGAAGCCAAAAGCCCGGTGATGCACGTACCGATGTTGGCGCCAAGCAACAGAGCAATCGCCGCGGACAGCGTCAACAGCTGTTCGTTTAAAAATCCCATGGCGATGCCGATCGTTGCCGCGCTCGAATGAACGAGAGCGGTGAGGACGATGCCGACAAGAAGGCCGACAGCGACGGATCGGTTCGTTTCTTTAAGCCATGCATCAACGAACGGATAGGCGGCAAGCGGTTTAGCGAGGCTGCCAAAGCCGTCCATGGCAAACAGCACAGCGGCGAGGCCGACAGCGGTCATGCCGATGCCGAGAACAAGGCGATGGCGGCCGAAAAAAACAAGCAGCGCGCCGCTTATAAGAAGTGGGATGGCGCCATCGCCGATATCAAGCGTCATCAGCTCGGTCGTGACCGTCGAGCCGATGTTGCTGCCTAAAATGATGCCGATCGATTGGCGGAACGACAAGTAGCCGGCGGCGACAAGGCCGACCGTCATCACCATCACCGCTGAGCTGCTTTGCAGGAGAGCGGTCGTCGCCAAACCGGCGGCAAATCCTTGCAGCGGCGTGGCGGTAAAGCGCATGAGCCACCGTTTTAACCGATGGCCGGACAACGTGTAAAGCCCAGCTTTCATCATAAACATGCCAAGAAGAAACAAAGCGGTGTAAATGGCAAACAGCATCCAAAACGACCCCATGGGCGACTCCCCTTTCACCCTATATGTATGGGCCTTGTCCGCGGGTGATGACCGTTTTTTCAGCGCGGGGAAGAGGCGGCCAGCAGGCCTCCGCTGCTTTTTTTATTGACCTTTTCTGTCAGCATGTATTATAATTGACAAGTACAATATGCAATGGTTGTTGTTCGGAGGGAGGGAAGCAGGATGTCCAAAACGATCGTTCGCAAAAATGAGTCGATCGACGACGCTCTTCGTCGCTTTAAGCGTGCCGTTTCGAAAACGGGCACTTTGCAAGAAGTGAGAAAGCGCGAATTTTATGAAAAGCCAAGCGTCAGACGGAAGAAAAAATCTGAGGCGGCTAGAAAGCGCAAGCACTAAGAGCATGCATTAAAGAGGGTGTATAATCGGTGAGTCTTCTCGATCGTTTGAATGACGATATGAAGCAGGCGATGAAAAACAAGGAGAAAGAAAAACTGTCTGTTCTCCGGATGCTGAAAGCGGCGCTGCAAAACGAAGCGATCAAGCTCGGCAAAAGCCCGCTCTCGGAAGACGAAGAGCTGACGGTTCTTTCTCGCGAACTGAAACAGCGTAAAGACTCCCTCCAAGAATTTGAAAACGCTGGCCGTTCAGATCTTGTCGAAAAAGTGAAAACCGAAATTGACATTGTTCAATCGTATATGCCAACGCCGCTGACAGAGGACGAGCTGCGCGAATTGATCGAGCAGACGATCAAGGAAGTCGGCGCCTCTTCGAAAGCGGATATGGGAAAAGTGATGGGCGCGATCATGCCGAAAGTGAAAGGAAGAGCGGATGGTTCGCTCGTCAACAAACTTGTCCAACAACAGCTGTCATAAATGCAATGGGCCTTGCCGGCAGGCAGGCCCGTTGTTTTTGAAAAGCGGTGCTAGAACCCCCTTTTGTCTCATACATATGAGATGAAAGGGGGTTCTTTTTGATGGTGAAAAAATGGCGCCAGCAGATGAAGCGGTGGATGGCGGAAAAGCTTGAACTTCCCGCCGACATTATGATGGATCTGCCCCGCATTACGATGGTTGGGCACATACATATTTACATTGAAAACCACCGCGGGCTGCTCGCGTTCAGCGATAAAGAGCTCCGCCTTTTGCTGCGGAACGGACAGCTCGTTGTCCGCGGCGAACAGTTTGTGATTAAAACGATTTTGCCGGAAGAAATTTTGTTGGAAGGAAAAATCAGCCAAGTCGTTTATATAGATGAATAGCGAGGAGGAACGGAGATGAAAAACGAATGGGTCGACACACTCGCCGGCAGCGTGCGGGTCAAAGCGAGAGGGAAAGGGATCGAACGGTTGATCAACGCCTGCGTCCGCCAAGGGATTGCCGTCTGGAACGTGAAAAAGCATAGCGCGGATACCGCGACGTTTTTCATTAAGCTCAGCGACGTGAAACGGCTGCGCCATGTCGCCCGGCAAAGCGAATGCAAACTTTCGTTTGTCGGGAGAACCGGGCTGCCGTTTTTTTGGCGGCAGGCCTGGCGGAACAGCGGGTTTTGGCTCGGCTTGCTCCTTTTTATCGCGATTGTGTTTTTGCTTTCGAACATCGTTTGGAAGATCGAAATCAAAGGGGCGGCTCCAGAGACGGAGCATCAAATCGCCCGCGAGTTGAAGCGAATGGGAGTCGAGCGCGGCGTATTTCAGTTTCTGCTTGATGACCCGGAGACGCTGCAAAAAAAGCTGACGGAACGCGTTCCGGACATCACGTGGGTCGGCGTTGAGTGGAAAGGGACGTCGCTTCACTTCCGCGTCGTTGAAAAAGAGATTCCGGAGCCGAAAAAACCGATTCCGCCGCGTCATCTCGTGGCAAAAAAAGAGGCGGTCATCGCTGATTTGTTCGTTGAAGAGGGACAACCGCTCGTTTCCGTCAACGACTATGTGCAAAAAGGCCAGCTGCTTGTTTCTGGCATTATCGGCGCTGAAGGGAGGACGAAGTTTGTGCCGGCGTCAGGGAAAGTGTTTGGCGAAACATGGTACAAGTCTACAGTCGTCCTGCCGCTTGAGACGACGTTTCATGTGTTGACCGGCAAGTTCACCGAACGGCATTATGTTGGGATCGGGCGCCTTTTGATTCCCGTTTGGGGATGGAAGAAGCCGGTGTTTGCCCATACCATCGTTGAGACAGAAAAACGGCCGTTTCGTTTTTGGAAATGGGACTTGCCGCTCTATTACGAGCGCATCACGATCCGCGAGGCGGAAGAAGTGAAGCGGCGCTACACGTGGGAAGAAGCGTTCGCGGAAGCGAAAGAGATCGCCCGCCGCGAGCTGCGGGCGAAATTGCCGGAGGAGGCGGCCATTCGCAGCGAAAAAGTTTTGCATCAGGCGAAAGAGAATGGTAAAGTAAGGGTAGAATTGCATTACGAAGTCATCGAAAATATTGCTGTACCACAACCCATCGTCCAAGGAGATTGAGAATGTCAGAGCAGTTCGTTACGATCAGCCAACATGTGCGAAACCCGCAGGAAGCGGCGGCGCTCTTTGGCGTCCATGACATCCATTTAAAGCGGATCGAGGAAGAGCTCGGCGTGTCGATTGTGACGCGCGGGGAAACGGTCAACGTCTCCGGCACGCCGCAGCAAGTTCAGCTCGTTGATGAATTGCTTCGCCATTTATTGATCGTCATTCGCAAAGGGGCGGCGGTCAGCGAGCGCGACGTTCTTTACGCCATTCAGCTTGCAAAAAAAGGAGCGCTTGACGGCCTTGTTCAGCTGTATGACAAGGAGATTACAAAAAACGCCAAAGGGAAGCCGATCCGCGTCAAAACGTTGGGCCAGCGCTATTATGTTGCAGCAATTGAACAGTATGACTTGACGTTCGGCATCGGCCCAGCCGGCACCGGAAAAACGTATTTGGCGGTCGTCATGGCGGTCAAGGCGTTAAAAAACGGCAGCGTCAAGCGCATCATTTTGACTCGTCCGGCCGTTGAGGCCGGAGAAAGCCTCGGCTTTTTGCCAGGCGACTTAAAAGAGAAGGTTGACCCGTATTTGCGCCCGCTGTATGATGCCTTAAACGATGTGTTGGGAGCGGAGTATACGCAGCGGTTGATTGAGCGCGGCACGATTGAAATCGCCCCACTCGCCTACATGCGCGGCCGGACGCTGGAGGATGCGTTCGTCATCCTTGACGAGGCGCAAAATACGACGCCAGCGCAAATGAAAATGTTTTTGACCCGGCTCGGCTTCGGCTCGAAGATGGTCATTACCGGCGATATTTCCCAAGTCGACTTGCCGAAGGGCGTCGAATCGGGGCTTTCGGTCGCCAAGCGCATTTTGGCCTCCATTGGCGGCATCGCCTTTGTGTTTTTGGAACAGTCGGATGTCGTTCGCCATCCGCTCGTCGCGAAAATTATTGACGCCTATGATGAGGCGGGCTTATAGAACGAGAGCGACGGGATCGGTCTTTTCTTGCAAAGCGAGGGGAAAACCGGTGGGAAGGTTTCGTTTTTTTCTTGAGCGGACAAAAACAGTCCGCTTTGTCCGCTTTTGGCTGTTTTTGCTTTTGGCTGTTCTGTTGTTTGCCGTTTTGTATTGGCAAGTGAAGCCGCGCCAGTATGAGCTGCGCCTGTTTGACGTCGCTAAGGAAACGATCCGTTCGCCGGTGACGGTCGAGGACAAAGAGGCGACCGCCAAGCTGAAAGAAGAGGCGGCGGCGAAAGTAGCGGATGTCTATACGTTAAAAAAAGAATATGCCGAAAACCGGGTCGACCTTCTTTCCTCGCTGTTTGCTGCAATTGAGAGCGTGCAGCACGAGGCGGAGCCGGACCGCTCGCTCGGCGATATGATCGCCAAACTTGAGGAACGGCTGCCGCCGGAATGGCTTGCCTATCTGTCTGCCGCTGAATGGCAACGGTTGCTTGCCGTCTCGCCGGAGGAGCTCAAGACGGCGAAGGAAGCCGCCTTGACCGCGGTGCATGCCGTCATGAGCGAGCGCATTTCCCAAGCGGAACTTGACACGGCGCGGGCGGAAGCGGCCAAAGAGCTTGAATACGCTGCGCTGTCGCCGCCGCTTCGCGAGGCGGTCGCGAAGCTTTGCCGACAGGCGGTCATTCCGAACGTCGTCTACGATCGGGCGGCGACGGAAGAAAAACGGCGGCAGGCGATGGATGAAGTGAAGCCGGTGAAAATTTTGCAAGGGCAAGTGATCGTCGAGGAAGGACAGTTTATCACGAATGATGTTTACCGCCGGCTCGAGCTGGTCGGCTTGCTTGAGAGCGGGCGTCCGTCTTGGACCGCCGCTGGGCTTTTGGTGTTCGTTTTGTTGCTGCTTGCTCCGCTCATTTACTATTTTCGGACGGAAACGACGAATGAAAAGCTGTCGCTTTATACAGCCATTTTTGCGTTGATGATGACGACAATGGCGCTCATTCGCCTTCTGCCATCTAGCGGCGCTGTTTCCATCGGTTACCTTGTGCCGGCGGCGTTCGGGCCGATGCTCGTCCGCATTTTGCTCGGAGAGCGGCTCGCGATGATGACGACCATCATCGGAGCAGTGTGCGGCAGTTTGCTGTTCAATGAGGAAATTGGAACGGCCGGCGCGGTGTCGGTGTCATTGATTGTTTACTTTCTTGCCGGCGGCTTGGCCGGGACGTTTTGTCTGCCAAAGGAGCTGGCGAAAGCGAACATTTGGCGGGCCGGCGTGTTTGTCGCCGCGGTCAATATCGTTTCGCTTTTTTCGCTGTTGCTGTTAAAAAACGGCCGCTATTCGCCGACGGAAATCGGTTTGTTGGTGCTGATGGCGGCGGCCTCAGGGGTTTTTTCTGCCATTTTGACGATTGGTCTCTTGCCGGTGTTGGAGGCGGCGTTTGGCATTTTGTCGCCGCTTCGGCTCATTGAACTGTCCAATCCGAACCATCCGCTCTTGCGCAAGTTGCTCACTGAAGCGCCGGGGACGTACCATCATAGCATTATGGTCGCCAATTTGGCCGAATCGGCGTGCGAGGCGATCGGCGCCGACGGCTTGCTGGCGCGCGTCGCCTGCTACTACCATGACATCGGCAAGACGAAGCGGCCGCGCTATTTCATCGAAAATCAAATAGGCGGCAATCCGCATGACCATTTGTCGCCGCAGTTGAGCAAAAATATTATTATCGCCCATGTCGCCGACGGCGTCGCTTTGCTGCGCAAGCACCGGCTGCCGAAGGAGATCATCGACATCGCCGAACAGCACCACGGCACGACGCTGCTGAAGTATTTTTATCATAAGGCGCGCGAGCAAACCGAGTTTGTCTCGGAAGCGGAGTTTCGTTATCCCGGGCCGAAGCCGCAGACGAAAGAAGCGGCGGTCATCAACATCGCCGACAGCGTCGAAGCGGCTGTTCGCTCGCTATCCAACCCGTCGCAGGAAAAAATCGAGAAGATCGTCCGGTCGATCATCGCTGATCGCTTGCAGGACAACCAGCTGAACGAGTGCGACATTACGCTGAAGGAGTTGGAACTCGTCGCCCGTTCGCTTTGCGAGACGTTAAACGGCGTCTTCCATTCGCGCATCGAATACCCAGAAGTACGAAAGGAAAAGGTGAAGCATGCATGACCATTCACATTGATTTTCTAGATGAAACGAACGAGGTGACCGCTGAGCAAATCGAGACGATCGAGCGGCTGCTCGCTGAGGCGGCGGCCCTTGAAAACGTGCCGGACGGGGCGGAAGTGAGCGTCACATTTGTGGACAACGAACGCATCCGCGCGATGAATCGCGACTATCGCGGCAAAGATGCGCCGACCGATGTGCTTTCGTTTGCTCTTGAGGAGGAAGGGGAAGAAGAGGTTCACATCGTCGGCGCTGATATGCCGCCGGTGCTCGGCGATATCGTCATTTCGATTCCGAAGGCGAAAGAGCAGGCGGCGGCCTATGGGCATTCGTTCATGCGCGAGCTCGGGTTTTTGGCTGTGCACGGTTTCTTGCACCTGCTTGGTTACGATCATGGGACAGAAGAGGAAGAGCGCGTCATGTTCGCCAAGCAGGAAGACATCTTGGCGAGGTTCGGGTTGACAAGATAATGCGCGGCAAACGAGAGCGAGACCGGTTTGCTTGGGCGTGGGCGGGAATGAAGGCGGCGGTGAAAGAGGAAGCTCATTTGCGCTTCCACTTGGCGGCCGCTGTTGTCGCCTTTGCCGCCGGGTGGGTCGTTGGGCTGTCGCGCTGGGAGTGGATCGTGCTGCTCATGACAGTCGGCCCGGTCATTGCGCTTGAGCTCGTCAACACGGCTATTGAGCGCGCCGTCGATTTGGCGACGGGTGAGTTTCATCCGTTGGCGAAAGCGGCGAAAGACATCGCTGCCGCGGCGGTGCTCGCGGCGGCCGGATTTGCGGTTGTGATCGGCATTTTGCTGTTTTGGCCGCATCTTCGTTAAACGAATAAGAGAGAAAATTCTAATTTTTCTGTTACATTTTGATTTCAAATGATGAAATGGATGGCGTTTTTTTGTAAAATAAAAGAAAGCAGCGTTTGCTTGCAGGAAAGGAAGAGTCACTCGTGGAGATTGAGCAGCTCATTGCCGAAGCGAAAAAAGCGCGCGAACTCGCCTACGTGCCGTACTCGAAGTTTCCAGTCGGCGCCGCGCTGTTGACGAAAGGCGGCAGTGTGTACCGCGGCTGCAACATTGAAAACGCCGCCTACAGTGTGTGCAATTGTGCGGAGCGGACCGCGTTGTTTAAGGCATATTCGGAAGGGGAGAAGGAGTTTACTGCTCTTGCGGTCATCGCCGACACTCCCCGCCCGGTGCCGCCGTGCGGCGCATGCCGCCAAGTGATCGCCGAACTTTGCCACGGCGATATGAAAGTCATTTTAGCCAACCTCAAAGGCGATGTGAAAGTCATGACAGTCAGCGAATTGCTGCCAGAAGCTTTTTCAGCGGAGGATTTGCATGCGTAAAGAAGGATACAAATCAGGATTTGTTGCCATTATCGGAAGACCAAACGTAGGAAAGTCGACGTTTTTAAACCGCGTCATCGGGCAAAAAATCGCGATTATGAGCGATAAACCGCAAACGACGCGCAATAAGATTCAAGGCGTGTACACGGACGATGACGCGCAAATCATCTTTATCGACACGCCTGGGGTGCACAAACCGAAGCATAAGCTCGGCGACTTTATGATGAAAGTGGCGCTCAATGCGCTTCGCGAAGTCGATTTGATTTTGTTTATGGTCAATGCCGAGGAAGGATTTGGGCGCGGTGAGGCGTTCATCATCGAACGGCTGAAAGAAGTGGATACCCCGGTGTTTTTAGTCATCAATAAGATCGACCGCGTCCATCCGGATGAATTGCTGCCGCTCATTGACCGATACAAAGATTTGTACCCGTTTGCTGAAATCGTGCCGATTTCGGCGCTTGAAGGGAACAATGTCGACCGCCTGCTTGAGCAAATTAAAGAGCGGCTGCCGGAAGGGCCGCAATATTATCCGCCGGACCAGATTACTGACCATCCGGAGCAGTTTATCATCGCCGAGCTCATTCGCGAGAAAGCGCTTCACTTAACGCGCGAGGAAGTTCCGCACTCGATTGCTGTCGTCGTCGAACGCATCGAGCGGCGAGAAGGATCAGGAACGGTGTACATTAGCGCGGTGATCGTGGTGGAGCGCGATTCGCAAAAAGGAATCATCATCGGCAAGCAAGGCCGGATGCTGAAGGAAATCGGACAGCGGGCGCGCGCTGACATCGAAGCGCTGCTTGGGTCAAGAGTGTTTTTGGAACTGTGGGTCAAAGTGCAAAAAGACTGGCGCAACCGCCTTTCGCAGCTGCGTGATTTCGGGTTCCGTGAAGACGAGTATTGACGGTTAGAAAATTTTACGCGACATAAACCGTTTTTGCCTGAGCCAACCTATAGGTAGACCACCAATACGCAATGCCTGCAGGCGGAAAGAGGTGTCATTCCATGCTTGAGTTTACGTGGAAGTTGTTTAGCCAAACAGGCAATATCGACACGTACCTCCTATTTAAAGAGTTGGAACGAGAGCAACAGTTTGGCGGTGAAGAGCAAAACGCTGAACAGAAAGAAATCGACCAGCCGATCTCGTAGCATCGTTGTTGGTAGAAGCGGTGGTGATGGGATGTTCGAAACGTGTGAAGCGATCGTCATGCGGACGGTCGATTATGGCGAAACAAATAAAATTGTCACATTGTTTACCCGAGAATGGGGAAAGGTGGCTGCGATGGCAAGGGGAGCGAAAAAGCCAAGCAGCCGCCTTTCTGCTGTTACGCAGCCGCTCTCATACGGCCATTATGTCATCCGCCGCAGCCGCGGCGTCGGCGTTCTTCACCAGGGAGAGCTCATCGACTCGATGCGGGCGCTGCGCGAAGATTTGTTTGCCGCCGCCTATGCGGTGTATATTGTAGAGCTCACCGACAAAAGCACGGAAGAGCAAAAGCGCAATCCGTACTTGTTTGAGCTTCTTTTGCAGACACTACAATATATGAGCGAAGGCCGCGATTTAGAGATTTTGACGTTCATTTACGAAATGAAAATGCTTGCAGTGCTTGGCATTCCGCCGGTGCTGGACCGTTGCGCCCGCTGCGGGGCGACGGAGGGGCGCTTCTCGTTTTCCGTCAAGGAGGCGGGCTTCCTTTGCCATCGCTGTGAGGCGTCCGATCCCCATCGGTTCCCGCTCTCTTCGGCTTCCGTCCGGCTGTTGCGCCTCTTTTTTCATATCGATCTTGCTCGGCTTGGGTCCATATCGGTGAAAGAAAGCACAAAGATGGAGCTGGGCGCCGTATTGTCCGCCTATTATGATGAATATGCCGGCCTGTCGCTGAAGACGAAGCGTTTTTTGCAGCAAATCGGTGAACTGAAAGACAAGCTCAGCCCAGACGGAGGGCAAGGAGCATCATTTTCATTGTGAATGGGGCGTGTAGTATAATATAAATGAGAGTGATAGCGTGTGGGACCTTTTTTGGCAAGGTGGTGAACGACGATCGAACTAAATAAACGCCAAGAGCAGATTTTGCAAATTGTGAAAGACTACGGGCCGATCACCGGAGAAAGCATCGCTGAGAAACTGAACTTGACGAGGGCGACGCTGCGGCCGGATTTGGCCATCTTGACGATGGCTGGCTACTTGGAAGCGCGGCCGCGCGTCGGCTATTTCTATACGGGAAAAACCGGCAAGCAGCTGTTCGCCGATAAAATGAAAAAGATGAAAGTCGAGGATTACCAATCGATTCCGGTTGTCGTCAATGAGAATGTGAGCGTCTATGATGCGATCGTCACAATGTTTCTAGAGGACGTCGGCACGCTGTTTGTCGTCGATGACGAGTCGTTGCTTGCGGGCGTTTTGTCGCGCAAAGATTTGTTGCGCGCAAGCCTTGGCAAGCAGGAACTGACGGCGATCCCGGTCAATATTATTATGACGCGGATGCCGAACATCGCCGTTTGCTACAAGGACGACCCGCTCATTGACGTGGCTGAACAGCTGATTGAAAAACAGATCGATGCCATGCCGGTCGTGCGCAAAACGGAGAAAGGATATGAAGTGATCGGCCGTATTACGAAAACGAATATAACGAAAGCATTCGTGTCGCTAGCCAAAGAGGACTAAATCCAAACAAAGGAGGAGAAGAATGAACCAGCGCCTTGTTTACGTCGTATCCGATTCCGGCGGGGAAACGGCCGAGCTTGTCGTCAAAGCGGCGGCCAGCCAGTTTCACGCCTCGCCGATTCAAGTGAAACGCGTCCCGTATGTGGAAGATAAAACGACATTGGCTGAAGTCGTCGCTTTAGCGAAAATGAACCGCGCCATTATCGCGTTTACGCTCGTCGTTCCGGAGATGCGGGAATTCTTGCTCGCCGAAGCGGCGCGCGAAGGGGTCGTCGCATACGATATCATCGGTCCGCTCATTGAAAAGATGAGCCATTTGTTCCAGCTGACGCCAAGATATGAGCCGGGTCAAGTGCGCGTACTTGACGAAGATTACTTCAAAAAGATTGAAGCGATCGAATTTGCCGTCAAATACGATGACGGACGCGACCCGCGCGGCATTTTGCGCGCCGATATCGTGCTCATCGGCGTATCGCGCACATCGAAAACACCGCTGTCGCAATATTTGGCGCATAAGCGGCTGAAAGTGGCGAATGTGCCGATCGTTCCAGAGGTCGAGCCGCCGGAGCAGCTGTTTCGAGTCGGTCCGGGGAAATGCTTCGGTTTGAAAATCAGTCCGGATAAACTGCTTTCGATCCGCCGCGAGCGGCTGAAATCGCTCGGCCTGAACGACCAGGCGATTTACGCCAATATGGATCGAATCAAAGAGGAGCTCGCTTATTTTGATGAAGTCGTGAAAAAAATCGGCTGCGACGTCATCGATGTGACGAACAAGGCGGTCGAAGAGACGGCGAGCATCATTATGAAAAAGTTGAAGCGCTAGCTTCGCCTCATCCGCACGATTTCTTGATTGGAGTCGTGCGTTTTCTTATGGCATATTGCCGCCACTTATATTATAATAAAAAATTGCGAGAAAAATGACCTATATAGGTTTAGAGCGGCCATGAGACGAGTAAACTATTTATAGCCGCTTGTCAAGAAGAACGAAAAAAAGATTTTCGACAAAGTTGTCAATCATTCGGCAAAAAAGCAGGATTTTTTTGCGATGGTGTAGAATAATAGGGGGTGTAAAGCAACCCTTGCTTTGAGAGCGCGGTCATCTGCTGCATAAGATCGTCAAGAAAAAAGTGAAATTTTCTTTTTCTTGCTGAAATATAATATACCGAAGCGCATCTTCGAGATGCACCGCTCTGATGAATCTTTGTCCAGACGGCGGGCTGAGGGGCGGGAAGCGGATGATCAAGCCAGCCGACTTTACGGGCAAGGGGGCGAAACGAACGTTTTGAAAAAATTTGTCGAAATGGAAAGGAAAATCGGCTTGTTGCCGAGAATAAATACGATACGGGGTTGTTCGTATGGGACATCGCATTCCCGAGGAAACGATTGAAGCCATCCGCCGCGGCGTTGACATCGTTGACGTCATTGGCGAATACGTCCAGTTGAAAAAGCAAGGCCGCAACTATTTTGGCTTATGCCCGTTTCACGGAGAAAAGACGCCATCGTTTTCCGTTTCCCCAGAAAAGCAAATTTTCCACTGCTTCGGCTGCGGGGCAGGGGGGAATGCCTTTACGTTTTTAATGGATATCGAAGGCATTCCGTTTGTGGAAGCGGCGAAACGTCTTGCGGCCAAAGCAGGGATCGACTTGTCCGCCTATGAGCTGGACAGCCGCGGGAGTGATGGCAGCCGAGCCGACGAGGCGAAGGCGATGGTCGAAGCACACACGTTGTTGAAACGATTTTACCATCATTTGCTTGTCCATACAAAAGAAGGACAAGCCGCGCTCGATTATTTGCAGGTGCGCGGGTGGACAAAAGAAACGATCGACCGATTTGAAATCGGCTATGCGCCGGATGTTCCTGATGCCGCCGTCAAGCTGCTGGAGAGCCGTTCGTTTCCGTTGGTGTTGATGGAAAAGGCGGGCTTGTTGGTGAAAAAAGAAGACGGGCGATACGTCGACCGCTTCCGGAATCGGATTATGTTTCCGATCCATGATCATCGCGGCGAGACGGTTGGTTTTTCCGGCCGTCTGCTCGGCGACGGGCAACCAAAGTACATGAACAGCCCAGAAACGCCGATTTTCCGCAAAGGCACGCTTTTGTATTTTTTTCACGAGGCGCGCATGTCAATCCGCAAGCGTCAAGAGGCGCTGCTCGTTGAAGGGTTTGCCGATGTCATCTCTGCCGTGCAGGCCGGCGTTGACTATGTGGTGGCAACGATGGGAACGTCGCTGACCGAGGAGCAGGCACGCATTTTGCGCCGCCATGCTGAAACGGTCACGATTTGCTATGACGGCGACAGCGCCGGAACGGAAGCCGCCTGGCGCGCCGCCGAACAATTGAGCGCGTTCGGGTGCCGCGTGAAGGTAGCGTTGCTCCCGGACGGGCTGGATCCAGATGAATATATACGCACTTCTGGCGCCGACCGTTTTGCCGAAGAGATCGCCGCCGCCCGGCCGCTCATGGCGTTTAAAATGGATCGTTTGCGGCGGGGAAAAAATTTGCAGGAAGAAGGCGACCGGCTCCGTTATATCGAGGAAGCGCTCCGAGAAATCAGCAAGCTGTCGAGCCCGGTGGAAAAAGATTATTATATGCGCCAGCTTGCGGATGAGTTTTCGCTGTCGCTCTCCGCGCTTTACGAACAGTTGTCCCGCTCCAAGCCGGAACAGCCAAAGCCGCAGGTGAACGACGGCGGAAAACCGTCCCAGCCGGCATTGACGAAAAAATTGCTTCCGGCCTTTCAAAATGCCGAGCGGTTGCTGCTTGCCCATATGATGCGGAGCCGCGATGTGGCGTTCATCGTTCAGGAGAAGGTCGGCGGCCGATTTAATATCGAAGAGCATCGGGCGTTGGCTGCTTACATTTACGCCTTTTACGAAGAGGGGCATGAAGCCGACCCCAGCGCGCTCATGTCTCGGCTTCCCGGCGAGTTGCGGACGCTGGCGAGCGAGCTGTCGCTTTTGTTGGTCGCAGACGACGTTTCCGAGCGGGAGCTTGCCGATTGCATCCGGCATGTGTTGAATCACCCGAAATGGTTAATGCTAAAGGAAAAAGAGCAAGAAAAGACGGAAGCGGAGCGAAGAAAAGACTTTTTGACGGCCGCCCGCATCGCGAAAGAGATGATTGAGATGAAAAAAATGTTATCTTCTTCATAACATGGTGGTATGAGTTTTTAAAGGAGCATTCCCGTTAGGAGCTTTTCCGGGGACTTGATCAAAAAAAGCCCTCTTGGTATGATGCAGGGGTGTCAAACACATCACTCACCATACCAAGGAGGACTTCAGATGAATTGTACACAAAACTATAAAATTGATCAAGTCACCGAACAAACGCTTGTCGTGGGCATCGATATCGCGAAACGAACCCACTACGCCTGCTTCGTGGATGACCGGGGGCGTGTGCTTCGCAAATCGTTCCCGATCTTCCAGTCGAAAGAGGGCTTTCGCCAGCTGTATGAAGCGATTCAGGAGGCGATGCAAGCGTTCGGAAAGCCGCAGGTGATCGTCGCGGTGGAGCCGACCGGGCACTACTGGTTGAACCTGGCCTACTTCCTCGAGGAGCACGGGATCCCGTTGGTCATGGTCAACCCGGCGCATGTGTGCCGGTCGAAAGAACTCGATGACAACCTGCCGACGAAACATGACGCCAAAGACGCCCTAGTCATCGCCAGACTGGCGAAAGACGGACGATTCCTCGTCCCCCGGCTGCTGCACGAGATCGAAGCCGATTTGCGCGTCGGGAGCACGCTCAAAGAGAAGCTCCGCAAGGAACAGACGGCGGTGAAAAACGCGATCGTCCGCTGGACCGACCGATATTTTCCAGAGTTTTGGACGGTGTTTCGCGACCTGGGGAAAACGGCGCTTTCGGTGCTGGAGTGGACGCCGCTTCCGGCCGATATGGCCAGCCGATCCGCCGAGGAGCTCATCGAGGTGTACCGGCAAAGCGAAGGGCTGAAATGCCCGCAGAAGGCCAAAATTCAGGCGTTGATCGACGCCGCGAAGGACTCGATTGGGGTGACGGAAGGGACGACGATGGCCCGGTTTGAAATCGCCGCGCTCGTCCGCCGATACCGCCAATTGGAGGCTGAGATCGCCGCGTTGGACGCCGAGTTGAAGGCGTTGGTTCAAACGACGATGGAGTATCAATGGCTGAAAACGGTCGACGGGTTGGGAGACGCCACGATCATCGATCTGCTGGCGGAGATCGGCAGCTTCGCCCACTATCGGGACCCGCGTCAATTGGTGAAGTTGGCGGGCCTGACGCTCAAAGAGAACTCCTCCGGCCAGCGCAAAGGGCAAAAGCACATCTCCAAACGGGGACGGAAACGGCTGCGATCGGTGCTGTTTCGGGCGATGATTCCGCTGATCCGGCACAACGAGGCGTTTCGCGAGCTGCATGACTATTACACGACCCGCCCCGTCAATCCGCTGACCGGAAAGCAGTCCATCGTCGCATTATGCCGGAAGCTGTTGAATGTGCTGTTTGCGATTTGTACGAAGAAACAAGCCTTTGACGCGGAGCGAATGAAACAGGACGTCTTGTCCCAGGTGCAACGGGCGGCCTAAGGCCTCCCCCTGCGAACGGAAGAATCGTTGGACAACAGGATGACACCGGAGAAGCTGGCGTGATTTTATCCATTCGACCTTGAGTCCCCAAAGGAGCTTGGCCGGCCTCCGCCTGATGACGAGACCGAACGAGGGAATGTTGGCGCGAAGACGCCCGGAGACATGGGAGGGTTCGTCCTCATCAGCGACGCGGAGATCCAAAGGGTGCATCGAATACGCTTCTCCCCACGGAAGGAAAATATCCCCAGCCGTGGCCGCGAAGCGCACCCTAGGTCTGTAAGATATCCACAAAACTGAAAAAGAATGTAAGGGATTTTGTCGAAAAATATTTTTTGGACACCCCTGAGGGGCCGAAAAGCCTTGATAAATCAACATTTCTAGAGGGAGGTAATGAAATGGCTGAAAAACCAGCCCAATCAAAGCAGGCTGAAGCTGCCGGCGAATCGCTTGAACAAGTGAAAGAGCAACTCGCTGAGCTCGGCAAAAAGCGGGGGATCCTCACCTACGAGGAAATCGCTGAGCGGTTGTCTGGCTTTGATTTGGACTCCGACCAGATGGATGAGTATTATGAATACCTCGCTGAGCAGGGCATTGAAGTGATCAGCGAATCCGACCTTGAGGCCGATCCGGACATCGACGACTTGGCCAAAGAGGAAGAATTCGACTTAAATGACTTGTCCGTTCCTCCCGGCGTCAAAATCAATGACCCGGTGCGCATGTACTTGAAGGAGATCGGCCGCGTGCCGCTGTTGTCGGCGGAAGAAGAAATCGAGCTGGCGAAACGGATCGAGCAAGGCGATGAAGAAGCGAAACGCCGGCTGACGGAAGCGAACCTCCGCCTCGTCGTCAGCATCGCCAAACGGTATGTCGGCCGCGGCATGCTCTTTCTTGATTTGATTCAAGAAGGGAACATGGGGCTGATCAAGGCGGTCGAAAAGTTTGACTATCGGAAAGGCTACAAGTTCAGCACGTACGCGACGTGGTGGATCCGCCAAGCCATCACAAGGGCGATCGCCGATCAGGCGCGGACGATCCGCATCCCGGTTCATATGGTCGAAACGATCAATAAACTGATCCGCGTCCAACGGCAATTGCTCCAAGACCTCGGGCGCGAACCAACGCCGGAAGAAATCGCCGAGGAAATGGATTTGACACCGGAAAAAGTGCGGGAAATTTTGAAAATCGCCCAAGAACCGGTGTCGCTCGAGACGCCGATCGGCGAGGAAGATGACTCGCATCTTGGCGATTTCATCGAAGACCAAGACGCGACATCGCCATCCGAGCACGCTGCTTACGAGCTGTTGAAAGAGCAGCTCGAAGATGTGCTTGATACGCTGACGGATCGCGAGGAAAATGTGCTGCGTCTCCGCTTCGGGCTTGACGACGGACGGACGCGGACGCTCGAAGAAGTCGGCAAAGTGTTCGGCGTGACGCGCGAACGCATCCGTCAAATTGAAGCCAAAGCGTTGCGCAAGCTGCGCCATCCAAGCCGCAGCAAACGGCTGAAAGACTTTTTAGAGTGACCGTTTTGTTCGATAGTTTACTTCTTCGGAAGTAAACTATTTTTTCTTTCTTTATGGGAAAGGTGGTCTATCTATGAATCGGCAACGACGGGAAACGATCATCCAAGAAATCGAATATTGGAAACGTTCGCGCCTTCTGCCGGAACATTATTGCGACTATTTGCTCGCGTTGTACACGGAAGGAGACGCCCGTTCGCACGGACGACGGTGGCGCAGCTCGCTCGCCGCTGGTCTCTGTTTATTGCTTCCAGCCGCTGCTCTTGTCATTTATTTTACTGAATTGTCATTCGTTTTGCAAACGTTCCTTTTCGCCCTATTTTTGGCTGCCTGCTTGTTCTTTTGTTGGCGGTGGCGGAACAAGCGAGAGCTCCTTCACTTTCCGCTCATCGGAAGCGCCTGGATTTTGCTTATGGCATCCATTCTTGAGGTTGATCGGTATTTTCCCAGGCAAACGGGTGCGCTAGTAGCTGTCGTGCTCGGAAACTGTGTTCTCTGGTTTGTTGTCGGCCGCCTGCTTCACCTTCGCTACTTTTCGCTCGCCGCTGTCAGCGGGGCGTTGCTTGTAACCGCCGCCATCTGGTGGCGCTGAGGCGTGTTGTTGCCATTTCGGCAACTTAGGGCTTTTCCTTGTCCATTATTTACAGTAAAATAAAATTGTTTGCAGCGTTCTTCATTATACATAAGGGAGGTAAAAGAGATGAACCGCAATCCGCTCATCCCGTTTTTCATCATCATGGCATTCGGGATTGTGCTGACGTTCGTCTTGTCGTTTAAAGGGCTAGGCGATGCGAAGGAAATGGCCAAAGAGAAAAAAGGCGGCGAAAAAACGGAACAAACGGCCGAATTCAACCCAGAACAGTTTTACCAACAAACGTGTTCTGGCTGTCACGGCCAAAACTATGAAGGCGGCGTCGGTCCATCGTTGAAAGGGGTCGGGCAACGGCTGTCGATGGACCAAATTAAAGACGTCATCCAACACGGGCGCGGCAACATGCCGCCAGGGCTTGTGCCGGCGGATAAAGCCGATGCCATGGCGAAATGGCTCGCCGGTTTAAAATAATGGATGGTGAACATCCCTTTGCTTTTTGGCAAGGGGATGTTTTGTTTAGTACAATAGAGGCGCGCGGTGTTGGAGAGGAAAGGAGGGGAAGGCGAACCGCCTTCGCGCTGCAGGTGGCGGAAGGTTGGTTGCCATTGCGGTGCTATGAACGAATTTCGCCTGTCGAAACGGCTGGAAACGGTCGCCTCATTCATTCCAAAAGGGGCGGTGCTTGCTGACATCGGATCGGATCATGCGTATTTGCCTTGCTATGCCTGCTTGCACGGCTACGCATCAAAAGCCATTGCCGGCGAGGTGGCGGACGGACCGTTCCGCCTAGCGCAGCAGCAAGTCGAGAAGTCCGGGCTTTCTCATCTCATTTCCGTGCGCAAAGGGGATGGGCTTTCGATCCTTGCCCCGGGGGAGGTGAACTGCATCACGATCGCCGGCATGGGTGGGGCGCTTATCGCCCGCATTTTGGGCGACGGAAAGGAAAAGCTTGCCGGTGTCAAACGGCTCATTTTGCAACCGAACATCGGTGCGGAACTTGTTCGCCGTTGGCTTCTTGATCATGGGTGGGAGCTCGTGGCTGAGCGCATTTTGAAAGAAGATGGGCAAATTTATGAAGTACTCGTCGCCGAGCCTGGCGCCCCCCGACGGCCGTATCGCCATCTCGAGGCGGAGCTGCTCCTTGGACCGTTTTTGCGCCGGGAAAACAGCGAGGTGTTCCGCGAAAAGTGGAAGCGCGAGATTGAAAATTGGAAACGGATCATCGCTGATTTGACGGCCAAAGGGCAAAGTGAAGCGGCTGAGCGGAAAAAGCGTGAACTGGAGAGAAAAGTTCAATTGGTGGAGGAGGCGTTGTTATGAGCCGCGTTCCGTACGGTTATGAAATCATTCAGCTTCTTGAGCAGCTTGCTCCGAAACAGTTGGCGATGGAAGGGGATCGGATCGGTCTGCAAATCGGGACGCTAAACAAGCCGGTCAAAAAAGTGATGATCGCTCTTGATGTGCTCGAAGATGTCGTTGTCGAAGCGATCGATCAGCAAGTGGATTTAATCATCGCCCACCACCCGCCGCTGTACCGCCCGCTGAAGCAATTGCTGACTGATGATGGGCACGGGCGGATGATCGCCGCGTGCATCAAGCATGACATTGCGGTGTACGCCGCCCATACGAATTTGGATGTGGCCGATGGCGGTCTGAACGATTGGCTTGCCGAGGCGCTCGGCTTAAACGATACGGCTGTGCTTGTGCCGACGTATACCGAACCGTTGAAAAAGCTCGTTGTTTATGTGCCGGTGACGCATGCTGAGGTGGTGCGTAAGGCCTTAGGCGATGCCGGCGCCGGGCATATCGGCCGCTACAGCCATTGCACGTTCAACAGCCGCGGCGTCGGCACGTTTTTGCCGCACGAAGGAGCGCGGCCGTTCATCGGCGAGCAAGGGCGGCTCGAGGAAGTTGAGGAAGTGCGCATCGAAACGATCGTGCCGGCCTCTCTTGAACGGGAAGCGATTCAGGCGATGCTGGCTGTTCATCCGTATGAGGAAGTGGCCTATGATATCTATCCGCTTGACAATGAAGGCCGCCGCTTCGGGCTCGGGCGCATTGGCCGGCTGCCGCAGCCGGTGACGCTTGGCGCTTTTGCCGAGCAGGTGAAAACGGCGTTTTCCGTTCCGGCGGTGCGCGTCGTTGGCCGGCTGGATGATCTCGTGCAAACGGTCGCGGTGCTTGGCGGGGATGGGAATAAGTTTGTCGCTGCCGCCGCATCGGCCGGGGCGGACGTATACGTGACAGGGGATGTGTATTACCACACCGCCCATGACGCCCAAGCGCTCGGCCTTCACATCATTGATCCGGGACATAATGTAGAAAAAATCATGAAAGAAGGCGTAGCTCGATACTTAATCACTGAGCTCTCGAAACGTCAATGGGGGGCGGAAGTGGTTGCTTCCAGCGTCCATACTGATCCGTTTCAGTTCGTATGAACGGCCAACGAAAAAGGCTGTCCTGGATGAGCGGTTCAACCGTTTGTCCAAGACAGCCTCTCTTTATGGATGAAACAACCGTCACTCTTCTTTCTTTGTTTTCACTTTCGGCAAGATTTTTTGCAGCGGCACTTTCCGTTCCCTCTTCCATGTCGATGGGTCGTTCGGGTCAAACTGCTCCAAAAAGTCGATCACTTCTTTCGTAATCGGCGTCGGGGTGGAAGCGCCGGCGGTGACAGCGACTTTTTTCGCATCTTTAATCCAGTTGATGTCGATTTCCGTCACATCAGCGACGCGATACGCCTTCGTGCCGGCGATCTCTTCCGATACTTGGGCGAGGCGGTTCGAGTTGTTGCTGCGCGGGTCGCCGACGACGATCGTCACATCGGCTTCCTTCGCCTGCTCAGCGACCGCTTCTTGTCGGAGCTGGGTGGCCAGGCAAATTTCTTTATGCATTTCCACGTGCGGGTATTTTTCTTTCACTTTCGCCATGATATCGGCGACGTCCCATTGGCTCATCGTCGTTTGGTTTGTCACCATGATGCGCTCATTGTGAATGGACAGCCGTTCGACATCATCGATGGTTTCCACAAGATGGATTCTTTCCGGATTGATGCCGACCGCTCCTTCCGGTTCCGGATGTCCTTTTTTGCCAATATAGATGATATCGTAGCCATCGGCGAGCTTTTGTTCGATGAGCCGATGCGTTTTTGTCACATCGGGGCATGTCGCATCAATCGTGACAAGTCCCTTTTCGAGCGCTCGTTTTTTCACTTCCGGTGAGACGCCGTGGGCGGTGAAAATGACGGTGCCATGGTCGATTTTTTCCAAAATTTCCAAACGATTTTCTCCATCGAGCGTGATGATGCCTTCTTCGGCAAACGCGTCCGTGACGTGCTTATTATGGACGATCATGCCGAGAATGTAAATAGGACGCGGCAAAGATGGGTCCAACGCCGCGTTGCGGGCGATGACCATTGCATCGACCACCCCGTAGCAATACCCGCGCGGGGTAATTTTAATCACTTCCATCATATTCCCTCCCTGCCGCCGGTTGTGCGGCGGTTGTTCACCTTCCATTATATCGGAGCACCCGGGAGAAGACAAAGAATAACCGCCCTAAACAGAGGGTGCGCTAGGGCGGGGAAAGAAACTAGATATACAGTTTCGGCTTGGACGGCTTCGGGGCGGCCGGTGCTTCTTTTTCTTGCGGCTCTTCGCGCTTTGCCTGCGGAACGGAGCGTTTTTTTGGCGCCTTGGCGGCCGGCTTTTGTTTCGTTTCGTTGGCCGGTGCGCTTTCCGACGTTGTTTCGCCTTCCCCTTCATCGGCCGGTTTCAACTCGCGGAAAATGCGGATCATCGCCGAAAGATTGCGGATGAGCGGTCCATACTGTTGCACCATCGGCATGACGTTTTGTGCGATGCCAAGCATTTTTTGCACGTTGTTTAACATGCCAACCAAGCCGCCGCCCGTGTTGGATGCGGCGGTGTTAGCGGCGTTGGACAGCAACGGCAGCCCCCAAGGAGACGATGCAGCAGCCGGCGGCTGCCCGCGCGAAAACAAGCGGGCCAAGAAGCCGCCGGGGCCGCTGGGGCCAAAAGGCGGCGCCGGCATGCGGGCGAACGGGGATGGCGGCCTTCCGGCAAACGGAGAAGGCATCATCGGGGGCCGACTGTATCTCATAGCAGCTTCCTCCTTTCGGTCGTGCGGATGAACGAATGTCCTCCTTTCTACAATATGCGGGCAAGGCGGGAAAGGTTTGTTGCAGGATCGTCTTTTAGTTGCGGCAGGGGGCAGCGATTCGCTATAATGGTGAAGCGGACGAAGCGGTGCCCATATGCCATTTGAAACGTTCACGTTTACGCTCTTTTATGGAGCCAGCCGGTATTTGATCGACTGTCGGGTGACCGAACCATACCGCTTCCAGACCGATGCATGGATTTGTGAAACGGTTGGTTGTTCCGTCTTCCGTCGCGTCAAAGCTTGCCGCCGACAGTCGGAAAAATAGACGGCACGCTTTTGGGCCAACGAGATGGGAAACCTTCCAGTTGCATTTATTTCATAGAAGGGAGTGGTGCTTCATGGCAGAAACGCAGTTTACTCGTTTTCCGTTTCAACCGTTTATCATCGAAGCGATCAAGACGCTTCGTTTTTATAAACCGACGGAAATTCAAGAGCGCATCATTCCGGGGGCGCTGCGCGGCGAAAGCATGGTCGGCCAATCGCAAACTGGAACGGGAAAAACACATGCGTACTTATTGCCGATCATGGAAAAAATCAAGCCGGAACGCGCCGAAGTGCAAGCCGTCATCACGGCGCCGACGCGCGAGTTAGCGACGCAAATTTACCACGAAACGCTGAAAATTACGAAGTTTTGCCCGAAAGATCGGATGATCGTCGCCCGTTGCTTGATCGGCGGGACGGATAAGCAAAAAGCGCTCGAAAAGCTCAACGTGCAGCCGCATATTGTCATCGGCACGCCGGGGCGCATCAACGATTTCATCCGCGAGCAGGCGCTTGATGTGCATACGGCCCACATCCTTGTCGTCGATGAAGCCGACTTGATGCTCGATATGGGCTTTATCACTGATGTCGACCAAATCGCCGCCCGGATGCCGAAAGACTTGCAAATGCTCGTCTTTTCAGCGACGATTCCGGAAAAGCTGAAGCCGTTTTTGAAAAAATATATGGAAAACCCGACCTTTGTCCACGTCAACCCGAAACAGACGGCGAACGAAAACATCGAACATGTGCTCATCCCGCTGCGCGGACGCGAGAAAACAAAACTTCTTCATGATGTGCTCCTCAGCTACAACCCGTATTTGGCCATCGTATTTGTCAACACAAGGAAAATGGCTGACGAGGTCGCCGACCGTCTCGCTGAGCAAGGATTGAAAGTCGGCGTGCTGCACGGCGATTTGACGCCGCGCGAGCGGAGAAAGATGATGAATCTCATCCGCGATTTGGAGTTTCAATATGTCGTCGCGACCGATTTGGCGGCGCGCGGCATCGATATTGAAGGCGTCAGTCATGTCATCAACTACGAGTTGCCTGATGATCTGCAGTTTTATATTCACCGCGCCGGACGGACGGCGCGCGCTGGCTATAGCGGCATTGCGGCGACGATTTACGAGCCGTCTGACCAAGATGCGATTGCCCGATTGGAAAAAATGGGAATTTCGTTTGTCCACCGTGATCTCGTGCGCGGCGAATGGAAGGAGCTGCCGCCGTGGAACCGGCGGAGCAAGCGGGCGGGCGAAAAGGATGACGAACTGGCGCTGCTTTTCGCCAAACTGAAAAAAACGAAGCAGGTGAAGCCGGGCTACAAAAAAAAGCTGCGCGCGGAGCTGGAGAAGAAGAAAAAGCGGCTTGGCCGCTTCAAAAAATCATAATCGCCGTCCGCCTTTAACGCAAAGAAAAGGGAGAGAAGAACATGTTAAAAATCGGTTCACATGTTTCCATGAGCGGAAAGAAAATGCTGCTGGCCGCCAGCGAAGAAGCGGCCTCCTACGGAGCGAACACGTTTATGATTTACACTGGGGCGCCGCAAAACACAAAGCGCAAGTCGATTGAAGAGCTCAACATCGAAGCCGGGCGCAAGCATATGCAAGCGCACGGCATCGAAGAGATTGTCGTCCACGCCCCGTATATCATCAATATCGGCAATACGACCAATCTCGATACGTTTTCGCTGGGCGTCGACTTTTTGCGCGCGGAAATCGAGCGGACGGAAGCCATTGGAGCCAAACAGCTCGTGCTCCATCCAGGCGCTCACGTCGGCGCAGGGGTGGAAGCTGGACTTCGCCAAATTATTCGCGGCCTGAATGAAGTGTTGACGCGCGAACAGACGGTTGAAATTGCCCTAGAAACGATGGCCGGCAAAGGGTCGGAATGCGGGCGGACGTTTGAGGAGCTCGCGTACATTATCGACGGCGTCGCCTATAATGATAAGCTGTCCGTTTGCTTTGATACATGCCATACGCATGACGCCGGCTATGACATTGTTAACGATTTTGACGGCGTCCTTGAGGAGTTTGACCGGATCATTGGTCTTGAACGGTTGAAAGTGTTGCACATCAACGACAGCAAAAACCCGCGCGGCAGCCGGAAAGACCGCCATGAAAACATCGGTTTCGGCCATATCGGGTTTGCTGCGCTCAACTATATCGTCCATCACCCGCAGCTTGAGGATATTCCGAAAATTTTAGAAACCCCATACGTGGGCGAAGACAAACACAACAAAAAGCCGCCGTACAAGCACGAAATCGCCATGCTGCGGGCGCAGTCGTTCGATGACCAGTTGCTTGAAAAAATCAACGCTGGGGCGGAATGAGAAAAGGGCTATGCGCCCTTTTATTTTTTTTGCACGAATTTCAAAAACAGTTCGTTCGCCTTTCGAGCGATGTCCGGTGACGTGATTTTCGCTAACTCTCGCACCCATTTTTTCCGTTCCTCAGGGTCAAAGACGTTAATGTCGTTCGTTCGGGCGAGATGAAGAATTTGTTTCGCTTGGCTCGTCGTGATGGGCAAGCCGTACTCTCGGCTGTACGAAACGAGTTCTTCCGGAGTGATCGTTTTTAATTTTTGCTTGACAAGCTGTTGGTAAATGTTCATCGCAGCCGCCTCCTTGCTTCTGTTCCATCATATGACGTGAATGGAAAAGGCGTGTATGGTATAATGGAAAAAAACAAAAAGGGAAAGGGTGGTAGTTTGGCGCCAAAACAGCATAAAAAAGAACCGCTAGGCCATGTGTTGTATCGGGTGTTGATGATCGCCATCGGCGCCTCTTTGGCGGCGTTTGCCATCGAGCGGCTGCTCGTTCCAAACAAAATGATCGACGGCGGCATCATTGGCATATCGCTGATTCTGGACTACTTGACTCCGGACGAATGGCGGCTGCTCAATTTCGCCACGCTCGTCATCCTCTTAAACGTCCCGTTCATGTATTTCGGCTATAAGCAAATTGGGAAAACATTCATGCTGTCAACGATTTTAGGCGTCGTGATCCTCGGCGTCACCGAACGGCTGTTTCACCATTTTTCCCCGCTGACAACCGAGCCGATTTTGGCCACCGTTTTTGGCGGGTTGTCGCTCGGTCTTGGCGTCGGATTGGTCATCCGTCATGGCGGATCGCTCGATGGGACGGAAATTTTAGGAATTTTGATGACGAAAAGAATCCCGTTTTCGGTCGGCGAGTTTGTCATGTTTGTCAACGTTTTTATTTTTGGCTGGGCGGCGTTTGTGTTTGGCCTCGAGCCAGCCATGTATTCGGTGATGACGTACTACATCGCCTCAAAAACGATCGATGCGGTCATTGAAGGGCTTGACGAGACGCGGGCGGCCTTTATTGTGACCGATCATTATGAGGAAATTTCCGACGCCATTTTGCACCGGCTCGGCCGCGGGACGACGAAATTGCTCGGCAAAGGCGGATATACGGACGAGCAAAAGGAAATCATTTATGCAGTCGTCACGCGCTTGGAAGTGACAAAACTAAAATCGATCGTCAATGAAATCGACCCCGATGCGTTCATCACCATTATGCCGACGCATGAAGTGCGCGGCGCCCGCTTTAAATCAGCGATTCATTGAGGTTTACAAAACGCGGATGGTGGGGTATACTTGCATAGTGAAGCAAATCGGAATGATTCTGAATTAGCAAGGGAGAACCGCCATGGAAAATGGGCTTGTTGTGCAAATTGAGGATGTGTCGTTCCGCTATGAAAACGAGAACGTGCTTGAGCATGTTAGTTTAACCGTGCCGAAAGGGGCATTTTTAGGATTGGTCGGACCGAACGGCTCGGGAAAATCGACGCTGCTCAAATGTGTGCTCGGCTTGTTAAAACCGAACAGCGGCCGCATTTTTTTGTTCGGCGAGCCGATTGAATCGTTTCGCGAATGGCATCGGATCGGTTTCGTGTCGCAAAAAGCGAACAGCTTCAACCGCAGCTTTCCGGCGACGGTTGAGGAAGTGGCGGCGAGTGGGGTGGCGGCCAAACGCGGCTTATTTCGGCCGCTGACAAACGAAGACCGCCGTGCGGTCGAAGCGGCGCTCGCGGCCGTTGGGTTGAGCGGCCTGGCAAAGCGCAATATCGCGGAGCTGTCCGGCGGCCAGCAACAACGGGTATTTATCGCCCGCGCACTGGCGAGCAAGCCGGATTTGCTCATTTTAGACGAGCCGACGGTCGGCGTGGATGCGCGCCATGTGCACGAATTTTACGAACTGCTCGGCGACTTGAACCGCCGCGGCTTGACGCTTATCTTAGTGACGCATGACATCGGGACGATCACGGACCGGGTGACCGATATCGCCTGTTTGAACAAGCGCCTCTATTTCCATGGAAAGGCGGAAGAGTTCGAACATCTTGGCAACGAGGCGATTTCGCAGTTTTATGGCCATCCGCTCCACGTCCTCTCTCACGAGCATGAACGGGCGGAATGAAACGGTGACGGTGGAGGAATGACACGTGTGGGAAGCCATTTGGCAATACGAATTTTTGCGCAATGCGTTTGTTGCCGGCGTTTTGACCGGTTTTACGGCGCCCTTGCTCGGCGTTTTTATTGTCGTTCGGCGGCTGTCGCTCATCGCTGATGCATTGAGTCATGTGACGCTTGCGGGCATTGCCGCCGGGCTCTTGCTTGAAAAAACGATTCCGGCAGCCGCGAGCTGGAACCCGCTTTACATCGGAATGGGGTTTTCCGTCGTCGGGTCGCTGTTTATCGAAAAGCTGCGCGCTGTGTATCGGCATTATGAAGAGCTTGCGATTCCAATCGTGTTGTCGTCCGGTCTTGGCTTGAGCGTCATTTTCATTTCGATGGCCAACGGGTTTACGACCGATTTGTTTTCGTATTTATTCGGCAGCGTCAGCGCCGTCAGCCGTGCTGACGTTTGGACAGCGTTTGCTGTCGCCGCAGCTGCCGCGATGGTGATTTTGACGTTTTACAAAGAGCTGTTTCTTCTTTCCTTTGACGAGGAATACGCCCGTGTCTCCGGCGTTCGCACCACATTGATCCATTTTTTGTTTATTGTGCTTGTTGCGCTCGTCATTGCTGCATCGATGCGCATCGTCGGCGTGCTCCTCATCTCGTCGCTCATGACGCTGCCGGTGGCGGCGAGCATCCGCATCGCCAAAAGTTTTAAACAGGTGATCGGGCTTTCGATTTTGTTCGGGGAGCTGGCCGTCATCGCCGGGCTTTGGGCGGCGTATGAGCTAGACTGGGCGCCGGGTGGAACGATCGTCATCGCAGCGGTTGTCATTTTGCTTTTCGCACTCGGATGGAAAAGGGGGCGGCAGCGATGAATATCGACGAAGCGTTGCAGTTGATGAAAGAGAAAGGATTTAAATATACGGAAAAACGGAGACAAATGCTTGAGTTGTTTGCCGAAAGCGACAAATACTTGACGGCCAAAGACGTGCTTGAAGCGCTCCGTCCCGTCTATCCGGGCTTGAGCGTTGATACCGTGTACCGCAATTTGTCGCTCTTTACGCTGCTTGGCATTTTGGAAATGACCGAGCTTTCCGGGGAGAAACATTTCCGTTTTGCCTGCGGCGCCCGCCGCCACCACCATCATGTCATTTGCATCCAGTGCGGAAAAACGAAGAAGATTGACGCTTGTCCGATGGATGGGCTTGCGGCGCAGCTCGATGGGTATGAGATCACTGACCATAAGTTTGAAATTTACGGCACATGCCCGCAATGTCAACAGAGGGGCTGATCCCAAAACGCATTCGCGTTTTGGATCAGCCCCTTGTTTATGGCCGGAGGCGCTGTTCGATTTCTCGCTTTGCTTCAAGCCAGTTATTGACGCGGATGACGTTTTCGGGGAGCGGGCCTTGGTTGTACGGAGTGTCAAACAAAATGACGGGAATGCCGCATGTTTCGGCGATTTCGCAGGCATTATCGTACTTGTCTTCAAAGAAGGCCGACAGCTTATATTGGCGGACGGCGGCGATTTTGTCGTGCGACCCAATCAGATCAATATGGTGGTAATGGACGCCGTGCCGCCGGAACCAGCGCTCGGTGAGACCGTACAAATGGCGGCCACGGGCGCTGATGTAATACAGCTCGTATTTGTCTTTCCAGCTGTCAATCACCTCAAGCGCATAGCGGGCAAGCGGAGCCCTCTCATAAATATCCGCTTCGTTTTCCTCAAGCCAGCGGTCCATTTCTTCCTCCGCCACGCCGTATAACGGCGCCAAATTGTATTGCGTAATGTCGTTTAATGCGAGCTCTTTGCCGAATGCTTCGTTTAAATACGGAATGAACGTGCTCGGACATGTCACCGTGCCGTCAATGTCGATGCCAAGCCGTTTTTTCACCGCTTCATCCTCCTGTTAGAAAATATTCACACTGATAAAATAACGGCGGTTTCTCATACTAATAATGCTTCTTACTTTAGGAAAGCGAGGGAAGCATATGGCAGACGACCGCGAGCGCACGTATAACGGAAGTTACGTGCAATCGATCGGAAAAGAGGAACCAGAACGCAATTTTATGGAAGAAACAGCGGCGGAAGTCGCTGAACCGATTCGCCGCGGCGACGAACGGGACGAAGAACGCGCGGACGGCGCCGGGCTCGGCTGGCTCGCTTTGGCCCTGTCCATCATCGCCTTGTTTATTTGGCCGATTTTGTTAGGGGCGGCCGGCATTATTGTCGGGTTTATCGCGCGCCGGCGCGGCGCAGAGACGCTCGGTGCGTGGGCCATCGGCATCGGCGTCATCGCGATTCTCGTCCGTCTGTTTATTATGCCGTTTTATACGTAAAAAGCGAGGGTGTCCCCAAGTGGGGACGCCCTTTCTCGTTGTGCAGGAACATTCCGCTCATTGGGCGGAGCTGCCTTTCAGAGCGGCTTTGTTTTCCTTTTGCTTTGCAAAGTATTCTTCCGCCAGCTTGTCGATTTCTTTTTTCAGCTCTTCCACCATTTGCTCTTCGGGTACTTTTCGGACGATTTTGCCGTGGCGGAACAACAAGCCTTCGCCACGGGCGCCGGCAATGCCGATGTCGGCTTCCCGTGCTTCCCCTGGTCCATTGACGGCGCATCCGAGCACAGCGACTTTGATCGGCGCTTGAATTTTGGCGATATAGTCCTCGATTTCATTGGCGATGCTGATCAAATCGATCTCAATCCGCCCGCACGTCGGGCAGGAAATGAGCGTCGCCGCATTGGAAGCGAGTCCGAACGTTTTTAAAATTTCGCGCGCCACTTTTACCTCTTCAACCGGGTCGGCGCTTAACGAAACGCGGATCGTATTGCCGATGCCTTTGCTTAAAATGGCGCCGAGTCCAACCGCGCTTTTGATCGTGCCGGAAAAAAGCGTTCCCGCTTCGGTGATGCCGACATGGAGCGGGTAGTCGAACGTGCGCGCCGCTTTTTCGTACGCTTCAATGGCGAGGCGTACGTCGGACGCCTTTAACGAAACGATAATATCGTGAAAATCAAGTTCTTCTAAAATGCGGATATGATATAAGGCGCTCTCAACCATGCCGTCGGCTGTTGGATATCCATATTTTTCCAAAATGCGTTTTTCCAGCGATCCGGCGTTGACGCCGATGCGAATCGGCACGCCGCGCTCTTTCGCCGCTTTCACGACCGCTTCGACTTTTTCGCGGCGCCCGATGTTGCCTGGATTGATGCGGATTTTATCGACGCCGCCTTCGATCGCTTTCAGCGCCAATTTATAGTCAAAGTGGATGTCGGCGACAAGCGGGATGTTGATTCGCTTTTTGATTTCCGGTATGGCCTCAGCCGCCCGCTCGTCCGGGCAGGCGACGCGGACGATTTGGCACCCCGCTTCCTCGAGGCGGTGGATTTGCGCCACCGTCGCTTCGACATCGTGCGTTTTTGTCGTCGTCATGCTTTGAATGATGACTTCGTTGCTGCCGCCGATTGTCAGCGGACCGACGCGGACCGGCCGAGTCTTTGAACGATGGATGATTTCACCCACGGGAATTCGCTCCTTTAACATTCAAGTCGCTTTCTGCATTATTGTAACAGTGCCATCCGCCGTTTGACAAGCGATTCGCCGGTTAGCGATAGATCGGCACTTTATAAGTTTTCCCGATTTTTAATGTTTGCGCATGTTCGCCTGGATTTAACCGTTCAAAATCACGGATCAGCTGCTCGAGCGGAACGGGCAATGGACCGTTGAGTTCTTTCTCGATGATGGACAACAACGTATCGCCAGGGCGAATGGTCACCGTCCGGTACGGGATGGCCGCCTGTTTCGACTGGACAACGGCTGCCGCTGTTTCAGATGAAGGGTGAAGCGTTCCGATGGCAAGGTCGCGGTAAACGATATAACTGGAAAGAAAGAGAAGCAGGAGAAAAATGAATTTTTTCATGACGCTTCCTCCGCATGCGTATATCTATTTCATATGTATGCTTGTCCAGCGAAAATATGTCTTCCTTAGCAAGGTCGTTGAGTTCATGAGGAAAACACTTCAACAAAAGAATGTCTCCAATTTGAAAAACGGCATCACCGTTCTTCTTTGCCTTCAAGGCTCGCTTGACGGCTTTTTGAACATATTCCTGTTTTTTGTCTTTACAGAAACTTAACAACTGCTTTATAAGGGCCTAACAATGTCTCGCTACAATGGTCTTGTACGTTGAAAGTACGAAAACAAAACGGGGGGATTTCTGAATGTGGAGCAAACGAGTCAAATTGGGATTGGCCGCCTTGTTGATGACCGGCGTTTTGGCCGGCTGCGGGCAGACTGAAAAGAACAACGCGGGCGGCAATGAAGGAACAGCAAAGAAAGAAGAAACCTACTCCGGCACCATTGCACTAGCGGGATCTACAGCGCTTCAGCCGCTGGCAGAGGAAGCGGCAAACGCGTTTATGGAAAAGTATCCGGACGTATCGATCACCGTTCAAGGCGGCGGCAGCGGTACGGGCGTCAACCAAGTGGCAGCCGGCGCCGTGCAAATCGGCAACTCGGATGTGCCGGCGGCGGAGAAGCTGGACGACAAAACGAAAGCGTCAGAGCTTGTTGACCATAAAGTGGCCGGCATCGCCTTTGCGATTGTGGTCAACGACGATGTGAAGGTCGATAATTTAACGACGAAGCAAATTCAAGATATTTTCAGCGGAAAGATTAAAAACTGGAAAGAAGTCGGCGGACCAGATGAAGCCATTCACGTGATCAACCGTCCGGCGTCATCGGGTACGCGGGCGACATTTGAGAAAACGATCATGAAAGGCGTAAAAATCGATGATTCCATCGGTACGGTGCAAGATTCGAACGGAGCGGTCGAACAGGCGATCAACTCGACGCCGGGCGCTGTCAGCTATGTAGCCATGTCGTATTTAATCGGGGAAAAGAAAAACTTGAAAACGGTCAAAATTGACGGCGCGGAACCGACGGTGGAAAACATCCGCACGGAAAAGTACCCGTTTTGGTCGTATGAATACATGATTACCAAAGGGGAAGCGAAGGAAGAAGTGCGAGCGTTTATCGACTTTGTCAAGAGCGAAGAATTTGCGCCGACCGTTAAAAAGATGGGGTATATCCCGATGACGGAATTGGAGTAGAGAAGGGCGGAAGGCCGGCTCGTTAGGCCGGCCTTTGACAATGGAGGGATGAAGCCATGCAACAAATGCATACGAAACGGCGGAATCGCTGGCTTGAAGAGTACATCGGCCGCACGTTTGCGGTCATCTGCGGCTGGCTGATCGTTCTGATTACGGTGACGATGATCATCTTCTTAGCGGTAAAGGGAATTCAGTCCTTTACGGACAGCGGTCTCTCGCTTTCCGACATGTTGCTTTCGGCGCAATGGGATCCAAACGGCACGCCGCCGAAGTATGGGGCGCTCATTTTTATTGTTGGCTCGATGCTCGTCTCGCTTGGCGCTTTGTTGATCAGTGCGCCGATCGCGTTGGCGTTGGCGATTTTCATGAACTTTATCGCTCCCAAATGGTTCGTTTCGTTGCTCAAGCCGGTGCTGGAGCTGCTTGTCGGCATTCCGTCGGTGGTGTATGGCTGGCTTGGGGTGACGATTCTCGTTCCGCTCTTGCGCGAATGGTTCGGAGGCTCCGGCTTTAGTCTGCTTGCGGGGATCATCGTCCTTAGTATGATGATTTTGCCGACCATCACCAGCATTGCGGCCGACGCCTTGGCCAATGTCCCGATGACGTATATGGAAGCATCATACGGGCTTGGCTCTACGCGTTGGCAGGCCATTTCCCGCGTCATCGTTCCGGCGGCGAAAGCCGGGATTGCCACCGGCGTCGTTCTCGGCTTGGCGCGGGCGTTTGGCGAGGCGCTTGCCGTGCAGATGGTGATCGGCAATACGATTAAGCTGCCTTCAGGCCTTGACAGCCCGACGGCGACGTTAACAAGTGTATTGACGATGGATATGGCGAATACGATCAACGGAACACCATGGAACAACGCGTTATGGACATTGGCGCTCATTTTGCTCTTGATCTCGTTTTTCTTCATTGCCGTGATCCGTTTGGTCGGCCCGAGAAAGGAGCGATAAGATGACAGCGCGAATGATCGATAAAGTTTGGACAGGCATTTTCTATGCGGTGGCTGCTGCAGTCATCGGGTTGCTCATGTTCTTTTTTGCCGTTGTGTTGTCGAAAGGAGCGGGGTTTTGGCAACCTGAGTTTCTGTTCGGACGGCCGAGCAATACGCAAGCGGGCGGCGGCATTGGTCCGCAGCTCATCAATTCATTTTATATGTTGGTTGTGACATTGCTTTTGTCGGTTCCGCTTTCGTTGGGAGCTGGAATTTATTTGGCCGAATACGCCAAACAAGGGCGGATCGTCGGGTTCATTCGCCTTTGCTTGGAAACGATGGCATCATTGCCGTCGATTGTCGTCGGGTTGTTTGGATTGTTGGCGTTTGTCACCTTGACGGGTTGGGGCTATACGCTGCTCGGCGGAGCGTTAGCCGTCACGATCATCAATTTGCCTGGATTGACGCGCATTTGCGAAACGGCGATTTTGGATGTTCCAGCCAACATTAAAGAGGGGAGTCTTGCCCTTGGAGCGACGCGTTGGCAGACGTTGGTCAAAGCGGTGCTTCCGGCCGCCATCCCGCAAATTGTCACCGGCGTCATTTTATCGGCTGGGCGCATTTTCGGCGAAGCGGCTGTTTTCATTTATACCGCTGGGCTGACGACTCCGATGCTTCGTTGGGATGCGGATTGGGGCAGCCAGGCCAACCCGCTGAACGTGTTCCGGCCGGCCGAAACGCTGACGGTGCATATTTGGAAATTGAATTCGGAAGGCATTGTCCCAGACGCAAAGCTGATCGCGGCCAAATCGGCGGCTGTATTGATGGTGGCCGTTCTTTTATTCAATTTGGCCGCACGGCTCGCTTCTTCCTTGCTTGCGCGGCATTTCTCCGGGGGGCGGCGCGCGCGTCGAGGACGAGGAGAAAGAAGCAAAGCAGCGTAAGCACAAAAAAAGCTGTCCTGCATCAACAGGCAGCTTTTTTATATTTCCCGTTTGGCTGATGGCACTTCCTTGACGGCCAAAAAGAGAACGACAAGCGAAACGAACCAATGGATCAACGCGCCGTAGGGCACGACCGCTTGCACCGTTTCCATCACGGTGAAAAAGACGGTCGACAGCGTAATGGCGTAAGCCGACATCACCCATGTATGGCGGTAGCGCAGCGTTTTGTCGAGCACTCCGGCAAGAATCAGGCCGAAAAAGGCAAAGATGCACACGCTGATGAATTTCCCGGCGCAGGCGAGCACGTATAAAACGAGCCCAAAAAGCGGGATGAGGACAGGGAGAAGCGACTGAAGACCGGCGATGAACGCGCGAACGTCTTCGTCGGTAATGGTCACATCCGGAAACGTGGCATAGCTGTAATGCTGCGCCTGATGGCCGGCGACGAGCACGGCTTCATGCTTCAAGAGCGCGATGGCGTTCGGAAACTGCTCGACGTTCTCACTCGTCACTTTGCCGGTGCTGTCAAAAATGATCGTAAATCCGCCTTGATCAATATGAATCGGCGTGGCCGCCTCCGAGTGAAGTTCGCCGTTTTCAATCGAAAACGGCGGCAACTCGTTATTCAATAAGGCGCTCGTTGTGCGGATGCCTTCCATAAGCGACGAGGAGACATAGTAAAACGTCGGAAGAATGGACAACAACGTCAGCAAAAACAAATAACCGATCGTTTTCCCAATTCCCTGAAATCGAAAGCGGGCGATGTCTTTTGGAGAATATAAGCTTTTCCACAGTTGGACGAATACGTTCATCGCAGACACACCTTTCTTTGTCTCCTTTTCCATTGTAGCCGGGAAAGAGGAAGAATTCAACTTGAGACAAAGAAAAAGCGGGCATCTTCCCGCTTTAGTCAGAAGGCAAATGAAAGGTTTCAAGCAAGAACTTGTCATTATGAAGAAACGGTCAACGGTGTGTTGAAAATATGTAAACAAAAAGCGAGGACAAGCAAATCGATTGAAACATTGTGCCAACTTTGGTAAGCTAATCTCAAGCGAACGCGTTGGCGTTCGTGTACATAAACCAAAAAGGAGGAGATCGGTATGCCATTTGAATTGCCAGCATTGCCGTATCCGTACGATGCGCTTGAGCCGCACATCGACAAAGAAACGATGAACATTCACCACACGAAGCACCATAACACATACGTTACAAATTTGAATGCGGCGCTTGAAGGGCATCCGGATTTGCAAAACAAATCGCTCGAAGAATTGCTCAGCAATTTGGAAGCCCTTCCGGAAAGCATTCGCACGGCGGTGCGCAACAACGGCGGCGGTCATGCGAACCACTCGCTTTTCTGGACGATTTTGTCGCCAAATGGCGGCGGTGAGCCGACGGGTGAGCTGGCTGAGGCGATCAACAAAAAATTCGGCAGCTTCACCGCGTTTAAAGACGAGTTTTCGAAAGCAGCGGCCGGCCGTTTCGGTTCCGGCTGGGCATGGCTTGTCGTGAACAACGGCGAGCTGGAAATTACGAGCACGCCGAACCAAGACTCGCCGATCATGGAAGGCAAAACGCCGATTCTCGGCTTGGACGTTTGGGAGCATGCGTACTACTTGAAATACCAAAACCGCCGTCCGGAATACATTGCCGCATTCTGGAACATTGTCAACTGGGACGAAGTGGCGAAACGGTACAGCGAAGCGAAAGCGAAGTAATCAACAAAGCGGGGCGAAACAAAACGCCCCGCTTTTTTTAGCGACGGAGGGTGCAGGCAAAGGAAGCGGTTTTCTTCGCGCCGGGTGCATAGCCATAGCGGAAATGGCCACACTACCGGATAGATGAAAAGGGGAGTTTGCAATGGCATTTTTCCAAAAACTAACCGGCCAAGAACAAGTGAACCGCGACCTGTTGCTTTTGCTTTGCATCGGTGGGTTTTATGCGCTCGGTGTTTCCCTGTCGAACACGTTTGTCAACATTTATTTACTCACATTTCGCACCCTAACAAGGTCAAAACAAAGGATTTTTTATTTAGTTTTTCAGAATAACTTTTTGACCAACACAACGAGCGATGGCAATCCTTTTTTTACCATCGCTAGTCGTTCTGTATCATGTTAGACGTAGATGCTCTCATCCATGCCCAATCCCTGCAGAATCCTTCGCTGATCCGGGTTGAGGGAGCGATCCAGTGCGCGTTGGATGCGCCCGTCTGGCAGCTCCAGCAGGATGACGTTCACATATTGAAACAGCTGAAAAATCGCCTGTCCCGTTGGCCGGGTCAGCTTGCGGCCTCCCGCGCCCTTTAACGGGCGTTCTGGTGTGATGAACTGACGCACCCGGCGCTGAAAAACGCGGTAAATCGCCAAGGCCAAGAGAAATAGATAGCCCAATACGGCGACCCGTTCTGGTTTTTTGACATAAATCTCATCCGTGAAAAACGGATCTTTCAAAAACGCGAAGTTCATTTCCACCGAGATTTGCCCTTTATACAGCTTCAAGATCTCTTGGGCATCCATTTGTTGGCCCTTCCATTCCTTCGGAACGGTCGTGACGAGGACAAACCGGGACGCTTTCCGTCTTGCCTGTTCCCATGCCGGTTGGTCGAATTCGACGTTTAGGCGAAGGGTGTACAGCGTCTCCGTCTCGGGTTCCGCCCCTTTTTTCGGCCGTCCGCGCCGTTTTTTCGGACGCACGATCTCTTCGACCGCGGCCTCCACTCGATGAAACCGAGGGCGAAGGGACGCCTTGAGGGACGTCAAGGCTTGTTCGGCGTCTTCGCGGCAGGAGAAGGGGTGGCGCTCCCAACGGACTTGTTCCTCGCGAAGAAGCTCCGCTTCTTTGACCCGCTCTTTTTCGAGCGTTTTTCCTTTGCGCTGGTCGAGCGCGCTCGATTCGACGACGATCAGCCGAACCGGGTGGCCTTCATAGGTCGCGGCCGTTTCCCATACCCGGTACGTGGCGCCGTTTCTCTCCGCTAGGGTAAAGGGTTCGCTCCACGGGATGTGAGGCGAATCGGCCTCCGCGAGCGCCTGTTTCACGATTCGAAGCGACGAAGGGCCTCTGGTGATCAAAAAGGCACGGGCGGCTTTTGTCTGCGCCAAGGTGTCTTTCGTCATCGCGGCGGAATCGGCCACGTAAATCCATTCGTCGTCGATCTTGGCTTGTTTGAACTGTTCGTGGATCCGCGACAGCACCTCAGGATTCCACGCCTTATCCGATAGATTGCCGTCATGCACATCGCCGTAAAACGGGATGCCATCCTCGTTGCCGACCAGCCCGAAGCCGATCTGTTTTTGCCAACGGTGATGGCGGTTATAGCCATGTGTGATCTGCAAAGCCTCTAATGAGGCCGATTCATACGCTCCGTAAACAGTTTTGTCTGTCGTATCGGCGTGAAAGGCTCGGAGGGAAAGGCCTTCTTTGCGATAAATGTGAATCAAGCAAGTGCTGATGACCTTGTGAATATCGGCCTCATACAAGCGGTCGAGATGACGGGCCAAGGCATCGTCGTTCAACCAGGAAGGATGGAGACCGGGACGGATGAGTTTCTCCAGATCGATCTCCTGAGCCCATCGTTCTAAGTGAACCAGGGCTTGCCGGCCGTCAAATAGATTGTAAAGGATGGCCTGAACGGCATCGCTGACTCGCGTTTGGCACTGTGGATCGACGGGCACAAGATGGTCAATCAAGTGGGGGATGTCGAGTTTTTTGACTAGAACACTTATTATATTCAAATAACCATTACGATAGACCCCTTTGACTTTCACATTCATGAGAGAAAAACTCCTTTACGTTCCTTGTGTGTCAAGGATTCATTCGACATCGGAACAAAAAATCCTCCCGATTTTCGTCGGAAGGGTGCGAAATGTGAGTATTTATGGAAACAGACCGGCGATTTCCGCGACTTGGCGCTATACAATTTGGCGATTGTCACGATGCAGCCGCTGACGTTTATTTTCGCCGGCCGGATGGCAAAACAAATTGACCGCATTCTCGTTTTGCGGCTTGGCGTGTCGTGTTTAGCCGTTTTTTTTGTCACCGTTTTATTGGTCGGCTCTCGCGCCCATCAATATTTGCTTTTTCTCGGTGCGCTGCTCGGCGTCGGCTATGGTTTTTATTGGCTGGCATTTAACGTGTTGACATTTGAAATTACCGAACCGGAGACACGCGACTTTTTTAACGGTTTTTTCGGGGTGTTGACCTCATCAGCCGGCATGATCGGGCCGATTGTCGCCGGCTATATGATTTCATCGCTCGCCGGTGCGAAAGGGTATACGTTGGTTTTTTCGCTGTCGCTCGGCTTGTTTCTTGTCGCTGTGCTGCTCAGCTTTTTCTTGAAGCGCCGCGCGGCCGCGGGGAAATATTTGTTCGTCCGCATTTTAAAGGAGCGGAATGAAAACCGGAACTGGCGGCTCATTACGAATGCCCACTTTTTTCAAGGATTGCGCGAAGGCACGTTTGTGTTTATCATTTCCGTGCTTGTGTACGTCACTTCTGGAAGTGAATGGGCGCTCGGCAAATTCGGGCTTGTCAACTCGTTTACATCGTTTGTCGCCTATTATGCCGTCTCCCGGCTGATCAAGCGTGAATATCGGATGAAAGCGATTTTGCTGGGAGGAGCGCTGCTATATGGGGCGATTTTTTTGATCGTTTTCCATCCGACCTATCCGCGCCTCATTCTTTATGCCATCACGATCGCCATTGCGTATCCATTGCTGCTTGTTCCGTATTCCTCCTTGACGTTTGACGTCATCGGAAAGAGCTGGAAATCGGCCGAGGCGCGCGTCGAATACATCGTTGTCCGCGAATTGTTTTTAAACGCTGGACGGGTGGCGTCGATTTTAGCCTTTTTGACGGCTGTGGCGCTCTTTGGCGAAGAAGCTGGCATCCGCGTGCTTATGTTTGTGTGCGGAGCCGGGCATTTGGTGATTTATTGGTTTGTCCGCCGCATTCGCTTCACCGATGGCTGTTCAGAGCGCGGCCGGCGCGAGCGGCTTTTGCTTCGGCCGAAGCTGGCCGGCGAACGAGGCCGTTCGCCGGTGTGAGGGGCCAAGTTTTTCCCTAGCCATGCCCGCCTTTTTCTTTTACAATAGGGGGAGGGAAAGGAGGACCGGGGGATGAAACGGAAAAAGCGGGCGCAAGTGCCGATTCGGTTAAACATTTTGTTCTTCTTTGTTTTTTTGTTGTTTTCAGCGCTGATTTTGCGCCTTGGCGTCGTGCAGATCGTCTACGGTGAAGATTATCGGCGCGAAGTGGAGCGAACGCAGGATGAAATCGTCAGCACGCCGGTGCCGCGCGGCAAAATTTACGATCGGTTCGGCCGCGTGATCGTCGACAATACGCCGGAAAAGGCGATTACGTACACGCGCTCCAAAACGACTCAGCCGGAAGAAATATTGGACGTAGCAAGGAAACTCGCCCAATACATCGACATTCCCGATGCAGAGAAAAAAGTGACGGAGCGCGATATGAAAGATTATTGGATTTTGACCCATCCGGAAGAAGCCAAAAAGAAAGTGAGCGAACAAGAACGGAAAAAGCTCGCTGACCAAGGGCTGACACAAAAAGAGATCGACAAAAAGGTGTACGAATGGACGCTTGACCGCATCACCAAGCAAGATTTGGCGCAAATTTCGAAGTCGGAGCTTGAAGTGATCGCCATTAAACATGAGATGGAGAGCGGCTACGCCTTGACGCCGCAAACGGTCAAAAGCAAAGGAGTGACCGACCGCGAATATGCGGTCGTCAGCGAGCATTTGAGCGAGTTGCCCGGCGTCAATACGACGGTGGATTGGGACCGGAAATACGTCTATGACAATACATTCCGCTCTGTGCTCGGCAGTGTGACGGAAGAAGATGAAGGCGTCCCGCGTGAACGGCTCGATTACTTTTTAGCCCGCGACTACAGCCGCAACGACCGCGTCGGCAAAAGCTATTTGGAGATGCAGTATGAAGAAGTGCTGCACGGCAAAAAGGCAAAAGTGAAAAACGTTGTCGACAAATCGGGCAATGTCATCTCGGTTGAGCAAGTGTATCCAGGCGAGCGCGGCAAAGATCTCGTGTTGACCATCGATGCTGAATTGCAGCAAAAAGTCGAAGAGATCATTCAGCAGGAGATTTTGGCGACGAAGCGCAAAGGCCGGTCGCCGCTCTTGGACCGGGCGTTTGTCGTCATGATGAACCCGAAGACGGGCGAAGTGTTGGCGATGGCCGGCAAGCTTCTTCAAGACGGCAAATTTGTCGACTTTGCCATCGGCAACATCACGTCCGCCTATGCGATGGGATCGGCGGTGAAAGGGGCGACCGTTCTCACCGGCTTTCAAACCGGGGTGCTTCATCCGAATACGTATATAAAGGACGAGCCGCTGTATATTAAAGGAACCCCGGTGAAAAAATCATGGAAGACGATGGGGACGATCAACGAACTGACGGCGCTCAAGCAGTCGTCGAACGTCTATATGTTCAAAACAGCGATCGCCATCGGGGGCGGTGTGTATCGTCCGCACGCGCCGCTTCGCATCAATCCAGAGGCATTTACGACGATTCGCCACTATTTCAGCCAATTCGGCCTTGGCGTGAAAACGGGCATCGATTTGCCGAACGAACTTAGCGGCTTCCAAGGACAAAGCACGCGCGGCGGATTTTTGCTTGACTTAGCCATCGGCCAGTACGATATGTATACGCCGATGCAGCTGGCGCAATACGTCTCGACGATCGCCAACGGCGGCTATCGGATGAAGCCGCAGCTTGTCAAAGAAATTCGTGAGCCGTCGGCTGACGGAAAAAAACTTGGCCGGATCATGAAACGGTTCGAACCGGTTGTGCTAAACCGGATTGATATGAAGACGGAATACATCAAGCGGGTGCAAGAAGGATTCCGCCGTGTGATGCAAGAGCCGGGCGGAACGGCGTATTCGTACTTTGCGAGTGCTTCGTACAAGCCGGCCGGCAAAACGGGGACGGCAGAGGCGTTTTACGATGGACCGATCCAAAGCCGACGGAATGATCCAACGTACAACTTGACGCTCGTTGGCTATGCGCCGTACAACGATCCAGAAGTGTCGTTCGCTGTTGTCGTTCCGTGGGCGACGCAAGGGAAGAGCGACGGGATTAATGACCGGATCGGCCGCCGCATTTTGGACGCCTATTTTGAATTGAAAGCGAAGCGAGCCGCTGAAGGCGGGAGCAGCTTCGATGCGCAAGGCGGCGCGGAGGCCGCCGATGCGCGCTGACAGGAAAGGCGCCTAGCCAGGCGCCTCTTTTTTTGCGCTTGCAAAAAAATGGCTCTTCACCAAAAGTTGTACTTGATTTTTTCTGAACATACCCTATTTACGCTTGGGAGGGAAAATCAGCACTTTTTGCATATCTTTGTGCCGGAAACCGTATTGCTTGTCAAGTGCATGTTGTGGTGAAGAGCCAAAAAAATGATGTTTGTTTACAAAAACTTTACATACCGTCCACACAGCGTTAACGATCGTTTTGTATGCTCATGATAGGAAAAACTCGATCTTCCGCTGCCAGTGAGGGCGGAAGGAAATGAAAGGAGTCACGCCGATGAGGACGATGGCGGTGGTGGAGCGCCGAAAAGAGGACATTCCTTCGGCCCAGTTGGTGAAAAAAGAGGTCGTTTACGAAACGAATGGACTGAACGTATGGTATGGCGAGCATCATGCGTTAAAACATATTCACCTGTCTTTTTATGAACGCGAGATTACGGCGATTATCGGCCCGTCAGGATGCGGCAAGTCAACCTATATCAAAACGCTCAATCGAATGATCGAGCTCATTCCAAACGTCCGGCTCGAAGGGGAGATTTTGTATCGCGGCCGCCGCATTTTTGACACGTCATACCCTGTTGAACAGCTGCGGACGCAAGTAGGCATGGTGTTTCAAAAGCCCAACCCGTTTCCAAAGTCGATTTATGACAACGTCGCCTATGGGCCGCGCATTCATGGGATCCGCGACCGGCGGCGGCTCGATGAGATCGTCGAAAAAAGCTTGCGCCAAGCGGCGCTTTGGGAGGAAGTCAAAGATCGGCTTCATGAAAATGCCCTCGGTTTATCGGGCGGCCAACAGCAGCGGCTGTGCATCGCCCGCTGTTTGGCTGTCGAGCCGGATGTCATTTTAATGGATGAGCCGACATCAGCGCTCGATCCGATTTCGACAGCGAAGGTCGAGGAGTTGATGGGCGAACTGAAAACAAAATACAGCATCATCATTGTCACGCATAATATGCAGCAGGCGGCCCGCATTTCTGATCGGACGGCGTTTTTCTTAAACGGAGAAGTGATTGAGTACGGCGAGACAAAAACGTTGTTTTCTCGTCCAGCTGATCAGCGGACGGCGGATTATATCGCCGGGCGGTTCGGATGATAAAAGCGGCCGGGCTGCGTCGGCAATGACGGACAAAAAGTTCGTTTCAAAAAAGATGTGTTTCTTTCAAAAAACGCTGTTTGATGCGCAGACACAGCCTTAAGAAAAGGTGTCCCGATCCTTTGGGACACCTTCTTTCGTTATGGTTCGGCAATCAAACGGCCGATGGCTGCGTAGTCCATATCGCTCTTCACGTTGTAGACGCCGGGGCGGATGGAGCGCGTCAGCCCATGTTGCTCCAAGTAGTCGTTGAAGGCGCGGGCGCTTTGAATGATGCCAGCCTCTTCAAGTTCGCGGGCAAAGGTCTCTGGCGTATCTCCTTTTTGAATAACGAGTCGATAGACGTAAACGGTTTGCCCTGATGGTTCGGACATCTGCTTGGACGCCGCTTTCGGAGCGGCGTTCGGCTGAGCGCTTCGGAGCCTGTCGTATTCCTCTTTCGCCACGGCGACAAGCCCATGCTGTTTGAGGAACGTCTTGATTTCCGCTTCCGTCGGTGCAGCCGGGGGTGAAGCGTAATACGAGGCGCCGATCAGTGCTGTCGATACAAGCAGCCCGAGGGCAAACGAACGCATGGATCGCTTGTTCATCGGCGCAACCTCCTTACCGCCCGCTCGACTTCCGCAACGGTCAGCCCCGTCTCACGGGCGATGTCTTCGAGCGGGAATCCTTGTTTATGCAAAAACAAGATGCGCCGATCGGCCGGCGACAATGATCCGCCAAGCCGCGGCGAAGCGGACCGTTGCCGCTCCGGAATGAGGAGCTCCTCCTCGATGACTTGCAGCCGCTTTTTGATCTGGTACGTTTCTTGCGCCAGGGAAACGGTCAAATGATCGATTTGTTCTTCGAGCGGTTTCAGTTCATCTTTCGCAAAAAAGGAAAGAACAAGGAGAATAATGGCTAGAGCTGCCAAAGCGATGATTGCGTATTCCACCACGTGCATCCCTCCCCTTTTCACTATACCATACCATTCTCTGCTTGTGGCGCTCTTATTGAACAAAGATGAAATTTAGAGGTGGAAATCGCCGAAGAAAAATGGTATCATAGAAAGGTCTGATTATATATAAAGTATAAAGCTCGTTTGGAGGGAAAAAAGATGCGCGTGAACATTACATTGGCATGCACAGAATGCGGCGAACGCAACTATATTACATCGAAAAATAAACGCAACAACCCAGAGCGTTTGGAATTGAAAAAATATTGCCCGCGCGATCGCAAAGTCACGTTGCACCGCGAAACGAAGTAAGCAGTGGGAAGATGATTCCTGCTGCTTTTTATCTTTATGGGAGGAAGGGGAAGATGATGGACGGCAAACAGGAATGGCGCCAGCGCATGTTGAATCAGCTTCGGCAGCTTAAAGCGGCAGAAAAAGAGATGTACGATCGGCAAATCGCCGCTCATTTATATCGGTGGCCATTATGGCAAACGGCGCGGACGATCGCCATGACGGTGTCGAGAGAGACGGAAGTCAACACCTTGTCGATCATTGAACAGGCGTGGCGGGAAGGAAAAACGATCGGCGTCCCGAAATGCGATCCAAGGGCGAAAACGATGTCCTTTCGGCGGCTTGAGTCGTTTTCCCAGCTCGAAAAAGCGTACGCCGGATTGTTTGAGCCGATTGAAAAGCAAACAACGCCGATCGACCGCGATGAGTTTGATCTCATCATGGTCCCGGGGGTCTGTTTTGCCAAAACCGGCTACCGGATCGGCTATGGCGGCGGGTATTACGACCGATATTTGCGGGGAGCTTCGGCGGTGACGGCAGCGCTGGCTTACTCCTTTCAAGTGATGGACGACATTCCGGCCGAGGAGCATGATGTGCCGGTGAAATTCATTATTACGGATCAAGGAGTTCTTCACTGTGAGCGATGAATGGTGGTATATCGCAGTCTCTGCCCTCGCCGCCGGCGGAGGATGGCTGTTGCGCTCGTTGTCCATATCAGGAGCGGCGGCAGCCGTTGTCATCGGCGCAGCGGTTGGATGCGGCTTTTCATGGGGCGGAATATGGGTGTTAGGCTGCTTTTTTGTCAGCTCCAGCTTCTTTAGCCACATCGGAAAGCAACGCAAGGCAAAACTGTCTGAAAAATTGGCGAAAGGCGGGCGGCGCGATGCCATCCAAGTGCTGGCCAATGGCGGGGTGCCGGCCGTGTTGGCGCTATTGGCCGCTGTCCGTCCCGACCCGATTTGGGATGATCTGTTTGTTGTCGCCGTCGCTGCAGCGAACGCTGATACGTGGGCGTCTGAAATCGGTTCTTTAAGCCCGTGGCCGCCTCGGGTTTGGCCGAGTTTTCGGCCGGTGGAAGCCGGCACCTCAGGGGCTGTGACGCTCCTTGGCACGGCTGCTTCGTTTGCCGGCGCACTGTTTATTGCGGCTGTTGGCGTGTTTTTTCTCGACGTCCGACCCGTTTTTACTCCTGCCTTTTTCGGTTGGCTCGGCAGCTGGTTTGATACGTGGCTTGGCGCGGCTTGGCAAGCGGCTTACCGCTGTCCGGCATGCGGGGCGACGACTGAGCGGAAACGGCATTGCGGGCAGGCGACCATTCATATGAAAGGCTGGCGGTGGCTTGACAATGATGCGGTGAACGTTCTTTCAGTCATCAGCGCGGTGCTGGCCGCCTTCGTGCTGGCGCGTTAGGCGCGCCCCGCTTCATATTTGGAGAGAAAAAGGGAAAAAGAATAACGAGCATGTCATATGATAGGAGGAACAACGATGAATAAATGGTCGTACTCGCTGCTTGTCGTTGCCGCTGGATGTCTTGCTTACCGCTATCGCTACCGAATGGCCGCCTTCGCATTGCGCGTTCCGCCGTTGCGAAAGCAACTTGTCCGATTTGCGCTCCACATTCCTCCTGTGCGCAACGCCCTTGTTTCGCAAATGTTGCGTCCATGATGCAATAGCGGTGAATCATTTTTGAAGAAGTCGGTTATGAAAAAAACCGGCCGCGGCGACCGGCGCCCGCCGGCCCATTCGCTCCGGTTTGCCGGACGGTCGATGAGTTGGCTTTGTTGCTGTTTGTCAGACTTGGCCTCGCCAGGGAAAGGGAGAGGAGAACGTGATTGGAACGATGGATGTACTGTTTTGGCAGCTTGTTCAGCGTTTGTCTCGCGGCGGCTACCGCATCGTACGGATGTCTGAGCAGGCCGATGAAGTATGGCTGGAATCAAACCATTGGCGTCGCCCAACACTCATCCGCCTCGTGCGCGCTGATTTTGATTGGAGCCGATCGTTGCGCCTTGATATGGAATATACATGGCAATTCGTTCAGCAAATGAGGGGATGGAATTTCAGCAAAGCGGGCCGAGTCATCAATGTTTATGTGATGGTGTATCCGCCGGTTGACGATTGGGAATTTCTTGTCGCCGAGCCGTTGCCGCTCTCTGGAGCGTCCGATGGCGTGCTTCATACGCTCCTCCTTCACAGCGGCAATATGGGGGACGTGCTGCCGCGGCTTGCGGAGATGACGGGTGTTGCGCTCCGTTTTGAGCCGCCTGTGGAAACGTCCGATCCGTTTGCTGCCGCCGAGCGCTTAAAGCGCGAGGTGGTCCGCGAATGGCGGCGCCGCCGTGAGGAGGAACGGCGCATTTTTGAGTATGGCAAGCCGATGTTCACCCGGCTGTTCATCGTCGTGCAGGTTGCGATGTTTTTGGTTCTCGAATGGAGCGGCGGGAGCACGAATCCGGATGTGTTGATCCACTACGGCGCCAAATTCAATCCGCTCATTGAGGCGGGAGAATGGTGGCGGCTGTTGACGCCGATGTTTTTGCATATTGGTTTTTTGCATCTGCTGACCAACACGCTCGCCTTGTATTATTTAGGGATCACGGTTGAGCGGCTGTACGGCTCGCTTCGCTTTTTGTTCATTTACGTAACGGCTGGATTTTTCGGAGCGCTGGCGAGTTTTTTGTTTACACCATCATTATCGGCCGGGGCGTCGGGAGCCATTTTCGGGCTGTTCGGGGCTCTTCTTTACTTCGGCACTGTCTACCGGCATTTATTTTTTCGAACGATGGGGATGAACGTCATCAGTTTAATCATCGTCAACCTGTTGTTTGGCCTGCTTGTTCCCGGCATCGACAACGCCGGCCATATCGGCGGACTGGTTGGCGGTTTTTTGGCGGCTGGCGTCGTTCATTTGCCAAAACACACCGCTTTAGGGCGGCAGGCGGGAGCGTTGGCGGTGTCGGCGTTGCTTGTCGCCGCTGGCTTATGGATCGGATTTCGGTAAACGCCCCCACTTCGCTTTGTTTGAAGTGGGAGGCCTCTTTTCGAAATGTGTTAAAGAAGTTGCACGAGCATCACTTTTTCCCCGGTTTTCGCTTCAATGAGAACGAAGAGCCTACTGTAATCTTTGCGAATGAGAATGAGAGGCATCGTGCTGCCGATTGGCGAGAGGATGGATCCATCCTCTTTTTTTATGCCAAGGATGTACGACTTGTACAATCCTTCCCAAAGACGGCCGATGACGGTTTGCGTTTTTGCCGTTGACAACCCCGGCAACGGTTGTTCCGTGTAGGCGACGAGCTCCGGCAAATAAAGGGCGTAATAATCTTTCTTTGACAAAGAAAAGTGGGTGAGCAGCTCGTCCGCTTTATGACGAAGAAATTCATTCGTGGCTTTGTTCAAGACGCGCTGCCATTCGCGCTCGTCATCTGTTCTTGGCCGCCGGAACGATGCGCGCGGATGGTACGGTGAGTCAATGACGTACAAATAGCTGCTTGACATCGTTTGGCTGCTTGTGATGTTCTCTCCTGTATGCAGCTCGCCGTGATGGAACGAGACGGCTTGAAAAAAGCGGCTGTCCCGCATCCGGACCGTCTTTTCCATGTCGATCGCATCCGTGTTCGTTTTCCATTTCGACAGCACATCGGCCAAGCGGCCATCGGCAAACAACAACGAGACGTCCTGACGCAAATAGGCGCGGCGGTTTAAAATGGAGGCGGCTGACCAGCGGAGCGCGTAGCGTCCGGGTTCATTGTCGCCCTCAAGCGCAAGCGATGTTTTCGCTTCGATGAACGCCGCTTCGCGATCAAGCGGGAAAAACTTGATCGTTTCAGCGGTCTGATCGTGCTCCCACAGCGAGGCGAGCGCGGCGGCAAGGAAAAAAGCAAGCGCCATGAAGGGGATCATCCATCGTTTCATGACATCCTCCCGGATTGGACAAGGTTTTCACCAATATATGCATCGCAAGGAACATTTATGTATGAATTTCCTCATGCTTGTCTATGATGGGGAGTATACAGTGCAAACGATGCAGGGGGATGACGATGGAGAAACAGATGCCCAAACGCCCGGCGTCCCGTCGCCTTCATGACAATGCATCCTATTTGGCCGAACGGCTTGGAGTCGGCAAGAGCCTCGATGTCATTCGCCTTGACGTCGAATATGGCGGCCGGGCGATGGCGTTGTTTATGATTGACGGATTTGTCAAAGACGATATTTTGCATTATTTGATGAGATATTTGTCCCGGCTTGAGGAACACGAACTGGACGTTCACCCGCTTGAGAAGCTCCTGAAAAAATATCTTCCGTACGTCGAGATCGGACAGACAGACGACTTGGAAGAAGCGGTCGCGATGGTGCTTGCTGGGCCGACGGCATTAGTCGTTGACGGCGTTGAGCGGATCATTTTGATTGACGCCCGCACGTATCCGGTGCGCGGGCCGCAAGAGCCGGATACGGAACGGGTCGTACGCGGGGCGCGCGACGGTTTTGTCGAGACGATCGTCTTTAACACCGCGCTCATCCGCCGCCGCGTCCGCGACCCTTCCTTGCGCATGGAGTACGTGCAGGTGGCGCGGCGCTCGAAGACCGATATTTGCATTTGCTATATCGAGGAAATAGCCGACCCAGAACTCGTTCGCCGCGTTCGGGAATCGATTACCGCCATTGACACAGACGGGCTGGTTATGGCTGAGAAAACGGTGGAAGAGTTTATTTCCGGCCGGCATTGGAATCCGTACCCGGTTGTCCGCTATACGGAACGCCCCGATACGGCAGCGGCCCATTTGTATGAAGGCCATGTGCTTGTGATCGTCGATGGATCGCCAAGTGTCATTATTACCCCGGCAACGTTTTGGCATCATTTGCAGCACGCTGAAGAGTACCGGAATAAGCCGATCGTCGGGGCGTATTTGCGGCTCGTCCGCTTTCTGGCCGTTTGGGCGTCGGTGTTTTTGCTGCCGCTTTGGTATTTGCTCATGATCGAGCCGGAACTGCTGCCGGATCCACTCCAGTTTTTGGGAAAGGCCAAATTGGGAGACATTCCGCTGTTTGCACAAATTTTGATGATTGAAATCGGGATGGATATGCTGCGAATGGCCGCCATTCATACACCGTCTTCGCTGGCGACCGCGCTCGGCCTCGTCGCTGCGCTTATGATTGGCGGCATCGCGGTGGAAGTTGGACTCTTTTCCAATGAAGTGATTTTGTATTTTTCTGTTACGGCCATCGGTACGTTTGCGACGCCCAGCTATGAAATGAGCTTGGCGAACCGGCTCGTCCGCATTGCCTTGCTCATTTTGTCGGGCCTGTTCGGCCTGTACGGTTATGTCATCGGCATCACCGTTTGGATTCTTGCCTTGGCGCGGATGACGTCATTTGGCGTTCCGTACTTATGGCCGTTCATCCCGTTCTCCTACCGAGCGATGCGCGACGTGCTCATCCGGTCGCCGATGCCGCTCAAAAACCGGCGGCCGGCGATTCTTCACCCGCGCGACCCTGACCGCTGACGCAGGTGCTGATTTTAGCGCCTGCGTTTTTTGTCTTGACGGCCGCGGCCGTTTGCCGCTACATTAAAAGAGGAAAAAAGGAGAATGAGTGGCCATGAAGACCGTATATGACGTTCAGCAGCTGTTGAAGCAGTTCGGCACGATCATTTACATGGGCGATCGGCTTGCTGATTTGGAGCTGATGGAAGAGGAAGTGAAAGAGCTGTACCAGTCCCAGCTGATCGATGCGAAACAGCTGCAAGCCGCTTTGTTTATTTTGCGGCAGGAAGCGCAAATGGAGCGGGAAAAACGGATGAAAAAAGGATGAGGATGCAATGGAACCATGGTTGGTAGGCATTGACCTCGGGGGCACGACAATCAAAATGGCGTTTGTCACCACCGAGGGTGACATCGTGCACAAATGGGAAATTCCGACGAACACCGCCAATCGCGGTGAGCATATCGTCGCTGACATTGCCCGATCGCTTGAAAAGACGCTCGGCCAGCTCGGCGGAGCGAAAGAGAGGCTGCTTGCCGCCGGCATCGGCGCCCCCGGACCGGTCGAAGAGGAAACCGGCATGTTGTATGAGACGGTCAATATAGGGTGGACGAATTATCCATTAAAGCAACGGCTGGAAGAGGCGACGGGGCTGCCCGTTTCGGTCGATAATGATGCCAATCTCGCCGCGCTTGGCGAAATGTGGAAAGGAGCAGGGGGAGGAGCGCGACATTTGTTGTTTGTGACGCTTGGCACCGGCGTTGGCGGCGGTGTGATTGCCAACGGAGCCATTGTGCGCGGCATAAACGGCGCCGGCGGAGAGATCGGACATATGACGATGATCCCTGATGGCGGCGCCCGTTGCAACTGCGGCAAAACCGGATGTTTGGAAACGATTGCGTCCGCCACCGGCATCGTGCGGATCGCCAAGGAGAAATTGACCGCAGATGAGCGTCCGAGTGAGCTTCGCAACGGGGATGTGACGGCCAAAGCGGTGTTTGACGCCGCCAAAGCGGGCGATGCGCTGGCATTGGAAGTGGTCGATGAAGCAACGTACTATCTTGGTTGGGCGTTGGCGAATGCCGCCAATGTGACGAACCCGGAGAAAATCGTGATCGGCGGCGGCGTGTCCAAGGCGGGTGACATGCTTGTCGAGCGCGTGGCCGCCCATTTCCGCCGCTTCGCGTTCCCGCGCGTCGCCGCTGGGGCGAAGCTTGTTTTAGCGACGCTTGGCAACGATGCCGGCGTCATCGGCGCCGCCTGGCTGGCGAAAGAGCTTGTCGGCGCGTAAACATACGGAAGGTGTCCCAAAAAGGTCGGGGCGCCTTTTCTTATTGTTGGATGATATATGAGATGGGAACGAACTTTGAAGAAGGAGATGTTTGCGAACATTCGTGCACTGCCGCCTGCCAGGCGCTCATTTTTTGCCGTCTGCCGACATATGTTAAGGTAAAGAAATGGGAAGGGGAGACGGCGCATGCACCTTCAAGCATGGCCCGGCGATACGTTTGAAACATATGGACGATGGTTTTCGGTGCCGACTGAACTGATCATCGATTCGAATCCGCATGTCAAAGAGGGATTGCGCCCTGGGCAGACCGTTGCCATCCCGGGATACGCGCCGATCGATACGTGGGAAGCGCTCGCTGACCGCCTATCGCTGCCGACGGAGGTGCTGCGGCGGCTGCCGGGGGCGATGGCGGTCATCAACGGAACAGCGCCGCTGCCGAAGCGGATTTCGTCCCCGATCGTCCGCAGCGTCCGTCCGTACGATTTTGCCGCTTTGATGGAGGATATCACCGCCCTCGTCTGTCGCTATCCGTTTGTGCGCCAGCGGACGATCGGCCATAGCGTTCTCGGCTTGCCGCTCGTTGAACTGCAAATCGGCCGCGGGCCGGTGCGCGTGCATATGAACGGATCATTCCACGCGAATGAGTGGATCACGACGGCCGTGATCATGGCGCTCATCGACGAGTACGCGAGGGCGTTGGTTAACGATGACGAGCTTGCCGGCCATCGGGTGCTTGATTATTACCGTAAAGTGACTCTTTCCGTTGTGCCGATGGTCAATCCCGACGGCGTCAATCTTGTGCTGAACGGCCCGCCGGAAGAAGAGCCGCATCGGAGCGAAGTCGTCTGCATCAACGGTGGATCGCTCGACTTTTCGCAATGGAAAGCGAACATCCGCGGCGTTGATTTAAACAATCAATTCCCAGCTAACTGGGAAATAGAACAGGCCCGCAAACCGCCGAAAGCGCCGGCACCGCGTGATTTTCCAGGATTCTCCCCGCTTACGGAGCCGGAGGCGAAAGCGATGGCGGCGCTCGCCGAGTCAGGCGATTTTGCGATGATCGTCGCGTTTCATACACAAGGCAAGGAAATTTATTGGGGATATGAAGGGTTCGAGCCGCCGGAGGCGAAGGCAACGGTTCAGGCGATGGCTGAAGCAAGCGGCTACCAGGCTGTTCGCTACATTGACAGCCATGCCGGCTACCGCGATTGGTTCATTCAAACGTGGAGACGGCGCGGTTACACGGTGGAGCTTGGTGAAGGCGTCAATCCGCTGCCACTTTCGCAGTTTGCTCAAATCTATCGCGACAGCCTCGGCCTGTTTTTAGCAGCGCTCAAAATGGCATAAAAAAACGCAAGAGGCATGATTGGCCTCTTGCGTTTTCAGTGCGTGCCGGTTGGAATGCCATGATGTAAAATGGTCATAATGGTAAACCAGCCGAATACGGCGGTAGTGGCAAGTCCAAACAAAAATCCGAGCACGTTTTTCTCGCGCAATGTACGGAGCATTCCATAAAGGGCAAGCAGCGTTACAAGTGCAAAAATAATGACCGTACCCATCGTTTTACCCCCTCATGAAACAGTATGTACAAACGTGTCCATTCTTTTTCATTGTAATCTTTTTTCCCCCATTTGTCGAGGTCCCTTTCTCTTTTCTCTTCCATCGCTTGAAAAAAAACAGTAAAATAAAGTTAAATATTGGACATGCCAAGAAAAGGAGGAGATCGTATGGAATGGACGCGCATCCCTGTCGGTCCGATTCAGGCCAACGCTTACTTGTTGTCGTCTGCAGACCGACAATGCCTGATCGTTGACCCCGGCGCGGAAGGCGCGGCGCTTGTCCGACGGATCGAGGAAAAAGGGCTGACCCCGTTGGCGATTTTGCTGACGCATGCGCATTTTGACCATATTGGCGGCATCCCGGACGTGCTTGCCCGCTGGGACATTCCAGTGTATGTGCACGAAAAGGAAAAACAATGGCTGCAAGATCCGGCATTGAATGGCTCGCTTTATTTCGGCGGTCCGGTTGCTGTCCGCTGCGAACCGACATGCCTGAAAGGACCGACGGCGCTGAACATTGGTCCGTTTGCGTTGGATGTCCGCGAAACGCCGGGTCATTCCCCGGGCAGCGTCTCGTATTATTGCAAACAAGCCAATATTGTGTTTTCCGGCGATGCGCTGTTTGCCGGCAGCATCGGACGCACGGATTTGCCAGGCGGCAACCATCAGCAGCTGTTGAAAAGCATTCATGACGAACTGCTTACGCTGCCGGAGGAAACGATCGTTCTTTCAGGCCATGGGCCAGAGACGACGATCGCCGCAGAGATGGATGCAAATCCGTTTTTGCATGGGTTTTCGTAAGAAAAAAGCCGTCTACGTCGGCTTCACACAAGCAATCCCCTCGGGCAAACGCAGGCGGCTCCTTTGGGCAAGGAAAAGCGCAACGGAAGGCCTCCTGGCGCCGGAACACACAAAAAAACCCTTCTTAGCCGCGCCAAGAAGGGTTTTTGGGGGATGTTCTATCCACAATAATGGGAGGGGATATAGTTAAGCTGCTACTATAACAATATATGATTATTTTCACTATGTCAACAGTAAAAAAAGTGAACGACTCCCACTTCACTTTGCTTGAGGCGGGAGCTTCTTTCGGAATGATGATGAAGACGGGGTAGAGAAATGGTGATGGGTCGATTGTATGAACAGATTGCCGCAGCGCCGGGCGGGCGGGTGTCGTACGCCGATTACATGCAGATGGCTCTGTACGACGAACGTTTCGGCTACTATATGCGAGAGCGGGCGAAAATCGGCAAGGAAGGCGATTTTTTTACGAACAGCTCATTCGCGCCGGTGTTTGGCAAAGCGCTTGCTTCGCTTTGGGTTCGGATGGTGGAACAGAGCGGCCTGCCGCCCGCTGTTTGCGAGTGGGGGGGCGGAGACGGAAGATTGGCGCTTTCGGTATTGGAAGAATGGAAGAAAAAAAGTCCACATACATACGACCGCTTGTCGTATACGATCATCGACCAAAGCCCGTTCCACCGCCGGCGCCAGCGGGAAACGCTTCAACCCGCAGCCGAGAAGGTGGAGCAATATGACGATGTCTCTCGCTGGCTGGCCGAGCGTGGGCCGTTTTCCGGCATTGTGTTTAGCAACGAATTTTTTGATGCATTTCCCGTTCACGTCATTGTAAAGGAAGGCGGCGTTTTGCACGAATGTTTTGTCGCCGCCCGCGATGGCCGGCTCGTTGAAGAAAAGGCGCCGCTTTGCCGTCCCGCTATTGTCCGCTATTTACATGAGCGCGGATTGGATCTTGCTGAAGGGCAAAGGCTTGAGGTGCCTCTCGCGATGAAGGCGTTTTGGCTCGAGGTTGGGACGCTGTTTCATCAGGCGGTGATGGTGACGATCGACTATGGCTATACGGACGAACAGCTGCGCGCCCCGGCGCGGCGGCATGGAAGCTTGCGCGGATATTTCCGTCATCAGCTTGTTGCCGACCCGCTTCGCCATCCGGGGGAGATGGACTTGACGAGCCATGTACAATGGGATGCGTTTCGCTTGTACGCCCGCCAGGCTGGGTGGGAGGAAGTGGCGTTCGTTCGCCAAGATCGGTTTTTGCTCGCGGCCGGCCTTTTGCATGAATGGAACGTTTCAGAAGCCGGCGATTTCTTTTCGCCGGCAAGCCGCCAAAATCGAATGATCCGCGCGCTGATCGCCGACGATGGCGTCAGCCGCTTTTTTGACGTGCTTATCTTGCAGAAAGGGATGAGTCTTGCCGCGCGCGACTTTTGGCCAGCGCCCGAGTTTTTGCCGGCCGATTAACGGCTTCCTTCGCCTATCTGCAATGGAGAAAAGAGGTTCCGGTCAAAGCGGCAAAAAAACAGGCAGGAGGTTCTGCCTGTTTTTTATTCGCCCATGCCGGGCACCATCATAAACGTCGTCCAATACGTAAACGCCGCGAAGAAGATCGTCAAATATGCCCCGAAAATGTAAATGTACATTCTTTCGGTCAGCTTTAAAAAGCCGAGGAACAGGAAAAACACCGTTTGCCCAAAGAAGATGAGCGACGTCGTATGCATGTGGCCGAGGTAAAACATGACAGCAAAAATGCCGGTCCAAAAGGCGAGCACGCGGAACATGCGATCCATTCTATATCCCTCCTTTGTTTGTGCAAACCATGGTCCTTACTTATTATAATGTACAATGATTGGGAATGTAAATAACGCTTTCGGACAAGTGGTAAGAAATGATGCCAATGCCGGCCGTTGCTTGCTCCAGACAAAAAAGAAGGAAGGAGGGACGCTGTCACGGACGGATGACGATGCGGTAGGCGCAGCGGTGGCTGCCTTCCATCATATTTTCCGTTTCCGTTACTTCAGCACCGGCAAACAGCGTCTCGACCATTCCTTCCAAAAAGGAGCATTCCCGTTAGGAGCTTTTCCGGGGGACTTGATCAAAAAAAGCCCTCTTGGTATGATGCAGGGGTGTCAAACACATCACTCACCATACCAAGGAGGACTTCAGATGAATTGTACACAAAACTATAAAATTGATCAAGTCACCGAACAAACGCTTGTCGTGGGCATCGATATCGCGAAACGAACCCACTACGCCTGCTTCGTGGATGACCGGGGGCGTGTGCTTCGCAAATCGTTCCCGATCTTCCAGTCGAAAGAGGGCTTTCGCCAGCTGTATGAAGCGATTCAGGAGGCGATGCAAGCGTTCGGAAAGCCGCAGGTGATCGTCGCGGTGGAGCCGACCGGGCACTACTGGTTGAACCTGGCCTACTTCCTCGAGGAGCACGGGATCCCGTTGGTCATGGTCAACCCGGCGCATGTGTGCCGGTCGAAAGAACTCGATGACAACCTGCCGACGAAACATGACGCCAAAGACGCCCTAGTCATCGCCAGACTGGCGAAAGACGGACGATTCCTCGTCCCCCGGCTGCTGCACGAGATCGAAGCCGATTTGCGCGTCGGGAGCACGCTCAAAGAGAAGCTCCGCAAGGAACAGACGGCGGTGAAAAACGCGATCGTCCGCTGGACCGACCGATATTTTCCAGAGTTTTGGACGGTGTTTCGCGACCTGGGGAAAACGGCGCTTTCGGTGCTGGAGTGGACGCCGCTTCCGGCTGATATGGCGGGCCGATCCGCCGAGGAGCTCATCGAAGTGTACCGGCAAAGCGAAGGGCTGAAATGCCCGCAGAAGGCCAAAATTCAGGCGTTGATCGACGCCGCGAAGGACTCGATTGGGGTGACGGAAGGGACGACGATGGCCCGGTTTGAAATCGCCGCGCTCGTCCGCCGATACCGCCAATTGGAGGCTGAGATCGCCGCGTTGGACGCCGAGTTGAAGGCGTTGGTTCAAACGACGATGGAGTATCAATGGCTGAAAACGGTCGACGGGTTGGGAGACGCCACGATCATCGATCTGCTGGCGGAGATCGGCAGCTTCGCCCACTATCGGGACCCGCGTCAATTGGTGAAGTTGGCGGGCCTGACGCTCAAAGAGAACTCCTCCGGCCAGCGCAAAGGGCAAAAGCACATCTCCAAACGGGGACGGAAACGGCTGCGATCGGTGCTGTTTCGGGCGATGATTCCGCTGATCCGGCACAACGAGGCGTTTCGCGAGCTGCATGACTATTACACGACCCGCCCCGTCAATCCGCTGACCGGAAAGCAGTCCATCGTCGCATTATGCCGGAAGCTGTTGAATGTGCTGTTTGCGATTTGTACGAAGAAACAAGCCTTTGACGCGGAGCGAATGAAACAGGACGTCTTGTCCCAGGTGCAACGGGCGGCCTAAGGCCTCCCCCTGCGAACGGAAGAATCGTTGGACAACAGGATGACACCGGAGAAGCTGGCGTGATTTTATCCATTCGACCTTGAGTCCCCAAAGGAGCTTGGCCGGCCTCCGCCTGATGACGAGACCGAACGAGGGAATGTTGGCGCGAAGACGCCCGGAGACATGGGAGGGTTCGTCCTCATCAGCGACGCGGAGATCCAAAGGGTGCATCGAATACGCTTCTCCCCACGGAAGGAAAATATCCCCAGCCGTGGCCGCGAAGCGCACCCTAGGTCTGTAAGATATCCACAAAACTGAAAAAGGATGTAAGGGATTTTGTCGAAAAATATTTTTTGGACACCCCTGAGGGGCCGAAAAGCCTTGATAAATCAACATTTCTAGAGGGAGTGATGCATACCGCAAACCGTATCAGGTGCTTGCGCGGCGATTTCTTTGAATGGGCAGTTGAAAATATCGAGGTATAGCACTCCTTTTTCTTCATCATAGTGCAATTGCGGCAAAAATCCAGCCGCTTCGGCCGCCTCTTCCATTATGGCGATTTTGTCCGCCATGGTGAGCGCGCTCGCTGCGCCGTTATGCGGCAAACGGCTGGCGATGAGCTCACGGCCGAACCGCTTTCCTGTTTCACGCAACGCCTCGCTTCCAATGGGACCGAGTTTGGCCATCGTTTGAATGGCAATGCGGGCGAGGAGTTGATAATCGCGGAACGGAAAATACAGCCCGATCACTTCGTCGGATAGGCGGTACAGCCGGCTCGGCCGTCCGCCTTTTCCCGTTTTTTGCGTATCCGATACGACCATGCGAACGTCTTCAAGCTTCGTTAAGTGCAAGCGGGCAACGTTTGGATGGATATGGAATTTTTCTGCGATTTCTTGAACAGAAACTTCGCGATGCACTTTTGCTATATATTCATAAATATGAAATCTTGTCGGGTCAGACAATACGCTTGTGATTTTCAGCGTTTGTTCCATCGGTTTCCCTCCCAAATGAATCATTGATATGGTTATTATAATGAAATCGTTCAAAGCCAGGAATGATTTTTGTCACTATTGGCAGTGAGTGGACTGACATTCAAAAAAATTTCACTGTAGATGAGCATTTTTCATTACAATAATTTCCATGATTAGAGAGACAAACAGGGTACCCCTTACGCGATACGGAGCTGTTTTTTGATCACATCAATGGGAATATCTTGCTTCGCAGCGTCATAAATGAACTCGACGACGCTGTGGTCTTTCCGCGACCGAAGAAGCTCCAGCCCGGCGGAGAGGTTTTGTCGGGATTCGGCGATGCTATACACGCAGGCCAACAGCACCACCGCCCAATACCGTTTCACCGCCCGAATGTGGCGAACGCGGTATCCATCAAGCTTCAGTTGATCTTTCGCCTGCCGGAAAAAGCACTCGATCGTCCAACGCTGAGCATAGTAACGCAAGATGTCTTCGTCGCTCAGCTCCCGATCGGTGCTCAAGACGACATGGAGATGTTCCGGCGCCATCGGCTGATCCGCCTTCCAAGCCAGCAGCACCACCGCGTCATCGAGGCCATGGATCGCCCCCTCATAGCGATACACGCGGTAACGCTCCTTCCCCACCGTGACGAGGCGGGTGTCTTCGGACTCGACATAGCGGGCGAACTGCTTGGCTTGGATGGCGATGCCTTTCGGGTAGAGAATCCGGTTCGTCTTGAGCATGGCGATGACATGGAATCCCTGTTTCAAGCAGGCTTCAATGAGCTTTTTGGACGGATACCACGAATCCATGAGCACATACACCGGCTGAGCCCGCTTCACTTTGAGCGAAGAAAGCATCTCGATGGCCAGGTCGATCTTGCTTTTTCCCGCTTTCTTGTCATACAGGCGGAACGCAAACGGAAACGCTTGTGTCAAGGTGTGCACCATCAGCCAAACGAGCGAATGCCCCCAAACCGATTGATGATCTTTATGCGAGTAGTGCCAGTCGCACCCTTGAATGGCGTGCGTTGCCCGTGACGAAGGCTTCGTTTTTTGGCAAATCGTATCATCAATCGAGACAAAAAGAGGCTGATTCTTTCGCTCGACCAGGCGCTCGATTCGGCGGAGGATCCACTCTTGAAGCTTCCCAAGCAGCCTTTCCTCATCCCAAGGGCTTTTCGTGAAAAAGTGACTGAGCGTCGTTCGATGATTCGGATGAAAGCTCCAGTGATGAATATCGGTCAATGTTCCCGAGAATCCCTTGGTGGTCAAGGCATCGACGATATGAATGAGATGCTTGATGACCGGTTTGGAAAGCTGCAGCGTCAACCCCAAAGTGAAGAAAAACTTGTGGATTCCTTGGTGATGTGCTAATCTATTCATGAGACATGAACCTCCTTGTGTGAATGGGTTTTGAGCACATCTATTTTACCCAAGGAGTCCGGTTCATGTCTCCTTTTTTGTTTGGTTGTCAATTTATGTTAGTGAATTTGCTCATCTACAGTTTCACAAAAAAGCTGCGCCAAAAGCAGGATAACGACTCATGCTCGTCGAAATAAAAAATAGTATGTCGAAAGGAGGGAATATGTGCTGAACGAGATCGAACAAACGGCAAACCGCCTTCTCGCCGAAGCGGTGCAGCGCCGCGCCTCGGATCTCCACCTCGTTCCGCGCCGCCGTGATGCCGCCGTTCGTCTTCGGCTCGATGGCATGCTTGTCGACGTTGGCGCTCTTCCGAAAGAAACGGCGGAACGTCTCATCGTCCACTTTAAATTTTTAGCCGGCATGGACATCGGGGAACGACGCCGTCCGCAAAGCGGCGCCATGGAAGTGGCGGAGTTTGGGGAAACGGTGTATTTGCGTTTATCGACATTGCCAACGCTCTACGACGAAAGTCTTGTCATTCGACTTCTGCCGCAGCGACTCCCGCTGCCGCTTCGCGAACTATCCTTATTCTTCCACTCCACCGCACGATTATTTTCCTTCATGCAGCATCCGCAAGGACTCGTGCTGTTGACCGGTCCGACGGGGTCGGGAAAAACGACGACCCTGTACACCCTTCTTGATCTTTGCCAAGCGGAAAGGCAACGCAACATCATCACGCTTGAAGATCCAATCGAAAAACAGAACGAACGACTGTTGCAAGTGCAAATCAATGAAAAAGCAGGCATCACATACGCCGCTGGGTTAAAAGCGGCGCTGCGCCATGACCCGGATGTGTTGATGGTCGGCGAGATCCGCGATCATGACACGGCGGCCATTGCCATCCGTTCAGCGTTGAGCGGCCATTTGGTCGTCTCGACGATGCACGCCGCCGATGCAGTCGGCGCCGTCTACCGGCTGCATGAATTCGGCATTCCGCTCGGCGATTTGGCTGAGACGCTGCTTGCCGTCTCTGCCCAGCGGCTTGTCGAGCTTTGCTGCCCGTTGTGCGGCGACGATTGCCATCCATCGTGCGGCCGTCTTGGGCGCCGCCGGCGCACGGCTGTTTATGAGTTGCTTTGCGGTTCAGCCCTGGAGGACGTGATTCATTTTCTCTCCAATGGGAGAGGGAAGCCCAAGCGCTCTTATATGACGCTCGCTCGCTTGATCCGCAAGGGGATTGCGCTTGGCTACCTGCCCGTCCGCATGCTTGAGCTCGTCGGAGGGGAAGAAAGATGAAACGCAAAATGTGGCCGCTTGTTGAACAGGCGTTGTTTTTCACCCGGCTCGGCCGGCTGCTCGAACGCGGTTACCCCCTTGGGCAAGCGCTTGAGTTTTTGGCCATCCAAGCTCCAACACACCGGCGGCTGGAAATAGAGCGCTGCCTGCAGCAGCTGCGCGCCGGGCTGCCGCTGTTTGCGGCTGTCGAAGCGCTGTCGGTCGACCGCATGGCGGTTAACCTTCTCTTTTTTGCCGAACGGCATGGCGACTTGCCGCGCGGCATGGCAGAGACAGGGGAAACGCTGGCGCAAAAAGCGCGCTTCCACGAGCAGCTTCGCCGCTTCAGCCGCTATCCGATGTTCCTTCTTTCTTTGCTCATCATCATGCTCGTCTTGATGGAATGGTGGCTGCTGCCGCAGTTTGAACGGGCGGCGGCGGCGTTTTCTCCACAACGCGGGCACACCGCTTGGCTGCTTGCGGTGGTCGCCCATGCCCCTATGGCGATGGCGGCCATCGCCGTCTTGGCGGTGTTCTCCGGGCTGTTTTACACCGCTTGTTTCCGCCGCTGGCCGGTCTCCCGAAAACTTCAATTCGCTTTGCGAATACCAGGGCTTGCTTCGTTTCTGAGACTGTTTGTCACCTGCCTGACCGCCCGCCAGCTCGGGCGCCTGCTGCAGGCCGGATTGTCGGTTTATGATGCGCTCGGCGTGTTCAGCGAGCCGTCGTCCTGGCCGTTTTTGCAAATGGAAGGCCGGCGCCTTCGCGACGGGTTGATGAAAGGGATGACGCTTGACGGATTAATCGGCGCCGCCCGCTATTACGAACAAGAGCTGGCGCTTGTCATCCGCCACGGCCAGTCGAACGGCGAACTTGGCAAAGAACTTGAACATTACAGCGAGTTTTTGCTGCAGGTGATGGAACAACGAATCGAGTCGGTCTTAAAATGCATGCAACCGCTTTTGTTGGCGGTCGTTGGCTCGTTTGTCGTCGGCATGTATTTGGCGATTTTGTTGCCGATGTTTTCTATGTTGAATGAACTGTAAATCACTTCCATCTAACAGGGATGGGACGGCTCTGTAGGAACAAGATGCTCAATCTTGATGTGTTGGCTCCTTGGGAGAGGGGCGCGCCCCTCCTCCCAAGGCCCAATCAATGAACAGATTCGATGGTCAAGGAACGGATCGAACTGAACCGGTCATTCGCTAAGCGCTCTTTCTGAAATTTCGTATGCGAGGAGGAGTGACAATGAATCAAAAGGGATTCACATTGATCGAAATGTTGATCGTTATGATGGTGATTTCTGTCCTGCTGCTGATTGCCATTCCGAATATGACAAAGCACAACAGCATGATCAATTCGAAAGGATGCGAGGCGTTTTTGAACACCGTGCAAGCGCAGGTGAAAGCGTATGAGATGGAGCATAACAAAATTCCGACGGTGGAGGAATTGCTCGCTGGCCGCTATATCAAGTCGGACAAATGTCCGAACGGTCGTGCGATCCAAATCAGCGCGAACGGCGATGTGAGTGAAAGTGGCTCGTAACGGCGGGTTTACGCTGCTTGAGATGCTGATCGTTTTCTCGGTGGTGCTGGTGCTTGCCGCGCTGGCTGTTCCGACGCTTGGCGGCGCTGTGCGCCATCAAGAGGAGATGTATATGCTGGCTGTGCTGCGCGCGGATTTGTATGGCGCGCAGCAGCATGCCATCGCCCGGCGGGTGAATGTAGCGGTTTTTTTTACCGACGGTGGCGCTGGGTACAAGGCGATTGATGCAGCGAGCGGCCGGCAGGTTGTCGCTCGTTCGCTCCCTTCTCCGTGGCGGTTTCGGCTCGGCACGCTGCGCAATCCGCTCATCTTTACCGACAACGGCAACATTGAACGGGCTGGAACCATTTGGATAGGGGGTGGCCAAATGACTTATAAAGTCACCTTTTTGCTGGGGAAAGGGCGATTTTATGTGCAAAAAATGTAGCGGCGGATTTTTGCTTGTTGAAGCGTTGTTCGCTTTGGCGCTGCTATGGACGACAGCGGCCGTTCTTCTTCCGCTGTTGACGCAAATGGCGCATGAGCGCAACGGCCTCATTCTCGAGGAGAAAGCGCGCCGGCTGTTGGCCATCGCGTTGTATGAAGAGCCGCTTGCTGGAGAAACCATGATCGCCGACGGGCGTACGGTATTTCGGCTGCAAGCGAGCGATGAAGGGGGAGGAATGTGGAAAGTATGCGTGCGTTGGAACGATTACGCCGGCCGCGAGATGGAGCGGTGCGGGTATGGCAAGCGGTAGCGGCAAAAGAAAACGGGTTTACGATGATCGAAGCACTGTTGGCGCTGGCGGCTGCGATGGCGGTGGCGGCGGCCGTTCCGGCGCTGTTGTCCGTCCGCTTGCTGGCTCCGGAGCCGACGGACGCGTTTTCCCGATTGGAATGGCGGCTGTTTGTGCAACAGCTGCAAATCGAGCTGAATGAAACGAAGCAATGGTCGACTGGCGGCCGTGTCCTCTATTTGCAAAAATGGAGCGGTGAGACGGTCAGTTTTTCTGTTGTTGCGTCAAGAGCCGAACTGATCCGCCAGGTGGACGGCGCTGGCAATGAAACGGCGCTCCGTCATGTGCGCACTGTTTCGTACCGCGCCGGCGCACGCGGGATATTTTTGCAAGTGACGGCTGATGACGGCACCGTTTGCGAGGCGTTTGTGGCACGGGCGTTTTAGCGGGCGGCTTGTACGGTGAGACCCCCTTGACCGCCGCTTCCCCCTTTTAGACTGGAAAAACGAGGGGAAGGGGAAATGGGTCGACAAGATGGCGTCATGTTTCCGATTGTGGCTGTTGTTTCTTTGTTGCTTGTCTTTTCTGTCATGCATGTCTTGCTCCTCTATGAAGCGGAACGACAGGCGGCTTATGCGGCCCGGCAGGCAGCCGAGGCGGACGAGCTTGTGCAGATGGCCGTGTTTGACGTAAAAGAACGCATCGCATCAGCAGATCCGTCGACCGCGGGAGAGGCTGGGGAATGGACCTATCCGCGCGGAATGGCCGCCTACCGGTGGGTGCGGGAAGATGCAGCGCACGTTCGGGTTTCTTTGTCCATCCGTTCGGCCTCTGGGCTGAGGCGCGCTGTCATGTTTACTGTCACGCTTCCGGCGCTTCATATTGTCGAATGGAGCGAGCAAAACGGTTAAAAGAGGAAAGAAGCGGAAAAACTAAAAGAAAAAAGGGGGGGATTTGATGGCGGTCAACGATTATGTCAAGTTTGTCACCCAACAGTTTGTCGCCTACATGGACTTGCCGAAAGAGGAGCGGAGGCAGCGGCGTCAGGTGCGGAAACAAGAGCAGCTTCCGCTTTCATACCGATTGTTTGGCATGGTGCCGCTTTCGCTTCGCTTGCTGTTTCGGCGCCGCCCGTAGCAGCCGCCCGCTGGCCTAGGCCGGCGGGCGGTTTTCGTGCCGACGGAAGGGGGTTCGTCGGTTTGAGCGCTGCGAGCCGGATGGACCCATCCCGGGGTTGATTCACGATGAGCGGGGCAGCAAATAAAACAGTCCGCCGTTGATGACGGAAACGGTGATGCGCGGCTTGTACTGCTTTTCCAACGCTTCCTTCTCAATATAATAGCACTCCGGCTTTTCTTCGCAGTCTTTGTAAAATTCATCAAGCAACGCCAAATCGTCGGCCCAGCGTCGGCGCGCCTCATCCGCCCACGCATGGTTGTCGGCGGCGATGCGGCTGCGTATGTATTGCTCGAGACGGCCGATGCCGCTTCTCGGCTTAATGAGCGGGGAGATGGTGAAACAGTAATCAGGGATTTTCGGCGTCAGCCGTCGCTCGCGCATCCGCTCATGAAACGACTCGACGATCGTTCCGCTAATGAGGTGAAGACCAAGGGAGACGATTTCATCTTTTTTTCGGTCGCATTCGTACGAAATCGTGACGTTCATGCCGAGCCATGGATGGAGGGCGGCGTTGCCGTCCAAAGGCGCGCTTGGCTCCTCATACAGGCGGATGAAGCTGCCGCGTTTTTGCGCTGAGCGGAACAGCTGGTGCAGCCGGGGAGCGCCGAAATGGAGGCGCTCGCCTTTGAGTTTGTCCGTCCGCTCGCTCGCGCGGGTGATGAGCGTCAGTCGCATCGGCTGCGGGACGCCGCCTGTCCGTTCAATATAATGCCAGTAAAACGGCCGATTCATCAGCTCTTTGTCCATTTCTGCCGTCAGCTGCACGGTGAGGTAGTCGTCGCTTGCTTCCACAAACGTGCAGCCGTTGGCGGCAAAATAGCGTTCGACAAAGCGGCGGATTTCATGTTGCTGCATGCCGCTCTCCTCCTTCCTTTCCGAGCTGCTCCGCCAGCTCGATCATCGCGACGATGTTTTCCATTTTGATTTTCATCTCCCCTTCGCTCCGTGAATGAACGAAGGCGTCTTCGAAGTAGCGCTCCAGGTTGGCGAGGTTCATTTTCGCCAAAATGTCGTCCAGCTCGCCGACGACTCGTTCGAACAGGCGGATTTTTTCGTACAGAAGCGTTAAAATATGTTCTTCGACCGTCTGTTTGACAGCGAAGTTATAAATGTAGACGTCATCCGTCTGCCCGAGCCGGTGGACGCGGCCGATTCGCTGCTCAAGGCGCATCGGGTTCCACGGCAAGTCGTAGTTGATGACATAGCGGCAAAACTGCAAGTTGATGCCTTCGCCGCCCGCCTCGGTGGCGATGAACACTTGGGCGTGGTGTTTAAACAGTTCCTGCATCCAGTCTTTTTTGCCGCGCCGGAAGCCGCCGCGAAACGGAACGGACGAGATGCCGTGCTGCTTTAAAAACCATTGCAAGTAAAGCTGCGTCGCCCGGTATTCCGTGAAAATAATGACTTTGTCATGAATGGAACGGATGAGCTCGAGCGCTTTTTCAGCCTTTGAATTCGTCTTGACGGCGTTGATTTTTTCCAATACGCGTTCAAGCGGCTCTGGAACCGCTCCGCTGCATTTATCGATCATGTTTTTGATCGTGAGAAACAGCGCCTCGCGGCTGCTGCACGCCTCGCGAAGAAGCGTGATGAGCGAAAACGAGCCGGCGAACGATTCGCGGCGGAGCGCCTTGACCGCTTCATACAGTTCTCGTTCCTCATTCGTAAACTCGATCAGCACCGGTTCAACGTGGCGCTTCGCCCATTCGATCGGCGTATCGGCGCGGCGGTTGCGGATCATCACTTTGTTGACGAGCGCTTTTAAATGGTCGTTCGTCTGTACGGCCCGCGTTTTTCCGTACGTTTTGGCAAACTGTTCCGAGCTGCCTAAATGGCCGGGTTTCAACAGCGAGACGAGGTTGAAAATTTCTTCGATCCGGTTTTGGATCGGCGTCGCTGTCAGGAGCAAACAAAACTTCTTTTTTAAATTTTGCACAAACTCGTAGTTTTTCGTTTTGTTATTTTTCAGTCTGTGCGCCTCGTCGATGATGATCATGTCGTACGACTGCCCGTAGATGATGTCACGGTGCGGCGGTTTTTTCGCCGTGTCGATCGAGGAAACGACGATATCGCACTGCTCCCAGACGTAGCTCTTTTTCTGCTGGACGGCCGGGATGAAAAATTTTTCGTTCAACTCTCTCACCCATTGCGAAACAAGGGAGGCGGGAACGAGAATCAGCGCTTTTTTCACAAGGCCGCGAATCATATATTCTTTTAAGACGAGCCCGGCCTCGATCGTTTTTCCAAGCCCGACTTCATCCGCCAAAATGGCTTTGCCGTTCATCTCCTCGACGACGCGGCGCGCCACTTCAAGCTGGTGCGGAAGGATCGTCAAGTGGGGCAGGTGTTTGGGCGCCTGCAAGCCATGAAATTCTGGGACGCTTAAATGATGGGCGGCCTCAAGCGCCAGTTCGTACATTTCCCAGCTCGCCCACGGACCGTCTTTTTCGACGCGTGCCAAAAATTCCTCCTTCCATGTTTCATCCATTTCAAGGTCAATGTTCATGGCGATCCCCTTCCCTTGTTGCGAATGTTTATATAGATTGCATGTGGTATGTTGGATAAAACAAGAACATTATTATGACTAATTGCCATGAAAGTTCGATTATTTCCTATTGCCCTTTGACTGTGATTGATGGTAGTATAAATTTAGAACATTCTCATGACTCGTTGATCAGGGTGTTTGTTAGTATGCCCGATATGGAAACAATTTATTGATGGGCGGATGACGGCAAGGGGAGAGACTACGGAATGTAGCGCCGAAGGAGCAAGCGGAAACGCGAATCTCTCAGGCAAAAAGACTCTTGCTTGACGCAGCTCTGGAGAGCGCCTGCGTTCACGCAGGCCACCCAAGAGGAAACCGATCGGCCCCATGGACCGCGAACGGACGCGCCAAACGGGCCGGCGGGAAACTTTCAGGTGCCAGGACAGAGCCCCCTTATTTGTTGATAGGGGGAAGTCTGTCCTTTTTTGTGTGACGTGGATCAAAGGAGGGAATCAGATGCTAAAGCGCACGCCCCTATTCTCGGTGTACGCCCGTTACGGCGCCAAAACGATTGAATTTGGCGGCTGGGAAATGCCGGTGCAGTTTTCCAGCATAAAGGAAGAACATGAGGCTGTAAGAACGCGCGCCGGGCTGTTTGACGTCTCCCATATGGGGGAAATTGTCGTCCGCGGCCGTGGGAGCCTCGCGTTTTTGCAAAAGCTCATGACCAATGACGTCGCCAAACTGCGGCCCGGCCGGGCGCAATATACGCTCATGTGCTATGAGGACGGCGGCACAGTCGATGATTTGCTCATCTATCAAAAAGGAGAGAATGACTACTTGCTGGTCGTCAACGCGGCGAATACGGAAAAAGACTTCGCTTGGCTAAGCGGGCATGTTGAGGGCGACGTCGAGCTTCAAGATGTATCGTCCGAAACGGCTCAGCTTGCCTTGCAAGGGCCGGCAGCGGAGCGCGTCTTGCAGCGATTGACGGATTTTGATTTGGCGGCGCTGCGCCCGTTTTCATTCGCTGACGGCGTCGAAGTCTCGGGCGTGAAGGCGCTCGTTTCGCGCACCGGCTATACGGGGGAAGACGGGTTTGAGCTATATTGTAAAGCGGAAGACGCCGCCGCGCTATGGGAGGCGATCCTAGCGGCCGGAGCTCGTGACGGCGTTCTCCCATGCGGACTGGGGGCGCGCGATACGCTTCGCTTTGAAGCATGCCTGCCGCTTTACGGTCAAGAGCTGTCCGACTCGATTTCACCAGTTGAAGCCGGGCTTGGTTTTGCCGTCAAAACGGAAAAAGAGCCGCCGTTTATCGGCCAAGCTGTATTGAAACGGCAAAAAGAGGAAGGGCCGCCGCGCCGGATCGTCGGCATTGAAATGATCGACAGAGGCATTCCGCGCCACGGATACCTTGTATTTGCCGACGGTGAAGAGGTCGGGTTCGTCACGACCGGCACGCAGTCGCCGACGCTGAAGAAAAACATCGGCTTGGCCTTGGTGAAAGCGGATGTGGCCGCCATCGGCCGGGAGGTGGAGGTGGACATCCGCGGCAAGCGGCTGAAAGCGAACATCGTGCCGATTCCGTTTTACAGGCGGGCCAAGTGACGATTCCAAAGCGACAAGGAAAGGGGAAAAACGCAGTGCTCCATCGTTATTTGCCGATGACGGAAGAAGACAAACAGGAGATGTTGAAGACGATCGGCGTCGCCTCGATTGACGACTTGTTTGCCGATATTCCAGAACAAGTCCGCTTCCGCGGCGAGCTGAAGGTGAAACCGGCCAAATCCGAGCCGGAGCTGTGGAAAGAGCTTGCGGCCTTAGCGGAAAAAAACGCCAGCGTAAAACAATACGTTTCCTTTTTAGGAGCCGGGGTGTACGACCATTATATTCCGGCTGTCGTCGACCATGTCCTGTCGCGCTCTGAATTTTATACGGCCTATACGCCGTATCAACCGGAAATTTCCCAAGGCGAGCTGCAGGCGATTTTTGAGTTTCAAACGATGGTGTGCGAGTTGACCGGCATGGATGTCGCCAACTCGTCGATGTACGACGGCGGCACGGCGCTTGCCGAAGCGGTGCTTCTTAGCGCCTCGCATACGAAGCGGAAGAAAGTGCTCATCTCGACCGCCGTTCATCCGCAATATCGGGAAGTTGTGCGCACGTACGCCAAAGGACAGAAGCTCGAAGTGAAAGAAATTCCGTATGACGGCGGCATCACCGATCTTAAGGCGCTTGAAGCGGAAATGGGGGATGATGTGGCGTGCGTTGTCGTCCAATACCCGAACTTTTTTGGTCAAATCGAGCCGCTGAAAGCGATCGCGCCGCTTGCGCATGAAAAGAAAAGTTTGTTTGTCGTCGCCAGCAACCCATTGGCGCTTGGTGTGTTGACTCCACCCGGAGCGTTTGGCGCCGACATTGTGGTCGGCGACATGCAGCCATTTGGCATCCCGACGCAATTTGGCGGCCCGCATTGCGGCTATTTCGCTGTCAAAGCGCCGCTCATGCGCAAAATTCCAGGCCGTCTTGTCGGGCAGACGACCGATGAGGACGGGCGCCGCGGGTTTGTCTTGACGCTTCAAGCGCGCGAACAGCACATCCGCCGCGATAAGGCGACATCCAACATTTGCTCCAATCAAGCGTTAAACGCCTTGGCCGCTTCCGTTGCGCTGTCTGCGCTTGGCAAGCGGGGCGTGAAAGAAATGGCGGCGATGAATATTCAAAAAGCGCATTATGCGAAGGTGGAACTTGAAAAGCGCGGACTGTCGTCGCCGTTTGCCGGTCCGTTTTTCAACGAGTTTGTCATCCGGCTTGGACGGCCGGTTTCTGATGTGAACGATCGCCTGCTCGAAAAAGGAATCATCGGCGGCTATGACCTTGGGGCTGACTATCCAGAGCTTGCCGGTCATATGCTTGTTGCTGTCACCGAACTGCGGACAAAAGAAGAAATCGATCGGTTTGTCAATGAATTGGGGGATGGCCATGCGTAACGATCAACCGCTTATTTTCGAACGAAGCAAGCCGGGGCGCATCGCCTACAGCCTGCCAGCGCTTGACGTGCCGGCTGTCGATGTCAGCGAGCTCGTGCCGGCCGATTATCTTCGCACTGAAGAGCCGGAGCTCCCGGAAGTGTCGGAGCTTGACTTAATGCGCCATTATACGGCGCTCTCGAAACGAAACCACGGCGTCGATTCCGGGTTTTACCCGCTCGGGTCGTGCACGATGAAATACAATCCGAAAATCAATGAAAACGTCGCCCGCCTCGCTGGGTTTGCCCACATTCATCCGCTTCAGCCAGAGAAAACGGTGCAAGGGGCGCTTGAGTTGATGTACGACTTGCAAGAGCATTTAAAAGAAATCACAGGCATGGATGCGGTCACCTTGCAACCGGCGGCCGGCGCCCACGGCGAATGGACCGGGCTGATGATGATCCGCGCTTACCATGAAGCAAACGGCGACTTCAACCGGACGAAAGTGATCGTCCCGGATTCAGCGCACGGCACGAACCCGGCGTCGGCAACGGTCGCGGGTTTTGAGACGGTGACGGTCAAATCGACCGCCGATGGACTTGTCGATTTAGAGGACTTAAAGCGCGTCGTCGGTCCGGATACAGCGGCGCTTATGCTCACGAATCCGAACACACTCGGGCTGTTTGAAGAGCATATTGTCGAAATGGCCGAAATCGTCCACAAAGCCGGCGGCAAGCTGTATTATGACGGCGCGAATTTAAACGCGATTCTTGGCAAGGCGCGCCCGGGGGACATGGGCTTTGACGTTGTTCATTTGAACTTGCATAAAACGTTCACCGGCCCGCATGGCGGCGGAGGCCCAGGCTCGGGCCCGGTCGGGGTGAAAGCCGACCTCGTTCCGTTTTTGCCGAAGCCGGTCATCGAAAAAGGGGAAAACGGTTATTACCTTGATGATGACCGTCCGCAATCGATCGGCCGCGTCAAGCCGTTTTACGGCAATTTCGGCATCAATGTTCGGGCGTACACGTACATCCGCTCGATGGGGCCGGACGGCTTAAAAGCGGTGAGCGAATATGCGGTGTTAAACGCCAACTATATGATGCGTCGGCTTGCTGAGTATTACGATTTGCCGTATGACCGCCATTGCAAGCACGAGTTCGTTCTCTCCGGCCGCCGGCAAAAGAAACTCGGCGTCAGAACGCTCGACATCGCCAAGCGACTGCTTGATTTCGGGTTTCATCCGCCGACGATTTACTTCCCGCTCATCGTTGAAGAATGCATGATGATCGAGCCGACGGAGACGGAGTCGAAAGAGACGCTCGACGCGTTTATTGACGCCATGATCCAAATCGCCAAAGAGGCGGAGGAAAATCCGGAAATCGTTCAAGAAGCGCCGCATACGACCGTTGTGAAGCGACTTGATGAAACGACCGCGGCGCGCAAGCCGATTTTGCGCTATCAAAAACCAAAACATAGCGATAACTGATGTTTGAGCATTGATGAGCGCTCGCTCCCTAACGGAGCGGGCCGTTTCTTTGTACGACGGATGAGTCATTGACAGAAATGTTGAATTAGTTTATTATATAAACTAAGATCAAGAAAGAAAAAGCATGTGTCCATATGGAGAAGTTAGCCTTAACAGTCGGTGCACGGGCGCCCGACGGCTTGGGCGAAAAAGCTGATGGTCAAGAGTCGAACACGGCAGGAATCGACGGATGCAGCAACCGCCATAATAGCGAGGCGCCCCTGCCCTTTCGCAAGACACATTCGATCAATCAAATGAAAAGGATGACAGAGACGTGCGGACAGGAAACATTTCTCTTGTAAAAAAAATGAATAAACAGCTCGTCTTAAAATTGATTCGCGACCAGCATCCGATTTCGCGCGCCGATATCGCCAAGACAACCGGATTGAACAAGGCCACTGTCTCCGCGCTTGTTGACGAACTGATCGCCGAGCATTTCGTCCATGAAAGCGGAATCGGCGAGTCAACCGGCGGGCGCCGGCCGCTCATGCTTCGCTTCAACGCCGACGCCGGCTCGCTTATCGGCGTTGAGCTGGGGGTGAACTATTTGTATGCCGTGTTGACCAATTTAAACGCGGACATTCTTTGGGAGCAACGGCGTTCGTTCCGCCCGTCTGAAGGGCAGGAGGCGATCATCAGCGAAATGATGGAGCTCATCGAGGCGGCCATCCGCCGGGCGCCGGCGACGCCGTACGGCGTGATGGGAATCGGCATCGGCGTGCCGGGCGTCGTCCATACCGAAAGCGGGACCGTTGTGTTTGCTCCGAACTTGCGCTGGGACGATGTCGCCTTGGCGGCTGTTTTGCGGCAACGGTGGCCTGAGCGTCCTGTCATTGTCGAGAATGAGGCGAAACTGGCGGCGCTTGGAGAAAAGTGGTTCGGCGCCGGCAACGAGTTCGCCCACTTTGTTTACATCAGCGCCGGAATCGGCATTGGCGCCGGCGTCGTTCTTCACCATCAGCTCTATCGGGGTGTCAGCGGCCTAGCTGGTGAAATCGGCCATCATACGATCGATGTCAACGGCATTCGCTGCAGCTGCGGCAACATCGGCTGCTGGGAAATGTATGCGTCGGAAAAATACATTGAACGCCGTTTGGCTGAAGAAGGGCGTTCCGAATGGCTCGATGAACGCTTTTCCATCGCTGCGATGGCGTTGGCAGCAGAAAGCGATGAACAGCTGGCGCGCATTTTGGAGGAAACGGGGCGCTATCTCGGCGTTGGGTTGTTGCAGGTGATTTATGCGTACAATCCAGAATCAGTCATCATTGGCGGTCCGCTTGCCCAAGCGGGCGAGTATGTGATCGGTCCGGCGCGCCAAGAAGTGAGAAAGCGAATTCTCGTCAAAAAAGAAAGCGAGCCGTCCATCATCTCCTCCAAGCTGAAAGAGAAAAGCTGCGCCATCGGCGCGGCTGCTTCGGTGCTTGAGGCGGTCGTCCTGCCGCCGGAATTTGCGGCGGTCTAGCGCATGCGAAAAGAGGCGCCTGCCTGTTTCGGCAGAGCGCCTTTTTGGTTAACGGGCTACGCTTTTTTCTTCACTTTCCCGGTCCATGTTTTAAATCCGCCTTTTAAATGGTACAAGTCGCGGTATCCTTTTCGGTAGAGCATTTGCGCGGCCCGCCCGCTGCGCAGTCCGTTTTGGCAGTACAAATAGATCGGCTGGTCTTTGCGCAATTCTTTCATGCGCACGCGAAGCTGCGTGAGCGGGATGTTGCGCGCCCCTAAAATATGTCCAGCCGCAAACTCATCCGGTTCGCGGACATCAATCAATTGCGCTTTCCGGTAGCCGGCGCGGAATTCTTCTTCCGTCAACGATTTGACAATTCGTCTTTGCCAAATGTATGTGATCACCGAATAAATGATGATCGCGCCGAGAATAATGAGCAATGCTTCCACCCCATCATGCCTCCCTTCGCTTCGTCTGCTATTTCCTATTATATAAAGTCGCCGCCGGGAAGCAAAGAGATTTTCGCCATGCCATTTTTCTTTCCTTCACCGGCGTTGTTTGCTAAACTAATAAAGGCGGCCAAAAGCGTCCCGCCCCTTGGCGGTGGTCGACAAGCCGCCGCAGCGTTTAGAGTATGGAACAATAGAGAAGGTGGAACGATGGCAAAAGAAGTATGGCGCTTTATCGATTCCGGCTATTGTCCGCCGGCGTTCAATATGGCGCTCGATGAGGCGCTTCTCGATTGGCACAGCGAAGGCAAAATTCCGCCGACGATCCGCTTTTACGGCTGGAATCCGCCGACGTTGTCGATTGGTTATTTTCAAAAAGTGGAGAAAGAAATTGATTTAGAGGCGGTGAAACGGCACGGCCTCGGCTTTGTCCGTCGGCCGACCGGCGGGCGCGGCGTCCTGCACGATAAAGAGTTGACATACAGCGTGATCGTCTCCGAGTCGCACCCGGCGATGCCGAAGACGGTGACGGAAGCATACCGCGTCATTTCCCAAGGCATTTTAGAGGGATTTCGTTATCTTGGATTGGATGCGTATTTTGCCGTGCCGAGGACAGAAGAAGAGAAAGCCGATTTGCGCAGCCCGCGTTCGGCTGTTTGTTTTGACGCGCCGTCATGGTACGAACTTGTCGTTGAGGGGCGGAAAATCGCCGGCAGCGCGCAAACGCGGCAAAAAGGCGTCATTTTGCAGCATGGTTCGATTTTGCTCGATTTGGACGAAGACTTGCTGTTCAGCTTGTTTAAATATCCAAACGAGCGGGTGAAAGAGCGTCTGCAGCGCGATTTTAAAAAGAAGGCGGTCGCGATCAATGAGTTGACGAGCCGCACGGTGACGATCGAGGAAGCGAAAGAGGCGTTTTACAAAGGATTTGAAAAAGGATTGAACATCGTATTGGAACCGTACACGCTCACCGCCGAAGAGCGGGCGTACGTCGAAGAGCTGGCGCGGACGAAATACGAAAGCGACGAATGGAACTTCAAGCGCTGAGCAGCGACGCGGTAAATCGTTCGTTTTCCGGCAAAAACAGCGGCACTCCCCCGTTTTTCTCCGCTTTTCGCCTTGTTTTGTTTTTTTTTGCTTGACAAAATGAAATCATTTGTTCTCTTTAACAATATATAGTATGATTTTCATAAAAAATCATACTATATATTGTTTTTTTCTGTTTGATATGGTAAGGTAGAGAAGACAGGACAACTTTGCCAAAAACATGAGAGATTATATAAAAGAGCATTCCCGTTAGGTGCTTTTCCGGGGACTTGATCAAAAAAAGCCCTCTTGGTATGATGCAGGGGTGTCAAACACATCACTCACCATACCAAGGAGGACTTCAGATGAATTGTACACAAAACTATAAAATTGATCAAGTCACCGAACAAACGCTTGTCGTGGGCATCGATATCGCGAAACGAACCCACTACGCCTGCTTCGTGGATGACCGGGGGCGTGTGCTTCGCAAATCGTTCCCGATCTTCCAGTCGAAAGAGGGCTTTCGCCAGCTGTATGAAGCGATTCAGGAGGCGATGCAAGCGTTCGGAAAGCCGCAGGTGATCGTCGCGGTGGAGCCGACCGGGCACTACTGGTTGAACCTGGCCTACTTCCTCGAGGAGCACGGGATCCCGTTGGTCATGGTCAACCCGGCGCATGTGTGCCGGTCGAAAGAACTCGATGACAACCTGCCGACGAAACATGACGCCAAAGACGCCCTAGTCATCGCCAGACTGGCGAAAGACGGACGATTCCTCGTCCCCCGGCTGCTGCACGAGATCGAAGCCGATTTGCGCGTCGGGAGCACGCTCAAAGAGAAGCTCCGCAAGGAACAGACGGCGGTGAAAAACGCGATCGTCCGCTGGACCGACCGATATTTTCCAGAGTTTTGGACGGTGTTTCGCGACCTGGGGAAAACGGCGCTTTCGGTGCTGGAGTGGACGCCGCTTCCGGCCGATATGGCCAGCCGATCCGCCGAGGAGCTCATCGAGGTGTACCGGCAAAGCGAAGGGCTGAAATGCCCGCAGAAGGCCAAAATTCAGGCGTTGATCGACGCCGCGAAGGACTCGATTGGGGTGACGGAAGGGACGACGATGGCCCGGTTTGAAATCGCCGCGCTCGTCCGCCGATACCGCCAATTGGAGGCTGAGATCGCCGCGTTGGACGCCGAGTTGAAGGCGTTGGTTCAAACGACGATGGAGTATCAATGGCTGAAAACGGTCGACGGGTTGGGAGACGCCACGATCATCGATCTGCTGGCGGAGATCGGCAGCTTCGCCCACTATCGGGACCCGCGTCAATTGGTGAAGTTGGCGGGCCTGACGCTCAAAGAGAACTCCTCCGGCCAGCGCAAAGGGCAAAAGCACATCTCCAAACGGGGACGGAAACGGCTGCGATCGGTGCTGTTTCGGGCGATGATTCCGCTGATCCGGCACAACGAGGCGTTTCGCGAGCTGCATGACTATTACACGACCCGCCCCGTCAATCCGCTGACCGGAAAGCAGTCCATCGTCGCATTATGCCGGAAGCTGTTGAATGTGCTGTTTGCGATTTGTACGAAGAAACAAGCCTTTGACGCGGAGCGAATGAAACAGGACGTCTTGTCCCAGGTGCAACGGGCGGCCTAAGGCCTCCCCCTGCGAACGGAAGAATCGTTGGACAACAGGATGACACCGGAGAAGCTGGCGTGATTTTATCCATTCGACCTTGAGTCCCCAAAGGAGCTTGGCCGGCCTCCGCCTGATGACGAGACCGAACGAGGGAATGTTGGCGCGAAGACGCCCGGAGACATGGGAGGGTTCGTCCTCATCAGCGACGCGGAGATCCAAAGGGTGCATCGAATACGCTTCTCCCCACGGAAGGAAAATATCCCCAGCCGTGGCCGCGAAGCGCACCCTAGGTCTGTAAGATATCCACAAAACTGAAAAAGGATGTAAGGGATTTTGTCGAAAAATATTTTTTGGACACCCCTGAGGGGCCGAAAAGCCTTGATAAATCAACATTTCTAGAGGGAGGAGAGATAGGAGAATGACGGTGGCGTCATCCGAAAAAATGAAGATCAATATTGACAAGCTGAACGAGGATATCCGCCTATTTCCGCAAGTGCATCCGATTACGCCGGATATGCACATCACCCATAAAGGCGTATCCCGTTTGGTCATGCTTGACCGGTATTCATTCAAAGATACGGAGAAGCTGACGCTCACACCGGGCGACTTCGTCGTGTTGACGATCAAGGAGGATCCGAAATTCCCGGCACGAGGGCTCGGGTTTATCGTCGACATCGATTGGGAGGCGAAAAAGGCGCGCGTGTTGATTGAAGACGAATACCGGCACGTGCTCGAAGGGGAAGAGGCGGAGACCGGCATTGTGGTTCGGTCGCTCGACATTATTGATAAGCCGCTCGAGATTTTCTATGAGCAAATCGCCAAGCGCAATGCGACCGGGCTGGCGGCGGTGGAAAAGACGGAAGAAAAGCGGAAAGAATGGTTCGAAAAGTTTTATCAAGAGCTCGCAAGCTTGAATTTTGTTCCGGCCGGCCGCGTGTTGTACGGGGCGGGTTCGGGCAAGGAAGTGACGTATTTCAACTGCTATGTGATGCCGTTTGTGAAAGACTCGCGCGAAGGAATTTCCGAACATCGGAAGCAGGTGATGGAAATCATGAGCCGCGGCGGCGGCGTTGGGACGAACGGCTCGACATTGCGGCCGCGCCATACGCTTGCGCGCGGGGTGAACGGCAAATCGTCCGGGTCGGTCTCATGGCTTGACGACATTGCGAAGCTGACCCACCTTGTTGAGCAAGGTGGCTCCCGTTGATGAGGCGCCAGACGGCGGGAGTAAAATCTCGCGAATTGCTGGAACACCCTAAAGCCAACTTGACCACAACGGAGCTGGTGACGGCAGACGTGACGGTTGGAAAACAAGTTGGATGCAACAATGGGCAACCAGCAGCCAAGCATCTCTGGAAACGGAGATGAAGGTTCAACGACTATTGAAACTTCCTACAGCCCTCGGTACAATGAGGATAACGAACGTTGTTTCGGGGGGGAGAGGGCCATGGAAGGAGTAAATCGTAGCTTACGGCGACGGGGCTACGAGGCGCGAGACAGGGAAGCATTCTCTTCCCTGATGATATAGTCTGATCTCCGACCGAAAGGCGGAGAGCTAGGCAGAAATGACCTAGCCCACTCGTGAAAGCGAGTGAGTAACAATGTGCGCGGCGCCCAAATGATTATGCTGGCCGACTGGCACCCGGACATTATCGAATTCATCGTCTCGAAAATGCAAAACCCGCGCATTTTGCGCTACCTGCTTGAAAACATGGAAGACGAAGGCATCAAAAAAGCAGCGCGCGACAAGCTGAAATTCACGCCGCTCACCGAGCGGGAGCGGGCGATGTACGAAGCGATCGTCCGATACAAGAACGAGCCTGACTACGGCGGATTCACCGAAGACATCATCAAAGACGCCGAAGAAAAACTGCGCACCGGCGGTACATATACGGTGCACAATCCTGACTTTTTGACCGGTGCGAACATTTCCGTCTGCTTGACGAAAGAGTTCATGGAAGCGGTCGAAAAGGACGAAGAATACGCGCTCCGCTTCCCGGACGTGGAAACCTATTCCGAAGAGGAAATGCGCATTTACAACGAAAAATGGCATGAAGTCGGCGATGTACGCGAATGGGAGAAAATGGGCTATCGCGTCCGCGTCTACCGGAAAATCCGCGCCCGCGAACTGTGGAAGCTGATCAACATTTGCGCGACGTATTCGGCCGAGCCGGGCATTTTCTTCATCGACAACGCCAACGAAATGACGAACGCCCGCGCGTACGGGCAAAAAGTCGTGGCGACCAACCCGTGCGGGGAACAACCGTTGGCACCGTATTCGGTGTGCAATCTGGCCGCCATTAACTTGGCGAACATGGTCGACAAAGAACGGAAGGTCGTGGACTACGAAAAACTGAAACGCACGGTCGAAATCGGGGTGCGGATGCAAGACAACGTCATTGACGCCACGCCGTACTTCCTTGAGGAAAACAAAAAACAAGCGCTCGGCGAGCGCCGCATCGGCCTTGGCGTCATGGGGCTTGCAGACTTGCTCATTTACTGCGAAAAAGCGTACGGCTCTGAGGAAGGAAACCAGCTTGTCGATGAGCTGTTCCGCACGATCGCCACGACCGCATACCGGGCATCGATCGAGCTGGCGAAAGAAAAAGGCAGCTTCCCGTTTTTGGTCGGCGAAACGGAGGAAGAGACGCGCAAGCTGCGTGAAGCGTTCATCAACACTGGCTACATGAAACGGATGCCGGAAGATATTCGTCAAGATATTTTGAAATACGGCATCCGCAACTCGCACTTGCTGACGGTGGCGCCGACGGGATCGACAGGGACAATGGTCGGCGTCTCAACCGGGCTTGAGCCGTACTTCTCGTTCTCGTACTACCGGAGCGGGCGCTTGGGCAAATTTATCGAAGTGAAAGCGGACATCGTCCAAGAATATTTGGACAAACATCCGGAAGCCGATCCGAACCACTTGCCGCCTTGGTTTGTGACGGCGATGGACTTGCCTCCGGAAGCGCACGCCGATGTGCAGTGCATCATTCAACGCTGGGTCGACTCGAGCTTGTCGAAAACGGTCAACGCGCCAAAGGGCTACACCGTCGAGCAAGTGCAAAAAGTGTACGAGCGTTTATGGCGTTGCGGTGCGAAAGGCGGAACCGTCTATGTCGACGGCAGCCGCGATGCGCAAGTGTTGACGTTAAAGGCTGAGGAGAATCGGATTGAAGAGCAACTTGAACTGCTTCCAGAGGAGCTCGAGGAAAAAGAGACGAAACGCGCCGTTGTGCTTGTGGATACGATTCAAGATGTGCGCGCCACCGATGTGACGATTGGTTCGGAAGTTGGCAATATTTGTCCGATTTGCCGCGAAGGGACGGTCGAAGAGATCGGCGGCTGCAACACGTGCACCAACTGCGGCGCGCAGCTGAAGTGCGGCCTGTAATGGTGATACGGATGGGTTTGGATGGATGAAACGCTGGTTTCCGTAGAGGAACCGGCGTTTTTTTACATAAAAGGCAAAAGCCAAAATATAGTGGTAAAAGGAGGGAACGAAAGGGGGAGCGTCATGATTGTCCATGTTGTAAAGCGCGGGGAGACGCTTTGGCAGTTGGCTCAGCGTTACGGCGTTCCACTCGAGCGGATTGTCGCCGCCAATGAACTGAGCGACCCGAACCGGCTAGCCGTTGGCCAAGCGCTCGTCATCCCGGTTCCATATCGTTACCATACGGTCCGCACAGGGGAAACGTTATGGCAAATTGCGCGCCAGTATGGAGTGGCGGTCGAAGCGATTATACAGGCGAACCGGATCACGAATCCGTCGCTCCTTTATCCAGGGACAACGTTGTTCATCCCAGCGCGCATCCATACGGTGCGAAGCGGGGAGACGCTGGCGCAAATCGCTTCGTTCTACGGAGTGACGGTTCAGCAGCTGATCGAAGTAAACGATATTACCGATCCGAACCGGATCGTCCCCGGACAGCGGCTCATCATCCCGCCGGCGAAGCCGCTCATCGAGGTGAACGCATTTACGGTGGACCAAGGGGAGAAAGGAGCGGAGCAAGTGCGCGAAGTCGGCCGCCATTTGACCTATGCCGCGCCATTCGCCTACACGATCCGCGCCGATGGCGGGCTCAATCCGATCAATGATACAGCATTCATTCAGGCGGCTTATGCCGCCCGTGTCGTGCCGATGATGACGATCACGAACTTTACGTACCAAGACCCGGGCTCGAGGCTGGCGCAGATGATTCTGGCCGACGTTGCGCTGCAAACGCGATTGCTTGACAACGTCATTCAAGTGATGCGAGCAAAAGGGTACCGCACGTTGAATGTCGATTTTGAAAATGTCTATCCGTCCGACCGCAAGCGGTATAACGAGTTTTTGCAGCGGGCGGCCAACCGGCTTCACGCCGAAGGGTATGTTTTATCGACGTCTCTGGCGCCCAAAATAAGCGCTGAACAAAAAGGGCTGCTGTACGAAGCGCACGACTACCCAGCCCACGGACGCATCGCTGATTTTGTTGTCCTTATGACCTATGAGTGGGGCTACCGGTTTGGGCCGCCGCAAGCCATTTCGCCGGTGAATCAAATTCGGCGCGTGCTCGATTATGCGGTGACCGCCATTCCGCGTAGCAAAATCATGATGGGGTTTCAAATTTATGCCCGCGACTGGGTGCTGCCGCACGTGCAAGGGCAAGAGGCGGAAACGTTCAGTCCGAAAGAGGCGCTCGAGCGCGCCGTTCGCTACGGAGCGTCTATCCAATACGATGCGGCGGCGGCTTCGCCTTTTTACCGCTACACGGACGAACAAGGGCGTCAGCACGAAGTATGGTTTGAAGACGCCCGCAGCGCGTTGGCGAAATTTGAATTGGTGAAAGAATACGGATTGCGCGGAATCAGCTACTGGGTGCTCGGGTATCCGTATCCGGAAAACTGGGTGCTGTTAGAAGACAATTTCCGCATTCGCAAGCGGGGATAAGCAGTTCGAGCGTATGCGCCGGTCATCGGGCATGCGCTTTTACTTTGTTTCTTGGAGTTCGAGCCGCTTTTTTAGTTGATAAATTTCCAGATCGTGCTGGCTGATCTTATGCTTTAAATACTCAATCGCCATGGTCGTGTCACGCCAATCATGCGGTAATATGTCGAACATACGCCGATGGCCAGCCAACTTGTCCTCGATTTTTTTGAAATGGCTGCGTGTCTCGATGATGAAATGGTCCAACTTTTCCCCGAGGCGTTGTTGCTGTTCTTCGAGGCGCTGTTGTCGTTCTTCGAGGCGTTGTTGTCGTTCTTCGAGGCGTTGTTGTCGTTCTTCGAGGCGCTGCTGTCCGGCTTCTAGGCGGTCGAGGCGTTCATGAATCGGCTGCAACTCCTCTTTCAGCACCGAGCGAAGCAATTCGACAAGCTCGTGAGACATTCTGCATCCCTCCTTTCAGTTTAGTTTTATTGTATCATTGCGTTCATGGGCTGTCATGGCAAATCGCAAAGGTGTGCGAATGTTTTGCAGGGCAATCTGTATGTTGGAACGAATATAGTAAGCGAAAGGATCGAGTTTCTAGTTGATGGAATTCAATGGCATGAAGAGAGCGAAGAATGTTGTGAAAAGTCGAAGAATAAGGGAGATGATCAAGTTGAATTTCACATGGGTCGCTGAACGGATCGGTATCGATTTGCATGTGATTGACTTGAAAAAAGAGGATGATCGACGATGGATGAAGGCGCTCATTTGGCCCGAACATAAAGACCGGCGCCAATTGTTTGAAAAGGCAGCCCGATGTCTGGAACAAACGCCGATTCGTCTGATCGAGGGAGACGGGGTTGAACTTCTCTCTGATCTTGTTGCACAAGTTCCGTCCGATACCGTTGTTTGCATCTTCCACACGCATGTCGCGAACCAAATGTCAGATGAGGCAAAGCGTGGATTGCTTGAGCAGCTTCGTGAAATCGGCCGCCAACGGGATTTGTTCCATGTGTATAACAATATGTGGGATCCGAAACTGCATCTGGATCGCATGATCAATGGCCGAGAATGCCGGCAAATCGTTGCCGAAACCGACGGCCATGCCCGCTGGTTTCGCTGGGAGGCGGATGGATGTGGATGAGGAGGCGACAAGGAAACGAAAAAAGAATTCCAAATAAAGTAAGATAATGACTCCTCCGTTCCTGTCCATACTAACCATAAAGATGGACGAAATGGGGGGAAACGATGAAACCGTTTGTGCCAAAACTTGTGTATTTCGAACCGGAGGCGTTGTCGTACCCGCTCGGGCAGGAACTGTATGAGAAATTTACGCAAATGGGAATTGAGATTCGCGAGACGACATCGCACAACCAAGTGCGCGGCATTCCGGGAGAGACGGAGCTGGCCCGGTATCGAAATGCGAAATCGACGCTCGTTGTTGGCGTGCGGCGGACGCTGAAATTTGATTCATCGAAGCCGTCAGCCGAATACGCCATTCCGTTGGCAACCGGATGCATGGGCCATTGCCATTATTGCTATTTGCAAACGACATTAGGAAGCAAGCCATATATCCGCGTGTATGTCAACTTGGACGACATTTTCGCTCAAGCGCAAAAGTATATTGACGAGCGCGCACCCGAGATCACTCGCTTCGAGGCGGCATGCACGTCCGACATTGTCGGGATCGATCATTTGACCCATTCGCTGAAAAAAGCGATTGAGTTTATTGGCGCGACCGACTACGGGCGGCTCCGATTTGTGACGAAGTATGAGCATGTCGACCATTTGCTTGATGCCAAGCATAACGGCAAAACGCGGTTTCGCTTCAGCGTCAACTCCCGCTATGTGATCAACCATTTCGAGCCGGGAACGTCCTCCTTTGACGCGCGGCTTCAAGCAGCGCGCAAAGTGGCCGGTGCCGGCTATAAGCTCGGCTTTGTCGTCGCGCCGATTTACCGGCATGACGGCTGGGAACAAGGGTATTTTGAATTGTTTCAGGAGCTCGCCCGGCAATTGGAAGGGGTGGACTTATCTGATTTGACGTTTGAGCTCATCCAGCATCGGTTTACCAAGCCGGCCAAGCGGGTCATCGAGCAGCGTTACCCGAAAACCAAGCTCGATTTGGACGAATCGAAGCGCAAATATAAGTGGGGGCGGTACGGCATCGGCAAATATGTGTACCGTGACAAGGAAGCGCGGGAGCTGGAGGAAACCATGCGCTCGTATATTGCTCGCTTTTTTCCATCGGCCCAAGTGCAGTATTTTACGTAATGTTCCCTTCATGGTATAATGGGATTGATTGCTATTTTTTGTTTGTCTGGGCGGCCGACTGGCCCGGCAGCGTCTAGCCGAAGCGGGCAAAGCGGCAATGTTCACGAGAGATGCTGACGGCCGCTGCACTTGTCTGCGGCAGACAAATGTAATGGGAGGGGACAAACGTTGCCGACACCAAGCATGGAAGATTATATTGAGCAAATTTACATTTTGATTGAAGAAAAGGGCTATGCCCGCGTCTCTGACATCGCTGAAGCGTTGTCCGTCCATCCCTCCTCGGTGACGAAAATGGTGCAAAAGCTCGATAAAGATGAGTATTTAGTGTATGAGAAATACCGCGGACTCGTCTTGACGCCAAAAGGAAGAAAAATCGGCCAGCGGCTCGTCTACCGCCATGAGCTGCTTGAGCAGTTTCTCCGTTTGATCGGTGTCAGCGAAGAAAACATTTACCGCGACGTGGAAGGGATTGAACACCATTTGAGCTGGAACGCCATCGACCGGATCGGCGATTTGGTGCAGTATTTTCAAGAGGACGAACGCCGCCTTGAAGCGCTGCGCGATGTCCAAAAGCGCAATGAACAAGGAGAGTAAGCCGATGCTTGCTCTTTTTTGTTTGCCGTACTAAATGCCCTCCTTTTTTCTTACATATGTATAAACGGCAAAAAGGGGGAGGCGGCGGTGGACATTGATCTTGTCTTTTCCGGCGGCGGGGTGAAAGGGTTTGCGTTGCTTGGAGCGTATGAAGCGATTGAGGAAAAAGGTCTGCGCTGGAAGCGGCTTGCCGGCACGAGTGCGGGAGCGTTGCTTTCGGCGTTGCTATCGGCAGGCTACAGCGCTCGCGATATCGCCCGACTGCTTGAGGAGTTGGAGTTGGAGCAGTTTTTGGATGAACGGCCGCTATGGATTCCGTTTTCGCTTTGGAAATGGGTGCGCTTGTATTGGCATCTTGGGCTGTATCAAGGAAAGGCGTTTGAGCGGTGGCTCGAGGCGGCGCTCGCCGCCCGCGGCGTGCGGACGTTTCAAGATGTGCCGGCCGGCAGTTTGTATATCGTCGCTTCCGATGTGACGAACGGGCGCATCGTCGTGCTGCCGGACGATTTAGCCATATACGGCATTGACCCTGGGTCGTTTTCCATCGCCAAGGCAGTGCGGATGAGCATCAGCATTCCTTATTTCTTTGAGCCGGTCCGCCTTCGCGGGCGAAACGGTGTGGCTTTCATTGTCGACGGGGGGGTGTTGAGCAACTTTCCGCTGTTTTTGTTCGATGAAGAAAAGAAGAAAAAACGGCCGGTGCTGGGCGTTCAGCTGAGCCCAAAACCAGGGGAGCGGCCGAAACGAACGATCACCAATGCGCTCGATTTGTATGAGGCGCTGTTTGCGGCCATGAGAGAGGCGCATGATGCGCGCTACATTTCGCGTCGCCATGAAAAAAACATCGTCTTTTTGCCGGTGGACAACGTTATTTCCACGGAATTTTCCATCGACCTGGAAGCGCGCCGGCGCCTGATCGATTACGGACGCGAGCGGACGCGGCAGTTTTTGCGCCAATGGGCGTACTAGATGGGAAAGCGGCAATAGGGCACACCTCTGCCGCCGATTTTTCAGCTGAACGGCAGAGGCAAACAAAAAAGAATCAAGCTAAAACGAAGCTCGATTCTTTTTTTTGCCTTTTTTGCCCTCGATCACGGTCAAGTGCGGAATGGCCGTCCGTTTTTTCAGCGGCCGCTTCAGTTTCGCCGGCTTTGCTTGTTTGCGCCCAGAGCGGGGATGGAGCTTTTTCGACTGCCGCACCGCCTTTAAATACGATAACCGATCTTTATCGGTGCGGCGTTGGTATACGAACCGGTAGAAGAAATAAATGGCGGCCAAAAACAGCGCAACAAACAACAGCTGGCGGAACAGCACCGTCGGATGGGCAAAAAGGGTATAGACAATGCCAAGCGTTCCAAGCAAAATCATAAGCCCGACAAGCGGATGAATGGCCCGGCGCCGCAATGAGTCCACCCCCTTTGATCGATTACTGCACCGCTTGTTTCCTTTCGGCTTCCGCTTCCAAATCGAGAAGCCGCTGAAACGAGGCGATGGCCACTTCCACTTGGTCATCGTCCGGTTCTTTTGTCGTCAACCGCTGCAGCCATAGCCCGGGATAGCCAAGCCAGCTTAGCAGCGGAATATCCCTCAATTTATTTGTAAACTGCAAGACTTCAAACGAAACGCCAAGCACGACAGGAATTAAAGCGAGCCTGTTTGCGATTCGCAGCCAAAGCGGATCCGTCGGCACGAACAAATAAAGGAATAAGCTGATCATGACAGTAAATAAAATGAAGCTGCTGCCGCATCGGTAGTGAAGGCGCGAGGCGCGCTGGACGTGCTCAACAGTGAGCGGCCACCCCGCTTCAAAGGCGTTGATGACTTTATGTTCCGCCCCGTGGTATTGGAACAAGCGCCTAACAAGCGGCGTCAACGAAATAAAGTAAATGTAGCCGAGCAAAAGAGCAAGCTTAAAGGCTCCTTCAAGCAAAATTTGCCCCATTTTCCCCGGTACGAGCGGTTTAAAGGCGTCGGCGGCGAGCGCCGGAACGAGCGTAAAAATGGTTTTGGCGAATAAAAACGATAGCACGCCGATGACGGCGGCGCCGAGAATCAGCCCGAATTTGGAGCGGCTTTCTTCGGCGGCCTGTTTTTCGTCCGAGGACGCCTCATATTGTTCGCTGGCAAACTGCAAATGCTTGGCCCCGTTTGCGCTCGCCTCAATAATGGCGACAATGCCGCGGACAAACGGGATTTTTTTCAGGGCAGCCAGCGTCGGATGGCTGCGGCGAGGCAGCGTAAAATAGTCAATCGTCCCGTCATGGCGGCGAATAGCGGTGACGGAGTGCGTCTTGCCAGCAAACATCACCCCTTCAACGACCGCTTGGCCGCCGTATAACGGTTTCTCCATTGATGATTTCATCAGGCCAACACCAACCTATTTTTTATGTTTATTATTTTATTCTACAAGAAATATCCGGAAACCTCTAGGTTGATGCTACTATTATGATTTCCAAAAAATCCATGATTTACACAAGAGCGGTCATTTTTTTCGTTTGATTCATGGGACGGTCGGCTTTCGGTCATACTACCAGACAAGGAGGTGCACGATGATGGCGGAACAAAAAGGGGAGCTCGAGCAAGAGAAAACGGAGCGACCGATGACGCTCATACAAAAAACGATCATCATCGGGTTTGTCGGCGGGGTGTTTTGGAGTTTGATCGGCTATTTGGCCTATTTTTTCCATTTCAGTGAAATCAGTCCGAATATGATTCTCATCCCGTGGGTTGCCGGGGACTGGAAATATGGGAAAGCCGGCAATTATGCGGCCATCGTGCTGATCGGCATCATTTCCATTGCGGCGGCGCTTTTGTACTATGCGTTCCTGCGCAAGATCGCCGGTATGTGGGCGGGAATGGTATATGGCGTGGTGCTTTGGATGATGGTCTTTTATTTGTTTAATCCACTGTTTCCAAACGTCCAACCAGTTGCAGACTTAGAAGCGAATACGATTATTACGACGCTTTGCCTATACATTTTATATGGCGTATTTGTCGGCTATTCGATTTCTTTTGAAACGCAAGAAATGAATCGACCGGCGTCAAATGTCGGAAAAGAGGCGGCAAATGAAGGAAACTGATGAAGCTTCTTTTTGCTCTCACCCGCTCGAGTGAGTGCTGCATCAAGCGCCGCGCGGATGTCTAGCGGAAACGACCATCTTTATGGTAAAATAAAGAAGGTTTTGGCACGTTTCAGCATCAGGCGTGTTGATGAACCAATAAAAACCAGATGAGAAGGCTCTGTTCCCAGCCTTTCTGGCGTCGTCGGCAAGCGGTTCGCTTGCCGACTGGGCATATGACGGCATGCTCTCCTCAAACAATGAACGTTTTGCTGGCAAATGACATTTGCCTGCCGGCGTTCTTGTTCGAGGGAAGAGACAGAAAAGCTTGTGTTCAGCCATATGATTCTGTGTTTTTTTATCAATTTGAAGTTTTCGCATTTGTAGCTTTTACTGAGCATTGGATCGGCGTGACGGAGGCAAGCAAAGGCTTGCCCTCGACAGTGGAAAAATCGATAAGTGGCTTTTCTGTCAAAGATATGTTAAACGTTTTGGTTGCACCTATATAGTAAAATAATGGATCATCAACACTTGTGTTTCACCATCAGTCCATGGTTGCTGCGGGCGCTGCGTGAAACTGGCGCGCCTACGAGGTCTTTCGCGTCATCCTGACCGCGAAGATTTTCTCCGCTCTCGACGCAGGCAGCCAAGGAGACGAGCACACTCTAAGGGAAGAGGAGACGGAAACATGGAAAAGCTGGAAAAGCTTCGGGAGCTTCTTGACGAGCAGCATATCGACGGGCTGTTAGTAACAAACGGCTACAACCGCCGCTATTTGACCGGGTTTACTGGCACGGCCGGCGCTGTACTTGTCAGCCGTCAAGGGGCGGTGTTGGTTACGGACTTCCGCTACGTCGAACAAGCATCGAGGCAAGCCCAAGGGTTTGAAGTCGTCCAGCACAGCGGGCCGATCATCGAAGAAATTGCCAATCAGGTGAAGCGGCTTGGCATCAAGAGGCTTGGCTTTGAGCAAGAACATGTCACCTATGCCGCATACAAGTCGTATGAAGAAGCCATCCGCGCTGAACTCGTGCCAACGTCTTGGCTCGTAGAAAAATTGCGCTTGATTAAGTCAGAGGCAGAGATTAAGATATTAAAGGAAGCAGCAGAAATCGCCGATGCGGCGTTTTCGCACATTTTGTCGTTCATCCGTCCAGGCGTTAAAGAAATCGAAGTGGCGAATGAGCTGGAATTTTTTATGCGCAAACAAGGGGCGTCTTCGTCCTCCTTTGATACGATCGTTGCCTCCGGCTACCGTTCGGCGCTGCCGCACGGGGTGGCGTCAGAGAAAACGATCGAGCGCGGCGAGCTCGTCACGCTTGATTTCGGGGCTTACTATAAAGGGTATTGTTCCGATATTACGAGAACGGTCGCCGTCGGCGACATTAGCGCGGAGCTGCGGACGATCTATGACATCGTTCTTGAAGCGCAGCAACGCGGCATGAACGGGCTCAAGGCAGGCATGACCGGAAAAGAGGCTGATGCGCTCACGCGCGATTACATCCGCGAAAAAGGGTATGGCGACTATTTCGGCCATTCGACCGGCCATGGGATTGGATTGGAAATTCACGAAGGGCCGACGCTTTCGTTCCGTTCGGATGTCGTGCTTGAGCCAGGCATGGTTGTCACCGTCGAGCCGGGCATTTACATCCCGGGGCTTGGCGGGGTGCGCATCGAGGACGATACGGTCATCACTGCTGACGGGAACGAAGCGCTCACCCATTCGCCAAAAGAACTGATCATTTTATAATGGATTGCGTGAGGAGGATTTCGGCTAATGATTTCAGTCAACGATTTTCGCACAGGACTTACGATTGAGGTGGACGGCGAGATTTGGCGCGTCCTTGAATTCCAGCACGTCAAGCCGGGCAAGGGGGCGGCGTTCGTCCGTTCGAAGCTGCGCAATTTGCGCACCGGCGCCATTCAGGAGCGGACGTTCCGCGCCGGCGAAAAAGTGAACCGGGCGCAAATCGACACACGCAAAATGCAATATTTGTACGCCAACGGCGACCAACACGTTTTTATGGATATGGAAACGTACGAACAAATCGAGCTGCCGGCGAAACAAATCGAGCATGAATTGAAGTTCTTGAAAGAGAATATGGAAGTATTTATTATGATGTACCAAGGCGAAACGATCGGCGTCGAGCTGCCGAACACCGTCGAGCTGAAAGTCGTCGAAACAGAGCCGGGCATTAAAGGTGACACCGCTTCTGGCGGTTCGAAGCCGGCGAAGCTCGAAACCGGCCTTGTCGTTCAAGTGCCGTTTTTCGTCAACGAAGGCGACACGCTCATCATTAATACGGCCGACGGCACGTACGTTTCGCGGGCGTAAGCGCAAGCCCGACAGGCACCGTCTCGGACACCTTCCGGGGCGGTGTTTTTTATGCGCAAAATGGGCGCCGTTTTGCTCTCCCCCATCGTTTTCCTCAGTAAAAACTTCTTCTGAAACGGCTTGTTTTCGCATACGTTTGTACTAATCGATCCCATTTGGCAAAACAGGAGGGGAACATGAAACATTGGCTGCGATCGATCGACCCGTCCGTTATGGCCATGGCTGGCATGCGGATGGTGTCCGCGTTCATGGAACTGAGCGCGGCGCTGTTGATGCTTGTGTTCAATGACGTGAAAAAAGCGCTTGCCGTTAATGCTGCGCTTGCTGTCGTCGGTCCAACCGTCATGATGGTGACCATGGCGATTGGACTGCTTTCGCTTGCGGACGAGCTCTCGTTTTCACGGCTTGGGCTTGTGGCGCTCGGGATAGCGCTCATTTTGTTCGCGATTTACAAGTAAGGCATAAACGGCGCATTCCGCCCATACATATGAACTAGTCCACAAGAAAAGGGGGAGGGCCATGGAAGCGGTGTGGGGAATTTTGCCGAAAACGGTCGCCGCCGCGTTGCAGCACCATCTTCCTTCATGCCGCCGCGGAATTGAAGAAATCCGCATCCGCGTCTCCCGGCCGCTTGAGGTGATCGTCGACGGAACGGCCCGATTGCTGCCGTATGAAGTGACGAAAGAAGACGGCGTGCATTTGCTCAACAAATTGAGTCATTATTCGATCTATGCCGTCGAAGAAGAGCTGAAGCGCGGATTTATGACGATTGAGGGGGGGCATCGCGTTGGGCTGGCCGGCAAAGTCATTACTGAAGGGGGCAAGGTGAAAGCGATCCGCGATGTTTCCTCGTTTAACATTCGCATCGCCAAGGAACAGATCGGCATCGCCGAGCCGTTGATTCCGTATGTGTACGACGGCCGCTGGCGTCATACGATGATCATCGGCTCGCCGCAGACGGGAAAAACGACGCTCCTGCGCGATGCGGCGCGCTTGATTAGCAGCGGGACGGGGCGCATTCCGGCGCAAAAGGTGGCGATCGTTGACGAACGATCGGAAATCGCTGGCTGTGTGAAAGGGATTCCTCAGTTTTCGTTCGGCCCGCGCCTTGACGTGTTGGACGCCTGCCCGAAAGCGGAAGGGATGATGATGATGATCCGCTCGATGAGCCCTGATGTCATGATTGTCGACGAAATCGGGCGCGAGGAGGACAGCGAGGCAGTGCTTGAAGCGGCCAATGCTGGCGTCTCTGTATGGACGACTGTGCACGGCCGCAACATCCAAGACGTATGGCAGCGTCCGACGCTCGGCCCGGTGATGGAACAAAAGGTGTTTGAACGGTTTATTGAGCTGACGAACATTCCCCATCCCGGCTCAATCCGACGCATTCTCGACGCTGGCGGAACGGTGCTGTATGAAAGGGCGGTGGTCCATCGATGAAATGGTTTGGCGCTCTGTTGATTCTCGCCGCCTCAACATGGCTTGGGTTTGCCGCCGCCCGCGTGTTGCACGAGCGGCCGCGCCAGCTCCGCCAGCTGAAAGCGGCGCTGAGGGCGCTTGAGGCGGAAGTGATGTATGGCCATACGCCGCTTGCCGACGCCGCTATGCATCTCGCCCGGCAAACGGCCGCCCCGTTGTCCGAATTGTTCGAGCGGTTTGCCGCCGCGTTATGCACAGAAGAAACGAGCGCCGCCGAGGCATGGGAAAAAAGCTTGCGAGCTGTATGGGAAAAAACCGCTCTAAAGCAAGGAGAATTTGAAGTGATGAAACAATTTGGCGCCACGCTTGGCCAATACGACCGGCTCACCCAGCAAAGGCAAATCGCGCTGGCGCTCGCCCATCTTGAGCGGGAGGAAGCGGAAGCGCTAGACAACCAGGCGCGCTACGCCAAGATGGCGAAAAGTTTAGGCGTGTTGGCCGGCCTGCTGCTCGTCATTTTACTCATGTAGACAGGAGGCAGAATCATGGGCATCGATGTCGATCTCATTTTGAAAATCGCCGGCGTCGGCATCGTCATCGCGTTTTTGCATACGGTGCTCGATCAGATGGGGAGGAAAGAATACGCCCAATGGGTGACGCTGCTCGGCTTTATTTATATTTTGTTTATGGTCGCTTCCATCGTCAGCGACTTGTTCCAAAAAATCAAGGATGTCTTTTTGTTCCGCGGGTAGGAGGGATCGGCCATTGACATTTTGCAAATCGTCGGCCTCGGGTTGATCGCGACGTTTTTGGTCGTGTTGCTGCAAGAGCAAAAGTCGAATCTGGCCTTTTTGTTGACCGTGTTTGTCGGCTGCACCATTTTTCTGTTGTTGGTCGATCAAATCAGCAGCATTTTAGCGATGTTGCGAAAAATGGCCGAAGGCGCTCATATTCAGATGGTGTATTTAGAGACGATGCTGAAAATCATCGGCATTGCCTACATTGCTGAGTTCGCCGCGCAAATTTCCAAAGACGCCGGCCAAGGGGCGATCGCCGCCAAAATTGAGCTCGGCGGCAAAATCGTCATTTTGGCGCTGGCTGTTCCGATTTTAACCGCGATCATCGAAGCGGTCATCGGCCTCATCCCGTCGGCGCGCTAAAGGGGGGAACGGATTGAAGCGAACAGCGTTCCTTATTCTCGGGCTGCTTTCTCTCTTTTTTTGCCCGTTGGTCGTACAAGCCGCAAGCGATGGACCGTCGGTCAGCGAGCAGCTCGCTCAGCTCGATGTGAGCGATATCCGCCGCTATTGGGAAACGATCGTCAGCGAGTACGGCGGATTTTTGCCGGAAAGCGAGAAAGGGCCGCTCACCGATTTTTTAAGCGGCGACAAGCAATGGTCGCCGTCCGAATGGCTGAAGGCGCTCGCCCGCTATTTGTTTTATGAACTGCAGGTGAACGGCAAACTGCTCGGCACGCTCATTTTGCTTGCTGTCTTCAGCACGGTGCTGCAATCGCTGCAAAATGCATTCGCTCAGCAGGAAGTAAGCAAAATCGCCCAGGCGGTCGTCTATATGGTGCTCTTGTTGATCGCCTTAAACAGCTTTCGCCTCGCGGCGGATTATGCGCTTGAGGCGGTGCGGACGATGAGCCATTTCATCATCGCCCTCGTTCCGCTGCTGCTCGCCCTGCTCGCCACTTCCGGCGGGGTCGCGTCGGCGGCGTTTTTCCACCCGATCATTTTGTTTGTGATGAACACCACCGGCACGGTCGTTGAATACGTCACCTTGCCGCTTTTGCTTCTGGCTGCGCTGCTTTCTGTCGTCAGCACGCTCAGCGACCGTTACAAGGCGACTCAGCTCGCCGATTTGCTCAACAAAGCCGCCCTCGGTTTGCTCGGCCTCATTTTGACCGTGTTCCTTGGCGTCATGTCCGTGCGAGGAGCGACAGCGGCCGTGGCTGACGGCGTGGCGCTCCGGGCGGCGAAATTTGTCACCGGCAATTTCATCCCGGTCGTCGGCAAGCTGTTCACCGATGCCGCCGATACGGTCGTCGCCGCTTCCATGCTGTTGAAAAATACGGTCGGGTTGGTCGGGGCGGCGATTTTGCTCATGATCGCCATCTTTCCAGCGGTGAAAATTTTCGCCATCGTCATCGTCTACAAACTATCGGCTGCTCTTCTGCAGCCGCTTGGCGGCGGACCGGTATTGTCCTGCCTCAACATCATCGGCAAAAGCATCGCTTACGTGCTGGCGGCGCTGCTCATTGTGTCGCTCATGTTTTTCTTAAGCCTCACCGTCATGGTGATGGCCGGGAACATTACGATGATGGTCCGCTAGGGGGAGCGCTATGCAGCTAGTCATTGAGTGGGTGACAAACATCATTTTGTTTTTGTTGTTTGCTGTCATCATCGATTTTTTGCTGCCGTCGGGGACGATGCAAAAATACGTTAAAATGGCTGTCGGGCTTATGCTCGTTCTCGTGATGCTCGCTCCGGTGCTCCGGCTCGCTTCCGTTGATCCCGAGCAGCTCATCGCGTCGGCGCTCGTCCATTTTTCCAACGGCCGTGCGGGGGAAGAGGCAATAAAAAATCAAATCGAACAGCAGAAAAAAGAAATACAAGCCTCGCAACGCGCATATATTTTAAAACAAATGGCTGTCCAGCTCGAAAACGATGTCAATGAGGAGTTGATGGAAAAGTATGGGCTGAAAGCGGATGTCAACGTTTACGCCAAGCCAGGCGACGACTGGCGCATGCCGGATGACATCAAGACGATTGAGGTCGTCCTTTCGAAACAGAAGTCAGCCGGTTCGGTGGAACCGGTTGTCATCGATACGACGAAGCCGCCGGCTTTGCCGGAGGGCGATGCTTCGCTGGCAGAGGAGGTGCGCGCTTTTCTCGCCGGCCGATGGGAAATCGATGAAGATAAAATTGACGTGCAATTTAGGGGGAGGGAATAGAGGGGGGATGTTGCCGCTCATCAAACGGCTCTTTTCTTCAGCGCCGAAAGACGGGGAAGGAGCACAGAAAAAATGGCCGTTTTCGTACGTCGTCGTCCTGCTGTTGGCTGGTGTCGCCTTGATGGCGGCAAGCCATTGGGCAAACAGTGGAGAGGAAGCCGAAGCGAAGCCTTCCGCCGGGCAGCCGTCCGCTCCAGCCGAGCCGGCATTCCTGGCAAGCAAGGAGACGAAAGAGAAAGTGATCGCCGCCTATGAGGAGCGATACGAAAAAGAACTGAAAGCCGCTCTTGAGGCGATCGAAGGGGTGGATGATGTCACGGTCGTCGTCAATCTCGATTCCACGGAGTTGAAACTGTATGAGAAAAAGCGTTCGACTCAGCAGCAGACAACGGAAGAGAGCGACAAGGAAGGCGGGAAGCGGACGATCGAAAACGAGTCGACCAATGAAGAAGTCATCATTATTCATAACGGCGAAGAAGAAACGCCGCTTGTCGTCGCCACGAAAAAGCCGGACATCCGCGGCGTTCTCGTTGTCGCCAAAGGGGCGGATAATTTGCAAATCAAAAAATGGATCGTCGAGGCGGTGACGCGCGTGTTAAACGTTCCGAGCTACCGCGTCGCTGTCTTGCCGAAAAAATGACCGGGTAAGGGGAGGAGATCGGCATGTTGAAAAAACAAACCGTATGGCTGTTGACGATGTTGAGCTTGGTCGTTGTGCTGTCGGTCTATTACGTGACAGCGCCAAAAAATATGAACGACAGTCCGGCATTTACCGCCAATAAGAAAACGGAAAAAACAACCGATCAGCCGAGCGTCGCTGTCGAAGAGGCGAAAAAGCCGTCCGCGTCTGGCGAAACGGGCGACGACTTGTTTACAGCGCTGCGCATGAAAATTGAGGATGAACGGAGCCGGCTGCGCGATGAGCTGAACGCCATTGTCGCTTCAGCGAACGCGACGGCGGAAGAAAAAAATGAAGCGCTCGACAAAATTGAAAAATTGCAAGCATTGTCCGAAAAAGAAGCCACGTTGGAGACGCTCATCAAATCGAAAGGCGGTTATGAAGACGTGCTCGTGCGCGCCGATGACAGCCAAGTGCGCGTGACGATCAAAGCGAAACAAAGCTCAGCTAAATCGGCGAATGAAGTCATTCATATGGTGAAAAAAGAAATACCCGATGCTGAATACGTGACGGTTGAGTTTCAGCCGGCTGGATGAACGCGCTGCTCTTTAGGGCAGCTTCTTTTTTTGCGGAAAAGTCTTTTGTTTGTCCTACTGTTGTGTGTATAATCGTTATGGACACGTTTAGGCACCGCCAGAAAGGAACGGGCTGCACGATACTTGGAGAAAGGTGTGAGATCGATGAAAATTCAAGAAATCCGTGAATTGATCCGCTTGGTCGACCAGTCCTCGATTGACGAATTCGTATACGAACAAGGCGAAACAAAAGTACATATGAAAAAAGGAACGGCTGCTGTTGCCGTTGCGCCGGCTGCGGCCGCACAGACGGCGGTCGCGCCGCCGGCGCCTGCCGCTCCGGCAGCGGTCGAACCGGCTCCGGCAGCTCCTCCCGTTCAAGCAGCGGCCTCGGAAGCGCCGGCACCGAAAGCGGAAACGCCGGTGGTCAAAGAAGCAAAGCCGGCTGTGGAAGGCAACTTGCATCAAATTACTTCGCCGATGGTCGGCACGTTCTACGCAGCGCCGGCGCCGGACAAGCCGCCGTATGTGAAGCCGGGCGACAAAGTGAAAAAAGATACGGTCGTTTGCATCATCGAGGCGATGAAGCTGTTTAATGAAATTGAAGCGGAAGTCGATGGCGAAATTGTCGAGGTGTTGGTGCAAAACGGCCAGCTCGTCGAATATGGCCAGCCGTTGTTTTTAGTCAAGCCTGAATAAGGGAGAGAACGGACGATGATCAAAAAAGTGTTGGTGGCGAACCGCGGGGAAATCGCCGTCCGCATCATCCGCGCCTGCCGCGAGCTTGGGATTGAGACGGTCGCTGTCTTTTCGCAAGCCGACCGCGACGCCTTGCACGTGCAGCTGGCTGATGAGGCGTACTGCATCGGGCCGACCGCTTCGAAAGACAGCTATTTAAATTTCACAAACATTATGAGCGTCGCCACGCTGACTGGCTGTGACGCCATCCACCCCGGTTACGGGTTTTTGGCGGAAAATGAAGCGTTCGCCGAGCTGTGCCGTGAATGCAACGTGACATTTATCGGCCCAAGTCCGGAAGCGATTGCAAAAATGGGCATTAAAGACATCGCTCGCGAGACGATGCGCGAGGCGGGGGTGCCGATCGTGCCTGGGTCGCGCGGGGTTATCGAAAGCCTTGATGAGGCGCGGGCGATTGCCGAAGAGATCGGCTATCCGGTCATCATTAAAGCGACGGCCGGCGGCGGCGGGAAAGGAATCCGCGTCGCCCGCGACGAAGGCGAGCTCGTCAAAGGCATCAACATCACCCAGCAGGAAGCGGCGACGGCGTTTGGCAACCCAGGCGTCTATATTGAAAAATATATCGAAGATTTCCGCCATGTCGAAATTCAAGTGCTCGCTGATTCGTACGGCAATACGATTCATCTCGGTGAGCGCGACTGCTCGATCCAGCGCCGGCTGCAAAAACTGGTCGAGGAAGCACCGTCGCCGGCGCTTGACGACGAGATGCGCCGGAAGATGGGCGAGGCGGCGGTCAAGGCGGCGAAAGCGGTCAACTACACCGGCGCCGGTACGGTTGAATTTATTTATGACCACCGGAACAAACAATTTTACTTCATGGAGATGAATACGCGCATTCAAGTCGAGCATCCGGTCACTGAACTGATCACCGGCATCGATTTGGTCAAGGAGCAAATCCGCATCGCCGCCGGTGAAAAGCTGTCGATCACCCAAGAGGACGTCACGTTTAACGGCTGGGCGATCGAGTGCCGGATCAACGCCGAAAATCCAGCGAAAAACTTTATGCCGTCGCCGGGGAAAATCGCCATGTACCTGCCGCCGGGCGGCCCGGGCGTGCGCGTCGATTCCGCCGTCTATCCAGGCTATACGATCCCGCCGTATTATGATTCGATGATCGCCAAATTGATCGTTCATGCGCCGACGCGTGCGGAAGCGATCGCCCGCATGAGACGGGCGCTTTCGGAGTTTATCATCGAAGGCATTCATACAACGATTCCGTTCCACATAAAATTAATGGAGCATGAGAAATTTCAAAGCGGTGAGTTTAATACGAAGTTTTTGGAGTTATATGATATTATGAAGGCGGAATAGGAGGTGCCTTATGTCTGAGCATGTCTTTGAAACAGAGCAAGTGTACCCGGCGCTCGGCAAGGTGGAAATTGCACCGGAAGTGATTGAGGTGATCGCTGGCATCGCGGCGTCAGAAGTCGACGGCATCGCGCAAATGCGCGGCAATTTTGCCGCCGGCGTCGCCGAGCGGTTTGGAAAGAAACACCATGGCAAAGGCGTCAAGGTTGATTTGCGCGACGACGGCGTCGTCATCGATCTTTATTGCCTCGTCCAGTTTGGCGCATCGATTCCGAACGTGGCGAAAAAGGTGCAGGAAAATGTGCGCCAGGCGCTTTGGAACATGACCGGCCTCGAGGCGAGCGAAGTGAACGTTCATATCGTCGGCATCCAGTTTGAGGGCGGCAAGCAGGAACAAGGCGTGGTCGAACAGTGATCTCGCAAGGCAGTTGCTTTTTCGGCGGCTGCCTTTTTGTTTTTTTGGCCAAAGTTTGTTATTGTAATGAACGAGGCCGTTATGGCGCAACCAACGGCAGCGCGAATGATTTGTGGGAAAAGGCTGGCTTTTTCCGAAAAATATGATATGATTTCATTGTGAATGTTCGTTTTTTTGGAAAGGGGGACCGCCATGAAGCGGCATGAAGCACGGGAAAAGGCGTTGCAGGCGCTGTTTCAAATCGATGTCGGACGCATTCCACCAGATGAGGCGCTCCACAATGTCACGGGCGGCGGCGACATCGACCCGTTTTTGCGCCAGCTCGTCTTTGGCGTCGTCGAGCACCAGGAGGAGATTGACGAGCTGTTGCGCGCCAATTTGGAAAAATGGACGCTTGAACGCGTCGCCAACGTTGACCGCGCCATTTTGCGCATGGCGACGTACGAGATGAAATACGCCGATGATGTGCCGGTAAGCGTCAGCCTCGATGAGGCGGTCGAGCTGGCGAAAACATTCGGCGATTGGAAATCCGGAAGTTTTGTCAACGGCGTGCTTTCGAAAGTGAAGGCGGCGCTGCAAAAATAAAACCGGTTGCATCGCGGGCTGATATCGAACGATGAACGAGGAGAGGGGAACGAAACACGATGACAGCACAAATCATTAGCGGAACGGAGATGGCGAGGACGATTCGCACTGCATTGGCGGATGAAGCCGCACAGTTGAAAGCGGACGGCGTTGAGCTGGGGCTGGCCGTCATTCTAGTCGGCGACGATCCGGCGTCGCATTCGTATGTAAAAGGAAAACAAAAAGCGTGCGCCGAGGTCGGCATTCGCTCGTTCCTTTACACGTTTCCGGCGGCGATCGACGAAGAGACGCTGCTTGCGAAAATCCGCGAGTTAAACGTCGATCCGGCGGTGCACGGCATTTTAGTGCAGCTGCCGCTGCCGGATCACATTTGCGAATGGTCGGTCATTGAAACGATCGCACCGGAAAAAGATGTCGATGGGTTTCACCCGATCAATGTCGGAAAAATGATGATCGGCCAACGGGCGTTTCTCCCGTGCACTCCGCATGGCATTTTAGTGATGGTGCAATCGGCCGGCATTGACATCGCCGGCAAGCACGTCGTCGTCGTCGGCCGAAGCAACATCGTCGGCAAACCGGTTGGCCAGCTGTTTTTGCGCGAACATGCCACCGTCACCTACACTCACTCGAAAACGCCGGATTTGGCCGCCATCACTCGGCAGGCGGACATTTTGATCGTCGCTGTCGGCAAGGCGCGCCTCATCGGCCCGGAACACGTCAAGCCCGGGGCGGTCGTCATCGACGTCGGCGTCAACCGGCTTGAGAACGGCAAATTGTGCGGCGATGTCGATTTTGACGCTGTGAAAGAAGTGGCTGGCTATATTACGCCGGTGCCGGGTGGAGTCGGGCCGATGACGATTACAATGCTCTTGCACAACACGATTGAAGCGGCGCGGCAGCTGGCCGCAAAGTGAGGGCAGGATCAGTGGAAGTGAAATATGTGACGGTCGGGGCGTTGACGAAGTACATCAAACGCAAGTTCGATGTCGACCCGCATTTGCGCGATCTATGGGTGAAGGGCGAGATTTCGAATTTTAAGCAGCATTCGCGCGGCCATATGTATTTTACGTTGAAAGACAGCCAAGGACGCATTGCCGCCGTCATGTTCGCCGGCTACAACCAGTATTTGCCGTTCCGTCCTGAAGATGGGATGAACGTGCTCGCGCGCGGGGAAATTTCCGTCTATGAACCGAACGGCAACTATCAGCTTTATGTCAAAGAAATGCAGCCGGAAGGTGTCGGAAGCCTCTATTTAGCCTACGAACAGCTGAAGCAGCGGCTCGAGGCGGAAGGGTTGTTTTCGCCGGTCCATAAAAAGCCGCTTCCAGCTTTCCCTCGCTGCATCGGCGTCGTTACATCGCCGACTGGAGCGGCGGTGCGCGATATTATGACGACGATTCGCCGCCGCTATCCGCTCGCTAAAGTCATTTTGTTTCCAGCGCTCGTTCAAGGGGACGGGGCGGCGCCCTCCATCGTGCGCGCCATCGAGCGGGCGAATGCGTTCGGCGGGGTTGATGTGCTGATTGTCGGCCGCGGCGGCGGCTCGATCGAAGAATTGTGGGCGTTCAATGAAGAAATCGTCGCTCGCGCCATCTTCGCCTCAAAAATACCGATTATTTCCGCTGTCGGCCATGAAACAGATTTTACGATCGCCGACTTTGTCGCCGATTTGCGGGCGCCGACGCCGACGGCAGCAGCTGAGATGGCGGCGCCGCATGTTGGGGAGCTCGCTGAGCGGCTCGCCGAGCGGAAATGGCGGCTCATCCGCGCCATGAAAGAGCGGCTTGCCGCTGATAAAGAGCAGCTTCGCCGGCTGCAAGGATCCTACGCATTCCGCTATCCCAAGCGGCTCTATGAACAAAAAGAACAGCAGCTTGATGCGTTGCTTGAGCGGCTTAGCCGCCAACGCGAACGGCTCGTCGACAAACATCGTCAGCGGCTGCATGAGCTTGACATGAGACTATGGCGGCACCATCCGGCTGCAGAGCTTGAGCGGATGAAAGAACGGCAAAAGGCGACCGCCAATGCGCTGGAAAAAGCGATGCGCACCGCGGTGGAGCGCCATCGGTTCCGCTTTCGCTCCAACCTCGCCCGGCTTGAGGCGCTCAGTCCGCTTCGCATCATGGAGCGCGGCTACAGCTTGGTGTACAATGAGCAGGGCGAGCTCGTGAAACGAACGAACCAGCTTCGAATCGGCGAGCATCTTTCCATTCAAGTTCAAGACGGACGAGTCGATTGTCAAGTGACGGGAGTGGAGGAAAAACACGTATGAGCGAAGAAAAAGAGATGACGTTTGAAGAAGCGATGAAAAAACTGGAGGAAATCGTCGAAAAGCTCGAGGAAGGGAACGTGCCGCTTGAGGAGGCGATCGCCTTTTTTCAAGAAGGCATGAAACTGTCCAAGCTTTGCCATGATAAATTGCAGCATGTGGAGAAACAGTTGGAGTACATGCTGCGCGAAGACGGCGAGCTTGTCCCTTTTTCGCCGGAGGAGGAGTGACGGGTGGCGCAGCTTTCGGTTGAACAGTTTCTCAACGAACAAAAACGGGCCGTCGAGGCGGCGCTTTCCTCCTATATGGCGCGGCTTCGTGGGCCGGAGACGCTGAAAAAGGCGATGGCCTACTCGCTTGAGGCCGGCGGCAAACGAATCCGCCCGCTTTTGTTGCTGGCGACCATCCAAGCGCTTGGCAAAGACCCGGCGATCGGTCTGCCAGTCGCTTGCGCCATTGAAATGATCCATACGTACTCGCTCATTCATGATGATTTGCCAAGCATGGACAACGATGATTTGCGGCGCGGCAAACCGACGAACCATAAAGTGTTCGGCGAGGCGATGGCCATTTTGGCCGGGGACGCTTTGTTGACGTATGCCTTTCAATTGATGGCCGAAATCGATGATGATCGCGTGCCGCCTCCCGTCCGTCTGCAGCTCATCGAGCAGCTCGCGAAGGCGGCCGGCCCGGAAGGCATGGTCGCTGGACAGGCGGCTGATATGGAGGCGGAAGGAAAAACGCTGGCGCTTGCGGAACTGGAATACATCCACCGCCATAAGACGGGGAAAATGCTGCAATACAGCGTGCACGCCGGCGCCCTGCTTGGCGGCGCCGATGGTCGGCAGACGCGCGAACTCAACGAGTTCGCCGCACATTTAGGCCTCGCCTTTCAAATTCGCGACGATATTTTGGACATTGAAGGAATGGAAGAAAAAATCGGCAAGCGAGTCGGCAGCGACCGCGACAACAAGAAGGCGACATATCCGGTGCTTCTTTCGCTAGGCGGTGCTAAAGAGAAACTGGCGTTTCACATTGACGCCGCGAAGCGCCATTTGCAGCAAGCCAAAATCGATGACGCGGTGCTGGCCTACATTTGCGAGCTTGTCGCGGTCCGCGACCACTGATGCGGGGCGGCGGCCTCTTGTTCCCGTTGTTCGCTTTCCTTCGGGGCGGAGGCGGCCTTGTTTTTTTGGTTGTTTTCCGCCGGGCGGCCGCCGCAAGTTCTATAGATACACCACAAAACGCGTCCTAGTGGTGACGGGCTGCGTTGGCGGGAAAAGTCGATTTTTCGCGCCGGATCATGTATAATAATACTACCTGTACGAGGAGAAACGGCTCGGAGAACGACAGAATGAAAGCGAGTGATCTTTGTTGGACTTGACAAAAATTGACCATCCGCGCGTTGTCAAAAACATGTCCATTCCTGAGCTGAAACGGTTAAGCGCCGAGATTCGGCGGTTTTTAATTGAGAAGTTGTCGAAAACAGGCGGACATATCGGCCCGAACTTAGGGGTCGTCGAGCTGACGATCGCCCTCCACCGCGAATTCGACAGCCCAAAAGACAAGCTCATTTGGGATGTCGGACACCAGTCATATGTGCATAAAATTTTGACCGGACGCGCCGCCGCGTTCGACACGCTCCGCCAATACAAAGGGCTGTCCGGGTTCCCGAAACGGAGCGAAAGCGAGCATGACGTGTGGGAAACGGGCCATAGCTCGACGTCGCTGTCGGCGGCGATGGGAATGGCGATCGCCCGTGATTTGAAAGGGACGGATGAATACATCGTGCCGATCATCGGCGACGGGGCGCTCACCGGCGGCATGGCGCTTGAGGCGCTCAACCATATCGGGCATGAGAAAACGGATATGATTGTCATCTTAAACGACAATGAAATGTCGATCGCCCCGAACGTCGGCGCGTTGCACAACATCCTCGGTCGGTTGCGCACCGCCGGCAAATACCAGTGGGTGAAAGATGAACTGGAGCTGCTGCTCAAGCGCATCCCAGCGGTCGGCGGCAAGCTGGCGGCGACGGCCGAGCGGCTGAAAGACAGCTTGAAATATTTGCTTGTCTCCGGCGTGTTTTTCGAAGAGCTCGGGTTTACGTATTTAGGCCCGGTCGACGGCCACGATTTTGAGGATTTGCTTGAGAACTTGCGCTATGCGAAGAAGATGAAAGGCCCCGTGCTTGTCCATGTCATCACGAAGAAGGGAAAAGGGTACAGTCCGGCGGAAAACGACAAAGTCGGCACATGGCACGGCACAGGGCCGTACAAAATCGAAACCGGCGCTTTTGTCAAAACGAAAGAGGCCGGTCCGTCATGGAGCGCGCTTGTCAGCGAAACCGTGCGCCGGCTCGCCCGCACCGACCCGCGCATCGTCGCGATTACGCCGGCGATGCCGGTCGGCTCGAAGCTGGAAGGATTCGCAAGCGAGTTCCCCGATCGGATGTTTGATGTTGGCATCGCCGAGCAGCATGCGACAACGCTTGCAGCTGGATTGGCGACGCAAGGGATGAAACCGTTTTTGGCCATTTATTCGACATTTTTGCAGCGCGCCTATGACCAAGTCGTCCATGATGTATGCCGGCAAAACTTAAATGTCTTTTTCGCCATTGACCGTGCTGGGTTGGTCGGGGCGGACGGCGAAACGCACCAAGGGGTGTTTGACATCGCCTTTTTGCGCCATGTGCCGAACTTGGTGTTGATGATGCCAAAAGACGAAAACGAAGGACAGCACATGGTGTACACCGCCATCCGCTACGACGACGGGCCAATCGCCATGCGTTTCCCGCGCGGCAACGGGCTTGGCGTACCGCTTGATGAGGAGCTGAAAGAAATCCCAATCGGCACGTGGGAAGTGTTGCGCGACGGCTGCGATGCGGCGATTTTGACGTTTGGCACGACGATTTCGATGGCGCTTAAGGCGGCCGACGAGCTGGCGAAAGACGGCATATCGGTGAAAGTCGTCAACGCTCGCTTTTTGAAGCCGATGGACGTGGCGATGCTTCACGAACTGCTTGAGAGCCGCCTGCCGATCTTAACGGTCGAAGAGGCGGTGCTGCAAGGCGGCTTTGGCAGTGCTGTGTTGGAGTTTGCTCATGATCATGGTTATCACGGAGCGGTCATCGAACGGATGGGCATCCCGGACCGCTTTATCGAACATGGAAGCGTCAGCGAGCTGCTCAATGAAATCGGGCTGACGTCGACCCATATCATCGACCGCATCAAAACGATGATGCCAAGAAAACAGAAAAGGGCTTGAGACATGAAAGGAAAAAAAGAACGGCTCGATGTGCTGCTTGTTGAACGAGGGCTGGCGGAAACGCGAGAAAAGGCGAAGCGGGCGATCATGGCCGGGCTTGTCTATTCAAACGACGTTCGACTCGATAAGCCCGGAGAAAAAGTGCCGGTTGACATTCCGCTTGAGGTGAAAGGCAACCCGCTTCCGTACGTCAGCCGCGGTGGGTTGAAACTGGAAAAAGCGTTGCGCGAGTTTCATATTCGCGTGGAAAATAAAATTGTTCTTGACATCGGCGCGTCGACCGGCGGTTTCACCGACTGCGCCTTGCAGCATGGGGCGAAGCTGACGTATGCCGTCGATGTCGGCTACAACCAGCTTGCTTGGAAGCTGCGTCAAGACGAGCGCGTCGTTGTGATGGAGCGGACGAACTTCCGCTACGTGACGCCGGATCAGTTTACGAAAGGGCTGCCGGAAGTAGCTGTCATCGATGTCTCGTTTATTTCGCTGCGTCTCATTTTGCCGGTCGTCAAGACGGTCATGGTGCCGGGCGGCGATGTGATTGCGCTCGTCAAGCCGCAGTTTGAAGCCGGCAGGGAAAAGGTCGGCAAAAAGGGGATTGTTCGCGACCCGAACATTCACGAGGAAGTGCTCGAATCGATCATTCAATTCGCCTGTGCGGAAGGATTCGATGTTTTGCACTTATCCTATTCGCCCATTACAGGCGGCGATGGCAACATTGAGTTTTTGCTTCACGCCGTTTATTCGGGAGAAAATCGCAAAGGGGAAAACCGTCTGTCGATGCCGATCGCACATATCGTACGTGAGGCGCACGCCCATCTACGTGGCGACAGGACAGAGGGGAATGGCGAATAGAGGCGGGAAACAACAGCGTGGCATTTTGCAAGCAAAGAGGTGGCGCAGTGTGAACAAAGGGCAAAGGCATATTAAAATTCGCGAAATCATTATGAACCATGACATTGAAACGCAAGACGAGCTTGTCGACCGGCTGAGAGAAGCAGGCTTTAACGTCACCCAAGCGACCGTCTCGCGCGACATTAAAGAAATGCAGCTCGTCAAAGTGCCGATGGCCAACGGCCGCTACAAGTACAGCCTTCCGTCCGACCAGCGCTTCAATCCGCTGCAAAAGCTGAAGCGGGCGCTTGTTGATGTGTTTGTGAAGCTTGACGGAACGGGCAACTTGCTCGTCTTGCGGACGCTGCCGGGCAACGCCCATGCCGTCGGCGTCTTGCTCGACAATTTGGATTGGAACGAAATCGTCGGTACGATTTGCGGCGACGATACGTGCCTGATCATTTGCCGGACGCCGAAAGATGCGGAAAAAGTGTCCGACCAGCTGTTGTCCATGCTCTAGGCGAGGACCGGCCCAGCTCCCGTTCTGCGTTCAAGGACGGAACGACAGGGCGGTCCTCGTTTGCAAACCCGAACATACGTGCTATAATCAAAAGTGGAATTAATCGGACAGGCAAGGAGTGATGAAATGCTCGCCGAGCTGTCGATTAAAAATTTCGCCATTATCGAGTCGCTCTCGTTGTCGTTCGACAAAGGGCTGACGGTGTTAACCGGCGAAACGGGAGCCGGCAAATCGATCATCATCGACGCGATTCATTTGTTGATCGGCGGACGCGGCTCCGCTGAATTTGTCCGCTTTGGAGCGGAAAAGGCGGAAATCGAAGGGCTGTTTTTGCTTGATGATGACCGCCATCCGTGCTGGCAAAAATGCGCAGACGTTGGCATCGACGCCAGCGACGGCATGATCGTGTTGCGCCGCGATATTTTCGCCAACGGCAAAAGCGTCTGCCGCATTAACGGCAAGCTCGTCACGACGGCGGTGCTGCGCGACATCGGGGCGACGCTTGTTGATATTCACGGCCAGCATGAACATCAAGAACTGATGGATCCGTCCCGCCATCTGCCGCTTTTAGACGAGTTCGGCGGCCTAGAGGCGGCAGAGGCGCTTGCTCGCTACCGCGCCGTCTACGAGCGGTATGAGGAGCTCGGAAACAAATTGAAAAAGCTGAGCGAAAATGAACAGCAAATGGCGCACCGGCTTGATTTGCTGACGTTTCAGCTGCGCGAAATCGAGCAGGCGGCGCTCGAGCTGGGCGAGGACGAGCGGCTGATGGAGGAAAAAGTTCGCATCGTCAATTTTCAAAAAATTTATACCGCGCTGCAGAAAAGCTATGAGGCCCTCTCCGGAGAGGGACGCGGGCTTGATTCGATCGGGGAGGCGATGCGCCATCTCGATGACGTCGCAGGCATGGATGCAGCGCTCAAAGATGCGCATGAAACGACGTCGAACTGCTACTATTTGCTCGAGGAAGTCATGTACAAGCTGCGCGATCAAATTGAGGAGATGGAGTACGACCCAGAGCGGCTCGATGCCATTGAAAGCCGTCTCGCGGAAATCGGGCAGCTCAAACGAAAATACGGGGCGACGATCGCCGATATTTTGCACTACGCCGAGACGATCGCCGAGGAAATCGAGACAATCGAAAATCGCGAAACGCATGTGCATGAGCTTAAGCAGCAGCTCGCTCTGGTGACGGACGAGTTGCTTACGGAGGCGAAAAACGTCACCGCTGTTCGGCAAACATATGCCCAGCGCCTGATTGAGCGCATTCATCAAGAACTGAAAGACTTGTACATGGACAAAACGAAATTTGACATCGTATTTGCCAAGCGCGAAGGATCGCTTGACGCCCCCTTGGTCGACGGCGTGCCGGTTAGGTTCCAAGAAGACGGCATCGATGTCGTCGAGTTTTACATTTCGACGAACGTCGGCGAGCCGTTAAAACCGCTCGTCAAAGTCGCTTCCGGCGGCGAGCTGTCGCGCATTATGCTGGCGTTGAAAACGATTTTTTCCAAACATCAAGGAGTGACGTCGATTGTTTTTGATGAGGTCGACACCGGTGTCAGCGGACGCGTCGCCCAGGCGATGGCGGAAAAAATTTACCGCATCGCCAGCCAGTCGCAAGTGCTTTGCATTTCCCATCTGCCGCAAGTCGCTGCGATGGCGGACACGCACTTGTTGATCGCCAAAGAGACGGATGGGGAACGGACGAAAACAGTCGTGAGGAAGCTCAATGAGGAGGAGAAAGTGAAAGAAATCGGGCGGATGATTTCCGGCGTCGAGATGACGGAATTGACGAAACGGCATGCCAAAGAGCTGTTGGAACTGGCGGCGAAAATGAAACATTGATTCCTGTTTCCCCTGTTCGTCGAGGGGAGGCGCATCCCTCTCAAAGCGGGCCGATTCCGCCTGCCTGTTCTGCCTTGGCGCCCGCTTTCCTTAAGAGAACTACGGTGTTTCATAAAGATAAGCAAAAAGCCGCGCGGCTGTCCGGATGCAAGTCCATCCAATTCCGGGCAGCTTTTTTATCGGCAGGGCGATTATATTTTCCCCGGTTCAGGCAAAATTAAAACTGTAACCGTTTTTGCATGGTGTAGGCGGGAGCGAGGAGAGTGGACGACATTGAATAAAGAAACGGCGCGAAAAATCGCAGGAGTGCTTCTCCTTGGTATATTGACGGCCATCGCCTTTTCCAAACCGATGAAGGAATATTGGCAAATTCCGAAGCAGCTTGTCCTGTTTGAAGGCGATGCGGTTGAATTTCCTGCCGCTTCCCTTCCCGTGCAAGCGGCCGTCAATGACCGAAACGCTCCCGAAACGCTCAATATTGAGCGAAAAAACGGTTCTCTGTCTGTAAAGGCGAAACGCCGCGGACATGAAACGATGGTGTTGCAGGTTGCCGGAATGCCGATCAAGCAAGTGGATGTCAACGTGCTGCCGACGCTCAAAGTCATTCCCGGCGGACAATCGATCGGCGTCAAGCTCAATACCGTCGGCGTTCTTGTCGTCGGTTACCACCTTGTCGAAACCGAAAACGGGAAAAAATCGCCGGGAGAGGCAGCCGGCATTCAAGTCGGCGACATCATTATCGGCATTAACGGCCAAAAAATCGAAAACATGAGCGACCTCTCCCCTTTCATCGAGGAGGCCGGCAAAACGGGAAAACCGCTTCATCTAAAAATTCTGCGCGATCAGCACTCCATGACGGTGAAGCTCGTTCCGCTGAGAGACAAGCATGACGATGTGTACCGCATCGGCCTGTACATTCGCGATTCGGCCGCCGGCATCGGGACGATGACATTTTACGACCCCAAATCAAAAACATATGGCGCACTTGGCCATGTCATCTCTGACATGGATACGAAAAAGCCGATTGTCGTGCAAAACGGGCAAATTATGCGCTCGACCGTCACATCGATCGAAAAAGGGACGAGCGGCAATCCAGGTGAAAAATTAGCCCGCTTTTCCGACGGCGAAGAAGTGATCGGCACGATCACCACCAACAGCCCGTTTGGCATTTTCGGCAAGCTGATCAAACCACTGCCGAATGGTCCGTTCACAAAACCGATCCCGGTTGCCTTGGCGAACCAAGTGAAAGAAGGACCGGCAAAAATATTGACAGTGGTGGAAAACGACAAAGTCGAGCAGTTTGACGTGGAAATTGTCAGCACCATTCCGCAGAAATTTCCGGCGACCAAAGGCCTCGTGATTCGCGTCACGGACCCGCGCTTGTTAAAGAAAACAGGGGGCATCGTCCAAGGGATGAGCGGCAGTCCGATCATTCAGGATGGAAAACTCGTCGGCGCAGTGACGCACGTTTTCGTGAACGATCCGACATCCGGCTATGGCGTCCACATTGAGTGGATGCTGCAAGAGGCAGGCATCGATCTATACGGCAAACAAAAGAAAGCGAGCTGACAAAGTCGGCTCGCTTTTTCCCGGCAGCCAACATTCGATTCTTGCGTATATTTGGTGAAATGACGAGTGATGATTTGGTCACCATTCATCTCTTCCTGATCATCCCAAGGCCAATGTTTCGAAATGCTGTGAGCGGCTTGATTGATCCCGCCATATTGGTTAGGCTGCCACTAAAAATTTTTCAAAAAAGGCGGCAAAAATTTTGCCGGTTTGGCATAGATATTTGGTGAAACATCCGTTAAAATGAAATTTGTAAAGATTTTTCGACAAACGCATCGCTGGTGAAAACGAATATTGTCTAATGAGCTCGTTTTTTGTTATAATTTTTATTTTTTGAAAAATAAAAGGATTTTTTGCCGCTGTTGTCGAATGTACGTTAATGGAATGTTACATAGCAAGAAAAAGTGGGGGAGGACGATCGTTTTGAGCATTAAGGTGTGCATTGCCGATGATAACCGCGAATTGGTGACATTGCTTGACGAATATATCTCGAGTCAGCCGGACATGGAAGTGATTGGCACGGCGTATAACGGCCAAGACTGCCTTCATATGCTCGAGGAAAAGCGGCCGGATATTTTGCTTCTGGACATCATTATGCCGCACTTGGATGGGTTGGCTGTGCTTGAGAAAGTCCGCGCAGGTTGTGAGCATCAGCCGAGCGTCATTATGCTGACGGCGTTCGGCCAGGAGGATGTCACGAAAAAGGCAGTAGAACTCGGCGCTTCCTACTTCATTTTAAAACCGTTCGACATGGAGAATTTGGTCCATCACATTCGGCAGATTCATGGCAAAACGGCGCCGATGGTCAGAAAAACCGGCTCTGCCTACCAGGCGCGCGACAACAAACCGAAAAATTTAGATGCGAGCATTACGAGCATCATCCATGAAATCGGCGTCCCGGCGCATATTAAAGGCTATCTGTACTTGCGCGAAGCGATCGCGATGGTGTACCACGACATCGAACTGCTCGGCTCCATCACGAAAGTGCTCTATCCGGACATCGCGAAAAAATACAACACGACCGCCAGCCGCGTCGAGCGCGCCATTCGCCATGCGATCGAAGTCGCTTGGAGCCGCGGCAACCTCGAATCGATTTCCTCGCTGTTCGGCTATACGGTGAGCGTCTCGAAGGCAAAGCCGACAAACTCGGAATTCATCGCCATGGTGGCCGATAAGCTCCGGCTTGAGCATAAGGCATCGTAACGGAAAACGAATGATAGCCAAAGCGGCAAGACGCTCCGCAATCGGGGGCGTCTTTTTTGCCGTTTGGCGGCTTGCTGGAACGAAAAAAGGGGGAACGCGGCTTGCGCCGGTGTGGTGTACAGAGGCGGCTTTACCGCCAAGGGCCAGACGGTTAAGACGGGTCGTTTTCTTTTTCTTTTTTCTCCAATTCCAGCAGCTTGTTCACCAAAATGTGCGGCGGCATATGCATGATCTGCTCGATCGGCACGCCGAGCGCTTTGGCCAGCTTTTGCGCTGTTTCCAGCGAAATTTTCAACGGTTGCATCATCTCACCTCGTTTGTTCATAGTATTACTTTTAGTATAACGAACGACCGCCGGTTTCGGCCAGCTCGTTGGCTGAACGGCGAATAAAGGCGAAAGGAAGAAGGCAGAATGACATTGATTTTTGCCCACCGCGGGGCGGCGGGGACGCACCCGGAAAATACGATGGCGGCGTTTATCGAGGCGGAAAAAGCGGGAGCGGACGGCATTGAATTGGATGTGCAGCTCACAAAAGACGGCGAAGTGGTCGTCATTCATGACGAAACGGTCGACCGGACGACGGACGGCAGCGGCTGGGTGAAAGACATCACGTACCGCGAACTGCGCCGATTGAACGCGGCGGCCATGTGGGACGGCAAGCACGGCCATTGTCCGATTCCGCATCTTGAGGAAGTGCTTGCTTGGCTGTCATCAACACGGATGGCGGTCAACATCGAGCTGAAAAATAGCCTCATTGCCTACGAAACGCTTGAGCAAAAAACGATCTCCCTCGTGCGCCGCTATGGGCTTGAGAAGCGGACGATTTTGTCATCGTTCAATCATCATAGCATGCGCCTTTGCCGAACGCTTGCACCGGAAATCGAGACGGCGCTCTTGTACATCGAGCCGCTGTATGACCCATGGACGTATGTGCGCGCCATGAACGCCGACGGGGTGCATCCGCACTATCGGACGGTGACGGCGGAATTTGCCGCCGAAGCGCGGCGGCGCGGGGTGGCGGTCCGCCCGTTTACGGTAAATAAGCGAAATGTGATGAAAACGATGTTTGCTTATGGCGTTGACGCCGTCTTCACCGACTACCCGCGCCAAGCGAAGCAATGGAAAGAGAAAACGCCTTAACGAGAGACGTTAAGGCATTTTTTGTTTGTCTTGAAATGGATGTTTTCCCAGTGTAATAGGCATCAACGTTCCGGGTCAAGGCGTTTTTCGTTTTCGTTGAAAACGCGCCTGCACTTTGTTGCGCTTCCGGTCGCGGTGCAGCAAAAAACCGCCGAGAAACGCCAGCCCGGCGGCAAACAGCGCGAGCCCGGCGAGAAATTGCAGCCATAAGGCAGAAAACAGCGGCCCGTTGATGCCAAACAACGCATCGCGCATCCACTTGATGCCAAGCGCCGCCGAAAGCCCCGGGATGACTAAAATCAACAGTGCAATCATTCGCCCCATCGCGATCGCGTTCCTTTCCGAAAAGAGTGGCCTTATCGACTATCATAGCGGTTATTGGGCGTTTGTCAAGGAAAGAGCAAATCAAGTATGATAAAAGTGTCTGCAAAAATTGGCATACTATAAAGTGTGGTGGACGGACATGAAAAAAGTGATGCTTATTGGCGCTGACTCGCGTGGGACATCGTTGTTGAAGCTGCTCCATGGGGCATCAGGGTTTGAAGTCGTGGCAGTCGTGGATGTAGATGAACACGCTCCGGGGTTGCAGCTGGCGCGCCGATGGGGTATTGCCGCCGCCAGCGACTGGCGTCCATGGATGGCCAAACCGCTTGATTTGATCATTGAAACGACGGGCAGGGCGGATGTTTTGGAAGAAATCCGCCGACGGGCACCCGAGGGGGCGAATATTGTTCCGAGCGCGGTCGCGCGGATGATGGCCGAGCTCGTTGCAGAAAAAGAAGCGCTCATCGCTGAGCTGAAAAGTGAAGCAGCTCGGCGCGCGCTCATCTTTCATTCGTCCCATGATGGCATGATTGTTGTAGATGAATATGCTTACATTACCGATATGAATCAAAGCGCGGCGGAGCTCCTTGGAGTGGACAAAGACGAAGTGATTGGCAAACATATTTTGGATGTTTTGCCGTCAAGCGGCTTGCCACGCGTGCTGAAAACGAGGCAGACCGAATTTCATCAGGAAGTGGAACTGGCCAATGGAAAAAAATTGATCACCACCCGCATCCCGATCATCGATGACAATGGCAAACTGTTTGGGGCGCTCGCTGTGTTTAAAGACATTACCGAGCTTGTCGCTTTGGCGGAAGAAATCACCGACTTAAAAGAAGTCCGCATGATGCTCGAAGCGATCATCTATTCGTCGGAAGAGGCGATTTCCGTCGTCGATGAAAATGGGAACGGCATTTTGATCAACCCGGCGTATACACGGCTCACCGGTTTGACAGAGGAAGACGTCATCGGCAAACCGGCGACGGCCGACATCGCCGAAGGGGAAAGCATGCATATGCAAGTATTGAAAACGCGCCGCCCGGTGCGCGGGGCGCGCATGAAAGTCGGCCCGAAAAACCGGGATGTCATCGTCAATGTCGCGCCGATCATCGTCGATGGCGTATTGAAAGGGAGCGTCGGCGTCATTCATGATGTGTCAGAAATTCAGCGGCTGACGGCTGAGCTCAATCGGGCGCGGCAAATCATCCGCACGCTCGAGGCGAAATATTCGTTTGCGGATATTGTCGGTGAGTCAGAGGAGATGAAGGTGGCGATCGAGCAGGCGAAGCTGGCGGCGAAAACACCGGCGACGATTTTGCTGCGGGGGGAATCAGGGACGGGCAAGGAGCTGTTCGCCCACGCCATTCACAACGCGAGCGACCGAAAGTATAACAAGTTTATCCGCGTGAATTGCGCGGCCATTCCGGAAACATTATTAGAAAGCGAACTGTTTGGCTATGAGGAAGGAGCGTTTTCCGGTGCGCGGCGCGGCGGCAAGAGAGGGTTGTTTGAAGAAGCAAACAACGGCAGCATTTTTCTTGACGAAATCGGCGAGCTGTCGGCCAGCACGCAGGCGAAGCTGCTCCGCGTTTTGCAGGAGCGGGAAATCGTTCGCGTCGGCGGGACGAAGCCAATCCCGATCAACGTCCGCGTCATCGCCGCCACGAACGTCAACCTTGAAAAAGCAATTGCCGAAGGTGCATTTCGCGAAGACTTATACTATCGGCTCAATCGGATGCCGATTTATATTCCGCCGCTGCGCGCTCGCAAGGAAGACATTCCAGCGCTTTGCCGGCATTTGATCCAGAAACTGAACCAAGATTACGGGCGCAACGTCGAAGGTGTCACGGATGAAGCGATGGCGAAGCTTCTTGCCTATGATTGGCCGGGAAATGTCCGCGAGCTCGAAAACGTGCTCGGGCGGGCGATGATTTTTATGAAATTTCATGAGGTGATGATCGATGCGACGCATTTGCCGCCGCTCGCTTCGCCTTCGTCAGTGCCGGCTCATCGAGTGGAAACGGAAGAGGAGATTCGGCCGCTTGAGGAAATGGTGAGCCGATACGAAGCGAGCTTGATTGAGCAGGCGCTTCGCCGCCATCGCGGCAATAAAACAGCGGCGGCTCGGGCGCTTGGCATTTCGGTGCGCAATTTATACTACAAACTGGAAAAATACAACCTTGACAAAAAAATCATGCAATAATTTGCGCGTTGTGAAAGAAATTGCGCATATCGGTTTGTTTGTATCACTTGTTTTAAAACGCTTTCATCTATTTTTTAGTTGGCACGGTTTTTGCGTAAAAAGACCGTGCCGCACGATTTGCAGAAAAGGTTGGTGCAGATGATGAAGCTTGAATCGTTAGTGGAAGAAGCAAGACAATGCCAAGACCGGACGGTGGCCGTGGCGGCGGCGGAAGATGAAGAAGTGATCGAAGCGGTGGCGATGGCGCTCGAACACCGTCTCGGACGCTTTGTGCTTTATGGCGATCGGGAGCGGCTCGGACGGCTGTTGAAGGAAAAAGGATGCGCCCGCTTTTCCGACGTCGATGTCGTTCATGCGAATTCGATCGGGCAAGCCGCAGAGCTTGCCGTGCGCGCCGTCCATTTGAACGAGGCGGATGCGTTGATGAAAGGGCATGTGCCGACAGCAATGCTGCTGAAAGCCGTTTTGAACAAAGAATACGGGCTGCGCACGGGAAAGGTGTTGTCCCATGTCGCTGTTTTTGAGGTGCCGGAGTTTGACCGGTTTGTCATCGTCACCGACGCGGCGATGAACATCGCTCCGGATTTGGAGCAAAAGGTGCAAATTGTCAACAACGCCGTCAGCATCGCGCGTTCCATCGGCATCGAGCGCCCGAAAGTCGCGGCGCTGGCGGCGGTGGAGACGGTCAATCCGGCCATGCCGGCGACCGTCGATGCAGCGGCGCTCGCAATGATGCAAAAGCGGGGGCAAATCGAACATTGCCTCCTTGACGGACCGCTTGCGTTGGACAACGCGGTGTCGCTGGCGGCGGCGAAGCATAAGCGGATTGAAAGCGAAGTGGCTGGACAGGCTGATATTTTGCTTGTGCCGGACATTGAATCCGGCAACATGCTGTATAAGTCGCTCGTCTATTTTGCGAACGCACGCGTCGGCGCAGTCATCGCTGGGGCGAAGGCGCCGATCGTGTTGACGTCGCGCGCCGACTCGGCGGAAAGCAAACTGTATTCGTTGGCGCTTGCTATTTGTTCGGCAGCAAAATGAAATAGATGAAGGAGGCCATCAGTGATGGAACTGTTTCAATATATGGAAAAATATGATTATGAGCAAGTGTTATTTTGCCAAGACAAAGAATCCGGATTGAAGGCGATCATTGTCATTCATGACACGACGCTCGGCCCGGCGCTCGGCGGGACGCGCATGTGGATGTACAATTCGGAAGAAGAGGCGCTTGAAGACGCCTTGCGCCTCGCCCGCGGCATGACGTACAAAAACGCGGCCGCCGGCCTTAATTTAGGCGGGGGCAAGACGGTCATCATCGGCGATCCGCGCAAAGATAAAAACGAGGCGATGTTCCGCGCTTTCGGCCGGTTCATTCAAGGGCTGAACGGCCGCTACATTACGGCGGAAGACGTCGGCACGACCGTTGCCGATATGGATATCATCTATCAAGAAACCGACTATGTCACCGGCATTTCGCCGGAATTCGGCTCATCCGGCAACCCGTCGCCGGCCACGGCTTACGGCGTATATCGTGGGATGAAAGCGGCGGCGAAGGAAGCATTTGGCAGTGATTCGCTTGAAGGAAAAGTTGTCGCCGTCCAAGGAGTCGGCAATGTCGCCTACCATTTATGCCGCCATTTGCACGAAGAAGGAGCGAAACTCATCGTTACCGACATCAACAAGGAAGCGGTGGCGCGCGCGGTCGAGGAATTTGGGGCGAAAGCGGTCGACCCGAACGACATTTACGGCGTGGAGTGCGACATTTTTGCTCCATGCGCGCTCGGCGGCATCATCAACGACCAAACGATTCCGCAGCTGAAAGCGAAAGTGATCGCCGGCTCGGCGAACAACCAGCTGAAAGAGCCGCGCCATGGCGACATGATTCATGAAATGGGCATCGTCTATGCACCAGATTATGTGATCAACGCCGGCGGCGTCATCAACGTCGCCGATGAGCTGTACGGCTACAACCGTGAACGGGCGATGAAAAAAATCGAGCAAATTTATGACAACATCGAAAAAGTGTTTGCCATCGCCAAGCGTGACAACATTCCAACGTATGTGGCCGCTGACCGGATGGCCGAAGAACGAATTGAAACGATGCGCAAAGCGCGCAGCCAATTTTTGCAAAACGGCCATCATATTTTAAGCCGCCGCCGCGCCCGCTAATAGCGGCGAGGGGCGGCCTTCCGCCCCGCCGGCGGATGATGGAGGGACAGCAACGATGGAAGAGCAGAAGTTTCGCATTTTAACGATCAATCCAGGCTCGACTTCAACGAAGATCGGCGTGTTTGAAAATGAACGGCCATTGCTCGAAAAAACGATCCGCCATGAGGCGGACGTGCTTCGGCAATATAAAACGATCGCGGACCAGTATGAGTTTCGCAAGCAAACGATTTTGCAAGCCCTGGATGAAGAAGGGATCAATTTATCGAAGTTGAGCGCCGTCTGCGGCCGCGGGGGGCTTCTCCGTCCAATCGAAGGCGGCACGTATCGCGTCAATGAGGCGATGCTTGAAGATTTGCGGCGCGGATATTCCGGCCAGCACGCGTCCAACCTCGGCGGTATTTTGGCGCATGAGATCGCCTCGGCCTTAAACATCCCAGCGTTTATCGTCGATCCGGTCGTTGTCGATGAACTTGATCCAATCGCCCGGATCAGCGGATTTCCGCTCATTGAGCGGCGCAGCATTTTCCACGCCTTAAACCAAAAAGCGGTCGCGCGCCGCGTCGCCAGGCAGCTCGGCAAACGGTATGACGAACTGAACTTGATCGTCGCCCATATGGGCGGCGGCATTACGGTCGGCGCCCACAAGCAAGGAAGGGTCGTCGATGTCAACAACGGGCTTGATGGCGAAGGCCCGTTCAGCCCGGAGCGCGCCGGGACGGTGCCAGCGGGCGATTTGGTTGCTTTATGCTTCTCTGGTGAATATTACCGCGAAGAGATCATGAACATGCTCGTCGGCGGCGGCGGCCTTGTCGGTTATCTTGGCACGAATGATGCGGTGAAAGTCGAGAAAATGATCGAAGCCGGCGATGAAAAGGCCAAGCTCGTGTATGAGGCGATGGCGTACCAAGTGGCGAAAGAAATCGGTGCGGCAAGCGCCGTGCTTTCCGGCAAAGTTGACGCCATCATTTTGACCGGCGGACTGGCGTATGGCAAATCGTTTGTCGAACAGATCACTCGCCGCGTGCAATGGATCGCCGATGTCATCGTCCATCCGGGCGAAAACGAACTGCAGGCGCTCGCTGAAGGCGCGCTTCGCGTCCTGCGCGGCGAAGAAGAGGAAAAAGTGTATCCAGGCGAGGCCGTTTCGCCGGTTCCAGCCCGGCGTTGATGCGGCAACGGACAGAAAGGAGAAGGCAAGATGGCAAAAGAATACGATGTCGTCATTCTCGGCGGAGGAACGGGTGGCTATGTGGCCGCCATTCGCGCCTCGCAGCTCGGGTTGAAAACGGCCGTTGTGGAAAAAGGGAAGCTCGGCGGCACGTGCCTGCACGCTGGCTGCATTCCGTCCAAAGCGCTGCTTCGCAGTGCCGAAGTGTACGCACAAACGAAAAATGGCGAGGCGTTTGGCGTCATCGCCGACGGCGTGCGCCTTGATTTTGCCAAAGTGCAGGCGCGCAAAGCGGCGATTGTTGAGCAGCTCCATAAAGGCGTGCAGCATTTGATGAAAAAGGGGAAAATCGATGTGTACGCCGGCACCGGCCGCCTGCTCGGCCCGTCGATCTTTTCCCCGCTGCCGGGGACGGTGTCGGTCGAAATGAACGACGGCAGCGAAAACGAAATGCTCGTCCCGAAATTCGTCGTCATCGCCACCGGTTCGCGCCCGCGCACGCTGCCGGGGCTCGAGCCGGACGGCGAATTCGTGATGACGTCCGATGAGGCGCTGCAAATGGAGACGCTCCCCTCGTCCATCTTGATCGTCGGCGGCGGTGTGATCGGCATGGAATGGGCGTCCATGCTCAATGATTTCGGCGTTGACGTGACGGTGCTCGAATATGCCGATCGCATTTTGCCGACAGAAGATGAAGACGTGTCAAAAGAAATGGAAAAACTGCTTCGCCGCCGCGGTGTCAACATCGTCACGGGAGCGCGGGTGCTCGCGGAAACGCTCGAAAAAGGAAACGGTGTTGTCATTCAAGCGGAGCATCAAGGCGAGCGGAAAACGTTTGCGGCCGACAAGATGCTTGTTTCCGTCGGGCGTCAGGCGAACATTGAGGGGATCGGCCTGGAAAACACCGAGATTGTCGTGGAGAAGGGGTATATTCAAACGAACGAGTTCGGCCAAACGAAAGAATCGCACATTTACGCGATCGGCGATGTCATCGGCGGCCTGCAGCTTGCCCATGTCGCCGCCCATGAAGGGATTGTCGCCATTGAGCATTTGGCCGGGCACAACCCAGCGCCGATTGACTATACGATGGTGCCCCGCTGCATTTACACCCGTCCGGAAGCGGCGGCGGTTGGCTTAACCGAACAAGAGGCGAAAGCGAAAGGCTATGATGTCAAGGTCGGCAAATTTCCGTTTAAAGCCATTGGCAAGGCGCTTGTGTTCGGTGAGGCGGAAGGGTTTGTGAAGCTCATCGCCGACCGGAACACGGACGATCTGCTTGGCGTCCATATGGTCGGGCCGCACGTGACCGATTTGATTTCCGAAGCCGGTCTCGCCCGCGTGCTTGATGCGGCTCCTTGGGAAGTGGCCCATGCGATTCATCCGCATCCGACGCTGTCAGAGGCCATGGCGGAAGCGGCGCTGGCGGTCGATGGCAAAGCTATTCATTTTTAACCGATTTCGCCGTATGCGCGCGGCGCGTGATCATTGGTTGACTATGTGAATCTAAGGGAGGTTGTTGCGATGGCGCAAAACCGTCATCAGGCGCTTGGATTAAGCGATGACACGGTGTTGGAAATGTATGAAACGATGCTCTTGGCCCGCAAGCTCGATGAACGGATGTGGCTGTTAAACCGCGCGGGGAAAATTCCGTTCGTCATCTCATGCCAAGGGCAGGAGGCGGCGCAAGTCGGCGCGGCATTCGCCCTCGACCGGACGAAAGACTATGTCTTGCCGTATTACCGCGATGTGGGCGTTGTCCTGACGTTTGGCATGACGCCGAGAGAATTGATGTTGGCGGCGTTTGCCAAGGCGGAAGACCCGAACTCGGGCGGCCGGCAAATGCCCGGGCATTTCGGGAAAAAGAAAAACCGGATCGTCACCGGTTCATCGCCTGTGACGACGCAAGTGCCGCATGCGGTTGGCTTTGCGCTGGCGGCGAAAATGGAAAAGAAAGATTTTGTCGCCTTCGTCACGTTCGGCGAAGGGTCGTCGAACCAAGGCGATTTCCACGAAGGGGCAAACTTTGCCGGCGTTCATAAACTCCCAGTCATCTTTATGTGCGAAAACAACAAGTACGCCATTTCCGTACCGATTTCGAAACAACTCGCGTGCGAAAAGGTGTCGGACCGCGCCATCGGCTATGGCATGCCGGGCTATACGGTCGACGGCACCGATCCTCTTGAAGTGTACCGCGTCGTGAAAGAAGCGGCCGACCGCGCCCGCCGCGGCGAAGGGCCGACGCTCATCGAGGCGGTGACATACCGGCTGACGTCGCACTCGTCGGACGACGACCACCGCGTCTACCGGACGGAAGAAGAGCTCGCCGAAGCGCGCGCCAAAGACCCGATCGTGTCGTTTGCCAACTATTTGAAAGAAACCGGCGTTTTGACCGATGAACAAGATGAAGAAATTCAAGCGCGCGTCATGAAAGAAGTGAACGAAGCGACCGACTATGCGGAGAAGGCTCCGTACGCCGAGCCGGAGCATGCGCTTCGCTACGTGTATGCCGAGGAGTAAGGGGGAATCGACGATGCCTGTTATTTCCTATATTGATGCCGTCACGATGGCGATTCGCGAAGAAATGGAACGAGACCCGCGCGTGTTTGTGTTGGGAGAAGACGTCGGCCGAAAAGGCGGGGTGTTCAAAGCGACACAAGGATTGTACGAGCAGTTCGGCGAAGAGCGCGTCATCGACACGCCGCTTTCCGAGTCGGCGATCGTCGGCGTCGGCATCGGCGCGGCGATGTACGGCCTGCGCCCGATTGCCGAAATTCAGTTTGCCGATTTTATCATGCCAGCGGTCAACCAAATCATTTCTGAAGCGGCGCGCATCCGCTACCGCTCGAACAACGACTGGAACTGCCCGATCGTCATCCGCGCCCCGTACGGCGGCGGCGTTCACGGCGCTTTGTACCATTCGCAGTCAGTCGAAGCGATTTTCGCCAACCAGCCTGGGTTAAAAATCGTCATGCCGTCGACGCCATACGATGTGAAAGGGCTGCTGAAAGCGGCGATTCGTGACGAAGACCCAGTGCTCTTTTTCGAGCATAAACGCGCCTACCGCCTCATTAAAGGGGAAGTGCCGGAGGACGACTATGTGCTTCCGATCGGCAAGGCGGACGTCAAGCGTGAAGGCGATGACATCACGGTCATCACGTATGGGCTGTGCGTCCATTTTGCCTTGCAGGCGGCCGAGCGCGTCGCCCAAGACGGCATTTCCGTTCACCTGTTGGATTTGCGCACCGTCTATCCGCTTGACAAAGAAGCGATCATCGAAGCGGCGAGCAAAACAGGAAAAGTGCTGCTCATTACGGAAGACAACAAAGAAGGCAGCGTCATGAGCGAAGTCGCCGCCATTATCGCGGAGCATTGTTTGTTTGATCTCGACGCGCCGATTATGCGCCTCGCCGGCCCGGACGTTCCGGCCATGCCGTATGCGCCGACGATGGAAAAATTCTTTATGATCAATCCAGAAAAAGTCGAAAAAGCGATGCGCGAATTAGCGGCGTTTTGAGGCGAAGACATTGCAGCCAAGATAGGAGGGTATCGATGTGGCCATCGAACAATTGACGATGCCTCAGCTCGGGGAAAGCGTCACGGAAGGCACGATCAGCAAATGGCTCGTTTCCCCGGGCGACAAAGTGAACAAATACGATCCGATCGCTGAAGTCATCACCGATAAAGTGAGCGCGGAAATTCCGTCGTCGTTTGCCGGCGTCATTCGCGAGCTGATCGCCAAAGAAGGGGAGACGCTCCCAGTCGGCGCGCCGATTTGCACGATCGAAGTCGAAGGCGCTGCACCGGCTCCGGAAGCGAAGCCGGCGGATGAAGCGCCGAAAGCAGAAGACAACGCGGAACCAGCCGCTCCGAAACAGGTCGGCCGGGCAAACAACGGCCGCTATTCGCCGGCCGTGCTCCGCCTTGCCCAAGAACATGGCATTGACCTTGAACAAGTGAAAGGCACCGGCCTTGGCGGGCGGGTGACGCGCAAAGATTTGCTGAAGCTCATTGAGTCTGGACAAATTCCGAAAGCGGAAGCGGCACCGGCGGCGGAACAAGCGGCGCCAAAAGCGGAACCGAGAGCGGAGCAACCGGCCCCGGCCGCCGCGGCGGCTCAACTGTCTGCCGCTGCCGCGCCAACCGCGCCGCAGGCAGCGCCGATCAAACCAGCGGCCCCGAACGTCGAAGCCGGAGCGGGCGACATCGAAATTCCGGTCACCCCGGTGCGCAAGGCGATTGCGGCGAACATGCTCCGCAGCAAACACGAAGCGCCGCACGCGTGGACGATGGTCGAAGTCGACGTGACCGACCTTGTCGCCTACCGTGATGCGATCAAAGACGAGTTCAAGCGGCGTGAAGGCTTCAATTTGACGTATTTCGCCTTCTTCGTCAAGGCGGTCGCCCAAGCGCTGAAAGAATTCCCGCAGCTGAACTCGACGTGGGCGGGCGATAAGATCATTCAACGCAAAGACATCAACATCTCGATCGCCGTCGCGACGGATGACGCCTTGTTCGTGCCCGTCATCAAGCACGCCGATGAAAAAACGATCAAAGGCATCGCCCGCGAAATCGCTGAACTGGCGGCGAAAACGCGCGCCGGCAAACTGCGCCCGGAAGACATGCAGGGCGGCACGTTCACCGTCAACAACACCGGCGCGTTCGGCTCGGTGCAGTCCATGGGCATTATCAACTACCCGCAAGCGGCCATTTTGCAAGTGGAAACGATCGTCAAACGCCCGGTCGTGAAAGACGGCATGATCGCCATCCGCGACATGGTCAACTTATGCTTGTCGCTTGACCACCGCGTCTTGGACGGCTTGATTTGCGGCCGCTTCCTCGCTCGCGTCAAAGCGATTTTGGAAAACATGAACAAAGACAACACGCCGATTTATTAACGATTCCCCCATCGCCATCGGTTGGCGGTGGGGGTTTTTGCGTGGCGCGATTTCAAACTTGTTTCTGACCGGACGGTTTCTGTGGATCCCCAATGCCAAACCCGAACCAGCGATGCGGTTAAGTTGATCGCAAGCATCAAAGCGCTCTCGTGTCCATGAGCAGCTGAAGCAAGCCCACCTCGACGACGAATGGTTTTACGTGGCCGATTCCGCCGCGATGAAGAAAGACACCTTGGCGCAGACAAAAGCCGCCCGTGCCTTTTTGATCACCAGAGGCCCTTCGTCGCTTCGAATCGTGAAACAGGCGCTCGCGGAGGCCGATTCGCCTCACATCCCGTGGAGCGAACCCTTTACCCTGGCGGAGAGAAACGGCGCCACGTACTGGGTATGGGAAACGGCCGCGACCTACGAAGGCCACCCGGTTCGGCTGATCGTCGTCGAATCGAGCGCGCTCGACCAGCGCAAAGGAAAGACGCTCGAAAAAGAGCGAGTCAAAGAAGCGGAGCTTCTTCGCGAGGAACAAGTCCGTTGGGAGCGCCACCCCTTCTCCTGCCGCGAAGACGCCGAACAAGCCTTGGCGTCCCTCAAGGCGTCCCTTCGCCCTCGGTTTCATCGAGTGGAGGCCGCGGTCAAAGAGATCGTGCGTCCGAAAAAACGGCGCGGACGGCCGAAAAAAGGGGCGGAACCCGAGACGGAGACGCTGTACACCCTTCGCCTAAACGTCGAATTCGACCAACCGGCATGGGAACAGGCAAGACGGAAAGCGTCCCGGTTTGTCCTCGTCACGACCGTTCCAAAGGAATGGAAGGGCCAACCCATGGATGCCCAAGAGATCTTGAAGCTGTATAAAGGGCAAATCTCGGTGGAAATGAACTTCGCGTTTTTGAAAGATCCGTTTTTCACGGATGAGATTGATGTCAAAAAGCCAGAACGAGTTGCCGTATTGGGCTATTTGTTTCTGTTGGCCCTAGCGATTTACCGCGTTTTTCAGCGCCGGGTGCGCCAGTTCATCACACCCGAACACCCGTTAAAGGGCGCGGGAGGCCGCAAGCTGACCCGGCCAACGGGACAGGCGATTTTTCAGCTGTTTCAATATGTGAACGTCATCCTGCTGGAGCTGCCAGACGGGCGCATCCAACGCGCACTCGATCGCTCTCTCAACCCGGATCAGCGAAGGATTCTGCAGGGATTGGGCATGGATGAGAGCATCTACGTCTAACATGATACAGAACGACTAGTGATGGTAAAAAAAGGATTGCCATCGCTCGTTGTGTTGGTCAAAAAGTTATTCTGAAAAACTAAATAAAAAATCCTTTGTTTTGACCTTGTTAGGGTGCGAAATGTGAGTTTTAAAGGCAAACATGACAGCAATGTTGCCCAAAGAGGAGCATGGAATAAAAAGGAAGAAATACTATTTTGTTTTTACTTATCACAATCCTCTTTTTTGTCAAGTGTAATTTGAAATGAAAATCCTTTTAATTTTTTTATTTACAATAAATATTTTTATTTACAATAAATACTATAAATTTTATAATAAAATTCAAAGCTATCTAAAAGGAGGGGATTAATTTGAAAAAATTAAAATTTCATTTATTTAGTTTAGTGCTCCTTTTTTCATTATTTTTCTTCAATGATTTCAGCTCTGCAAAAGAAGTGGATAATATCTCAAAAAGTGAAAAATTAACAAAGCAAGAAAGAAAATATTTAAAAGATGTAACAGGACATACTGAAGAAGAAATAGATATGTTGCCTTTAGAAGTTGCAAAGCAACTCATTAAAGATAAAGCTGTCATCCAAGATTCAAAAACTGAAATATTTTCCTTCGAAAATGGAGTAAATAATTCTGGTGATTTTACAACGATGGGTACAATTTCGTCCTCAACGATGAAATTATGGGGTACAGTTTATAAAGTAACCTCTGATCGAACAAATTACGATAAATTTTATATTTATGGTAATTTCCAATGGCTAAAATCTCCTTTTTACGAACTTGTAGATAAGATGACTTTCGGTTTTCCTTCAAGTGCAGGATTTTTTCTTCCAACTAGTAATGGAAAAGTAACACAACATCAACATAGATATAGTCAAGATCCACAAGGTAATGGAAACTGGATAGATTATGCAATTGATTACTTACCTAGTGATTGGGAACCAAATGCTGGAGTTGCTGGTGAATTTGACTTAAGAAGCTCTACAGAATTTACTTTACACAAAGGATATATGGGACAATATGTTTATGTACCAACAAAAAATAATGGTACAATTAACATTAAAATTGAATATGGACACCAATTATATATTGGCGAACCTAGTGTATCAGTATTTCCAGCAGGATTATCAATAACTCCATCTAAGTCGGTAGATACTGCTTCTTACGCTTTAACACTAAGTTATTAATGATTTCAAGCCTCTCTTATGTCATGCCCACGCATCTCTGTTTGGCGCGGTCAACCTCCACGATGGCGAAACGGTGCTTCATCAAACGACCGCTGCCCATGCCGCGGCGTTCTTGGGTTTCTTGAGAATGCTCAAAGAGCGCGATCCGGATCGTCTCATGGTCTTGGTGTTGGAACACGCCTGCATTCACTATGCCAAAATGGTCAAGACGTTTTGGTGGGAAGAAGGGCCGTATTTTCCCGTTATTTCCCCTTCCTCCCTATTTGCCACAGCTGAACCCGATTGAACGCTTATGGAAATGGCTGAAAGGTGCGGCGATCGCCCATATATGTCGCAAGGATCGCAACGATATCATGCAAGCATCGCTCCGTTTGTCCACTGCATCCACGAACGTCCGGAGGAAGTGCTGCAACGCTTAGGATGTGGAGGATGACTGAGAAGCTAACTCTTCATGTTACATGTATATAGGGAGGATTACCCAGAAATCCTCCACTTTAAGCGTTAGCTAAGTGGGAGTGGTTCAAACTTTACAGTAAAAGGAGTTTTTTGAATGGAATATATATACTTACTTATTTTACCGATAATAGGTGTTTTGTGGTTTTTGAATTTAGCAAGCTTTTTAAAAAATTTGAACAGTGATGAAAACACACTTAATCAAACAATGATAGGAGCCGTATTAACCTTTCTCTTTGTTTTTCTATATATGTACGGGTTTTTAGGAACACATTAATATTCAATCATCCCCCTGTACAAAAAAAGATGGGACTGCCTCCACTTATCGGCTAATGCCGGTGGAAGTGGGGGATTCTTGTTTACTTTGCAAACAAAATACTGCCGATTATCCCTTCTTTTGTGCATTTGGCCTTTGGATCCCGCTTGGCGTTCAAACAATCCGTCTTGTTAAGCATTGCCTACTCATTGAGCAAACTCTTCAATTCCGTTTCATACTTTGAAGGAACGAAACCATATTTCCCTGTTTTTTATCAAAGATAATCGTGTTATTCTTTTTAAACCAAATGTTGTAATTGAATAGCCTGTCCTTCGTTTTTTATGTTCGAGCCAAAAACGATAGTCAAGTTGACCTGCATCGACTTTGGTTGTTTTTGACCATTCTACGAATTTCATAATTTCCATTATTCTATCCTGAAAATACCAATTAACAAAAAACGATCCCCACCTAGCCTTTGGAATTAGATTCCAAAGGAAGGTATTTCAGTATATATATGGTTTCTTCATGCTACGCACTGGTCTTCTCCAGTTTCACTTCGTACCCTAACCCCTCTAGCCGTTTCACCGTTTGGCGCACGATGGCGGCCTCCCGTTGCTGATCCCAGTAGTCGGCTCCCAACTCTCGATACGGTTCCTTTCGCGTTAAGACCGAATAGATGATTTCCAAGATGGTTCTCCCGACCGCGACACTCGCTCGATTCGCTCCTCTTCGTTTGGCGATCCGATGATACTTGGCCGATAGGTACGTGTTCTTCGTTCGGGCGGCGGCACGGGCGCATTCCACCAGACACGCCCTCAGTTTCTTGTTCCCTTTCCTCGTTCGGCCTGACAACCGTTTCCCCGCACTCTCATGATTCCCGGGGGCCATTCCCGCCCATGAGGCCAAGTTTGCGGCCGTAGGGAACCGGCTCATATCCGTCCCGATTTCCGCTATAATTTGTTCTGCGCTTTGCCGCCCTACTCCCGGAATGGTCTCCATGAGCTCCAGCGCTTCATGAAAAGGGCGCGTTCTCTCCTCGATCTCTCGACTCAACCGGGCAATCGCTTCGTCTAAATATTCAATATGTCGACATTGTTCCGAAAGCATCATGCGTTGATGCGGCCCCATGATTCCTTTCAAGGCGCGCCGGAGCTCTCCGATTTTTTGCTTCAGCCGCCCTTTGGCGAGTTGCGCCAATACCGCCGGATCGTCCGTTCCTTCGATCAGGGCTCGAAGGATCCGCTGAGCCGACACCCCGTTGATGTCCGATACAACCGAAGCCAGTTTGATGTTGGCTCCTTCCAGCACTTTTTGGATGCGGTTGAGCTCCCGAGCCCGTTCCTCGATCAAACTGCGCCGATACCGAACCAGTTCCCGAAGCTCTCGCTGAGCTCGATCCGGAATGTAACTCCCTCGGAGAAGTCCGTTGGGAGCGCCACCCCTTCTCCTGCCGCGAAGACGCCGAACAAGCCTTGACGTCCCTCAAGGCGTCCCTTCGCCCTCGGTTTCATCGGGTGGAGGCCGCGGTCAAAGAGATCGTGCGTCCGAAAAAACGGCGCGGACGGCCGAAAAAAGGGGCGGAACCCGAGATGGAGACGCTGTACACCCTTCGCCTAAACGTCGAATTCGACCAACCGGCATGGGAACAGGCAAGACGGAAAGCGTCCCGGTTTGTCCTCGTCACGACCGTTCCGAAGGAATGGAAGGGCCAACAAATGGATGCCCAAGAGATCTTGAAGCTGTATAAAGGGCAAATCTCGGTGGAAATGAACTTCGCGTTTTTGAAAGATCCGTTTTTCACGGATGAGATTGATGTCAAAAAGCCAGAACGAGTTGCCGTATTGGGCTATTTGTTTCTGTTGGCCCTAGCGATTTACCGCGTTTTTCAGCGCCGGGTGCGCCAGTTCATCACACCCGAACACCCGTTAAAGGGCGCGGGAGGCCGCAAGCTGACCCGGCCAACGGGACAGGCGATTTTTCAGCTGTTTCAATATGTGAACGTCATCCTGCTGGAGCTGCCAGACGGGCGCATCCAACGCGCACTCGATCGCTCCCTCAACCCGGATCAGCGAAGGATTCTGCAGGGATTGGGCATGGATGAGAGCATCTACGTCTAACATGATACAGAACGACTAGCGATGGTAAAAAAAGGATTGCCATCGCTCGTTGTGTTGGCCGAAAAGTTATTCTGAAAAACGAAATAAAAAATCCTTTGTTTTAACCTTGTTAGGGTGCGAAATGTGAGCTATATAGTGTCAAAGCATGCGCCGATTGATTAACGATTCCCCCATCGCCATCGATTTGGCGGTGGGGGTTTTTGCGTGGCGCGATTTCAAACTTCTTTCACAAATGTGAGGTATAATGAGGGCAGAAAAGAACGTGCGAAGGAGAAAAACCAGATGAAACGAGCGAGCGTATGGATGCTGTTGTGTCTGTTCTTTATGCTAAGCGGCTGCGCCAATCCGTCGTTTCCCCCGGTGGCCGATTCGCTTTCCGTCGTCATCAGCCTCGATGTCAAAGCGGAAACGGTCACCTTTTTGAACGCGAAAAATGGCAGCAAAATCGCCCGCTGGAACATCAACGAACCGTTTCAAGGCGGGGCGTTGAGCCCAGACGGCCGGACGCTTCTTTTGTACGGGCGGGATCTTGACCGCGTGTATCGGTACGATCTCGCAGGTGGGAAGCCTCTTTCTGAATGGAAAACGGGAAACGGCATCGTCAGCGCGGCCCCGTCCCCGGATGGCCGCACGTGGTTTTTCGGTGACAGCACCCATCACGCGGTGCGCGTTGTGAGCCGGGGCGGGAAAGAGATCGCCCGCCTTTCGGTCGGACGCTCCCCGATGACGCTGCTTGTCAATCGCCAGGGAACGGAGCTGTATGCCATCGACTTTCAAGACGGCCGCGCCTTTGTCATTGATGCAAGCCGCCTCCGTGTCATTCGCTCATTTTCTGTGCCAAAGTTCGCCTTAGGCGGATTGATGCGCGAGCAGGAAGGGGAGCTGTGGGTCGGCGGACATGGAAGCGGAAACAAGGTGGAGAAGAATGTTCACGTCTATTCGCTTCAAGACGGCCGCTTGCTCCGGACGATGGCCGCCCCGATTATGCCGGTTGATTTTGTCGAAACAGGCCGCGGCGTGTTTGTGCTAAGCCACGGTTCGAACACGGTCTATCAGTTTTTGCCAAGCGGGAAGCGGCTCAACTCCGTTTTGGTCGGCGCCAATCCGTTTGCCATGGAAGCGGCAGGAAGCCGTTTGTATATTGCGAGTTATGACAGCGATGAAATCATCGTGGTCGATGAGGCGACGCTGCGTCCGCTCGCCCGTTGGAAGACGGGAGACGGCCCGCTGCAGCTATTCATTCGGGAGGGACGAACATGAGCGAACGAACCGTTTTAATCGTCGATGATGAAGAAGAAATGCGCCTGCTCGTTGGCATGTATTTGGAAAACGCCGGCTTTCGCTGCCTCGAAGCAGGGGACGGGGAAGAAGCGCTGGTGCTGCTTTCGCAACATCCGGTTGATGCCGTGCTGTTGGACGTCATGATGCCAAAACAGGACGGATTCGCCGTCTGCGCCCGCATCCGCGAGCAGTCGGACGTGCCGATTTTGTTTTTGACCGCGCTTGGCGAAGAATGGGATAAAGTGAAAGGATTGAAGCTGGGAGGCGACGATTACATCGTCAAACCGTTCAGCCCGGGAGAGCTCATCGCCCGCCTTGAGGCGGTGCTGCGCCGGGTGCAGCGCGTCCGCGAGAATGACGGACGGCTGCAATTTGGCGACCTTGCCATCGACGAAAAAGGCCGAACCGTGACCGTTGGCGGCAAACCGGTGAAATTGACGTTGAAAGAGTTTGAGTTGCTGCTGTTTTTGGCGAAGCACCGCGGTCAGGTGTTCAGCCGCGACGATTTGCTCGTCAAAGTGTGGGGATATGATTATACAGGAAACGCCCGCACGGTCGATACGCATGTGAAAACGCTGCGCATGAAGCTGAAAGACGCCGCTCGCCATATCCAAACCGTCTGGGGCATCGGCTACAAGTTTGAGGGATGAACATGAAACGGCTTCGGTTAGGACAAAAACTATGGCTGTCGATCGGCGCCGCGGTCGTGGTGACGCTGGCGTTTTCCTTTGGCCTTCTGAATTATTTTTACCGGACGGTGTACATGAAAGAAGTTGAGCGAACGTTGATCGCGGAAGGGACGAGCCTCGCCCGCGACTATCGCGGCGGGGCGGTGACGGAGGCATATCGCCGTCAAATCGAATGGTATGACGAAAAATCAACGGCCACGATCTTGTTGATTGACAACCCGCGCGAACTGAGCGCCTGCTTTCCGTTTCCGGTCCACTATGACGCGTTAGTCAGCGGCCGCGACCGGGAAACATTGTTAGCCGGGAAGCCTGTTGTCAAAACGGGATACGAAAAGCGGTTCGGCCGCCGCGTGATGGCGGTCGTCGTTCCGCTTTTGGACGGCAAGCGGCTTGAAGGAGCGATTTACTTGTATTTGCCGTTAGCCGACGTTCAGGAAGCAACGAAGCGGGCGGCCGCCACGTTTTGGCCGTTGGCCGCCATATTCGCCGCCGCGCTTTTGGTTGTCGGCCGACGGATGGTGCGGCAGATGACCGAGCCGCTCCAAGCGATGGAACAAGCGGCAGAACGCATGGCGGAAGGACGCTACGAAGCGGACATCCCCGTGCGGAGCGATGATGAAATCGGCCGCCTGGCGGAGGCGTTCAACCAAATGGCGGACGCCATTGCCAAAGAAGACGAGCGGAAGCGCGAGTTTTTAGCGAACGTCTCGCATGAGCTGCGCACGCCGCTCAGCTATATGAAAGGATACAGCGAAGCACTCCTTGCTGGCCTCGCGAAAACGAAGGAAGAAGAAAAGGCGTACCTTCGCCTCATCCACCGCGAAACGGAGCGGATGGAGCGGCTGGTGCGCGATCTTCTTGACCTGGCGCGCCTTGAAGGGCAAAGCGTGCCGCTCGAGCGCGCGCCGGTGGCGTTCGCCCAAGTGATCGAAGATGTCATCGCCACGTACGAACCGATCGCCGCGCAAAAGCGGATCGAGCTGGCGTGCGAGTTGGACTATGACATCATCGTCAACGGCGACGCCAACCGGCTCGAACAAGTCGTGCGCAACTTGCTTGACAACGCCATCCGCTACACCCCAGAAGGCGGTGTGGTGACGGTGCGGCTTTCCCGCTTGTCGGAAGCGGAAGGCGAGCTCGTGATCCAAGATACGGGCAAAGGCATTCCAAAAGACCAGCTCCCGTTTCTCGGCCAGCGCTTTTTCCGCGTCGACCGCGCCCGCACCCGCAAAGAAGGCGGCACCGGCTTGGGGCTTGCCATCGTCAAACAAATCGTCTCTCTTCATGACGGCGCGATTCGGTTCGACAGCGACCTTGGACGCGGGATGACCGTATTCGTCCGCCTGCCGCTCGTTCGGGAAGAGGAATAAACATCGTTCAAGACACAGGAATGGATGGTGTATAATCAATATAAAATTAGGAGGCAGGTGGAGGATATGGGTTCACCAGAAAAGGAACAGGCCCCTATGACCTACAAAGAGTATGCGACATGGCCGGAAGGAAAACGGTGCGAGGTCTTGGACGGGAACATCATTAGCATGGCGCCGTCGCCGACACCGGAACATCAATCAGTTTCGCTCCAACTTTCCATTGAATTCGGGATGCATCTTCGTGGGAAGGATTGCCGCGTGTTGGCCGCCCCGATCGATGTGTATCTTTTCGAAGATCATCGAAAGGGATGGATGGATGAAAACGTCCGAAACTGGGTATGCCCCGATCTTGTCGTCATCTGCGACAAAAACAAAATTCAAAAAAACCGCATTGTCGGGGCTCCGGATTTGGTCGTCGAGATCTTGTCCCCCGCCACGGCCAAAATCGACCGGATGGACAAACGGATCGCGTACGAGCGGGCCGGGGTGAAGGAATATTGGATCGTTGACCCGGCGAATCAAGTGGTGGAAGTGTATTTGCGCGGAAAAACAGGAAGATTGGAACTTCATGGAGTGTACAACCGGGATGACGCCGTTTTGGTTCATGTATTGAAGGATTTCGTGATCGATTTGCGAAACATTTTCCAATGAATAAATGGCAGTTGAGATTTTCGCTAAGCGGCGATTTGGAGGGGGACGAGGGAGCATCGTCCAAGAGAGCATGCAACAACGCCCTCTTCCTTTCATGTTTTTTCAGGGCTTCTTGGAGGATTTGTGAATCGTTGAGATGGTGTTGTTTCGCCAAGTCATCGAGCCATTTCGGGATCGTTCATGTTTTTTTGACCGCTTTGTTTTCCATTTCATGGCGAAATGGTGGCATCAGCAAGTTGTTTGCCTTTTTGTTCATTGCCCAAACGCGGCCGATGTACTACAATAAACATAGAAACCGTTTTTTCCCACACGAAGCGTCATCAGCGCTTCGTTCTGAGCAGACGGGTTCGAGAGGGAAAGGTGCGGCTTGAAAAGAAAGCGGTTTCTTATGTCTGGAAGGCAAAGGGGGATCGGAATGAGCGATGTCGCAAAGATGAAGGAAGCGGCGTTTCCGGCTCCGACGGTGGAGGAGTGGGAGCGGGAAGCGGAAAAGTCGCTGAAAGGCAAGCCGCTCGAGCGGCTTGTATCGATGACGTACGAAAACATTGCGGTCAAACCGCTCTATACGCGCCGCGATGTGGAGGCGCTCGGCCCGCTTGAGCAGTACCCGGGCTTTGGCCGCTATGTGCGCGGGGCGCGGCCGGAAGGGTATCGGGGCGAGCCGTGGAAGGTGAGCCAGGAGATTTCGGCAGCGAGCCCGTCCGACTGGAACGAGGCAGTGAAGCACGACTTGGAGCGGGGGCAGACGGAAATCCATCTTGCCCTTGGTCGGCTGCCGTTTGCCGTCGAGTCGGTTGATGATGTGGCGGCGATGTTTGATGGCGTGCCGCTGGACCGCTATTCGCTCCGTGTGGACGCCGGGGCGCGGTCGCTTTCGTTTTTGGCGCTGTTGGCCGCTTATTTAGAGGAACGGGGAGTGCCGCTATCGAGCGTACGGGGCGCGATCGGCATGGATCCGCTCGGAGCGTGGGCGGAACAGGGGACGCTCCCGTGTTCGCTTTTGCGGCTGTATGATGAAATGGCGGAAGCAACAAAGTGGGCGAAGGAACAGATGCCTGCCGTCCGCACGATTTTGGTGCGCGGCGAGCCGTACCATAACGGCGGGGCGAACGCCGTGCAGGAGCTGGCGTTTGCGCTGGCGGCGGCGGTCGAGTACATCCGCGCCGGGCTGGATCGGGGGCTGACGGTGGATGACATCGCGACGCGGATGCAAGCGTCGTTTGCGGTTGGGGCGGACTTTTTTATGGAAATCGCGAAACTGCGGGCGGCGCGGCGGTTGTTTGCGCAAGTGATCGAAGCGTTTGGCGGCGGTGAATCAGCAAGGCGGATCGAGCTGCATGTGCGCACGTCGCCCTTTACGAAAACGGTGTACGACCCGTATGTGAACATGCTCCGAGCGGCGGCGGAAGCGTTTGCGGCCGTTGTCGGCGGCGCCGATGGCGTGCACGTGTCGCCGTTTGACGAGGCGATCGGACTCGCCGATGAGTTTTCTCGGCGCATCGCCCGCAACACGCAGCTCATTTTGCTCGAAGAGGCGCATGTGGCGAACGTCATCGATCCGGCGGGCGGCTCGTATTATGTGGAAACGTTGACCGCCAAGCTCGCCGAAGAAGCGTGGAAGCTGTTCCAACGAGTGGAGGAAAAAGGCGGCATGGCGAAGGCGCTCGAAGACGGCTTCGTGCAGACGGAAGTGGAAGCGGTCGCCAAGCGGCGGCTGGATCGTGTCAAGACGCGGAAGGAAAAAATCGTTGGCACGAACGTGTACGCCAATTTGGAGGAAACGCCGGTCGAAAAGCCGAAGCAAGACGCAGCGAACGTGGCGCCGCCGCTGGATGAAAAGCGGGTGGCCGAGATTCGCAGCGCGCTTGTCGGCGGGAAGTGGATGGAAGCGGCGATTCGTGCGGCCCGCCGTCGAGCAACCGCTCGGGAGATCGCAGCGGCGCTTGCTGACGGAAACGCGTCAGTCCGCATTGCGCCGATTCACGCATGGCGCTTGGCCGAGCCGTTTGAGCAGCTGCGGAAGGCAGCCGAGGAGTATGCCGAACGCACGGGAAGCCGGCTTTCCGTTCACTTGATCAATATCGGGCCGCTTGTCCGCCATCAAGCGCGCGCCGATTTCATCGCCGGGCTGTTTGCGGCCGGCGGGGTGGCGGCTGAGCGGAGCGATGGCTTTGCCTCGGTCGCGGAAGCGGTCGAATGGGTGCGGAACACGAACGGGACGCATTATATCGTGTGCGGCGCCGATGACGATTACCCGGCGTTCGTTCCAGCGTTGGCTGAGGCGTTCAAGCAAGCCAAGCCGAACGCGAAGCTGTATGTCGCCGGAAAGCCGCCGGAAGAGCTTGAGAGAACGTACGCGGACGCGGGCGTGGACGGATCGATTCATCTCGGTTCGAACGCGTACGATGTGATCGTGGCGTTTCTAACGGAAAGAGGGGTGGCGCTTGATGGCGAAGTACGTTGATTTTACCAACATGACGCTTTCCGCCATAGCGGCCGATGTGGATGAGAAACAGTGGAGAGACGCGGTGGAGCGGCGCGTGCAAGCGTCGATCGATGAGCTGTTGTTTCAGACGAACGAACACATTGCGGTGAAGCCGCTTTATACAAAGGAAGACATCGATGGGCTTGATTTTCTCGATTATATGCCCGGCTTGCCGCCGTACTTGCGCGGGCCGTACCCGACGATGTACGTCGTGCGGCCGTGGACGATCCGCCAATACGCCGGCTTTTCGACCGCCGAGGAGAGCAACGCCTTTTATCGGCGCAACTTGGCGATGGGGCAAAAAGGGCTGTCGGTTGCTTTTGACTTGGCGACGCACCGCGGCTATGACTCCGACCATCCGCGCGTCGTCGGCGACGTCGGCAAAGCGGGGGTGGCCATCGACTCGGTGCTCGATATGAAAATTTTGTTTGACGGCATCCCGCTCGACCAAATGTCAGTGTCGATGACGATGAACGGGGCGGTGCTCCCGATTATGGCGTTTTACATCGTCACCGCCGAAGAGCAGGGAGTGACGCAAGACAAGCTGTCCGGCACGATCCAAAACGATATTTTGAAAGAATATATGGTGCGCAACACGTACATTTATCCACCGGAGATGTCGATGCGCATCATCGCCGACATTTTCGCCTATACGGCCAAATACATGCCGAAATTCAACAGCATCAGCATTTCCGGCTACCATATGCAAGAAGCCGGGGCGCCGGCCGATTTGGAGCTGGCGTACACGCTCGCTGATGGGCTTGAGTACGTGCGCACCGGCTTGAAAGCCGGCATTGACATCGACTCGTTCGCGCCGAGGCTGTCGTTTTTCTGGGCGATCGGCATGAACTACTTTATGGAAGTGGCGAAACTGCGGGCGGCGCGCCTCATGTGGGCGAAAATGATGAAAACGTTCAATCCGAAAAATCCGAAATCACTCGCTCTAAGGACGCATTCGCAAACGTCGGGTTGGAGTTTGACCGAGCAAGATCCGTTCAACAACGTTGTGCGCACGCTCATCGAGGCGCACGCGGCGGCGATGGGGCATACGCAGTCGCTCCATACGAACGCCTTGGATGAAGCGATCGCCTTGCCGACCGACTTCTCGGCGCGCATCGCCCGCAATACGCAGCTGTACTTGCAGGAAGAAACGGGCATTTGTCGGACGATCGACCCGTGGGCCGGTTCGTATTACGTCGAGACGTTGACGAACGAGTTGATGAAGCGGGCGTGGGCGCATATCGAAGAAATCGAAAGCTTAGGCGGGATGGCGAAAGCCATTGAAACCGGCATCCCGAAAATGCGCATCGAAGAAGCGGCGGCCCGCCGCCAAGCGCGCATCGATTCAGGAGCGGAAACGATCATCGGCGTCAATAAATACCGCCCGGAAAAAGAAGAGCCGATTGACATTTTGGAAGTCGACAACACCGCCGTGCGCCAGCGGCAAATCGAGCGGCTGAACGTGCTAAAGGCGACGCGCGACAACGAGCAGGTCGAAGCGGCGCTTGATGCCATCACGAAAGCGGCGGAAACGGGCGAGGGGAACTTGCTCGAGCTTGCCGTCCAAGCGGCGCGCGTCCGGGCGACGCTCGGAGAAATTTCGTACGCGATCGAAAAAGTGGCGAACCGCCATCGCGCCGCCATCCGCTCGATCAGCGGCGTTTACAGCTCGGAATACAAAAACGAAGCGCAGCTGGAACGGGTGAAGCGACGGGTTGAGCAGTTCGCCGAACTCGAAGGACGCCGCCCGCGCATCTTGATCGCGAAAATGGGGCAGGACGGCCATGACCGCGGGGCGAAAGTGATCGCCACGGCGTTTGCTGATTTAGGGTTTGACGTCGACATCGGCCCGCTTTTCCAGACGCCGGAAGAAACGGCGCGCCAGGCGGTCGAAAACGATGTGCACGCCGTCGGCATCAGTTCGCTCGCCGGAGGGCATAAAACGCTTGTGCCGCAGCTCGTCGAGGAGCTCGGCAAACTCGGCCGCGATGATATTTTGGTCGTCGTCGGCGGCGTCATTCCGCCGCAAGACTACGCGTTTTTGTATGAGCACGGCGCCGCGGCCATTTTCGGACCGGGCACGGTCATTCCGGAAGCGGCGGAAAAAGTGTTGGATGAAATTTACGCCCGGCTTGGCTATGAGGAAGTGAACCAATGAACGGCGAAGAGAAACGGCGGGAACAGGCAAGCGGCCAGAGCGCAGTTTCGGACGGGCAGCCGCGGCGCCCGGAATGGGCGGACGGCAATGGTCTGTCGTCGTACGTGCAAGCCGAGCGCCCGCCGGCGCCGAAGCGGCTCGTGCGGCGAAAAGAACGATCGGTTAAAGAATACGTCCAAGGAGTGCTCGCCGGCGACCGCACCATTTTGGCGCAGGCGATTACGCTTGTCGAAAGCAATGCGGCCAGGCATATGGATCTCGCCCAGCAAGTGCTCAATGAACTGCTTCCGCACGTCGGCCGCTCGATTCGCATCGGCATCACCGGTGTGCCGGGGGCGGGAAAAAGCACGTTCATTGAAGCGTTCGGCACGTTTTTGTGCGAGCAAGGGCACCGCGTCGCCGTCTTGGCCGTCGACCCGACGAGTTCGTTGACCGGCGGCAGCATCCTCGGCGACAAAACGCGGATGGAGGCGCTCGCCCGCAATCCGCTTGCTTTCATCCGTCCGTCCCCATCGGGCGGGGCGCTTGGCGGCGTACACCGAAAAACGCGCGAGACGATGATGCTGTGCGAGGCGGCCGGCTATGACATCATCCTCGTCGAGACGGTCGGCGTCGGGCAAAGCGAGTTTGTCGTCCGCGGGATGGTTGACTTTTTCTTGTTGCTCGCCTTAACCGGCGCCGGCGACGAGCTGCAAGGCATGAAGCGCGGCATCATGGAGCTGGTGGACGCCATTGTCATCAACAAGGCGGACGGCGATAATAAAGAAAAAGCAAAAGCGGCGCAAAAAGAATACAACCAGTTTCTCCATTACCTCCGCCCGGCCACGCCCGGCTGGGAGACGAAAGCGTACACATGCTCGGCGCTTTTGGGAGAAGGGATCGCCGACATGTGGCGCGTCATTCAAACGTTTGTCGAAACGACAAAGCGATCCGGCGTCTTTTTCGACCGCCGCCGCCAGCAGCAAAAAGACTGGATGCACGCCATGATCAAAGAATATATCGAAACGCGCTTTTTCGCCGACCCGATCGTGAAAGAAAAGCTCCCGATGCTCGAGAACAGCGTCATTTCCGGCGCCAAGCCGGTCACCGCCGCCGTCCGCGAGCTGATCGAGGCGTATGAACGGAAGCGGGGCGGTGAACTGTGATATGATAAAGGCAAATCGAAGGGGGTGTTGAGATGTTCCAATTTCAATTTCCGCTCTATAACGACATCGTCGAACAAGCGCGGCGCGAAGCGGTCGAAGCCGGATTTGAAGAGCTGCGCACGCCGGAAGACGTCGATGCGGCATTCCGCCGTCCGGGCACAACGCTCGTGCTCATCAACTCGGTGTGCGGCTGCGCCGGCGGCATCGCCCGTCCGGCAGCGGCCCACGCGGTTCATTACGACAAGCGCCCGGACCATTTGGTGACCGTCTTTGCCGGCCAAGACAAAGAAGCAACCGCCCGCGCGCGCGAATATTTTGTCGGCGAGCCGCCATCCTCGCCGTCGTTCGCCTTGTTAAAAGACGGGAAATTGTGCGCCATGCTGCACCGACACGACATCGAAGGGAACGAACCGGTCGCTGTCGTGCAAAAGCTGCAGGCGCTGTTCGATGAATATTGTGAGGAAGTGTGAAAGGAGAACCCGAAGTTCGAAAAGGGACTTCGGGTTTTTGCATGACCATTATTGTTTGTGATAATAGAAATGAAGAAGGAAATTGATCGTATCAGTCAAATAAATGAGCAACAAGTCACAACTGTTTTAGATGGTGTTTCAGAAAATGTCATGAGTAAAATTTACAAAGAATGGGTATTAAAATTATTACAGTATCGAAAAGAATGGCTCGTAAATTGGTATATGGAGGTGAAATAAGCGATGCGCCCTTTTGTGCTTTGGTTAATTTGGCAAAATGAATGTACTCGGCAGCGATATCATATTGGAAACTTATTACACGATGGGGATAAGTATGTATTTTATTATGAACGCAGCAGGAAGAGAAGAGGACTGTTCGAAGCACTAGAAAACGGTTATCAACCTCATTTGTCGTTTCCGGATATAGGAAAAAAATACGTTTCTAACAGATTGTTCGGGCCTTTTGAGCGGCGTTTGCCTGACCGGCGCCGTCCGGATTTTTTAGAAATTTTGCGGACATACGGCTTGCCGCGCGATTGTACAGATATGGATATGTTGCGAGCGACTGGTGGTAAACTTGCGACAGATTCTTATGAATTTGTAGCGCCAATTTATGTATCGGGAAATCATTTCGATTTTGATTTTTATGTCGCCGGTTGGAGGTATTATGAGGGAGATCAAGTGGTTCAACATCTTAAAGTGGGAGATGAGGTGCATTTTCGGTTAGAGCCGGAGAATAGGCAAGATTCTAAAGCAGTAGAAGTGTTAACAGATGAAGGGTGTAAGCTAGGGTATATTCCTGCTTTCTATAGCGAGTTTATGTTTAACCTTATTCAAAACAACGGGCGTTATATGGCGAGAATTGAATCAATTCATGTTGAGGCTTTTCCACAGCGGAAAGTAAATATAAGTGTCTACGGTGAGCTCCTTCCATCTTGCCAGACGCAAGATCTCGATATGCTACATGAAATATCGTTAGAAGTGATTTAGTCTGTTCACTGTTTTCTGAAGTAGGCATGTTTGATTTCAGATGAATGAATATGTCCACAAAATCGAAGCACTGCTCGAACACATCAAAAAAGAAGTGATCGATCGTGACCTATGGAATGAGCCCGGTCGTGTTTAAACGGCTGATGGCGTATTTCGCCGGCGAAAAAGACATTCAAAAAGTCGTGTTGTTCGGCTCGCGGGCGCGCGGCACGGCCCGCTACAACTCCGACATTGACTTGTGCGTGGACTACACCGGCAAACAAAAGTGGAAAATCAAAGAGGATATTGATGAGATCGTCGGCATTTATTCGTGCGATGTGCTTTTTTTCGACGCGCTGAACGAAGCGATCCGGCGCGAAATCGAGCGCGACGGGAAGACGATTTATGAGAAATCTCCGTCGTGAGCGTAGGCGGCTTGCCCTGCATGAGTGGGCGGCTGTTTTTTTGTGTCCGGCGGCTGTAGGACGGCGCGCACTATGTTAAAAAGGTGCAATTGCCACTCTTTGGATAAGGGGAAGAAAAAGTAACTCAATTACTAACTTATTGTTGATTTTTTATTATTATTGGCATTATAATGCAGATAGAAAGTTTTTTTGGTCAATACTTAAAGTAAGTAATTTTATTACTAAAATGAGGTGACTTTTAAATGGTGTATGAAAGAGAATTATCTCATTTCATGGATAAGTTGCGCAGCGAGGCGAATATAAGCGTGATCGATTCTGTGCAGACGATCGCGTCGATTGCAAGCGTGAAATTTTTAGAACTGGATAAGGAGCGTTACAGTCTTCCAGACGAACTCTCTTTAGGGGTGATTTTAAAAGAAGGAGCTTTTTTGGCGGAGAAGGTAAAGGCAGTTTTAAACGAAATAGAAGCACATGTCCCTTTCCTAAAGGGAGTATATGAGTTTTCCGACTTGTTTGGCCGATTAAGCAACAATACATTATATCATTTGTTGTCGCGGATTCATTCTTTTGCATTCACGAAAGAGCAGTGGAAACAATGGATTGAATCGTTGTTTGTGTACGCAGGCAATATGGCCGGGGTTGAAGGTGTAGAGCTGATCACGCCGGCTGGTGTTAATGAGCTGGGCATTCGCCTTTTAAATATGGAAGGAGGGGAGTTTTATGATGGTGCTTCAGGGCTGTCCGGCACGTTGTGCGCAGCAAGCGAATATGCACGGCGACATCATTGCGAAGTGGCGCTGTACGGTCAGGAAATCAATCAGCGAGCATGGGCGCTTGGAAAACTGCGTCTGTTATTTCACGACCGGACCGATGCTCGTTTGGCCAAAGGAGATACGCTTACCGAGCCTGCATTTGTAGAGGGAAACAAGTTGAAAAAGTTTGATTACATTATGATGAATTTTCCGTTCGGCATGAGAATAAACAGCTATGAACAACTGATGAATGACCGTTATGATCGGTTTGTATACGGCCGATTGCCGCGAACGAGCGCTGACATGGCTTTCATTTTGCACGCTCTCTCTTCGTTGAAGGAAAACGGAAAAGCGGTTCTTGTCGTCACAAACGGAACGCTGTTTAGAGGAGGGCCGGAGGCGGTGATCAGGGAGCATTTATTGGCCGCCGATTTGATTGAGTCCGTGATCGCTCTGCCATCATCTTTGCTTGATGGTGCAGCCATTCAGATCAACCTTCTTGTGCTGAATAAAAATAAAAGTGCAGAGAGGGAAGGAAACATTTTATTCATTAACGCGGAAAATTATTATGGCGAACGGAGAAGAGGCAGAAGATATTTGCGCCAAGAAGATATCGAACGGATTGTGGCCATATATCATGAAGGGCTGGAGATCGATGAAGTAAGCAAATTCGTATCCGTCCGGGAGATTGAAGAAGCGAACCTTTTAAGCAACCGGTATTTGCAAAGCAGTGAATGGACGATCGAGCCGTACGGAAAAGTGAAGTTTTACCATGATCACATAAAGAATTTGCCATGCGTACAACCATTGAAACGGATCGGCACTTTCTACCGCGGCATCAATATCTCAGCCAAAGACGCAGAAACAGAGAATGGGCCATATAAAGTGATTAAGTTATCTGACGTCCAAAATGGGGAGGTGTTGATCGATCAACTCGCGTCTTATGAAATTACAAACAATGCCAAAATTGAATCATATCTTGTCCAAGAAGGCGATGTCATTATATCGGTTCGGGGGGCGGGGATCAAAATAGCGGTCATCCCGCCGCATGAGGGAGATATACTGATTTCCCATAACTTTATCGGCATTCGTCCGCACCGCCATGTCGACCCATTTTACTTAAAGATCTTCTTGGAAAGCCCTGTTGGGCAATATCTTCTTTTGAGCAAACAGGCAGGGACAAATGTCACGATTTTGAATATGAAAGATTTGGAGAACATTCCGATTCCAGTGCGGCCGTTCGAAGAGCAGAAGGAAATCATCATGTCATATCTCGAAGAACAAAAACACATTCAAGACATGATGAAACAACTCGAGAAGCAACGGCTTGAATCGAGTTTAAAACTGTACGAAAAAATGGGAATTCGTTCGACGTTTACACTGATGCAATCGTAAAACTCAAAACGCCGCTCTCCCTGTTGTCGCCTGCCGATAGGCTGGATGACAGGGAGAGCGGGGCTATAGGAAATTAGTTCCTTAATGGCAAAGATTTTTATGGTAAAATGGACTCTGGGAATCAAATGACATATCGTGTCAAACGGGAAAGGAGCAGCGACAGATGGCGACGATCGGTTTTGAAGAAAAGTTATGGTCCGCAGCCGATAAGCTGCGAAACAATATGGATGCGGCAGAATATAAACACGTCGTCTTAGGGCTTATTTTCTTAAAATACGTGTCTGATACGTTTCAAGAAAAATGGGAAGAACTGATGAAAGAAGATCCCGATTTTGCGGAAGACCGCGACGCGTATATGGCGGACGGAGTGTTTTGGGTGCCGGAAACGGCCCGTTGGAGCTATATAGCGGAACGTTCGAAGTCGCCGGAAATCGGAAAAATTGTCGATGAGGCGTTGGATGCAATCGAAAAAGAGAATGACAGTTTAAAAGGAGTGCTCCCGAAAAACTACTCCCGCCCTGAGTTAGACAAGCGCATTTTAGGGGAAATTATTGACTTGTTTTCCAATATTGACGTCGGCGGCAGCGGGGCAAAGGAAAAAGACGTCTTAGGGCGGGTGTACGAATACTTCTTAGGCAAATTTGCGGCCAGCGAAGGAAAAGGAGGAGGCGAGTTTTACACGCCGAAATGCGTCGTCAAACTGATGGTCGAAATGATTCAGCCGTTCAAAGGGTATGTGTACGACCCGGCATGCGGCAGCGGCGGGATGTTCGTCCAGTCGATGAAATTCGTCGAAGAACATGCGGGAAACAAGTTTGATATTTCCATTTACGGCCAAGAATCGAACCCAACGACATGGAAGCTCGCCAAAATGAACTTGGCGATTCGCGGCATTGAAAACAATCTCGGTCCGAAACATGCCGACACGTTTCATGAAGACTTGCATCCGACGTTAAAAGCGGACTATATTTTAGCGAATCCACCGTTTAATGACAGCGACTGGGGGCAACCGAAATTAATCGACGACCCACGCTGGAAATTTGGTATTCCACCAGCTGGAAACGCCAACTACGCCTGGCTGCAGCATATGATCGACAAGCTTAGCCAAAACGGAAAAGCGGCGGTTGTGCTGGCGAACGGCTCGCTGTCCTCGATGACGTCCGGCGAAGGGGAGATTCGCAAAAACATTGTCAACGCAGATTTAGTCGACGCGATCATCGCGTTGCCGGATAAATTGTTTTACACAACGCAAATCCCGGTGTGCATTTGGATTTTAAACCGCAACAAGAAACATCCGAGGAAAACGTTATTCATCGATGCGCGCAAATTCGGCCAGCTCGTCACCCGGAAGTTGCGAGAGTTGACGGATGAGGATATCCGCAAAATCGCCGATACGTATATCAATTGGCAAAACAACGAGAACTACGAAGACGTGCAAGGCTTTTGCAAATCAGCGACGATCGACGACATTCGCGAGCACAACTACATCCTCACGCCCGGCCGCTACGTCGGCATTGAAGAAGAGGAAGAAGACGGGGAATCGTTTGAGGAAAAAATGGAGCGGCTGACAGCGACATTGGCGAAGCAATTTCAAAAATCGCGCCAGTTGGAAGAAGAAATTCGCAAGCAGTTGGGGGGGATAGGGTATGAGATATGACGGGTGGAAAGAAACAAGGTTAATAGATGTTATAGACATAAACCCTAGAACCCCTTTAAGAAAAGGAACGTTGGCCAAAAAAGTGTCCATGCAAGATGTTGCGGAGTTTACAAGAAAAATACAGTCATATGAAATTGCCGAGTTTACATCCGGTTCAAAATTTAAAAACGGTGATACTCTCCTTGCACGGATAACACCTTGTCTTGAAAATGGAAAAACAGCTTATGTCGACATCCTTGAAGATAATGAGATTGCTTTTGGCTCTACGGAGTTTATCGTGTTAAGAGCAAAGGAAGGAATAACCGATAGCAAGTTTGTATATTACTTGGCTATTTCACCAGAATTCAGAAATGTAGCAATAAAGTCCATGACGGGATCATCCGGCAGACAAAGGGTGCAGAGCGACGTCTTGGCTAATACCGTTATTTGTTTGCCGCCATTACAGGAGCAAAAGAGAATAGCAAATCTGTTGTCTGCAATTGACGACAAAATTGAACTCAACAACGAAATGAACAAAACGCTTGAAGAACTAGCCCAAACGATTTTTAAACGTTGGTTTGTTGATTTCGAGTTTCCAAATGAAAACGGCGAACCGTACAAATCAAGCGGTGGGAAGTTTGTGGAAAGTGAGTTGGGGATGATACCGGAGGGGTGGAGAGTGGCAACAATCGGCGATTTAGGGGACGTTGTAGGGGGAGGAACCCCTTCGAAAAAGCGGGAAGACTATTTCACCCAAAACGGCATCCCTTGGATTACGCCGAAAGATTTATCAAACAGTAAAAATCGTTATGTTGAAAGAGGAAGTGTTGATATTACGGAAGAGGGATTAAAAAATAGTAGTGCAAAATTGCTTCCTAAAGGTACCGTTCTTTTTAGCTCAAGGGCACCTATTGGTTATATTGCTATTGCTAAAAATGAGGTCACTACAAATCAAGGATTTAAGTCAGTGATCCCGCATAAGGACATCGGTTCGGAATTTGTGTTTCAAGTTTTAAAATATAACAAAGACTTGATCGAAAGCAGGGCCTCCGGAACAACGTTCAAAGAAATTTCAGGTGGGGAGTTGAAAAAAGTACCTATTGTTTTGCCAAAAATGGAAGTTATTCAACGTTATAACGAAGCAGTGAGAAGTTTAGGAAAATTAATATGCAATAATGAAGAAGAAATCAACGCTTTGATAAGTATGAGAGATTCATTATTGCCCAAGCTCATGTCCGGAGAAATTCGTGTCGTTGACGCCGAACGGGAGGTGGAAGTGTGTTTACAGAAGAGCAGCTAGAGCAAGCCGTCATTGAATATTTTCAAGAGCTCGGCTACCCATATATGCCAGCGAAGGAGTTAAAGCGAGATAAAAAGGACGTTTTATTGCTTGACCGTTTGGAAGAAGCGTTAGTGAAATTGAATCCAGAAGTGCCTGTTGAGATCATTCGCGAGGTGATGCGCAAAATCCACTATTTTGAAACGAATGACGTGCTTACAAACAACAAAATGTTTCATAAGTACTTAACAGAAGCGGTAGTAGTGCCTGAGCTTGTGAATGGAGAGACGGTTTACCATCATGTTCGACTCATCGATTGGGAAACGCCAGAAAACAACGATTTTCTCGTTGTCAACCAATTGGAAGTCATTGAAAAAGGACAGGAGAAAATTCCAGACATCGTGCTGTATGTCAACGGTCTTCCGCTTGTTATTGCAGAGTTAAAAAGCACGTCACGCGAAGAAGTCGATATTGAAGATGCATACAAGCAGCTAAAAAATTATATGAACGTCCACATCCCTTCATTGTTCTACTACAATGCGTTTCTTGTCATTAGTGACGGGGTTCAGGCGCGCGCGGGAACGATCACCGCGCCGCTTGACCGGTTTATGGCTTGGAAAAAGATCAATATCGAAGATGATGTCATAGAAAACCGGGAGTTAGAAACGTTAATATTCGGCTTGTTCGAGCCAAAACGCTTTTTGGATGTCATCAAAAACTTTACGCTATTTGCAAACGAAGCAAAAATAATGGCGGCGTATCACCAATATTACGGCATGAAGAAAGCAGTGGCTTCTACGATCCAAGCCATTCATACAGATAAACGTGCAGGAGTCATTTGGCATACGCAAGGAAGTGGCAAAAGTTATTCGATGGTGTTTCTTGCGGGGAACTTAGTCAGACAGGAACAGCTGAAAAATCCAACCATTGTCGTGATCACCGATCGCAACGATTTAGACGGACAGTTATTTGAAACGTTTTGCGGGGCGAGTGAATTTTTACGGCAAACACCATTACAAGCGGAAACGCGCAGCCATTTGAAAGAGTTGTTGGAACATCGGCAAACGGGCGGCATCGTTTTTTCAACGATTCAAAAGTTTGAAGAAGAAACCGGCTTGCTTTCTGAACGGGAAAACATCATCGTGATGGTTGACGAAGCCCACCGCTCCCAATACGGCGTTGATCCGAAATACGATATCGAAACGGGGGAGCAAAAGTACGGGTATGCGAAATATTTGCGTGAAGCTTTGCCGAATGCGACGTATATCGCATTTACAGGGACGCCGATTGAAACGACCGATCGATCGACGACCGGCTTGTTCGGCGATGTCATTGATGTGTATGATATGACCCAAGCGGTGGAAGACGGGGCGACGGTCAAAATTTATTACGAATCTCGCTTGGCGAAAGTGAAATTGGACGAGAAGAAAATGAATGAAATTGACCAAGAATATTGGCGCATGCAAGTTCACGAAGGCGTCGGCGACTATATTATTGAACAAAGCCAAAAAAGCTTGAGCCGCATGGAGCAAATCATAGGCGACCAAGACCGAATTCGCGAAGTCGTCACGGACATTATCCACCATTACGAGGAGCGCGAACATCTTGTCAAAGGAAAAGCGATGATCATTGCTTATTCGCGCAACACCGCGTTTGCAATGTATAAAGAGATCATGCGTCAACGTCCGGACTGGAAAGACAAAGTGAAAATTGTCATGACCGAAAACAATCAGGATCCGGAGGAGCTCGCGAAGCTTGTCGGAAATAAACAAACGCGGAAACAGCGGGAAAAAGAATTTAAAGATGTCGATCATCCGTTTAAAATCGTCATTGTTGTTGATATGTGGCTCACCGGTTTTGACGTGCCGGCGCTCGATACAATGTATATTGACAAGCCCATGAAGGCGCATAACTTGATGCAAGCGATCGCCCGCGTCAACCGCGTTTATCCGGGGAAAACAGGCGGATTGATTGTTGATTACATCGGCTTAAAGAAAAATTTAATGGAAGCGTTGCAAACGTATACGAAGCGCGACCAAGATAAAGTGCAAGAAAATACCCAAGCCCGCGACATCGCGTTAAACATCCTCGAAGTGTTGCGCAATATGTTCCATTCGTTTGATTATCGCGCCTTTTTCGGTGATAGCGACAAAAAGCGTTATGAAGTCATTCGCGACGGAGCAGAATTTGTGCAGCAAACGGAAAAAAGAAAATTGCTGTTTATGACGGAAACGAAAAAGCTGAAAGATGTTTATAAAATTTGCACCGGCTTGCTTTCGAAAGAACAAAAAGAGGAAATTTCCTATTTTATCGCTGTTCGTTCCTTTATTATGAAATCTTCGCGAACAGGCACACCTGACTTAAAAGAAGTGAATGAACGAATCGCGAAAATGTTGGAAGAAGCGATTTTGGAAGATGAAGTGATGGTGTTGACCCAAGCGGTTTCATCGGAAAGTTTTGATTTGTTGAATGAGGAGAACATCAAAAAATTACGCGCCTTGCCGCAAAAAAATATTGCGTCGACCATTTTAATGCGCGTATTAAAGCAAAAATTGCAAGATGTGAAAAAGACAAACATGACGGTGAGCCAAACATTTTCCAAACGTTTTGAAAAAATATTAGAAAAATACAACAATCGAAATGATTACACGGATGTGTATGAAGTATTTGAGGAATTGCTTAAATTTAAAGAAGAGTTGCAGGCGGCGATTGAAGAAGGGAAACAGCTTGGCTTAACCGAGGAGGAGAAGGCGTTTTTCGACGTGTTAGGTTCTGACCCGGATATAAAAAAATTAATGGAAGATGAGGTATTAATTCAAATCGCAAAGGATTTGGCGAAAACGGTAAAGGAAAACCGGACGCACGATTGGGATAAAAAAGCGCAAGCCCAAGCGCGCATGCGCCTTGAAATTAAGAAGGTGCTGCGCAAGTACGATTATCCGCCAAATAAACAGCCGAAAGCGGTGGAAGATGTGCTTGAGCAGGCGAAGCTGCAGTGCATGAATATGTAAGGGGATCAATCGGTGCTTTGAGGAGAGACAGTTATGGAGAATATGCTGTCTCTCCCCGCGAAATTCATCGTTTTGTCGCATTAGCAATAGTTTATTGAAGTGGTCAAGATATAAAACAACATCCAGTCATTTTTGTAAGGGGTTCTGTTCATATGGAAAGAGCATTTAACCCGTTAGGACAACTTGTTCATGCGAAAAACGCACATAAGTATGGGGTTGTCTATACGTGTCCATGCTGCGGCGCGAGAGTATTTAAAGCAGAAGGAAGGGTGCAGTCCGCTCACTTTCGTCACGAACGCGGGCAAGGGTCTGAACGATGCGAACTTTATGTTCAACGTTTGTCAGGTTCATCCCATCTTCATGATTATTCAGTGATGATAAGCCGCCCCTTTATTACATTTGAACCATTGGAACGTGATTGGGAGCTTTTTATTACCTTTCCTTATTTAACGCCTTCTCAAGTGATGCAATGTGACGTGCATCATTTGCACTTTAAAATAAAATGCAATGAAATGAATTCCTTTATTTCCTCTGCACAGCTTTGGCCTAACTCTAGTGAAAATAAACTGTGGATTGTTCCAAAGCAGAGCTACAGTTTTTCTTTTGCGACTAGAAAAGATGAAGAATGTTATGAGAAACTCGGCTTGTTTTGGCCTGAATATATTAAAGGGTTTCAAAACCATACATATTTGTTTCGGCCAATAAACCAAAGCTTTTGCATGATTGAGCCTAGAGAACTATCACTGAGTGATACGTTTTATATGATGTCACGAAAAAAAATAGAGTTTCCGAGGGAAATGGATGTAACACCATTAAATCAAAAGTATGGATGGTTTGCCTATAAAATCCGTCTTCCTTTTCTATTGGCGGAGCCGTTAATAGAGTGGTTTCGGCAATTTGGATATGACTTGAAACCGCCGTATTATTATTTGGATATAGTTGTCCCTTCAATTTTTGGCAGAAAAGGAGAAGCGATGTTAATCGGAACAGGAAAATGTAGAATCCAAATATCTTTCCGTGACTTTCAACCGCAAAAGTACAGCCTAGTTCATATTCAACCGGATTATACGAGTCGGGAATATCCGCTGTCGAGTTCTTATGTTGACATTATATTGCATAAAAAAGGTTTTCATACTTTTTATATTAAAAAACATGAAGGAAAGATGTTACATCTATTTTATGATCCAAACGCGAACCCATATTTTTCGGAACGATTGGAATCCGGGGTTGTGGTTGACCAGCGGACATTGGCGCTGTGTGAGGAAAAGAGCATCTTGAAATACACAACGGTTTCGGTAACAGATCCTCTTTTGTTTCCTTACTGGATCAAAGAAAAAAATCGGTTTGCCAGAGAGCTCAGTCAAGGGGGAGAGTTTTTTCATCCATCTGTTGAGAAGCTTTTTATTCCTGGGGTTTGGGCGTTTGACTTTTCTGCTCAAGAGATGTGCGATTTAGCCCATCCCGATTGGCGCAAAGTTTTATTGGCGTATATGCAGCTTGAGCAAACAAAGTGTTGTTGGATTTCAAATGAACAATATCGTTTTCTAGAGTTTTTGTTGCAAGATGTAGGGGATAAAATGTTGCGGGCAAAACTAGCCTACTATGTAAAGACGTATCGAAACAAGGTTCCAAAAATAGTAAAGGAATTTATTGATGGGAGGAGATCGTCGTGAAGACGATATTTGGGATTGTCGAAAAAGAAAGAAAGCCAAATAAAAAATATGTGTTTGTTAAAGTTTTAGCGGAATATCGCGATCACCAGTTAATTGAGGTTCAGGAAGCACGATTGCATTATCCAAGTGAGGGGGAAGTGATATGGTCTCCTGCTCCTGAAGACATTCACGCAGGGAAAGTGGGATTTTATACAGTTGAAGAAAGAAATGAGGAAGAATACACAGGAAGACCTGTATATTCAAAGTTTATCGTAAGAAAAGAATTGGAGAATTTAAAATATTATGAGGTATTCCCAATACCGTTTTCACTTGCGCAAAATCATGACATTGTTTATTTGATTCAGAACGGGTTTGATGCCCCGCAGCAGTTTAGTTCAGAAATTTTACTCTTAACGAATGATGATTATTTAGTTGGGCCTTACCGTGTCAAACAGACAAAAGAACAAAAATGGGTGATTGATTCGTCCGACGATAAGTTGCTCGAAATACGAAAAAAAGGGATGCATCTCGTTAAATATAATGATAAGAACGTCGGGATCGAACGATACTTTGTATCGGCGATGCTAGCGAGCCCTGTCGAAGATTATCTCGATTGTGCCACTAACGCTCGGATTATGCGTTATGCTTTAAAAACGTTGAAAGACCAGCAACAGGTTCAGGAAATTTCAAGAAAAGTCATCAGTCAGCTATCTGAATTGGTTAGCGATCTCCCTCCGCAAGTTCGTTATGAGCGTATTATGCAAGCCATTGAGTTGTTGGATAAATATCAAATAACAAAGGAAGATATTGGTCAATTTGAGGAGGAATTGTTACAGTACCCAGTGATTCAAAGGAAAATAGAGGTTGAATTAGAGGAAAGGTTTGCTGCGGAGAAAGCAAGAATCGAAGATGAGCATCGAAAAGTATTGAACGAAACAGAACAGCTGCGTAGAAAAAAAGAGCATTTGCTAGTTGAGATGGAAGAAATCGAAAGACAGATAAAAGAAAGGGAAGAAAGACTAAAAAAAGCCGATAAGGCATTGGAATTAAAGATTAAGGAAATGAAAGATAATATTTTCCAGACTTTGGCTGATTTACTACCTTTTATGAATTTGGGGTTAAATGTCTCTGTGCATAACGCATCAGACGATCGAAATCATTCGGAATGGGTGGTGAAGGATGTTGATGAAACAACAGTTTATTATGAAGATATAAATCATTTAATGACATCCATTGCAGAAAACCTATGCATGATTGGCATGCAGGAGAATAAAGCATGGTTGACAGCGAAAACGATCATCGGAGCGATTTTGTTTCGTAAACCAGTCGTGGTCAAAGGAGAATTTAGTTTTGAACTGTCACAGGCAATCGGCTGGGCGGTTGCAGGAAACGATCATCTAACGGTTTTTCCAGATATACGGAATTTTACTAATAAAACGTTGATCAATTCCTTTTCTTGTTATACACGGCCTGACTGTGTAAAGTCTCTTCATTTATGCCAAATTGAAAATTCGCCTGCTGAATTGTATTTACAATCGTTTCTCGACCATTGGCGCGTGTCTATTGATGAGTCGTTGCCGGAATTGATTTTGATAAGCATAAAAGAAGAAAGTGAGTTGACTGATTCGTTCATCCAAAAGTTGTCGTTTTCGCCTGTGATCAGCGCAAATGAAATGATAACAACTCCTGATATTCGGTTACTAAGAAAGACGCATCGTCTAGTCTTTGGATCCATCCCTGCACGTTTACTTGTAGAAGGTAAAATATTAAAGGAAAAATCTAGTGAGTTCAATAATTTTGTGGAAATTGTGCAAGAAGTCATGTCGTTTACGAAACAAAAAGAAGCATTTAAAAAATGGTTTCGGTTATTAGAGGATGAACGGTTTGAGGAAGAAGCCGTGTCTGTATGGGTTGTCAAGGTGCTACTGCAGCCGTATGTTGCCCGTGAGCAGGCAAAGAAAATCTTAGAAGAGTTTGACAGCGAGAATATTTTGATTTAGTAAGGGGGTGGAGCTCGAGAGATGTTGATAGATGCATGGGAGAATATAATTATACAATTCAGACAAATAAAACGTCATGTCCTTTCTTTGGTGCACTTTTATGCATTCGAGGACTATAAAATGAACCCGGTGCATTTTCAGCGGCTTATCCCGCCTTTGCAAAGATTGCTAAAGGGGCGCTTTTTTGAAGATCTTCGAAACGTTATGAAAGAAGAAGATCAAACCGAAGCACAGTCATTGCTCGAACTGTTATCTGGTTTGGGGGAAATATTGAAGCTTGCCAATGGATATTATTTGCCGTTGCCCCCGCGCTGTGTCGAACTTCCCGTGTCTAAAAGCTTGGTTGTGCTCAGCAACCCTGAAGGAAAGAGCGACAAGTATTACGGGTGCGGCAACGGTTATATGGAAGAGGGCAGTCATGTTCCAACGTTGATGATTGATGAATGGATGCCTTCACCGACTGTAAATGAATTTATCGAAACGCTCAAATTGCAGAACCCAGTAAAACTAAACGATGAACCAACAGAACTATTTTTGCCTCAAAAACGGCGCAAATGGCACCCATTTCAAATGAATCTTGCATCAAAGTCTGATTGTTATATTGCTAGGTATGCATTAAAAAACAGTCAACCGCTCTACTTTTGGGTTGAGAACATGGGGAGGGGTGATGCGCGTTATTACAAGATACCCGAATATTATTTAGAAACGGCTAAGTATGCCTTAGAGTATAAGGCTCAGGTGAAAACAACGATAAAGTGTGCAAAAATTCGTGAAGATGTTATTTATGTCCGTCTTTTTAAAAAGTTTCCTGTGTTTGAACAAAAGATGGCGATGCTTTTTTGTTTCCCGCTTTCCTTTATCAAACCGATTGAGTGGATTGTGCCTTTGTGGCATTATTCAGATTTTATTTGGGTTTTGCGGCGCTTGGGGATTGATGAGGATTCAATACGATGGGAAGGAGTCGAAATGGGATGATGGAATTTACCATTAACTCCGTTTCTGCACGGCTGCATCAAAAATTGCGCGAATATATTGAAGCGCAATATCCAATCAGCCATCCCTCTTTGCTGTTAGAGCGCAGAGAGTTATTGGATTCACCAGGGGTCATTTCGAAGGAGCCTTATATTGAGGCCACTCCTGTTTATGAGCTGGGGCCTGCCTACGAGCAGATGAATTTGCCTGCTCATTGTAAAGAAGCAATGACTTATTTTTCGGAGTTGTCTCCTAGTGTAGGAATTTATAAGAGGCCGTACGTCCATCAGCAGGAGGCGCTTGAATCATTTTTAGTGGATGGACATGATTTAGTTGTAGCGACTGGAACCGGCTCAGGTAAAACGGAATCATTCTTACATCCCATTTTAAACTCATTAATTGATGAAGGATTTAATAGAAGGGAACAGTTTCAAACACATGCGGTTCGGGCGTTAATACTATATCCGATGAATGCGCTAGTCAGCGATCAAATCACAAGATTGCGCCAGCTTTTTGGTGATGAGAGAGTGTCCAAGTACTTTCGGGATCATTTCGGCCGTCATCCATTATTCGGTATGTACACATCAAGAACACCTTACCCGGGAGAGCGGACAAAGGAAAAAGACGACTACCAGTTGAAGGAGATTATTGATTATTATTTGGATATTGAAAAGCATCGGCCGCAACTGGCGCTGGAAATGAAAAAAAGAGGGAAATGGATAGCGAAAAATTTAACAAACTTTCGTTCAGGCAAAAAAGGCGACTGGAAATCTCGATATTTGACCTCTCCTGACGACCGGGAATTGTTTACTAGACACGAGATGCAAACGACTCCCCCGGATATTTTGGTAACGAACTATTCCATGCTGGAGTATATGTTGATGCGCCCGATTGAGCGGCCAATTTGGGAGAAAACAAGACAATGGCTTGCAGAAGATGAAGCGAACACATTGATTCTAGTGCTTGATGAGGCGCATATGTACCGAGGAACGAGTGGTGCAGAGGTGGCTCTACTCATTAGAAGGTTGCAGGCAAGATTAGGAATTACACGCGATCGATTGCGCTGCATTCTAACGAGTGCAAGTTTGGGCGCGGAGGATGATAATTCTGCGGCTATTGAGTTTGCTGAACAATTAACGGGCAAACTGAAAAAACGTTCGTTTAAGTTGATCAAAGGAGTGAAAGAAAAAAGAAAGCCCGGAAGAATTGGCACGACAGAAGAGGCCTATGCATTCGCCTTGCTAGACAGCGAGCAGTTTACCAATCGCATTCATCAGTACGATACATTGCGGTCGAATCTCCAGGCTGTAGCAAAGCGGCTTGGATGGGGAGATGTCCCACATAATTTAGATGAGCTGCCGTCGTATTTATATAAAAGCTTAGACGGATTTGGACCGCTCGAATTAATTATTGAACAAATAAGCGGAAATGCTAAAAAGTTCAGCGATATTGCCAAGTTGGTATTTCCAAGTGTCGATATGAAAGTGGCCCAAAAAGCGACGAGCCATTTATTAATGTTGGCCAATGCAGCGAAAGATAATGAGCGAGTGTTATTGCCGGTAAGGATCCATTTATTCTTTAAAGGTGTATCAGGCATTTATGTCTGCACCAATCCGAAATGTGAGGAAAAAAGAGTAAAAGGAAACGATTCGATTTTAGGAAAAATGTATGATTCTCCGAAATTACAATGTACTTGTAGCAAGGAAGCAAGGGTCTACGAATTGCTTACCCATCGAAAATGTGGAACTGCGTTTATTCGAGGGTATATATCGAAAAAGGACGGCAACTACTTATGGGCTGAAAAAGGGAAAGGCATTGTTGGCGAGGAGTTGACAGAGATTCACTTGCTGGTTGAACCGCCCCATGAAAAAATACAAAAAGGAGAACGATCGGTGCGTCCTGTATGGCTCGATATCAGGACGGGATATTTAATGAAGTCGCCGCCGGAAGATCCTGAAGGTTATCTAAAATTGTATTTGCCTCATGATGAGGCAAATAAGAACAAAAAGAAAAAGCAAACAATTACATTCCAACAATGTCCGTGCTGTATGAGAAAAGTGCAGGGAACGATTACGGACTTAAAAACAAAAGGTGAGCAGCCTTTTGCTAATTTAGTTCGCGAGCAATTTTTATTGCAACCTCCGGTAAAGCTGAATAAACAATTGCCTAATGAGGGACGGAAAGTGCTGCTGTTTTCTGACGGACGCCAAAAGGCTGCACGTCTTGCCAGGGATATTCCCCATGAAGTAGAGCTCGACTCTTTTAGACAGTCCATTTTATTGGCGGCTCAAAAATTAATTGATCAAGATATTGAACCAAAACTGAGCGGCGCTTTATATTGTTCGTTGCTGCAAGTGATTGATGAGCATAAATTATACTTTTTTGAAGGACAGGATCGAAAATCGTTGGCCTATCATGTTCAAATTTTACATGAGGATTTTGATGGCGACTATGAGGAGCTGATTGAAAACGGCGACATTGAACTGCTGCCTCGTTTCAAAACAGAACTTCTTCGCCAGCTTTGCCATCCACTCTACTCGGTTTATACAACGGCCACAGGCTACGTAGAGCCTGTTAAAAGAGAAATGGCAAGAGTAGAAAGAAAGCTAAAAGAGATATTGTCGAAGGAAGACATTTATGTACTGACTATGCTGTTCATTCAAGAAATGCTGGATAGAGTGGCCATAGATTCAACCATTCATTTCTATGAGAGGCTGAAGATTAGAGGGTTCGGGGGCGATGATTGGGGAGTTGAGAAAGGTTATATACCGAAAAACTTAGAGAATATCATTCATCTTTATGTTCAAAGTGAGGAGCATAAGAAGGAAATTGTCGATGCTTTGTTTAAATTGTGTACAGAATCGGAAGGAAGATATTATTTATCCCCTAGAAAATTAAAACTGATTCCCGGCATTTATACAACTTGGTATAAATGCAATGATTGCAAAGAAATGAATATCGTTGCAGCAAAAAATAAATGTGTGAATTGTTTATCGGAAAATATCGAGATATTAGACGTGAACAGTAAACGGTTGGATTCAGAAAAAGGATTTTGGCGTTCACCTATACAAAAAATATTGACAAACCATGAGAAAATTTCGAACATCACCGTTGAAGAGCATACCGCTCAACTGTCGCAAAAGGATGCGAAAATAGCGATCGCAACAACAGAAGAGTACGAATTGCGGTTCCAAGATATCATATTAGATGTTTTAGAAGGACCTGTCGATATTTTAAGCTGTACAACCACAATGGAAGTCGGCGTCGACATTGGTTCACTGACTGCCGTTGGACTACGAAATGTTCCGCCACAACGGGAGAACTACCAGCAGCGTGCGGGACGTGCTGGACGGAGGGGAACGGCTTTATCGACCGTAGTTACTTATGCCCAGGGAGGGCCGCACGATTATTATTATTTTCAACAGCCTGAAAAAATGATCAGCGGTTCGGCTCGCAAACCCATTGTTTATATTGATAATAAAAAAATCACCAAAAGGCATTTGAACGCATTTCTCATTCAAACGTATTTTCATGAAAACGTTTCTGCAAGTGCCGTTGCGTCAAGCATTCTCAGCAGTTCGTTAGGTGATACAAAATCATTTTTTGAAGGTACTCCGCCTTTTAATTATGAGCAGTTTAAAAAATGGCTGAATGACAATATCGCCTGTCGTTTTCGCGACTATCCTGTGATTTTTGACTTGATTCCGGATGAGGTTGTTTCGACAGGAGGAATATTAGGCGGGGGGGATATGGCAGAGCGAAAATGGGATATTGTTAAGGAAGCATGTAATGAGCTAGTAAGCGAGTTGGAACGGAATTATGAGAAAGTCAAACATACAATACAACCCATCGATGGTGACGATATAGCGGAAGTAAATCCGAACGATAAATTTCTCGATTTTTTGTTCAATCACGGCTTGCTTCCAACCTATGCATTTCCACAAGATTTATGCAGTTTTTACATCGAAGGGAAAGATGAAAGAACGGGGAGAATAATCGTTAAACAACGACCGCAATTGGAGATAAATAGAGCGTTGAGCGAGTATGCGCCAGGAAGACAAATTGTTGTTGATAAGAAAACATATCGAATAGGGGGAATTTATGTACCTAATCCACACGATCCGTTAAAACCGGCTAAAGATTTGTTGCTTGACAGTTTGCCGGTTATCACCTATTGTGAATCGTGCTTATTTGTTTCTTTGGATCCAATCCAAACGAAAAAATGTTCAGTGTGTGGTGGTGAGTTGAAAAACAGTCCGTTGTTGCGACCAACGGGGTTTTCGCCTGAGAAAGGGATGGAGGTGAAGGAAGGAGATAGGGAGCAGGAATTCACCTATGCAGTTCCTCCTCAGTTACCTATTCCTGTGTCTGGTGAAAAACTAAGTTTGAAGGCTTATTCAGGTTCAGAGCGGCTTCAATATGCTAATGAGATGAACAAACAGCTTATCGTCATGAATAAAGGGACGGATCGACAGGAAGGATTCGAAATCTGCACGGATTGTGGGGCTATTTGGCCAGCAGGGGAGAGTGAACATAAATTGGCTCATGATGTACCTTACAGGTTGAAAACACATCTTGGTCAAAGGGATAGCCGCTGTAGAGGAAGTATTATGAAAGTGTTTCTTGGGAATATATTTAACTCTGATTTATTACTATTGCGGATGAGTTTTGATGAAAAAGTCGACTTTCACCCGAATCATCAATGGGTTCATGACGGTTTGAAGACGATTGGCGAGGCGCTCGTATTGGCTGCAAGCCGGGTATTGGACATCGATTATAATGAGTTGCTGTCAGGATATCGCATTCTTCCATTAGAGACAAAAAGTTCACAACATCTGTATCAAGCCGATGTTTACCTGTTTGATACTTTATCCGGAGGAGCGGGGTATTCACACATTGCAGGGGAAATGCTCCCTGATATTATTAAAATGGCAAGGGAAATTTTGCATGAATGCGAAAACCATTGCGAGACATCTTGCTATAAATGCTTAAGACATTACTCCAATCAATTTTATCATCATCAGTTAAATCGTTTTGTCGCCCTAGAGTTGCTTGATTATATCGTTAAAGGTGAATTGAAGGTATTAACATTAACGGAACAACAAAAAGTGTTGGCCCCCATTAAGCGCATGTTAGAAATACACAATGAAAAATTCGAGGAATTCGAAGAAGGGGGACGATATCTCATTAAAGTCAAATCGAAAGGGAATCGCTTAATTGGCGCAAAAAATAATATAGAAAGGATGTTGGTATGCGCATACAGCCAGCCTGCTATTGCGTATGTTTCGGCTTATGAAGTTTTGCATGATTTGCCCAATGTATATTTAAATGTTGTAGAAGGCAAACAACAGTTGCTCGTTTGAGGACGGTTAGAATCAATGCTAATCGCTCAAAAAGAGGAATGGATTTATTTAGGATATACTCAACTCACGCAACGCCACGGCCCATGTGTATAACGAGGAAGATGATGAGCAGATCAAAAACCGAATTGTATCAGAATATATCCACGAAATCGAAGCGCTGCTGCAAAACATCAAAGAAGAAGTGATCGACCGTGATGTATGGAATTAGCCCGGTCGTGTTTAAACGGCTGATGGCGTATTTCGCCGGCGAAAAAGACATTCAAAAAGTCGTGTTGTTCGGCTCGCGGGCGCGCGGCACGGCCCGCTACAACTCCGACATTGACTTGTGCGTGGACTATACCGGCAAACAAAAGTGGAAAATCAAAGAGGATATTGATGAGATCGTCGGCATTTATTCGTGCGATGTGCTTTTTTTCGACGCGCTGAACGAAGCGATCCGGCGCGAAATCGAGCGCGACGGGAAGACGATTTATGAGAAAGCCCGCTCATGAACCGTGCCTCTTTTTTGTGTCCAGGACGGTCTGTCCCGTATTGCGGAGATGAGGTGGGGGCGGACGGGTGCGTCCCATGAACGGAGACCACACCAACAAGCCCCCCACATTCCTCTGTTGGGTTCCGCCCTCGTTTACCAAAACTCCCGTCCAATCAAAATGGCGGCGATCACAATGCCCGCCCCCAGCCACATCATAGGAAGAAGGAGGGACAGCGAGTCGGCCGGCGCTTGAAACAAAAACAGATGCGGCCACGGCATGAACGTCCCTTGCGTCGCGACTTCCATAAAGGTATAGACCACGATGACCGACAAGGCGACATCCAGGCTGCGGAAGACGCATAACATGGCAAGTCCAATCAACTGGTAAAACGAAAACAACAGAAACAGGTGCACCAAAACGGGAGCAGTGAGAAACATCGTTCCATGGATCCATATGACCGCCAAGACAAGAAGAACGATGCATCCCCCATGCAAAACGGCATAGCGAAGCAAGTCGAGGACGACCGCTTTCCGATAATACCATAACACCGCCTCTTTCGCCCCCTCGTCATACAAATGGCGGTACAAAAAGACGAGATGCCATCCGGCGATCGGCACGGCAATGCCTTGGATGACAGTGTAGGGCAAAAACGGTTCGTCGGAGCGGGCGGAAAAGATCACCATCAACCCCACGCACAGCCCATACGCGAGAAACGGAAACCAGTACAATCGGCCCAGCAATCGGCGGTCGAAGGAAAAACGATGGGCGATCGTCTTCTTATCCATGCGCTTCCGCCTCTTTCAACAACGCCAAATATCCGTCCATCAGCCGCGGGGCGACGCGCCGACCGATTGGTTCTTCCGACAAGACGCGCACGACGACGTGGGAAGGCTCTTCATTCATTTGGACGACTTCGTTCGCGGCCATGATCGGGTCGAGTTCCTCAAACGGCACGTCCAACTCATACGTATAAGGAGCGGCTTTTTGCTTGAGCTCGTCCGGGCTGCCTTCAAACAGCACCACGCCGCGGTCCAAAACCCCGATTTTGGTGCACAAAAATTCAATGTCCTCGACAAGGTGCGAAGAGATGACGATCGTATGGTCGTGGCCCAGCCGCTTCAACAAATTGCGAAACCGTACGCGCTCGCGGATATCGAGCCCGGCCGTCGGCTCGTCAAACAGCAGGATGGATGGTTCGCGAAGCAGCAGCATGGCGATGCCCACCCGCCGCCGCATGCCGCCGGACAGCTCGCGCATGGGTTTGTGCATGTGCGAAGACAAGTTGACTTGTTCGATGACCTGTTCGATTTTCGGACGGCAGGTGGCGGGATGTTCTCCTTGCAAGACGGCGAGATGCTCAAGCACTTCATACATTGTCAGCTCCGGGTAAATCATAAACTCTTGCGGCAAATAGCCGATCTCGTTCACCCGTTTCACTCTCGTGCCGGTGCTGATCGGTTCGTCTCCGAGCAACACCCGCCCCTCATTGAAATCCAACAGCCCGGCCAAAATGCGCATCAACGTCGTCTTGCCGGCGCCATTTGGTCCAAGCAAGCCGTACACGCCGGAGATGGTGAGGGAGACATCCGATAAAATCGCCTTTTTTTTCACGATTTTCGTCAATCCTTCAATGGTGACCGTCAACACCTTTCACCTCCTGCATCATCTCGAAGACGCGATCCCATGTCCAAGCATCGTCCATGTTCTCATACCATGTCCGCAAAAATTGTTGTTTTTGGTCTACGCCAAGCGGCTGAAAATCATCATAAATCGATTCAATCTGCTTCTGCACGGATCGCGGCTGCGACTCGAACCACTCGCTTTTGGAGCTCCAGTCGATCACCGGCAGGCCATTTTTTTGCATCAACCAGCGGGTGGCCAGCGAAATCCACTCGTTGTACATGATCCGCGATCCTTTCGGCGGCACGGAAAGCCGGAGTATTTTTTCATAATAATCTCGTTCCACATGATAGGTGCCAATCGAAAAAAAGCTCGTGTTATAGACAAGATGGTCATTGGCCATAAACGAGGATAGCCCCCAACTTGAGAACACAATGGATTTCGGCAGCGATGGAACCGCCGTTGATGCGATTTGTTGTACATAATGAAACGTTTTTTCCAACTGGCGGATGACAGTCGGCGCCCGTTCCGCCATGTGCGGCCAGTCGGCCGGGTAGGTGATCTCATATCCTTGATAGACGAGTTGATGTCCTTGCCCTTTGATCAAGGTGACCGCTTGCGCCTTCCCTCGGTAAACCTTTCCACGCTTTGGCACATTGCAAAACAGCACATCGCCGTCCACGTCCAAGGTAAACGTATACGTTTCGCCCGGAAAAAACTGGTCCGTGAATGCCCCATCCCAAGCTCTCGTTCCCGCTACCCGATATTCATCAATCCGATACATGTGCGCAGCTCGTTTTTTCGGATACCACGCCCGATCCGCCAGCAGGACGATGCGGCCGTTGGTGTGCGGGATGAGGGCCGTATCGACGATCTCATAGGAAAAGGTGAGCGTCAAGGTTCGTTTGGGCAGCCACACGGTCACGAGATCGCCGTTTCTCGTAAACTTGACGGGCTGATGGTCCGCTTCAATCGAGTGAAGCGGATACAAATGGTACAGTTGAAACGTTGGCCGGTTCGTTTCCAAATGGGACAAGGCCACGCGCACGACCGCACGCGATCCATGCAAGGAAAGGTCGTACGACTGGATACGGTAGCGCAAATCGGCTTTTACCTCTTGTTTCATCTGGCGGTATTCCTCAAGTTCGGTCGTCTGATCGGCCCGGGTGAATGCCTTTGTGTTCGTTTGCAAGGAGTTGTAGGCGGTTAGGACGATCAGAAACGGGAAGACGAGCAGCGCTTTTAGGACTGTGTTTCGTTCCTTTTTCGTCTGCGTCCAGCGGATCGACGACAGCAAGGACAATGCGGCAAGAGCAAGAAGCCATGCAGCGAATTTCCATTCCCCGCCGCGATCGACCTCAAATCCGATGTATGAATCATACACATGTTGGATCATATGTTTCCCGATAAACAGCAGCGACGCCCAGTCGCGGGCATGAACGGTTTGGGATACATCGATGAACAGCTCCGTCGTCATCGGTCCGGTCAGGATCCACACAAACAAAATAGCGAAAAAACTAATTCTTTTCGTGCCGAACAGCATCGCGATGATGACGCCGTACAGAACGGTGAACACGAGCGGCCCGAACAGGTAGACGGCGAGAAACCGCAGCAGCGACAAATACAGATCCGAAGGCTCAATCCCAATGAAGATATACACGAGTGAAAAAACGGCGTAGGCCATCATCAACATGATCCCTTGGCACAGCGTATGAACCGCGAACAAGGCACTCATCTTCTCGAGCAGAATCCGGTAGCCATCGGCGAACCATGACGAAACGCCGTAAAGAAGTTCTTTGGAATAGAGAAGATAGAAAAACACGATGTAAAAGATCGAAACGATTTGGACAAGCATGAACACTTCAGAGGGCAACTCCCCAGAGTATTCCATGCCTGAGTTCATATCGTCTGAAAAGAATAAAAGGAATCTGATAAGCAACAAAACAAAAAATAGTATGCTGGCACCAACGTATAGCTTACTTCTCAACAGTTTTTTTAGATAAAATAAGACGAGAAAATTCCACCTCATAGCTGATCAACCGCTTTCTTTCCGAGAAGTTGACAAAAGAAAAATGCGGTCAGGGATCGCCCCATTCTTTTTAGGCGTATCCCTGACTCCCTCATCATCCTGATTCGGTATATTTATTTGACGGTAATGGTCACATATCCTCTTGAGCCAATCGTTTGACCAACAATTTGGCCATAATACTTATCGTCTTTGGTTTGTGTAAAACTGCGGGTTTCTTCTTGACCAGGATTGAGCCAGTTGGTGGAGGCGACGACGCTGTCGGGCCACCAATTGATCAATTTGTAAGCATAGCCTCTCGTTTGGGTATTGGCACCGTTATTCACAGCTTTAATATTTCCTGTATCATTACGGCTTGCAGTAAGAGGAGATGTATTCTTATAAGTACTTGAGCCGTCTAAAAAGGCTGTTGCGGATGCTGCTCCCGCTGCACCGGCAGTCGCTATTACTGCTGCTGCAAGCGATAAAGATGCCCATTTTGATTTCCATTTCTTTTTTCGGTTCACGATCATGTTATCCCTTCTCCTCTCCAAATATTATATAGATTGTTCTCGTCTTTACTGCGGTTCCAGCTTCATTTCGTAAGAGGCTATGGAACCAATAACGATGAGCTTTTCCATTTTTCATTGTTGTTTCCTAACACTCTTTTTCACATCCTTTCAAAGGCAACTAATTTTGCATTATGAATTTGATAAATTTCTTGTTGTGGTGAGAAACGGTTTATAAACAAGGAAACGAGTATGTTGCACTTGAATTTGTTTGTAAGGACCGTTGATCATGGAGAGACAAAGGGGATGGTCCCCACGCCAACGGTACTTTTCCTTTCCGACAATCATTTTGACCCGTGTACATGTTTTCGTTTCCACATTGGAATGAAGCGTTCCGGATGAGTCGAGATGGTAAAGCGTTGAATCCACTGATTGCGGATACCAGTTGGCTTCAAATGGCAACAAAGTGACGCCCGATGTCAACGGATAAAAGGTTGAGCCGAACGTATGCTGATAATAGATCGTCATGGATGGCGCACCGTTGGTCTCCACCTGAACAACGTTTCCTTGTTGTTGAAAGGGTAAACGCTTCCCTCCGCCTTGGATGTGATCGATTTGAAATTGCTCGTTGATCGAAAAACGAACGGTGCGTTCTTTCGGATGCAGAGAGAGTGTGACTTTGATCGGATGCGTGGATTTCGGATTCACCTCGATCTCCTTGATTTTCCAATATCCATGCAACGGGATGTTCTTGGTTTGATCCTGATGTTTGATTTGTTGATAAAGTTTGACGTCGTTTGCCAACAGAATGTCATCCAACTGGAATTTTGATTGTGCATGTTGAAGGAAAAATGTTACGAAAATAACGAGAGTCACACCAGCCGCGAGCCCCGCGAAGGATCGCCGCATGCTTCGAAAAACGCCATAAACGGCGATGGAAGAAAGGATATACGCCAACTTGATCAGCATGCGTTCTTTTTGAAAGGTTAAGCTGAATAACGGGTCAATGTAAGGCCAACGATGGTTTACCCACAAGGAGAAGGATGGGTTGCGATATTCCAAAGAAAACAGCACGATGATCCACAAAACAAGTACGCCAACGAGCAACATCGCTTTTTTCGGAGAATGATAGGCGTAAACAGCGCTTGTGGACAATCCAATCATCCACGCCCATAGAAATGGTAGAAGAAAATGAATCAAATACAATGGAAACAGAAAGGTGAAAAGATCCCAACCCGCTGAATAGTTGATCACCACCGCACAGGCGATGATCCCGGCCAAGGCCATTTGCAAAGCGAAAAAACAAACAAACGCGATCAAAGCTTGGCAGAAGACGATCTTTTGTGGGTTTCGCATGATGTCGTTCATCGCGATCCAGTGAATCGGCGTTGAGGCGAACAAGGAAACGTGCAAACGAAAGCTGAAAAGCAGCCAGACCGCCATTCCAATCGGAACCAAGTACTTCGTATATAAGATCCATTCCGCTGGATTGATGGTATGGGGATTGAGGCAATCAAACATCAAAGCCCCGGAAAATACCAATATGAAAATGGCTTCTGCTTTTAAGCGGGACGCCATCCTTGAAATGAAAACCCATTTCATATTGAATGCCCTCTCTGATCATCAATTTGAAATGTTTGTAAAATTCAATGGCATTCCTGAATCCGTGACAAAACATCTTTACAATGGTCGCAAACCGTTGATACGATAAGGGAAAACGACGTTAACGACTTTTCATCAAGCAGGTGAAAATGCGATGAAAGATTTCCCGATTCGGTTTGTGTTGACAGATGAAGCCATTACCCCAAGTGCGGGGCTTGCCCTCGTTGGCTACTTGCTCCATCAAACGAAACTGAATAAACGAGTAAACGCGCTTCGGCCTCCTACCGTTCGTCGAGACGTGCACATTTCCCATAGCGACGTCATTCGCTCGATGATCGGCTTGCTTGCCACAGGAAAAACGGACTTTGATCATATTGAAGCATATCGTCAGGACGATATCTTTTCGACATCGATGGGCATTCAGCACGTGCCTTCCTCCCCAACGTTGAGACAGCGACTCGATCAGCTCGCTTGTCTTCCGATGACCGAAACGATTCTTTGGGAGGAGTCCATGCGTCTGTTGATTCAACGACATGCCACCTTGTCCCCTTGTTGGGCCAAAGGAAAGACGACATGGCTTCCCCTTGATATAGATGGCTCCCCATTTGACAACTCCGATACGAAAAAAGAAGGAGTGAGTCGAACGTATAAAGGATTTGACGGTTTTACGCCGTTGTTTGCGTATGCGGGGAAGGAAGGCTATATCGTTCATGCCGAGTTGCGTCCTGGAAAACAACATGTGCAAGACAACATGCCTTCGTTTTTAACCACCGCCATCCGTCGAGCTCGTCAACTGACCTCGTCTCGTCTGCTTGTTCGCATGGATGCAGGAAACGACGCGGAAGCAAACGTGCACGTGTGTCTAAAGGAAGACGTGGACTTTGTCATCAAACGAAACTTGCGCCGAGAATCGAAAGCGCTTTGGTTCCAGATCGCTTCGCAAAAGGGCAAACGCGTCGATGATGGACAAACAGAAGGAGTCCAAACGTATGAGTTATGCCTTCCACAGACGGCAGCGATCGATGGAAATACGTATACGTACGTTCAAGTCACCCAAGTGACGGAACGGACGATGGAACGCAATGGACAGGTGATGCTCGTTCCTAATTATGAAGTGGAAAGCTATTGGGTGCGGCTCAAAGGATACGAGCATGTTCGAATGAGCGATGTGCTCGCGTTGTATCATGATCATGCGACATGCGAACAGTTTCATAGCGAACTCAAGAGCGACTTAGATTTAGAGCGGCTTCCATCTGGGAAGATGAAAACGAATGCGCTCGTGTTGGTCATGGGAGCCTTCGTGTACAACCTTCTTCGCCTGATCGGACAAGATCTATTAAGCGACCCGAGACATCCATTACATCACAAAGTGAAACGCCGCCGCATCAAGACGATCATTCAGACGGTGATCACGATGGCAGGGCGACTCGTTCGCCGATCACGGCAACTATGGATGAAACTGACGCGAAGGAGCGGGTACAGTATACTCCTACTGAATGTGTATCAAAAATGGAAAGAAGCAAGATAACAAACAGATGTTCGGATGCAAAAGTCAACCATCACTCCCTGTACTTTTTTGCCTCTTTTTTAGTTTAGATCTCCATAAAAAGAAATTTATCTCATTTTTAAACATGAAAATAGTGCAGGGAATCATCACAAAAAGGGATTTATGGATCATTCATCCATATAACTAGCACCAAAATCGAAGTTGATTTCCATCCATCACGGATTCAGGTGGCATTATAAAAAAAAAAAAAAAGAAGATGTCAACCTTTTACATGGAAATTCACAGTATATTCACAAATAATAGGAAAATCGTATTGTCATGATGACGATTTTTGGCAAATTTTGCGTCTTTAGGTGTAGGGAGTGTCCATTGTGCGACGTGCTTTTTTTCGACGCGCTGAACGAAGCGATCAGGCGCGAAATCGAGCGCGACGGGAAGACGATTTATGAAAAAGCCCGCTCATGAACCGCGCCCCTGTTTGTGTCTAGGACGGTCTGTCCCGCATTAGCGGACAGCCGTCTTTTTTGCCCTTGCGCGGCTGTTGGGGCAGATGGGCTTCGGGACGGGTGTGCATGTGAGCCAAATATTGTCCGTTTTTCCTTGCATCGAAAGCGCCGTCATCGGTACAATGAAGTCGGCAACCATTGGCAAAGGAGACGGCGCGATGAAAATCGGCTATCGGACATTGAAAACGGCGGTGGGGGCGGCGCTGGCGATTGCCATCGCTCAGCTCATCGGTCTTCATAACTTCGCTTCCGCTGGCATTATCGTCATCTTATGCGTCCAAGTGACGAAAAAGCGGTCGCTTGAGACCGCCCGGGCTCGTTTTGCGGCGTGCGTTGTCGCGATCGGGTTTGCGGCGTTGTTTTTTGCCGTCTTCGGCTATCATCCGTGGACGATCGGGCTGTTGCTGCTGCTGTTCATTCCAGTGACCGTCAGGCTGAAGGTGAACGAGGGCATTGCGACAAGCTCGGTCATTATTTTGCATTTGTATGCGGCCAAGGAAATCACGTGGGGATTGGTCGCCAATGAGATCTTGCTGGTGGCGGTTGGCATTGGTGTGGCGCTGCTTATGAATATGTACATGCCAAGCGTCGAGAAGCAGCTCAAAGAGTACCAACGCATCGTTGAGGATTTGTTCCGCATCATTTTAAAAGAAATCGTCCGCTACTTGCGCACCAATGAACTCGATTGGGACGGAAAAGAGCTTCCGCTCGCCGCCGAGACGCTCGACAAGGCGAAAAAACTCGCCATGCGCCACGCCGACAACCAATTATGGCGGAATGAGGATGAATATGTCCGCTACTTCCGCATGCGCGAGCGGCAGTTGGAAATCATCGAGCATATGCTTCCGCTTGTGACGTCACTTACCTACACGGTCGAACAGCGGATGATGATTGCGGATTTTATCGACGAATTAAGCGACGCCATTCATCCGGGGAATACGGCGGACCGCTTTTTGCGGCGCCTTGCCGAGATGCGCGAACAGTTTAAGGCGATGCCGCTGCCAAAGACGCGCGAGCAGTTTGAAGAGCGGGCGGCGTTGTTTCATTTAGTGCGCGAATTGGAGCGATATTTAATCATCAAAAGCGAATTCCACCCCGGAAACGAACGAAAACCGCAGCGGCTGAAGGCATGATGCAGGGCATATGTCCATCCGTTTTGGCGCACACTATAGCCAAACATTCAAGCAAAGGATGGACGGATATGCGGGTATGGTTGGCCATTTGTCTCGTGATAACCGCAGTGTTGGGGGCGCCTTTCCAGACAGCGGCGGAGGCGAAGCCGCTCGTGATTGTGAACAAAGCGATCAATAAGCTCGCGCTCGTCCGCGACGGCCGCATCGAAGCCGTTTATCCGGTGGCGACCGGGGTCAATGCCGATTTGACGCCGGAAGGAATGTTTACGGTGACGGTGAAGGCGAAACACCCGTATTATCGGAAAAAGAACATTCCAGGCGGGGCGCCGAACAATCCGCTCGGCACAAGGTGGATCGGCTTTAACGCGCGCGGGACGGACGGGCGCACGTACGGCATTCATGGCACGAACAACCCGGCGTCGATTGGCGGCTACGTTTCGCAAGGCTGTGTGCGCATGCACAACCGCAATGTCGAGCAGCTGTATGAACGGGTGCCCATCGGCGCCAACGTGCTCATTCTCCGCAGCAACGAATCGTTTTACGCCATTGCCAAACGGTACGGCGCTGTCCAATGAAAAACGCAAGCTTCCGGTTTCGGAGCTTGCGTTTTTTACGCCGGATCGCGCTTAAAACCACATGCTGATGCCGGCGAGGAGCGTCGTCAGCAGCATGCAAATGAGCATCAAGTAAACCACGAATTTTTGCGTTTTGCGCGACAACGGTCCGTCCTCCTTCCGTCCGCTGTTCTACGTTTATTGTAACGGCAAACAGCGGAGCGGACAAGGAAAAAAGCAGGATGAGAGATGAAACGAACCGCTCCATGGCTTGACCGTTGCGCAGACAAAGAAAAACAAAAAAAGCAGGATTTTTTGTCGAAACGGCGAATAATAAAACGTTGGCCTCATCATTTTGCAGCAAAGGAGACCAAGACGATGCAGGTGAAAAAAGTCGACCATATCGGCATTGCTGTCCGCTCGATCGATAAAGCGCTTCCGTTTTATACGGATGTGCTCGGCCTGCCGTTTCTCGGCATCGAGGAAGTTGAGTCGGAACAGGTGAAAGTGGCGTTTCTGCAGGCCGGAGAGGCGAAGCTTGAGCTGCTCGAGCCGCTGTCGCCAGAGAGCGCGGTGGCGAAATTTATCGAGAAACGCGGCGAAGGGATCCATCACGTGGCGCTTGGCGTCGAGGACATCACCGAGCGCATCCGTGAGCTGAAGGAGCATGGCATTCGCATGATTCAAGATGCGCCAAAACGCGGCGCCGGCGGCGCGTGGGTGGCCTTCATGCACCCGAAATCGACCGGCGGCGTGTTGTACGAACTTTGTGAACGGACGAACCGAACGGAGGGACACCAATGAGCGACATGTACGACAAAATCAACGAACTGTATGACCGCCGACGTGAGATTGAACTGGGCGGCGGCGATGAGAAAATTGAACAGCAGCACGCGAAAGGGAAGCTGACGGCGCGCGAGCGGATTGACTTGCTGTTGGACGAAGGGACGTTTGTCGAGCTCAATCCGTTCATCGAGCACCGCTGCACCGATTTTGGACTTGGCGAAAAGAAGGGGCCGGGCGATGGGGTCGTCACCGGCTACGGGAAGATCAATGGACGCACCGTATTTGTGTTCTCGCAAGATTTCACCGTCTTCGGCGGCGCGCTTGGGGAAATGCACGCGAAAAAAATCACGAACATCATGGATTTGGCGGCGAAAACCGGGGCGCCGGTCATCGGCTTGAACGATTCGGGCGGCGCCCGCATTCAAGAAGGGGTCTTGTCGCTTGACGGGTACGGGCACATTTTTTACCGCAACGCCATTTATTCCGGCGTCATCCCGCAAATTTCCGTCATTATGGGGCCGTGCGCCGGCGGGGCCGTCTATTCCCCGGCCATCACGGATTTTGTGTTCATGGTCGAAAAAACGAGCCAAATGTTCATCACCGGTCCGAAAGTGATTGAAGCGGTGACCGGGGAGAAAATCAGCGCCGAAGATTTAGGCGGCGCCCGCGTGCACAACACGATCAGCGGCAACGCTCATTTTGCGGCGGCGAATGAAGAGGAAGCGCTCGCCGAGGTGCGGCGGCTGCTTGGCTATTTGCCGTCAAACAATAACGAAAAGCCGCCGTTTGGCCCGATTCCGGACGGGGACGACTACCGCCCCGATTTGGCCGATGTCGTGCCGATTGACGCCGTCCGCCCGTACGATGTTCGCCACGTCATCGCCCAAGTCGTCGATGACGGATCGTTTATGGAAGTGCAAAAAGATTTCGCCAAAAACATCGTGATCGGCTTTGCCCGCATTAAAGGCGAAGTGGTCGGGCTTGTGTGCAACCAGCCGAAGTTTATGGCCGGCGGGCTTGACATTGATTCGTCCGACAAGGCGGCGCGTTTTATCCGTTTTTGCGATTCGTTCAACATCCCGATCATTACGTTTGAGGACGTCACCGGCTTTTTCCCGGGCGTCAAGCAGGAGCACGGTGGCATCATCCGCCATGGGGCGAAAATTTTGTACGCCTACTCGGAAGCAACGGTGCCGAAAATTACGGTCATTTTGCGGAAAGCGTACGGCGGCGCGTACGTCGCCCTAAACAGCAAATCGATCGGCGCCGATGTCGTCTATGCGTGGCCGAACGCGGAAGTGGCGGTCATGGGGCCGCAAGGAGCGGCGAACATTATTTTCGCGGGCGAAATTGAAAAAAGTCCGAATCCGGAAGAAACGCGGGCACAAAAAATTGCCGAATACCGGGAGAAATTTGCCAATCCGTACGTCGCCGCGAAATACGGCATGATCGATGATGTCATCGATCCGCGCGACACGAGAATCAAGCTCATTCAGGCGCTCGAGATGCTTCGAAACAAGCACGAGGAGCGGCCGAAGAAAAAGCATGGCAATATTCCGCTGTAAGCCTCACATTTCGCACCCTTCCGACGAAAATCGGGAGGGTTTTTCTGTTCCGATATCGAATGAATCCTTGACACACAAGAAAAGTGAAGGAGTTTTTCTCTCATGAATGTGCAAATCAAAGCGGTCTATCGCAATTCCTATTTTGAATATCATAAGTGCTCTAGTCAAAAAACTGGGCCTGCCCCACTTGAAAGATCCGTTTTTCACGGATGAGATTGATGTCAAAAAGCCAGAACGAGTGGCCGTATTGGGCTATTTGTTTCTCTTGGCCTTGGCGATTTACCGCGTTTTTCAGCGCCGGGTGCGCCCGTTCATCACACCGGAACACCCGTTAAAAGGGCCTGGGGGCCGCAAGCTGACCCGGCCAACGGGACAGGCGATTTTTCAGCTGTTTCCATTATGTGAACGTCGTCGTGTTCCAGCTGCCGGACGGGCGCATCCAACGCGCACTGGATCGCTCCCTCAACCCGGATCAGCGAAGGATTCTGCAGGGATTGGGCATGGATGAGAGCATCTACGTCTAACATGATACAGAACGACTAGCGATGGTAAAAAAAGGATTGCCATCGCTAATCGTGTTCGTCAAAACGTTATTCTGAAAAACTAAATAAAAAATCCTTTGTTTTGACCTTGTTAGGGTGCGAAATGTGAGTTGTAAATAAACAAAATTAGGGGATTCTCCCTTTCCACACAACAGACTGAATATTCAGTCTGTTGTGTGGAGGAAATATCCCCCTCTATTCTAAACCCATTTCAAAGACACCCTATCTATCTTACATTACACAAAAATCTTGACGGTACCTTACAATGTCTACAGTATAGTTATTTCTGTTTTAATACTCTAAATACAAGGATACCAACTAAAACGATAATGGCTACAGTTACCGAAACAATTGTTATAGGTAACCAGTCAGTTATAAAGGATGAATAAATTGTCGTTTCAGCCATAGATACCCCCGCCTTTAATAGAGATGTTTGAAAGAAACTCTAACTGTCGCTCCATTTGATTTTAGGTCTATAAGTTTTACAGAACTTACAATGGTATGGTAGGAATTAAAAATACCTGATCCACCTATTCCAATAGCTGCATATTTATAATCACCTTGTGCATTAATATCATAGCCCTCTTTATATGCTGTACTGTCTGTTATTTGAGCTGATCCATCAACAGTATTTGGGAACCAAGCAGATGTTCCTGCAACAGAAGCATATGTTGCAGTCAAACCTTTTGTAGTAACTTTAAAACCAGTTTTTAGAACTAATTTTGTGTCAGGGTAAAGTACATGGTGAATGTAAACTGTTGCACTATAAAATGTACTAGTATTATAAAAATAAAAATAATCAGCAGCTAGCGGAACTACATCTAATGGTTCATCTTCAATATTTATAGATTGTTCCACAATTACGTATCCGTTATCAGGTAACTCTATTTTCTTTGTAAAAGTTGTTTCCTCATTAGTATCTATTGTAACTCACATTTCGCACCCTTCCGACGAAAATCGGGAGGATTTTTTGTTCCGATGTCGAATGAATCCTTGACACACAAGGAACGTAAAGGAGTTTTTCTCTCATGAATGTGAAAGTCAAAGGGGTCTATCGTAATGGTTATTTGAATATAATAAGTGTTCTAGTCAAAAAACTCGACATCCCTCACTTGATTGACCATCTTGTGCCCGTCGATCCACAGTGCCAAACGCGAGTCAGCGATGCCGTTCAGGCCATCCTTTACAATCTATTTGACGGCCGGCAAGCCCTGGTTCACTTAGAACGATGGGCTCAGGAGATCGATCTGGAGAAACTCATCCGTCCCGGTCTCCATCCTTCCTGGTTGAACGACGATGCCTTGGCCCGTCATCTCGACCGCTTGTATGAGGCCGATATTCACAAGGTCATCAGCACTTGCTTGATTCACATTTATCGCAAAGAAGGCCTTTCCCTCCGAGCCTTTCACGCCGATACGACAGACAAAACTGTTTACGGAGCGTATGAATCGGCCTCATTAGAGGCTTTGCAGATCACACATGGCTATAACCGCCATCACCGTTGGCAAAAACAGATCGGCTTCGGGCTGGTCGGCAACGAGGATGGCATCCCGTTTTACGGCGATGTGCATGACGGCAATCTATCGGATAAGGCGTGGAATCCTGAGGTGCTGTCGCGGATCCACGAACAGTTCAAACAAGCCAAGATCGACGACGAATGGATTTACGTGGCCGATTCCGCCGCGATGACGAAAGACACCTTGGCGCAGACAAAAGCCGCCCGTGCCTTTTTGATCACCAGAGGCCCTTCGTCGCTTCGAATCGTGAAACAGGCGCTCGCGGAGGCCGATTCGCCTCACATCCCGTGGAGCGAACCCTTTACCCTAGCGGAGAGAAACGGCGCCACGTACCGGGTATGGGAAACGGCCGCGACCTATGAAGGCCACCCGGTTCGGCTGATCGTCGTCGAATCGAGCGCGCTCGACCAGCGCAAAGGAAAAACGCTCGAAAAAGAGCGGGTCAAAGAAGCGGAGCTTCTTCGCGAGGAACAAGTCCGTTGGGAGCGCCACCCCTTCTCCTGCCGCGAAGACGCCGAACAAGCCTTGACGTCCCTCAAGGCGTCCCTTCGCCCTCGGTTTCATCGAGTGGAGGCCGCGGTCGAAGAGATCGTGCGTCCGAAAAAACGGCGCGGACGGCCGAAAAAAGGGGCGGAACCCGAGACGGAGACGCTGTACACCCTTCGCCTAAACGTCGAATTCGACCAACAGGCATGGGAACAGGCAAGACGGAAAGCGTCCCGGTTTGTCCTCGTCACGACCGTTCCGAAGGAATGGAAGGGCCAACAAATGGATGCCCAAGAGATCTTGAAGCTGTATAAAGGGCAAATCTCGGTGGAAATGAACTTCGCGTTTTTGAAAGATCCGTTTTTCACGGATGAGATTGATGTCAAAAAGCCAGAACGGGTCGCCGTATTGGGCTATCTATTTCTCTTGGCCTTGGCGATTTACCGCGTTTTTCAGCGCCGGGTGCGTCAGTTCATCACACCAGAACGCCCGTTAAAGGGCGCGGGAGGCCACAAGCTGACCCGGCCAACGGGACAGGCGATTTTTCAGCTGTTTCAATATGTGAACGTCATCCTGCTGGAGCTGCCAGACGGGCGCATCCAACGCGCACTGGATCGCTCCCTCAACCCGGATCAGCGAAGGATTCTGCAGGGATTGGGCATGGATGAGAGCATCTACGTCTAACATGATACAGAACGACTAGCGATGGTAAAAAAAGGATTGCCATCGCTCGTTGTGTTGGTCAAAAAGTTATTCTGAAAAACTAAATAAACCCGTGGTGCTAGTTGAGCGTCAGCGCTCAACCAGCCCTAGTGTGACCAGGGAATAAGCCACCAAGATGCCATCGAGTGCCACTTCAAACCCGGCAATGGAATTCGCCCGAATGTCGGTGATCCGGTATTGGTCCACGAGAATCGAAAACACCGTCTCGATGACTTTGCGTTTTTTCTTGATCCATTCTTCCCATGCCTTGGATGGGCCGTGCTTTTGATTGTGTCGAGACGGTGTCCAGAACGCGGCTTGGTGTTCTTCATACAGCTTTTCTCGAAGAGCGCGGCTGATGTACCCTTTGTCTCCAAAGTTGTAGGGATGAGGGATTTGAGTCATCACCGTTTCAGCCGCTTTGACGTCGTGGCAGGACGCTTCCGTCACGACATAGCCCATGGCCAGCCCTTGATTGGTCACTTGAAGATGCAGCTTGAAACCGTAGTACCATTGCTTTTTGGAAGCACAATACCCCATATCCGCGATCCCTCGAAATCGCTTGACGCGCTGCATTCTCGCGGGATGGCACAACGGAAGAGGCAAACTGTCGACAACGGCATAAGCATGGTGTTGGCCACGTTTGGCTAGTTCATGACGAATCCATTTGACCGCGAAGCCAAGCGCTCGGCAGCGGCGGTTGTATCGGGAGCGTTCAAGAAACGAGCCGTTTGTGAACAAATTTCCCGTGACAAAGCGATGCCAGGCTCGTTCAGAAGAAAAGCCCAGCAGCTTCCCCAAAAGGTGAACCGCCATGACCACTTCGTCTTTTTGCTTGACCAAGTGACGGTTGCGGCGATGAAGATACATTTGAATCAACGACAGTTGAGCAGAAACAAAACAGAAAATAGCGGCATATTGTTTTTGAAGTTTGGCTGGATCTGTAGTAAAATGAAAGTGCTCTTGCATGGGGGATCTCTCCTTTCGAATGTTGGGTGACACTTTCATTCTACTGGAGATCCGCCAGCAAGGGCTATTTTTATGCTTGTCTGAGTTTTATCTAGCACCACGGGTTAAATAAAAAATCCTTTGTTTTGACCTTGTTAGGGTGCGAAATGTGAGTGATATCACAGAATTTTGGCCATTTTTATTTGCCTAAAATGACCTCAAAACTGTCGAACTCGGGTGATGGGTATGGTGGTCTTCCCTTTTGGTGTTTGCTTGGTCTCGAACATAAACAAATCCCACCAGTGTTTTTACTGACAGTATGGGCATTTTCCCAACTGTCTACACTAGAGGGATAATTGTAAATTAGCACATTATTTCAGAATCCCTTTTTCAAATTATTTCAGGCGGATTCTGAAATAATGTGCAAAATTTTTGCGAATTATTGCGGATTTTGCACATTCTTTCGGAACATTTGCACGCTCTTTCAGATGAAGATTTCCAGCGCGCCTGATGGATCGATGAAAAAGAGGAAGCACAAAAGAGGCCGATTTGGCCCCTTTCGTGCTAATACCCCATTTCCTCTGCAGCCATGCGCACCACTTCTTCGTCAATGACGTCCTTTTTCAGCTGATGCCCGTACAGCAGGCAAGTCGTGGCCAACGTGTTGATGACACGGGGCCAACCACGTGATTGCAGGGCAATCGCCTCTAACGCCGATGGGGTGAAGATCGGATGCTTCGCCCCGGCCTGTTTCATTCGATGCTCGATGTAGCCCGCCACCTCTTCCTTCTCCATCGGCCCCATCCGGTATCGCATGATGATCCGCTGGTCGAGAGGGCGGTGCTGATTGAGCCGCAGCTTCCCCTGTAAATGAGGCAACCCGGCCAAAATCAAGACAAATGGGTTGGTTGAATCCATCTCAAAGTTGAACAAGATGGCGATGTCCTGTAAAAATGCATCCTTTGCTAAATGCATCTCGTCCAAAATGAACACCGGTGTGATCCGTCGTTCATGATGCAATCGCTCGATCGCCTGCTGGATTTGGCGGAAGAGATCTACCTTGCGGTACTTCGGTTCCTCTCCTAATCCCAAGGCCAGTCCACGGTAAAAATCCATCACGCCTCCGGTGGATAACGGAAAGTAGACGACATGATACAATGATGGATTCAATGACTCTTTCAGCGCCCGAAGGGCGAACGTCTTGCCCGCCCCCGGCTCTCCGATCAACAGCCCGATCCCCCGGGTTCGTTTCACGTACTCCAGCGCCCGCAGCGCTTCTTGAAACGCCGCCCCTTGATACGCCTCGGACGGATCTGTTTCTTTCGCAAACGGCTCCCGCGAGAGGGAATAAAACGTTTTATACATCCTGTTCGCCCTCCTTCGCCGAAACCGCCGCAAACGGCGACCGGTGGCGCTTCACATAGGCATTGTCCTCCAAACGCACCCGAATGGCTTCCGCCACCCGTTTGCCATCTTCGTACACATAGACGCCTCGTTCGTCATAGCGGAGCTCAATCGATTGCCCAATGAACCGAGGCGGCACTTCGTATAGCTGTTTATTCAAGGTGATCGTGCCATCGGCTTTCACCTTGCGGTGCTCCCGTTTCAGAAAAATCGCATCCAGCCAATCGATGTCTTCGATCCACACCACTCGTTCCACTTGGGACTGAAACACCTCATGCGGCGTTTTCCCATCCAGCGAGGCGTGAGGCTTTCGATGATACTCTTCTTCAAGCCACTTCCAAAAACGCTCGTTCAACTCGTCAAGCGACTTCGGCGGATTCAGCTCCAACAGCGGATAAAACCGTGTCTGTACGGTGCGGAAGAACCGTTCGATTTTTCCCTTGCTTTGCGGGTCATACGGCTGAGTGTGGATGAGCGTAATCCCCATCTCGGCGCACGCATACTGCAGCACCTCGGATCGATAAATTTTCCCGTTGTCCGAGTAAATGCGTTTTGGCTTCCCGCAACGAAGCACCGCTTCCTTTGTGACGATCCGCAGCCCGTCAAATTTCTCCGAAGGGAAAAACTGGGCATACGGCACCAACCGCGAGCAGTCATCGATATACGCGATCAAAAACGTTTTCTGGGCTTTCCCATGGACGCGAATCGTGGGTCCATGGGATAAGTCCCCTTGCCATAGCTCATTGATCTGGTCATACGCAAAACGCTTTCGCTCCGGCATCGGCAAGATTTCTTTTCCCACCAGGTTGTGTTTTTTCAACAGTCGGTATATAGTAAAGTATGAGAGGGTGGTGGGAATGTCCCCCTGCTTGGTGAGTTGTTCGTAGAATAGGGTCACGGGCATGGTGGGATGTTCCTTCCTCAATGCTAGAATATGATCCTCATCATCGGGGGACAGACGTCTGGAGCGGCCGCGGTCCGAACGGCGCTTCGGCTTCAAGGCGTCGAAGCCCCCTTTTTTGTATCGGGCGCACCAATCCAGAATCGTCTTCGCCGCAATGGGCTTGTCCCCTTGATGAGGAATCGAATGCACTCGCCCGCCCACCTCATTCAAATACGCCTTGGGCTCCACCTGGCCATTCACCAACGGAGCGATCAGCCCGTACCGAAACAGCGCGATGTCGTGTCTCATCGATTCATCCATCCGGATCTCCTCCCTGTCTCCCTGTGATGTTGGACCGTTCCGGTCCCTCTGCCTCCTATCTTACGAAACGGCTCGAGATTCGTCGAGAGGAAGGGTTTGTGGGAACATCAATCATCTCCATTTTTGGTGTTAGGAGGGATATTAGGAAACCATTTGATCCGCAAACGGATGCCACCTCTCGTTTGTCCACAGGTCTTGGATGATCGAGCCCACCCCCCGTCCCTCCAAGGTCTGCATCCACCAAACCGCCCGTTCTGTTCTTGCGTTCCCCACAGGGCCGATGATCCCCCACCTTCTCGCCGCCGCGTGATGCAAGCGGGAGAGATTCCGTAAAAATCGTCGGACATAAAATAAGATGACCTCCTTGGTGGGAAAACCAACCTGTTTGGTCTTCGCTCCTCGCCTTGGCGTTTCCAGCCACGTTTTGACCGCTTGCCAAATAACCGATCGTGTATATTGAACATACGGGAGGAGGAAAGAAGGCAACACACTCACGGTTTTACGGCACTCTCGCGAGCGTATCGTGCGATCCAAAGGCGATACTCCCCCTCTGCCGTCAACGCATAGCGTTGGTAGTATCCGTGACGATGCAAGGGGCGGCGGGATGGACAGTGGGGGCATTGGTTCACGTCGGGAAAATCGTTCCCTTTCCCACGATCCGTATACGTTTGAATGTCAATGCCAAAGTCGTGAAACTGGATCACACTTCCTCCCCCCTCTCCTTGAAACGAATGGAAATCTTTGTCCGAAACAATTCACAAAAAATTTAGCACATTCCTTCAGAAAAGGGGAGAGGGCTTTCTGAAAGAATGTGCAAAAAAATGGGCGTTTTATGCTGAAATAAAATGATAATTTACAATAATATCAAAAAAATCGGATCTTTTTTTATAACCCTACATAGGTCATCTATTATTTTTTTCAGAAGAAGAATCAACAGAACAGCAAGTTTCTTTTTTTTCTTTTTCCTCTTCTTTAACTTCTTCAATCTCAAAGCTACAACAATTGTTATCTTTTTTCTTATCTAATCCGAAAATGGATAAAAACTTGTTCGTCAAATTTATCACCTCCTTTTAATTAATTATTAGAAATAGGTATCCAGAAAAGGTTGCCATGATAAAGACAGAGGCAATAAAAGCGATTAGTAATTGTTTCTTAAATAGACTACTCAGCATAATAATTTCTGGTAAACTTGCTCCTGCTCCTCCGATTAGTAATGCCATGGTAGGGGCAAGAGGAAGACCTTTTGCAATTAATGACTGGCTAACAGGTAACATGGTAGAAAGTCGGATATACAGTGGCACTCCTACAATAGCTGCTAATGGAATTACCCACCATTGACTTCCTTTAGAAACAACCTCTAGAAGAGAGTGTGGTATAGCTTCTTTAATAAAAGCACCTATAAGAGAACCGACGAGAATGTGGATATATACAGACTTTAAAAGAGAGAGTGTATCTTTCCATGCCTTCTTCCAATCTACTTTACGGGAACCTTCAAGTTGCGGAGATTCTATACCTTTGATCCGTACATTTTTTACGTATTTTTTAAATCCCCATTTATCCAACAACCACCCTATAATCATAGAAATTACTAAAGTAACGAAAGTATAAATTATTGTAACTTTCCATCCCAATATATACGCCATCATCGTAAGAATCCAAGGATCTAACAGCGGTGAGGTAAACAAAAAAGTCATTGCGGTTTGAAAAGGAACATTTTTATCGAACATAGTGACCAACATAGGAATTGTGGAACATGAACAAAAGGGTGTTACAAATCCTAACAATGCTCCTGATATATTGGCTAAAAAACGATTTTTGGCAAAAAGTGACTTCTCTAACTTATCAAACGGTATTATATACTCAAGGATATTAATAAGATAAGTTATCAATACGAATAAAATCAAAAGATTTTTAGCTAAAGAAATAAACTCTTTTGTTGTATTCCAAACAATATCCCACATGATAAATTCCTCCTGATAAATAAATGTATAATGGTTGTTATTTACAACTATTATATAAATGCGCCTCGAAAAGTTGACCTCTGCCTTACACAGCACACCCTAAGCGTTGAAGCACTTCTTCAAGGCATTGTCGAGTACGAGCACAATGTGTTTGTCTAGATCGTGGTTCTTTAGGATTCTCAAAAAGTTCACAAACATTGTGGCGTTGGTTGCTGCCACCCGGTGAAGAATGTTTCCCCTTTAAATACGTTCACGGCGCCAAAGAGCGAAACATGGGCATGATGGTCATATGTGAGACCTGTTTCTACCGACTGACTTCTGACCAAGTGGCCCGCAAGATTTGGTACGAACATGGGTCTCATTGACGTACAACAGCACCGGGATCTGGAGTGATCAAGTTTTTTTATGAACTGTAGATGAGCATTTTTCATTACAATAATTTCCATGGTTAGAGAGACAAACAGGGAACCCCTTAGGCGACATGGAGCTGTTTTTTGATCACATCAATGGGAATCTCTTGCTTCGCGGCGTCATCAATGAACTCGACGACGCTGTGGTCTTTCCGCGACCGGAGAAGCTCCAGCCCGGCGGAGAGGGTTTGTCGGGATTCGGCGATGCTGTACACAGAGGCCAAGAGCACCACCGCCCAATACCGTTTCACCGCCCGAACGTGGCGAACCCAGTATCCATCCAGCTTCAGTTGATCTTTCGCCTGCCGGAAAAAGCATTCGATTGTCCAACGCTGGGCATAGTAACGCAAGATGTCTTCGTCCCCGAGCTCCCGGTCGGTGCTCAAGACGCAATGGAGATGTTCCGGCGTCATCGGCTGATCCGCCTTCCAAGCCAGCAGCACCACCGCGTCATCGAGGCCATGGATCGCCCCCTCATAGCGATACACGCGGTAACGCTCCTGCCCCACCGTGACGAGGCGGGTGTCTTTTGGCTCGATATAGCGGGCAAACTGCTTGGCTTGGACCGCGACGCCTTTCGGGTAGAGAATCCGGTTCGTCTTGAGCATGGCGATGACATGGAATCCCTGTTTCAGACAGGCTTCGATGAGCGTTTTGGACGGATGCCAAGAGTCCATCAGCACATACACCGGCTGAGTCAGCTTCACCTTGATCGAGGAAAGCATCTCGATCGCCAGGTCGATTTTGCTTCTTCCGGCCTTCTTGTCATACAAGCGGAACGCGAACGGAAACGCCTGCGTGAAGGTGTGCACCATCAGCCAAACGAGCGAATGCCCCCAAACCGATTGATGATCTTTATGCGAGTAGTGCCAATCACACCCTTGAATGGCGTGCGTGGCCCGTGACGAAGGCTTCGTTTTTTGGCAAATGGCATCATCAATCGAAACAAAAAGGGGTTGATTCTCCCGTTTGGCGATTCGCTTGATGCGATGAAGGATCCATTGCTGGAGTTTGCGAAGCAACGTCTCTTCATCCCAAGGGCTTTTCGTGAAAAAATGGCTGAGCGTTGTTCGATGATTGGGATGAAAACTCCAGTGATGGAGATCCGTCAGCGTTCCCGAGAATCCCTTGGTGGTCAAGGCATCGACGATATGAACGAGATGCTTCAGAACCGGCTTCGAGAAATGCAATGCCAACCCCAATGCGAAGAAAAACTTGTGGATTCCTTGATGATGTGCTAATCTATTCATGAGACATGAACCTCCTTGTGAATGGTTGGTTAGCACATCTATTTTAACCAAGGAGTCGGGTTCATGTCTCCTTTTTTGTTTGGTTGTCAATTTATGTTAGTGAATTTGCTCATCTACAGAATAAATATATATTTTTTCTTTAACAACAACTACTATTTTTCATAGCCATTAGTAATAGACTAATGCTTTCATTAACTTGATCTCTTTTTTCTTCAGCAATGTGACTCATAATTTCATCAAGATATTTAAGCATTTGATTGCTAATTTGATCTTCATATTTCTTTCCTTGTTCAGTAAGTATTAGCTCCACATAACGTCGATCAATAGCGGATTGTCTCCTTTCAATTAGACCTTGCTCTACAAGGCCTTGTACGTGTCTACTTACTGTACTTTTATCCAAACCTAACACATCGGTAATATCATTTAGTGAAGGATTACCTAATCGGTTAATCTCATATAATACATGACTTTGAACAAGTGTCAATCCGCAACATTCAGCTCCTTCTTTTTGTAATAGACCAAATCGACGAATAAGTATTTGAAGCATTTCTCTGATGCAAACTAAGTGCTGATTATTTTTACCGGAAAAGATATTATCCAATATTACCACAACCTCCATTTTCTAAAAAATATTGAAAAAATATTAAAAAAATATTAAAAAAATATAAAAATATGAGAAAATTCAAATTGGATAAAAAATACGCTAAAATTATATAACAAAATTGATTCGTTTTGCAACTAATAAATAAAAAAGGTAGCGTCAAAAGTTTTATGAAAACTCCACACAGGCCATCCCATTGAGCATCATTGGGCATGTGGAGAGCCGGATTCGCCCTTGACCAACACCCGCCAAAGGTGCGGAAGAGTCGTCAAGGGCGACGGGGACAAAAAAGAAGGCAATAAGAAAGCCGCCCTTGCCATGACCGAATGTTACCTTTGGCGGTGTTCGGTTGGTCAAGGGTTCGCTTCGCCGAATCCGGCAGGAGTTCTGTTCAACGGGCTCCGGAGGACAAAAAAGTTAGGCCGCCTCTTGTTGGAGGAAATCTTGAGCCATGGCGATCAGCTTCGTCCACCGGGCCGGCATATGCGGCAGCTCGGCGAGCTCCGGGATGACGACCGGCACCCGGCCCTCGAGCGCGCTATGCGGGCGCAGAAAGTTGAAATACGCCACAAACAGCGTCACAAAGGACACCGAGCCTTCTTCCGCACCGAACCCATGGGTCGGGCGGTAGTTGCCTTTAAAAGTCCGGTTGAATCGCTCGATGATCTGCTTGAGAGGGCGAAACTCTTCCGAGACCGGATCTTCGTTGGTCAGGCCGATCACCTGGCGGACGTCAAACGAAATCCCGTGCTGGGCAAAGAAGTGTTGCGCCAGCAGGTAAATCGGGTTGCCATCCACGACGAACGACAAGTCGTCTGGGAGGGACGCCAGCTTCCTCAGGACATCATCGATGGCCTTGATGGCCGAGAGCGTGTCCCGGTTGGGCGAGACGCGATAGGACAGCACGATCTTTTTGACGGCGTCAAACATAAAGAACAGGTAATGCCAGCGCCCTTTGACGCGAATATACGTCTCGTCCCCGCAAAACGAACCGGACAGCTCATACGGGAACCGGTCGACAAAGGGCTTGATCCAAAGCGCGACGCTGTTGGCGTAGTTGAGCACCGTCTGATGGGAGATCGAGACGCCATGGATGTCCTTCATGGCGGCGGCGGTCTCCCTCGAGGACATCCCAAAGTTGACGTAGTACGTCAACACGAGCCCCAACACGTGCGGCGACGCAGCCAGCCGGGACAAATCGACCTTCGGCTTGATGAGCGACGAGGAAGCCAACGGGAGAAAGTCAAACAAGAACTCTCGAAACAAATACCGCACCTTGAAGGCTTGAGGATCCTGTTGAAACTGTTGGCGCTCCTTCTTCGTCATCCGGCGAAGGTTGGCCTGGTCAAACGGGCAATCGTTGTTCTTGCACTTATAGATGTTGTATTCTTTGCGTTCCTTGATTTTTTCCAACGTCTTTTTGCAGTGCGGGCAGCGAAAGACCGCTTGCTTGGTGAACCGATTTCGGTGGTTGAACCGGCACTGACACACTTTGCATGGGTATTGCCCGTTTCCGCCGTTATTGGCGTACAGGTAAGAAGAGGGAGCCTGGCAGCGAGGGCAGGTCAACGAATCCGGAACACGGTGTTTCGCATTCGCGCGGCGCTGGATGGGCCGTAAAGGACGTCCGTGCTGGGCTTCGTAGTCCGCCAACAGCTTCCGGTAATCAAGGGTTTCCGGCACATCGATGATGGGAAGGTCATCGACCTGAAGTTTCCGGTACGGCTTTTGGATGGGTTCGTCCAAGTCCTCGAGATTCAAGGATTTTCCCAATATCACACCCATCAAATACACAATGATTTGATATTGGGTCTTGATGATTTGAAGCAAATAGGCTAATCATTGAGGTAACAAAGCTTGTCACTCCTTTGTTTTGGCTGTTGAGTGTGTGGTTACCTCAATGATGGCCGAAAACAACGGGGGTGGCAAGCTTTTTTCGTTCAACCGTTGAAACTCAAGGGAAAACCCTGAGTGTGGAGGATAAACTTTTGACAATACCATTTCTAGAGGGAGGAGATTTGCATGAAAAAAAAACTGTTGGTTGAACTATTCCCAAAGTACCTTGTTCAATCTGAAATCACTGAATGCACACCAGAAAGTGTATGCTGTGATACAGTCTCTGACGAATCAGGTGCTGAAATGCAGGAACTAAAGCAACGTTTATTGAAACAATTTAAGGACCAAGTGATTGTTCAAATATATAATTACCAAGTTCATCTAGATTTGGTTTTGGCTCAAAAAAAATTGACCTCTATATTAGAAGAAAGAGGATTTAAAGCAATAGCATCTAATGCCGAAAAAGCTATACAGTATGCTACACCGGCTGTAATTGTAAACGGTAAATTATTGTCCTTGTCTACATTTCCTCGATTGAAAGAAATTTACCAATATATTAACGATGAGATTATGATTACCCGTGGTGCTAGTTGAGCGTCAACACTCAACTAGAGCCCTATTGTGACTAGGGAATACGCCGACAAGATGCCATCGAATACCACTTCAAACCCGGCAATGGAATTCGCTCGAATGTCGGTGACCGATATTGGTCTACGAGAATCAAAAACACCGTCTCGATGACTTTGCGTTTTTTCCTGATCCATTCTTCCCATGCCTTGGATGGGCCGTGCTTTTGATTGTGTCGAGACGGTGTCCAGAACGCGGATCGGTGTTCTTCGTACAGCTTTTCTCGAAGAGCGTGGCTGATGTACCCTTTGTCCCCAAAGTTGTAGGGATGAGGGATTTGAGTCATCACCCCCGACCCGAGTTCGACATTGACTAGGCAAACAAAATGCCTCTCGACCCTTGATACAAAAGGGACGGGAGGCATTTGAGCATACTTTGGGCGTGTATCTAGGCGCGAGGATGGATGCCTAGGATCTTCGGAGGAGGCTCCAACCCTAGAGCCACAAAGAGTTGAGCCTGTTTGGCCGTCAGTTCGGTTCGTTGAGAAAGGTCTTCGTTTTTGGAAGAAAAATGTCCAAGCATGAGAACGCTCCCACCCGTCTCTTATTTTCGGATATGATTCATGAGTCAGGGGAAAGGAATCGCAACTTTTGGCCAGACGCTCCAAGACGGTGCGATTCGCCTCATCTTCGCGTCCAAACGAATCCATCACCTTCGCTTTTGCCCATTTGGCCTTCGGATTCCATTCGCTATGAGCAAGATGGAGATAAGCAACGGTTGTTCCGCCTTTGGTTTTGCGTGTGACTCGTCGTATGTACATGCCTATATGATAAACGATATGGAGCTTTTTTAAAAAGGTTAAATTGTCAAGTCGTGTGCCTGTGGAATTCAGCGCTTTTTTCTAGGATCGGTATGGCGAAATCCTTGATATAACCACATTTTGGCCATTTTCATTTGCCTAAAATGGCCTCAAAACTGTCGAACTCGGGTCGCAGCAGGAGCCCTCTTGTTGAGACGGTGCATCTCAAGCACATTTTGATACGTTGGCAGTGTTTTGATCGTTCCGGCGTCCGGTTTGGCTCTTGGCGGAACATTTCGGTATACTTAAGGTGGAATACATAAGCAGGAGGAAGAAAGTTATGGTCAATGAACAGCGTCTTGTCGACGAATTTTTGGAGCTCGTGCAAATCGATTCCGAAACGAAGCATGAAGGCGACATTGCGAAGGTGCTGAAACAAAAGTTTGAAGCGCTCGGCCTTGAGGTGATCGAAGACGATGCCGCCGCGAAAACCGGGCACGGCGCCGGCAATTTGATTTGCACGCTCGCGGCGACGAAAGACGGGGTGGATCCGATTTATTTCACGTCGCATATGGATACGGTCGTGCCGGGCAAAGGCGTGAAGCCATCGATTCAAGACGGCTATGTCGTCACCGACGGGACGACGATTTTAGGCGCGGATGATAAAGCGGGCTTGGCGGCGATGTTGGAAGCGATTCGGGCGTTGAAAGAGCAAAACATCCCGCACGGCGTGATCCAGTTTATCATCACCGTCGGAGAAGAGTCGGGGCTTGTCGGGGCGAAGGCGCTCGATCCGTCGCTGATCCAAGCGAAATACGGCTATGCCTTGGACAGCGACGGCAAAGTCGGCAACATCGTCGTCGCCGCCCCGACGCAGGCGAAGCTGAAAGTGGTTGTGCACGGCAAAACCGCTCATGCCGGTGTGGCTCCGGAGCGAGGGGTGTCAGCCATTACGATTGCGGCGAAGGCGATCGCGAAAATGCCGCTCGGCCGCATCGACGAGGAAACAACGGCCAACATCGGCCGCTTTGAAGGCGGCACGCAAACGAACATCGTCTGCGACCGCGTCGATATTTTAGCGGAAGCCCGCTCGCTTGTCCCAGAAAAAATGGAAGCGCAAGTGGCGAAAATGAAAGAGGCGTTTGAAACGGTCGCCGCGGAAATGGGTGGCCGCGCCGATGTCGAAGTGGAAGTGATGTACCCTGGCTTTAAGTTCAGCGACGGCGACCATGTCGTGGAAATCGCCAAACGGGCGGCGGCGAAAATCGGCCGGCCGTGCAAGCTCGAGCGAAGCGGCGGCGGCAGCGATGCCAATATCATCGCCGGCTTCGGCATTCCGACGGTCAACCTCGCTGTCGGCTATGAAGAGATCCATACGACGAACGAGCGGATGCCGATTGAAGAGTTGGTCAAACTGACGGAAATGGTCATCGCCATTGTCGAAGAAGTCGCCAATGCCGAGTGAGCATCCCGAGGCTGGATGCTCTTTTTCTCGAGCGGAGAACATTCGCGCTGAAAATAGGATGAAAGCTGCCGATAAAAAAAGCAAAGGCAAGATGTTGAAGAAGAGAGGGCTGGGGAATGGACAAATACGTCATCTTTCGCGTTGAGCGGGAACAGTACGCCGTTTCGATCGCGTATGTCGTCTCGATTGAAAAAATGACAGAGCCGACCGCCGTTCCGCATATGCCGGACTATATGGCCGGCGTCGTGCGCATCCGCGGCGAGCTCGTGCCGGTGCTTGATATGCGGGAATTGTTGTACGGAAGAGCGATTGAGGAAACGGATCAGACACGCCTCATTGTCGCCGCTGTGGATGGCTTGTCGGTCGCGTTTATCGTCGATGAGGCGAAAGAGATCGCCGATATTGAGCCTGAGGCCATTAAACCGCTTCAACTGATGTCCGCGGAGCGCACGCCGTATGTAGTCGGGATGGCGGCGCAAGACGACCGGCTGTTGACCGTGCTTGACCCGCGCGTCTTGTTTGCCCATTTGGAGGAAGCGGACGCGATTCGCGAGCAGGTGGCCGCTGCCCAAGCCGCTGTCCGGGCAGGAGAGACGGTATAGGTGTTTGCCTATACCGTTTTTTCTTCCGCGCATATCCTAATCATGGAAATGAACTTCAACTCATGAAGAGGAGGCGCATTCCATGGTTCGACCGTTTGGCCCGTATCCGGGCGGCTTTTATCCGCCGTACTTTGGCGGCTACGGCCACTATCCGTATGGCTACTATCCTTATTGGCACGGGGGCTACGGCGGCTATCACCATTTTCCATACGGGATGTATGATGGCCACTATCCGTTTTCCCCATACGGCTTCCCGCACTATGGAGGCTACTAAGCATGAGGGGCGTTGCGCCCCTTTCATTTTCAATATGAAAATGGCAAACAAATCCGTCGTGCAGACTCGTTCATAAATCGGTTTAGAAAAACTTGCAGGCAAGCGTAAACGTATGGTATGTTGTTTGATGAACAAACCAAAACGGAAAGGGACGTTGGACAATGGCGAAACAGCAAATCGGCGTCATCGGACTGGCGGTCATGGGGAAAAACTTGGCGTTGAACATTGAAAGCAAAGGCTATTCAGTGGCGGTATACAACCGTTCGCGCGAAAAAACGGACGAGTTTTTGCAAGAAGCGAAAGGAAAAAACATTGTCGGTACATACAGCATCGAAGAATTCGTCAACGCCTTGGAAAAACCGCGGAAAATTTTGCTGATGGTCAAAGCCGGAGCGCCGACGGACGCGACGATCGAACAGCTGAAGCCGCATTTGGAGAAAGGCGATATTGTAATTGACGGCGGCAATACGTATTTTAAGGATACGCAGCGCCGCAATAAAGAACTCGCTGAACTCGGCATTCACTTTATCGGCACGGGTGTCTCCGGCGGCGAGGAAGGGGCATTGAAAGGTCCCGCGATCATGCCGGGCGGGCAAAAAGAAGCGCATGAGCTCGTGCGCCCGATTTTTGAAGCCATCGCCGCCAAAGTCGATGGCGAGCCGTGCACGACGTACATCGGCCCGGACGGCGCGGGGCATTATGTCAAAATGGTGCATAACGGCATCGAATACGGCGACATGCAGCTGATCGCTGAAGCGTACTTCCTGCTCAAACATGTGCTCGGCATGGATGCGAACGAATTGCACGAAGTGTTTGCCGACTGGAACAAAGGCGAATTGAACAGCTACTTGATTGAAATTACGGCCGACATTTTCACGAAAATCGATGAAGAAACAGGCAAGCCGCTTGTTGATGTCATTTTGGACAAAGCTGGGCAAAAAGGGACGGGCAAATGGACGAGCCAAAACGCCCTCGATTTGGGCGTGCCGCTGCCGATCATCACGGAATCGGTGTTCGCCCGTTTCATCTCGGCGATGAAAGACGAGCGCGTGAAAGCAAGCAAAGTGCTGGCAGGCCCAGCGGTGAAGCCGTTTGAAGGCGACCGCGGCCACTTCATCGAAGCCGTGCGCCGCGCGCTTTATATGAGCAAAATTTGCTCGTACGCCCAAGGATTTGCGCAAATGAAGGCGGCTTCTGAGGAATACAACTGGAACTTGCGCTATGGCGACATCGCCATGATCTTCCGCGGCGGCTGCATCATCCGCGCGCAATTTTTGCAAAAAATTAAAGAGGCGTACGACCGCGATCCGGCGCTTTCGAACTTGCTCTTGGATCCGTATTTCAAAGACATTGTCGAACGCTACCAAGACGCGCTCCGCGAAATCGTCGCCACCGCGGCGATGCGCGGCATTCCAGTGCCAGGATTCGCAAGCGCCCTCGCCTATTACGACAGCTACCGCACCGCGGTGCTCCCAGCCAACTTAATCCAAGCGCAGCGCGACTACTTCGGCGCCCACACGTACGAACGCGTCGACAAAGAAGGCATTTTCCATACGGAATGGTTGAAATAAGCGAAAAACCCTTAGAGCCGAAGGCGGTTCTAAGGGCTTTTTGGTGCTTGATGAAACCAAGATTCTCTCCAATCGTTGACACCCCATGGATGATTGAAAAAATGGCTAGTAACCAAGACGGCATGTTAGAGACTGTAGATGAGCATTTTTCATGACGAAGCGCGCCGCAAAAGCTCCTGCAGAACATGCCCAATCATGTCGAACTTTGTCTGTCGAAAACGGTGGATGGAAGGGAGGAGGAAAGATACAATTTGATTGTAAAAGTAATGGAAATGGGGAAGGAGAGCATATGAGAAACATTCGTTTGCGACGATGGTTGGTTTGGATGGTCGTATGGGCTTTAGTGATGTCAAGCGTCCCGACAAAGGGACTTGCCGAAACGATCCGATCAGGGGTTGACCGTGTAGAGCCAAAAGAGGAGCCGCCAAAGGTGCCGCAAGCCCCGAAACGTGATCTCAAGCCAGGGGAAATCATAGAAGAAAGAACTGAGAATACAAAGGTTTACTACAACGGCGATGGCACGTTTACCAAGAAGATTTACTTTGAGCCTATTCATGTGAAGAAAAAGGGACAAAAAATATTTGAGGAAGTATCTTCTAGTCTAACGGATAGCACCAATAATACGAATTACGTTGAAACAGAGAATACCATTTTGGAGACAAACTTTTATAAAAAGATGGTCGATGGAGAATACGCCACGTTCCATTACAATGGATATTCGATTTCCTATTCTATTTTAGAGGCGGCAGGTAATGACGTACAATCGATAAAAGCGAAGGATGTTGCCGCCGTCTATAAGAAAAAAGACAACAAAATTCTTCACAAAAACATTTTTCCGAGCATAGACCTGCAAAATATTGCATTTAACGAGTCAACAAAAGAAGATTTGGTTCTTCATTCGTTTACTGGCTATCATATTTTCAAATTCCGCCTGAAAACGGATTTGCAAGCAGACATTCAAGACGATGGCTCCATTTTATTGACAAATCAAGAACATGAAAAGGTGTTTGAACTGCCGAAGCCGTTTATGGTGGATTCGAATGTCGATGAACACTCTGGTGAAGTGCAGCGCTCAGAGAATGTAACGTATGAATTACAACAGGATGATCAAGGATATATTTTAACGGTCAAAGCCGACCCTGATTGGCTGAAGGATCCTAAACGTGTATACCCTGTTTATATTGATCCGAGCACTTCCATTCAGGTGTCTGCCGATGCATTTGTGATGAGCGCCTATCCCACAACCAACTATAGTTCCTCATCAAGCAAGTGGGACTCTGCACAGGGACAATACGTTTTGAAAGTGGGTTATTATAATGGAACAACAGGTACTTGCTATGGCTTTTTGAACCCAGATCTATCGAGCATCAAAAATATGAACGTGACGAGTGCCACATTCCATGTCTATGTCACCCATTCGTACTATGCAACGACGCCAACAGGTCTATGGCTAGATGCTGTCAACGGTCCATGGTCCGCGAGCACGTTAACATGGAGTAATCAACCTTCCTCCACCAACATTGGCAAGGTCGATGTCGCAAGAGACCAATGGGCGCAATTTGATGTCACGAATACGGTAAAAGAATGGGCATCCGGGACAAAGCCAAATTACGGATTGAAACTTCATACGAATGGCAATGGACAAACGTATTGGAAAAAAGTTGTTTCCACGACGAATAGCAGTTATAAACCATATTTGTCTGTCACGTATACGATACCCGTTCCCCATACGCCGACAGGAACGGTCTTCAGCAATGGGAATGGCACAGGATATATCAATTTATCATGGGATCCGGTTCCTGGCGCTGCGGGCTATAAGGTTTGGATTTATAACGGGAAATCATATGAAGCGTTTGATGTAGGCAATGTTACTTCCTGGAGTACAAAAGGGAAAAAAATTTGGCCGACCCCTTCTGAAATTAGCGCTGGAAGATATGACCTGCATCAAGATCAGTTAGGGACGGAGTTGGCTGTCGATCCTTCCCCAGTCTATCGAAATTCAGGCGGAAGCTATCCAAACAGCAAGAACTACTGGTTCCGAGTCAGTGCGATTTTTCCTCAAGGCGAAAGCGCTATGTCAGGTGCCTATATGCCAACCATTCCGAATTTGGCGAAACCATCTGCTCCGACGGGGGGAAGTTATACAAACGGAAATGGAACAGGATATATCGATTTCAAATGGAATCCTGTGAGTGGAGCGACGGGGTATAAAATTTGGATTTTTAACGGTTCCTACTATGAATCGTTAGATGTCGGGAACGTCACTTCTTGGACAACGAAAAACAAAAAGTATTGGCCAACATCCACGGAAATTCATGCAGGTAGATATAAGTTGCATGTAAACGATGGTCTTGGCACGGAATTAGCTGTTAACCCGTCCCCGGTCTATGCCAATGCAGGAACCAAATACGCAACAGCTGCCAACTACTGGATTCGAGTAAGCGCCTATAACTCTCAAGGGGAAACCGTCTTTTCGGATGCGTATATGCCTCGTATTCCAGATTTGCGAGTGCCGCCAGCGCCTTCAGGGTTTGCTTACAGCAACCAATTAGGAAGCAACTCGGGTTATGTCATGTTAGACTGGGATAAGATTCCTGGAGCGACAGGGTATAAAGTGTGGATTTTCAATGGACTTTACTATGAAGCATTTGATGTAGGAGACGTGGACCATTGGACGACACAAAACAAAGGAATTTGGCCAACTCCGGAGGAAATCCAACAGGGGGATTCCAGCACCTTAACGTTGCATCATGATGGAAAAGGATTGGAACTTCCGAAAGATCCTTCCCCCATGTATGAGAAAATGGGGACAAAATACGCCACAAGCACCAATTACTACTTCCGACTCAGTGCATACAATGCGGATGGGGAAACAGTATTTTCCAGCAATGCCTTGACGGTGAAAATTCCGGAGGCGAATGAGTATTTAGGAAAAGAAGAGTACTGGTCCATCATTGATGTTCCGTATGGCAGCGTGAATGCCGCTACCGGCAATCTGATTATAGACGAAGACGATGTTTCGATTTCCGGAAGAGGACCGGGGCTTGAAATCACAAGAACTTACAATAGTTTATCCACATCGGTTGGATTGTTTGGAAAAGGATGGCATAGCGATGCGGAAATGAACATCGTGGCCCAAGGAAACGAAGCAAGATTTACGGATGAAGATGGCACGCTCCATATATTCACGAAATTATCCGACGGCACGTATAAAGCCCCGACAGGTGTTTACTTGGAGTTAAGCGAAACAACCGATGAATATATCCTAACGACAAAAGATCAAACGAAAATCCACTTTCAAAAAAGTGACGGCAAGTTAACTAAAATCGTAGATGGACATGGGAATGCCACTACCTACAGTTATTCTAACGGAAAGCTAGTGTCGATTACCGATGCGTCGGGCAGAAAACTGAGTATGGAGTACAACGCAAGCGGCAGAATCCAGAAAATTACCGCCCCAATGAATCGGACAATCACGTATGAGTATAACAACGACTTGTTAACAAAAGTAACCCAGACGGGCGGGGAAGTAACGAGATACCAATATAATGAACTTGGTCGATTAGAGAAAGTATTGGAACCGACGCATACGGAAGCAAAACCGGTCGTTAATCAGTTCATTTATCATGGCGACAGGCTAAGCCAAGCGATTGATCCTGAAAACCGCATCTATACGATGAACTATGACCAAACAAAACGACAACTTGTCGTAACGCAACCGAATGGCCGTAAAATTCAGTACTGTAGATGAGCATTTTTCATTACAATAATTTCCATGGTTAGAGAGACAAACAGGGTACCCCTTACGCGATACGGAGCTGTTTTTTGATCACATCAATGGGAATATCTTGCTTCGCAGCGTCATAAATGAACTCGACGACGCTGTGGTCTTTCCGCGACCGAAGAAGCTCCAGCCCGGCGGAGAGGTTTTGTCGGGATTCGGCGATGCTATACACGCAGGAGAGCAGCACCACCGCCCAATACCGTTTCACCGCCCGAATGTGGCGAACGCGGTATCCATCAAGCTTCAGTTGATCTTTCGCCTGCCGGAAAAAGCACTCGATCGTCCAACGCTGAGCATAGTAACGCAAGATGTCTTCGTCCCCGAGCTCCCGATCGGTGCTCAAGACGACATGGAGATGTTCCGGCGCCATCGGCTGATCCGCCTTCCAAGCCAGCAGCACCACCGCGTCATCGAGGCCATGGATCGCCCCCTCATAGCGATACACGCGATAACGCTCCTGACCCACCGTGACGAGGCGGGTGTCTTCGGACTCGACATAGCGGGCGAACTGCTTGGCTTGGATGGCGATGCCTTTCGGGTAGAGAATCCGGTTCGTCTTGAGCATGGCGATGACATGGAATCCCTGTTTCAAGCAGGCTTCAATGAGCTTTTTGGACGGATACCACGAATCCATGAGCACATACACCGGCTGAGCCCGCTTCACTTTGAGCGAAGAAAGCATCTCGATGGCCAGGTCGATCTTGCTTTTTCCCGCTTTCTTGTCATACAGGCGGAACGCAAACGGAAACGCTTGTGTCAAGGTGTGCACCATCAGCCAAACGAGCGAATGCCCCCAAACCGATTGATGATCTTTGTGAGAGAAATGCCAACCACACCCTTGAATGGCGTGCGTTGCCCGTGACGAAGGCTTCGTTTTTTGGCAAATCGTATCATCAATCGAGACAAAAAGAGGCTGATTCTTTCGCTCGACCAGGCGCTCGATTCGGCGGAGGATCCACTCTTGAAGCTTCCCAAGCAGCCTTTCCTCATCCCAAGGGCTTTTCGTGAAAAAGTGACTGAGCGTCGTTCGATGATTCGGATGAAAGCTCCAGTGATGAATATCGGTCAATGTTCCCGAGAATCCCTTGGTGGTCAAGGCATCGACGATATGAATGAGATGCTTGATGACCGGTTTGGAAAGCTGCAGCGTCAACCCCAAAGTGAAGAAAAACTTGTGGATTCCTTGGTGATGTGCTAATCTATTCATGAGACATGAACCTCCTTGTGTGAATGGGTTTTGTGCACATCTATTTTACCCAAGGAGTCCGGTTCATGTCTCCTTTTTTGTTTGGTTGTCAATTTATGTTAGTGAATTTGCTCATCTACAGTTCAGTATAAATTTAATGAAGCAGCGAACCCAATTCAAATTATCGAAGACGTAGATGGCTTAAACATTACGACAAGCTATGTTTATGAGGGAAATAATCTAGTAGAATCACGGGATCCGAATGATCAAAATGCAGCGAATCCTACTGAATCATATACGTATGACGCCAAGGGGAATGTGTTAACGGCGAAAGATCGTTATGGTACGGAAACATACGAGTATAACAAAAATAATGATGTCATCTCCATGACAGATACGGAAGGCGATACAACCACGATTGCCTATGATGGCTTAAATCCTGTATCCGAAACGGATCAATCGGGAAAAACGTCTTCTGTATCGAAGTACGATGCCTATGGGAATATCATTGAAGAAAGCGATACATTAGGCAGTGCGACGAATTTGCTCTCTAATAGCGGCTTTGAACAAGGAATCACAGCTTGGAATCTTCTCAGTCATGATGATTCTGGGCAATTACTGGAAGACACGAATGTATATAATGGATTGACAGGGAGAAAAACGTTAAAAATCGTCGCTGACTCTACTTCTCCTAATACAGAACTTGGCTATGTAGCGGCTACCCAAGAAATCACAGTGAAACCAAATACCACGTATACGTTAAGCGGGAAGATCAAAACGAATTTAACGAAAGCCAATGCCTTTTTCAATGTTCAATTCATGAATAGTCAAAATCAAACGATTTCTTGGGCGGATCATCGTTATAGCCAACTTACAGGCACAAGACCTTGGACAGAGCGGCAAGTTACGTTTACTACTCCTTCGAATGCAGCCAAAATTCGCGTCTATTTAGAGGTCGATCATAAGTCTCCAGATGCTTCCGGAGAAGCCTGGTTTGATAATGTTCAATTGGAAGAAGCGCAGGTTTCTTCCAGCTACAACCCAGTTGTAAATAGTAGTTTTGAAGGAACCACCACGAATTGGAGTGGAACAGGAGGAAGCGTAGATTCTACGCAATCATTTGATGGAGGGTGCTCACTAAAACTATCTAGAACAAGCACCACGCAATCGGCAAGTGAGTATAAGCAGACCATCATCGTTGGCCAAACATCTGGTGATGCACCAATTAACCTTACGCTTACTGGGGTTTCGAAAGCTGAAAATGTAAAAGCCAATGGCACAGTGAGCGCAAGCGATTATTCCATTACGGCTAAAGTATACTTTGTGGATGGAACGACCCAAACGTATACCGCCGATTTCCCTACTGGCAATCAAGATTGGAACCGTGCCGCCGTTTCGATTCAACCTCCCAAGCCAATGGATAAAATCGACATATCCGCTGTCTTCCGCGGCAATTACACAGGAACGGTATGGTTTGACGCCATTCGTTTGATGGAAGGCAACGTCGTCACGAAAAACAAGTACGACGCCAATGGCAACTATGTTGAGGAAGAAACAGATGAAGCCGGGTATGTCACGAAAAAGAACTATGATGCCGTAGGAAACCTGTTAAGCGAGTACGATAAGAAAGGAAACAAGAAAGAGTACACGTACGATTTATCGGATCGCTTAAAACAGCTGTTGTTAGCGAACGGCACTTCCGTCAACTACGATTATGACGTAAATGGCAATATGACTTCAAAAGTCATTCGAACCAGCGACGGCCAGTCTCAAACATTTGCCTATTCTTATGATGCGGCCGGCAAACTCATGAAAACCGTTGGTCCGCTCCATGATGTGACAACGAATGAATATGATGCCAATGGAAATAAAATCAAAACGGTTTTGCCGAAAGGAAACACGATTCAATGGACGTATGACGGAACGGAAAGGGTCAAAACGATTTCTTACAACAACGTTCCGTATTACGAATTTAGTTACGACAAAAACGGAAACGAACTTTCTGTACAATATGTAAAAGACGGTACGATCAAGACAAGAAAATTTGATTCCGCGAATCGTGTCATTGAACAATCCGACCGCGGAGGATTACAAAAGTGGACCTATCCGACGACATCGGATAAATTACAACAGTTTATGTTCTCCCATGGATCGTTTAGCCAAACAGTCACATACCAATACAATGCCTTGGATCAAAATACAGTCGTCCAAGACGGAACGTATACGTATCGCTTTGACTATGACGAGAGAGGGAACGTTCGCACCTTCACGACAGGAAACGGAGCCGGCTCGACCTTTACGTATGATGACCGCGGCCTCGTGGAAAGCGTTTCGGTCGGTACGGCGGGCGGAACAGAAATTGTATCGGAAACGTACCGTTACGATGAAAACGGCAATCGGACAGAAATCGCTGTAAATTAGCACATTATTTCAGAATCCCTTTTTCAAATTATTTCAGGCGGATTCTGAAATAATGTGCAAAATTTTTGCGAATTATTGCGGATTTTGCACATTCTTTCGGAACATTTGCACGCTCTTTCAGATGAAGATTTCCAGCGCGCCTGATGGATCGATGAAAAAGAGGAAGCACAAAAGAGGCCGATTTGGCCCCTTTCGTGCTAATACCCCATTTCCTCTGCGGCCATGCGCACCACTTCTTCGTCAATGACGTCCTTTTTCAGCTGATGCCCGTACAGCAGGCAAGTCGTGGCCAACGTGTTGATGACACGGGGCCAACCACGTGATTGCAGGGCCATCGCCTCTAACGCCGATGGGGTGAAGATCGGATGCTTCGCCCCGGCCTGTTTCATTCGATGCTCGATGTAGCCCGCCACCTCTTCCTTCTCCATCGGCCCCATCCGGTATCGCATGATGATCCGCTGGTCGAGAGGGCGGTGCTGATTGAGCCGCAGCTTCCCCTGTAAATGAGGCAACCCGGCCAAAATCAAGACAAATGGGTTGGTTGAATCCATCTCAAAGTTGAACAAGATGGCGATGTCCTGTAAAAATGCATCCTTTGCTAAATGCATCTCGTCCAAAATGAACACCGGTGTGATCCGTCGTTCATGATGCAATCGCTCGATCGCCTGCTGGATTTGGCGGAAGAGATCTACCTTGCGGTACTTCGGTTCCTCTCCTAATCCCAAGGCCAGCCCGCGGTAAAAATCCATCACGCCTCCGGTCGATAACGGGAAGTAGACCACATGATACAAAGAAGGGGACAACGATTCCTTCCACGCCCGAAGGGCGAACGTCTTGCCCGCCCCCGGCTCTCCGATCAACAGCCCGATTCCCCGCGTTCGCTTCACGTACTCCAGCGCCCGCAGCGCTTCTTGAAACGCCGCCCCTTGATACGCCTCGGACGGGTCGGTTTCTTTCGCAAACGGCTCCCGCGAGAGGGAATAAAACGTTTTATACATCCTGTTCGCCCTCCTTGGCCGAAACCGCCGCAAACGGCGACCGGTGGCGCTTCACATAGGCATTGTCCTCCAAACGCACCCGAATGGCTTCCGCCACCCGTTTGCCATCTTCGTACACATAGACGCCTCGTTCGTCATAGCGGAGCTCAATCGATTGCCCAATGAACCGAGGCGGCACTTCGTATAGCTGTTTATTCAAGGTGATCGTGCCATCGGCTTTCACCTTGCGGTGCTCCCGTTTCAGAAAAATCGCATCCAGCCAATCGATGTCTTCGATCCACACCACTCGTTCCACTTGGGACTGAAACACCTCATGCGGCGTTTTCCCATCCAGCGAGGCGTGAGGCTTTCGATGATACTCTTCTTCAAGCCACTTCCAAAAACGCTCGTTCAACTCGTCAAGCGATTTCGGCGGATTCAGCTCCAACAGTGGATAAAACCGTGTCTGTACGGTGCGGAAGAACCGTTCGATTTTTCCCTTGCTTTGCGGGTCATACGGCTGAGTGTGGATGAGTGTAATCCCCATCTCGGCGCACGCATACTGCAGCACCTCGGACCGATAAATTTTCTCGTTGTCCGAGTCAATGCGTTTTGGCTTCCCGCAACGAAGCACCGCTTCCTTTGTGACGATCCGCAGCCCGTCAAATTTCTCCGAAGGGAAACTATACATACGGCACCAACCGCGAGCAGTCATCGATATAAGCGATCAAAAACGTTTTCTGGGGTTTCCCATGGACGCGAATCGTGGGTCCATGGGATAAGTCCCCTTGCCATAGCTCATTGATCTGGTCATACGCAAAACGCTTTCGCTCCGGCATCGGCAAGATTTCTTTTCCGTGTGAGTAAAATATTTGTGGGGGGCATTCCGGAATGATTCCCCGACGAGGGTTGCGAACTTTTGTTCGCGACGCTCGTCGGGGCCACCAAGCGAAGCGCGGTAGAACAAGCAAATGTCATGCAAAAAGGACTCTCTCCCTGCTATGATGGTGATTGGCAAACCAACCGAAAACAGGAGGGAGAGAGTCCATGAAACATCTTACCACAGAATGGCCTTTATTAAAAGAGCTGGAGGAGCAATTAGTCAGAACTCTTCAAAAGGTGTTCGCTGTCTTGTTGGCGGCCCTTTTGGAGGAGATCGATCAACAACTGGCGGAAGCGCGGGACAAGCGCCGGCATCAGCTGAAAGACAAACGGCCGACTACGATCCAAACGCTGTTTGGGGAAGTGACGTTCCGACGGAACTACTACTATGACCGGCAAACGGGGAACTATACCTTCTTGCTGGATGCCGAACTGGGCTTTGATGGAGCCCAATCGATCAGCCCTTGCCTCGAGGAAACGGCGGTCGAGTTGGCCGTAGAGTGCTCTTCCTACCGCAAAGCAGCTCGCACGCTGGAGTCGATCGTGGGGTATGCGGTCCTCAGCCACGAGGCGATTCGCCAACTGGTGCTGGAGGGCCCCTGTCTCGCTGCATCACCCTGTTTCCAAACGGCACGGCCGGGTGCTGTTTGTGGAGGCGGAAGGACTCTGTTTCCCGCCAGGGGAAAGGGAAACGGGCGAAAGAAGAGAAAATCCTGGCGGTTCACGAGGGATGGAGACGAAACGGGTCGCAGCTTGAGCTGGTGAACCGGCGCCACTACCTCCATGAAGGGACGGGGGACGTGTGGGAACGGTTTGAGGAGTGGCTGATGAAGGAATATGCCTATGATCCGTGCCGAGACCTGTTGGTCCTCAACGGCGACGCGGCGTCGTGGATCACGGCCTCCCGGGAGTATTTTGGGAAGCGGGCGTGCTTTCAGCTGGATCGATTTCATGTGGCGCGGGAGCTGCGTCAGTGTCTGTCCGGCCATCCGCGTTGGCGGGAAGTGCGGAAGAAGCTGGCGAAACAAGACGAAGAAGGGCTTCTCGTGGAGCTGAACAGCGCCATCGGCACGTTGGAGGACGAAGCGAAAGAGAAGCAGATGGCTGCCATGATCCGCCGGATCGAGTCGATGCCGGGATGCATCCGGGACTACCGGGAGTGGCTGTCGGAGCAAGGGGTGGAGACGACCGGCATGCGTCCGATGGGCCACGCCGAGAGCGTGATGAGCCGATTTGCGCATCGGGTGAAATCCCGCCGCAGCTGGAAAGACCAAGGGCTTCGGGCGTTTCTGAGGGTGATGGCAGCCCGAATCGACGGGATCGGGTGGAGAAAGGGACGGTGGGAGGAGCAAGAGCCCCAGTCGGCCGTCTCGGCCTCAACAACGTCCAAGCGGATCGAACAGGCCAAACGGAAGGCAGGACGGTTGTGGGCGGATGTGGTGCGTCAGAATCTACCGTGTCTGCAACAGTCATCTGGGACGCCGATCCATCAAGCGTTGTCGGCGCTCCGGGATGGTGGTTGGGTGTAAAAAAATGGAATATCGTATCATCGTCTCAAGATGAGGGATGAGAGTCGGAAAGCGCTTACGATATTAATTCCTGAAAATGGTTCGATAACTAGTGATTGACAACGCCCGTAGTGAACCGAAAAAATGTTCTCCACAAAGTCTTGACTGACTCCAACGCCATGAAAAACTTGTGGATTCCTTGATGATGTGCTAATCTATTCATGAGACATGAACCTCCTTGTGAATGGTTGGTTAGCACATCTATTTTAACCAAGGAGTCGGGTTCATGTCTCCTTTTTTGTTTGGATGTAAATTTATGTTAGTAAATTTGCTCAACTACAGTTTGTAATAAAAAAGTTGCAAAGTAAATACACAATTAAATTACCATCATTTAATGCGGAAAAACGACCATGATTGGTAGTTTGAGCCGGTGCTAGATCCCTGATATACCTTGCTCCTTGGCTCGCACATCCTGCTTGTAAGGATCCGTGTCAAACTTAAAACCTGAATCCGTGACAAAACATCTTTACAATGGTCGCAAACCGTTGATACGATAAGGGAAAACGACGTTAACGACTTTTCATCAAGCAGGTGAAAATGCGATGAAAGATTTCCCGATTCGGTTTGTGTTGACAGATGAAGCCATTACCCCAAGTGCGGGGCTTGCCCTCGTTGGCTACTTGCTCCATCAAACGAAACTGAATAAACGAGTAAACGCGCTTCGGCCTCCTACCGTTCGTCGAGACGTGCACATTTCCCATAGCGACGTCATTCGCTCGATGATCGGCTTGCTTGCCACAGGAAAAACGGACTTTGATCATATTGAAGCATATCGTCAGGACGATATCTTTTCGACATCGATGGGCATTCAGCACGTGCCTTCCTCCCCAACGTTGAGACAGCGACTCGATCAGCTCGCTTGTCTTCCGATGACCGAAACGATTCTTTGGGAGGAGTCCATGCGTCTGTTGATTCAACGACATGCCACCTTGTCCCCTTGTTGGGCCAAAGGAAAGACGACATGGCTTCCCCTTGATATAGATGGCTCCCCATTTGACAACTCCGATACGAAAAAAGAAGGAGTGAGTCGAACGTATAAAGGATTTGACGGTTTTACGCCGTTGTTTGCGTATGCGGGGAAGGAAGGCTATATCGTTCATGCCGAGTTGCGTCCTGGAAAACAACATGTGCAAGACAACATGCCTTCGTTTTTAACCACCGCCATCCGTCGAGCTCGTCAACTGACCTCGTCTCGTCTGCTTGTTCGCATGGATGCAGGAAACGACGCGGAAGCAAACGTGCACGTGTGTCTAAAGGAAGACGTGGACTTTGTCATCAAACGAAACTTGCGCCGAGAATCGAAAGCGCTTTGGTTCCAGATCGCTTCGCAAAAGGGCAAACGCGTCGATGATGGACAAACAGAAGGAGTCCAAACGTATGAGTTATGCCTTCCACAGACGGCAGCGATCGATGGAAATACGTATACGTACGTTCAAGTCACCCAAGTGACGGAACGGACGATGGAACGCAATGGACAGGTGATGCTCGTTCCTAATTATGAAGTGGAAAGCTATTGGGTGCGGCTCAAAGGATACGAGCATGTTCGAATGAGCGATGTGCTCGCGTTGTATCATGATCATGCGACATGCGAACAGTTTCATAGCGAACTCAAGAGCGACTTAGATTTAGAGCGGCTTCCATCTGGGAAGATGAAAACGAATGCGCTCGTGTTGGTCATGGGAGCCTTCGTGTACAACCTTCTTCGCCTGATCGGACAAGATCTATTAAGCGACCCGAGACATCCATTACATCACAAAGTGAAACGCCGCCGCATCAAGACGATCATTCAGACGGTGATCACGATGGCAGGGCGACTCGTTCGCCGATCACGGCAACTATGGATGAAACTGACGCGAAGGAGCGGGTACAGTATACTCCTACTGAATGTGTATCAAAAATGGAAAGAAGCAAGATAACAAACAGATGTTCGGATGCAAAAGTCAACCATCACTCCCTGTACTTTTTTGCCTCTTTTTTAGTTTAGATCTCCATAAAAAGAAATTTATCTCATTTTTAAACATGAAAATAGTGCAGGGAATCATCACAAAAAGGGATTTATGGATCATTCATCCATATAACTAGCACCAAAATCGAAGTTGATTTCCATCCATCACGGATTCAGGTTAAAATAATTTATGCAAAAATATGTAAACTTACGGGAAACTATTTATACTTTTTCGCTATTTAATCCCTTTATTAAATAGAGTTATTAACTGTTAAATCTCTTATTTGATTAGGAGGCAAATTTTTATGCTTGAAAAATTTATTCTAAACCACCAATACAATTTTATTAAGAAGCAAGTTGAAATGCTTAAGCAAAATATAAACCAAAACATTGATAATGATGTATTAGCTAACATAAGAGAAATGTCTTTAAATAAGGTGGTTTCCCAATTTAGTAATTTAAATGAAGAACAATATAGGCTTTTGTCTGAAATTAATAAAATAAAAACTGAGCTGGAGTTTGATGAGTATATAAAAAGAATATATGACTATACTAAACATTTTCCTTATTTAAGCGAGGTTAAATTAAGAAAGTTATTTAAAAATGTAAAAAAGTTAAATATACCAAGGAATATTTTTAATGAAGATAAGCCATTAACATATGTAAGTTGGAATGATTTAGGCTCCTTTAGGAAATTTTTTATTTATCAATTTAATAATAAAATTGTAGGATTTCAATCAAGAATTACTTTATGCAATAAAAAAGGGTATTGTGCATTCTGTAATTCTTTTGAAGAACTAGTCTTAATATCCTCAAATTCAAAGCACAATAACCAAACTTCATATTATAAAGCTTTTGGTCATTATGTATGCCTAGATAGCGAACGTTGTAACAAAAATATTACAGACACTAAACAACTAGATGAGTTTGTTAGAAAATTATATTTAACCCGTGGTGCTAGATAAACTTGATCAAGCATAAAAATAGCCCTTGCTGGCGGATCTCCAGTAGAATGAAAGTGTCACCCAACATTCGAAAGGAGAGATCCCCCATACCCATCAAGTTAAGAATTTTGGTCTTTGTGCATCGTCAAAAACATGGTATCCTTTCTAACGAACACTCTACGTTAGAACTCACATTTCGCACCCTTCCGACGAAAATCGGGAGGATTTTTTGTTCCGATGTCGAATGAATCCTTGACACACAAGGAACGTAAAGGAGTTTTTCTCTCATGAATGTGAAAGTCAAAGGGGTCTATCGTAATGGTTATTTGAATATAATAAGTGTTCTAGTCAAAAAACTCGACATCCCCCACTTGATTGACCATCTTGTGCCCGTCGATCCACAGTGCCAAACGCGAGTCAGCGATGCCGTTCAGGCCATCCTTTACAATCTATTTGACGGCCGGCAAGCCCTGGTTCACTTAGAACGATGGGCTCAGGAGATCGATCTGGAGAAACTCATCCGTCCCGGTCTCCATCCTTCCTGGTTGAACGACGATGCCTTGGCCCGTCATCTCGACCGCTTGTATGAGGCCGATATTCACAAGGTCATCAGCACTTGCTTGATTCACATTTATCGCAAAGAAGGCCTTTCCCTCCGAGCCTTTCACGCCGATACGACAGACAAAACTGTTTACGGAGCGTATGAATCGGCCTCATTAGAGGCTTTGCAGATCACACATGGCTATAACCGCCATCACCGTTGGCAAAAACAGATCGGCTTCGGGCTGGTCGGCAACGAGGATGGCATCCCGTTTTACGGCGATGTGCATGACGGCAATCTATCGGATAAGGCGTGGAATCCTGAGGTGCTGTCGCGGATCCACGAACAGTTCAAACAAGCCAAGATCGACGACGAATGGATTTACGTGGCCGATTCCGCCGCGATGACGAAAGACACCTTGGCGCAGACAAAAGCCGCCCGTGCCTTTTTGATCACCAGAGGCCCTTCGTCGCTTCGAATCGTGAAACAGGCGCTCGCGGAGGCCGATTCGCCTCACATCCCGTGGAGCGAACCCTTTACCCTAGCGGAGAGAAACGGCGCCACGTACCGGGTATGGGAAACGGCCGCGACCTATGAAGGCCACCCGGTTCGGCTGATCGTCGTCGAATCGAGCGCGCTCGACCAGCGCAAAGGAAAAACGCTCGAAAAAGAGCGGGTCAAAGAAGCGGAGCTTCTTCGCGAGGAACAAGTCCGTTGGGAGCGCCACCCCTTCTCCTGCCGCGAAGACGCCGAACAAGCCTTGACGTCCCTCAAGGCGTCCCTTCGCCCTCGGTTTCATCGAGTGGAGGCCGCGGTCGAAGAGATCGTGCGTCCGAAAAAACGGCGCGGACGGCCGAAAAAAGGGGCGGAACCCGAGACGGAGACGCTGTACACCCTTCGCCTAAACGTCGAATTCGACCAACCGGCATGGGAACAGGCAAGACGGAAAGCGTCCCGGTTTGTCCTCGTCACGACCGTTCCGAAGGAATGGAAGGGCCAACAAATGGATGCCCAAGAGATCTTGAAGCTGTATAAAGGGCAAATCTCGGTGGAAATGAACTTCGCGTTTTTGAAAGATCCGTTTTTCACGGATGAGATTTATGTCAAAAAACCAGAACGGGTCGCCGTATTGGGCTATCTATTTCTCTTGGCCTTGGCGATTTACCGCGTTTTTCAGCGCCGGGTGCGTCAGTTCATCACACCAGAACGCCCGTTAAAGGGCGCGGGAGGCCGCAAGCTGACCCGGCCAACGGGACAGGCGATTTTTCAGCTGTTTCAATATGTGAACGTCATCCTGCTGGAGCTGCCAGACGGGCGCATCCAACGCGCACTGGATCGCTCCCTCAACCCGGATCAGCGAAGGATTCTGCAGGGATTGGGCATGGATGAGAGCATCTACGTCTAACATGATACAGAACGACTAGCGATGGTAAAAAAAGGATTGCCATCGCTCGTTGTGTTGGTCAAAAAGTTATTCTGAAAAACTAAATAAAAAATCCTTTGTTTTGACCTTGTTAGGGTGCGAAATGTGAGTTAGAAAGGATTTTTTTCATGGAAAAACAAATGAAAGCATGGATTCAAACCATTCGTCAACTCTTCCCGAGTTCGACAGTCACTAGGCAAACAAAATGCCTCTCGCCCCTTGATACAAAAGGGATCGGAGGCATTTGGGCACACTTCGGGCGTGTATCTAGGTGCGAGGGTGGATGCCTAGAATCTTTGGAGGAGGTTCCAGCCCTAGAGCCGCAAGGAATAGCGCTTGTTTGGCCGTCAGTTCGGTTCGTTGATAAAGGTCGCCGTTTTTTGAAGAAAAATGTCCAAGCATGAGACGCTCGCATTCGTCTCTTACTTTCGGCCACGATTCATGAGTTCGGATCTCCACGATCCGAACCAGCAAGAGAGCCAGCCAACTGAGCAGCACATGCGCCCGGATACGGTCTTCCAAGCGATGATACATGGGGCGCAGCTCGAGTGTTGATTTCAACGTCCGAAAGGCCTGCTCGATATCCACCAGTTGCTTATACCCGAGCGCGACATCCTCGGCAGACAAGGTGTCATCGGAGGTTCGGATGAGATATTTGCCATCGTACTTTTCCGCTTCACGAACCGCTTGCTTGTCGATGCGAAGCGTTCCATCCTTCAATTGACGCAAGTATTTTCCGTAGGACGGATGGGAACGCAGCCGGCAGGTGGCCTTATGATGAGCTTCATTGGGGAGTTGGCGAAGCCCCTCCAACTCCTCTTTCAGCGATTCGAGCAGCTTTTCCCGTTCCTTGCGTTGGCGTTCGGCTTCGCTGGGATTGTACACGAGAACATAGCGCTGACGCGCTTCTCCGTCGCCCACGATGATTTCTTTGATATGCAAGTTCTCGCGAACTTGTTGGTAGCGCCCGCGACGGTTTAGGGCCTCTTCGACGGCGGCTTTGCCGGACCGCATTTTTTCGCCGACAATGTAGTGTCCCCCGGCCTGTTGCAAGATTCGCAAATTCTCTTCAGACGAAAATCCGCGGTCCATCACGCTGATCACACGCCCAAGCTTCCAGCCAATCAAGTCTTGTTTCACCTGTTTGATGACCGTCATATCCATCGTATTGCCAGGCCATACCCAAGCGCGAATGGGGACTCCTTCCCGGGTGACGGCCAGTCCAATGACGATTTGGACCAAATCGGGACGCTTATCTTTGGAAAACCCCTGCTTTCGAAGCGATTCTCCTTCTGGTGTTTCGGATGGATCCACTTCGAAGTACGACGAAGTCGTATCAAAGTAAATCAAATCGACTTCCAGGTTCAATAAATCGGCCACGGCATGGAACACTTGGCGTTCCAATTCCGGCTGCACAGCCAGCAGCTCATCCATCGCCCGGTACAACTGGTGGCTGGCGACTTGGGGAAGATGAGGGATATGCACGTCTTTCTCCACCCACTCCTCCATCGCCAACTTGCTTGACGGATGAAGGGCACGATTCGCCACCATGGCAAAAATCAGCCGTTCCAACGGAATCTGATGATGTCGGGAGGCAAACAAGGAGTGGAGAATCTCTCCCAATCCCAGTTGTCTCCAGAGCTGATCCAAAAGCCAAGCGCCACCAAGGCGTTTGCTTGATTGAAACTGAAAGTCATCCGACACTTCTCCTGTCAACGTCTCGATTTCCCAAGCCTGCTCAGGAGAAAGGAATCGCGAAATGCTTTTGGCCAGACGCTCCAAGACAGCGCGATCCACCTCGTCTTCGCGCCCAAACGAATAAATCACCTTCGCTTTCGCATATTTGGCCTTCGGATCCCATTCGTTGTGAGCAAGCTGGAGATACGCCACGGTCGTTCCATCTTTGTTTTTGCGTGTTACTCGCCGTATGTACATGCCTATATTATAACCGATATTCAGCTGTTTTAAAAGTTAAAATAAACAAGTCGTGTGCCTATGAAATTCAGTGTTTTTTTCTAGGATCCGCATCGCGAAATCTTTGATATAACAGCATTTTGGCCATTTTCATTTGCCTAAAATGGCCTCAAAACTGTCGAACTCGGGCTCTTTTCTCCCGAAGAATGAACCCGTCTCGCACGGAAAACAGGCTTTATCCGGCGGCAGCGTTCGTTAACGGCGGAAGCCTTTCTGACTCTCTGTGCATGGGGAGATGGCTCACTGGCAAAACAGTCGCTTCAGCGGTTGTGTGCGGCCTTGACGCTCTGGCATGGATGTTCCCTTTCAAGCGAAGGCTTGAATCAGCGTTTTACCGATCGGGCCGTGGCATTTTTGCGAGAAGTGTTTTTCCTTCTCCTCCTGCATCAACGTCCATTGCTTTTGTCAGCCATGGAGACCTATCGAACTTGTTTTACCCGCCTGCGGATTTTGGACTCAACCAGCTTTTTGGTTCCCGCTGACTATGGGGAAGACTATCGAGGTTCCGTTTTGTCGGGGGTGAAAATTCAGTTTGAATATGACTTGTTATCCGGCGTGTTTTTTGCAAGCAAAAAATGCAGAGAAGTGCAAGAAAAAATACATAGGCTTGCCAGCTCAAGACTTAAGGTTCCAGACCGGAGGCAGAGGACGGCTGGATCGCGGAGAGAGCGTTCCGCAGTCGATAGCTCTCTCCCGTAAAGGCCAAGATGTGGGCGTGGTGAACCAAGCGATCCACCAACGCTGCCGTCAAACGGTTGTCCCCAAACACCCGATTCCACTGTCCAAATTCTAGATTCGATGTCACCATGACGCTTTTTCGCTCGTAACAGTCGGCGATAATATGAAACAACAGTTCCGATCCTTGCTTTTGAAACGGCACATAGCCGAGTTCATCCAAAATCAACAGTTCGCATGGGTCGAGGCTTCGTTTCAGCCGTCCGAGCGTGCCGTTTTTCAACGCCTCTTCCAGCTGGGCGACAAGATCCGCGACGCGGAAAAACCGAACCTCATGGCCTTGTTGGCACGCCTGAATGCCAAGTGCTGTGGCGAGATGGGTTTTCCCCGTTCCAGGTGAACCTAAAAGCAGAACGTTTTGCTTTCGCTCCAAAAAGCGAAGGTCACACAGTTCCTCCCTCGATGTCGTGGCTGGCCAATGGATATGACCCGACCATTCGTAATCCTTCAGCCATTTCAACTCCCGAAACTTGGCTTTCTTGATCAGCCGAGCCTGTTTCGCTTCTTGGCGGCACGACAGTTCCAGCGCCAATACATCCCGCAAAAACTGTTCTTTCGTTTCGAATCTCACCTCCTCGAATCGATCTGCGATATAGGCCAAATGCAGCGCTTTACAAATCTCTTTCACCTCTGCTCTCATCTCTGGACACCCCCTTCCCGAGCGGGATGAAGACGTTGATCATACACCGTTAAATCCGTTTCATAGTCGATTAGAACGGAAGGGGTGTATGATTCTTCCCACTTGTCCGGGTAATAGGAGTGCTTCGCTTCCATCAACACGCCGATTTCATGAGGAGCCAAGTCCCATCGCTGACTCTCCTCGAGCCACTGGGCGATTTCGTAAAGCGTGTGCCGATCCAACAGCGCTCGCAGTCCTTTCAAACGGGCCACCACCTGGGGCGGGGGGCCAGCCAGATACGTTCGGATCGCCTCCGGCAAGTACGTCCGGTAGCGGGAATGTCCGACAACCCGGGGTTTGGTCTCCCACTCAGCGAAAATCTCTTTCCAAGGGATTTCGCGTTTCACGTTCGTATACGGCCTGGGCGCTTCAAGATGGACGTCTCCATCGGAAGAGAACACAACGAAACGATTCCATTCTTTCTTCACCAACACCCGGTTGGGGACGGACAGGCCATGGACGACGAACGCCTTCCCATCCACCATCACTTCTCCGTACTGATTCACGTAAGCGTGATCGAGGGAGAAGATCGGAAGATCTTGTTCCGGCAACGCCAACAGCTCCGGTTGCTCTTCCTGCCATAGTTCCTCGATCCACCGCCCCTTTTCATAATGAGGACGGTTTCGGTCCTCGACCATCTTGCGATGCAGCCACTCCACCAGCTCCGGATCCGACTCCATCAATGGAGCGGGGATGAAACAAAGGTTGCGAGTGTAATAGACTTTTCGCTCCGCATTTCCTTTCTCATGTCCACTGTATGGATTGCACACTTGTACATCAAACCGATAGTAGAGTTGGAATTTCTCAAAAGCCTCGGTGAATCGGCGTTCTCCCCCTTTTCGAATCGACACAATGGCCGCGGACAAATTGTCAATGCGCAATGCCTTTGGCACTCCCCCAGCCTGACGAAACAGCTGCGTCAACCCAATGATTTGCCCGTACCCTTCTTCCTCCATCATCCCTTTTTTGCGTTTGATGGTTGGTTGGACAGAAATGTCTCCATCTGCGTATTTCTTGACCGTTCTCCAGTTATATCCCGTTTCACGGGAAATTTCCGCAATCGATAACCCTTTCTTTTCACGCAGTTTTCTGATACGATTCATTTCGGGCATTGCCAGCATCCTTTCGCTCCTCCACTGTTTGGTTTATGTGTTCACAACTTCCACAGTAGAGGAAATGTTAGGGGCTGGCAAGCCTTTTTTCTTTGCCTTAGACTCTGCACGTTTTGTTGCAGAACTCTGTATTTTATTTTGCAATAAACAGTTGATTTCCATCCATCACGGATTCAGGTTGAATATCATAAGTGCTCTAGTCAAAGAACTGAGCCTTTCTCAATTGATTGGCCATCTTGACGGCCGGCAAACCCTCGTTTGCGTGAAACAATGGGATTTTACGATTGATGAAATGAAAAACCCTTTCTTTCACCCCTGTTAGGGTGTAAAGAGGGGACTGACGCCAACAGCCCATGTTTTGGCGTCAGCCTCTTGTTCATAGCGCCTCGCGAATTAGCTTTTTGTCATAACGAACAGACAACACCCCAAACAGCGAATAGCAGGCCGTGTAAATCGCCATCACCGTCAACATCGGCGTCCACAGTTCGGTGCCGAAAAAGAACCAGCCGGAGCGGACGGCGAAATAGCTATGGGACAATCCCAGCAACAACGGAATGCCAAAGTAGAACAGCTGTTTCCGCCGAATGCCCCCGAGCAAGTCTTTTTCGGTGAATCCTAATTTGCGCAAAATCGTGTAGTTCGGCCGCTCTTCTTCGCCGGCGCCCATTTGCTTGAAGTAAAGAATGCAGCCGGATGTGACCAAAAAGGCGAGTCCTAAAAAGGTGACGACAAACATGATCAATCCGAACGTTTGCTTTTGGTGGCGGCTCATCATCAGGCGCGAATCGGCAATGGAGGAAAACTCCATGCGTTGAAACAACTGATCAGCCCGTTCAATATTTGTTTCGTCAGTCAGATGAATTCCGATATGCACCTTTTTCTTTTGTGGATCGGTTTCTTTTTGCAAACGATCAAACATCGTTTGGTCGACGATGACGGTCGGCATGCCGTACGTGAAATGATAGTTGACGTAATAGTCTTTTTTCATCCCAAGGTAATGAAGCGGGACCATGCGGCCGTTTTCTTCTAAGCGAATCGTTCCCGTTTCTTTAAACGGCAAGAATTGACGGAGCATGTCCTGATATCCCGTCAGCAGCGCTTCATTAGGCTTGACATCGATGCGGCCTGTACTTGTGTCGCTGATCACCGATAGCGGCGCGGCGGACGGCTGAAACTGGAGCCGGCTTTGATCAGCGATGTCCAAAATCATCGAAATATCAGTCGGTGCTTCGATGACATCGATAATCGTTTCCCGATAGCGAATATCATGAGATCGCAACGCCGCCGTAAAACGGGCGGCATCTTTTTTGTCCGTAAACGCGAAATCGGCGGCGACGTTGTTTTTGGCTGATTGCTCGGCTGAATAATAGGAAATATAGCTTAGTGAGATCAACCCGATCGCGATGGCCGACACGGTCGTGATGATCGTAAGCAGCAACGTGTTCGATTTCATGCGAAACATGAGCGACGATACCGATAGCACGTCGTTGATCGACAAATAGCCACCTTTTTGTTTCCGCCATAGGTGGAACAGAAAGCTGATCGTTCCTTTGAAAAACAAATAGGTGCCGATGATGACAGCGCCTAAAATGAACGCCATGGCCATGAATAATCCTTGCACGCTCTTCCAGTCGCTGCTAAACAATTTCGTCGATATACCATAGCCGCTGCCGATGAGGATGATCCCCACCATCCCCACGACCATGTTCCATACGGATACGTGTTTTGCTTCGGTTGTGGATGTAGTGCGGAACAAGGATAAAATCGTCTGTTTTTTGAGAAACAAGCGGTTCATCCCCATCATGAGGACATCAATCACGCTGAACACAATCAACGTTTGCACCAATGCTCGGCCAGAAAAGGAAAGAGATGCCGCTAGCGGAATATCGATGATTTTAAACAAAATCATCATCAACAGCTTGGAAGCGGCAAATCCCACCAATATGCCGATGATCAGTGTGCCGTAATAAAGAATGACGTTTTCGGCCGCCAGCATAAAAAAGATGTTTCGTTTCGTCATGCCGATCAACTGCAAAAGAGCGATCTCATGGCTCCGACGCTTGATAAACAGGGCGTTGGCGTACAAAAGAAAGACGGCGACAATCACGATAAGAAGCACCGCGCCTGTGCGGACGGCCGCCGCGCCTTTCACTCCCCCTTTGATGGCATCAAGCGATGGATCGTACTGCAATGTCACGAACGCGAAATACAAGGCGGAAGCAAACATCAAGGCAAACACGTACAAATAATAATGTTGGATGTTTTGTTTCAAGTTGCGGAACAGGAGTTGCTTCATGCTCATGGCCGAACACCGCCCAGCACGCCTTGCGTTTGCATAATGGCTTGGAAAAATTGCTGCCGCGTTTCCGTTCCTTTATACAGTTGCGTATACAATTGTCCGTCTTTGATAAAAACGACACGGCCTGAGAAACTGGCGGCGACCGGATCGTGGGTGACCATGATGATTGTCGTCTTCCGTTTTTTATTAAGTTGTTGCAGCTTGTGCAATAAATCGGAAGCCGATTTTGAATCGAGTGCGCCCGTCGGCTCATCGGCAAAAATGATGCTCGGTTCATGGATGAACGCCCGCGCCGCGGCAGCGCGCTGTTTTTGCCCACCAGAAATTTCGCTCGGATAGTGGTTTTGGATGTCAATAATGCCAAGTTCAGCCGCCAATTCTGCAAATTTCTTTTCCGCTTCTCGCTTGGGCGTTTTCGTAATCGATAAAGGCAAAAGGACGTTCTCCTTCACCGTCAGCGTGTCAAGCAAATGATACTCTTGAAAGATGAATCCGACATGGCGTTTGCGAAATTCTGCCAGCTCTCGGTCTTTCATGGCGACGACGTTGTTTCCTTCGATGAAAATAGCGCCCTCGCTCACCCGGTCGATTGAGGAAAGAACGTTGAGGAGCGTCGTTTTCCCTGATCCGGAAGGCCCCATGATCGCGAGAAATTCCCCCTTCTCCACACGCAGATCGATGCCTTTGAGCACTTCTTGTAGGTTCTTTTTCGTTCCGTACGTTTTGTGGATGTTGGTTGCTTCCAATATGACCATCTCGTTTTCCCTCCTTCGTTTCTATCATAAGCAATGGGGTTGGTTTTTTCCTGCGTTTGGCCGAACAAAACGAAACCGCGTGTGACAAAATCGTCACATGCGGTGCGTGCGGATGATGTCATTTTCTTGCGGAAATATGATCGTAAATGTCGTTCCGCGCCCGGGCGTGGATTCGACATGAAAGTCAAGAAGAAGCGGTTTGGCGGCTTTTTTCGCCAAATACAGCCCCATCCCCGTCGCCGCTTCATTTTGGTGTTCGGTGGTGGAGGTGAATCCTTTCTCGAAAATGCGCGGCAAGTCCTTTGGATCAATGCCCAAGCCGAAATCTTGAATTTGCAAGCGGACATGGCCGTTTTTCATAAAGCTTTTCACGACAATGTCAGATGACTCGCTGTATTTCACCGCATTCGTGATGATTTGCCGGATGATAAAAGAAAGCCATTTGGCATCGCTCAGGACGGAGCGGACGTCCAATTGAAGGTCAAAGCCGATGCCTTTTTGCATACACCACGATTGCAGCGGTTTAATCTCATTGATGAGAAGCGGCTCAAGCTCGACTTGTTCGATATATAAGTCGTTTTCCATGTGTGGAAGCCGTCGTTGATGAAGTTGCTGATCAAGAAGCAGATGAATGCGCAGCCATTCGTACAAGAGTTGCGCTTTCGTGTTTTCGTCCCCGACCCGTTCGATGATGAGCCGCATGGCCGTCAGCGGCGTTTTCATTTCGTGAATCCATGACAACAGTTCATCTTTCTCTTGTTCCAACGTGGCGAGGTGTTCTTTCAGTTCCTGTTTCCATTGGTCCGTTTGGCTGGCGAGGACGCGTTCGACGATCTTCTCCAGTGGGCTTGCCGCCCGCAGGGCAGAGACGGGATCGAGGCCGCGCTCCCACTCTTGCAAACGTTGATAAAATGCCGTTTCTTTTTTCCAACGGATGATGACAAAGACAACAAAGATGATAGTCGTTAAAAAGACGATGTAAAGGATGGAGGAGAGCGGAATCGTCGGATCCAGATAAGCGACAAACAGGATGAACAGCTCCAGAAAGAGAAAGAGGGCCATCCAGCTTTTTCGTTCCCACAAATAGTCTTTGATCATCAGTGGCTCCCTTCTTCCGTAGCCATATAGCCTTGCCCAACTTTCGTTTCAATGAAGCGGCCCAAACCGAGTTCGTCCAGTTTTTTCCGCAGGCGGTTGACGTTGACGGTCAGCGTGTTGTCGCTGACAAACCGTTCGTCTTCCCATAGCCGTTTGATCAGCTCCGTCCGAGCAACGATCTGGTTTTTCTTGGCCAATAAATGTTTCAAAATCAACAGCTCGTTTTTCGTCAGCTCCACTGTTCCGTGTTCATTTGAGACTGTGCTTTTTTCATAGTCGACCGTTGCCCCGCACCATGTTTGCAGCTGAACGGGCCCGGCATTGTAGTTGTACACGCGGCGGAGCAGCGCTTGGATTTTGGCGATCAGCACATCGAAATGAAACGGCTTTTGGATGTAATCATCAGCCCCAAGCTGCATCGACATGACCATATCAGTCGGGTGGTCGCGCGATGATAAAAACAAAATCGGGACGTTCGAATGAGCACGAATCTGGCGGCACCAGTGGAACCCGTCAAATTTCGGCAGCTGGATGTCGATGATCACCAAGTGCGGCTTGCAAGCAGAAAACTCTTCCATCACACAACCGAAATCGCGGATGCCGCAAACGTCGTACGACCATTGTTCCAAACGTGCTTTGATTTCTTGAAACAACGTCACATCATCTTCAATGAGCAAAATGTTCAACTTTGCCTCACCCCACTTGTTTCTATTGAGAGTTCCGTTTTCATTATATTTGTTTGACCGTTCGGGGGAAAGGAGGTTCAAAATGGAAAGCATGAAAATGTATTAGACAGCAAAGCGATGGCCGCTGTTCGTGATCGGCGGCGGTTGGTGTATGCAGCCGAATGGGGTGCGTATGGCAAAAAGAGCTTGAAGTGATGATCGACGGTGGGCTATCATGGATATTGAGGATGGATAAGGAATGGTCAAATGTCGGTGCTCGATTGTTTGAGCTATGCTATGCGCAAGGAATGTATAAGGAATTAGAAATCATCGTTTGACGGGGGATTGGAATGGGAACAACATTTAGGAAAGGTTTTTTATTTTGTCTCTTCTTGTTTATCTGTCTTTTCCATGTGTTTCCTTCCGCTAAAGCGGAAGCGGCCGGACCGCGTACGCAACAGCTTCCTGGGCGCGCGCTCGATTGGGTCATGGATGATCAAAATGGGTATATTTATGCGCTCACGGAAAAGGGGATGTTATTATTTATTGAAGCGAGCACATTGTCGATCAAAATACGACGCCAAAACAATGCGGTTTCTTGGAACGGTGCCGCTGATCGCTGCTCCGCGTTCATTGGCGATCGGGGACGGGAAAATTTTCTTCACGGACAATAGCCGCACGTTGACGGGATCGATTGCCGTTTATGATATGAAGACGAAAAAACAATGGCGAATCCCAAAGGTATTCATCAATCCGTTGATTGGGTATGACGAAAAACAAAATGTATTGTATGTCGGACAGGAAGGAACATCGGATCATGATCTGTATGCGGTGCGGCTTTCCGATTGGCATGTTTCGCAACTATTGTCCTTCCCTGGAGGGGATGATGCCTTTTTTATGAACGGCGGGGAGATTTTTTACGGAAAGGCGCGCATCAATCCAGCCCAGCCCGGCGCATTGGTGGCCGCTGAATTTCCGGAGCCGCTGCGGGCGGCGAGCCGTCAATATATCATCACCAGCCGTGCCATTTATAACCGGGCAACAGGAACGAAAATCGCCGATTTGTCATCTGAAGCGTTGCTCGCAACGGCTGGAGATGATGGAATGATCTTCACGTATCGAAAAGTGGCTACGAACCATTATTTGATTAAGCAAAAACTGTCTCAATAAAATTGCCATTGCTGGGAGCGTTGGTGCTTCTCCAAAGCGCATGAAACAGTTTTCACAACGTCTAGACGGGCTCGTACCTCCGCCCGTCTAGTTTTATCATCCTAAACCGAGAAGCCCCCCCACTTCCACGCGTGAGCGTAAGTGGGGGATGAATCGTTATTCGCCATCGATCTCCCTCTTGACAATTGTGCTCGTGTTGCGGGCATCGGCAGGTTGAGGTGAAATCGCTCGACATCCGTCAGTGGATGTGCCCAAACGGCGGAGCCGAACATGACGGGACCATAACGCCGCCCGAACTATTTTGCAGGAAGGGCTTCGTTTGCTGTTTTGGCAAGACCACTAAACCGTGGGACGCACGGGGATGGCTTGGTTGACAATCCTGCCTTAGGGCGGGTGTTCAAGAATCTCCCACCTCTAAGCGTGAGCGTAGGTGGGAGAGCGTTCAAAAAGAAGCAAATATGTCATAATGAGGATGATGCCCAAGGGTGAATTTTCCAAGGCGTTCAATCACTTAAACACGTCTGTTCACAGATAGGAGGGTCTTTCCATGTCACAACAGCGTAAATCGATCATCCCCGACAACTTTTTATGGGGCGGGGCGGTGACGTCGTTTCAGACGGAAGGGGCGTGGAACGAAGGCGGCAAAGGGCTGTCGATCGTTGATGCGCGCCCGATTCCAAAAGGGCATTCCGACTGGAAAGTGGCGGTCGATTTTTACCATCGCTACAAAGAAGACATCGCTTTGTTCAAGGAGCTCGGCTTTACCGCCTACCGGACGAGCATCGCTTGGACGCGCATTTTTCCGGACGGGGAAGGGGAGCCGAATGAAGCGGGCTTGGCGTTTTATGACGCCGTGTTTGATGAATTGAGAGCGAACGGCATCGAGCCGGTCATTACGCTGTACCATTTTGATTTGCCGCTGGCGTTGGCGAAAACGTACAACGGCTTTGCCTCGCGGAAAGTCGTCGACTTGTTTGAGCGGTACGCGCGCACCATATTTGAGCGTTACCGCGGGAAAGTGAACTATTGGCTGACGTTCAACGAACAAAATTTAGTGCTCGAACAACCGCATTTATGGGGGGCGATCTGCCCGGAAGACGAAGACCCGGAAGCGTTTGCCTACTGCGTCTGTCATAATGTGTTCATCGCCCACGCGAAAGCCGTGAAGGCGCTGCGCGAAATCGCTCCCGAGGCGAAGATCGGCGGGATGGTGACGTATTTGACGACGTATCCGGCGACATGCCGGCCGGAAGACGCTTTGGCGAACGTGCAGGCGAAAGAGCTGTTCATTGATTTCTTCTTTGATGTGTTTGCCCGCGGCGCCTATCCGCGTTATGTGACCAACCGGCTTGAGAAAAAAGGAATCTGCCTGCCGCTCGAAGCGGGGGATGAGGAGTTGCTCCGTTCGCAGACGGTCGACTTTTTGTCGTTCAGCTACTATCAAAGCCAAATCGTCCGCCATCAGGAACAGGATGAGCGGATCATCAAAGGGCTTGAACCGAATCCCTATTTGCCAAAGACGAAATGGGGCTGGGCGATCGATCCGATCGGTTTGCGGATTGCCTTAAAAGACGTGTACGCCCGTTACGAAATGCCGATTTTCATCACCGAAAACGGCATCGGGCTTGAGGAGGAGCTGAATGAGGACGGCACGGTCGAAGATGATGAGCGGATCGACTATTTGCGCCGCCATATCGAACAAATGAAGATGGCCATGGAAGAAGGGGTCGAGGTGATCGGCTATTTGATGTGGGGGGCGACGGATCTATTAAGCTCGCAAGGGGAGATGCGCAAGCGCTACGGCGTCATTTTCGTCAACCGCGACGACGAGAACTTGCGCGATTTGAAGCGCTATAAGAAAAAAAGTTTTTATTGGTTCCAGCGCATCATTCGCACGAACGGGGAAGAGCTGTAAAAAGAGGCGGGGAAGCCCCGCCTTTTTACCAGTCTTTAGGGCGGCCGTGGCGAATGTTCAATCGTTTCAAATATTTGCGAGCCACTTAGTTTTCCTCCCCGTCTTTCAATTCTTTTGCTCCCATCGTACGATATACTTCATCTCGGATTTCCTCAACGGGGCGGAACGGCTGATTGGTTTTGAGAATGCCGATTAATTGTGACAAGCGATATTTCTTCGTGACTTCCACTTTGATTTCCCCATCTTCATTTACAATAAACGTAAGATCGTCGCCTTCAGCAAGGCCTCATGTTTTCCTGATTTCAGCAGGAATGACCACTTGCCCTCGGCTAGACAGTTTGCTTGTCGCTTTCATGACGATAGGCGATGGTTGAGCAGAAACATTCCCCTTCTCCATCGATGCGTTCACTCCTTTCGAGAACGCTTTTTATACTTATGTTTGTGTTGAATCAATCATTAAAAATCGTATGATTTTTTGTCCAGCAAGAAACATGTGTGGTCAGCAACGATATGAGAACGGACGTTGAACGCCCTCTTGCCCCGTTCACACATAGACATGGGGTCTTCTTGAATGAGAATGAAAAAAATCGGTCCCATCAAGGGACCGGCTGTTTTTACGGCTCGCGGTCAAACAGCAAGACGCGCGCCGGAGCGGCGTCGGTGCCGACGAGTTTGAGCGGGGCGGCGACCATGAAATAGCGTCCTTCGGGGACGTCTTTCAGCCGCAACCCTTCGATGATGATGACGCCGTCCGAAAACAGCGTTTTATGAGTCGGGTGGCCTTCTTGCGCCCGTTCGATGCCGAGCGCATCGATGCCGACGCCGCGGATTTGTTTGTCGGCCAAATAACGAGCCGCGTCTTCGGCGACGAAAATAAACTCGAAATGGAACGCGTCTTCGAACGAATTTTTCGTTTTGAACAACACAAAGTCGCCTTCTTGAATGTCAAGATGCGCGATGTCGTCTTTCGTGATCCGGTCGTTGACATGCGTCAAATCGAACAGCTTGCACGGGCCGACGAGGTCGTTCAATGGAATCGTTTCAAACGTCGCCCCGCCTTCGACCATATGGAGGGGGGCGTCAATGTGCGTGCCGGTGTGCACGTCCATGTCAATGCGCGATTCGGTCACATAGCCGTTGGTGATCGTTGTGCGTTTCGGTTGTTTTTCTGGTTTGTTTTTATACACGGGCATGCCCTCGTAAATCGGGGCGGTGACGTCATACACCTTCATCGTTCATTCGCTCCTTTGCATGAGGGATAAAGGGGCAAGCGCCCCATGTTGGTTTGTCAAAGAGGACGCGATAGGCGCAACAGGCGGGTCATCGCGTCTTTACGAACGCGGATGCTCGATCGGCCACCAGTGGAAGCCGTCTTTTTTGAGCAGCTCGTCCGCGGCCGCCGGGCCCATGGAGCCAGCCGCGTAGTTCGGAAAGTCGGAAGCTTTTGTGTTCGCCCACACCTCAGAAATCGGGTCGACAAATTGCCATGACGCTGCTACCTCATCCCAATGGGTGAAGTTTGTCGCATCGCCGCGCATGCAGTCGTACAGCAGCTTTTCGTATGCTTCCGGCGTGTTGATCCCGTCGATGCAGTTGTTGCAATAGTCGAGTTGAAATGGAGCTGTTATGGTCGTCGATTCCCCGGTTTTTTTGCCGTTTAAATGAAGGGTGATCCCTTCGTCCGGCTGGATGTGGATGACGAGCAAGTTCGGGGCGATCGTCTCATTCGTCCGGTAATACAAGTTCATCGGTACATCTTTAAATTGGACGACGATTTTCGTCGATTTTTCCGCCATCCGTTTGCCGGTGCGAATGTAAAACGGCACGCCAGCCCAACGGAAGTTGTCGATCAGGAGTTTTCCAGCGACGAACGTTTCCGTGTTCGAGTCCGGATCGACGTTCGGCTCCTCGCGATACGCCGGCACGTTTTTGCCGTGGATCACCCCGCGCCCGTATTGGCCGCGCACGAAATAGCGGTCGACTTCATCGTGCGCAATCGGGCGCAAGGCGCGCAACACTTTCACTTTTTCATGGCGGATGTCATCGGTCGTTAATTTGATCGGCGGTTCCATTGCCAACAGAGCGACCATTTGCAGCATATGGTTTTGCACCATGTCGCGCAGCGCCCCGGAATGGTCGTAGTAGCGGCCGCGGTCTTCGACGCCGAGCGTTTCGCTCGATGTGATTTGAATGTTGGCGATGAACCGGTTGTTCCAAAGCGGCTCGAAAATGGCGTTTGAAAAGCGGATGACCTCGATGTTTTGCACCATTTCTTTGCCAAGATAATGGTCGATCCGGTAGATTTCCCGCTCGGAAAAGACGCGGCGAATCTCGTCATTCAGCTTCTCGGCGCTCGCCAAGTCATGCCCGAACGGCTTTTCGATGACGAGCCGCTTAAAGCCGCGCGTTTCCGTCAATCCTTCCGACTGCAAGCGGGAAGTAACGGTGCCGAAAAATTCCGGCGCCATTGCCAAATAAAAGATGCGGTTGCCTTCGGTCTCGTATGTGCCGTCGAGCTGTTCGAGGAGCGACTTTAAGCGCTGGTACGACTCGGCTTCCGTCACGTCGAACGGATGGTAATAGAAATGGGAGGTGAATCGGCCGTCGGCGAGCTTTTGGTGAAACGCCGTTTCGACCGAGTCGCGCACATAATTCCGGAACTCTTCGGCCGACAACGGGCGGCGCGCGACGCCGACGACAGCGAACTGCTCATGCAAATGCCCTTTTTCATACAAGCGGTAAAGGGACGGAAACAGTTTCCGTTTCGCCAAATCTCCCGTCGCTCCGAAAATGACGATGATCGATTTCGGGTTCATGTTGTCCACCGTATGTACCTCGCTTTAGCCAAATTTGTCTCTTCAATGAAACCATTGTAGAGGTTTGCCGGTCGGAACGCAAACACTTTGTTGCATTCCGGCGGCAAAGCGTTTTATGTTCATGAAAGAGCCGGGCGCCAACCCGGCGTTTTTGAGCGCAAAAGAAAGTTGAAAAGCCGTTTTGACATTGGTACGCTAACAACAGGCAATGTTGAGCGAGAAAAAGGAGTGAAGCGCGTTGGAACTGTTGTTTTTAGGCACGGGTGCCGGCGTGCCGGCCAAAGAGCGCAACGTATCGTCCGTCGCCCTGCAGCTGCTTGACGAGCGGGGGGCGACATGGCTGTTTGACTGCGGCGAAGCGACGCAGCATCAAATTTTGCATACCGCCATTCGCCCGCGCCGCATCGAGCATATTTTTATTACGCACTTGCATGGCGATCATCTGTTCGGTCTACCTGGGCTGCTTGGCAGTCGCTCGTTCCAAAGCGGCGAGACGCCGCTTACGGTCTTCGGTCCAAAAGGCATTCGCGCGTTTGTCGAAACGGCCCTTGCCGTCAGCGGGACAAAGCTCCGGTATGAACTGAACATTGTGGAGATCGATGAGGGCGTCATTTTTGACGATGAACGGTTTTCCGTCATCGCCAAACGGCTCGATCACGGCATGCCGTCATACGGTTTCCGCGTCGTTGAAAAAGATTTGCCCGGCCCGCTCTTGGTCGAGCGATTGCAAGCACTCGGCGTCCGCCCCGGCCCGATTTATCAAGAAATTAAGCAAGGAAAAACGGTCGTGCTGGATGACGGCACGGTCATCGACGGGCGCGAATTTGTCGGGCCGCCGCAAAAGGGGAGAATCGTCGCCGTGTTGGGCGACACCCGTTTTTGCGAAGCGGCGATTGAACTCGCCCGCGATGCCGATGTCGTCGTCCACGAGGCGACGTTTGCCGCGGCGGAACAGCGGCTGGCCCGTGACTATTTCCATTCCACGACCACAGACGCAGCCGAGGTGGCGAGGCGGGCCGGGGCGAAGCGGCTTATTTTGACCCATATCAGCTCTCGCTACCAAGGTGCGGCGGCGCTGCAGCTCGTCGCCGAGGCGCGCAGCGTGTTTCCGAACACCGAGCTCGCCGTTGATTTCGCCTCGTTTTCGATCCCGCGCGGTTAAAACCGCCAGCCGCGCTCATATTGGACGGGCGCCGAGATTTTTGCGCCCAGCTCTCTCGCCGCGGCGTATGGCCAATACGGGTTGCGCAGCAGCTCGCGCCCCAAAAAGACGAGATCGGCGCGGCCGTTTTGCAAAATTTCTTCCGCTTGCCAGCCGGACGTAATGAGGCCGACAGCGCCGGTCGGGATGTCCGCTTCACGGCGGATCAGTTCGGCAAATGGCACTTGGTAGCCGGGATAGACGTTCATGCGCGCCGGCACGACGGCGCCGGAGCTGACATCGACGAGGTCGACTCCTTGTTCTTTCATCCGCTTGGCGTATGGGACATAGTCTTTGGCCGTCAGCCCGTCCGGATGGTAGTCCGACGCCGAGATGCGGACAAAAAGCGGTCCGTCCCACACCTCGCGGACAGCGTCGATCACGTCGCTCAAGAAACGGTAACGGTTTTCCGGAGAGCCGCCGTACTCGTCTTGGCGCCGGTTGGAGAGAGGCGATAAAAATTCGTTAATGAGGTAGCCGTGGGCGGCATGGATTTCAATAACGTCAAAGCCGGCTTCCTTCGCGCGCCGTGCGCCGTTTTGGAACGCTTGCACCGTTTCTTCAATGTCGGCTTTCGTCATTTCTTTTGGCGTCGGCGACGAATCATCAAACGGGACGGCTGACGGAGCGATGATCTCTCCCGGCACTTGCGATTTTCTCCCCGCATGGGCAAGCTGGATGCCGATGGCCGCTCCATGCTCTTTCACAAGCCCAACGAGTTCGCGAAGCCCGGCGATATGGTCATCGCTCCAAATGCCTAAGTCGCGTTCAGAAATGCGGCCTTGCGGCGTCACGCCGGTCGCTTCAACGATAATCAAGCCGACTTGGCCGACAGCGCGAGCCGGGTAGTGGATTTTATGCCACGTGCGTACGGCGCCGTCTTTCGTGTCGCACGAATACATGCACATCGGCGACATGACAATTCGGTTTTTCAGCGTCAGCCCGCGGATTGTATACGGCGAAAACAGCATCGTGTTCATGACAAGCAGCTCCTTTCTAGGCCAATGAATGGTTCATGACTGAATGATAGCACGCTGCTTATCAAAAGCAAAATAAAACGGATTGTCGCCGTGTTCGGGCTAGGCGGGAAAAGGAGCGGCGCGCTCCGGAGGTCCGCTCTTTACGCTTCGGCGATGGCAGCGAGAAGAGCGCTGCCGAGCTCTTCGGAGCGGGCCGTCGCCCGGCGGATGCAGGCGATGACCGCTTCTTGGAACCGGTATTGCTCAAGCACGCCAATGCCGGCTTCGGTCGTGCCGCCTGGGCTCGTGACTTCACGGCGCAGGACGGATGGGTGCTTGTCGGACGCTTTTAGCATCTCGGCTGCGCCGATGATCGTTTGCAAAATGAGCCGTTTGGCGACATCTCGCTCAAGGCCGATGTCGGCCGCCGCTTTTTCCATCGCTTCGACCAAGTAATACAAATACGCCGGACCGCTTCCGGACAGGCCGGTGACCGCATGCAAGTCCTTCTCCGGCACAACAGCGACGATGCCGACCGTTTCAAACAGCTGTTTGGCGACCTCAAGATGTTCTTTCGCGGCGAAGCGGCCGCCGGCGATCGCGGTCGCCGATAAGCCGACGGCGGCGGATGTGTTTGGCATGGCGCGCACGACAGGGATGTTGCGTCCGGCGAGCCGTTCGATCGTCTCGGTCGTGATGCCGGCGAGCAGTGAAAGAATGAGCTGATGGGCGCGGAGGGTCGGTGCGATGGCGTTCATCGCTTCGACGACATCTTTCGGCTTCATCGCCAAAATGACGATATCCGCTTGTTTGACGGCTTCTTGCGCGCAACCCGCCGTGCAAACACCGTATTGGCGCGCCAGCTCCTCGAGCCGAGCGCGGTTTTGTCGGTTGGCAACGACAATGTGCGCCGGATGGCAAAACGCTTTCGTCATGCCGGCGATGAGCGCTTCCGCCATCGAGCCGGCGCCGATGAGCGCGATCGTTCGTTCGTTGTTCATCATTCCACTCCTCCTTGCCTTGGTGTATCCATCCAAAAGAAAAAGGTTTCCCGTCCTGCAAAAGGACGGAAAACCTTCGTTTCCGCGGTACCACCTTTTTTGGCCCGATTTGGCCCAAGCGCCAAACAGGCCCGACTCTGCCCCGATAACGCCGGGGAGGCGTTTAGGTTGGCCTAACAGCTCCTAGGGTAGGTTCAACCGCAAAGAGGGCCGCAAAGCCTTCCAGCCGCGGGCTTCGCTCTCTGGTGCCGTTTGCGGTTTACTGGCCCTGTTCATCGCCGGTTTGCCGTATCCGTGATGTTATTAGTCATTATGCCGCGGGACAGGCGCTGTTGTCAAGAGAGGAGAGCGAATTTTTTTGCAATTTCGTCGTGCGGAAGAAAAAGGCATGACAAATGGATGAAATCGGTGTAAACTGTAAAATAAAATATAATGAATAACTATTCATTTTGACTGATGAGACGGTTCGAACGGGATGGTTCATGAACTTGAGGAAAGAAGGGAACGCAATGAACGAGGAACGAGTGTATCGGATCACGGTGCCGACGCCGTTTCCGGTCGGCGATGTGCATATGTACGTGATCGCCGGCGATCGGTTGACACTGGTCGATGCCGGAGTGAAAACAGAGGAAGCATGGCAGCTGTTTGTGAAGCAGCTTGGCGAGGTCGGTTATGCGCCAGAGGATATTGAACAAATCGTCATTACTCACCATCATCCGGATCATGTCGGCTTGCTTGATTATTTTCCGCATGCGCCGATCATCGGCCATCCGAAAGCGGATCCGTTTTTGCGCCGTGAACGTTCGTTTATGGAGCGGTACGTCCAATTTTTTCAGGAATTTTTTACGGAATGCGGCGTCGACCGCCGTTTGTTCAGTCAGCTGTCCAAAGAAGGCGGATCGCTTCGCTACGCAAGCCGGCGCGGGCTTGACATCATGGTGACGGAAGGGGACGCGGTGCCGGGGATGCCCGGGTGGCAGGTCATCGAAACACCGGGGCATGCGCAAAGCCATATCGCCCTCTACCGCGAGGCGGATGGGTTGCTGATCGGCGGCGATCATTTGCTTGTTCATATTTCCCCGAATCCAATGATGGAGCCGCCGGCGGAAGGGGAGACGGGACGGCCGAAACCGTTGTTGCAGTACAACGAGTCGCTGCAAAAAATGCTGCAATACGATATCGTTCGCTCGCTAAACGGCCATGGCGACGATGCGACCGATATTCCGGCGCTCGTTCGCGAGCGGCTGGGTAAGCAGCGCCAGCGCGCCGAGCGGGTGCTCGAAATGGTGAAAGAACGCCCGCATACGGTGTTTGACGTTTGTCAAAAGCTGTTCCCAACGGCTTACGAACGCCAGCTCATGCTGACGATGTCGGAGACAATCGGCCAGCTTGATTATCTCGAGGCGAACGGGTATGTGACGAAAAAACAGGAAGCCGGCCGATACGTTTACGAAGCGGCGGGGGTGTCGGTGTGCGGCTGAAGGGGCGCCATGTCGTCATTACCGGAGCGTCGGGAGGAATTGGCGAGCAAATCGCCTATGAAGCGGCGCGCCAAGGGGCGGTGCCGGTGCTCTTGGCGCGCAGTGAAGAAAGGCTGAAAGAAGCGAGCGCGCGGATCGAAGCGCAAACCGGCATTCGCGCCCCGTATGCATCGCTTGATGTCAGCGACCGCGGCATGATCGAGGCGGTCGTTTCCCAGCTCATTGCGGACCTTGGCGCGATCGATGTGTTGGTCAACAACGCCGGGTTTGGCGTCTTTCGCTATGTCGAGGACATCGACTTGGATGAAATGGAGAGGATGTTTGCCGTCAACGTCTTCGGCCTCATCGCCTGCACGAAGGCGGTGTATTCTCATATGAAAGAGAGAGGAAGCGGCCATATTATCAACATTGCGTCGCAAGCCGGCAAAATCGCGACGCCGAAGTCGAGCGTCTATTCCGCGACGAAACACGCGGTCGTTGGCTTTACCGACAGCCTCCGCCTCGAGGCGGGGCGCTTTGGCATTTTTGTCACGACCGTCAATCCGGGGCCGGTGGAGACAAACTTTTTTTCGACCGCTGATGAATCGGGAGAGTATGTGCGCAATGTCTCGCGTTGGATGTTAAGGCCGGAGGCGGTGGCGAAGCGCGTTGTTGCCGCGATGATGACGCCAACGCGCGAAGTGAACATGCCGCGCTGGATGGATCTCGGCAGCCGGCTGTATCGCCTTGCGCCGGGTTTGGTGGAAAAGGTGGCGAAACGGGCGTTTTTCCAAAAGTAAGTCAAAGAAGCTGGTCGAAAACGGTCATGTTGTTTGATCGTTTTGCGTCTATGGAATACGAGAGGGTGTCCCGAGCCTGTGGGACACCCTTTCACAATCGCAGCGCCGCTTTTCTTTCTCATTAGGGGCATTTGACACAAGTCGGGTCAAGAACCGGCGATGAACCGGTAGACTGCGTCATGGACAAGTTCATAGATGTCCGCGTTTGGCTGCCTCTCTTTGGCGGCGGCAATGCGGGTGCAAAGCTCGCGCCAGTCGTCTTCGTCAAGCGGCATCATGTCATCATCGTAGCCGTAATGCCGCAGGCAGTTGCGCGCTTGTTTTTGCAGCCAACGTTCATTCATCGATTTCACCGTCCGTTATGAAACTTGTGCAAAGACGTCCTTGCCTGTTGGCTGGGAAGAAACGGCCGTTCGTTACGATTCGCTCGATTCCGGCGACGGGGCGCGGACGACCGATTGGAATCGGCCTTTATGTGAACCGTCACAAAACGGTTTATTGTTCGACAGCCCGCACCGACAGAGCGAAAACGTTTGTTTCGTCACAAACGGCTTTCCTTCTCCATCGAGCAGTTCCACATCGCCGGTGACGCGCAGCGAACCGTTGTCATTCACTTTGATTTGCACGTTTGCCATCGCTTGTTCCTCCTTTGCTTTGACAGTTTCGCGTGTTGGCAGGTAAAATGAAAAGGAAAATCAATAAGGAAAAAGGAGTCAGGCATGAGTGTATCGATCACGTTTACGGATGCAGCCAAACGGGCGCTTGCCTCTATTGTAGCGCAATCCGAACGGCAGTTAAAGCTGGCGTTTGACACGGACGGCTGCGGCTGTTTGGTCGACGGCGTGCCGGCGCTATGGCTTGTCGACAAGGCGGATGAAGATGATGTCGTCGTCGAGACGAATTTCATGCCGGTGCTCGTGGAACGGTCGCGCCTCATCTTTTTTGATGAAGCGATGACGATTGACGTCAAGCCGGGAACGACCGTTTTTCAGCTCAAAAGCCCAGGGCAAACGTTGAATGGTCATATGCCGCTTGTTGAGGTGAAATCTGGCCATGAACGGTAAGCTAGAGCAGCTCGCAAAGGCGGCGAAGCAAAAAACATGGGTGTCGTTCACCCATGAAAACGATCCGTACAGCTTGCTTCATTGGTCAGTTGCCGGCCCGTATCATGAGGCGAAAGACGTCTGGCTGCTGCAAAACGAAATGACGTTTGAAACGAAAGAGTTTCCGACGCTGGAGGCGGCGATCGCCTGGCTTGGCGAACATATGCCGCACATCACCGAGGTGTTGTAAAGGGACGCCCTGAAAGCCGGTTTGGGCTGCAGGGCGCCCCTTTCTATAAAAGCTGCATCGTCCATTTTGCTGTTATTGAGGACTGTTTTGCCGTTTTGTCGGATGGATTGCTTTTTCCAGTTCTTCTTTGGCGATTGTCGGCTTCACCGTGTCGGCCGACGGTTTCCCTTTTTGGGCGCGGTTTTTCGTCATCCATCATCTCTCCTTTACTTTGTCGTGTAGTTGTATCGTTTGACAAACGAACGATTGTTATGCAAGGGGGCGGACATTGATGAAAAAACAGATCAGGCGAAAAAAAGAACAAGAGGCCTTGACGATCGCCGACCGGCTTGGCGCCGCGGCGGAGGCGAAGCTGCTTGCGAAAAAACGCGCGCTCGCCGAGGAAGAAGCGCGAAGACGGGCGGCGGAAGAGGCGCGGCGCCGTGAGGAAGCGCGCCGCCGTGAGGAACAGAAATCGTTTGCCGAGCTGCTTGAGGAAAGCGAGCTGGACTGGCGGAAGTTTAAGTAGCAAGGGGGACGGACGATGAAACCGAATGCAGCAGCGTCGCGCGCCTCTTCTTTTCCATTTTGGACGGCCGGAGCGGTCGTCGCGCTGGCCGCCAACTTGCGCGCGCCGCTCACGACGGTCGGGCCGCTCGTTCCTGAACTTCAGCGGGAGCTTGGCCTTTCCCACGCAGCCGCTGGGGCGCTGACGACGATTCCGCTTTTGGCGTTTGCCTTCTTGGCTCCTGTGGCGGCCGCGTTTGCCCGACGGTTCGGAATGGAGCGGACGCTCTTTTTTTCGCTTATCGTTTTGCTCGTTGGCGAGCTTCTTCGTCCGCTCTCCAGCATCGGCTGGCTGTTTGCCGGCACGGTGTTGATCGGCGCGGCCATTGCTGTTGACAACGTCTTGATGCCGGTGCTTGTGAAAGAGTCGTTTCCCGAACGGGTCGGTTTGATGATGGGGATTTATACGGTGACGATGAACATGAGTGCGGCGTTCGCTTCTGGGATCGCTGTGCCGCTTGCTGATGGTTGGGGGCTTGGCTGGCAAGGGTCGTTTCGCTTTTGGGCATTGTTTGCGGCTTTGGCGCTTGTCGTTTGGCTGACGCAAGCACGCCGCCGGGAGTCGGACGGCGCGCCGGCAGGAAGCCGCCGCTCGGCGCTTTGGCGGTCATGGCTCGCTTGGCAAGTGACGCTCTTTATGGGATTGCAGTCGTTTTTCTTTTACTGCGTCGTCACGTGGCTGCCGGAGCTTGGGCAAAGCAAGGGATTGGCGGCCGATACAGCCGGCTGGCTGCTCTTTTTCTTCCAGTTTGCCCAGTTGCCGATGATGTTCGTCTCTCCGATGCTCGCGGAGCGGATGGACAATCAAAAAGTGTTGATCGGCTCGGCGGTGTTGCTCATGACGTTTGGAACGATCGCCTTTTTGGCTGGCCAAGGCTGGCTGCTTTGGATTGGGGCGCTTTTCAGCGGCATCGGCGCCGGCATGGCGTTTTCGCTGGCGATGATGCTGTTTACGTTGCGCACGCGCCGTCCGCTGGCCGCCGCCCAATTGTCCGCCATGGCGCAATCGGTCGGCTACTTGCTTGCCGCGGCCGGTCCGCCGTTGTTTGGCGCATTGTATGATGCGGCCGGACGGTTTACCGCCCCGCTTGGCATGTTGTTGGCCGTCTGTGCGGCCATGATGGCGTTCGGGTTGGGGGCGGCGAGGAATCAGTATGTGGAAGAGGATGGATCGGCTTTTGTGGGAGCGGCCGGTCCATTTGGAAAAAAGAGCCCGTAACGGACATTGGCAGCCGTCGGGCTCTTTTGGTTTGTTTTTTCGTTTTGTCTCTTGTCAGCGCTATGGCCGCCGGCAAGTTCAGTGACGCACATAGGCAGGGAAATAGAGGTTGCGGCGGCCTGCGGTTGTTGCTGGCTTCGCCGGCAATAGGCGTCAGAATGAAGCACGATGGCGCTTCCTGCGATTATCGGTGCGCTTCATACACCGAGCGCTTTGTCGCTTGTTTCAGCCATTCGTATTCGTCGCGGCCAAGCGGCGGGGCGGAAGCGGCGGCGATGTTTTCCTCAAGCTGCCGAAGTTGGCTGGCGCCCGGGATGACAGCGGCAACGACCGGGTCATACAGGCAAAATTGCAGCGCGGTCGCGGTCAATGAGCGGTGTTTTTCGCTTTTTTCCTTCAGCTTCGGGATGAGCGCCTGCAGTTCCTCGTATGAATAATCGAGGTAGCCTTGTTCTTTCGCCGCGCTGCTCGCTTGTTCAAGCGGGCGGCTGGTGAGCAAGCCTCTAGCGACCGGACCGCGGGCGATCACGCTGATGTGATGTTCGCGAAGAAGCGGGAACCATTCTTCCGGCCGGCGGTCAAGCAAGCTGTATTGCATCATGACGCTGACGATGTTCGAGCGCTTCACATATTCGCGAATGACGTTTGGGCGGATCGAGGAGATGCCGTACCAACGGATGACGCCTTCTTGCTTCAGCTCTTCGAACGCTTCAATCGTCTCATCGATCGGGTCGTCGATCGTGCCGCCGTGGAGCTGGTATAAGTCAATGTAGTCCGTTTGCAGGCGGCGCAGGCTCTCTTTGACCGCTTGTTTGATATAGGCTTTTGACGGATCCCAGTCCCAGCCGCTTCCGTCTCGGCGCCAACGGTTGCCGACTTTTGTCGCGATGATGACTTGGTCGCGTTTTCCTTTCACCGCTTTGCCGACGAATTCCTCGTTTAAGCCGCGGTCGTATAAATCGGCTGTATCCAAGTAGTTGATGCCGCGCTCCAATGCTTCATGGATGAGATAGATGGCATGGTTTTCATCAGTGCCGAGCGACATGCAGCCGAGTCCAATTTCGCTGACGTATAAGTCTGATGTGCCGATGCGGCGTTTGTTCATTTTTTGCGCCCCCTTTCGCGATCGATGATGATATGTTCATTGTACAACGGAAGCGAAAAAATGGCCAAACATGTAGTACAATGGAAAAGAATCGATCCAATTTGATAGGGGAGAATGAACATGGAGCTGTATGAAAAAACAATCCGCAGAGAGAAGCTGTTCAGCGGCCGCATTATTGAGTTGTATGTGGAGGAAGTTGAGTTGCCAAACGGGCAGAAAAGCCGGCGTGAGGTGGTCAAGCACCCGGGCGCGGTGGCGGTGCTGCCGCTGTTGCCGGACGGGAAAATCGTTCTTGTCCGCCAGTACCGAAAAGCGCTGGAGCGCGCATTAGTCGAGATTCCGGCGGGCAAGCTAGAACATGGGGAAGAGCCGCTCGCTTCCGCACATCGCGAGCTCGAAGAAGAAACCGGCTACCGCGCCCAATCGATGCGCCATCTCATTTCCTTTTATACATCCCCGGGGTTTGCCGATGAACTCATCCATTTGTATGTCGCCGAGGGGCTGGAAAAAGCGGAGGACGGCGCCGGTTTGGATGAAGATGAGTTTGTCGAGCTGTTGGAAGTTACATTGGAGGAGGCGCTTGAGATGCTTCAACAACGTGACATTTACGACGCGAAAACGGCATACGCCTTGCAATATTTGCAGCTGCGCCGCGCGCTAGGGGAGCAAAATGCCGAATAAAAAAAACGAGCGCGGCCTCGGCCGTTATTACGCTGATTTACATATTCACATCGGCCGCACCGCCTCGGGCCGCCCGGTGAAAATTACTGGGGCGCGGACGTTGACGCTTGAGAACATCTTGCATGAGGCGGCTGAGGTGAAAGGGATCGACCTCGTCGGTGTCATTGACAGCCATGTGCCCGAAGTGCTGAACGAGCTCGAGCGGGCAATGGAGAAGCACGGTTGGCGCGAACATGAGGGGGGCGGCGTCAGCGCCGGGAAGGTGACGCTTTTGTTAGGCAGTGAAATCGAAGTATATGACGACCATTGCCATGGACCGATCCACGTGCTCGTTTTTTTGCCGACTGTGCAGACGATGCGCACGTTTTCCGGCTGGCTTGGCAAACGGGTAAAGAACGTGTCGCTCAGTTCACAGCGCATTTACGTGTCCAGCCGTGAGCTGCAAGCTGCCGCGAAAGAGCAGGGCGGCTGGTTCATTCCTGCGCACGCGTTCACCCCGTTTAAAAGCTTGTACGGAAAAGGGGTCAAGCACAGCCTGACAGAAGTGTTTGACCCGGATTGGATTGATGCCATTGAACTTGGGTTAAGCGCCGACACGGCGATGGCGGATCAGATCGCCGAATTGCATCGCTACCCGTACTTGACGAATTCCGATGCCCATTCGCTGCGGAAAATCGCCCGCGAATATGAAGAAGTGCGGCTCGCCGCCCCGACGTTTGCCGAATTTGAAAAAGCGCTGCGCGGTGAAGACGGGCGCGCGATTGTCGCCAACTACGGTTTAAATCCCAAACTCGGAAAATATCACCAGACAGTGTGCGAGCGCTGTCTTGCGCCGGCTGCACCGGACGTCGACAGCTGTGCGGCATGCGGCCATCATCGCTTCGTGAAAGGCGTGTTTGACCGGCTTGCGGAGCTGAAAACGGCGGAACGCGGGCCGAAACGGCCGCCGTACATTTATCAAGTGCCGCTTGAATTCATCCCCGGCCTTGGTCCAAAAGCGTATGAAAAGCTGCTCGCCCGTTTTGGCACGGAAATGAGCGTTCTTCATGAGGCGGCGGAGGAAGAGATCGCGGAGACGGTGGGAGAAAAGTTGGCCCAACTGATCGTCCTTGCCCGCAGCGGTGCGCTCCATATCGAGGCCGGGGGCGGTGGGAGATACGGGAAAGTGCGGGAGGGGTAACCACTCGGGCAGCGCTCCTGCCGTTCATCATCATGCCGTGCGTGCTGCTTGGCCCAGCCCAGCCATGCGCCAATGGACCGAGGCGGCGTGCCGCCCGTGGAGTTGGTCACACGTCGGTGTTGAGCTGCTTTTTCATTACATCACCAGCCTTTTAGAAAAACAGTCATACCGAAAGCGGATGGACATACAATCTACTAAGAGACAAAGTAGGAGGACGAAGCACAATGAGAACCCATCCGCTGAAATCGGCTATCGCTTTCCATTGGCGTGAACATGCTTCGCTGTATGTGTTTGTCATCGTCCTGTTTCTCATGGGCGTCATTTTCGGCGCCATTGTCGTCAACAGCCTCGGTTTCAGTCAAAAGCAAGACTTGTACTATTACTTGACGCAATTTTTTGGACAAGTGTCAAAAGACAATATCGCAAGCGCCCATGATATGTTCCGGCAAAGCTATATGCACAACGTCAAATATACCGCGCTGATGTGGGTGCTTGGCATTTCTGTCATTGGCTTGCCGATCATTCTTGTTTTGCTGTTTTTCAAAGGCGTCGTCGTCGGCTTTACGGTTGGCTTTTTAGTCAACCAAATGGGTTGGCGCGGGTTTCTTTTGTCGTTTGTGTCCATCATGCCGCAAAATTTGGTGGCCATTCCACTCATGATCGTCATGGGCGTCATTTCGATTTCGTTTTCCTTGCACATGGTGCGCAACCAGTTTATGAAGCGGCCGCATGGATCGATGTTTCCGATGGTGATGCGCTACGCAGCGGCGATGGCGGCTGTCGCCCTTGGGCTGCTTCTTTCCTCAGCGGTCGAGGCATATCTTTCGCCGGCATTGATGAAACAGGCGGTTCAATGGACAATGAGTTTAATCATAATGAATATTATATAATAACCATTATCATTTCTTCATAATAGTGATTTTACTTTGATACTTCCCTCGTGCATTTGTTATAATGATGGGTGAATGGCGAGGGAGGAATGAAAAGATGGAAGATCGTGTGGAACGAATCAAGAAGCAGCTGCATTCGGCGGGTTACAAGTTAACGCCGCAGCGGGAAGCAACGGTAAGAGTCCTGCTTGAACATGAAGAAGACCATTTAAGCGCGGAAGACGTCTACCTCCTCGTGAAAGAAAAATCCCCAGAAATCGGGTTGGCGACCGTTTACCGGACGCTCGAGCTGTTAACCGAGCTGAAAATTGTCGATAAAATCAATTTCGGGGACGGGGTGTCGCGCTATGACCTCCGCAAGGAAGGAGCGGCCCATTTCCATCACCACCTCATCTGCTTGGAATGCGGATCGGTGGCGGAAATTCAAGAAGATTTGCTTGAGGATGTCGAAGCGATTGTTGAGGAGAAGTGGAAATTTAAAATTAAAGACCATCGTTTGACGTTCCACGGCATTTGTCACCGTTGCCAGCAAAAGCATGAAGAAAAATAAAAACCTTTTCCAACGGGAAAGGTTTTTTGCGTATAAACAACGAAACAAATGGCATATCCTCATACTAGCAAGCTGACAAGCAGCTGATAGGGAGGATGCCATGAAAACCGTTTGGCAAATGGTGAAAGTGTTTCTTTTATTTACGGGATGCACCATTTTATTTTATTATAGTCTTGTATGGTTTAACCGCGAGTACGAGTATTACCACCGATACGATGAGCCGAAGGGATCGGCGGTCAAAGTATCGGCGGCGGAGAGTGCGCCGCCAAGTTGGCTCGACCGGCTGTTATTTTTTTATCGCGATGGGGAGTAGAGAGCGTTGGAATACGAGTTGAAAGATTTTCTGCATTATTTGACGGTGGAGCGGAATTTGGCGCACAATACGATCGTTTCGTATGAACGCGATTTGAAAAAATACGTCCGCTATTTGCGCCAAGTCGAGCAGCTTCAGGCGTGGGGCGAAGTGGAGCGCCTCCATATTCTCCATTTTTTAAAGTTTTTAAGCGAACAAGGGCAATCGGCGCGGACGATCGCCCGCCATTTGGCGTCGATCCGTTCGTTTCATCAGTTTTTGCTAAGGGAGAAAATCGCGGCGCAAGACCCGACCGTCCATATCGAAACGCCGCAGTTTGAACGGACGCTGCCGAAAGTGCTGTCGGTCGAGGAAGTCGAGGCGCTGCTTGCAGCGCCGCAAGTGAGCACACCGTTTGGGCTGCGCGACAAGGCGATGCTGGAGCTGTTGTATGCGACCGGCATGCGCGTCAGCGAACTCGTGCAGCTGAATTTGGCTGACGTGCATTTGACGATGGGGTTTGTCCGCTGCTATGGAAAAGGGCGGAAAGAGCGGATCGTGCCGATCGGGCGCATGGCGATTGAAGCGCTTGCCCACTATTTGGAGCGAGGGCGCCCGCAGCTTGTCAATCCGCGACGGCGGGCAACGGAGGCGCTGTTTTTGAACCATTATGGCCAGCGGTTGACACGGCAAGGGTTTTGGAAAATTTTAAAGCGGCTCGCGAAAGAAGCCGGCATCGAAAAAGAATTGACGCCGCATACGCTTCGGCATTCGTTTGCGACGCATCTGCTTGAGAACGGAGCCGATTTGCGCGCTGTGCAAGAGTTGCTTGGGCATGCCGACATTTCGACGACGCAAATGTATACGCATGTTACGAAAACGCGCCTAAAAGACGTGTACAAACAGTACCACCCGCGCGCCTAGCAGCTGCCGTATGCTAGGCGCTTGCCTGTCGTTTTAGTTGTCAGACTTCTGACCAATTGGCCATAGGCGTGTTTTCGCGAAAATACGGGGAACGATAGAAAGAGACTCCATTTTTCATTGCAGGCAGGGGGAATGAATGTGAAAGCGACATACCGGCGCGTCTTTTTGATTGTGATGGATTCAGTCGGCATCGGCGAAGCGCCGGATGCCGAGAAATACAACGACAAAGGAGCGGATACGCTCGGCCATATCGCTGAGTATCGCGGCGGCCTCTATATGCCGAACATGGCGAAGCTCGGCCTAAGCCATATTCGTGAGATCAAAGGGGTGCCGAAAGTCGATCGACCGCTCGCGTACTATACAAAAATGAAGGAAGCATCGGCTGGAAAAGATACGATGACAGGCCATTGGGAGCTGATGGGCCTTCGCATCGACAAGCCGTTCCGCGTCTTTCCGAACGGGTTCCCAGATGAATTGATCGCTGAGCTCGAGCGGCGCACCGGCCGGAACGTGATCGGCAACAAACCGGCGAGCGGAACAGCGATCATCGAAGAGCTTGGCGAAGAGCATATGAAAACAGGGGCGATCATCGTCTATACATCAGCCGACTCCGTCTTGCAAATCGCCGCCCATGAACAAGTTGTGCCGCTTGATGAATTGTACCGCATTTGCGAAATCGCTCGTGAATTGACGCGCGACGAGCCGTATATGGTCGGGCGCGTCATTGCCCGACCGTTCATCGGCACACCCGGCCATTTTGAGCGAACCGCCAACCGGCACGACTATGCGCTTAAGCCGTTTGGCAAAACGGTGATGAATGAATTGAAAGACGCCGGTTATGAAGTGATTGCCATCGGGAAGATCGCCGATATTTACGACAATGAAGGAGTTACCCAGTCGTTGCGAACGACATCCAATATGGACGGAATGGATAAGCTCGTCGACACGCTCGGCATGGACTTTACCGGGTTGAGTTTCGTCAATCTCGTCGATTTTGACGCTAAATACGGCCATCGCCGCGACCCAAAAGGTTACGGCGATGCGCTCGAAGAGTTTGACGCCCGGCTTGCCGATGTGTTGCCGCGCTTGACAGCGGACGACTTGCTTATCATCACCGCTGACCACGGCAACGACCCGATTCACCACGGAACCGACCATACGCGCGAATATGTGCCGCTTCTTGTGTACAGCCCGCGATTTCGCGGCGGCAAGCCGCTCCCAGTCCGCGAGACGTTTGCCGATGTCGGCGCAACGATTGCGGATAACTTCCAAGTCAACCGGCCGCCGTACGGAACAAGCTTTTTGGCTGATTTGGCCTAACTTCATAAAGAACGATGAGGGGGAAAAGAATGGATCGACAAGCGATTGAAAAAACCGCCGGTCATTTGCGCCCATTGATGCCAACTCCGCCTGAAATCGGTCTCATTCTCGGCTCGGGGCTCGGCGTGCTCGCTGATGAAATCGAAGAGGCGGTTCGCATTCCGTATGAAGATATTCCCGGATTTCCAGTGTCGACCGTTGAAGGACACGCTGGACGGCTCGTATATGGGCGGCTTGAGGGGGCGACCGTTGTCGCCATGCAAGGGCGGTTTCATTATTATGAAGGGTATTCGCTTCAGGAAGTGACGTTTCCCGTCCGGGTGATGAAGGCGCTTGGCGTCCGCGAATTGATCGTGACAAACGCTGCGGGCGGCATCAACGAACGGTTTCAGCCCGGCGATTTCATGATCATTTCCGACCATATCAACTTGCTGGGCACAAATCCGCTCATTGGTCCGAACGATCCGGAGCTTGGTCCGCGCTTTCCGGACATGACGGAAGCGTACAGCCGGCGGCTGCGCGAGCTCGCCAAGGAAACGGCGGCGAGACTTGGCGTTCGCGTGCATGAAGGAGTATATGTCGCCAATACGGGGCCGTCGTACGAAACGCCGGCGGAAATCCGCATGATTCGTACGCTCGGCGGCGATGCGGTCGGCATGTCGACCGTCCCGGAAGTGATCGTCGCCCGCCACGGCGGCATTGAGGTGCTCGGCATTTCGTGCATTTCGAATATGGCTGCAGGGATGTCGGATGCTCCGCTTCACCACGACGAAGTGGTTGAAACGGCCGAGCGGGTGAAGACGGACTTTTTGCGGTTTGTGAAAGCGATTGTCGCCGAAATGGCGAAATCAAAATGAAAAAGGTGATCGCGATGCGAATGGTCGATTTGATTGCGAAAAAGCGCGACGGAAAGGCGCTGACGAAGGAAGAAATTGAGTGGATCGTCCGAGGGTATACAAACGGGGACATTCCCGATTACCAAATGAGCGCGCTCGCGATGGCGATTTATTTCCGCGGCATGACCGAGGAAGAAACGGCTGCGCTGACGATGGCGATGGTGCACTCCGGCGAAATGCTCGATTTGTCGAGTATTCGCGGCGTGAAAGTCGATAAACATTCGACCGGCGGGGTCGGCGATACGACGACGCTTGTTTTAGGGCCGCTTGTCGCTTCTGTCGGCGTGCCGGTGGCGAAAATGTCTGGGCGCGGCCTCGGCCATACGGGCGGCACGATCGACAAACTCGAGTCCGTGCCCGGGTTTCATGTCGAGATCAGCAAAGACGAGTTCATTCGACTCGTGAATGAAAACGGAATCGCCATTATCGGCCAAACGGGCGATTTGACACCGGCTGACAAAAAGCTATATGCGCTTCGCGATGTGACGGCGACCGTCAACAGCATTCCGCTCATCGCCTCGTCGATCATGAGCAAAAAAATCGCCGCTGGGGCTGATGCCATCGTCTTGGATGTGAAAACGGGCGCCGGAGCGTTTATGAAGAAACTTGACGAGGCGCGCCGGCTCGCTCGAGCGATGGTCGACATTGGCAAGCGCGTCGGCCGCCGGACGATGGCGGTCATTTCTGACATGAGCCAGCCGCTCGGCTATGCCGTCGGCAACGCCTTGGAAGTGAAAGAGGCCATCGAAACGTTAAAAGGAAACGGGCCGCACGATTTAACCGAACTTTGTTTGACGCTCGGCAGCCATATGGTCTATTTGGCGGAGAAGGCGCCATCGCTTGATGAGGCGCGCCGTTTGCTTGAAGAGGCGATTCGCAGCGGGGCCGCCATCGCGGCGTTCAAAACGTTTTTGGCCGCTCAAGGTGGAGATGCATCGGTCGTCGACGATCTGGATAAATTGCCAAAGGCGGCCTATACGTCGACCGTCACGGCGGCTGCCGACGGCTATGTCGCCGAGATGGCCGCCGATGACATCGGCACGGCCGCCATGTGGCTCGGCGCCGGCCGGGCGAAAAAAGAAGACATGATCGATTTGGCGGTCGGCATTGTGCTCCATAAAAAAATCGGCGATCGCGTGCAGAAAGGGGAAGCGCTCGCCACGATTCACAGCAACCGGCCAGATGTGCTTGACGTGAAAGAAAAGATCGAGGCGGCTATTCGTCTGTCGCCGCAGCCGGTTGCTCGGCCGCCGCTCATTTATGAGACCATCGTATAGAGAGGGACGCTGGCGATCCGCAAGGAAAAAAGCAGTTGTTCAAGTAGAAGACGCCTGAAACGCGTGTTTCGGGCGTTTTTTTGTTTTTTGGAAAATGAGCTGTTTTTTGTATAAAAATATCTCGCCTGGAAAAAATGGCATGTATAAAGAATGGAGGTTTGGGAGATGAAAACGAAAGTCACTCGTCTTCTTTTATTGCCGTTTCTTCTTTTTCTTCCTCTTTCTGCCCACGCCGAGGCGAAAGAGATGAAGGAGGCGAAAGTGAAGCTGGCCGATGAGGCGAAATCAGCCATTTTGATTGAACGCGACACCGGCAAAGTATTGTATGAAAAAAATGCCCATGAACCATTGCCGCCGGCGAGCATGACGAAAATTATGACGATGCTGCTAGTCATGGAAGCCATCGATGAAGGAAAGCTGTCCTACGATGAAAAAGTGCGGGCGAGCGAATACGCCGCGTCAATGGGTGGATCGCAAATTTTCCTCGAGCCGGGCGAGGAAATGACCGTCGATGAGCTGCTGCGCGGCATTGCCATCGGTTCGGCCAACGACGCGTCGGTCGCTATGGCTGAGCAGATCGCCGGGTCGGAAGAAGCATTTGTCGAGATGATGAATGAAAAAGCGAAACAGCTCGGCTTAAAAAACACCCATTTCGCCAATGCGACCGGCCTGCCGGCGGAACATCACTACAGCAGCGCTTATGATATGGCCATGATGGCGCGCGAACTGTTGAAATATGAAGATATTACCAAATATACGAGCAAATACGAAGACTATTTGCGCGAAAATACGGACAAAAAGTTTTGGCTCGTCAATACGAACCGGCTTGTCAAATTTTATCCGGGCGTTGACGGCCTGAAAACCGGATATACAGCCGAAGCGAAATATTGTTTGACCGCCACGGCGAAAAAGAACGGCATGCGCGTCATCGCTGTTGTGTTTGGAGCGCCGACGCCGAAATCGCGCAATGCGCAAATTACGAAGATGCTCGATTACGCGTTTTCCCAATATCGAACTCACCCGGTGTACAAACGGAATGAAACTGTCGCCCGCGTCAACATCAGCAAAGGCAAACGGTCATCCGTCGAAGCGGTGACGTCGGAGCCGGTGTCGGTGCTGACGAAAAAAGGGCAGTCGGTCGAGCAGATCGAAAAAGTGATCAAAGTGAAAGACAATGTGAAAGCACCCGTTCGCAAAGGCGATGAGCTTGGCGTCCTCATTTTAAAACAGGATGGAAAAGAAATTTTGCACAGCCCGATCGTCGCCAAGCAAACGGTCGAAGAAGCGAGCTTTTGGGACTTGTTTAAGCGGGTGTTTGGCCGCTTCGTGCAAGCGGGATAATGTCAAGTTTTGTGGTCTTTTCGCTCTCTTTGGCGAACGACCACTAGTTTTGTCGGGCGGCAGGATTTCGGGCGGACAGCAGCGAAATGTCTCCATATCCTGAAATGGACAAGGGGGAACACGCTGTGAGTCTCGCGATCGACTTGGAAGTGAAGCAAGACGTGCTCATCGTTCGCCTGTCTGGGGAGCTTGACCATCATACAGCCGAAGAATTGCGTGAACAAGTGACGGATGTGCTCGAAAACCGAGCGATCCGCCACATCGTGCTCAATTTAGGACAATTGACGTTCATGGACAGCTCTGGCCTCGGCGTCATTCTCGGACGCTATAAACAAATCAAAAACGTCGGCGGGCAGATGGTTGTATGCGCCGTATCGCCGGCCGTCAAACGGCTGTTTGACATGTCGGGTCTGTTTAAAATCATCCGCGTTGAGGCGGATGAGCAATTCGCCTTGCAAGCATTGGGGGTGGCGTAAATGCGCAACGAAATGCACCTCCAATTTTCTGCCCGCAGCGAAAATGAATCGTTCGCCCGTGTGACCGTGGCGGCGTTCGTCGCCCAGCTTGACCCGACGATGGACGAACTGACGGAAATTAAAACGGTTGTCTCTGAGGCGGTGACAAACGCGATCATTCACGGCTACAACAACGATCCGAACGGCATCGTCTCCATTTCGGTCATCATTGAAGACGGTGTCGTCCATTTGACGGTGAGAGACGAAGGAGTCGGCATTCCTGACATCGAAGAAGCGCGCCAGCCGTTGTTTACGACAAAGCCCGAGCTCGAGCGGTCAGGGATGGGCTTTACCATTATGGAAAACTTCATGGACGAAGTCATCGTCGAGTCGGAAGTGAACAAAGGGACGACTGTGTATTTGAAAAAGCATATTGCGAAAAGCAAAGCGTTATGTAACTGAGGGAGACATGCCTATGGATGTCGATGTCAAGCAAGATCAGTCGCCAATCAAAGATCAGGAGATGAAAGAGCTGATCCGCCGCAGCCAAGAAGGCGATCAAGAAGCGCGTGATGAAATTATTGAAAAAAACATGCGCCTCGTCTGGTCGGTCGTTCAACGTTTTTTAAACCGCGGCTATGAAGCGGACGACTTGTTTCAAATCGGCTGCATCGGCTTGTTAAAGTCGGTCGACAAGTTTGACCTGTCGTATGACGTCAAGTTTTCGACGTACGCCGTGCCGATGATCATTGGGGAGATTCAGCGGTTTCTTCGCGACGACGGCACCGTCAAAGTGAGCCGTTCGCTGAAAGAGATGGGCAACAAAATCCGCAAGGCGAAAGATGAGCTGTCGAAAACGCGCGGGCGGGCGCCGACGGTTACGGAAATCGCCGACCATTTAGGCATTTCGCCAGAAGACGTCGTTCTGGCTCAAGAGGCGGTCCGCTCGCCGACATCGATTCACGAAACGGTGTACGAAAACGACGGCGATCCGATTACGTTGCTTGATCAAATTGCTGACGCCGACGAGGCGTCATGGTTTGACAAAATCGCCTTAAAAAAAGCGATCGAAGAACTCGATGAGCGCGAGAGGCTGATCGTCTATTTGCGCTATTACAAAGACCAAACCCAGTCCGAAGTGGCATCGAGGCTCGGCATCTCTCAAGTGCAAGTATCCCGGCTGGAAAAGAAAATATTGCAGCACATAAAGGACAAAATGGACGGATAGTCCATTTTGTCCGCACGGAGTGAGCAACAAAATGGACGGATAGTCCATTTTGTCCGCACGGAGTGAGCAACAAAATGGACGGATAGTCCATTTTGTCCGCACGGAGTGAGCAACAAAATGGACGGATAGTCCATTTTGTCCGCACAAGGTGTTCCCAAAATGGACGGATGTCAATTCATCGGCGGTGAACCATGAATCGCATCCGTCTTTTGGTGTGTAAGCGCATCTTGGAACGCTTTTTCCGGAGCAAGCAACAAAAGTCTAAAAAAGAATGGGCGTTTTTTTCTTTGCCCATTCTTTTCTATTTTTATGAAATCGATGGTGAACGCCGACAGGCCGCATGATCGGTGTTTTTGCCAACCAAACTAAAGAAAAACAAAATGGGGACAAAGGTGTGAAGCAAATGGCCAACACCGTATTTATCAAGCCGCGCCATCGCGTGCAAGTCAAGCCGGGGGCGGTGGTGACGCTCGGGCAGGCGGCCCAAATCGCTGCGCCGGATGGCGGGCTCATTCGGCGGTTGAAGACGATTCCGCTCTATCGCATCCAGCCCAGCGATAAAAATATCGTCATCATCGATATGATGCAAATGATCAGGGCTGTGTTTGACGTGGATTCCTCGCTTGATGTGCAGATGATCGGCCCATCGCAGACGATCATTGAAGTCGTCTATGAAAAACGGAAGGTTTCGACCGCTTCCTTCGTTCTCGTTTGGCTTCTTTTGTTCGTCGGTTCGGCGATGGCGATCATGAACTTTCACGAGGACGTCAGCATGCAACGAGTGCATCGCCATCTGTACGAAATGATGACCGGCCAAGCGGTCGATAAACCGCTGCTTTTGCAAATTCCGTATTCGCTTGGGCTCGGCATCGGGATGATTTTATTTTTCAACCATTGGTTCCGCAAACGAATCAACGAGGAGCCCAGCCCTCTGGAAGTCGAAATGTTCAACTACCAGCAGGCCATTGACCAGTATGTCATTTTGCATGAAAACAAGGAAAGCATGAGGCACCTTGACGACGCTTGAGATTTTGCTGGTAGTGTTCGTCGGCTTCGCAGGAGGGTTGGCGGTCGGAACCGGATTTGTCGCCTTTTTGGTCGTGCTTGGCGTCATCCCGCGCCTGACGCAGCTGACGAAAACGCCAGAACGCATTCACGCCTATGAATGGGGGGCTGTAGCCGGCGCCATCGTTGGCGGTTGGATGAGTTTGCGCCATTCGGTTTGGCATTTGTCGAAATATTGGCTGGTGCCAATCGGGTTATTGCACGGCGTATTTGTCGGAATGCTCGCTGCCGCTTTAACAGAGGTGTTGAACGTTTGGCCGATTTTAGCGAAGCGGATCGGCGTCGATGATAAAATCGTCATTTTACTTATGGCCATCGCCTTTGGCAAAGTGGCCGGTTCGTTGTTTCATTGGCTTTATTTTGTCGATTACTTTCGCTGACAAAGGGGGGGAGGAAACGTGGGATTAAAATCCGATTATGTCCGCGAGGTGAAGGCGTTTCAGCCTTCTCCCCCATACGCCGCCAATGCGGTAAAAGCGTTTTTTGCCGGCGGAGCGCTTTGTGCGTTGGCGCAATGGCTCGCTGATTGGTATGGCGGCACGTTTGCCGCTTCGCCGCTCGAGGCCCATCTATGGGCGTCTATGGTGATGGCGGGATTGGCGATTGTGCTGACGGCCGTCGGGAAATATGATGATTTCAGCCAATTTGCCGGTGCGGGGGCGACGATGCTCATTACAGGGCTGGCCAATGCGATCGCCAGCGCCGCTATCGAGCATCGCAGCGAAGGATGGACGGCCGGGGTGGCCGGGCAGATGTTGAAAGCCGGCGGGGCCGCGATCATTTATGGGCTGGTTGCCGCCTATGTGCTCGGCCTTGTTTGGCCGTGACGAAAAGAGGGATTGGCCATGAAACGTGTCGGAAAGCAGACATGGGTGTTTGACGATGGTGTTTACATCCAAGCGGCCGCTGCCGCAGTCGGGCCGCTTGAAGCCGACGGGCCGCTCGGGAGTTATTTTGATGTTTGCCATCGCGACTTATATTGCGGCGAAGCGACGTGGGAGCTGGCCGAGCGGAGGCTGATGCGGGAGGCGGTGGACTGCTGCTTGCAAAAGGCGGGCGTCTCTGCCGAAGAAGTCGATCTATTTTTGGCCGGTGATTTGTTAAACCAAAATGCGACATCGAACTATGTCGCCCGCGAGCTGCCGATTCCGTTTTTATGCTTGTTCGGCGCCTGTTCGACCTCGATGCAAACGTTGGCGGCAGCCGCTGCGTTTGTCGCCGGTGGATTGGCTGATCGGGCGCTTGCGGCGACAAGCAGTCATAACGCGACGGCCGAACGGCAGTTTCGCTACCCGACTGAGCTTGGGGTGCAAAAGCCGAAAACGGCGACGTTCACCGTCACGGGCGCCGGCGCCGCGCTCGTTGGCCGCGCGCCGGGACGTTGGCGCGTCCGGGCGGCGACGATCGGCAAAGTCGTTGACGCCGGGCTGAAAAACCCACTCGACATGGGGGCGGCCATGGCCCCGGCGGCGGCCGATACGATCGAGCAGCATTTCCGTGACTTAGGCGTCTCGCCGGGCGATTACGATTTGATCGTCACCGGCGACTTGTCGCGCGTCGGCAGCGTCATCGTCCGCGAGTTGCTTGCTGAATCAGGCTACGATGTGACCGACGTTTACAACGATTGCGGGCTGATGATTTACCGGCCAGATCAAAAGGTGTTCGCCGGCGGCAGCGGCTGCGCCTGCTCGGCGGTCGTCACGTACGGGTATTTGCTTCAAGAGCTCGCCCGCGGAACGTTTCGACGCCTGTTTGTCGTCGCTACCGGGGCGCTCTTGAGTCAAACGATGGTGCAGCAAAAACAGTCGATCCCAGCGATCGCTCACGGCGTCGTCATCGAAGCGGCTGGACAGGAGCCGGATTTGCCGCCGTAGGACGCCTTTTATTTGGGAACGATCAGGAGGGAATGTGATATGGAATACGTCCGTGCCTTTCTCGCCGGCGGGCTGCTGTGCGCCATCGTTCAGCTCATCATCGACCGCGGCAAATGGACGCCGGCTGGCGTCGCCGGTTCGCTTGTCGTCTTTGGCGTACTCCTTGGCTTTGGCGGCGTCTATGATCCATTCGTCGCTTGGGCTGGCGCCGGGGCGACGATGCCGCTATGCGGATTTGGGTATTGGTTGGCGAAAGGAGCCATGGCAGAACCGCGGCCGGAGGGATTTGTCGAAACCGGAGCAGCGGTGTTCCGATTTGCCGGCGCCTTGTTCGCTTTTATCGTGGCTGGCTCTTTTGCCGCGGCGCTCACTTGCAAACCGAAAGGGTAGAGATGATGGAAAAACGACGAGTCATTTTAGTAACGGATGGGGACGAGTTCGCCTGCCGGGCGATTGAGCGGGTTGCCGCCGAGATCGGCGGCCGTTGCATTTCCCGCTCGCAAGGCAATCCGACGAAACTGAGCGGTGAACAGTTGGTCGAACTCATTTTGCAAACGCCGCACGATCCAGTGTTTGTCATGTTTGACGATTGCGGCGCCCTCGGGGAGGGGGCCGGAGAGCAGGCGCTTCGCTATGTGGCGACGCATGAGCAAATCCAAGTGCTCGGGGCGCTGGCGGTTGCCTCCAATACGCACCAGCATGAATGGACAAAAGTGCATGTGAGCATCGACCGTGACGGCGTGATGACCGAATATGGGGTCGATAAAGAAGGCTTCCGGGACCTCGAGATCGGGCGGATCAATGGCGATACCGTCTACTGCCTTGACCGGCTGAACATTCCGCTCATCGTCGGCATCGGCGACATCGGCAAAATGGGATACCGAGACCATGCGAAATACGGAGCGCCGATTACGCGCAAGGCGGTCGAGTTGATTCTCGAAAGGAGTGGTGGCCATGCCGGAAAAAGAAAAGAAACCGAAAGCGCCGATCGCGAAGCGGCTCGTTGACAACGCGAAGTTTTTGCAACAGCGGATCGGCGTCGGGACAAGCTTTGATTTAGGCGTGCGGAAAATCTATGTCCTAAACCGGGAAGTACATATTTACTACTGCAACGGTTTATGCGACACGCAATACATTATCGAATTGTTAAAACAAATTGTGCGCGTCAACGATGATGAACGCCAGGCGTCCCAAGCGTGGCAGATCATCGAAAATCGACTTGTTCATCAGCAAGTCAGTCCGGTGACGAGCCTCGACGAAGCGGTTGACAAGCTGCTGTCGGGCTTGATCATCGTCTTGATTGAAGGCGAATCGACCGGATTTGCTGTCGACGTCCGCAGCTATCCGGGTCGGCAGCCGCAAGAGCCGGATACGGAAAAAGTTGTGCGCGGCGCCCGCGACGGCTATGTCGAGAACATCATTGTCAACACGGCGCTCACCCGCCGCCGCATCCGCGACGAGCGGCTGCGCTTTGAAATTTTGCAAGTCGGCGAGCGGTCAAAAACGGACGTATGCATCGCCTATATTCAAGACGTCGCTGACCCGGGGCTTGTTGAACTCGTCAAGAAAGAGTTGCAGCAAATCAACGTCGATGGACTGACGATGGGCGACAAAACAGTCGAAGAGTTTTTAGTCAAGCAAGGATACAACCCGTACCCGCTCGTCCGTTACACCGAGAGGCCAGATGTAGCAGCGACGCACCTGCTTGAAGGGCACGTGCTCATTATGGTTGATACATCGCCAAGCGTCATCATCACGCCGACAACATTTTTTCACCACGTCCAGCATGCCGAGGAATACCGGCAGTCGCCAGGGGTCGGGACGTTTGTGCGCTGGGTGCGGTTTTTAGGCATTTTGACGTCGTTGTTTTTGCTGCCGCTGTGGGTGCTGTTCGTCCTTGAACCGTCGTTGCTGCCCGAATCATGGGCGTTTATTGGGCCGAACAAACAAACGAACATCCCGATCATTGTGCAAATTTTGCTCGCTGATTTTGGGATTGAGTTTTTGCGGATGGCAGCCATTCATACCCCGACGCCGCTATCAACCGCGATGGGTTTGATTGCCGCCGTCTTGATCGGACAAATCGCCATCGATGTCGGGCTGTTTGTGCCGGAAGTGATCTTGTACATTTCGGTGGCGGCGATCGGTTCCTTTGCGACGCCAAGCTATGAGTTGAGCGTGGCGAATAAGATTTCTCGATTGGCATTGGTCATTCTTGTCGCCTTGTTTAAAGTGCCCGGGCTCGTCATTGGCACGACCGTTTATTTGCTTTGGCTCGCCAGCATCCGCTCGCTTAATACGCCGTACTTATGGCCGTTCATCCCGTTCGATCCAGCGGCATTTATGCAAATTGTCGTCCGCCGTTCGGTTGCCGGAGCGAGAGTGCGCCCGAGCATCGTTCACCCGCAAGACCGGCAAAAACAGCCGTCATGACGCGAACGATCCATTTGGAAGCGGCCGTTTCCACCTATTGGCGGCCGCTTTTTTCGTTTTAGTGCTATTGCAACTTTTTTATAATTATGATAAGTTATATTTAATTGCTTGCACTGATGGTGCTTGCCTCAGTGCTTCGCACGTTTGCACGGGCGGAATGGGCATGGCCCAGCGCGGGGTGTGCGGCCTTCCGTTTCAAGGCAGAGCCGATGGCGCTTTGCGGTTTTCCATTTTGTAAAGGCAGTTGCCGATTTTGCAAACTGTCTTTTTTGCTTTTGCCATGCGATTTCGATAGAGGAATGAGGGGTTTGCGATGTTTCTTCACGGGACAAGCCGCGTGAATGAACAAGGGCATTTGGAAATCGGCGGCGTCGATGTGGTCGAGTTGGCCAAAACGTATGGCACGCCGCTTTATATTTATGACGTTGCGTTGATCCGCGCTCGGGCGCGCGCGTTTAAAGAAGCGTTCCAGCGCCACGGCGTGCGGGCGCAAGTCGCGTATGCGAGCAAGGCGTTTTCCGCCGTCGCCATCGTGCAGCTGGCCGCTGAGGAGGGATTGTCGCTTGACGTCGTCTCAGGCGGTGAGCTGTATACGGCGCTTGCGGCCGGTTTTCCGCCTGAGCGCATCCATTTTCATGGCAACAACAAAAGCCGGGACGAATTGGCGATGGCGCTTGAACACGGCATCGGCTGCATCGTTGCCGACAACTTTTACGAACTCGAGCTGATCGAAGAGCTGGCGGAGTCATCCGGTCGGACGGTGCCGGTTTTGCTCCGCGTGACGCCGGGGGTCGAGGCGCATACGCACGATTACATTTTAACCGGGCAAGAAGATTCAAAGTTCGGCTTTGACTTAAACAACGGTCAGGCGGACGAGGCGTTTCGCCGTGTCATGGCATCGGCCGCGTTTCAGCTGCTCGGCGTTCATTGCCATATCGGCTCGCAAATTTTTGAAACAGCTGGGTTTGTGCTCGCGGCGCAAAAAGTGTTTGCCAAGCTGGCGGAGTGGAACAAGGCGCACGGATTTGTCCCAGCGGTTGTCAATCTTGGCGGCGGCTTTGGCATCCGCTATACGGAGGAAGACGACCCGATTCCGGTGACAGCGTACGTCGACTGCATCGTGGAAGAGGTGAAAAGGCAGGCCGAAGCTTGCCGCTTGCCGTTGCCGGAAATTTGGATCGAGCCGGGCCGGTCGCTCGTGGGTGATGCCGGAACGACGATTTATACGATCGGTTCGCGCAAAGAGGTGCCCAACGTCCGCACCTATATTGCCGTTGACGGCGGCATGAGCGACAACATCCGTCCGGCGCTTTACGGAGCGAAATACGAAGCCGCGCTCGCCAACCGGGTGTTCGGCGAGCCGACGGAAGTCGTATCGATCGCCGGGAAGTGTTGCGAGTCAGGCGACATGCTCATTTGGGACATCGCCCTGCCGGAAGCGAAGCCGGGCGATTATTTGGCCGTTTTTTGCACCGGCGCTTACGGCTATTCCATGGCGAACAATTACAACCGTCTGCCGCGCCCAGCCGTTGTGTTCGTTGAAAACGGCGACGCCCAGCTCGTTGTGAAACGGGAGACATATGAAGATTTGATCCAATATGATTTGCCTGTGAAAACGAAAGTGAAAAAGTGAAGGCCGCCGGTTGGAAAGAGAACGGGCCTTCACAAAGAAAAGGCGCCCGCTGCCTTTTTTGGGGCGCCTTCTTTCATTGTTGATTTGAGGAAAATGCTGATTTGATCGCGTTCCAAATTTCTTTGAAGATGTCGATAAGGGTTTGAATGAACGTTTTCCCTTCTTCTGACTGCAAAAACGCCGATAGCTGTTCTTTCGCCTTGCTCAGCTGATCGTTCACTTGATCCCAATTAATATGGGCGTTTTGCATTTTATGGAAAAGGGAAATCAGGTTGTTGATTTCATTCTCGCTCAGCGTAATGCCAAGGTCGTTGGCGATTTTTTCAATAAGGGCGCGCAAATCAGCGTCCGTCTGCGGTGGGTTGTTGGCGATTTCTTGTTTGATTTTCGCCAGCAGGGCGACCGCTTTGTCCGCGCCGATCGAATCGGCGAGCTTCGCCGTCTGCACCATTTCCTCGTTCGCCACTTTTTTGACATCATCAGGGATGGCTTGGTCCGAGGAAATTTCATACGCCTTCATCAGCCCCGTCAGCGCTGCGGTGCCGGAAACTGGGAACGGAGCGGTGATGTAAATATCGGCATCTTTCACCCCTGCGGTGATCAAGGCGTTTGTATACATCTCTTTCGTCACCCATGTGATGTTGTGCGTTTCGACATGAAGCCCCGAGCCGGGCTCTTTTATCGTGATCATCGACGACGAGATGGCGCGCGTGCCGATTTGCGCTTTCGGAATGAGTCCGTCCAAATATTTATGCTCCTCAACGTTTGAAACGGTGATCGTTTGCGCCCCGTCCGGCGCCTTCATTTCGTCGAGCACTTTTTGCTTTTGTTCATTCGTTAAGTTTTCCCCGAGCGTCACAATGACATCGCCCGGCGCGGCATCGGCCGCTGCGATGCCCGGAGATGCCAGCAGCACCGCCCAAAGCAGCGATGAAGCGATCGTTCGTTTCACATAGCTCGCCTCCTGTTTACGAAAATGCATTATCATTATACCGTACGCTCGCCTGCTTGGCTATCGGAAAAACGCGACGCGGTCAGGCGGCGTGCGAATTTGAAAAGACATTTTTTCTTTTGTTTCACTTGGCAATCATGGTATGATAAAAGCAGTTTCGATGTCGAAAAGGAGCTGGATGCTTGTGGCAAAAAAAGGATATATTCTAATGGAAAACGGCGGGAAAATCGAGTTTGAACTGTTCCCAAACGAGGCGCCGGTGACGGTGGCCAATTTTGAGAAGCTCGCAAACGAAGGCTTTTATAACGGGTTGACGTTCCACCGCGTCATCCCTGGATTTGTCAGCCAAGGAGGATGTCCACGCGGCAACGGAACGGGCGATGCCGGCTATACGATCCCGTGCGAGACGGACAACAATCCACACCGACATGTCACCGGCGCGATGTCAATGGCGCACCGCGGCCGCGACACCGGCAGCTGCCAGTTCTTTATCGTCCACGAGCCGCAGCCGCACTTGGATGGGGTGCACACCGTCTTTGGCCAAGTGACATCGGGCATGGACGTCGTGAAGACGATGAAAAACGGCGACGTGATGAAGGAAGTGAAAGTATTTGACGAACCGTAAACAGCGCATGAGCGAGGATGATCGGACTGTTCGAAACAACTGGCGCTTGTTTTTCTTTTTGCTTGCGGCCAGCCTGTTGTGGGGAGCGGCGTATTGGATTTGGGTTGCGGAATGATGATGCAGGGCGTTTCGTGTGGTATAATGAACATAACGATATCGTGATGCATCCTTCGGGGCAGGGTGAAATTCCCGACCGGCGGTGATGGGGCTTTCCGCCCCTCAGCCCGCGAGCCGAAAGGCAGGATCCGGTGCGATTCCGGAGCCGACAGTATAGTCTGGATGGGAGAAGGATGCCAATATGCGCACGGCTGTTTTCGGCCGGTTCAGACCGCGTGGGCAGCGTCTGTCGGCCGACTAGGCATGGTAGTATCTTTTGTTTCCGACCGGCCGGTATAGCCTGCTTGGCGAACATGTGTTTGTTTGCGCATCATTGGTCATTCTCTCATCGATGAGCCCCCGGGGACATCCCGGGGGTTTCATTTTTATTGAAGGAGGGAGTGCGGTGCATAACGATGAACATTATATGCGGCTCGCTCTCGATGTGGCCAAAGCTGGAGTCGGGCAAACGTCTCCCAATCCTGCAGTTGGCGCGGTCGTTGTCAACGGTGGGACGGTTGTTGGGCTTGGCGCCCATTTGAAAGCGGGTGAGCCGCACGCTGAAGTCTATGCGATCCGCATGGCTGGCGAGAAGGCGCGCGGTGCGACGGTGTACGTGACGCTTGAGCCGTGCAGCCATTATGGAAAAACGCCGCCATGTGCCGATTTGCTCATCCAGGCGGGCGTCCGTCGCGTCGTCGTTGCCACGACCGACCCGAATCCGCTTGTCGCGGGAAAAGGGATTGCCAAGCTGCGCCAAGCGGGCATTGACGTTGATGTTGGCGTATTAAAAGACGAAGCGGACGAATTGAATCGGATGTTTTTCCACTATATCGCCGCAAAAACGCCGTTTGTCACGTTGAAGTTCGCATGCAGCCTCGATGGCAAAATCGCGACGGCGACGGGGGAAAGCAAATGGATTACATCAAGCGCGGCGCGTGAGGATGTCCATCGCCTTCGTGCGCAGCATGACGCCATTTTGGTCGGCGTCAACACCGTTTTGACCGACAACCCGAAGCTTACCGTCCGCTTTGGGGAAAAGCGGAAAAATCCGCTGCGCATCATTTTGGATACAAAATTGCGTACACCGCTTGACGCCCATGTCGTCGCTGACAAGGAAGCAGAAACGTGGATCATCACCGGCGGCGTCAGTCGGGAACAAGCGGCGGCGTATGAGCGCCTTGGGGTGCGCGTATTTTCAATGCCGACGGCCCAGACTGATGTCCGCGATGTGCTCCGTCTGCTTGGGGAGCAGGGAGTCATGTCGCTGTTTGTCGAAGGCGGCTCGCGCGTTCATGACAGCTTCCTCCGCGCGGGAGCAGTCAATGAGGTCATCGCCTATATCGCTCCGAAGCTGATCGGCGGCCGCGGGGCGCCGACGCCGGTCGGCGGCCTTGGCTTCGCCCGGCTTGCTGAAGCGGTGGAGCTTGACATCCGCCGCATCGAGACGATCGGCCCGGACATCAAAATCGTCGCCGCGCCGAAACGGAAGGAGGAATCGTTGTGTTCACTGGCATTATTGAAGAGATCGGCACGATCGAACAAATGAAGCAAACCGGCGACGCCATCGTGATGACGATTGGCGCCAAGCGGGTGCTCGAAGATGTGCGGCTTGGCGACAGCATCGCCGTCAACGGCGTCTGCTTGACCGTCACATCGTTCACCGAACGGCAGTTTACGGTCGATGTCATGCCGGAGACGGTGAAAGCGACGGCGCTAAAAACATTAAAGCCGGGATCGAAGGTGAATTTGGAGCGGGCAATGGCGGCTGGGGGACGGTTTGGCGGCCATTTCGTCACCGGGCATGTGGACGGCGTCGGGCGCATCATCCGGCAGTGGCCGAAAGCGAACGCCGTCTACTATGAAATCGAAGTGCCGGCCTCGCTGCGCGCCTATATGATTGAGAAAGGATCGGTCGCTGTCGATGGGACGAGCTTGACGATTTTCGGTCTGAGCGAGCGCACGTTCATCGTTTCACTCATTCCGCATACGCGTGAGGCGACGATTTTAGGCGAAAAGCGGCCGGGCGATCTCGTCAATATCGAGTGCGACATGATCGGCAAGTACGTCGCCGCTTTCCTCAACGCGAAAGCGACGCCGACCTCCAAATTGACGGTCGAATTTTTGGAGCAGCACGGCTATAAATAGTGGAAAAGGGGGCAAGCTTGATGTTTGACACGATTGAAGCAGCGCTTTCGGCGCTGAAAAACGGAGAAGTGATCATCGTTTGCGATGACGAAGACCGCGAAAATGAAGGCGATTTTGTCGTGCTGGCCGAAAAAGCGACGCCGGATGTCATTAACTTTATGATCACTCATGGCCGCGGGCTCGTCTGCGTGCCGATTACGGAGGAATTGGCGGAGCGGCTCGAGCTTGAGCCGATGGTCACTCATAACACGGACGCGCATGGCACAGCGTTTACGGTGAGTGTCGACTACAAAACGACAACGACGGGAATCAGCGCCTACGAGCGGGCGGCGACGATTCAGGCGCTGCTTGATCCGAATGTGAAAGCGAGCGATTTTAAACGTCCTGGCCACGTTTTTCCGTTGATTGCGAAAAAGGGGGGCGTTCTTCGGCGCGCCGGCCATACAGAAGCGGCGGTTGATTTGGCCCGTTTGTGCGGCGCGACGCCGGCCGGCGTCATTTGCGAAATCATCAAAGAGGACGGGACGATGGCTCGCGTTCCTGATTTGCGGCAAATCGCCGATCAGTTCGGATTGAAAATGATCACGATCAAAGATTTGATCGCCTATCGGAGCCAGCGGGAAAAGCTCGTGAAACGGGAGGTGGACGTTTGGCTGCCGACCGAATTCGGCGAATTTCGCGCCATCGGCTACACAAACGTGCTCGACGGAAAAGAGCATGTGGCGCTTGTCAAAGGAGAGATCATCCCGGATGAGCCGATCTTGGTGCGCGTCCATTCCGAATGCTTAACTGGCGATGTGTTTGGCTCGTACCGGTGCGACTGCGGTCCGCAGCTGCATGCGGCGCTCAGGCAAATCGAGGCGGAAGGGCGCGGGGTGTTGCTTTACATGCGCCAAGAAGGGCGCGGCATCGGCCTTATGAACAAGTTGCGCGCTTACAAGCTGCAGGAGCAAGGTTATGATACGGTCGAAGCGAACGAAAAACTGGGCTTCCCCGCCGATTTGCGCGATTATGGCATCGGGGCGCAAATTTTGAAAGATCTTGGCGTGACGAAAATGCGCCTGCTCACGAACAACCCGCGCAAAATCGCCGGCTTAAAAGGGCATGGACTCGAAGTCGTTGAACGGGTGCCCATTCAGATGCCAGCGAAAAAGGAAAATGAAAAATATTTGCGCACGAAACATGAAAAATTAGGACATATGCTTCATTTTTAATGATGGGAGGAGCAACGAACATGCGCATCATTGAAGGAAACTTAGTCGGCACCGGATTGAAAATCGGCATCGTCGTCTCTCGTTTTAACGAATTCATCACGGGCAAGCTTTTATCTGGGGCGATCGACGGCTTGACGCGCCATGGCGTGAGCGACAGCGACATCACTGTCGCCTGGGTGCCGGGTGCGTTTGAAATTCCGCTCGTAGCGAAAAAAATGGCGGAGTCGAAGCAGTTTGACGCCGTCATTACGCTTGGCGCTGTCATCCGTGGGGCAACGAGCCATTTTGACTACGTCTGCAGCGAGGCGGCCAAAGGCGTCTCCCACGCGGCGCTTGCAAGCGGTGTTCCGGTCATTTTCGGCGTGTTGACGACGGACACCATTGAACAGGCGATCGAGCGGGCCGGCACGAAAGCGGGCAATAAAGGATGGGAAGCGGCGGTGTCGGCGATCGAAATGGCGAACGTCTTGCGGACGCTTGCGTAATTTGCGTAAAAAGGCATGAAATGGTTCACAATATCGGTGAGAATGTTTATAATACGTATAGAGAAAATGACAAAAACTTTTCCATTTCGGAAAAGCGCTTGTCGATAATGAGGGATTTTTTATGTTAATCCGTTACCGAAAAAACTATGAGAAAATCGCCATGGGACTGTTGTCGTTTATGCCGACGGAAAAAGACCTGAGACGGCTGCAGCAGACGATGAAACAGTATGAAACAAACAACGATTGGCAGCTGTTTTTATGGAAAGAAGGGGATGACATCGTCGGCATTATCGGCGTCCTGTTGCGCGCTCCTGATGTTGTGGAAATCCAGCACATCAGCGTCAATCCGTCACACCGCCACCAAGGGATCGGAAAACAGATGGTCAAGGCATTGAAAGAGGTGTACCCGGGCCGCCGATTGTGCGCCAACGAGTGGACCGCCTCGTTTTTCGATAAATGCCATGCGTGCAACGAATAACGAAACTAGCGCGGCGCCGCGCTCAGGCGGGCGGCGGAGGGGGAGGGAAGCCAACTCCTTCCGCTTTGGCCCGTTTTTTTTGTTCGCGTGCGGCGATGACGTCCGAGCGGTCGCGGCGCCGGTGTTTATCCACAAGATCAAGGTTGGCTAGGTCGCTGGCTTGCCCCCAAACGAGCTGTCGGCGGGCGCAGGCGGCCTGGCATTGCTCATAAAGGGAACGGTCGCGAATCGGCAGTTCGACGCTTTCGTACGGTTCGCCGCGAGTGATCCGCCCAGCCGTCTCGTCGAGCAAGCGGGCGAGCGCCTCGTCATCGAGGCCGAGCCGCCGGATCATCTCTTGCGCTTCGTCAAGCAGCGCCCGCGCCCGTCGAATGAGGCGCAGCGCTCCCAAGACGTTGCCGCGCCGGTAATGGTAAAAAGCGACCGCCATTTGAATGAGCACAAGCCAACCTTTGTTTCGACCGTCTTGTTTCCAATGTTCCTCCAAAATTTCGTGGCATTCAAAATAATCGCGGTCGCTATGGAAATGGACCAAATACTCGATATACGCTTTTGGATACATCGGCCATCGTTCCTTTCAAAAGTAGGCCGCGCCATGTGAAGGCGGACGGCTCTTCTTCGATTATACGGCTTCGGCGGCCTGCGGCGCAAAAAAAGAGGCTGTTTTCCGTTCGCTTCGCCGCTTCGTTATGATACAATAAATGTACTGCAGCTGGAGACGAGCCTACCGGGCGGTGGTTCTGGAAAAAATGGTGGGATGGATGTGCAATTGCCGTACAACGTCAAAATCGAAGCGTTTGAAGGGCCGCTTGATCTGCTTTTGCATTTGATCAACCGCTATGAAATTGATATTTACGATATTCCGGTCGCGCAAATTACGGAGCAGTATATGGCGTACATTCACGCCATGCAGGAGCTTGAGTTGGATATCGCCAGCGAATATTTAGTGATGGCGGCCACCTTGCTTGCGATCAAAAGCAAAATGCTGTTGCCGCCCTCCAATGAGGAAGCTGTCGACGGCGACATCGAGTGGGGCGATGACGGGGACCCGCGCGAGGAGCTGACGCAGCGGCTGCTTGAATATAAAAAGTTTAAAGAGGCGGCGCGCGAACTGAAGCGGCGCGAAGAGGAGCGGGCGCTTTTGTTTACAAAGCCGCCGAGCGACTTAAGCGCATACGCGGATGAGAAAAAGGCGGCGCCGCTGGATGTGAACGTATACGATATGCTTGGCGCCTTGTCGAAGCTGTTGCGCCGCAAAAAACTGCAAAAACCGATGCGGGCGAAAATCTCCCGCCAAGATATTTCCGTCGAACAGCGCATGGCGGAAATTTTGCATGAACTAAAGCAGGCGAACGGGCGGAAAAACTTTTACGAGCTGTTTCCGTCCTACGATCGTTCGTATATCGTCGTGACGTTTTTGGCCATTTTAGAGTTGATGAAGCAAGACGAAATCATCGTTGAGCAAGAACGGAATTTCAGCGATTTGTTTCTTGCGGTGAAACCAGCCGGTTGAGGCGGTGCGGTTTGGCCGCGGCGGTTCGCTGCGGCGGGCCGCTTTTCTTTTGTTGTTTGTTTGCCCATGCCATGATAAGGCGGAGAGTTGACTCACATTGGGGTGAGAAGACTTGGGAAACGACGAAAACAGGAGGAAAGGAGGAGGGGCGCCAACGAGTTTGGCGTGGCAGAAGGGCGATGGAACAAAACGAAAGAGAAAAAAAGGGCGCCGGCGCGCTCAAGCCGGCGAAGGCGATTGTCGAAGCGCTGTTGTTTGCTGCCGGTGACGAAGGGCTGTCGCTTTCACAAATTGCCGCTGTGTTGGAAGTCAGCGAGCTAGAGGCGAAAGCGGTGATCGAGGAGCTTCAACAAGACTGCCGACGGGAAGAGCGCGGCATCCAGCTTGTCGAACTTGGCGGCGTGTTTTTGTTGGCGACAAAAAAAGAACACGCCCCCTATTTAAAGAAGTTGGTCGAAGCGCCGGGAGCATCGCCGCTGTCGCAGGCGGCGCTTGAGACGCTCGCCATTATCGCATACCGCCAACCGATTACACGCGCGGAGATTGAGGAAATTCGCGGCGTAAAAAGCGACAAGCCATTGCAGACGCTGATGGCACGGGCGCTCATTAAAGAGGTTGGACGAGCCGAAGGAACCGGGCGGCCGATTTTGTACGGGACAACCCCGGAATTTCTCGATTATTTCGGGCTAAAAACGCTCGAGGAGCTGCCGCCGCTGCCGGAATGGGCGGACGATGGCGAATCCGAGCGGGAAGCGGATTTATTTTTCGAAAAATTAGCAGAAAATTTGAGCGATGGGCAGCCGGAATATGGTAAACTAAAGAAAAATGGCTGATCGGGAAGGAGAGCGCTCATGAACGTTTGCCGCCTGTACGGTGAAGAGCTGCAAAAGTCGCAATCGAACACGTTTGAAGACTATTTCAACCGCTCGGAAGTCACGTACCGCGACGGGGGCGAAGAGCGGACGCTGTCTGTGTTGTATTTGCGCCATTTTGAGGCGGCGCTGCTTGATTGGCTGCCGTATGAAAGCGATCCACTGTTTACGGCTAACGGGCGCGACATTCATTTGCGCGACATCATTGCTCTTGTCTGTTTATGGAAAAATCCGGCGTATCGGCAGCGAAAGCGCGTCTATATTCACGATGAAGAGGAATTGCGCCGTTATTTTGCCGAGGTAGACGCCAAAACGCTGCAGGCGCTTGTCAGCGAATGGGCGGAAACCGGCGAGTGCCGCTTGCCTGAACGGTCGGCGTAACGAGAAAATGCGGTTGGCGCCGCGTTTTCTGTGCGTCCGGACAAGGAAACCGTTTGGTGCAGCCGGCGGTTTGCCAAAGTAGCCTGCCTTTTTCAGAAAAAAGGGGGGCTGACCCAAAACGCGAATATGTTTTGGGTCAGCCCGATTTTTTTGAGCGGTTTATCTATGGCTCATTTGCAGACCCGCCGCAGGGAAGCATTGCGGCGATTCTGTTCTTCCTTGCTGTCTTTTCCTATGATGACTGCCCTCGCTGCTCTATGTATGAGCGGCCGGGAATTTGGGTGAATGCGGACAAGAACGATTTCCCCATGACAGCATACGATATGGCGAACAAAACAGGAGGAGGTTTTTACCAAATGGACGATCAGGTGTTGTTCGCCCAATATGCGGCTAGGGTGAACGAATGGGGAAATCAAGTCAAGGAGACGCTCGCTTTGCGTGGGGCAAGCACGGATGGCGCTTCGTCGCTGCTCGAGTTTATTGCCGAGCATGACGGCGAGTGGACGGAAGAGGCCGTCCGCGAGCTTCAGCGCCTTGCCGATGACGTGTATGTCGGTGCGCTTCGCCAGTATGTCATGGAAGCGGCTGCGTGGGGAAGACAAGTTGAACAGGCGCTGTCTGCACGCAGGATGGCTGAGGATGTTGGGCTTTCGTCTTTGTTGGCGTACATCGATGGACACGGCGATGAATGGACCGAAGAAGCGATTTACGAGCTCCAGCGTCTTGTCGATGACGTATACACTCGGGCCGTCCGCCTGGCTGATTCGTCAGCTGCCGAGCGGGAAGAAGAGGCGACGCAAGAACAAGTCGAAGGGGAATCGGTGTCGCCTGAACTGGAGAGTGAAAACAAAGAGAACGAAGACGGATGGCTTGACACCAGCGGGACGGCAGAGCGGGTTGAGGACGCAAAAGAGCCGGCTTTTATGGCGGAGCTCTCCGACTCGCTGCCTGATATAGCTGACGGCGAGCCGGGTCAAGCGGACAACGTGACCGATGGAAAGCGACGCTGGGTGGATGCGGACGACGGCGGTGAGCCGCGTCAACAAGTAGCGCCCGGCCGTCATGTCTTGCCGCCGCTGCCGTACCGTTATGATGCGCTCGAGCCGCATATTTCCGAAGAAATCATGCGCCTCCACCATACGAAGCATCATCAAAGCTATGTCGACGGCCTCAACAAAGCGGAGCGGATGATGGCCGAGGCGCGCCGGACGAACAATTTTGATCTGTTGAAACATTGGGAGCGGGAAGCGGCGTTCCACGGCTCCGGGCATTATTTGCACACTATCTTTTGGTACAACATGCATCCAGAGGGCGGCGGCGAGCCGCGCGGGGAGCTGCGGGCGCAAATCGAGCGCGATTTTGGCAGCTTTGCCGCCTTTCGCCGTCATTTCACCGAAGCGGCGAAAAGCGCCGAAGGGGTCGGCTGGGCGTTGCTCGTTTGGGCGCCGCGAGCGCACCGGCTGGAAATTTTGCAGGCGGAAAAACACCAGCTCATGGCGCAATGGGATGTGATCCCGCTTCTTGTGCTTGATGTGTGGGAGCATGCCTACTATTTGCAATACAAAAATGATCGGGCGGCGTACATCGAACATTGGTGGAACGTCGTCAACTGGCGCAACGTTGAAGAGCGCTTTCATGAGGCGCGGAAGCTTCGTTGGCAGCCGTTTTAAACGGGCGGAGGGGAACCCCCTGCCCGTTTTTTTGGGAGAGCAGGCGCTGCGATCCATCAGGACACCTGTCCGTCTTTTCGGGGAGCGGCTTTCTCTTTGCAGGGAAATGTCATCAATGCGCCCAGCGCAAGCGCCGGAGCGGATCGTTCAGGGCTGTCTCCCCTTGCAACGGCATTTTTTCATCATATTTGTCCCATCGACGCATACACTTGTACAAAACGCGGCTTTGGGGTTCAGCCTGTTTCCGCCGCGACGTTTCTTCGGCTGCGGCCCGTTCAGCCTAATCGGAAAGGAGGAGCAGGCGATTCCTCCCCGCTCCTTAAAGGAGGGGGATCCTCGCCGATATGAGATGAATAAGCAGAAGCAGCTCATTGCGCTCATTCTTGCACTCGCTGCGGGGATTATGGCATTTGTTCCAGAGCGGATGCGCGCTATGGATGGGGTGAGCGCAAAAAGCGCGATTTTGATAGAGCAGCATTCCGGGCGGGTTTTGTTTGCCAAGGATGCCTATACAAAACGGCGCATCGCCAGCATTACGAAAATTATGACCGCCATTTTGGCGATTGAATCGGGGAAGATGGACGACACGGTGACGGTCAGCGCCCGCGCTGTCCGGACCGAAGGGTCGTCAATTTACTTGCGCCAAGGGGAGAAAATCAAACTGCGCGATTTGGTATATGGGCTGATGCTTCGTTCCGGCAACGACGCGGCGGTGGCCATCGCTGAACATGTCGGCGGCAGCGTCGAAGGATTTGTTTTTTTAATGAACCAAAAAGCGGCTGAAATCGGGATGCGTGATACCGAGTTTGCCAATCCGCACGGGTTGGATGACGCGGAAAACCACTACTCAACCGCGTACGATATGGCGCTGCTCATGCAATATGCGATGAAAAACAAAGAGTTTCGGCGCATCTCGGGGACGAAGGTGTACCGCGCCCCCGCTCCGCCCGGCGAAGACGGCGCGCGTGTGTGGCGAAATAAAAACAAGTTGTTGACAAGTCTTTACGAATATTGCACCGGCGGCAAAACCGGCTATACGAAACGGGCCCATCGCACGCTCGTGACGACGGCGTCCAAAGGCGGCATCGATTTGATCGCTGTGACGTTGGATGCACCGGACGATTGGAATGACCATATCGCTATGTACGAATATGGATTTTCTCATTATCACATCGCCAAAGTGAGCAGCGAGCGGGTGGTCGACAAAATTTCTGATCCGTTTTACCGCGGGCGGTTGCAGGCGGTCCGCGATTTGCGATATCCGGTGACCGATAAAGAGGAGAGCGGGCTGCAGGTGAAAGTGTATTTGCTGAAGCCGCGCAAAGAATGGAAAAAATACCCAGAACGGGCGCCGACAGAGGTCGGAAAGGCGGTGCTTTATTTGCATCAAAAGGCGGTTGATTCGGTGCCGCTGCTGTATGAACCGGGAAAGGAAGGAAGCGGCCGAGGGTTTTTATGGCAAGCATTTCGCTTTTTAGGTGTGAGAAGCGATGGTTAACCTCATTTGGGTGATGATGGCGGTCATTGGCATCGTCTTTGCGGCGGCCAACGGCACGATGGACGAAGTGAACAAAGCGGTGTTTGAAAGCGCCAAAGAAGCGGTGACGATCAGCATCGGCATGGTCAGCATTTTAGTGTTTTGGCTCGGGCTGATGGCGATCGCTGAACGCGCCGGCTTGCTTGACAAAGCGGCGCGCCTGTTTATGCCGCTCGTACGCCGCTTGTTTCCAGAGGTGCCGCCCGGCCATCCCGCGCTCGGCTATATCGTCTCGAATATGGTCGCCAACATGTTCGGCCTTGGCAATGCGGCGACGCCGATGGGCATAAAGGCGATGGAGCAGCTAAAAAAGCTCAACGGCGGCCGCGACGAGGCTAGCCGGTCGATGGTGACATTTTTGGCCATGAACACATCAGGCATTACGCTCATTCCGGCGACCGTCATCTCGATCCGAATGACGTACGGTTCAGCGGCGCCTGGCGAGATCATTGGGACGACGATCGTCGCCTCGACGATTTCGACGATTGGGGCGGTATTGATTGACCGGTACTATTATTGGAAACGGATGCGGAAAGGCAGGAAGCCATAATGGCCATCGTCCAACTTCTTTCTGTTTGGCTGATCCCTGCGCTCATCGCTTTTATTTTGCTTTACGGTACAGCAAAGAAAGTGCCGACGTATGAAGCGTTTGTGGAAGGCGGCAAGGAAGGGATCGAGATCGCGTTTTCGCTCATCCCGTATTTGGTCGGCATGTTGGTGTCGGTCGCCATTTTCCGAGCCTCAGGGGCGCTTGATGCCATGATGGAAGTGATCAAACCGCTGGCTGATGCCATTGGACTGCCGGCCGAAGTCGTTCCGCTTGCGGCTCTCCGCACGCTTTCCGGCACGGCGGCGCTCGGCATGACGACCGATTTGATCGCTACTTACGGCCCGGATTCGTTCATCGGGCGCCTTGCTTCTACGATCCAAGGCAGTACGGAGACGACGCTTTACGTGCTCACCGTCTATTTTGGCGCCGTCGGCGTCAAAAAAATGGGCGATGCGTTAAAAGTCGGCATTTTGGCCGACATTCTCAGCTTTATTGTTTCTGTTTTCATCGTTTTGTTTGTATTCGGGCGCTAGCGGCGCCTTTTTTCGTTCCCCCCGTCCGGCGGGTTTTTTGTTTGCAAAGGGAACGGGAAAGGTGAAAAATAAAAGTGCCGCACTTGTATCTGTTAGACGGAAAGGGTAAGATGATGAAAGAGGTGAGAGAGAATGGAACGGTTGCAAAAAGTGATCGCCCGCGCCGGCATCGCGTCAAGGCGCAAGGCGGAAGAACTCATTTTGCAAGGGCGGGTGAAAGTGAACGGCCGCGTCGTCAAGGAGCTTGGCGTCAAGGTCGGGCCGCGCGATGATGTCGAAGTCGACGGCATCCCGATCGAGCGCGAAGAGCCGGTGTATTATTTGCTGTACAAGCCGCGCGGGGTGATTTCCAGCGTCAAAGATGACAGAGGCCGCAAAGTGGTGACCGATTTTTTCAAAGATCTGGACAAACGCATTTATCCGATCGGGCGGCTTGACTACGATACGTCTGGACTGCTTTTGTTGACGAATGACGGCGACTTTGCCAACCTGCTTATGCACCCGCGGTATGAAATTGAAAAAGTGTACATTGCCAAAGTGAAAGGCATTCCAACGCACGAGCAGCTGAAACGGCTCGAACAAGGAGTGCAGTTGGAAGATGGCATGACGGCGCCAGCCAAAGTGAAGCTGCTCTCCGCCGACCGGAAGAAGGGGACAGCCATTGTGGAAATCCGTATCCACGAAGGACGAAACCGGCAAGTGCGCCGCATGTTTGAGGCGATCGGCTGCGAGGTGCTGAAGCTGAAGCGGGAGCGGTACGCGTTTCTCGATTTGAAAGGGCTGCGCCCCGGCGAATACCGCGAGCTGACGCCGCATGAGGTGAAGTTGCTGCGCGTCCTTGCCCAATCCGGGGGAAGAAAATGACGAAGATTGTCACATAACGTTCATATCCTTGCGCATAAACGAGCGAGGGACTTTGCTATAATGGAAAATGGGAGATTGTGAACCGCTTGCCTCCCCCTCTAGCGTTGGCTGTGGGGGAGGAGAAACGTAAAGGGGTTTGAACGATGAAAAAACAACAGCGCTTAGTGATGAGGACAGCGATCTTGCTCGTGTTGCTCGCGGCGATCGGCTATACGATTTACACGAATTTTTTCACGGAGAAAACGGCTGTCGCTGTTGGTTCGACGGCGCCTGATTTTGTGCTGACCGATTTGAAAGGGCATGAACATCGTCTTTCAGACTATCGCGGCAAAGGCGTTTTTTTGAACTTTTGGGGAACGTGGTGCAAGCCGTGCGAGCGGGAGATGCCGTATATGAACGAGCTGTACCCGATTTACAAAAAAAAAGGGGTTGAAATTTTGGCTGTCAATGTCGGTGAACCGAAGTTGAGCGTTGAAAAATTCGCGGAACGGTTCGGCCTGACATTTCCGATTGTGATCGACCGTCAAGATCAAGTATTGAACGCCTATAACGTCGGGCCGCTGCCGACAACGTTTTTGATTGACAAAAAAGGCGAAGTAAAACAAATCATTACCGGAACGATGACGAAAGAAGACATCGAACGGCATCTAGAAAGCATCAAACCGTAAGGAGTTTTGCGCCATGGAACACGTCAAATGCGAATGCGGCCATGTCAATCCGCACGGCACGGCGTTTTGTGAGTCGTGCGGCAAGCCGCTTGCCGATTTGGGAGAAAAACTGATTTTGGACATGCGCTACGAAGGAAGCGCGCGCCGATCGCAAACGTACAAAAAAACGATGATCGACCAAATTTGGGCGTTTTTCTCGTCGGTCAAAGTCGGGGTGGCGCTCATCGTCATCACGCTCATCGCTTCGGCGATCGGCACGATTTTCCCTCAGCAAATGTATATTCCGCCGAACGTCGATCCGGCGGAGTATTATAAGCAGCAGTACGGCTGGGCAGGGAAGCTGTATTATGAGCTCGGCTTTAACAACTTGTACGGCTCATGGTGGTACATTTTGCTCATCGCCTTAATCGGCGTTTCGCTTGTCATTTGCAGCTTGGACCGGGTCGTTCCGCTTTACCGCGCCTTGAAGCGGCAAGGGGTGAAGCGCCATCCGCGCTTTTTAGAGCGGCAGCGGTTGTTTGGCGTCTCGCATGTGAGCGATCTCGACAAGACGATGGCTGTGTTGAAAGAACGGCTGGCTGCGCGGCGCTACCATGTCCGCGAGGAAGACGGGCATTTGCTCGCTGAAAAAGGGCGTTTTTCCCGCTGGGGGCCGTACGTCAATCATATCGGCCTCATCATTTTCTTGATCGGGGCGATGCTTCGTTCCGTTCCCGGCATGTACATCGATCGGGTGATGTGGATTCCGGAAGGGGAGACGAAAGAAATTCCTGGGACGAACGGCCGCTACTTTTTAAAGAGTGAAAAATTTATTTTTGAAACATATGAGAAAGGCAAAGACAACGAAGTGTTCAACGCTGCCATCGACCGCGTCGGCAACGGGATGATCGCCAAAAACTATCAAACAAACGTCGTGTTGTATAAGCGCGTCGGTCCTGTGATCCCCGGCGCCAAGCCGAAGCTTGAAAAAGTGAAGGAGTATCCGATTCGCGTCAACGAGCCGCTGGAGTTCGACCATTATGCGCTCTACCAAGTCGATTTCCGCTTGAATGAGCCGAAAGCGATGTCATTTCAGTTGGCGGACAAGCAGTCGGGGAAAACGTTCGGCACGGTGACGGTCGACTTGTATGATCCGAAAGAGTCGTACAATCTCGGACATGGGTATCGCGTTGAGCTATTAAGCTATTTTCCTGATTTTGAGTTTGATGAAGACGGCAATCCGTCAACGAAGTCGCGTGTGCCGAACAATCCGGCGTTCGTGTTCAAAATGTACGCGCCGGACCGTCCGAAAGGGGAAGTAAGCTTTGTCGCCATCCAGCAGACGATCGAACCGTTTGGCAACAACAAATACAAAATGGCGTTCGCGGGGCTTCAAACCCGCAATGTCTCCGGTTTGACCGTCCGCCGCGACTTTACGCTTTGGATTTTAGGGGTAGGCGGCGCGATTTTCATGATCGGGCTCATCCAAGGGATGTATTGGAACCACCGCCGCATTTGGGTGCAGCGGGTAAACGGAGAGCTATGGATCGCCGCGCACACGAATAAAAACTGGTTCGGCTTGAAAAACGAGCTGCGCCGTTTGCTTGACGGCACCGGCGTCATGATGCCGGCTGATCAGCTCGAAAACGACAAAAAAGCCGGACAAGGGGGACAAGTCCATGGACATGGTACAGCTTAGCAGCACGTTGCTATATATCGCGTTCGTTCTATATTTAATCGGCACGTTCTTTTTTGGCGGCGCCATTCGCGACAAGCGAAAAGAACGGCAAGAGAAGGATCGTTGGTCGCAGCTTGGCATCTCCGTGACGATCATCGGCTTTCTCGCCCAAGTCGGCTATTTTGTGACGCGCTGGATCGCCGCCGGGCACGCGCCCGTGAGCAACTTGTTCGAGTTTACGACCTTTTTCGGCATGATGCTGGTTGCTGCTTTCATTATTATTTATTTCATTTACCGGCTGAGTGTGCTCGGCTTGTTTGCGCTGCCGGTCGCGTTGCTTGTGATTGCTTACGCAAGCATGTTTCCGCGGGAAATTTCGCCGCTCATTCCCGCCTTGCAAAGCGATTGGCTGCACATCCATGTGACGACGGCGGCGGCTGGTGAAGCGATTTTGGCCATCAGCTTTGTCGCTGGGCTCATCTATTTGATCCGCGTCGTCGATCAATCGAAGCCGTCGAAACGGACGTTTTGGCTCGAAGTGGTGATGTTTTGCTTAATTACCACGCTCGGCTTTGTCATCGTTTCGACAGCGTTCGGTCTTTCTGGGTATGAAGCGAAGTTCACGTGGGTCGACAAAAACAAGCAGACGGTTGAGGTCATCTACGATATGCCGGCGCTCGTTGGGCCGCACAAAGGGGAGCTTATGAAAGAAAGCGCCGGCCGCATGGAGCCGCTTGTTGAGATGCCGGCGATCATCAATGCAAAAAAGCTAAATACGGTCATCTGGTCGCTCATAGCCGGAACGGCGCTGTACATCATGCTTCGGCTTCTCTTGCGCAAGCGCGTTGCCGCCGCGCTCAAGCCGCTCGTGAAGAACGTTAACTTGGATTTGACCGATGAGATCAGCTATCGGGCGGTGGCGATCGGCTTTCCGGTGTTTACGCTCGGGGCGCTCATTTTCGCGATGATTTGGGCGCAAATCGCCTGGACGCGTTTTTGGGGCTGGGACCCGAAAGAAGTATGGGCGCTTATCACTTGGCTGTTTTACGCTGCCTTTTTGCACCTTCGTTTGTCAAAAGGCTGGCATGGTGAAAAGTCGGCATGGCTCGCCGTCATCGGCTTTGCCATTATTATGTTTAACTTAGTGGCGGTCAACCTCGTCATTGCGGGATTGCACTCGTACGCCGGAACATAATGGAAAACAACCGGATGCTCTGTTGGCGAGCATCCGGTTTTTCGGTAAACTAGAAAATAGGGAGTGTTTCCATTGATGATGGGAGGGTGCAAAGCATTGGAAAAACAAGAAAAAACCATCCGTATTTTAGTGGTTGACGATGAAGAGCGCATCCGGCGGCTCTTGAAAATGTATTTGGAGCGGGAAAACTATGTGATCGATGAGGCCGGCGACGGCAATGAAGCGTTGGAGAAGGCGTTGACGAATGATTATGACGTCATTTTGCTCGATCTGATGCTGCCGGGCAAAGATGGAATTGAGGTGTGCAAAGAAATCCGCGCGCAAAAAACGACGCCGATTATGATGTTGACGGCAAAAGGCGAAGAATCCAACCGCGTGCAAGGGTTTGAAGTCGGCACGGATGATTACATCGTCAAGCCGTTCAGTCCGCGCGAAGTCGTGCTGCGCGTAAAAGCGCTGTTGCGCCGCGCGGCGAACGCCGCCTACGCGCCGGTGGAGACGACGGCGAAAGACGTGCTTGTGTTTCCGCATTTGACGATTGACAACGATGCCCACCGGGTGACGGTCGACGGCAAGGAAGTCAGCTTAACGCCGAAAGAATATGAGCTGCTTCTCTTTTTGGCCCGCTCGCCCGACAAAGTGTTCGACCGCGAACAGCTGTTGAAGGAAGTATGGCATTACGAGTTTTTCGGCGACTTGCGCACGGTCGACACCCACATTAAACGGTTGCGCGAAAAGTTGAATAAAGCGTCGCCGCAGGCGGGAAAAATGATCGTCACCGTCTGGGGCGTCGGCTACAAGTTTGAGGCAGTGAACGACTGATGTGGCTGTTTCGCAGCGTCGTCGGCAAGCTATGGTTTACGATTTTGTTGCTCGTTTCGTGCGTGCTGTTTATTTTAAGCATTTTGCTTATTAAATTTTTGGAAGATTATTATGTGCAGGAAGCGGAAAACGACTTGACCCGCCTGGCGACAAAAGTGGCCGAGGTGATGCACGATCACCGCGACGAGCAGCTTGCCCGCTCGATCGCTTGGACGCTTGTGGACAATCGAACGAAAGCCGTCATCGTCGCCGATGAGTCGCACTATTGGTATTCGCCTGGCGATGCTGGTTTGGACAATATGCCGCTGTCGTCGATCCGCCAAGATCGGGACTTGCGGCGTGTGCTGACAGATGGGAAAACGGTGAAAAAGCGTTTGTATATGCCGGAGCGGCATCCAAAAGAAAAGCTGCCCCGTGATATGATCATTGTCGGCGTGCCGATGTCGATGCCGGATGGCAGCCGAGGAGCTGTGTTTGTCTATCAGTCGCTCGAGGCGATCGCCGACGCGACGGAGCGGACGAAAGAGTTAATTTTTCTCGCCGCGTTTATCGCCATTGTCATGACGACGTTTTTTGCCTTTTTCTTGTCGACGCGCATCACCGCTCCGCTCCGGAAAATGCGGCAAGCCGCGTTCGAAATGGCGCGGGGCCATTTCGATATGAAAGTGCCGATTTTAACGAACGATGAGATCGGTGGGCTGGCGATGGCGTTCAACCAAATGGGACGGCGTCTGCAGTTTAACATCAACGCCTTAAACCAGGAAAAGGAACAGCTCGCCAGCATTTTAAGCAGCATGGCCGATGGCGTCATTACGTTTAACCGCGACGGGGAAATTTTGATTACGAACCCGCCGGCTGAGCGGTTTTTGCAGGCGTGGTATTTTGAGCAAGGGAACGACGCGGAAGCGATGGCGCCGTTGCCGCCGCAAGTGAAAGAGCTGTTCGCCCGCGTCGTTCGCGAGGAGAAGGAGCAATCGACCGAAGTGACGCTGCAGGGGCGGACGTGGGTCATTTTAATGACGCCGCTGTACGGCAAAACGATGGTGCGCGGCGCGGTGGCTGTTTTGCGCGACATGACCGAAGAGCGGCGGCTTGACAAGCTGCGCAAAGACTTTATCGCCAACGTTTCGCACGAATTGCGCACGCCGATTGCCATGCTCCAAGGCTACAGCGAGGCGATCATCGACGATATCGCGGCGAGCGAAGAAGAGAAGAAAGAGATGGCGAAAGTCATTTATGACGAGTCGCTGCGCATGGGCCGCCTTGTTAACGATTTGCTTGACTTGGCGCGCATGGAAGCTGGCCATATCGAGCTAGAGTACGAACAAGTCAAGCTTGTTCCTTACATCGAGCGGGTGATCCGCAAGTTTTACGGGCTGGCGAAAGAAAAGCAGATTGAGCTGACAGCCGAGTTTCGCGATCGGGACATTGAAATCGCTCTCGATCCGGATCGGATCGAACAAGTGCTGACGAACTTAATTGACAACGCCATCCGCCATACGGAATCGGGCGGCACAGTTCGCCTCATCATCGAACCAAGCGGCGACGGCGTGACGATCCATGTCCAAGACTCTGGCTCCGGCATTCCCGAAGAGGATTTGCCGTTTGTGTTTGAACGGTTTTACAAAGCCGATAAAGCGCGCACGCGCAGCCGTTCCGGCACCGGGTTAGGCCTTGCCATCGCCAAAAACATCGTCGAAGCGCATAAAGGGCTCATTACCGTTCACAGCAAACTGAACGAAGGAACGACGTTTTCGTTTTATTTGCCGGCCCGCGGACCGAAAGGAGCGTAGCGCCGTTTGGAAGAGCGGGGAAGCCACGGCTTCCCTGCTTCTTTCATGCTGAAGCGAACTGGTTGACGGATTTGTTTTAGTGGTATAGACAACTAGAATATATAATGTTATAATGAGAGACAGAAAGTGGGGAATCGCGATGAAGCGGTGGATATTGAAAAATGCCGCGGTGTATGCAGAAACAGGAAACATTGAACAAGGGTATGTGCTGATCGAAGGGGAAAAAGTGGCCGCGATCGGGCCGATGTCGTCGTGCCCAACTGATGCAGGGGCGGAAGTGATCGATCTTTCCTCACGGTTTTCCATCGTGCCGGGATTCATCGACGTCCATATTCATGGGGCGGCTGGGGCGGATGTCATGGATGCGACCCCGGAGGCGCTTTACAAGATGGCCAACGCCTTGCCGGCGGAAGGGACGACGAGCTTTTTGGCGACGACGATGACAGCGCCAAGCGAACAAATCGAAGCCGCGCTTCGCAACGTCGCTCGCTATATGGCGGAGGCGAACAGGCCGGGAGCCGCCGAAGTGCTCGGTGTTCATCTGGAAGGACCGTTTTTGTCGCCGAAGCGCGCCGGAGCGCAGCACCCGCGCCATCTCGCCGATCCGGACATCTCACTGTTCCAGCACTGGCAAAAGGCGGCGGGCGGCCATATCCGCCTTGTCACGCTTGCCCCAGAGCGGAACGGGGGGCTGGAACTTGCCGCCTACTTGAAACAGACGGGTGTGATCGCTTCGATCGGCCATTCCGATGCCGTTTACGACGAAGTAAAAGCGGCGGTCCATGCAGGGGTGACGCATGCGACCCACCTGTTCAATGGGATGCGCGGCATCCATCACCGTGAACCGGGTGTCGCCGGTGCTGTGCTTATGTTTGAAGAAGTGATGTGCGAGCTGATCGCCGACGGGTTGCACGTTGCGCCGCCGATGGTCCGCTTCGCTTACCGGAATAAAGGAAGCGATGGGCTCATATTAATCACCGATGCCATGCGGGCGAAATGTCTAGGTGATGGGCGGTATGAACTTGGCGGCCAAGAGGTGACTGTTCGGGGCCAAGAGGCGCGGCTTGCCGACGGCACGCTGGCGGGAAGCGTGCTCAAGCTTGGCGAGGCCATCCGCCGTGTGCTCGATTATACTGGCTGCACGCTTGAAGAGGTGATCCGCATGGCGAGCTGGAATCCGGCGAAACAGCTTGGCTTGCTTGATCGGAAAGGCAGCTTGCGGCCCGGCAAAGACGCCGATGTCGTCGTTTTGAATGAACGATATGAAGTCATGATGACGTTTTGCCGCGGCGCCCTTGCCTATCGCAAGCCGGATGAAAGGAGTGGAGAGCGATGGCCATGAAGCTTTTGAAAGCTGCTGACTACGCAGAGATGAGCCGTCAGGCGGCGGACATCATCATCAAACAAGTCAAGGAAAAGCCGAACGCCGTTCTCGGCTTGGCGACCGGCTCGACCGTGCTCGGTGTGTACCGCGAATTGGCCGCCGATCATCGGCAGCATGGGACATCGTATCGGCTCGTGCGCACGGTCAATTTGGATGAATACGTAGGCCTTGGCCCGGATCATCCGAACAGCTATCGCTATTATATGAATCAGCATTTGTTTGCCCAATTGGACATCCCGCTTCATCAGACGCATGTGCCGGATGGCTTGGCCGCTGATCTTGACGAAGAATGCCGCCGTTACGAGCGGCTCATCGATGAATTGGGCGGCATCGATTTGCAACTCTTGGGCATCGGCCGCAACGGCCATATCGGGTTCAACGAGCCAGGGACGCCGTTTTCGACAGCCACCCACGTCGTCGAGCTGACCGAGCTGACACGGGAAGCGAACGCCCGCTTTTTCCCATCGCTTGATGACGTGCCGCGCTATGCCATTACGATGGGGATTGCGACCATTTTGCGCAGCCGCCGCATCGTGCTGTTGGCGTCAGGGGAGGAAAAAGCGGAGGCCATGGCCCGGCTTCTCGAAGGCGTTGTCACACCGGACTTGCCGGCTTCAGCGCTTCACCTTCATCCGGACGTGACGATCATCGCCGACCGAGAGGCGCTCTCGCTCATCCCAAAGGAAAAGCGGTGGGTGGATGCGCCATGATCGATAAACAGTCGCCGATTCCGATTTACTATCAGCTCGAGCAATATATGAAAGAAAAGATCGAAAAAGGGGAGTGGCAGCCGGGCGAAATGATCCCGTCTGAGCGCGAGTTGGCGGAAATGTATGACATCAGCCGGATGACCGTTCGGCAGGCGGTCAACAATTTAGTGAACGATGGCTATCTCATCCGCCGGCGCGGGAAAGGAACATTTGTCGCCGCCCAAAAAATCGAGCAGCCGCTCAAAGGGCTGACGAGCTTTTCCGAAGATATGCGGGCGCGCGGCATGGAGCCCGGCACGATCGTCCTTGGCTTTGAGACGGTTCCGGCTTCTCAGAAGCTCGCTGAAGGGCTTGGCGTCACGGAAGGCGATGACCTTTACGAAGTCCGCCGCCTTCGGTTGGCCGACGGCTTGCCGATGGCGTTGGAGACGCTGTACATTCCGGTCAATCTCGTCCCCGGACTGACGCGTGATGTTGTAAGCGGTTCCGTCTATGAATTTATCGAAAAAGAAAAAGGGATGATCATCGGCTCCGCTGTTCAAACATTGGAAGCATCTGTCGCCCGCAAGGTGGAGGCGGAGCATCTGAAGATGAAAGAAGGGGCTCCGGTGTTGCTGCTTGAGCGCCGCACATACCTTGATGACGGCCGGCCGATGGAAGTCGTCAAATCGGTGTACCGCGGCGACCGGTACAAATTTATGATTGAGATGAAAAGGGGAGGATCATGATGTTAGGCTTTTTACAGCGGCTTGGAAAAGCATTAATGCTGCCGATTGCCGTTTTGCCGGCGGCAGGATTGTTGCTTCGGCTCGGTCAGCCTGATTTATTGAATATTCCGTTTATCGCCGCCGCAGGCGATGCAGTGTTTTCCAATTTAGCGCTCATTTTCGCCATCGGCGTGGCCATCGGTTTTTCGAAAGACGGCAACGGCGCGGCGGCGCTTGCTGGGGCGATCGGCTACTTTGTCTTGACAAAAGGGGCCGCCGCGATTGATAAGGACATCAATATGTCCGTATTAGGCGGCATCATCTCCGGAGTGATCGCCGGGCTTTTATACAACCGTTACCATGATATCAAGTTGCCCGACTGGCTAGGCTTCTTCGGCGGACGGCGGTTTGTGCCGATCGTGACATCGCTTGTCATGCTCGTGCTTGCCTTGATTTTTGGCTATGTATGGCCGCCGATTCAAGATGGCATCAACGCGGTCGGCCATTGGATCGTTGGCGCCGGGGCGGTTGGCGTCGGCATTTTCGGGTTCCTCAACCGGTTGCTCATTCCAGTCGGATTGCACCATGTGTTAAACAGCTTCGTCTGGTTTGTGTTTGGCGAGTATAACGGAAAAACGGGCGATTTAAGTCGCTTTTTCGCCGGCGACCCGGATGCGGGCATTTTTATGGCCGGCTTCTTCCCGATCATGATGTTTGGCCTGCCCGCGGCAGCGCTGGCGATGATCGCGGCGGCGAAAAAAGAGCGTCGCAAAGCGGTCGCCGGCGCGCTCCTTGGCGTGGCGTTGACGTCGTTTTTAACCGGGATTACGGAGCCAATTGAGTTTCTATTCATGTTTTTATCGCCATTGCTCTACGTTGTCCATGCCGTGTTGACCGGCTTGTCGCTCGCAGTGGCGACAATGCTTGACATCCACCACGGGTTTACGTTCTCGGCCGGGGCGATTGACTTTTTCTTAAACTACGGCATTGCGAAAAAACCGTATTTGTTGATTGTTCAAGGTCTTGTATATGCTGTCGTCTATTTCGTCGTCTTCTATTTCCTCATTACGAAGCTCGATTTGAAAACGCCGGGGCGTGAAGAGGAGGTAGAGGGCGAGTTTACCGACAGCGGTGCGGCGCAGTCGGGCGTCAAATACGAGGACCTTGCTGCAAAATATATCGAGGCGTTGGGAGGAAAAGATAATCTCGCACAAATTGACAATTGTGTCACACGCTTGCGCCTAAAAGTGAAAGACATGTCAAAAGTCAACGAAGCAGAATTGAAACGTTTGGGAGCGAAAGGTGTGCTTCGCCTCAACCAAACGGATTTGCAAGTGGTCGTTGGCACGGATGTCGAATTTCTGGCCAACGCTATGAGAAAATAAGGAACAACGAAGCCGTTCTTTTAAGGGACGCCAGAAAGGGGGAGCTCCGGTGAAGCGGCTGTTGGATTGCAACGCCTCCGATTTTCGTCGGATGACAGGAAAACAGTTAAAACAATCGATTCAAGCGTCAGAAGGCAGGGTGATCGTCGCGGAAGTCGTCGGGGAATTCGCGCCGCTGTATCCGGCGGTCACCAACGCCGAACTGGCCACGGCGTTTGGGGCGGATTTGCTGTTGTTGAATTGGTTCGATGTGTTCCGGCCGGTTGTGAACGGGTTGGACACGAACGAACCGAATCAAATGGTGGAACGGTTAAAGCAGTTGACAGGGCGCCCGGTTGGCGTCAATTTGGAGCCGGTTGACCCAAATGCAAAGCAGCTTGAGGAGCTTGCGGCGCTGCCAAAAGGGAGAATGGCAACGGCCGAGTCGCTGCAACAAGCAAAACAGCTAGGATTTGATTTTGTTTGCCTAACCGGAAACCCGAAAACAGGCGTGACGAATGATGAGATTGTGAAAGCCATCGAAACGGCGCGGTCCATTTTAGGCGAGGACGCTCTCGTGATGGCTGGGAAAATGCACGCGGCAGGCGTTGCCGATGAAGCGGGAAGCGGGATCGTATCGGAAGAAGTGGTGGTGCGTTTCATTCACGCTGGTGCGGATGTCGTTTTGATGCCGGCTCCTGGAACGGTGCCGGGGGTGACATTAGACAAGACAGAGAAGCTTGTTCAGGTGGCGCATGAACATGGGGCGCTTGCGATGCTGACGATCGGCACAAGCCAAGAAGGAGCTGACGAGAGTACGATTCGTCAAATCGCGCTTGCAAGCAAAATGGCTGGGGCGGATCTACATCATATCGGCGACGCTGGCTATCATGGCATCGCTGTTCCAGAGAATATTATGGCGTATTCGATCACCATTCGCGGCAGACGCCATACGTATATTCGCATGGCAAGATCGCCGTTGAGATAAAGTGGAATATGATCAGTCGGTCCCAAAAGCATTCGCTTTTGGGGCGTTTTTTTGCCGGGGGAGGATAGGATGGGAGCCAAGATGATGGAAAAATAAGTTTGCGGATGTGGGAAACGGTTGCCTTGTACCGCCGCCACTGTTTATTTTGTGATCAAATGAAAGAACAAATTTGTGATAAAATGAAAAAACAAATGGGAAAGCATTGCGAGTGGCGGGGAGAATATGATGATTGCCGAGCCATTATTTCATCTCATTCTCATTTTCAGCGTATTGTTGCCGCTTGTATCGTTGACAGTGTTGGCGCTGTTGGGAGTAGCGGAAAAAGAAGTGGATTATTGGCAGTTGGAACATGCGCGCCTTCGATTGGAAAAAGAACTTCAAGAAAGCAAGTATATGCAACTCCATCAACAAATCCGACCGCATTTCTTTTTCAATGCGTTGAACGCTTTCTTATCCTTGGCGCGCTTAGGAAAAAATGAAGAAATGATTCGGGGAATGGAGCATTTTGCGCTGTTTTTGCGTGATAGCTATGAGACGAAACAGCCGCTTATTCCGTTCAAACAAGAATGGGCGCATACAAGCAACTATCTAGCGGTGCAGCAGCTTCGCTTCGGTTCACGGCTGTCGGTGTCGGTGCAAATGGATCCGGATGGAGAGCGTGCGCTCATTCCTTCTTATACGTTGCAAACGCTGGTGGAAAACGCATTCAAACATGGCCTTGAGAAAAAAGCGGGTGAAAAATGTTTGGCGATCGATTTTCGACGCCAAGGCAACTGGGTATATTTGCGCGTCTGCGATAATGGCAATGAAGGGAAGGAGTTATCCATCGCGAATGGAGGTGTCGGCTTGGATAATTTGCGCAAGCGGTTTGCTCTTTTGTTTGATTTGCCAACTCAGCTTGTGTTGCAAAAAGATGAGCGCGGGTGGACAGAGGCGCTTGTCGTTTGGCCGTATGTTCCAGGGGATGAGGGATAAACGATGAAGGTGCTGATTGTCGATGATGAATATTTGGAATTGGAACAACTCACGTATTTGGTGAAGCGGAAATATCCGCATTGGGAAGTATGGCCGGCGGAGGATGCCGCAGAGGCGAAACGGTTGGCCGCATCCCATCGCTTCCGGCTGGCGCTGATCGATATCCACCTTCCTGGACAGTCCGGGTTGGATTTGGCCTATGAGCTCAAACAAAAACAGCCCGATCTTGCCTTGATCATTATCACAGCCTACCAAGATTTTGCTTATGCCAAACGGGCGATTCAGCTTGAAGTGCTCGACTACTTGGTGAAGCCGCTCATCGAGAGCGAGTTTGATCAAGCGTTGTCGAAATTTGAACAAAAGCATCCGGAAGCGCTTGTCTCGTCCCCGCTCATCCGCGCGGCGCTCGAATATGTGCACTGTCATTATGCACAAAAAATCAGCTTAACCGAGGTAGCCGCTGCCGTGCATGTACATCCAGCCTATTTGAGCAGGCTGTTTGTTGAGGAGATCGGCATCCATTTTAAGGATTACGTCAATCGATATCGGATTGAAAAGGCGAAAGAGCTGTTGACCAAAAAGCCGGATTGGTCCATGGCACGCATTGCTGAGGAGACAGGATTTTCTAGTCAACATCATTTCAGTCATTTGTTTCGAAAATATGTCGGCATCCCGCCTACGAAGTATAAGGAGACCAATGGATAATGGACTGGTATATGCTTTTATTCATGGCATGCGTACTGCTGCTTGCTGCTGTGCCGCATATTGGTCGCTGCAGTTTTATCGGAGCGGAGGCGCTTGGATTAAGCAAGGGGGTCAATGCCCTGTTACTGCGTTTCGCATCCGGTGAGCTGCTGTTGTTTGGATGTTATGCTTTTATTCATGGTGGGGTGGCGGCGGGGGTGGTGACGGCTATGGCGGTGTGGGCCGCCGTTTTTGTGCTTTGGCGTTCAGCAGCGGCCGTACGCTATCGTTCCCTAACAGAGGAAGGGGATCGCTGGCCGGACTGCTGTTTTACGGCGCGGGCTTTGTTTTTCTTTCGGTTTTTTGTTCGCCTTCTTTCGATCGGCCGGCTGCTTACCGTTGTCGTGTTATGTGCCTATTTGTTGCAGCAACTCTTTCGTTTTTCTCCGACTTTTTTATTCATTTGGTTCGTCTATGTGTACGTGTTTACCGTGCTCGCCGGTTGGTTGGGGATGCGGAAAATCGGAACGGTTCTGCTATACATTGTTTATATAGTGATGGGAATGGTTCCGTTTGCCTATTATCTAACGGGTGGTGTGGCGCGGCAATATGAGATGATTGTACGCACTGTCCCAGCTTCCCTCGATGTGAACATGGTTTCGTTGTTCGTGTTGTTTTGGGCTGTGCTGGCGGCGGCTGCCGGACAATGGTTGGCCGACGAGTATGTATGGGATATTGCATCAATATTGAAAAAAGAACGCGTTGCGCTGACGTTTTCTATGGCCGCGTTTTGCCTTGCTCCGCTTCCGTTGGCCGTCGCAGCCTTATGCGTCCCGTATGCGGCGGCCGCTTCGACTGCCGCCATACTGAAACGGTGGCTGCTTCATTCTTCTGTCTTGATTGCTTGGCCGCTTACTATTGCCTTGCTGGCGGCGTTGTCACTCAGCTTATCCCTTTCCTTGCATTCCGTTGTGCAAATTTTTTGGCACAGGTGGAGCAGGCATCTCTCATGGACATATGTCATCTCTTTTTTGCTTGTACTAGCCCTCTTTTTTATTGCTCCTCTTCTTCCGATGCGGATGGTCATGTTTTCGACCGCCTTGCTTGCCTCCTCGTGTTTTGGGTTGGCTGCTTTACGGACAGGAGAGAAACCGATGGGGGTTATAGGCATGATCGGATGGGTATGTTTGTTTGCTATCGCCTGGCGATGGGGAATGCGCCATAATGTGCTGGAGGCCATAGCATGGAATGGGATTGGCGGTTTCTTGTTTACTCAGATTTATCAATTAATTCAAAAAATAAAGAAGTAACAAAAATGAATCAAAAAAATGCAAAACAGTTTGTTTGCTCCCTGTTATAATGAGACAAAAACGAAAGGGAGGAAAGCGGACATGTCATTTGTTCCATGCACAACGGCCATTTATGCATTTAGCAAAAACCACCAACCGGTTCGAACAGTCCAGTCAGGGGAAACGTTTGTCATCGAAACGTATGACTGTTTCCAAAATCAAATTACTTCAAGCGAAACGCCGTTTGACTCGATCGATTGGAATCATATCAATCCGGCGACCGGACCGATCTATATTGAAGGGGCGGAACCCGGTGACATTTTAGCGGTAAAAATTGAACAGATTCGCCTCAAAGGACAGGGGGTCATGGCTGTCGGCCCAGGGCTCGGGGTGCTTGGAGACCGGATTCCGCAGTTTGAGGCAAAAATGATTCCAGTAGAAGAAAACCGGGCCGTATTTGACGAGCATCTTTCTATTCCATTAAATCCAATGATTGGCGTCATCGGGGTAGCGCCGAGCGGTGAGGATGTGTCGTGCGGGACGCCCGGGCCGCATGGCGGCAATATGGATACAAAGCTCATTACAACAGGGGCAACCGTTTACTTCCCGGTTTTTGTCAAAGGGGCGTTGTTCGCATTAGGCGATTTGCATGCGGCGATGGGGGACGGCGAAATCGGCGTGTCTGGTATCGAAATTTCGGGGGAAGTGACGGTCACCGTCCGGGTGATGAAAGGATATTCGCTCAACCATCCACTGTTGCAAAACGATGATGGCATTGCGACGATCGTCTCGGCCAAAACGTTGGATGAGGCGGTCAAACAGTCGGTTGAGGAAATGGTTAATTTGCTGTTGCCGCACACTCCGTTGACGCTGAACCATTTGACGATGGTGCTTAGCGCTGTCGGTCAGACACAAATCAGCCAAGTCGTTGACCCGCTCGTCACGGCGCGTTTCTTTGTACCGCGATTTGTGCTTGAAGCGTATGGCATCCGCCTGTTTGAGGATTGAGGAGGGAACGGCGATGGCGCAACTTGAAACGAACACATCGGTCGAGTCGCTTGGTTATAAACAGGAATTAAAACGGTCGCTCACATTTGTTGATTTGTTGATTTACGGAATGGTGTTCATGGTGCCGATCGCTCCTTTCGGCATTTACGGGTATGTAGCGCAAGGGTCAAAAGGGATGGTCGCCTTAGCATACTTAATCGGAATGGTGGGGATGATTTTCACCGCCTTGAGCTACGCCAGAATGGCCGAAGCGTTTCCAATCGCTGGTTCCGTGTATTCTTACGCCCAGCGGGGAATGAATGAATATGTCGGTTTTATGGCAGGCTGGGTCATTTTGCTTGATTACATTTTCGTTCCGGCTCTTCTCTATTTGGTCAGCGCTGCTGCCTTAGCCGATATTGTGCCGCAAGTGCCGATTTACGTGTGGCTCGTTCTGTTTATTGCCATGAATACGATCATTAATATTCTCGGAATCGAGATGACGGCCAAAGCGAACAAAGTGATTGTTGTTTTAGAGCTCATCGTCCTTGCAGTGTTTGTGATCACAGGAATTATTGCGATTATAAAAGGTGTCAATGGAGCGCAGTTTACGTTCAAACCGCTGTACGATCCTAATCATTTCAGCGCGGAGACGGTGATGGGGGCGGTGTCGGTGGCCGTCTTGAGCTTCCTTGGTTTTGATGCGGTGTCGACGCTGGCTGAGGAAACAAGGGACGGGAAATCATCGATCGGCAAAGCGATCATTTTCGCTTTGCTCGTTGTCGGTGCGCTTTTCATCGTGCAAACATGGGTCGCCGCTCTCATTTGGCCTGATTATACGACGTTTAAAAACGCAGATGTGGCGTTTTATCAGATTGCGGAGCTGGCAGGAGGACCATGGCTGAAATGGACAACGATCATCGCCACTGCGCTTTCATGGGGGATCGCGAACGCGCTCGTCGCCCAGGCAGCCATCTCCCGCATTTTGTACAGCATGGGTCGCGACCGTAAACTGCCCAGTGTGCTGGCTAAAGTGCATCCGAAATTTCAAACGCCATACGTCAGCACATTGCTTGTCGCTGTGATTTCGCTCATTGTCACGACGGTGTTCGCCTCACAAATTGATAAACTCGCTTCGCTTGTCAACTTTGGCGCCCTGACGGCTTTCCTCTTTTTGCATGTATCAGTGATGAACTATTTCTTGCGCAAACAAAAGAGTAACGATTATATCAATCATCTCTTGTTTCCGCTCATCGGTTTTGTTATCATCGGCTATGTATGGATGAACCTGGACCCGCTCAGCAAAAAGCTAGGATTGATTTGGATCGCGATTGGACTCGTTTATCTGGTCTTTTTGCGACTCACGAACAAAGACTCCCGTCTAAGCGGGGAACTGTAGTTGCTTGTAAGGCCTGACGCCGTCATAAAAGGCGTTGGGTCTTTCGTTTTTTGCCGACGATGAAACATTTTTTCGATCGCGACGTATTACAGAATGAGGGTACGGCGCCTTGTTAAGGCAAAACGCCGTTCATCCGCCAATAGGTGGGCGCCGATAAAACGTGGAAGGAGCCGGAGGAACATGAGCATGTTTGGAAAAGTCGCCGCCGATGTGCTTGGGCTAAGCGACATCGGCTCGGTCATTCAGCCGAAAGACTACGACAAAGTGGATGCCGATGATTATGTGATGCACGAGGATGGAGAAAAAATCTATTTTCTCATCAAGTCGAAATCCGATGAATATTGCTTCACAAACCGCGCGCTCATTCATCTGGACGGCACGAGCGCCGCGAGCAAAAAACGGACGCTGCGCCGCTACGATTACTACAAGCATCCGATTTCCGACGTATCGCTCGAAACGGCCGGGACGGTCGATTTGGATGCGGAAATTAAATTTAAAATTGGACCGCATTCCTACTCCATTGATGTGCATAAAAAGCATATTGAGGAATTGAAAGATTTGTATAAATCGCTGCTGGCGATCGCGGAGATTTGCCATGAAAACGAAATGAAATTCCACTATGCTGAGCGGAGTCTGGAACTGGCAACGAAGGTGTTTGCCAACATGCGCGGCGACGGCGCCAATGTGTCGGCGGATTTTCAGGCCGTGAATGAATACGCTTTTCGCTGGCTGACGGAAGCGAAAAAGAACTATACGGTGAAGGATTTCGGCTTTGTGTTTGACAAATATATTCAACAGTGACGAGATGAAGGTTGTATCGGGGAAAGACGCCGTGCCAGAGGCGAGGTATCTTTCCTTATTTTTTTCAAGATGGCAGTATAGATGGGGCAGCCGCTTTTTTTCTGCAGGAGAGGGCTAGGATCATTCCGCGATGTAGGAGGAGAGCTTGATGGATAAACACCAACAAGCCATTATCACCGTTTCAGCCTATATTACGAATGACACGGGAGAGGTTTTGCTTGTTAAAAGCTATGACCGCTCCGATACGTGGGAAATGCCGGGCGGACAAGTTGAACCAGGCGAGCCGCTCGATCGGGCCGTTCATCGCGAGGTGTATGAAGAGACTGGCGTTGACATCCGTCTCATCGGGGTCAGCGGCGTGTATTACAATGAAACTAAAAATATCATAAACATTGTATTTAAAGCGACATATGTGAAAGGAAACGTTTCTCCCCAGCCTGAGGAAATTCAAAAGGCGAAGTTTGTGTTGATCGATGAGTCGAATATTGATGAATATGTGACATGGCCGCATTTGAAATCGCGGGTGCTCGATGCGATGAAAAGGGAATGCTCTGTTCCGTATGAAACATGGGTTATGAATCCATCTCGATTGTCTGCAAGAGTGGGAAGGTGACGACTTCCCTCCAACCTGCTGTAAATTCATAGTTGTCAAATGCTAAACGCTGCATTATTATAAAAATGTCCATATCCGACAAATTCATCAATTCGCAGCAAGGTGCCGAAAAGGCTTAATAGGGAATCCGGTGGGAATCCGGAGCTGTCCCCGCAACTGTCAATGCGGACGAAATGAAATCGCCACTGTACGGACAGATGGCTTGCGCTGTTTTCCGTACGGGAAGGCTTCAGAGTAGGATGAAGCATGAGCCAGTAGACCTGCCTTGCTTGCCGCAGTTTCCGAATCTTCGGGGGGTGAGACGCGGAAACAGTCGTACAGGGCATTGTTGTGCCCATTGGCGGTCTGTTTCGCGCTCATTCCCAGATTTAGGCGGAATGGGCGTTTTTTATTGTACATACATCACTGAAGGGGGAATGACGGATGAAACGTTGGACATGGCCGGCGGTGGTGGCGGTGTTCTTCCTTTTGGCCGCCGTGCTCGTCGGCTGCGGCGGGGCGAATGGCAGCACCGAGCCTGCGAAAAAAGAAGAACCGAAAACGGAACAAGCGGCGTTTCCGGTGACGGTGAAAGACGGGCTTGGCGAGGATGTCACGATCAAAGCGGAACCGAAAAAGATCGTCTCGCTCATCCCAAGCAATACGGAAATCGCCTATGCGTTGGGGTTGGGCGATAAGATCGTCGGCGTCAGCGATTTTGACAATTATCCGGAAGACGTCAAAACGAAAACGAAAATCGGCGGCATGGAATTCAACGTCGAGAAAATCATTTCGCTCAAACCGGATCTTGTCTTGGCCCACGCGTCAAGCGCCCATAACTCGCGCGATGGCCTCAAGCAATTGAAAGACGCCGGCATCACCGTGCTTGTCGTGAATGACGCGAAGTCGTTCGACGATGTGTATGCGTCCATCGAATTGATCGGCAAAGCGACCGGGACGACAGACAAAGCGAAGCAAGTGATTAAGGATATGAAAGAGAAGCTTGCGCAAATTCAAGAAAAAGCGAAACAAATCCCGGCGGACAAACAAGCGAACGTCTGGATTGAAGTGTCGCCGCCGCCGCAGCTGTATACGGCCGGCAAAGGGACGTTTATGGATGAGATGCTTCAAGTGATTTCAGCGAAAAACGTCGCCGGCAGCTTGGAAGGCTGGCCGATGGTGACGGAAGAAAAAGCAGTGGCCTATAAGCCGGACGTTATCATCACGACATACGGCGGAGCGAAGCAAGTGTTTGCGCGCGCCGCTTGGAAAGACGTGCCGGCGGTGAAAAACAAGCGGGTGTATGACGTCAACACCGACTTAGTAAGCCGCCCGGGTCCGCGCCTTGTCGAAGGGGTCGAGGAACTTGCCAAAGCCATTTACCCGGATGTGTTCAAGTAAAACGTGGATGTATATATTGGCCGTCACGGCGGCCATGTTATCGTTGCTCGTAGGGATATCGACAGGATCGCTGTCGATTCCCTTTTCTTCTATTGTTCGCATTCTTGCGTCCGAATGGTTTGGTATGCCGCTTCCGTCTGACATTCCGGCCGATTGGGTGCCGATCGTGATGGCGATCCGCTTGCCGCGCGTCGTGCTCGCTTTTTTGGTCGGGGCGTCATTGGCACTGGCTGGCGCGGCGTTCCAAGGGTTGCTGAAAAATGCGCTCGCCGATCCGTACACGCTCGGCGTCTCGTCCGGCGCCTCGGTCGGGGCGGTGCTCGTCATCTTTCTCGGCTGGCAATGGCCGCTCTTTGGCACGTTCACGCTGCCGATCGTGAGCATTTTATGCGGCATGGCGACGCTTGTCGCCGTTTTGGCGTTCACTCGCGCGGTTGAGCCGCAGCTGTCGGTTGAGACGATCATTTTAGCCGGCATTATCTTCGGCGCGTTTTTCAGCGCGTTCATTTCACTGATGATCGCTTTGACCGGGGAAGAATTGCGGCAAATCATCTCATGGCTGATGGGAAGCGTCGCGATGCGCGGCTGGAAATACAGCGGGCTTTTGTTGCCGTTTTTTCTCATCGGCGCGGCGGTGCTTCTCGCCAACGGCCGCGAGTTGAACGCGTTTGCTTTTGGCGAGGCGGCGGCGCTTCATGTCGGCGTTGATGTTACGCGCCGAAAAGTCATCATTTTGACGGCGGCGGCGCTGCTCACCGGCGCGGCGGTGTCGGTGTCCGGGACGATCGGTTTTGTTGGGCTCGTTGTTCCGCATATGGTTCGGCTTGTGTGCGGGCCAAACTACCGGGGGCTTTTGCCGCTGTCGCTCTTGTATGGCGGGGCGTTTCTTGTGCTTGCCGATGTGGCGGCGCGGACGATCATCGAACCGCGCGAACTGCCGATCGGCGTCATCACTGCGCTGATCGGCGCCCCGCTATTTGCCGTCTTGTTTTTCCGAAAAATGAAGCGAAAGATGGGATGATGATGCTCGAGGTGCGGGCCGTATCGCATCGGTATGGACCAAAGCAAGTGCTTGATCGTGTGACGTTTTCCGTGGAAAAAGGGGAGCTTTTTGGCATCGTCGGGCCGAACGGCAGCGGAAAAACGACGCTGCTGAAACTCATTTGCAAAGAGCTTCCGCTTGCCAGCGGTGAGATCAAGATTCATGGCCAGCCGCTTTTGGCGCTGTCTGCGAAGCAATGGGCGCGGTTTGCCGCCGTCCTGCCGCAGACAGCGGAGGCGGCGGCCGGCTATACGGTGAGAGAAACGGTGGCGCTCGGCCGCTACGCCCATCAGCGCGGCTTGTTTCCGACGTGGACAAAAGAGGATGAAGCGGCGGTTCAAGAAGCGCTTCGTGCGGTCGGCTTGGCTGACAAAATCGATGAGCCGCTTGAGCGGCTAAGCGGCGGCGAGCGGCAGCGCGCCTATTTGGCGCGGGCGCTTGCCCAAAAGCCGCAGTTGCTCTTGCTGGATGAGCCGACGAACCATATGGATGTGAGCGGCCAAGTCCGGCTTTTGGACCGGCTCGCGGAAGCTGCCCGCTCCCGCGATTTGACGGTCGTCGCCGTCTTTCACGATATGAACGTCGCTAGCTTATATTGCGACCGGGTGCTTGTGTTAAAAGAAGGAAAAACAGCGGCGCTTGGAACGCCGACAGATGTGATGACGCCGGCGCTGCTTGAGGAAGTGTTTGCCGCGCCGATTGTGCGTCTGGCTCATCCGGCGGCGGCAAAGCCGATGTTTTCGTTCGTGCCGAAAGGGAAACAAGAAGAATCGTCGGCCGGCGGGCTGCGTTTGTCCTTTCTTGATGACGCCGCTGTTCTGGCCTCCTGCCAGCCGCTTCGCGTCCTGTCCTCGGCATTGATCGGCGCTGGGTTTCAATGGGCGACCCATTTTGTCAACCGCCAAGTCGGGTTGGATTACGATTGCGGCGATGCGGAAGGAGACATGCGCCGCTATTTGGAGCAGCACGGGTTTTCGCCGGAACGAACGATCGGCATGATGACGGCGGTTGATGTCCGTGATGCCGTTTGGCTTCAGAAAGAAGGGGAAGCGTTTTCGGTGGCGGTCATGGCGACCGCTGGCGTCGGCAATGCGGTTGATGCCGCTCGGGCGTGGCAGCATAAGCCGCTTGCGGCAAGGCCGGGAACGATCAATATGGTGATTGTCATTGACGGAGTGCTGACGGAAGCGGCGTTTGTCCAGGCGATGATGACGGCGACGGAAGCGAAGGTAAAAGCGCTCGCCGATCGTTCCGTTTGCGACCCGGAAACAAGGACGCTTGCCACCGGCACGTCGACCGATTCGCTCGCCGTGGCGGCGACGCAAACCGGGCGGACGTTTGCCTATGCCGGAACGGCGACGGAACTCGGGCGCGCGATCGGTCGGCTCGTGTATGAAGCGACGATCGAGGCGCTTGACCGCTACAAGCGGCGGAGGGGGCGGCGATGACGCATTTGCTGGCAATGACGTTGGCTTTGCTGTTGGATGCGCTGCTTGGCGACCCGCGCTGGCTGCCGCACCCTGTACGCGGGATGGGAACGCTGATTGCGTGGCTTGACCGCCGCTGGAATCAAGGAACAAAGCGGCGGGCGAAAGGGGCGGCGGCCGTGGCGGTCGTGTTGGCCGCTGTTTACGGGGTATCGGCGTTGGTCGTTTATGTGGGCTACGCGCTGTCCGTATACGTGGGGGTGGCGATCGAGGCGGCGCTCATTTTCACCACCATTGCGACCAAAAGCCTCGCTGAAGCGGCTGAGGATGTGCGCCGGCCGCTTGAAGCGGGAGATCTTCCCGAGGCGCGGCGGGCGCTGTCGATGATCGTTGGCCGCGACACCGAGCGGCTCGATGAGGCCGGCATCACCCGCGCCTGCGTCGAAACGGTGGCGGAAAATACGAGCGACGGCATCACGGCTCCGCTCTTTTACGCAGCCTTGGGCGGCGCGCCGCTTGCCATGCTGTACCGGGCAGTGAACACGTGCGATTCGATGCTCGGCTATAAAAATGAAACGTATCGCGAATTTGGCTGGGCGGCCGCCCGGCTGGACGATGCGCTCAACTACATTCCGGCGCGGATGACGGCGCTCGTGATGGTGTTGGTCTGCGGCGGCCGCCGCCTTCGTTTGGCGCTGTCGATATTGTTTCGCGATGCCCGCCGCCACCCAAGCCCGAACAGCGGCTGGCCCGAGGCGGCGATGGCTGGATTGCTTGGGGTGCAGCTGGGCGGGACGAATACATATGGCGGCGTCGTCTCTGAGCGGCCGACACTCGGCGATCCCGATGTTCCGCTGCGCTCGGTTCATATTCGCCAGGCGGTCGGCATCATGATCAGAACGGTGCTCGCCTTTACGTTATTGCTGCTATGGATCGGGGGGATGATCGTTGCGTTGGCCGGCGCATGGGGCGAATCCGCGCGCGTTGTATGAGCAATGCGGATTGGCCCCTCCGAACGAATACATTGATTTCAGCGTCAATACGAACCCATATCGACTGCCGCCGTCGGCTTGGCCGAGCGGCGAGGAATGGATTCGCTGGGCCGGTGAGTATCCGGATTCGGAAGCGAAGGCGCTCAGGGAGCTCGTTGCCAAGCAGGAGCAGATTCGACCCGGACAAGTGCTGGTGACGAACGGGGCAGCGGAGGCGATTTATTTGTTGGCCGCGCTGCTTGCCGGCCGGCGCGTCGGCATCTTGGAGCCGACGTTTTCCGAGTATCGGCGCGCCTGCCTTGCTTACGGATGCGAAGTCAAGTCTTTGCTGGCAGAGGAAAACCGCGGTTTTTCGTACGACATTGACCAAGCGGCGGTATGGGCAGCGGAATGCGACGCGGTTTTTTTCTGTCATCCGAACAATCCGACCGGAACCGTGATGCCGGAGCGTGATCTCCGCTCGCTCGTCGCTGCAGCGGACCAAGCGGGGACGTATATCGTGGTGGATGAGGCGTTCTATCCGTTTTGGCGCGGCGGATTTACAGCCATGCGGTGGCTGGATCGCTATCCGCGCCTCATTGTGCTTCGATCGTTGACGAAAATCCATCATCTGGCCGGCGCGCGCCTTGGTTATGTCGCTGCCGACGAGGCGGTGATCGCTTCGCTGAAAACGCATCAGCCGCCATGGAGCACAAACTGCATCGCCCAACAATTGGCGCTTCGTTTCATGGCGATGGAATCGTTTGTCAAGTGGACGAAAGAACGGATCGCCGCCGAGCGGGAGCGCGTGTTTCGGTCGCTGCCGGCCGGCCGGTATGCCGTCTCGCCGTCGGTGGTCAATTTTTACTTGCTGCGTCCGCTCTCCGGACGGACAGAGGATTTGTTTTTCTATTTATTGCAGCAAGGAATCGTCCCGCGGCATACAATGAATTTTCCTGGACTGGACGGACGTTACGTGCGGCTTGCGGTCAAAACGCAGGTGGAAAACGATCGGCTGCTTGAAGCGCTTGCGAGGTGGAGCGGATGATGGTGTTTATCAGCGGCGCCGCGCGCAGCGGAAAAAGTGAAGCGGCGGAAGCATGCGCCATCCGGCTTTCTCGCGGCGGTCGGCTTCACTATATCGCCACCGCGCAGGCAATGGATGAAGAAATGGAAGCGCGCATCCGCCGTCATCAAGAGCGGCGCGCGGCGCAGGCCGCGCATTGGACAGTGTGGGAAGCCCCGTTCTCTTCTCAGGAGATTGCCGCTTCCCTGCGCCCAGATGATGTCGTCCTGCTTGATTGCTTGACGGCCTGGCTGGCTTACGAACTGTTTTCCGGGGAACATTGGAAAACAGAAGAGGACGACCGGGCCACCGCACGCCGCTTGCTTGACGGAGTGCGGGCGTGGGATGCCGCCTGCCGCGCGGTCGTGATTGTATCGAACGAGCTGTTTGCCGGAGGTGTTCCGGATGATCCTGGCACATTTCGCTACATGAAAACGCTTGGCTCGCTTCACCAACAGTTGGTCGCGGAAGCGGCGGCCGCCGCGGTCGTTGAATGCGGCCTTCTCCGCGTGAAAAAAGGGCGGTGGCCGGGATGAAGCAAGCATGGAACGGATGGCTGTTGGCGCTGCAGCTGTTTACCACGATCCCGATTCGGCGCTCGATCGAATGGAACGCCGCCCATGTCCGCTGGCTCGTGCGCTGTATGCCGCTTGCGGGGGCGCTGATCGGGGCGCTTTCGGCCGGAGTGTATGCACTCTTTTCCTCGTTTTCATTCAGCTCGCCGCTTGTTTGGGCGCTTCTTCTTCTTTGGCTTGGCATTTGGATGGCCGGGGGGATGCACGCTGACGGCTTTATGGATGTGAGCGACGCGTTTTTTTCGTACCGCGACGTCAAGCGGCGGCAAGAGATCATGTCCGATTCGCGCGTCGGCGCGTTTGCGGTGTTGTCGCTTATTTGTTTGTTGTCATTTCGTTGGCTGTTTCTGTACGAATCGCTCCAGACAGGCGTTCCGCCGGCGCTGTTCGCCGCCGTTCCGCTGTTGTCGCGGGCCGGGGCTGCCTGGCTTCTTTCCGTCGGCAAGCTGGCAAAGCCGACAGGAATGGCTGCATCGCTTCGCGAATATAGTTCATGGCGTGATGCCATTTGGGCGCTTGGACTCGCTTTTGTATTGCTTTCGCTTCTTTGTGCATCCACCGCCATTTCCGTGCAAACAGGGGCGGCGCTGGCTGCAGCGGCTGTCGTTTTGGCGGCGGCGGCAAAGCCGTGGGCAGAAAAACAGTTTGGCGGCATCACCGGTGATGTGCTCGGCGCGCTGATCGAAGGAGGAGAGACGGTGCTATGGGGCGTCATTTGGCTCTTACACTCATCCGTCATGGGATGACGGAACAAAACCGACGTCGGGCGTATATCGGCTGGACGGACGCGCCGCTTGCGGCCGCGGAGCGCAATCGGTTGTGCCGTTTGCAGCTTGAACGGCCGTATCCGGTCGACTGCATGGTCACAAGCGACCTTCACCGCTGTCGAGAAACGGCCGCCTTGCTGTTTGGCGGACGCGGGGCAGATTGGTGCACCAGCCGCTGGCGCGAGCTTCACTTTGGCGCTTGGGAAGGAAAAACGTTTGCTGAGCTGGAAGCGGAGCCCGCCTACCGCCAATGGCTTGCGTCGCCCTTTTCTGCGGCGCCGCCCGGCGGGGAGCGTTATGCCGACTTTCAAGCGCGCATCAAACAGGCGCTTGCGGAGACGATTGCTTTCGCTGAGCGGGCGGGCGCCCGTCATGTGGCTGTCATCACCCATGGCGGCCCGATTCGCCTCCTGCTCGAGCAGTATGCGCCCGATGCCCGTTCGTTCTGGGAATGGGAGGTGCCATTTGCCGGCGGATATACGTTGGAATCGACGATCGAGCGTTGGAAAGGGGGAGAGCGGTGCATTTCGTTATCGGCGGTGCGTTTCAAGGAAAACGAAAATGGGTGAGGGAACGGTATGGAATAAATGATGGGGTTCATATTGTATGGCATAACGGTTATTTGGAGCCGTATAGGCCGCCGGATGGCATCGAAACGGCAAAAACGGTCGTCTTTGACGGATTGGAAGCCGCCATCCGCCCTTGTCCGGACCCAGACGAGTGGGAATCCTATTTCCGCGCTTGGCAGCGGTGGGAAGCGGCAGTGTCTGGCCGCACAGTCGTCTGGATCGGCACCGATGTGACGCAAGGCGTTGTTCCGGTTGATCCACAAGAGCGGCGCTGGCGCGACGCCGTGGGAATGTGCTACCAGCGACTAGCTTCCTTGTGCTGCCGCGTCGACCGCATTTGGTGCGGACTGGCGGAACGATTGAAATAAGGGGGAGAGGAAAAGTGAAATTGTATACGCGAACAGGAGACCAAGGAAAAACGAGTTTAGTCGGCGGGCGCGTGGACAAAGACCATTTGCGCGTCGAGGCGTACGGAACGATTGACGAGGCGAATTCGTTCATCGGATGGGCGCTTGCGTTATTGGCCGGCGATGAACGGTTTCGCGACCTTTGCGCTGAGCTGCAAAAAATCCAGCACGAGCTGTTTGACTGCGGCGGCGACCTGGCCATCGTCAACGGCAAGCTTCCGTATAAGGTGACTGAGGCGATGGTCACATTTTTAGAAGAGCGCATTGATGCGCACGTGCAAGAAGCGCCGCCATTGCAAAAATTCATTTTGCCGGGCGGCTCCAAGGCGGCTGCGGCGCTCCATATGGCGCGTACGGTGGCAAGACGGGCGGAGCGGTGCATCGTTTCCTTGCAAAAAGCGGAGCCGATCAACGATGTTGTGCTCAAATATATGAACCGCCTGTCCGATTATTTGTTCGCCGCTGCCCGGGTCGTGAATGCGCGTTTAGGGGTGAAGGACATCGAGTATGAACGGAGCGCGATTGTGTTCCGCGACAAGGAGGAGAAACAATGACTCGCCGCTTGGCTTGGACGGCCGTTTGTTTGGCGCTTTCGGCGATCGGATCGTTCATCAAGCTGCCGACGTTTGTCGGCAGCATCGCTTTGGACAGCGCACCGGCGCTTGTCGCCGCCGGGGTTCTTGGTCCGCGCGCCGGAGCGGCGGTCGCTGGGTTGGGGCACTTGGTTTCGGCGTTGGTCGGCGGTTGGCCGCTCGGCCCGTTCCATTGGCTTGTCGGGTTGGAGATGGCTGGGCTTGGCGCGCTGTTTTCCGTTTTGTATCAGCGGGGATGGAAGATCGGCAGCGCTGTCGTCTTTTTCATCGGCAATGCGTTTTTGGCGCCGCTGCCGCTTGCCGTTTCGTTCAGCTGGCCGTTTGTTTTTGCCGTCATTCCGCCGCTTTCGGCAGCCGCGGCGGTCAACGTGTTGATCGCGGTGGCCATCATGCCGGTCGTCGTCCGGTTGGCGGCGAAAGCGGGGGTGGAGGCGCCGCATGCGTGATGTGCTTTTCCTTCCGTTTGCCGACGGCATGGAGCTCGCCGTTGCGGCCGACGGTTCGGCGGCGGTCGGGGACAAGCCGGGCGACGTGGTATCTGCTCCGGCTGATGTGGTCGCTTATTTTGCCGCTCGCGTCGCTTTAATGGAATTAGTAAGCGTCGGAGCGGAAGCGAAAGCCGTCGTGCTGCAAAACTTCATCGCCGATGACCGGTGGGAAGCTCTTTGCCGCGGCGTCAGGAGAACGTGCCGCGAGCTGGGGATCGATCTCCCGATCACCGGCAGCACGGAATCGAATTTTCCCACCGTGCAGTCGGCGCTTGGCGTGACGGCCATCGGGACGGTGGCCAACGAACGGAAACGAATCGGCATCACGCCCGAAGAGGCGAAGTTTGCCGTCATCGGCCGTCCTCTCGTCGGCTCGGCCGTGCTTTCGCATCCGGAATGGGTTGCGCCGCTTCCGCTGTTTGCCGCGCTTCTTCGCACACCATACATTTACGAATTGATTCCCATCGGCTCGAAAGGTATTTATTACGAATGGACACAGCTGTTAGCCGCTAACGGCCGCCAAGGGCGGGCCTGCGCATGCCCGCTTCCGCTCTTTTCCTCCGGCGGCCCGGCGACGTCGGTGCTTGTCAGTTATGATCCGGATGGCGAACGTGAAATCAAAAAGCAAGCCGGCTCTCTCTTTTTTCCACTGCACGTCGAGTGGTAAAAGCCGGCTGCTTTTGGCAAAAAATCATTTCCTTTTTCGCTCGGACCCGTTATCATGAAGATAATGGGATTTTTTTGAGTTGGCTGCGGTCCATGGAAGAGGGGGAGAGAGGCGATGGACCCCGTCTTTGAGCAGTTGTATGAAAAATATCACGATGACTTGTTTAATTTTTTGTTTTACATGGTGCGGAATCGAGAGCAGGCCGAAGATTTGGTTCAGGAAGTGTACGTCAGAGTGCTGCGCTCATACAAACGGTTTAAAGGGCAGTGCAGCGAAAAAACGTGGCTGCTGTCCATTGCGCGCCATGTGGCCATTGATTTTTTCCGCAAGCAAAAACGCCGGCGCCAATGGGCTGGTTCGGCGGAATGGAGCGAGGAACAAATCGGCGCCGACGAGCCGATTCCTGAGGAAATGGCGATTCAAAACGAGGAGATTCAGCTTATGTACCGTGGTTTGGCGCGCTGCACGGTTGATCAACGGCTTGTGCTCGTCCTTCGATTCATCCAGTCGCTGTCGATCGCGGAAACGGCGGAAGCGCTCGGCTGGACGGAAAGCAAAGTGAAAACGACGCAGCACCGCGCACTAAAGGCGCTCAAGCAATATATGGAGGAAGAGGCAAAACAGGAGGGGTGGCGGTGTGAAAAAGCTCAATTGGAATGAGCGATGCATTGAACATGGGCTTGAACAGTTGCCCGTTATCAAAGACCGGCGCACGAAAGAAGAAGTGTATGTCCGGCTGGTGCGCGCTCAGCGGATGGCGCGCTGGAAGCGGCGTTGGCTCCCAGCGGTTGCATCGGCGGCCGTGCTTGCATCGGCGGTTTATGCCGGTCCGCATTTCATCGTTCCAACACGTTCGGACAAAAACGAGGCTTCCTCATCCCCTGTTCAGACGCTAGAGGCGGATGGCGCTTCCTCTCACCCAAAAGCGATGATGGCCGCCAGCGAACCGGCGAATGCAGTGGTGATTGCCTTGCCCGATGAGCGAATCGGCCAAGTGGTGCCAGTGGTTGTTCCCCTTCCTGGCCGTTTTGCCTCGGCAGAACGGCTGTCCGCGGCGCTCGGTGAGCTTGCCCGTTCCCCGTTGCGTGAGGCGTCCGCGTGGCTCGACGGTGTGAAGATGGCCCCGGCGGCAGGCGATGGGCGCGTATGGGTTGTTCGCGTTCCAGCGAGCCATCGCGTGTTTGCCGCCAGCCATGAGGAACAACGCCTCTTTTTCGACGCGGTCATGGAAACAGTGCGGCAGATGGGCGGGCGAAGCATCCGTTTTTTCACTGGGGAGGAAGAAGGGCTCGATTTGCCAGTGTTGGGTCGTCTAAAAACGACAAAAATCAACCAGCAGAAGCGAATGTATTATCAAAACCGCTCCTCCTCCTTCGGCTATACGGTGCTCATCCCGGCGCCAGGCAGCGCCCGCTCGTTTCCTGAGGCGCTCAAGCAGATGAAAAAATCGACGATCCACGGGCTTGAGCCGGCCATTCCACCAGGGGTGGAAGTTGATTCGGTCGATGTCGATGCGCGCCATGCTACGGTCCGGCTTCATTTGTCCGCTCGGCCAAGCGCGGAAGAAGCGGCGAGCATGGCGGAGGCCGTGCTGCTGACGGCGAAAGAGTTTGGGCTGCTTGACGTCACATTCGAGTCGAGCGGGTTATCGACTCTTGGCCCGTATCCGCTTGGGAAGCCGATCAACGTGCCGGTCGGACCGAACGCCGCGTTGCTGGCAACCGGCCCGTAGCCGCCAGCGTGAGCTCTTAGCGGTTTTTTTTGTTAATGTCGACGCGAGGCCGTTCTATCGGCGTTCGTTTTGGCATAAGACATATATGGTGCGACATAGGCAAGGAGGGATGGAAATGGGCGATGTGATGAGACGCCTCTTGGCGGTGGCTGGCGTGGCGGTATGCGTCGGACTGTTGTTTCTTGTCGGCGCCAACGGATGATTGGATGAATATTCGCAAAACGGTTGTCCTTTCTTGCGGTAATGCGTTATAATGAGAAAAACAGCAGGAGAGGAGAAACGCCGATGTTGACCGATTATCATAACCATTTGGAACGAGGGACGTTGACGCTTGATTATTTGCGCCAGTTCACGGATGCAGCGGTCAAAAAAGGCATCCAGCATTTCGGCATTTCCGAGCACGCGTACCATTTTTACCAAACGAGAAACATTTTGTCCAATCCGTGGGTCGACGCGCGCCGCTGCTACGATATGGACGATTATGTCCGGCTGTTCCACGAAGCGTGGGATGCGGGCCTCGATGTGAAAATGTCGATCGAAATGGATTATACGCCGGGCAAACACGAGGAAATGGCCGCCTTTATCCGCTCATACGAGTTTGACTATGTCATCGGTTCGATCCATTGGGTCGACGATTTCGGCATCGACTTAGCCGAATATCGCCACGAGTGGGAACGGCGCGATTTGTACGATACATACCGCAAATATTTCGATCAAGTCGTGACGCTCGCCGAGTCGAATTTGTTTGACATTATCGGCCACCTCGATTTGGTGAAAATTTTTCAATACGTCCCGGAAGATGAGGAATTTTTGCTTGAACAATACGACCGGGCGACAACAGCGCTCGCCAATTCGAAAACGTGCGTCGAAATCAGCACCGCCGGGCTGCGCAAGCCGGTCGGCGAACTGTATCCGGATCCGCGCCTATTGAAAATGTGCTATGACAAAGGCATTCCGATTGTGTTGTCGTCCGACGCGCACGTGCCTGAGCATGTCGGCGCCGACTTTGACAAGGCGGTGGAACTCGCCCGCAGTGTCGGCTACACCGAGCTGATGACGTTCTCGAAAGGCGAGCGGAAGGCGGTGCCGCTCGGCTGAACGGAACTGACAAAACACGAGGGTGTCCCAAAAGGATCGGGACACCCTTTCTTAGTATGTAGGCGTAAAACAATCATTAAGAAACGATGCATTGTGTTTGGTTTAAGGAAAAACAACCTTTTGGGTCATGATCATCGCCTTTTCGCAAGAGGGAACTATACGATGCGAATGGCTGCTGTGGGGCTTGCTCGAACGAAAAACGCAGGCTCCTTTCTGGGAAGGCCTGCGTTTTTTGTATGATCTGCCCGCAGAAGCGGGTGGTTACGCTTCGAGCCGCTTCACCGTTTCGATGTCATCAATTTGCGCCAACGCCTGCAATACCTCATCATCGACCGGTTTGTCAAGCGATAAGATCATCATCGCCTTGCCCCCCGCTTCTTGGCGGCCGACTTGCATGGTGGCGATGTTGACATCGTGCGCCCCAAGCACGTTCCCGACTTTGCCGATCATCCCCGGCCGGTCTTGGTGCTGGATATACAGGAGATGGCCTTCCGGGGCAAAGTCGATGGCGACGCCGTCAAAATGGACGATGCGGTCGCCGTAGTTCGGCACGTGCGTTCCTTTGATCGTGAACGTTTTGTTTTCGCCATGGACGGTGAGCGAAATGCAGTTCGCATAGCCGTGCGTTTCATCGGAAAATTTTTCACCGTATGTGATGCCGCGCTCTTTGGCGACCATGGCGGCGTTCACCTCGTTGACGGTTGAGGCGACGCGCGGCCGCAGGAAGCCGGCGAGCAGGCTGCGGGTGATGTACGTCGTCTCCAGATCAGCGACCGTGCCGGCGTAGGTGACCGACAGCTCTTGCACCGGGATGTTCATAAACTGCGATGCAATCAAGCCGAGCTTCCGGCCTAAATGATAGAATGCTTGAATTTTTTCATAGACGTCTTTCGACAACGCCGGCAAGTTGATCGATGAGGTGACTGGCCGCCCTTCAAAAAAGTGGAGCAGCTCTTCCGCGACTTGGGTGGCGACGTTCAGCTGCGCTTCGACGGTCGACGCCCCTAAATGCGGCGTGACGATCACATTGTCAAACGCTAAAAGCGGATGATCCCCTGGCGGCTCTTGTTCAAAGACGTCGAGGGCGACGCCGGCGACATGCCCGCTTTCCAAGAACGGGATGAGCGCCTGTTCGTCGATGATGCCGCCGCGGGCGCAGTTGATCAAATAGACGCCCTTTTTCGTTTTCGCCAAGTTTTCCGTGCCAAGCAACCCGCGCGTTTCTTTCGTGAGCGGCGTATGAACGGTGATGATGTCAGCCACGGCCAGCACTTCGTCAAGCGAGTGAATCGAGACGCCGAGTTTTTCGGCGCGTTCTTTCGTTAAAAATGGGTCGTACACGTGCACGCTCATGCCAAAGGCGCGCGCCCGTTTGGCGACTTCCGAACCGATGCGGCCGAAGCCGATGATGCCCAATTTTTTGCCAAACAGCTCGTTGCCGACAAACGCCGAGCGGTTCCACTCCCTCGATTTGACGGAAATGTGCGCCTGCGGGATGCGTCGGACGAGGGCGGCCATCATGGCAAAGGTATGCTCAGCGGCCGAAATCGTATTGCCGTTTGGCGCGTTAATGACGACGATGCCGCGTTTCGTCGCTGCATCGACATCAATGTTGTCGACGCCCACCCCGGCGCGGCCGATAATTTTTAAGTTCGGCATTTTTTCCAATAGTTCTTCCGTCACTTTGGTGGCGCTGCGCACGAGCAAAGCGTCAAAGGTGTGCAATTCCTCTTCCGCTTCGGTTGTTTTCTTTTGCACGATGTCGATCTGCGCCGATGCGCAGAGCGGCGCCAAACCTTCTTCACTGATGGCGTCGGAAACGAGTACGCGAAACACAGTGGGTGCCCCTTTCTGTTTCAAGGATGTTAAATTTCTGATAATTTAACATGCGAAAGCGGTTTCTGTCAATGGGGGAAAAAGAAGTCATACCAATGAAAACGTTTTTTTGAGCAGGAATGTTCGGGGTTTGAAAAAGAAAAGCGCCCATATCAAACGACATGGGCAAAATTGTTCGGAAATAGAAAAACGGCGTCTAGTGAAATGAGATGTTGGACGGATTACTTGTTTTTCTGTTCGTTGTAGCGGGCGATGCATTCGTCGATCAATTTGGCGGCTGCTTCCGGCCCCTCCCATGTGCCGATTTCCGTCCGTTTCCCTTGCAAGTCTTTGTAGCGTTCAAAGAAGTGGGCGATTTCTTTCAGTTTGTGCTGCGGGAGGTCTTCAATCGATCTCACTTCGTCAAAGCGCGGATCTTCGACCGGAACGCCGATCAATTTCGCATCTTCTTCGCCGCTGTCGACCATGTTCAAATAGCCGATGACGCGCGTGTCGATGACGCAGCCCGGGAACGTCGGGTTTGTCGTGATGACCAAAATGTCGAGCGGGTCGCCATCCAGCGCCAACGTATTTTGCAAGTAGCCGTATTCAGCCGGATAAAACATCGGTGAATATAAGACGCGGTCGAGCTTGAAAATGCCCCGTTCTTTGTCGAATTCGTATTTGTTTTGGCTTCCGGTTGGAATTTCGATAAACGCTTCGACAATTTTATTTTCGAATGCCATAACCCGTTCCTCCTTTGTTGGTTATGTATACATGAAAACTTGTCCACCCAGCAGGCGCGGCGGACAAGCCAATTTTATTGTAGCACGTTCGTTCAAGATGCGCCACTTGTGATTTCACGCTTGCATCAAAAAACCCTCTTGCCGACAAGGCAAGAGGGGGAATGTCAGTCGAATTTATTCGGATCGCCGTCAAACGGCTCGTCAGCAACTTTGATCGATTCAGTCGGACAGCCTTCGAAGGCGTCCATCATATCGTCAATCAAAATCTCCGGCACTTCGACGATGCCTTGGTTGTCATCAAGGGTGACGTAGGCAATGCCGTCCTCGTCGTAGTCGTAAATGTCGGGAGCGGCGGCGCCGCAAGCTCCGCAGGCGATGCAAGTCTCTTTATCAACAATCGTATACTTTGGCATAAAAATCGAACCTCCCCAAGTTTATTGGAAACGGACGGGCCATCTCCGTGTTGCCTGCTCGGAAATGAACTTTTCACTTTTAATAATAAGACCGTACGGCCGGCTTTTCAACAAAAAAATCGCTCTCTTGTATTTTTACACATATGCATCTTATTTAGTTTTGTTATCATATGGCGGAACGGTCAACCGATCGATTTTTTCTGCCGACCGGTTGGGCGATTTTTGCTACAATAGAGGCGAGGGAGGAACGCAGGATGCGGCATGGCTATGCCTCATTTTTGCTCGCCCATTGCTTGCGCCGCTTCAACGGCGAACGGACGCTGGCGGCGGTGTATCATTTATTTTCGGGAAAAAAATCGGCGCAGACGCTCCAAGACAGCAAATGGTTTCAGCTTGAGCCGCTGTTTGGCACATGGAAGAATGTGACGATGGCGGCGCTCGAGGAGGCGGCAATGGCGCTTGTCGAACAGCGACTCGCTTTATCCGCGAAACAGCGGACATACACGTTGACCGCGGCAGGGGAAGAATGGCTTGCCGAGCAAGCGGCGCTTTTCCCCCGCCATCTGAACGGCTGGCGCTATCATGAGGCGGAACCGCTGTTTTGGCAGCGTCTTTCCTTGATCGGGCAGACATTGTCAAACCTCGTCTATGGGCGGCGTTTTGCACCGATTTGCCGCGACGAGCGGACGCTTCAATGGGTGAAGCAATATTTGCTTGCAAAAGGATCGCGCCAGATGTTGGCCGAGACGCTGTATCAAGAGCTCATCCGGCTGCTTGAAGCGGTTTCGGAAGAGGCGGCGGTGATCTTTACGCTGCGTTTGACGAGCGCGGTCCGCATCGGCTGGACGATGGAGCAAATCGCGGCCCATTTGCAAAAGGACGCGCTCTACGTGCAGTTTCAATTCCGCAATGTGCTTCATTACATCATGGCGGAAGCTGAGGCTGGACGCGCTCCGATGATGGCCGAATTGATGAGCGGACTGGCGCCGGCGGTGCTGACACAATCGGCGCAAAAAACGTACGAATGGCTGCGGAAAGGAAAAACGATAGAAGATATTTCCAAGCTTCGCCGCTTGAAGCGAAGCACGATTGAGGATCACGTTGTCGAAATCGCTGCCAATGTGTCCGGTTTTTCGATCGCTCCGTTTGTCGACGATGAAAAGGAGGCGGCCATTCGAGCGGCGGCGCAGGCGCTTAGGACGAGGAAATTGAAAGAGATTCGCGAGGCGCTTGACGGCAAAGTCAGCTATTTTGAAATTCGGCTCGTGTTGGCAAAGGAAGTGGGACGTTGGACGAGTTGACGAAAACGCTGCGCATGAAGTTCGGACATGCTTCATTCCGCCCGGGTCAGCGGGAAGTGGCGGAAGATGTGCTTGCAGGGCGCGACGTGCTGGCGATGCTGCCGACCGGAAGCGGCAAGTCGCTTTGCTATCAGCTGCCAGCGTATTTGCTTCAAGGCAGTGTGCTGATCGTTTCGCCGCTTGTGTCGCTCATGGAGGACCAAGTCGAGCAGTTGCGCCGGCGCGGGGAAAAGCGAGTGATTGCTTTTCACAGCCTGCTTGATGCCGAAGAAAAATGGCAGGCGCTCGCTTCGCTTGCGGAGTTTCGCTTTATTTACGCGTCGCCGGAGATGCTGCAGTCGGCAAAATTTTTAACGGCGCTTCGGCGCGTATGCATTTCGCTTTTTGTCGTCGATGAAGCGCACTGCATTTCTCAATGGGGATATGACTTTCGCCCGGACTTTTTAAAGCTTGGGGAGATCCGGCGCGCGCTCGGGGCCCCGCCGTGTTTGGCGTTGACGGCGACGGCGCCGCCCGAGGTGCAGGAGGATATTATTCGCACGCTCGGGATGGATGGCGCCCGCCGCCATATTCATTCCGTCGATCGTCCGAACATCGCCTTGTGCGTGGAGCATTGTTCATCAACGGAGGACAAAGCGGCGCGCTTGGCCGATTATGCCAAGCGTCTCGAAGGCCCGGGAATCATTTATTTTTCGAGCCGTCAATGGGCGGAAGAGATGGCGCGCCGGCTCGAACAGTGCGGCGCGGGGCGGGTCGCCTATTACCATGCCGGCATGGACGGGGAGCAACGGTTGCTCGTGCAGCAGCAATTTGTCTACGGTCAGCTTGACATCGTATGTTGTACAAGCGCATTCGGCATGGGCGTGAACAAAGAAAACGTCCGATTTGTGCTTCATTTTCATATGCCGGCCCAGCTTGAGGCGTATGTGCAGGAAATCGGGCGCGCGGGGCGTGACGGAGCCCCAAGCCTTGCTGTGTTATTTTATGCGGACGGCGATCGGACCATGGCCCAGGCGGTGGCGGAGGCCGAGCTGTTAAGTCCGCGCGAGCTGCGTGAGTGGTGTCGGCGGCTGCCGGAAGGAGCCGGATGGGAAGCGGCGATGGCGACGCTCGAGGCTGCCGGATTCACCGACGTACAAAAGCGGCTGTTGGCGTATTTTTTAGAACGGGAACAACGGGCGATGCCTGGTTGGCTGACAGCGGAGGCGAAAGAGCGGCTGTACGGCAGGATGGCAGCCGCCATCGAGGCGCGGCGGCGCTGGAAGCGGAAAAAACTGCAGGAAATGGATGAATGGGTGCACTTGTCTTCGTGCCGGCGTCAAGCGCTTGTCCGCGCGTTTGGCGAGGAGCTGACGGATCAGCGGAATGTCTGCTGCGATCGCTGCGGGCTGCGGCTTGATGTCTATATGCGCGCTGCCCGCCATCCGGCTGCGGCGCCGATCGGCCACTGGCGCGAAGAGCTATGGCGGATGTTTTTCAGCGGAGGGGCGGCAAGATGAGGCGGCAAAGTGAACAAATTCAACATATGACGGACCGCGAAGTGCTTTTTCATCTTTATGTAACGCAAGGGTTGCTGCTTCTTGCCGCCGGCGGCTGTTCGCTCTTTTTGTTCGATTGGGCGGAGTGGCGCCGGCTTTGGCGGTTCGATCTCACCGATGTGCTGCTATACGGAGCGGGCGGGGCGGCGCTCGTGCTGGCGGTCGATTTTTTGGCCATGCGCTATTTGCCGGATGATTGGCATGACGACGGCGGGGTGAACGAAAAAATATTCCGCGGCCGCTCGATTCCGCATCTCTTTTTTTTATGTGCGCTCATCGCTGTGACGGAAGAATGGCTGTTTCGCGGCGTTGTGCAGACGCATTGGGGGCTTGGGGCGGCAAGCGTCGTGTTTGCCTTGTTGCATGTTCGATATTTGGAAAAATGGTTTTTGTTTCTCATGGTGATGCTTGTCAGTTTGTTTCTCGGCATGTTGTATGAGCAAACCGGAAGCTTATGGGTGACCATCACCGCGCACTTTTTGATCGATTTCGTGCTTGCGTTGCATATTCGGTCGGGAGAGGAGTGAAGCCATGGGAAGGACAGAGGAGAGCCGGACGCGGCGGAGCCTGAGGTTGGACGAGAGCGCACCGTCATCGCGCATCAAACGGCGGCGAAAAAAAGAAGAGCAAAAACGGAAATACGTTCCGTCTCGTCTGCTTCTGTTCTTGTTTTTGATCTTGCCGGCGGCTGTGTTGGCGATCCATCATGTCCAATCGAAGTCGGGCTCTGTGACGGTCGTCCGTCATGAAGAAAGAGGGGGCGAGACGGTGCGCATTATTCGAGACGACGAAGTCAAGGGGACAGAACAGGCGGCCAAACCGAAGCAGAAGGGCGCCGCCGACCGAGGAAGCGTCGGCGGTTGGGAAAAGACTGAACAATGGGGAAAGACTGATGATGAACAAGGAAAAATCATCACCCATGTCGTCGCAGCCAATGAGACGCTCTACAGCATCGCCATGAAATATTACGGCACGCCTGATGCGATCGATCTCATTAAAAAGGAAAACGGCCTATCGACCGGCCGCCTTCAGCCGGGGCAAACGCTGCGCATCCCGCTTCGTGGCGAACAGTAAGCGGGACGCTTTTTTGAACCAATATTGTCCGTTGCCCTCAGCTTTTTGTTCTAACGCCACCGTCTGCGGCATATGATGGACAATAGAAACGGGACAAGGGGGAGAGGAGATGGTCCATTTCCCGGATGAGTTTCCCATCGATGAAGTGGCGAAAGAAATGCTGCTTGCGGTTATTGAAAAAAAGAAAAAATGGGAGCGGCTTGAAAAGCGGGTGCTGCTCTTGCAGGCGGCCGCGTTTTCCGGTTTGGCCGTTTTCCTTCTTTATCTTTTGGCCAAGGCGGCGGCTTTTGAAACATGGAGCGAGCGGGTCGCCTGGTTTTTCGCCGCGCCGGCCCATGTGTTGATTCTGCTTCTTTTAAGCACCGTTTATTGGGCAGCCGTCTATTACAAAGGAAAAAGCGAAAAGGCGGAAGACGACTTTCAAGCCCTTCGCTGCGAAATCATCCAAAAAAGCATCGATTTATGGAAGGATGAGGAACAATGGAGTCGGCGCCATCGGCTCTTTGAATGGATGAAACGGGAATACGACATCAATCTTTATTATGAACAAAGCTGAGCGGGAGACAGTGCCCGGCTCATCGGACTAGAACACTTTTTTATGGCTGCGTTCCTCTTTTAAAATTTCCACCGCTTCCCGGAATCGTTGGGCATGGATGATTTCCCGCTCGCGCAAAAAGCGGAGCCCGTCGTTTAAATCCGGGTCATCGCTCATGTTGATGATCCATTGGTAAGTGGCGCGCGCTTTTTCTTCGGCGGCGATGTCTTCATACAAGTCGGTGATCGGGTCGCCTTTTGCTTGAATATACGTCGCCGTAAACGGGTTGCCGGCAGCGTTATGGTAAAAGAGGGCGCGCTCATGGTCGACGTAATGGGGCTCCAGCCCAGCTTCTTTCAGCTGCTCCGGCGTTGCGTCTTTCGTCAGTTTATACACCATCGTCGCGATCATTTCGAGATGGGCGAGCTCTTCGGTGCCGATGTCGTTCAGCAGCCCGATCACTTTCGGCGGCAGCGTATAACGCTGGTTTAAGTAACGGAGCGCAGCAGCCAGTTCTCCGTCTGCCCCGCCGTACTGTTCAATTAAATATTTCGCCAGCCGCGGGTTGCACGTGCTGACGCGGACTGGGTATTGCAATTTTTTCTCATAAATCCACATGATCCGTCCCCCCCCTTGCGTTCGTGATGAATCGGCTATACTTGCCAAGGCCACGGCGTGTCGTCCCAGTTCCATGGGTAATTGGAATAGCTATGGCCAAACTGCTCAAGCGGACCATAGGCGGCTTCAAACTGTTTTTTCAGCTGCTTTCGCTTTTGCGCGAGTTGGTTAAATTGTTGAATTGCCTGGTAGTCGGTTGGATGGGTGTCCAAATAGAGCGTCAGTTCAACGAGGGCAAAGTCGACCGCTTGCAGCTCCTCAAGCTGCTCGTAATACTCTTTCGGCATTTGTTTCATGAGCCATCACCTTTTGTCTTCGTTTCGTAAGGGCTGTAATATGGATCGTAAAACACTTGCCAAAGCGTTCCTTTCATTAGCGCTTCGCGAAGCGGAAATTGCGGCAAGTTTGGCGGCTGGAAGCCGACGTATAAGTTCGGCGCCGTGACGTACGTTTTGACGCGGATCGGCGGGCACGGGTCAAACGGGCTGATGTATGGTTCATATTGTTTGCGCGTCGTAAACATAAAACCCCTCCTTTTTGGCAAAGTTCAGTCTATATGTATGATAGAGCGGTATCGTTCATGCCTGTTTGCCATGACGAATTATAGGAATAAAACTAAGGAGGAAAAAATGGGCCGCCTATCGATGACAGCCATGGCTGCTGTTTTGTACACTTACTTGTTTTTTCGCTGGCTGCCGCCCCTTGAGCCATTTTCCCCAACCTTGTTTTTGACGCAGCTGTTGTTTTCCCCGTTTCGAACATGGCTTGCTTTTGCCTGTTTTTTGCTCGGCGTCGCTGCCAACGGGGCGCTTCTTAGCATCGCTGTAACCGGGACGGTGCGTTTGTTGTCCGGCCGGCGGCTCCGCTTAGGCCAATGGTTGCTCAGCTTGGCGGCGCTCGGCCATTTTTATTGGGCGTTTCAGTTCCATTGGCGGCTGGCGGCGCTTTTTTTCGTTTTTTCCTTTTTTTATGGTATGATGACGTTGAGAGGCCGCCAGACGATGCCGCATCGCTGGCCATGACAGGAGGAAGTATGCTGATCGGGGAGCAACCGAGAAAAAATGCTTGTCTAAAACGGGGAAAACGATGTAAACTCATTAATAACAACAAACGAACCAATTGCCGCTTGCGTCATACAATAACGGTAAGAGATGGCTCTGTAGGTAAGGAGGGGTGCCGATGCGTCTTGAGCGCTTGACCCACAACAAAATCAAAATTTTCCTGACGTTTGACGATTTGCTGGACCGCGGGTTGACGAAAGACGATTTATGGAAAGATACGTTTAAAGTCCATCAGCTGTTCCGCGATATGATCGAGGAAGCAAGCGAAGAGCTCGGTTTTGAAGTGAACGGATCGATCGCGGTCGAAGTGTACTCTTTACCGGCGCAGGGCATGGTCGTTATCGTTACGAACGAAGGCGACTACGACGACATGGAAGAAGAATTCGCCGACGATTATATCGAAATGCAAGTAACGCTCGATGAGAGCGATGACATATTTTACGAATTCCAAACGTTTGAAGATGTCATCCAGCTCGCTCATCGCCTGCATGCGGTCGGCTGCCTCGACGGCACGCTTTATTCCTATCAAGGCCGCTTTTACTTGCATGTTCCCGAAGAGCCCCCAATTCCGCTCGACAACTTTGTCGCCTTGCTGGCCGAGTTTGGCAACCCGGCTACGATAACGATACATCGTGTGCAAGAATATGGGAAGCGGCTGATTGAGCGCCGCGCGATCGAACAGCTCGTTCGTTATTTCCGCGCCAACTAAGGCATAGAAAGACTCCTTGAAATGGACAAGGAGTCTATTTTTTTGCGCCAACTGTTCGACGCCGCTTCGCCATTTTTCCTTTGCATCCGGCCACAGAAGGTGTATACTATGACATGAAAGGCGACAAATTATTATAGCGAGCTTATAGGAGGTTTACGTATGGCAGCCGATAAGCATACGGAAGAGAAAGAACAACAATACGACGTGCTGGCGTCGACACAAATTGTTATACATAGAGCGTTGGAAAAGCTCGGCTACCCGGAAGAAGTGTATGAGCTGTTAAAAGAGCCGATCCGCGTGTTGACAGTCCGCATTCCGGTGCGCATGGACGACGGGTCGGTGAAAATTTTTACCGGCTACCGCGCGCAGCATAACGATGCGGTCGGTCCGACGAAAGGCGGCGTGCGTTTCCATCCTGATGTGACAGAACGAGAAGTGAAAGCGCTGTCGATTTGGATGAGCTTAAAGTGCGGCATCGTTGACTTGCCATACGGCGGCGGCAAAGGCGGCATCGTCTGCGACCCGCGCACGATGTCGTTCCGCGAGCTCGAGCGGCTAAGCCGCGGTTATGTGCGCGCCATCAGCCAAATCGTCGGACCGACAAAAGACATTCCGGCGCCGGATGTGTTTACGAACTCGCAAATTATGGCGTGGATGATGGATGAGTACAGCCGAATCCGCGAGTTCGATTCGCCAGGATTTATCACCGGGAAGCCGCTTGTCCTCGGCGGTTCGCACGGCCGGGAAACGGCGACGGCCAAAGGAGTGACCATTTGCATCCGCGAGGCGGCGAAAAAACGCGGCTTGTCGCTCAAGGGGGCGCGCGTCGTCGTTCAAGGGTTCGGCAACGCCGGCAGCTATTTGGCCAAATTTATGCACGACGCCGGGGCGAAAGTCGTCGGCATTTCCGATGTGTACGGCGCGCTGTACGACCCGAACGGGCTCGACATCGACTATTTGCTTGAACGGCGCGACAGCTTTGGCACGGTGACGAAGCTGTTTAAAAATACGATTTCGAATCAAGAGCTGCTTGAGCTCGATTGCGATATTTTGGTGCCGGCGGCCATCGAAAACCAAATTACGGCCGAAAACGCTCCGCGCATTAAGGCGAGCATCGTCGTCGAGGCGGCGAACGGGCCGACGACGCTTGAGGCGACGGAAATTTTGACGCAGCGCGGCATTTTGCTCGTTCCGGACGTGCTTGCAAGCGCTGGGGGCGTGACTGTGTCGTACTTCGAATGGGTGCAAAACAACCAAGGTTACTATTGGACGGAAGAAGAAGTGGAACAGCGGCTTGAAAAAGTGATGGTCAAAGCGTTCAACAACGTGTATGAAATGGCGCAGACGCGCCGCGTCGACATGCGCCTTGCCGCCTACATGGTCGGCGTCCGCAAAATGGCGGAAGCGTGCCGGTTCCGCGGCTGGGTGTGAGGCGAGCAAGCGCCGATGTTTGCAAGCTTTGGTGAAATCCCCTATCATAAGATAGGGGATTTTTTGCTTCATGCGAGGTGGCAAAAACGATGAAAGAGGAGAAAATCATTATTGTCGGCGGCGGTCCGTGCGGGCTGGCGGCGGCGATTGCTTTGCAAGACGCCGGATTTTCGCCGCTGGTGATCGAGAAAGGAAACATCGTCCATTCGATTTACCGTTTTCCGACGCATCAGACGTTTTTCAGCACGAGCGACCGGCTCGAGATCGGCGGCGTGCCGTTTATCACGGAAAACCAGAAGCCGACGCGAAATCAAGCGCTCGCTTATTACCGGGAAGTCGTGGTTCGCAAGCAAGTGCGCGTCAATACGTTTGAAGAAGTGAAAGCCGTCAAGCCGCAGGAAGATGGAGCATTTCTTATTGAAACGACAAAAGGGACGTACCGCGCGCAGTACGTCGTCATCGCCACCGGCTATTACGACCATCCGAACTATATGAACGTGCCGGGGGAAGAGCTGCCGAAAGTGATGCATTACTTTAAAGAAGCGCATCCGTACTTCAACACCGACTGCGTTGTCATCGGCGGGAAAAACTCGAGCGTCGACGCGGCGATGGAGCTTGTGAAAGCTGGGGCGCGCGTGACAGTGCTGTATCGCGGCAACGAGTATTCGAAAAGCATTAAGCCGTGGATTTTGCCGGAGTTTGACTCTCTTGTGAAGAAAGGCGTCATCCGCATGGAGTTTCGCGCACATGTGAAAGCAATTACCGAAGATGCGGTCGTGTATGAAGTGGACGGGGAAACGAAAACAATCAAAAACGACTTTGTGTTTGCCATGACCGGCTACCGTCCGGATCATCGCTTCTTGATGAACATCGGGGTGCAGATCGACCCGGAAAGCGGCCGGCCGCATTATGATCCGGAGACGATGGAAACAAACGTGCCGGGGGTGTTTATCGCCGGGGTGATCGCCGCTGGCAACGATGCGAATGAAATTTTTATCGAAAACGGCCGCTTCCATGGAGACGCTATTGCCGCCTGCATCGCCAAGCGCGAACGGGAGGGGGCAGCCAAGCAGCTGCAGTAGCGCTTCTTGGCCAATACATCGACTGGGCATATGACGGCATGCCCTCCTCGAACAATGAACGCTTTGCGGGCAAATGACATTTGCCCGCCGGCGTTCTTGTTCGAGGGAAGAGGCAGAAAAGCTTGTGTTCAGCCATATCATTCTTTGTTTTTTAGTAAAATAATGGATAATCAACACTCGTGTAATGATGCTGAAGCGAGAAAGCGAGGGTGGCTTGCGTGACGAAACGGAAAGTGGTGCTCCTGACAACCGGCGGCACGATTGCGAGCAAGCGAAACGAACGTTCCGGCCGCCTGCGGGCTGGGGCGCTAAGCGGTGAAGAACTCGCGGCGATGTGCCATTTGCCGAAAGAAATTGAAATCATCGTGGAAAGCGTATTTCAATTGCCAAGCATGCATTTGACGTTTTCGCATTGGCTTGAGCTGAAAAAACGGATTGAGGCGCATTTCACCGATCCATCCGTTGATGGCATCGTCGTCACTCACGGAACCGATGCGCTCGAAGAAACGGCCTATTTCCTTGATTTGACGATCGATGACCCGCGGACGATCGTCGTCACCGGTTCGCAGCGGGCGCCGTCTGATTTGGGCAGCGATGTGTACATCAACATCCGCCATGCCATTTACGCCGCGTGCGCCGAGCCGTTGCGTGGGGCGGGGACGGTCGTTGTGTTCAATGAACGCATTTTTGCCGCGAAATACGTGAAAAAAGAACACGCCTCGAACATTCAAGGATTCAACGCTTTCGGCTTCGGCTATTTAGGCATCATTGACAACGATGAGGTGTACGTGTACCAAAAGCCGATCCGACGCGAATATTACAAGCTTGTGCGCCCGCTTCCGCCGGTGGACATTGTGAAATGCTACTTGGAGGCGGACGGCAAGTTCATTAAAGCGGCTCGAGAAAGCGGCGTCGCTGGCATTGTGCTCGAAGGGGTCGGCCGCGGGCAAGTGGCGCCAAAAATGGTCGATGAAATCGTCAAAGCCATCGAAGCGGGGATCAAAGTCGTTGTGACGACGAGCGCCGAGGAAGGGGCGGTGTATACAACGTACGATTACCCCGGCAGCGCCTACGATTTGCATAAGAAAGGGGTTATTCTTGGCAGCGACTACGATGCGAAAAAGGCGCGCATCAAGCTCGCTGTCGCTCTTGCGGCCGACGCCGCCGTTGATGGCTTGTTCGCTTATTAGGCAACAAGCGGCCCAGCAATTCCTCTTTTTTTCTCCCCTGTTTCGTGGTACGATGAAGTTAAAAATGCCAAAGAAACGGGGATCGAGGATGTTTTCGTTGATTTCCGCCGGCGTCGCCCCCGGGGTGGCGCTGCTTAGTTATTTTTATTTAAAGGACGAGTATGAGGCTGAGCCGCTTTCGTTTGTGTTGCGCATGTTTTTATTCGGCGTCTTGCTTGTGTTTCCGATCATGTTCATCCAATACGTGTTGGCGGCAGAAGGGATCGTCGCGTCGCCGGCCGCCGAGGCGTTTCTTTCCGCTGCGCTCCTTGAGGAGTTTGTCAAATGGTTTGTCGTTTATTTTTTTGTGTATGACCACGACGAATTTGACGAGCCGTATGACGGCATTGTGTACAGCGCCAGCGTCTCGCTTGGGTTCGCGACGCTGGAAAACATTTTGTACTTGTTGGCCAACGGAGTGGAGACGGCCATTGCCCGGGCGCTTTTGCCGGTGTCCAGTCATGCGCTCTTTTCCGTCATCATGGGGTTTTATTTCGGCAAGGCGAAGTTTGCCGTAAAAAAGCGCCGCTATTATTTATGGGCGTCGTTTTTGTTGCCGTTTTTCCTTCATGGCGTCTATGACTGGCTGTTGCTCGCCAAAGAGCGATGGGGCTATTACATGGGTTTGTTTATGCTCGCCTTATGGTGGGCGGCGTTGCGCAAAGTAAAACAAGCGAAAGGATACGCCCGCCCTCAAGCGGTGCCGCCTGTGAAAAGCCAAGCGTAAAAGCTTTGGCTTTTTTCTTTTTTTCGCATAAAAAAGGGAAACGGAAGGAAAATAGGGGTAAAAACGGTGAGTGTTGACGGGAGGTTCACATATGGCAAGAAAATGGGTTCTATTCATCGCATTGGCTGTTTGGACATGCATGTACCCATCAGGCCATGCTTTCGCGTTTTCCCCGCAAGTGATTCAGCGTGGAGCAGTTGGCGATGATGTCATTGAACTGCAGGCGCGGCTGCAATACCTTGGGTTTTACAACGGCAAAATTGACGGCGTGTTTGGCTGGCGAACGTATTGGGCGCTGCGCAATTTCCAATACGAATACGGCTTGCCGGTCGATGGACTAGCCGGATCGGAGACGAAACGGAAGCTTGTGAACGCTTCAAAATATTACGAGCAGTTTGTGAAAGAGCAAATCCGCCAAGGAAACGATTTCACCCATTACGGCGGCATTCCGCTCAGCCAGCAGGTGAAAAAACGCGGCGGCGGTTCAGCAGGTTCAGTGCGGGCGGCGAAAACGACGGCGTCGAACGTGCCGAAAGGGTTTTCGCAAAACGATATTCGGCTGATGGCAAACGCCGTTTACGGGGAAGCGCGCGGGGAGCCGTACATCGGACAAGTGGCGGTTGCCGCCGTTATTTTAAATCGGCTGGAGCATCCGTCGTTTCCGGATACGGTCGCCGGGGTGATCTTTCAGCCAGGCGCATTTACCGCGGTCGCCGATGGGCAAATTTGGCTGACGCCGAATGAAACGGCGAAAAAAGCGGTGCTTGATGCGATCAACGGCTGGGACCCGACCGGCGGGGCGATTTACTACTTCAACCCAGCCACGGCGACGAGCTCATGGATTTGGAGCCGTCCGCAAATCAAACGGATTGGAAACCATATTTTTTGCAAATAAAAGGAGGGAGACGAGATGGTGCGAAACTTACTGATTGCGGCGCTTGTCGTCGCTGTCGTCGGCACTGGTTACTGGGGCTACCGCGAGCATCAGGAAAAAAACGCGATCTTAATTCATGCGGAAAACAATTACCAGCGTGCGTTCCACGATTTGGCCTACCAGATCGATTTGCTGCATGACAAGCTAGGTGCGACGCTGGCGATGAATTCGCACGCCTCATTGTCGCCGGCGCTCGCCGAAGTGTGGAAAATCGCATCCGAAGCCCATACCGATGTCGGCCAGCTGCCGCTGTCGCTTTTGCCGTTTAACAAGACGCAAGAGTTTTTGTCGAAAATCGGCGAGTTCAGCTACCGGACGGCCGTGCGCGATTTGGAAAAAGAGCCGTTGACCGAAGAAGAGCACAAGACGCTCGAGGCGCTGTACAAAAGCGCCGGCGCGATCCGCCAAGAATTGCGCAACGTGCAGCATTTAGTGCTGGAAAACAATTTGCGCTGGATGGACGTCGAACTGGCGCTGGCGACGAACGACGAGAAAGGCGACAACATCATTATTGACGGCTTAAAAGCGGTGGAGAAAAATGTTGATACATTCTCAAGTTCGTCCGAGTTCGGCCCGTCGTTCATCGGCCTCGCCAACGAGGAAAAAGGCTTTGTCCGCGCGAAAGGGCGCCCGATTTCCAAAGACGAGGCGAAACGGATCGCCCGCGAGTTTCTCGGCTTAAAAGGAACAGAGAAAATCAAGGTGACGGAAAGCGGCAATGGGGCGGATGAGCGTTTTTACAGTTTAACGATTCACGCTCCGAAAACAAAGGGCGACATTTATATGGATGTGACGAAAAACGGCGGATATCCGATTTGGGCGTTAAACAGCCGGCCAATCGGCAAGCCGGAGATCAGCTTGCATGAGGCGGCCAACCGTGGGATGGCGTTTTTGCGACGGCATCAATTCACCGGCTTTGAGTTGTACGACAGCACGCAATACGATAATGTCGCCGTGCTGACGTTTGTCAAAAGCGAAAACGGCGTCCGCATTTACCCGGAAGCGATCCAAATGAAAGTGGCGCTTGACAACGGCCATGTCGTCGGCTTTACGGCGCGCGACTATTTGTCATCGTCCATTCCGCGTCCGTTGCCCAAACCGACGCTCACCGTCGAGGCGGCGAAGAAAAAGTTAAACCCACATTTGAAAGTGATGGAAGAGCGCCAGGCGGTCATTATGAACGATTTGCAAAAACCGGTGCTTTGCTATGAGTTTTTAGGAACGCTTGGCGATGAAACGTATCAACTGTTCATTAACGCCGCAACCGGCCTTGAAGAAAAAGTCGAGAAGCTTGAAAGCGTGGAGCCGAATTACAGATGAAAACAAGGGAGGAAAAGCTGGGGCTGTCGGCTTTTCCTCTTTTTTTGGTCAAAGTCAGTCGGGCGGTATGGTATAATCGTCATGGGACATCATGCGGGTCAGCGAAACGATCGCCGGTTCGGCAGCTGACTGAAAAGGGGAAAAGGAAACATGATGATCAAAATCGGAGATTCGATCCGGCTTGAGCCGTCGGACGGCTCAGCGCGGCAATACCGAAGCAAAGCGCTCGCCGTTGCTGACGGGGCGGTTCATATCAGCTATCCGATCGATGAACAGAGTGGAAAAACCGTTTATTTGTTGAACGGGATGCAGTTTAAAGCGACTTTTGTCGGGCAAGACGGCGGTTTATACATGTTTGATACCGAAGTGAAGGGGAAAATCCGCGATCCGTTGCCGATGGTCGTCTTGGCTTACCCGGGCGAGGAATACGTCGTGCGCATCCAGCGCCGCCGTTATGTGCGGGTGAAAGCGAATGTCGATGCGGCCGTCCATCCGTCTGACAGCGAGTTCGCTCCGTTTGTGACGATGACGGTGGATATCAGCGCCGGCGGCGCCGCCCTCCTTGTGCCGCCGGCGCACGCTCCGCTTCTTCGCCCCGGCATGGCGGTCGAGCTTTGGCTCGTGTTGGCGATGCGCTCCGGCGAATACCATTACGTGCAAACGAAGGCGTCGATTGTGCGCATGGCTGATGACGAGCGCGGCATGGCGAAAATGTCGGTGGAGTTCACAGACCTTGCCCCCCAAGACCGCGTCCGGCTCATTCGCTACAGCTTTGAACGGCAGCTTGAGGAGAGAAAATGGGAGAACGAACAGAATAAATGAGCTGGGCGCGTGGAATACTGCTAGAAAAAATGGGAAGCAGGAGGCTTGCGCCATGAAACGGATCGAACAGCTGTTGTGGAAGCTTGTCGTCATCCAGACGATTTGCCTGTTGATCGCCCAATGGCTTGTGTTGTACACGCCAGCGGCGTTGTATATCGGCAAGGTGTACGAATACGAAGGGGTAGCCAAGCCGGAAAAAACGAAAACAGTTGAAACGGCCGTCGACCGTTGACGGCGGATATGGTACAATGAACATGGAGACATGCAGGGTTTTCCTGCATTTTTCTTTGTGCACTCATCAAGCGATTTTCGGTAAAGCAGGAGGAAATGATGAAACGACGAATCAGCATCGCGATCGACGGACCCGCCGCGGCGGGGAAAAGCACGGTCGCCAAACGGATCGCTAGGCGGCTTTCCTACGTATACATCGATACCGGCGCCATGTATCGCGCGCTGACGTACCGGGCGCTTGCATGCGGCGTCGACATCCATGATGAGCAGGCGCTCCTGTCGCTGCTTCGCGATACATCGATTGAGTTGAAACCGTCGCCGCATGGACAGATCGTCCTAGTCAATGGCGACGATGTGACCGACATCATCCGCGGTGAGGCGGTGACGAATGCGGTGTCGCTTGTCGCGAAGCATCCGCTTGTGCGCGAGGAGATGGTCGCCCGCCAACGCTCCTTGGCGGAAGGGGGCGGCGTCGTCATGGACGGGCGCGATATCGGAACGCATGTGCTGCCGAACGCCGAAGTGAAAATTTTCCTGAAAGCGTCGGTCGAGGAGCGGGCGCGGCGCCGGCATGAGGAAAATCTTGCGCGCGGCTTTCCATCCGATCTTGAAAAGCTGAAAGAAGAGATCGCCCGCCGCGACCGGCTCGATTCGGAACGGGAGACAGCGCCGCTTCGCAAGGCGCCGGATGCGGTGGAAATCGATACGACATCGCTGTCGATTGAGGAAGTGGTGGAGCGGATTATGGAGATTGTCAACGAAAGGATTGGATGACGGTGGACTTTTATTCATTCGCCAAGGGGATCGTCAAGGGAGTGCTCACTCCTTTGTACCGCATTCAAACGATCGGGGTTGAACAATTTCCGAAGGAAGGCGGCGTGCTTCTTTGCGCCAACCATATCAGCAACCTAGATCCGCCGGTCGTTGGCATTACGGCGCCGCGGCCGATTCGGTTTATGGCGAAAGAAGAGCTGTTTCGCGCACCGGTCGTGAAAACGCTCGTCAAAAGCTTGCATGCCTTTCCGGTCAAGCGCGGCATGAACGACCGCCAAGCGCTGCGCACGGGGCTTGAGGTGCTGAAGCAAGGCGAAGTGCTCGGCATTTTTCCGGAAGGGACGCGCAGCAAAGACGGCCGGCTGAAAAAGGCGCTGCCCGGCGTTGGCTTTTTCGCTTTGCGCACCGATGCCGCCGTCGTTCCGTGCGCCATTGTCGGCCCGTACCGTCCGTTTGCGCCGCTTAAGGTTGTGTACGGAGCGCCGATCGATATGGCGCCGCTGCGCGCGCGGAAAGCGAGCCCAGAAGAAGCGGCCGATTACATTATGGATCATATCCGCCGGCTGCTGGAAGAGCATCAGCGGGCATGAAAGGAACAGGCTGTTCGAGGCATCCCTTCCGCCGCCTCAATGAGCATTATAGTACATGTTGATTGAGAAAATATGGTATACTAACTAGAAAAGCGTCCTTATTTTGCCGACAGCCGGCCGGGGCCTCGGCGCGAGGCGCGCTTTTGACAGTTGTCAGTCGATGAAGGAGGGTTTTTGCGATGACAGAAGAGATGAATGTGCAAGTCAATGTGTATGAAGTGGGCGATATCGTCCGCGGCAAAGTGGTGAAGCTTGAGGACAAGCAAGTGCTGGTCGAGGTGGAAAACAGCAAGCAAAGCGGCATCATTCCGATCAGCGAGCTGTCGAACTTGCATATTGAAAAACCGAGCGATGCCGTCGCTGTCGGCGATGAAGTGACGGCCAAAGTCAAAAAAGTGGAAGAAGGAAAAGACGGGGAAGAAGGGTTGCTCATTTTATCGAAAAGAGCGGTGGACGCCGAGCGGGCGTGGGAAGATCTAGAGCGCAAATTTGCAAACGGCGAAACATTTGAAACAGTCATTAAAGACATCGTCAAAGGCGGTCTTGTCGCCGATGTCGGAGTGCGCGGCTTCATCCCGGCGTCGCTTGTCGAGCCGCATTACGTCGAAGATTTTTCCGATTATAAAGGAAAAACGCTCTCCGTGAAAGTCGTCGAGCTTGACCGCGAGAAAAACCGCGTCATTTTGTCGCATCGGGCGGTCGTTGAGGAAGAACAAGCGCGGCAGCAAAAAGAACTGCTCTCCCGCCTTGAGCCGGGGCAAGTGTTGGATGGCGTCGTCCGCCGCATTGCCGATTTCGGCGTCTTTGTCGATGTCGGCGGGTTTGATGGGCTCGTACATATTTCCCAGCTTTCCCATACGCGCGTCGCTCATCCGTCGGAAGTGGTGAAAGAAGGAGATGCGGTGAAAGTGAAAGTGTTGGCCGTCGATCCGGAGAACGGTCGCCTGTCGCTGTCGATCAAAGAAGCGCTGCCGGGCCCATGGGAAGGCCTCAGTGAAAAAGTGAAACCGGGTGATGTCGTCACCGGGACGGTGAAACGGCTCGCTTCGTTCGGCGCGTTTGTGGAAGTCTTCCCAGGCGTCGAAGGATTGGTGCATGTGTCGCAAATCGCCAACCGCCGCATCGGCTCGCCGCATGAAGTGCTGAAAGAAGGCGACGTGGTGAAGGCGAAAGTGCTCGACGTCAACGAAGCGGATCACCGCCTTTCCCTCAGCATCCGCGCGCTGCTTGAGGAAGAGGCGGCCGCGCCGGCCGAGGATTACAGCCAATACACAAGAACGTCGGAAACGCGCGGCTTCCAGCTCGGCGAAGTGATTGGCGAGCAGCTGAAAAAATTGAAATGACGAACTGTGAAGCAACCCCATTTTGGTGGCAGCCGCCATCAAGGTGGGGTTTTTTGTTTGGCCAAAAGTTGATGCCCCGTTCTATCTAGTTGAACCTGCCATCAACAGAAGTTGTTTGTTTTGCATCGGGAGGAGGTTGCGGTAGACTACACCGAAAACGAATGTTCAATCTTTAAAGAAGATCCTTGACACATGAGGAGAATAGACCATTTTTTCGTTCGAAATCGTTTTTTCGCCGTAAACGAAAGCTAGCCGTCCTTATTGGCGCGGCTAGCTTTTCATCATTGGCAATGGAAACGCTGTTTTTTTGGAATCAAACGAACAGAGTGGTTGTAGAGAAAGGCCTTTCGCCATTTTTAGTGCTCGTTCCGTTCCCGCGCTTCCTCCGGCGTGTCGAGCCGAGCCGCTCCTTTATAGGAGAGGGACTGATCTCGATCTGACTCGACGCGCCGCGATTGCTTCAGCTTTTTTTCCTGTCGATCTTTTCCCATTTCGCCATGGCTCCTTTCTGCTTCGGTACAGCGATCATTTTTACTATGAACGAATGCTGTTTTTTCTATACGGGAATGAACGTTCATAAAAGATGACATAATGAACATAATAAGGAGTGGAAAAGATGGAAGGAGCTTATTTTTATTTCTTTTTTTGGACGTTATGGATTGCAGCGACATTTTTGATGAAAAAGACCGTCGAGCGGACGAAGCTGGCTGTATTTTCGCTTTTCATGATCAGTTCGGCCTCGATGACGGTGAAGATCAGTCCCATTCATATGGCGGCGTCCTTTTTTGTGCTTTTTTTCTCCTCTTGTTACGTGGCGGTCACACAGCGGCCATGCGGATGGCTGCGGATGGCGCTGTCAGCGTCCGGCTTGGCGTTTGCCTATGCCGCTTTTCGTCTGCTTGCCTTGTTTGATCCGGTCTGGATTTGGCTTGATGGCCAATGGATGCTTGGCTGGTGGATGGCCTTGATCAGCAGCCTGTTCCACCGCCGCATATCCGCCCGCCTTCTTTGTCTGGCGCTCGGCGGCTGTCAAGGGGAAGTGGTGTACGCCATGTCCATCTTGCGCATGGCGCCGGGTTATGTGCTTGGGTCGTTTTCCTTTTTGGATGCGCTCGCCATTAGCGCATCATCTTTGCTCGTTTGGGAATCGATCCGCTTCTTCTCGCTGCAGCTTGAGGAAAAACGGCCTGTAAGGAGGACGAGGCAGCCGTGAACGAATACACGTTTCCGATTTTATACGGTGTTGCCGCTGGGGTGTTGACGCGGCTTTATTTGTTGCGCACCGATTACCGGCAATACCCGACGTATTTGCACGGTCGGACGATCCATATTGCCTTAGGGGCCATTGCCGCCGGCCTGGGAACGGTCGCCGTGCCGGCGATTATGGAAAAAGAGTTCGCAGCGATCACGTTTTTGGCCTTGGCCGCCTCACAATTTCGCGACGTACGCAATATGGAGCGCAATACGTTGAACGAGTTGGATCAGTATGAGCTGGTGCCGAGAGGAAAAACATACATCGAAGGCATCGCGATTGTGTTTGAAGGGCGGAACTATTTAGTCATTTTCGTCTCCTTTTTATCGACGCTCTTTTATTTAGTATGGGACATTTGGGCCGCGCTTGCCGCCAGTATCATCGGCCTTATGACGGCGCGGCGGTTTATGAGCGGAAGCCGGCTGAAAGACATTGCCGAGGTCCAATATGTCAAGCCGCATTTTGAAGGGGCAGGGCTGTATGTTGACAACATCTATATCATGAACATCGGCTTGTCGGCGCGGCGCGAAGAAATTTTGCGCTATGGAATGGGGTTTATTTTAACGCCGAAAAATTTCAACGCCCGCACGACGATCGCCAATCTTGGGCAGCGGCAGGCGATTTTGCATGATGTATCGACCGCCCTCGGCATTTACCGCGACTCGGGAACGCCGGCGCTCGTGCCGCTCGCCAAGCGCGATTTGAATGACGGACGCGTCGGCATTTTTATTTTGCCGCAAGTCGAGGATGTCGAGAAGGCGAAGGCTGTCATTGAAAACGTGCCGGTGCTTGAGAGCGCCATCCGCATGCCGAAGAAACGGCGTTGGAAGCGGAAGGGGTGGAGCGGCGATGACGCATGAAAAGATGATTTTGGCCGTCATTACGATGAACGGCGGGCGCGTCGCCGGCGGTGCGCCGATCTTTATTTGCCAAACTAAAGAGGAAATGGAACAGATCGCCGCGAATTTAGAGGCGATTTTGGATGGCATCGCCCATGAATTGAGCGAGGGGCTTCTTATTATCGTCAAACATTAGTTGTTGAGCGTTTCGCTTTTTGATAAAATAAAGCAGTTGTAGCCTACCCTGGTTCATCGCTAAAAGATGCACTTGATTGGTAAAAAGTCATTTCCTTCCTAGCCTTGCAGTCAAGTGCCCTTGGCGTTGATGGACCGATGCCCTTCCGAAAAGGGCGTTTTTTTTCAGCGACAAAGGTAAGGAGAAAACGAAGATAAAGGGTGGTAGCATGGCAAATCCAGTCGTGGCCATTGTCGGCCGTCCAAATGTAGGAAAATCGACGATTTTCAACCGCATTGTCGGGGAACGCATTTCCATCGTCGAAGACGTGCCTGGAGTGACGCGCGACCGCATTTACAGCCGAGCCGAATGGCTGAACCATTCGTTTTATTTGATCGATACCGGCGGCATTGACATTGGCGACGAGCCGCTGCTTGTGCAAATTCGCCAGCAGGCGGAAATCGCCATCGATGAGGCGGATGTCATCATCTTTATGACGAACGGCCGGGACGGTGTGACTGCGGCTGATGAAGAGGTGGCCAAGCTGCTCCGCCGGTCGAATAAGCCGGTTGTGCTCGCGGTGAACAAAATCGACAATCCGGAAATGCGTGATTTGATTTACGACTTTTACGCTCTGGGCTTTGGGGAGCCGTACCCGATTTCCGGAGCTCATGGGACAGGGCTTGGCGATTTGCTTGATGCTGTTGTCCGTCATTTTCCAAAGGGCGGTGGACAAGAGTATGAAGAAGACGTCATTAAGTTTTGCCTCATTGGCCGGCCGAATGTCGGCAAATCGTCGCTTGTCAACGCCATTTTAGGTGAGGAGCGGGTCATCGTCAGCGACATCGCCGGTACGACGAGGGACGCCGTCGACACCTCATTTGTGCGCGAAGGGCAGGAATATGTTATCATTGATACGGCAGGGATGCGCAAACGAGGAAAAATTTACGAAAGCACGGAAAAATATAGCGTCTTGCGCGCGTTAAGGGCCATTGAGCGCTCGGACGTCGTGCTTGTTGTGTTAAACGCTGAGGAAGGCATCATCGAGCAGGACAAAAAAATCGCCGGATACGCGCATGAAGCGGGTCGCGGTGTCATTCTTGTCGTCAATAAATGGGATGCGATTGAAAAGGACGACAAAACGATGGTCGAATTTGAGCGGAAGATTCGCGACCATTTTCCGTTTTTGGACTATGCGCCGATTTTGTTCGTATCGGCGAAAACGAAGCAGCGGCTGCATAAGCTCTTGCCGCTCGTCCGGCTTGTGAGCGACAATCATGCGATGCGCGTCCAGACAAATGTGCTCAATGAAGTCATCATGGATGCGGTGGCGATGAATCCGACGCCGACGCATAACGGGCGGCGTCTGAAAGTTTATTACATGACGCAAGTCGCCGTCAAACCGCCGACGTTTGTCGCGTTTGTCAACGACCCGGAACTGATGCATTTTTCATATGAACGGTTTTTGGAAAACCGCATCCGCGATGCATTCGGTTTTGAAGGCACGCCGATTAAAATCATCGCCCGCCCGCGGAAATAAGAAAAGCGGAGGCCGCGCGCCAAGCTCCCGAGGCAAAATGTTCTCCGCGCCGAGAAGTGCTTGCACTTCGAGGGCGGAGGCTATTTTGCGGAAGGGAGCTAGCGGCCGGAGCTAGACAGAAAGAAAAGCGGAGGCCGCTTGCCCATCGGCGACACGCGCTGCGGGGCCCGCGAGGAGGCTGTTGCCGCCGCAGAGGGACACGCAGCGTCGCAAGCCGATAGCGGCCGGAGCTAGACAGAAAGAAAAGCGGAGGCCGCTTGCCCATCGGCGACACGCGCTGCGAGGCCGGTGAAGAGGCTCGAACCAAGGAAAGCTTGGTTCTGCGTGGGTGGTGTCACAGGAGCGTAAGCCATGTGTCGCCGCCGCGAAAGTCGAACGAACAGGAGCGAAGAGGCGGCGCGATTGCTATTTTTCAAGGTTGCGACAATCGGATAAAGGAAGTGGAAAACGATGGAGAACATCGCCGTATTGGGGGCTGGAAGCTGGGGGACGGCGTTGGCGCTCGTGCTGGCTGACAATGGGCACCACGTCCGGCTCTGGGGTCATCGGACCGAGCAGATCAACGAAATCAACGAAAAGCGGACAAATGAAAAATATTTGCCAGGCGTTCGCCTGCCGGACGCCATTATCGGCTATGACGACCTTTGCGCTGCGCTTGACGACGTTGCGATCGTTGTGCTCGCCGTGCCGACGAAAGCGATCCGTACGGTGCTTGCGGACGTGCGCGCCTGCTTGGCCAAGCCGATCACCATTGTTGCCGTCAGCAAAGGAATCGAACCAGGGACGCATAAGCGGGTGTCGGAAATGGTCGCCGAGGAAATGGGGGAATGGCTTGCAGATGTTGTCGTTCTCTCCGGGCCGAGCCATGCCGAGGAAGTCGTGCTCCGCCACCCGACGACCGTGGCGGTATCGTCGCCAAATATGGAAGCGGCGCGCCGCATTCAAGACATCTTTATGAACCATCACTATTTTCGCGTGTATACGAACCCGGATTTAATCGGCGTCGAAGTCGGCGGGGCGCTGAAAAATATCATCGCCTTGGCCGCCGGAATCAGCGACGGGCTTGGCTATGGGGATAACGCCAAAGCGGCCCTCATTACGCGCGGGCTCGCCGAGATTGCCCGCCTCGGCTGCGCCCTCGGCGCTAATCCATTGACATTCGCTGGTTTGGCGGGAGTCGGCGATTTGATTGTCACGTGCACGAGCGTCCATTCCCGCAACTGGAGAGCCGGCTACATGCTCGGCCAAGGAAAAAAGCTGGACGAGGTGCTTGAGAGCATGGGGATGGTCGTCGAAGGGGTGCGAACGACAAAAGCCGCCTATGAGCTGGCGAAAGAGCTTGGTGTGAAGATGCCGATCACCGAAGCTCTCTATGACGTATTGTTTGCGGGAAAAGACCCGAAAGAGGCGGTCGATTCGCTCATGGCGCGCGGAAAAAAAGAAGAAATGGATGACTTAAACAACATTTTTGCCGAACAAGAATGATGAAAATAGGCCAATGGCGGTACAAGTCGTCTTCGTTCTGCATACAATATGGCGAACCATCATCGGCTTGAGCTTCCGGAAGGGTATGAGGGGATGCTGAAGTAAAGAAAGCCCCGCTTTACTTCAGCTTTTTTTTTGCCAATGCTATAATGATAGTTGTCGAAAAAAAGGAGGAGCGTCCATGTCACCGGCGTTAGCGAAAATGTGGATCGCCATCGCCTCGATGGTGTTTATGTTTATTTCCGTCGGCTTCATTTACTTAAGCCGCTACAAAGTCAAGATGAAATGGCTTCGCTTTCTGTTGGCGCTTGTCGCCTACATTCTTTTGATTTTCGCTGGCATCATCATCATTTTCGTCGTATTCAGCGGACCGACACCGCAATAGGCAAAAAGGTGGGAAAGATGAAACGAATCGCTCGCTTGTTGTTGTCATGTATATGTTTGGCGCTGCTTTCCGGCTGCTTGTATCCACAAGAGCGGCTGAAACAAAACCAAATTCCTTACAAAGACCAAGTGGCGGCCGTCCAATCGGCGGTGGATGAGTACCGGAAGGCGACCGGCGGGCTTCTGCCGATTAAAACACGCGACATGAACACGCCGATGTATTTGAAGTATCCAGTCGATTTTCAAAAGCTCGTTCCCCGCTATATGCAGGAGCCGCCGGGAAACGCCTATGAAAGCGGGGGCGTCTTCCAGTATATGATCATCGATGCGGAAACGAACCCGACGGTCAAGCTGCTTGATCTGCGCTTAGCCGAACGCATCCGCGATCTGAAGCTGCGGCTTAGCATGTACACGGACAAGCATAAATATCCGCCGTTTCAAGACGTCGTTGCGCCGGGCGTATTTACGCTCGATTACAAAAAGCTCGGCTATAAAGAGCCGCCTTATGTCGTCAGCCCGTTTTCCGGCAACAACTTGCCGTTTGTCATCGACGGGAATGGAGAAATTTACATTGACTACCGTTCTGATTTGTATGCGGCGTTGAAAAAATATCCGCACCACTACAAGCCGGGTGACGATATTCGCCCGATTTTGACCGACCATTCGCTGTTTGTGCCGGCGTATTCGTTGCCCTATACGATCGACGCCAAGACGAATGAACCGATTTTTTTCACAAAATGAGTCATCTTCCCTTCTCTAGGAAAATACATTCTAGAGAAGGGATTTTTTCTATTTTAGTCATAACCGAATCGGACAACATCATATGCATATAGTGTCCGACTATGCTAGCTCATTCCACTGTTTCTTATAACGACCGAAGGACTGGAGGGGAGTCATTTGGAAAAGGTCGATATTTTTAAAGATATCGCCGAGCGGACCGGCGGCGACATTTATTTAGGGGTTGTCGGCGCCGTCCGCACCGGAAAATCGACGTTTATTAAACGGTTTATGGAGTTGGTCGTGATTCCGAACATTAAAAACGAAGCCGATAAAGCGCGCGCCCAAGATGAACTGCCGCAAAGCGCCGCCGGCAAGACGATCATGACGACAGAACCGAAGTTCGTGCCAAACCAGGCGGTGACGGTGAAAGTTGATGAGGGTCTTGAAGTCAACATCCGTCTTGTCGACTGCGTCGGCTACGCCGTGCCCGGCGCAAAAGGATATGAAGACGAAAACGGGCCGCGGATGATCCACACGCCTTGGTATGAAGAGCCGATCCCGTTCCAAGAGGCGGCGGAAATCGGGACAAGAAAAGTCATCCAAGAACATTCGACGATTGGAGTCGTCATTACGACGGACGGCACGATCGGGGAAATTCCGCGCCAAGACTATGTCGAAGCGGAAGAACGGGTCATTAGCGAGCTCAAAGAAGTCGGCAAGCCGTTCATTATGATCGTCAACACCGTTCGGCCGCACCATCCGGAAACCGAGGCGCTTCGCCGCGAGCTCGCCGAAAAGTACGACATTCCGGTGCTCGCCATGAGCGTGGAAAGCATGCGCGAAGCCGACGTGTATAACGTGCTTCGCGAAGCATTATATGAATTCCCGGTGCTTGAAGTGAACGTCAACTTGCCGAGCTGGGTGATGGTGCTGCGCGAAGATCATTGGCTGCGCGAAAGCTACCAAGAAGCGGTGCGCGACACAGTCAAAGACATCAAACGGCTGCGCGACGTCGACCGGGTTGTGCAGCAGTTTGCCGAGTACGATTTCATCGAAAAAGCGGCGCTTGCCGGCATCGAAATGGGGCAAGGGATCGCCGAAATTGACTTGTATGCACCGGATGAGCTGTACGATCAAATTTTAAAAGAAATCGTCGGCGTCGAGATTCGCGGCAAAGACCATCTGCTTCAGCTCATGCAAGACTTCGCCCATGCGAAAGCGGAATATGACCAAATCGCCGACGCGCTGAAAATGGTCAAACAAACCGGCTACGGCATCGCTGCGCCCGCTTTGTCTGACATGAGTCTTGACGAACCGGAAATCATCCGCCAAGGGTCGCGCTTTGGCGTCCGTTTGAAAGCCGTTGCGCCGTCGATTCATATGATCAAAGTTGACGTCGAATCGGAGTTTGCACCGATCATTGGCACGGAAAAGCAAAGCGAAGAGCTCGTCCGCTATTTAATGCAAGACTTCGAAGACGATCCGCTGTCGATTTGGAACTCTGACATTTTCGGCCGCTCGCTCAGCTCCATCGTCCGTGAAGGCATCCAAGCGAAACTTGCGCTCATGCCGGAAAACGCCCGCTACAAGCTGAAAGAAACGCTTGAGCGCATCATCAACGAAGGCTCCGGCGGCCTCATCGCGATTATTTTATAGAAAAGCGGAGGCCGCGCGCCAAGCTCCCGAGGCAAAATGTTCTCCGCCCGCAGAAGTGCTTGCACTTCGAGGGCGGAGGTTATTTTGCGGAAGGGAGCTAGCGGCCGCAGCTAGACAGAAAGAAAAGCGGAGGCGCCGAGATTAGCTCTCGAAGCCAAATGTTCTTCACCCGCAGGGGGTGCTTGCACCCCGAGGGGGAAGGTTATTTGGCAGAAGAGAGCTAGGCGCCGCAGCTAGACAGAAAGAAAAGCGGAGGCCGCGCGCCAAGCTCCCGACAAGGGAGCTTTTTTGATGCCATTTTTTCAGTTGCTAAGTGGCAAAGGGAAAAAATCGCCAAAACCCTTGAGAAATCAGGATTGGCACTTGATTATGGGCATGGCGTTATGGTAATCTTTTATCTGAAATCGTTGTTTTGGTGAAATATGCCTAAAATTGGCCGTTTTTGCGAAAAAAGATGTTGAATTTCCGCGGTCAATTGGTTAAGATTAGGCATGTCACCGCCTGTTGGCGGGAAGAAGGCGGTTTTCCTCGCCCTTGGCTTCGTTTGCGCCCGGCGAAAACAGGAGGAGCCCAAACTGTTGGGAAGGGGCTTCAGCCGGCGGCATAGGCGCATCTTAGGCGGACTGTCGCGAGGCAAACATAGAATGATTGGCTGCGCCGGCGCGGCGCGCGGGCCTTCTTGCCGCTGGAATTGGATGTCTATGTATAGAAAAGCAGAAAAGTGTGCACAAATGGTAGTAAACAAGACCAGCCCTTTGGGAGGAGGTGAATGGCATGAACAAAACGGAATTGATCAACGCGGTCGCTGAAACAAGCGGTCTTTCCAAAAAAGATGCGACAAAAGCCGTTGATGCGGTGTTTGATTCGATTACAGAAGCGCTGCGAAAAGGCGATAAAGTGCAATTAATCGGTTTTGGAAACTTTGAAGTGCGCGAGCGCGCCGCCCGGAAAGGACGCAACCCGCAAACGGGCGAAGAAATGGAAATTCCGGCAAGCAAAGTTCCTGCATTCAAACCGGGCAAAGCATTGAAAGATGCCGTCAAGTAAGCCTACATAGCAGGAGCGCAGGAGGGAAGGGCAGGTGATCCACCGGCCCTTCTTTTTTGTTTTTTTTGGCTCCCTATGCTAGAATCGGATTACATGCAGCTTTTATGATGCAGGAGGATGTTGTTTGTATGCCAGAGATCAATTTTGCGCAAATTGAATATGCGGTCCGCCTCATTCTTGAGGCGATCGGGGAAGATCCAAACCGCGAAGGGCTCGTCGATACGCCGAAGAGGGTGGCGAAAATGTACGCCGAGGTGTTCGCTGGGCTGCAGGAAGACCCGAAGCAGCACTTTCAAACCGTATTCAGCGAGGAACATGAGGAGCTTGTGCTCGTCAAAGATATTCCGTTTTATTCGATGTGCGAACACCATTTAGTGCCGTTTTTTGGCGCTGCCCACGTCGCCTATATTCCGCGGGAAGGGAAAGTGACCGGGCTGAGCAAGCTCGCTCGAGCCGTTGAGGCGGTGGCGCGCCGCCCGCAGCTGCAAGAGCGCATCACGGCAACGATCGCTGATTCGATCGTCGAGGCGCTTGAGCCGCATGGGGTGATGGTCGTCGTTGAGGCGGAGCATATGTGCATGACGATGCGCGGGGTGAAAAAACCGGGGGCCAAAACAGTGACAACAGCGGTGCGCGGCGTGTTTGAAACAGATGCCAACGCCCGCGCTGAAGTGCTTTCGTTAATCAAAGCGTAAGGAGGGAAGAGGATGTACACAAACAGCGATTTTGTCGTCATTAAAGCGCTCGAAGACGGGGTGAACGTCATCGGGCTGACGCGCGGCGCGGACACAAGATTTCACCATTCGGAAAAGCTTGACAAAGGCGAAGTGTTGATTGCTCAGTTCACGGAACATACGTCGGCGATCAAAGTGAGAGGAAAAGCGTATATTCAAACGCGCCACGGTGTGGTTGAATCGGAAGGGAAAAAGTAAACCGGCAAATTTCTAGCAAACTAGAGCGTTTTCGACAAAATTATGTTATAATTGAGTCCGTCATGGCGGTGCGGATATTTTTTGGGGGGACAAGGGTGAGAAGAGTGAATGACATCATGGTGAAATTGGCGTCATTGAAGGAACAAATCGAACGGCTGCTTGACCATCCGTATTTGCGCGCGCATGTGCCGGCGCCGGCTGTTGATGAAGACCGGCTGCTGCTTTCGCTGTCGATGATGACTGATGCTCCGGCGGCGCCAAATGAGCCGGACCGGTGCATCATCGCCATGATGCTCATGCAAATCGCCCTTGACACCCATGATCAGGTGACAGACCGCGGCGGCGATTTGCGGACGCGGCAGCTTGTCGTTTTGGCCGGCGACTTGTACAGCGGGCTTTATTACGACTTGCTGGCGCGCTCGGGCGATGTTGCGCTCATCCGTTTGTTCGCCGAAGCGGTCCGCGAGATTAATGAGCAAAAAGTGCGGCTGTATGAAAAAAAGGTGGAGCGGATCGAGACGCTGTTCGCCGCGGTCGGCACGATCGAGTCGGCGTTGCTTGCGAAGCTTGCCGAGCGCATCGGGGCGCCGCAATGGGGGGGATTTTCCGGCCATTACTTGCTGTTGCGGCGCTTGCTGCTCGAGCAGGAAGCGTTCGTCCGCACTGGGTCATCGATGCTGTTTGAGCAAATGGCGCATATCGCCTTTCCATGGGCCAAAGGGCTGACGAAAGAACAAAAGCGGCATTTGCTTCGCCTTGGCGAGCGTTATATTGACCATTGCAAGGAAGCGCTGCTGGCGGCGAATTTGCCGATGAACGACCTGCTGCGGTTTCGCATGGCGGAACTTGCCGGCGGATTTCAAGCCATCGTCAAAAAGTCGGTGGAAGAAGGGTAGAACGATGCATCAATCGAAAGAAGAGCGAGTCCATCGCGTATTTGAAAAAATTTCTGCACATTATGACCGGATGAATTCTGTCATCAGCTTCCGCCGCCATTTGAAATGGCGCGAAGACGTCATGCGGAGGATGAATGTGCAAAAAGGGAAAAGGGCGCTCGACGTTTGCTGCGGAACGGCCGACTGGGCGATCGCGCTGGCTGAGGCGGTCGGGCCGGAGGGGGAAGTGTACGGCCTTGACTTCAGCGAAAACATGCTGAAAGTCGGCGAACAAAAGGTGAAGGCGCGCGGCCTCGGCAATGTCAAGCTCATTCACGGCAACGCCATGCAGCTGCCGTTTCCCGACAATTCGTTCGATTATGTGACGATCGGCTTTGGCTTGCGCAACGTTCCTGATTATATGACGGTGCTTAAGGAAATGCACCGCGTCACCAAGCCGGGCGGCATGACCGTCTGTCTGGAAACGTCGCAGCCGACGTTGTTTGGTTTCCGCCAGCTTTACTATTTTTATTTTCGGTTTATTATGCCGCTGTTTGGCAAGCTGTTGGCGAAAAGCTATGAGGAATACTCGTGGCTGCAGGAATCGGCGCGCGAATTTCCAGGGCGGGACGAGCTGGCCGAGATGTTCCGCGAAGCCGGTTTCGTCGATGTCGAGGTCAAACCGTACACGTTCGGCGTAGCGGCCATGCATTTAGGCTATAAACGATGAGTCAAGGTGAACACCATGAAGTTAAAGGCGATGTATTCGTTTTTAAGCGATGATTTGGCGGCGGTCGAAGAGGAGCTGGAGCGGACGGTCCGATCCGAATACGGGCCGCTCGGCGAAGCGGCGCTCCATTTATTGCAAGCGGGCGGAAAGCGCATCCGTCCCGTTTTTGTCTTGCTGTCCGCCCGCTTTGGCCATTATGATTTCGAACGGATTAAACATGTAGCCGTAGCGCTCGAACTCATCCATATGGCATCGCTCGTTCACGACGATGTCATCGATGACGCCGACGTGCGGCGCGGCCGGCCGACGATCAAGGCGAGATGGAGCAACCGCTTTGCCATGTATACAGGCGATTACCTCTTCGCCCGTTCGCTTGAGCGGATGGCGGAGCTTGACAGCCCCCGCGCTCATCAAGTGCTGGCGAAAACGATCGTTGAAGTGTGCCACGGGGAAATCGAGCAAATCAAGGATAAATACCGATTTGATCAGCCGCTTCGCACGTACTTGCGGCGCATCCGCCGAAAAACGGCGCTATTGATCGCCGCCAGCTGCCAGCTTGGCGCCCTTGCCGCCGGCGCGCCGGAGGCGGTGGCCAACCGGCTGTATTGGTTCGGCCATTACGTCGGCATGTCGTTTCAAATTACCGATGACATTCTCGATTTCACCGGCACGGAAGAGCAGCTCGGCAAGCCGGCCGGAAGCGACTTGCAGCAAGGAAACGTCACCCTCCCCGTGCTGTATGCCCTTTGTGATGAACAGGTGCGGGCAAAAATTACGGCCGTCAACGCGGACACGGATGTCGAGGAGATGGCGGCGGTGCTAGCGGCCATTAAACAGACGGACGCCATCGAACGATCGTATGCGCTAAGCGATCGCTATTTGGAAAAGGCGCTCCGCCTGCTTGGCGAGCTGCCGGCCAACGAAGCGCGCACGCTGCTTCATGATCTCGCCCTCTACATTGGGAAAAGGGATTATTAGCGCTTTCAAGGACGCTGTTGCCAACGGCGGAAAACAATGATACTATGATGGGTGGGAATCCGTTTCCCAGTACATACGACAGTAGAGGTGGAGAGCGAATGGCAGAACGGACATTCATCATGGTAAAACCGGACGGGGTTCAGCGCAATTTGATCGGCGAGATTGTCGCCCGTTTTGAAAAAAAAGGCTTCCAGCTTGTCGGCGCGAAGCTGATGCAAGTGTCGCGCGAACTCGCCGAGCAACATTACGCTGAACATAAGGAGCGCCCGTTTTTCGGCGAGCTTGTCGACTTTATCACCTCGGGGCCAGTGTTTGCAATGGTGTGGGAGGGCGAGAACGTGATCGCCGCCGCCCGGCAAATGATGGGGAAAACGAATCCGCAGGAGGCTGCCCCTGGCACGATCCGCGGCGATTTCGGCTTGACGGTCGGCAAAAACGTCATCCACGGCTCCGACTCGCCGCAAAGCGCCGAACGCGAAATCAGTTTGTTCTTTAAAGAAGAAGAGCTCGTCAGCTATTCGAAACAGATCAATGCATGGCTGTACTGATGCGAAGACCGGCCGCCATTCGGCCGGTTTTTGCCGTTTTTGTACATTGACAGGAGAGAGGGACAGGCGACGATGGACGATTATGCGCAGTTCATTGCCAAAGTGAAGCGAAAAACAGGCATTGACTTATCGCTATATAAGGAAGCCCAAATGAGGCGGCGTTTAGCGTCGTTGTACATGAAAAAAGGGCTAAAGAGCTTTGCCGAGCTGTTTGCAGCGATGGAGAAAGAGCCGGCGCTATGGCATGAATGCTTGGATCGGATGACGATCAACGTCTCGGAGTTTTACCGGAACGCCAAGCGTTGGGAGGTGCTTGAGCACACCATTTTGCCGCGGCTATTGGCGGAAAACCCGCGCCCGAACGTGTGGAGCGCTGCCTGCTCAACCGGCGAGGAGCCGTATACGCTCGCGATGGTGCTCGCAAAACGATTGCCGCTTCACCGCGTGTCGGTGTTGGCGACCGACATTGACGATAATGCGCTCGCCCGCGCGCGCCTCGGTTTGTACAGCGAACGGTCGCTTGTAGAGCTGCCCGAGGAAATGAGAAAAAAGTTTTTTACGAAAGAAGGCGAGTATTATAAAATAGACGAAAAGATTAAACAAACGGTCAAGTTTCAAAAGCACAACTTGCTCGCGGATCCGTTTCCGCGCAACATGGATTTGATCGTCTGCCGCAACGTGCTCATTTATTTTACGGAAGAGGCGAAGCGGATGCTGTATCGCAAATTTCACGACGCGCTCCGGACGGGAGGCGTGCTGTTTGTCGGCAGCACCGAGCAGATTTTCAATCCCGGCCTGTACGGTTTTGAAGTCGAAGAGACGTTTTTTTACCGAAAAAAATAGCTCGCGCCGGCTTCTTTTTTCCTGAAACTATTTTCATTTTTCGAATTTATGATATATTTTTACTTAAACGCGTTAAAGACCTGAAGGGAGAGACAAACATGCGGTATTTGACGGCAGGGGAATCGCATGGGCCGCAATTGACGGCCATTTTGGAAGGAGTGCCGGCCGGGCTTGAGCTGCGCGCCGAGCACATCAATAAAGAGCTGGCGCGCCGGCAAAAAGGATACGGACGCGGCCGCCGCATGCAGATTGAAAAAGATGAAGTGAAAATCACAGGCGGCGTTCGGCACGGGAAAACGCTCGGCTCGCCGATTGCGCTCGTTGTCGAGAATCGCGATTTTAAACATTGGCAAACGATTATGGCGGTTGAGCCGATTGATGACGAAGCGGAAGTGAAGCGGAAAGTGACGCGTCCGCGCCCAGGGCATGCCGATTTAAACGGCGCCCTGAAATACGGACATCGCGATATGCGCAACGTGCTGGAGCGCTCGTCGGCGCGTGAAACGACGGTGCGCGTGGCGGCTGGAGCGGTGGCAAAACGCATTTTGGAGGAGGTCGGCATCCGCGTCGCCGGGCATGTCATCGAAATCGGCGGCGTGCGCGCAAAGAAGCTCGATTATCGTTCGCTTGAAGAATTGCAGGCAGTGACGGAAGAATCACCGGTGCGCTGCTTTGACCCGGAGGCGGGGCAAAAAATGATGGAAGCGATCGATTGGGCGAAGAAAAACGGTGATTCGATCGGCGGCATCGTTGAAGTGATCGTTGAAGGTGTTCCGGCCGGAGTGGGCAGCTACGTCCATTACGACCGAAAGCTTGATGCGAAAATCGCGGCCGCGATCGTCAGCATCAACGCGTTTAAAGGCGTTGAATTCGGGATCGGCTTTGAGGCGGCGCGCCGCCCGGGAAGCGAAGTGCACGATGAAATCATTTGGAGCCCAGAACAAGGCTTTTCGCGCCGGACGAACCGGGCGGGCGGCTTTGAAGGCGGGGTGACGACCGGGATGCCGATCGTCGTGCGCGGAGTGATGAAGCCGATCCCGACGCTGTACAAGCCGCTTCAAAGCGTGGATATCGAGACGAAAGAGCCGTTTGCGGCAAGCATTGAGCGATCGGACAGCTGCGCCGTGCCGGCGGCGAGCGTTGTCGCTGAGGCCGTTGTCGCCTGGGAAGTGGCGGCGGCGATCGTTGAGCAATTTGGGCAGGATCGGATGGACTTGATTAAGGAAAATGTGGAACGCGCCCGCCGCTATGCAAAGGAGTTTTGACGATGATCGAACGGACGATTGAAACGGCGACGAAGCGCTATCCGCTTCTTTTGGGCGATGGGGCGGCCCGCGTGCTGCCAAGCTTGCTTCGGTCGCTCTCCTGTCCGCCAGGGACAAAACTTTTCATCGTTACCGACGATACTGTGGCGCCTCTTTATTTGGATGAGGTGCGGGCGTTGCTTGCCGCCGCTGAGTATGACGTGTACGCCTACGTCATTCCAAGCGGGGAGGCGGCCAAGTCATTTGATCATTATTACGCTTGCCAGACAGCGGCATTGCAGTGCGGCCTCGACCGCCGTTCGGTTATCATTGCGCTTGGCGGCGGCGTTGTCGGCGATTTGGCTGGGTTTGTCGCCGCCACCTATATGCGCGGCATCCGTTACATTCAAATGCCGACGACACTCTTGGCCCATGACAGCGCCGTCGGCGGCAAAGTCGCCATCAACCATCCGCTCGGCAAAAATATGATCGGCGCCTTCCATCAGCCGGAAGCAGTTGTGTATGACACCTCCTTTTTGCGCACGCTGCCCGAGCGCGAGCTTCGGTCCGGGTTTGCCGAGGTGATCAAACATGCGCTGATCCGCGACCGCCGCTTTTACGACTGGCTGCGCGCGGAAATCAAGACGCTCGCCGACTTGCGCGGCGAGAAACTCGCCTATTGCATTGAAAAGGGCATTGACATTAAGGCGTCCGTCGTGCGTGAGGATGAAAAAGAAACCGGGGTGCGCGCCCATTTGAATTTCGGCCATACGCTCGGCCATGCGCTGGAAAGCGAGTTAGGCTACGGCGCGCTCACTCACGGGGAGGCGGTTGCGGTTGGCATGCTGTTTGCCGTCTTTGTCAGCGAACGGTTTTACGGCCGGTCGTTCGCTGAGCATCGATTGGCCGACTGGTTCGCCGGATACGGCTTCCCGGTGTCGCTGCCGACAACGGTTCAGACGCGCCGCCTGCTTGAGAAGATGAAAGGCGACAAAAAAGCGTACGCCGGAACAGTGCGGATGGTGCTTCTCTGTGAGATCGGCGACGTGGAAGTGGTGGAACTCGAAGACGACAACCTGCTCACGTGGCTGGACGAGTTTTCCAGACAGGGGGGAAAAGGATGATTCGCGGCATTCGCGGAGCGATTACAGTGGATCGAAATGACGCCGAGGAAATCGTGGCGGCAACTGAAACGTTGCTTCGTGAAATGATCCGCGCAAACGATGTCGCCGCTTCTGATGTGTCGTTTGTGCTCATTTCCGTCACCGACGACATCACCGCCGCGTTTCCGGCGCAGGCGCTGCGCCGTTTGGACGGCTGGACATATGTGCCGGTCATGTGCACGAGGGAAATTCCGGTGCCCGGTTCATTGCCGCGCTGCATTCGCGTCATGATGACGGTGGCGACTGAGAAACAGCAAGAAGAGATCTGCCACGTGTATTTAAAAGGGGCGGTCGTGTTGCGCCCGGATTTGTCGTTGACAAAAAAAACAGAAATGTAATATAGTTAAAATAACCTCTTTGCCCCCTGAGACATCGGGGGCGTTAGAAGTGGAGCGAGAGTGGAGAGCGAGCGTAGGGTAGATGAGAATGAGCGAGTTTAGCTGAGGTTGAGCGTTTTTTCATTCGCCGACATCTGCCCAAAGACGGTCGTCTTTGGGCGTTTTATTTTCCCTCTCTTTTTTCGCCTCATAAACCCTCATTCTCCGCCCGCTGATCATGAAGGGAGGAGAAGTGATGTCTGCTGATGGGCTGGCCGCTTTTTTGGCGGAAGCGAACGAATTTCGAACCATCCCGATTGTGCGCAAATTTGTAGCCGATGTCATTGAGCCGCTCGGCGTGTTTGCCAATTTGCGCGAGGAAGCCGTGTTTTTGCTTGAAAGCAAGGATGACGAATCGCCGTGGGCGCGCTATTCGTTCATCGGTGTGGCGCCGTTTTTGACGCTGGAGAGCGAAACCGGCGAAACGTTTTCGGTGAAAGACGAAAACGGGAACGAACAAATCACCGCACCGACGCTGAAAGAAGCGTTTCAATGGGTCGAGCGGACGCTTGCCGTCAAGCCGCTTGCCGAGACGGTGCCGTTTACAGGCGGTGCAGTTGGGTTTTTAGGCTACGATTTCATTTCCGCCATCGAAAAAGTGCCGCGCCACAAAAACCGCGATGTGCCTATGAAGACGGCCTATTTCGTGTTTTGTGAATCGCTGTTTGCGTTTGACCAAAAAAAGCGTGAGTTGCTCGTCATTCACTATATTCGGTTGAGCGGCAACGAAACGGAGGAAGAGAAAATCGAAGCGTACCGCGCGGCCGAACGGCGCATGGCCGATCTCGCGGCGAAAGCGGCCCGCCCTCAAGCCGAGCAGCCGCTCTTGCCGGCGGAAAGCGAATCGGGGCGGACCGCCTCGTTTGCCAAAGCGGTGTCCAACTATGACAAAAAACAGTTTTTGCGCGATGTGGAGGCCGTGAAACGGTACATCGCGGCCGGCGATGTGTTTCAAGCGGTTCTGTCGCAGCGCTTCTGCGTGCCGGTTCAAGCCGGAGGCTTTGCCATTTATCGGCTGCTCCGATACATCAACCCGTCGCCGTACATGTTTTATTTCCAGCTTGACGGTGTGGAAATTGTCGGCAGTTCGCCGGAAAAACTGATTCAAGTGCACCGTCGGCGCGTTGAAATCGATCCGATTGCCGGCACACGGCGGCGCGGCCGATCGCCGGAGGAAGACGAGAGGCTGGCTGATGAGCTGTACCACGACCCGAAAGAACGGGCTGAGCATTATATGCTTGTCGATTTGGCGCGCAACGACATCGGCCGGGTCGCCAAGTATGGAACGGTCGAGGTGCCGGTGTTGCTTCAGATCGGCAAATTTTCACACGTGATGCACTTAATTTCCAAAGTCGTCGGTGAACTGGACGACAACGTCCACCCGATCGATGCACTCCTTGCCGCCTTTCCGGCTGGAACGGTGAGCGGGGCGCCGAAAGTGCGGGCGATGCAAATTTTGCAGGAACTCGAGCCGACAGCAAGGGGGCTGTATGCCGGAGCGATTGCCTATATCGGGTTTGATGGCAACATCGATTCGTGCATCGCCATCCGGACAGCGGTCGTGAAAGACGGCTATGCCTATGTCCAAGCCGGCGCCGGCATTGTCGCCGACTCCGTTCCGGAACTGGAGTGGAAAGAGACGCGCAATAAGGCGAGCGCCTTGATGAATGCGATTGAACAAGCGGAACGACTATTTGCTAAAGGGGAGAGGGCCGTATGTTGAAGCAGCTGCTTGTAAAATGTGCGGAAGGGAAAGCGTTGACGGAAGACGAAGCGTATGCGGCGATGAATATCATCATGTCCGGCGAGGCGACGGACAGTCAAATCGCAAGTCTGTTGTCCATGCTCCGCCTGCGCGGAGAGACAGTCGATGAGCTCGTCGGATTTGTGCGGGCGATGCGCGACCGGATGACTGCCATTGAGGCTAGTGATGATGTCATCGATACGTGCGGCACGGGCGGCGATGGGGCGGCGACATTCAACGTTTCCACCGCCGCGGCGATCGTCATTTCATCGCTTGGCGTCAAAGTCGCCAAGCACGGCAACCGCGCTGTTTCGTCAAAAAGCGGCAGCGCTGATGTGCTCGAGCGGCTCGGCATCGACATTCAAACGTCGCCGTCGGCCGCCAAACAGGCGTTGGAAACGAAAGGGCTGGCGTTTTTGTTCGCCCCGCTCTATCACGCGGCGATGAAACACGCCGCCGGGCCGCGGAAGGAAATCGGTTTCCGCACCGTTTTCAACTTGATCGGCCCGCTCGCCAATCCGGCGCGCTGCAAGCGGCAAGTCGTCGGCGTCTATTCGACCTGCTACGCTGAGAAATTGGCGGAGGCGATGCGCCGCCTCGGCTCGGAACATGTGTTGTTTGTCACCGGGCGCGATGGGCTTGATGAATGCAGCATCGCTGCAGAAACGGATGTCGTGGAGTTGAAAGACGGTGCGATCCGCCGCTTTGTCATCGCACCAGAAGACGCCGGCTTGCCGCGCGGCGAGCTTGCCGATGTGCAAGTGCGCGATCCGGAAGAGAGCGCCGCGCTTCTTGAGGCGGTGATGGCGGGAACAGCGCCGGAGAGCGCCATCAATATCGTTGCGCTGAACGCCGGCGCCGCCCTGTATGCCGCCGGCAAAGCCGAAACGATTGCCGAAGGAGTGGCGATGGCGAAAGAGGCCATTTTGTCCAAAACCGCATACGAACAACTGCAACGCCTGCGGGCGAAGGAAGTGGTTCATGATGCTTGAGCAAATTTTAGCAGCCAAACGGGAAGAAGTGGAAACGTTGACGCTGCCGGCGCCATTGCCAGAGCGAAAGCGCCGGCCATTTGCGGCGGCGCTCCGTCGGCCGCGGCGGATGCTTGGCTTGATCGCTGAGGTGAAAAAAGCGTCGCCGTCAAAAGGCATCATTCGCCCGAATTTTGACCCGGTGGCCATCGCGAAAGCATATGAGCGCGCCGGTGCCGACGCGATCAGCGTGCTGACGGATGAACGGTATTTTCAAGGGCATCGCCGCTATTTGCGAGCGGTGAAAGAAGCGGTTAACGTTCCCGTGCTGCGCAAAGATTTCATCATCGATCGGCGGCAAGTCGAGGAAAGCGTCCGACTCGGGGCGGATGCGATTTTATTGATCGGCGAGGCGCTCCCGCCGGAAACACTCGAGGGGCTCTATCATGAAGCGTACAGCTTGGGGCTCGAATGTCTGGTCGAGGTGCATGCAAAAGAGACGCTCGAGCGGATTTTCGATCGGTTTACGCCGGAGATCGTCGGCATCAACAACCGCGACTTGCATACCTTTGTGACAACACTTGAGGCGACCAAAACGCTCGCTCCGCTCATCCCGCCATCGTGCGTCATCGTCAGCGAAAGCGGGATCGGTTCCTTCAATGATGTGAAGACGGTCAAATCGTACGGAGCGCAGGCCATGCTCGTCGGCGAGTCGCTCATGCGCCAAGATGATGTGGAGCGAGCGGTCTACCGGCTGTTTGGGGAGGAAGATGGGGATGATTCGAATTAAATATTGCGGCAACCGTTCGGCTGAAGATGTGCAGACCGCTATCGCGAGCGGGGCTGATTACCTCGGCTTTATTTTCGCCGAAAGCAGGCGGAACGTCTCTCCGAGTGAAGTGCAGCAATGGCTCGCGCCCCATAAGCTTGGCGCAAAGCAGCTTGTCGGCGTCTTTGTCAACGCCCCCGTTAGGCGGATCGCCGCTGTCGCCGCCGAGCTGCCGCTTCATGTCATCCAATGCCACGGCCGGGAAACGCCGGCGGAGCTGGCGGCGGTGAAAGAGGCGGTGCCGCTTTCCGTCTGGAAGGCGATCCACCATGGCGACGGTGCGCTTGCGGCGATGAGGCAGTACGCTGGCATTGCCGATGGCTACGTCGTTGACAGCCGCGCCGCCGGCGCCTGGGGGGGGACGGGCGTCGCTTTTGATTGGGAGGCGGTGCCGCACTATTTGGAAGAGGCGGCCCGCCAAGGCGTGCCGTGCTTCATCGCCGGCGGCATCACTCCGGACAATATCGAGCGGCTGCTTGTCTACCGCCCGGATGGCATCGATATCAGCAGCGGCATTGAAACGGACGGACGCAAAGATCCAACGAAGATGAAACAAATCGAAGAAAAAATAAAGAATCACGGGTGTCGATGATCCGTTTTATGCACGAAAAAACACAGAATGATATGGCTGAACACAAGCTTTTCTGCCTTTTCCCTCGAACAAGAACGCCGGCGGGCGAATGACATTTGCCCGCAAAGCGTTCATTGTTCGAGGGGGCATGCGGCAGCATGCCCGGTCGGCAAGCGAGCCGCTTGCCGACTACGGCAGAAAAGCTCGGACTAGAGCCTTCTCGACAGACTTTTTATTGGTTCATCAACACACCTGATAAAAAAATAACAAAACGAAGGGCCAAAAGACGGCGCTGACGCTCGGACGATGAACAAACGCAGGCTCTCTGAAGAAATGCGGCTCTTCGTCTTTCAACTTTTATGAAGGAGAAGGTGGGGTTAGATGATGGAACGCGTTCCGAATGAATACGGCCGGTTTGGCGATTTCGGCGGCAAGTTTGTCCCTGAGACGCTCATGCTTCCGCTTGAGGAAATCGAAGCGGAGCTTGACAAAGCGCTTGCCGATGAATCGTTCAAACAAGAATACATCCGCATTTTGCAGCATTACTCCGGTCGCCCGACCCCGCTCACGTTCGCGCCGAATTTGACACGGCAAGTCGGCGGCGCGAAAATTTATTTAAAGCGCGAAGATTTAAACCATACGGGCGCCCATAAAATCAACAACGCGATCGGCCAGGCGCTTTTGGCAAAACGGATGGGCAAGAAAAAGCTGATCGCTGAAACCGGAGCCGGCCAGCACGGCGTCGCCGCGGCGACGGTGGCCGCCCATTTCGGCATGGATTGCATCGTTTTTATGGGCGAAGAAGACATCAAGCGGCAGGAGCTGAACGTGTTTCGCATGAAACTGTTGGGCGCCGAAGTCGTGCCGGTGTCAAGCGGCAACCGAACGTTGAAAGATGCGACGAACGAAGCGATTCGCTATTGGGTCGCCCACTGCGACGACCATTTTTACATGATCGGCTCGGTCGTCGGTCCGCATCCGTACCCGAAAATGGTGCGCGAGTTTCAGCGCGTGATTGGCGATGAAGCGAAAGAACAGTTTCTCGCCCGTGAAGGGAAGCTGCCGGATGTCATCGTTGCCTGCGTCGGCGGCGGCAGCAACGCCATCGGCATGTTTTACCCGTTTTTGCAAGATGACGTCCGCCTCGTCGGCGTCGAGGCGGCCGGCAAAGGGATCGACACTCCGCACCATGCGGCGACCATCACAAAAGGGACGAAAGGGGTCATACACGGGGCGATGACCTACCTGTTGCAAGACGAGTACGGACAAATTCTCGAACCGTATTCGATCTCAGCCGGCCTTGATTACCCCGGCGTCGGCCCGGAACATGCGTATTTGGCGAGCATTGGCCGCGTCCGCTACGAAAGCGCGACCGATGACGAGGCCGTCGCTGCGTTTCAATTGTTGGCGCAAACGGAAGGCATCATTCCGGCCATCGAGTCGGCCCATGCGGTGGCGAAAGCCGTCGAGCTCGCACGCGAGATGCCGCCGGATGAAACGGTGCTCATTTGCCTGTCCGGCCGCGGAGATAAAGATGTGCAAACGATGATGCGCCATCTTGGTGCGAGGGAAGGTGAAGACATTGCCACTGTCCGTTAATCCGCCGCTATTTATCCCGTTTATCGTTGCCGGTGATCCGGCTCCCGATGTGACGATCGATCTCGCCTTGGCGCTTGAGGAGGCCGGCGCTGACATATTAGAGCTTGGCGTGCCGTACTCCGACCCGCTCGCTGACGGACCGACGATTCAACGCGCCGCCGCAAGGGCGCTTGACGGGGGCATGACGCTGCCGAAAGCCATTCAGCTTATTGGCGAGATGCGAAAAAAAGGGGTAAACATTCCGATTATTCTCTTTACGTATTACAATCCTGTGTTACAATTAGGAGAAGAATCCTTTTTTGCTTTAGCGCGGGAAAATGGCGCCGACGGCGTGCTCATTCCCGATTTGCCGTTTGAGGAAAGCGGTCCGCTCCGCGAACTTGGCGAACGGTTTGGTCTCCCGCTCATTTCGCTTGTTGCGCCGACGTCGAAGCAGCGGATCGAGCGGATCGCTTCGGCGGCGCAAGGGTTTTTGTATTGCGTCTCCTCGCTAGGCGTTACAGGCGTGCGTGAGACGCTGCCGGAGACGCTCGGCGATTTCCTCCGCGAAGTGAAGCGGCATAGCCGCGTCCCGGTCGCCGTCGGCTTTGGCATTTCGGCGCCGGAGCAAGTCGCGATGTTGAAAGAGGTGTGCGACGGCGTTGTCGTCGGCAGCGCGCTCGTGCAAAAAGTCGAGCAGCTGGCTCCGAGGTTGCAGGCGCCGGACGAAAGGGAAGCGGCCGTCGCCGAGTTTTCTGCCTACGCCCGTTCGCTTGCCGCGCCGCTTCGAGAAGCCTATTCTTCGCGCTAAAAGTTCCGAATTGAAGGAGTTGGCGACAATCATGCAAGTAAAGGAATCGCTCCGGGGGCTTTCTCCGTACCAGCCGGGAAAATCGATCGAAGAAGTCAAGCGGGAATATGGCTTGCCTGAGATTATCAAACTTGCTTCTAACGAGAATCCGTACGGTTCGTCGCCAGCGGCAAAAGCGGCCATCGCCGCTGAGCTTGACCGCCTCGCCGTCTATCCGGACGGCTACGCCCGCACGTTGCGCGAAAAGGTGGCGAAGCATCTTGGCGTCAAGGAAACACAGCTTCTGTTTGGCAACGGTTCGGATGAGGTGGTGCAAATTCTTTGCCGCGCCTTTTTAGAGCCGGGGGCGAATACGGTGATGGCGGCGCCGACATTCCCGCAATACCGGCACAATGCCATCATCGAGCGGGCCGAGGTGCGCGAAGTGCCGCTTGTTGATGGGCGTCATGATTTGGAGGCGATGCTTGCGGCGATCGATGAAAACACGCGCATCGTCTGGATTTGCAATCCGAACAACCCGACGGGCACGTATGTGAATGACACCGAGCTGCGCGCCTTTTTGGATCGCGTGCCGCCGCACGTGCTCGTCGTCGTGGACGAAGCGTACTACGAATATGCGACGGCGCCCGACTACCCGCAAACGGTGCCGCTTTTAAACGAGTACGAGCAGCTTGTCGTCATGCGCACGTTCTCGAAAGCATACGGGCTCGCTGCGCTCCGCGTCGGCTACGGCGTGGCGAGTGAGACGCTCATCCGCGCCGTCGAGCCGGCGCGCGAGCCGTTTAACACGTCGACCATCGCCCAAGCGGCCGCGGCGGCCGCACTTGACGATCAAGCGTTCATCCGCGCCTGCGTCGAACGAAATCGCGCTGAGCTTGAGCGGTATTATCGCTTTTGCGAGGAGAACGGCCTGAAGTATTACCCATCGCAGACAAACTTTTTGTTCATTGATTTCGGGTTGGATGGCGACGAAGTGTTCCGCTATTTGCTGGAGCGCGGCGTCATTGTCCGCTCTGGCCAAGCGCTTGGGCTGCCGACCGGCGTGCGTGTGACTGTTGGCACGAAAGAGCAAAACGACCGGGTGTTGGAACTCGTTTCGCAACTGCTTCGGGAAAAACAGCTCGCCTGACCGTTCAGCGGCGGGATGGATAGAAAAGATCGGCCCGTTGCTTTTCGAAAGCAACGGGCGCACGTTTACATAAAGTAGGTGGGACGATTGGAAGGAAAAGTGTTCATTGTCGGCCTCGGCTTGATCGGCGGATCGATTGCATTGGCGATTAAAAAAGCGCATCCGGAGGCGATGATCATCGGCTACGACGTCAATGAGCGGCAGCTCGGCTTGGCGCGCTCGCTCAAGGTGATCGACGAAGCCGCCCGTTCGCCCGAAGACGGATACGGACAGGCGGATTTGATCGTTCTGGCCGTTCCGGTCATGCAGACGGAGGCGCTGCTTTCGTCGATGCCGCTCGAGCGGTTGAAGCGCGGCGTTATCGTTACCGATGTCGGCAGCACGAAGCAGCGCATCGTTCAAGGCGCCCGCCGCCTGTTGGATCATGGCGTAGCGTTCATCGGCGGCCATCCGATGGCCGGGTCGCATAAAAGCGGTGTGGCGGCCGCAAGGGCTCATCTGTTTGAAAACGCCTTTTACATTTTGACGCCGACGGACGATGTGCCGCCGCAGCAAGTCGAGGCGTTGAAACAGTGGCTTGCGGGAACGAAAGCGCAGTTTGTCATCTTAACGCCCAAAGAGCACGACCGCATCACTGGCGTAATCAGCCATTTTCCGCATTTGATTGCGGCGAGCCTCGTTCATCAGGCGCGCGAATACGAGTGCGAAAACGCCCTCGTCAGCCGGCTGGCGGCCGGCGGCTTCCGCGACATCACCCGCATCGCGTCGAGCAATCCGGAAATGTGGCGCGATATTTTTATCCATAACAAGCATGAACTGCTTGCGCTCTTTGACCGCTGGATCGCCGAAATGGAGCGGCTGCGTTCGTTTGTCGAAGAAGAAAACAGCATCGCGATTTACCATTACTTTTTAGAGGCGAAACAGTTTCGCGACGGGCTGCCGTCGAGAACGAAAGGAGCGATTCCGTCGTTTTACGATTTGTATGTCGACGTGCCGGATTATCCGGGCGTCATCTCCGAAGTGACCGGCTATTTGGCCGAGGAAAACATCAGCATCACGAACATCCGCATCATTGAGACGCGCGAAGAAATTTACGGCGTGCTCCGCCTCAGCTTCCAAAGCGAAGACGATCGGGCGCGGGCGAAAGCGTGCCTCGCCAAACATACGAACTATGCCACCTATGAAGGGTAGCAAGGAAAAACAATGGAGGGATTTTGCATGCAGTTGCCAACCAACGTGTCGTCGCTCCGAGGAATGATCGAAGTCCCCGGCGACAAATCGATTTCCCATCGCGCCGTCATGCTCGGGGCGCTTGCTTCTGGACGGACGGTGATTGACCATTTTTTGCCTGGGGCGGACTGTTTAAGCACGATCGACTGTTTCCGGAAACTCGGCGTTGACATTCGCCAGGACGGGACGACAGTCGTTGTCGAAGGAGCCGGCCCCGGCGGGCTGCGCGAGCCGGCCGCGGTGCTTGATGTCGGCAACTCGGGAACGACGGCGCGCCTGTTGCTCGGCATTTTGGCCGGCCAGCCGTTTCACGCCTGCCTTGTCGGCGATGAATCGATCGCCAAGCGACCGATGGGGCGGGTGACGAAGCCGCTTCGCGAAATGGGAGCGCGTATTGACGGGCGTGAGGGCGGCAATTATACGCCGCTTTCCATCCGCGGCGGCGCGCTTCGCCCGCTTCGCTACACTTCGCCGGTGGCGAGCGCGCAAGTGAAATCAGCCGTTTTGCTTGCGGGCTTGTTCACCGACGGCGTAACGTCGGTCACCGAGCCGCACCGCTCGCGCGACCATACCGAGCGGATGGTTCGGTTGTTTGGCGGTGAAGTGAATGTGGATGGCTTGACCGTCTCGGTGGCCGGTCCGCAACGCTTGCGCGGGACGCACATTTACGTTCCCGGCGATATTTCGTCAGCCGCCTTTTTCCTTGTCGCCGGCGCCATTGTGCCAAACAGCGAAATTACGCTGAAAAACGTCGGCTTAAATCCAACGCGGACCGGCATCATCGATGTGCTTACACAAATGGGGGCGGATATTGCGATTGACAACGTCCGCAACGAGGAAACCGAGCCGGTCGGTGATATTACGGTCCGCACGTCGACGCTTCGGGCGGTCGAAATCGGCGGGGATCTGATTCCAAGATTGATCGACGAAATTCCGATCATTGCCTTGCTCGCGACGCAGGCGGAAGGAACGACCGTCATCAAAGACGCGAGCGAACTGAAGGTGAAAGAGACGGATCGGATCCATACGGTCGTCACCGAGTTGAAAAAACTCGGCGCTGACATCGAAGCAACCGACGACGGCATGATGATCCGCGGCAAAACGCCGCTTTATGCCGACGGGATTGTTGTCGACAGCCATGGCGACCACCGCATCGGCATGATGCTCGCCGTTGCTGCCTGCATCGCCAAAGGGACGGTCCGCCTCGAGCGTTCGGAAGCGGTCGCCGTTTCCTATCCGGCGTTTTTTGCCGATCTCCGCTCGCTGCTGTAAAAGGCCTCCCGCCCCAAGCGGGCGGGCGGTCATATTTTGCGTTGTTCGTTCATATATTGTCAGTGAGAGGAATTGGCTTCGCATTTTTTGAAAGCGGATACATTCCCGGTTTCCGGCCGAAAAACGGCGCACCTTCCAGACAGCGAGCGGTTTGGTTGCGGAAACGGCCATGATCGATTATCATCATTCATGTTCCCGTTGTAACGGTACATAACGATTTGAATGGCAAAGGCGGATGGGCTCCTGTGGGCGCCCGGCCGCCTGCCGCAAGAGAGGGCTGACGAAACCATGACACGCGTCGAACAAATCATTCGCTTAGTGGAAAACGGAAACGTCGACCAAGCGTTGGCGCTCGTGCCGAAAGTGAAAAAATATGGAAGTGATGAAGAAAAATACGCGCTTGCCGACTGCTTGTACGGATGGGGAATGCCGGAAGAGGCGAAGGAGCTGCTTGAGGAGCTCGCTGCCCGCTATCCGGATGACGGCGACATTCGCCTGTTTTTGGCGGAAGTGTATACGGAGCTTGAAGCCGAAGAGGAAGCGCTCGCCATTTTGTCGGAGATCGACGAAGACGATCCGCAGTTTGTCCGCGCGTGCCTTCTTGCCGCCGATTTGTACGAAATGCAAGGGCTGGCGGAAGTGAGCGAGCGGAAGCTGCGTCAAGCGTACGAGAAAGCTCCAGATGAGCCGATCGTGCAGTTTGCGTTGGCTGAGTTGTATTTTTCGCACGGTGAATACTCAAAAAGCGTGCCGCTTTATGAACAGGTGCGGAAGACGAATAAGGAGATGGCCGGCGTCTTGATCACCGAGCGGATCGCTGAGGCGCTCAGCCGTTCCGGGGAATTCGAGGCGGCGCTTCCGTATTATGAGGAGGCGCTCAATGAAAAAATGGACAGCCGGACGCTGTTCGCCTACGGATTCACCGCGTTGCAGGCCGGCTATACACAAACGGCCATCGATAAGCTCAGCGCTTTAAAAGAGCTCGATCCGGACTACACTCCGCTTTACCTTTATTTGGCGAAAGCGTATGAACAAGAAGGACGGCTCGTGCAAAGCTATGAGACGGCGCTTGAGGGCGTCGGCGTCGACGAATGGAACAAAGAGCTCCGCCTTTACGCAGGCAAGCTGGCGCTCAAGCTGAACAAGCCGGAGGAGGCAGAGGAACATTTGAAAAAAGCGCTTGAGATCGATGGCGGGTACATCGAGGCGCTCACGGTTTTATCGGCGCTTTGGCTAAATGAACAGCGCTATGAGGATGTCGTAGCGCTTCTTGAGCAGGCGATGGCCGATGGCGAGTACGATCCGCAGTTTGAATGGGACCTTGGGCGCGCCAAACATCGGCTTGAGATGTACGACGATGCATTAAATCATTACGGCGAGGCATATAATTTCTTTAAGCACAATGTCGAGTTCCTCGAAGAGTACGGATATTTTCTCATCGAGGAAGGAAATCGGGCGGCGGCGAAAGAAATATTTCAACAGATCGTCCGTCTCGACCCAACCCATACGGAGGCGGCGGAGATGCTGCTTGAGCTCGAAGAGTAGGGGAGAAGCGGTGGCCCAACCTCTTTCTTGGAAACCGATCGAGGGGGAAGCGCAGAATGACGCACGTATCCGTCAATGAGAAAAAAGAGTTTATCCGTTGGTTTTTAAGCCACTATCAGTTGAAGCGGCGCGAGTGTGTCTGGATTTTAAACTATTTGATGAGCCATGACCAGCTCATGCAAAAGGTGCATTTTGTCGAGAATGCCCAATATTGCCCGCGCGGCATCATTATGTCGACTCACTGCGTCGACGATGTGCCGTTCCGTTTTTACAAAGGCAATGTGATGACAACCGATGCAGAGAAATCGTTCCATGACATCCGTTTAAACCGCGACGAAGATATTTACATTCAACTGAATTTCCGCGCTTCTTTTCACTCGCCGCAATATGTCGCTGTGCTTGAGGAAAACCCGTATGCGCCGAAGCAGGCGCAAGTGAGCGAAAACGACCAGCGCCTCGCCGAGCAGTTTTTGGAACGCTCCATTTACGAATTCCGGCGCGGGCGGCTCATGAAGCTGATCGATGAGGCGCTTGACCGCCATGATGAAGAGGCGTTCCGCCGCCTGACCGATGAATTAAACAAATTGTAAAAACCTTGCCGCCGGCAAGGTTTTTCTTTTGCCGAAAAATATGGTATGGTGATGAAGGGAAGAAACTTTAAGGAAAAGGAGAGTACGAATGAAGTGGACAGGCGAGGACGTCGCCCTCTATGAACGAGAGCGCGACTACATCGACACGGCGCTCCTTCCGCTTTTGCCGGTGGCGTTCGGCCAAGGAGCGAAGCGGCTCGCTTCCGGCGGGGAGCTTGTCGGGCTCATCGCGGCCGAGGTCGAGCGACAGCTGAAGGGCCGGTTGTTTTTGATGCCGTCGTTTGTGTATTTTGCCGATGAGCCGCGGGCGCTGCTTACCGAAAGGCTGGCGGATTGGACCAACCGGCTTAGGCGGGAAGGAATGAAGCATCTGTTTTATGTGACGTGCGACCGTGCGTGGCAAGAGGGCGAAGAAGCTGACCGCGTTTGGTTCGTTCCGGTTGTTCCGCTCGAGAGCATGGGTGAATCGTACAAGCACGAGCTTGTCAGAGAGCAGGCCGCCGAGCTGCTCCGCTTTCTCATCGGTCGATGGGCGCAAGAGTAGATGCGGCAAAGTCCGACGTTTTGCCGCCTGCGATATTGACCTTGTCCAGCAATTGAGCTATCATTAGAATGTCCTAGTTTTCCATATGTGTTATACATACAATCGTCCGGTGCGGACTTGATTTTGCATAGAGGGGGGAAGACGATGAGCGACAACAAACATCGTGTAACGAGACGCCAGTTTTTAAACTACACGCTGACCGGCGTCGGCGGTTTTATGGCGGCAGGGATGCTGATGCCGATGCTCCGTTTTGCTTTCGATCCGATCTTGAAGGATGAAGCAGGGACGGAGATGGTCGCGGTAGCAGACGTCAAAGAGATTACGACCGAACCGAAGCGCTTCGACTTTAAAGTGAAGGTGAAAGACGCTTGGTATGAGTCGGAAGAGCCGAAGTCAGCTTGGGTGTACAAGGATGAAAAAGGGGAGATCATCGCCCTTTCGCCGATCTGCAAACACCTTGGCTGTACGGTCGACTGGAACACGGACAAAGAGCATCCGAACCAGTTTTTCTGCCCATGCCACTATGGGCGCTATGAGAAGGACGGCACGAACGTTCCGGGGACGCCGCCGCAAGCTCCGCTTGACCGTTACGAGTACAAAGTGAAAGACGGCAAGCTGTATTTAGGCAAGGCGAAACCAAGAAAGGAGGCGTAATGCGTGTTAAACAAGCTGTATGACTGGGTCGATGAACGCTTAGATATTACGCCTTTATGGCGGGATATCGCCGATCACGAAGTTCCGGAGCACGTCAACCCCGCCCATCACTTTTCCGCCTTTGTCTATTGTTTCGGCGGGCTGACGTTTTTTGTCACGGTCATTCAAATTTTGTCAGGCATGTTTTTGACGATGTACTACGTCCCGGATATTAAAAACGCGTGGGAATCGGTGTATTACTTGCAAAACGAAGTGGCGTTCGGCCAAATTGTGCGCGGCATGCACCACTGGGGGGCGAGCCTTGTCATCGTCATGATGTTTTTACATACGCTGCGCGTCTTTTTCCAAGGGGCTTATAAAAAGCCGCGCGAAATGAACTGGATCGTCGGCGTATTGATCTTTATGGTGATGATGGGTCTTGGCTTCACCGGCTACTTGTTGCCGTGGGATATGAAAGCGCTGTTTGCGACGAAAGTTGGTTTGCAAATCGCGGAAGCGACGCCGCTCATTGGCCCGGCCATTAAGACGCTGTTAGCTGGGGACCCAGAAATTGTCGGCGCGCAAACGTTGACGCGCTTCTTTGCCATTCACGTCTTCTTCTTGCCGGCCGCTTTACTCGGCTTAATGGCAGCGCACTTTTTAATGATTCGCAGACAAGGCATTTCCGGTCCGCTATGATCGGTCGGCCCGCGTTTAGAGGTGATAGAAAAAAGGAGGGAACCACGCAATGCATCGCGGAAAAGGAATGAAATTCGTCGGCGATTCCCGTGTTCCCGCGGTGAGAAAACCGAATATTCCAAAGGACTATTCGGAATATCCCGGGAAAACGGAAGTGTTTTGGCCGAACTTCCTGCTTAAGGAATGGTTGGTCGGATCGGTCTTTCTCGTCGGTTTCTTATGCTTGACGGTCGCCCATCCGTCGCCGCTTGAGCGGATCGCCGACCCGACGGACACGACGTACGTGCCGCTGCCTGACTGGTATTTCTTGTTCTTATACCAATTGCTCAAATATTCGTATGCGTCTGGTCCGTATACGGTCGTCGGCGCGATCATCATCCCGGGGTTGGCGTTCGGCGCGCTCTTGTTGGCGCCGTTTTTGGACCGCGGCCCAGAGCGCCGTCCTTGGAAGCGTCCGGTCGCGACCGGGATGATGCTGTTGGCGCTTGCGGCGATGATTTATTTGACATGGGAAGCGGTCGTCACACACGACTGGAAAAAAGCGGCTGAACAAGGGAAAATTCGGGCGGAAGTGAAAATTGACACGAACGCGGAAGGCTATAAAATCGCCCAAGCGAACACATGTACATCGTGCCACGGACAAAACTTGTCCGGCGGCGCTGGTCCGTCGCTCATCGGCACCGGCTTGAAACCGGAAGAAATCGCGAAAATCGCGAGAGAAGGGAAAGGCAACATGCCGCCCGGCGTCTTTAAGGGCACGGATGAAGAGTTGAAAAAACTGTCCGAATTCATCGCCGGACTGAAAGCGGAATAATCGTTTCGACACGAAAAAGCTGACTCGCGTTAGTCAGCTTTTTTCGTGCCAACATGAAACCGAGGCGAGGTGCAGATGATGGCATGGCTTTATGCGCTGTTGGCTTCCCGGCCGGTTGTTTGGCTGCTCTTGTTCGTCAACGCGGCCGGCACCATCTATGGATATTATTGGTATCGTTATCAACTTGCCGATACGCCGCCCGTCTTTTTGCCGTTTGTTCCCGACAGTCCGACGGCGAGCCTTTTTTTTCTTGTCGTCCTTGTGGCATGGCTTTTCGGCAGGTCGGCGCCGCTTTTTGAAGCGTTGGCTTTGGTGACGCTTGTTAAGTATGGAATTTGGGCGGTCGTGATGAATGTGCTCGTTTGGCGCGTCACCGGCACGCTCGATTGGGCCGGGTGGATGCTCATCGTTTCGCACGGGGCGATGGCGATCGAAGGAATGCTGTACGCCCGGTTTTATCGATTCCGCTTCCTTCACCTTATGCTGGCGGCCGTGTGGACGCTGCATAACGATGTCATCGACTACGTTTTTGGCATGATGCCGCGCTATAGTGTGCTGGCTGACTACGCCAACGAAATCGGCTATTTTACGTTTTGGTTGAGCATCGCATCGATTGCCGCTGCGTACCAGCTTGGCGTCCGCCTCCGGCGCCAGCCGCTTCTGCCGGGCGGCATGTCTTTCCGGCAGGCATCAGAGTAGAGCGTTGAACACAAGGAGGAACGTTGGGCGGCAGCTTTCTATATAGATGCAACGAAGAAGTTTAACATATCCTTGACGGAAAAGCGGTTTGTCCATTTTCGACTGTCGAAGGCAAGCCTGTGGCTTGCCTTCGTCACGCCAAGGCGTGACGGAAGACCGAACAACCGCCTGCCCCCCCTAGACCCATATATGGGTCTGGAAGCGGCGTTGTTCGGTCCCCCGACAGTCGATCCAATACTCGGTAAAAGCTGCAAATGGTAAAGCTTCGAATTGCATCTATATAGCAGTTGCCTGGTCTACTCTTGTCCACTCCTTCATACATTGTACTAGTGGATGAGGGAGGGACGATGATGAAGCGAATCGGGCTAGCCATGTTGTTGTCGCTCGCCTTTTTATGGCCAGCGCCCATTGGCGCGGCTGGACAAACAAACGGTTGGGAGCAGTTGGACGATATTTCCGACGAGGCGCTGCAATTGGCGAAAAACGGTCGTTTTGCCGAAGCAAAAGAAGTGCTCCGCTATTTTTCCGAGCGGTTTTTCGCCCTTGGAGCAAAAGAACGGTTGAAATCGGCCGATGAATTGCGGGCGGTGACCGTGACGCACGAGCAGGCAGTCAAGGCGATGACGGCGCCGATCTCCGCGGAAGACAAAGTGGCGGCGATCACTCAGTTTCGCCTTGTTGTTGACGCCATCCATTCGACATACCAGCCGCTTTGGACGGAGATGGAGCCGGCTGTCATGGAGGCGTTTGCCGCGGTCGAAAAGGCGGCACAACAAGGCGAGCAGAAAGCGTATGCCGCTGCCCTCCGCCAGTTGCTTGACCGCTATACATTGATCGAGCCGAGTGTGAAAATCGACGTGCCGCCGGATATCGCGACAAAGGTCGATGACGATCTTGAGGCGTTGCAGGCCGCCGCGTTTTGGCAACGCGGCGAAGACGAGCAGCGCGAGCAACTCGCCGATGCGCGTCAAGATCTTGAAGCGCTGTTTGCCGGGGTGAAAAAGGACGAAGCTGATCCGTCGCTGATTTGGGTGATGATTTCCACTGGCGGAGTGATCGTGTTGACGCTGACGTACGTTGGCTGGCGGAAGTACAAAGGAGAAAAGGAAGAGAAGCGGGCGCGGCAGCCGGAAGACTAAGCACCGGCGCTTTTTGCGAGGGGGAAACATTTCCCCCTCTTTTTTGTTTTCCCGTCGCTTTGTGCAAGCACCGCCCCGGCACTTTCAAGCGGCGCTTGCCGGGCTTGTCCCGGTTGGGCTTTCGCGCCAGCGGCTTTTCATGGTTCCAGCGGCCGCTTTTGTTCATCGAGCGTAAACCCTTCGCCGAGCACATCATGCACATCGGTGACGGCGACGAACGCATGCGGATCAACGGATATAATGACACTTTTTAAGCGCGGCAGTTCGTTTTTGGCGACGACGCAATACAAGACGTCGCGGTCGCGCTTCGTATATGAGCCGCGCCCTTTCAGCACGGTGACGCCGCGCTCCATCTCTGTCAAGATCCGGTTGGCGATCTCTTCGCTTTTTTCTGAGATGATGGTCGCCCCTTTTGCCGCATAGCCGCCTTCCTGCAGAAAATCAATGACCCGGGCGGCGATAAAGACGGCGACCAACGTATACATCGCCTCGCGGTATGACAGGTAAAGAAGAAGCGACAACGTGATGACGGTGGCGTCAAAGGCAAACATCGTTTTGCCCATGCTGATGCCTTTATATTTATGGACGAGGCGGGCGATAATATCGACGCCTCCGGTTGTGCCGCCGTAGCGGAAAATAATGCCGAGGCCGACGCCGATAAAGACGCCGGCAAACAAGGCGGCGAGCGTCATGTCATGTCGAAGCGGCATATGAATCATGTAGCGCTGAAAGATGGACAAAAAGACGGAAACGGCGACCGTGCCGATGACGGTATAGAGAAACGTCTGGCGGCCGAGCAGCTTCCAGCCGATGAAAAAGAGCGGAATGTTGAGCGCCAAGTTGGTGATCGCTGGATCCAGTCCGAACAAAAAATAAAGAAGAAGCGTAATGCCGGTAAACCCGCCTTCCGCCAAATTGTTTTGCATGTTGAAATGAACGAGCCCGAAGGCGAAAATGGCGGCGCCAAGCAAAATAAACAGGCAGTTTTTGATCTTTAGTCCAAAAATCATACCGTCCCTCCGTCCGCAAAAATAGTCGGCGCCCTTAATTATAAAGGAACTTGTCCATATAGGCAATGACGAGCGAAAACGGACGGAATTGACAGCGGGCGAAAACATTTGTCAAATGCGCCGCTTTTCGCTAACATGAAAACAGACGAGGTGACAAGCCATGCAAGAGAAAACGATGAAACAAATGCAACAGGAAGTGGATGACTATATCAGTCAATTCAAAGAAGGCTATTTCAGCCCGCTCGCCATGCTGGCGCGGCTGACGGAAGAGCTCGGCGAGCTGGCGCGCGAGGTGAACCATTACTACGGGGAAAAACCGAAAAAGGCGACCGAACAAGAAAAAACGGTGGAAGAAGAGCTGGGCGATTTGCTGTTTGTGCTCATTTGCTTCGCCAATTCGCTCGGCATTGATTTGCAGGCGGCGCACGACCGGGTGATGGACAAGTTTCGCACCCGCGACCGCGACCGCTGGACGCGGAAGGAGGAAGGATCATGACGATTCGCATTGTCATCGCGGGGCCGCGCGGCCGCATGGGCCGAGAAGCGGTTGCGCTCGTGCAGCAAACCGATCACTTTGAACTGGCTGCGGTCATCGACCGCCGTTACGATGGACAAAATTTAGCGGAGATCGACGGATTTTCCGGCGTCAACGCCCCGATTTACACCGATGCGGCCCGCTGTTTTGCCGAGGTGAAGCCGGATGTATTGATCGATTTGACAACGCCGGAAGCCGGAAAGCGGCACACCGAGCTGGCGCTGCGTTACGGCGTTCGTCCGGTCGTCGGCACGACTGGATTTACGCCGGAAGATATCGAGCGGCTCACCAAGCTGGCGGAAGAGAAAGAAATCGGCGCCATCATTGCGCCGAACTTTGCCGTCGGAGCGGTGTTGATGATGAAATTCGCCCGCATGGCGGCCAAATATTTCACTGATGTGGAAATCATTGAATTGCACCATGATCAAAAGCTTGACGCACCGTCCGGAACAGCGTTGAAGACGGCGCAGCTCATTGCCGAAGTGCGACCGTCGAAAAAGCAAGGCCACCCGAACGAAAAGGAAACGCTTGCTGGCGCGCGCGGCGCGGAATATGACGGCATCCCGATCCACAGCGTCCGTCTGCCGGGCTTTGTCGCTCATCAAGAAGTGATTTTCGGCGGCAACGGCCAGACGTTGACGATCCGCCACGATTCGTTCGACCGCCGCTCGTTTATGTCCGGGGTGAAGCTGGCAGTGGAAACGGTGATGCATTTACATACGCTTGTCTATGGGCTGGAGCATATTTTGGAATAGTGTGCAAACTGCGCAAACGGGGGAGAATGGAATGAAAATCGCGTTAATTGCCCATGACCAAAAAAAGGCAGAGATGGTCGCATTTGCGACCGCCTATGCGCCTGTGCTTGCAAACCATGAATTGTACGCCACCGGCACGACCGGCTTGCGCATCCAGGAGTCGACCGGTCTTCCCGTTCATCGCTTCCAATCGGGGCCGTACGGAGGCGACCAAGAAATCGGGGCGATGATCGCCCGCAATGAAATGGATCTGGTCATTTTTTTCCGCGATCCGCTCACCGCCCAGCCGCATGAGCCGGACATCAGCGCATTGATGCGGCTTTGCGACGTCTATGCCGTGCCGTTGGCGACGAACATCGGCACGGCCGAGCTGCTCATCCGCGCGTTGGAGCGCGGCGATTTGGCATGGCGCAGCATTGTGCGCGGCCGAACAAAAGGCGGGGAGGAATCGAAAACAGAAAGGTGACAGCGATGATGGAAACGTGTGACTTGTTGGCGTTCGGCGCCCATCCGGATGATGTCGAAATCGGCATGGGAGGGACGATCGCCAAATACGTACGCCGTGGGTACCGTATTGTCATTTGCGACTTGACGCAAGCCGAGCTGTCGTCCAACGGCACGGTCGACGAGCGGCGGAGAGAGGCGGCCGAGGCGGCCCGCCGGCTCGGTGTATCCGAGCGGTTCAATCTTGGGTTGCCTGACCGCGGCCTTTACGTCGAGGAAGAGGCGATCCGCCAGATCGCAGCGGTCATCCGCCGCTATCGGCCGCGCCTTGTATTCGCCCCCTATTGGGAAGATCGACATCCGGATCACGGGCGATGCGCCCGCCTTGTCGAGGAAGCGGTCTTTTCCGCCGGCATCCGCCGCTATGGCGCCGGAGAGCTTGGCGATGCGCACCGCGTTCGGGCGGTGTATTATTATATGATCAATGCCTTTTGCCGCCCGCATTTTCTCATCGATATTAGCGAAACGATCGATGACAAGCTGGACAGCCTGCGCGCGTACGAAAGCCAGTTTCAAAAACGGCCTGGCTCGGTTGACACCCCGCTGACCAACGGCTACATCGAGATGATTGAAAGCCGCGAGCGCTGGTTCGGTCAACAAATCGGCGCGGCGTATGCGGAAGGGTTTTTGACGAAAACGCCGATTCATCTTTCCAATTTGTTTGAGGAGGAGCGATGAAGCTGAAAATCGGGATTGTTTGCTATCCGACGGTCGGGGGCTCCGGAGTGGTCGCCACTGAGCTTGGCAAGCTGCTGGCGGAGCGGGGGCATGAGATTCACTTTATCTCATCGAGCATGCCGTTTCGTTTGAATAAAGTGTACGGCAACATTTATTATCATGAAGTCAGTGTCAACCAATATTCCGTCTTTCAATACCCGCCGTACGATTTGGCATTGGCAAGCAAAATTGCTGAGGTGGCAAAGCGGGAACGGCTCGATGTGCTTCATGCCCATTACGCCGTTCCTCATGCCGTCTGTGCGGTGTTGGCGCGGCAAATGGTCGGCGAGCTGCCGATCATCACGACGCTGCACGGCACGGATATCACCGTGTTAGGCTATGACCCGTCGCTTTCCGATATGATCAAATTTGGCATTGAGCAGTCGGATATCGTTACGGCGGTGTCTGACGCCCTTGCCCGGCAGACGTATGAACTGCTCGATGTGCAAGCGACGATCCATACCGTCTACAATTTTGTCGATGAACGCGTCTACCGTCGTCGGGAAGCGGGCCATTTACGGCGCGAGTACGGCATTCGCGACGATGAACGAGTTGTGATCCATGTCTCGAATTTCCGGAAAGTGAAGCGTGTGCCTGATGTAGTGCGAGCGTTTGCCATCGTGCGCCGGCACGTGCCAGCCAAGCTCTTGCTTGTCGGCGACGGTCCGGAAATGACCGTCGTCTGCCGGCTTGTGAAAGAGCTTGGGCTGCAAGATGATGTCCGCTTTTTAGGAAAACAGGATAAACTCGAAGAGCTGTATTCGATCAGTGATGTGATGATGCTTTTGTCGGAAAAAGAAAGCTTCGGGCTCGTATTGCTTGAAGCGATGGCGTGCGGCGTTCCGTGCATCGGCACGGCCATCGGCGGGATTCCGGAAGTGATTGAGGATGGGAAAACCGGGTTTTTATGCCCGCTTGGCGATGTCAAAGAGGCAGCAAGACAGGCGATGGCGCTGTTGACAGACTGCCGGTTGCACGCTGAGATGGCAAGACAGGCGGTGCAAACGGTTGAGCGCAAGTTCCGCTCGGCCGACATCGTCGGCCAGTATGAACAGCTGTACGCTTCGCTTGCGGCAAGGAAGGTGAAACGATGAAACCGCCGTTTGAACAGGCGCTCGGCATTATCCGACAATTGAAGCGGCATGGCTATGAGGCGTATTTTGTCGGCGGCGCGGTGCGCGACTTGTTGATCGGGCGTCCAATTGGCGACGTCGATATTGCGACAAGCGCTCTGCCGGAAGAAGTGATGCGCTTGTTTCCGAAAACGATCGACGTCGGTTCGAAACACGGCACGGTCGTCGTCGTGCATGAAGGAACGGCGTACGAAGTGACGACATTCCGCACGGACGGCGATTATGAAGACCATCGCCGTCCGGAGTCGGTGACGTTCGTTCGTTCGCTTGAGGAAGACTTAAAGCGGCGCGATTTCACGATGAACGCCATCGCCATGGATGAACGCGGAACGATCATTGATCCGTTTGGCGGACAAGAGGCGATCGAGCGGCGGCTCATTTGCACGGTCGGGGCGGCGGACGAACGGTTTCGCGAAGATGCGCTCCGCATGATGCGGGCTGTTCGCTTCGTCAGCCAGCTCGGATTTGCGCTCGCTGAGGATACGAAGAGCGCGATCGTCCAAAACGCACCGCTTATGGCCCACATTTCTGTCGAACGGATGACCATGGAAATGGAAAAACTGCTCGCCGGTCCGTTCGTTGCCGAGGCGCTGCCGCTGTTGGCCGATACCGGGCTGTTCGCTTATTTGCCTGGGCTGGCCGCAAAAGAGCAGCTGCTGCGCTCGGCCGCCGCCTTTCGCTGGCCGTGGCTTACAAAGCGCGAAGAGCGCTGGGCGCTTCTTTGCCGCGCGCTTGATGTCAAAGACATCCGTCCGTTTTTGCGCGCCTGGAAGCTTCCCAACAAAGTAATCGATGAAGCTGGCGCCATTTTGGCGGCGCTCGATGATGTCCCTAGGCCGGAGGCGTGGACGAACGAACAGTTGTTTTCAGCCGGCCTCGAGCGGGCGCTATCGGTTGAAGCGGTGCGCGCCGCGCTTTGCGGCGCGCCGTCTGAACCGCATCATGAGGAGCTCCGCCGCCGCTTTGCGGCGCTGCCGATCAAAACGAAAGGGGAGCTTGCCGTCAACGGGAAAGACGTCATTCGCTGGGCTGGAAAACCGGCCGGTCCGTGGGTGAAAGAGACGCTGGATGCCATCTGGCGGGCGGTCGTCAGCAGCGAAGTCGAAAATGAGAAGGAGCGGATTTACGCATGGCTCATGGAGCGCAATCGGACACACGAAAAAAACTGTTAGAGTTGTTTGCCGAAGCGAACGGCGAGTTTTTGTCCGGGCAAAAAATCAGCGAACAGCTCGGCTGTTCGCGGGCGGCGGTATGGAAGCATATCGAGGAGCTGCGCAAAGAAGGATTTGAACTCGAAGCAGTGCGCCGCCTTGGCTACCGGATTATCAGCACGCCGGATAAAGTGACGGCCAACGAAATCCAGCTCGGCTTAAAAACGGAAAAACTTGGCCACACGATCCACTTTTTTGACGAAGTCGATTCGACGCAGCGCATTGCGGCAAGGCTCGCGTATGAAGGGGCGCCGGAAGGAACGCTCGTCGTCGCGGAAGAGCAAAAGGCCGGGCGCGGGCGTTTGGATCGGAAATGGTTTTCCCCAAAAGGGACGGGCATTTGGATGAGCCTCATTTTGCGGCCGGCCATCCCGCCGCAGCGGGCGCCGCAGCTGACGCTGCTTGCCGCGGTGGCCGTCAGCCAGGCGATTCAGGAAGTGACCGGGCTTGTCCCAGACATTAAATGGCCGAATGACATTTTGCTTGACGGCAGAAAGTGCGTCGGCATTTTAACAGAGCTGCAAGCCGACCCTGACCGCGTCCATTCGGTCATCATCGGCATCGGCATCAACGTCAACCAAACGATCGAGCAGTTTCCGGAGGATATCCGGGCCATCGCGACATCGCTGGCCATTGAAAAGGGCGGGCCCGTAAAGCGCGCCCCGCTCATTCAGGAAATTTTGTTCCGGCTTGAGCGGCTGTATGAGCAATATTTGGCGCATGGCTTCCGTCCGATTAAGCTTCTTTGGGAAGGGTACGCCGTTTCGATCGGCAAGCCGGTGACAGCGAGAACGCTGAACGGCGTGATTCACGGCATCGCCCGCGGCATCACCGACGACGGGCTGCTCATCCTTGAAGATGAGCAAAAGAACATCCATTACATCCATTCTGCCGATATTCAGTTCTAATTTGCCACTAGAAAAATTGTAACAATTTTGTTAAAATACAAAGCGAGGAAAAGGGCAGTATCTTTCGCAAGAAGAACTGCACCGAGGCCGACAGCACGAATAGGTGAAGGAAATGATCTGCCTTGATCCTTTTTTGAAGGACTAGGACAGAGGGATGAACGAAACCGACGGCGGTTTTATGGCGTCCTTCTTTCTCAAGGCGGGAAAGAAGGACGTTTTGTTTCGGGCGGTTCATCTCCTCTGCAGTCAAAGAGGAGGGAACGAAAATGAAAGCGAAAACCGATTTTTTCCACATGAAGCAGGCGGGTGAGCCGATCGTGATGGTGACCGCCTACGATTTTCCGTCCGCGAAGCTTGCCGAGCAAGCCGGCGTCGACATGATTTTGGTCGGCGATTCGCTCGGCATGGTTGTGCTCGGGTATGATTCAACGATCCCGGTGACGGTCGATGATATGATCCACCATACGAAGGCGGTTCGCCGCGGTGCGCCGAACACGTTTATTGTCACCGATATGCCGTTTATGTCGTACCATGCGTCCAAAGAAGAGGCGCTGCAAAACGCCCGCCGCATCATGCAAGAGTCAGGGGCGAACGCCGTTAAAGTCGAAGGGGCGGATGAAGTCGTCGACATGATTGCCGCGCTGACGAAAGCCGGCGTGCCGGTCGTTGCCCATCTCGGGTTGACGCCGCAATCGGTCGGCGTTCTTGGCGGCTATAAAGTGCAAGGCAAAGATGCCGAAAGTGCGAAAAAGCTGCTCGATGATGCGAAACAATGCGAGCAGGCGGGAGCGATCGCCCTTGTCTTAGAGTGTGTTCCGAAGCAGCTCGGGGCGGCCATGGCCCGGGAACTCACCATTCCCGTCATCGGCATCGGCGCCGGGGCGGAAGTCGACGGCCAAGTGCTCGTGTATCACGATTTGCTTGGCTACGGTGTCACCCGCGTGCCGAAGTTTGTGAAACAATACGCGTCCATCCAAGAGACGATCGTTGAGGCGTTAGCCAACTACGTCGATGATGTCAAACTGCGCCAGTTCCCGGAGCCGGCGCACACGTTTACGATGAAGGAAGAAGAATGGGTGGCGCTTTACGGAGGAAAGCAAGGATGATCGTGATGGATCAGATTGCAGCGATGCAGGCGCTCATGCGCCAATATCGCTGTGAAGGAAAGACGATCGGGTTCGTTCCGACGATGGGCTATTTGCATGAAGGGCATACCTCCCTCATCGATCGGGCGCGCGCGGAAAACGACATCGTCGTCCTAAGCGTTTTCGTCAACCCGCTTCAGTTCGGACCGAACGAAGACTTTGCCCGTTATCCGCGCGATTTCGAGCGCGACCGGCGCATCGCCGAACAGCATGGAGTCGACGTCTTGTTCCATCCGGAAGCGGACGAGATGTATCCGGAGCCGCTTACCGTACGAGCGATCGTTCAAGCGCGCGCCGACGTGCTGTGCGGACGGTCGCGCCCCGGCCATTTTGACGGCGTGGCGACGGTGCTCATTAAGCTGTTCAACATTGTTATGCCCGACCGCGCGTACTTTGGGATGAAAGATGCCCAACAGGTGGCGGTCGTCGACGGCTTGATCCGCGATCTCAATTTTCCGATCGAGCTCGTGCCGGTGCCGACGGTCCGCGAGGCGGACGGGCTGGCGAAAAGCTCGCGCAACGTCTATTTGTCGCCGCAAGAACGGAGTGAGGCGCCGGCGCTGTATGCAGCGCTTCAAGCAGCCGCTTCCGCCGTCGAACGAGGCGAGCGGAGCGCAGCGGCCATCCGCCGGATGGTTAGAGAGCATATTGAAGCGCATACGCACGTTGAGATCGATTATGTCGAAGTATGTTCATATCCGGACTTGACGCCGCTTGAGACGCTCGCCGGGACAGTGCTGATCGCTGTCGCCGTCCGATTTGCGAGCGCCCGGTTGATCGACAATATCATGATTGAGTTGCCCAAAACCGGCGAACAAGGGGATGGAAAGGGGGAGCAAGCATGTTTCGCACGCTCATGAACGCCAAAATTCACCGCGCTCGTGTAACAGAGGCCAATCTCGATTACGTCGGCAGCATCACGATCGATGAAGATATTTTGGATGCCGTCGGCATTGTGGCTAATGAAAAAGTACAGGTAGTGAACAATAATAATGGAGCCCGTTTTGAAACATACGTCATCCCCGGTGAGCGCGGCAGCGGCGTCTTTTGCCTAAACGGCGCCGCCGCCCGCCTTGTGCAAAAAGGGGACGTTATTATCGTCATCTCATATGTGCTCGTTCCAGAGGAAAAAATCGCCGCCCATCGACCGAAAATCGCGATTATGGACGAAAACAACCGGATTGTGCAGCTCATCGCCGAAGAGCCGGCGCATACGGTTTTATGAGGGCAAAAAGGGGCTTTCCGCCCCTTTTCGTTTTGAGGTGATCGTTTATGGCAACGCGCTTTGTCATCATTGACTTGGAGACAACCGGAAATGGGCCGAAAAAAGGCGATCGGATCATCCAGCTCGGCATGGCGGTCGTCGAAGATGGCCTGATTGTCGAACGGTTTGCCAGCTTTTTTAACCCGGAACAGCCCATTCCGCTGTTCATTCAGCAGCTGACGAACATCAACGAACAGATGGTCGAAGGAGCGCCGCTGTTTGCTGACAAGGCGGGCGAGATCGCCGCCTTGATGCACGGTGCTTACTTTGTCGCCCATAACGTCGACTTTGATTTGCCGTTTTTGCAGGCCGAGCTTGAACGGGCTGGCTGGCCGCCGTTTGCCGGTCCGACGATCGATACGGTCGAGCTCGCCCGCATCGTGTTGCCGACTGCCGAAAGCTATAAGCTCGGCGATTTGGCGAGGCAGCTCGGCCTCCGCCACGATCGTCCGCATCAAGCGGACAGCGATGCGGAAGTGACCGCCAAGCTGTTCATTGCCTTGCTCAAGCGGCTCTCCCGTCTGCCGCTTATGACGCTTGAGCAACTGCGCGGTCTTGCCCGCCACTTGAAAAGCGATATTTACTTGCTCCTTGATGCGGTCATCGCCAAAAAGCGGAACAAGGCGCCGGCCGACCGCACTGTCGCCGTATACCGCGGCATTGCGTTGAAACAACCGGCGCCGGAGCCAGATGAGAGCGATCGGCGCCCCGCTTTGGCTTCGTTCGCTGCCTTTTGCGAACAGGAGCCGCCCCTTCCGCTTCCCGGCTACAAGCGGCGCGCGGGGCAGTGGGAGATGATGCGGCTCGTTTATGAGGCGCTGTCGACGTCCCAGCACGCGCTCATTGAAGCAGGGACCGGACTTGGCAAATCGCTCGCCTATTTGATTCCCGCTGCTTTTTTTGCCTGTGAGCAGCAAGAGCGGGTCGTCATCAGCACGCATACCCTCCAGCTGCAGGAGCAGCTCATTCGCCGCGATTGGCCGGTATTGCGGCAAATCGCGCCGTTTCCGCTCCGCGTTGCCGTTTTGAAAGGAAAGCAAAATTACTTATCCCTTGACAAGTTCGCTTCGTTTTTGTCGGAGCCGTCTGACACGTACGATGCGGCGCTCTTGAAATGCCAGGTGCTCGTTTGGCTGCTTGAGACCGACAGCGGCGACTTGGACGAATTGAATGTGTCATCCGGCGCCCGTCTCCTATTGTCCGCGCTTGCCATCGGCGAAGAGGAAGACGGCGGGCGGCATCATTTTTTCGCCCGGGCGAAAGAGCGCTCCGAACGGGCGGATGTGGTCATTACCAACCATGCGCTTTTGCTTCATGATTTGACCGGCCCGGCGCCGCTTTTGCCGCCGTTTCGCCATCTGATCATCGATGAGGCGCATCGGCTTGAAGATGCCGCCGCCCGGTGTTTTGGCGAGCAGATTGGCTATGTGTCGTTTCGCCTGCTGACCGCCAAAATCGTGCAGACGATCGCGAAATGGCAAGAAGCAGAACAGGACGCACCGAATGGGGCTCTTGTCCGTTGCCAGCAGCGCCTTGAGGAGCTGCAGTTTGAAGGGGACGAGCTGTTCCGCCTGTTGCGCCGCTATGCGTTGGACAAAAAGCCAGCTCGCGCTGGACGTTGCCGCTATCGCTTTTCGCCGACGGACGAACAGAGCCGGGCGTGGCAGGCGGCGGTGGAGTTATGCTGGCGCCTGCGCCATTTGGCGGCGGCGCTATCCGCTGAAGCGAAGCCGCTTCTATCCGCTGATACGAGTGGCGATTTCCCACCATCCGCCTTGCTGTCGGCTGATTTGGCGGCTCTCAACCGGCAAATGGCTGCGCTTGTGCGTTTGCTGACCGAAAAGGAGCCGGGTGTCGTCCGGTGGATCGAAGCGGACGAAAAAGGGGCGGCGAACGCTGTCCGCCTTTACTCGCAGCCGGTTGACCTTGCTGACTTTTTCGCCGATCAACTGTTTATGAAAAAACGGAGCGTCGTTTTGACGTCCGCGACGCTCACGGTCCGCGGCCGGTTCACGTATATGGCGGCGCGTCTCGGTCTTGAGGATTTTTATCCACTTTGCCGCTCGTTTCCGCCGCCGTTTCGTTACGAGGAGCAGGCCGCGCTCTTCGTGCCGGCGGACATGCCGCTCGTTTCTGCCGTGCCGCTTGAAGATTACGCCGAAGCGGTCGCCGCTTCGGTGCTTGCGATCGCCCGACGCCTCGGACGGCGGGTGCTTGTGTTGTTCCCTTCGTATGAACTGTTGAAACTGACGGTTGATGCGTTGAAGACGGAGGAAGAAGGCGAGCCGTTTGTTTTGATCGCTCAAGGGGTGCAAAGCGGCAGTCCGGCAAAGCTCTTGCGGACGTTTTTGCAGTTTGAGCATGCGGTGTTGTTTGGGACGAGCAGCTTTTGGGAAGGGGTCGATCTGCCAGGTTCAGCGCTCGATGTGCTTGTCATCGCCCGCTTGCCGTTTGCGCCCCCGGACGATCCCGTGATGGAGGCAAAAAGCGAGCGCATTCGCCTAGAAGGCGGCGATCCGTTTTCCGAGCTGGCGCTTCCTGAGGCGGTGCTTCGTTTTAAGCAAGGGTTTGGCCGCCTCATTCGCACTGAAGACGACAAAGGAGCCGTATTTGTGCTGGATCGGCGGCTGATGGCTTCCCCGTACGGCGCGGATTTTCTCGCTTCCTTGCCGCCGCTTTCGGTGCATGAAGGCGCGCTTTCTGAGCTGCTCGACAAGGCGGAAACTTGGCTTTCTTAAAGCGGGCTTTATGTTTCATAAAGATGGACGAAACGGCGCAATCTAAAGGTGTCAGGCGGCAAAAAACCCCGCATGAAGCGGGGGGAAAGAAACAAATTGGCGTTGACGGTGTAGGCGGGCAAATTTGTTATGAAATGATCGGACAAACCTGCTATAATAGGGAAGAAGCACAACTGCGATGACAGTTTGCGCCTTGCCGTTTGGCTTTGTCGGCTTGGCCGCAGAGGTGCGAAGAAGCACGCCTTTTGTCACCTTCGCTGTATTTGTATTGTTGCCGGAGCCGCCGGCGTGTATAAGTAACAAAATTTGCGCCGCACAGGAGGAAACGACGAAAATGGAAAGCAAAATCGAAGTGCTCGCTACCGTCAAAGTTCAGCACTCCGACGACTTGTACAAAATTGTCGACTGCTTGAACCGAACGCTAAAGCGCGACAATTTGATGTTTGGCCTTGCCTTGGATGAAAACGACAAGCGCCAGGCCATCTTTACGATTTATCGGACGTGATCACGATGAAAAAGTGGGGTTGGTTCACTCTGCTTTTTTTTGGATTCCTCATTTGGCAGGCATGGTCGATTTATGACGAGGCGATGGCGCCCAAACGGCTGATGGTGGAACATGCGTTGGCGCGGGCGAAGGAAGCCGCCGGGCTTGCTGATGTGAAGAAAGTCTATACATATTATGGCGACGAAGCGTGCACCGTATTCATCGGAAGAACAAAACAAGGGAAAGCGGTCGTCGTTTGGGTGCCTGAAAAAGAGGAGAATGTCGTCGTCAAGGGCGTGGGCAGCGGCATCAGCGAGGCGGAAGCGCGCGCCATTTTGCAACGCGACCGCCGACCGCGGCGCATCATCGACGCGACGCTTGGCATGGAAAAAGGCGTGCCTCTTTGGGAGTTGACATATATTGATGCGGAAGGAAGGTATTCGTTTTATTACCTTCACTTTGCGGATGGGGCCTTCCTGAAGAGGTACAGTTTTCAACAGTGAGGACGTGAGGGGGAAGAAGCGATGAAACTGGCAAAACGGGTGGCGTCGCTGACGCCATCGGCGACATTGGCCATTACGGCGAAAGCAAAGGAACTGAAAGCGGCCGGATACGACGTGATCGGCCTTGGGGCCGGCGAACCGGATTTCAACACGCCCCAGCACATTATCGCGGCGGCCATCAAGGCGATGAATGAAGGGCATACGAAATATACGCCATCAGGCGGGCTGCCGGCGCTGAAAGAGGAAATCATCAAAAAGTTTGCCCGCGATCAAGGGCTTTCGTACGAGCCGGCGGAAATCATCGTCTGTGTCGGGGCGAAGCATGCGCTTTATACGCTCTTTCAAGTGCTGCTTGATGAAGGCGATGAGGTCATCATTCCGACGCCGTATTGGGTGAGCTACCCGGAACAAGTGAAGCTGGCTGGCGGCGTTCCGGTTTACGTTGAAGGGCTGGAAGAAAACGACTTTAAAATGACGCCGGATCAGCTGAAACAGGCGATTACCCCGAAGACGAAGGCGGTTATTATCAACTCCCCGAGCAATCCGACCGGCATGATTTATACGGCCGAGGAGCTGAAAGCGCTCGGGGAAGTATGCTTGGCGCATGGCGTGTTGATCGTTTCGGACGAAATTTATGAAAAATTGATTTACGGCGGGGCGAAACATGTGTCGATCGCCGAACTGTCGCCGGAGCTGAAGGAGCAGACGATCATCATCAACGGCGTATCGAAATCGCACTCGATGACAGGGTGGCGCATCGGCTACGCGGCTGGACCGAAAGACATCATTCAAGCGATGACCGATTTAGCAAGCCATAGCACATCGAATCCGACATCGATCGCTCAATATGCGGCCATTGCCGCTTACAGCGGGCCGCAGGAGCCGGTCGAACAAATGCGCCAAGCGTTTGAAGAACGGCTCAACATCATTTATGACAAGCTTGTGCAAATTCCAGGCTTCACCTGCATCAAACCGCAAGGAGCGTTTTATTTGTTCCCGAACGCCCGAAAGGCGGCGGATATGGCCGGATGCCGCACGGTCGACGAGTTCGTCGCCGTCTTGTTGGAGGAAGCGAAAGTCGCGCTTGTGCCTGGTTCTGGGTTTGGGGCGCCGGATTACGTCCGCTTGTCGTACGCGACCTCGCTTGAGGCGCTCGAGACAGCGATCGAACGCATCCGCCGGTTTATGGAGGCGCGGGCCTAAGGCGCTTTGCGCCAAGGTGTCAGAGTGGAAAGAAAAGGGCGGCTTTGTTTGGCGCAAAGCCGCTTTTTCCGCGTCGCGGTCTGTCGGCTGGCTCCGGGCGGCTGCGCCGAAGGGCGATTGGTGGGGGCAGCATCGTTTTGCGCTGCTTTGGCTGGTCGTTGCCGTGACGCCGACGGAACGGTATAATAGCGAATGATGGACGTGTCGATTATTGGAGGGAATCAGTGCGTGAAAACGACGACGATTGCGGAAGTGAATCAATACGCAGGACAACAAGTGACGATCGGCGCTTGGCTGGCGAACAAGCGCTCAAGCGGGAAAATCGTCTTTTTGCAGCTGCGAGACGGCACTGGCTTTATTCAAGGCGTCGTCGAAAAGGCGAACGTCTCGGAAGAGGTGTTTCAACGCGCAAAAACATTGACGCAAGAAACGTCGCTCTATGTGACGGGCACGGTGCGCATCGACGAGCGCTCCCCATTTGGCTATGAGCTGTCGGTTGCCGATTTGCAAGTCATTCAAGAAGCAGTTGACTATCCGATTACGCCGAAAGAGCATGGCGTCGAATTTTTGATGGACCATCGCCACCTTTGGCTTCGGTCGCGGCGCCAGCACGCGATCATGAAAATTCGCAACGAAATCATCCGGGCGACGTATGAGTTTTTCAACGACCGCGGGTTTGTGAAAGTCGACGCCCCGATTTTGACTGGCAGCGCACCGGAAGGAACGACCGAACTGTTTCATACGAAATATTTTGATGAGGATGCCTATTTGTCGCAAAGCGGCCAGCTCTACATGGAAGCGGCGGCGATGGCGCTCGGCAAAGTGTTCTCATTCGGCCCGACGTTCCGCGCCGAAAAATCGAAAACACGCCGCCATTTGATCGAGTTTTGGATGGTGGAGCCGGAAATGGCGTTTTATGAGTTTGAAGACAATTTGCGGCTGCAAGAAGAGTACGTCTCCTACCTTGTGCAGTCGGTGCTCGAGCGCTGCCGGCTTGAACTCGGGCGGCTCGGGCGCGACGTGTCGAAGCTTGAGCTGGTCAAACCGCCGTTTCCGCGCCTAACGTATGATGAGGCGATCAAGCTGCTTCATGAAAAAGGATTGACCGACATCGAGTGGGGCGATGACTTCGGTGCGCCGCATGAGACGGCCATCGCCGAAAGTTTTGACAAACCGGTGTTCATCACCCACTATCCGACCTCTTTGAAGCCGTTTTATATGCAGCCGGACCCGAACCGCCCCGACGTTGTGCTATGCGCCGATTTGATTGCGCCGGAAGGATACGGGGAAATCATTGGCGGCTCGGAACGGATTCACGATTATGAGCTGCTCAAGCGCCGCCTTGAAGAGCACCATTTGCCGCTTGAAGCGTATGAATGGTATTTGGATTTGCGCAAATACGGTTCTGTGCCGCATTCAGGGTTCGGGCTCGGCTTGGAGCGCACTGTCGCTTGGATTTGCGGCGTCGAACATGTGCGCGAGACGATTCCGTTCCCGCGGCTGCTCAACCGGCTTTATCCGTAAAAAACCCCCTGCAAAAAGGGGGTTTTTTCGCCGCCGTCATGTTATACTATAGTTGAGGTGCATCGGCATGGAAAAGAAAAAGGTGGCCGAATGGCTGGCGCAAGGAAGCATCGCCGTCCCGAAGCTGCTGCTTGGCCACTACAAGCAGCTTGGGTTGGGCGAGGGGGAGCTCGTCTTGCTTTTGCATATGCAGTCGTTTTTCGAAGAAGGCGTCTTGTTTCCGACGCCGGCCGAGCTGGCCGAAAGAATGACGGTCTCGGCAGCGGAATGCATGGAGATGGTGCGTCGGCTCTTGCAAAAAGGGATGATCGCGATTGAAGAGCATACGGATGAACAAGGCATTCGCAACGAAAAATATACGCTTGAACCGCTTTGGGAGAAGCTAGTGCATCATTTGTACACCCACGCGGTTCAACAGGGGGAACTCGGCCGGCAGGAGGAAGAGGAGAGCTTATACACCGTTTTTGAGCAGGAGTTTGGCCGCCCGCTCTCCCCGTTCGAGTGTGAAACGCTTGCGATGTGGATCGATCAAGACGGCCATGAGCCGGCCATCATTAAAGCGGCGCTGCGCGAAGCGGTGCTGTCGGGGAAGTTGAATTTCCGCTACATCGATCGCATCTTGTTTGAATGGAAAAAGAACGGCATTCGTACGATTGAACAGGCGCACGACTACGGCAAAAAGTTTCGCAAGCCGTCCTCCCGTTCGGCGAAACAGACGGCGGGAGAATTTAAACAGACGATCCCGTTTTTCAATTGGCTCGACTCGTAACGAGAGGCGCTGTCTCTCGTTTTTGTTTGTCCAAAAATGGCCAATCGAACCGGTAAAAGGCGTCGTTTTGTTCGGGCCAATATGGCAAGAAGGAGGAGACGAGGTGCTGACAAAGCAACAAATCCGCTACTGTTTGGATGAGATGGCCAAAATGTTTCCGGATGCGCATTGCGAGCTGGTGCACCGCAATCCGTTTGAGCTGCTGATTGCGGTTGTTTTGTCGGCGCAATGCACCGATGCGCTCGTCAACAAGGTGACGAAACGGCTGTTTGAAAAATATCGGACGCCGCACGATTATATTGCGGTGCCGCTTGAGGAGCTCGAGCAAGATATCCGCTCAATCGGCTTATATCGGAACAAAGCGCGAAACATTCAAAAGCTGTGCGCGATGTTGATTGACAAGTACAACGGCGAAGTGCCGCGCGACCGCGATGAGTTGATGAAGCTGCCGGGCGTCGGGCGGAAGACGGCGAACGTCGTTGTGTCCGTTGCGTTCGGCGTGCCGGCCATTGCGGTTGATACACACGTCGAGCGCGTCAGCAAACGGCTCGGCTTTTGCCGCTGGGACGACTCGGTTTTGGAAGTCGAAAAGACGCTGATGAAAATCATCCCAAAAGAAGAATGGTCGATCACCCACCACCGAATGATTTTTTTCGGCCGCTACCATTGCAAGGCGCAGTCTCCGCAATGTCCGTCATGTCCTCTTCTTCATTTATGCCGTGAAGGAAAAAAACGGATGCGAAAACGGGAGGAAAAAGCGGCAAATCAGAAGTGAACGGAGCCGTGAAAGGGCTTGGTGAAGAAGGGCCAGCAGCATGCCGGTCGGTCATGAAAAAACGGATGGCGCAAAAGCCATCCGTTTTTTGGGAATGCAACTGTTATGGACGGGTGCCAAGACCCGCTCCGGATCCGTTTTTTAACGGCGGGGAGACAGGCGGCGTTCCGCTGTTTGAGCCGGTGCCGCCGTTCGTACCATTCGTTTGGCCGCTGTTGTTTGTTCCTTGGTTGTTTGTTCCTTGGTTGTTTGTTCCATTCGTTTGGCCATTGTTTGGGTTGGCCCCGCCGCTGTTGCCATTTTCTTGTCCGCCGCTTGCGCCGCCGTTTTGTTCATTGTTGTTCCCCTGACCATTTTCGTTTCCGTTATTCCCGCTGTTGCCTTGATCGGTGCCGCCGTTTTGCCCGCCGTTGCCTTGGCTGTCATCCCCCGGTTGTTGTGGCGCGGGAGTTTGATCTTCTCCGCCGGGGACATGAACGCTGGCTATGGCCGGTTTGCTCATTCGTTCGCCGTCTTTTGCGTACACGGCGATTGTGTACGTCCATCCTGGCGTCGGATTGGAAATCGTGATCGAACGGTCTTTTGTGGTGATCGTATTCGTTTGACCTTGGCCATCTTTGACGCGCACCTCGAAGATCATCTCATCGGTTTGCTCATCGTATGACCACGAAACCGAGATGGCGTTCGCCGCTTGGTCGTACACAGCGGTCAACCCTTTCACCGCCGGCAGTTCTTCCGGCACGTCGTTCGCCGTCTCCGTCGGCTCAGTGCCGCGCACGAACAATTCATACGTAATTTCGCTTTCCGGCGTGTATTTGCCGGCGAGCTTCGGCGGGTTCGTGCCTTTTTTGATCGGCAGCTTGACGACGCTGTCCGGCTGCTTGAATTCCCCACTGCCGTCATCGATATGGGACATTAAGTTTTTCAACAAGTATTTCGGGATTTTTTGTTCCTCTATACTAAGCTTTGCCGTGCTGCTTCGCTTGCTGAAGCCGACCCAAATGGCCGCCGTATAGTTTGGCGTATAGCCGACAATCCAGCTGTCCGGCACATCGTCTCTTTGGAGGCCAAATTTGGCGCCGTCTTCGCCGTAGTTTGTCGTTCCTGTTTTGCCCGCGAGCTCAAGCCCTGGGACGTTAGCCAACACGCCGGTTCCGGAGCGGATGACCGTTTTCAGCACATCGGTGATCATATAAGCGGTATAGTCGTGCATCACCCGTTTCGGCTTTGGCTGCAAATCCATTTCCGTGCCGTCTGGGAAGACGATTTTCGTCACGGCATACGGCTTTGTGTAAATCCCGTTGTTGCCAAAGGCGGTGTAGGCCCCGGCCATTTGCAACGGTGACACATAGTTGGATACTCCTCCGATCGCATATGGCTCATATACTTCACTAAAGCCCATCCCAAGACGATTGGCAAACTCCATCGCCCGTTCTTTGCCGACAGCTTGGAACGTTTTTAACGCCGGGATGTTGCGTGATTTTGCCAGTGCCGTCCGCAAGGTGATCGGCCCCATATATCCCCCGCCGGCGTTGCGGATCGGCGTGCCGTTTGAATACGTGTACGGCTCGTCAACAAGAATGTGCGCTGTTGACCATTTTAAATATTCGATCGCTGGACCGTAATCCAAAATCGGTTTGATCGTCGAACCGGGCTGGCCGACCGGTTTGATGGCGTAGTTGAAGCCAAATTCGACGTGGTCGCGGTGGCGACCGCCGCCTAACGCGCGAATGGCGCCTGTTTTTGTGTCGACGACGGCGATGCCGGATTGCAAATCCTTCTTATTGGTAAAGTATTTGTCAGAGTTTAATAGCTTTTCTACGTATGTTTGAACGTCTTGGTCGAGCGTTGTATAAATTTTCAGCCCATCTTCAAAGACGTTGACGTTCGCTTTGTCGGTCACTTCTTTGATCACTTCGTCAATGAAGGCGTCATACGGCACGGAGCTTTGCGGTTTTTTCCGCTCAGCGAGCATCGACTGGATCGGCACTTGTTTCGCTTTTTCCGCTTCTTCCAGGCTGATAAAGCCATGTTTCGCCATGAGCGACAATACGGTATCGCGCCGTTTTTTCGCCGCCTCTGGATGGTCATACGGATTATACCGGTTTGGACTTTGCGGCATGCCGGCGAGCAAGGCCGCTTCCGGAAGAGTGAGCTTTTTCAAGTCTGTCTTGCCAAAATAATATTCGGCGGCGCGAGCGACGCCATAAATGCCGTCTGAATAATAAATTTTGTTCAAATACATTTCCAAAATTTCATGCTTCGAATATTTTTGTTCAAGCTGCAGCGCGAGCCATGCCTCTTGCGCTTTTCGCTTCAACGTTTTTTCTGGTGACAAAAACGTCATTTTGACGACTTGCTGGGTGATCGTGCTGCCGCCTTCTGCACCAAATCCTTCCTTGATGTTGGCGAGGACGGCGCCAGCCAAGCGGACGACATCGATGCCGTGATGTTCATAAAAGCGGGCGTCTTCCGTTGCCAGCACGGCATCTTCAAGCACTTTGGGCACGTCTTTATACGAAATGTACGTCCGCTTGTAGCCGCCAAGTTCGGCGACTTTCTTCCCATTCATATCGCACACGATGGAAGAGAGCGGGTCTTTAATTTTCGCCTCATCAAGCGGGGGAGCGTCCTTGACGAAGTAGGCGACCGCCGCCACGCCGCCGACAGCGGCGATCACGATGATGAACAATATCGCAATGGCGACTGTTTTCAGCCACGCGATCCCTTTTTTCGTTTTCGCTTTCTTCTGTTTCGTTTGTTTCGCTGCCTGCTTTCGTTCTACGCGAGAACGATATTCACCAGACATAAGCAAATCCTGCCTTTCTTACAAGTTTTCACTTCAACGGGTGAAGTACACGTTGTCTACTACACTAATATAATCAATTCTCGGCTGGTAGCCAAGCGGAATGGAATGTCCATGCCGTTCGATCTCTTGTTTCGGAATCGACTTTCGTCCGCCGGCTTCCTGTTTGTTCCACCAAGCGATCAAATGAGAGGCGTCAAGCAAATACGTTTCATTGAGCAAAGAAAAACGCAAAATCGCAAAACAAATGCCGCCGTGGGCGACGACTTGCTCCATATGGCGGATTTGATGAGCGTGGAAATTTTTCAGCGGAAACGCCGTTTTGTTTTTTGTCTCTTTCGCCTCAAAGTCGATGTACTTGCCGCGGTACACACCGTTGTAGTCGGTCGTCGACGCTTGCCGGAAGTAGGCTTCGGTAATGACGGCGGCGCTCCGTTTCGGATAGTCGACGCGCACGATTTGCACCGGGGTCGGCTTTTTATGGATGACAGCGATGCCGCGTTCCCGGTAATATTCATTCGTCGCGTTTAAGTCGTCTTCGAGCGTCATGCCGCGATTGGCATAATCGGCCGCCGGCCGGCGCGCGGCGTTCGGCTTGTTTCCGCGATACTCTTTTCCGCTCGGGTATTTGAGTGCCATCGCGTTCATCTCCTTTGAATGGTTTTTATTATACCATACGCTCCGGTCATATGCGCTCTTTTTCTTTTCCTCCTTTCGACTGAAGGCAAGCGAAGGAGGTCAATGTCGAATGGCGGCTGCTTGCCACTTTCTTTGCCGAATTCGTTCTACTTTTGTCGCCGCAGCAGGAGTCGTCCTTCCCGCCGCGAATGGAATATCATCATGCGAGAAATGGGGGAGAGGGAATGGAAAAACGGCTCGTGAAAAAAGAGGAGATCGAAAAGCAGCTGCAGGAAATTGTTGCACTCATCGAGCAGGTCGATGCGAAAATGGAAAAAGTGATCGCCGATGTCATCGAAGAGCGTTATGCGCAAAATCAAGCGCAGCTCGGGCGCCTTGAAGGGCAGATCGCCGGCGTGGAACAGCGGCTTGAGAAGGAGAAGCAGAGCGCTGCACTTCCACTTTCGTCGAAATTGTATTTCGTGTAAGCCGGCCGATATGGTATCATCAAACAGAAGCGCATCGCGGCAAAACGCATCCGTTCTCCGGGCCATAGGGCACATGGGCAAACCGGATTTGCCGGCATGGATAAAGGAGGAGGCGCCATGGAAAAAGAGCTTAAGGCGTTGACGAAGCGGCTGCAACAATACAACGAACAGTTGCTTTTGATCGCCCGGCGCGCCCGCGAGCGGAACGAGGAGCCGGATTTTTTTGGCGACGTGAAACCGATGGCCGAAGAGGTGCAGGCCGTTGCCGAACGGTGGAAGGACGCCGCTTCCCGCTGGGTCCGCCATGCGCGGCCGAAATATGTCCATGAGCGGCAAATTGAGGCCGCCGCCGACCATATGGCGAAGCTGTGCGTTGAGGCATTTTATCCATCCGTTCCTGAGCGCCGCATCAAGCAATACAGCCAGGCCGTCGCTTATACGCTGGCGCTTGTCAAGGAACGGCTTGACGACACGAGCGAAGCAGGCAAGGAGAGGCTTTGACGGGGCAGGAGAAAGCGGCCGCACGGAAAAAGGGGGGCTGATCCAAAACGCGAGTGCGTTTTGGGTCAGCCCCCTTTTTTGTTTTATGTGTCTTTGCCTGTTGTGATCGAGACAGGGCCGCCTTCTGCAGTAGCGACGGTGTTGATCTCGTATTCGACCCGCTCCGTATGCTTGGGCGGCGCTGGTTTTCCATGTTTCGGCTTTTCATGGTCATGGCCTTTCAATTTATGGTTAAAGTGGACGCCTCGACCCATCGCCAATCCCCCCTTGTACGACAATTCCTCTTGCCTCTTTAGGGTGGGAAGAAACATCGTTTTTTATGCGTCTTGAGGAACAGGGGCAAAAAAAAGAAGGGAAAAGCTCCCTCATCGTCCTACAGCCCAGCGTATTCCCCTGCTTCATCCGGCTGAGAGGCGCCGGCTTTTTCGAGCTCACGCACGAGATCGCGGTACTCGGCGAGCGAAATTTCCCCGCGCAAATACAGACGGCGGGCAAAATCAAGCAGTTCGTTCGCCTCAGCCGGTTCGCAATGTTTGACCGCCATAAACTTATGCTTTAACTCCGTCACGTTCATTGATGCTTTTCCCCCTTCCCCCTTTTTTACATCGTACCATGAAAATAGGAAGAAAGAATGATTTCGGAAAATTAAAACTTCCGACAAGAGGTGACATGTCCGCACACGTCGTCAGGCGTTTGCACATATACTAGTGGCAGCTCGCCTCCTTAGCCTAGGGGGAATCGATTATCAAACATGGGGGAGAGGAGACATGCACCGTTATCCGCGCCCAGTTTCGCCGCCGGTTTATGGACCATACGGCTCAGGCGGCCATTATAGTCCTTATTTTCACTATGGGGTTTCATCCTTCCCATCGGCGCCGGTTCACTGGCCTCATCTTCCGTCCGGCCATGCCGCGCCTCCCTCGTATCCGATGCCGTATCCAAAGCCAGGACCGCTTTTGCCGCCGCCGCGCCCGTCGTTTCTCGCCCAGTTTAAAAACAGCGACGGAACGTACGATATCAACAAAATGATGAGTACCGTGGGGCAAATGATCAATACGGTCAATCAAGTGAATGGCGTGTTGAAAGGATTGCTCGGTACGTTTAAAAAATGAAACCGCGTCATGGCGCGACGGTCAAGCGCGCTTGAAAAAGGGAAACCGCTCCGCCGTTTGCACGGGGAGCGGTTTTCACGTTGTCAAATGAGCAACTCATACACTTCATTGAGCTGATACACGCGCTTATAATCGCGCTCATCCATCGCATAGCGGATTTCATGGGGCAAAATGCGGTCCAAAAAGGCGCTTTCTTCTTGCGTCAAGTCGCGGACAAATTCCCCTTCGCCTCGGTATGGTTTGCTGATCAGTTTTTTGTAAATGCGTTTTGGGGTGTCGCCGTGGTGATCCAAATAGTTGGACAGCACTTCGCGCAAGTAAGCGAGTGTTTGTTCCATCATCGTCCGCCCCCTTCAAAAAAAGAGACAAACTCTTTGCTTGTGTTTGTGCGGCCTTGGACGTACGGATTTTCTTCCGTCACGCGGTCCGGGTCGAGGTTTGTTTTGATGACAAGCATCGGCTCATCCGACGGCTCGTTGATCAGTCGGTCGTTCAATTGTTTGAAATCAGGCAGTTTCGCCATTCGTTTTGCACCTCCTATCAGTAGCGTAGCTTGTCAGCCGAGAAAGTATGTATGCATCGTTTTGGCCGCGGCAAGGCAAGCAAATGGCAAACAATAAGGGGGTGATAGCGGTGACAGACTGCAACGACAACTGGAAGCGGAAAAACAAATACACGAACAACCGTGAGGAAATCGCCAATGAATGGGTGATCAAAAAAGGAACGCCGGAAGAGGGCGAACGTTCCGGAAATTCACTCCATAAACAATAGAAGATGGACAAGAAACAAGCCGCTCCCCATGCAGGGAACGGCTTGTTTCACGCCCAAGCGCGGCGCTGGCCGTTGCCAAAATGGTTTTTGAACGCATACACAGGCTGGATCGTCTTCAATCGATATCGATATATTTCCGTTTTTGCGGCAGCTGGATGGTGAGCGTCCCATTTTGAAACGAGGCTTTCACCTCATGCTCAGCGACTGGATACGGAAACGGAATCAGCCGCGCCACCCGCCGCTGTGCGTGGCGGCGTTCGTATACATGGCCATGGCTGTCTGACGATTCAATCCATTCATGATGGTCGATGATCAGCTGCAGCCCATCTTCCTGCCATTGCAAGCTGATTTGTTCCCTTTTGATGTCAGGCAGCCGGACAATGATTTGGTAATCGTGCTTCGTCTCTTTCACCTCGATCGGAATGTACGCGGCAACAAACGTTTGTGCGAAATAGTCATCGAGCGTTTCAAACAGTTTTTGCAGCGGCCGTTCATCAAACCATTGATTCATCATTTTCCGCAAATGATGGAACGGGTGATGGCCTCCCCCATTGGCTGGTGGTTGAAACGATTCATTCATTGCGCTTCCCTCCCTTTTTTCAAAACAGCGAAATGACTCTGTCGGGACGCTGCCGATTGGCAAGGCGATTCACTGTCAATGTATGTACGGAGCGAAAAAAAAGCTACTCCGTACTTTTTTAGGGAGTTTTCATCTTGTTTTAACCCAGATGGAATATAATGACACCACCATCCATGAGATGCACATCAATAACGCTGTCGGTTGCCCGGCGGCGGGAGGAGGGATGGCGCGATGCATTGGGTTCATTGGCTGGTGACATTGTTTTTTTCTGGAACAGCCGTGTCGCTTCTTTCTTATCAAGCGTTGGAAATCGTTCAAGCCATTGTTGATTGGATCGTTGACCGCCATTCATAAACAGCTGCCTGCGCCGCTTTTTGCCGGTTCATTTTTGAGGGCGTCCCTAACAGGCGCCCCATTCCTTTTTTGACTGCTGGCTGCCCGTTGGCGGTGGACGATTTGTTGTGTATAGTTAAAGATGTATAAAGGTGGAAGCAGCAACAGCCGCAAGAGAGGAGGAGCAACTGATGAACGGACGTATTTTATTGATTGAAGATGAAGCCGGGCTCGCCCGGTTTTTGGAGCTTGACTTAAAGCACGAAGGCTTTGACGTGCATGTATGCGCCGATGGACGCGAAGGGCTCGAGCTCGCTCTTTCGGAGCAGTGGGATCTCATTTTGCTTGATGTGATGCTGCCTAGTCTCAATGGCATGGAAGTATGCCGCCGCATCCGGGCGGCGAAATCGACGCCGATCATGATGATCACAGCGCGCGACAGCGTGTTTGACCGCGTCATGGGGCTCGATAACGGGGCCGATGACTACATCGTCAAACCGTTTGCCATTGAAGAGCTGCTCGCCCGCATCCGCGCCTTGTTCCGCCGCGTTCATCCAGAAGCGAACGCCCAAGTGTTGACGTTTAAAGATTTAGTCGTTGACGTGCAGGCGCGCACCGTGAAAAAAGGAGACGAATTTATTGAGCTGACGAAGCGGGAATACGACTTGCTCGTCGCCTTTATGCAAAACATCAATGTCGTCTTGACGCGTGATGCGCTGCTTGACAAAGTGTGGGGATTTGACGCCGAAGTCGAGACGAACGTCGTCGATGTGTATGTCCGCTACTTGCGGCAAAAGCTTGACGAACACGATAAAGAGCGGTATATCCAAACGGTGCGCGGCACGGGATATGTGATGCGGCCATGAAGAGGGAGGCGATTCGCCGGCTTTCGCTGAAAGGGAAGCTGACCGTTTTGTCGGCCGGGGCGATTTTCGTTACGTATTTTGTGTTTACGTTTTTGCAATACCATATGGTCAAACAATGGCTGCTGAAGGAAGAAGAAAAAACGATGGAACAAACGGTGGCGGAAATTGAAACATATTACGCGGAAAAACGTAATCTATCGTGGGAGGAAATTCGCCGCAGCCGCGCGTTTTTAGAAAGGTTGAATGAACGATACCAACTCATTCGCGTCACGGATGAGAAAGGAAACGTCATCGTCTCCGTTTCGAATGGGGCAGCGGTGTCGCTATCGCCGAGCGAGATGCCCGACAAGCGGAAAATGGATGAGCATTTCATCAACAATGAACGGTTTTTGCTGCTCCGTCAGCCGCTTCATATCGGCAACTTGCATGGAACGATCGAAATCGCCCGTCGGCTGGCGAGGTTTCAACAGGTGACCAACACGCTCTTTCTCATCATGACGGCGATCGGCTTTTTGGCCATGGCGGCAAGCGCTGTCGCCGGCCGATTCGTGGCGCAAAGCTTCGTCCGGCCGTTGCAAACGCTGGCCAAAACGATGGCGGACATTCAAAACAACGGGCTGAAACGGCGCATTGATGTGCCTCCGGCGCGCGATGAAATCGCGGAACTGATGGTGATGTTCAACGGCATGATGGATGAAATTGAGCGGTCGTTCGCCATGCAGCGGCAATTTGTCGAGGATGCGTCCCATGAACTGCGCACGCCGCTCGCCATTTTGCAAGGCCATCTTTCGTTGCTGCAGCGATGGGGAAAGCACAATCCAGAGATTTTAGAAGAATCGCTCGAGGCGGCGGTGAAAGAAGCGGAGCGGCTGAAGCGGCTCGTTCTCGAGCTTCTTGACTTGTCGCGCGCCGAGGCGATCACGGTGCCGGATGAGGTGGCGCCGATGGATGCCGCGGCGGCTGTCGGACAAGTCGTCAAAAATTTCCGCGTCTTGCACCCGGATTTCCAATTTCTGATTGACCAGCCGGATAAGCCGATTGCGCGCGCGGCGATGGCGAAACATCATTTTGAACAATTGCTGTTCATTTTGCTTGACAATGCGGTAAAATATTCTCAGCGAGTGAAACAAATCGCGATTTCCTTGCGCGAGGAAGGGCCGTTTGTCATCGTGTCCATCCGTGATTATGGCATTGGCATCCCAAAAGAGGAGCTGAAAAACGTCTTTTTGCGCTTTTACCGCGTCGACAAGGCGCGCAGCCGCGAACAAGGCGGCGCCGGGCTCGGCCTTTCGATTGCCAAGGAGATCATCGATAAGTACGGCGGGCAAATTGCGTTGGAAAGCGAAGTTGGGAAAGGAACGACGGTGGAGCTCGCCATTCCGAAAGCGGAATAGGAGAGGAGCGTGAGGCAATGGGACATCCCCATGAGGAAGAGGCGGCAAGCAAAAAAGTGATTCATCACCTCGTTGAAAAATTCCGCAAGCGCGGGGTGAAAATCGCGACATGCAAACCGCGGACGATGATGTCACTGTCATGCTTAGATGAGATCGACAAAATGAGAGGATGAATCGAAGAAAAGAAAATGGAAGCGAAACAGCGCATCATTCCGGCCATTAAAACGATGAAGCAATTTGACGCCTTTTTGTCAAGCGGTTACACGGTCGGCGTGTTGCTTGAGGTGCATATTGCCCAGTTAAAAAGCATCTTTGCCTATGCGCGCCGGCATGGCAAGGAGTTGATCGTTCACGTCGACTTGGTGCAAGGGCTGAGTCATGATGAACATGCGGCGGAATACCTTTGCCAAGAGTTCCGCCCTCATGGCCTCATTTCCACGAAAGCGGGCGTCATTATGAAGGCGCGTCAAAAACGCGTCTTGGCCGTGCAACGCATCTTTTTGCTCGATTCCCACGCTTTAGAGAAAAGCTACCAGCTGATCGCCAAAACGAATCCGGATTGCATTGAAGTCATCCCGGGCGCCATGCCGCACATCATCCGCGAAGTGAAAGAACGGACCGGAAAACCGATTTACGCCGGTGGGCTCATCCGCACGGTCGATGATGTCGAGCGGGCGCTTGCAGCTGGGGCGGCGGCGGTGACCACGTCAAACGAAACATTATGGCGCCACTACAATGGATAATGCGTTGAGCTGGTCAAATCGGCCGCAGTCTGCTACAATAAAGGTAACAAGTTAATCATCAGTCAGGAGACAGGGAGAGACCATGCATGCATGGTAGGCGAAAGGCTTATCGTGTTTGCAATGGTCTCTTTTTGTCTTTTTCAAAGGAGGAATCACGCATGGCGTTCTCAAGCAAACATCGGAGCGATGTTCTTCAAGCGATGAGCGAAAAACAATATGATCTTCTGATCATCGGTGGAGGGATCACCGGCTCTGGCATCGCCCTTGATGCCATCTCCCGCGGCATGACGGTCGCGCTTGTCGAGATGCAAGATTTTGCCGCCGGCACGTCAAGCCGGTCGACGAAGCTCGTTCACGGCGGCTTGCGCTACTTGAAGCAGTTCGAGGTGAAGCTTGTCGCGGAAGTCGGGCGCGAACGGGCGATTGTGTATGAAAACGGCCCGCACGTCACCACACCGGAGTGGATGCTGCTGCCCATTTACCGCGGCGGGACGTTCGGCAAATGGAGCACGTCGATCGGCCTTTGGCTGTATGACCGGCTGGCTGGCGTCAAGCAAAGCGAGCGGCGCACGATGCTTAATGCCCGGCAGACGTTGGAAAAAGAGCCGCTCTTAAAGCGCGACGGCCTGATCGGCGGCGGCTATTACGTCGAGTATCGGACCGACGATGCCCGCTTGACGATCGAAGTGATCAAAAAAGCGGTCGAGCTTGGCGCCGACGCCGTCAACTACGTAAAAGCCGAACAGTTTTTGTATGACGAGCGCGGCCGCGCGATCGGCGCCCGCTGCCGCGACATGCTCGGCGGCCTCTTGTATGACATCCGCGCCAAAAAAGTCGTCAATGCCGCCGGACCGTGGGTGGATGCGCTGCGCGACAAAGACGGATCGAAAACCGGCAAGCGGCTTCGGCTGACAAAAGGCGTCCATATCGTCATCGATCAAAAGCGTTTTCCGCTCAAGCAGGCGGTCTATTTTGACACCCCGGACGGCCGGATGGTGTTTGCCATTCCGCGGGATGGGAAAACGTATGTCGGCACGACCGATACATTTTATGACGATGACCCCGCTCATCCGGCCATGACCGAAGAAGACCGTGATTACTTATTGCAGGCGATTCACTACATGTTCCCGTCCGTCGGCGTCACTGCCGACGATGTCGAGTCGAGCTGGGCTGGCGTCCGTCCGCTCATTTATGAAGAAGGGAAAGACCCGTCGGAAATTTCCCGCAAAGACGAAATTTGGACATCGCCATCCGGCCTCATTACGATCGCCGGCGGCAAACTGACCGGCTACCGGAAAATGGCCGAGACCGTCGTCGATCTTGTCGCCAAGCAGCTGGAGAAAGAAGAAGGAAAAGCGTTCGGACCGTGTCGAACGAAACAATTGCCGATCTCCGGCGGCGATGTCGGCGGCTCGCACCGCCTCCCTGCCTTCATCGCCGAAAAAGCGGAAGAAGCGGTGCGCTATGGATTGACGAAAGAAGCGGGAGCGCGGCTGGCGAGACAATACGGCACAAATGTCGACCGGCTGTTTGCTTTAAGCCAGCAATACGACCGTTCATCCGGTCTGACGCGTGAAACGTTCATCCGCCTCGTCTACGCCATTGAGGAAGAAATGGCGGCCAAACCAGTCGACTACTTCATCCGCCGCACCGGAGCGCTGTTGTTTGATATTGATTCTGTCCGGCGTGAGAAAGAGGAGGTCATGGCGTTTATGGCGCGGTATTTGGGGTGGACGGGGGAAGAGCGGGACGTGTATGAGAAAGAACTCGACAAGGAACTGCGGCGTGCGGTGTTGGGGAGGAGCGGAGTGAATGATCCTTTGAAGGAATGAGCGCCTGAATCGAGGCGCTTTTTTTTGATGGATTTTTTCGTAAAAATTAAGTAAAATTTAAACAAAAACAAAGCGGGGGAAGAGAATGTCAGTTGCATACAATCCACAAACGAAGCAGTTTCATTTGCGGGCGGGCAAGGCAAGCTACGTGATGCAGCTTTTCCGCTCCGGCTATTTGGCGCATGTCTATTGGGGAAAAGCGGTGCGCGATGTTCGCGGCGCGCGGGCATTTCCGAGGCTGGACCGCGCGTTTTCCCCCAATCCCGACCCATCCGACCGCACGTTTTCGCTCGATACGCTGCCGCAAGAATATCCAGCCTATGGGAATACCGATTTTCGTTCTCCGGCGTATCAAGTGCAGCTTGAGAACGGCTCGACCGTGACCGATTTGCGCTACAAAACGCACCGCATTTACAAAGGGAAGCCTAGACTTAACGGGCTGCCGGCGACATACGTGGAGCATGAACCGGAAGCGGAGACGCTCGAAATTGTCCTTGGAGATGCGCTGATCGGCCTAGAGGTAACGTTGCAGTATACAGCGTATGAAAAATGGAACGTCATCACGCGTTCAGCCCGTTTTGAAAACAAAGGCGGCGAGCGGTTGAAGCTGCTGCGCGCGCTCAGTATGAGCGTCGATTTCCCAACTGCTGACTATGATTGGATCCATCTCCCCGGAGCGTGGGGGCGGGAACGCTGGATCGAGCGGCGCCCGCTTGTGACCGGCGTGCAGGCGGCGGAAAGCCGCCGCGGCGCGAGCAGCCACCAACAAAACCCATTTATCGCGCTCGCCGCCAAAAACGCCGATGAACACCAAGGCGAAGTGTACGGGTTCAGCTTTGTGTACAGCGGCAATTTTCTCGCCCAAGTCGAGGTGGACCAGTTCCGCACTGCCCGCGTCTCGATGGGGATCAACCCGTTTGATTTCACATGGCTGCTTCAGCCGGGTGAGTCGTTCCAAACACCGGAAGTGGTCATGGTCTACTCCGACCAAGGGTTGAACGGGATGTCGCAAACCTACCACGAACTGTACCGCACCCGCCTGGCGCGCGGCGCATTCCGCGACCGCGAACGCCCGATCTTGATCAATAACTGGGAAGCAACGTATTTTGACTTCAATGAAGAAAAGATAATGGATATCGCCCGAACGGCAGCGGAGCTTGGCATCGAACTGGTTGTGCTTGACGACGGCTGGTTTGGCGAGCGCGATGACGACCGCCGGTCGCTCGGCGATTGGATCGTCAACCGGCGCAAGCTTCCGAACGGCTTGAACGGGCTGGCAAAACAAGTAAACGAACTTGGACTCCAGTTCGGCTTATGGGTCGAACCGGAAATGGTGTCGCCAAACAGCGAACTGTACCGGAAACACCCCGACTGGTGTCTGCATGTGCCGAACCGCCCGCGTTCGGAAGGGCGGAATCAGCTTGTGCTCGATTATTCCCGCGAAGACGTTTGCGACTATATCATCGAGACGATCTCGAACGTCCTCGCAAGCGCGCCGATCACGTACGTGAAATGGGATATGAACCGCCATATGACGGAAATCGGCTCCTCCGCCCTGCCGCCTGAGCGCCAGCGCGAAACGGCGCACCGCTATATGCTTGGGCTGTACCGCGTCATGGACGAGATCACCTCGCGCTTTCCGCACATTTTGTTTGAAAGCTGTTCGGGAGGCGGGGGGCGGTTTGACCCGGGGATGCTGTATTATATGCCGCAAACGTGGACGAGCGACAATACCGATGCCGTCTCACGCCTGAAAATTCAATACGGCACGAGCCTCGTCTATCCGATTAGTGCGATGGGCGCCCACGTCTCGGCGGTGCCGAACCACCAAGTCGGGCGGGTGACGTCGCTCAAGACGCGCGGCCATGTCGCGATGTCAGGCAACTTCGGCTATGAGCTCGATATCACGAAATTGACGGAAACAGAAAAACAAATGATGAAGCAACAAGTCGCGTTTTACAAGGACGTGCGCCGCCTCGTCCAGTTCGGTACGTTCTATCGGTTGTTAAGCCCATTTGAGGGCAATGAAGCAGCATGGATGTTCGTCTCTGCCGACCGCTCGGAAGCGCTCGTCGCCTACTTCCGCGTTCTGGCCGAAGCGAACGCGCCGCTGTCATACCTGCGCTTAAAAGGGCTTGACCCGAATCAAGACTACGAAATCGAGGGCCTTGGCGTTTACGGCGGCGACGAGCTGATGTATGCCGGAGTGGCCTTGCCGTACCGCTCTGGCGATTTTATCAGCATGATGTGGCGATTGAAAGCTGTTCAACGATAAGAAGGGATGCTGTCGCTCGAGCCTATGCACCAGTCATAAACGAATTGAACCCGGTGTCTTAGATGCCGGGTTCAAACTGTTTGAGCTTCTCGATGATGCGACGCTTCCGATAGAGCATCTTCCCGGTTTCGGCGATGTCTTCCATAAACGATTTGTTAAACAGTGAACCGAAAATGACACCGATGATCGGAACGGCTTGAAACAGCTTTTTCCACCCGTATTGGTCGCGGAACGTCATCATCACTTCCCGCCAGCCTTGCAGTTCGGAAAAGACGCGCCCGCGTTCATTGGAGAACGACGAAAGCTCGTCCAAAATCGCTTTTTTCCCGACGATGTCCGCCGCGGCAAACTGCAGGCATTTGACGACAAACACGCGCTCCTCTTTTTCCTTCGGGTCATATCCGTACACGATGGCGATCTCTTGCAGCGTTTTCAGCGCTAAGCCGAGAAGCGCTGGAATGTCTACCGCCAACGTCAGCGCCCCGCCAATTCCAGTTGCCGCCCCTTGCAGCTGGGCGAACGTGACGCGCGCATCGATCAACTCATCGCAGACGCGGTCCATCGTCTCAAGCGGCAAGTGCGGCACTTCGGCAAGCGACGATACGCCAAGCTTGTCCAATACCTTTCCTTCATTCACCAAGTATTGCCCGCCGCTTTGAATATAGCTGCCCAATTCATCAAGCAGCTGCCCGAGTTTTCGATGGACGACTTTTGGCGTCAGCTTATCGAGCACTTGAAACGGCAAGCGGCCGAGCTTTTCCCAAAACCATAGGTCTTTTTGGGAGTGTTCCCAGTGGGTGATGGTTTGGAGTTCTTGTTTTAGTGATTTTACTGTATCCTTCATAAATTTGTCCTCCGAACATTGTTGAATCACTTGTTCTTAGGTTGAGGATTAGGTGCATTTTTTATACATTTATAAATTATGAAGAAGGGCTTATTAATAAGGGTTATACTAAAAACTGAATCCTGTTTTTATCTACTCTGAAAATACCTAAACTCCTAAATGCACCAATTCACGATATTCGACAGAAAAATATTTTTATCCTGCCAATGACGACGAAATTTTTCCGTCGTGAGAGTCTATATAGACGTGTAATTTGGTTATTCTTTAATTAAAAAAATATATATATTTAGTAAAAGTTTATTGTTGACGAATATTGAATTTTAACTTAATTTATAATTAGATAAAAATTTATCTGGGGGGAATAACTATGAACGTTTTATCCTCAATTTGTTACGGAGGAGATTACAACCCAGAGCAATGGCCAGAGGAAATTTGGTATGAAGATGCTAAGTTGATGCAAAAAGCGGGGGTGAATTTAGTATCTTTAGGGATTTTCAGTTGGAGCAAGATCGAACCGTCTGATGGAGTGTTCGACTTTGAATGGCTAGACAAGGTTATAGATATACTATATGACCACGGTGTGTATATTAACTTGGGGACGGCGACTGCAACTACTCCAGCTTGGTTTGTAAAAAAGTATCCAGATTCTTTGCCGATCGATGAAAGCGGTGTCATTTTCTCGTTTGGCAGTAGACAACATTATTGTCCTAATCATCCTCAATTAATTACGCACATAAAGAGACTTGTGAGGGCTATAGCAGAACGGTATAAAAATCATCCGGCACTCAAAATGTGGCATGTTAATAATGAGTATGCATGTCACGTTTCCAAGTGTTTTTGTGAGAATTGTGCTGTCGCGTTTAGAAAGTGGCTAAAGGAAAGATATAAAACAATCGATGAATTAAATGAACGTTGGGGTACAAACTTTTGGGGACAGCGATACAATCATTGGGATGAAATTAATCCCCCTAGAAAGGCACCAACTTTTATTAATCCATCCCAAGAACTTGATTACTACCGTTTTATGAATGACTCAATTCTCAAGTTGTTTTTAACAGAAAAGGAAATTTTACGTGGGGTAACACCAGATATTCCAGTATCAACTAATTTCATGGGTTCATTCAAACCGTTAAACTATTTTCAATGGGCTCAGCATGTAGATATTGTGACATGGGACTCATATCCTGATCCCAGAGAGGGCTTGCCAATTCAGCACGCCATGATGAATGACCTTATGCGTAGTTTAAGAAAAGGTCAACCGTTTATTTTGATGGAGCAGGTAACCTCACATGTTAACTGGCGCGATATTAATGTTCCAAAACCGCCAGGTGTAATGCGTCTATGGAGTTATGCAACTATTGCCCGTGGTGCAGATGGTATTATGTTTTTCCAGTGGCGTCAAAGTAGAGCAGGAGCTGAAAAATTCCACGGTGCAATGGTGCCCCACTTTTTGAACGAGAATAATAGAATTTATAGGGAAGTTACACAGTTAGGGCAAGAGCTGAAAAAGTTAGATTGTTTGGTCGGATCTAGAATCAAGGCAGAGGTCGCGATCATTTTTGATTGGGAAAACTGGTGGGCTGTCGAACTAAGTTCCAAACCACATAATAAACTAAGATATATTCCTATAGTTGAAGCTTATTATAGGGAATTATATAAACGTAATATTGCTGTCGATTTTGTAAGGCCATCTGATGATCTAACAAAATACAAAGTAGTTATCGCTCCAATGTTATATATGGTTAAAGAGGGAGAAGATGAAAACTTACGGCAATTTGTTGCTAACGGTGGCACTTTGATTGTCAGTTTCTTCAGTGGCATTGTAGATGAAAATGACCGTGTACATCTAGGCGGATATCCTGGTCCTCTGCGAGATATTTTGGGGATTTTTGTTGAGGAATTTGTACCATACCCAGAAACAAAGGTAAACAAAATATATAGTAACGATGGGGAATATGATTGTACGACGTGGGCGGACATAATCCGATTAGAAGGGGCAGAACCTCTAGCGACATTTAAGGGGGATTGGTATGCAGGACTTCCGGCGGTTACACGTAACTGCTACGGTAAAGGAGAGGGGATTTATGTCGGTACTTATCCAGATAGTAATTATTTAGGTAGGCTTTTAGAACAGGTTTTCGCTAAACATCATATTAATCCCATTCTTGAAGTAGCTGAAAATGTAGAGGTGCAACAAAGAGAGACTGATGAATGGAAGTATTTAATTATTATCAATCATAATGATTACGAAGTGACACTGTCACTGCCAGAAGATAAGATATACCAGAATATGATTGATGGGAAATGTTTTCGAGGAGGTGAATTGAGGATTCAAGGGGTTGATGTAGCAGTGTTAAGAGAGCATGATGAAGCCGGGAAGGTTTAGAGGACTGGTGAAAAACAGCCGATTTCGTCGAACCCGTTGCTTTCAGCTGATAGAGAAGCGTTGATTTTACAAGGCTTCTCCATTTGAGAAGAGAGTCCGTTTTCCGTAATTTTTCACTAAATCACCGGCCTTTTAGAGAAGTCTCGTTCCGACAGTTGGCAACATAATATGCATAAGATGACAATGTCTATAAACATTGGATCTTACGCACTTAGTGAAAAGGCTCATTTCATTAAGACAACAACTGAAAAATGTATGTTTTTCGGCTGTATATTCTTAATTAGACTCCTTTTTCACCAAAAGTTCATAAGAATTAAAAAAACAGGAGGGATTTTCTTTGAAAAAGATTTTGACACTATTTTTAGTAAGTATTCTTCTATTAACTGCTTGTTCTTCAAAAACGAAAAACGGTGGAGCTGCAGATAGCACAAAAAGTACGAATGAAATAACAGTGTGGACGTGGGATCCAAATTTCAACGTAAAAGCGATGAAAATTGCAGAAGAGTTTTATAAGAAAGAGAATCCTAATTTTAAATTAAAAATTATTGAAAATGCTCAAGAGGATATCGTTCAAAAGCTTAATACAAGTTTAAGTTCTGGCACAACAAAAGGCTTGCCAAATATCGTATTAATTGAAGACTATCGTGCACAGAGCTTCCTTAAAGCGTATCCTGATGCATTCTATGACCTATCAAAATATTTCAAAGCGGAAGATTTTGCTGAATATAAGCTTGCTCCTACTAGCTTAAATGGTAAACATTATGGACTCCCATTTGATACAGGGGTTGCTGGATTATACGTGAGAACAGATTATTTACAAAAAGCAGGATATACTGTTGATGATTTACAAGGATTGGACTGGAACAAATATATTGAAATCGGGAAAAAGGTAAAACAAGCAACGGGTAAATATATGCTTGCACTCGATCCTAAAAATCTGGGGATTATTCGTGAGATGATTCAAACTAGTGGTTCATGGTATGTGAAAGAAGATGGTGTAACCCCGAATTTGGCAGACAATGAGCCGCTGAAGGAAGCATTTAGAACTTACAAAGAGATTGTAAACGCAGGGATATCGAAACCTATTTCCGACTGGAGTCAATTTGTTGCCTCTTTTAATAGTGGAGCAGTTGCATCGATTCCAACGGGAAACTGGATTACGGCTTCTGTTAAAGCCGAAGCTTCTCAAGCCGGTAAGTGGGCTGTTGTGCCTTTTCCAAAACAATCGGGCATTCCTAACTCTGTTAATGCTACGAACCTAGGTGGAAGTTCTTGGTATGTACTTAACATTCCTGGAAAAGAAAAGGCAGCAGAATTTCTAGCTAAAACGTTTGGATCAAATGTTGAGTTTTATGAAGCACTAAACAAAGAGATTGGTGCAATTGGCACATACAAACCAGCTGCTAATAGTGAGGCCTATAAGGCTGCAGATGAGTTTTTTGGAGGCCAAAAAGTAACAGCTGATTTCTCCAAATGGATGAAAGAAATTCCTCAAGTAAACTACGGTGCACATACGTATGTGATCGAAGATATTTTAGCAGCTGCGTTGCAAGATTACTTAAAAGGCAAAGATCTTGATAAAGTGTTGGAAGATGCACAAAAACAGGCAGAACAACAAGTTAAATAAATATAGCACGCCTATTATGTTAAGGGAAACATAAAAAATTAAGCCCCGAGAGTCCGCTGGCCTTCCTGGTTGTCATAGTAGAAGCATTCTGTGTAACGGGCGGAGTGGTTCGGGGCTCTTCTATGAAGATGCCCGCTCCTCGACGCCTTGATCGGTCATTTTCATGCTTGAATAAAGAGCAAGACCCTCTCACGGATGTTGCTTTCTATTTATCAACATGTTAAGGAGTTGATATAGAGTGATTCCCCCGACAAAAGTGAATCTAGATTTGATAATAAAAACGGATCGAAACATTAATCAGAAACACCGCATAAAAAACACAATAATTGGATGGTCTTTTGTGATACTAGCTACTATTATGATTTGCACATTTTATTTTTATCCAATGGCTCAAGCCTTAATTCTTTCGTTACAATCGGGTTCGGGTACGAATCTAACCTTTGTCGGATTGAAAAATTACGCTCGTTTATTTAGTGATCCTACCTTTTTGACAACCGTAAAAAATACAGTGATATATCTTATTATTCAAGTTCCGATTATGATTATTCTCGCCTTATTTTTAGCCGTATTATTGAATAATCCGAAATTAAAGCTGAGAGGATTGTTTCGAACAGCAATTTTTTTACCATGTGTCACTTCCCTAGTTGCGTATTCTGTCATATTTAAATATTTGTTTAGTCAAGATGGCTTGATCAACGTTATGTTGATGAAATTCTCTCTTATATCTGAACCAATCAACTGGCTAGCTGATCCTTTTTGGGCTAAAGTGACCATTATTATTGCTCTTACGTGGAGATGGACAGGCTATAATATGATTTTTTACTTATCTGCCCTACAAAATATCGATCACTCGATTTATGAAGCGGCTAAAATTGATGGTGCTTCGCCAGTTCAGCAGTTTTTTAAAATTACGATTCCATTGTTAAAGCCCATGATTTTGTTTACATCAATCACTTCAACAATCGGTACGCTCCAGCTGTTCGATGAAGTAATGAACATTACGCAAGGGGGGCCGGGAAATGCAACGATGACGATTTCTCAATATATCTACAATCTTTCATTTAAATACACCCCTGATTTCGGTTATGCAGCAACAGTTTCGTATGCGATTGTGATTATGATTGTATTTTTTTCTATTATTCAGTTTAAAGTGGCAGGTGATAAAAATGAGTAGTCTCAAAAACGTATTCAACTATACTGTTTTAACCATTGCATCTATTGTTTCCGTGTTTCCATTTTTGTGGATGGTTGTTAGTGCGACGAATAAATCAGTAGAAGTGACGAAAGGACGGTTATTGCCAGGTAGTCATTTTATGGAAAACTTCCGCAACCTGCTTGATAGCACTAATCTAGTCAATGCATTAATGAATTCAGCGAAAATCGCGATTATAACAACTCTACTCGCAATGTTGGTCTCCTCTTTGGCTGGTTACGGATTTGAAATTTTTAAAAGCAAAACAAAAGATTTTTTATTCAATTTCTTGTTGCTTTCAATGATGATACCTTTTGCTGCTTTAATGGTCCCGTTGTTTAGAATGTTCGGGACAATATCACAAATATTTCCAAGCATCGGTATTGATACAATGACGGCCGTTATTTTTCCGACAATCACAACGGCATTTCTGATTTTTTTCTTCCGCCAAAGCACGAAAATGTTCCCAAAGGAAATTATTGAAGCGGGCCGAATTGATGGATTGTCTGAATGGGGGATCTTCTTCAGGCTTTATGTCCCTACGATGAAAACAACCTATGCGGCCGCGGCGATTATTACATTTATGTCGAGCTGGAACAGCTATTTATGGCCACTTGTCATATTACAGTCTCCGGAGAACCAGACGGTGCCATTGCTTATATCAAATCTTGGATCGAGTTATTCTCCGGACTTTGGAATGATCATGACCGCTATTGTGATTGCTACCTTGCCGACGGCGCTGATCTTCTTTTTCATGCAAAAGCACTTCGTTGCCGGGATGCTCGGTTCAGTAAAATGATGAGTAAGGAGTGTGGAAATAATGAAAAAAACATTAACAACCCCCACATTAGAATGGCTTTCGGATCCTCGTGTGTTCGGGGTTAATCGCCTGCCTGCCCATTCGGACCATATTTATTATGAGACGTTGGAAGAAGCAAAAAATGGAGTTTCCATGTCGATGCGCTATGAGTTAAATGGAAATTGGAAGTTTCACTATGCGGTCAATCCAGCTAGCCGTCCCGCGAAATTTTATCAACTTGATTTTGACTGCTCAAACTGGGGCGATATTTCCGTACCAGGGCATATTCAGTTGCAAGGCTATGGAACTCCCCAGTATGTAAATACGATGTATCCGTGGGACGGTCATTGCGATGCTCGTCCTCCAGAAGTTCCTATGGATTATAATCCAGTAGGAAGCTATATAAAAATTTTTAATCTTCCTGAACGTATGAAAGGGAAACCGGTGTATATTTCTTTTCAAGGAGTGGAGTCGGCGTTTTATGTTTGGTTGAACGGGCAGTTTGTCGGGTATAGTGAGGACTCTTTCACGCCGGCAGAATTTGAACTTACACCTTTTATAAAGGATGGAGAGAATAAGCTCGCGGTTGAGGTTTACCAGTACAGCACCGGAAGTTGGCTTGAGGATCAGGATTTCTGGCGTTTTTCTGGAATCTTTCGCGATGTATACCTTTATACAGTGCCAGATATTCATGTCTATGATTTACATGTTCGCGCCGAATTGGATTCGTCCTATACGAGAGGCATGTTAACGGCGGACCTTACCTTTTTGTCTCCGGTACCTGCCGGCTCTAGGTTTATCGCTGAACTGTATGATGCGAAAGGCGACCTTGTCGCCAAAAAAGACGGAGAGCTTCATAGCGAAAAGGGGACATTTTCCATTGCGGTCGATGAACCGGAATTATGGAGCGCGGAGAAACCGTATTTGTATAAGCTATATATTCAGATTTTTAACGAGTTTGGCCAATTGGTAGAGGTTGTTCCACAGAAGGTCGGTTTTCGAAGATTCGAGATCATCAATAAAGTTATGCACCTTAACGGAAAACGGATTGTATTTAAAGGCGTTAACCGACATGAATTTCATTGCCGAAGAGGCCGGGCGATCACAAAGGAAGATATGCTATGGGATATTAAAACATTGAAGCGTCATAACATTAACGCAGTCCGTACGTCACACTATCCGAATCAAAGCTATTGGTATGAACTATGCGATGAATACGGCATCTATGTCATTAATGAAATGAATTTGGAAACGCACGGAACGTGGCAAAAAATGGGCCGTGTCGACCCCACATGGAATGTTCCAGGGAACAATCGAGAATGGCAAGACATTGTTATGGACCGGGCGATTTCAATGTTTGAAAGGGATAAGAACCATCCTTCCATCCTGATTTGGTCATGTGGAAATGAATCGTATGCTGGGGAAGTTCTGTTAAACGTCGCCAACTATTTTCGGTCAGTCGATCCGAGCCGTCTTGTCCATTATGAAGGAGTATTCCATGCCCGCGAGTACAATGATATAAGCGACATAGAAAGTCGTATGTACGCAAAGCCTCATGAAATTGAAAAGTATTTAACAGAAAATCCGGATAAACCATATATCAGCTGCGAATATATGCATGCAATGGGGAACTCGCTCGGCGGGATGTACAAATATACGGATTTGGAACAAAAGTATCCGATGTATCAAGGTGGTTTTATTTGGGATTTCATTGATCAAGCCCTTGTGAAAAAAGATCGTTATGGAAAAGAATTTTTGGCATATGGAGGGGACTTTGGCGACCGTCCAACCGATTACGGTTTCTGTACGAACGGAATTGTCTATGCCAACCGGGAGTTGTCACCGAAGATGCAGGAAGTAAAATATCTTTATCAAAACTTTAAGCTTTCACCGGATCAATACGGTGTCAATATTAGAAATGAAAGTCTTTTCACTGACACAAGTGAATATGATTTAGAATACGTCCTATTCCTTGAAGGGAGAGAGTTGTATCGAAGCAAGCTGAATGTATCGGTAGCACCGCAGGAAGAGAAAAGAGTCGAGTTCGACTGGCCCCTTGGGATGATGGCAGATGCAGGTGAATATTGCATTCATGCATCATTTAAATTGAAAGAAAAAACACTTTGGGCTGATGCTGGTTATGAGGTGGCATTCGGCCAGTTTGTATTCCAGATTGGTTCCAAGGAATTCGTTGTTCCTAGCGGAAAGTTAAAAGTTGTCCATGGTGATGTCAACATTGGGGTGCACGGCAAAGATTTTACGATCATGTTTTCCAAACAGGCAGGAAGCCTAGTTTCAATGAATTACGCAGGCAAGGAGATGATTGCGGCCCCTCCTGCACCATTGTTTTGGAGGGCCACGACTGATAATGACCGAGGTTTTTTGCAAGACTTCTATTCGGGGCTTTGGTATGCGGCGAGTTTGGCGCGTAAATGTGTAAAAGTCGATGTGAAAGAGGAAGCGGCCCAAGTAAATGTCACCTTTACCTACAAATTTTCCATTAACCCCGAATTGGAAGTGAAAATTGGTTATACCGTTTATGCTGATGGCAGCATTCGCGTGAAGGTGGTCTATCATGGAGTCGAGAATCTTCCGTCAATGCCGATTTTTGCGGTATCATTCAAGGTTCCAGCCGACTATAATCAACTCGAGTGGTATGCAATGGGGCCCGAAGAAAACTATGTCGATCGCTCAAAGGGGGCAAGACTTGGAATTTTTAGAAATCAAGTATCTGACAATGTATCGCGCTATCTCAAACCGCAGGAATCAGGAAACAGAACAGGTGTTCGTAAAGTAAGCTTAACGAACAACAATGGACAGGGAATAAAAATTTCTTCTATAACTGAACCGTTGGAATGCAACTTTTCGCCATACACAGCTTTTGAACTTGAACATGCCAATCATCATTACGAGCTGCCCAATATTCATTATACGGTTGTCACGGTAGCAGGTCGACAAATGGGAGTTGGCGGGGACGACAGCTGGGGCGCCCCAGTTCACGATGAATACGTCATAAAGGCAGATCAAGACATGGAATTTGAGTTTGTGATTCATAAAGTTTAGCGACAACAGCATCATGATGTAAACTTCTCATCTTAGCGTTTTTATTTATCTCGAAAAATAAAAATGCCATCACATGATATCTCATATTTCGCAACCTTTGCATAATATACAAAAAACAACCCGGATATGCGCATAAAAATAATTTTTTATACAAAAAATTGCAAAATAATTAATTTTTATCCGGTCAAACTTGGCTTATTTCGAATTTTTATTCAGGGTGCGAAATGTGAGTGATATACTTACTAGGTGGATCAAACAAAAATGGTGGTTGAAGCTATGTTTTCTGTTCTGATTGGCCAATATGGCACAAGAGAAATTGGAGGCGATTCAATTATCGAATTTGAAAGTGATACCCGGTATATTTTATCGTATTTATTTGTTGCTTTGGATTAGCCGAATACTAAGATTTGGACAATACCGCGAGTTGTTTTTGAGTTAAGGTTAGGAAATAAAATATGAGGTAATTTTACTTTTTTAAAGGATGAAGGGATAAGACGTTGATTAAAGAAAGAAAGGCATAAGACCGTAATTTTAAGTTACATGTCAAATAAGCAACCTAATAAAAATTCTTTTTTATTGTTTTTAGTAAAATTTATACTAAAATATATACTAGCGATTGATTGTTTAGGAGGCGTAATCATGGCTGTTAGTTTCGGTTTGACAGAAACCTTTAAAAATGTATTTGGTGGGGGTGAAGAACGAGTTCGTATCTTCTTCGCCCCCGGCCGCGTCAATTTGATCGGTGAGCATACGGATTACAACGGCGGGCATGTGCTGCCGTGCGCGCTCGAGATCGGCACGTATGCGCTTGTCCGGCAAACGGATGAGCCGTTTGTCCGCCTTTACTCCCAAAACTTCTCGGAAACGGGAGTGATCACTGTCTCTTACGATGACTTGTCATACCGGAGCGAGCACGGCTGGGCGAACTACCCGAAAGGGATCTTGGCTGCGTTTCAAGCGCTCAGCCCCCTGGAGACCGGATTGGACATTTTGTATTATGGAACGATCCCGAACGGCGCAGGACTGTCGTCATCCGCGTCGATTGAACTCGTGACCGCGGTCATGCTCAACGAACTGTTCAGGCGCGGGCTTGACCAACTAGAACTTGTGAAAATGAGCCAAACCGTAGAAAATAAATACGTTGGGGTCAATTGCGGCATTATGGATCAGTTTGCCGTCGGCATGGGGAAACAAGATTGCGCCATTCTATTAAACTGCCAGACGCTCGAGTACCGCTATTTGCCGCTCGTGCTCAACGATTGTTCGATTGTCATCGCGAACACAAACAAAAAGCGCGGCCTGGCGGACTCGGCGTACAACGAGCGGCGGGCGACGTGCGAGGCGGCTCTTGCGAAGCTGCAAAGCGTGCGGAACATCGCCTCGCTCGGCGAGCTGACAAGCGCGGAACTGGCCCGTTATGCACATCTTCTTTCCCCGCTTGAACAAAAACGGGCCCGCCATGCGGTGATGGAAAACGAGCGGACGCTTGAAGCCGCCCGGGCGCTTGAGCGGGGAGACCTGATCCACTTTGGCGAGTTGATGAAACAGTCGCATTTGTCGCTGCGCAATGATTACGAAGTGACAGGCGTTGAACTCGACACGCTCGTTGAAGCGGCATGGTCGCACGAAGGAACGGTCGGGGCGCGCATGACTGGAGCAGGATTCGGCGGCTGCACGGTGAACATTGTGAAAAAGGCATGCGTTCAAGATTTCATTGAACGGGTCGGAAACGCGTATGCCGAAAAAATCGGTTATGAAGCAAGCTTTTATGTCGTTGAAGTTGGTGACGGGGCGAGAGAACTCACGGAACTGGAGGAGATGAGCCGATGATTTTGGTTTGCGGAGGGGCAGGGTATATCGGCAGCCATGCGGTGTACCGTCTGCTTGAAAAAGGGGAGCGCGTGGTCGTGGTGGATAACTTGCAGACGGGGCACCGGGAGGCGGTTCACCCTGATGCGGTGTTTTGCCAAGGCGATATTCGCGACCGCGATTTTTTGCGCGAGGTGTTTCGCCAGCACGACATTGAGGCGATCATTCATTTTGCGGCGAACTCATTGGTCGGCGAAAGCATGGAAGAGCCGCTGAAATATTACGACAACAATGTGTACGGCACACAAGTGTTGCTTGAAGTGATGAGAGAATTTGGCGTCAAGCAAATCGTCTTTTCTTCAACCGCCGCGGTGTATGGGGAGCCGAAACAAATCCCGATCGTCGAAACCGATCCGACGGAACCGACGAACGCGTATGGAGAAACGAAGCTGGCGATGGAAAAAATGATGAAATGGGCGGACCGCGCCTATGGCATCCGCTCGATTTCGCTCCGCTACTTTAATGTCGCCGGGGCGTACGGCACGACAATCGGTGAGGACCACAACCCGGAGACGCATCTTATTCCATTGATTTTAAAAGTGCCGCTTGGCCAGCGTGAGGAAATCTACATTTTCGGTGATGACTATGACACGCCTGACGGCACGTGCATCCGCGACTACATTCATGTGCTTGATCTCGTCAATGCCCATTGGCTGGCGCTCGAGAAATTGCGGAGCGGGGCAGACAGCGATGTATACAATTTAGGCAACGGAAATGGATTTAGCGTCAAAGAAGTGATCGAAGCGGCGCGGCAAGTGACCGGACACCCGATCCCCGCCCGCGTCGTGGCGCGGCGCCTGGGCGATCCAGCGAGACTTGTCGCTTCATCGGAAAAAGCAAAGCGCGAGCTCGGCTGGGAGCCGAAATACCCGTCCATTACGGATATCGTCGCGTCGGCATGGGAATGGCATCAAGCGCGGCCAAACGGCTATCGGGGTGTGTAAACATGGAAACGATTTTTGCGGCGATTGAACAACTGATCCGTTATGCCGAGCAACGCGGCCTTTTAGCGCCGGAAGATGTTGTGTACGCGCGCAACCGCCTGCTGGCAACGCTACGACTCACGGAATGGCAGCCGGCCGAGGTCAAGGACGTTCCCTTGGCCTCGCCGGCCCCGGTATTGGACGCTATGATTGATTGGGCGTATGAACAAGGATTGTTGGAAACGAATACAACGACCGAGCGCGATATATGGGATGCGAGACTGATGGACTGCGTCATGCCGCGGCCGTCGGAAGTGATCCGCGCCTTTTACGAGCGATACCGCCGCGACCCGCAGGAGGCGACGGACTGGTTTTATTCGTTGAGCCAAGCGTCCAATTACATTCAAACGGCGCGCATCGCCAACAATCAGCACTGGAAAGTGTCAACCATCTATGGAGAATTGGATATCACCATTAACTTGGCGAAGCCGGAAAAAGACCCGAAGGAAATCGCCAAATTAAAAGAGATGCCGTCATCCTCGTATCCAAAATGTGTATTATGCAAAGAAAACGAAGGATATGAAGGAACGTGGCGTCATCCAGCCCGTTCCAATCACCGTGTCATCCCGATCACGTTATTGGATGAACAGTGGTATTTCCAATATTCTCCCTACGTGTACTATAATGAACATTGCATCGTCTTCCACGCCGAACATGTGCCGATGAAAATGGAGCGGAAGACGCTTGAGCGTTTGCTCGATTTCGTCGAAAAGTTCCCGCACTATTTCATTGGCTCGAACGCCGATTTGCCGATTGTCGGCGGCTCGATTTTAGTGCATGACCATTTCCAAGGCGGGTGCTATACGTTTGCGATGGAAAAGGCGGAGATCGAAGAGTGTATCCCGCTTCCATCGTTTCCGTCGGTCGCAGCCGGCATAGTGCGCTGGCCGATGTCCGTCATCCGTTTGACTGGACCAAAAGAGGACGTGTTGGATGCGGCTGCCTTTTTGTATGAAACATGGCGGACATACAGCGACCCAAGTGTCGAGATTATGGCCTACAGCGGCGATGTTCCGCATAACACGATCACCCCGATCGCCCGGCGGCGCGGCGATTTGTTTGAGTTGGACATCGTTTTGCGCAACAATCGGACATCAGCGGAACATCCGTACGGCATTTTCCATCCGCATGAAGAATTGCATCATATTAAAAAAGAAAATATCGGCTTGATCGAAGTAATGGGGCTGGCGGTGCTGCCGGCACGGCTTGCCGTGGAACTGGAGACGCTGGCCGATTATCTCGTGCATCGGACAAAAAAAGAAGACTGGGACGAGTCGATGCATAAACATTGGGATTGGTGCGAAGCCATTCACTCGGCCTATCCGGACATCACGAAGGACAACGTCCATGACATTTTGCGGCACGAAGTCGGACAACGGTTTGTGACCGTGTTGGAACATGCCGGGGTGTTTAAGCGGGACAAGCGAGGGAAGGACGCGTTTCGCCGCTTTATACAGCACGCTGTGGAGCGCATGTCGTCTCTTGTTTAAATGCGGCGAAAAAACGCGTTTCATATGAAACATAAGGAAGGGATCGCAAACAGACTATGGCTACGTTAAAAGAAATCGCGGAAAAAGTCGGCGTTTCGGTCGCGACGGTGTCGCGCGTGCTTAATTACGATGTGACGCTGTCCGTTTCTGATGAAACGAGAAGGCGCATTTTTGAAGTCGCCCAAGAGCTGAACTACAAAACATTGCGGGAACGAAGCCAGCAAGCGCGCGAATCGTTTCGCTTCGGGCTCATTCACTGGTATTCGGAGCGCCAGGAAATCGATGACCCATATTATATGGCGATTCGCCTCGGAGTGGAAAAAGAGTGTTTTGACCGCGGCATCGAACTCGTCAAATTGTTTAAACAGCACGGCGCCTATCCGATCGAACGGATGGAGGCGCTCGATGGCATCATCGCCGTCGGAAAATTCGGGCCGAAGGAAGTCGAGGTTTTTGCCGCCGGGGCCAAACAAATTGTGTTTGTCGACTGTTCGCCTGATGAGCATCGGTTTGATTCAGTCGTCATCGACTTGCGTCAAGCGACGGTGACGGTGCTTGATTATTTGCTTCGGTTGGGGCATACGAAAATTGGCTATATCGGCGGCCGTGAATATGTCGACGGGGAAACGCCGATCCGCGATGAGCGCGAAGCGGCGTTTTACGAATATTTGTATGTCAAAGGGCTGTATGATTCCCGCTATGTATGGATCGGTGCCTTCACTGCTGAAGATGGCTATCGGCTGATGAAAGAGGCTGTTTCAGGCGGCGACTTGCCGACGGCGTTTTTCATTGCCAGTGATTCGATGGCGATTGGCGCCCTGCGTGCGCTGCATGAAGCCGGGATCGCTGTTCCGGAAGAGGCGGCGATTGTCGGATTCAATGATATTCCGACGGCCGCATTTCTTCACCCGCCGCTTTCGACGGTGAAAGTATACACAGAATTTATGGGTGAAACAGCGGTTGAGCTGCTCATCGAACGGTTGACGACGAAACGAGCGATTTGCAAAAAGGTCGTCGTGCCGACAGAGCTCGTCATCCGCTCAAGCAGCGAGGGCAACGAAAAGGGGAGCGGTCGATAAGCCGCTCCCTTCCGCATTAATGGAACTCGATATCAACTCGTTTTTTCGTTCCTGTCGTTGTTTTCGGGATATGAATGTCAAGCACGCCGTTTTTGTACGTCGCGCGAATGTTTTCCGTCGCCGCATCCGCCGGCAGGGTGATCGAACGCTGGAAGCGACCGAAGAAGCGTTCGCGCCGGTGCATTTGTTCTTCTCTTACATCGTGGTGGCGTTGAATCGTGCCGCTGATGGTCAACATGTTGTTCTGCACGTCAATGTGCACATCCTCTTTCCGCTCCAGCCCCGGTAAATCGCACGAAACGACGTATTCGTTGGCCGTTTCATGCATGTCGATGCGCGGCATCCAGTGCTGCTCATCCATATGAGTGAACAGCGATGGAAAATCACTAGCAAAAAAACGGTTCATATCCCGGCGAATCGATTCCAAGTGCCGGAACGGGTCATACGGAATTAACGCCATAACTGCCATCCTCCTTAACAAGAAATGTTTTTTCGCTCAGTAGTGTGAACCGGATTCGTCTGTTTTATGTATGATTGGCTTGCAATTGTTCCATCACCGTCAAATACGCTTGAATGAGTGCTACTTTCATGCCATCCGGCAAGTCAGAAGCGGCCACCCGCTTAACGGCGTAATAAAACTTCACTTCGGACGATTGCCGCACGCGCGGATGCGTCCATTCATCGCGCAGCTCTTGCCTTATCGTTTCATACAAAAGAGTTTGGCTTTCTTGTTCATCAAGCGGTCCGGCCGCCAGCGATCGGTTCGGCCAAAGGCGGCGGTAGCCGTCAAGCAGTGCAGAAAATGGATAGGTCACGGCTGTTTCCCTCCTTAAAAATATGCATAGCGATCCTCGAGGTCTGCTCCTTGCAACATATTCTTTTTAAGAAATTATATCATACAGCAGTCGAAGCGATTCGGGAGGCCAAGTCGAATGTAGATAGTGGGGGCTGGTTTCGTTTGCTGTCTTTGTAAGTAAGGCAGCCCAACCGTGGGACGCACGGGGATGGCTTGGTTGACAGCCTGCCGTGGGGCGGATGTTCCCAAGAATCTCCCACCTCTAAGCGTTAGCGTAGGTGGGAGAGCGTTCAACCTAAAAAAGTAGTTGACATAAGGTGAGATAGTGTATAAAATAAAAATCGCCGCTTCGACGGAATGTCGGAGTGCAACGATCAAACAATCATGAAATAAAAAAAACTATTGACAAATAGTTAACACTGCGTATAATGAATAATTGCCGCGACGAAATGCGAAATGAACGCGGTAGTAATTAGAAGAGAATCAGTAGTTGACATTTTTGAAAGATTGTTTATAATAGTAACTGTTGTTCCTTGAAAACTGAACGAAACGAAGCGCGAAAGAAAAGCGGAGGCCGCTTTGGCCGAAGCTAGACAATGCGAAAAGCCAATCAACTTTCTTTGGAGAGTTTGATCCTGGCTCAGGACGAACGCTGGCGGCGTGCCTAATACATGCAAGTCGAGCGGACCAAATCGGAGCTTGCTCTGATTTGGTCAGCGGCGGACGGGTGAGTAACACGTGGGCAACCTGCCCGCAAGACCGGGATAACTCCGGGAAACCGGAGCTAATACCGGATAACACCGAAGACCGCATGGTCTTTGGTTGAAAGGCGGCCTTTGGCTGTCACTTGCGGATGGGCCCGCGGCGCATTAGCTAGTTGGTGAGGTAACGGCTCACCAAGGCGACGATGCGTAGCCGGCCTGAGAGGGTGACCGGCCACACTGGGACTGAGACACGGCCCAGACTCCTACGGGAGGCAGCAGTAGGGAATCTTCCGCAATGGGCGAAAGCCTGACGGAGCGACGCCGCGTGAGCGAAGAAGGCCTTCGGGTCGTAAAGCTCTGTTGTGAGGGACGAAGGGGCGCCGTTCGAAGAGGGCGGCGCGGTGACGGTACCTCACGAGGAAGCCCCGGCTAACTACGTGCCAGCAGCCGCGGTAATACGTAGGGGGCGAGCGTTGTCCGGAATTATTGGGCGTAAAGCGCGCGCAGGCGGTCCCTTAAGTCTGATGTGAAAGCCCACGGCTCAACCGTGGAGGGTCATTGGAAACTGGGGGACTTGAGTGCAGGAGAGGAGAGCGGAATTCCACGTGTAGCGGTGAAATGCGTAGAGATGTGGAGGAACACCAGTGGCGAAGGCGGCTCTCTGGCCTGCAACTGACGCTGAGGCGCGAAAGCGTGGGGAGCAAACAGGATTAGATACCCTGGTAGTCCACGCCGTAAACGATGAGTGCTAAGTGTTAGAGGGGTCACACCCTTTAGTGCTGCAGCTAACGCGATAAGCACTCCGCCTGGGGAGTACGGCCGCAAGGCTGAAACTCAAAGGAATTGACGGGGGCCCGCACAAGCGGTGGAGCATGTGGTTTAATTCGAAGCAACGCGAAGAACCTTACCAGGTCTTGACATCCCCTGACAACCCAAGAGATTGGGCGTTCCCCCTTCGGGGGGACAGGGTGACAGGTGGTGCATGGTTGTCGTCAGCTCGTGTCGTGAGATGTTGGGTTAAGTCCCGCAACGAGCGCAACCCTCGCCTCTAGTTGCCAGCATTCAGTTAGGCACTCTAGAGGGACTGCCGGCGACAAGTCGGAGGAAGGTGGGGATGACGTCAAATCATCATGCCCCTTATGACCTGGGCTACACACGTGCTACAATGGGCGGTACAAAGGGCTGCGAACCCGCGAGGGGGAGCGAATCCCAAAAAGCCGCTCTCAGTTCGGATTGCAGGCTGCAACTCGCCTGCATGAAGCCGGAATCGCTAGTAATCGCGGATCAGCATGCCGCGGTGAATACGTTCCCGGGCCTTGTACACACCGCCCGTCACACCACGAGAGCTTGCAACACCCGAAGTCGGTGAGGCAACCCGCAAGGGAGCCAGCCGCCGAAGGTGGGGCAAGTGATTGGGGTGAAGTCGTAACAAGGTAGCCGTACCGGAAGGTGCGGCTGGATCACCTCCTTTCTAAGGACGAAAAGCGGAGGCCGCCCGCTTATCGGCGAGGTGCGCTGGAGGGCCTGCGAGGAGGCTGTCGCCGCCGCAGCAGGACCGAAGCGTCGCGAGCCGATGGCGGCCGGAGCTAGACAATCCGAAAAGCGGAGGCCGTAATGGCGGCCAACTGTCGATACACAGCGCTTTCGTTTCGTTCGGTTTTGAGGGAATGAGAAATTCCTTCACTTGTTTTGCGCCTGCGTCTTCCAGCAGATTCAAGGAAGATGGATTCCTCGGCGCAAAGCTGCAAGGAAGCAGACTCAAGGCAGTCGCTTCGTTCAGTTTTGAAGGAATGAAAAGTTCCTTCAAAAGCGCCTGTGCCTGCGTCTGCTAGCAGGTTCAGGGAAGCAAGATTCCTCGGCACAAAGCCGCAAGGAAGTTTGTTCAAAGAAGTCGCTTTGCGTCTACAAGCGGATTCGGAGAAGCCGAATTCCTCGACGCAAACCAGCGAAGAAGCGAATTCAAAGGAGCTACTTCGTTCCTTGAAAACTAGATAACCGAGTAACATAAGGAAGAAGCCGAGAGCGCAATAGGTTAAGCTGGAAAGGGCGCACGGTGGATGCCTTGGCACTAGGAGCCGATGAAGGACGGGGCAAACGCCGAAACGCTTCGGGGAGCTGTAAGCAAGCGTTGATCCGGAGATGTCCGAATGGGGGAACCCACTGTCCGTAATGGGGCAGTATCCATGCCTGAATCCATAGGGCATGGAGGGCACACCCGGGGAACTGAAACATCTTAGTACCCGGAGGAGAAGAAAGCAACCGCGATTCCCTGAGTAGCGGCGAGCGAAACGGGAACAGCCCAAACCAAGAGGCATGTCCTCTTGGGGTTGTAGGACCGCTCACGATGGGAGTGAGAAAGGGACGGGGTAGACGAACCGGTCTGGAACGGCCGGCCAGAGAAGGTGAGAGCCCTGTAGTCGAAACTTCGTTCCCTCCCGAGCGGATCCTGAGTACGGCGGGACACGAGGAATCCCGTCGGAAGCAGGGAGGACCATCTCCCAAGGCTAAATACTCCCTAGTGACCGATAGTGCACCAGTACCGTGAGGGAAAGGTGAAAAGCACCCCGGGAGGGGAGTGAAAGAGAACCTGAAACCGTGTGCCTACAAGTAGTCAGAGCCCGTTGATGGGTGATGGCGTGCCTTTTGTAGAATGAACCGGCGAGTGACGATGGCGTGCGAGGTTAAGCCGAAGAGGCGGAGCCGCAGCGAAAGCGAGTCTGAACAGGGCGTCAAGTACGTCGTCGTCGACCCGAAACCAGGTGATCTACCCATGTCCAGGGTGAAGGCCGGGTAACACCGGCTGGAGGCCCGAACCCACGCACGTTGAAAAGTGCGGGGATGAGGTGTGGGTAGGGGTGAAATGCCAATCGAACTTGGAGATAGCTGGTTCTCCCCGAAATAGCTTTAGGGCTAGCCTCGGGTTTAGGAGTCTTGGAGGTAGAGCACTGATTGGGCTAGGGGCCCAAAACGGGTTACCGAACCCAGTCAAACTCCGAATGCCAATGACTTATGCCCGGGAGTCAGACCGCGAGTGATAAGATCCGTGGTCGAGAGGGGAACAGCCCAGACCGCCAGCTAAGGCCCCGAAGTGCACGTTCAGTGGAAAAGGATGTGGAGTTGCCGAGACAACCAGGATGTTGGCTTAGAAGCAGCCACCATTTAAAGAGTGCGTAATAGCTCACTGGTCGAGTGACTCTGCGCCGAAAATGTACCGGGGCTAAACGTGCCGCCGAAGCTGCGGGATGACCGTTGGTCATCGGTAGGGGAGCGTTCTAAGGGCAGAGAAGCCAGACCGGAAGGACTGGTGGAGCGCTTAGAAGTGAGAATGCCGGTATGAGTAGCGAAAACAGAGGTGAGAATCCTCTGCGCCGAAAGCCTAAGGGTTCCTGAGGAAGGTTCGTCCGCTCAGGGTTAGTCGGGACCTAAGCCGAGGCCGAAAGGCGTAGGTGATGGACAACAGGTTGAGATTCCTGTACCACCTTCTTCCCGTTTGAGCGATGGGGGGACGCAGGAGGATAGGGCGAGCAGGCGGCTGGAAGAGCCTGTCCAAGCCGTGAGGCTGATCCGCAGGCAAATCCGCGGATCATAAGGCCAAGCGGTGACGGCGACGGATGGATCCGGAAGTCCCCGATTTCACACTGCCAAGAAAAGCCTCTAGCGAGGGAAGAGGTGCCCGTACCGCAAACCGACACAGGTAGGCGAGGAGAGAATCCTAAGGCGCGCGGGAGAACTCTCGTTAAGGAACTCGGCAAAATGACCCCGTAACTTCGGGAGAAGGGGTGCTCTTTGGGGTGAAGAGCCCTGAAGAGCCGCAGTGAAAAGGCCCAAGCGACTGTTTATCAAAAACACAGGTCTCTGCGAAGCCGAAAGGCGACGTATAGGGGCTGACACCTGCCCGGTGCTGGAAGGTTAAGGGGAGCGCTTAGCGGAAGCGAAGGTGCGAACCGAAGCCCCAGTAAACGGCGGCCGTAACTATAACGGTCCTAAGGTAGCGAAATTCCTTGTCGGGTAAGTTCCGACCCGCACGAAAGGTGTAACGACTTGGGCGCTGTCTCAACGAGAGACCCGGTGAAATTATACTACCTGTGAAGATGCAGGTTACCCGCGACAGGACGGAAAGACCCCGTGGAGCTTTACTGCAGCCTGATATGGAATTTTGGTATCGCTTGTACAGGATAGGTGGGAGCCTGGGAAGCCGGAGCGCCAGCTTCGGTGGAGGCGGCGGTGGGATACCACCCTGGCGGTATTGAAATTCTAACCCGCACCCCTTAGCGGGGTGGGAGACAGTGTCAGGTGGGCAGTTTGACTGGGGCGGTCGCCTCCCAAAAGGTAACGGAGGCGCCCAAAGGTTCCCTCAGAATGGTTGGAAATCATTCGGAGAGTGCAAAGGCACAAGGGAGCTTGACTGCGAGACGGACAGGTCGAGCAGGGACGAAAGTCGGGCTTAGTGATCCGGTGGTTCCGCATGGAAGGGCCATCGCTCAACGGATAAAAGCTACCCCGGGGATAACAGGCTGATCTCCCCCAAGAGTCCACATCGACGGGGAGGTTTGGCACCTCGATGTCGGCTCATCGCATCCTGGGGCTGTAGTCGGTCCCAAGGGTTGGGCTGTTCGCCCATTAAAGCGGTACGCGAGCTGGGTTCAGAACGTCGTGAGACAGTTCGGTCCCTATCCGTCGCGGGCGGAGGAAATTTGAGAGGAGCTGTCCTTAGTACGAGAGGACCGGGATGGACGCACCGCTGGTGTACCAGTTGTCCCGCCAGGGGCACCGCTGGGTAGCTATGTGCGGACGGGATAAGCGCTGAAAGCATCTAAGCGTGAAGCCCCCCTCAAGATGAGATTTCCCACCGCGTGAAGCGGGTAAGATCCCTCGAAGATGACGAGGTCGATAGGTCCGAGGTGGAAGCGTGGCGACACGTGGAGCTGACGGATACTAATCGATCGAGGGCTTAACCAAGAAAAGCGCAGGCGAGCGGGTCGCCGCGACGGGCAAATGTTCTTCGCCTGCAGGGATGTTCACATCCCGAAGGCGAAGGTTATTTGACCCCGAGCGGCGGCGAGCCGGAGCTGGACAATGCGAAAAGCGCAGGCGAGCGGCTTCTTCCGACGGTTATCTAGTTTTGAAGGAATGAATTCTTCTCATGATGCGGAAGTAGTTCAGTGGCAGAACACCACCTTGCCAAGGTGGGGGTCGCGGGTTCGAGTCCCGTCTTCCGCTTTTCCATCATGCGCTCGTAGCTCAATTGGATAGAGCATCTGACTACGGATCAGAAGGTTAGGGGTTCGAATCCTCTCGAGCGCGTTTAATTATCTTAAAAAAGATATTGACAAAAAAGCGATTTGCCATTATATTTTTATTGCAATCGTTTTTAAGACAAGTTCATTGATATGAATTATGCGGGTGTAGTTTAATGGTAAAACCTCAGCTTCCCAAGCTGAAGTCGTGGGTTCGATTCCCATCACCCGCTTTCCTTTATTTTATCGCGAATATCGTGGAGTATTATGTTCTATTGATGATGCTCCAGCAACTTGGACGGAATAATGAGAGTGTCATGATTGCTATGTCCCAGTAGCTCAGTAGGATAGAGCAACGAGCAATAGCTTCTTTGAAACAACTGCGAGTTGCCCCGACGCATCTGGCTTCTTCGAATCGGCTTGTAGAGGAAGGGGCAGCGGAATAATGAGAGTGTCATGATTGCTATGTCCCAGTAGCTCAGTAGGATAGAGCAGCGGCCTTCTAAGCCGTCGGTCGGGAGTTCGAGTCTCTCCTGGGACGCCATTTCCATACAAAAAGAACGCGCAAAAGGCGCTGGAACGAAGTTCTCCGATCGCCAGGGAAGAAGATTGATTCCATGTGCGAGAGGGGAATTTTTTATTTGGTTATAAGAGCCGACAGTGGGAATATTGGCGTGTTCTGTCGATGATGTCCCAGTAGCTCAGCAGGATAGAGCAACGAGCAATAGCTTCTTTGAAACAACTGCGAGTTGCCCCGACGCATCCATCTTCTTCGAGTAAGCTTGTAGAGGAAGGGGCATCGGCTCTAAGCCGTCGGTCGGGAGTTCGAGTCTCTCCTGGGACGCCACTTACATACGATTCGTTCGGGTTAAAATCCTCAAAACCCTTGATACGACCGCGTTTGCGGTCGTTTTTCATTTTTTGGGAATCTCGAAAAAAACGATAGGATCCGAAAAAATTTTGCACGAATTTTGCGCGGTGATCACAGGGCATTATAGAGTTCCATCATGGTTTGATCTACCTGCCGCGATTCTTTTTGTTCCTTCTCGTCTATGATGTGAGAGTAGAAATCTTCATTTGAAAGAGCGTGCAAACGTTCCAAAAGAATGTGCAAAATCCAGAATAATCCGTAAAAATTTTGCGCATGATTTCCGAATCCTCCTGAAATAATTTGAAAAAGGGATTCTGAAATAATGTGCTAATTTACATTAGGATATTATGAAGAGAATGTTAATTATATTTGAATTATAATTCTAAATATTGAGCAAAAAAACGATTAGTGTTAGTATTTGTATTGAAGGAAATATTAAGTATTTTTAGGAGGTGGTTCTATGTTAACTAAGACAGGAATTGTTCTAGATCAGGTCGAAATAAATAGGAGAATAAAAGAAAAAATTTTGAAAAATTGGGAATTAGAATGTTATCAAAGTTTTAGAGATAATATTCTAGATAAGGAACATCCTTATCCTTGTTATTTTGCAGTAGAAGCTGAGAAAAAAGGTTTGTCACGATATATTTTTGTACAGTCGACAACTGAAGATGAATTATTAAGACTACGAGACGGTTTATATGAATACATTAAGACATATAGAAACATTGGGAAACGAACTACTTTAGTAACATTTTTTAAACCTCCGAAAGAAGTTGTGTATGCAGAATATTACAAAGGACAGTTTTAGAAAGTGTTACAATTTTTAATGGAGCATGATCCAGAACCATGGCCTAGAGACATTCCAACAGACCCAAATCATCCTAAATGGGAGTATTGTTTTGGGGGAGAACCTATTTTTGTTGTCTGCAGAGCTCCTATTTATCATGCAAGAAAAAGCAGATACACGTCTAATGGGCTTGAAATTACTTTCCAACCGAGAGGTACGCTTGATGATATAACAGGAGATACTCCAAGAGGTCAACAAGTAAGAGAAATGATTAGAGCCAGATTAAAACAATACGATGCAATTCCTCCTCATCCAGATATAGGCGATTATGGAGCCCCTGACAAAAGAGAATGGAAACAGTATATATTACCTTGATACAAATGAAGAAAGTGTGATGAGGTGTCCATTAAAAAAGGAGAGATTAATATATGCTAAGTAGTTTTTTTGCTTCGGTTCTTCTTGGCTTATCTTTATCAATTCCGATTGGTCCTATTAACATAGAAATGGTGAAGCGGGGAATAAAGTACGGATTTTTTCATTCATGGGTTGTCGGATTGGGAGGAATGTCAGCGGATATAGTACTAATGTTTGCCATCTTTTTTGGCTTATCCGTTTTTTTGACAAAATCTGTTGTACAGCTCATCATGTGGTTTTCTGGTTTCTTCATTTTGTGTTATTTGGGTTATGATAGCATAAAGGAGCATTCCCGTTAGGAGCTTTTCCGGGGACTTGATCAAAAAAAGCCCTCTTGGTATGATGCAGGGGTGTCAAACACATCACTCACCATACCAAGGAGGACTTCAAATGAATTGTACACAAAATCAGAAAATCAATCAAGTCACCGAACAAACGCTTGTCGTGGGCATCGATATCGCGAAACGAACCCACTACGCCTGCTTCGTGGATGACCGGGGGCGTGTGCTTCGCAAATCGTTCCCGATCTTCCAGTCGAAAGAGGGCTTTCGCCAGCTGTATGAAGCGATTCAGGAGGCGATGCAAGCGTTCGGAAAGCCGCAGGTGATCGTCGCGGTGGAGCCGACCGGGCACTACTGGTTGAACCTGGCCTACTTCCTCGAGGAGCACGGGATCCCGTTGGTCATGGTCAACCCGGCGCATGTGTGCCGGTCGAAAGAACTCGATGACAACCTGCCGACGAAACATGACGCCAAAGACGCCCTAGTCATCGCCAGACTGGCGAAAGACGGACGATTCCTCGTCCCCCGGCTGCTGCACGAGATCGAAGCCGATTTGCGCGTCGGGAGCACGCTCAAAGAGAAGCTCCGCAAGGAACAGACGGCGGTGAAAAACGCGATCGTCCGCTGGACCGACCGATATTTTCCAGAGTTTTGGACGGTGTTTCGCGACCTGGGGAAAACGGCGCTTTCGGTGCTGGAGTGGACGCCGCTTCCGGCTGATATGGCGGGCCGATCCGCCGAGGAGCTCATCGAAGTGTACCGGCAAAGCGAAGGGCTGAAATGCCCGCAGAAGGCCAAAATTCAGGCGTTGATCGACGCCGCGAAGGACTCGATTGGGGTGACGGAAGGGACGACGATGGCCCGGTTTGAAATCGCCGCGCTCGTCCGCCGATACCGCCAATTGGAGGCTGAGATCGCCGCGTTGGACGCCGAGTTGAAGGCGTTGGTTCAAACGACGATGGAGTATCAATGGCTGAAAACGGTCGACGGGTTGGGAGACGCCACGATCATCGATCTGCTGGCGGAGATCGGCAGCTTCGCCCACTATCGGGACCCGCGTCAATTGGTGAAGTTGGCGGGCCTGACGCTCAAAGAGAACTCCTCCGGCCAGCGCAAAGGGCAAAAGCACATCTCCAAACGGGGACGGAAACGGCTGCGATCGGTGCTGTTTCGGGCGATGATTCCGCTGATCCGGCACAACGAGGCGTTTCGCGAGCTGCATGACTATTACACGACCCGCCCCGTCAATCCGCTGACCGGAAAGCAGTCCATCGTCGCATTATGCCGGAAGCTGTTGAATGTGCTGTTTGCGATTTGTACGAAGAAACAAGCCTTTGACGCGGAGCGAATGAAACAGGACGTCTTGTCCCAGGTGCAACGGGCGGCCTAAGGCCTCCCCCTGCGAACGGAAGAATCGTTGGACAACAGGATGACACCGGAGAAGCTGGCGTGATTTTATCCATTCGACCTTGAGTCCCCAAAGGAGCTTGGCCGGCCTCCGCCTGATGACGAGACCGAACGAGGGAATGTTGGCGCGAAGACGCCCGGAGACATGGGAGGGTTCGTCCTCATCAGCGACGCGGAGATCCAAAGGGTGCATCGAATACGCTTCTCCCCACGGAAGGAAAATATCCCCAGCCGTGGCCGCGAAGCGCACCCTAGGTCTGTAAGATATCCACAAAACTGAAAAAGGATGTAAGGGATTTTGTCGAAAAATATTTTTTGGACACCCCTGAGGGGCCGAAAAGCCTTGATAAATCAACATTTCTAGAGGGAGGCATTTAAAAAGGTTGAAATAACCGGAGAGGTTAACAAAGAAGGTTTATTCAAATCATATCTTTCTGGCTTCTTTATAGCTATATCGAATCCACTTAATATTGTTTTTTGGGTTAGCATCTATGGATCTGTATTAGCGATGGAATTGAATTCTATTGAAAGGTATCATGCACTTGCTAAAAGTAGTGCGATATTTCTGGGGATCGCATTATGGGATTTTACAGTAGCACTCTCTGTACATTTGGGAAGAAAAATGATAAGTCAAAAGTGGCTAAAATGGTTATCTGTTGCGGCAGGGATTTCTTTGATTGGATTTGGTATAAGCTTTGGATATAGAGCCTTTAAAACGTTTCTACATATGATATAATTTTTGGCATCAAAAGATACCTCGATCAATACGATTACTTGATTGTGTTCTGTTTGAATTTCCCATACTTTTGGCCACGCTAGATATGCGAACATCGGATATTTGTAGGTATCAAGACGGAAAGGTTTATAACGTCAGAGATTATCAGCCAGGGACGAACGCGCCTCCATTTCATGTGCGCTGCCGAACGACGACGATTCCGCATTTTGATGAATCGGAATACACAAACGGCGAAAAACGCCAGTCGATGAATGGGGTGGTGGATTCCGTTTCGTATGAAGAGTGGTATAATAAAAATGTGTTGAAACCAAAACTCGAGGCTGAACGTAAAGAAAGAGAGAAAGAACAAGCGCTAGAAGAGCAGATACGGGCTGATATTCGTAATGGTGTTTATAAGTTGGAGCACAGTCGAAACCATTATGACAAGCACAATCCATCTCATAAACGCTATCTTGACTATGTTGAGCGTAATGCAGCAAAAGGTCTTCACCCGCCAAGCTATTTAACGATTTCTTACGAGGAAGCCAATGAGTTAGTGAAGAAATATGCTGGTACTGGCATACTTCAATTCAGTGGCAAAGGAAAATGGATAAATAAAGAACTCATAAAAGGTGATAAATATATCGGGGTATATGTGGATCAAACAACGGGAGAAGAAGTAAAAACAAAAGACTTTAAAATACATTATAGTAAGACAGGGACTCATATTGTTCCAACTTTAATAAAAGAAAGGGGGAAGAAGCATTGAGATTATGGGAATATGTAGGGAAGAAAATAAGGGTTACTCTCAAAGATGGTGAGATATTAGAGGGGATTGTCCAAGATTACACCGACCAAGAAGATACTGATGATGATTATGACAGCCTCGACATGTTTGTTGAGGGGAAATATATCGGTGTTGGTGAACCAGAAATTAAGTCAATCGAAATCATAGAATAAGCACCTAACCACTCAAACGGTTACGTGCTTTTTTATTTTCCCTCGTCTTTTTACTATTTGTAGACGTTAAAGAACAAAGTGGTTCGTGGCCGTAACCACCATTGAAAGTTCCTTTGGTTGGCCTCATCGCATATTGGGTCGAATTTTGTCTTGCAAATGAAAACAAATTGAAACGTTCCTTTCGGCGAAAGTTTGTTAAAATGTATAAGATAGAAATAAAATTAGAAAACGTGCCATACAATGAACATGCATGGCAAATATACGAGTCAGGTGATCGACATGGGGTTTGAACAGCAACTTGTTCATAAAACATTTTACGAGACGCTCGTCGAGGCGGGAGAACGCGACGTTGTCAGCGCGCTTGGCGATATGTTTTTCACGGCGCATCGGGATGGCGCTGATTTGTCGTCGATTCGCTTTGCCCAAGGGGAAGTGTATTTCCACCGCCGCGACTACGAAGCGGCGATCTTGAAATGGGAACAAGTCCATCACGACGATTTGCGCCCGTGGGCGCAAAAAAATATCGCCGACAGCTACTATGAGCTTGGACGGCTTGAGCTGGCCGAGGAGCTGTACCGTTCGATTGAGACGGAAAGCGAAACGTTGCATGCGGAAATCATTTTGCGCCTGTTTTTGCTCTACCGTGAGTTGGGGGAAAACGCGAAAGCGGATGATATGATTAAGCGCGGCGTGACGTTGTATCCGGATTATCCGAACATGACCGAATGGGCGCGCGCCTTTTTCGAGGAGCAAGGTGATTGGGAAAGCGCCGTCGAGCTTGCTTTAGGAGAGGCGGTGCGGACGTCGGCGCGCCGCTGGGCGGACATTTTGACCGGTTATGTGGAACAAGGACATGCGCGAACGATGGCGCCTGCGCGGTTTTCACGCTGCCTGGCGCTGTTGTACGAAACGGATCGGGTGAAGTTTGAACGGCTTGTGCAGGCGCTATGGAACGGTTATCGGGATGGTGACCTCTATTTTTCGTGGCTCGCAGAGTGGAACCGCCTCTATGATGAGTTGTCGATCGGCCGCGACTACGACTGGAAGCGAATTCCCGGCCTTTTAGGGGAAGCCTATGCAGGATTGATGAAAGGGCCGTACCGATTGAAAGAGTTGGTGGAAGTGGTGCCACCGCTTGTCAAAAGCTGGGTGAGTTTAGCCGACGGTCCGGAGACAGCGGTGGCCGCGGCTGCCTTGTTGGCGTGGAGTGAGAAATTTCCTGAGGCGTTTGAAGAAGAGACGGTCAACGACGCCGCTAAGCGGCTCGTCCATGCGAAACGGCAAGCTGGGGAAGCAGGTGTGTCGCTATTTGAAGAAATTGCCGATTGGGCGGAAGAGCAGCGGGCGGGCTCGCATTTCCGCTTCCGCTGGTTCGTGCGGCAACTGTCCGATTCGCGGACGCATTTCGTTTTGGTCGCTGGGGCGTCGCGCCATGAGCGGTTGGCGTTTTTGCGGACGTTGGTCGGCGAGGCAGCGTTGGCGGCGCCATCTGCGCCGGTGTTTGCGTGGAGAAACGGCGGGGAGATGGAAGTGGCGAAAATCAGCGACGACCAGTTTACCGTTTTTTCGAGCATTGACGAATTTCAACAGGCAACGGGCGGCCGCGGAAGCCGATTCTCCGATGACGCTGTCATTGAATGCACGGCGCCGTTTTCACTCGTGCCGCAAGGGATTGTCTTGTTGGATATCGGCCCGCTCGGCGGACGCGCTTCATCCGACCATGAAGCGCTTGTGTCGTTTTCGCTTGCTGACAGCATTCTTTTTCTTCTCAACGGCGAGGATCCGTTTTCTAGCGCCGATGAACAGTTGATGCTGCAGCTTCGCGAGCGGGCGCCGTCTGCGCCGATGTACGTTTTGCTTCCTCCGGGCGACGGGATGGTGGATGAAGAGGAGACGGCGAGAATCGTTGAGGAAGTGGAAGCGCACGTTCGTACGATCGTTCCGGAAGCCAATGTCATGGTCTATTCGCCGCATGCGCCAAGCCGCAAGCAGCAGCAAGCCCTCGTCGGCTGGCTTGAGGAGATGCGCCGATGCGTGTCCCCTGTCCGCCGCGAGGAAGCGATTTTAACGACGATCCGCCAGTTCATCGCTCATTTGTTCCGGCAGCGGGCCGAGGCGGAAAGCCGACTGGCGGAGCTGGTCGTATGGAAAAAAGAAATGGCGGCCAAACTGAGTGGCGCCATTCATCAGCTTGGCGACCTGCAAGAGGAGAAAACGGCCAAAACGGCAAAGTCGTTCCACACCGTCTTGGCGGAAATGCGGGGCGAGCTGTTGACGGCGATTCCCGATCTGTTGCGCAGCATGGCGGATCTTGTGAGCGAAGACAGCGATTTTTCCCGCTTGCATCTTGAACTGAACAACAAAGCGAACGAACGGCTTCGCGCTTACCTTGATGAAGAGGCGTTGCCAAAGCTGCGCCGCGCCATGGAACAGTGGATTGCAGCGACGGAAGACGAATTCAACGAATGCCAGGTGTTTTTGCATGAAATGGGCGAAGGGTTTAACGCCATGTTCGGCCAGGAACGGCTCAAGCTCGAATGCGATTTTCGCATTCTCGCCGATTGGCGGCGCGATACGGATCGGTTGATCAACGGGGTGCAAGTGGGCAAGGTGAACGTTTTCTTGCGGAGAACGCCAAGCCAGCTGCTGTTGAAAGGGGCGGGCAAACTGCTCGGTGCCTTTGCGCAAAACAAGGCGATGCTGGCGCAAAAGTATAAGCAGTTGATCCAGACGCAAGATTACGCTGAGGTGGTGGAGGCGATCATCCAGCAGTTGCTGCTGCCGTTTGAATGGTTTGCCAAATCGCTTGAGCGTGATGTCACTCAATTTTTCCATGCGCCATTGACGGCGCTCGATGAAACGTTGAAACGGCTGGAGCTGGAGATCGCTGCCCAGGAAGGCGAGCTCAAACAGATGCGCAAAAACCCTGAGGCGTACCGCGACCCGCTCGTGCTCTTTGGCATTCGTTTGCGGCAATGCGAGCAGCTGGCGCAGGCGGCATCTGCCGCTGTGCACTTGCTGCAGGACGAAAACAAACCAATCCGTTCGGTCTAATGGTTCCGTGCAAAACCGTGTTTGAACGAAATAAGGCTGCGCCAACGGTCGGATCTGGCCGCTCGTTTGGCGCAGCCTTATTGTTTAGAGCTGGCGAAACCGATTACGCCAGTTCGAATGCCCAGTTGCCGCTACGGAAAATCGGCTCGCGCTTCCCGTCTTTCGTCACGCCGTCAATGTTCAGATCAGCTGAGCCGATCATAAAGTCGACGTGGACGAGGCTGTCGTTGACGCCGCGACGGTCAAGCTCCTCTTTGGAAAGAGAGGCGCCGTTTTCGATATTGGTCGGATACGCTTTGCCGAGCGCCAAATGGCAGGCGGCGTTTTCGTCAAACAGCGTGTTGTAAAAAATGAGATTGGACAGCGACACCGGCGATTGGTGCGGCACGAGGGCGACTTCCCCGAGGCGGCGCGCCCCGTCATCGGTGTCAAGCAAGTGCTTAAGCGTCTCATATCCTTGTTCGGCGCTGAAGTCGACGACTTGACCGTCTTTGAACGTGAGCGTAAACCCATCGATCACGTTGCCGTTGTAATTGAGCGGCTTCGTGTTGCGCACCGTGCCGTTGACGCCGTCTTTATGCGGCATGGTAAACACTTCTTCGGTTGGGATGTTGGGATTGAAGCGCACGCCGCTTTGACTCGTCGCCGCGCCGCCGTGCCAGACGTGCCCGTCGACGAGCTCGACCGTGAGATTGGTGCCGGGCGCTTCGTAAACGAGCTGTTTGTATTGCTTGTTGTTTAAGTAATCGACGATGCGGGCGAGCCGGTCGTTATGTTTGCGCCAGGCAGCGATCGGATCGTCATGATCGATGCGGGTGATGCGGAAAATCGCTTCCCATAATTTGTCGATGGCTTCTTCATCGCGCAGATCGCCAAATACTTTTTGCGCCCACGCTGGTGTGGGGACGGAAATGAGCGACCAGCAGTTCCGATCGGCCATAATGGCGCTCCGGTAGTTGGCGAGCGCTTGAGCCGCTGTTTTATTGGCGGTCGCGATCCGCTTTGGATCGACGTCTTTTAACAAGTCAGGATTCGGGGCGTAAATGGATAAAAAGGCAGCACCTTGTTCGGCCAGCTCCTCCATCGCTCTCGCCCGCCACATCGGATACTCGGAAAACGCTTCCTCTGGGGCGTGGTGAAATTTAATGTATGTAAGCGCCTCGTCGTTCCACTCGACATACACATGCTTCGCCCCGGTTTCGTACGCGGTTTTGGCGATTTTGCGGACGAGCGGCGCCGCCTCGAGCGGGGCGTTGACGAACAGCGTTTGCCCGGGCTGAATGTTCACGCCCACCTTCACCGCCAGCTCGGCGTATTTGTCCAATTCCTTCTCCCAACGGTTCATCTTGCTCACTCCTTTTTTTGGACTCATCTCCACTTTATTATAATTCGGGCCGCCTCGCAACTAGGGGAGCTTTACCGAAACTCCCGTCCAATCCACCATACCGAAAGGACAATGCCCGCCCCCAGCCACATCATAGGAAGAAGGAGGGACAGCGAGTCGGCCGGCGCTTGAAACAAAAACAGATGCGGCCACGGCATGAACGTCCCTTGCGTCGCGACTTCCATAAAGGTATAGACCACGATGACCGACAAGGCGACATCCAGGCTGCGGAAGACGCATAACATGGCAAGTCCAATCAACTGGTAAAACGAAAACAACAGAAACAGGTGCACCAAAACGGGAGCAGTGAGAAACATCGTTCCATGGATCCATATGACCGCCAAGACAAGAAGAACGATGCATCCCCCATGCAAAACGGCATAGCGAAGCAAGTCGAGGACGACCGCTTTCCGATAATACCATAACACCGCCTCTTTCGCCCCCTCGTCATACAAATGGCGGTACAAAAAGACGAGATGCCATCCGGCGATCGGCACGGCAATGCCTTGGATGACAGTGTAGGGCAAAAACGGTTCGTCGGAGCGGGCGGAAAAGATCACCATCAACCCCACGCACAGCCCATACGCGAGAAACGGAAACCAGTACAATCGGCCCAGCAATCGGCGTTCGAAGGAAAAACGATGGGCGATCGTCTTCTTATCCATGCGCTTCCGCCTCTTTCAACAACGCCAAATATCCGTCCATCAGCCGCGGGGCGACGCGCCGACCGATTGGTTCTTCCGACAAGACGCGCACGACGACGTGGGAAGGCTCTTCGCTCATTTGGACGACTTCATGCGCCGCCATGACCGAATCGAGCTCAGCCAACGGGACATCCAATTCATACGTATAAGGGGCGGCTTTTTGCTTGAGCTCGTCCGGGCTGCCTTCAAACAGCACCACGCCGTGGTCCAACACCCCGATTTTCGTGCACAAAAATTCAATGTCCTCGACAAGGTGCGAAGAGATGACGATCGTATGATCGTGCCCCAGCCGCTTCAACAAATTGCGAAACCGTACGCGCTCGCGGATATCGAGCCCGGCCGTCGGCTCGTCAAACAGCAGGATGGATGGTTCGCGAAGCAGCAGCATGGCGATGCCCACCCGCCGCCGCATGCCGCCGGACAGCTCGCGCATGGGTTTGTGCATGTGCGAAGACAAGTTGACTTGTTCGATGACCTGTTCGATTTTCGGACGGCAGGTGGCGGGATGTTCTCCTTGCAAGACGGCGAGATGCTCAAGCACTTCATACATTGTCAGCTCCGGGTAAATCATAAACTCTTGCGGCAAATAGCCGATCTCGTTCACCCGTTTCACTCTCGTGCCGGTGCTGATCGGTTCGTCTCCGAGCAACACCCGCCCCTCATTGAAATCCAACAGCCCGGCCAAAATGCGCATCAACGTCGTCTTGCCGGCGCCATTTGGTCCAAGCAAGCCGTACACGCCGGAGATGGTGAGGGAGACATCCGATAAAATCGCCTTTTTTTTCACGATTTTCGTCAATCCTTCAATGACGACCGCCAACGCCGTTCACCTCCTGCATCATCTCAAAGATGCGGTCCCATGTCCAACCGTCGTCCATGTTCGCATACCATGTTCGCAAACATTGTTGTTTTTGGTCGACATCCAGCGGCTGAAACGCCTCATAAATCGATTCAATCTGTTTCTGCACGGATCTCGGCTGCGACTCGAACCACTCGCTTTTGGAGCTCCAGTCGATCACCGAAAGGCCTTGTTTTTGCATCAGCCAGCGGGTGGCCAGCGAAATCCACTCGTTGTACATGATCCGCGATCCTTTCGGCGGTACGGAAAGCCGAAGTATTTTTTCGTAAAAATTTTGTTCCATAATATATTGATCGATCCCATATAAGTCATCTGTGTTATATACAAGATGATCGTTTGCGAGAAACGATGACAGTCCGAAACTAGAGAATACAATCTTGTTCGGCAGCGATGGAACCGCCGTTGATGCGATTTGTTGTACATGATGAAACGTTTTTTCCAACTGGCGGATGACAGTCGGCGCCCGTTCCGCCATGTGCGGCCAGTCAGCCGGGTAGGTGATCTCATATCCTTGATAGACGAGTTGATGTCCTTGCCCTTTGATCAAGGTGATCGCTTGCGCCTTCCCTCGGTAAACCTTTCCACGCTTTGGCACATTGCAAAACAGCACATCGCCGTCCACGTCCAAGGTAAAGGTGTACGTTTCATTCGGAAAGAATTGATCGGTGAACGCCCCGTCCCAAGCTTTCATCCCCGCCACCCGATATTCATAAGTCCGATACATGTGCGAAGCTCTCCTTTTCGGATACCACGCTCGATCCGCCAGCAGGACGATGCGGCCGTTGGTGTGCGGGATGAGGGCCGTATCGACGATCTCATAGGAAAAGGTGAGCGTCAAGGTTCGTTTGGGCAGCCACACGGTCACGAGATCGCCGTTTCTCGTAAACGTGACGGGCTGATGGTCCGCTTCAATCGAGTGGAGCGGATACAAATGGTACAGTTGAAACGTGGGCCGGTTCGTGTCCAACTGGGACAAGGCCACGCGCACGACCGCACGCGATCCATGCAAGGAAAGGTCATACGACTGGATACGGTAGCGCAAATCGGCTTTCGTCTCTTGTTTCATCTGGCGGTATTCCTCGAGTTCGGTCGTCTGATCGGCCCGAGTGAACGCCTTGGTGTTCGTTTGCAAGGAGTTGTAGGCGGTTAGGACGATCAGAAACGGGAAGACGAGAAATGCGTTCAAGACGGCGTTTCGCTCCTTTCTCGTCTGCGTAAAGCGGATCGACGACAACAACGCCAACCCGACAAGGGAAAGAAACCACGCAGCCCATTTCCATTCTCCGCCGCGGTCGACCTCAAACCCGATGTAGGAATCATACGCGCGTTGAATCGCGTGTTTTCCGATAAACAGCAGCGACGCCCAGTCGCGGGCATGAACGGTTTGGGACAGATCGATGAACAGCTCGGTCGTCATCGGCCCCGTTAGGATCCACACAAGCAAAATAGCGAAAAAACTGACTTTTTTCGTTTCCAATAGCAGCGCGATAATGACGCCGTACAGGACGGTGAGCACGAGCGGTCCAAACTGATAGACGGCGAGAAACCGAAGCAGCGACAAATACAGATCCGAAGGCTCAATTCCAACAAAGAGATACACGAGTGAAAAAACGCCGCAGCTCATCATCAGCATGATCCCTTGGCACAGCGCATGAACCGCAAGCAAGGCGCTCATTTTCTCCAGCAGAATCCGGTAGCCGTCGGCGAACCATGACGAAACGCCGTAACGAAGTTCGTTGGAGTAGAGAAGGTAGAACCACACGATGTAAAAGAGCGAAACGATTTGAACAAGCATGAACACTTCATGAGGGATATCCCCATAACTCTCCATATTGTACGGATCGGTAAAAAATAGTGTAAACCGTACGGCCAGCAAAAGAAAAAACGAGAAACTAGCACCAATGTATAACTTGCTTTTCAACAATCGTTTCCAATAAAAAACAAACAGCCATTTCCACCTCATCGCCGATCAACCGCTTTCTTTCTGAGAAGTTGACAAATGAAAAATGCGGTCAGGGATCGCTGCATTCTTTTTTAGGCGTATCCCTGACTTCCTCATCATCCGGATTCGGTATCGTTATTTGACCGTAATGGTCACGTATCCTCTTGAACCAACCGTTTGACCAACAATTTGGCCATAATATTTATCGCCTTCTTGTTGTGTAAAATTGCGCGTTTCTTCTTGCCTAGGATTGAGCCAGTTGGTGGAGGCGACGACGCTGTCGGGCCACCAATCAATCGATTTGTAAGCATAGCCTCTCGTTTGGGTATTGGCACCATTATTTACAGCATGAATATTCCCTGTACCATTTGTATTTGCTCTAATAGTTTTTGTATTGCTGTAAGTACTTGACCCATCTAAAAAGGCTGTTGCGGATTCTGCTCCCGCTGCACCGGCAGTGGCTATTACTGCTGCTGCAAGCGATAAAGATGCCCATTTTGATTTCCATTTCTTTTTTCGGTTCACGATCATGTTATCCCTTCTCCTCTCCAAATATTATATAGATTGTTCTCGTCTTTACTGCGATTCCAGTTTCATTTCGTAAGATGCTATGGAACAAATAACGATGAGCTTTTCCATTTTTCATTGTTGTTTCCTAACACTCTTTTTCACCTCCTTTCAAAGCAACTAATTTTGTATTATGAATTTGATAAATAGGTATTGAAAGATCAGTAAATCCATTCTCGATTCGGTTACTCAAGATAATATAGTTAGCATCCGTAAAATCATTATGTAAAAAATGGTAAAAATGTTCTAAGTCTTCGAAGTCAAAGTGTTTAGTCGGCTGATCGAAAATGAACACTGTGCGATTCAGTGACTGTCCAAGGGAAACAAGATAAATCAGCCGTTGAAACATCGTGAATGAATCGATTGATGCATGGGAAGGGAGGCGATATTTTTTCCATAGCGCCGATTGTTGAAATGGCCGGTTCAGCCATATCGAAATATCTTGCAAACGATAGTTTTTCCACAGTTGATGGTAGTTCTCAGGAATCACGAAAAATATGGTTTTATTCGATTTTTCCTTTCTTTTTGTTGCCTGTTCATCGAAATGGATTTCCCCTCCATCGATAGGATGAAAGCCGGCAAACGCTTTAGCGACAATATCTGTGCGAATGTGATTTTTGGCTAGAATGATGGATTGAGAAGGAAGATTGACGGAACAATCATGCAAAATAAGTTGGCGATGGTGCTTGAGGGTCACGTGTTTGAGTTCCATCATTTGTCTCTTCTCCCCTTTTCTTGCACTAGTTGAATCAATATGTCTTCTTTTTCCTTCATCGATAATGCCATGTAGTGCTCCCACGCTGTTGAGTCGATGGAGGATTTTTCCGCTATCCTGTTTCCATATCCGATAGATGGAATATGTAGTTTTTCCATTAAATACAAACCGGTGAAGAGGCTGAGCCGTTCGTTTTCGAACAATCGGTATGGGATGAAAAACGCAGCCAACTCCTGAATATGTTTGGTTGCCGGGCTGCCATTGACGTCCAAGAACGGATCAACGTAAAACGTGTAGTTTCCGTCAGCCACCGTGCTGTCATACAGCGAAAGGTTTGTGGTGTTGATGCTTTTCGGGATGATCGAGACGCTCTTGACTTCTTTTGTGCAGTAATCTGTGTTTGCAAGATCCGGAAATACGTGACATAGCTCATTGCGGATGGAAACGAGTTGACGCTTCAACTCCATATAATTTCTTGTTGTGGTGAGAAACGGTTTATAAACAAGGAAACGAGTATGTTGCACTTGAATTTGTTTGTAAGGACCGTTGATCATGGAGAGACAAAGGGGATGGTCCCCACGCCAACGGTACTTTTCCTTTCCGACAATCATTTTGACTCGTGTACATGTTTTCGTTTCCACATTGGAATGAAGCGTTCCGGATGAGTCGATATAGTAAAGCGTTGAATCGACGGACTGCGGATACCAGTTGGCTTCAAATGGCAACAAAGTGACGCCCGATGTCAACGGATAAAAGGTTGAGCCGAACGTATGCTGATAATAGATCGTCATGGATGGCGCACCGTTGGTCTCCACCTGAACAACGTTTCCTTGTTGTTGAAAGGGTAAACGCTTCCCTCCGCCTTGGATGTGATCGATTTGAAATTGCTCGTTGATCGAAAAACGAACGGTGCGTTCTTTCGGATGCAGAGAGAGTGTGACTTTGATCGGATGCGTGGATTTCGGATTCACCTCGATCTCCTTGATTTTCCAATATCCATGCAACGGGATGTTCTTGGTTTGATCCTGATGTTTGATTTGTTGATAAAGTTTGACGTCGTTTGCCAACAGAATGTCATCCAACTGGAATTTTGATTGTGCATGTTGAAGGAAAAATGTTACGAAAATAACGAGAGTCACACCAGCCGCGAGCCCCGCGAAGGATCGCCGCATGCTTCGAAAAACGCCATAAACGGCGATGGAAGAAAGGATATACGCCAACTTGATCAGCATGCGTTCTTTTTGAAAGGTTAAGCTGAATAACGGGTCAATGTAAGGCCAACGATGGTTTACCCACAAGGAGAAGGATGGGTTGCGATATTCCAAAGAAAACAGCACGATGATCCACAAAACAAGTACGCCAACGAGCAACATCGCTTTTTTCGGAGAATGATAGGCGTAAACAGCGCTTGTGGACAATCCAATCATCCACGCCCATAGAAATGGAAGAAGAAAATGGATCACATATAGTGGAAACAGAAAAACGAAAAGATCCCAACCCGCTGAATAGTTGATCACCACCGCACAGGCGATGATCCCGGCCAAGGCCATTTGCAAAGCGAAAAAACAAACAAACGCGATCAAAGCTTGGCAGAAGACGATCTTTTGTGGGTTTCGCATGATGTCGTTCATCGCGATCCAGTGAATCGGCGTTGAGGCGAACAAGGAAACGTGCAAACGAAAGCTGAAAAGCAGCCAGACCGCCATTCCAATCGGAACCAAGTATTTCGTATATAAGATCCATTCCGCTGGATTGATGGTATGGGGATTGAGGCAATCAAACATCAAAGCCCCGGAAAATACCAATATGAAAATGGCTTCTGCTTTTAAGCGGGACGCCATCCTTGAAATGAAAACCCATTTCATATTGAATGCCCTCTCTGATCATCAATTTGAAATGTTTGTAAAATTCAATGGCATTATAAAAAAAAAAAAAAGAAGATGTCAACCTTTTACATGGAAATTCACAGTATATTCATAAATAATAGGAAAATCGTATTGTCATGATGACGATTTTTGGCAAATTTTGCGTCTTTAGGTGTAGGGAGTGTCCATTGTGCGACGTGCTTTTTTTTGACGCGCTGAACGAAGCGATCCGGCGGGAAATCGAGCGCGACGGGAAGACGATTTATGAAAAAGTCCGCTCATGAATCGCGCCTCTGTTTGTGTCCAGGGCGGTCTATCCCGTATTGCGGAGATGAAGTGGGGCGGACGGGTGCGTCCAATGAACGGAGACTACACCAACAAGCCTCCGACATTCCTCTGGTGAGTTCCACCTTCGTTTACAGAAAAAGCCGTCTGAAAGTCCACGGTTTCAATCAAGGGATGAAAGACGGCATCGCTCGGTAAGCTTTTTTAAGAGGATCGCTTAGAACCACCATTTAGAACCACCATTTTGGGCGCACGCCTAAAAGACGCTCTTATTTCAATTTTTAAGGAAAAGTCATATTCGTCATGATTTAGCCATACCTTTTTGACTTTATTGTGAAACAATGAACAAATTCATTTCATTGAACTAAAAACGGATTAAGATAAAAGTGTAAAGAACCATTTAAAAAATGAAAGGGGAGGAACAAAATGGTTGTCAAATGGCTGCGCAAACACGTCACAGCGTCGTGGTTGATGGTGGTGTTCCGGTTGTATTTAGGGTATGAGTGGGTAATGGCGGGATGGGGAAAAATCACGCAAGGGTTTGACGCCACCGGATTTTTAAAAGGGGCGTTGGCGAAAGCCACGGGCGAACACCCGGCCGTGCAAAGCTGGTGGGCAGGTTTTATCGAACACGTGGCGCTGCCGAATGTCGGATTGTTCAACGTTCTCGTGCCATGGGGTGAATTTCTTGTCGGGATCGCGCTCATTCTCGGATTGTTTACGACGCTTGCCGCCCTCATGGGAGCTGTCATGAACTTCGCCTTCATGTTCTCGGGCACGACGAGCACGAACCCGCAAATGGTGCTGCTTGAGGTCTTCATCCTCGGCGCCGGAGCCAATGCGGGACGCTGCGGTTTGGACCGTTGGGTGCTGCCATATCTCCGCCATTGGTGGATAAATAAAACGCATCGTCCACACCGTCCGGCTACGGCGCATCAATGACCGCCATCAAGCCCCATGCGCTGCTTCAGGCTTCCTCCCTTTCCTAACGGCCGCTTCCTTCTCCAACGTGGAAGGGGGCGGCCGTTTGCCGCGTCGGAGAAAATAGTTGGCTGTTCGAGAAAGGAAATTGACGAATGACGGCGAAATGATATGCATATGGATGAAGCAGGAGACATGAACAAGCATTTGAAAGCGTTTTCTGAAAGGGAACATACTAACCGTTCAGTATTTTTTATGAGGGATGGTGAAACGGATGAACAAAACACGCCCGTACTGGCCGAGCGGGCTGCCTAAGGAGCTCCGCTACGTGCTCGGCGAACAGCCGCTCTATCATTATTTGCGCCATCGCGGCGAACGCGAGGAAAACGAGCCGGCGTACATCTTCTACAACAAGGTGATCACTTGGGGAACATTGCTGGATCACGTCCGCCGTTTTGCCCGCTATTTGCAGGAAAAAGGGGTGAGGAAAGGGAGCTATGTCGCCTTGTACATGCAAAACTGTCCGCAATACATCATCGCCCACTTCGCCATCCAGCAGTTAGGCGGCGTCGTCGTCCCGCTCAACCCGATGTACCGGGAATCGGAGCTCGCCTATTTTTTCGCTGAAGTGCCGCTTGTCGGCATCATCGCCGGAGAGGAAGGAGTGCCGCGCGTTCGACAAGCCGAACAACCAACAGCGCCTCTGTCGTTTATCGTCACGTGCCACTACGGCGATTACGCCGATCCGGCAGGGGGCATCCCGCTTTGCGCTGAGCTTGTGCAACCGAAGCAGCCGGATAGCGCCGCGGACGATTTTGCGGCCATCATCGCCGCCTATCCGCCGCTTGAGGAGGCCGCGGCCATTGACTTATGGAACGATGTCGGGCTGATCATTTTCACATCCGGCACGACCGGGCGGCCGAAAGGAGCGATGCTCACGTATGGCAATGCGCTGTTTAAGACGGCCGCATCCGCGCAGGCGAACCGGCTGACGGAAAAAGCGGAAGTGCTGATGGCCCATTCCCCGCTTTGCCATATCGCCGGGATGGTGATGGGACTGAATACGCCGGTGTACACGGGACATCCATGCGTGCTGTTTACCCGCTTTGACCCGATGGCGACGATCAAAGCCATCGAAACGTACAAAGTCACGGCATGGTACAGCATCGCGCCGATGAATGCGGCCATTTTGCAAGCGCTCGCAGCCACCTCTGCCGATTTGTCAAGCTTAAAGCGCAACTTGGCAACCAGCTTCGGCCTCCTGGTGACAGAAGACCTTGCCAAGCGGTGGGCGGAAGCGACCGGCGGCTGCCTGTTGTACGAAGCCGCCTACGGGCTGAGCGAGACGCATACGTGCGACACGTTTATGCCGGATGACTGTGTGAAATTTGGCTCGTGCGGCATCCCGACGTATGAGACGGACATTCGCATCATCGATCCGGAAACGAAACGGGAGCTTGGGCCCGGACAGTCGGGGGAAATTGTCGTTAAAAATCCGGGGGTTTTTCAAGGCTACTTCCGCCGCGATGACGCGACGAACGAGACGCTGAAAGATGGGTGGGTGTACACGGGTGATATTGGGTATGTCGATGAAGACGGCTATTTGTATTTCCAAGGGCGGTTGAAAGAAATGATCAAAGTGTCCGGCTACAGCGTCTTTCCGGAAGACGTCGAGGCGCTGTTGAACGAACATCCAGCCGTCAAACAATGCGCGGTCATCGGCGTGCCTGACCCGATGAAAGGGGAAGTGCCGAAAGCGTTTGTTGTTCTCCATGATTCGCATAAAGGAAAGGTGGCGCCGTCTGACTTGATCGAATGGGCGAAAGCGCATATGGCGGCGTTCAAGTATCCGCGTTATATCGAGTTCATTGATGAATTGCCGGCGACGCCGTCCGGCAAAGTATTGCGAAAGCTGCTTCCGAGGGAATAACATAACATCGCAACGGAGGGGGGCGGGCCGCCCCCGCCTTTTCCGGAAAAGGGGGATCACGGTGGAGAAGTTGCGGCAATTAACAGACGAACTGATGGCGAAAAAGGCGCGCGCTGCGCTGGGCGGCGGCGAGGAGAAAATCGCCAGGCAACATGAAAAAGGGCTGCTGACGGCCAGAGAGCGGATCGACCTGCTTGTGGATGCAGGAACTTTTATCGAGTTTGGACAGCTGAACACATCCGACCAGCCCGGCTTGGAAGAAACGACGTACGGGGACGGGCTCATCGCCGGCATCGGCAAAGTGGACGGCCGCCCGGCGGTCATCATCGCCGGGGATAAAACGGTGCTCGCGGGAACGGAGGGGAGCGTTCATTTGCGCAAGTCGCGGCAGATGCATGCGTTGGCCGTAAGAAACGGCTTGCCGATGTTTTTCCTCCATGAAGGCGGCGGGCTGCGCATGCCGGACGGGATGGGCTCCGACGGGATCAGCGACAAATTGTTTCCGCGCGAGCTGCTCACCCATCACCGGCAAGTGCCGACAATGGCGGCGATTTTGGGAGACAGCTACGGCGGGCCGACATGGACGGCGGTCAGCTGCGATTTTGTCACGCAGCTGAAGGGGACATGCATGGCGATCGCCGGGCCGCGCATGCTTGAATTGGCCAACGGGCAGCGCGTCGCCCCGGATGAGCTCGGCGGCGTCGACATCCACCATCAATACACCGGACAAATTGACGCCGATGGCGAGACAGAGGCAGAATGCATTGGGCAACTAAAAAGGTTTTTTTCATACATGCCGCAAAACGCGAACGAGCGGCCGCCGCTGCGGAAGACGGACGATGATCCATACCGGATGGTGGAGGAAGTGTTTTCAATTTTGCCGGACAGACGAAGCCGCGTCTATGATATGCGGCGAATCATCGCCTGCCTTGTTGATGATGGAGACTATTTTGAGTATCAGAAACAATTCGGCAAGGCGCTGATCGCCGCTTTGGCGCATCTGAACGGTCATGTGATCGGCATCATCGCCAATCAGCCCAACCAATACGCGGGAGCGCCCGGACCGCAGGAATGCCAAAAGGCGACGGAATTCATTTGCCTGTGCGACTCGTACCATATTCCGCTCATCTTTTTGCACGATACGCCTGGCTTCCGCATCAGCGTCGAGGCGGAAAAAGCGAAAATGGCGACGAAAATCATGGTGTGGAATCAGGCGCTTGCTTTATCAACCGTCCCGAAAATGTCGGTTGTCATCCGCAAAAGCATCGGCGCGGCGTACGGCAATATGTGCGGACCGGGAATGGGGGCGGATGTTGTTGTCGCCTGGCCGAGCGCGGAAATCAATTTCACCGGTCCGGAAGTCGGCGTCAACGTCGTATACGGCCGCGAGCTTGAACGCGCCGACAACCCGCATGAGCGGCGTCAGGAGCTGCTCAAGCAGTGGTCGTTTGACAGCTCGCCGTACGGGGCGGCGCGCAAACATTTGATCGATGACGTCATCCACCCGGCAAAGACGCGGAAATTCCTTTGCCAGACACTTGAATATTTGCTTACATCCAAGCGCGAAAAAAGCGAGCGCTTGCTCGCCGCTTGGCCGACGGGGTTTTAACGGAAGTCAGTGGGAAGCCAAGCCCCACGTTACCATGGACTCGGGGGGTTGCGCCTAGTTGTGCGCCCTCCTTTCCACTGATATCTACGTGGGAAAACCAAAACCAGAAAAGACATTGACAGTCGAATGGAAATGGAATATTCTTTAATTAATATCGAATCGTTTATTCAACATTTAGATGTTTTTCTAAATATCTAACTATATACATGTATGAAAACCTGTTCACATTGGCGCATAAGAAGCAACGACAAATGAAAGCTCTCCCGATGGCCTCCCCCCCCTTAAGACGCATCCAAAAATCGTTCACAAGGTGGGATCACCCTTGTCATTCAACGAAGCGTTTAAAGCGATCGCCGACCCGACGCGTCGGAAAATTTTGTCCTTGTTGCGAACAGGGGATTTGACGGCAGGGGAAATCGCCTCGCATTTCGATATGCAAAAACCGAGCGTATCGCATCACTTGAAAATTCTCAAGCAGGCTGATTTGGTGCAAGACCGGCGTGAGGGACAGCATATCTATTACTCGCTCAACACGACGGTTTTCCAAGATTTGCTGCGCTGGTTTTACGATTTTGTCGAAAAGGGGGAGAAACATGGTGAAGAGTAATCGGCTTGCGATCGTGCTTACTGTTTTCGCTTATGTCATCAGTCTGGCTGCCATTCCTTATTTGCCGGATCAAGTGGCGATTCACTGGAACACAGCGGGTGAAGCCGACGGCTTCAGCAACAAATGGTTGGGCGCGTTTCTTCCGCCCTTATTGATGACATTTCTCATCATGTTGATGGGAGTGTTGCCGAAGTTTGACCCGAAAAAAGAAAGTTACGGCCGTTTTCAAAAAAGCTACGGCATTGTCAACGCGGCGCTCGCCTGCTTTTTCTTGCTCCTGCATATCGCAACATTGGCGTACAATCTCGGGGTTTCGGTCGATATTGGACGGCTCGTGCCGCTTGGCGTCGGAGCGCTGTTGATTGTGCTTGGAAACTACATGCCGAAAATCAAACCGAATTATTTTATCGGCATCCGCACGCCGTGGACGTTGGAAAGCGAAACCGTTTGGAACAAAACGCACCGCCTCGGCGGCAAGGTGTTCATCGTCATGGGAATGTTGTTGATGTTGACCGCGTTCTCGCGCGGAGACATACAATTTGTTCTCTTGATGCTCGTCATCGTTTTCGGCAATTTGTATTTGATCGTCCAATCGTTTCTTTATTTTCGAAAAGAACAGCGCAAACGATCCTAAATAGGCGGAAGGGGGACTTTACGTGAACGTGGCGGGCGCGGTGGTGCAGCTATTCATTTCCCTGTTGGTTCCTGTTGGACTCATATTGTATGGGAGAAAAAAAGGATGGCTTTCATGGAAAGCGCTCGGCGTCGGGGCTGTTGTGTTTCTCGTTTTCTCACAAGTATTGGAAAAAGCGCTGCACATCGCTGTGCTCGAACCGGGCCGGCCAGCGTTAAAAGGAACAGACAGCGTTTGGCTCTTTGTCCTGTATGCGGCGCTTGCCGCTGGCGTGTTTGAAGAACTTGGCCGCTATGTCGGGTTCCGTTGGCTGCTGAAGCAACATCGCGGATATGGCGATGGCTTGTCATTCGGGCTTGGGCACGGCGGGACGGAAGCGGTATTGCTCGGGGTGGTTGGCGCGGTCAACGTCATCGTGCTTGCGAGCCTGATTCAATCCGGATCATTCGACAAAACGATCGCCCCATCACTTCCGGCAGGACAGGCGGAGCTGATCAAGGAGCAAGTGTTGCACACGCCGTTTGCGATGTACGTGTTAGGCGGCTTGGAACGGCTGTTTGCGCTTACAGTGCACGTGGCGCTGTCGCTCCTCGTTTTGTTTGGGGTGCGGGAGAGGCAATTCCGCTATGTCCTGTACGCCATTTTGATCCATGCGGCGATGGACGTGATGCCGGCGCTTTACCAAGCGAAAGTGGTCACGAACGTTTGGGCGGTCGAAGCGGTGCTGCTCGTTTGGGCGATCGCCGCTGTTTCGTTCATCCGTCGCATGAAACCAGCATTCGAACAGGGAGGAGAGAAACGATGATTCGTGTAAAACGGCTTGACCATGTGCAAATTTGCATTCCGTTTGGCGCCGAAGACGAAGCGCGCGCCTTTTACACCGGTGTGCTTGGTTTTCAAGAAATCGAAAAGCCGGAATCGCTGAAAGGAAACGGTGGACTTTGGTACAAAGTCGGCGATATTCAGCTTCATATAGGAGCAGAAAACCGCGACGGCTACAACAGCAAAAGCCACCCAGCCTTTGAAGTGGAAGATGTGGAAGCGGCGCGCCGTTATTTGGAAGAGCACGGCGTCGCGACGCAAGACGAAAAACCGATCCCAGGGGTGAAGCGGTTTTCGTTTCGCGATCCGTTCCGCAACCGGATCGAGCTGTTGGAAAAAATAATGTAAAATAGTGTTTGAGGCGAGAATGCTCTCTTTCCCCTTCGCTATCGTAAACCCGTCTCATTCGGGGCATGCTAGGGATGAAGGAGGGGAGGGCGATGAAACGGAAACCGGACAACCAACGCGCCGGGCATCCGGCCCGCGCCGCCGACACACGGACGGCAGGCCGGACAGCGATGAAGGAACAAACGGTGCAAGAGGCCTACAAGCAGCGGGAAGAGCTGACGGCCGATTAAATCAAAAAGCGGGAGAAAGGACGCGTCCTTTCTCTCGCTTTTTTCGTTACGAATGCTCCTCTAAGCTTGCGACCGGCACGCTTTGCTTTTGATTTGGGTTGTCAAGCGGGTGGATCGTTGCTACGCCTTTTTGTTGGTCAACATGCTCAATGTAAATGCGCTGGCCGTTGTACGTGACGTTTGCCATCACCGGCGACGACGCGATTTCTTGCGCCCGACGGACATCCATTTCCAACACCTCCTTTTTGCTGATAACACGTATAGTATGACATGTCTGCGATTGAACTATGCATGCGGTCGAGGGTGGAAAAGAATAATTTCCAAAACAATGTGCTAAATAATCAATTAACAAAACCGATCATCTTTTCCTAGCCGAGTTGCGGGTTTTAATGTAAACTATTTTTTATAAACAGTTTACATACAAGGGGGATAGGGATGAAAACCGAACTGACCGTCAAACTGCACGAATGGGAACAAAAAGCGCAAAAACGCCAGCTGCGCCGGGCAGAGGCTTCAGGCGCTACGGTCATCCTGAACGGAAAGCCGATGTTGAATTTAGCGTCCAATAATTATTTAGGGTTGGCGGATGATAGGCGGCTCATCGAAGCGGGCTGCGAAGCGATGCGGGCCTACGGAGCCGGAGCGGGCGCGTCGCGGCTCGTCGTCGGCAATCATCCGCTCTATGAGCGGGCGGAAGCCGCGTTGAAACAGTGGAAAAAAGCAGAGGCGGCTCTTATTTTCAACAGCGGCTACACGGCCAACATCGGCGTGCTGACAGCTTTAATTGGCCGAGATGATCTTGTCTTTAGCGATGAGTTGAACCATGCAAGTTTAATTGATGGCATCCGCTTGAGCAAAGCCGCCTGTTTCCGCTATCGACATCATGACATCGATCAGCTGGAATCATTGTTAAAGCAATCTCCGCCCGCGAAGCGGAAATGGATCGTCACCGATGCCGTCTTCAGCATGGACGGCGATATGGCGCCACTCGAGGAGCTGGTTGAGTTGAAGCGGCGTTACCGTGCCGTTTTGCTCGTTGACGAAGCGCACAGCGGCGGCGTGTTCGGACCGAACGGTGAAGGGCTGCTTCACCATTTCGGGCTTGAGAAGGAAGAGGATGTGATCGCCATCGGCACCTTCAGCAAAGCGCTTGGCAGCTTCGGAGCGTATGTAACGGGAGAGCCGTGGCTGGTCGACTATTTGATCAACAGCGCCCGCAGCTTGATTTTTACAACCGCCTTGCCGCCATCGGTCCTTGCCGCCAATGAGGCTGCCATTCATATTGTCCAAGCTGAGCCAAAGCGGCGCGAGCGGCTGCACGCCCTAAGCGAAAGATTCCGCACCAAGCTGAAGCGGCTTGGGTTTGACACAGGCGGCAGCGAGACGCCGATCGTTCCCGTGATCGTCGGTCCGAACGACCGGGCCGTGGCCATGAGCGAGCAGCTGCAAGAAGCTGGCATCGCGGCCGTCGCCATCCGGCCGCCGACCGTCCCTGAGGGAACGGCGCGCATTCGCTTTTCCATCACCGCCGCGATGACGGAAGAAGACATTGATATGGCCGTTGACTGCATCGCTTTGGCGGGGAAGCAGATCGGATTGATTTCATACTCACATTTCGCACCCTAACAGGGCTGAAAGAAAGGATTTTTTATTTCGTTTTTTAGAATAAAGGAGAAGTTCATTTCCACCGAGATCTGCCGTTTATACAGTTTCAAGATCTCTTGGGCATCCATTTGTTGGCCCTTCCATTCCTTCGGAACGGTCGTGACGAGGACAAACCGGGACGCTTTCCGCCTCGCCTGTTCCCACGCGTCTTGGTCGAATTCCACGCTTAGGCGAAGGATGTACAGCGTCTCCATCTCGGGTTCCGCCCCTTTTTTCGGCCGTCCGCGCCGTTTTTTCGGACGCACGATCTCTTCAACCGTGGCCTTGACTCGATGAAACCGGGGGCGAAGGGTCGCCTTGAGGGAAGCCAAGGCTTGTTCGGCATCTTCCCGGCAGGAGAAGGGATGGCGCTCCCAACGCTCTTGTTCCTCGCGGAGAAGCTCCGCTTCTTTTGCTCGCTCTTTTTCGAGCGTCTTTCCTTTCCGTTGGTCGAGGGCGCTCGATTCGACGACGATCAGCCGTACGGGTTGGCCTTCATACGTCGAGGCCGTTTCCCATACCCGGTACGTGGCGCCGTTTTTTTCAGCCAGCGCAAAGGAGTCGCTCCACGCCGAATCGGGTTGGACATCCGCCTCCGAAAGCGCGGTTTTGACGATCCGGAGCGACGAAGGGCCTCTGGTAATCAAAAAGGCGTTGGCGGCTTTCGTCTGCGCCAAGGTGTCTTTCGTCATCGCGGCGGAATCCGCCACGTAAATCCATTCATCTTCGATCTTCGCTTGCTTCAGCTGTTCATGGACTCGCGACAGCACCTCGGGATTCCACGTTTTGTCCGGCTCGTTGCCGTCGTGCACGTCGCCGTAAAACGGGATGCCGTCCTCGTTGCCGACCAGTCCGAAGCCGATCTGTTTTTGCCAACGATGATGGCGATCTGCAAAGCCTCTAATGAGGCCGACTCATACGCGCCGTAAACGGTCTTGTCCGTCGTATCCGCATGGAAGGCGCGAAGAGAGAGGCCTTCTTTCTTGTAGGTCTGCACGAGGCAAGACGACAGGACTTGATGGATATTCGCCTCATACAGTCGATCCAAATGACGGGCAATCGCATCGTCGTTGAACCAAGACGGATCCAGCCCTGGCCGAATCAGCTTCGGCAAATCGATGTCATGCGCCCACCGTTCCAAATGAACCAGGGCTTGCCGGCCGCTCAAGATATCAAGATATCCAGAATGGTCAGGCTGACGATATCGCTGGTTCGGGTTTGGCATTGGCGATCCACCGGAACCAGCCGGTCAATCAGCTGGGGGAGGCCAAGATCCTGGAAGATGGCGCTTATTATATTCAAATAGGAACTTTCATAAATTGCACGAATTCGAACGTCCATGGTGTGGAAACTCCTTTGCTTTCCTTGTGTACCAAGGATCGATTCGACATCGGGACGAAAAAAATCCTCCCGATTTTTGGTCGAGAGGGTGCGAAATGTGAGATATAAAGTGTATTTTTCTAAAATTTACTATTGAAGGTTTATTTTTAATAATTTATAATGAAATGGTTCATCACCAAAAGATGTACTTGAACCTACCATTAAAGTATGTTAGCTGTTTCTAGACGAACCCGCAATGCAAAACGCTGGATATTTCTGTATCCGTATCCCCGACGTTTGATTAGCTTGATCTTGTTATTTGTTCCCTCCATTTTTCCATTCGAATAAGGTGACAATATGCATGATATGATTTCATCTGTTCGTTTGACAAGCGATTTTGCGATGGCGCGTACAGCCGAACAAGGACAAAATACATATCGGTGAATCCAAGCCTCCAAACGTCGTTTCGCCTGTTGCTCGTCTTTGCTTTTAGACACATAGCGAAAATGTTGGAGCGATTGGTAGACAGACTTTAAGTAATCGCTTTCATTGCACCATTTCCGTACGATTTGGCGTTCTTCCTCCGTCAATTTCTCTGGGCATTGGCTCAATAAACGACAAACGTAACGAACATTTCCGTGTTTCTTGCCTCCTTTGTCTAAATATTTGCGACAACGCTCTAAAGCATCTGTAAACAGCTGAATGACATGGAAATAATCAACTACATGTGTCGCCTCTGAGCAAACCCTTTGAATCGCTTTTTTCATTGCTGGAGCCAAATCGCTCACGACATACTGAACAGAACCAGACACATGAGCCAACGCACGTCCAATGGCTTCCTCGTTCTTTCCTGCTTCAACGGCATACACTTCTCCCGTTTCGGCATCCATGATCGCCACCCCGTAGTCATGCCCTTTTCGAAACGCAAACTCATCGACACAAACCGCCTTTGGTTGGATTTCATTCGATAGGAAGGAAGGGGCATGGGTATAAAACCAACGTTCAACGGTCGTGTAAGGAAGCTTGAGCATACGAGCCACTGCCTGAATGGATGTCCCTATGCAAGATTGCGCTGCCCATTGTTGAAAGGCATCCGTTGCTATGCTTCGAGGGGAGATTCCTGGATAAGACGTGCTGAATGTCATGCCACACGTACCACAACGTCTTCGCTCTACAGGAAGTTCGATCCAAAAAATCCCGATTCGCTGAGCATAGCCATGCATCCATTGCTTCTTTTTTCCTGTCATTTTGATCGTGCGTTTCAAGCAGACAGGACATAACGGGCATTGTTCGGGAAGAGAAAGTTCGAAAATCCAACGTTCTTCTTCTTTTCGTACCTTTTGAATCAAAACATCTGGTAAATCGATGAGTTCTTTGATAAACTGAGAGTACATGCGAATTTTCCTCCAATGGTTTGGTTTGGTCACCTTTACCATACAGGAAAATTCGCATTTTTTGTACCCTCTATTTTCCCTATGCATACCTATCTTAAAATCTCAAGTACAACTTGTGGTGAAGAGCCAATGAAATTACAAAAAATGAGAAATGGAGAATAGGAAATGAAGAAAATGAAGTTTTTGAAATTCGGACTTGCCACAGCCTTGTCCGCTTCTTTGATTTCTTTTTCTTCAGGAGGAGTTTTGCAGAAGAGAATAAAGACAGTGTTTCAAAATTATGGGAAAATGCCATCCATTATAGCAATGAAGCAAACTTGAGAGCAGTAGTAGAAAACGGAAAAGTGACGGCTCAAGGATCAATTTCTATATCCACAGTAGGGACAGGCTCCACGTATATTTATGTTTCAGAATCTTCGGCATCTTCGTCGATAAAAGGAATTACTCCAAATGCGTATCCTGTTAGTGAAGTGAAGGCTGTTGGAAAAACGACGAGTAAAGTTACTCTTTCATCTCATGGAGTAACTACGACGTTAATGCTTAATGGAAACTCTCTAGGTACTAAGCAAGATACTGGGTTAGGAAAAACTACTGATACAGCAACAGTTTCTCATTATCCAGGAAGTGTTCCTTCTGGATGGGAATATCGAGCTACTTCTCATCACACATTATCAACTTCTACTAATACTTATATGGCTGATACAGGAGATAGTATAAGATTTTAATAAAAACTAAAAGCTCAAAATGCCTCAGCATTTTGGGCTTTTTCATCAAGGTGAAAACGGAAGGTGGAAAATGATAAAATGGGTCGAAAAAAAAGCTATTTGATTATAGTACTCATCATGCTTTCTGTATTGCTGTTTTCAGGATGCAATAATTTTTTAAAAAAAGAAAATGAAAAAGAAAATAGACAACCCTTACATACAAGTGATACTATCTCTTTCCATGAAAATGAACATTTTATTATACCAAATAATGCGCAGGAACAGCTTGGATTTATTCCTGATACCGCAACTTCATTTACAGTTGATTCGAAACTGAAAAAAAAGTGGATGATTGATAATGAATCGGTTGATATTGTTTCTTTAAAATCTGGAATGAAACAATTCACGTTCAACTTTATCATTGATAGTCTAAAAGATACAGATCGTCACTTTCGTCTGTTTATTTTCCATAATCAAAAATTTATCAAATTTTCGATTAACAATAAAAAATACACGTATTATGATATTCACATGAAAGGAAACGGATCCTTAAAAATTCCGATTCGTGTCCAGGTATCAAGCAATTATGATTTTAGTGAGTATTTGCCTATTTTAATTGATAAAGATCAAAAACAATTTTTTACGGAAAACATACCTGTAACGAAGGTATTAGTAAGTAAAAGGAATAAAAATGATTTCTCTGAAATATCATCACATATAAAATTGGATAATGTTCAAAAGATATTTAAGAAGGAAAACAGTAAAAGCAACGAGTTTGGTCTGCCATCTGTTGTTTTGTTAAATGATCGTTTCACTCCTTTAAAAGTAGAAGAGGTTAATAAAGCACGGTATGTTCGAATTGATCAAAGTCCGCACAAAATGGTGGAGGAGATCATGTTTTTTGATATGGAAGGAAATATATATGGAGTAAGAGGAAAACAACCTCGTTCTTATACGCTTGAACAACCAAAAGATCAGGATTTTATCATCCCTATTCCAAAAGAAATCACTTTATCTAGCAAAGAGCGGTTTTTCTTGTTAATTAACAACAATCCAAGAGAAGAAAGTTTTATTCATCTAAATGATATAAAAAAAGGAAAAAGTAATGTTTTTCTAAACTTTGCCAATCTGTATGAAATACGATAAGGTTTATGAAACAACTAGAAGAAAAGAGGTGAATTTTAGGAGGTTTCCTCCTATTTTCACCATGAAAGTAAAATATCCTTAAGTTCATAGGGGAAAACAGCATCACGATGGGGGAACGCCTGAAAGAATAAAAAACCAGCCGGACGTTTTTTCGGCTGGTTTTTCGATCGGGATGACAGGATTTGAACCTGCGACCCCACGCACCCCATGCGTGTGCTCTACCAAGCTGAGCTACATCCCGAAATGGATGGTGAGACATTTCCGATTATACAAGAAAAGCAGGACAAAATCAATGGCGAATTTTGCGTTGAGTTGGAAAAGGATGCCGTTGAAAGACTAGCGGCATCCTTGTTGCTGACAAGTCTGTTTTTTTCTGTTTTCATGCTCATTTAAACGTATCTTCCTCTGTCTGTCCGCCTCTGCTTTTGCGACAGAGAATTCGCCATTGATTATACGGCAAAGCATGCAAGATGTCCCGCTAAAGAACTCGTGATTGGAAACGAGTTGTTCAGCAGAGACTCTTTTTAAGTTGAGAAACTTTGCAAAATCGACTCGCCTTCCGCCACAAAAACCGCCGATAGGCCAAAAAGAATTGTTTTTCCCCGTCTTCTACACGCCTTGGAAAACGAGCGCGGTGTCAATCGTTCCGATAACAGAATCGAACGTTTCTCCGCAGGCGATGATCGTCTCGGCGTATCGATCATGTTCGAGTGTGCACTGACGGATTGTTTTGTTGTATGGGTCAACGATCCAGTATTCTTCCACTCCGTAGGCGCAGTACAAATCTTTTTTCAGCGTCACATCGATTTTGTAGGTTGACGGGCTGACAACTTCGATGACAATGAGCGGCCGCCCCTTATAGCCGCCGATGATTTTTTCCGGCCGTTCGCAATAGACAGCGACATCCGGCTGGATAAACTCGTTCATCACTTTTCCGTTCTTTTCGAGTTTCACGGACAAGTTTGAAATCGGTTGACATGGGCTTTTTCCTTTGATCATGGAAACAAGATTGTCGCAAACGATTTGATGTTCCCATGACGGGGACGGGGACATGTTGATGGCTTCTTGCATGCTCTTCACCTCTTTTTCATTATACTTGAAACGGTTCTCCCTTGCCTACAACGGAGTGTGGGGAAAAGAAGACGCTAGAAGGCTGGTGAAAAACGATGCTTTCCGCTTCATCGTTGTTTTGGGCCGCAAGAGAAGACCTGATGGTAAAAGGCTTCTCAACTTGAGAAAAGTGTGTTTTGGGCTGATTTTTCATTACATCACCAGTTCTCTAGAAGGCCGGTGATTTAGTGAAAAAACCGCAAAAGTCGTCCTCTTCTCAACTTGAGAAACCTTGTGCGATCGCCCCTCTTTGCCAGTCCGAAAGAATGGATTCGGAAAATGGGTCGTTTTTCACCATCCCTCTAGAAGGCCGGTGAAAAACAGATTTTGCGTCCAACTCGGCGACATTGGATGAGCAAGGAATACCAGCATGACAAGGTTTCCCCAATAAATAATATAGTTGGGATCAGCCGATTTTCCCTTTAATCACCGGCCCTCTAGGCTGCCGGGCGGTATTCAAGTATACTATAAAGAAAACGGGAAAGGAGGACGTTTTCATGCCGGTGCCGGAAAAAGGGCAGCCGTTTACTTATGCGCAATACATGATGTTTGACGAAGATGTACGCTATGAGGTTATTGATGGCCAAGTCTTCAACATGTCCCCCGCTCCGACGCCGAAACATCAGGCCGTGCAACGTGAATTGCTGGTCGAGTTTGCGGCCTATTTGCGTGGGAGAGAATGCACCGTATTTGGCGCTCCGATCGACGTTTGTTTGGCGGATCGGGATGATCCGGAACAAATTCGCGAATGGGTTGAGCCGGATCTTGTCGTTGTTTGCGACAAAAGCAAAATTCGCGAAAAACGAATTGTCGGCGTGCCGGATCTTGTTGTGGAGATTATTTCAAAATCGACGGTGCGCAAGGACAAAATTGTCAAATTTCACCGTTACGAGCGGGCAGGGGTGAAAGAATATTGGATTGTCGATCCGATGAATGAGACGATTGATGTCTATGTGCTGGAAGAAGGGAGATTCCGCCATCAAGGAATGTACGTCCGCGATGATACGATTCCTGTTCGCATGTTTCCCGGATTTGCGATCGAATTGAAAAACGTATTTGCCGAAGAAGAATAAAAGAAAAACGGCTGCTGTTCAAACAGCAGGCTCAGGCTGCCGCCTTGAGAGGAGCGGGGCGGTTTTTTGCCGGCGGTCCGCTGAGGGCAAAGCGTCCCCTGTCTGAAACTGTCGCTGTTTGAATCGTTTGGGCATAGAAACGGAAAAATAGGCGATACTAACCATCGGTGATGCTTGTGTACAATCGAGAAGAACTGGCCCGCTTTGTCGAAGAAGCGAAGCAGTACGCCCGCTATGGAAAAGTAGCCGATTACATTCCCGCTCTAGGCAAAGCGAACCCAAATGAACTGTCGGTCGCCATCTATACGCCGGACGGTAAGGTGGTGAGCGCCGGGGATGTGACGGTGAAAGTGACGCTGCAAAGCATTTCCAAAATTATTGCGCTCGCCCTTGTGCTCATCGACCGAGGCGAGGATGAGGTGTTCCATAAAGTCGGCATGGAGCCGACGGATTATCCGTTTCATTCCATTGCCAAATTAGAGGAAAAGCCTGCCAAGCCGCTGAATCCGATGATTAACGCCGGCGCGCTTGTCGTCACGTCGATGATTCAAGGCGGCTCGGTGTCCGAACGGCTGGAACGGCTGTTAGCGTTCGTCCGCCGTCTCGCTGGCAACGAACGCATTTCGTACTCCGACGAAGTGGCCCGCTCCGAATTTGAAACAGCGTTTTTAAATCGTTCGCTTTGCTATTTTCTCAAGCAGCATCGTATCATTGACGAAGATGTCGAAGAGCTGATGGACTTGTACACGAAACAGTGCGCCATCGAAATGACATGCATCGACTTGGCGCGCATCGGCTTGGTGCTCGCGCTTGACGGACGCGATCCGCATTCGGGCGAGCGGCTCATGCCGCTTGATGTCGCCCGCATTTGCAAAACGTTCATGGTCACGTGCGGCATGTACAACTCATCAGGTGAATTTGCCATCAAAGTCGGCATTCCGGCGAAAAGCGGCGTCTCGGGCGGCATTCTCGCTGCCGTGCCCGGGCGGTGCGGCATCGGCGTTTTCGGCCCGGCTCTCGATGATAAAGGGAACAGCTTGACCGGGGTGAAACTGCTCGAGCGGCTGTCAAAAACGTATTTATTAAGCATTTTCTAAGGAGGAAATCACGATGAAAACATTTACGGTTCAGTTTCACCGCGAAGACGACGTTGAAGCGATGAACGTCGGCAAGTTGAGCCAAGAGGATTTTGATAAGGCGACCGAAGGCGGGACGCGGCATCTGTTTGACCTTGACACGAACATCGGCTATTTCATCTTTTTTGACGCCGTGGACAACGAAGACAAGGTATCGTATTTAATGCTTCAATACGAAGAAGACAACGAAGACCCGAGCGCGTGCTACAGCTTTGAGCTGAAAGACTTTTACGAATTTATGGCGCTTTACTTAAACGACCTTGAATTCGCCGAAGAAGAAGAAATGGCGGAAGACGGCGAAGAGGAATACGGCCCGATTCACCATTTGGCGCATTTGCTTTATCATATCGTCGAGGAAGGGAAGACGGTGGAGGTGTGAGGCATATCCCAAGCCAAACGGCTTGGGGTTCTTTGTTTATAGAGAAAAAAAAGAATTTAGGGACTTGACGAACGATTTTACGGCGATGTAAGATGATTTTGTAATCGATTACATAATAAGTCGACAAAGCGGACAAGGGGCGCGATGCTGATAGACAAGCTGTTTTCATTGAAAAGGAGAAATGGAAAACGATGCCCGCTTTTCGGCTTTGGCGAGAAAAGAACAGACAAGCGAAAACGAGGATGATTCGCCCATTTGTATGTAATCGATTACAAACAATCGACGCATAGACAAGCAGTGGGGGATGCCAAGTCAAAAGTCAATGGATGTCATGTCCAGGAGGTGATTGTGGCAGTCGAAGCAACCACTATACGCGATGCCATGCGGTGTTTGACAAATCCGAAATTTAAAGGGGGAGAATGACGATGAAAAAGACGTTAAAAACATCGGCTGTTTTGTTAGCGCTTACGATGGGGCTCGCGGCATGCTCCGGCGGCCAAAGCGAGAGCCAGACGGGCAAAGACAGCAAAAAAGAAGAAGGGAAAACGAGCCAGTCTGAAAAAGTGAAAATTGTCTATGCCCGCGGCCAAGACTCCACGAAAGCCACCGAAAAAATCATCGAAGCGTTCGAGAAAACGCACCCGAACATCGATGTGGAATTTCGCGAAATGCCGGCTGACACCGGGAAGCAGCATGATGCGTATGTCACGATGTTAAATGCGCAGTCGTCGGAAATCGATGTCATGGATCTCGACGTCATTTGGCCGGCTGAGTTTGCTCAAGCGGGTTATACGCTGCCGCTCGACCGCTTTATTGAGAAAGACGGCATTGACCTCGGCAAATACAACCAAGGGGCGCTTGCGGCCGGCAACTTCAATGGCAAGCAATGGGCGATGCCGAAATTCATTGATGCCGGCATGCTGTTCTATCGCACCGACCTGGTGCCAAAGGACAAAGTGCCGAAAACATGGGATGAGCTCTTAAAAGAGGCGAAAGAACTGAAAGGAAAAGGCGGCACGAAATTCGGCTATTTGATGCAAGCCAAACAATATGAAGGATTGGTGTGCAACGCGGTTGAATTTATCGCCTCTTATGGCGGGCAAATCGTCGATAAAAACGGGAATGTCGTGATCAACAGCCCAGAAACGATCAAAGGGCTGAAGAAAATGGTGGAAATCGTCAAATCCGATGTTGTGCCGAGCAACATCACCACCTTCACTGAACCAGAATCGCATACCGCGTTCATTGAAGGACAATCGCCGTTTATCCGCAACTGGCCTTATCAATACGCGCTAGCGAATGACAAAGAACAATCGAAAATCGTCGGCAAAGTCGGCGTGGCTCCGCTTCCGGCCGGAGACAAAGGTTCGGCTGCCGCGCTGGGCGGCTGGATGACCGCGATCAACAAATATTCGAAACATCCGAAAGAAGCATGGGAATTTGTCAAATTTATGACGGGGCCGGAGGGGCAAAAAATTTCTGCGATTTACGGCGGTTTAGCGCCAACGCTTCCGGAACTGTTTAAAGATCCAGATGTCTTAAAAGCCAATCCGTTCTTTGCGGAAGAAGGATTTGTCAATGCGTTGAACGCCGCTGTGCCGCGCCCGGTCGTCCCGAACTACCCGGAAATTTCGGAAATCATCCAAATTAACGTATCCAAAGCGCTGGCCGGGGAGCTGACGGTCGAACAAGCTGTGGCCAATATGGAAAAAGAAATGAAAGCAGCCTTGAATAAGTAAGGCGAATGACTGGGCCGGCGCGCCGCAGCCGATCCGAATCCGGCCAACGCCGGCCAATGCCCCATCAGCCAAACAAAGAACGCAAATTTTGTTTGACCACTTTCGGTTCATTAGCCTTCAGGCCGCCATCTGCCCGGTGCTGAAGGCTAATATCCTTTTCCAAGCAGAAGGGAGAGAACAGCGATGAGGAATGAAAAGCGAATGGAGCGCCTATTAGGCTATTCGCTTGTCGCGCCGGCCATGCTGCTCATTTTGGCGATTGCCATTTGGCCTGTCATCCAGTCCTTTTATTACAGCTTGTTCGACTATCGGCTCAACGACCCGACCAAATCGTCGATTCACTGGAGTTACAGCCTCGATCTGGAAGGATATCTACAAAACTATCCGTTCCTCAAAAGCGCTCTTAAGCAGGAAATGGCGGCGGCGGATGGACAAACGAAACAAACGTTGGCGCAAATCGAACAAAAACTCGCGAAACTGGACGCGGCGATCCGTTCCAACGATCAAGTGGCGAAGCAATATGACAAAGTGAACGAAGTGCTCGACAATTTCGAGACGCCAAGCGATGAGCTGAAGATCGCCGAGCTGGACAAACAGACGGCCGAGCGGCTGACCGACACGGTTCATGATGTCGTCCGAGCGCTTAAGGAGATGAAAAAAGCGGGCGAACTGGAGCAGGCGGATAAAGTCGTCGGCTTGGCCGAAGGGCTCGAAGGGGTCGTGATCGAGCCGAACTTTGTCGGCCTCAAGCATTATAAGGACAGCTTCAGCGACATGCGCTTATGGAAAGCGTTATGGAATACGACGTTCTTTACGGTGGTGTCGGTCGCCATTGAGCTGGTGTTAGGGCTCGGAATTGCGTTGCTCATCAATAAGGCCTTTTTTGGCCGCGGGTTGGTGCGGGCGACGATTTTGATTCCGTGGGCGATTCCGACCGCCGTATCCGCTCTGATGTGGAAATTTTTATACGATGGACAAAACGGCATTGTCGCCAAATATTTCGAAACGGTCGGCCTTGTCGACCGGATGGGGGATTTGTTGACGACGGAAGCGGGGGCGATGTTTGCGGTCATTTTTGCCGATGTATGGAAGACAACCCCCTATATGGCGCTCTTGCTGCTGGCCGGGCTGCAAACGATCCCGAGTTCGTTGTATGAGGCCGCCTCCATCGACGGAGCCACCAAATGGCAGCAATTCACAAAAATCACGCTGCCGCTGTTAAAATCAAGCATTTTAGTCGCGTTGTTGTTTCGCACGCTCGATGCGTTCCGCGTGTTCGACTTGATTTACGTCTTAACCGGCGGAGGGCCGGCGAACTCGACGGAAACGATTTCCATTTTAGCGTATAAAGTCATGTTCTCGCAGACGAATTTCGGTGCGGGATCGGCGCTCGCTGTCATCGTGTTTCTCTGCGTGGCGGTGATTTCCATGATCTATATTCGCTGGCTTGGGAAAGATTTGTTGTCTGATGGCTCCAGCGTCAAACGATAACGAAGGGGTGAGACGATGCAAAAAAAAGCCGGTCCGTTCTTTTACGTGTTTTTGGCCCTGTTTGTGTTCTTTGTGATGTTTCCGTTTTTATGGGTTTTGCTCAGTTCCATTAAGCCGCTTAGCGAATTGTTTGGCGACAAAGCGTTCGATTGGTTTACGAGCCATCCGACCTTAAAATCCTATGTGTCGGTCTTTGTCAATTACCCGTTTTTGCGCTATTTATGGAACAGCACGGTCGTGGCGGCCATTACGACGGTGTATACGGTCTTTGTCGCCGCGTTTGCGGCTTATGCGATCGCGCGCCTTGAATTTAAAGGCAAGACGGTCATTCTCGGCTTGGTGTTGGCTGTATCCATGTTTCCGCAAATTGCCACCATTTCTCCGATTTACATGTTTGTGAAAAAATTCGGGTTGACGAACAGCTACTTGGGATTGATCATTCCGTATACGACGTTTGCCTTGCCGTTGTCGATTTGGCTGCTTGTCACCTTTTTCCGCAAGATTCCGTTTGACTTGGAAGAAGCGGCGAAAATGGACGGGGCGACGCCGATGCAGACGTATTTTAAAATCATTTTGCCGCTCGCTGTGCCAGGGGTGTTTACGACGTCCATTCTCGTCTTCATTGCCGCATGGAACGAATTTTTATTTGCCTTGACGATCAATACGGCGGAAAAATACAAAACCGTTCCGGTCGGCATTGCCATGTTCCAAGGCCAGTATACGATCCCGTGGGGCGAAATTTCCGCGGCCACCGTGATTGTGACGATCCCGCTCGTCATCATGGTGCTGTTGTTCCAGCGCCGCATCGTCTCTGGGCTCACGTCCGGCTCGGTAAAAGAATAAGGAACGAACATGAAAAAGGATGCCAGGCGAGCATCCTTTTGTTTTTTGGGGTAATGCCCATTTTGAAACACGAAACAGAGGAGGAGCAGTTCTATCCGCTCCACTCCGTTCATATGTTAATGACAGACGACTAGCGGGGAGGGATGCGTAAAGGCCAAAGATAATATGATTAATATTCAGAATATTAACAAAATAGGCAGCGGCAGCTGCGAAAGGGGGTGGAATTTGTTTTTACTCTTTTTTGCACCAATCAAGGGGAGGGGAAGGAGTGCGATTTGACCGTCCGTTTGAACAGTATGCGCTTGGCGAGCGCCACCGTTCGCGCGGGCGAACGATCACCGAAGCTGATATTGTGCAGTTTGCCGGCGTTTCCGGAGATTTTTATCCGCTGCACATGGATGGGGAATACGCCAAGCGGACGCCATTTGGCGAGCGCATCGCCCATGGGATGTTGACGCTGTCGGCGGCGACGGGGCTGTGGATGATGGAGCCGGGAGTGGTTCTGGCGTTTTATGGCATCGATTCACTTCGTTTCGTTCGTCCCGTCAAGATCGGCGATACGATTTACGTGGAATCGGAAGTGAAGCGGTTGACAGAACGGGGCGAGGAAGCCGGGCTCGTCACGGTGCATCAGCGGATCGTCAACCAGCGGGAAGAAACGGTCGTCGATGCCGTTGTGCATGTGCTTGTTGCTCGGGAAGGGAAAGCTCCATGACGGGCTTGTGGAACGGCATTACGGTCTGACAAAGAAACGAGTCCATGACGGTTTGTTTTTGGAAGCGCTGACATCATGCTCATTTTTGGCTATCATCCATTTGTTTTTCCGTTTCCATGAAATGCGCGCACTTTGATTGCGTGAAAGGGGTGTTGTGAATGGCTGTAACGATGATGGATGCGGCGGAATTGAAGCGCCAAAAAAAGCGGGCGGCGATTTCAAGTGTGGTCGGTACGACGATTGAATGGTACGATTTCTTCCTTTACGGGACGATGGCGGCTCTCGTGTTTCCACAATTATTCTTTCCACAAGGAGATTCGTACGTCGCCCTGATGCAATCGTTTACGACCTTTGCGTTAGGATTTATCGCCAGGCCGGTCGGCGCCGTGATTTTCGGCCATTTCGGCGACCGCATCGGGCGGAAGGCGACGTTGGTGGCCACTTTGTTGCTGATGGGGTTGGCGACCGCGCTGATCGGCCTGATGCCGACCTATGAGCAAATCGGCCTGTGGGCGCCGGTGCTGGTGACCGCGCTGCGTCTCATTCAAGGCATTGGCGTCGGCGGGGAATGGGGCGGCGCTATTTTGATTGCGATGGAGTGGGAAGAAGGCAAACGGCGCGGGCTGATGGCTTCCCTGCCGCAAATGGGCGTGCCGTTCGGGCTGTTGTCCTCTTCCCTTGTGACGACGCTGATGCTTGCGGCGGGCGGCGACAGCTTTTATGCGTGGGGATGGCGCGTTCCGTTTCTCATAAGCTTCCTTCTCATCGCCATCGGGCTGTACATCCGGCTGAAAGTGCTCGAATCGCCGCTGTTCCAAGAAGCGATGAAAAAACAAGAAACGAGCAAGATGCCGGTCGGCGAGGTGCTGGTCAAGCATCCGCGCGAAATTCTATGGTCAGCGCTGGCGCGGGTGATTGAAAACGGGTCGTTCTACATTTTTGTCACGTTTATCGTCAGCTATGGGACGACGTTTTTGGGGATGGAAAAAAGCATTTTCGTCAATGTGACGATTATCGCTGCGGTGATCAACGCGCTTTCGATCGTCTATTCCGGCCATTTATCCGATCGGTGGGGCCGCCGCCGCGTCTACATGACGGGCACGATTTTGTTGATGCTTTGGGCGTTTCCGTATTATTGGCTTGTCAATACGAAAAGCGTCGGGCTCATCTTCTTGGCGACGGTCGTGGCCATGGTGCTCCACGGCATGCTGTATGGCCCGCAGGCGGCCATGATCGCGGAAAACTTCCCGACGCGCCTGCGCTACAGCGGCGCTTCGCTCGGCTACCAGTTGGCATCGATCATCGCCGGCGGCCCAGCGCCGCTCGTGAGCACATGGCTGCTGCACAAATACGGCAGCGCCACGGCCATCTCCTTCTATATCGTCGTCATGGGCTTGATTTCACTCGCTGGGGTGAAAATGCTGCAAGACCGCGCGCGCCAGGCGATTGATTAGATTAATCGGACTGAACTCCATTATGGGCGCCTTTGCGTTCGGGCAAAGGCGCCTCTTTAAACGTTCATGCTCATGATAATGGTTTTCTGCTTGAATCCGAATGTTTCATACAGTTTCATCGCTTGATTTCCTGCATATACACGCAAACGAACCTCTGAATATCCATCTTGTTTCAGATGTTCGATGCCGGTTTCTATTAATTTCCTTGCAATCCCCTCCCCCCTAAATTCTTCCAACACAAACAATTCGTAGATAAATCCATATATTTTCTCAGTGAGCGGGTCTTGGCTTGCTCCGATTAAAATCCAACCCATGAGATGATTGCCTTCCGTTGCGATCAAATAATAGCTCCCTTTCTGCAATAATGGCTCAATCAGTTGTTTGACTTTTTCATCTGACGGTTTTGCCTCGCCTAATGTGCCATCGAATAATGCTTGTGGTGTGAGTGATAAAATCTTTTTGTATTCCAAATCGTTTGGTTTTCTAATTTCCATGGAGTTCTCCTCTCCCAACTATCGCACCAACATGCGCAAAAACTCTTTTTTCAACTCGACTTTCTCACTCTCAGTATACCTCATTTTGCTGAGGAGGGCAGCTGCCATCGGATTGTCATGCCGAATAGAATCCCGCCAATGTTTCTTGCGCAGCTCTACGGGGAAAAAGTGAAACTGCATAGAGCCTAAGTTTTGAACGCTGTCCCGCCTACGCCTGCGGTTGGAGGTAGGAAGCATCGATTCATCTCATGCTTACGCTTGCGTAGAAGCTTTCTTGATGCGGGATGATCTTTTTAGCCTATGAGAAAGGGGCAAACTATGTCTAAGACGGATAGGAAAAACAACGCTTGACAACCGCCCTGTCTTTCATATACGATGGAGATGTAATCGATTACATAACTGAGAGGACTATAACGAATGGCAAGCATAAAAGACGTGGCGAAACGGGCGAACGTATCGACGGCCACCGTGTCGCGCGTGCTGCGCAACGCGGGCAACGTCACTGAAGAGACAAGGCAGCGCGTGCTCGAAGCCATTGAAGCGCTGAACTACCAGCCGAACGTGCTCGGCCGGTATTTGCGGCGGATGGAGACCGAGACGGTGCTCGTCGTCGTGCCCGATATTACGAATCCGTTTTTCTCGAAGGTGCTGCGCGGCATTGAAGCGGTCGCCCTCAAGCACGGCTATCAGGTGCTGCTTGGCGATACGCAAAACGATGTCCGGCTTGAGGAGCAGTATTTGAATTTGCTGCCGCAGCGGCAAGTCGACGGGATGATTTTTTTGACCGCCCGCATCCGCAAAGAGCTGGTGGAAGAGATGGCGCGGCAGTTTCCGATCGTCTTGGCGTGCGAGTATTTGGAAGGGGCGGACATCCCGACCGTTTCGATCGACAACATCAGCAGCGCCCGCAAGGCGACAGAACACTTGATCCGCCTCGGCCATCGCCGCATTGCCCACCTGTCCGGGCCAATGAACATCATTTTAAGCCGCGACCGGCTGCGCGGCTACCAACAGGCGCTGGCGCAGCATGAGCTTGAGGCGGACGCTGCGCTCGTGCAGGAGGGTGATTTCACCTATGAGTCCGGATATAATTTGACGCTGAAGCTGCTCGCTCTTGAGAAGCCGCCGACCGCGATTTTCGCCGCCAACGATGAGATGGCGATTGGGGCGATCAAAGCGGTTCGCCATCGAGGCGGACGCGTTCCCGACGATGTGGCCGTTGTCGGATTTGACGACATTCAAATGGCCTCGATTTTTGAACCGAGCCTCACGACGATCGCCCAGCCGATGTTTGAGATCGGGCAAAAAGCGATGGAATTGCTGCTTGCGCTCATTGAAGGAACGAGCGCGCGGCGGCGTCAGCTTGTTCTTCCCGACCGGCTCGTCATTCGCGATTCGTGTGGAGGAGAGCGCTCTAGGCAAAGGGGCTGACAGCGCTCTCTGTCCGGTGCGGGGAACGGGCGGATTTTTTTAGCATGGTGATGTAATCGATTACATCACTTAGAAAACGGACGGCGAATCGGTGGAGCATATGGGACAGAGAAAACAAATGAGCGCAAGGGGGAAAAGGACATGGGAAACACACTTCCAATCCGCCTCGGCTTGATCGGAGCCGGAGGGATTTCCAATGAACACATCAAGGCGGCGCTAAAACTTTCGGAGCGCGCTGTCTTGCAGGCGATTTGCGACGTCAATGAACAAGCGGCCGCGGAAAAAGCGAAAACGTACGGCATCCGCAACGTGTACCGCGACTACAAAGAGCTGCTCGCCTCTCCTGATGTCGATGCCGTCATCATCACGGTGCCGAACTTTTTGCACGCCCAAGTGTCGGTCGACAGTTTGCGGGCCGGAAAACACGTTCTTTGCGAAAAGCCGATGGTGACCAAAGCGGAAGAGGCGGACGCCATCATCCGCGCCCGAGACGAATCAGGCAAGCAGTTTATGGTGGCGCTGAACAACCGCTTCCGCCAAGCGGCGCAATGGCTTCATGAGCGAATCCAATCCGGCGCGTTCGGTGAGATTTATTACGCGAAAACGGGTTGGGTGCGCCGCCGCGGCATTCCCGCATGGGGGGCGTGGTTTTTTGACCGCGAGCGCTCCGGCGGCGGCCCGCTCATCGATTTGGGCGTCCATATGCTCGATGTGACGCTTTGGCTGCTCGGGAACCCGAACCCGGTCGCGGTGACGGGGAAAACGTACGCGAAGTTCGGCCCGCGCCGCCAAGGGGCATGGCCGGGAACATCGTTTGCGCCTGATGCCGCCTATACGGTCGAGGATTTCGCCTCGGCGTTCATCCAGCTCGAAAACGACGCGACGGTGCTGCTTGAGACGAGCTGGGCGTCGCACATTGAAGAAGAGCGGGCATATGTCGAGTTTCTTGGCACGGAAGGCGGCGTGCGCTGGGAGTGGAATATCGCCGGCAACCGCCAAGAAGTGAAATGGTTCCGCAACGAACACGGCGTTCCGGCCGATGTCACGCTCCATTTTGATAATCAAAGCGAACGGGTGGCGCTCCTTGACCATTTCTTGACGAGCATCGCCGAGAACACGCCGCCGCTTTGCACCGCTGAACAAGGGCTTACGATCGCCAAAGTGTTAGAAGCGATTTACGAATCGTCCGACCAAGGGCGGCACGTTCGCATCGAATGGTGAGAAACGCTCCATGAATCGCACTGGCGTCCCAACGAGTCGCGAACATAGGGAAACATTCCAAAAAACACTCGGCCTAGCCGCATACAGGCAGGCCGAAAGAACCAAGGGGGATCAATGAATGACCACACCCATCCGCGTTGTCGTCTGGAACGAATTTCGCCATGAAAAGAAAGATGAACAGGTAAGAGCGATTTATCCGGAAGGAATGCATACTGTCATCGCGAGCTACCTAGCCGAAGCAGGGTTTGACGCCGCGACCGCTGTGCTCGACGAACCGGAGCACGGCTTGACCGACGAGGTGCTCGACCGGTGCGACGTCCTCGTCTGGTGGGGGCATATCGCCCATGATGAAGTGAAAGATGAGGTTGTCGAACGCGTCCACCGCCGCGTGCTGGAAGGAATGGGGCTCATTGTCCTTCATTCCGGCCATTTCTCGAAAATTTTCAAAAAGCTGATGGGGACGACATGCAATTTGAAATGGCGCGAAGCCGATGAAAAAGAGCGTCTCTGGGTCGTCGCCCCGGGCCATCCGATCGTGGAAGGAATCGGACCGTACATCGAGCTTGAGCAGGAAGAAATGTACGGCGAGTTTTTCGACATCCCAGAGCCGGACGAAACGATTTTCATCAGCTGGTTTGAAGGCGGAGAAGTGTTCCGCAGCGGCTGCACGTTCACGCGCGGGAAAGGGAAAATTTTCTACTTCCGCCCCGGCCATGAAACGTATCCGACGTACCATCACCCGGATGTGCTGAAAGTGATCGCCAACGCCGTCCGCTGGGCCGCGCCGGTCAACCGCGGGGAAATCGTCTTTGGCAACGTCAAGCCGCTTGAGCCGATCAAAGCGAAACAAGGAGGAGTGACGCAGTGAAACCGATCAACGTCGGCATTATCGGCACGGGCTTTTCCGCTTCTTCCCATATTGAGGCGCTCCGCCGCCTGCCGTTTGTGAACATTGTCGCCATTGCCTCAAGCAGCCAAGAAAAAGCGGAGGAAGCCGCGCGCCGGTTCGGGATTCCGAAAGCATACGGCGACTACCGCGCCTTAATTGACGACCCGGACGTCGAAGCCGTTCACAACTGCACGCGCAACGTTTCGCATTTTCCCATCAACAAGGCGGTGCTTGAGGCGGGAAAACATTTATTGTCGGAAAAGCCGCTCGCCATGGACAGCGAACAGTCGGCGGAATTGAAGCGGCTCGCTGAACAAAGCGAAAGCCTTAGCGCGGTCTGCTTCAACTACCGCCACTACCCGCTCGTTGTCGAGGCGAAAGAGCGGCTTGCCCGTGAGGCGAAGCGCGTCCATTTCGTGTACGGCGGCTATGTGCAAGACTGGCTCTTGTATGACACCGACTACAACTGGCGGCTTGAGCCGGCGCAAAACGGCCCGTCGCGCGCCATCGCCGACATCGGTTCGCACTGGTGCGACACGGTTCAGTATGTGCTTGGCAAGAAGATCGTTGAAGTGTTCGCCGACTTGCGCACCGTCCATCCGGTTCGCTACAAGCCGAAACAGGAAGGGAGCACGTTTACATCCGGCAGCAACCAAGACGCGGAGCCAGTCCAGATTGACACCGAAGACGGCGGCAGCGTGCTCGTCCATTTTGACGACGGCACCCATGGGGCGTTTACGATTTCCCAAGTGAGCGCTGGCCGGAAAAACCGGCTCTATTTTGAAATCGCCGCCGATGAGATGACGCTCGCCTGGGACCAAGAGCACCCGAACCGCCTCTGGGTCGGGCGCCGCAACGGCCCGAACGAAGAAATCGTCCGCGACCCAGCGCTCTTGTCGCCGCAAGCCGCCGCTTACGCCCATTATCCAGGCGGCCATGAGGAAGGCTGGCCGGACGGGCTTAAAAATTTGTTCCGTGATTTTTACAGCGCCATCATCCGGAAACAACGCGGCGAGGCGCTCGGGGAACTGCCGTTTGCGACGATCGCCGACGGCCACCATACGATGAGGATCGTCGACGCCATTTTGGAAAGCCATCGCACCAAACGGTGGGTGCGGGTGGCGGAATAAGCGGCGTCAGCACCGCGGAGACGTCGGCCTCGTTTCGCTGGCTGGGTGCTAGATGATGCCACAACAAAATGGAACGGCGGAGCCGGCCGCCGACCGGCCGGCTTCACACCGCTAGAAAGGGGAGAAGAACGAGATGAAAGTAGGCGTATTTACTGTTTTGTATCAACAGCTGCCGTTGGAAGACATGCTCGACAAAGTCGCCGCCATGGGCATTGAGGCCGTTGAGCTTGGCACCGGAAATTACCCGGGCAACGCCCATTGCGATCCTGACGCGCTGTTGGACCAACCGGAAAAAATCAAAGCGTTGAAAAAAGCCGTCGCCGACCGCGGCCTTGTGATCAGCGCGTTAAGCTGCCACGGCAACCCGCTTCATCCGGACAAAACGTTCGCGAAACAGTCGCATGATACATGGAGGAAAACGGTCAGGCTCGCTGAGCAGCTTGAAGTCCCGGTCATCAACGCCTTCTCCGGCTGCCCGGGCGACCATCCCGGCGCCAAATACCCGAACTGGGTCACGTGCTCTTGGCCGCCGGATTACTTGGAAATTTTAAAATGGCAATGGGAAGAAGTCGTCATCCCGTACTGGCGCGAAGAAGCAGCGTTCGCCAAGGAGCACGGCATTACGCAAATCGCCTTTGAAATGCATCCGGGCTTCGTCGTCTACAACCCGGAAACGCTCCTCAAACTGCGCGAACACGTCGGTGAAGCGATCGGCGCCAACTTTGACCCGAGCCACCTGCTTTGGCAAGGCATCGACCCGGTTGAGGCGATCAAACTGCTCGGCCGCGAAAAAGCGATTTTCCACGTCCATGCGAAAGACACGTACTTAGACGAAGCGAACATCCGCAAAAACGGCGTGCTCGACACGAAACATTACAGCCAAATCCTTGACCGCTCGTGGGTGTTCCGCACCGTCGGCTACGGGCAAAGCGAAAAAATGTGGCGCGACATCGTCAGCGCCCTGCGCGCCGTCGGCTACGACTACGTGCTGTCAATCGAACACGAAGATATGCTCGCTTCGATCGATGAAGGGCTGTCAAAGGCCGTCGCCCTCTTGAAAAAGGTGTTGTTCAAAGAAGAACTGCCGGAGATGTGGTGGGCATAAAAAGAAGGCGGCAAGGAGACCGAGGCGCTCTTTGCCGCCTGTATGCTTGCTTTGACATCTGCCGCCAAGAGGATCTCACGTTTTCGCCATAGGGGCTTCATGCGGACATTCGTCCGGCCGCAAACGGTTTCTTTTGGAAAGCCAACGTTGTCTCTTGTCCGTTCGGGCGCTTCCGTGACGAAGCGGTCATGAACGCCAGCGGACGGACTCTTCCCAGCGGTTGATCCACTTCATCAGCATCCGAATGGAAAACGACAGAAGAAAGATCGTGACAAACGAATGCATCCATGTCCACGTATGGTACGTGATCAAATTTGTATACTTTTCATAAAGAACTTCTATGAACGTCAAAGCGGCTGTATACAAGGCGCATTGTCCGACAATGCCGAAAAAGCTCGAATGGTACGACGTTCGATAAAAATACACGCACATGATCGGATACAGAAAGTATTCAAACAAGATGCTCGTTTGGAAGTATTGCCCCAAAAACCTCACGGGATAGTCGAGCAAATGCTTTTCGACCACAATGACACCGAAAAAGGTGGAAAAATAAGCTTTCAATAAAAACACGAGAATCACGTCTTTAATGGGCGGTTTGCGCAAGCTGAAGAAAACCAATAGGATGAGGCCCAGCACCAGCAACACCCATAAGTGGATTCGATCCATGTCTTCATCCTCTCCTGTCAGGGGTTCTGTTGTCCAGCCTGTGCTGTGCGGCTGATGAGAACGTCATAGATCCACCGGGCGTTTGATCAGGCATGGGCGCAAGCGCGGTTGTAGACCGATTCATGTAGGGCGGCCCAGGGAGCAACAGTCTTTTACATAGCGCGCCGTCTGGCTGCGGATGCGCCCCTTCAGCAACAGAAGTCGATGTCCATCCACCGTCAAATCGATCATCGCCCCGTTCAATATGTCTTCGCCTGATTTCCGCCCGTTCGCCTGCAAATACTTCACCCGATACCATTTTCGTCCATATTCAAAATAGAGATACTGTCCGCGCTGGAAATCGATCCAAAACTTCACCGCCTCGCCGTTCACGGTCTTCCATACATACCCCCACGCCCGGTCTTGGCGGATCGGCGCCATTTTCGGCCGCGCGGAATTGATGGCTTCGTAATACAGGCGGTGTTTGATGTCAAACAGCACCATCCTATTCGCCTCCTTTTTTGGACAATGATACTATATGTATAGCGCCAACTAGGAGAAATAGACATGCCAGCTCACCCGTTTTCTTGAAGCAGCCGTCCGGCAAGCAGGCGAACCGCGAGCGTCACGACAAACATCGAGACGAATGAATATTCCCACTTCCACGTATGGTATTCGATCAGGTCGGTGTGCCGCTCCAACAGGATCTCGACCGCTGTCATCGCCCCTGTATAAGCGGCGCACTGCATCCATATCCCCTTCCAGCCCGAGCGGCGCGATGTCCCGTAAACGTACACACTGACAACAGGGTAAAGCAAGGATTCAAAGATCACGCTGTCGTTCGTATAATCTGGAAACAGCCGCACCGGATAGCAAGCATTCCCGCCCCGCTGACGATCAGGCCGATCAAACTGGAAATATACGCATTCAGCAAAAACGAAAGCCATACTTCTCTTGGTGAAAGAAAGCGGAAGCTGAGCCCCAGCAAACCGATGCCCACCGCAGCAAGCAGCCAAAGGATCGAGTGTTCCATCATAGCCCCCAAGCGCGAATTATGTCGATTTTTCTTAGTATGGGATGAGAGAGGGGGGAGTATGTGAAATTTTTCGTGTTTTCATTTTGCAACAGGCAATAAGCCTTAGGAGTCAGTCAAGACTTTGTGGAGAACATTTTTTCGGTTCACTACGGGCGTTGTCAATCACTAGTTAGCGAACCATTTTCAGGAATTAATATCGTAAGCGCTTTCGGACTCTCATCCCTCATCTTGAGGCGATGATACGAAATTCCATTTTTTTACACCCAACCACCATCCCGGAGCGCCGACAACGCTTGATGGATCGGCGTCCCAGATGACTGTTGCAGACACGGTAGATTCTGACGCACCACATCCGCCCACAACCGTCCTGCCTTCCGTTTGGCCTGTTCAATCCGCTTGGACTTCGTCGAGGACGAGGCTGCCCTCCGTGGCTCTTCCTCCTCCAACTGCCCCTTTCTCCACCCGATCCCGTCGATTCGGGCTGCCATCACCCTCAGAAACGCCCGAAGCCCTTGGTCTTTCCAGCTGCGGCGGGATTTCACCCGATGCGCAAATCGGCTCATCACGCTCTCGGCGTGGCCCATCGGACGCATGCCGGTCGTCTCCACCCCTTGCTCCGACAGCCACTCCCGGTAGTCCCGGATGCATCCCGGCATCGACTCGATCCGGCGGATCATGGCAGCCATCTGCTTCTCTTTCGCTTCGTCCTCCAACGTGCCGATGGCGCTGTTCAGCTCCACGAGAAGCCCTTCTTCGTCTTGTTTCGCCAGCTTCTTCCGCACTTCCCGCCAACGCGGATGGCCGGACAGACACTGACGCAGCTCCCGCGCCACATGAAATCGATCCAGCTGAAAGCACGCCCGCTTCCCAAAATACTCCCGGCAGGCCGTGATCCACGACGCCGCGTCGCCGTTGATGATCAACAAGTCCCGGCACGGATCATAGGCATATTCCTTCATCAGCCACTCCTCGAACCGTTCCCACACGTCCCCTGTCCCTTCATGGAGGTAGTGGCGTCGGTTCACCAGCTTGAGCTGCGACCCGTTTCGTCTCCATCCCTCGTGAACCGCCAGGATTTTCTCTTCTTTCGCCCGTTTTCCTTTCCCCTGGCGGGAAACAGAGTCCTTCCGCCTCCACAAACAGCACTCGGCCATGCCGTTTGGAAACAGGGCGGTGCAGCGAGACAGGGGCCTCGAGCACCAACTGGCGAATCGCCTCGTGGCTGAGAACCGCATACCCCACGATTGACTCGAGTGTGCGAGCTGCTTTGCGGTAGGAAGAGCACTCGACGGCCAACTCGACCGCCGTTTCCTCGAGGTAAGGGCTGATCGATTGGGCTCCATCAAAGCCCAGTTCGGCATCCAGCAAGAAGGTATAGTTCCCCGTTTGCCGGTCATAGTAGTAGTTCCGTCGGAACGTCACTTCCCCAAACAGCGTTTGGATCGTAGTCGGCCGTTTGTCTTTCAGCTGATACCGGCGCTTGTCCCGCGCTTCCGCCAGTTGTTGATCGATCTCCTCCAAAAGGGCCGCCAACAAGACAGCGAACACCTTTTGAAGAGTTCTGACTAATTGCTCCTCCAGCTCTTTTAATAAAGGCCATTCTGTGGTAAGATGTTTCATGGACTCTCTCCCTCCTGTTTTCGGTTGGTTTGCCAATCACCATCATAGCAGGGAGAGAGTCCTTTTTGCATGACATTTGCTTGTTCTACCGCGCTTCGCTTGGTGGCCCCGACGAGCGTCGCGAACAAAAGTTCGCAACCCTCGTCGGGGAATCATTCCGGAATGCCCCCCACAAATATTTTACTCACACTAAGCCTTAGAAACGGCGGTCTTCTGTGTGTTCTTTCCTATGAAAAAAAGGCGAAATTTTGTAAAATGGTAGTATAGTTTTGTAAATGGAGGAATGGACATGCCGATATACAACAAACTCGTCCGTGACCGCATCCCAACCATTATTGAACAATCAGGAAAAACGTTCACAACCCGCATACTTGACGATGAAGAGTATCGGAAAGAACTGCAGAAAAAAGCGTTTGAGGAGCTTGAGGAATACGTCCAAGCGGAAACGGATGAGGCGGCTCTTGAAGAGCTCGCAGACGTGTTGGAAATTATCCATGCTTTGGCCCAATGCCATGGCGCTTCGATCGAGCAAGTGGAACAAATCCGCGCCAAAAAGGCAGAGAAGCGCGGCGGCTTTCGGGAGAAAATTTTCTTGATTGAGGTTCACGATGAGTAAGGTGGAGTTGATTTCCAAACGCCTCCTTGACAAGCTGCAGGAACAGATAGGACGCTCGTCGACGATATACATACTGACATCGTTTGCCATGAAGTCCGGGGTTCGCCTGTTGAAGGACAGTTTGCGGGCAGCTGCAGAGCGGGGGGCGGATATCAAAATTTGCGTTGGTGATTACTTGTTTGTCACTCAGCCAGAGGCGTTGCGCGAGCTCATATCCATTCACCCGGACATCGAGGTCCGCTTGTATCGGAGTGAGGGAATGTCCTTTCATCCGAAAGCGTACCTATTTGAAGATGCAGAAGGCGGCTACTTCATTGTCGGTTCTTCCAACTTGTCCCGTTCGGCGCTCACTGACGGTGTCGAATGGAACCTTGGACTGGATAAGAGCGTTGATGAGGATGTATTTGCGGAAGCGATGGAGCAGTTTTTAAAGCTGTTTTACGCTCCGGAAACGGTGCCGGTCAATGCCGAAACAGCCGCTGACTATGAAAAGCAGCATCAAGACTATCATCAGCGGCACCCCAATTTAGCCCGCATATGGGCGGAGAATGAGGAAATCGAGTTGATGCTTCCGACGGAAACGGAGAAGAAGCAAGAGGAGGAGACGGCGGACAAGATCGATGTTGTCCATGAAACGGCGGCGCCATATGGAACGATCCAGCCGCGCTTTGCCCAAGTTGAGGCGTTGGAGCGGTTGGAAGCTGCCTATGAAGAAGGGTACGACAAAGCGATGGTTGTCATGGCGACCGGGCTGGGAAAAACATACTTGGCCGCTTTTTTTGCCCGCCGTTTTTCGCGGGTGCTGTTTATCGCCCATCGCGAAGAAATTCTTCGCCAGGCGAAGCAGTCGTTTGAACGCGTGATTCCTGATCGAACAGCAGGACTGTACGATGGCAATCAAAAAGAAGGAAATGCCGACATGGTGTTTGCCTCGATCTTTACACTAAGCATGAAAAAACATTTGCATTCGTTTCGTCCCGACGCATTTGACTTGATCATTGTCGACGAGTTCCACCATGCGGCAGCCCGCTCGTACGAACGCGTCCTTCGTTATTTTCAGCCGAAATTTTTGCTTGGCATCACTGCTACTCCAGATCGGAGCGACAACAAAGACGTATACGCCCTTTGCGACGGAAATGTCGCGTATCGCATCGATTTTATCGAAGCAGTGCAGCGCGGTTGGTTGGCTCCCTTCCATTATTACGGGGTCTACGATGACACAGACTATTCGCAAATCAAGTGGCTTGGCAACCGCTATGATGAGGAAGAGCTGCTTCAAGTGCAGCTTCGCGAGGAGATGGCGGAGAAGATTTTGCGAGCGTGGAAGCGATACAAGAAAACGAGAACGCTTGTCTTTTGTTCATCGATTCGGCAAGCCGATTTTCTGTCCGAATATTTCCAACGCCATGGCTGCCGGACGGTCAGCCTTCATTCGAAGCAGACGGCTATTTCGCGCAAGCAGGCCATTGCCATGTTGGAACGCCGTGAACTGGACGCCATTTTCACCGTCGACTTGTTCAATGAAGGGGTCGATATTCCTTCTGTCGATACACTTTTGTTCGTGCGGCCGACGGAATCGCTGACCGTCTTCACCCAGCAAGTCGGGCGCGGGCTGCGGCTGTACAAAGGCAAGGATTATTGCGTGATTATTGATTTAATCGGAAATTACCGGAATGCGGATGTCAAACTGCGCCTGTTTGATACACAGCGGGGCGAAACGAAGAAAAAGGCACGGGAACCTGTTATGCCAACGGTTCCGGAAACGTGCGAACTGCATCTCGATGTTCAAGCCATCCATCTTCTCGAAGAGATGCAGAAAAAACGCCAACCGCGCAAAGAACGGCTGCTTGCTGATTATCGGGAGCTGAAACAGGAGCTTGGCAGACGGCCGACGTATTTGGAACTGCATCTCCAAGGCCGAAGTGAAGCGGCGGAGTACAAACAAGAGTTCGGATCTTATGTCGGCTTTTTATATTGGGCGGGGGAGTTGTCGGAGCTGGAAAAGGAAGTGTTTCTAAAACACGAGCCGTGGCTTGTTGAAGTGGAACGTACGGTGATGTCAAAAAGCTACAAAATGGTTGTTCTAAAAGCCATGCTTGAACGTGGACCGTCCGGATGGCACCAACCAATTACACCGCAGGAGGCTGCCCCGTTTTTCCATCGGTATTTAACGGAAAAAGAATACCGAAAGCGCATCGATTTTTCCGACGGAGAAACGAAGCGCCTCTGGGAATATGACCAGGAAAAGGTGAGCCGGTTGATCGCCCGCATGCCGATGACGAAATGGAGCGGCAGTTCGAATGGGCTGATTTCCTTTGCAAACAACGTTTTTGCGCTCCAATTTGCCATTGAGGACGAGCATCAAGAAATATTGCACAACTGGACAAAAGAGATTTGCGAGTATCGATTGCATGTGTATTTTGAAAGGAAGGGGGGATGAGAGAACTCTTCTCTTTTTTATGGTAGTTTACGGTGATTGCAAGAAAATACTGTCGGGCATCAGATTCGAGCAAGTGGTTGTAAGCATGCGCCCGATTCCCCATAAGGATGTTGTCAGGGCGGTTCAAGTCACGAGCCGCTTCCCGTCTGTTCATGGTGCCCCTATTCATATTGGCGACCCGAAACTTATAGGGATTCATGATATTTATAAGCCTGATTTTGGGGATCCGGTCACCATCCGTGAGGAGGAAACCCCGGTATTTTGGGCCTGTGGGGTCACCCCCCAAGCGGTTGCTATGGAAGTAAAGCCGGATATCATGATTACGCATGCCCCAGGACATATGTTTATTACCGATCTGCGCGATGAGCAGCTTGGGGTTTTATAAGCTGAACTGCCTGCTCTGGTTGGTGAATATCCGAAGTGGGAAGCTGTGAGGGTGCGGCTGTACGGCGGCTTTGCAGCAGCACATGCTCACCGCACTAGCGGTGAATGCTTGGCGTCTGGTTGTGCGGTGGGCCGCTCCTTTTTTTAATGTTTCAAAAAGTAAAAATTATTGATTGACTTGCCTGTCAAAACAGTCTATTCTGTTACTGTTACGACTTTTAGGAAGCAGAGGAGAGATGAGCCATGAGCGTAGCGCAGGAAAAGAAAGGCTATTTCGGCGAATTTGGCGGCAGCTTTGTTCCACCTGAACTGCAGGAAGTGCTTGACTATTTGGAAGAGCAGTTTCTGAAATATAAAGATGACCCGGAATTCAATGAGGAGTTTCGAACCTACTTGCGGGAGTATGTCGGCCGCGAGAGTCCGCTGACGTTTGCGGCGCGATTGACGGAGCGGCTCGGCGGGGCGAAGATTTATTTGAAACGTGAGGATTTGAACCATACCGGTTCGCATAAAATCAACAACGTCATCGGGCAAATTTTGTTGGCGAAACGGATGGGTGCGAAGCGGGTCATTGCGGAGACAGGCGCGGGCCAGCATGGGGTGGCGACCGCTACCGCATGCGCCATGTTTGGCATGGACTGCACCATTTATATGGGGGTAGAAGATACGAAGCGTCAGGCGCTCAACGTGTTCCGCATGGAGCTGTTAGGGGCGAAAGTCGTGCTGGTCTCGAAAGGGCAAGGGCGGTTGAAGGATGCCGTGGACGAGGCGCTGAACGATCTTGTACAAAACTATAAGACTACGTTTTATTTGCTTGGTTCGGCGGTTGGTCCGCATCCGTATCCGTCGATGGTGAAACATTTTCAGTCGGTGATTAGCGAAGAGAGCAAGCGGCAAATTTTAGAGAGAGAAGGGCGGCTTCCGGATGTGGTGGTGGCCTGCGTTGGCGGGGGAAGCAACGCTATCGGGGCGTTCGCCCATTATTTGGATGAACCGAGTGTGCGGCTCATCGGTGTCGAGCCGGAGAAGGCGGCGACGTTGACGAAAGGGGTTCCGGCGGTTCTTCACGGATTCAAGTGTCTCGTGTTGCTTGATGAAAACGGCAACCCGCAGCCCACATACTCGATTGCCGCTGGGCTCGATTATCCGGGCATTGGTCCGGAACATAGCTACTTGAAAGTATCCGGGCGTGCGGAATATTACACGGTCACGAACGAAGAGGTGCTTGAGGCATTTCAGTTGCTGTCCAAAACGGAAGGAATCATCCCAGCGCTCGAGAGCGCCCATGCGGTGGCGTACGCTATCAAACTCGCGCCGACATTAAGCAAAGATCACATCATCATTGTGAACTTATCAGGCCGCGGGGATAAAGACGTCGAGCAAGTGTTTTCAATGTTACAGTCATAAAGGGAGAAGGCGGGCGGATTTTCACGTTGGTTTTCATGTGAAGCCGCCCGCTTATTGTTTTCGATCCTCCGTTTCCCGCTTGGTGATGTTCTGCGCTTTTTCACCATCGAATTGCGCAAACAAAAAGAGGAAGTTCGTGGGGTTGCTTAAGAACTAATTGGGGCCAAAGATGCTTATATTTTGCGCAATAGAGAGTGAGGTTTGCCTTCGTCACGCCTTAGCGTGACGAAAGACCAAACAACCATCCGCTTCACAGACCCATACATAGGTCTGGAAGCGGCGTTGTTCGGTCGCCGGGCAGTCGATCAAATCGCTCTGTAAAAGCGACAAATGCTAAATATGATTGCATTTACATCGTTCGTTGCGGCTAGCTAATGGCCACTCCCGCAAGCATATCCCGTGATCGATGAGGCAATAGAGAGACCGGAAGTAGTGACTGAAAACACCATGAGCAAGCGATCGCCTGCATTGACAGGCACGTTTAACCCTGTCACGATTCCGCTAGCGTTTTGCAGTAATTTTGCAGTAAGGAGATTGGAAATGTGATAGTTGGGTTTAACGTGACTAAAGTGCTTGGGATGGCGGTGAATATGTTGCTAGAAGGAGAGGTGGAAATGTATAGTTGAGCTCGGATAGTAGCGGTTCCTAAAAGCGCTGTGCCCGTGGTGGCAGAAAAGTTGGCTGCTACAGCTGTAATGATTCCATTGCGTGGAACAGTAAATGAAAAGTTGGATACACCGCCCAAGTTAATGGTGTTTCCGATTAGGCTAATGCTCGAAGCTGAATTTCCAACCCCAATTAAGCTAGCTGTATCTGCCAAACCTACTGCTGTTGCTGCCAGAGTAATTGTTGTTCCTGAAGCGAAGGGGATGATTGCGCCGTTCCCTGCCGGTCAGTAGGTCCGGTTGGCCCTGTGGGTCCAATCGGTCCAGTGTATACCTTAACGATGGGTGGCTGGGAGCCGCATAAAGGGGAAAGACATTTTACACGAATAGGATGGCGATCGGACAATTGTAAAACCTCCTTTCGATTTAAAGATTGTCTATTCACTGGTTTGATGGAACGTGCTTTTGGCAGAAAGAATGGATTCTAAAAAACATTTATTGTGCAATACGTCAGGATGATTGGGTACATACTCCCTAGCTTTCTCATTATGTTTGTATGCTAGTTCATACTCGCCTAAATAGGCGTAACATACACCGAGCTGCAAATGGGGAAGCCACGTCCAACAAGCGTGATGAAAAAATCCCCAACTGTCCGATGGCATCGTTAGTTGAGTGGCTAAATGATACCAAAACGCAGCGAGTCGATATTGTTTGTGTTGGAGAAAATAGTAGCCTAGGCGGTAGCAAAATTCAGCGCGGGGAGAATCGTATTCAAATGGCTGTTATACATATCGAGCACTTGTTCCTAATTGCCAAGCGCATAAAAACAGTCGGCTAGCTTTCCACAGGCCGCAATGAAATCTTCCACCCAGCCTTTTTTCGTTTGTAAAAATTGTTCATAATATTGAATGGCCCGTTCGTATTGTTGATGGTCAAATAATTCATTTGCAAAGTAAAACAAATCTCTAGGTGAAAATTCTTTGCCTTGAGCTAACTGCTTCTCGTAAATGTTTAAGTTTCGATCGGAATGATGATGGACCGGGTTATGGATCACGGTGATGTCACTGTTGAGAATCGTTCCTCATACTTCCAAGTATTCATGAACCATACCATGCCATTTGAAATGATTGGAGCGCTTGACCAGACGATTGCGATGGACGCTGGAGATGGTTGTTCCATGTTCATCTCACGCAAGGCTGTAGACCATGGTCACCGAATCGACATCAGAAGGAAGGGTATGCTTCAACGTGAGGAATTTTTCTTGGTCTTCTTTCCATAACACATCATTGGCGTCTAACCAAAAAATATAATCCATTGTAGCATGGGAAAACGAAAAGTTTCTCGCTGCGGAAAAATCATCATTCCAAGGAAAGTCAATAATTCGCGTGGTATAATGTCGAGCAATTTCTTTTGTTCGATCGGTGGATCCTGTACCAACAATAATGATCTCGTCGACTAGATTTTGAACGCTATCTAAGCATCGGGCAAGGACATCTTCTTCATTATTTGACAATCATACAAAGGCTGATGGTGATCAACGAGCTTACACCTCCTTAGATGAGGAGTGTTTTTAATATATATGAAAAACGTAAAGAAGTGCTTATGCGAATACCTTTCGAGTCTTTTGAAAAGGGCTTAAATGGTTAGGATTCTGTAAACAATGGGGGACAGCGAGACGGCTGATTCGAATGTGCTTAAAGATTGACAGAGATCGAAACCGTGGCGTTTGAATGGTCGAGGCTATTGCTTTTTGCTTTGGAATTCGGGAAACGATACGAACAATCAATAACTGTAGATGAGCAAATTCACTAACATAAATTGACAACCAAACAAAAAAGGAGACATGAACCGGACTCCTTGGGTAAAATAGATGTGCACAAAACCCATTCACACAAGGAGGTTCATGTCTCATGAATAGATTAGCACATCACCAAGGAATCCACAAGTTTTTCTTCACTTTGGGGTTGACGCTGCAGCTTTCCAAACCGGTCATCAAGCATCTCATTCATATCGTCGATGCCTTGACCACCAAGGGATTCTCGGGAACATTGACCGATATTCATCACTGGAGCTTTCATCCGAATCATCGAACGACGCTCAGTCACTTTTTCACGAAAAGCCCTTGGGATGAGGAAAGGCTGCTTGGGAAGCTTCAAGAGTGGATCCTCCGCCGAATCGAGCGCCTGGTCGAGCGAAAGAATCAGCCTCTTTTTGTCTCGATTGATGATACGATTTGCCAAAAAACGAAGCCTTCGTCACGGGCAACGCACGCCATTCAAGGGTGTGGTTGGCATTTCTCTCACAAAGATCATCAATCGGTTTGGGGGCATTCGCTCGTTTGGCTGATGGTGCACACCTTGACACAAGCGTTTCCGTTTGCGTTCCGCCTGTATGACAAGAAAGCGGGAAAAAGCAAGATCGACCTGGCCATCGAGATGCTTTCTTCGCTCAAAGTGAAGCGGGCTCAGCCGGTGTATGTGCTCATGGATTCGTGGTATCCGTCCAAAAAGCTCATTGAAGCCTGCTTGAAACAGGGATTCCATGTCATCGCCATGCTCAAGACGAACCGGATTCTCTACCCGAAAGGCATCGCCATCCAAGCCAAGCAGTTCGCCCGCTATGTCGAGTCCGAAGACACCCGCCTCGTCACGGTGGGTCAGGAGCGTTATCGCGTGTATCGCTATGAGGGGGCGATCCATGGCCTCGATGACGCGGTGGTGCTGCTGGCTTGGAAGGCGGATCAGCCGATGGCGCCGGAACATCTCCATGTCGTCTTGAGCACCGATCGGGAGCTCGGGGACGAAGACATCTTGCGTTACTATGCTCAGCGTTGGACGATCGAGTGCTTTTTCCGGCAGGCGAAAGATCAACTGAAGCTTGATGGATACCGCGTTCGCCACATTCGGGCGGTGAAACGGTATTGGGCGGTGGTGCTGCTCTCCTGCGTGTATAGCATCGCCGAATCCCGACAAAACCTCTCCGCCGGGCTGGAGCTTCTTCGGTCGCGGAAAGACCACAGCGTCGTCGAGTTCATTTATGACGCTGCGAAGCAAGATATTCCCATTGATGTGATCAAAAAACAGCTCCGTATCGCGTAAGGGGTACCCTGTTTGTCTCTCTAACCATGGAAATTATTGTAATGAAAAATGCTCATCTACAGTCAATAATATAATCCCTCGCCCCCCTTTCCGTACGGGATGAAGACGTTGATCATACACCGTTGAGTCCGTTTCATGATTAACGAGAACGGAAGGGGATAGGTTGCTTTCCCGCTTGGCCGAATAATGGGGTTGCCTGGCTTCCATTAACACCCCGATTTCATGAGGAGCCAAGTCTCATCGCTGGTTCTCGTCAAGCCACTGGGCAATCTCATAAAGGGTGTGCCGATCCAACAGCGTTCGTAGCCCTTTCAGGCAGGAAGCCGCCTGAGGATGGGGTCCAGTCAAATATGTTTGGATCGCTTCTGGCAAGTACGCCCGGTATCGGGAATAACTCGACAACCTAGGGTTTGGCCTCCCACTCGGCGAACATCTCTTTCCGCGTTTTTGATTTTCCGTTCCTGCTTGCGACTCACATTTCGCACCCTTCCGACGAAAATCGGGAGGATTTTTTGTTCCGATGTCGAATGAATCCTTGACACACAAGGAACGTAAAGGAGTTTTTCTCTCATGAATGTGAAAGTCAAAGGGGTCTATCGTAATGGTTATTTGAATATAATAAGTGTTCTAGTCAAAAAACTCGACATCCCCCACTTGATTGACCATCTTGTGCCCGTCGATCCACAATGCCAAACGCGAGTCAGCGATGCCGTTCAAGCCATCCTTTACAATCTATTTGACGGCCGGCAAGCCCTGGTTCACTTAGAACGATGGGCTCAGGAGATCGATCTGGAGAAACTCATCCGTCCCGGTCTCCAGCCTTCCTGGTTGAACGACGATGCCTTGGCCCGTCATCTCGACCGCTTGTATGAGGCCGATATTCACAAGGTCATCAGCACTTGCTTGATTCACATTTATCGCAAAGAAGGCCTTTCCCTCCGAGCCTTTCACGCTGATACGACGGACAAGACGGTTTACGGAGCGTATGAGTCGGCCTCATTAGAGGCTTTGCAGATCACACATGGCTATAACCGCCATCACCGTTGGCAAAAACCAATCGGCTTCGGACTGGTCGGCAACGAGGATGGCATCCCGTTTTACGGCGATGTGCATGACGGCAATCTATCGGATAAGGCGTGGAATCCTGAGGTGCTGTCGCGGATCCACGAACAGTTCAAACAAGCCAAGATCGACGACGAATGGATTTACGTGGCCGATTCCGCCGCGATGACGAAAGACACCTTGGCGCAGACAAAAGCCGCCCGTGCCTTTTTGATCACCAGAGGCCCTTCGTCGCTTCGAATCGTGAAACAGGCGCTCGCAGAGGCCGATTCTCCTCACATCCCGTGGAGCGAACCCTTTACCCTAGCGGAGAGAAACGGCGCCACGTACCGGGTATGGGAAACGGCCGCGACCTATGAAGGCCACCCGGTTCGGCTGATCGTCGTCGAATCGAGCGCGCTCGACCAGCGCAAAGGAAAAACGCTCGAAAAAGAGCGGGTCAAAGAAGCGGAGCTTCTTCGCGAGGAACAAGTCCGTTGGGAGCGCCACCCCTTCTCCTGCCGCGAAGACGCCGAACAAGCCTTGACGTCCCTCAAGGCGTCCCTTCGCCCTCGGTTTCATCGAGTGGAGGCCGCGGTCGAAGAGATCGTGCGTCCGAAAAAACGGCGAGGACGGCCGAAAAAAGGGGCGGAACCCGAGACGGAGACGCTGTACACCCTTCGCCTAAACGTCGAATTCGACCAACCGGCATGGGAACAGGCAAGACGGAAAGCGTCCCGGTTTGTCCTCGTCACGACCGTTCCGAAGGAATGGAAGGGCCAACAAATGGATGCCCAAGAGATCTTGAAGCTGTATAAAGGGCAAATCTCGGTGGAAATGAACTTCGCGTTTTTGAAAGATCCGTTTTTCACGGATGAGATTGATGTCAAAAAACCAGAACGGGTCGCCGTATTGGGCTATCTATTTCTCTTGGCCTTGGCGATTTACCGCGTTTTTCAGCGCCGGGTGCGTCAGTTCATCACACCAGAACGCCCGTTAAAGGGCGCGGGAGGCCGCAAGCTGACCCGGCCAACGGGACAGGTGATTTTTCAGCTGTTTCAATATGTGAACGTCATCCTGCTGGAGCTGCCAGACGGGCGCATCCAACGTGCACTCGATCGCTCCCTCAACCCGGATCAGCGAAGGATTCTGCAGGGATTGGGCATGGATGAGAGCATCTACGTCTAACATGATACAGAACGACTAGCGATGGTAAAAAAAGGATTGCCATCGCTCGTTGTGTTGGTCAAAAAGTTATTCTGAAAAACTAAATAAAAAATCCTTTGTTTTGACCTTGTTAGGGTGCGAAATGTGAGTTGCGAAGTGTCTGTGGTATCCATCCGTGATCGTTGGTGATGGTTAGACGTTTCTGAGACGTTTCATGGATGATTCCGCTCTTTTCCATGGTTTTCATTAGGGGCAGTATAACCGGAGTGGGCACCGCTTATGCGTTGCATGTTAACTTTTCAATGAGCATGTATATAGTTAGATACAGAATAATGAAAATTGGGATTGGGGTACTTTTCGTACAGTTTTGCACAAACATAGTGTGGGAAATTTGGCCTTATAATTGAGAGTGCTTTCTAATAAAATGAAATTAAGCAATTGCTAAATATTTTTAAGACCAATCCGATTTTGCACAATTGTGCAGGGGGTCTGGCGATGTCGCTTGATGAACGCAGTACTGCGATATTACAAGAGTTGGTAAGGCGCGATGGTTATCTATCAGTAAAGGAGTTGATCAAAAAGTTTAATATATCCAGACGAACGGTTTATTACGATATAGAAAAGATTAACTATTGGTTAAAGATCAACCATCTTGATGAAGTGAAATATGTTCGGACTTCAGGCTTTTATATAACAGAACGGACGAAACAAGCTATTCTCGAAAAATTAAAAAATTCAGAGGCATGGAATTACGCATATTCTAAGAAAGAAAGGTTGGCGCGGCTTGCAATCCATTTATTAGTAGAGGAACCACCACATTTCCTGAAAGATTTATCAGAAAAAACAAAAGTGAGTAGAAATACGACCATTAAAGATTTAAAGAAATTGCGTGCACAGTTGAACAGTTTCCAATTAACCCTTTGTTTTACCCGCTACACTGGCTATGTAATAAAGGGAAAGGAAGAAGATAAACGAAGAGCGATCGTATATTACTTATCCCTTGTTATTCCACACCAGCAAAATTGGCAAACGGTTTTAGCTAATTTAAAACGCCTGTTGATCCATGATGAGGATGAGTCAACTACAGTTTTAAGTGAGCTAAGAAATATACTCGATGTCTTAAATGAATGTGAAAAGAATTTAAATATACAGTTTGCAGATGATGTTTTGTACCACTTGGCTCTACGCTTTTGGTTATTTGGAAAGCGAATCGTCCAAGGTAAAAAAATCGACTTTGATCCGGTGGAAAAGGAAGTGATCCAGCAAACGAAAGAATTTGAAGCAGCACAAACAGCAAGAAGCAAGTTGGAATCCATCTTTCAAACTTCTATTCCAGATGATGAAGTTTACTATTTGGCTACTCATTTATTAAGCAGCAAAGTCCAATATTCTGGAAATTCTCTGCAAAGTCATGATGATTATAAGAATCTACAAAATATTGTGCAAAAAATGGTTACAGAATTTCAAGCCTTCACATGTATTACGTTTCCAAACAGGAAAGCAGTTGAAGAAAACTTGCTTTTACATTTAAAGCCTGCCTATTACAGAATTAAATATGGCTTGCAAGTGGAAAATCCGATGATTGAGTTAATTAAGACAAAATATAAAGATCTTTTCTTAATTACAAAAAAGGTGATTCATCATTTTGAAACCGCTATCGGCAAGAAAGTTAGCGATGAGGAGGCAGCGTTAATTGCTATACATTTTGGAGGATGGTTGCGTAAAGAAGGAATTCAGCCAAAGGAACGGAAACGCGCCATTCTCATTTGCGCAAGCGGCATCGGTACTTCAACTATTTTACGAAAACAGTTGGAAGGGTTATTTTCAACCGTTGACTTTGTGGAGACCATTTCTGTAAGAGATTACGAGCAAAGGGACTTTCATGACATTGATTTTGCTGTTTCGACTGTTCCAGTTTCTAAGAAAAAGCACCCTGTATTCGTTGTTAATCCGATTTTAACGGATCAAGAAAAAGAAACGCTATTAAAAAAGGTTCATGCTTTATTTGGAGAAAGCGCATCACAGAATACAAAATATTCCCCAGAAGCGATTTTGGGAATCGTTAAGCAATACGCTGATATAAAAGATGAACAAGCACTAATGACCGCATTAAAGGAATACTTTTATAAGCCTTCTATTCCAAAAAATTGGACGAGAAAACCAGGCTTACTTGATCTGCTTTCACTAGAATATATTCAAATTGCTACGAAAGTGGAAAGTTGGGAGCATGCGATAGAACTCGCCTCTAAACCGCTTTTACAGACCGGTAAAATAACGCAGCAATATGTTATTGCGATGATCAATCATATTAAAAATTTGGGACCGTACATCATCATCGCGCCGAAAGTAGCACTTCCTCATGGAAGGCCGGACGAAGGGGTGAAAAAGCCAGGAATTAGTTTGTTGGTGTTGAAAGAGCCGGTTTCTTTTTCGGAAAAAAAAGAACATGATGTTCAATTAATCTTTGTTTTGGCATCAGTAGATCCAGAAATTCATCTTCATGCATTATCCATATTGTCGGAGTGCTTTCAGTCATCTGAATTTGTCCAAGAGTTAATTCGATGTTATACGCCTGAAGAAATATGGTTGTATTTAAAAAAGAAAATGAGCGAGGATAACAAAAAGCAAAAAGGAGATTAGTCATGAAGTTTTTAGAACCAAACCTAGTAGCATTGAATGTAAAAGCTAATACACCTGAAGAAGCTATTAGGAAAGCGGGACAATTGCTTGCTGATCAAAATCATGTCGATCATTCTTATATAGAGGCGATGGTGGAATCGTATAAAAATAATGGACCATATTTTGTTTTAGCGCCGCAAGTAGCTTTGCCGCATGCAAGACCGGAAGATGGAGTGAAAGAAGCGTCAGTATCGCTTGTACAGTTGGCAGAACCGATCGAATTCGGAAATAAGCTAAACGATCCTGTCAAGCTTGTGTTAGCTCTTGGAGCTTCTAATAATGATGAACACTTGGAAATGTTAAAAAAGTTAATGGTATTGTTAGGAAATAAAGAGACAATCGAAAAGATGATCCACGCAAAGACATATGAGGAAATTGAAAATTTTATTAGAGGAGTGGGAGCATGAAGTTATTATGTGTTTGTGGTCTAGGACAGGGAACGAGTTTAATTTTAAGAATGAATGTGGAACAAGTTTTGTCTGAACTAGGAATTGCGGCAGATGTAGAACATACGGATGTATCTACTGCATCAAGCATGGATGTAGATTTTATCGTGACCAACAAGGAATTGGCTGATTCTTTAGCTGGTGTAAACGCGAAGATCATTATTGTGAATAACTATTTTGATCGAGTGGAAATTAAAAATGCCTTAGAGGAGAATTTAACTCACATTTCGCACCCTGAATAAAAATTCGAAATAAGCCAGGTTTGGCCGAATAAAAATTAATTATTTTACAATTTTTGTATAAAAAATTATTTTTATGCGCATATCCGGGTTGTTTTTTGTATATTATGCAAAGGTTGCGAAATATGAGATTTAAAATAATAATCCTCATAATTAGGAGAGGTGGCCAATGGAAATCATTAAGTGGATTGCTGCCAATGTGTTTGGAACGCCGGCTATATTGCTAGGTTTCATTGTATTTATTGGTTTGCTATTACAGAAGAAAAAAACCAATCAAATTATCAGCGGTACATTTAAGGCTGTCATCGGTTTTCTAATTATTGGCGCTGGTGCTGGCGTTATAGTAGATTCTTTAACCGTTTTTGAACCTATGTGGAAAGAAGTATTTAATTTAAAGTCGGAATCGTTAGGTAAGTTTATAGGGCAGGAAGGATTTAACGCGAAATACGGAAGTGCGGTAACTTTAGCCATGACAATAGGGTTTTTAATTAACGTCTTGCTAGCCAGATTGACCAAATTCAAATACATTTATCTGACTGGACATATGATGTTTTGGACAACGACCGTTTTTGCCGGTATTGTTATTCATACAGTTGGAGATGTGTCATTTTGGCAACTTGTTATCTTTCTATCTATTATTATGGGTCTCTATTGGACATTACAGCCAGCGCTTACACAACCATTTATGCGGAAAATTACGGGCAACGATAATATTGCTTTAGGGCATACATCTGCATCTGTTGCGTTGATTGGGGCACTGGTCGGTAAAGTGATTGGTAATAAAGAGAATGATTCAGAAAAGATCAAACTTCCAAAAGGGTTGGAGTTTTTAAGGGATTCTAATGTCATTACTGCACTAACGATGGGAACGTTATTTTTAGTAGGTGCAATCATTGTTTCTCTAAAAGGAACTCCAGGAGCGGAGGAATTAATAAAGAAAGCAGGAAATCAAAACTTTATTATCTATTCGATCGTTCAATCCTTTACGTTTGCCGCGGGAATTGCTGTTGTACTAATGGGAGTTCGGATGTTTATTGGCGAAATTGTTCCGGCTTTTAACGGTATTGCGACCAAGCTTGTGCCAGGAGCGAAGCCGGCTCTCGATTGTCCGATTGTTTTCCCTTATGCTCCAAACGCGGTAATATTAGGATTTTTAGGTGCGTTCGCAGGAGCATTAATTTGGCTTGTTATTATCGGAAATACTGTTGGTTACGTATTTGTACCAACGATGATCGTTCTATTCTTCCATGCCGCGACAGCGGGAGTTTTTGGCAATGCGACTGGTGGTGTAAGAGGCGCCTTGTTGGGCGGATTTATGACCGCAACAGTGGTGGCATGGGGGCAGTACATCATGGTGAAATTTTTAATATCGAGTACAATCCCTGACACCGCTATGTGGGCAGCTGACTCAGATATGTTCATTCTTGGGCCTATTATTAAAATACTTGCCCAATTATTCTTCTAGATTTTGCCAAAGAAAGCGGGCTGGGCAACAAACCGTTCAACGTGACGGAATCTATATAGACTCTCATGACGAAAAAATTCGTCACGAGCGGAATGATGAAAACAACCTTCTGTCAAATGGTCTCCTTGCAGCTGGGGTCATGAGGTCGTGGTATCTATGGTACGGAAAAGTCCGAAGGATAGACGGACCCCAGCAGCCTGGTGCACCACGGAATGTCGCTCCCTTTTGGGAAGCACGCAGGATAGAATGCTTGAACAAAGGCTGCTGCACCAGCTGTGTTTGAGGACGAAGCAGGGAGGGAGACCGATGCGCGTCTTGTATGAACGCTGTTGCGGATTGGACGTGCATAAGCAATCGATCACGGCTTGCGCCCTTACCCCTGAAGGAAAAGAGATCCGCACGTTTGGCACGATGACCGACGATCTCGATTTTCGACTATCGAAGGCAAGTCTTTGGCTTGCCTTCGTCACGCCTTGGCGTGGCGGAAGACCGAACGACCCGACCACCCGGAAGCAGCGTTGTTCGGTCGCCCGACAGTCGGATCCAATAGCTCTATAAAAGTTACAAATGTGAAAGCTTCAAATTGCATCTATAATAGTTTTATCCGCCGTAATAGGGTTTTGTGCTGGAGGTGTTGAAAAATGAGTTTTATTCGTACATTGCATGGAGATATTGATCCTGAACAGTTAGGATTTACTTATTCCCATGAGCACATTGTTTGCCGCCCGCCATATTGGAAAGAAAAAGGAGAAGACGATTTATTGCTGGATGATAAGGAAAAATCATTGAAAGACGTTCTAGACTTTGTTAAACATGGCGGCAATGCGATTGTGGATGCTACTGCAGTAGATTATGGAAGAGATGTAGAAGCTGTTGCAGATATTGCAAGAAAAGCAAAAATCCATATCATTGGGACAGCCGGTTTTAATAAAAGCTTTTTATGGGGGGCTAAACTGGAAGAAAAAATACAAAAAATAGTTGGTCCTTATACTACCTACTATGAGTGGATTGAAACAGCAACTGTAAATGAACTGGCGGAATTTGTCATCCAAGAAGTAGAGGCAGGGCTTGAAGGAACATCTTATAAAGGTGGACAAATAAAATTCGGAACAGGTTACAACCGAATTACTCCTTTAGAAGAAAAAACAATACGTGCCGTCGCTAGAGCACATCATGAAACAAAAGCACCGATTCATTCCCATACGGAAGCAGGTACGATGGCCCTTGAACAAATCGAAATTTTGCGAAGTGAAGGAGTTGATTTGTCTAATGTAAGCTTCGGTCATATGGATCGAAATCCTGATCCTTATTACCATGAACAAATAGCTAAAACTGGTGCTTACCTTTGTTTTGATGGCATTGGAAAGATAAAGTATGCTCCTGAAAGTACAAGAATCCATTGTATTTTGGAACTTGTCCGCAAAGGATACGAAAAACAAATACTAGTGAGTGGAGATACGGCGAGAAAATCATATTACAAACATTATGATTACGGACTTGGTTTAGAGTATATCATTTCTAAATGGGTTCCACGATTTATCGATGAAGCAAATCGTGCAGGTTTTGATGGTGAAAAACTAATTTATCTATTTTTTGTAGAAAACCCTTCTCGTTGCCTTACATTTAAAAAGTAGGTGAAATTGATGAACTTCGCTTTAGAAAATTCATTCGAGATAAGCAACAAAATTACGAAATCAAGCATCGCCATCATGCCTATAGGCGCAGTAGAAGCCCATGGTCCACACCTTCCGTTATGTACCGATACCATTTTGGCAGAACGTCTTGCCTGTCGGTTGGCAGAAAAGGTTGAAGGTTTTGTTCTCCCTGTCATTCCATATGGACAGGTATGGAGTTTACGCGATTTTCCCGGTAGTATATCTATTTCCAATGAGACGTTGATCCGTTTATTAGTGGAAATTGGAACGAGTTTATATAAACAAGGATTTCGGATTTGGGCAATGGTCAACGGTCATCTTGGCAATCAAACAGCGTTAAAAGAAGCAGCAAGAATATTATATGATCAATTTCCAAATTTTAAAACCTTTTATTTTTTCTATCCCGGTATGAACAAAGTCGTTAATGAAATACGGGAAACGGAGGCGATTCATTCCGTCTATTTCCATGCTTGCGAAATTGAAACATCGATTATGCTTTATTTAGCTGAAGAATATGTGGACATGAGTAAAGCCATTTGTGATATTCCGAATATAGATGAGGAAGCGGACGTGAGTCCAACGCCATGGAAGTCATTTACTCAAACAGCGGTGTTAGGGGATGCAACAAAAGCAACAAAAGAAAAAGGAAAAATAATTGTGGAAACAGCTTTGGACAAAATGGCATATATGTTAAGGAGAGCACAAAATGAAGCTATTTAATATAAAGCGGTTTCAAGATCAACTGCTGCTCAACGTTTTAGCGAAGGATGGAAAAAACGCCGCCGATCTTTTGGAGGCATCGGATGGCTTTTGTGTGCCAGGAATTGCAGCGGCGGATTTTGCCACCATTGAGGAAGCCGTTGGGACGGTTGAAAGTATTAAACAATCATCGCCAGTGGTCAGTATCGGTCTTGGTGGTGGCGGAAAGTTTGATGAGTGGAAACGAGTTGTTGATATAGCCGTTAGGAGCAATCCGGAACATATCAATCAGCCATTGGAAAGAGCCCTTTTTGCCAAGGGATTTGTAGCAGCAAATCAATGTTTTCCTATTGTTGCTGCTCTTATCTCTCCATCTGGGGAGGTCGGTTTTGCAAAAATGCTAACAGGAAAAAAGATAAGAGTAGAGCCATTATTAGAATTGGTTGCTGCTTGTGGAGTGGAATCCATAAAAGTCATGCCAATGAAAGGGCTCGATCATCTAGAAGAACTTCTTTTCATTGCCAAAGAAGCAGCCAAAAGAGGAATAAGAGCTATTGAGCCGGCGGGCGGTATTAAAGTTCACCATCTGCCTGTTTTATACAAAGAGATAAGAAAAATAAATATTGAATTATTTATGCCGCACGTATTTGGAGACGTATTACAAGGTAAGGGAGAATCGAATCCAAGCAGAGTCAAAGAAATTTTTCGACAACTAAAAGGAGTGATCGGCTCGTGATCGAACATTATTTTCAAAAGGTCAACGAACGTTTGGAACTCGTTTTAAAACATGAAAAGGACAATCTCAAAAAAGCTGCTTATGTAGTAAGTGAAGCCATTCAGAAAGGTGGAATTATTCAACTGTTCGGATGTGGTCACTCCCACATTTTAACGGAAGAAGTGTTTTATCGTGCTGGAGGGCTTGTACCAATTAAACCAATATTTTTTGAGCCCCTTATGCTTCATGAAGGGGCGGTCCGTTCGTCAATGTTGGAGAGAATGAATGATTTCGCACAAAATTTTATAGATCATGAGGATATCCGTCCTGAAGATGTGTTTTTTGTTTTGTCCACATCGGGGCGCAATCCAGTTCCGATTGACGTTGCGCTGACGGCTAAAGAGAAGGGAACTTATACAATCGCCATTACATCTTTGGAATATTCAAAAAGCCAGCCCTCACGGCATAAAAGTGGTAAATTGTTATACGAGGTAGTGGATCTTGTTATTAATAATTATTCGGTGAAAGGTGACGCAATTTTATCCCACGAAAGTATTTCCGTTCCGTTTTCTCCTACCTCTACTGTTGTAGGAAGCGTGATTTTAAATGCTATTTTTGCTGAAGCTATTGTCTTAATGGCGGAAAATGGTTTGGAACCACCGATCTTTTTAAGTGGCAATATGGAAGGGGCGGATGAACATAACAACAGATTAATTGCAAGATACAAAGAAAGAATTCCTATTTTAGTAGGAACAAGTTAACAGTATCGTTGTAACCCCATATTTATTATGCAGAGATGCAGAGGGAGAGTATGGGAGAGCAACGTATCATTTTGAGCGTGTGCTCTCGAATGGGGCAGACGGGAGATTAAATGACACGCAGCGCATGCTTAAGTCATATGCTTCTTGCCAACTGCGGCCTTTTGTTGGCCTTACGGTCGCTGAAGAAAATGGAAGAAATGGAAGACAGCCTGTACGATGAGGAGCTTGTCGAGCGTTTACCGCGGTGAAATTTTGCTTCAGCGGGCGGAAACGTTTGTGCGGGCGCTGTATCACATCGTGACGCCAGAAGGCAGTGAAATCGTCAGCGAGGAGCGGTATTTCGCCGAGCAGGACGACTGCCATCCAGATGAAGTACGGCTGTTGATTGAAAATTATTACGACGGATTGGTTGTATGCTATGGATGCAAGTGCGTGATTTTGAATTATGCCACGTTTTACTTGTTGCTGTACAGCGAGCGGCTGCTGGCAAGGGGACATCCGTGAAACGCTGTTTTTCTCCTTTTTGGAACGAGAGATGGCGGAAGAGGCCATTCGCAAAATGATCGAGCGCCTTCGCACTCGTCTCCCGTTTTGGGATGACATGATTGAGACGACGCGAATCGGCAGCAAGGCGGCGCGCCGCCGACGAACGGGCGTTTCGCATCACATTTTTTGCCGTGCGGGCGACGTGTTTCCTTGGGAACAATGCGGTTTTTTATAAAGATAAACTATGTTCTAAATAATCAATCAGTTAATACATCCTTGAACAACAAAGAAGGAGGGACACTCGCCCTCCTCTATGCCTCGATCGGAATCCATTCCCACCGCTTGACATCAAACAGCCCTTGATCGGTCAGCTTGAGCTCTGGAATGACCGGCAAGGCGAGAAATGACAGCGTGATGAACGGATTGAAAGAGCCGCTTGCACCGATCGCTTCAAGTGCTTTGTCAATCTGTTTCAATCCGTTTAGCACCTCGGTATAGTTTTTTCTTGTCATCAATCCGCCGATTTCAAGCGGCAGGCTGGCGAGCACCGTTCCGTCTTTGACGACCGCAAGCCCGCCGTGTTGCCGGCGGAGTTGTTCGATGGCGACGACGAGGTCGTGGTCGTTGATGCCAGCGGCGATGATGTGGTGTGAATCGTGCGCGATCGAAGAAGCAATGGCGCCTGTTTTGAACCCGAAGCCGCGGACGATGCCAAGGCCGATGCCGAGGCCGCGATGGCGTTCGACGACCACAAGCTTCAGCAAATCCCGTTCGACCGAAGGGGAAAAGGCCCCGTCGCGGACATCGACTTCGGTGACAAGATGGTTCGTATGCAAATGGTTTGGGATGATCTCAATGACATGGGCTTTGTTTCCTTTCCGCATCGGAATGCGAAGATCGGCTTCGGTGACCGGTTGGCAACGGATGGATTGCCGCAATGTTGGTTCAATGCCGCAAGCCGATCGTTCGGAACGGAATGTGGCCTGCCCCTGCTCGGCCACCTGTTTTCCGGATTTAAATACGTGAGAGATTTTCAGCGTTTCCAAATCCTCAACGAACAAAAAGTCGGCGTCATACCCCGGGGCGACAGCGCCCTTCGTCGACAACCGGTAGCACTCGGCGGCGTTTAATGTGGCCATTTGGATGGCCAGAAGCGGGTCGAGCCCAGCGCGAATGGCAAGGCGCACGTTATGGTCGACGCTGCCTTCGAACCATAAGTCGTCGAGATGTTTATCGTCCGTGCAAAACAGAAAGCGGCGCGCGTTGTGCTCAGTGACGGCAGGAAGAAGTTTTTCGAGGTCTTTAGCGACTGATCCTTGGCGAATGAGCACGTACATGCCGCGGCGAATGCGTTCAAGCGCTTCGTCGACGGTGACGCATTCATGATCCGTATGGATGCGGGCGCTTCGGTAGACGTTGATGGCGTTGGCATCAAGGCCGGCCAAGTGGCCGTCGATCAGGCGGTTGGCGTTTGCCGCGAGCGCCAATTTGTCGAGCATCGACGGGTGTTGTTCCCTTAATGACGGATAGTCCATCACTTCCGCCAATCCGAGAACGCGTTCATCGTTGAAAAACGGCGCCAGTTCCGCGGCCGATAAGACGGCTCCGGCATGTTCAAATGAGGCGGCCGGTACGCACGACGGCAGCATCATATACACATCGAGCGGCGTCCGTTTCGCATCATCGAGCATAAACTGGATGCCGTGGACGCCGGCGACGTTCGCGATTTCGTGCGGATCGGCGATCACCGTGGTGACCCCATGCGGGAGAACGACGCGGGCGAATTCGCTCGGGGGCACCATTGATGATTCGATATGCACGTGTCCGTCAATCAGCCCCGGGCATACATAACGCCCTTCGGCATCGATCGTTTGCTTTCCCTCATAGCGGCCAATGCCGACGATCATCCCCTCAGCAATGGCGAGATCCCCTTCGATGATTTCGCGCGTAAACACGTTGACGATTTTTCCGTTTTTGATGACGAGATCGGCCTTCGTTTGTTTTGCAGCGGCGGCGATTTGCTTCTGTAATGTCGAATGCATGTGGCTCATTCTCCTTTCTTCATGCTGCTCCCCTGATCGCCGGCGAAAGTTGGTTTCATTGTAATGAGCTAGATGGCAAGCTGTCAACCGCTTTGGTTCGTTTTTTGACAGATGTATGGCACTGCTGTTTTCACACTCTTTACAACGTAACAATGTTATGTTACGATTATGGTGGTGAAGGAGGTGAGCGGCTCATGGAACAAGAATTGATTTCGAAAAAAGAACTGCTCGAGCTGACTGGCATTTCGTACGGCCAGCTGTACCGCTGGAAGCGGAAAAAGCTCATTCCGGAAGAATGGTTTATTCGAAAATCGACATTCACCGGGCAAGAGACGTTTTTCCCGAAAGAAAAAATCTTGGCGCGCATTGAGAAAATCAAAGAATTAAAAGATGAGCTGTCGCTTGATGAGTTGGCGGGCATGTTTGCGCCTGACCCGGCAGCGGTCGTCTTGACGAAAGAGGAAGTCATAAAACGTCACATTGTTTCGAATGTTGCGCTGCAATGGTTGAGCGACCAGTTGGGCGATCGCCAGGACGTTTCGTTTGGGCAGCTTCTTTCCCTTTACATCGTTGACCGGCTTCTTCGTTCCGGTGAGATCAGCATAGAAGAAGGAAAGAACATATGGATGATGTTCGAGAGTCATTATCCAAAATTGCAAGGGAAATCATGCGAGCTGGTCGTGCTTCGTAAAATGGGGGTGACGGTCTGCCTTCTGGTGGAAGAAGCGGCCGGCTTGTATGTGGAAGAAGGGGCGAAGCTCGTTGCGCGGCTGCACGTGCCAACGTATATCGAAGAGTTGAAATTGACCATTTCGGAGGGATAAAAAGGATGGAGCGGCGCGATTTAGTCATTGCCGGAACCGGGCATGCGTCCGGCGGGCTGTACAACTTGGTGAAATTGTCGGGGAATGGAAAGCTGTATGGCGACATCGATTGCCTAGAGATGCAAGTGCAAGGAAATGCGGCCGTGGAAGGAAGCGTGAAAGCCAACACCGTTCATATTGCCGGGAAAGGCCATGTGACAGGTGGGATCAAGTGCGAGTGGATGAAAGTGAGCGGGAGTGTGAAAATTGGAGAACATGTGCAATGCCAGGAGGCGACGGTTCGCGGCCACGGCTTGGTGAAAGGCTCATGCACGGCGGAGACAGTTCGTGTTCATGGCGAGCTCGACGTTGGCGGTGACTGTTCGGCCGAGCGGATGGAGGTCGAAGGGCATTTCACGGTCGGCGGGCTGCTGAACGCGGACTATATCGAAGTGAAGCTGTTTGGCCCGAGCCGCGCTAAGGAGATCGGCGGGGAAACGATTATGGTAAAGCGGCAAGGAAGTTCGCTGTTCAAAAAATGGTTTTTCCCAGCTGAGTTGACCGCCGATGTCATTGAAGGGGATATCGTTCATCTCGAGCATACCACGGCGAAAACCGTGCGCGGCAATCGCGTGACGATCGGTCCGGGCTGCGATATTGAGCGGGTTGAATACAAGGAAATGCTCGAATGCGATGAAGGAGCAAAAATCGGGACGATAGAGAAAGGATGAGAACGATGGCGGTCAGAAACTTAACGATCAACGGCTCGGCGTTTGCTTCAGGCGGCACGTTCCATCACGTGACGGTCCGCGGCGATGCGACGATTCGGGGCGATGTCGAATGCGATCGCTGTAAAGTGTTTGGCTCGGCAGACATGAAAGGAGCGGTCACCGCCCGCAAGCTTCGCCTGTTTGGCCAAGCGAACATGGACGGTTCAGTGCGTGCGGAGAAAATGGATGTGTTTGGGGAAGCAGACATCCGCGGCCATGCCCATCTGCAGCATCTTCAGTTGCGAGGGATGGTGCAGGTGGAGGGGAACATCGAAGCCGATGTCATCCGCGGTTACGGCGAGCTGTCGGTGTCGGGAAGCTGCGAGGCGGAGACCGTTTCGTTGACAGGCGTCGTGCGAATCGGACAGACGTTGAATGCGGAGCAGGTGGAATTGTCGTTGTATTTTGCCGACAGCTCGATCAAGGAAATCGGCGGCCGGACGATTTCTGTCAAGCGAAACAAAACGTGGAACGCCATTCACTGGCTGACGCGTTTTTCTTCCTTATCCGCCACGTTGGAGGCGGACACGATTGAAGGCGATGAGATTTATTTGGAACATACAAAAGCCGCGGTCGTCAGGGGCGAGCGGGTGACAATCGGCCCGGGCTGCGAGATTGGGCTTGTGGAATATCGTACGGCGTTTGCCCAAGACGAACATGCCGCGGTGAAAGAAAAAAGACAGAGATAGAGGGAGATGAAACGGATGGAGAATAAGGAAACGAAAACGGGATTGGTCGTGCTCGCGCTGTTGCTCGGCATTTTTGTCGCTTCGATGGACAATACGATTGTGGCAACAGCGATGGCGACGATTGTCGCCGATTTAGGCGGACTCAAGCAGTTTGTTTGGGTGACGTCGGCGTATATGGTGGCCGAGATGGCCGGGATGCCGATTTTTGGGAAACTGTCCGATATGTACGGGCGGAAGCGGTTTTTTCTGTTTGGAATGATTGTGTTTTTGCTTGGATCTGTGCTGTGCGGCATGGCGCAAACGATCGTACAGCTCAGCATTTTCCGCGCCATTCAAGGCATCGGCGGCGGGGCGCTTGTGCCGATCGCGTTCACGATTATGTTTGATATTTTTCCGCCGGAGAAGCGCGGGAAGATGGGCGGGCTGTTTGGAGCGGTGTTTGGCCTGTCAAGCATCTTCGGTCCGTTGCTTGGCGCGTATATTACCGATTATCTAAACTGGCGCTGGGTGTTTTACATTAACATTCCGCTCGGGATTGTCGCATTTTTGTTGCTTTGGATTTACTATCGCGAGTCGCCGAAGCATTCGAAGCAAAGCATTGACTGGCTTGGCGTGATGACGCTCGTTCCAGCGATCGTCTGCCTGATGTTTGCGTTGGAGCTTGGCGGACAGAAGTATGACTGGGACTCGGCCATGATCATCGGGCTGTTTTCCGCGTTCGCGTTGTTGTTTCTCGCTTTTTTGTATGTGGAAACGAAGGCACAAGAGCCGATCGTGTCATACCATATGTTCCGCGAGCGCCTGTTTGCTTCCACGACTTTGGTCGCCTTTTTCTCCGGCGCAACGTTTGTCGTCGCCACCGTGTACATCCCGATTTTTATCCAAGGGGTGACGGGCGGTTCGGCGACGAATTCCGGGCTGATTTTGTTGCCGATGATGCTTTCGACGACGGTATCGGCCCAGCTCGGCGGCTTTTTGGCTGGAAAAACGAGCTACCGCAACGTGATGTTCGGGTTTATGCTGCTGTTTGCGGCCGGGATCGGGCTGCTTGGCACGATTGATGAACATACAACGCGGCTTACGGTGACGTTTTACATGATCATTGTCGGATTAGGGGTGGGCGCCTCGTTTTCCGTGCTCGGCATGGCGGCGATCCATCATTTTTCCGAAGCGGAGCGGGGCGCGGCCAGCTCGACGAATTCGTTTGTACGGTCGCTCGGCATGACCGTCGGCATTACGGTGTTTGGAATCATTCAGCGAAACTTGTTCACCAATCAATTGGCCGAGCAGTTTCGCGGCATGGCGCAAGGAGCGCCTGGAGCGAACATTCACGACCCGCGCGCGATGTTGTCGCCAGAAGCGCGGGCGCACATCCCGGCACCCGTGCTCGATCGTTTGACGGAAGCGCTGGCCTCTTCGATCGCCGATACGTTTTTATGGGCGCTCATTCCGGCGGCGCTCACGATTGTTTGTGTGCTTTTGATGTCCAACGATCGGCTCGCAGCGTGGACGGGTGCGCGGGAAAGAGCAAGTGAGAAATAAGAGGGGCATGATTGGAAGAGGGATAGAGTCAATGAAGCGGACGGGTGCTCATCATGCGGTTGGGGTGGCGCCGTCCGCTTGTGGTTTATTTCGAACTTATAGGGAACGATTTTTGACATTTTGACAAGCATGTTGTTCGTTTTGCAGGATTCTCTCCTGTGGGCCGCGAAATGGAAAATGTATGATTTTGCTGGGCTTTTTTGAAACATATGTGAAGCTGTCGGAGGAAGAAGAGCAGCAACTGCAAAGAGAGGTGAAAACGATGGAAACGAAAGAAAAAGAGAAAGTGTTGGAATTGATCATTTCCTATGAGCAGAAAGGGAGAAAAGAAGGAATGAAAGAAGGAATGAAGGAAGGAATGAGGCGGCTGATTGAGACTATGGCCCGCAAAGGGATGACAAATGATGAGATTGCCCGGTTGGTGGATCTTCCGGTCGAAGAGATCGAACGGTTGCTTCGGGAATGAGCGAATGGCTTCTATTTCTGAAAATGGCGGAGTCAGAGAGAGGCAATGATATTGTCTGTTGCATCACTGTACGGATTTCAGGCGAAAACTCGGACGATAGATGCAATTGTATGCGGCTGTCAAAAGATCATGAATACGATGCCTTGCCGATGAAGGCAAGGTGTATTTTTTTGCTTTCATTGAAGTGAAAGTCGAGACAAGTGGCGTGATGGTGTTTATAGGGAATGTTGAACCATTGCAGTATAAATAGGATTGTACATTCAATCGATAAGGAGATTTGCCCTATGCTTCAAGCAATCGTCTTGTTTCTTTTGGCCGGCAGGCTGAAATTGGCGGCGGTTATTTAATTTGGTTATGGTTGCGAGAAGGGAAGCCGCTTTATTAGGGAGTTTTTGGCGGGCTGGCGTTGGCATTGTACGGTGTCATTGCCACCTTTCAGTCGTTTCCATCATTCGGCAGGGTGTATGCTGCTTATGGAGGGGTGTTTATTGTTCTTTCCGTACTGTGGGGATGGCTCGTTGACCAGAAGACGCCGGATCGGTACGATTGGATCGGCGCGGCGATTTGTTTAGCAGGCGTTTCGGTGATGCTATGGGTGCCGCGCCAATAACGTTTTTTAGGAAGATGGGCAAAAATGTGATCAATATCACTGCGTTCCATCCTTATGGGTTCTATTATACATATAGGGGTATATGTTTTTGCGAGGGGGTTGTTGCCAAAACTCGCCTATAGGGGGATGGACGAAACCACATCATTTTTAGGGAGGATGATGAAGATGAGAAAAATCGTCATTGTCGGCGGAGTGGCGGGAGGAGCGACAGCGGCCGCGCGCCTTCGCCGGTTGAGCGAAGCGGATCACATTGTCCTATTTGAGCGCGGCGAATACATTTCGTTTGCCAACTGCGGGCTGCCGTATTATATCGGGGGTGTGATTGAGGAACGAAGCAAGCTGCTCGTACAAACCGCGGAGGTGATGTCCAAACGGTTCTGTTTGGATATCCGTCCGTTGAACGAAGTGACCGCCATTCACCGCGACCGCAAAACCGTTTCCGTCCGGAATGTAAAGACGGGGGAAGAGTACGAAGAAACATACGATATTCTCATTTTATCGCCAGGAGCGAAGCCAATTGTGCCACCGATTCCGGGAATCGAAGAGGCGGAAGCGTTGTTTACGCTGCGCACAGTGCCGGATACAGATCGCATCAAAACGTATATTGACGAACAAAAGCCGCGGCGTGCTGTCGTGATCGGCGGCGGGTTTATCGGGGTGGAAATGGCTGAGAATTTGACACATCGCGGCATCCATGTGACGTTGATCGAGCGGGCCAATCAAGTGATGGCGCCGATTGATTATGAAATGGCGGTCATTGTTCATGACCACATGAGAGAGCATGGGGTGGAGCTTTTGCTGGAAGATGGGGTGCGGGCATTGGAAGAACGTGGCCGTCGTGTCGTCTTGACAAGCGGGCGCGTGATCGAAACGGATATGATTATTTTGGCCATCGGCGTCGAGCCGGAAAGCTGGCTGGCTAAGGAAGCAGGATTGGAATTAGGGGTTCGCGGCGCGATCAAAGTGAATGAACATTTGCAGACGTCCGACCCGTCGATTTACGCCATTGGCGATGCGGTGGAAGTGAGACATTATATTCACGGTTTTGAAACGTTCGTGCCGCTCGCCTGGCCGGCCAACCGGCAAGGGCGGCTTGTCGCTGACCATATTCACGGCTTTGACGTGAAATATAGCGGCACGTTGGGAACATCGATTGCGAAAGTGTTTGAACTAGCGGTCGCGGCGACAGGCCTTAACGAAAAAATGTTGCGGGCGCTCGGCGTCCCTTATGACGTTGTGCATATTCATCCTCTCAGCCACGCCGGGTATTACCCGAACGCCGAGGTGATGACGTTCAAATTGATTTTCGATCGCAAGACCGGGCGCATTTACGGCGCGCAGGCGGTCGGAAAAGAGGGAGTCGACAAACGGATCGATGTCATTGCCACCGCGATCAAAGGGGGATTGACCGTTCGGGATTTACCGGATTTGGAATTAGCTTATGCGCCGCCGTTCTCTTCGGCGAAAGACCCGGTCAATATGGCTGGGTATGTCGCCTCCAATATCATGGACGGGCTTGTCGAGACGGTGCAGTGGCATGAAATCGAACGGATTGTGGAGGCAGGGGGCGTGTTGATCGATGTCCGCACGGCGGAGGAAACGGCGCGCGGCATGATCCGCGGTTCGATTCACATTCCATTGGACGAATTGCGTGACCGTTTGCATGAGCTTCCGAAAGAAAAACCGATTTATGTCATGTGCCAAGTCGGGTTGCGCGGATATATCGCCGCTAGGATTTTGAGGCAGCACGGATTTCGAGCGATCAATGTAGATGGCGGCTACCGGTTATACGCCGTCGTCAAACAGTAAAGAATAGAACGTCTTGCCCAAAGTGGCAGGGCGTTTTTGATATACTGGTGAACTAGTGAAAACATTCGTGAGAAAAGGTTTGAAGATGTCAGAAGCAAGGAACATCTCCTTTTCCATGCTTTTCATAACAAAAAGATCAGGGAAATCCCCTATGGGTATATGAGTTGAAAATATATACAATGTAGTTAAGCTAATTAAATCAATTTGAAAACGAATACAAAGGAGTGATAAGTGATGGCTCGTGTATATGATGGAAAAGTCGTTATTGTTGGAGCAGGCTCAGCAGGGATTTCAATCGCAGCCCGTCTGTTAAGAAAAAATCGTCAATTGTACGGTCAAGTGTTGCTCATTGATCCATCAGATAAACATTATTATCAACCACTTTGGACACTTGTTGGCGGTGGAGCAGCAAAAGCAGAAGATTCCGTTCGCGAGCAAGCGTCGCTCATTCCAGAGGGAGCAAAATGGTTGAAAGAAGCGGTCGATACGTTCATGCCAGAACACAATACCTTGAAAACGAGAGAAGGCTCAGAAGTGCGTTACGACTATTTAGTCGTAGCTGCCGGAATTGAAATCTATTGGGATCAAATCAAAGGGCTAAAAGAAACGATTGGAAAAAACGGAGTTTGCAGCAACTATTCCTATGATTACGTGCAAAGCACATGGGAGAACATCCGTAACTTCCGTGGCGGTACAGCGATTTTTACCCAACCGAGCACACCGGTAAAATGTGGAGGGGCACCTCAAAAAATTATGTACCTAGCTGACGATTATTTCCGTCAATCCGGTGTGCGCGACCAAACGAATATCATTTTCGCTTCAGGCTTGCCAAACATTTTCGCTGTAAAAAAATACGCCGATACGCTTGAACAAGTCATTCAACGAAAAAACATCGAAACGAAATATCGTGTCGAGTTAGTTGAAATTGACGGAGAGGCGAAAAAAGCGACATTTGAACATCTCGATACGAACGAGCGCTTCACATTAAGTTTTGATATGATTCACGTTACACCGCCAATGGGATCACCAGCTTTTATTAAGAAAAGTCCATTAGCGGATGCGGCCGGATGGGTTGATGTTGATCCGTATACGTTACAACATAAAACGTATGAAAACGTATTTGGCGCAGGCGATTGTACAAACTTACCGACATCAAAAACAGGAGCGGCAATTCGAAAACAAGCGCCTGTTGTTGCTGAAAATTTGCTCGCACTCATGAACGGAAAACCGTTACAAGCTCGATATGATGGCTATACATCATGCCCGCTTGTGACCGGTTATAACAAACTTGTTTTAGCTGAATTTGATTATGATAAAAATCCCCAGGAAACGTTTCCTTTTGATCAATCGAAAGAACGGATGAGCATGTATGTGTTAAAAAGAAACTTGTTACCCATTATTTATTGGAATGGAATGTTAAAAGGGCTCATGTAGGAAAGGGGGATGAACAATGTCGTTACAGCCTATATTGCAACTGCTTGAAAAGGATGAGCAACGGGAAGCGCTCCATTACTTTATTGAAAAACTCCCGCAGCTAAAAGAAGCGACAGAATCAATGGAAGAAAAAATCACATTCATCCAACATGTCATGAACGATAAACAAACGCTTGAGTCGTTGTTTGCTGAATGGGAAGCAAAAGCAGCGCCGTTTCGGTTGACGTCCGAACATTTTGAAGCGATTGCAACACTCATTCAATTATTGCCGACGCTTGTCCAATGGCTACAAAAAGCAGAAGAGTTCGTTTCATTTGTGACAAGCGTCATGAATGATCGCGAGTCGATGGCGTATTTGACGAAAGGAATCAAAGATATTGTTCCAATTGGAAAGGGACTAGACATCTTAAAAGAAACGAACGAGCGCTTTGCTTGCGAGCGTGATTCGACAACTGTATCACTTTTACGCATATATCGTTTGTTAAAACATCCAATCGTTCAAGATGGAGTGAAATATATAGAAACGCTGCTTGATGTAGCAAGCAAACATAAATAATGAGGGGGATGCATATGTTCTTTCGTTCATTTTTTTATGAACAATTAGCTCATATGTCTTACTTAGTTGGATGCCAACGAACAGGTGAGGCAATCGTTATTGACCCAGGTCGCAACGTTGATTGGTATATCGATACAGCGAAAAAAGAAGGATTGCGAATAGTAGCTGCAGCAGAAACACACATCCATGCTGACTTCGTTTCAGGAGCCAAAGAATTAGCGAAATGTTGTGGAGCAAAACTGTATTTATCGGATGAAGGAGATGAGAACTGGAAATATCAATATTTAAATGAAGTTGATTACGAGCTTGTGAAGGAGGGAAGCATTTTTACAGTAGGAAACGTTGAGTTTCAAGTGATTCATACACCAGGGCATACACCAGAGCATATTTCGTTCATCTTAACTGATAAAGGCGGCGGCGCAAAAGAGCCGATGGGCATTTTTACAGGTGACTTCGTTTTTGTTGGGGACGTTGGCCGTCCGGACCTGCTTGAAAAAGCAGCAGGGATTTCCGGCACAGCGGACATTGGCGCTCGTCAAATGTTCCAATCGCTAAAAAAATTCAAAGCACTCCCAGATTATTTAAAAGTATGGCCGGCGCACGGAGCAGGAAGTGCATGCGGGAAGGCACTTGGTGCTGTTCCTTCTTCAACGGTTGGATATGAAAAGCTGACCAACTGGGCGCTAAAAATTGAAGATGAAGAAGAGTTTGTGAAACTATTGCTTGCAGGGCAACCGGAGCCGCCGAAATATTTTGCAATGATGAAACAAGTGAATAAAATTGGTCCTGAATATTTGAATGAAAAAGAAGTACCAGTGTTGTCAACACGTGAGCAACTCGACGAGTATCAAGCAAACGGAGCGTTTATTTTAGACGTTCGTCCGCCTCAAGAATTTGCGAATGCACATTATGCAGGATCCATCAACATTCCGTTTAACAAATCATTTACAAACTGGGCAGGTTGGTTCATTAACTATGACCAAGACATTGTGTTGATTGCAAGTCAAGAAGATGTACAAGCGATTCGCAAAGCGCTTGCTTATATTGGGTTGGACCGCATTGTTGCGTACATTGAACCAGTCGTTGCATTAAGCGGTGAAGTAGAGAGATATGAAGAAATTGATGTGCAACAATTGCGTCAATATTTACAAGACGAGCATTATCACCTTATTGATGTGCGCAATCAAGCAGAATGGGACGAAGGATATATTGAAGGGGCGCAACATATTATGCTCGGCGCGCTTGCTGATCGTTTAAACGAGATTCCAGAAGGAAAAACGTACATTGTTCAATGTCAATCAGGTGCGCGCTCAGCAATTGGCGCAAGTATCTTACAAGCAAAAGGGGTAAAACAGGTGCTGAATTTAAAAGGTGGGTATTTAGCGTGGGTGCAAGAAAAGCTTCCAATTGCCAGAAAAGCATAAGGACTGATTTCATCAGTCCTTTCTTTCAATTTTTTTCTTTTGACACCTATAATAGAGAAAGGAGGGTAAAAATGAAATTTTTGGATAGAATTTTTACTTACATTCAAGACGGGATCATTGTAATGGACCATGAGCGAACAATTGTCGAAATGAATCCAGCTGCTAAGCGACTCACTGGGTGGCAACTTGGCGAAAAAGTACCATATTGCTCGTTTTGTCAAAAGCGTGATGTACGTCAAGGTGAAGAGCGATGTTATTTAATTTCCACTGAAGAAGTGCCGTATTTTTTATCTGAAATGCCAACTTATCATGGACACTTAATTGATGTGGAAATGAGCACAGCGCTTATCCTTGAACAAGACGGTGCAAAATATTATTTGCTTGTACTTCGTGACCAAACGGTGAAGAAAAAAGAAGAAGAAGTACTTCATTCCAAATGGATGGTGAAAAAACTAACAGAAGCAAAAGAGGAAGAACATAAACGTCTCGCACAAGAATTGCACGACGGTGTTGGTCAGTCCCTCTACAGTATTTCTATTGCTTTAGATAATATCATACAACGTATACAGGATGAAAAGTTACACGCATATGTCAAAGAGGTACGCGAAGAACTTGGTCGTGTCATGGAGGATGTGAAGCTATATGCGCAACAACTTCGTCCGAAAAGTTTAGACGCACTTGGGCTCATTCCGACCATTCAATCGCTCATTCATTCATTTCAATCAAAAATGCCAAATATGTCGTTTTCACTTCAAACGAATGTATACACGCGCTTGTCGCCAACAGTGGAAATTAATCTTTACCGTGTCATTCAAGAAGCATTGCATAATGTCATGAAGCACGCAAAGGCAACAGAGGTATGTATAACAATCGAACGAGTGGGGCAAGAATTACACGTATCTATTAAAGATAACGGAGTTGGTTTCGAGGTTGAAGAAAAACGCGAAGGACTTGGCTTAAAACATATTCAAGAGCGTATTTCCCATTTAGGTGGAGAAACAATCATTACGTCTGCGCCAATGAAAGGAACAACGATTTTTGTATGTGTACCAATAGAAGGGAGTGAAGAGGATGAAAGTGTTGATCGTTGATGATCATGATTTAATTCGCAAAGGCATTCGACTACTCCTAGAAGGATTTCCGGATGTTGAAGTCGTTGGAGAAGCAAGCAACGGTTGCGATGCGATTACGCTTGCGTTGAAGCACCATCCTGATGTTGTTTTGCTAGACCTTTCTATGCCGACAGGGCTTGATGGATTTACAACCGCAAAAACAATCATGGATGAACTGGATACCAAAATCGTTGTTTTAACCATGCACGATGAAGAAATATATGTGCAAAAAGCCCTTCAACATAACATTCATGGCTACTTGTTAAAAAATAGTCAAACGAACGATTTGTACAAAGCATTGAAAGCGGTATGTCGAGGAGAACGGTTTTACCGTACACATATCCCACAAGAGAAACTAGAAAAAATAATCATGGAAAAAGAACCGAGATCTCCTCTTACAAATCGTGAGCGGGAAATTGTTCGGTTGACATTTTTAGGATATACCAATAATCAAATTGCGAACAAATTAAAAATCAGTCCTAAAACAGTTGAAAGCCATAAAGCGAACATTATGCAGAAGCTTGGTATTAAGGAAAAACATGAGCTCATTCAATACGCTTTAAAAAATCAGATTGCAGATTTAGTATAATTTATAAATTTTAGTGATCATTCTATGCATGTGATTTGAGATAAGGGGTCCCGATTCTTTGCTTTTCACAATAAATATGTGAAAAATGTCACAAATCATTCGCATTTGTAAGGGATAAGACGAGGATGTTTTGTGGGATAATAAAAATGACTAGTTTGTGATATTTATCATAAAATTTGTTGTGCATGAATGTCGATGGGAGAGGATGATCGTGGGGAAACGGCAAGAAATATGGCTTGTATGGATTAGTTTTTTGGCGGCGGCAGCCGTGTTTGTTTCGTTGATCAGCCGACTATTTTCTTAGGGGGGATGAACCGTGCGCGAATACGATCCGGTGTGGTTCAGCCGCGTATTGACCGAGTTAACATTAACGTTCCATATTATTTATGCCACGATCGGCGTCGGGATTCCGCTTATGATCGCCATCGCCCAGTGGGTCGGGATCCGCAAAAACGATATGCATTATGTTTTGCTCGCCCGCCGTTGGACGCGCGGCTTTGTCATTACAGTGGCGGTCGGCGTTGTGACCGGGACGGCGATCGGCTTGCAGCTGTCGCTTTTATGGCCGCATTTTATGCAGCTGGCTGGCCAGGTGATCAGTCTGCCGCTGTTTATGGAGACGTTCGCGTTCTTTTTTGAGGCCATTTTTCTCGGTATTTATTTGTACACATGGGATCGATTCGAAAACCAGAAAAAACATTTGCTTTTGCTTATTCCGGTGGCGGTCGGTTCTTCGGCGTCCGCGATGTTTATTACGATGGTGAACGCGTTTATGAACACACCGCAAGGGTTTGCGCTGAAAAACGGTGAGATTGTCAACATCGACCCGATCGCGGCGATGTTCAACCCAGCGATGCCGACGAAAGTCGCCCATGTGCTGGCGACGGCGTATATGACATCGGCGTTTGTTCTTGCTTCGATTGCTGCTTGGCATTTGCTCAAAGGCAACAGGCACATTTATCATCGCAAGGCGCTTCATTTAACGATGAAAGCGGCGTTGATTTTTTCGATAGCGAGCGCCCTTGTTGGCGATTTGTCAGGAAAATTTTTGGCTGTCTATCAGCCGGAGAAGCTCGCGGCCGCTGAATGGCATTTCGAAACGAGTTCCCATGCGCCGCTTGTGTTTTTTGGTATGCTTGAAGAAGACGGTGAAGTGAAATACGCGCTGAAAATTCCATACGCCCTTAGCGTCCTAGCTCATAACCATCCCGGCGCCATTGTGACCGGACTGAATGACATTCCAAAAGATGAGCGGCCGCCGCTGTACATTCATTATTTATTCGATATGATGGTGGCAATTGGCGTATTTTTAATGTTGGTCGCAACGGCGTATTGGCTCGGGTCGGTTTTTCGGTGGAAATGGACGACGAAAAAATGGTTTTTTGGCCTGTTAGCGGCGGGAGGGCCGCTGTCAATGATCGCGATTGAGGCCGGATGGTACTTGGCGGAAGTCGGACGGCAGCCGTGGATTTTGCGCGGCTATATGAAAACAGCAGAGGCCGCGACATCATCTGCCCATGTCGATATGATGCTTGTCTTGTTTTGCCTGCTATACCTCGTGTTAGGAATCGCAAGCGTAATAGTCCTTGTTCGTTTGTTCCGCCGCAACCCGGTTGAGCGGGAATTGGCGGAGGGCAATGGCAACGGGGAGGTGGCACTATGACGCTTGAAGTTATTGGCATTTCGGTGTTATGGCTGTTTCTGTTTGGTTATATTATTATCGCTTCGATCGACTTCGGGGCTGGTTTTTTCAGTGCCTACAGCCATTGGGCGAACAAACAGCATATTTTGCATCGCATCATTCAGCGCTACCTTTCGCCGGTGTGGGAAGTGACGAACGTTTTTCTCGTCTTTTTCTTTGTCGGCATCGTCGGCTTTTTCCCGAAGACAGCTTATTATTACGGATCGATTTTGCTCGTTCCGGCCAGCCTTTCGATTATTTTGCTTGCCATCCGCGGTTCATACTACGCGTTTCACACGTACGGGGGGACGGAGCGGAACTGGTATTTGCTCGCTTACGGATTGACAGGATTGTTCATCCCGGCATCGCTGTCCATCGTCTTGACGATTTCAGAAGGCGGATTTGCTGAAAAAAACGGAGACTCCCTGATGCTTGATTACGGCAAGTTGTTTGCCAGCCCGCTGTCATGGAGCATCGTGCTGTTAAGCGTCACAAGCGTTTTGTACATTTCCGCTGTGTTTTTGACGTATTATGCAGACGCGGCCGGGGATGAACGAGCGCGAGCGCTGTTGCGCCGCTATGCTCTTATTTGGAGCGGGCCGACGATGTTATCAGCACTGCTCATTATTTACCAGCTGCGCTACCATAATCCTGAACATTACGCAAATTTGTGGAACATGGCCTGGATGTTTGGCGTTTCTTTTCTCTTTTTTGCGCTCACCGTTTGGCTTCTTTGGCGGCAACGGCGGTTCGGCTGGGCGTTTATTGCGCTTTTGTGTCAATATGCGTTCGCCTTTTACGCCTACGGTATTTCGCACTATCCGTATTTGCTTTACCCGTATCTGACAATTTACGACGGGTTTACGAATGAGACAATGGCCATTGCGCTGATCGTTGCGTTTATTGCTGGCTTGTTGCTTTTGATTCCATCGCTCTATTTGCTGATGCGCCTCTTTTTGTTTAACAAAACGTACGTCAAAGGAAAATGGGAAGGAGGAAAAGGATGATGCAAACGTTTTTGATCACGTATGCACCGATGATTATCGTTGGACTGTCGGTCGTCGTCTCGTTCTGGGTGGGCTTGAAAGATGTGTGAGTGAATCATTGACTTCTTTCTCATACTTCTTTATCATTCTAAACCGAGAAGCCCCCACTTCCACGCATGAGCGTAAGCGGAGGATGAATCGGTATTCGTCATCGATCTCCCTCTTGCCTCCCACGAATCAAAAGGTGTAATAATGAAAGATATGTCTCAACACTTTTGGGACATACTCTTAGAAGGTAGGTGAAAAATAGCTGTCACGTGCAAATCAGCGGCATTTCGCCAAAAAAGAAAGATCGTCTCGCAAGGTTTATCTAATTGAAAAACGTCTGGGATCAGCAACCTTTTGTACTAAATCACCAGCCCTTTAGGAGGTGAAAGTAATGTCTAAAAAAATCGGGATCAAGGAAAATTTATATCAATTTATTTTATTAGTCGTTACCAATTTATTTGTTGGATCAATGGTAGGGATTGAACGAACTGTTCTACCGTTATTAGGTGAGGAACAGTTTGGTTTGGCTTCTGCAAGCGCAGCTCTTTCCTTTATCATTAGTTTTGGTTTTTCTAAGGCGATTGTAAATTATTTTGCAGGGCAAATTGCTGATAAGTTTGGCAGGAAAAGAGTTCTCTTGTTAGGTTGGGTCGTTGGTTTATTTGTACCTATTCTCACTATTTTAGCACATGCATGGTGGGTAATTGTATTTGCAAATATTTTGTTAGGTATTAACCAAGGACTGACTTGGTCAATGACAGTTAATATGAAGATAGACATTTCCAAAGCGAACCAAAGAGGAACGGCAGTAGGTTTAAATGAATTCGCGGGATATTCTGGTGTGGCAATAATGGCTGCAGTATCAGGTTATGTTGCTTCTTCCTACTCATTAAGACCAGAACCATTTTATTTAGGGATCGGTATTGTCATTATTGGAATTTTATTATCTTTAATTGTAAAGGATACTGGGCAACATCTAAAGATTCAAATTCGAGATAATGCTACAAAAAATGAGAGCATTAATAATTTATCATCCAAAGAGGTATTTAACTTAACAACATGGAAAGATAAAAACCTTTCTAGTATTAGTTTTTCTGGATTGGCAACCAATTTGAAAGATGGGATGGCTTGGGGGCTATTTCCTTTATATTTTACTACTGTAGGTTTAAGTGTTAGCCAAACAGGTACAATAGTAGCCGTATATCCAGCCGCATGGGGATTTTTTCAGTTGTTTACGGGAGTATTGAGTGATAAAGTCGGAAGGAAAAAATTAATTACCTATGGAATGTGGACACAAGCATTTGCCCTTTGGTTTATCTTATTTGTTAACAGTTTTTCTTTATGGATTTTAGGTGCTATTCTTTTAGGTTTGGGTACAGCAATGGTTTATCCGACCTTGCAGGCAGCAATTGGTGATGTTGCATCACCTAACTGGCGCGCATCTTCAATGGGAGTGTACCGTTTTTGGAGAGATAGTGGTTATGCGTTCGGGGCGTTAATTGCTGGAATAATAGCAGATTTATTAGGAGTCACATGGGCAATCGGGATCGTGGCCTTGCTACCCTTTCTTGCTGGAGTCTATTCACGTATGCGGCTGGATGAAACTTTGAAAACAGTGGCAAAGTGATGTCATGCCCGTTCGGAAGAAAAGCTCAGCAACTTTCCTGACAAGGTAAGTCGCCATGTCCACGGCATCTTCCTGATTGACCAGGCGGTTGCGGCGATGAAGATGCATCTGAATCAATGATAGTTGAGCAGAGACAAAAAAGAAAATGGCGGCATATGGTTTTTTGAAGTCTGGCTTGATTCTGTAGAAAAATGAAAGTGCTCTTGTATAGGGACTCTCCTTTTGAAGGATAGGTGGCACTCCATTCTATTTGGAGATCCGCAGATAAGGGCTATTTTTTGCTTGTTTTATTTTATCTAATACCACTGGTTGACAACGTCTAGATTGGGGGCTAATATACCCATAGGAGTAGTTGTATAAAAATTCATTTGCATTGTTTTCAATTGATGATAAAGGAATGAAAGGTTTTCTCGTCATTGGAGAGCATCCAACGTTGGGAGTGCGGAACATGAATGATGTCATTGATGTGGGGCCTTTGCTTATTCGCACGAGCTGGCTCATTTGGTTAGTTGCTGGAGCTGGGGGGTATTTGTTTTGGCGTGTTGTCTGGACGGGTTCAAGCGAACAGCGGAGATGCATACAACAATTGTTAATAGACGGCGTGTTCGTTTACTTGGTTGTTTGGAAAATCAGCCCAGTATTAATGGATCCTTCTTTGTTATGGCACAATCCGCTTGGGGTGTTGTATTTGCCAGGTGGAGATCGAGGTGTGATGCTTGGGGCGGTGACGGCTGCCACCGTGACTATATTTCGCACCTATCGCCAAAATATTCCTATGCATTTGTTGGTGAATTCGACGATAGTGGTTTATTTAGGGGCGCATTTTGTTTACTATTTGTTCGAACGGCAATACGGACCGCCGTTGGATCATTTTTTGTTTGCTCTCCATCCGATTCACTTATATCAGCTGTTCCTTGCCGCCGTAGTGATGTTGTGGACGATTTGGCAGCGAAATCCTCTTGAAAGGGCGGAGTATACGTATCTATTTTTAACGATATGGGGAGGCGGGCAATGGATGATTTGGATGATAGCGAAGTGATGGGATATCGGACAGGAGTTCGAAACTCGAAATAAAGATGTGCTGCTCTTTTCTTGAAATGTGACTGAATTGAAAGGATGTCGATCCATATGTCAGTGATATTCGCTTTCGTTGCAGGAGCGCTTTCTTTCTTTTCCCCTTGCATTTTTCCCCTTGTTCCTGCCTATGTTGCTCATTTGACAGGCACTCCAATAAGGGAAAACAGAATCCGGGGCGGAAAACGGGAGATCCTCATGCGCTCTCTTGCGTTTATTGGCGGATTCAGTGTCATTTTTGTACTGATGGGAGCGACGGCAAGTGCGATTGGACAGATGTTGGTTCAATATCGCGAGTTTATTGAAAAACTTGCCGGTTTGTTTATTATCATATTCGGTTTGCAGATGGCTGGCATTCTCTCTTTTCGTCTGCTGATGAAGGAAAAACGTTGGGACACAAGCACAAGTAAGGCAAAAGGATGGTTAAGTTCCATATTTGTCGGAATGGCGTTTGCGGCTGGATGGACGCCTTGTGTAGGATTGACACTGTCATCCATTTTACTATTGGCTAGTTCAACGGAAACGTTATATAGCGGGATGGTGCTTCTCTTGGTTTATTCTTTAGGGTTGGGTGTGCCATTTTTGCTTCTCTCTCTTGCCATGACGAAATCACTGCAAATCGTAAAAAATGTGAATCGTTGGCTTCCACTGTTATCGAAGGTTAATGGCTGGTTGCTCGTTGTACTCGGCGTTTTGCTTTATACTGGGCAAATGGCGAAAATTAGCGCCTTGTTATCGAGTTATTCTATTTTTTCCTTTTAACAACGCAAGGGGGGAGAAGGTTGAAGAAAGCAACAGTGGTATTGGTACTTCTGATTTTGACAGGGTGGGCGATCTATGATACGTTGTCCAAAAACATGGCTTCTTCGGTGAAAGATGGAGGAAAAAGCGAAGGCCAAGTCGCCGAGGGAATTGAAGTGGGAAATCGAGCGCCAGATTTTGTATTGCGGACGCTGAATGGGGAGAAAGTGAGACTATCAGATTTTCGCGGAAAAAGAGTGATTGTGAACATATGGGCGACTTGGTGTCCGCCTTGTCGTGCGGAAATGCCGAATATGCAAAAGTTTTACGAGCAGTATAAAGATGAGAGAGTGGAGATTGTCGCGGTCAATTTAACCCAATCGGAAAGGCAGCCGGAACATGTCGCGCGCTTCATTCAGGAGTATGGAATTACGTTTACTGTCGTTCTTGATGAAAAAGGAGAGGTATCCCGCCAATACGAAGCTCAAGCGATTCCGACAAGCTATCTCATTGATTCGAAAGGGATCATACGGAAAAAAATGATTGGACCGATGAGTTATGACTGGATGGTGGATCAAATGGAATCGATCCAATAAGCACATCGTCGATAGAGAAAAGGGGAAATAATGGATGAAAGAGACGAAACAGCAACCGACAGAGGACTCCAAATATATTCAGCAACACTTAGCCAATGAACGGACGTTTCTCGCCTGGATTCGCACCTCGATTGCCATTATTGGAATTGCTTTTTTAATGATCAATTTGCATGAAAAATCAACGAGCAACGCATTGTCCACGGCCATTGTCCGATTGATTGGAGCATTGGCGGTGGTGATTTCCATCTGCACGATTGTGTTTTCTGCCATTAGTTATGTCGTGAAGACGAAACAAATTAATGAACAAACGTTCCGGCCGTCACGCCCGCTGATTTGGTTTTTGGCTTCTCTGTTGCTGCTGATCACCGGATTGTTTGGATATTATTTTTTTACCTTGCTTTAACAGCGGCTTTTTGGCCGCTTTTTGTTTTGTCCTGTTTTAGGATTAAGAGTAGCGCACAAGCAAATGAGAATAAAACAAAAGAACGGCAATTGACTGTCGTGGTTCGCTCAATCAAATCGATACTAGGATGTATTGGAGATTACATACAAGGAGGAGTCCGCGATACAAGGCGCCCCCTCACTTGTCTTACAGGAAGGAAGAAGGGGAGTTCAATGTGCAGTATAAAAAAAGGAGAACGCTCCAGGGGGTATCATACATGCCATAATGGGGAGTAGAGCACATACATGGGGTACAGAAGATAGCAAGACAAGGTGCAGGCGCAAGCAACAGGCATATATATATTATCATACCGGCGACGAAACTTTGTTGATTGATGAAATGGAGGGATGATCATGTTTATCCACACTGTTCAGCCTGGGGATACGCTTTTTTCAATCGGCAGGCGATACGATTATCCGCTGGAAAGTCTGCGCCTTGTCAATGGCTTAGTTGAAACGAATATTGTTCCTGGTCAAGCATTGCTTGTTCCCAGCTATACGTATACAGTGCAGCCAGGGGACACACTAAGCGCCATCGCACGGAAAGCATTTGTGACGGTCGAACAGTTGCGGGCAGCCAATCCGGCGGTGGATCCGTACAGAATGCATCCGGGAATGAAAATTTATATTCCTGATATTTCCTGGTATCAAGCCATAACGTTAGCCTATTACACTCTCCGCGAACCGAACTTAGATCGGACGCTCGTGCGAGATTTTGCCCCCTATTCATCGTACATTGCCCTGTTCGAATATCGCTTTGCCCCTAATGGCGACATTGTCACTACGCGGGATGACGCCGCAGCGATTGAAACAGCATGGCAAAACCGCGTGACGCCCATTGCGGTAGTGACGAACCTAACATCGGAAGGATTTAGTACGAGACTGGCAAGCCAAGTGCTGAACAATCCGGAAGCAAGGGCGAATTTGGTCGAGAACATCTTTTATTTAGTATCACGAAAAGGCTATGGTGGCGTCAATATTGACTTCGAGCAAGTTCGCGGCGAGGATCGTGATTTGTTTACTGGCTTTTTGCGTCAGTTGCGCGATCGGTTAAAACCGGCTGGATATGTTTTGACGATCGCCGTTCCAGCGAAAACGAGCGAGGAGATCCCTTGGCTAAGAGGCTACGATTACGGCGGCATTGGCGCTGTCGTCGACTATATGTTTATTATGGCGTACGATTGGCACCATTTAACAAGTGAACCTGGCCCAGTTGCACCAATTGGTGAGGTGAGATCGACGCTTCAGTTTGCCGTCGAGCGCGTGCCCCGAAAAAAAATCTTGCTCGGACTCCCGTTATATGGATACGATTGGATCATTCCATACCAGCCTGGGACATCGGCGGATGCTCTCTCCAACCAAGAGGCGGTTTTAACCGCCATGCGTTACCAATCACCGATTCAATATTCGTTTCAATATGAATCGCCGTTTTTTCGATATACTGATGAACTTGGAAACATTCATGAGGTATGGTTTGAAGATGTCAGAAGCATGGGACAGAAAATGAAATTGGCCCGCCAATTTCAGATTGCAGGTGTCGGTGCATGGGAGCTGGCGCTAGGATTTGCGCCAGGGCCATGGTTGTTGAGGAAATTTTTCACTGTAAGAAAGGTATAATGTTAAAGATGGGAAATGGTTTTGACAGTCATGAGAAGGTTGGGCGAAAGCCGCTTTTTTGCTAATAACTCGGAGCAGAAGGTAGGCGGATGTTTCCTTATAATGCGCAGAAGTAAAATATTTACAGGTAGGTCCTCGGTATGGATCTCTGATAAAGGGGGATGAACTTATGTTTGATGTTGCATTTAAGGGTCACCAAGTGAATCACTGTCGAACCCGAGGCAAAAATATGGAAAACAATTTTGCACGCTTTGAAAGCAGCCTTTGTTTTGCTGCTTTTTTATTTTTTTAGAATTGGATGCGTATTTTCCTGTTGACAAAAGACAAACAATTCGATAATATTATATCTGTAACATACATATACACGTATATGTATATAACAAAAACGTGTATATGTGTATAAATTTGAGGCAGACAATAAAACATAATGAACGAAAAACATAAGGAGGTTGTTTGCATGAAAGTGGCAATCATTGCAGCAAACGGCGGGTTGTTTGATGCGTACAAGGTGTTCAACATCGCGACAGCCGCTGCGGCGGCAGACGCAGAAGTCGGCGTGTTTTTCACGTTTGAAGGGTTGAATCTCATCCATAAAGAAGCGCACAAACAATTGCCGATTCCTGAAGGGAAAGAACATTTTCAACAAGGGTTCCAAAAAGCGAACGTTCCATCGATTGCCGAATTGCTTCAAATGGCGCAAGAGATGGGTGTGAAGCTGATCGCTTGCCAAATGACGATGGATGTCATGGGGCTTGACAAAGACCAATTCGTCGATGGTATTGAGGTGGCGGGGGCGGCGACGTTCCTGCAGTTTGCGAAAGACGCCGATATTACATTGGCCTTCTAATAAGGGAGAGGAGGAAGGAGAATATGGCACAAGTCACTGTCTATACAACAACGACATGCCCGTATTGTGTGATGGCGAAAAACTTTTTGCGCGCTCAAGGGATTCCGTTTAAGGAAGTGAATGTCGAGCTCGATCCGGAAGCGGCGCGGAGGCTGGTGGAAACGACCGGGCAAATGGGCGTGCCGCAAATCGAGATTAACGGCCGCTGGGTGCTCGGGTATGATCCGGATGCCATTATGGCATTGTGGAATCAGGCGAATCATCGTTGAGAATAACGGACCATTGACGAAACTATGAGATCAGGAGGGGATATCGTTGGCAAAAACGATTTCGGTCAAAGAGATCGCCAATAAGATCATTCGCGGCGAGGAGCTGTTCATTGTGGACGCTCGCAACCCCGAAGATTTTGCCGATTGGCGGATTGAAGGGAGACATGTCGAGGTCGTCAATATTCCGTATTTTGAAGTGTTGGATGGCATTGAACCATATTTGGACCGTTTGCCAAAAGATAAAAGCAAAACGATTTATGCCGTTTGCGCGAAGGGCGGCTCGTCGGAGTTTGTGGCAGAACAGTTGGAAGCGGCGGGCTATACGGACGTTTATTCGATCGAAGGTGGCATGAAGGCGTGGAGCGAGCATTTGGAACCAGTGAAAATCGGCGAGCTGAAAAGCGGAGGAACGATTTACCAATTCGTCCGCCTCGGCAAAGGGTGTCTCTCGTATCTCGTCGAATCGAACGGCGAGGGGGCGTTGATCGATACGAACCGCATGACTGACGCGTACGTCCGTTTTGCGAACGAACACGGCATTACAATCAAGCATGTGCTCGATACGCACTTGCATGCCGACCATATTTCTGGCGGGCGCAAGTTGGCGGAAGAACTGGGTGCAACGTATTACTTGCCACCGAAAGACGCGGAAGAGGTGACGTTTACCTACACACCGATTCAAGATGGCGACCGCATCCGCGTCGGCCATGTCGTGATTGAAGCGTTGTATTCGCCGGGGCATACGATCGGTAGTACATCGTTTATTGTGGACGATCAATATTTGTTAACCGGTGATATTTTGTTCATCGACTCGATCGGACGCCCGGATCTTGCTGGGAAAGCGCAAGACTGGGTCGGCGATCTGCGGGAGACGCTTTATCGACGCTACAAACAGCTTGCAGATGATCTGATTGTATTGCCGGCGCACTATATGGGGCCGAATGAAATGAATAAGGATGGCAGTGTGGCGGAACGGTTGGGGATTCTTTATGAAAAAAATCATGGTTTAAATATTTCCAGCGATGAAGAATTCCGCCGAACGGTCACGGAGAACTTGCCGCCGCAGCCGAATGCTTACAAGGAAATTCGGCAGACCAACATGGGGAAATTGCATCCGACGGAAGAGGAACAACGGGAGATGGAAATCGGTCCAAACCGTTGCGCCGTTCGGTAGGGAAAAGGAGCCGGCGTTTTCCAATGCCGGCTTTTTTCCTCTCTTTACGAGTATAATGAAATTGAAGTGAGGAATAGGAGGGAAAAGGATGACAGGGCATCGTTTTCATTACGAACATGCTGAACGATTATTGGATCCGAAGCGCAAGGAATGGATCGACCCGCAACAGGCAATTTCGATGTTGTCTGTGAAACCGAATGACACGATCGTGGATCTTGGCTCGGGGAATGGCTATTTTACGATTCCTCTCGCGCAGGCGACAAACGGAAAAGTGTACGCGATCGATGTGCAGCCCGAGATGATCCAGTTATTAAAAAAACGGGCGCAGCAGTTTGCGATCACCAACATTGAATATCAGGTGGCGGATGTCGCCTCAACCGCCTTGCCTTCCCATTCGGTGGACAAAGGAATCATGGCGTTCGTCTTTCATGAAGTGGAACGAAAAGAAGCCGCCATTGACGAAATTCGCCGCGTGATGAAGCCAAAAGGGCAGTTTCTGTTGATCGAATGGGAAGCGATTGAAAGCGAAATGGGGCCGCCGCTCCATGAGCGGATTCCGTCGGATGAACTGTTTTCCTATGTGAAACAAAAGGCGGGCAACGTGGAACTTGTCCGTTTTCACCCGGCTGTCTATGGTCTTTTGATTCGCTGGGAATAACCAATTGTTGAGGAAAATATTTCTTATTGTCATTATACCGTATAGGGTATATAATGATCGTGCATAGGGTGAATAGAGGGGGTGAACCGTTGATCGTCAGCAGTTTGTTATTCTTTCTCATTCTTTTGGGCGCAGCGTTGTATCGACGCTACTATCCTGTCAAACATATCCCATGCCTTCCGGTAGAAGAGGTGCCGGACGGCTTGCTTCTTCTTGACTTGCGCGATTATAATGAAAGCAACGGCTCCATATTTGGCCAAGCGTTGCATATTCCGGTGGCGTATTTGAAACGGCATGTTCGGCATATCCCGCGAAAGCCGCTTCATATCATTGCCCAGGATGCCATCGAAAAAAACGTCGGCATCCGGCTGTTGCGCTGTTATGGCTATGAGGTGAAAAGCTATTCGATCACGGCTTGTGATTGTCAAGAAAGGGGGCGAACGAGCCGATGGAATATAATAAAGAGATCAAAAACCGCTTAAAACGGATTGAAGGACAAATTAAAGGCGTCCTTGGCATGATGGAACAAGGGAAAGACTGCAAGAGCGTCGTTTCCCAGCTTTCAGCGGCGCGCAATGCCATTGACCGCGCCATTGCGGTGATCGTCAGCACCAATTTGGAACATTGCCTGCGTGAAAGCATGGAAAAAGGAGAAAGCACAGACAGTCTTGTCAAAGAAGCAGTGGAACTGCTTGTGAAAAGCCGTTAATGCGTTGATCAACAAAAAGGTGTTGACAACGTTCTTTTTCTTGTAGTAATATACCCATAGGGGTAATGGTAATAAAAATCTGTTGTGAAGGAGGTCATCATCATGAACGTAGCGAAAGTATTGGATGCGAAAGGATTGGCTTGCCCGATGCCGGTGGTGAGAGCCAAAAAAGCGATGGACGAATTGCAGTCGGGAGAAGTGCTGGAAGTGCAAACGACCGATAAAGGGGCGAAAAACGATTTGCCGGCATGGGCGAAAACAAGCGGCCATACGGTCATTGAGATGAAAGAGGAAAACGGTGTGTTGACGTTCTGGATTCAAAAAGGATAATTTTTTAGGTTTTAATATACCCATATATGTATATTTAGAGAGGAGGCAGCCAGATGACACAGCCGAAGAAAAAGACGACGATCATTTTGTTCAGCGGCGACTATGACAAGGCGATGGCGGCTTACATCATCGCCAACGGCGCCGCTGCCTACGACCATGACGTGACGATCTTTCATACGTTCTGGGGGCTGAACGCCTTGCGGAAAGAGGCGCCGGTTCCGGTACAGAAAGGATTTCTTGAAAAGATGTTCGCGAAGATGATGCCGCGCGGCGCGGACCGCATGGGGCTGTCGCGCATGAATTTTGCCGGCATCGGCCCGAAGTTGATTAAAAAGGTGATCAAAAAACATAACGCCATGCCGCTTCCGCAATTGATCGAGATGGCGAAAGAGCAAGGCGTGAAACTCGTCGCTTGCCAAATGACGGTCGATTTGCTTGGGCTGAAGCCGGAGGAATTGATCGACGGCATTGAGTTTGCCGGCGTCGCCGCGTATTTGGCTGATGCGTCGGAAGGGAACGTGAACTTATTTATTTAATAATGAGGGAATGATATGTCGCAAACGATCATCAACATCATCCTGTTTGTTTTGCTTGTTTGGTTTTTAGCCAGCCGCTTCATCCCGCCGAAAGGGGTGCGGATGATCACAACAGAGGAATTGAAACGACGGTTGAAAGAACCTGGGGTGCAATATATTGATGTGCGCACCCCGATGGAGTTTCAGTCTTACCATCTTCCAGGTTTTCGGAACATCCCGCTGCACGAATTGACAGCACGCGTTCACGAACTATCCAAAGAAAAAGAAGTGATAGTCATTTGCCAAAGCGGGATGCGAAGCCAAAAAGCGAGCAAATTGTTAAAGAAAATGGGATTTCAGCACGTAACGAACGTCAAAGGCGGCTTAAACGCCTGGCAGTAGAGGAGGATGATGATGAAAACAATCACACCGAAAGAGGTAGAAGAACGTCTTCGCGCAGGAGAATCTCTTCATATTATCGACGTGCGCGAGCCGGATGAAGTCGCTGCAGGCAAAATTCCAGGAGCGGTCAACATTCCGCTCGGCTTGATTGAGTTCCGCATGCATGAATTGGACAAAAATGAAGAATATATTCTTGTCTGCCGTTCCGGCGGACGGAGCGGCCGTGCCGCGGAGTTTCTTGACAGCCGCGGTTACCGCGTAGTCAACATGACAGGCGGCATGCTCGCCTGGGAAGGACCGATCGAATAAACCATCAAGGAGGGAATCTGCCAATGATTAAAGTCGATATGACGGTAGACGCGAAAGGATTGTCCTGCCCGATGCCGATCGTTCGCACGAAAAAAGCCATCAATGAGCTGCAGCCAGGCCAAGTGCTGGAAGTGCAGGCGACGGATAAGGGATCCAAAGCCGATATCAAAGCATGGGCGGAAAGCACAGGGCATCAATATTTAGGAACAATTGAAGAAAATGGGGTTTTGAAACATTATATCCGCAAGTCAGCGGAAAATGAAACACGCAAAGAAACGACATTCCCTCATGTCGTATCGAATGAAGAATTGCAAGAAAAACTTCACGATCCTGATTCGTTTGTCTTGGATGTCCGCGAACCGGCGGAGTATGCGTTTGGCCATATTCCGGGCGCCGTTTCGATTCCGCTTGGGGAGCTCGAGAATCGGATGGCCGAGCTTCCGAAAGACAAAACGATTTACGTCGTGTGCCGCACAGGGACACGGAGCGATTTGGCTGCGCAAAAGCTGGCCGAAAAAGGATTTGACCGTGTGCGCAACGTCATTCCAGGCATGTCGCAATGGAACGGGCCGCTTGATTCCGCTCAATCGTAATGGAGCGGCCTTTTTCAACAATCAAATATACATTGGGGGGTATGATAATATGGTGAAAGAAATGACCGTGCAACAAATGACGGAAAAGGTGTTAAACAAAGAATCGCTGTTCATCTTGGACGTCCGCAACGAAGGCGATTTTCGCGATTGGAAAATCGAAGGGGAAAACTTTGACTATTTGAACGTGCCGTATTTTGAATTGATTGATGGGGTTGACTCGATTGTCGACCGTCTTCCGAAAGACAAAGACATCGTCGTGGTGTGCGCGAAGGGCGGATCGGCGGCGTTTGTCGCCGAACAGCTGACGGAAGCCGGATTTGACAACGTTTATACGCTCGCTGGCGGGATGCAGGCGTGGAGTGAGCATCTCCATCAAGCCAAAGTATACGAAGATGATCAGTTGAAAATTTACCAATTCATCCGCGTCGGCAAAGGATGCCTGTCGTATATGGTCATCTCCGGAAGCGAAGCGCTTGTCGTCGATCCGTTGCGGTTTATCGATGTGTACGAACAAGCCGCCCAACAAGAAGGGGTAAAGATCACGCATATCGTGGACTCGCACTTGCATGCCGACCATCTTTCCGGCGGCAAGGCGCTGGCCGAACGAACCGGAGCGACGTACTACTTGATGAAAAGCGAGGGAGCGGTGTTTGATTTCGAGCCGCTCGAGCAACATGAAACGATCGACTTCGAAAACGTTCATTTGGAAGTGTTGGCAGTGAAAACGCCGGGGCATACGCCAGGCAGCGTCTCGTTCTTTGTCAACGGCAAATGGTTGTTCTCGGGTGACACGATCTTTGTCGGCGGTCTCGGGCGGCCGGACCTCGGCGGCAAGGTGGCGGAATGGGCGGCGGATTTGTATGACACCGTGTACGAAAAAGTCGCGGCCATGGCGGATGATGTGATCGTCTTGCCGGCTCATTACGCGAACTTAGATGAAGAAATCAACGCGGAGGGGTATGTCGGCGATACGCTAGGCCGCATCCGCGCCCGCAATGAGATGATGCAAAACAAACCGAAAGACGAATTCATCGATCTTGTCATCCAAAGCGCCAATACCGAAACACCACCGAACTTTGAAGACATTGTCGCCATCAACCGCGGGCTCAAAACCGTTGATATTGAAACAGAGCGGGAGCTTGAAATCGGCCCAAACCGCTGCGCGCTGCATCATACCCATGCCTAAAGAAGCGGCACAGATTGGCAAGGGACGGGGGCGTGCCCCGTCCCTTTTGAAAACAAAAGGGAGGGATGGTCAATGGATGTTTCGCTCGCATTTCTCATTGTCATCTTTTTAATCGGTTTTGTCGGTTCGTTTATTTCTGGGATGGTGGGGATCGGCGGGTCGATTATTAAATATCCAATGCTTCTGTATCTTCCCCCGTTGTTTGGGCTGGCGGCGTTCAGCGCCCATGAAGTGTCGGGGATCAGTGCGGTGCAAGTGTTTTTCGCCACGATCGGCGGCGTGTGGGCGTATCGAAAAAGCGGTTACTTGAATAAATCGCTCATTTTGTATATGGGGATAAGCATTTTGGTCGGCAGTTTTGTCGGCGGCTATGGCTCGAAGCTGATGAGCGAGGGAACGATTAACGTCGTTTACGGCATCTTGGCGGCATTGGCGGCCATCATGATGTTTGTGCCGAAAAAAGGGATCGATGACATTCCGCTTGACCAAGTGACGTTCAACAAAGGGGTGGCGGCCGCCTTGGCGTTTCTGATCGGCGTCGGGTCCGGCATCGTCGGGGCGGCGGGGGCGTTTTTGCTTGTGCCGGTCATGCTCGTTGTCCTGAAAATCCCGACGCGAATGACGATCGCCACGTCTTTGGCCATTACGTTCATTTCCTCCATTGGCTCTACGTTCGGGAAAATCGCCACCGGCCAAGTCGATTACATCCCGGCGCTCATCATGGTCGTCGCGAGCTTGCTTGCCTCTCCGCTAGGGGCGAAAGCGGGGCAAAAAATGAACACGAAAGTGCTGCAAGTCATCCTTGCCGTGTTGATTTTGGCGACGGCGGTGAAAATTTGGGTGGATATTTTATGATCGAAGCGCTTGAAAGGCGACGGGTCACGGGAAAAGACATGTGAACGCTGGAACTGATCATGTGTCGCCGTCCGTTTTCTGCGTGATGGTGAGCGATCGATTTGGGCATGCTAAACAACGGGAAAACATAACGAAGGGAAGAATGAGCGATGTTCCATTACACGGTTGACGTGTCAACGGGCATGAACGAAACGATCGAGCGTTTGGAAGAAAGCTTGAAACAAGAAGGATTTGGCGTGCTCTGGCAGTTTAGCGTAACCGAGAAGCTGCAAGAAAAAGGGCTTGATTTTTCCACGCCGATGGTCATTTTAGAAGTGTGCAACCCGCAAGAAGCGGCTCGGGTGCTAAACGAAAACCTCTTGGTTGGCTACTTTTTGCCGTGCAAACTCGTCGTCTATCAAGAAAACGGCACAACGAAAATCGGCATGCCGAAACCGACGATGCTCGTTGGCATGATGAACGATCCTGCTTTGAAGGAAATCGCGGCCGACATTGAGAAGCGGCTGGCCGCTTGCCTCGACCGCTGCCGCTGATGGGCAATGAAAAAAGGTGTCCCACATGACGGGGCACCTTTTGGTTGTGCGCACATACACGGAAACGCGGGTTTGCAGAAAGAAAAGCGCTCTTTTCCCTTCTCCGCCGCTTCTTGATCGATGATCCAAAAGGAGAATCACAAGGTGGCTGATTGTTGCAAAGCCAATCCTTTCTACAAATTCCCTTGCCCCGCTGCTTTTTTTGTTTTTGCCCGTTTTTTAGCTGAGCGCGGTTGTTTCTCTGTTTCCAGCTCGCGATGCACAATCCGGTCGGGATCCAACCCATTGCCAAGCGTGCCGTACACATGGCCTTGCTTTGGCTCGATGAGCTCATGTTGCTCGTAGTAGACGCGCGGCGTTTTCCAAAGGGCGGCCAACGCTTTTCCCATCGGCATTTCGTGGTAGCGGTCGGGCCACATTTGTTTGATGTATGTTTTCACGAGCGGATAGTACTTCGAACTCATCGCTGGAAAGAGATGATGTTCGGTATGGTGCGAAAAGTTGAAGTGAAGGATATCCACCCACTTTGGCACCGTGACGGACAAGCTGTTGGCCAACGGATCGTTGACCGGCACTAACGGATTGAGACGGTGGTTTGTTGAGATATAGCTCATGACGATCGTGTTGGCGACGAGCAGCGGAAGCAAAAAGGCGAAAAACCATTTTTCCCAGCCGACAAGCCATAACAGCCCGAGCCATGTCGCCCAAGGCAAGAAAAATTGAAACAGGACAACCGCGCGGTTCTTCCGGCGAAAGTCTCTAAAAAAGTAAAACAGCATCCGGATCGAGTGAAGGGTAAACATCACGGACAACGAGCTAAAAGCGAAAGAAGCGCGAATCGGAAACGGGATGCGGTATACCCAAGAGAGCAGGCGGCTTTTCGCTAATTTCTCCATGCTTGGCCACGCGTCCGGGTCTTTTTCTTCATGCTGGGTGTGCACATGGTGGCTGGCGTTATGCCATTTTCGCCACAACTTCGGACCGGTGCAAAGCGGCCAAAAGGCGATCGCTCCGAGAAGATCGCGCAGCCATGGCGTTTTGACGACTGTGCCGTGCAAAATTTCATGTCCTAAAAATCCTAACGCGGCAAAACTGAAACCAAGCACAACAGAGATGAGGAGGTTCCATACCGGGTGAAGATGAAAAAGTGATACAGCGAGGATGCCGGCGATGACGAGCCCTACATAAGCCAGACCTCCAAACAAGCGGGACTTCACAGGTTGAAACGCTTTTTTCGGCAAATGCGGGGCAATTTTCGCCGCGTACCAGCCGAACGGGTGAAAATCATTCATTCAGTGATCTCCTTTCAAACTACTCTCCGTTTGACAAGCAGCGGCGAAGCCATTCACACACTCTTGGTCGCAACGAAGACCTTATTTTTTAATGAGGTGATCCCAAAAGCTGTCCTCTATGCCGAAATGATGTGGAGGGGCGAGAAAAGCTCTTGGTCATTATGAGAACTATCATAACATCTTTTGGATCGTCCTGTCTATAGGCTTGATGGAAAAATACCAAATTTGGGCATGATGGCAATGCTTCCAGAAGAACAGGCTAGACGCTTGAGCAGGCGGCTGGCTAAAACATCATGATCAATGTCCCGATGGTAATGAGCAACACCCCGATCACCACTTTCGCGGACAGTGGTTCGCCGAGAAACATAGCCGCAAACAAAATCGTCAGCACCAAGCTTGATTTGTCAATGGCTGATACGCGCGAGACATCGCCGATTTGGATCGCTTTGTAGAAACAAAGCCATGACAATCCGGTCGCCGCTCCAGATAAGCATAAAAACCACCAGCTTTTCGTCGAAATGGCTTTTAGGCCGTGATGAGCCCCTGTCATCCAGACGATCATCCATGCGAGCACGAGCACGACGGCGGTGCGAATGGCGGTCGCTAGATGGGAGTTCACGTTCTCAATGCCGATTTTCGCCAGCACCGATGTCAGCGCCGCAAACACCGCCGCCAGCAAAGCATAAACGATCCACATGCACATCCCTTCGCTTTCATTGAGAATTTTTCTCATCTATTATACTATGAAAAAAGGGAAGATTTCATCATGTTTCCGTTGATCTGTTATAATAGAGGACAAGACAAGCCAATGAGAAAGGAAGAAGAGAATGATTTATCAACTCAAAGTGCAATTGAAGCATACACGCCCTCCCATTTGGCGCCGGTTGCTTGTACCGGGGGAGATGACGTTCGCCGAGTTGCATCGCGTGTTGCAGGCAGCGTTCGGCTGGATGGACCAGCACTTGCATACGTTTTATATAACGAAGGTCGGCGGAACGGCGCGGCTGCGCATTGAAATCGGCAACGAAGCAGCCGGGTGGGACGGCGCCGATTATGATGAGCGGGAGGAAACGATCGGGCAATGGTTTGTCGAAGAAGGTGACCGCGCCCAATACGTATATGATTTTGGAGATATGTGGGAGCATGACATCGTTTTGGAAAAGATCGTCGATCCAGTTCCCGACGCGTTGTATCCGTGCTGTATCAAGGCCGTGCGAGTGGGTTTGAAAGAGGACAGCTGGGGAGAAGTGCAAGCCATAGAGGAAGAGATGAGCACAGCGGAGCTGACGGCGAACGTGAATGTGGCGCTCGCCCCGTTTCAACGAAAAGTGGTGAAGGAAGAAGGTGAGGCGAAAAAAACGAAACGAGCCGCAAGCAAAGGCAGAGTCGAAGAAGTGGAACAGGATGTATGGAAAACGCTGTTCGATCAAGCGCTCGCCTACAGGGACTTGGCCCCGTGGACATGGATGGACGATGATCAAATTTTTGCCGTGGTGACTCCTGATGGGGAATCGTTGTATTGTACGGTGATCGGGGCGCTTGGCCAGGAGTACGGCCTTGTCATTTACATGGGTGAGGAAGGGTATGCATGCTTGCAAGATATTTTATCTGGAACGTTGCATCCAAAAGACGCTGTGTTTAAAGAACGCGCATTGCTTGTGTCGTTGGCGCCTCGAAACCACCTAGAAAGAGACGACAAAGCGCTGTTGAGGAAGCATCACATTCCGGTGAGCGGAAAACAGCTGTTGCCGATGTTCCGCAGTTTTGTTCCTGGATATTATCCATGGTTTCTTTCGGAAGAGGAAGCGGCATGGGCGGCTATGGCATTGGAACAAGCGGTCGTTGTCGCCGAGCGGCTGCGCGATGGCGAGCTGTTCCTAGCTTCGTCCGCTCGCGGCAACCGATTGTTTGCCCGGATCGCCGAACGGAGAGAGGATGGGCTTCATTGGCGCGACGGCTGGGTGCCTCCCCCGAAGGCAAAGAAAAAGGAAACATCCGCGCTTGACATCGGCACGGACGAGTTGGCAAAGGCCAAGACGCTCGAGCGAGCCCCACTGTTCGTGGAGTTTTCGGTCGCTTATGTGAACAGGCCGATCCAGGAACGGCGCTGGGAGCGCCCGTATTTTCCGTTGCTGGTGTTGGCCGCCGATGCGGCGAGCGGCGTCATTTTGCATCATCAGGTGTTTCGCGGCCAGACGGATGCGAAGACGCTGCAACAAAGTTTTCTCGCATTTGCCCGCGCGCTCGGGTGTGTGCCGAGCCATGTGCGCGTCACGAAGGAACACGGACCGTTGCTGGCGCCGCTTTTGCGCGAGTTGGGTGTGAATATGAGCACAGGCCCAACCCCTCGTTCCGATGAAGTGAGGGAATTGTTTGAACAGTTTGCGATCTAAGAAGAAGCCGACAGTGATGCCGAACAGGAGAAAGAGATGCAGAACAGGAGATGATGGGGGCAGGCGCTGGGGTACGGAGTGAAAAGCGCGGGAATTTCCGGCTTTCCACTAGCCCGCTGCTTCTGCCAGGACTCCGTTTTTCTAGGAGCGCTTTGCACGACGCAGAAAGAGGGATGAACATGTTGATTGCACTTGATATGGACGGAACGCTATTAAACGGAGAAGGCAAAATCAGTGAGCGCAATCGAAAGGCGATGATGGCCGCGCAAAAGGAAGGCCATATCGTCGCCGTCATCACCGGGCGGGCGCGCAAAGACGCGCTCGCCCCGCTTCGTGAGGCGGGCCTCGTCTGTCCGATCGCCAGCTTAAACGGAGCGATTGTGACGCTTGAGGACGGCACGGTCATCGGCGAAGCGCCGCTTGCGCGGACAGCGGTCCGCCCGACGCTTGAGTGGGTGCGCAAACAGTCCGATTTGTATTGCGAGACGTACACAGGTGATGCGGTGTACGTCGGATTGCACAACCGCGCCCAATGGGAATCGCTCGCTTCCGAGATGGCCGATGCGGCCCCGGATGTGAAGTGGCTCGTGAACAAGCAGTTCCAGCAAGCGCGGGTGACGTATGTCGACGACATCCGCACGGTGTGGGACGATCCACAGCTGACCTTATACAAACTGCTTATTTTCGCCCTTGACCGCGAGCGGTTGCGTGATGCGGCCTCCCGTTTCGCGGCGCTCCCCGGCGTCACGGTCACCTCGTCGCACCCGCACAACATTGAGATGAACAACGAACGGGCGACGAAAGGCGAGGCGCTCAAGCAGCTCGCCGCCCATTACGGCATCGACTTGTGCGATACAGTCGCCTTTGGCGACAGCCATAACGATTTGTCAATGTTCGAGGTCGCGGGCTGCCGCGTCGCCATGGCCAACGCCGCGCCGGAGTTGAAAGCGAAGGCTGACATCGTCACTTGCTCCCACGAAGAGGACGGCGTGGCGGCGGGGCTTGAGCGGGTGCTTCGGCAACGGTGAGCAGAAGTGCCCTTTTCCCCATTTTGTACACCCCAAAATGGCTGCAAAAACGGGAGAGGTGTGCATGAGGATTTTTTCTTCGATTATCGAAAGAAATAATTGATCTATCAAGCTTTTGGACGATTGATGATTTCAGTCAACTGTACAAGTTGACATAACCACATTTATTTTCGAGGGGTGCAAGGGGGCAAAACAGCCTTTTGTTGCCTTAGAAAATCAATAGTAAAACAAAGGTGCTCTTGATCAAGTTGGGTCTCGTTGAGAGGACGTAAGTGACAATGAATAAGCGAGAAGGGAATCGTTATGTCGAAAACCCAGAGGACTGTTTTTTGCCGTCTTTCCGGGTTTTTTCATGTTTTAAGGGCATTGCCGAATGGCTGCGTCCAAAAGAGGAAAAGTCCGTCTTGAGGGAGAAGCTGGCATATGATTTAGAAAGAAAAAACGTTTGGACATTGGTGGTAGTCATATGTTCGCTCTTTATTATTTTCCGACAGAGGACTCCCGCTTCCATTTTGTACGGGGGGTAGCCCAAAATAAGCGAGAGATGAATGTCATTCTCTAACCTAAATCGTTGAATATTTCCAACAAATGTACTTTTGTACGTTGTTCTTCGGATCAAGGGTGAAAAAAGGCGTCTGTCGCGTAAAATCTTCAACGTTTGATTTTCCGATGCTCACCGAGGTGCGAAAACCAAGCGAATGCAGAAAAATGTGGATGGTTCAGCGTACAAGATTGCTGAACAATGATTTTTTTGCTAATCTTTCTACTAAAGAGCTAGAAGGCCGGTGAAAAACGATTGAAAAACGATGGTCTTGACCAAATCGATGGAGTTCATCAGGAAAGAAGAGATGATTTTACAGAGCTGCTCAACTTGAGAAGAGCTGGTTTTGAGCTGTTTTTTCATTAAGTCACCAGTCTTCTAGGCGTTCAACGTGGCCGGTCGTTTTTTCTTGCGAAGAGCGGAAAAGGAAACGATTGAAGCACGGCGGGAAGAGAGGGGGGACAATCGGATTATAATAAAAAGCAATTTGCTTTCGGTTTGTATAAGCGTGGCAGAGCCATCGCGAGATCCAGATGGGCCATGCTGTTCTGCCCACTTGGTAGGTTTTTTTGCGGCTAGCCGCCGCTTTCTGTTCGACAAACATGATTGGGGGAACCATCGATGAATATTTCATTGAAGGTCATTAGGGTCAGGAATACATGGATCGGCGGCACTGAGCCGTGCATTTGCGTTCCTGTTGTCGGGGCTGACGCCGAGCAAGTGTTGCGCGAGGCGGCGGAAGTGTGCCGGAAGCAACCGGATTTGCTTGAATGGCGGGCTGATTTTTTTCGGGCGATTGATGACCAAGAGCGCGTATTGGCGACGGCCAAAGGGCTGCGGAACATAGCAGGAGAGATCCCGATTTTATTTACAATTCGTTCCGAGCGGGAAGGCGGACAGCTGATCCCACTCAATGAAGCGGAAGTGCGGCAGTTGATCGAAGCAATCTGTCGAAGCGGGGCAATCGATTTGGTAGATTATGAGCTAGCTTATGGGGAACGCATCACCGACGTGCGCCGCATGACGGAAGCATGCGGCATTCGTCTCATCGTGTCGCGCCACTATTTTGACGGCACTCCGTCGAAAGAAACGCTCGTGGCTGACATGCGTCAAGCTGAGCGGTACGGTGCCGATATCGTTAAGGTGGCGGTTACGCCTAAATCGCCGGAAGATGTGCTTGTCTTGTTGCAGGCGACGGAGGAAGCACGGCATGAGCTGTCCGTTCCGCTCATTACGATGGCGATGGGCGAGCTTGGCGCCATTACTCGGCTGGCTGGATGGCTGTTTGGCTCGACAGTGACGTTTGCTGTCGGAAACCAAAGCTCTGCTCCGGGGCAAATTCCGATCGAGGACGTGCGGATGGTGCTGTCGGTTTTGCGAAAGTATAGCCGGTGACCGGCTTTGGCAAGGGATATAATCGGTTGTCTATGGCTTGCCCTCTTGTCGCATATGGATACGGAAAAACAGGTACCTGCCGGTTGGGGGAGAAAGGGGAGTTCATCATGAATAAGCAAACGGCCATCCCGCTCCGCGAGCGAAACATCATTTTGATCGGCTTTATGGGAGCGGGGAAAACAACGATCGGGCAGCTGGTTGCGAAAAAGCTGTACCGCGACTTTATCGATGTCGATGCGGAAATCGAGCGGCGGCACGGGATGACGATTCCGGAGATGTTCGCGCAAAAAGGGGAAGCGTACTTTCGGCAGGTTGAGCGCCAACTGATCGTTGATTTGTGCACAAATACAAGGCTGAAAATTCTTTCGCTCGGCGGCGGCGCGTACTTGCAGGAAGAGGTGCGGCGCGCCTGTTTGGCTCATGGCATCGTCTTTTTCCTTGACTTGTCGTGGGAGCATTGGAAAGAGGAGCGGCTGCCGCTCATTGTCGACAGCCGTCCGGTGCTGAAAAACAAGACGCTTGAAGAAGTGGAGCAGCTCTTTTTCCAGCGGCAGTCGGCTTACGCCCTTCATCACTCGCGTGTCGTGATCAACGAATTGGAAGCGGAACAGGCGGCCGAGCAAATCGTCGAGTCGATCAAATGGACATGGGACGTCTATGAGCCAAACCGCTAAAAGGCAGGTGAAAAACGGCTTCCGCGCGCTAATCGGCGGCATTTTCATCAGTCTGCGGAGCTTCTCTAATTGAGAAATGGGTGGAATGAGTAGTATAGGATGTCGCACTACATCACCAGCCCCCTAAGACGGGCATGACGGCGGGCAAGCTCTTGGCAAGGGGCTTGCTTTTTTTTTTTTTTTTTTTTTTTCGCTATGGTTTGAAGGGCGATGGACCGCATAGGAAAATTCGCTCATTCTTGCTGGACAATCCTTCCTTCTGTTATAAGGAAAATAGGGAGGGAACGGGGAGAGTGGGGAGATGGAGAAGCGGGTGTTCAGTTGGCTTTATGTGTATCTTGTCTTGGCGGTGTTGCTTCTGTCCGCCCCGTATTGGCTTTGGTGGCTGAAGCCGGAAACGAAGCTCGATTTGCTTATCGTCGATCACACCGTGCCGGATCGGTCGTACCGCGAGCATCAAGGGCTTATTTGGCTGCTCAATCAGCAAAAATACGTTCACGACAACGGGAAGCGGTATGAGACGGCGCGTGATTATGCCGGGTTTGTGCCGAAAAAAGAGGGAACGTACGACGTGCGGCCGTTTCCAAAGGCGATGGCCCGGTATGATGCTGTTTATATCGCCGACACGTACGGTGTATATGAAGAAGAGTTCATCCGAAAGCGAACGGACGGGGCGCGGTCGGCGAAAGTGCACGGCGGGCTTGATGAGGAGGAGATGAAGGCGCTTTGGCAGTTTGCCCGCCAAGGCGGGAAAACGTTGATCGCCGAGTTCAACTCGATGGCCCATCCGACGGAAAAAGAGGTGCGCGCATCGTTTGCGCAGTTGTTTGGCCTTGAGTGGACCGGTTGGATCGGCCGCTATTTTCCGGATTTGGGAAGCCGAGAAGTGCCGGTGTGGGTGAGAGAAAACTACGAAGCGCAATACGGAAAACGGTTTGCGTTTCGCGGCCCGGGCATGGTGTTGGTGGATGAAACGGATCGGCTCCTTGTCCTTGACCGGCGCGATATAGGGACGGACGGTGTCGTGTTTTCGTCTACAAAAGCAGGGGAAGCGCAGTGGGGAAAGAGCGTGCGGGCGCCGTATTCGTACTGGTTTGACATCGTCACGCCGATCGACGGGCGCGGGGTGCTGGCGACATACACGCTGTCGCTTTCCGAACGCGGCAAAGAGAAGCTGCGGGCGATCGGGCTGCCGTTTTCCTTTCCGGCCGTTGTCCGTCACGAGGCGCGGACGTATCAGTCGTACTATTTTTGCGGCGATTACGCCGATCAAGGAGAATTGCCGTCCGTTTACCAGACGGTCGGGCTGGACGTGTGGCGCAAATGGACGGCGGGCAACCGTCCGGATGATGGCACGGCGTTTTATTGGAAGGCGTATGTGCCGATGATGAAGGCGATATTGCGGGAAACGAAGACATATGAAGAGGAAGGGAAGCCGCGGGCCGCTGTTCAAACGGCGGAACAGGCCGGCATCCGCCTGTCGGGAACGGTCGGGCGCGACTACCTTCAAGTATACCGCAACGGGCGCTGGGAGCCGCTGTTGATCAAAGGAGTCAACCTCGGCATCAGCAAACCCGGCGCCTTCCCTGGGGAAACGAAGATTACCAAAGAGGAATATTTCCGCTGGCTGCAGTACATCGGGGCGATGGGCGCGAACGCCATCCGCGTCTATACGATCCACCCGCCGGCTTTTTACGAAGCGCTTTACGAGTACAATCAAATAGCGAAGCAGCCGCTTTATTTGTTTCACGGCGTCTGGATCGATGAAGCGGCGATGCTTCGCACGAAGGATGTGTGGGCGCCTGCAGTGAACGAGGCGTTTCACACCGAGATCCGCCGCACGATCGACATCGTTCACGGCAGCGCTCGCATTGCGAAACGGCCGGGGCATGCCGGCGGGGTGTACCGATACGATCTTTCCCCATACGTTCTCGGTTGGATTTTCGGTGTCGAATGGGATCCGGAAGTGGTGGCGGCAACGAACAAGAAACACCATAAGCAGGGCGACTACCGCGGCGCTTACATTTATACGAAAGGGGCGAGTCCGTTTGAAGTGTGGCTGGCCCGCGCGATCGACGAAGCGGTGGCGTATGAAACGGAAACATATGGCTGGCAGCGGCCGGTCAGTTTCACGAACTGGGCGACGACCGATCCCCTTCGCCATCCGGCCGAGCCGCTTGTCAAAGAAGATCTTGTCTCCGTCAACCCGAATGTGATGCATGCCACCGACAAGCTGCACACCGGGCTGTTTGCGTCATACCACATTTATCCGTATTACCCTGACTTTTTGAATCGTGAGGAAAAGTACGTCAGCTATGTTGACCAACGCGGCGAGAACAACAGCTATGCTGGCTACTTGCATGAGCTGAAGGCGGTGCACCGGATGCCGATTTTGGTCGCCGAATTCGGCGTTCCTTCTTCACGGGGCATGGCGCACCGGAACGTGCACGGGAAAAACCAAGGATTTTTGTCGGAACAAGAACAAGGGTCAATCGACCGCAAGCTGTTTGAGGACATCGTTCATGAGCGAATGGCCGGCGGGTTGTTGTTTTCCTGGCAGGATGAGTGGTTCAAGCGGACGTGGAACACGATGGATTATGACAACCCGGATAGGCGGCCGTTTTGGCTGAACGCGCAGACGAACGAACAACATTTTGGGCTGCTTCGGTTTGAGCCGGGCCCGAGCGCGGCCGCGATGATCAAGGTGGACGGACGGAAAGACGATTGGACGTTCAACGGAATCCGGCCGGCCTGGACGGATGGCAAGCGGGCGCTGTACGTCACAAGCGATGAAGGGTATTTGTATGTGCGGCTTGACAGCGGGCGCATCACCGATGACACTACGACATACATCGCGTTTGACACGATCCCGAACCAAGGGCAATCGCGCCTGCCAGGTCTTTTTGACGTCCGGACAGCGGGAATTGACTTTGCCTTGGTCATCCATGGAAAACAGAGCGCCCGGCTGCTTGTCGACAGCTACTATGACACGTTTTACTACCATTACGGCAAAGGGCTGAACATGATGCCGGCGGCGCCGTACGCCAGCGGGAAAGATAACGGCGTCTACCACCCGATTCGCCTGACGTTGAATAAAAAATTGGAAGAAGCCCGCGGCAAGGTCGTGCCGTTTGATTCGTATGAAACGGGGATGTTGCGGTTTGGCACGGCCAACCCGGATGATGCGGCGTACGATTCACTCGCCGATATCAGCGTCAGCCCTAGCGGCGATATGTATGAAATCCGCCTGCCGTGGGCGCTCTTCAATGTCACCGACCCGAGCCGGCGCGAGGTGATGGGCGACATGTGGTCGAAAGGCGGGCTCAAAAGCCGTGTCATCGTTGAAGGCATTCGCCTTGGTTTGTACGTTGAGGATGGAGACGATTCGTTTTCTTTCCCAGCCATGAACGGGGACGTGCTGCCAGCGGAGCGATTTTATGAGTATGCGTGGCCGGTGTGGGAGGCGCCGCGCTATCATGAGCGGCTGAAACGGTCGTATGAGGTGATGAGAGAGGCGTTTTCGCGTGTGAACATCGCAAAGCAGCAGGGAGCGGAATAAAAAGGGGAAAAACGTTTGCCTCCATTCGACATCACCATAATCCTCACAGGAAGCGCCTGTTCAAAGAAGAATCCGTCTCGAGTAAAACGGGCGAGAAACGAAATAGAGAAGCCAAACCGACCGTCAAGCAGGAAAGTGCCGGCGGTCGGTTTGGCTTTTTTCGTTTTTAAGAGATTTCGTTTTGTCCAGCTCGGGAACGGAGTTTTCGCTCATGTTGGAGGGTTTTGCGGGCGAGGAAGTCGACGGTTTCCTGCGTTTCTGACCATTCAAGACGCCAATAGTTCATTTTCGTTTCTAAACGTTCAAATCGAGCGTCGGTGCGTTTTTCCAGATCCATAAGCTTTTGATGCAACCGGTCTTCCGTCTCGCGGATTTTGGCATACAGTCGATTTTCTGTGTCTTGGATTTCGGCGCGCAATCGATTTTCTGTATCTTGAATTTCAGTGCGCAGCCGATCTTCCATTTCTTTCATTTGTTGACGGATTTTATCGGAATGCAAGTCAAGCGCCTTTAAAATTTGCTGCACGATCGTGGCTCCTTCCACACGATTCACCTCCTTTACCCTTATCATAGCACATGATCATTATCAGGAAAATGAAAACCTTGTCCACCCGCTCCATCTTTTTCACCAAACTTTCACCAACACTATGTAACGTAACCGTTAGAAAACAAAGAGCACGACGGAAAGGGAGAGTCCATGAGGAAAAAACGACAGAAACTGGATGGATCATCGCGATCATGGTCTGGTCAGCTTTTTTGCATTTCTATCAAATTGGAAACAGTGGTTCCAATGCGTATTATACGGCGGCGGCGAAAAGCATGGCCGCAAGTTGGAAGGCGTTTTTCTTTGCCGCGTTAGATCCAGCCGGATTCATTACAGTTGACAAGCCGCCGGTGGCGATTTGGCCGCAGGCGTTGAGCGCGAAAGTGTTCGGGGTCAGCGACTTTAGTGTGCTGCTTCCGGAAGCGTTGGCGGCGGATTGTATACGCGGCCGCGCTGTTTGGTTTGCTTGCGCTGCCGGCGTGTTGGTCGTTGACGCCCGTGTTGGACGGGACAAACAGCACGATTCCGTATGCCGGACCGGATTTGCGTCGGGAAGGAGCGGCCATGCCGGCTGCTGGGATGCCGGCGGGGCAAGGTGGGCGCTTGCAGGAAGGGCAAAGCACCGGGTCGCGGAGGACGGAAACCGGCTTCGGGACAACAGTTCGTTGGCAGCCTTGGTGGTCTATTTAGAACAACACGCTGGGAAAGCAAAATATTTGGCCGCGACCATTCGGGCAACCGAAGCGGCGGAGATGATGCTTCACACCGATCGCGCGGTGATGGCGATGGGCGGATTCGGAGGAACCGATCCGGTGCTGACCCCCGAGAAGCTGGAGCAGATGGCCCAAAACGGCGAAGTGAAGTATTTCCTTCTTTCTGGAGAGGACCTCGGCAACAATGAGCTTGTTCAATGGATCCAAACGCATTGCAAAGAAGTGCCGTCGTCACAATGGGGTGGTGGGCAAAGCGCGGCCATCGGCGGCATGGGCCGCGGAGGAATGACGTTGTATGTGTACAATGGCTAATCGAAGGAAAAGATCAACGAACGTGGATGAAGGAGGGAAAATAAATGGTGACCTATTCTGTCATTGTTCCTGTGTATAATGAAGCGCTTGTCATCCGCGAGACGCACCGGCGGCTGAAAGCGGTGATGGAGCAGACGGACGGGCCGTATGAGCTGTTGTTTGTTAACGACGGCAGCACGGATGAGACGCTGGATATCTTGAAGGAATTAGCCGTGAAGGATGACACAGTGAAGTACATTGACTTTTCCCGCAACTTCGGCCATCAAATCGCCATTACCGCGGGGATGGACTATGCCTCCGGACAAGCCATCATCGTGATTGACGCCGATTTGCAAGATCCACCTGAGCTCATTTTGGAGATGATCAAGCGTTGGAAGGAAGGGTATGAAGTGGTGTATGCCCGGCGCGTCAAGCGGAAGGGTGAGACAGTGTTCAAAAGATGGACAGCGTATGTGTTTTATCGGCTGTTGCGGGCGGCGACCGAAATCGACATTCCGGTCGATACGGGCGATTTTCGCCTCATTGACCGGAAGGTGTGCGATCAGCTACGCTATATGAGGGAGCGAAGCCGTTTTGTCCGGGGGGTGGTGAGCTGGGTCGGCTTCCGGCAGACGGCGGTTGAATACGAGCGAGAGCCGCGTTTCGCCGGCGAGACGAAATACCCGCTCAAAAACATGATTCGGTTTTCGCTTGATGGCATCACCTCGTTTTCATACAAGCCGCTGAAGCTGGCCAGTTTGCTTGGCTTTTTGTTGTCGGCGGCGAGCGCCATTGGCATCATTTTCGTTCTTTACTTAAAGTGGTTCACCCACTCAACGGTCACCGGTTGGGCGTCGCTTTTGATCGCCATGCTTCTTTGCAACGGGGTGACACTGCTCATGCTCGGTGTGATTGGAGAGTATATCGGCCGCATTTTTGATGAAGTGAAAGAGCGTCCGCTTTATGTCATCAATGAAACGTGGGGAGTTAGGACGAAACATGAACGAAAGCCTTCATACATTTCGTAAAGAAAAACAAACCGTATGGCGATTTGCCATCGTCGGGGTAAGCAATACCGCGGTGGACTTCGCCGTCTTTTTTCTGTTGACTGCCGCAGGCGCTCCGGCGGCGGCCGCCCAAGTCGTTTCCTACGGTGCCGGAATGGCGAACAGCTACATTTGGAATCGGCTATGGACGTTTCAAGTGAAACGAAAGGCGAACATCGGGGAATTGTTGCGTTTTCTTGTCGTCAACGGGTTGTCGCTTGGCGTGTCGCTTGGCGTCTTATTGGCGGGCGAACTGTTCACGCCGCTCTGGCTGGCGAAAATGGCGGCGACGATAGCCGGGATGGCGGTGAATTTTATCGGCAGCCGCTATTGGGTGTTTGTGGAAAAAAATGAAAAATGATTTGGATGATTTCGATCTGCGCTGACATGTTAAGGAGAATTGGGTTGCATCCTAAAAGAGAGCGCTTAGAAGGCCGGTGAAAAACGGTTGTCATGAGCAAATCAGCGGCATTTCGCCAAAAAAGAAGGGTGATTTCGTAAGGTTTTTCTAATTGAGAAATAGTTGGAACTAGCAGCATTTTGTACTAAATCACCAGCCTCTTAGGAATGATGAAAAAAAGCGAACCTGGTACAAAGCATTGAAGTGAAACAAGCCTCTTCGCCCACAAAGGCAGAAGAGGCTTTTGTGTTATTTTTCTTCGCCCGTTCAATCATCAGTTTAAACGCTGCTTGAAGAGATACACAACTAATTTGTGAATTCGCTGGAAATCAAACAATGTCCACGCGAAATCAAATCAATTTCTCATTCCCGGTCTTTGACACTCCACACGCCTAAAGGGCGTGGGATTCTTGGGTCGTTTGCGTCCTCCTCCATTTCTGGTTCAGACAACGCAAAAGCTTCAGGGGTGTGTCATCACCCCGTCCCATCGGGTTACGATGTATCCCCATGGGCGGCGCACCTGTGACCAGTGCGCTAGGTTCGGCGACAAAGCCCGAAATCGCTTTGGCGATGTTGATCGCGCCATTCAAGTCGGCGTGGAGGGTGTATCCGCATTGTTTACACTGAAAGTGGATGCCATTGCGATTTCCCTTTTCCCGATGCCCACATTTACACGTTTGGCTCGTGTAGGTCGGCTTCACCCACTCGACCCGAATGCCTGCCATTTCGGCTTTATAGGCAATCATCGTTTGCAGTTGATGAAACGCCCAAGAATGAAGGCTTCGTCCTGCTTCTTTGGCCGATTTTGCTCGCTTGCGAATCCCTGTCAACGCTTCCATCCGAATCACGCCAACACCGTTGGCGAGCGCAACATTCACGATTTGACGGCTGATTTTGTGATTTTGATCCTTCATCCAGCGGGACTCTTTGCGGCCGATTTTGCGAATCATATGGAGCTTCTTGGCTTTGCCCAACGTTCGCCGCAAAGCCGCATATCGTCGGCGAATGAAGGCGCATTGGCTCCCTTTGAAAAACAACGATTTCGTTCCTACGCTGGCTTTTTCAGGATCATTCAATATTCAGAAAACGGCTCGCTTTCATCCCACCCCTCAAGGAGTGGGCTTTCTCGCTCGCAGGTCTGTAAGCACGGACAAAGCACTTCGATTCGTTGCTGATCCTAATTGTGTTATGTGGTCGATCGTTTCGCCATTTGATTCATACATCGATAACGGGCCAAATAGTGGGCTTTCTTGCTCGCATGTCTGTAAAGAAGAAGCCCGCGTCTAGTTTGGCTTTACTCGCGAATTTGCCCCGTCCCGTACACGAGCGATTTTGTCGTCGTGATGGCGACAAGCCCCATCGGACCGCGGGCGTGCAGCTTTTGTGTGCTGATGCCGATTTCCGCCCCGTAGCCGAACTGTTCGCCGTCCGTGAAGCGGGTTGAGGCGTTATGGTACAAGACAGCCGCGTCGACCCCTTGAAAAAAGCGGCGGACGTTCGCCTCGTTTTCCGTGATGATCGCTTCCGAGTGCTTCGTCCCGTAGCGGCGGATGTGGCCAATCGCCTCGTCGACATCGGCGACCAGTTTGACCGCTAAAATCGGCGCCAAATATTCCGTATACCAGTCATCTTCTGTTGCCTCGCTGACAAATGGATAGGCGGAGGCAAGACGTTGGTCGCCGCGCAATTCGACGCTGCGGGCGTGAAGCGTCTCAAGCAAGTCGTCGGCATATGGCCAACGCTCATGGATGAGCACCGTTTCGACGGCATTGCAGACCGATGGGCGCTGCAGTTTGGCGTTGAGGACGATATCGATCGCCATTTGCCGCTCGGCTGATTCGTCGATGAAAATATGACAGTTGCCGACGCCGGTCTCAAGCACCGGCACGGTGGCGTTTTCGACGACCGAGCGGATGAGCCCGGCTCCGCCGCGCGGGATGAGAACGTCCAAATACTCGTTCAGGCGAAACATGTGCTGGGCCGTTTCCCGGCTTGTGTCTTCGAGCAGTTCAATCGCCGTTTCCGGAACGGTCGTCGTGCGGAGCGCCTCTTTCATGACGCGAACGAGCGCTTTGTTCGAATGAAGCGCTGATGTGCTGCCGCGAAGCAAAACCGCGTTGCCCGTTTTCAAGCAAAGGCTCGCCGCATCGACCGTCACGTTCGGGCGCGCTTCGTACACCATGCCAATGACCCCAAGCGGCACGCGCACCGTTTGGATGCGAAGCCCGTTTGGCCGCGTCCACTCTGCGATGATTTCTCCAACCGGGTCAGGAAGCGAGGCGACTTGGCGGACGCCGTCGATGATTTGGTCCAGGCGTTCATTTGTGAGTTGGAGCCGGTCAAGCAAAGCCGGTGACAGCCCTTGTTTGCAGCCTTGGGCCATATCTTTCTCGTTTTCTTGCAAAATGAAGGCGCGTTCGCGGTCAAGGGTTTGGGCGATCTGTTCCAACGCCGCATTTTTTTCCTCCGCTGACAGCATGGCGAGCGTTTGTGAGGCGGTTTTCAACCGTTCGGCTTTTTCGAGCAGTTCGCTCATTTCGATACACTCTCCTTTCGCAACGTGACCCAATTGTCGCGGTGGATGACTTCCGGGCGGTGAAGGTAGGAATATTGCCGAGCTTCCTCGCTTGGAAGTCCTTTCACTTTCTCTAAATCGGCGGCGGCATAATACACTTGGCCGCGTCCGATCGTGATCCCTTTTTCATTGATGACATCCACGACATCCATGGCGTGAAAATCGCCGGAAACAGCTGTTACGCCAGCGGGGAGCAAACTTTTCCCACGCATAAGCAACGCTTCCTCAGCCCCGCTGTCGACCGTGACCGTGCCGGCGACAGGAGCATGATAAGCAATCCATTGTTTGCGCATTTGCATTTGTTTCGGAAACGGAGCGCCGATGTACGTGCCGTCTCCTTTTCCAGCTAAAATATCAGCCAGTTTTTCTTTGCCGCTCCCTGCGCCGATGAACACGCTGACGCCAAACGAGAGTGCTTTTCGAGCCGCGAGAAGCTTCGAGCGCATCCCGCCGGTGCCGACGGCTGAACCGATGCCGCCGGCGGCTTCGATCATCTCATCGGTGATTTCCGGCAAAAAGGCGTATTTTTTCGCCTGCGGATTCGTTTTCGGATTGGCGTCATACAACCCGTTAATGTCCGTAAGCAAAATGAGCGCATCAGCGTGCAAAAAGCCGGCGACAAGCGCCGAAAGCATGTCATTGTCGCCAAATGTCAATTCCTCGATGGAAACGGAGTCGTTTTCATTAATGATCGGCACGGCGCCGTTCTCAAGCAGTGTGGTGATCGTGGCAAACAAGTTGCGGAACCGCTCGCGGCTGTAAAAGTCGCTGCGCGTCAACAACAGCTGAGCGGCCGTAAAGCCGAATTGGGCGAACGCCGAGCTGTACGCCTGCATGAGCAAACTTTGCCCGACGGCCGCGGCCGCCTGTTTCCCGGCGATTGTCGTCGGGCGCGCCGGGTAGCCTAAAGGTCCGAAACCAGCGGCGACAGCGCCGGACGTGATGAGAATGACGTCATGGCCGAGCTGTTTGAGATAAGCGATCGCCTCAACGTGATCGAACAGCTTGTCATGGCAAAGGCCGCCTTTCGGATCGGTGAGCGAACTGCTGCCGATTTTGACCACCACGCGCTGCCGTTTCATCGCGTTCCTCCCTCCTTTGCGTGTTGAATGGCATGAGTTGGATTGCCTAGCCGTCCTGCGAAGCGGCCGGCCAATAAAAAACGCTTTTCCTCCTTTTTTGCAAAAGGACGGAAAAGCGTTCCGCGGTACCACCTTTTTTGACGCACAAAGCGCCCCCTCTAGCCTGTAACGCAGGCGTGCGGCTTATGTTTGCATAAGCGGCCGTCTAGGGCAGGTTCAACCGGCTTCCCGCGAGGAACCTTCCAGCCTGTGGGTTCCACTCTCTGGCGCGTTCCCTCGGTTTACTAATCCCGTGCCGTTCTCGTTGTTTCATTGTCAAGGATAGACTTGCGATTTATAATTTGTAAGAAATTATGACGCCAAATGCTCCGGTTGTCAAGAGGAGCGGCTGATTTTTCTGACTCGTTTTCGCGGAGTAGATCATGAAAACGCATTCAGAATAAAGATAATTGTCTTTTTATTAGAAAAAGTGGTACAATACTAGCAACCTAGCAATCTGCACGATGGAGGGACCAGGACATGAAAAAGCGGCGCAGCGACATGATCAAAAAAGGATTCGACCGCGCCCCGCACCGGAGTTTGTTGCGGGCGGCCGGCGTGAAAGAGGAGGATTTTGACAAACCGTTCATCGCGGTTGTCAACTCGTACATCGACATTATTCCGGGGCACGTTCACTTGCAAGAGTTTGGGAGAATCGTGAAAGAAGCGATTCGCGAAGCAGGCGGCGTGCCGTTTGAAATGAACACGATCGGCGTTGATGACGGCATCGCCATGGGGCATATCGGGATGCGCTATTCGCTTCCGAGCCGGGAAATCATCGCTGATTCGATCGAAACGGTCATCTCGGCGCACTGGTTTGACGGCATGGTATGCATTCCGAACTGCGACAAAATTACGCCAGGGATGATGATGGCGGCGATGCGGCTCAACATCCCGACGATTTTCGTCAGCGGCGGGCCGATGAAAGCTGGTGTGACGAAAGACGGGCGGAAAATTTCGCTCTCGTCCGTGTTTGAAGGGGTCGGGGCGTATTTAGGCGGAACGCTCGATGAGAAAGGGCTCGAAGAACTCGAACGCTACGGCTGTCCGACGTGCGGATCGTGTTCGGGCATGTTTACGGCCAACTCCATGAACTGTCTCGCTGAAGCGCTCGGGCTCGCTTTGCCAGGCAACGGCACCATTTTGGCGGTTGACCCAGCGCGCAAAGAGCTTGTCCGCCAATCGGCAAAGCAGCTGATGTATTTGATCGAACATGACATCAAACCGCGCGACATCGTAACGGAAAAAGCGATCGACAACGCGTTCGCGCTCGATATGGCGCTCGGCGGCTCGACGAATACGGTGCTGCATACGCTTGCGATCGCCAACGAAGCCGGCATCGACTACTCGCTTGAGCGCATCAACGAAATCGCCGCGCGGGTGCCGCATTTGGCCAAACTCGCGCCGGCGTCGGATGTGCATTACATTGAAGACTTGCACGAAGCCGGCGGCGTCTCGGCGGTGTTGAACGAGCTGGCGAAAAAAGAAGGCACGCTTCATTTAGATACGCTGACCGTCACCGGCAAAACACTCGGTGAAAACATCGCCGGCTGCGAAGTGAAAAACTACGATGTCATCCGCCCGATTGACAACCCGTATTCGGAAACGGGCGGGCTCGCCATTTTGTTCGGCAACTTAGCGCCGGACGGCGCCGTCATCAAAACCGGCGCGGTCCAAGGCGGCATCACGCGCCATGAAGGTCCGGCGATCGTGTTTGATTCGCAGGAAGAGGCGCTTGAAGGCATCGCCAGCGGCAAAATCAAGCCGGGTCATGTCGTCGTCATCCGCTACGAAGGACCAAAAGGCGGCCCAGGGATGCCGGAAATGCTTGCGCCAACGTCGCAAATCGTCGGCATGGGGCTCGGTACGAAGGTAGCGCTTGTCACCGATGGCCGCTTTTCCGGCGCCTCACGCGGCTTGTCCGTCGGCCACGTTTCACCGGAAGCGGCGGAAGGCGGACCGATTGCTTTCATCCAAGACGGCGATATCATCGAGATCGATACGGTGAAACGAACGATCAACGTCAAGCTGTCCGATGAAGAGCTCGAACGCCGGAAAGCGAACTGGAAAGGCTTTGAACCAAAAGTGAAAACCGGGTATCTCGCCCGCTACTCGAAACACGTCACATCGGCGAGCACGGGGGGGATTATGAAGATTTAGCGGATTTCTGTAAGAGCGTTGTCCCCTTCCAAGCGCGCGAGGGACGCCATTAGACGATCAGGATCAAAAGAGGCGGTTTTTCCGCCTCTTTCATTTATTTTGGAAAGGAGCGTCCATCGCCTCTTTTTTTTACAGCTTTGTCGGCCTGAAAATATGTTGACATTTTCAAATATTTAGCCTATTTTAAAATTAGATATCATGACAAAAATATATGACGTTTGCATAACGTTATATAGTTTTGTATTTTCTGTTTTTATGAAAGCGCTTTAAAAGAGGGGGCGGAAACGATGATTTTGCATGACATTGAGACGGCCGCGCGCAGCGAACTGGAGGCGCTCCAGCTTGTGAGGCTGCGGGCGACGGCGGAGCGTGTGTATGAGCGGGTGCCGTTTTACCGGCAACGGTTTGATGAAAAGGGAGTGAAGCCGGAGGATATTCGCACGCTTGAGGATGTACGCAAACTCCCGTTTACCACAAAGCGGGATTTGCGGGATCATTATCCGTTTGGCTTGCTCGCGGTGGATCTTTCCCAATGCGTCCGTGTACACGCATCAAGCGGCACAAGCGGCAAACCGACGGTGGTTGCTTACACGAAACAGGACATTGACCATTGGGCCGACATTGTGGCGCGGGCGATTGTCATCGCTGGCGGGAAACCGGGGGATGTGATTCACAACGCCTATGGATACGGGCTGTTTACCGGCGGCCTTGGACTGCATTATGGCAGCGAGCGGCTTGGGGCGGTGACGGTGCCGGTATCCGGAGGCAACACCGACCGGCAAGTGATGATCATTGAAGATTTTCAGCCGACCGTCATTTGCGCCACGCCGTCCTATGTATTGAACATTGCCGAGCGGATGAAAGAACTGGGCAAAGATCCGCGGCAAACATCGCTGAAATACGGCATCTTCGGTGCGGAACCGTGGTCCGAGGAAATGCGGCGCACGCTTGAAGAGACGTTTGATATGAAGGCATGTGACATTTACGGACTGAGTGAAGTGATCGGCCCGGGGGTGGCGATGGAGTGCCATGAAGCGCAAAACGGCCTCCATATCGCCGAGGACCATTTCCTTGTCGAAGTGATCGACCCGAAAACGCTCGAGCCGGTGGCGGAAGGGGAAGAAGGAGAGCTTGTTTTTACGAGCTTGACGAAAGAGGCGTTCCCGGTCATCCGCTACCGGACAGGCGATATCGCTTCCGTGACGAGAGAGCGTTGTGCTTGCGGGCGGACGACGGCGCGCATGTCGCGGGTCAAGGGGCGGGTTGATGATATGATCATTATCCGCGGCGTCAATGTGTTCCCGTCGGAAATTGAGCACCATCTGCTTCGCGTCTCGGAACTGGCTCCGCACTATCAGCTGCATCGTCTCCGCCACGGCCATTTGGAAGCGCTCGAGCTGCATGCGGAAGTGACCGATCGTTTTTACAGCGAGGTCGGCGGAGATTTGCAAAGCGAGCAGGCTGCTCTGCTTGCCCGGCGCATTCAGTCATTGTTGAAAACGCACTGTCTCATTTCGATTGACGTCCGTCTCCATTCGCCGAAAACGCTCCCGCGCTCGGAAGGGAAAGCGGTTCGCATCGTTGACCGCCGCCATCTTGAAGCGCCGCAATCCATCTGACTAGAGAAAAAAAAAAACGATTGCAAAATATATAACATTAAAATATAATAACGTTAAACAAACGTTATATATTTTAAACGAGAGGTGGATGGGGGATGGCGGCTATGATGACGTTCACCCGCCTGTCAGATGAGGAGAAATACGAACGGTTTATGCAGCGCATCGAGGCGGGGGAAAAGATCGAAGCCGATGACTGGATGCCGGATGAGTATCGGGTGACGCTGATCAAGCTCATTGCGATGCATGCGGTGAGTGAAATTATGGGAGCGCTTCCGGAAAAAGAATGGGTGCCGAAAGCGCCGTCGCTGCGCCGCAAGCTTGGCATCATGGCGAAAGTGCAGGATGAGATGGGGCACGGCCAGCTGCTGCTTCGGGTGGCGGAAGATTTGATGGCCCCGCTCGGCAAAACGCGGGAAGATATTATCGAAGATTTATTGAACGAACGGTTGAAGTTTCATAACGTGTTTCATATGCCAGCGCCGACATGGGCGGACGCCGGGTTGATCGGCTGGCTCGTCGACGGAGCGGCGATTATGACGCAGACGAACATGCTGGATGCCTCATACGGACCGTACGCGCGGGCGCTGAAGCGCATTTGCGCCGAGGAAGTGTTTCACGCCCAGCACGGCGAGTCGATCATTTTGGCGCTCGCCGAAGGGACGAAGGAGCAGAAAGAGATGCTGCAAGAGGCGCTCAACCGTTGGTGGGAGGCGTTGCTCATGTTTTTTGGCCCGCCCACGGCCGATACGACGGGAACTTCGAAGCAAGACATCACGATCAAATACCGCATCCGCACGAAAACGAATGAACAACTGCGCCAAGACTTCTTTACGAAATATGTGCCGCGCATTTGGGCGCTCGGACTGAAGATTCCTGATGAGACAATGCATTTTGACAAAGAGAAGGGCCAATGGATTTACCGGCAGCCGGATTGGGAGAAGTTTAAACAAATCATCCGCAACAACGGGCCGAAGTCGCAGGAGCGGCTTGAGCTTCGGCGGACGGCATACAAGCAGAACGCGTGGGTGCGCGAGGCGCTCAGCGCCGTACGGACGGCCGGATGAGGAGGGATGGCCATGGCGGGGAAAGAACAAGGATTTTATCAAGTGTTTGAAGTGTTCAGCCGCAAAGCGCCGGATGCGCCGATGCAGCATCAATTCAGTCTGCTTGCCCCCAATGAGGAGATCGCGCTCGTGATGGCGCAGGAAAACTTTATGCGCCGCGAGCCGGTCGCGGACCTTTGGGTCGTGAAGCGGGACTATATCCGGCGGATGAGTGAGGAGGAAAAAGCAGCGCTCAAGCGGCTTGACAACAAAGATTACCGGTTGACGCGAGGATATGGGGATTTAAAGAAACGATGGCGCAAATATGAGCAAAACGTGCTTGATGAGAAGGAAATTTTGTCATGGAAAGGCGAGATTCGGCGATGAGCGAAAAACCGATTCACTTCCATCCAGACGGTCAAGAGGCGCTTGTCGAGCTATTGTTTCAGCTCGCGGATGATGATTTTTTGCTTGCCTACCGCGGCTCGGAATGGCTTGGGTTGGCGCCGCATATCGAGGAGGATATTGCGTTTTCTTCCATCAGCCAAGATACGATGGGGCATGCGGCCATGTATTATCAGCTGCTTGAAGATCTTGGCTGTGGATCAGCCGACGAACTGGCGCACGCACGTCCGGCTTCGGCCCGGCGCAATGCGGTTTTGCTCGAACGGGCGAACGGCCCGGGGCATTATTTGCGCGAGCCTCGCTATGATTGGGCGTTTACCGTTGTTCGCCAGTACTTTTATACACAGGCGAAGCGCATCCGTCTTGAATCATTGACAAAAAGCGCGTATACGCCGCTGGCCGAGGTGGCGGCGAAAATTCAAGTGGAGCTGCATTATCATTTGCTTCATTGGCATACGTGGTTTGTCCAGCTGACGAATGCCCCTTTGGAAGCGCGGACGCGAATGACCAAAGCCATTCAGGACGTGGCCGCTGATTTTGCCGGCGTATTGACGCTCGGGGCGAAAGGAACGGAAATGGTGCGGTGGGGGCTGATTGATGAGGAAAAGGTGCTGACGGAAAACACGATTGCCGCGCTGGCGCCGGCGTTTGCCGAAGTGGGGCTTGATTGGCCGATGCCGTTTGGCATGAAACATGGCAACGGCCGCAACGGCGAACATACGCCGGATTTGGACGAAGCGCTGGCGACGTTGTCAGAAGTATACCGCGCCGTCCCGCATGCGATATGGTAATGTCCGCGCCGCTGTTGGCCAAAGTGCGGCGTTGGGCATGACGCCTCTTTGTGACGGCGAAGTGTTTGTTGAAGGAGCAAAACGGCATAGCATTGGCGGCACTAGGCAGCCAAAGAGGGAAAACGGCAGCGGGTTGGAAACTGTGAGGGAGAACCATGACAAAGGAAGAGGTTTGGAAAACGTTGGAGTTGGTGAAGGACCCGGAAATCCATTCCGTTAGCATCGTCGATCTCGGGATGGTGGAACGGGTTGACGTTCATGACGGAGCGGTCTCGGTCTGTCTGCTGCCGACGTTTCTCGGGTGTCCGGCGCTTGATATCATCCGCACTCGGGTTGAGGAAGCGGTGAAGCAAGCAGGGGCCTCGGCGGTGACGATTGAGTTTCTCCGCCATCCGCCGTGGACGTCTGACCGGATCAGCGAAGCCGGGCGGGAGCGGTTGAAGCAGTTCGGCATCGCCCCGCCGCCGCGGCAAATGTCGCCGGGGGCATGGCAAGTCGAGTGCCCGTATTGCGGGGCGGAGCGGACAGTGATGGAGAACTTGTTCGGTCCGGCCGCCTGCCGCAGCATTTTCTATTGCAAACAATGCAAAAATCCGTTTGAAGCGATGAAGCCCGTATTAACGTTATAAGAAAAAGGGAAGGAGACGTTCGCGATGTTTAAAATGATCGCTTTGTACAAACAGCCGAAAGATAAGGAGCAGTTTGACGCCCATTATTATGGGACGCATGTGCCGTTGACGGAAAAAATTCCTGGCCTCCGAAAAATCAAGGTGACGAAAATTACGGGGACGCCGATGGGGACGGAGAGCGAGTATTATTTGTTGTGTGAAATGTATTACGATAGTCAAGAGGCGTTTCAAGAGGCGATGAAAACGAAAGAAGCGAAGGCATCGGCAAAAGATGTCATGTCATTTGCCGGCGACCTCGTCACCTTTATGGTCGGTGAGGAAGTGGAACATGAGTGAGTTTGTTTCCATTGCGGCGCGTCAAGAGGGAGCGGTCGGCATCATCGAGCTCGCCCGTCCTGATGTATTGAATGCGCTGAGCCGTCAAATGGTGGCGGAAATCGTTGCGGCAGTGGAAGCGTTTGATCGGAATGAGAAGGTGCGTGTCATTGTGTTGACCGGGCGTGGACGGGCGTTTGCGGCTGGGGCGGATATTCAAGAGATGGCAAAAGATGACCCCATTCGTCTTGAGTGGCTGAACCAGTTTGCCGATTGGGATCGCCTGTCCATCGTGAAAACGCCGATGATCGCCGCTGTGAACGGGTTGGCGCTAGGGGGAGGTTTTGAGCTGGCGCTTTCGTGCGACTTGATTGTCGCGTCGTCGGCGGCCGAATTTGGCTTTCCAGAAGTGAACCTTGGCGTCATGCCAGGTGCGGGAGGCACGCAGCGGCTGACAAAGCTCATCGGTCCGAAGCGGGCGCTCGAGTGGCTTTGGACTGGGGCGCGTATGTCGGCGAAAGAAGCCGAGCAGCTGGGGATTGTCAACCGCGTCGTCAGCCCGGAGCTTTTAATGGAAGAAACGATGAGGCTGGCCGGGCGTCTCGCTGAACAGCCGCCTTTGGCTCTCCGGCTGATCAAAGAGGCGGTGCAGAAAGCGGTCGACTATCCGCTGTATGAAGGCATGCAATTTGAGCGGAAAAACTTTTACCTATTGTTCGCCTCGGAAGACCAAAAAGAAGGAATGGCGGCATTCCTCGAAAAACGAAAGCCGCGCTTCCAAGGAAAATAAAGGGGGGCGTTCGATGTACGAAACGATCCGTTATGAAGTGAAGGGACAAGTCGCCTGGCTGACGCTCAACCGCCCTGATCAGCTCAATGCGTTTACGGAACAAATGAACACTGAAGTGACAAAGGCGCTAAAACAAGCAGGGGCGGATCCAAACGTCCGCTGCGTGGTGATCACAGGCGCCGGCCGGGCGTTTTGCGCCGGGGAAGATTTGAGCGGCGTGACGGAAGAAATGGACCATGGCGACGTGCTGCGCTCCCGATACGCGCCGATGATGAAAGCGCTTCATCATCTTGAAAAACCGGTTGTCGCAGCGGTGAACGGGGTGGCGGCCGGCGCGGGCATGAGCTTGGCGCTGGCGTGTGATTTCCGGCTTCTCTCGGAAAAGGCGAGTTTCGCTCCCGCGTTTATTCACGTCGGTCTTGTGCCGGACGCGGGCCATCTCTACTATTTGCCGCGTCTTGTCGGGCGGGCGAAGGCGCTTGAGCTTGCGGTGCTCGGGGAAAAAGTGACCGCCGAGGAAGCAGCTGCGCTCGGACTGGCGACAAACGTGATTCCTCTATCCGCTTGGGAAGAGGAAGTGAAGCGGTTTGCTGAGCGGCTCTCTGCCATGCCAACGAAGGCGATTGGACTCATCAAACGGCTGCTTCGCGAAAGCGAGGAAACGACGTTTGACCGCTACCTCGAACGGGAAGCGGAATGCCAGCGCATTGCGGGATTGACATCCGACCACCGCGAAGGCGTCAAGGCGTTCTTTGAAAAACGAAAACCACTATTCCAAGGAAACTAAGCAAGGGGGAAAAACGATGGCGACTGTCAAACAAAAGAAAATGGAACCGATGCCGACCAAACGTGATTTCTATCATTTGATTGTGAACGGGGAGCGGGTCGAAAGCGCCTCGGGCGAAACATTTGTGGTGACCAATCCGGCCACTGGCGAACCAGTCGCCCGCGTCGCCAAAGGGACGCGCGAGGATGCCGAACGGGCGGTGCAGGCGGCAAGGCAAGCGTTTGACCGTGGGAAATGGCGTCATTTTCCGGTGCAAAAACGGGCGCGCATCTTGTACCAAATTGCGGCCATCATGCGCGAACGTTTTAATGAATTGGTGGAATTGGAAATTTTGAATACCGGCAAAGCGTTGTCGGCTGCTCAAGGGCAAGTAATGCAGGCGATTGAAGACTTTGAATTTTTCGCCGGGGCGATCATTGGGCACCGCGGGGCGGTCAACCCGATGCCGGGGGCGTTTCACAACTATACGGAAAAAGAGCCTGTCGGTGTGTGCGCCCAAATCATTCCTTGGAACTATCCGCTCATGATGGCGGCTTGGAAAATCGCGCCTGCCATTGCCGCTGGATGCTCGGTCGTCGTTAAACCGGCGTCGCTGACGCCGCTCACCTGCCTTGTGCTGGCGGAAATTTGCCATGAGGCCGGCGTGCCGGAAGGGGTCGTCAATGTGGTGACGGGCGCCGGAGCGGAAGTTGGGGACTATTTGGTCGAACATCCGCTCGTCGACAAAGTGGCGTTTACCGGATCGACGCCGGTGGGGAAGGAAATTATGGAGAAGGCGTCGAAAACATTAAAACGGGTGACGCTCGAGCTGGGGGGCAAATCGCCAAGCCTTGTGTTTGCGGACGCTGATTTAGAAGCCGCTGTCGCCGGCTCATTGTTCGGCATTTTCTACAACAGCGGCCAATCGTGCGAGGCGCGTTCCCGCTTGTATGTGCATGAAAGCATCTATGACGCGTTTATGGAAGCGTTCGTGGCCAAAACGAAGCAGCTGAAACTCGGCGATCCGTTTGATGCCGGCACGCATGTCGGGGCGATCATCAGCCGCGGGCAGCTGGAAGTGATTGACGAATATGTGCAATCGGCTGTCGCCGACGGAGCGACGGTCGCTGCCGGGGGAAAAGAGGCGGTTGTCGCTGGGTTTGAAAACGGTTACTGGTATGAACCGACGATTTTGACGAACGTGAACCATCAAATGAAAGCGGTTCGTGAAGAAATTTTTGGACCGGTTGTCGTCGTGATGAAATTCCGCGATGAAGCCGAAGCCATTGAATTGGCGAACGACAGCGACTATGGACTGGCCGCCGCGATCTGGACGAAAGATCATGGCCGCGCCGTTCGCGTAGCGAAACAGCTGCGATCCGGCATTGTCATGGTCAACAGCCCATTCTCCGCTTTCCCAGGCACGCCGTTTGGCGGCTACAAACAGTCCGGATTTGGGCGCGAGCTGTCTGTCGAGGCGCTTGATTTGTACACAGAAACGAAAAGCGTGCTGTCGTATTACGGACCGCGTCCGCTTAATCCGTTTGGCGTCTAAGGGCTTTTGCCGTTTTGCGTTTGCCCATATACGAGAGCGTGTCGCGTCCTTGGAAGCAACGTTCAGTTTGCCGCCCTTGAAGGCAAGAGCTGGTTAGGGCAAGCGTGGAGAGACACGCCCGCTCGTTTGCCGAGCACCCCGTCGCTCTTGATGGGGTGCCCATTCATTTAACGGCGTCCGCCGCTTGGCGAAAGGCACGCCGGCTTGATGCATCAGCCGTCATATGCGAAAAAAGGAGAGGGGGAAGACGATGATCGAACGCCTTGTTGTTGTCGGCAGCGGCGTGATGGGGAGAGGCATTGCGTATGTCGGCGCTGTCGGCGGGTTCCAGACGACCTTAGTGGACATTAAGCAAGAACAATTGGAGAGCGCCCAGAAGGAGATTGCTTCGATTTTTGAACAGGCGGTCGCTCGAGGGAAATTGACCGCTGGCGAGCGGCAAGAAGCCGAGGCGCGCCTGTCGTATTCACTTGATTTGGCGGCCGCTGTGCGCGATGCCGATTTGGTGATCGAGGCGGTGCCGGAAAAGCTTGAATTGAAAAAGCAAGTGTTCGAGACGATTGACGCCCATGCGCCGGCGTCGTGCTATTTTGCGACGAATACGTCCACCATGAGTCCGACCGAAATCGGTTCGTTCACGAAGCGACCGGAGCGGGTGATCGCCATGCATTTTTTCAATCCTGTTCATAAAATGAAGCTTGTGGAAATCATTCGTGGCCTTGAGACGAGCGACGAAACGGCGCAAGTGGCGAAAGAAGCGGCCGAGCGAATGGGAAAAGAGACCGTTGTCGTCAATGAGTTTCCGGGATTTGTCACGAGCCGGATCAGCGCCCTTGTCGGCAATGAAGCGTTTTACATGCTGCAAGAAGGGGTCGGGACGCCCGAAGAGATCGACAAGGCGATCAAGCTCGGCCTCAATTTCCCGATGGGGCCGTTTGAGCTTGCGGATTTAGTTGGGCTTGATACGAGATTGAACAACTTAAAATATTTGCACGAAAAACTCGGAGAAAAATACCGCCCGGCGCCGCTGTTGGAGCAATACGTCAAAGCGGGGCGGCTTGGCCGCAAAACAGGCCGCGGCGTCTATGACTATACGAATCGGGAAAACAGCTGATTCGCTAGAAAAGGAAGGGAGAGAACATGGGCAGAGAAGTCGTGATTGTGGATGCGGTGCGCACACCGATTGGCCGCTACAAGGGCGCGCTAAAAGAAGTCAGGCCGGATGATTTGGCGGCTGTTGTCATTCGAGCGCTCATCGAGCGAAATCCGAATGTGCCGGTCGAGCAAATTGATGACGTTGTCTTTGGAAACACCAACCAAGCCGGCGAGGACAATCGAAACGTCGCCCGCATGGCGGCGCTGTTGGCCGGGCTGCCGATTGAGGTCGCAGGGGTGACGGTCAATCGGCTGTGCGGTTCAGGGCTTGATGCGGTCAATTATGCGGCGCGGGCGATTTTGGCCAATGAGGCCGATATCATGATCGCGGGCGGCGTGGAAAGTATGACGCGCGCCCCGTTTGTCATGGCCAAACCGTCAAGCGATTTTCCGCGCGGCAACATCGAGATGTATGACACAACGATCGGTTGGCGCTTTATCAATCCGAAAATGCACGAAATGTATGGCACCGACAGCATGCCGCAAACGGCGGAAAATGTGGCGAAGCGATTCGGCATTACGCGCGAGGCGCAAGATGAGTTTGCTTACGAAAGCCAAATGAAAGCGAAACAAGCGATCGAAACGAATCGGTTTGCGGATGAACTCGTGCCGGTCGTTTATCACGATCGAAAAGGCAACCGCGTTGTCGTCGATAAAGACGAGCATCCGCGTCCGGATACGACGCTTGAGAAACTGGCGAAGCTGCCCCCATTGTTTGAAAACGGCACGGTGACGGCCGGCAACTCTTCCGGCGTCAACGACGGGGCGGCGGCGCTGCTAGTCATGAGCGCAGAGAAGGCGAAGGAACTCGGCCTCAAGCCGCTGGCGGTTTATGTCACCTCGGCGGTCGCCGGCGTTGAACCGGCCGTGATGGGAATCGGTCCGGTTTTTGCGACACGCAAAGCGTTGCGCCGCGCCGGGTTGTCGCTTGACGACATCGGACTTGTCGAGCTGAACGAGGCGTTTGCCTCGCAAGCGCTTGAATGCATCCGGCAGCTTGAGCTCGATCGGGCGAAAGTGAACGTCAACGGGGGAGCGATTGCCCTCGGCCATCCGCTTGGCGCGAGCGGCGCCCGCATTTTGACGACATTGATTTACGAAATGCGAAAACGCGGCGTCACCTATGGCTTGGCAACGATGTGCATCGGCGTCGGCCAAGGAATCGCGACGATTGTGAAAAACGCGGACGAACGGTGAGAGCGCTTGCCTTGGTTCAGCGGAAAGGCTGGTTATGTTCAGACGACGGCCCGTCATACAGCCGGTCTGGTTGAATGACGCCTGCCTAAGTTGATGAAGCTGCCGAAGCTGCGGCCGCATGTTTGCATGCCGTCGAGAGCCGCCTGCTTTTTTAGCGGTGCGGCTCTTTTTTATTCCTTTTGTTTTTTCGTCCGTCTTGCCAGCGTGAGAAAAGTTTGTTACGATTATAGTTCGAACACAAGATAAAGGGAGTTTCGGAAAAATGAATACGCGTTCACTCATTTTTACCATTTACGGCGACTACATCCGCCGCTACGGCGGTGAAATTTGGATCGGGAGCCTCATCCGCCTCCTCCGCGAGTTCGGCCATAACGACCAGGCGGTGCGAGCCGCGGTGTCGCGCATGAGCAAGCAAGGATGGATTCAGGCAGAAAAACGCGGCAATAAAAGCTACTATTCCCTTACAGCGCGCGGCGTCAAGCGGATGGAAGAAGCGGCCCGGCGCATTTACAAAACGCGTCCCGAGCATTGGGACGGGAAATGGAGGATCCTGATCTATACGATTCCTGAGGAGAAGCGGCATTTGCGCGACGAACTGCGAAAGGAGCTTGTTTGGAGCGGGTTCGGCACGATGTCCAACAGCTGCTGGATTTCACCGAATAATTTGGAACAACAAGTATACGACTTGATCGACAAGTATGACATCCGCCCGTATGTCGACTTCTTTTTGGCCGAATACGACGGACCGCATACGAACAAGCAGCTTGTGGAAAAGTGCTGGAACTTAGAAGAGATGAACGAAAAATACGAGCAGTTCATTGCGGTTTACAGTCAAAAATATGTGATTGACAAACATAAAATCGAGCGCGGCGAGATGTCGGACGCGGAATGTTTTGTCGAGCGGACGAAGCTCGTCCATGAATACCGAAAATTTTTGTTCATCGACCCCGGCTTGCCGGAAGAGCTGTTGCCGAATGAGTGGATGGGAAGCCATGCCGCCGCCTTGTTCAACGACTATTACCAACAACTAGCGGCACCGGCCAGCCGTTTCTTTGAAGCGGTGTTTCAGGAAGGGGCAGAGCTTGACAAAAAAGAAGAGGAAGAGATATCGGTGGAATGAACCGGGATGCACGGCGCAACGACAGCTGTGCATCCCGGTTGCCGTTCATCACGGTTCTTAAAGTGCTCCGTTATCATGCGAAGAAAGGATATTCGTGTTTTGAAAAATGGTTATCATCTATTCTCGTTTTCTGAAAAATGCGGTATAATTCAGCTATAACGTATTTTTAACGGAGTGTGAATGTAATGAATGATGTTTGCCGTTTGCTCAATCTTGGCTATCCGATCATTCAAGGGGGGATGGGCAACATCAGCAACGCCGAGCTGGCAAGCGCCGTATCGGAAGCAGGGGGGCTCGGAACGATCGGCGCGGGGACGATGCCGCCCGATGAGGTGGAGGCGCTGATTATCGAAACGAAGCGGCGCACCAACCATCCGTTTGCTGTGAACATCCCGCTGCAGGTGACGCCGCACGCCGCGGAGATCGCCGAACTTGTCATCCGCCATCAAGTGCCGGTTGTTTCGCTTTCAGCTGGCAATCCGGCGCCGTGGATTCCACGTTTTGCGGAACATGGCATCAAGGTGATCGTCGTCGTCGCCTCGGTCAGCCAAGCGAAAAAAGCGGAAGCGGCTGGAGCGGATCTCGTCGTCGCTGAGGGGTATGAGGCGGCGGGAATCAACTCGCCGCTAGAGTTGACAACGATGACGCTCATTCCGCAGGTCGTCAGCGCCGTCCGCATTCCTGTCATCGCTGCCGGCGGCATCGGCGATGGACGCGGCTTGCTTGCCGCGTTGGCTCTCGGCGCCCAAGGGGTGCAGCTCGGCACAAGGCTTGTGGCAACGAAGGAAGCTCCGTTTCATGAAGCGTATAAACGACGGCTTGTCGAGGCAAAGGAAAATGAAACGGTCATTGTCGGCCGTTCGGTCGGGCGCATCCGCCGCGTCATGCGCACGCCGTATGTCGAGAAGCTGCTGGAGTATGAACAGCAAGGCATGCCGCTCGACGAGTTTCAAGAATATACATCGGAGGATCGTCATCGCCGCGGCGCCCTCCTCGGCGATTTCCATGAAGGATTTATCAACGCGGGGCAAATCGCTGGCCTCATCGATGACGTGCCAACGGTGGCCGAGCTGTTTGAACAAATGATGACGGAAGCCAAAACGCAGTGGCAATCATTATCCACACTATTTCGCTGATCGAACGAAGACGCCTGTCAAACGGCGTCTTTTTTTGGCGATGAAAAATTGGTTGGTAGAGGGTTGACACTGACAATGAACATCGTTACTATAAAAATAGTATAACGTTATTTTAACGTAATAATATTTTTTGTTATATTAACTTGAAAACGCTTTCAAGCGGTGAAGCAAAGGAGAGGGGAAGCGATGAATGTCATGCTATCGCCAAACATGTTACAAAGATTGGATTTGTTTTTCCAAATGCGTGAACATGAACAGGTGGTGTTTTGTCTCGATGAAGCGACCGGCCTAAGGGCGATCATCGCCATTCATAGCACGGCTCTTGGGCCGGCGCTCGGCGGTTGTCGGATGCATCCGTATGCCACGACGGAAGAGGCGCTCGCCGATGCGCTTCGGCTGTCGAAAGGGATGACGTATAAATGCTTGGCCGCTGATGTCGATTTTGGCGGCGGCAAAGCGGTGATCATCGGCGACCCGCGCAAAGACAAATCGCCGGAATTGTTTCGCGCTTTCGGTCAGTTCGTGGAGTCATTAGGCGGCCGGTTTTACACGGGCACCGATATGGGGACGACGCCGGACGATTTCGTGCACGCCATGAAAGAGACGAATTGCATCGTCGGCGTTCCGGAAGCGTATGGCGGAAGCGGCGACTCATCCGTGCCGACTGCTGTGGGCGTTGTTTACGGCATTCAGGCGACGAACGATGTTGTGTTCGGCAGCAAGCACTTGCATGGCAAAACGTATGCGGTGCAAGGGCTCGGAAAAGTCGGAAAAAAAGTGGCGCTTCGTTTGCTTGAGGAAGGGGCGGATTTGTATGTGTGCGATTTGAACGAAGCGGCAGTCAAAGAGGTCATGGCGTACGGCAAGCAAATCGGGGCGTCCGTCAAGCCGGTGAACGGAACGGATATTTATCGCGTCCAAGCCGATGTGTTCATCCCGTGCGCATTTGGCGGCGTCATCAACGATGAAACGATCGCCGAGCTGCGAGTGAAAGCGGTCGTCGGTTCGGCGAACAATCAGCTGGCTGACAAACGCCACGCCCGTATGTTGAAAGAAAAGGGCATCATGTATGCCCCCGATTATATCGTCAACGCCGGCGGCCTCATTCAAGTGGCCGATGAACTGTACGGAGCGAACAAAGAGCGGGTGTTGGCGAAAACGAAAGCGATTTATGATACGCTGCTCGCGATTTATGCGCGGGCCGAATCGGAAGGAATAACGACGATCGAGGCAGCCGATCAATTTTGCGAAGAGCGGCTCGAGAAACGCAAACGCCGCAATCATTTTTTCACGCACCAAAAGCGGCCGAAGTGGGATATTCGACGTTAATGCCGAGTCTATCCATATGAAAAAAATTATCTGAAAATAAGTAATATAATACCTTATTTTTCAATTCAGAGAAAAATCCTTTTGGAAAGCAGCGATCAAAGAGGCGAGGAGGAATCATTCATGAAACAAGCGATCAAACGATTCGCGATACCGATCGTTTTCGGAGTTTTGGCGCTCTCAGGCTGTGGGGGAGAAGAGAAGGCCGCGACGAACGGTGCGAAAGAAGATGGAAAGCAGAAAACGTTTACGATTGGCGTCACCCAAATCATTCAACATCCATCGTTAGATGCTGCCTTCAATGGATTTAAAAAGGCGCTCGAAGACGGGGGATTTAAAGAGGGGAAAAATGTTCGGTACAATATTCAAAATGCCCAAGGCGACATGAACAACAGTCAAACGATCGCCAATAACTTTGTATCGGATGGGGTTGACCTCATTTTTGCCAACTCGACTCCGAGCGCGCAAAGCGCGCTCAACGCGACGAAAGACATTCCCATTGTGTTTACATCCGTGACGGATCCGGTGGGCGCCGGTTTAGTTCCATCGATGGATCAGGCGGGGGAAAACATCACGGGAACAACGGACAGCCATCCCGATGCGATTCGCAAAACGATTCAATTCATCGATGAGCAAACGGATGCCAAAACCGTTGGGCTTATTTATAACGCTGGCGAACAAAACTCGTTGGCGCAAATTGAAAAAGTGAAAGAAGCGGCGAAACATACGGATTTGAAGTTGGTGGAAGCCTCCGTTTCGACCACAGCCGAGGTGAAACAGGCCGCGGAATCGTTAGTGGGCAAAGCGGATGTGTTTTACATCGTGACCGACAACACCGTTGTATCCGCCATTGAATCGGTTGTAAGCGTTGCTAATGAGAAAAAAATCCCTGTTTTTACGGGAGAGCTCGATTCATTAAAACGAGGCTGCTTTGCGGCGTATGGGTTTGATTACTACGATATCGGCTATCAAGCTGGCAAAATGGCGGTTGCTATTTTAAAGGGGGAAGCTAAGCCGTCTGAGATCAAACCGGAATATCCGAAAAAGCTGAAGCTCGTCATCAATAAACAAGCGGCGGAAAAACAAGGAATCAAACTGAAGCCGGAGTGGGATCAAATGGCGGAATACATGGAATGAAAGGATGAGTGCTGTTGTTGACATCCATCACAGGAGCAGTGGAATCAGGACTGATTTATGCCATCATGGCATTAGGAGTCTATTTATCGTTTCGTATTTTAGATTTTCCGGATTTAACGGTAGACGGCAGCTTTGTGACCGGGGCCGCGGTGGCGGCGACGTTGATTGTCAACGGGGCCAATCCGTTTGTGGCGACGTGTCTGGCGCTTTTCGTTGGATTCGCTGCCGGGTGTATGACCGGGCTTCTTCATACAGCAGGGAAGGTCAATCCGCTTTTGTCGGGCATTTTAATGATGATTGCGCTTTACTCGATCAATCTTCGCATCATGGGGCGTTCAAATGTACCTCTTTTAAATCAAAAGACCGTCTTTACAACCATTCAAGAATGGGGGACGAAAATCGGACTTGACTCGGCCGCGGCGAAAACATGGGGAATTCTCCTGTCGATGACGTTGCTTGCTCTTTTGTTTAAATGGTTCACAGACTGGTTTTTACAGACGGAAATTGGGCTTGCGATTCGGGCGACGGGCGATAATCCGCGCATGATTCGCAGCCTGTCGGCGAACACCAATTTGCTCATTGTCTTAGGGTTGGGCCTTTCCAATGCCATGGTCGCGTTCTCGGGGGCGCTTGTTGCCCAGTACGGCGCGTTTGCCGATGTCGGGATGGGAATTGGCATGATCATTATCGGTCTGGCTTCTGTCATTATCGGCGAAGCGGTATTTGGAACGAAAACGATCGCGCGAGCCACGCTTGCCGTGATCGGTGGAGCGATCATTTACCGCATTGTTGTGAGTCTCGCTTTGCGCGTCCAATTTCTTGAAACAGGGGATGTGAAGCTCATTACGGCATGCATTGTCATTTTGGCGCTCGTTGTTCCGCAAATGGTTCGTCAACAAAAAGAGAAAAAACGCAAAGAAGAAAAAAGACGGAATCGAGCGCAGGTGATGGCCGTTGCCGCAACGGGAAAGGGTGAGGCGGATGTTGCAGTTAAAAGGGATTTATAAAGTGTTTCATGAGGGAACGCCTGACGAAAAGATCGCGCTCCAAAACATTCATTTAACGCTTCGAAAAGGAGATTTTGTCACTGTTATCGGCAGCAACGGAGCAGGAAAATCAACCTTGATGAATTTGATTTCAGGAGTGTTGTTTCCTGATGAAGGGACGATTTGGATTGACGGTCAAGATGTCACCATGATGCCGGAATACGTCCGCTCCCGCTATATCGGAAGGGTGTTTCAAGATCCGATGGCCGGAACGGCGCCAAACATGACGATTGAGGAGAATTTGGCGATGGCGTATACACGCAATCAAAAGCGCACGCTCCGCCGCGGAGTGACGAAAAAACGGCGCGATGATTTTCGCGAGTTGCTCTCCACCCTTCATCTCGGTTTAGAAAACCGTCTTCAGGCGAAAGTCGGCTTGCTCTCGGGCGGAGAGCGGCAGGCGTTGTCTTTGCTTATGGCGACCTTCACTGAACCTGCCATTTTGCTGCTTGATGAACATACAGCGGCCCTCGATCCAGCCAGAGCGGAGTTGATCACCAACTTAACAAAAGAGATTGTGGAGCGATATCGATTGACGACCTTGATGGTCACCCATAATATGCAGCAGGCCATCGATTTAGGAAACCGCCTCATCATGATGGATAAAGGGCAGATCATTTTCGAAGTGGATGAGAATGAAAAGAAAAGCTTAACGGTAGAAAAGTTACTCGCAGAATTTCAACGCATTCGCGGGGAACAGCTCGTGAGCGATCGTGCGGTATTGAGCTGATCGATCAGCCATTCAAATACCATGGAGAGGAGGAATGGTATGGAACGCGATTTTCCGATTGTGCAAGTATTAAATGAAGAAGGAACGATTGTGCAGCCTGAATATCGTGAACAAATCACGAAAGAATTGACGATGACGATGTACCGCCATCTGATTCGCACGAGAATGGTTGACCGAAAATGTGTCAGCCTGCAGCGGCAAGGGCGCATCGGGACGTATGTGCCGTACGAAGGGCAAGAGGCGTGTCAAGTCGGAAGCGCGCTTGCACTCAACGACGGTGATTGGATGTTTCCGACCTACCGCGATCATGGGGCGATGATGACGTTCGGCCGTTCCTTAACGCAAACGCTTTTATACTGGAAAGGGCGGACGGAAGGGTGTGTTCCACCTGAGGGGAAAAAAATCGTTCCGCCGAGCGTTCCGATTGCCACGCAACTCCCTCATGCAGCGGGGGCGGCGTGCGCCGAAAAATGGAAGGGGACGAAAAATGCGGTGATTGTGTACTTCGGTGATGGGGCGACATCAGAAGGAGATTTCCATGAGGGATTGAATTTCGCGAGCGTTTTCAACGCGCCTGTCGTCTTTTTCAACCAAAACAACCAATATGCGATTTCCGTTCCGATCACCCGTCAGATGAAGACAAAAACGATCGCGCAAAAAGCGTTGGCGTACGATATTCCCGGTCTTCGCATCGATGGAAATGACGTGTTTGCCGTGTATTTCAAAACAACTGAGGCGCTCGAGCGGGCGAGAAACGGAGGGGGGCCGACGTTAATCGAAGCGGTGACATGGCGTTATGGCGCCCATACGACGTCCGATGACCCGTCCAGATATCGCGACCAGGAGGAAAGCAAGAAACGGCGCGAAACAACCGATCCGATCAAGCGGGTCGAGCGGTTGATGCAGCGGGAAGGCTGGTGGGATGAAGAGTGGGCAAATCAAGTGCAAGCGGAAGTGGACGCGGAAATCGAGCAGGCGGTTGTGGAAATGGAGAGCTATCCAAAAGCGAATGTATCTGACATGTTTGACTTTGTGTTCGCCCAACCGACATGGACGATTGCGGAGCAGAAAGAAGCGTATCTTCAGTGGAAGCGGGGGATGGAAAGGTGATCACCAAAGTAGGCGTCAAATCGCTCACCATCGTGCAAGCGGTCAATGATGCCCTTCGTACCATGCTAAAAGAGCGTGAAGATGTCATCCTGCTCGGGGAAGATATTGGAAAAAATGGTGGTGTGTTTCGCGCCACCGAAGGATTGCTTGAGGAATTTGGTGAGGAGAGGGTGATGGACACGCCGTTAAGCGAGGCAGGATTTACTGGTGCAGCGATTGGAATGGCGCTTGGTGGATTTCGTCCTGTCGTAGAAATTCAGTTTTTAGGTTTTATCTATCCAGCCTATGAACAAATCATGACCCATGCGGCACGCATGCGTGCGCGGACGAGAGGGCATTTTACCGTGCCCTTGGTCATTCGCGCCCCGTACGGCGCAGGCGTGCGAGCCCCGGAAATTCATTCGGACAGCACGGAAGCGCTGTTTACCCATATGCCAGGCATCAAAGTCGTCTGTCCCGCGTCGCCGTATGACGCCAAAGGGTTGCTCATCGCCGCGATTGAAGACCCGGACCCTGTTCTCTTCTTAGAACCGATGCGCAGTTATCGTGCGTTTCGCGAAGACGTTCCGGAAGGAAAATATACGATTGAAATTGGCAAAGGGAAAAAACTACGTGAAGGGGACGACGTGACCGTCATTGCATGGGGAGCCATGGTGCCGGTCGCCATAAAGGCGGCGGAAGAAGCGAAGAAAAAAGGGATTTATGCCGATGTCATCGACTTGCGTACGCTTTACCCGCTTGACAAGGACATCATCGCCGAGTCGGTGCAAAAGACAGGGAGAACCGTGATCGTTCAGGAAGCGCATGCGACGGGTGGATTGGCCAATGATATTCTCGCTGTCATCAACGATACTTCGTTTTTCTATCAAAAAGCGCCGGTCGAACGGGTGACGGGATTTGACGTTCCTGTGCCGTTTTTCGCTTATGAAGACGATTATTTGCCAACGCCAGCGCGCGTTTTGCATGCCATCGAAAAAGTGATGAATTTCTAGCGGCGCGAGAGGAAGACATGAAATTCCCTTTTTGTCCGCACCCAAGCAGCAACGAATGTTTGTTAGAAGCGGTAGAAGCATTGAGATCAGGAATCATTCATCTTTTGCCAATGAAACAGAAAGCAAGTTCGGAAAACACCGCCTCGCCGCATTGAAACGGTTTTTCGAGTGTGGAAGATGATTGTGCAAAACACGGATGAATCATAAACGAAGAGCCATGCCCTCTGGCTGGCTCTTTTTCTTTTAACGATAAGCTGTACGAACAGATGGCCGCGAATATCGTTTTTTCGTGCAACCATCTGTTCTCTGATGATTTTGTTTTGATCATCTCACGCCGAGAAGCCCCCCACTTGAAGTGGGCGGGGATGGCTTGGTTAACAGCTTGCCGTGAGGCGGGTGTTCTCAAGAATCTCCCACCTTTAAGCGTTTAGCGTAGGTGGGAGAGCGTTCAAGGCGTTATTACCGATGATTGGCCAGCTGTTCGCGATACTCTTTTCCTTTTTGCACGTATGTATCAATCGACAGCTGGATGAGCTCAAGGTCTTTGTCCGTCAGTTCACGCACCACTTTTCCAGGCGAGCCAATGACGAGTGAGCGGGGCGGAATCTTTTTGCCGGACGGAATCAACGTGTTGGCGCCGATGATGCATTCTTCACCGATTTCGGCCCCATCCAAAATCGTCGACCCCATGCCGATGATCGAGCGCCGGCGGATCGTGCAGCCGTGAAGGATCACATTATGCCCGACCGTCACTTCATCTTCAACAATGAGCGGCGACCCTTCGTACAAATGGCAGGTCGTATTGTCTTGAATGCTCGTTCGGGCGCCGATCGTAATCGGTCCTTCATCGCCGCGCAGCACGGCATTGAACCAAATGGTCGATTCCGGACCGACGGTGACGTCTCCGATCAAATAGGCTCCCGGGGCAATGAATGCGGTTTCATGAACATTCGGACGTTTTCCGTTATACGGGTATAGCATCCCCACATCCCCCTTCATTTGGTGAACTGTGTCATGATAAGTATAACACATTTTGCACGGGGACGGAAAGGAGCGGAATGCACGATATCTTTTTCCTTAAAAGAAGCGTCGATTCATGTACCAATTGCGGTGAACACAAAGATGCAGATGAGATGGAAAAGAGGAAATGGTGCTGTTGGGGAAACGACGATTCCCTGCCATTGATTATACATGATCAACGAAAAGAGGAAAAAGGTTTTTCCTATAACGAAGAAAACGGAAAGGGAGAAATGTTTTTCAGAATTTTTATTTTAAATAATATTATTTTTTCTTAATGTTATTGTTTTATATAGATGCAACGAGATCGTTTAACATATCCTTGACGGAAAAGTGGCTCATCCATTTTTGACTGTCGAAGGCAAGCCATAGGCTTGTCTTCGACAGTCGGATGAAATGACCGGTAAAAACGAAAAATGTTAAAGCTTTAAATTGCATCTATATATTTACCTTAATATAAATCATACAAAATTTTTTTGACAATATAAACATAATGAATTATTATATTAAAAGAATTTAAAGGAGGTAGGTAGTGGTTATGTCATCCATTGACAAGCAACAAATCGCTGCCAGTGTTCCGCAGCGGGGCTTTTTCGGCCATCCGAAAGGGCTGTTTACGCTCTTTTTCACCGAGTTTTGGGAGCGCTTTTCGTACTACGGCATGCGCGCCATTTTAGTGTACTACATGTATTACGAAGTATCGAAAGGCGGGCTCGGGCTTGATGAGCATCTGGCGCTCGCGATTATGTCGATTTATGGGGCGCTTGTGTACATGTCCGGAATCATTGGCGGCTGGCTTGCCGACCGGGTGTTTGGCACGTCGCGCGCGGTCTTTTACGGCGGCCTTCTCATTATGGCTGGTCATATCGCCCTGGCGATTCCGGGCGGGGTGACGGCGCTGTTTGTGTCGATGGCGCTCATCGTCTTGGGAACCGGGTTGTTGAAACCGAACGTTTCGAGCATTGTCGGCGATATGTACAAGCCTGGCGATGACCGCCGCGACGCCGGATTTAGCATTTTTTACATGGGGATTAACCTTGGCGCCTTTTTGGCTCCGCTTGTTGTTGGAACGGCCGGGATGAAGTACAACTTCCACCTTGGCTTCGGACTTGCTGCTGTCGGGATGTTTCTCGGGCTTGTCGTATTTGTGGCGACAAGAAAGAAAAACCTCGGGTTGGCGGGGACGTACGTGCCCAACCCGCTGACGCCGGCAGAAAAGAAAAAAGCGGTTTCGATCATGGCCATGGGGGCGGTCGTGATTGCCGTGCTGCTAGCAATCTTGATTCCGAACGGTTGGTTCACTGTGGAAACGTTTATTTCCCTTGTCGGCATCTTAGGAATCATCATCCCGATCATCTATTTTGTCGTCATGTACCGCAGCCCGAAAACGACGGCGGAGGAGCGGTCGCGCGTGCTCGCTTACATTCCGTTGTTCGTCGCTTCAGCGATGTTTTGGGCGATTCAAGAACAAGGATCGACGATTTTGGCGAACTATGCGGACAAGCGGACGCAGTTGGATGTAGCAGGCATCCACTTGTCGCCTGCATGGTTCCAGTCGCTGAACCCGTTATTTATTATCATTTTGGCTCCGGTGTTCGCATGGATGTGGGTGAAGCTCGGTAAACGGCAGCCGACGATCCCGCAAAAATTCGCGCTCGGCTTGTTGTTCGCCGGCCTGTCGTTCATCGTCATTCTCGTGCCGGGCCATTTAAGCGGCGGGGGGCTCGTCCATCCGATCTGGCTTGTGTTAAGCTATTTCATCGTCGTGCTTGGTGAACTTTGCCTGTCGCCGGTCGGCCTGTCGGCGACGACGAAACTTGCGCCTGCGGCCTTCTCGGCGCAAACGATGAGCCTTTGGTTTTTATCGAACGCCGCCGCGCAAGCGATCAACGCCCAGCTCGTCCGCTTCTATACGCCGGAAAACGAAACGGCCTATTTCGGCACGATCGGCGGTGCGGCGCTTGTGCTAAGCATCCTTTTATTCGCGCTGGCGCCAAGCATTCAGCGGTTGATGAAGGGAGTTCGTTAATAAGGGAAAACGGATGATCAAAAAGGTTGTAAACTGGTGATAGGATGCTCTGCGTTGGCAGGGCGTCTTTTTTTATTTAAAAAATATTTACATAAATCAAAAAACAAATTCAGACAGTATTTACAAAAATGGATTAAGATAGAATAGACAAGAGGAAAGGGGGAGAGAAGCGGATGGCGTTTCTTGAACTGGTGGAGGTGACGAAATCGTATGGAGGCAAAAAGAGGGTGGTCGAGAATGTGAATGTCGCGATTGAATCAGGGGAGTTTTTTGTTCTTGTCGGTCCATCGGGATGCGGCAAAAGCACGATTTTGCGGCTGATCGCTGGCCTTGAGCCGCTGACATCGGGATATGTGTTGATCGATGGGCAAGTGGCGAACGATTGGCCTCCTCATGCCCGCGGGTTATCAATGGTCTTTCAGAACTACGCGTTATATCCGCATTTGACGGTGGAGCAAAATATGCGAATTGTTTTGCAGGCGCAAAAAGTGCCGAAAGAAGAACAAGTGAAACGTTGCATGGAAGCGGCGGAAATGCTCGGGCTGACTGATGTGTTGCAACGGAAGCCGCGGGAATTGTCAGGGGGGCAGCGTCAGCGCGTCGCCTTAGGGCGGGCGATCGTGGCGAGAACGCCGCTTTGTTTAATGGATGAGCCGCTCTCCAATTTAGATGCCAAACTGAGGGCGAAAATGCGGAGTGAGCTTCGCCGTTTGCAGCGTCAGCTCGGCATGACCGTTATTTATGTCACTCACGATCAAACGGAAGCGATGACAATGGCTGATCGGATGATGATTTTGCGTGACGGCCGTCCGCAGCAAATCGGAAGTCCGCTCGATGTATACAATCATCCGGATAACATGTTTGTCGCTTCATTTATTGGAACACCGCCGATGAATTTAGCGGAAGCGCATGTGCTGGAACATTCGCTCTTATTGCAAAACGAACGGCCCGTCCGCCTCATGCGCCGTCCCTTGCCGAAGGCTGAACGGGTGATTGTAGGACTCCGGCCGGAACATATTCATCGAGCGGAATCCGGAGAAGAACATACGGCGGCCCAAGTCAGCCATATCGAGTGGCTTGGCAATGAAACGTTAGTGACGTTTGAGTTGGCGAAAAATCTTCATTGGACAGCACGGTGGAACGGGCAATGGAACATCAGGCTGGGGGAAGTGGTGTCATTGGCGTTTGATGAGCGGGCGCTGCTCTTTTTCGATGAACGCGGGGAACGGATCGAGCCGCCGCTCATCAAACGGGAGGAGGTGTGGATTGGCCAATGAATGAGCGGGTTTCGCCGGCCTTTCCGCCGGCGCCATGGTCGGTCCGGACGAAGCGGGCAGCGCGTCAGGCCGCGATGAAATCGTGGTTGGAGGGAATGCTGTATCTTTTTCCTTCGCTCCTTCTATTTGGCGTGTTTCTCTTTTATCCGTTGGGGAGGACGATGTATTTAAGCGTGTTTCACACTGATTATCAAGGGCGGCCGACGGAATTTGCTGGTTTGGCGCATTTTGTCGCCCTGCTTCAAGATGCTTCGTTTTGGCATAGTTTGAAGGCGACGATTCTGTTTGCGGTACTCACTGTCCCGACGACGGTCGCTGTTTCGCTCGGTTTGGCGTTGCTCGTTCATGAAACGCGGAAAGGAATTGGGATCTTCCGGACGATTTTTGCTTCTACGATGGGGATGAGCGTAGGAGTGGCTTCGGTGATTTGGATGTTTATGTACAATCCAGCGATCGGGATCATCAATCGTTTGTTGTCTGCGATCGGCGGGGTTCCTGCTTCATGGCTCCTTGATCCGGACACGGCATTGTATGCGGTGGCGGCGGTGACGATCTGGATGAACATCGGGCTAACCTTTTTATTGTTGCTGGCCGGTCTGCAAAACATCGATCCATCCTTGTACGAAAGCGCGCGCATCGCTGGAATGAGCTATTGGCGTCGGTTGTGGATGGTGACCGTGCCGCTGTTGTCGCCGACATTGTTTTTTGTCACGACCGTTTCGCTCATTCAAGCGTTGCAAACATTTGGGCAGATTGACTTTTTAACGAAAGGCGGGCCGGTCGAGGCCACGAATGTGTTCGTTTATGCGATTTACCGGGAAGCGTTCGTCAATTATCAGTTCGGGTCCGCGAGCGCGCAAGCCATTTTGCTCTTTCTGATGATCGCTCTAGTCACTTTTTTGCAGTTTCGGTTTGCCGAGAGGAAGGTGCACTACCAATGAGAGCGGTGCGGACAGCCGTTCATTATGCGTTATTATGCCTATGTTCGGCTGTGATCTTGTTTCCAATGGCTTATGCTCTTCTGATGAGTTTTATGGATGGGGCCGCTATTTTAGCGGGACGCTTATGGCCTGAGGAATGGACATGGGCGAATTATGAGGATGCGTTTAGGCAAGCACCCCTCGGGCGTTATTTATGGAACAGCTTTCTCGTTGCTTCGGTGATTACATTGGGGCGCCTCATCGTTTCGAGCTTGGCTGCTTTTGCCTTTGTGTTTCTTCGCTTTCCAGGCCGGGATCGGTGGTTTTATATTTGCATCGCAACAATGCTCGTTCCGTGGGAAGCGACTGTGATCCCAAACTTTTTAACAATCCAAGCGCTTGGCTGGACAAACCATTACGCAGGACTCATCGTGCCGTTTTGGGCGATGGCGTTTGGCATTTTTTTATTGCGTCAGCAATTTAAGCAAATTCCGCACGAGCTGTACGAGGCGGCACAGTTGTCTGGCATCGGGAATTTCCGCTTTTTTTGCCGCGTCGTGCTGCCACTTTCGAAAACGAGTTTGGTGACGCTGGCCGTTTACAGTTTTTTAGACGCTTGGAATATGTATTTATGGCCGTTGCTTGTCACAAATGATGACCGCGTCCGCACTGTGCAGATTGGGCTCAAGCAACTGCAGACGCAAGAGATCGCCAGCAGCTGGGGCGTCGTCATGGCAGCAGCCATCATAGCGATGCTGCCGACATTGTTGCTGTTGTTTGCCGGACAGAAGCAGTTGCGCAAGGGGCTTATGCAAGGAGCGATTCAATAGCGGGGAGGAGAAATAAGATGAGAAAGGTTTTGGCTGGTTTCTTGTTCTTAGCGCTTGTTGGGCTTGCTGCGGGATGTTCAAGTGAAGATGCTGGACAAGCGGCGGGAGGCAAAACCGAAGTTGTATTTTGGCACTCGATGAGCGGGGATTTGGAGCCGGTGTTGAATGATCTTGTGGCGGATTTTAACCAAACCCATCCGGATATTGAGGTAAAGCCGGTGTTTCAAGGAACATATGAAGAAGCGCTGACGAAATGGAATGCGGTAGCGGGGACCAAAGATGCGCCGACGATCATGCAGACGTTTGAAGTCGGGACAAAGCATATGATCGACAGTGGAAAGATTGTTCCGGTGCAAACGTGGATCGATAAAGACAAGTATGATGTTTCGCAATGGGAGAAAAACATTGTCAATTATTATACCGTGAACGGGCGAATTTACTCGATGCCATTTAACTCGTCAACCCCTGTGTTAATTTATAATAAAGATGCGTTCCGCGAAGCCGGGCTTGATCCGGAAAAGCCGCCGCTGACCTACAGCGAGTTGAAAGAAGCGGCGAAAAAGCTGACAAAGAAAAAAGGGAAGGAAACCGAACGGTACGGATTCTCGATTTTGAACTACGGCTGGTTTTTTGAAGAAATGGTGGCCGTACAAGACGGGCTATATGTGAACAACAACAATGGCCGGAGCGGTAATGCAACGAAAGCAGTATTTAATGGAGAGGAAGGGAAACGTGTATTTGAGTTGATCCGCGACATGTATCGAGACGGCACGTTTTACAACGTCGGCCAAAATTGGGACGATATGCGCGCTGCCTTCCAAGCGGGAAAAATCGCCATGTATTTGGATTCGTCCGCTGGCGTAAAAACGTTGATCGACAACTCGCCGTTTGACGTTGGCGTTTCGTATTTGCCTGTTCCGGATGGCGTAGAGCGCCAAGGCGTCGTGATCGGCGGCGCTTCTCTTTGGATGATGAAAGGAAGCAGCGAAGAGGAACAAAAAGCGGCGTGGGAGTTCATGAAATACTTGACGACTGCTCCCGTCCAAGCCGAGTGGCATGTGCGCACAGGCTATTTCGCCATCAACCCAGCTGCGTACGATGAGCCGCTGGTCAAAGAGGAATGGACGAAATACCCTCAATTAAAAGTGACGGTGGACCAGCTGCATGAAACAAAATCAACCCCTGCCACCCAAGGAGCGCTCATCACCGTCTTCCCTGAATCTCGGCAACATGTCGTGAAAGCGATGGAACGGTTGTATGAAGGCATCGATCCGCAAGAAGCGCTCAATCAAGCAGCGGAAGAAACGAACCAGGCGTTGCAGGGGGCGGCAAATTAGTTCAATAGATGATAGACAGTGACGAAAGAAGCCGCCGGAATTGAAGTCCGTGCGGCTTTTTTTGCTTGTTATCGAAGCAAGGATGCCGATTGTGCCGCAAAAGAATGAAGCCAATGCCAAAAGAACAGGACTAGCCTAGCTTGATGGACAGAGAAAAACGATTATTTAGACAATCAATCTTGAAAATCACAACCAATGCCGCAAAGATTGCTAGGTGGCGGTTTTCAGCAAATACATCTCCTCCTCCACTCTCGCGATGCGGCCAAGTTGATAATCAAGCCGCTGATGAATGAGGGAGATGTCTTCTTTTGTCGCCATTTGCTCGCGAAGTCGGGAGAGCTGGTCTTTTGTTGCCATCTGCTCGCGAATGCCGGCCATTTCTCCGCGGAGGCTGGCGATTTCATGACGCATGCCGTCTTGAATGCTGCGCTGTTCGAGTTGATTGTCGCGGATCGCTTTGACCATTTCTGTGTTTTCTTTCATCTGTTCCTTCAGCCAGCGCAACTCTTCTTCCTGCTTGTCCATCCGTTGTTCAAGTTTGTCCATCCGCTGTTCAAACGTATCCATCCGTTGCTCAAGTTTGCCCATTCGTTGTTCAAGTTGGCCCAATTTTTGCTTTACCGTTTGCATGTCTTGCTTTAGGACGGACATGTCATCGACAAGTCCTTGAACAAGTGTGGTTAACTGCCGCAACAGCTCTTCCATGAAGAAACCTCCTTATCGAGATGGGATTCACTCGGGGCGTTTCAACCATGAAACGTGAGGAGTCCAGGATGTGGAAATAGGAGAGGAAACGCCTGCAAGCTCATTATATCATGGCTTGGCTAGGCCATCACTCCTAAATTGAGGGAAAGAAAAGGGATAAATAGGGGGTGTGTTGAATACGTCATTAGCAGAAGTTGTGGTAGTTTGAAGAAAATAGATTGATAGGAGAGGGAACATGAACGCATGGATCAAGGGGAGAAATGCGGCGCTTATGTGTATGTGTATGGCGTCCATCTTTTTATTTTCCTGCAGCAATGCGGCTGATCGCGGCGTCGAGGAAGTGCTGGCGGCGCCAAACGAACTGGCGGGGCAAACAATCGAGCATCCACCGCTGCCGAGTCCGATCGATAAGATGGTGATAGCGTCAGCCTCTGCCAAACAAGCGGCGCTGAACCCGAACGAAGTGCGCATCACCATCAGCGCGGCGGGCGATGTGACGCTCGGGCGCGATGAAAATTATGGCTATGCGTATTCGTTTGATGAAGAAGCGAAGAAGCACGGCTTGCGCTATTTTACGAAATACATTGAGCCGATCTTCAAAAAGGACGATTTTACGACCGTCAATTTGGAAACGACGCTGACGACCTCGACGCGGAAGGCAAGCAAGAAATTTCGTTTTCGCGGCCACCCGAGTTATGCGAAAATCTTAACTTATGGCGGCATTGATGCTGTGAATCTGGCCAATAATCATACATACGATTACTTGCAACGAGGATACAATGACACGATTGCCAGTTTAAAAAAGGAAAACATCGGTTATTTCGGCCGCACGCTCCGGCTGTTGAAAACGGTCAAAGGCATTCAAGTTGGAGCGCTTGGCTACGAAGGCTGGAGCAACACCAGCACGTTGCGCAAGCAAATCGCCAACGATATTCGCACGCTTCGGAAACAAGGAGCCGACATCGTTTTCGTCCATTTCCATTGGGGAGTGGAACGAAGCTATGTGCCAAACAGCACGCAAAAGGCGCTCGGCCGCTTTGCGATTGACAGCGGCGCCGATTTGGTCGTCGGTCATCATCCGCATGTCATTCAAGGGATTGAGGAGTATAAAGGGAAGTTCATCGTCTACAGCCTCGGCAATTTTATGTTCGGCGGAAACAAAAATCCGAGCGACAAAGATACGTTTGTCTTCCAGCAAGTGTTCTCTTTTCAAAACGGCAAGCGGACGGCCAAAAAAGAAATCCGCGTCATCCCATTTCGCATTTCATCGGTGACGACAAGAAACAATTATCAGCCGATGCCGTTAGCGGGAGGGGAAGCAGCCCGAGTGAAACGGAAAATTGTCTCGCTGTCGGCGAAAATCAAAAAGCCGACTTGGACCGCGTACGAAGTGAAGTAAAAAAGGATGGCCCTTGTTTCGGCCATCCTTTCGCTTTTTGCAAGGTTAAGAGCGATCATTGATTAAGTTGGCGACGAGCACGTACCGCTGCGGAGCAGGACCGACGTAGCGGAACGGATAGCACGTGGAAACGGTGAGTGTCGCTTTCGGCTTTGGAACGATGACCGTCCGGTCGTCGGCGTCGACGATGCGCACTTTGCGCACTTTATAGGTGAATGTGCCGGCGGACGTACGGACGATCAAGATATCGCCTTGGCCGACTTCGCCAAGACGGCGGAAGACCGTGTCGCGATGGCCAGAAAGCACGCAGTTGTCCGCCTCTCCTGGCAGGACACTGCCGGCGTAATGGCCGACCCCTTTTTCCAACTCGTTTTCATCTGTACCGTGGTAAATCGCTAGGCTCATGTTGAGCTTCGGGATGATCAGCTCGCCGATTTGTTCACCGATTTTTGGCAGCTTTGGGTAGAGTGGAGCCTGGATTTGAATCGGTGCGGCGTCCACTGATCGCTTTGTTTCAGCGGCCAGCGGCTTGACCGCTTCCAGTCCGCTTTTCCATTTCAGAGCGCTAATGCCGACTGCGGCGATTCCTGCTGCGATCAAGCTTGCTCCAAAAAAGCGCACGAGCCGTTTCCGGTTCATTTATTTCGCCTCGGCTCCTTGGCGGAAGCGGACAAGGAATGCGCCGGCACCGATTAAGGTCAAACCAAAAAGCATATAAGCGGCATACGGGGATGCCGTCTTCGGCAGTTTCGCTCCGGCTTCGGTCCGCTTCAGCGGTTTCGGCGGCGCCGGTTTCACCACTTTTTCGATTTTCGCTGCCTGGCCGCTCTGTTGCAAGTCTTCGCCGATTTCATCGAATATGTCGGAGGCAAACATCTCTTCGGTCACGACAAAATCAGCCAGCAGCTCGCCTTCGGTGCTGTAAATTTCAACAAGCAAATCGTAGCCGTTCGCTGATTCCATTGTCAGCAGCGTCGACAGGCTGAGCGGCTTTTTCTCGCCACCTTTTGTCAAATAAAACTTCGCTTCCAGCTGAAATGTGGAAAGCAGGTCGGTCCATACATTGGCGATCTCAGCGATTTGCGTTGGCGATAGCTCCGTCACGCTCGTAAAATCGTACGCACCGATCGCCTCAAGCCGTTGGCCGATTTCTTCCATTTTCTCGGCGAATTGCGGATCTTCCATATTAAGCGATTCAAAATGGTTATAGAGCTTTTCCAACTCTGCGTCCGTCAAACCAAGCTCGTCTAAATCCGGAAGCAAGTAGTCGATGACTGTCTCCGACAGTTCCTCGACCGTCGCATAATTGTCAAGCGAATCGCCGTTTTTAGACAGCAGTTTTTCCAATTGCGTTTTCGTCATGCCAATTTCTTGTAAAAATTTGTTTAATGTTTCTTCGGTCAACGGCGTCAAATTTCGATAATAATCGACGATATCTTTCAGCTCGCCGATCGAGTGGTAATCGGCCAACGATTCGCCGTGCCGATCAAGAAGGGCGATGAGCTCTTCCTTTGTCATTCCGCGTTCGTTTAGAAAGGCGGCCAGCGTTTCATCAGTGATCGGAACGGAGTAATCTTTAAACAGTTCGATATATTCTTCCAGATCATTGTAAAATAAAAACACATCAGTAATGGCCTGTGACTCTTCCATTTCTCCATTGTCGATGAGCATTTGTCGAAGCTGTTGTTCGGTCAATCCGTGTTTGGCGAGCAACTGAGCTAAATTTTCTTCCGTGAGCGGCTCGCCGAACTCACGGCGCATTTCGTCCACGCTGTCAAACTCATCGAGCGAATAGCCTTCATAGTCCAAATAATTTTCCAGCTCTTCGACTGTGATCCCTGCTTCATTTAAATACTGCTCTAAAGCTGGATCGTTGCGTTCAATGGCGAACGCTGAAGCTGGCCATACAGTGGCTATGGATGCGGCCAAGGCAAAAGGAACGATGTTTTTCATGTCGTGACCTCCGTTTGTTTGTATATACGAATTCAGTATATAGGGACATGAAAGGGACGAAAATAGTGAAATATATGGAAATTTTTATATAGAACACCCTCCCTGTTTACAGACCCGCGAGCGAGAAAGCCCACTCCTTTAGGGGTGAGATGAAAGCGAGCCGTTTTCTTATATTGAATGATTATGAAAAAAAAACGGTATCATGTAATCGTCGCAAGGAGGTGAATCCATGCCCACGATCACACTAAGGCTGGAGCTGCACAACCCAACGAAAATCAAACAAGACATGTACGAGCGGATGACAGAAGTGAATACCGCGTTTGCGAATTGGGTGTTGAATCATCCCGAACTGAATCAAGCAACGAGCAAACTATTTAAAGAGTTTTCGTCGCAGCGGTTTCCTTCTGCCGTCGTGAATCAGACGATTCGAGAAGTGAAGTCCCAAAAGAAAAACCAGAAAACAAAGAAGTTTCGAACATTCTGGTGCTGCTTTAACAATCAAAACGTGAAGGTGGAAAAGAAAGGATCGTTCTACACGGTTTCCTTCCCTACACTGGAGAAGCGAATTGGCGTGCCGGTCGTCACGCGCCCCTATCAAGAAGCGTGGCTGAATCGGCTGCTCGATGGAACCGTCAAACAAGGGGCGGCCAAGCTCTACAAAAAGAGAACGAAATGGTATTTGGCGATCGCGATCACCTTTGAAGTCAAGCCGCGGCACGAAACAAAGGTGATGGGGGTTGACCTTGGGCTTCGCTATCTCGCCGTTGCCAGCGTGGGAACGAAATCGTTGTTTTTCAAAGGGAGCCAATGCGCCTTTGTGCGCCGACGCTATGCGGCTTTGCGGCGAACGTTGGGCCAAGCGAAGAAGCTCCATATGATTCGCAAAATCGGCCGCAAAGAGTCCCGCTGGATGAAGGAGCAAAATCACAAAATCAGCCGTCAAATCGTGAATTTTGCGCTCGCCAACGGTGTTGGCGTGATTCGGATGGAAGCGTTGACGGGGATTCGCAAGCGGGCAAAATCGGCCAAAGAAGCGGGGCGAAGCCTTCATGCTTGGGCGTTCCACCAACTGCAAACGATGATTGCCTATAAAGCGGAAATGGCGGGCATTCGGGTGGAGTGGGTGAAGCCGACCTACACGAGCCAAACGTGTAAATGCGGACATCGGGAAAAGGGAAATCGCAATGGCATCCACTTTCAGTGTAAACAATGCGGATACACCCTCCACGCCGACTTGAATGGCGCGATCAACATCGCCAAAGCGATTTCGGGCTTCGCCTCCTAACCTAGCGCACTGGTCACAGGTGCGCCACCCATCGGGGTACATCGTAACCCGATGGGACGGGGTGATGACACACCCCTGAAGCTTTTGCGTGGTCCGAACCAGAAATGGATGAGGACGCGAACGACCCAAGAATCCCACGCCCTTTAGGCGTGTGGAGTGTCAAATCTAATGTTTTCCACGTATGACTTTTTAGAGGCAACGTATGCTAACCGTTGAACGGGAGCTGTCGAGCAAAAGGAGGTGGAGGTACAATGGATCGCTTATTCCGTCTGTTCCGCGTTCAGCGCGGCCGCGGGTTGTGGAATCCATGGTTGGGGGTTGTTAGACGGCGAAGAAACAATAACGCCATTTGGACGCTCGTCAGCGTAAGCTTAGGAGCGGTGGCAGCCGCGATGTTGGGGGCGAGACAAGGGAGACGCATGGCGCCGATGACGCAAGGACCGATGCGAAACGTGATTCGCGGCCTCAACCGCTGGATGAGCCGGCGGATGGGAACGATGCAGCCTGCTGCGGCGGAGTTTGCCGAAGAAATGACTCCAGAGCGTCCGGGCAATCAGCAGGACAAATAACGGTTTTTTGCGTGTCCCACAAGCCGGCGGTATTGCGCTCGCCGGCTTTTTCTATGTCGCCTGGTTTGATGGTTCGTGCATATGGGCGACACGAACGCTGCAGTGAATGGACAAAATCATGGTGAAAAGGGGATTCAATAGTGCCAGCAGATGACGGAAAGAAACGGGTTGTGATGTTGGTGAACCGATTCATTGATGTATCCTGCTTCGGAGATCAATATAAAAGAATGGGTGTTATCACTTCTTGAAAGTGGAAACGACGGAATGAAACGTGGCGAGTTGGCGTAAGGGAGTGTACGGCAAAAACAAATGTGGGGAAACGAGTCAGACAGTGGAGCAACGTTGCTCTACTGTTTCAAGGCTTTTGAGGAAACCCGATGGGATGTAACGCGTCCCGTCGTTTTTTCTTGATCAAGACGACCGTTTCTGTTCCATATAATTCAAAAGCCATGAGCCACCTCGGGTCGAATGAAAGGGTACAATAAAGATTATAAATTTTCATTTTTTTCAGTCTAATGATTGACAACACGTTTGAATTTCCGTATTATTATGTTAAACTGACGATATTAAATAAAACATAATAATAAGAGGTGTCTAGCCGATGCCGGTACGCGGGGAGGTGCGCTGCGCGTTTTGCGGCTCAACGAACGTAGCGCCGCTATCGATGTTTGGGACCGCTCAGCTCGTTTCGCAATACTATTGCCATCAATGCAAAAGCGTGTTTGAGCGGGTGAGATGGAGAGACGATGCCAAGGAGGAAGGGGAAGCCACTGATGAGGATCAAGCAACATTATCCACTGTTTATTAACGGCCAGTATGTCGAGAGCAGCAACGGAGAAGTGTTTGAAACGGTCAATCCGGCGACAGAAGAAGTGATTGCGACCGTCGCCAAAGCGACGAAAGAAGATGTAGACCATGCCGTCGAGGCGGCGCGCACGGCGTTTGAATCGGGGAAATGGCCAAAAATGACGGGGGCGAAGCGAGCTCGCCTGTTGAATCAAATTGCCAATTTGATGAGAGAGCGATTCGATGACTTGGTGTATGCGGAAGTGCTAAACAGCGGTAAAACGGTTGATGCGGCCAAAGGACAAATTATGCAAGCGATTGAGGATTTTGAATTTTATGCGGCCGCGGCAATTACGTTACAAGGCGATGTCAACCAAGTGCCAAATGGCTTTTTCAACTACACGGTCAAAGAGCCAGTCGGTGTATGCGGTCAAATCATCCCGTGGAACTATCCGTTGATGATGGCGGCTTGGAAGCTCGCCCCGGCATTGGCGGCCGGATGCACGGTCGTGTTAAAGCCGGCAAGCTATACGCCGATCACCGCTTATATGTTGGCGGAAATTTGCCAAGAGGCCGGGGTTCCGGACGGCGTCGTCAATGTCATTGCTGGAAGCGGTTCCGAAATCGGCCCGTATATGACCGAACATCCTGGAATTGACAAAGTCGCCTTCACCGGGGAGACGGAAACGGGCAAGGATATTATGCGGCGCGCTTCGGAGACGTTGAAGCGGGTGACGCTGGAGCTTGGCGGGAAATCACCGAACATCGTGTTTGATGATTGTGATATCGAAGCGGCGGTCAACGGTTCGCTTTATGGCATTTTTTACAACACGGGCCAGTCGTGCGAAGCGCGTTCGCGGCTGTTTGTGCATGAAAACATTTATGATGAGTTTATGGAAAAGTTGATCGAAAAAGCTTCCCGCATCCGCGTCGGCAACCCATTTGAAAAAGGGGTGCATATGGGCGCGGTCATTTCGCGAAGCCATCAGCAAGTGATCGACAGCTATGTCAAGCTGGCGGTTGAGGAAGGAGGCGAAATTTTATACGGTGGGAAAATTCCGGAAGGTGAGGAATTCGCGAAAGGCTACTGGTACATGCCGACTATTATTGGCAATGTAAGAAACGACATGCGGGTGGCGCAGGAAGAAATTTTCGGTCCGGTTGTCGTCGTCATGAAGTTTCACGATGAAGAAGAGGTCATCGAGCTGGCGAACGACACGATTTTTGGATTAGGATCAGCCGTTTGGACGAAAGACCACGGAAAAGCCCATCGCGTTGCCGCGCGCATCCGCGCTGGAATTGTCATGATCAACTCGCCGATTTCCGCTTTCCCAGGCACGCCGTTTGGTGGATACAAGCAGTCGGGATTTGGCCGCGAGCTGGCTCTTGAGACGTTGAACTTGTATACCGAGACCAAAAGCGTTGTTTCTTATATCGGCGCTAAACCGTTGAACCTATTTGGCATTTGATCACGCCGCCAGAGGCGTTGGACATTGGGCTGGTGAACCAGTTGTTTCTGCAGGCGGGAACGAGAGAGCGGACGCGGGAGTATGCACGCAAGCTCGCGAGTAAGCACGACGTATGCGGTCTCCAACCATCAACCTGGCGATCATGAACAGGAAAGAAATGCCGCTGAATGTGGCGATTCGCTACGAACAGGAGGGGCGAAACTTGCTGTTCCGCTCCGAAGATGCCAAAGAAGGGTTGAGTGTCTTTTTTGGAAAAACGGCAACTGAATTGGAAAGGCATTGAGAACGCATATCGGCCGAAACGGCCGATATGTTTTTATGGCACAATATGCATTTCAACGCTTGAAAGGGAAGGTGATTTGTACCATAATATAAAGAAAAGTTCAAAAAAAGACAAGGTGTGAACAGCGGTGAAGCCGAGATCGCTCATGTTTACGTTATTTGGAGAATATATTCAACATTATGGGAACGAAGTATGGATCGGAAGCTTAATCCAAATGATGTCCCACTTCGGCATTTCCGAGTCGTCCATCCGCGGAGCGGCGTTGCGCATGGTGCAGCAAGGGTTTTTTGAGGTGCGGAAAATCGGCAACAACAGCTATTACTCGCTGACGCCGAAAGGGAAACGGACGATGATGGACGGGTTCAACCGCGTCTATTCGCAACGGAACTACAAATGGGACGGTCAATGGCGCGTGTTGACGTACTCCGTTCCCGAGCAAAAACGGGAGCTGCGCAACCAAATTCGCAAAGAATTGAGCTTGATGGGGTTTGGTCTCATTTCCCACGGGACGTGGGCGAGCCCGAATCCGATCGAGCCGCAAGTGATGGAATGGGTTAAAGACTATCATTTGGAGCCGTACGTCATTTTGTTTACGGCGAGCTCCATCGTGTCGCACAGCAATGAGCAAATCATCGAGCGCGGCTGGGATTTCCCGTACATCGCCAAGGAGTATGACCGGTTTATTGAAACGTACGAACGAAAGTACGAAGAGTTCCAACATCGGGCTTGGAACAATGAACTGACCGACCGCGAATGCTTCATTGAACGGACGAAGCTCGTGCATGAGTATCGGAGCTTTTTCTTTATCGATCCAGGATTCCCGAACGACTTGTTGCCTGATGATTGGAGCGGAACGAGAGCGCGGGAGCTGTTTTTCAATGTCCACCAGTTGCTCGCCATTCCGGCCATCCGTTATTTTGAAACATTGTTTGAGGCCGCACCGGATCGTGAGGTGACATTTAACCGCGATAAGGCGATTAATCCATTTATGGAAATGATTTAGAAGGCTGGTGAAAAACGACTGATTTCGCCGAACCCATTGTTTTCGGCCGAAAGAGAAGCGTTGATTTTGCAAGACTTCTCTATTTGAGAAAAAAGTCTATTTTCCGCGATTTTTCACTAAATCACCGGCCTTTTAGGCGTCCAAAAAATAGGTTTTCGGATGTCGGCGCTTAGCATGTCCACTTAAGGGAGCGCGTGAACGGGGAAGAAAAAGATCAGGGGGAGGGGAAAAGGATGGCGCAGATTGAAATAGAAATGGTGGGAGATGGAATTTACCGTGTTCCGATCCCGGTTCCGTTTCCGATGAAGTATGTCTATTGTTACGTAGGTCGGGAAACGGATGGATGGAGCATCGTCGACGTCGGCTTTCGCTATCCTGAGGCGATTCGCGCCTGGGAAGCAGTGTTTCGGCAACTTGGAATCAAACCGCGGCACGTTCGCGCCATTTACATCACTCACTTTCATCCGGACCATTTTGGCTTGGCCGGGTGGATGCAACAGCAGACGGAGGCGCCTGTCTGGATCAGCGAGCCGGATTATGCGATGGCGGAACGAGTGTGGGGGGAAGAGAGCGTCCAGGCGTGCGAAGTGGGTGCCATGTTTCGCCGTCATGGCGTGCCGGATGAGTTGGTAACGGACATTGAGGAGAGCATGTGGAAGCTGTCGTTGCGCGTCAGCCCGTTTCCGGTGCTAACCGTTTTGGATCGTTCGGAAATTGTACTGGGGCAGCGGCGATGGGCGGTCATCCCGGTCCCGGGGCACAGCGATGGATTGATCAGCTTTTATCAGCCGGAATCGCGCCAGTTGCTTGCATCGGACCATGTGCTTGACCGCATCACTCCGAACATTAGTGTATGGCCGGGCGCCCATCCGAACCCGCTCGAGCAATATTTTGCCTCGCTTCGCAAAGTGGAGGAACTGGAGGTGGATGTGGCTCTGCCTGCCCATGGCGCGGTCATTCGCCAATTTCGCGAGCGGATCGGTGATCTTTTCCGCCACCACGAACAACGGTTGCAAAAAATGAAAGCGCTAGCAGGAACGGGGCGCACCGCCTATGAAGTCGCCCATTGTGTGTTCGGCCATAAGCCATTGACGGCGCACCAATGGCGGTTTGCGGTGGCCGAGACGCTGGCGCATTTGGAATATTTGGTGTCTGTCGGCGAATTGCAAAAAGAGGAGCCTCGACATGCGATCATTTATCGACAATGACCGATGTCCAGCTGTTAGACAGCTGGCTTTTTTTGTTTTGTTTTGCAATTAGTGGTTCCATGAAAAATGTACGAACGGAAAACAAATGTTGTATGCTGTGGAAAACGACCGACTGGAGTAAAGAGACATAGTGGACAGGAGATCAACGAAAATAAAAGGAGTTTCCGACTAAAAGTAATTTTTTGATTTTTCTTATTTTTATGTTGACAATAATCTTTACGTTGTATTAACATTATGTATAGAATGCGATAGTTTAAAAAACGTAATAAGGAAGGTGGGAACATGGACCAAGCGACGCTGCTAAAGGAGAAAGTCCAAAATGGATTTATCGTCGAAGGCATTGACGATATGAACGAAGAGTATTTAAACGCGTTGAAACAGACGCTGACGATCGTCGGCGACACCGAGTTGCTGAGCGTCCCGCCGCTGCTTACGGTGTACGATCAAGCGCCGACGTTAAACAGCAAAATCACAGCGCTGGCCATTATGCAGGATGAAATCGGCCATGCCCACATCGCCTATCGGCTGTTGAAAGATTTGGGCGAAGACGTCGATCAATTGCTCTATGAACGAGAGCCGCACTGCTGGAAAAATCCGTATGCTTTCGACTTCGAACTCTCAAACTGGATTGAACTTGGCGTCTTTAACGCCTTTTTCGATCGTGCGGGCTACACCCTTCTTGGCGATGCGTTCGAGCATACATCGTACGGGCCATGGAAGCGGGCGCTCGTCAAAGTGGACAAAGAGGAGCTGTTTCATCTTCGCAACGGCGAGATCATTATGAGAACAGCGATGCAGGATCCGAATTTGCGCGAAGAAGTGCAAAAAGCGGTTGACTGGATGTTTTTAATGGCGCTCGAGTTTTTCGGGGTCGAGGATCGGTTGAAAAGCCGCTCAGCGCAGCTGGAGTACCGCTTAAAAGGGCGGACGAATGACGAACTGCGGCAAAAATGGCTGTCAACGGCCGTTCCGTTCTGCGAATCGATCGGCGTCAAAGTCCCAGCCCATTACGATGAGGAGCAACAAAAATACGTGCTTGATGTGCCGTTCCCGTGCAAATTTGACCCGGTGAACAAAAAATGGCTGTTCGATCAGCCGGATACGTGGGACAACGTCATCAAACGGTTTAAACAGCGGGGGCCGAAAAATAAGGAATTCGTGGAACGGATTCAACGTGGGGCCAAAGAGCTCGAACAACTGCGAAAGGAAGCGGTGTGATGGACAAACGGAACGCCGAAACGGGAAAGTATTGGCAGGCGCTGAAAGAAGTGATGGATCCAGAATTTCCAATCAGCGTCGTCGATATGGGGCTCATTTACCGCATTGAAAAAGTGGACGACGAGCTTCATGTGACCATGACGTATACAGCGGTATCATGCGCTTGCATGGAGTGGATCGAGCAAGACATTCGCAACCGTCTGCTCAAGGAAGAAGAGATTCGCGACGTGCATATTCACGTCGTTTGGGATCCACCGTGGACGGTCGATCGGATCAGTCCAGAAGGGCGCGAGAAATTGAAATATTGGGGGGTGAGCTCTACATGACAGCGGTCCAACAACGAAAAACGTTTGACATTTTCGCACGGGTGAAACGGGGCGACCAACTGTCCCACATCGGCACGGTGGAGGCGGAAAACGAGGAGTTGGCGAAAGTGTACGCTTCTTACACGTACGATGAGGAAGATTGGGCGGAAATGGTCGTTGTCGACCGCAGCGAGCTCATTTGGGTGAGAAAACCGAAGTGGCTATTCGCCTAAAAGAGGGGAGAGGGCTTAAAATGGAACAAATGCAGCCGGCTGTGCATTCGCTGATTGAGTTGCTCGAAACGATCGCTGACAATAAATACGTCCTTGGCGACCGCCTCGTTGAGGTTGGGGTCAGCGGTCCCAATTTGGAAGCCACGCTGGCATCGATCGCGATGGCGCAAGGAGAGCTGGGACATGCGCGTTTGTTATACAACTGGTGTTTTGATTTGCGCGGTTTGAAAGGAAGAAAGCCGGAAATATACAGACAAACCGGAAAAGCGCTGGCCAGCGCCATCAACGTTCATAACTGGATCACGCTCATTGCCGCACTATATGCAACAAACACCGCCATTGACGTTGTTTTGCAATCCGCACTTGATGCCAACCATCCTGCCATTGTATCGCGAATCCAGAAGTTGATCCGAGAACAACAAGATCATCTTGTATACGCCAAACATTGGGCTCAACAGCTCGTTCATGACCGCGGCGCTGTTCCGCATCGTTTCCGCGAAGCGTTGAACGCTGCAGCGAACGAGACGGCGGCTTGGTTAAAAAAGGTTGAAAGCAAGGAAGAGCTGCAGCAGGAAGGGTACTTGCCGAACGGAGTCAAACTCGTTGAACGGCTGCAGCAGGAATTGAAAACGGTTGCGGCTGAACCTTTCGTTCAGTTGAAATAACAACGGCACACAAGGAGGTGAGGAACAGACGGTATTCTTTCTCTCTCTTGAAGCGCAAGGGAAATGAACTTTTCAAAGCAATGTCTATCCGTCGTTGTCTGCGTGAAACAATCAAATCATTTTTGAAGGAAGGGGAATGAACAATGACAGCTGTAGAAACGAAAAAACAATATTTAACCGTTTTTAAGCAAGATGGAATTGCCGAGATTCATCTGCACATTAACAAATCGAACTCGTATGATCTCGAATTTTACAAAGAATTCAACGCAGCGATCGATGACATCCGCTTTGACCCAGACATCAAAGTCGTCATCGTCATGAGTGATGTGCCGAAGTTTTTCTCGGCCGGAGCGGATATCAACTTTTTGCGGTCGGCTGACCCGCGCTTTAAAACGCAATTTTGCCTGTTCTGCAATGAGACGCTCGACAAAATCGCGCGTTCGCCGCAAGTGTACATCGCCTGCTTAGAAGGGCATACGGTTGGCGGCGGGTTGGAGATGGCATTGGCGTGCGACTTGCGGTTTATGGGCGATGAAGCCGGAAAAATCGGGCTGCCGGAAGTATCGCTTGGCGTATTGGCCGGAACGGGCGGGACGCAGCGGCTGGCACGGCTCATCGGTTATTCGCGGGCGCTCGATATGAACATTACGGGCGAAACGATCACGCCGCAGGAGGCATTGGAGATTGGGCTGGTCAACCGGGTGTTCCCGCAGGCGGAAACGAGAGAGCGGACGCGGGAGTATGCACGCAAGCTCGCGAATAGCGCGACGTACGCGGTCTCGAACATCAAGCTGGCGATCATGAATGGGAAAGAAATGCCGCTCAATGTGGCGATCCGCTATGAAGGGGAGCTGCAAAACTTGCTGTTCCGCTCCGAAGACGCGAAAGAAGGGCTGAGCGCCTTTTTGGAAAAACGCCAACCGAATTGGAAAGGCATTTAATGTGTGGTTAGCGGAGCCCTTATGAAGGAGCAGGTTCATCCTTTCGAGGGCTTCGCTGCCCAGTTGTTTGGCACGCCGATTTACCGGGCAGTTCAATTTCATGAGGAATGGGATGGTGAACGATGGAATTGCGCGGGTTCGGAAGGCTGTACAATGCGGCAGGGGTGTTTATTGACCATAACGTTCAGGGCGGATTGGGCGAGAAGACAGCCATTTATTATCGCGATGAGCAAATTTCTTACCGGGAATTGCAGGAAAAGGTGAACCAAACCGGCAATATGCTGAGGAGGCTTGGCTATCGGATAGAGGATCGGCTGGTGATGATCTGCCACGATACTCCCGAGTTTATCTATACGTTTTTTGGCGCCATCAAAATTGGAGCAGTGCCGATTCCAGTCAATACGATGATGCAGCCGTCAGATTACGAATATTTTTTAAACAACAGCCGTGCAAAAGGGTTGGTCATTCATGAAGACTTATGGGAGCGCCTTCAGTTGATTCGCGAGCGGTTCGCCTTTTTGCAAGATGTCATCGTCATTCATGAAAACGCTAACAGTTCCGTCGAGGGCACACTTTCCTTTCATCGGTTGCTCGCCTGCGCGGGTCGGGAGCTGGCAGCGGCGCCGACGAACAAGGATGATGCGGCGTTTTGGCTGTTCAGTTCAGGAAGCACTGGGGATCCGAAAGGAATCATCCATTTGCAGCACGATATGGAATATGCGTTAAACACATACGCCAGACAAGTGCTGGAAATCAACGAAAATGACCGCTGTCTGTCGGCGTCGAAACTGTATTTTGCGTATGGCCTTGGCGGCGGAATGTATTTTCCGTTAGGTGTCGGCGCCTCGACCGTGCTTGTAAAAGAGCGGCCTGCGCCGGAGGTGATGTTTCAGGCGATTGAAACGTACAAGCCGACGATTTTTTTCGGCGTGCCGACGTTGTACGGCGCCATGATTGATTATGTCGAAAAAACGGGCCGGCGCTTTGATGTTAGCTCATTGCGTGTTTGCGTATCTGCTGGCGAAGCGTTGCCGCCATCGTTTTATTATAAATGGAAACAGCTGTTTGGGGTCGACATTTTAGACGGCATCGGTTCGACGGAAGCGTTGCACATTTTCATTTCCAACCGCATTGGCGACGTCAAACCGGGCAGCTCCGGAAAAGAAGTCCCGGGCTACGAAGTAAAAATCATTGATGGACAAGGGAATGAACTGCCCCCAAATGAAGTAGGCGACTTGATCATTCGCGGCGACTCGATCGCCCATGGATATTGGAACCTTCACGAGCAAAACAAGCAAAAATTCGTTGGGGAATGGCTGTATATCGGCGATAAATATTACCGCGACGAAGAAGGGTATTACTGGTATTGCGGGCGCTCCGATGACATGTTGAAGGTCGGCGGCATTTGGGTCTCCCCGATCGAGGTGGAAAACTGTCTGCTGCGGCATGACGACGTGTTGGAAGCGGCCGTGGTAGGCATGGAAAATGAAAACGGGTTGGTGGTTCCGAAAGCGTTCGTCGTGTTGAAAGACGGCGTTCCTCGTTCAGCCGAGAAGGAAGAAGAGCTCAAGCAATTTGCAAAGCAACATCTGGCCCACTATAAATACCCGCGCATCATCGAATTGATCGACGAACTCCCGAAAACAGCCACTGGAAAAATTCAGCGATTTAAACTGCGGCAACTATTGAAACAACGATGAGCGAGGCGAAAGGAACGATCGGCTATGAAGCAAAACGAGTTTCAGCTGCGCGTCAACTTTGGCGATACCGATGCAGCCGGCATCGTCTATTACCCCAACTACTTTAAATGGTTTGATATTGCCGGCCATCAGTTTTTCCGCAGCATAGGATTGTCACCAGCAAAACTGATGAAAGAACAAAATATCATTCTTCCGTTGCTTGATGTCGGCTGTACGTTTGAGCGCCCGTTATATTACGATGACATTATTACGATTAAAACAACGGCGGAAGAAGTCAACAGGAAAACGATCAAGCTGCGCCATGAAGTGTTCCGCCAAGATGTGCGAACCGGCCACGGTTTTGAGTTAAGAGGATGGGTGAAAGAGGAGAACGGGCGCATGTTTGCCGTGCCGATTCCCGACGATGTCCGGCAGTTGTTGGAGGAAGACGGAGTAGGGGCATGTGTCCATATGAATCCCTTGCTGAATGCCTAATGAATGGGAAAGGAATGGGAAAGCCAAGTTCGCCTTGCTGCGTCTTGGCTTGCTTTTTCTCTAAGCTGAGGAAGGGGGAAAGGGCTTATGATTCGAACAGCGAAGCGGACGGAGTTGATTGAAGTGGCGCAAGGGCGCCGTCCGGCCGATATCGTCATTCAGGGTGGAACGGTAGCCAACGTCTATTCGGGCGAATTTTTGCGTCAAAACGTCGCCATTTATCAAGATGCAATTGCCTATGTCGGGGAAAACGAAGTTGCGATCGATGAACATACGATCGTCATCGACGCAGAGGGGATGTATGTTTCACCCGGATTCATCGAGCCTCACGCTCACCCATGGGTGATTTACAATCCCGTCAGCATGACGGCCAAAGTGTTGCCGCTTGGCACGACGACAACGGTGAACGACGACTTGTTTTTTTATTTGCACTTTGGCGTCGATGGCTTTCGGCAGATGATCGAAGATTTGCGGGCGCTGCCGGGCAATTTCTTTTGGCTCGTCCGGCTGGTGTCGCAAGCCGATTTTTCAGGGGAGCGTGATTGGTTCGACCCGCAGGAAATTCGAAAGCTGCTCGAGATGGATGAAGTCGTCGGGACGGCGGAAGTGACAAGATGGCCGCTGTTGTATCAAGGTGATCCTTTTTTAATCGATACGATTGAAGCAGCGAAACGTGCGAGAAAAGTCGTTGATGGCCACACGGCCGGCTGTTCGTATGAGAAACTCAACAGCATTGCCGCAAGCGGCGTCAGCGCCTGCCATGAAGCTATCACGGCTGAAGAGGCGCTCCATCGGCTGCGGCTCGGCCTATGGACGACGCTTCGTCATAGCTCGCTCCGCCCGGATTTCCCGGAAATCATCCGCTTGATCACAGAGAAAAAGGTCAGCACGCACCGAATCACGATGACAACAGACGGTCCGCATCCGGGTTTTATCGAGCGAGAAGGGTTTGTGGACGGGTTGGTTCGGAAGGCCGTGGAGCTCGGTGTGCCGCCGATGACCGCCCTGCAAATGGCGACCATCAACGCAGCGACATATTTGCGGCTTGATGATGACATCGGCGGCATTGCCCCCGGCAAACTCGCCGATATCATTTTGCTCCCTGATTTGGTCACTTTCAAGCCGTCGCTTGTCATTTCCAAAGGAAGCATCGTTGCCCGCGACGGCAAGCTGCTGACGCCGTTGCCTGAAGTCGACTGGAATCGGTACGCATCGAAAAAACCGTTTCGATTTGCAAAAGAATGGCTCGATGATGAGCGCTTATACCGTTATCCGCATCCGGAGCCAGATAAGCCGGTGCCGGTTGCGTATTTTAAAAGCAATGTCATTACGGAGCGAAAGGATGTGGATCTTCCGTCTGTTGGCGGCTATGCGGATCTTTCCTCCCACCCGGGGCTGTTGTATGCCGCACTGATTGCCCGCGACGGCCAATGGGTGTCCAAAGCGATTTTGGAACGGTTTGCCGTGGACATCGATGGCATGGCGTCCACGTACAACACAACGACAGAACTGCTTGTCATCGGCCGGAATCCGAAAGCGATGGCGGCAGCGGCGAAAAAAGTGTATGAGATGGGTGGCGGGATTGTCGTCGTGGATGACGGCAAGACAGTGGTGGAAATTCCGCTGCCGTTTACCGGCATGATGACCACTGACCATTCGTTTGGCACGGCCGTCCGTTTCCATGACGAACTGCTTGCAGTCCTCCAGAAACGTGGATTTCCTTTTCACGATATTTTGTATACGCTCTTGTTTTTAACGTGCGACTTTTTGCCGGGGCTTCGCCTTATTCCATACGGGTTGTATGATGTGAAGCGGGGAGAGATTATCTTGCCGGCTGAACGGGTGCAGGAAAAAGTGGCGAAGTAGCTTGGACGCTGGTCGGTTGGTCCATTGTCCGTCGGTTTTTTGAAAATGTGTCGCCCCCATGTGCGGCCGCGGTGTATAATAGAAAAATGTAGGCATAGGAAATGCGAACGCGCCCTTGAAGGCGAGATGGGGAGATGAAACCGATGTGGCAAACGATCAACCGCCGGCTTGAGAAGACGCTCCCGTTTCTCACGCCGGCGAGTGTGGCGGCAGGCTTATGGCTGTCTGAGGAGTTGCGCGGCTATGCGGCGCTTGTGCCGTGGCTGTTTGCGTTTATGACGTTTAGCGGCAGTTTGCGGCTGCGGTTGGCTGATTTGAAACAGGCATTCATCCATCCCGGCCCGATTGCCGCAGCGTTATGTTTGCTTCACCTCGTCATCCCGCTTTGGGCGTTTGGGCTTGGGCATTTGTTTTTCGGCCACGATCGGTTGACGGTGATCGGATTTGTGTTGGCAACGGCCATTCCGACCGGGGTGACGAGCTTCATCTGGGTGTCGATCGGACGGGGAAACTTGGCGCTCGCCCTTTCTGTCATTTTGATAGATACGTTTTTGTCGCCGGCCGTTGTGCCGCTGACGTTGCTGTTGTTTGCGGGAAGCGCGGTTGAGATCGATGTTTGGCAAATGGTGCTCGGGTTGTTTTTTATGATCATTTTGCCGTCGCTCGGCGGGATGTTGGTCAGCGAGCGGTTGTCCGGCCGCGCGAATGAACGGCTGGCGGGGGGATTGGCGCCATTTTCCAAACTGGCGCTTGTCCTTGTTGTCATGATCAATAGCGCGGTTGTCGCTCCGTATTTTGGCCATGCTGACGCCCGCTTGGTTTTCATGGCGTTTCTCGTCTTCGTGATTGCGGGCTCCGGTTATTTCCTTTCTTGGATGGCGGCCCGCTGGCTGAAATTTGCCCCGCCGGACATCATTGCGCTGACGTTTACCGGCGGGATGCGCAACATCAGCGCCGGCGCGGTGCTCGCGATGACGTATTTTCCGCCGGCCGTCAGCGTGCCGGTCGTACTCGGCATGCTGTTTCAACAAGTGCTCGCGTCTATGTACCATCGCCTGCTGGACAAAACCTATCATTTGTCGTCGGGCAGTCAGGCGCCGTTTGCCGGCAGCGCCCGATAGACAACGGGAGGCGGGCAGCGGCGTCCGGCGAGGGCCAAAAAGACTGTTCATCCGGGATCGGACGGGCATGGGCAGCAGACCAAAGAAAGGCGTTGCCGGCGCCATCGTTTCGCGGGTGGGCGATGGATCTGCTGCGGCGGAGGGACAGGGCTCAGCCGGTTTAGCGGCTTGGCGCATGTTCCCGTTCCGGTGAACGGATGAGGTGGCGGCGAAGAGGAAGGTTGAGTTCGACAATTCCTTCCACGACGAGCCGGGCGATTTCCTTCGCCCCCCGCCGGTGAAAGTGGGTGTTGTCGCTGATGCCGTCCGGGTAATTGGGGTGTTCGCCCGGTGCGAGCCATAAAAACCACCGTTTCGTCCGCTCCGGACCGAGCTGTTCAAACCGCTGTTTGCTTTTCGCCGTCAAATCGATAACCGGCACGTGTTCTTGTTTCGCCAGCGCTTTCATGGCGGCAGGATAAAGCCCGTGGGAATCGAGCGCCTGCCCGTCGGCGGAAAAGCGCCGCCGCTCGACCGGAGTGATGAGGACAGGAGTCGCCCCTTTGGCGCGGGCGCCGTCAATATACTGTTTCAAATACGCCTGATAGGTGGTGAACGGCTCGGTGTGGCGCGCCGGGTCGTTCACCTTTTCATCGTTATGGCCAAACTGGATGAACAATTGACACTCCACACGCCTAAAGGGCGTGGGATTCTTGGGTCGTTTGCGTCCTCATCCATTTCTGGTTCGGACCACGTCCAAGATCAGGGGTGTGTCATCACCCCGTCCCATCGGGTTAAGATGTACCCCGATGGGCGGCGCACCTGTGACCAGTGCGCTAGGTTAGGAGGCGAAGCCCGAAATCGCTTTGGCGATGTTGATGGCTCCGTTCAAGTCGGCGTGGATGGTGTATCCGCACTTTTTGCATCGGAAGCGGATGCCGTTTCGGTTCGCTTTCTCTCGATGCCCACATCGGCATGTTTGGCTCGTGTAGGTCGGCTTCACCCACTCCACCCGAATGCCCGCCATTTCCGCTTTATAGGCAATCATCGTTTGCAGTTGATGAAACGCCCATGAATGAAGGCTTCGACCGGCTTCTTTGGCCGATTTTGCCCGCTTGCGAATCCCCGTCAACGCTTCCATCCGAATCACGCCAACACCGTTGGCGAGCGCAAAATTCACGATTTGACGGCTGATTTTGTGATTTTGATCCTTCATCCAGCGGGACTCTTTGCGGCCGATTTTGCGAATCATATGGAGCTTCTTCGCTTGGCCCAACGTTCGCCGCAAAGCCGCATATCGTCGGCGAATGAAGGCGCATTGGCTCCCTTTGAAAAACAACGATTTCGTTCCCACGCTGGCCACGGCGATATAGCGAAGCCCAAGGTCAACCCCCATCACCTTTGTTTCGTGCCGCGGCTCCACTTCAAATGTGATCGCAATAGCCAAGTACCATTTCTTTCTCTTTTTGTAGAGCTTGGCCGCCCCTTGTTTGACGGTTCCATCGAGCAGCCGATTCAGCCACGCTTCTTGATAGAGGTGCGTGACGACCGGCACGCCAATTCGCTTCTCCAGTGTGGGGAAGGAAACCGTGTAGAACGATCCTTTCTTTTCCACCTTCACGTTTTGATTGTTAAAGCAACACCATAATGTTCGAAACTTCTTTGTTTTCTGGTTTTTCTTTTGGGACTTCACTTCTCGAATCGTTTGATTCACGACGGCGGAAGGAAACCGCTGCGGCGAAAACTCCTTAAAAATTTTGCTCGTTGCTTGATTCAGCTTGGGATGATTCAACAGCCAATTCGCAAACGCGGTTATTCACTTCTGTCATCCGTTCGTACATGTCTTGTTTGACTTTCGTTGGGTTGTGCAGCTCCAGCCTTAGTGTGATCGTGGGCATGGATTCACCTCCTTGTGGCGATTTCAGGATACCATTTTTTTCAGAATCATTCAATATTCAGAAAACGGCTCGCTTTCATCCCACCCCTCAAGGAGTGGGCTTTCTCGCTCGCAGGTCTGTAAAGAAAAATATCGATCGAAAAGACAGAAGGAAAGGGTCGATTCGGGAACGTATACAGCCCTTTTCCCACAAAATCCAAATACGTACCCGCCCAAGACGCGAGCAGCGCTGAAGCCATGTAGGCGCGGCGGCTAGCGCGCGTGAAAGAAGGCGTTTTTGGCGATGATCGCCAGCTCCATTTTTTCGAGCGTTTCACAATAGGCATCGACAATCTCCCCATTCACTGATTGTTCCATTTTCACAAGATAGCGGACAACATGTGGGGTAGTAAACCAGTCGCCGGGTTCAGCCGATTCATGGACGACGTTTTTCCACGCGTGACGAAGCTGCGGGCTGTATAGGCGCGGGGCGCCGGGAACGATTCGGCAATCGCGGATGCGGCGGCGGTACGGCTCCCTTGGGAACGACTCGCACACGTCGTTAAACAAATGCGCCCAATAGTCTTTGCGCGAGCCGGTATGCGGATGGCTTGACGCCCAATGAACGATTTTTTCCAGCGTTTCACTGTCATCGAACAAAATGGCGTACAGCCGTTTGCCGAGCAAAATACGTTCATGGAGCGACTCAAATTGATGGAGTGTTTGGCCAATCAAGGAGGTGCCGCCCCGGCCGTCGTCATACGGGAACAAAATGTGATTTAAATGGAGCAGCTTCTGCAGCTTGAACTCCATCGTCTGAAAGACCGTTTGCCGAAATGCGGGATGTTGAATGACCCGTTGCTCCAAATAACTTTGTTCGTTAATGACTAGGGCAATTGCCAACGTGTACGGGTCGCCGTGGCGCCAAAAATGGTTCCATATCGTTTCCATAAACGTCGAGACGCCAAGCCATGGCAATAAATAAAATAACGGCTCTCCCCGCTTTTTGCTTTCCTCATACAACAAAAACTGCGGATAAATGTCTTGGAAAATGAGCCAATTGCCGCGCTCCAAAAAGGCGAAAAACGACTGCCGCTCGTCTTCCGAGAGCAGCCTCATGAGCAGTTCCCCTTTTAAGTCGGTCATATTCCAGCCGCCGTTGCGCGACACCATATGCCCTAAAAATGCCCAATGAATTTCGCGATGGCGCAAGTAAAAATCGAGATAGGTCGCTGTCCGGGTGACATTGTTTTCGTTTTGTTCCGCCGTCACCGCCTGGATGCGGCGGATGAGCTGCCGCTCTTTGGCGGTTAAGTCGCATTCCGATATGGGCGCGTTGTTTTGTTTTTGCTTTCTCTTCAATTCCCGATATACGTCCAAAAGAGACAACGGAAGGGATGACGTCTTCGGTTTTAGGCAGCGCATGAGAATCCCCCTTTTTTGGCGCATCGCTAGCTTGCCAGTTGAATAAATTTAATGGAAGGAAAAGGGATTTTAAAAAGGAAGGCGATGAATGGTGGCTGATGAACGAAGTGCGCTCATCGATGCGCTCAAACGGTCGCAAAGCGTCGACGGATCGTGGCGGTTTCCGTTTGAAACCGGCATTTCCACCGATGCCTATATGATCATTTTACTGCGGACGCTCGGAATACATGATGAACCGTTGATCCAGGCGCTCGTCGAGCGGATCGAAAGCCGGCAGGACGCGAACGGGGCGTGGAAGCTGTTTGCCGATGAAGGCGATGGCAATGTGACAGCGACAGTTGAGGCGTATTATGCCTTGCTTTACTCTGGATATCGAAAAAAAACCGATTCGCATATGCAAAAGGCGAAAGCGCGCATTTTGGAAGTGGGCGGTTTAGAACGCGTCCACTTGTTTACGAAAGTGATGCTCGCATTGACCGGACAGCACTCGTGGCCAAGACGGTTTCCGCTGCCGCTTGTCTTTTTCCTTCTCCCCCCGTCGTTTCCGCTCAATATGTATGACCTATCTGTATACGGAAGGGCGAACATGGTCCCGCTTCTTGTCGTCGCGGAGCGCCGCTACAGCCGGAAAACGGACAACAGTCCGGATCTTTCCGATTTGGCCGCTTCCCGCAATGATTGGCGGCTGCCGGACACCGAGGCGCTATGGTCGTACGTGAAGCGGTCGCTCACCGGACTTCCCGCTTGGCTGCATCGTGCCGCCGAACAGCGCGCCGTCCGCTATATGTTGGAGCATATCGAGCCGGACGGAACGCTGTACAGCTATTTCAGCTCGACGTTTTTGTTGATTTTTGCGCTGCTGGCGCTTGGTTATCCAAAAGACGACCCGCATATCGCCCGGGCTGTTCGCGGTTTGCGCTCACTGCGAACCGAAATCGATGGGCATACGCATATGCAATATACAACCGCTTCCGTCTGGAATACGGCGTTGGCGAGCTATGCGCTGCAGGAAGCGGGCGTGCCGCCGACCGACCGGACGATTGAGAAAGCGAACCGCTATTTGTTGTCGCGCCAGCACATTCGCTACGGCGACTGGGCGGTGCACAACCCGTACGGCGTACCGGGCGGCTGGGGATTTTCCGATGTGAATACGATGAATCCGGACGTCGACGATACAACGGCCGCGCTGCGCGCCATCCGCCGGGCGGCAGCGAAAGAGACGGCGTTTCGCCATGCATGGGACCGGGCGAATCGATGGCTGTTTTCGATGCAAAACGATGACGGCGGGTTTGCGGCGTTTGAAAAGAACGTAGGCAAACGGTTTTGGCGGTATTTGCCGATCGAAGGGGCGGAGTTTTTATTGATGGATCCGTCAACAGCCGATTTGACCGGACGGACGCTCGAATATTTCGGAACGTTCGCTGGATTAACGAAAGACCACTCCGCCATCGCCCGCGCCATCGACTGGCTGCTTGACCATCAGGAAGCCGACGGTTCGTGGTATGGGCGCTGGGGGATTTGCTATGTGTACGGCACATGGGCGGCGGTGACCGGGCTCTCAGCCGTCGGCGTTCCAATCGATCACCCGGCGATGCAAAAAGCGGTCCGTTGGTTGTTGAGCATCCAAAACGATGACGGCGGCTGGGGTGAATCGTGCAAAAGCGACGGAGCCAAGACGTATGTGCCGCTTGGCGCCAGCACGCCCGTCCATACCGCTTGGGCGCTCGATGCACTGATCGCTGCCGCCGAGCGGCCGACCCCGGAAATGAAAGCCGGCGTTCGCGCCCTAGTCCGTATGCTTCATCACCCGGATTGGACCGCCTCGTACCCGGTCGGACAAGGGATGGCCGGCGCCTTTTACATCCATTACCATGGCTACCGCTACATTTTTCCGCTGTTGGCGCTCGCCCATTACGAGCAAAAGTTCGGACCGTTTGTGGATTAGCCAACCGTCCGTACGAGGCGGTGATGGAACGCTGCCATGACATAGTGCATCACCCTCTCGCTGTCGGCGAGAAACGAAATATGACGGCACAAAAGTGCATTTTTCTCTTTCCCTCATCAGAAAACCCGACAATTGCCGGGATTGAATAGCCTGATTATTTAGTATAGAATATTCAGGTAATTCGGAATAAAGGGGTTCAGTCGATTCGAGGGGAGGAGAAGGAGAGCGTGATGAAATGCTGTCGGGTTATGTTTGTGTTGCTCGAATTATGGCTTGTATTCGGCCTATCGGTCCCGGGAGGGCGGGCTGAAGCGGCAGCTTCACGCGCCAACGATGCGCCGATTGTACTTCTCCATGGCTTTACTGGCTGGGGAAGAGAAGAAATGTTTGGGTTCAAGTACTGGGGCGGCGTGCGCGGCGATATCGAACAATGGCTGAACGACAACGGTTATCGAACTTATACGCTGGCGGTCGGACCGCTCTCGAGCAACTGGGACCGGGCGTGTGAAGCGTATGCTCAGCTTGTCGGCGGGACGGTCGATTATGGGGCAGCCCATGCGGCAAAGCACGGCCATGCGCGGTTTGGCCGCACTTATCCCGGCCTGTTGCCGGAATTGAAAAGGGGTGGCCGCATCCATATCATCGCCCACAGCCAAGGGGGGCAGACGGCCCGCATGCTTGTCTCGCTCCTAGAGAACGGAAGCCAAGAAGAGCGGGAGTACGCCAAGGCGCACAACGTGTCGTTGTCACCGTTGTTTGAAGGTGGACATCATTTTGTGTTGAGTGTGACGACCATCGCCACTCCTCATGACGGGACGACGCTTGTCAACATGGTTGATTTCACCGATCGCTTTTTTGACTTGCAAAAAGCGGTGTTGGAAGCGGCGGCTGTCGCCAGCAACGCGCCGTACACGAGTCAAGTATACGATTTTAAGCTCGACCAATGGGGACTGCGCCGCCAGCCGGGTGAATCGTTCGACCATTATTTTGAACGGCTCAAGCGCTCCCCTGTTTGGACGTCCACAGATACCGCCCGCTACGATTTATCCGTTTCCGGAGCTGAGAAGTTGAATCAATGGGTGCAAGCAAGCCCGAATACGTATTATTTGAGCTTTGCCACAGAACGGACGTATCGCGGAGCGCTCACAGGCAACTATTATCCCGAACTCGGAATGAATGCATTCAGCGCGGTCGTATGCGCTCCGTTTCTCGGTTCGTACCGCAATCCGACGCTCGGCATTGACGACCGCTGGCTTGAAAACGATGGCATTGTCAATACGGTTTCCATGAACGGTCCAAAGCGTGGATCAAGCGATCGGATCGTACCGTATGACGGGGTGTTGAAAAAAGGGGTTTGGAATGACATGGGAACGTACAATGTCGACCATTTGGAAATCATCGGCGTTGACCCGAATCCGTCATTTGATATTCGCGCCTTTTATTTGCGACTTGCCGAGCAATTGGCGAGCTTGCGGCCTTAAAACGAGTATTTTGCGAAAAAGCCATCTCGATCGGATGGCTCTTTTTTTTTTGAGGAGCAAGCTCTTGAGTTGTATGACGGCCGCGGATGTCCGATGGTATAATAGGGGCAAAGCAAGCGGATGGGGGAATGGACGTGAAGCCGACCGAGCGGCAAAAGGAACGGTATACGTATCAAGATTATGTCAAGTGGGACGGACGGTGGGAGCTGATCAACGGCGTGCCCTACAACATGGCACCGGCCCCTTCATTTGTCCACCAGTCTATCGTCGGTGAATTGTATGTCGCTTTGCGGGCATTTTTTCGTGAAAAAGGATGCACGGTTGTCATGGCGCCATTTGATGTACGCCTTGATGAGCAGGCGGACTATGAACAGGCGAAGCATGTCGTGCAACCAGATATCTCCGTCATTTGCAATCAAAGCCAAATTGGCAGCCGAGGCTGCGATGGTCCGCCTGACTTGGTAGTGGAAGTGCTTTCGCCAAGTACAGCGTTGAAAGATCGAAACGAAAAGTATATGTTGTACGAACAGTTTGGCGTCAAGGAATATTGGATCGTGGATCCGCTGCATCGAACGGTGGAAGTGTACGGCCGCGGCGAAAAAGGGTATGAGAAGCGGAGCGTCTTTGGCGAAGGCGATGTGCTCGTCTCGTTTTTGTTCGCTGATTTGACGGTTTCGCTGGCTGGCATATTTCAAAATATAGAGGGTGAGGGATAACGGTGCGGTTAACGGAAGAGGAAGTGCAAGCACTGCTTGAAAAAGCGGACGGCTGGAAGCTGGCCGATGAGCGGTGGATTGTGAAAAAATACCGTTTTCAAGACTACTTGCAAGGAATCGAGTTCGTTCGGCGAATCGCCGCGATTTCGGAAAACACAAACCACCACCCGTTCATTTCGATCGACTACAAGCTCATTACAGTGAAACTGTCCTCATGGCGGGCGAAAGGGCTGACGAAGCTCGATTTTGACTTGGCGAAGCAGTATGATGAGGTGTATAACCAGATGAAGCAGGGGGAACACGAATAATGGAACATCGCACAGCACTCATCACCGGCGCAGCGCGGGGAATCGGCTATGAAGTGGCGAAAACGCTGGCGGAACATGGCGCAAACGTGGTGCTCATTGATTTGCGCCAGGAAGAGGTCGAGCAGGCTGCTCGATCGCTTCGGGAGTTGGGCTATGAAGCGGTCGGAGTGAAATGTGATGTGACGGTTGAACAAGAGGTGAAGCAAGCGATCAACGAAGCGGTCAGCCGTTGGGGGCGCCTTGATATTGTCGTGAACAACGCCGGTTTGCAATATGTCGCCAACATTGAAGAGTTTCCAACCGAGAAGTTTGAGCAGCTCATCCGCGTCATGCTCATCGGCCCGTTTTTAGCCATCAAGCATGCATTTCCCATTATGAAAAGGCAACGATATGGCCGCATCATCAACATGGCGTCGATCAATGGATTGATCGGATTTGCCGGCAAAGCGGCGTACAACAGCGCGAAGCACGGGGTGATCGGCTTAACGAAGGTGGCGGCGTTAGAAGGGGCGCCATACGGCATTACGGTGAACGCCCTTTGCCCGGGTTATGTCGATACCGAGCTCGTGCGCGGCCAGCTCGCGGATTTGGCGGCGACAAGAAACGTGCCGCTTGAGAAAGTGCTGGAGGAAGTGATTTACCCGTTCGTGCCGCAGCGGCGGCTGCTATCGGTTGAAGAGGTGGCTCATTACGTTCTCTTTTTGGCGGGGGAACAAGCCAAAGGCGTCACCGGCCAGGCGGTCGTGATCGATGGCGGGTATACGGCGCAATGAAGCGCAATAAGCCCTTAGCCTCGCAAATGGCTAAGGGCTTGTTGCTTGGTCGTTCAGCTAAGAGAGAATTCAAAACTCGCGAGGATTTTGACTTCTTTCCCGACGAGGAATCCGCCAGTTTCGAGCGCGACGTTCCATACCAACCCGTAGTCTTCGCGGTTGATCGTTCCTTCGACATCAAAACCGACCGAGGCGCCGCCGGTGAGAGGGTTTTTCACTTGGCCGTTGTACTCGACTTTGAACGTTTCCGTTCTCGTCACGCCGCGGATCGTCAGCTTCCCGGTCACTTCATATTCCGTGTCGGAAAGCTTGCGCACGGATTCACTGACAAACGTAATGGTTGGATAGTTCTCGACATCGAAAAAGTCGGCCGAGCGGAGATGATTGTCGCGGTCGGCGTTTTTCGTATCGATCGAGGCGGCGTCGATCGTCGCTTTCACGTTCAGCGACTCGAGTTCGTTGATGTCGCCTTGCACCTCAACGTCAAAGTTGGTGAATTCCCCTTTCGCTTTGGAGATCATCATATGTCTCACTTGGAAGGCGATAGAGCTGTGCGCTTTGTCGAGTTGGAATGTTGTCATCGGTGTTCCTCCTCTTATTCACGTAGTGATCACATCACTATCATAGCAGATATATATCTCGAATTCAAACATTTTTTGTTCAAGTTTTTTCGCAACATGGAGCGCAAAGGTGATCCGTGATAAGATGAATATAGCAATGGCGGATGGAAAGGAAGGGATGGAAGGTGAGTGAAGTAGGGATTTTAACGAAAATCGAACAGCAACTCGAGCAGTTCTCACCGGCAGAACAAAAAGTGGCCGCCTATATTCTTCGCCATGCCGAGCTTGTTCCAACGATGACGACGAAAGAACTGGCTCAGGCGGCTGACACAAGCGAAGCGAGCGTCGTTCGTTTTTGCAAGGCAGTCGGCATCGGCAGTTTTCCCGGATTGAAACTGGCGCTTGTCCGCGAGTTAACAATGGCCGATATGAGCATTAACGATTTTTCAATTCTTGACAAACCGGTTTCCCCGTATGAATTGTTTACGAAAGTGACGTATGTCAATAAGGCCGCGATTGAAGCGGCGACCACGACGCTTGATAAGCGGGAGCTGGAGAAGGCGGCTGCGGCGATTGCCAACGCCGACAAGCTGTTGTTTTATGGAGTCGGCGGCTCCGCGGCCGCAGCGATGGATGCCAGTTATAAGTTTACGAAACTTGGCTATATGGCGGTGATGTCGCTCGATTTCCATATAATGCTTCCATTGACTGCCCATTTGAACGAAGGAGATGTGTTTGTAGCGGTATCGACGTCGGGAAGGACAAAGGACGTATTGGAGATCGCCCGATTCGCGAAAAAGCAGAAGGCCACTGTCATCGCCATCACGAAGCTGGATCCAACGTCCCCGCTGTATAAAGAAGCGGATATTAAATTGGCGCTGCCGGATGTTGAGCAAGACCACCGCATTGGTAGCATGGCATCAAGAATGGTGCAGCTCAATGTGATCGATGCGCTGTATTTAATTACGTTCCATCGTGTGGGAAGCCGGGTGATCGAACGGTTTCACGAGACAAGAGAAGAAGTAGTGCGGTTGCGAAGATAAAGCGGGCTTGAGACGAGCCCGCTTTGCTTTTTTGTGGGAATGTTTCAAAATAAAAAAAGAATAGATTGATATTTTATTTCATAAATTTATAATATAAATATGAAATATAATTTCTAATTTCGATAAAGAGGTGACAAGATTGTTCGAACGTCTAACTACGGAACAAGGCAATGAAAAAACGAGACATTTGGATGAAATGACGACGAAAGAAATTTTACAAGCGATGAATGAAGAAGATCAGACAGTGGCGGCAGCGGTGGCCAGACAACTGGATTCCATTGAGAAGCTTGTACATATTGTCATTGCCGCGTTTCAGAGAGGAGGAAAACTTATTTATGTTGGAGCGGGAACAAGCGGCCGGCTTGGTTTGCTTGATGCCGTTGAATGTCCGCCGACGTTCGGTGTTGATCCAAAGATGGTGCAAGCGGTGATCGCCGGGGGGCGGGAAGCGGTGGCCAATGCAGTTGAAGGAGCAGAAGACGATGAAGAAGCGGCCGTCCGCGATCTCGAGGCAGTGGGCTTGACGGCAAACGATGTAGTCGTCGGCATTGCGGCAAGCGGACGGACACCGTATGTGGTGAGTGCGCTTCGCTACGCTAAGAAAAGAGGAGCAGCAACAGGAAGCATCGCCTGCAATCATGGAGCGGAAATTAGCCAATACGCCGATGCGGCCGTGGAGATTGAAACCGGCCCGGAAGTGCTGGCGGGTTCGACTCGCCTCAAGGCTGGAACAGCGCAAAAAATGGTGCTCAACATGATTTCGACCGCTTCGATGGTTGGCATTGGCAAAGTATACGGCAACTGGATGGTCGATGTGCAGGCGACAAACGAAAAGCTAAAAGAACGAGCGAAGCGGATTTTGATGGAAGCGACGGGAGTGAACGCCGAAGAAGCGTCCCGCTATTACGAACAGGCAAACGGGGAGGTGAAAACAGCGATCGTCATGATTTTGCGTCAATGTAGCTATGAAGAGGCAAAAGCGCGGTTGCAAAAAACCGGCGGTTTTGTGCGCAAAGCGCTTGATTAACCAATAAGAGGGGGAGAGGAGAGAATGGATCGGGAACAACAATTGGCGGCAATGATACTTTCGCATTTAGGGGGGAAAGAGAATATCGCCCACATTGCCCACTGCATGACGCGGGTGCGCGTATCGCTGCGCGATCTGGATCAGGCGGATATTGCCGCTCTGAAACGGGTCGAGGGGGTCATAGGGGTCATTGAAGACGAAACGTTGCAAATCGTCGTCGGCCCTGGCGTTGTCAACAAAGTGGCGGCCGCGTTATGCGGGCTGACCGGTTTGAAGCTTGGGGAAGTGATCGAGGATGGGCTTGAGGACATCGTGGAGCGGACGAAAGCGAAGGTCAAAGCTCGCCAACAAACGCCGCTAAAGCGGTTGCTGCGCAAAATCGGCAGCATCTTCATCCCGCTCATCCCTGGTTTGGTCGCTTCAGGGATCATTAACGGGATTGCCAACTTTGCCAAAAACGCCGGCGTTGATCCACAGACGACGTGGCTGCAGCTATTGCTTTTGATTGGCGGCGGCATTTTCGCTTCCCTTGGTGTGCTGGTCGGATACAATACTGCCAAAGAGTTCGGCGGTACTCCCGTATTAGGAGCGATTGCCGGCATTCTCGTCTTCAATCCAGCGCTGGCGGATGTTAAGCTATTTGGGGAAGCGCTTACGCCGGGGAGGGGAGGGCTGTTTGCCGTCTTGCTGGCAGCATGGTTGATGGCGGTCATCGAGAAACGGGTTCGCCAATTTGTCCCAAACACGGTCGATATCATTGTGACACCGTTGATTACGGTGCTTATCGTCTGCCTATTTACCTTGATCGCCGTACAGCCGATTGCGGGGTGGCTGTCGATGGCGATTACAACTAGCTTGAAAGCGGTGCTCGATGTGGGTGGGGTGATTGCCGGCGCGGTGTTAGCCGGAACATTTTTGCCGCTTGTCATGGTTGGACTGCATCACGGTCTGACACCAATTCATATGGAACTGATTCAAAAACTTGGTTCCACCCCGCTGTTGCCTATTTTGGCGATGGCTGGAGCGGGGCAAGTCGGGGCGGCGATCGCTGTCTATGTGAAGACGAAAAATCAGAGACTCCGCAACATCATTAAAGGAGCGCTGCCAGTCGGGTTTTTAGGGATCGGTGAGCCGCTTCTTTATGGGGTGACGCTGCCGCTAGGGCGGCCGTTTGTCACCGCATGCCTCGGTGCGGCGGTCGGCGGCGCGTTTCAGGCGGTAATGAAGACTGCGGCGCTCGGCATCGGCGTGTCTGGGCTGTCATTGATTCCGCTCATTGCTGATGCGAAATATGTGACGTATTTCGTCGGATTGGTCATTTCCTACACGTTTGGGTTCCTGTTTACCTATTGGTTCGGGTTTAAAGAGGAAATGGCAGAAAATATATAGAGAGGGATGGCGATGCTTTCCTTTTCCTTTTATCTTTTTCAACCGTTTGAACAAATCGAGGAAGCGTTTCGGAAAGCGGCGAGTTTTGGAGCGAGGGAACTGTTTACTTCGCTGCACCTTTTGAAAGGAAAAGAACTAGGCGAGCAAGAGAAGCTGAAATGGATCGGCCGGCTCGCCCGCCACTACGGGGTGGGGGTGGTAGCAGACGCCACCCCCGCCGTGCTTTCGTACTTGCCAACCGGCGTTGGCGTTGCCAGGGCGCTCAACGAGTGGGGGATGGTCGGGCTGCGGCTTGACGACGGCTTCTCGTGGGACGAAACGGTGCAGCTTTTGAAGCAGATGAAAGTCGTATTGAACGCCAGTACGATCACAGAAAGCGAAATTCAAGAGTTGACATCGCGACAAATCGACTGGGCGGGTGTGGAAGCATGGCATAACTTTTACCCGCGCCCGGAAACTGGTCTTTCGGGCGACACGCTCATGAAACAAAACCGAATGTTGCGCCAATGCGGCATAGCATCAATCGGCACCTTTGTCCCTGGCAATGCCCAAAAGCGCGGTCCGCTTTACAAAGGGCTGCCAACGTTAGAGGATCATCGGGAAGCTGATCCGGTCTACGCCTATATCGAGTCGATCAAAACGTATAAGGTGGAAAAAGTGTTTGTTGGAGACTTATCGGTGTCGGACGATGTGCTTAGGCGAATGGAGTGGGTGCGGCAAGAAATCATTCCCATTCGCTACCGGCCAATCGTATCAGCCCGCTGGCTGTCTCTTATCGAAACAGTGCACACGAATCGGCGTGACGCTGCCCGTGATGTGATTCGCTCAGTTGAATCTCGCTGCACCCTTGCATGGCCGCAGGAAGCATTGCATTCCATCGATCCGGCGCCGCGGCCGACCGGAAGCGTGACGATTGACAACGAACGCTACGGTCGTTATGCTGGAGAACTGCAAATCACCTTAACGGATCTTCCCGCTGATGACAAAGTCAATGTCATCGGCAGGGTGATTAAGGAAGATGTGCCCCTGCTTCAGCACGTCCACGGAGGCCGGCCATTTTGTCTCATTCGTTGCTAACAAGGAGAGAAACGGCTGGCCGTTTGTATGGCGAAGGAAAATGATGGTGCCGTTCTCAAGGCGGCGCCATCATGTTTTAGACGCGCTTCAGCTCGAGAAAAAAAGCCGTTAAAAACTTCCGCACATTCATCCGGCATTCCGTCTCAGCTTGGCCGCGTTCGAGCTCTTTCATCCGTCGACGGATGTCACCGAAATCAAACAGCCTAGGTGCGAAATGCTCAAACGTCGGGTTCGTGTAGTCAGTCAGGCCGAGGGAAGCAAGATGGGTGAACGCCTGCAAGACGAGCCGGCGGATGCGCTGCTCCATCGCCCGCGCTTCCTTGGCCGTTTCAGTCGGGGACAGGCCGTCTTCCCGCTGGACGAGTTCTGCATACAGTTCTTTCAGCGGCGGCAGTTCGCGGACGGGAAGGCCTTTTGCTTCTTGCTCGGCCAACCAGCGCACAACAAGAAGCACATCCGCGCTGCCCGCTTCGCCGGCGACACCAAGAAGAAGCAGAAGCTGCTCGGCCTGTTGCTCAATGGCGGACGGTTTGGAGACGGCGGCATCGGCCGTTTGCGTCTCAAACCCTTTGAGCACTTGGCGGATCGACTCGAGCGAGCGGACGGCGGACATGTGATCGGCGACGCGTTTCAGCACGGACAGCACTTCATAGCGGTTGATCGGTTTTTGAATGTACGTGTCAATGCCATGCAAATAGGCTTGGCCGATCATTTCTTTGTTTTCCACTTGCGAGATCATGATAAATGTCCCCATAAATCCTTCCTGGCGCAACGCTTTGATCGTCTGAATGCCATCACGCCCCGGCATTAACAAGTCAATGAGCACCACATCCACGTGAAGCAAGTCGGCCGCGCGAACGTGCAGTCCATCTTCCGCACAGCCGACCACCTCGCCAAGTTCGGATTCATCAATTAACTTTTCCAACATCTTTCTTACGACGGGATCGTCTTCGATGAGAAAAAAGCGAAGCCCCATGCCCTTTGTTCTCTCCTTTCTTTGGAAGTTCCAGAATGGGTGCCATTGCCTACATCACGGCATTTTCTTGCTGGTCAGCCTCGTGATCGGACATTTCGGCTGTGATCGACGTGCTTTGCAGGAGGTGGGCTGTCGGCACGGCAAGACGAAACACCGTCTGCCCCGGCTCGCTTTTGACGAGCTGTAGATGCCCTCCAAGTGTTTGGGCGATATCGCGTGCATGGGTAAGACCGATGCCTGTTGACGGATTGCCTTGGCGGTCGTATTTTGTTGTGAATCCGGGCTGAAAAATCCAGGCGATGTCATCAGCCGCAATGCCGGGGCCGGTATCCTCCACTTCGATGATTAATTCGTTTCCGCGAAGGCGTGCATGCAAAGTGACGACGCCCGTTTTCTCAATCGCCTCGACGGCGTTCGATACCAAGTTGTTAAGCACGGAAAGAAGCGGATACAGTTGGTCGGTCATGAGATCGATATGGCCGTTGTACGAAAATGTGATCGTTTTTCCGGATAAGTTGGCGTATTTTTCATTGGCGCGAATGACCATGGCGCACAGCTCGGCAATCGAAATGCGCCCGCGCACCGATTGGCGGCCGATAAGCTTAGAAAGGCCGGCGAAAATGCGTTGCATATCTTTTTTCGTCTCGTGAATATGTTCGGCAAGCTCCAGGGCGACGCGCGGTTCAACGTGTTTTCTTTCGATCAGCCGCGAGTAAAGGTCATAGCTTTGGCGCGTCATGTCTTCCATGAGAGCCATTGATTTTTGCAAGTAAAACATTTCTTCGTATAATCCGCTGCTCACCATAATGAGCCGCTCGAGTTCTTGCTTTCTCGCTTCAGCGAGCGAGCGGACATGCTTCGTCACCCACATATTGTAAACGCCAATCACGCAGAAACTGCGCAAAATGGCGAATAACCATAAGACAATGACTGTTTGGCCGCTGAAGGCAAACGGCTCGCCCATCCAATACCGGATCCCTAGTTCACAGGCGTTAGCAAAAAAGTCGAGCGCCGCTCCAACCACTCCAGCTCGAATCGGTGCGGCCATTCGATGGCGAAAACGAACGGCAGCCGCCATCGCTGAAAAGCTGATATAATACCCGGCTGCCGGAATGTGGGTCAGCACACTTTCTGAAGCGGACATTTCGCCCGTCAATGAGTCAAGAAAGACGCGAAACCCAACGACCACCGCTCCGGTGCTTGCGCCGATGACGAGCGGGGGCAGGGAAGTAAAGGCGACAAGCCCGAGAAAAAAGACGGCGCTGCCGAGTGAGACGCGAAACGGGCTGTCAAACGGATTCATTTTCATTTCGCCTAGAAACGCAGCAGCAGAAAGCAAAAGCAAAAGAAGCCAAAGCGGTTCTTTTTTCGTTTGGAACAGTGGACGTCACCGCCTTTGTGAAAGTCATGGCCTAATCTATAATTCTATTATATAACAGGGAAGCGAAAACAACGGATCTTTTTTAACGAAAAGAGATGGCAAGAAAAAAACCGTATGCCCCGGCTGAAGAAGGGGATACGGTTCCATCACCGCTGACGGTATTCCAACCGGCGAGATAATAACGACAGCGAATAGTTGACGATAAAGTACATGAACGCCACAAGAATGAAGATCGGGATGACAAAATTGACGTTGCGGCCGTTAATGATTTGCGCATGGTTCATCAATTCCGGCAAGGAAATGACAATGGCGAGCGACGTATCTTTCAATAAGGAAATAAACTGGCTGACGATCGGCGGCACCATGCGCCGCAATGCTTGCGGCAAAATGATGTACCATAGCGTCTGCACATACGTAAGCCCCGATGAGCGAGCCGCTTCGATTTGCCCTTTATCGATCGACTGCAGGCCGCTGCGGACGATTTCTGACAACATGGCCGATTCAAAAATGACCAAGGCCGAAATGGCGGCATATAGTTTATCAAGCTTTAATCCAACTTCTGGAAGGGCGAAATACGTAAAGAAAATGATTAATAACAGCGGCAAATTCCGGATCGTTTCGACCAGCACGGCCAGCAATTGGGAAAGCACCGGGATTTTCGTATAGCGAATGACCCCGATGATAATGCCAAAGACAAAACTCAAGACAATCGAAATGAACGCCACTTCCAATGTGACGAGAAACCCTTGAAGCAAAAACTTCAAATGGGCGGGCGCGTAAGCACCGGCAAAATCCATCATTTGGCCTCCTTTCCTACCGCGCCTTGAGCAACCGGCGCTCTAAGTAGCCGACGCCAAGGCTGAGCGGGATCGTTAAGACGAGGTAAAACAAGGCGACGAAAATATAAACGTCAAAGGTGACGAACGTTTTCGAGGAAATCAAGTCGCCGTAATACATTAAATCCAATCCGGCGATGACGCCAAGCACCGAAGAGTTTTTCACCAAGTTGATGAACTGGTTGCCAAGCGGCGGAATGACGATTTTCACCGCCTGCGGCAAGATGACGTAACGCATCGCCTGTAAGTAGGTCAACCCGGAGGAACGGGCCGCTTCCATTTGTCCTTTCGGAACGGCTTGAATGCCCGAGCGGATCGCTTCGGCGATAAAAGCAGCGGTATACACCATCAGTCCGAGCGTTCCGGCGGTAAACGAGTCAAACCGGATGCCGACGGCGGGCAAGCCCATAAAAAAAACAAAGACGATCAACACAAGCGGGATGTTGCGGATAAATTCCACGTACGCCGTTCCGACCCAATTGAGCGGGCGAATCGGCGCGATGCGGAAAATGGCGATGATGGTCCCCAGGGCCAAGCTGCCGATCAGCGCCAGCACGCTGGCCTTGATCGTATGGCCAAACCCTTGCATATACAAATCCCAATGTTCAACTAAAATAGAATAGCGCAACAAGGCTAAACGCCTCCTTTCCTCGCTGACTCATGGCCTGTCCTTTGGGCAAACAGGTGGGCGGATATGTTCCGCCCACCGTTTCGCCTGTTATTGTTGCGGCTTTTTGCCGATCCATTTTTCGTAGATCTTATCGTATTCGCCGTTTTCTTTAATTTCTTTCAAGTATTCGTTGATGACTTGCAGCAGTTCTTTGTCTCCTTTGCGGACGGCGATGCCGTACGGTTCTTCGGTGAACGTTTCATCCAGGACGCGATAGTTCGGATCTTGTTTGGCCATCCCCCAAAGCAGCGCGTTATCAGTGGTCAGCGCGTCGCCTTGGCCGGCTTTCAATGCGGTAAACGCTTCCGCGTAGTTTTCAAATTCAAGCACGTTGACTTGCGGCGCGACTTTGCGGATGTTTTCCGCCGATGTCGATCCTTTCGCTGTCAGAACGGTCATGCCTTTTTTCAAGTCTTTCACGCTGTTGATCGGGCTGTCTTTTTTGACGAGCAGCGATTGCCCGGCCATAAAGTACACATCCGAGAAATCCACTTCTTTTTTCCGTTCCTCGGTGATCGTCATGGTGGCGATAATGGCGTCAATTTCCCCGTTGTTCAGCATCGGGATGCGCGTTTTTGACGTCACTTCTTTCAATTCAATTTTGTTTTCATCGCCGAGAATTTTTTTCGCCAACCCTTTGGCAATATCAATGTCAAATCCTTCGACTTTTCCGGTTTCCGGGTTTTTCAACCCGAATAAGTTCAAATCATATTTGACGCCAACGATGAGTTTGCCGCGCTGCTTGATTTTTTCAAGCGTATTGGTCGCTTTGGCGGTTTCTGACGATGTTCCGCCTTCTCCTTTGTCCGTTGTGCTGCAGCCCGTTAAAGCAACAGCGCTCAATAAGGCCGTCAAGGCGACGGCGATCCACCATTTCCATGCTTTCTTTCTCATGAACAAAACCCCCTTTGATTGACCGGAATTAATGGTTTAAAATGCGGCTTAAAAAGACGCGCGCCCGTTCTTCTTTCGGGGCCGCGAAAAACTCCTCAGGCGGCGCTTCCTCTAAAATGCGCCCTTGATCCATAAAGACGATGCGATCGGCCACCTCGCGGGCAAACCCCATCTCGTGGGTGACGACAACCATCGTCATCCCTTCTTTCGCCAGCTGCTTCATGACATCGAGCACTTCGCCGATCGTTTCCGGGTCAAGTGCTGATGTCGGCTCGTCAAACAGCATGATTTTCGGTTTCATCGCCAATCCGCGGGCGATGGCGACGCGCTGCTGCTGACCGCCGGACAGCGCGGACGGATAGGCGTTCGCTTTGTCCGGAATGCCGACTTTTTCCAAGTAATACATCGCGATTTCATTCGCTTCTTTTTCGGACATGCCGAGCACTTTGCGCGGCGCCAACGTGATGTTTTGCAAGACGGTCATGTGCGGGTATAAGTTGAAATGTTGAAACACCATGCCGATATTGCGCCGCAGTTCGTTAATGTTGATGTGTTTGTCATTCACTTTAATGCCGTCGACGATCAATTCGCCGCTTGAGATCGTCTCGAGCCGGTTGATGCAGCGCACGAGTGTGCTTTTGCCCGAGCCGGATGGACCGATGATGACGACGACTTCCCCTTGGTTGATCGTCAAGTTAATGTCTTTCAACACATGAAAATCGCCGTAGTATTTGTTGACTTGGTGGAAATAAATCAATAGCCCCCCTCCTTTGTGACAAATTTGTGAATGTTTTTTGAATTGATTGTAAATGCGCATCTACGAAAATCTACGGAAATCTACAAAAATTTTGTGAACCGATTGAAAAAAGACGATGATGGACGCAAAGAAGGGGAAGTCATTTTTTGAATAGTAAGGCAAATCTCTTTGCAAATCAGCGATCTAGGATTATAATGAGGACATGAAGAATTTGGCATTGATTGCCGTCAAAAGGAGAGGGGAGCGAAGGTGAAGTATCGAAAACTCGGCCGCACGGGGCTGAAAGTCAGTGAGATTAGTTTAGGCAGCTGGCTTACATATGGAAATTCAGTGGAAAAAGAAACCGCGATCCGCGTCATTGACAAGGCGTACGAACTTGGCATCAACTCGTTTGACACAGCGAACGTCTACGCGCGCGGGGAAGCGGAAAAAATCGTCGGCGAGGCGCTGCGCAAATATCCGCGCGAATCGTATGTCATCGCGACGAAAGTGTTTTGGCCGATGGGCGACGGCCCGAACGACCGCGGCCTGTCGCGCAAGCATGTGTTTGAGCAGCTCCATGCGAGCTTAAAGCGGCTGCAACTGGATTATGTCGATATCTACTACTGCCACCGCTATGACAAAGAAACGCCGGTCGATGAGACGTTGCGTACGATCGATGATCTCGTCCGCCAAGGAAAAGTGCTGTATGTCGGCGTGAGCGAATGGACGGCCCAGCAAATTCAAGAGGCGCTCGGCGTGGCCGACCGCTACTTGCTCGACCGGATCGTCGTCAATCAGCCGCAATACAACATGTTTCACCGTTATATTGAAAAGGAAGTCATCCCGGTGTGCGAACAAAACGGCATCAGTCAAATCGTCTTCTCGCCGCTCGCCCAAGGGGTGCTGACCGGCAAATACAAACGAGGTCAAGCGTTGCCGGCTGACAGCCGCGCCGCTGATCCAAGAGCGAATACGTTTATCCAAGGATTGCTCAATGACGAAGTGTTAACGAAAGTGGAACAACTCGAAAAAATCGCGGCTGAGCTTGGCATTACGTTGTCCCAGCTTGCCCTCGCTTGGGTGCTGCGCCAGCCGAACGTCGCCAGCGCCTTAATCGGCGCCAGCCGCCCGGAACAAGTCGAAGAGAACGTCAAAGCGGTCGATGTCGTGCTCAGCGAAGATGTGTTGGAGAAAATTGAGGGGATTTTGGCGTAAAAGAGGTGAGGGTGTCCCAAAAGGATCGGGACACCCTTTCTTATTTACTTTTACCGCATATTTTATGGAGCTTTCCAATTTGAGAAATCCCATTGTTGAGCCGTATTTTCTGTTAAAATCCTTCTACAGCATTTCCAAGGAAGGAACAGAAGGATTTTTTCACGCCAACGGCGAACGGTACGGAAAGAGGGAAGAACGAAAGGGGAATGGGGAATGGCGAGTGATTGCAGTGCTTTGCCAACCGTCGTTTGTCGCCAAGCGTTGCAAGAAGTCATGCAACTGATGGCGGCTCGTGGGCTTGAGTCGGTGAACGTGATCGATGAGCATGGCCGGACGGTGGGGCGGTGCACGTGGCGGATGATGCTGCGGGCGGCGGCGGATGGGCTCGATCGTTCCATGCCGATAGGGGAAGTATTGACGGCATTTTCCGACAAGTGGGAAACGAAACAGGAAGGCGTCTGCGTTGCAATGCCAATGTCCGAAAGCGATTCCAAAGCAACGAATGAGCTCGGGCGACTGCGGCGTGAGTTGGAGGAAACGCACCGTCTGGCGGAAACGATGAAAACCGTGTTGGATGCGGCGTACGAAGGGGTGGTTGTCGTCGATGAGGACGGCGTGGTTCGTGAAATCAACCGGGCGTATTGCCAGTTTCTCGGCATTCGCCGGGAAGAAGCGATCGGAAAACATGTGACGGAAGTGATCGAAAACACCCGTCTGCACATTTGTGTTCAATCGGGCATTCCAGAAAGAGGATATATTCAAAAAATTTACGGCCAGCCGATGGTGGTGCACCGCATCCCGATTTGGCGGGAGGGCAAGGTGATCGGGGCGATCGGGATGCTTATTTTCCAAGGGGTATCGGAAGTATATGAAATTTTCCGGCGCCTGCAGGAGCTGTCGCGTGAGGCAAGCCGGAAGGAGAAGAAAGAAGCGAAACCACAGGAGACGGCCGCCTCCGCCCCGAAAGGAATCGAGCGGATCATTGGCCGCCACCCGGCGATCGCCGCTGTGAAGCAGATGATTCGTCGGGCGGCGCGCGTGCCGTCGACGGTGCTCATTACCGGTGAAAGCGGAACGGGGAAAGAGGTGGTGGCGCGGGCGATCCATGAAGCGGGGCCGCATGCGGACGGACCGTTTGTCAGCGTGAATTGCGCCGCCATCCCTGAGTCGTTGTTGGAAGCGGAACTGTTCGGCTATGAAGATGGGGCGTTCACCGGTGCGAAAAAAGGGGGCAAGCCCGGCAAGTTCCAGCTCGCCCATGGAGGGACGCTGTTTTTGGATGAAATCGGCGATATGCCGCTTGCCATGCAGGCGAAAATTTTGCGCGCCCTTGAAGAAAAGAAGGTGGAAAAAGTCGGCGGACTATACGAAACCAAGGTGGACGTGCGCATTATTGCCGCGACGAACAAGCCACTTGAAGACATGGTGCGGGAAGGAACGTTCCGGGAAGATTTGTTTTACCGCCTGAACATCATTCGCATTCATCTCCCGCCGCTCCGTGAGCGGAAAACGGATATTCCGGCGCTGTTGGCTTACCATATGGAACGGATATGCCGACAGTTTGGCGTCGCGTTGAAGTCGTTTACCAAAGAGGCCATGGAAGTGCTTGTCCACTATTCATGGCCGGGGAACGTCCGCGAGCTGGTCAACGTCGTCGAATGGCTGATCAGCATGGTCGAAGGAGATGTGATCGAACGCGAACACTTGCCGTATTACTTGTCGACCGTTCAACCGGCAGCCTCGTCTTTGCCAAACGGTGGTGTGAAGATGGATGATCGGTGGAAAGAAATGGTCTATCATTCGGAACGTGAGCGCATCGCTGCGGCGCTGGTGGCGGCGGGCGGCAACAAGGCGGAAGCGGCAAGGAGGCTCGGCATTCACCGCTCGACGTTATATGAGAAATTGAAAAAATACGGACTGTAGGCAACGGCGGCAAAGCCGTTGTTTTTTGTTGCTCTGTCGGATTAGTGTCTGGTGTTGTAGGAAAAGTGTCTGATTACTGTCGGTGAACGCGTTTTTGTTTCGAAACAGCCCCCTTATCATGGCGTCTTGTGTATGTTGGCACGGAATTTGCTTCATAAGGAAATGAAACCGTTGTCAAAAAGGAGGGGAAACAATGTACGAATTGTTGGTGCCCAGCCGGGTTGTGTATGGGCGCAATACGTTCGCCGAAGTCGGCCCACAGGCAAAAGCGCTCGGGACGAAAGCGCTGATCGTCAGCGACCCGGTGATGGAGAAAATCGGCCTTGTCGCCCGTTGCGAGCAATACTTGCAACAGGTGGGGATGACGTTTGCCAAGTACACAGGGGTTGACACGGAGCCGACGGATGTCCATGTGAAGGAAGCGCTTGACGTCTGCCAAAGCGAGAAGTGCGATGTCGTCATCGGCATCGGCGGCGGCAGCAGCATCGACGCCGCCAAGGCGGTCGCCGTTATGATGACAAATGAAGGGGAGATTGGCGATTATGTCGGCAATCAAAAACGGTTTACCGAAAAACCGCTGCCGCTCATTGCCATTCCGACGACAGCCGGAACAGGTTCGGAAGTGACGAAAGTAACGGTCATTATCAATACGAAGACGGACGTCAAAATGATGATTTCCCAGCCGGCGCTCCTTCCAGCCGTGGCGATCGTCGACCCGCTGCTCACGGTTTCGTGCCCGCCGTCCGTCACCGCGGCCACGGGCGTTGATGCCCTCTGCCACGCGATCGAGGCGTACATTTCCCGGCGCACCCATCCGGTGACCGATGTGTTGGCGCTCTCTGCCATTGAAGCGATCGTCGGTTACCTGCGCCGGGCGTACGAAAACGGGGAAGACATTGAGGCGAGGGAAAAAATGGCGATCGCGGCCATGAAAGCCGGCATGGCGTTCTCTAACGCCTCGGTGACGCTTGTGCACGGTATGTCGCGGCCGATCGGCGCGCTCTTCCATGTGCCCCACGGCGTATCGAACGCGATGTTGCTGCCGGGGGTGCTCGAGTTTACAAAAGACAGCGCCATCGAACGATTGGCGGTGATCGCCCGCATCATCAAGCCGTCTCTCAAGGACGTTTCCGATGCGGAAGCGGCTGATGCGCTTGTAGAGGAAGTGAAACAGCTTTGCCGCGATTTGCGCATTCCGAATATGAAAACGTGGGGCATTGACAAAGCGGCGTTTGACAAGGCGGTGGACAAAATGGCGGCTGACGCGCTCGCAAGCGGCAGCCCCGCCAACAACCCGAAAGTGCCGACGCATGAGGAAATTGTGGCATTGTACCATTATTGTTACGACTATCAGTACGACACCAAAACCGTAAGTTCGTAAATGAGTCCGGCGGCTGGGATGGCGATTGCAGGACGCATGACAGCGACCAGCAGCAAACGGATAGCAAAGAACGCCGCTTTTTGGAAGCGTTCAGCCCGCCGGCCGTTTCCGCGAAAGGAAGCGCTCGCCGATCATCCACAGCTCTTGTATGAATTCATGAACCAATCTTTTGAAAGATCGACTAGAAAGGTGGTTTCATCCATGAGTTCCGTGACCGAAACGAAAACATTGAAAAATTTTATCGGCGGCCAATGGGTCACGTCCACATCCGGAAAAGAAGAAATCGTGCCGAACCCGGCCACTGGGGAAGTATTGATGAAAGTGCCGCTTTCCTCGCGCGAGGAGCTTGATGCGGCAGTGGCGGCCGCGAAAGAAGCGTTCCGCGAATGGCGCAAAGTCCCGGTTCCGCGCCGTGCCCACATTTTGTTTCGCTACCAGCAGCTCCTTGTTGAACATTGGGAAGAGCTTGCCCGCCTTGTGACGCTAGAAAATGGCAAAGTCTATGAGGACGCCTACGGTGAAGTGCAGCGCGGCATTGAATGCGTTGAGTTTGCCGCCGGCATCCCGACGCTCATGATGGGCCAGCAGCTGCCGGATATCGCGACCGGCATCGAATCGGGCATGTATCGCTACCCGCTCGGTGTCGTCGCCGGGATTACACCGTTTAACTTCCCGATGATGGTGCCGTGCTGGATGTTCCCGCTCGCGATCGCCTGCGGCAACACGTTTGTGTTGAAGCCATCGGAGCGGACGCCCATGCTGGCCAACCGCTTAGCTGAACTGTTCACCGAAGCCGGCCTGCCGCCGGGAGTGCTCAATATCGTTCATGGGGCGCACGAGGTGGTGGGCGGCATTTTAGAGCACAAAGATATTAAAGCTGTTTCGTTTGTCGGCTCGCAGCCGGTCGCCGAGTATGTGTACAAAACAGCGGCCGCCCACGGCAAGCGGGTGCAGGCGCTCGCTGGTGCGAAAAACCATTCGATTGTCATGCCGGACGCCGACCTCGATATGGCGGTGACGAACATCATCAACGCCGCGTTCGGTTCGGCGGGCGAGCGGTGCATGGCATGCTCGGTCGTTGTTGCTGTCGGCGATATCGCTGATGAGTTAGTGAAACGGCTCAAAGAAGCCGCCGACCGCATCCAAATCGGCAACGGGCTCGACCAAGGCGTCTTTTTAGGCCCGGTCATTCGCGAGTCGCATAAAGAACGGACGATCAAATACATCGAAATCGGCGAAAAAGAGGGGGCGCTCCTTGTCCGCGACGGCCGCCGCGACTCGGCGACAAGTGGGAAAGGGTATTTCATCGGCCCGACGATTTTCGACCATGTCAAACCGGGCATGACGATCTGGACGGACGAAATTTTCGCCCCGGTCTTGTCGGTCGTCCGCGCTCGCGATTTGGACGAAGCGATTGAGATTGCCAACCGGTCGGAATTCGCCAACGGCGCCTGCATCTACACGGACAGCGCCAAAGCGATCCGCCAGTTCCGCGAAGAAATCGACGCCGGCATGCTAGGTGTCAACGTCGCCGTCCCAGCGCCGATGGCGTTTTTCCCATTCTCGGGCTACAAAAACTCGTTTTACGGCGACCTCCATGCCAACGGCCGCGACGGCGTCGAATTTTACACGAGAAAGAAAATGGTGACGGCGAGATATTAGTAAAATAGACTGTAAGAGGGTGTCCCAAAAGGATCGGGACACCCTTTCTTATTACCGTATATAGACAATATGTTGTGTTTTGTTAAGGAAAATTACCCTTTTGGGTCAGTCCCCTTTTTTATCACCTCGAACCGAGAAGGCCTCAACTTCCAAGCATGAGCGTAAGTGGGGGATGAACCGGCGTCTTCCACCAACGATCTTCCCCTTGCACCAAAAGAACAAAGGAAGGGCTTCGATTGCGATCTTTTTGAGGAAGCTCAACGGTGGGATGCACAGGGATGGCTTAGCTGACAGCTTACCGTAGGTTAGGGTGTTCCCGAGAATCCCCTACTTCTCTACGTGAGCGCGGGTGGGGAGTGTTCAATTGAGTCGGTTTCATTTCCGTCGTGTTGAGCGTGTAGTAAAAAATTTGGAAATGCTATTCGTTCCGTGACAGCATCCAAAAGGCGCGAAGTGTGATAGAATAAAATAAAAAAGGGTGTGAGTTCAATGGCCATGGACTACTTTCAGGTGAACTTGCCGAAAGAGTTTTTGCCCGCCATTAATGAATTGGAAGGCAACACAGTTGAGGCAAAAATAAAGCTTTCATTGGCGATTGGTTTGTTTGTTGGAAAACAGGTGACGCTGGCGAAGGCGGCTGAATTGGCAGGAAAATCCTTAGGGGAATTTATCGATGTATTGCGTTCGAAGGCAATTCCTTGGATGGAATATACGGAGGAACACATCAAAGATGATTGGGACACGGTGCAAAAATTGAGCAAAGAAAATAGGGATCACAATGAGTAGGGTTACGGTCAATTCTACACCGATTATAGGTCTGTCGATCGTTGGTCAATTGACTCTTTTGTCTGAACTATTTGATGAAGTATATGTTCCGGAAGCTGTCTATCAAGAAATTGTTCATAACCATGCCCCACGCCATTATGGAAAAGAGGAGCTAAAACGATTGGTCAGCGAGGGGGTGTTTAGGCTATACCATGTAAAAAATCGCAGCCTTGTTGAAAGTTTATATGGAAAATTCCATGCCGGGGAGTTAGAAGTTATTATTGGAGCGAAAGAACTTGGTGCTCAAGTCGTTGTGATGGATGAGCATGTTGCCAGATCATTGTCGAAACAATTCTTTTTAAGGCCTATCGGTACAATTGGAGTTTTGATTCTGGGGAAGAAAAACAGGAAAATAGTGGAAGTCAAGCCGCTGTTAGACACTTTGCTTGAAAATGGATTTTATCTCTCCCAACGTCTCTATCGAGAGGCGTTGTCATTGGCAGAAGAAACGCCGTAACCCCGCCCGCCGCGCGGGGCTTTTCCTTTTTAAAACCTGTCAACAACCCCCTTGACAAAATCGCGTTTACTTATCATTGAAGGCCGGTTGTAAGCGTTTTAAGATAAAGGTAACCCGTGGTGCTAGTTGAGCGTCAGCGCTCAACCAGCCCTAGTGTGACCAGGGAATAAGCCACCAAGATGCCATCGAGTGCCACTTCAAACCCGGCAATGGAATTCGCCCGAATGTCGGTGATCCGGTATTGGTCCACGAGAATCGAAAACACCGTCTCGATGACTTTGCGTTTTTTCCTGATCCATTCTTCCCATGCCTTGGATGGGCCGTGCTTTTGATTGTGTCGAGACGGTGTCCAGAACGCGGCTTGGTGTTCTTCATACAGCTTTTCTCGAAGAGCGCGGCTGATGCACCCTTTGTCTCCAAAGTTGTAGGGATGAGGGATTTGAGTCATCACCGTTTCAGCCGCTTTGACGTCGTGGCAGGACGCTTCCGTCACGACATAGCCCATGGCCAGCCCTTGATTGGTCACTTGAAGATGCAGCTTGAAACCGTAGTACCATTGCTTTTTGGAAGCACAATACCCCATATCCGCGATCCCTCGAAATCGCTTGACGCGCTGCATTCTCGCGGGATGGCACAACGGAAGAGGCAAACTGTCAACAACGGCATAAGCATGGTGTTGGCCACGTTTGGCTAGTTCATGACGAATCCATTTGACCGCGAAGCCAAGCGCTCGGCAGCGGCGGTTGTATCGGGAGCGTTCAAGAAACGAGCCGTTTGTGAACAAATTTCCCGTGACAAAGCGATGCCAGGCTCGTTCAGAAGAAAAGCCCAGCAGCTTCCCCAAAAGGTGAACCGCCATGACCACTTCGTCTTTTTGCTTGACCAAGTGACGGTTGCGGCGATGAAGATACATTTGAATCAACGACAGTTGAGCAGAAACAAAACAGAAAATAGCGGCATATTGTTTTTGAAGTTTGGCTGGATCTGTAGTAAAATGAAAGTGCTCTTGCATGGGGGATCTCTCCTTTCGAATGTTGGGTGATACTTTCATTCTACTGGAGATCCGCCAGCAAGGGCTATTTTTATGCTTGTCTGAGTTTTATCTAGCACCACGGGTAAAGGTACAGTCAAACAAGAAAAGGAGGAACAGCTTTATGACGCATACAACCGGAAATGAAACAGGATTCCGTGTGAAGATTCAGCGGTTTGGCGGGTATTTGAGCGGCATGATTATGCCGAATATCGGGGCGTTTATCGCCTGGGGTTGATTACCGCCCTATTTATCCCGACCGGCTGGTTGCCGAATGAGGCGTTTGCGAAGCTCGTCGGGCCGATGATTACGTATTTGCTGCCGCTGTTGATTGGCTATACGGGCGGCAAAATGGTGTACGACGTCCGCGGCGGCGTCGTCGGGGCGACGGCGACGATGGGGGTCATCGTTGGTTCGGAAATCCCGATGTTTTTAGGCGCGATGATCATGGGGCCGCTTGGCGGTTATGCGATCAAAAAAGTGGATGGATTGTTCCAAGGGAAAGTCAAGCAAGGATTTGAGATGCTTGTCAACAACTTTTCGGCCGGGATCGTCGGCGGCGTGTTGACGCTGCTCGCCTTTAAAGGAGTCGGTCCGGTCATTTCTGTGATCAGTAAAACGTTAGCGGCAGGAGTGGAAAAAATCATTGATTGGCACTTGTTGCCGCTGGCGAACTTGTTCATCGAGCCGGGGAAAGTGCTGTTCTTGAACAATGCGATCAACCATGGAATTTTAAGCCCGCTTGGCGTCGAACAAGCGGCGAAAACCGGGAAATCGATTTTGTTCTTGCTGGAAACGAACCCTGGTCCAGGGTTGGGGATTTTGCTGGCGTATTGGCTGTTTGGCAAGGGGATGGCGAAACAATCGGCGCCGGGGGCGGTCATGATCCACTTCCTTGGCGGGATTCATGAAATTTACTTCCCGTACATTCTCATGCGACCGATTTTGATTTTGGCAGCCATAGCGGGCGGCGTGAGCGGCGTGTTCACGTTTACCATCCTCAACGCCGGGCTGGTGGCAGTGCCGTCGCCGGGAAGCATTTTCGCTTTGCTCGCGATGACGCCGAAAGGGAATTACTTCGGCGTGCTAGCCGGCGTGTTCGTCGCCGCAGCGGTGTCGTTCCTCGTCGCTTCGATTTTCTTAAAAGCGGCGAAACAATCCGAAGAGGAAGAAGAGTTGACGAAAGCAACGGAAAAAATGGAACAGCTGAAAGGAAAAAAGAGCCAAGTGGCTGCCGCGTTGCAACAGAAAGAAGCCGCTTCGGCAGCTGTGGCCCAAGCGGTTCCTGGCCGCGTGAAGAAAATTGTGTTCGCGTGTGATGCGGGAATGGGCTCGAGCGCGATGGGAGCATCGATTTTGCGCAACAAAGTACAAAAGGCCGGGCTCGATATCGAAGTGACGAATACAGCGATCAACCAGCTTCCGGCCGACGCCGACATCGTCGTCACCCATCAAAACTTGACCGACCGGGCGAAGGCGAAGTTGCCAAATGCGTACCATGTATCGGTCGAAAACTTCTTAAACAGCCCGAAATACGATGAATTGATCGAGCAATTGAAAAAGAACGTGTAAATCGGCATGAGACGCGGGGGAGGGGCGTTCCCCTGCGTTTTGCTTTGCAGTTGTCCACTGTTTCAGATGAACTCCCCAGTCCAGCGGGTACAGACCTCTTTCGGCGCCGAAAGGGGGAACATGAATGCAAAATTAAAAAATGTCAACAATAACAATGACGAAAACGAAACATCTATTCGTTGTCAAATCAAGAAAAAAGCCCTTACAATAAGAAGGGAAGAACCGATTTGCCAATTTAAAACTGTCAACAATACGACTCCAAGATAGGAGGTGAACGGCGATGTACGTATCGGCACGGGAGCGGAAGTTGCTTGAACGGTTGTTGGCGGATGATAGGGACATAACAGTCGGCGAATTGGCGGAGGAACTGAATGTCAGCGCCCGCACCGTCCACCGGGATTTGCAAGGGATTGAATCGGTGTTGCGCCGCTACGGGCTCGGGCTGGCGAAAAAAGCGGGAATTGGCATTCGGCTCGTTGGAGAAGAGGAAAACAAGCAGGCGTTGGCCGCAGAGCTGTTTCGCCTTTCTCATCATGAATACACCCCCGAAGAGCGGCAGCTCATGATTTTCATTGCGCTGTTGGAAGCCAACGAGCCAGTGAAACTCGTCTCACTGGCGACCGATTTGAATGTGACGGTGGCGACGGTCAGCCTTGATTTGGATAAAGTGGAACAAACGGTAGAAGCGTACGGGCTTTCGCTCATCCGCAAGCGCGGATATGGGGTCGAGCTTGCCGGTTCGGAATCAGCGAAACGGCGCTTGATGAGCGACTTGTTGTTCCGCCATGTTGATGAACACGAATTTTTGGCATTGATGAAAGAGACGATCCAAAAACGGGCTGATGCTCCGCTTGACACCGTGGCGGAGAAGCTGCTCGGGCTTGTGGACAGAAAAAAGCTCTCCATCATTGAGCAGCAAATCGAGCGGGTGAAAGAAAAGCTTCCGTTTACAATGGCCGATAGCTCGTACATCGCCTTTGTCGTTCACTTGGCTCTAGCGATTGAGCGCATCAAGCAGGGAGAAGCGATCCACTTCGATCCGCGGGATTTGCAGGCGCTTCAAGCGACAAAAGAGTACGAAATCGCTCGCGTACTCGCCGAATCGTTAGAAAGGGCCTTTGGCATTGACATTCCAAACGAAGAAGTCGGCTATATGACGATGCACTTGATGGGAGCGAAATGGCGCAGCCGTCAAGGAGCAATGATGGAAGAGCCAAGCTTGGCCGTCGGCATGAAGGCGCAACAACTCATCCGCTTTGTCAGTGATAAGCTCGGCGTTGATTTATCCACCGACCGTACGTTATACGAAGACCTTGTCGTCCATTTAAAGCCGGCTCTGTATCGCCTCGAACACGGAATGGGGGTCGCCAATCCGCTGCTTGATCAAATCAAACAAGACTATGCGGAGCTGTTCGCCATTGTCGCAGATGGGGCGCGGCAGCTGTTTGGCGACATTCCGGTCCCGGATGAGGAGATTGGCTATTTGGTGCTCCATTTTGCGGCCGCGCTCATGCGGGAGAAAAAAGGCTGGCGGGTGTTAGTCATTTGTTCGAGCGGGCTTGGGACGGCGAAAATGTTAGCGACGAGGCTGAAAAAAGAGATTCCGGACATTGTTTCGCTGGAACAAGCTTCCGCGTTTGAATGGAGAGGAAAAGATGTCAGCGCGTACGATCTCGTCATCTCGACCGTGCCGCTTCCCGAGGAGTATGGGCCGCATATCGTCGTCAGCCCGATGCTGACCGAGGAGGAAGCGCGGAAGATTCGCGAGTGTTTAGAGCGAAAATCGGCCGCTGAAAAGCGGATGGAGAGAGAGCCGACGGCACAGCGAAACCGACCGGCGCTCGACATCATGAAGGCGGTTCGGCGCATCAGCGAGACGATCGTCCACATTTTGGACGGTTTTTCGCTCGCGGCGGTCACGCATCGTTCGGTTCGCGAATTATTGGCTGATGCCTGCCGCCGCTTAGAACGAAACGGCTTCATTGTCGATGCCGATGTCGTCATCGAGGAGCTGCGGCGCCGCGAGTCGCTTGGCGGGCTTGGCGTCCCTGGCACGACGCTGGCGCTTTACCACGCTCGAAGCTTCGCTGTCCTTCGTCCATCTCTGACGATGTACCGACTTGATTCGCCGCAAACGGTGGCGGGGATGGACGGGGAGCCGATGGAGATCAACACAGTCGTGTTGCTTCTCGGCCCTGCTGATGCGGATGAAGAGATGCTTTCAGTATTAAGCCATGTGAGCACGTTGCTCGTAAAGGACGAGCAAAGCGCAGCCACGTTGGCTTATGGCGGCGAAGACGAAGTGTATTCGCTTATTAGCGGTCATTTGGAACAATTTTTTGATCATTATTGGACATCAACGAAGGAGTGAAAATCATGTTGGCTCATTCGATTTTAAACAAAGAAAACATTGTGCTCAATGCGCAACCAAAAACGAAAGAAGAGGCGATCCGCCTCGCCGGCGAGGTGTTGGTCAAGCAAGGATATGTCGACCCGGCATATGTTGATGCGATGCTTGAACGGGAAGAACTGACATCAACGTATATCGGCAACAACGTCGCCATTCCGCACGGAACGGAAGCGGCAAAAGCGCTTGTCAAACATTCCGGCATTTCGATCGTGCAAGTTCCAGACGGCGTCGATTTTGGCGGCGGCAACATGGCCACGATCGTGATCGGCATTGCCGGCAAAGATGGGGAACATTTAGACATCCTCTCTCAACTCGCACTTGTTTGCGCGGAAGCGGATCATGTAGAAGCGATGGCGAACGCCAAAACAGAAGAAGAAATTCTTGCGCTGCTCCATGAGGTGAACGGCTGATGCGGGCCGTCCACTTCGGCGCCGGCAACATCGGCCGCGGCTTTATCGGCAGTCTGCTGGCGGCGTCGGGATATGACGTCGTGTTCGTCGATGTCAATGAACAAATCGTCCGTTTGCTGAAAGAGCGGGGAGAGTATCGCGTCATTGTCGCCGGCGAGCAGCAAGAAGAACAATGGGTGCGCGGCGTTTCGGCCCTGAACAGCCAAACGGAGCGGGAAGCGGTCATCGAGGCGATCGCAGACGCTGATTTGGTGACAACCGCCGTCGGCCCGCCTATTTTGCCAGCGATCGCTCCCGTTGTTGCTGCAGGGCTCCAGCGGCGGTTCGCCATCCAACAAAAGCCGCTTCACGTCATCGCGTGTGAAAACATGATCGCCGGCACCGAGGCATTGAAAACGCACGTTTTCGAGCATCTTTCCGCGGACGAGCAACGGTTGGCGAATCAATCGGTCGGCTTTCTCAACTGCGCGGTCGACCGCATCGTGCCGAATCAGACGAATGATGATCCACTCGCCGTCACGGTTGAGCCCTTTTTCGAATGGGCGATTGAGGCGCGAAACGTCATCGGGGCTGTTCCGCCGATTCAAGGGGCGCATTTTGTCGCTGACTTAGGGCCGTATATTGAACGAAAGCTATTTACCGTCAACACCGGCCATGCGTTGGCCGCTTACTTAGGGTATCTGCGAAACTACGAAACCGTCCAGGAAGCGATGAACGATGAAGATATTCGATGGAATGTCGAGCAAGCGCTCAGCGAGTCGGGAGCGGTCTTAGTGAAAAAGCACGGTTGGGATGCAAACGAGCACCGTGCGTATATCGACACGACGATCGGGCGTTTCATGAATCCGTCGCTGTCCGACGACATCATCCGCGTCGCCCGCTCGCCGATCCGCAAGCTCGGGCCGAATGACCGCCTCGTCGCTCCGGCGACGCAATATTATGCTTTATTCGAAAGGGTGCCGTTCGGGCTCGTTAAAGGAATTGCCGCGCTGTTGCGCTTTGATGATGCGAGCGATGCAGAAGCCGCCGCCCTCCAGCAAACGCTCAAACAACGTGGGGTTGAAGAAGCGCTTTGGCAATACGCGGGGCTTGATCGCGGCCATCCACTCATAGCGGCGGTGAAGGAAGAGTACGGGAGAATGGAGAAAAACAAAAGCTGACCGCCTTTCAAATGTCGTCGACCTCCAATCGTGCAAAAATCCCCGGGGATCGACGACAATGTTTTTTTGCGTCAAAATCCTACAACCAACACGGCTCAGCAGTATTGACAGAATTTTTGAAACGTGATATTCTGAAAACAGCCAAAAGGGGAAAAGCTTGATTTTATGCGCATGGTTTGGGGGTTTTTATCGTACCTATGAGGGATTGAAACATTTGCTGGGGGTTCCGATCAGTGCTATTGTTCCGGTTTTTATCGTACCTATGAGGGATTGAAACACGCTGGGGGGTCGCCCCTGCTAGCATTGAGCGAAGTTTTTATCGTACCTATGAGGGATTGAAACCGACTACAACAACATTCAATTCATCGGAGGCAACGAGTTTTTATCGTACCTATGAGGGATTGAAACGCTTTCGTTGCCCTCGCTGTCAACCGCTTTGGCTTCGGTTTTTATCGTACCTATGAGGGATTGAAACTAAGCACATCGTTAATTTCAGGCGCGATGCTTCGCGTTTTTATCGTACCTATGAGGGATTGAAACTTTTCTACCATGCATCACCGGTCGCCGGCCTCAAGACCGTTTTTATCGTACCTATGAGGGATTGAAACTACCATCCAACAGGAGATCACACAAGGATTGGTGCACGGTTTTTATCGTACCTATGAGGGATTGAAACTCCAAATAGCATCATCATGCTATACACCGGATTCGTTTTTATCGTACCTATGAGGGATTGAAACACTGTAACAGCAACATGTAAAAATCACTAGCTCTCGTTTTTATCGTACCTATGAGGGATTGAAACACGAGAAGCCGTATCTGTGGGAGCGCATGCCGTTAAGTTTTTATCGTACCTATGAGGGATTGAAACACCAGCCGAGTTCAGTGGGAACATATCCTGGTATAGCTGCGTTTTTATCGTACCTATGAGGGATTGAAACATTTAGTTAATTTTCCGGAGGCTGTGCCGCTATACGTTTTTATCGTACCTATGAGGGATTGAAACGAGCAACTCATCAAATACACCAAACACAGCAAAAAGTTTTTATCGTACCTATGAGGGATTGAAACTGGGAAAAGTGACTACGAGTTGGTGCGTGATCGGGTTTTTATCGTACCTATGAGGGATTGAAACTACCCATAGCCCTCATTGTCATAAATCGCAAAACGTTCCGTTTTTATCGTACCTATGAGGGATTGAAACAACATAATACCTGCTTCATCTATCAGAACTAAACACTGTTTTTATCGTACCTATGAGGGATTGAAACGAAAAACCTGAAAGTGCTTGCTGGAAAGAAGCCGTGTTTTTATCGTACCTATGAGGGATTGAAACATCGTTTTAGAAACAGCGTCAGCGATGGCTCTTGCGTTTTTATCGTACCTATGAGGGATTGAAACCATGCTGTAGTGATGGAAAATCTGACCTGTACCTTGTTTTTATCGTACCTATGAGGGATTGAAACCCGTTGTGGCGGATTTCCAGCATAATAGCGCTCTACAGTTTTTATCGTACCTATGAGGGATTGAAACTTCGGTAGTGTTTGAGGGCGCCCAAGTTGCGAAACCGTTTTTATCGTACCTATGAGGGATTGAAACTTGACACGGGACGTCTTGTTGGCGCTATCCGGCATGTTTTTATCGTACCTATGAGGGATTGAAACGTCATTTTCAATCCTTGTTTTTTCTAACCTCCCTACGTTTTTATCGTACCTATGAGGGATTGAAACGCCCGCCCGAGACGATCGGACGGGCAATAAGGGGAGTGGTTTTTATCGTACCTATGAGGGATTGAAACAGAGCTTCGACAAGTGTCATAGTGAATCATCCTCCCTAGTTTTTATCGTACCTATGAGGGATTGAAACTGATAAAATGTTTCCAATTGTTCATGTATTTTGATCGGGTTTTTATCGTACCTATGAGGGATTGAAACTCCCCTGCTATTGCGGCGGCTCTCGTTCCACTCATGTTTTTATCGTACCTATGAGGGATTGAAACAACCGGACGAAGCAAGGGCTAAGGAAGATTTGCCGCGTTTTTATCGTACCTATGAGGGATTGAAACTGCGGTGTCGAACATTGACAAAACCGCTCCAACGCTGGTTTTTATCGTACCTATGAGGGATTGAAACCAACATTGACGCCCGCCGCTACGACCAGGCAAAATGTTTTTATCGTACCTATGAGGGATTGAAACAGATCGACAACTATTTTATGGACTGGTTCAAGATTAGTTTTTATCGTACCTATGAGGGATTGAAACCAATAGAGACATCAATACCATGCCGTTGCATTTCTTGTTTTTATCGTACCTATGAGGGATTGAAACGGCTTCATCTCGCCCCAGCTCGCGCAGCCGGAAACGGTTTTTATCGTACCTATGAGGGATTGAAACCAACATTGACGCCCGCCGCTACGACCAGGCAAAATTGGGTTTTTATCGTACCTATGAGGGATTGAAACACGGGTCGCGCATGCTTTCAACTCCTCGCTTGTCCGTTTTTATCGTACCTATGGAGGATTGAAACATTTTCACTTCTTGAATAATGTTAGCCGGATCATTTTGTTTTTATCGTAACTATAAGGGATTGAAACAATCACGTGGTGCAGGAATACGTTTTTATCGTACCTGTGGGGACTGAAGCGCTATACAGTAACGGTACAACTTTTTCTGTCCCCGATGCAGGATTTTCACCCCCTGCTTGCGAATGGATAGAATTGAACACGTTCAAAGAGGGGTGATGGAATGGCTATTGACCACGACCGGTTGTTTAAAGAACTGATCCAAACGTTCTTCGAAGAGTTTCTTCTCCTCTTTTTTCCCGACATGCACGAACACATTGATTTCAGCCATTTGTCCTTTCTGTCCGAAGAACTGTTTACCGATGTCACGGCAGGTGAAAAATACCGCGTCGATCTATTAGTCGAGACGAAGCTGAAAGGGGAGGATGGGCTGATCATCGTTCATGTGGAGAATCAAAGCTATGTGCAACCATCGTTTCCAGAGCGCATGTTTATCTATTTCAGCCGTTTGTTTGAAAAATACCGCACCCGCATCGTTCCGATCGCTGTCTTCAGCCATGACACCCTCCGCGAGGAACCGTCCGTGTTCTCAATCGAGTTTCCCTTTGGCGACGTGCTGCAGTTTCGCTTTTTCCCCGTGGAGCTGCGCAAGAAACATTGGAGAGACTATATCCGGCATGACAATCCGATCGCGGCTGCCCTCCTTGGCAAAATGGGGTATACTGAAAGTGAGAAAATTGTGTTGAAAAAAGAGTTTTTGCGCATGTTGGTGCGATTGGAGCTGGATGAAGCGAGGCAACGGCTCTTGTTGGGCTTTTTTGAAACGTATGTGAAGCTGTCGGAGGAGGAAGAGCAACAACTGCAAAGAGAGGTGAAGGAGATGGAAACGACAGAAAAAGAGAAAATGTTGGAGCTGATCATTTCCTATGAGCAAAGGGGAAGAAAACAGGGGTTGGAAGAAGGGGTTAAACGCGGGATTGAACAAGGGATCAAACAGGGAATGAAACAAGGAATGAAACAACTGATCCGCAACATGGCGCGCAAAGGAATGAAGGTGGAAGATATTGCTCGGTTGGTGGATCTTCCAGAGCAAGATGTTCGGGAATTGCTTGAAGAGCAGGGAAATTAAACACAAGAGGCGGCCATCTAACGAGGACGGTTGGCGGTGACAAAAGAGGCAGATGAAATCATTGATTCGTAAGTGATAGATTGTAAAAAACGGATGATCGTCCTGTCACATAAAAGATGAGGAACGAAAGTCAGAAAGTATGTACTGTACCAAAGTTTTATGTACCGTCTGCTTTGAAGGCTGGCGGTCTTTTTTTTGCTTTGAGACTCCAGCGTTCCGCTAGGTGCTTGATATCAGGTCTGATTATACCTCCATGAACAAAATGCACAAAATTCATTTTATTTTCAAAAACTTCACACTAACACAGCAGCATGGTAACGTTATGGATGAAAACGTTATCAAAAACAAGGGGGCAAGGGAGAATGAAGAAAAAAAGATGGTGGGGGTTGCTAGCCGCAGGGATGATGACACTGGCATTGGCAGCCTGCAGCGGCAACGATGCATCAGGATCGAAATCGTCCGGTTCGAACTCTGGCTCATCGGCCTCAAACTATCCGACGAAGCCGATTACGATTGTCGCTCCGTCTGGGGCAGGCGGCGGCTGGGATTTAACGGCCCGCGCGATTACGAAAGTGCTCGATGAGACGGGGCTTGTCAAACAAACCATGACGGTTGAAAACAAACCGGGCGGCGGCGGGGCGGTCTTTATGGCCGAGTACGCCACTCAAGATGTGAAAAACGATTATAAACTGTTCGTCAATTCACCGCCGATCATTATTAACAACCTGAAAAAAGAAGGGAACAGCCCGTTCGGCTACAAAGACACGACCCCGCTCGCCCAGTTGACAAAAGACTTCGGCGCGATTGTCGTCAAAGCGGATTCCAAATTTCAGTCGTTGACCCAACTGCTTGATGCCATTAAACAAGATCCGAAATCGGTCACGGTAGCCGGGGGATCGGCGCCAGGTTCGATGGATCATTTAGTCGCGATTTTGCCGATCTATAAGTCGGGCATCGATCCAAAATCAGTCAAGTATGTTTCGTACGATGGCGGCGGGGAAGCAATGGCTGCGCTGCTTGGCGGCAATGCGGATGTGATTGCGACGGATGCGTCTTCGGTTGGGGAGTATTTGAAAGCTGGCAAAGTGCGGGTGTTGGCGGTTTCCGCTCCGGAACGCCTCGGCGGAGTGCTGAAAGACGTGCCGACGATGAAAGAGCTTGGCCTTGATGCCGAGTTTACGATTTGGCGCGGCGTGTTTGGGCCGAAGGAAATGTCTTCGGAAGCAAAAGCGTTTTGGGAAGAGACATTGAAAAAGCTGTCTGAGCATGAAAAATGGAAAGAAGAGCTGCAAAAGCAAGGTTGGGAAGCAGAGTACCGCAATTCCGAAGAGTTTACGAAATTTTTGAAAGAGCAAGAGCAGCAAATCGGCGACCTTCTGAAGTCGCTTGGCATGCATAAATAAAACGAGGGGGGAAGAACATTCTTCCCCTTTTTCGTAAAGAACAGGAGGCAGAGCGATGAACAAAACGGCTGACCGTATCGCGGCGGCGGCATTTCTGGCCGTCGGGGCGCTGTTTATGGCCGAGAGCTTGCGCCTATCGAAAAGCGCTTACGGCAGTGCTGTCGGGCCGAACGTGTTTCCGTTTTTGCTTGGACTTGTGTTGGTTTTCTTAAGCATCAAACTGCTGTTTGAGACAAGAAGTTATTCGGACGCTGCGGGAGAGAAGCCGCCGCGGCAATATAAAAAATTTCTCATCATTTTCATTGCCGCTGTTTTCTATGCGGCGTTGCTTGAAACGGTTGGATATGTGATCACGACGTTTCTGTTTCTTGTGATCGGCTTTCAAACGATGGAAAAAGGGGCGCTATGGAAGTCGATCGCCATTGCGGCTGGCTTTTCGCTTGGCGTATATGGCCTTTATGTGAAGCTGCTGCAAGGAACGTTGCCAAGCTGGCCAATTTGGTTCCAATGAAAGGAGGGGCATCATGAGCACCCTATCGTTTTTGCTTGATGGATTTCAGACGGCGCTTCAGCCGCATAACTTGCTGTTTGCCTTTATCGGGGTGCTGATCGGCACGGCGGTTGGGGTGCTCCCTGGGATCGGGCCGATGAGCGGGGTGGCGCTGCTCATTCCGGTGACGGCGTCGATGACATCGGGCTTGAGTCCCGAGCAGGCGGCCGCCAGTTCGATCATTTTGTTGGCCGGTGTCTATTACGGGGCGATGTACGGCGGTTCGACGACGTCAATTTTGTTAAACACGCCCGGGGAATCATCGTCTGTTGTCACGACGCTGGACGGCTACCAAATGGCGCGGCAAGGTCGGGCCGGAGCGGCGCTTGCGATTGCGGCGATCGGTTCGTTTGTGGCGGGGATTGTGGCTTTGATTGGGCTTGTGCTGCTGGCAGAACCACTTTCCAATGTGGCGCTCAAGTTTGGCCCGGCGGAATACTTTTCGCTTATGCTGCTGGGGCTCGCCGCGGTGAGCGGCCTTGCCGGCAAATCGATGACGAAAGCGTGGATCATGACGGTGTTCGGCTTGTTGCTTTCCACGATCGGGCTCGACAACGTCTCTGGCGTCGCACGCTTCACGTACAATATTTCCTATTTGTATGGGGGGCTTGAGTTTTTAACCGTAGCGGTCGGATTGTTTGCGTTGGGGGAAGTATTCAAGTCCATTCTCCATAATGAAATGAACAGCGGGGAAATCGCGAAAATTGGCCGCGTGTTGCCGACGAAAGCGGACTTGAGGGAAAGCGCCGGACCGATCGCCCGCGGGTCGCTGCTCGGGTTTTTCATCGGCGTGCTGCCGGGGGCCGGTGCGACGTTGGCCTCGTTTTTCTCCTATATTCTTGAAAAGAAAATCAGCAAACATCCAGAAAAGTTCGGGCAAGGAACGATCGCCGGCGTCGCGGCGCCCGAGTCGGCGAACAACGGCGCGTCTGGAGGCGCGATGATCCCGCTTTTAACGCTGGGCATCCCGGGATCGGGAACGACGGCTATTTTGATGGGAGCGCTCATTATGTACAACGTCCAGCCCGGGCCGCTTTTGTTTGACGAGCATCCGGCCGTCGCCTGGGGATTGATTGCGAGCATGTTCATTGGAAATGTGATGTTGTTAATTCTCAACATGCCGCTTGTGAAAATATTTGCGAAAATCATCCAAACGCCGACGAAGTATTTGTTGCCGCTCATTATTGCCATTTCCGTGTTCGGGGTGTATGCGGTGCAAGTGACGACGTTTGATGTGTTCCTGCTGTTGGCATTTGGCTTGCTCGGCTATTGGCTTGCGGAACACGACTATCCGCTTGCGCCTCTTGTACTAGGGCTTGTGTTGGGGCCGATGATCGAAAACAATATGCGCCGGGCGTTGACGGCATCAAACGGGGACTATCTCGTTTTCTTTGAAAAGCCGATTTCGCTCGTCTTGTTGGTCATTGCCTTTTTATGGATTGCCGTGCCGTTTGTCGTGAAATTAAGAGGAAAATCGGTCGTCATCAACGAAGATATGTAATAATAGAAAGAAAGACGTTCCGCCTAACAGGCGGACTGTCTTTCTTTATTTTCTGTTTGGGGAGCGAGCCCTATGAAGCTTCAGACACGGTTAATGGTCATTATTTGTTCATTGTTGCTGCTGGTGATCGTGGTTTTAACGTTTTTGTTTCAGCATATGTTTGCGACGACGCTCAAACAACAAATCGGCATGCGAGCGCTGAATGTGGCGGAAACCGTCGCGTCCACTCCGCTCGTGCGCGAGGCGTTCCGCGACCCGAATCCGTCAGTGCGCTTGCAGCCGTTTGCCGAACATATTCGCCGAAAGACAGGGGCGGAATATGTAGTGATTGGCAACCATGAGGGAATCCGCTACGCTCACCCACTGCCAGATCGGATTGGAAAGCATATGGTAGGGGGCGACAACGGCGAAGTGCTGAAAGGCAAAGCGATTATTTCCGAGGCGGTCGGTTCGCTTGGCCCGGCGATTCGCGGAAAAGCGCCGATTTTTGATGAAAACGGACATGTGATCGGCATTGTTTCGGTTGGTTTTTTGCTAGAGGATATTCAGCGTACAGTATGGTCGTATCGTATGAAGATGTTTCTCTTCTCCGTTTTTGCCCTCTTTCTCGGAGCGGTGGGTGCAATGGCGATCGCCAGCACGGTGAAAAAATCGATTCATGGTCTTGAACCGGAAGAAATCGGTTTGCTCTACCAAGAAAAGCAGGCGATTTTAGAAGCGATTCGCGAAGGAATTGTGGCCATCAATCAAGAGGGAACGATTACGATGGTCAATCAAACCGCGTTGAAGCTGCTTGGGTATGAGAACGAACGCGATGTACTAGGAATGCCGATCTTACAGCTTATTCCCCACTCGAGGCTGCCTGAAGTCATTCGGACGGGGCAGGCGGAATTTGACGATGAAATGGTGCTAGGTGAAGAAACGGTTATTGCCAATCGCATCCCGATTAAAGATAAAACGGGCGGCGTGATCGGAGCGGTGTCGACGTTTCGCAATAAATCAGAACTGTATCGCCTGACAAAAGAGCTGTCACAGTTGCGAAGCTATGCCGATGCTTTGCGCGCGCAAACACACGAATTTTCCAACAAGCTGTATTTGATCTCCGGTCTTATTCAACTGGAATCGTATGAGGAAGCGCTTGAACTGATTGCAAAAGAAACCGACTTGCAACAAAACATCGTCCGGTTTGTGATGAAGGAAATTCCCGATCCGATCATTGGCGGGCTGCTGATCGGCAAGTTCAATCGCGCAAACGAGCTGAAAATTGTGTTTGAAATTGATCGGGAAAGCAGTTTCCGCGATGTGCCTCCATGGATGGACCGGGACCATCTGGTAACCATTATTGGAAATGTAGTAGATAATGCCATGGAAGCGGTCCTTCATAACGGAAAGGAAGAGAAACGAGTGGCCATTTTTTTGACTGACCTCGGCGATGATTTGATTATTGAGGTCGAGGATAACGGATTAGGCATTGACCCAGTTGTAGCGGAACGGATCTACGACCGCGGCTTTTCAACGAAAGCTGCCCGAGGACGGGGGTATGGGCTTGATCTAGTGAACCGGGCGTTGACAATGCTTGGGGGGCAAATGACGTATCGATCTGAGCAAGGAGCAGGCACGGTATTTACCATCATGATCCCAAAGCGACCGGCCCATGTCGGTCGGCAGTGCCGCCAAGGCTAGAAGGAGGGAACCGATGTTGCCGATTCGTGTACTGATTATTGAAGACGACCGTCGCATTGCGGAAATCAATCGGCGCTTTGTTGAGAAAGTGAACGGTTATGAAGTGGTCGGCATCGCCACGAACGCTGAAGAGGCAAGGGAATTGACGGAGGTGTTGCGGCCAGACGTGTTGTTGCTTGACGTCTATTTTCCCGATATGAACGGCCTTTCGTTTTTGAAATGGGTTCGTGAACATTTTTCGGATATTGATATCATTATGATTACCGCAGCCCGGGAAGTAGATGTACTGAAACAAGCGCTGCATGGCGGAGTGTTTGATTACATCATCAAGCCGATTATGTTTGACCGTTTTGTGGAAACGTTAAATCGATACAAGGAGTATTATGACAAAATGCAACGGTGGGTGAAAGAGAAAGAGTGGATTGGCCAAGAAGATGTTGATGCATTAATTGGAAGAGAAGTGTCCGTTAAGGACCAGCCCATGTTGCCTAAAAGCATTCAGCCATTGACCTTAGAAAAAGTGTTGGCGGTTGTGAGACAGTGCCCGGAAGGCATCACCGCTGAAGAAGTGGGGCGGCAAATCGGAACCAGCCGAACGACGGCTCGTCGTTATTTGGAGTATCTTGTCTCGATTGATCAAGTGACAGCTGATATTACCTATGGATCCGTTGGGCGGCCGGAACGAGTTTACAAGAAGAAAATGTAGATATGGATTTTCAAAAATGAAACATCCATTATATGGATAAAGAAAGAGAGGAGAGCGTCTTGGCTGTTTTTAGCGGCATTTTATTGCAAGTGATGGTTCCGATGTTGTTGATTGTCGGCTTGGGGGCAGGGCTTCACCGCTTCTTTCATCTTGACCTCAATACGTTATCCAAATTGAACATGTACGTCCTGCTGCCGGCAGTCGCATTCATCAACGTGTATGACAGTGAGTTGAATGGAAAGGTGTTGGCGGCCATCTTAGGATTTCTCTTGTTGCAAAACAGTGGACTTATCGTTTTGAGTATGATGATGGCCAAGTTATTCAAATTGGAACGGAGTTTGTCAGCCGTATTTCAAAACACTATTGTGTTGAACAACTCAGGTAATTTCGGCATCCCGGTCAGTCAGCTTGTATTTCATCAACATCCGCTCGGGGCGACGATTCAAATTATGGTGACGATCTTTCAAAATTTCTTGACGAATACATATGGGGTATACCAGTTTGTATCCGGGAATGGAAAAAAAGAGAAATGGACTGCGGAGATATGGAAAAATCCCGTTCTTCACGCGCTGTTCCTCGGTTTGGTCTGCCGATGGCTTCACGTCCCAATCCCATCATTTTTATGGACGCCGCTTCAGCGGGTTGCCGATGCGTTTTTAGCCATCGCTCTCTTTACGTTGGGAGCGCAAATCGCCTACGCCCGTTTTACTGCCTTGCCGCCGCTTGTGTATGTGAGTGTGTTCGGGCGCTTGATTTTGTCGCCGCTGTTGGCTGCGTCTTTGATCTTTCTATTAGGAATTGATGGAGTGACGGCTCAGGCATTGCTCATTGCCAGTTCCTATCCGTGCTCGCGCAATACAGCGCTGTATGCACTCGAGTATGACTGCCACCCAGACTATGCTGCCCAGGCGGTGCTGGTGTCGACCTTGTTGAGTGCCATTACCGTTACCGGCGTTGTGTATGCAGCACGATTGCTGTTTCCGATTGGCGGATGAAAACGGGGCAAGCTGTCGTCGACTCCCAATCATGCAAAAATCCCGGGGGATCGACGACAATGTCTTTTCTCGTCAAACTCCTAACAGCCAACACGGCCAGACCGAATTAACGGAATTTTTAAACATTATATTCTAAAAACAGTCCAAAGAGAAAAGCTTGATTTTATGCGCATGGTTTGGGTTTTTTATCGTGCCCATGAGGAACTGAAACCGTTTACAACGGTCATCTCCGACAAGCCGGGCCAGGTTTTTTATCGTGCCCATGAGGAACTGAAACTGTCTCCTGCCACAGCTGAACCACCGCTGAGTTCAGCTTGTTTTACCGCTCGACATAGGAAAAGGACAAATGCGACATGGCGCATGCCCAAAAACATGGGAGGGATAAGGAGGAATTCGGCTGCGAAGAGCGAATACAGTACGGTGAATCCGACATTGCAGGGAGGGAAAACGTGGCTAGGAAGCGAATCGATCATGACCGGTTGTTCAAAGAGTTGCTGTCGACATTTTTTGAGGAGTTTTTGCTTCTTTTCTTTCCCCACGTGTACGAGCACATTGACGTTCACCATCTCTCTTTCCTCTCCGAAGAATTGTTCACCGATGTGACGGCCGGAGAGAAGCACCGTGTCGACTTGTTGGTCGAAACAAAGGTAAAAGGGGAAGACGGGCTCGTCATTGTTCATGTCGAGCATCAAAGCTACACCCAGCGGACCTTCCCCGAGCGAATGTTCCTCTACTTCAGCCGCTTGTTTCAAAAATACCGCCGCCGCATTCTCCCGATTGCCATCTTCAGCTATGACGAACAATACGATGAACCTTCCTCATTGGTCATGCAGTTTCCGTTTTTGACCGTTCTCGACTTCCGCTTTTTAACGGTGGAGCTGCGCAAACAGCCGTGGCGTCAGTATATTCATCAAGACAATCCCGTCGCCGCCGCTTTGCTAAGCAAAATGGGGTATAATGAAGAGGAAAAGGTGGAAGTGAAAAAGGAGTTTTTGCGCATGCTCGTCCGCCTCGAGCTCGATGAGGCGAAACAGCGGCTGTTGTTCGGTTTTTTCGAGACGTATTTGCGGTTATCCGAAGAGGAGGAAGCGAAACTGCGAAACGAGGTGAGCCAAATGGAAACGAAGGAAGCGAAGCGTGTGATGGAGCTCATCGTCTCATACGAACAGCGGGGGATGGAAAAGGGAATCCAAACAGGAATCGAAATGGGGATAAAGCAAGGGATGAAGCAAGGGATGAAGCAAGGACGCCAACAAGGGATCGAGGAAGGGAAGCTCGACGTGGTGAAGAGAATGCTGGCGAAAGGGTACGATGTCGACACGATCCACGAACTGACCGGGCTGCCGGTCGAGACGATTGAAAAGGTGAAGCAGTAAGTCGGATGCCCCCTGGCTAGAGCGAACGTCGCCGCCCGCAATGGCGTCAAATCCCTCATAAAGGGCGGCGGCCGTCTTGTTAGAGCCTTCGGACGTTTCGTTCCTAGGGGAGGTTTTTGGAAACGCCGTGTTTTGGGAACTTTTTCGATTTATGAACGGCGTTTTTCTTTTATTATCAGTCTTCTAATTTTTTACCGTTTTCTCACGAATTTAAAAACCATAAAAACAGCTAAAATAACGACACCTATAAAAAGGTAGCCTAAAATAGACGTAATGGTGGTCAGCATGTCCCATTCTCCTTTTTGTTAATTGGTACCGGTATACAATGTTTGATCCTTCACACGAGCATATAAATAAATAGTCCATTCTCCACCCCAAATGCTATTAAGGGTTAGATGATATCTAGCTTCGGCTGGTAAAGTATATGTTTCTGTTTTTCTAAGAATAGAGATCCAATCTTTTTTAACGGTGTAAGGAGGAGTTATAAAATACCATCCATTATAAGCTCGTGTTATTGTGGCTAACCCAGTACTACCAATATTAATATCCACATAAAAATGATAATTGACAGTTCCAGAGTACCAATAAATCTTCCAAGTACTATTCCCTGTGCCGACTTTATATGAAGCTAAAGCTGACATAATATTATCATTTGATCCTGCTGATAGCACAGGCTCAATACCAAGAGTCCCTACGTACTCACCATTTTCATTATAAATTTTTTGGCTCTTCACCACAAGTTGTACTTGAGATTTTAAGATAGGTATGCATAGGAAAAATAGAGGGTACAAAAAATGCGAATGTTCCTGTATGGTAAAGGTGACCAAGCCATTGGAGGAACATTCGCATGTATTCTCCGTTTATCAAAGAACTCATCGATTGACCAGACGTTTTGATTCAAAAGGTGCGAAAAGAAGAAGAACGTTGGATTTTCGAACTTTCTCTGCCGCTTTAGGATTTCAATCAAAAACTATTGTAAACCGCTTTCGCTTGGTTTATAATAAAGCTAAACCGGTTTATGAAAACGCTTTTGAACTAAATCGATTTAGTGCGAGAGAGGGATCCCAGTTGAAAAAAGTAACGATGGCCGATGTCGCGAAATTGGCCAACGTTTCGAAAAGTACGGTGTCACAATACTTAAATAAGCGCTATGAGTATATGAGCGAGGAGACGAGAAAACGCATCGCTGAGGCGATTGAAGAGCTTGGGTATCAGCCGAACGTCATCGCCCGCAGTTTGAAGCAAAAGACGACAGCGACCATTGGCGTGATTGTGTTCAACATGCTTCATATGATGACAACGCAAGTGCTGCACGCCATTGAAGAGGAATGCCAAAAGCGCGGGTTTCAAGTCATTGTCTGCAACTCCGGCGATGATCCGGACAAAGAAAAAACATACATCGAGACGCTGCTGGCGAAGCAAGTGGACGGGATGATCGTGTTTCCGACAGGGAAAAATGAAGAGGTCTACCGCCGCCTTGTGGAGGAGCGCTTTCCGCTTGTGTTTGTCGACCGGATGGTGCCGGGGGTGGGGGCGGACAGCGTGCTGCTTGATAATGCAGGTGCAGCGGAAATGGCGGTTCAGTATTTCGCTTCCTATGGCTACGAGCGGATTGCCATTGTCACCCCGCCGCTTGTTCCTTACAACGTGCCGCGGATGGAGCGATTTGAAGGGTTTCGGGCGGCCATGGAGAAAAGGGGATTTGAAGTCGGCGATCAAAACGTCATCGCCGCTGAACCTGCCGCGCTGCCGGAAGTGTTGAAACAACGACTTGCCGAACCGAAGCGGCCCAATGCCTTGTTTGCGATTAACGACTTGACGTTAATGGGCGTTTTGCGGTTTGTGAAGGAGACGGGCATCCGCATGCCGGATGAACTGGCGATCATCAATATTGACGATGTGCCGTTTGCCGATATTTATACACCGGCGTTGACGACGATCGCCCAGCCAACGTTTGCGATGGGAAAAAAAGCGGCGGAGCGAGTATTTGACCAAATGAAAGCGAAAAAAACCGACGGTCCGCGCGTATTTCGTTTCTCCCCGGTATTGATGGAACGGACATCGATCAGGCGGGGGAAGGCATGAAGAAGGGAGGAGAAACGATGGCGATTCACGGGGACGTCGTCATTGGGATTGATATTGGAACGACAAGTACGAAAGCGGTCGTGTTTGACGGGCGGGGGAAGGTGCTGGCTTCTCACGCCGTCGACTATCCGATCATCCAGCCGCATCCGGGATTTGCCGAGCAGGATCCTGATGAGCTGTTTGCGGCGGTCATTCAAGCGGTCGGGGCGGTGACAGTCCGCTATGGTATCCGCCCAGAGCAGGTGAAAGCGATGGGCTTGAGCGCGGCGATGCACTCGATTATGGCGCTTGACGAGTCGGGGCGGCCGCTCACCCGTCTCCTCATCTGGGCCGACAACCGAAGCGTCGCCCAAGCGGAGCGGTTGTTGAAAGAGCAAAACGGGCTTGCCATTTATCGGCGGACGGGGACGCCGATCCATCCGATGTCGCCGCTATCGAAATTGCTTTGGCTCAAGGAGGAGCAGCCGGATGTATTTCAGCAAGCGCACTGGTTTGTGTCGGTGAAAGATTATGTGCTGTATCGCCTGTACGGTGACTATGTCGCCGACCATTCCATGGCATCGGCAACGGGTTTATTCCGGTTGGACACGCTCGATTGGGACGAGGAGGTGCTCGCTCTTGTCGGGCTTCGCCGTGAACAATTGCCGCGCCTTGTGCCGGCGACACACGTGCTTAGCGGAATGAAAAAAGAGTGGGCGGAAAAAATGGGGGTGCCCCCTGACGTGCCCGTCGTCATCGGCGCGAGCGACGGCGTGCTCGCCAATGTCGGCGTTGGGGCGGTGCTCCCGGGTGAAGCGGCCATCACGATCGGAACGAGCGGGGCGGTGCGGACGATTGCCGCGACCCCGACGACGGACGAAAAAGGGCGGACGTTTTGTTATGCGTTGACGCCCGGCTATTGGGTCGTCGGCGGTCCGACGAACAACGGGGGCATTTTGCTTCGCTGGCTGCGCGATGAGTTCGGCGCCCAGGAGCGGGAAGTGGCGAAAAAGCTCGGAATGGATCCATACGATTTGTTGACGAAATACGCCGAACGTGTTCCGCCTGGATCCGAGGGGCTGGTGTTTTTGCCGTTTTTATCGGGCGAGCGGGCGCCGTATTGGAATGCGAATGCGCGCGGAACGTTTTTCGGCCTCGGCCTGCACCATAAGCGCGAGCATTTCATCCGTGCTGTCATGGAAGGCGTCTGCTTCAGCATTCTCTCTGTCGCCTTGGCCATTCGCGATGTCACGGGGCCGATGACGGAAATACGCGTCTCAGGCGGATTTGCGAAATCGCCGTTTTGGCGGCAAATGCTTTCTGATATGTTGGGCAAACCGCTCATCGTGCCGCAGACGCATGAAGCGTCGGCGTTAGGGGCGGCTGCGGTGGCGCTTTACGCGTTAGGCGAGCTGCCGTCGCTCGAAACGGTGAAAACGTGGATCGACACGACAGCCCGTCATGAACCGAAGGAAGAACATACGCTCATTTACGCTGAACTGTTTGATTTGTATGCCCGCTTGTATGAGCGGTTGAAAGAGGAGTTTAACATCATCGCCGCGTTTCAACGGCGGAATGGGGCAAAGGGGTCGGAAACGAAATCGGTTTAGCCCCATCATTGGCGGGCACTAAATCGATTTACCCCCTCTTTTTCTCTAAAAACGTGAAACCGCTTGCTTTTTTGCACTAAATCGATTTATCTCAAAACCAAGGAGGAGTGCATGATGGGAATTGCCATTGTTGTGGCCGCTATTATTGTCTTGTTATTGCTCATTACGGCGGCGAAAATGCATCCGTTTGTCGCCCTTATTTTAGTGTCCGTCGGCGTCGGGCTGGCGATGGGCATGCCGCTTATCGCGCCGTCGCCGGAAACGCCGGGCATCATCGATTCGATTAAAGCAGGGCTGGGCAATACGCTAGGCTTTTTAGCGATCGTCTTGGCGCTTGGGACGATGCTTGGCAAAATGATGGCTGAATCGGGCGGCGCTGAGCGCATTGCGAAAACGTTGATCGACCGCTTCGGCCAAAAACGCGTCCATTGGGCGATGATGGTCGTCGCCTTTTTAGTCGGGATTCCGGTCTTTTTCCAAGTCGGGTTTGTCTTGCTTATTCCGCTTGTTTTTACGATTGCGATGGAAACAGGCATTTCACTGGTCACGATCGGCATTCCGCTTGTCGCCGGTTTGTCTGTCGTGCACGGCCTTGTCCCGCCGCACCCGGCGGCGATGGCGGCAGTCGGCATTTTTAAGGCGGATGTCGGAAAAACGATTTTGTATTCGATCATTGTCGGCCTTCCGACGGCGATCATTGCTGGGCCGCTGTACGGCAAATGGATCGGCTCGCGCATGTATAAAAAAGTGCCGGCGGAAATCGCCGAACAGCTCGTGCAACATAAAGAAGCACGGGAGCTTCCAGGCTTCGGAAATACGCTGTTTACGATTTTGCTTCCCGTTATTTTGATGTTGATTGCTTCGATCGCCAACGTCACGCTTGATCAAAAGTCGGAAGCAGCGAAAGTGCTGCGCTTTATCGGCGACCCGATTGTGGCGATGCTGATCGCTACGGTTTATTCGTTCTTCAGCCTTGGCTACGCCCGCGGCTTCAATCGCGACACCGTGCTGAAGTTCGCCAATGACTGCCTTGGTCCGGTCGCGAACATCCTGCTTATCATCGGGGCGGGCGGCGCGTTCAACAAAGTGCTGCTTGATTCCGGCATCGGCGAACAAATCGCGGAAGTGGCGAAACACTCGCACTTGTCTCCGCTCCTGTTAGGCTGGGGCATTGCGGCGCTCATCCGCGTGGCGACCGGGTCAGCGACTGTGTCGATGATGACCGCCGCGGGCATCGTCGCACCGATTGCGGCCACCATGCCGGGCACGAACGTGGAACTGCTCGTCTTGGCGACTGGAGCCGGATCCTTGATCTTGTCGCACGTCAACGACTCCGGCTTCTGGATGATCAAGGAGTATTTCGGGATGACGGTGAAAGAAACGCTCATGACATGGACGGCGATGGAGACGATTATTTCGGTGGTGGCGTTTGTCTTCATTTTGTTGTTGAATATGGTCCTCTAGCCTTTCCAATGCAAGACGCCTGTTTTTTAGGAGAACGGGCGTCTTATTTTTATATGCCCTTTTGTCATATTTTATATTATAATTATGTAATAAAAAATTACATAAGGAGTGACGTCCATTGATTTTTGCGAGACGTGCGGAGAGAAAAACAAGGCGTGAATCCGATTGGCCTCGGCAGGAGGGAAAGCGGGAAGAACGAAAACAAATCGCTAGGCAAATTGTCGTGGCCGTCGATCAGCTCAAGGCGGTGATGGAACAGATGAAGCTGGCAGCGGTTTTGCTCAATGACATTTCCGATTCAAGCCGGAACAGTGCAGCAGAGCTGATGGATCACAGCGAAAAAACGGTGGAGTATACAGAAAAAGTGGCGAAAAAAATGCGGGCAATCGAGGAAGCGGCTAAGGAAATTGCCGCATCTTCGAACGACATTCATGCAAGCAGCCGGCAGTTTTCTGAACAATGGTTGCATTCATGGAATTCATTAGAAACGTTGCAAAAGGAAATTCGAACATTGCGCTCCCAACATGAAACGTTGTTGAAACAAATGAATCACCTCGTTCATCATTCTCAACGCATCAATCAAATTATATCGGCGATCGGCGAGATTTCACAAAAAACGAAAATTTTGTCGCTAAACGCCAATATTGAAGCAGCCCGTGCTGGAGAACACGGGCGCGGGTTTGCGGTTGTGGCGCGCGAGATCGGCATGCTGGCGAGCCAAACGTCCGAAGCCGTCCAGCAAACGCAAGACATTTTGTCGCTCATTCAACGCGAAATCGCAGCGACGACCGATATCGTTCGCGAAGAAACAAAGCAAATCGATGTCGAAGAAAAAGAGATGGAAGCGATTATGGCGTTCCTTCATTCGTTGCAGCGGCAGCTGAATGATATGACGGACCTCGTCTCCTCTTCTGTCCAGTCGGCGTCTGGACAGTCGGACAGCGTGAAAGAAATCGCCGGCCTGCTTGAAGAAATCGTGCAATTGAGCCGGGAAAATCAACGGTTTGTCGAGCGAGTGACGGCGGATATGAACGAACAGCACGAGAGCGTCGGACAGATTTTACGCATTAACGAAGCGTTGCAAAAGACAGCGGAGGAGCTGCAACAAACGGTCGGGCGTGATTGGATGAGGGAAACGATTTCTGTCGATGATGCGGTGGTGAAAAACATGATTCAGAAACTATCCGCTTTGCTTCAGTCAGCTCCGTTGGAACAAATGGATGAGGCCATGCACCGACGAGTATTGGACCGATTTTTATCCGAGAACGGAGAAATTGAGGCCGTCTGGTCGAATCGTCTTGATGGCACGTTTGTGTATTCGAACCCGCCAGCCGGATTGGTCAACGCCAAAGTCCGGTCGTGGTTTCAGGAAGCCAGCGGAGGAACAGTGTACGTTTCCGATCCGTATGTATCGGCATTGACGAAACATCTTTGTGTCACGGTGTCCGCTCCCATTACGGATCATAACGGTCAAATTGTCGGAGTCATCGGAGCGGATTTGGCGCTTTCGAAATGAAAGACGCCCTGAAAAGGCGCATGTGTGCCTTTTTGGGGTGTTTTTTGTTTTTAGGCGCGATCAATTGGTTTAGAAATCATGATGCATATTTTTATGATAATAAATATAACAAAAATATGTAATAAAATATGACAATGTTGTTGAATCAACTATATCTAGGCCTTACACTGCTAATCAAGAACACATCCTCAAGATGGTTTGCACAAAATGGATATCACTCATCACCTTTGAGGAACAAGGGAGGGAGGCCGCTTTGCCAGATGAACGAGGTATAGGGACTCATTGATTTTCAAAATGAATAGGGGGAAGGGTGTGCGAATGAAACCAACATTCATGCGGAAATTATGGTTGCTTTTATGCATCAGCGTTTTTGCCCTGGGGGGATGTGCGGCGTCATCAGCTGTTGATCAAGCCAAAAACGAAAACAAAAAGGATTCGTCTTCGGCTAGTAAAGAAGGCGGTACGGTCAAAGTCGGGATTCTCCATTCGCTGAGCGGAACGATGGCCATCAGTGAAGTGTCGCTGCGCGATGCCGAGTTAATGGCGATCGAGGAAATCAATGCATCCGGGGGGCTGCTCGGCAAGAAAATTGAACCGGTTGTGGAAGATGGGGCGTCGGACTGGCCGACGTTTGCCGAAAAGGCGAAAAAACTGCTGCAAAAAGATCAAGTGGCCGCCATTTTTGGCGGTTGGACATCGGCGAGCCGCAAAGCGATGCTTCCGGTTGTGGAGCAAAACAATGGGCTGCTTTGGTATCCGGTGCAATATGAAGGGATGGAGTCGTCGCCGAACATCTTTTACACCGGGGCGACGACGAATCAACAAATCGTTCCGGCGGTCAGCTGGCTCTTGAAAAACCGCGGCAAAACGTTTTTCTTGCTCGGGTCGGATTACGTCTTTCCGCGGACAGCCAACAAAATCATCAAGGCTCAGCTGAAGGCCGAAGGAGGGCAAGTGGTCGGGGAAGAATATACGCCGCTCGGCCATACCGATTATAGCACCATTATCAGCAAAATCAAACAAGTGAAACCGGCTGTCGTCTTCAATACGCTCAACGGCGATAGCAATGTCGCCTTTTTCAAACAGTTGAAAGACGCTGGCATCACACCGAAAGACGTGACGGTGATGTCCGTCAGCATCGCAGAAGAAGAAATCCGCGGGATCGGGCCGGATGTGTTGGCCGGTCATTTGGCTGTGTGGAACTATTTCCAGACGACCGATACACCGGAGAATAAGGCATTTGTACAAAAGTATAAAGAAAAGTACGGACAAGACCGCGTGACTGATGACCCGATTGAAGCGGCGTATACTGCGGTTCATTTATGGGCCGAAGCGGTGAAAAAAGCCGGTTCCTTTGATGTTGATCAAGTGAAAAAAGCGGCGGCCGGCCTTGAATACAAGGCGCCGGAAGGAACGGTGAAAATTGACGGGGAAACGCAGCATCTATGGAAAACGGTGCGCATTGGCGAAATCCAAGCGGACGGACAATTCAAAGAGTTATGGAATTCCGGCCAGCCGGTGAAGCCAGATCCGTATTTAAAGAGCTACCCATGGGCGAAAGGATTAAGTGAATAGTTCACTTGGAAGGAAGGGATTTCCTTCCTTCTCGCCCAGCGGACATGAGAGGGGGGATGGCGATGTTCATTGACCAATTATTCAACGGGCTGAGCGTCGGTTCGATTTTGCTTTTGATTGCCATTGGGTTGGCGATCACGTTCGGGCTGATGGGCGTCATCAATATGGCGCACGGTGAACTGATGATGGTCGGAGCGTATACGACCTATGTCATCCAGCGATGGTTCACTAGCCATATGCCGCACTCGGCAGGGCTGTATTTTGTCGCCGCCATTCCATTGTCATTTTTGGCCGCCGCTCTGCTTGGATGGGGGTTGGAAAAAAGTTTGATCCGCCATTTGTATCGCCGTCCGTTGGACAGTTTGTTGGCTACATGGGGGATCAGTTTGATTTTGCAACAGACCGCCCGCCTTATCTTTGGGGCGCCCAACGTGGCGGTTGTGCCGCCAAGCTGGCTGGATGGCGGAATCCGCTTGTTTGGGGCAGTGTTTCCGTATAAACGGTTGTTTCTTCTTTGCCTTGTGTTGGCGATCGTTTTCTTTCTCTATATGTATTTAATGAAAACACGAGCTGGCCGACGCATTCAAGCCGTCACCATGAACCGGTCGATGGCAGCCTGCCTCGGCATTGCCACGCAAAAGGTCGATGCTTACTCGTTTGCCATCGGTTCAGGGTTGGCGGGGGTGGCGGGATGCGCGTTGACCTTGCTTGGGCCGATCGGGCCGACGATCGGCACATACTATATTGTCGATGCGTTTATGGTCGTCATTTTAGGGGGAGTGGGAAAACTGGCCGGGACGCTGCTGGGGGCATTTGGCATTGGTTTGATTTCGACGTTCGTCGAATATTCCACAAGCGCCACCATTGCCAAAGTCATTGTGTTCGTTTTGATTATTGCTTTCTTGCAATGGAAACCATCCGGTCTTCTTAGCGTGAGAACGCGGTCGCTCGATTGAGGGGGGAGCATGGTGAACAAACGTTGGGGATACTGGCTGTTTTTTGCCGCCTTGTTTCTTGCGCCGTTTTATTTGACCGAGTTCCGCTTGTCCCTGCTCGGCAAATTTCTTTGCTTTGCCATCGTGGCGGTCGGCATCTCCCTCATTTGGGGCTATACCGGCATTTTGAGCCTCGGCCATGGGGTGTACTTCGGGTTAGGCGCTTATTGCATGGCGATGTATTTGAAGCTCGAAGCTTCGCAAGGGCATTTGCCTGATTTTATGGAATGGAGCGGCGTGCGCGAACTGCCGTGGTTTTGGAAGCCGTTTGCGCATCCTATGGTGGCCATCGCCGCCGCGATCGCTCTTCCTACGTTGCTCGCTGCGCTATTAAGCTATTTAACGTTTAAAAATCGGATTAAAGGTGTCTATTTTTCTCTCCTTTCCCAGGCGGTTGTTGTCGTGTTTGTTACGTTGTTTATCGGCAAGCAAGAATGGACAGGCGGAACGAACGGCTTGACCAATTTTTCGACCGTGTTTGGTTTTTCGCTGTCATCGCCGCTCACCCAAATCGTTTTGTATTGGCTGACAACGGCCTGTCTCGCTCTCATTTTCGTCGCGGCGCGCCGCTTGACGTCCGGACGGTTGGGGAAGGTGCTCATCGCGATTCGCGACGCGGAAAACCGGGTTCGTTTTTTAGGATTCAATCCGACCGTCTATAAAGTGTTTGTGTATAGTTTGTCAGCAGCCTTTGCCGGGGTGGCTGGGGCGTTGTTTGTCCTGCAAGTCGGGCTCATTTCCCCGGAGATGATGGGGATTATTCCTTCGATCGAAATGGTGTTATGGGCCGCTGTCGGCGGACGCCAATCGCTCATGGGCGCGATCATTGGCGCGGTTGTCATGAACACGGCGAAAAGCTTTTTAAGCGAAAATTATCCGGATCTATGGCTGCTTTTGTTAGGCGCGCTGTTTGTCGTTGTCGTGTTATTGGTTCCGAAAGGATTGGCGGGCATTTATGAATCGCTCGTTGCCGTTCTCATCAAAGCAAAAAGGGGGCATGAACGTGAAGCCCGTGTTGATGTGTCGTGACGTCGTCGTTGACTTCGATGGATTTCGTGCTTTGCAAGGTGTTGATCTCGCGGTTTACCCTCATGAAGTGCGGTTTTTGATCGGCCCGAACGGAGCGGGGAAAACGACGCTGCTCGATGTCATTTGCGGACGGACGAGAGCGACGGACGGCCGAGTGCTGTTTTTCTCCCATGACATCACGAAACGGCCCGAATATGAAATTGTGCAAATGGGGATCGCCCGGAAGTTTCAAAGCCCTTCCATTTTTCCATTTTTGACGGTATGGGAAAATATGGAGTTGGCCATGCGACAAGACCAGCGTCTGCGTTCTGTTTTGCGGGCGAAGCGGACCGGAGAAGAGGAAGAGATCATGGCAGCACAACTAGAGAGAATTGGATTGCTTGATGAACGTCATCGCTTAGCGGGCACCCTGTCTCATGGCCAAAAGCAGTGGTTGGAAATTGGCATGCAGCTGATTCAGCGCCCGCAACTTCTCTTATTGGATGAGCCGATTGCCGGCATGAGCGCGGCGGAACGGGAGCGCACGGGGGAATGGCTGCACGAAATCGCCAAACATTGTGCGGTGATCATTGTGGAGCATGATATGGACTTTGTCCGCCGTTATTCGAAGCAAGTGACGGTCATGCATGAAGGAAAAGTATTGTGCGAAGGCTCGATTGATGAGGTGCAGCAAAACGAACAAGTCATCGATGTGTATCTTGGAAGGAGGAAAAACGCGTGTTATGCCTCCGGAATGTAACGGCTGGCTATGACGAAAGCGTTGTGCTCGATCAAGTTCGCATGGACATTCCTCTCAGCCGGGTGACGGCGGTGTTGGGCAGAAACGGAGTCGGCAAAACGACGTTGATGAAAACGATCATCGGGTTGATTCGCCCGATGTCAGGCGTGATCGAATGGGAAGGAGAAGATATCACGCGATGGCCGCCGGAGCGTCGGGCGCGGGCAGGGATCGGCTATGTGCCGCAAGGGAGGGAAATTTTCTCCGCGCTGACAGTGGAAGAAAATATCCTTCTCGGGTTGGAAGCGCAGGCCGAGAACGTCCGTCCTCAGCCGATCCTTGAGGAAATGTATGCATTATTTCCAGTCTTAAAAGAGATGCGCCAGCGAAAGGGAGGGGATTTAAGCGGCGGACAGCAGCAACAGCTGGCCATCGCCCGCGCGTTGGCCGGCCGGCCGAAACTGCTCTTGCTTGATGAACCGATGGAAGGCATTCAGCCGTCGATCGTTGAGTTGATTCATGATGTGATTATGAAAATCGCCGAAGAAAAACAGGTTGGCATCGTATTGGTCGAACATAGCGTGGAGCTGGCGTTTTCTTGTGCCGATCGTTTCTATATTTTGGATCGCGGCACTGTCGTGGCGAAGGGGGATGTCGATGGGGCTGATTTGACTTATATTCAATCGTTTCTTGCTGTTTAAGCAGCAGACAGCGGTGTTAGTGAATGAGAGATTTCTTGAACCTGCGAGTATAGGTGGGAGCATTCAATGAGGGGGAAGAGATGAGTGAAACTGACTCCGCGCGAACAGGAAAAGCTGTTGATCGTCGTGGCCGCCGATTTGGCGCGCCGCCGGAAAGAACGAGGATTGAAACTGAATTATCCGGAAGCGGTGGCGCTCATTACGTATGAGCTGTTGGAAGGAGCCCGCGACGGGCGGACGGTGGCGGAGTTGATGCAATACGGCGCGACGATTTTGACACGCGATGATGTGATGGAAGGCGTCGCTGACATGATCGACGAGATTCAAGTCGAGGCGACGTTTCCGGACGGCACGAAACTCGTCACTGTCCACCAGCCGATCCGGTCGTAACGGCGCTGGATGATTTCATGACTGCGGACAGAGGAGTGATGATATGATCCCAGGAGAATACCGATTGCGTGAGGAACCGGTTGTGTGCAATCGACAAAAATCGGCCACGAAACTGACGGTTGTAAACCGCGGCGATCGCCCGGTGCAAGTCGGTTCCCATTTTCACTTTTTTGAAGTCAACTCGTTTCTTGAATTTGACCGGCAGTCGGCGTACGGAAAACATTTGAACATCCCTGCAGGGACAGCGGTCCGTTTTGAACCCGGGGATGCGAAGCAAGTGGAGCTCGTCCCGTTCTCCGGCGAGCGCCGGGTGTACGGATTAAACAATATGGTCAACGGTCCGCTTGATGACAACGGGAAGGGGGGAGTAAGAGAATGAGTTTTTCCATGTCAAGACGGCAATACGCGGATATGTTTGGGCCGACGACTGGGGACTGCATCCGGTTGGCGGATACTGACTTATGGATTGAAATTGAGCATGACTATACGGTTTACGGCGATGAAGTGAAATTCGGCGGCGGGAAGGTGATTCGCGACGGGATGGGGCAACATCCGCTCGCAACCCGCGACGAAGCGGTCGATTTAGTGCTGACGAATGCCGTCATCGTTGATTACACCGGCATTTACAAAGCCGATATCGGGATCAAAGATGGAAACATCGCCGCCATCGGCAAGGCTGGGAATCCGCTGTTAATGGATGGCGTCAATATTGTCATCGGCGCCTCAACGGAAGTGATCGCGGCGGAAGGAAAAATCGTGACAGCCGGCGGGGTCGACGCCCATATCCATTTCATTTGCCCGCAGCAAATCGAAACTGCTCTGTCATCGGGCATTACGACGATGATCGGCGGCGGGACCGGGCCGGCGACCGGAACGAATGCCACGACGTGCACGCCGGGAGAGTGGAACATTTACCGGATGCTTGAAGCCGCCGAAGCGTTCCCGATGAATATCGGTTTTTTAGGAAAAGGCAACGCATCGGCGAAAGAGCCGATCGCTGAGCAAGTCCGCGCCGGAGCGATTGGACTCAAACTTCATGAAGACTGGGGAACGACGGCGGCGGCGATTGATGCGTGCTTGCGAGTGGCGGATGAGTACGATGTGCAAGTCGCCATTCATACCGATACATTGAATGAAGGCGGGTTTGTCGAGCATACACTGAAGGCCATTAACGGGCGCGTCATTCATACATATCATACGGAAGGAGCCGGAGGGGGGCATGCGCCCGATATTATGAAAGTCGCCAGCTTCCCGAACATTTTGCCTTCTTCCACGAATCCGACGCGGCCGTATACGAAAAACACGGTTGATGAGCATTTAGATATGTTAATGGTGTGCCATCATTTAGATCCGTCCGTTCCGGAAGACATTGCCTTTGCCGATTCGCGCATCCGCAAAGAAACGATCGCTGCTGAAGATATTTTGCACGACATCGGCGCCTTCAGCATGATCAGTTCCGACTCGCAAGCGATGGGGCGCGTCGGTGAAGTCATTTTACGCACGTGGCAAACGGCCGACAAAATGAAAAAACAGTTTGGCCGCTTGCCGGAGGAAACGGGGCGGGGCGATAATGTCCGCGTCAAACGGTATGTAGCCAAATACACGATCAATCCAGCCATTACGCATGGGATTGCCGAATATGTCGGCTCGGTGGAAGTCGGAAAATTCGCGGATTTGGTCGTTTGGCATCCCGCTTTTTTCGGGGTCAAGCCTGAGCTCGTCATCAAAGGCGGGATGATCGCCTACAGCGTGATGGGCGACCCGAACGCCAGCATTCCGACGCCGCAGCCCGCGCTGTACCGCCCGATGTTCGCCAGCTATGGCGCCGCCATCGCGAAAACGTCCATCACCTTTTTATCCAAAGCGGCGTTCGAGCGCGGCATTCCTGACAAGCTGGGGCTGCACAAAATCGTCAAACCGGTTGGAAACATTCGCTCGTTGACGAAACACGATATGGTATTCAACAACGCCATGCCCCAAATCGATGTCGATCCGCAGACGTATGAAGTGAAGGTCGACGGGCGGCTCATTACGTGCGAGCCGGCCGAAGTGGTGGCCATGGCGCAACGATATTTTCTTTTTTGAGGTGATGATGATGATTATTGAAACGATTATCGGCAATATTCAAACCCTCCCTTCTCTCCCCCCGCACATCGAACGGGTGTACATGGCAAGCGACGATTTAGTGAAACGAATCCAGCGGGTCGTGACCGATCACGGGCGGGAACTTGGCATTCGCCTAAAGGAAGCTAAAGAATTGGCGGATGGAGATGTATTGTGGATGGATGACCATAACGCGATCGTTGTTTCCGTTCTTCCCGAGGATTTGCTTGTTATAAAGCCGGTTTCGTTGAAACAAATGGGGGAGATCGCTCATCAGCTCGGCAACCGCCATTTGCCCGCCCAATTCGAGGAAGGGGAAATGCTCGTCCAATATGACTATTTAGTCGAAGAGCTGCTTCAGCAGCTCGCCATCCCGTACAAGCGGGAAAAACGGAAAGTAAAACAAGCGTTTCGCCATATCGGCCACCGCCATGACTGACCAACAGCTGTTGTGGCTGCTGCAGCTCTCAGATTCGAATTTTCCGTCTGGAGCATTTTCCCATTCCTTTGGGTTTGAAACATACATGTACAATGAACAAATTTGCGATGCCAAAACGTTTCGTGAAGCGCTTGTCGTTTATATCCAGACCCAGCTGACGTATACGGATGGATTAGCGTGCCGGATCGCCTATGAGCAGTTGGAAGCCAACAGCATGGAAGGACTGCAGCGGCTGAACGAAACGCTGTTTGCCCTCTGCCTGGCGAAGGAAACGCGAGAAGGAACGAGAATGATGGGCGAGCGCTTATGGAAACTGTGCCGCGACATTTACGGAGTCGATGAATTGGATGAGATCGTGCAAACGACGCGGTCCATTCATCCGACCATTGTGTTTGCGGCGGTTGGCCGCAAAATCGAAGCGTCGAAACGAACGACTGTGTTGACATATTTGTTTGCCGCCGTACAAACGATGGTGCAAAACGCGGTCCGAGGCATTCCCCTCGGCCAAACGGACGGGCAAAAGCTGCTCGTCATGGTGCAGCCATATTTGATTCATGCCGCAAGCATCATCGAGGCGCTCGACGAAGAGGAGCTCGGGACGGCAGCCGTTGGTCTGGAAATCGCGCAAATGCAACATGAACGCCTTCCCGTCCGGTTGTTTATGTCGTAATGTTGGACAAACAAAACAGCGCCTATTTGGGTTTGAATGGAAAACGAAGAAGGGGGAATATCATGATGGAACCCGTACGAATTGGCATTGGCGGCCCGGTCGGCGCCGGCAAAACGATGCTTGTGGAGAAGCTGACGCGGGCGATGCATCGCCGTTTTAGCATTGCGGTCATCACGAACGATATTTATACAAAAGAAGACGCTCAGTTTTTAATCAAACATAGCGTCTTGCCGGAAGATCGGATTATCGGCGTCGAAACGGGCGGATGCCCGCATACGGCCATTCGCGAAGATGCATCAATGAATTTTGCCGCCATCGACGAATTGAAGCGGCGCCATCCAGATGTGGAACTCATTTTTATCGAGAGCGGCGGCGATAACTTGGCGGCGACCTTCAGCCCGGAGTTGGTTGATTTCTCCATTTATGTCATCGATGTCGCCCAAGGGGAGAAAATTCCGCGCAAAGGCGGGCAAGGGATGATTAAGTCGGATTTGCTCGTGATTAATAAGATTGATTTGGCTCCTTACGTCGGCGCCAGCTTGGAAGTGATGGAGCGGGACGCCAAAGCGGCGCGAGGGGCGAAACCGGTCATTTTTACGAATTTAAAAGAAGAGATCGGGCTTTTTGACGTTGTGGATTGGATCGAAAAACAGGTGCTGCTGGCAGGGCTGGAAGAATGAGCTGGACCGGGCGTTTGCAATGTACAGCGGCCTTCAGAAACGGCCGCACCGTCATTTTGGACAGCTATAATGAAGGAGCGCTGAAACTGATGCGCCCTGTTTATCTCAACTCAACTTATCCGACGTTATATCTTGTCCACGTTGGCGGCGGGTATGTCGACGGAGATTCATATGATATGGAAATCTCCCTCGAGCCCAGCGCCCGGTTGATGGTGACGACTCAGTCCGCGGCGAAAATCTACAAAACTCCTTCAACACCTGTAAGGCAGTATACACGATTTTCACTTGGGGAGCAAAGCGTACTCGAATATTTTCCCGACCCGACGATCGCTTATGAGCATGCGCGGTTTGTTCAAGAAACGACGGTGTACATCACCTCAAGCTCCACGATCGTTTATGGCGAAATCATCACGCCTGGATGGTCGGAAAGCGGCGAGCTGTTCCGCTATGATTGGATTCGCTCGAAACTGAAGGTGTATCAAGACGAGGCGCTCGTTCTGTTTGATCATCTGTACTTGGATTCGCGGCAGCACTTAACGAGCATGCTGCAGCTTGGCGGCTATACGCATGTCGGATCATTGGTGGCTCTTTCTCCTTTCATCACAAAAGAAGTGTTAGAACGTTTCAACCAATTCATGGAAGAGATGCCGCAAGAGGTTCGCTGCGGTTTTTCAGCGGCAGCCGTTCCAGGCTTTTCTGTACGTATATTGGCGTATGAAACATCGGCCATCGAAGCGATATTCCAACGCGTCCAACAGTTTATTCGCCAACAATGCGGTGAGAAAGCGCCAGTCTGCTGGAGGAAATATTGATAAGGGAAAGGATGAAGACAATGGGAACGATATGGCCTGTGCTCTTGTTTGGATTGCTGCTAGGAATGAAGCATGCGACCGAACCGGATCATGTCATTGCCGTTTCGACCATCGCCAGCCGGACGAAAAAACTGTCCCTTTCATCGCTGGCCGGCATGTTTTGGGGAATCGGCCATACGTTGACGCTGCTCGTTGTCGGGATGGCGATGATCGCCTTTGAGCGGCAAATTCCTGAACAGATTGCTTCTTACCTTGAAATGGGCGTCGGCATCATGATCGTCATGTTAGGAATCGCCAGTTTTCGTTCGACAATGAGGCTGGATCATCATGGCCATGGCGATATTCATCATTTACATATCAAATCGACATTGATCGGCATTGTCCATGGTTTGGCCGGAAGCGCGGGAATGGTGTTGTTGACGATGACGACGGTCAAAGGAACTTGGATGGCGCTTTCCTTTATTTTGATTTTTGGTTTAGGGACGGTCATTGGCATGATGTTATTCACGACATTCCTTGGCGTTCCGTTCGTTTGGATGAAAGCGAAACAGCAAGTCATGAACCAATGGATGGTGAAAACCGTTTCCCTCATCAGCATCGCCTATGGGGTCTATTACATTTATCATATTGCCACCGAAATTTGACACTCCTCACGGCTAGCGTCATAGGTGGAGGAGTGTTCAAAAAATTGAAAGAAGCACCGGTCTTGGGAGAAGGCCGGTGCTTCTTTTCCAATACGGCGTCATCATCACATCGTGTCACGCCAGTGGTTTCACCAGCAATAACTCATCCCGAATTGGAATGCCGTCAGGACTTGTTTTCGGAATGCTTGGCTTGATTCGCCGCGCCCTGTCGACAGCGTTGGGAAAGACGTTCACAATTTGGTAGCCGCGCTTCTGATAGAAACGAAGCGCATGCAAGTTGTCGTTGGTAGTGATCAGTTGAACAGCGGTGCACCTTTGTTGTCTCGCCCATGTCTCTGCCTCATGCAAAAGGGCGCTGCCGATGCCGCGGTTTTCTACTAGGCTGTCTAATGAGATGATCTCGCATTCGTTTCCGCGAATGAGGAACGTAATGAGCCCGATGATCCGCTGTCCATTCTCGACAGAAGCAAATCCATCCAGTTCGCTGCAGTTATAGATGCCGGTCGAGACAACCATTTGCGGACTTCCCCAATGGTCAGTGAAAAACTGGTTGACCATGGCGCGGTTCAATTGTTTGATTGGAACGATGTTCAAGGCGGTCCTCCTCCTGTACAGACGTTGATTTTTGATCACCCTAGAATAAGAGCTTTACTTCCATACGTGAGTGTAACTGGGAATAAATCGGTGCTTTTCTACCCCCATCCTCCTCTGTGTCAAAGGGCCGAGTCTTTTTGCATCATCGTTCGTTGAAACGATTGAAAAACAGCAAAGGAAATGAATGTTAGCACAATCCCTGCCATATATGGCAAACTGGACTTTAAGGTAAACAGCCAGCCGGCGATCGCCGGGCCGCCAATGCGGCCGAGCGAATCGAACGAGGATAAGACGCCTGTTGCGCTTCCTTGGCCATCGGTCGTATGTTTCGTTAACAAGGCGGAGACACACGGGCGGATGACGCCGTTTCCAATGCCGAAAATCGTTAAATAGAGCGCGGCTGTCCAAAAGCTGTGAACGAATAAAATGAGAAAAAAGCCAACTGCTGACAGGAACAGCCCGAAACGAATGACAGCGCCTTCCCCGAATGAGCGGATCAGTTTTCCAAGAAGCCCCCCTTGAACGACGGCTCCTGCAAGCCCCATGATCATAAAGATGTAGCCAAGTTCCGTCGACGAAAGCCCCGCTCGTTCAGCGGCAAAATAGGCGAACGTCGCTTCAAGTCCAGCGAGGGAAAACGTGACGATGAGTTGCAATATGTATAGGCGGGCCAAAGGGCTTCGAAGAGCAGCCGTGAGCGATGGCCGTTTCCCCTGTGTGTTCGCTCGTTTTTCTCTCGGAAGCGATTCATGCAAGAAAACGAAAACGAATATAGCTGTCAGGAGTGCCAAACTTCCTGCTATCCAAAACGGAGCGGTCAAGCTCGTTTTGGAAAATATGCCGCCGATTCCGGGTCCGAAAATAAATCCAAGCCCAACGGCCGCTCCAATGATGCCCATTCCTTTGCCCCGGTCTTCTTCGGTTGTCACATCTGCGACATATGCCATAGCGGTCGGCATCGTGGCGGCGGATAAACATCCCCCGATGATGCGAGCGGCAAACAACATCCAAAGTGTTGTGGCGGCGGCGAGCAAGAAAAACGAAAGGGCCAAACCAAAAATGCCGACAAGCAACATCGGTTTTCGTCCATATCGGTCCGATAATTTCCCCCACATCGGCGCAAATAAAAATTGCATGAGCGAATAAACGGCCATTAGCCAACCGAGTTGTGTTGGAGTCGCGCCGATTTTTTCTGCGTAAAACGGAAGGACGGGAATGATGATGCCAAACCCGGCCATGACCAAAAACATCACGAGAAACAAAAGCGATAAATCGCGACGATTGCTCATGATCATCATCTCCACGATATGGTTTGCCTCTTTCATCATAATGGAAAGACAGGCATTTTTCAAAGCAGATCGCACCTTGCTTGGCCATTCCGACGAGGTCTGGGGATCACTCCCGAATGTCATCCACAAACCATTTCCCTTCATCCCCATTGACAATGGAAGCGGTTTTCGCGAGACTGAAGGTAAACGGCAAACGGTTCGGCAAACAATGAAGCGGACCTTGGACCGGCATCCGCCAAGGGTGCGAAACGACAAACACGCATGGGAGAGAATGGTGCATGATGACCAAAAACGAAATCCAAAAGTGGGTAAAGGAATTCCCGCTGCTTGAAACGATCATGGCGGCCGAAGAGGTGTTTTGGCGCAATCCAAAATATCACGCGTTTGCGCAAGCCATTCGAACGATTCCTTTACGTGAACGCGATGTCAAGGAGGCCGAAGAGCGATTGCGCCGCTTTGCCCCCTACATCGCGAAAGTTTTTCCCGAGACGCGAACGGCCCACGGTATCATCGAATCCCCTTTAGTGAGGATTCCGAACATGAAACAGCGTTTGGAAAAGATGTTTCAGACCAATATGGAAGGGGAGCTGCTGCTGAAATGTGACAGCCATCTTCCCATCTCCGGATCGATCAAGGCGAGAGGGGGAATCTACGAGGTTCTGAAACATGCGGAAGACCTCGCGCTGGCAAACCATATGATCACCATGGGGGACGACTATGCGGTGATGGATAGCGAGGAATTCAGACAGTTCTTTTCCCGCTATTCGCTTGTCGTTGGTTCGACGGGAAATTTAGGCTTGAGTATCGGCATCATCGGAGCGAAGCTTGGGTTCTGCGTTACCGTTCATATGTCAGCCGATGCGAAACAATGGAAAAAAGACTTGTTGCGAAGCAAAGGGGTTGCGGTTGTCGAACATCTCACCGACTACAACAACGTGGTGGAAGAGGCGAGAAGACGGTCCGCCGAGGATCCAACGTCGTATTTTATTGATGACGAGAACTCGATCCATCTGTTTTTAGGCTATGCGGTGGCGGCGTTTCGGCTGAAAAAGCAATTAGAGGATATGAACATCACGGTTGATGAAAACCACCCGCTCTTTGTATATCTTCCTTGCGGCGTCGGCGGCGGTCCGGGTGGGGTGACGTTTGGCCTGAAGCTCGTGTACGGCGATCATGTCCATTGCTTTTTCGCTGAACCGACGCATTCGCCTTGCATGCTGCTTGGGTTGACGACAGGACAGCACGACCGTGTGTCGGTGCAAGATTTTGGCCTGGATAATAAGACGGAAGCTGACGGGCTGGCGGTGGGCCGGCCGTCGCGGTTGGTGGGGAACATGCTTGAGAGCGTCATCAGCGGCGTCTATACGGTGGACGATTCGACGCTTTACCGCTTGCTCGCGGCTATGGTTGAAACGGAGGAAATCTATTTAGAGCCGTCCGCCTTGGCAGGGGTGGCGGGACCTGTTCGGTTGTTTCGCGATTCGGCGGGACAAACGTATGTAGAGGAAAACGATTTGAAAGAAAAAATGAAAAACGCCGTCCATATTTGCTGGGCTACCGGCGGAAGCATGGTGCCAAAGGATGTGATGGACGCTTACTATCGGGAAGGCGTGCGGATTGAAACCATGACAGGCAACCGTTTTTCCGGAGGGCGATAAGACCCCGCCATTCGATGGAGTTTTGAAACGAATGCATAAAGTGTTGGAGGGATTCGATAAAAACCGAAAAAGAAAAGATGTTGGCGGGGCAATGGTACAACCCCGCCGACCCGGAGCTCGTCAAGGAGCGGGAGCGGGCGCGGCGGCTCGTTCGTTTGTATAATGAAACCGCCAACGCGGTCGTCGGCGGGAACCCGGGGAAAGTGATCAAATGGATTAACTAGCCAAAGGAAGTGCGCCCCGCATCGAAGCATGTGCGGGGCTGTATCCCCCTTCTTCGTTACGTCCACTGCACTGCCACCGCCCGAACGGGCGAACCGTCGCAGCCAGGCAAGGAAAGGGGGAGGGCAATAATATACGGGTCATCAAAATCGATTCGCTCGAAGTTCACGAAATTTTCCCCGATCACCCCGTTGGCGCCAAGAATAAGCTCGTGAGCGTGGAACGAGGAGCCGTCCGGCGGGTCGATGTTGAGCGCGTCAATGAAAAACGTGCGAACCCCTCGCCCAAGCATCGCTTCAATCACATCCGGCGCGACGTACGGATGGCGGAAATACCGCTTTGTTCCGGCGTATTGCGACCAGCCGGTATGAAACAACACAATGGTTCCCGGCGATAGCTTCGGGATATACGGAGCGGCATCGGCCATCGTCACCGCTTCGCCTTCCGCTTTCCCCGTGGCATCGATCACGACGCCGCGGCCAAGAAAATAGGTGAGCGGCACGTCATCGAGCCGCCAACCGTGTTCGCAAAAGTGAAACGGCGCATCCACATGCGTGCCGCTATGCGACCCAAGCACAAGGCGGCTGACGTGATAGCCGTCTTGGGCGAACGTCGCTGCCGGTTCGATTTTAGGCTTCGGATCCCCCGGGTACACCGGAGTTTGGGCCGTGATCGGCATGGTGAGGTCGATGAGTGTTTTGATGTTCATTTTCTTGACATTCCCTCCAAATCCATTGTCGGTAAAGGTCGATTCGTCGTTCGTCCATCATGGTGTAAAAGTGTTTCTTTAACGCTTGGCGTTGGTTTTGATCGATCATGGCGTGTACGAGCTCTTCCCGTCCATTCATGTTGGCTGCGGCTATTTTCCTTCCATCCGGCCCATAAATAGAGGATAAACCAAAGAAATGGAAAGAAGAAGACGATCCAATTTGATTGCATGCCGCCACATAAACCGTGTTATCGATCGCTCGTGCCATGGCGAATTTTTGAAACGGTGCATGAAAGGGAGATTCCCAAGCACATGGAACGAGAAGAAGCTCGGCTCCATGGACGGCTAGGTATCTTGCTAGTTCCGGAAAAGCCAAGTCCCAGCAAATCATTAGACCAATGCGGCCGAGTTCTGTATCCACCAGCACCGGCTCGGCTCCTTTAGAAAACCAGGCTTTTTCAAAAGGAGTCAAATGGATTTTTCGGTAATTGCCGATACATTGTCCATTAGGATCGATCAACATAAGAGAGTTGTATAGATTTCCTGTATGGTCTTTTTCAACGTACCCGTAGGCAATATACAATTGAAATGTTTGGGCAAGTTGGCTCATGTGTTGGAACGTAGAGCCGTCCCATGTCTGGGCCGCCTCTTTTAGCATTTCTGACAGTACGTAACCAGTGGTGCAAAGTTCCGGGAACAGAAGAAGGCGAACATTAGGGAACTTTCGTTTGCACTCATGGATGATCGTTTCCATTTTGGCCAAGTTGGCGCCAATGTCGCCGTCGGCCGGCGTCATCTGCGCCAATGCGATGTCAAATGGTCTGTTCATATCATCCCTCCAAGCGAGTGGGAGATTCAAGCTCGACCGTATTCGTGCTCGCAGATATTTGTTTTGTCCATTTCATCAACCCCCAATAAACAGCTCCCGATAAAAGAAACGTCAGCATGGTGGAGCCGACGGCAAGCGGATGAATGTACGTAAAATAATAGGCGAAGACAGCTCCAACGATATAGGTGATGTAGGCGGCGATGTTGACTCCTTTTTGATAACGATATTGACCTTTTGTATCGTACAAAATATCTTCTGCGTCGTATACCCCTTTTTTGATCAAAAAATAATCAACGAGCACAATCGCAAACACAGGAATGAACAACGTGGCAATCAGCATAATGAAGTTAAAGAAATGGGACATCAGTACTTCTTTCAGCAAAGCGCCAAGCGTGCAAATCACTCCCATGATCAATGTCGGTTTCCAAAAGCCTGCGCGCGGGAAGACGTTCATAAACGACATCGTGGCGCTATATAATGCCATGACATTGGTCGAGAGTACAGAAAAGAAAACGACGATGGATGCGATCAATCCAAACCCGTAAGCCGCAAGGAGAATGGTGGGATCATAAGTCCGTTCCATGTTCGAGGCGATGCTGAAGCCGCTGACGACGGCCCCAAGTCCCATCGCGACAATGGAAGCGACAAGATAGCCAAAATACGTTCCCCAAAACCCGCTTGTTTCTGAGCGGCAGTTGCGGTTGAAATCGCAAACCGTCGACATCCAAGAAAAAGCGGTGGCGATGACGATGTCAAAGGCGATAATCGTGGTGATGGATGGATGTTCGCTCAATTTCATTTCGACTAGTGTCGAAATGTCATAAGTCGTAAAAATTTTATAAAAAACAAGGAAAGATAAAATCAACATGGCAATCGATATATATTTTTCGATTCGTTCCACCCCTCGGTGGCCAAAAATCGTAATGATCACAACAAGAAGTTCCGTCAAAATGACAAATAGGTTGATATTGTTGTATCCAGTGGCGTAATGGACGGCGTAATTCAGACTAAGCCCAGCCATATAGGCTTGAATCCAGCTCCAGCCGATTAAAATGATCGTGTTGACAAGCGCGGGGAGGATGGCGCCTTTTTGTCCAAAGGCCGCTCTTGTGATCACCATTGTAGGGAGACCGGTGCGGATGCCGATGTTTCCGGTAAGGGCGAGCGGAATGGCGCCGATCGCCGAACCGACAATAATCGCCAGCATGGCGTTGGAGAAGGAAATGTCAGGAACAAACATCATTCCCGTCATGACCGTCGTAATCACAACATTCGCCGCAATCCAAAGAGTAAACGTGCTAAAAAAGTTCATGCTCCGTTCGTTCATCGGGGTCGGCCGAATATCATCATGACCCAACCGTTCTGTCCATTTCATGAGGATCATTCCTCCTTGATTTTTTTATTTTAAATATTCAGAACAATTCACTTACACTGATTTCGTCCTAAGGACGAAATCAGGAGTACGACGAATACCATCCGAGCGGGTGGCCATGTTGGCTGATGTTGACATGTTTTGCTTCGGTGAAAGCGGTAAATCCTTGCGGCCCAAGCTCCCGGCCGATTCCGCTTTGTTTCAATCCTCCCCAAGGGGCATCGACATAGGGAGTATGATAGCTGTTAATCCAAATCGTTCCTGCTCTCAATTTTCCGGCGATTTGTTCCGCCCGTTCGAGATCACGGCTGAATATGCCAGCTGCTAGTCCGTATATCGTATCGTTCGCGAGTCCGATGGCTTCTGCGTCATGTTCAAACGGTTGTACGGTTATGACAGGGCCAAAGATTTCTTCTTGGACGATGCGCATGTCTTGACGGACATGGGCGAAAACGGCAGGGGTGAGATAATACCCCCGTTCTTTGATTCGTTCTCCTCCCTGCAGCAGTACTCCTCCTTCCTGCAAGCCGATCTGGATATACGTTTCCACTTTTTCTAAATGTGAGGAGCTGATTAATGGTCCCATCTCAGTGTTTTCCTCGAAAGGATCTCCAATATGGAGGGAAGCCAGCCTTTTGATCAGCTGATCGATAAACGAATCATAAACGTGTCGTTGAACAAGAATTCGCGAAGCAGCCACACACACTTCTCCTTGATTGAGAAAGGAAGCAAACAGCGCCCACTCGATGGTGCTAGTAAGATCCGCATCGTCAAAAATGAGCAGCGGGGATTTGCCGCCGAGTTCCAGAGACACTCGCTTCAAGCGACGAGCGCCTTGTTCGTAAATCCATCGTCCGGTTTCCGTTCCGCCGGTAAACGATATTTTTTCCACATCAGGATGTGTCACCAATGTTTCTCCAACCGGCGAACCGCCTCCAGGAACAAGATTAAACACGCCCGGCGGGAGACCGATGGAATCGATCAGCTTTGTCAGTTCTATGAACGATAACGGAGTCAGTTCTGATGGTTTAAACACCACTGTATTTCCAGCCGCAAGCGCTGGAGCCAGTTTCCATATTCCTAACAAGAGAGGAAAATTCCAAGGAACAATCAACGCGCATACCCCGATTGGCACCTCAATGATTTTGCTTGTCGTGCCATCGGTTCTTTTGGTTTCCTCGATGGCCCGTTGCTCAACAAAATCGGCGTAGTAACGAAGGCATTGGATTGAATCGCTGACATCGAGGCGCGACTCGCGAATCGGTTTTCCTGTATTCAACGTCTCGATCGAAGCGAATGTTTCCGCGTTTTGTTCCAACAGGTCCGCCAATTGGCGAAGCGCAGCGATCCGTTTTGCTGGATTGAATGGCCAATCGGTATATTGAAAGGCATGACGAGCTGCTTGGATCGCTTCTACGGCTTGTTGTTGGGATGCTTCATTGATTTCTATAATGATTTCCTCATTCGCCGGATTGATGATTGGTCTTTTTTTTCCTTCTCCTTTGCTCCATTTTCCGTTGACGTATATCATGGAAGGTCGCTCCTTTTCGGCAAGATGGTTTTATGGCGTTGTCGCCGTGGATAGACGGTTAGCCTGCGCCCGCCTTTTCTTTAGCGCCACAAGCGTGATCATTTCATATATAATGGCAGACGCCAATACGGCTGTCATTTCCCCGCTGTCATAAGCAGGCAATACCTCGACGAGATCAAACCCGACAATATTTAACCCGTCAAGCCCTCTTACGTATTCTAATGCCTCATAGCTTGTCGGTCCGCCTACTTCCGGCGTGCCTGTTCCAGGAGCGAATGCCGGATCAACAAAGTCAATGTCATAAGAAACGAAAACCGGTCTGTTTCCGACACGTTGATGGATGCGGCGCATGACTTCCGAAAAGCCGATTTGCCGGACTTCTTTCATCGGAATGACTTCAAAGCCAAGCCGTCGTGCGTCCTCGAGATCATCCGCGCTGTAAAGCGGTCCGCGCATTCCGACTTGAATGGAATGATTGACATCGAGCAGCCCTTCCTCGACCGCGCGGCGGAACGGCGTGCCATGCATATATTTTTCTCCATAGTAATGGTCCCATGTGTCGCTGTGTGAGTCAAAATGAACGAGGGCGACGGGACCAAAGCGTTCGCAAAAAGCCCGCAAGTGCCCCAATGTAATGGAATGGTCGCCGCCCATCAGAATCGGAACGATGTTTTTCTTTAACAATGGCCGCAGCTCTTCGACGATGCGATCATATGTGCGGAGCGCATTGCCCGGGATGACATCAACGTCCCCGTAATCGACGCCAGAACAATAGGCAAAAATATCGATATCCATGTCGGGGTTGTAAGGGCGCAACAGGACGGAAAAATTGCGAATGTGTTGCGGACCATACCGTTGTCCCGTCCGATTCGAGGCTGCCGTATCAAACGGGACGCCGAGCACGACAAAATCAACGTTATCTGTCGTTTTGATTGGTTCTAACCGCATAAAGGTTCGAACGCCGCAAAAGCGGGGCGATTGGGAAGAATCTTTCGGTTTATACATGTCAAGACCTCCTTGGGCAGTGAAAAATAGTTTGTGATATTTAGAAGCAAAAAGTATGCCAAAAAGGGGAAGTAGACAAGAAATACGCAAGCAGGGCTGTTTTGACTGCCATCCTTGCTTGCGTATGTTCAAAAATGAGTGAACACTTGATTCAAAAATGAATCTTAATTCGTTTTTGAATCAATACCATACTTTTTCAGCTTTCGTACGACCGTTGGCTGGCTGATGCCAAGATAATCAGCCATCTCGTATGTTGTTTTGCACTGTTTGACGGCGCGCAGGAGCCATTGCCGTTCCACTTGTTCCATGGCTTCTTTTAATGTCGACGGTTCGTTCCGTTTTTCCAACGATTGATGGATCACCTCTTGATGTTTCTGGATCGAAAAAGGGAGATATTCCGGATAAATGGCCCTCGTTTCAGAAGTAATGACTAACCGTTCGATCATATTTTCCAGCTCACGCACGTTGCCCGGCCAGTCGTACTGAACGAGATGGTCGACGATGGACGGATGGAAATATTTATCCATCTGGTATTTTTCGTTGAATTTTTTCAAAAAGTATTGCGCCAGCATGAAAATATCTTCTTTTCTCTCGCGCAAAGAAGGAACATAAATCGGAATCACATGCAAACGATAAAATAAATCTTGGCGGAACTTCCCTTGCTTCACCATCTGTTCTAGGTTCTGATTCGTCGAGGCGATCAGACGAAAATCGACCGTTCGTTCTTTAATGCCTCCAACGCGTATGACTTTTTTCTCTTGAAGCACTTTCAGCAGTTTCGCTTGCATCGAAAGGGGAAGCTCGCCAATTTCATCAAGGAAGAGAGTCCCTTTGTCGGCCAATTCGATCAGCCCCGGTTTTCCTGTTTTTTGCGCACCGGTAAAGGACCCTTTTTCATAGCCGAACATTTCCGATTCAAACAACGATTCAGGAATGGCGCTGCAATTGACCTCAATAAACGGTTCGTTTCGCCTTGGGCTATGGAGATGAAGGGAACGGGCGAATACGTTTTTTCCGACTCCAGACTCGCCGAGGAAAAGAACCGTCGCATCCGATTGGGCCACGCGGTGCACGAGCTTCCAAATTCGTTCCATCGCCTTGCTTTGGATGACGATATGGTCCGGTTTCAACTCCTCGATTTCCATTTGATAATGTTCCATCTGCTTTCTCAGTTTTTCATAGTCTTCTTTTAAACGCTCCAGTTCTGTTAAATCGTGGGAGAAACTGATCACCCGGACAAGGCGGTTTTGTTGGTCAAATACCGGCACTCCTGTCGCCATGACAACCCGGCCGGTGGCGGTTTGCTGCATCAATTGAACCTCTTTTTTCTCCCGCAATACTCTGGCTGTAACGGAAGGGCAAAAGACGTTTTCTTTTTCTAATTGATAGACCGATTTTCCGACTAAATAAGAGGCGTCCTTTCCGTATATGGACAAGCAATTCGGGCTGGCGCGAAGAACGATCCCGTTTTCGTCTGCGATGACAATATTGTCGTTCGATGATCTCAATATCGCATCCAACTCGAATTCCAACACATCGGCTGTACGTTGCATACTTTCCCTCCTAGCAGTCTGTCAGCGCTTCTATTACTAACTTTATCTAAAGAAGAGAAAAAATCCTCTTTCTTTGTCATATGATTTTCCGTGAAGTTTTTGGCATGTTGTTTGCATGTATGAAAAAGTGAATCATGACATAAGGAACGGAGGAAAAAAGATGAAGGCAAAAACAAAAAAATATATCCAAGTCAAAACAGCGATTCCGGGACCAAAAGCAAAGGAGCTATTAGGAAAAAAAGAAGAGAATGTTCCGCGGGGGCCGTTTCACACTGTACCGACGTTTGCGGTAAAAGGAGAGGGAGCGCTCTTAACCGATGTGGATGGAAATACGTTTATCGACTTGGCTGGGGCGATTGGAAGTCTCAATGTCGGCCATTGCCCCCCGAAAGTGGTGGAAGCGATCCAAAAACAAGCGGAGCAGTATATTCATCCATGTTTCCACGTTATGATGTATGAACCGTATGTCGAATTGGCAGAGACATTGAACCGCATCACGCCAGGGAATCATTCGAAAAAGACCTTCTTCTTGAACAGCGGGGCAGAAGCGGTCGAAAATGCCGTCAAAATTGCCCGAAAGTATACTGGGAGAAGAGCCATTCTCTCCTTTGAAAGAGGATTTCACGGACGGACGCTGCTGGCGATGTCGCTCACGAGCAAAGTCAAACCCTATAAATTCGGATTCGGCCCCTTTGCGCCCGATACGTACAAACTGCCTTATCCATATTATTACCGAAAGCCAGCGGGCATGACCAACGAGGAATTGGACGCCGAGCTTTTGCGGCGGCTTGAGGATTTTTTCCTCTCCGACGTTCCGGCAGAAGAGGTAGCCGCAATCATTATGGAGCCTGTACAAGGGGAGGGCGGGTTTATTGTTCCGTCGAAAACATTTGTTCAAGGGGTCAAACGAATTTGTGAAAAATACGGGATTTTGTTTATCGCCGATGAGATCCAGACGGGATTTGGACGAACGGGGAAGATGTTTGCCATTGAACATTTTGATGTGATCCCTGATTTAATCACCATGTCCAAGTCGATCGGGGCAGGAGTGCCGATTAGTGCGGTGACGGGAAGAGCGGAAGTCATGGATGCACCCAACCCGGGAGAAATCGGCGGGACGTACGGAGGCAGCCCGCTCGGCTGCGTGGCCGCTTTGGAAGTGATTCGCATGTTGCAACAAGAACAGTTGGTTGAACGGGCCAATGTCATTGGACAAATCGCCATTGATCGGTTCAGACGGCTGCAGGAGAAATACGAGACGGTCGGGGATGTTCGGGGGCTCGGCGCCATGGTGGCCGTTGAATTTGTCACTGACGCTAAGACGAAAACACCGAATAAGGAGTTGACGGCCGCCATTTTGCGAGAATGCCATCAACGGGGGGTCATCGTCATGGGTGCGGGCCTATACAGCAATGTCATTCGTCTGTTAACGCCGCTTGTCATCACAGATGAACAGCTGGAGGAAGCATTGGATGTCATCGAAGAGGTTATTGCCGAATTGGCATGATTAGTGTCCTGACCAAACTACTCATGAAAACTTCGCTATGCAGTCGAATTTTGGACCGTGCCACCTTTTTGTGGCGCGGTTTTTTATTGAGATTGACCACTTTTACCACGAGAGAATGTTTTTGAAGGGAGAACAATCCGTATTGATGCAAAAATGAATTTTTAATTCAAAAAAGAATTAGAACAGTTGGGGGGTCGCAGGAAATGAGATGATAGAAACCAGTGCGGATAGCTGACAAAAAATATCGAATAGTCAAAATGGTGGCACAAAACTTGCGAACTACTTTCAATGAACAAATGGTTTGGTCAAAGGGGGATGTACATGACACAGAGCAACTGGATGCCTCTCTTTCACAAAATGCCCGACTTGCTTGCGCCAACGATGGCGAAAGACCATCCGAATCTGCCGGTTGTCAAGGAAGAAGGATGCTACTATTACGGATTAGATGGAAAAAAATACCTTGATTTTACTTCCGGTATTGCCGTGGCCAATACGGGTCATCGCCACCCAAAAGTCGTGCAGGCCATCAAAGAGGCCTCAGACCGCCTGATGCACGGGCCGAGCGGTGTGATCATGTATGAGTCCATTTTGCGCTTGGCCGAAGAGCTGATGAAAATTTTGCCGGAAGGACTTGACTGCTTCTTTTTTGCCAACAGTGGAACAGAAGCGATCGAAGGTGCGATCAAATTAGCGAAACACGTGACGCGAAGGCCATACGTCATTTCATTTACCGGATGTTTTCATGGCCGTTCATTAGGGGCGCTTAGTGTCAGCACATCGAAAAGCAAATATCGGAAGTACCTGCAGCCAAGCGGGTTGACGTATCAACTTCCATATGCCAATCCAAAGGATTGTCCGGCTGGGGAGGATCCAGATGTGTACTTTGCCAATAAGCTTGAAAACGACGTGGCTTCTTTGTTTGCCCATCAAGTGACTCCGGAAGAAGTGGCATGCATGATTGTAGAGCCGGTGTTGGGAGAAGGAGGATATATTGTGCCTCCCAAAGGGTGGCTTCACAAGATGAGGGAAATTTGTGATCGCTATGAAATTTTGCTTATTTTCGATGAAGTACAGACAGGTTTTGGTCGTACTGGCGAGTGGTTTGCCGCTCAAACATTCGGTGTCACTCCAGACATTATGGCAATTGCGAAGGGCATCGCTTCCGGTCTTCCATTAAGTGCAACAGTGGCTTCGAAAGAATTAATGAAACAGTGGCCGCTCGGCAGCCATGGGACAACCTTTGGAGGCAACCCCATCGCATGCGAGGCGGCGCTGGCGACGTTGGAAGTGTTTCGCGAAGAAAAATTGTTGGAAAATTGCAGGGAAGTAGGGCGATATGCAAGACAAAAACTAGAGATATTGAAAAGAAAGCATTCCGTCATCGGAGACGTGCGTTCGATCGGTCTGATGATCGGCATCGAGATCGTCCATCCGCATACTGGCGAACCGAATGGGGAGGGAGTGATGAATATTTTGAATCGTTGCCTGCAAAAAGGTGTTCTTTTCTATCTATGCGGCAATCAAGGAGAAGTGATTCGCATGATCCCACCGCTGATCGTGACAAAAGAACAGATTGACGAAGGATTAAGCATGCTCGACGAGGCGTTGACCGAATATGAAGCGGAAATCGGTGTGCATTCGTTCGCTTCTGGAAAATGAAAAAAGAGGGGGCACATGTCGATTGCAATTTGGAAATTGGGTGTATTCAGGAACCGATGTCGTGTCTCGTTGAAGGAATGTCTGCCTTTATGAAAGGATCTCGAAGGAGATCGATTTCTGAATTATAAGAGGATGGGGGAATGGTTTATGAACGCACTGGATACTGGGGTTCTCTTATGTTATTTTCTCGTATTGATCGTCGCAGGGATTTTGGGGGCGAAGCGGGCGAAAACCGCCGAAGATTTTGCGTTGGCAGGCCGAAATCTCGGACTATTTGTCTATCTTGGATGTCTGTCTGCTGTGATTTTGGGCGGCGCTTCAACGATTGGGACGGCGAAGTTAGGGTATCAATTTGGGATTTCGGGTATGTGGTTTGTTTTTATGATTGGCTTGGGCATTGCTGTGCTCGGTCTGTTTTTTACAAACCAAATTTACGGCGCCCATGTGACCACGATCAGCGAACTGCTTGGCCGCCGTTACAATCAGGAAACGCGTTTGATCAGCGCGTTGGTTGCCGCGATTTATACGCTGATGGTTTCGGTGACACAAGTCATTGGGATGGGCACAATCATTCATGCTGTTTTAGGTTGGAGCATGACCGTTTCGATGTTAGTCGGCGGGGGGATCGTGCTGTTTTACACGATTCTCGGGGGTATGTGGAGCGTTACGATGACGGACATCATTCAGTTTATCGTCATGACAGTCGGCATTTTCTTCGTAATGCTGCCAATGAGTTTGTCCCATGTCGGCGGATGGACATCGCTTTTGGAGCGATTGCCAGCGTCGCATTTTGATCTGACGTCCATGGGATGGGCAAATATTTTCCAATACTTCTTGCTCTATACGTTAGGAATGGTGGTATCACAAGATATTTGGCAACGGGTGTTTACGGCCAGAACACCGAACATTGCCCGAGGCGGCGCAATATATGCTGGTCTCTACAGCGTTGCTTATGCCGTAGCGTTAAGCGTCATTGGCATGTGCGGGGTGATTGTTTTTCCGAATATGAACGATCCGCAAAACGTATTTGCCAACATGTCATTAGAGATTTTGCCACACGGCTTGTTAGGGCTCATTTTGGCCAGCGTATGTTCTGCTCTCATGTCAACGGCCTCCGGAACATTGCTTGCCTCGTCTACTCTGTTATCGCATGATATTTTGAAGCAATATTGGCTCAAAAATATGAGCGATCGACAGTTTGTCCTTTTGTCCAGAATGATGACGCTAGCGGTTGGGATTGTCGCCATTATCTTTGCTATTTGGATTCAGGATGTGCTTGTCGCATTGGATGTAGCCTATGCCATTTTGTCAGGCGCCATTTTCGTACCAGTGGTTCTCGGTTTCTTTTGGAAGCGAGCAACAGCGAAAGCTGGTTTTTATTCCATCGTGATTAGTTCCGTCGTTGTGCTGGCTGGTTTAGCGGTGGAGGGGTTGAGTTCGACCAATCCGATTATGTATGGAATTGGGGTGAGTATCGTTTCTATTGTGGTTTTTTCTTACCTCTTTCCATCCTCCAATCTGAAAGAGGGGAATAAGATGATAGAGGATCAGCAACATGTCCTATAAACGGATCAGAAAAGAGGATTCTAGCAAATTTGTGGCGAAATAAAAAATGTATTGACACAGGCAATGTTTGGGTTGCGAATACTAGTTAGGGAAAGGATGAGAACATGGCGGAAAGAAAAAAACTATACATCAACGGCGAATGGCGGGAAGCCAAGTCGTACACGGAGCTGAAATCGCCATACTCACGCGAGACGATTGCCGAAATTCCGGCAGCGACAGAAGAAGAAGTCGATGAAGCCATTGCCGCGGCATACGCCGCGCGGCAAACGATGGCGGCCATGCCGGCGCATGAACGAGCCGCCATTTTAGAGCGGGTCGTCGAGCAGCTGAAAGAGCGGCAGGAAGAAGCGGCGAGGTTGATCGCGCTGGAAGCAGCCAAACCGATCACCACGGCGAAAGGGGAAGTCGCCCGCACGATCCAAACGTACAAATTCGCCGCCGAAGAAGCCAAACGCATTCATGGGGAAACACTGCCGCTTGACGCCGCGCCGGGCGGGGAAAATCGCATCGCCTTGACGGTCCGCGAGCCGATCGGCGTCATCGGGGCGATTACGCCGTTTAACTTCCCGATGAACTTGGTGGCCCATAAACTTGGCCCGGCCATCGCCTCGGGCAACACAGTTGTGTTAAAACCAGCCAGCCAAACGCCGCTGTCCGCCTATTTTATCGCCGAATTGTTCGAGAAAGCCGGTTTGCCGAAAGGGGCGCTCAACGTCGTCACCGGAAGCGGCCGCACGGTCGGCGACAAAATCGTCACCGACCCGCGCATCAGCATGATCACCTTCACCGGCAGCCCAGAAGTCGGCATCGCGATCCGCAATAAGGCGGGCTTAAAGCGGGTGACGCTCGAGCTCGGCTCCAATTCGGCCGTGATCGTCGATGAACAGGTCAATCTTGATCGCATCATCCCGCGCTGCGTGTTCGGCGCCTTTACGTTCCAAGGACAGGTGTGCATTTCACTCCAGCGCATTTACGTGCATGAGAATCGTTATGACGAGTTCGTCGAAAAATTTGTCGCCGCCGCGAAACAGTTGAAAACAGGCGACCCGTTGGATCCAACCACCGATGTATCCGCCTTGATTACGCCAAACGATGTCGACCGGGCGCTCTCTTGGATCGAAGAGGCAAAACAAGGCGGCGCAAACGTCGTCCTCGGCGGCGAGCGCGACGGCAATATCTTGCTTCCGACGGTCATTGTGGACGCCGAACCGACGATGAAAGTGTCGTGCCAGGAAGTGTTCGCCCCGATCGTCTTGATCAACCGCGTCCGTTCGATCGATGAAGCCATTGAACTGGTCAATGACTCACGCTACGGCTTGCAGGCGGGCATCTACACTGACAACGTCCATACCGCGTGGAAAGCGGCGAAACAACTGCACGTCGGCGGCGTGTTGATTAACGACATCCCGACGTTCCGCGTCGACCATATGCCGTACGGCGGCGTGAAAGAAAGCGGGTTCGGCCGCGAGGGGCTCCGCTATGCGATCGAGGAAATGACGGAGTTGAAATTGATTATTTTTAACCAGAATTAAGCGGGATGAGAAGAGATTGGAGTAAAGTTTGTTCCTAAAATTCTAGAAGAATGGTTGCGCAGCCTTGGAGAGAGTGGCACTCCAAGGCTGTATGTTTAAGCGTGCTTTTCCAAAATATATCCCCAACGGTTCGAGGCGAGAACAGACAGGTGGTATTGATGCTCGAGCTGTTTGCTGAACCATGCTTTTTTCACGAGAAGCAGGCTTCGGCTTGTATGCAAGAACGTTTTCAGCCCTCCATGCCGAGGTTTAAGGTCATTCGCAAGCTCTGCTGTCAAGACCGCATTTTGCGGCCAGCGACCTTTCTCGTGCAACGGATGGTACATAAACAGTTCGTATCCATGAACAGGCATTTGGGCGGTCTGCTGAAGCAATGCCAGTTCGAAATTTGGCTTGGGATGATGGATATAATGTTGAATATTCGTTTCGTAAAACGATGCGACGAACAACAGTCCGGCAAGCAGCAGCCCGCGTGCTCCCCACGTTCCTTTTCTCCATAATTGACTTGCGCAAATGCCAATCAACATGCAAAGCGGCGGATAGACAGGGAGGATGTACCATCTGATTTTCGTCTTCGCTATGGTAAACATGAGAAGCGGGACGCAAATCCAAAGCAAAATCCCGATCACATCTTCTTTCAATCGATGGTCTGTTCCTTCAAACGCTAAAAGACGAACGCCTTGCATGTAACTGATGACCATGATTCCGACCAAGAGCGCCAGCCACCAAAAGAAAAAATGAACAAGAATGATGCCGTAGTAGGTTTCATCGCCGATATGACCTTCAATGGGCCGAGTGGAGCGCAGCAACAAGTCATATCCGATCATTTGTTTAAAAAAACGGAATCCATCATAGTGATAGCGGGCAAAAGCCCAAGCGAGCACAGGAACAACGAAGGTGAGCGCTGCCCTCCACCATGCGCGCCAGCGTCCTGACTCCCACTGCCTAGTGATGAGAAAATATAAGACCATGATCAACAGAATGTTCCCCGCATGCCAACTTTTCGTTAAAAAAGCGAGTGAACAGGCAAGGCCCGCTGCATACAACCATCGCGTCTGCCGTCTAGCAGCCAGCAAAGAAAGGATGGATAACGTAAAGAAGAATACAAAGAGCGAATCCGCATCTCCTGTGCGAGCGCAATGGTTGAGAAGATATTGGGTGCTAGTAGACAAGGCAAGCAATGAGACGATCGCGGCCATGCTTCCAAACCGTTTTTTCACAAATAGCGTAATGGCAACGGCCGTGAGGATAGCGCAAATGCCAGACATCAACCGCAAACCAAGCGCGTTCATCCCAACGAGTTTATAGCCAATCATGATCGCCCAGTAGCTGACAGGAGGCTTTAAATTCCAGTAATCAGGATGCCCAAGGTATGTGTTGACGATCAAGTTTCCATGTCTCAGCATTTCGTATGCATTGACGCCATGACGCGCTTCGTCCCAGCTTGAAATCGGGAATGTTCCTAGATGATAAAAGACGTTGTAGACCATCATCGAGAAGATCAACGCCGCCGCTAGATAAAACGAGATGTTTCGTACACTTGGATTTCTCATGCGATCCACTCCTTTATCGGCACGCTGTGCTTCGAAAAAAAGCAACACCGACATAGAAGCTATTACAAGTAGATGAAGATGTCAAGCATGGATGTGTTGGAGAACATGATATTTTTGCCGCCAACAAGGAAAAAACCATCTTCATGGCGAATGAAAAGAAATGAATCATCATTCAGAGGAGGAAAGCCATGGAAACGGTTGTACTGACATTTGACCAAAACAAAGCGATATTGGAACTGAACCGCCCGCAGGCGTTAAATGCCATGGATGTGAAAATGCTAACGGAACTCGTCGACGCGCTGCGGAAAATCAAGGAAAGTGACGCTTCCGTTGTCGTCATCCGCGGCAAAGGGAGAGGATTTTCTGCGGGTGGCGACATTAAGACAATGCTGGCGGTTGATGACCCGAGCCAATTTCAAACCGTGATGAAAACGATTCAGGAGATGATCATGCTCTTGTATACGATGCCGAAAATCACCGTTTCGCTCATCCATGGCCCAGCGGCCGGCCTTGGGTTCAGCTTTGCCTTGGCGAGCGATTGCCTCATCGCCACGAAAGAAGCACGCTTGGCGATGAATTTCATCGGCATCGGTCTCGTCCCTGACGGCGGCGGGCATTTCTTCCTGGCCCAGCGGGTCGGCACGGCGAAAGCCAAACAGATCATTTGGGAAGGAAAACCGATGAGCGCGGACGAAGCGCTGCAGCTCGGGCTCGTTGATTTCGTTGTCGAGAACGAGGAGCAGGCCGAACAAGTCGTTGCTTCCTTGCAAACAAAACCGCTTCAAGCCATGATCGCCACGAAAATGTTGTACGTCGAACAAACAAAAGAAGAGTTGCTTCGCGTGCTCGAACTCGAAACCGACGCCCAACAGCGCATGCGGCAAACCGAAGACCACCGCGAAGGCGTCCGCGCCTTTTTAGAAAAGCGGAAGCCGGTGTTTGGGGGGAGGTAGGGAAGAGAACGGCTTCTGCCAGGGGGTAGAAGCCGTTTTAAGCAAGGTTGATGGTTACTTAAGAGTCAGTTACGTTGAAATACGATTTCCCCGTTGATCATGGTCAGTTCCACGCTTTCGCGCAAGTCAAAGGGGTCGCCGCTCCAAATGACGATATCGGCGTCTTTTCCAACTTCGATCGAGCCTACACGGTCTTCGATGCCTAAATGTTTTGCCGCGTTTAATGTAATGGCTTGAAGAGCTAAAGACTCCTCCAACCCATGCTTCACAGCGAGAATGGCGCTCGTCATCAAATGTTCAATGCCGACAACCGGGTGGTCGGTCGTAATCGAGAAAGAGACGCCGGCGTCCCGCAAAGCAAGGAGCGTATGCCATCCTTTATCCGCGAGCTCCACTTTTGATCGGGATGACATGGTTGGGCCGACAGAGACACGGACCCCATTCTCGGCAATATAATTGGCGATATGATGCCCCTCGGTGCAATGTTCGATCGTATAGCGGAAACCAAACTCCTTCGCTAAGCGAATCACTGTCATGATGTCATCGGCGCGATGTGCATGAGCGCGCAGTGGAATTTCTCTTTTCAATACTTTCGCTAAATTTTCCAGTTTCAAATCCCGCTCGACTTCTTTGCCGCTTTCGATTTTTTGCAAGTACGTTTGCGCTTGAATGAACTGCTCGCGGAATAAAGCGGCAATCCCCATTCTTGTTGTCGGTAGTTTTCCTTTTTCCCCATACACCCGTTTCGGGTTTTCTCCAAAAGCGGCTTTCATTCCTGAAGGATGTCGGACCACCATTTCATCAACGGTTTGCCCAGCGGTTTTGATGACTGCCATTTCTCCGCCAATTACGTTGGCGCTTCCGGGCATGACTTGCACCGTTGTTACTCCTGCTTTTCTCGCATCCTCAAATCCTTTATCTTTTGGGTTAATTCCATCGATTGCCCGAACGTGTGGGGTCGTTGGGTTGCTCGTTTCATTGAAATCGTGTCCCTCTTTACCAATCCCTTCCTCGTGTATACCAAGGTGAGTATGAACGTCAATCAACCCAGGTGTAATGAATTTGCCTGAGGCATCGATCATGTTCACTTGATCGGAGGAGACATCCGGCAGCTCGGTTGCCACAGTTTTGATTTTTCCGTTCTTAATGACAATGTGCGCCGATTCCATTCTTTGTCCGTTTCCTACTAGTACTGTTCCTCCGGAAATGACAGTCACCATATGGATTTCCTCCCCCTCTGGAAATATTTCTTCTTAAAATATTTTGGAAAATACAAACGGGCTATTGAATATTTTGTTAATTGTGATTATAATAAAAAATCAAATAGTCCTAATTAAGATATTAAAACAAGTTTTTTGTGCTGTAAATAACCAATTTTATTTCTTATTTGTATCTATTTTCGTTATTAAAATTCCATAACGGTATAGAAAAGGGGAAATTATGAAGTACGAAATCGATGATCTGGATCGACAAATCATTAAACTGTTATCTCGGGATGGTAGGATGTCTTTTACAGAAATTTCAAATAATTTGAATGTTACGGAAAAAACAGTGCGGATGAGGTACAAAAATTTAATCGATCATGGGATTCTCGAAGTGGTGGGAGTCGTGAATCCAATAGCTCTTGGGATTCGCGCAGGGGCGATCATTCGTTTAAAAACGGAAGCGAACAAGTTAATGGATGTGATTGAACAGCTGAAGAAAATAAAAGAAGTTCGCTATATTACGTTAACTTCTGGAAGCTACCAACTTTTAATCCAAATTGCAGTGCCCAGTCAAGATGAAATCACTGAAGTAGTAAAAATGCTAAATGGTGTACACGGGATTCTTGAAATGGATACGATCGTACAGCTCGAAGTATATAAAAACACGTTTGATTATATTTAAAATCGTTAGCTGTTTATAAATTGAAAAAGAAGGGGTGTTGTTGCTATGAAAATTTTTATTTCAGCCGATATGGAAGGGATCTCTGGTGTGGCAACCAACCAACAATTAAAAACGAACAGTGAATACCAGCGGTTCCGTAAGCTCATGACTCAGGACGTCAATGCAGCGATTGAGGGTGCTTTTTTAGGAGGAGCGACGGAAGTAGTGGTTGCTGATGGCCATGGCAATATGTCCAACATCCTGATCGAGGAATTGGATCCGCGGGCGCGCCTTGTCTCTGGGAACAATCGCGTGATGTGTCAGCTCGAGGGGCTTGATGATAGCTTTGACGGGATTATGTTTGTTGGCCATCATGGACGCGAAGGTGGATCGGAAAGGACCGTAATCAGTCATAGTTTGGCCGGCATCTGTGTGAATGAGATCAAGATTAATGGCCGTGTTGTTGGGGAAACAGAGATGAATGCGTTTGTTGCAGGTTATTACAACGTACCGGCCATTTTTATCTCGGGTGATGATGCTTATGTGAAAGAAGTGCTTGAAACGTTGCCTCACGTTGAAGCGGCTGTAGTCAAGCGCGGGATTGACCGCTTTGCGGCGGAGTTGCTTCACCCGACAAAAGCGCATGAGTTAATTAGAGAAAAAGCGAAACAGGCCGTACAGAAAGCGAAACAATGCCCTCCGTTGAAACTAGAAGGGCCGGTTACCTTTGAAATTGAATTTAAAGGACCAAACCAAGCGATGATGACAACGACATTACCGACAGTGACATTAATCGGCCCGAAAACGATCACGTTTACATGCAATGATATCGTCACTGCCTATAAACATATGTGGGGATGTGTCATTATCGCCATGACGGCGACGAACGGCGTGCTAGGGCATGTGAATGCTTAGAACAAGGGAGGGGAATGACCGTGTACGTCATGAAACGTCTGGTGACAATGGTTGTCACCGTTTGGCTCATCGCCACATTAACTTTTATCATCATGAAATCGATTCCCGGTGATCCATTTGCTTCCGACGCTAATGTGTTGCCTGAAGAAGTATTGCAAAACATTCGGGCGAAATACAACTTGGACAAGCCACTGCCAGTCCAGTATGCATTGTATATGAAAAATTTAATAACGTTTGATTTAGGACCATCGATTCAGTCTGAAACAAGGGACGTAAATACCCTTATCGCAGACGGATTCCCTGTTTCCGCGCTTCTTGGATTGCAAGCGTTGGTGATTGCCGTTGTGTTTGGATTGTTGCTTGGCATTATCGCTGCGCTAAACCATAATAAGCTGCTTGATCATATAGCGATGTTTATTGCCATTGTAGGCATTTCTGTACCAAGTTTTATTTTAGCGCCATTGTTAATCAAATATTTTGCTGTTGAGTGGGGAGTTTTGCCTGTAGCGTCTTGGGGAACATGGGCCCATTCCATCTTGCCGTCGATCGCGTTGGCTGCCACCCCGATGGCAGTGATCGCCCGTTTTATGCGTTCTAGCATGTTGGAAGTGATGCAACAAAACTATATCAAAATGGCAGAGGCAAAAGGGCTATCCCCGATCGCTATTGTCATCAAGCATGGCATACGAAATGCTATTTTACCAGTCATCACATTTATCGGCCCGTTATTTGCTGTTTTAATTACAGGAACATTCGTTATTGAGAAAATTTTCGCTATACCAGGGTTGGGAAAATATTTTGTCGACAGCATCTTTAACCGCGACTATCCAGTTATTTTAGGCACGACGGTTTTCTTCAGCACGATTCTTGTCATTACGTTATTTCTTGTCGATCTATCATATCGCCTAATTGATCCAAGAATTAAGCTGACGAGCGAGGGGGAATGAGCGTGATTTCAGTGAAAGAAGAGGCCGACTTATTTCGTCCCAACGACCGTAGCAAGCTTCAGTCAGATGCCATTCAAAGACCGAGTCTCAGTTTTTGGAAGGAAGCCGGTTTGAAAATCATCAAAAATAAAATGGCGATGTTCGGGGCGTTGCTCTTATTATGCATCGTTATTATGGCCATTATTGGACCTCACTTAGTTCCATATAGTTACGATGATCAAAGTTTAACGAACGGAAATCAACCGCCTTCCAGCAAACATTGGTTTGGAACAGATGATTTAGGGCGAGATATGTGGTCGCGCACATGGTATGGCGCTCGCATATCGTTGACGGTTGGTTTTGTGGCCGCTCTCATCGATTTGGTTATCGGGGTGTTGATTGGTGGCGTCTCAGGATATATGGCAGGAAGAGGAAAACTAGGAGATCGAATCGACAACATTTTAATGAGAATTGTCGAGGTATTGTATGGCATTCCTTACCTATTAGTTGTGATCTTGCTCATGGTTGTGATGGAGCCGGGGTTATGGACGATCATTGTCGCGCTCTCGATCACTGGATGGGTAGGGATGGCCCGAATTATTCGCGGCCAAATTCTTCAGTTAAAGCAACAAGAATACGTTATGGCGGCCCAGAAACTGGGAACGTCTCATGCAAAAATTATTTTCCGACACTTGCTGCCCAACACGTTAGGAATCATTATTGTAAATTTAACGTTTACGATTCCTCAGGCCATTTTTGCTGAATCATTTTTAAGTTTTTTAGGATTAGGCGTACAAGCCCCATTTGCCAGCTGGGGGACGATGGCGAATGATGCTTTGGGGGTCATCTTAAGCGGCCAATGGTGGAGACTGTTTTTTCCGGGTCTCATGATCTCGTTAACCATGTTCGCTTTTAACGTATTTGGAGATGGCTTGCAAGATGCATTAGATCCGAGAAGAAAGTAGGGGGTGATCATTTCAATGGGCCATCTATTGGAAGTAGAACATTTAAAAGTGATATTCCCGATCTACGGTGGGGAAGTGCAAGCCGTTCGAGATGTTTCGTTTTACATTGATCAAGGAGAAGTGGTTGCTATTGTCGGGGAGAGCGGGAGCGGCAAGACCGTGACCGTGCAAACTATTATGGGGTTAATTCCAAGAAAAAATATTAAAGAAGGAAAAATTCTCTTCAACGGAAGAGATCTCACTCATTTATCCAAAAAAGACATGCGAAAATTAAAAGGTTCAGAAATTGGGATGGTTTTCCAAGATCCAATGACTTCATTAAACCCAACGATGAAGATCGGCAAACAGATTGCAGAAGGGATGCGGAAGCATCAAAAACTATCAAAGATCGAGGCGAAACAAAAGGCAGTCGATCTGTTGAGGCTAGTAGGGATTCCGAACGCGGAAGAAAGATATCACCAATATCCCCATGAGTTCAGCGGCGGAATGAGGCAGAGAGTAGTGATTGCGATCGCTTTAGCCTGCAATCCCAAACTACTTATTGCTGATGAACCGACGACGGCATTGGACGTAACGATCCAAGCGCAAATTCTCCATTTAATGAAAGAGCTGCAGCAAAAGATGGGCACGTCGATCATTTTAATTACCCATGATTTAGGAGTAGTGGCCGAAATGGCGCAACGGGTGATCGTTATGTATGGCGGGACGGTCGTGGAAACGGGGGATGTTTTCGATATATTTGAAAACCCCAAACATCCGTATACATGGGGGCTGTTGCAATCGATTCCGAATTTGCACGAAAAGGAAAAAAGACGTTTAGTGCCGATCGAAGGGGCACCTCCCGACCTTTTTTCACCGCCAAAAGGCTGTCCGTTTGCTCCGCGTTGCCAATATGCAATGGAAATTTGTGTTAAAAAAAGCCCTCAGGAGTTCGTTATTTCCGAAGGACATACAGCGAGATGCTGGCTGAATGATCCGAGAGCTCCAAAGGTGGAACCACTGGTTGCAACGGGGAGGGAGCAGTGAATGTCCGAAGAGATTTTGCAGGTGGAGAACGTAAAAAAATATTTTCGGATTGGCCCGAATCAAACGGTAAAATCGGTCGATGACATTTCGTTTTCGATTCGCAAAGGGGAAACATTTGGATTAGTGGGAGAAAGTGGAAGTGGAAAATCGACGTTAGGGAAGATGATTGTAGGCCTCCATGCTCCGACTTCTGGCACGATTCGTTTTGACGGCCATGAGTTGGCGGGTGATTTGGACCGATCGACAAGGAAAAGGTTGAACCGGGAAATGCAGATGATTTTCCAAGATCCTCATGCGTCGTTGAATCCGCGGATGAGGGTTGGCGATATTATTGCGGAAGGTATTGATGCCCATCAGTTAGCGAAAGGAAAAGAACGGCAGGAGATGGTGTACGCTCTTCTTGAAAAAGTAGGATTACATCCGGAACATGCACAGCGGTTCCCCCATGAGTTTAGCGGGGGGCAGAGGCAAAGAATTGGCATTGCCCGTGCGTTGGCGGTTAAACCGAAATTTATTGTTGCCGATGAGCCAATCTCGGCTTTGGACGTGTCGATTCAAGCGCAAGTCGTGAACTTGCTGGATGATTTAAAGCAAGAGGGAAATTTAACCTATTTGTTTATTGCCCATGATTTAGGGATGGTCAAACATATTAGCGATCGGATAGGGGTGATGTACCTTGGCAAGATGATGGAAATTGCAACGAGTTCCGAGCTGTTTGAAGAACCGTTGCATCCTTACACGCAGGCGCTTTTGTCAGCTATACCGATCCCTAGCCCAAGATTGGCGAGAAAAAGGGAAAGAATTGTTCTATCCGGGGATCCGCCGAGTCCCGTCAACCCGCCAAGTGGCTGCAGATTTCGGACGCGATGCCCATATGCCATGGATATTTGCAAGGAAGAGGAGCCAGCTTGGAAGGAAGTCAGAAAAAACCATTGGACAGCTTGTCATTTATATCATCAGTAAAAATATTCAAGGGAGGATCAATCAAGGATGAAAAGAAGTCTTCTAACTGTATTGGTGTTGTTGCTATTCGTTTCAACGGCGCTTGTCGCTTGCAGCAATGAAACGCCGTCAAATGAAGGAAGTGAGGCGGCCAAGAATATTAAGCAGGAAATTACGTTGAATGCAAAGACTGAGCCGCCTAGCTTAGACCCTGCAATCGCATCGGATACGACGTCGGGATGGGTGATCGACCACCTATTTGAAGGATTGTATACGAAAAATCAAAAAGGAGAGCCTGTATTAGGAGCCGCAAGTGATGTAAAAATATCAGAAGATGGAAAAACGTATACGTTTACGATTCGTGAGGATGCAAAATGGTCTGACGGTGATCCAGTCACGGCCTATGACTTTGAATACGCTTGGAAACGTGTGCTTGATCCGAAGACAGGGAGCCCGTTCGCTTTTTATATGTATTACATCAAGGGGGCCGAAGAATATAACAAAGGAAAGGGAAGCGCGGATCAGGTAGGGATTAAGGCGTTGGATGACAAAACATTCCAAGTGGAATTAAAAGCACCGTTGGGATATTTTGATAAATTGCTGACCATGTGGACATTTTATCCAGTGAAAAAATCTCTCGTTGAATCGAACCCGAAATGGGCAGCGGACGCAAAAGGATATGTAAGCAACGGGGCTTATCGTTTGACAGAATGGAAGCATAATAGTGAAGTTGTCATCGAAAAGAATGAACATTATTGGAACAAAGATCAAATTAATATGCAAAAGGTAACATGGAAGATGGTCAATGATGCGACGACATACTATCAAATGTATAAAACAGGGGAGCTTGACTTAATTGACACCTTGCCGACTGACGTCATTGACCAAGAAAAAAATAATAAGGAGTTTAAAATCACTCCATACTTTGGTACGTATATGTTTATGCTGAATGTAGACAAACCACCGTTTACGAACGCAAAAATTCGCCGCGCTTTTGCCATGGCCATTGATCGGGAGGCAATTGTCAAAAATATTACCAAATCTGGTGAAAAACCGGCTTATGCCTTCGTACCATACGGTGTCAATACTCCGAAAGGCGATTTCCGAGAAGTGGGCGGTTCTTATTTTGAAGAGAACGTCAAAGAAGCGAAACAGTTATTGGAAGAAGGTATGAAGGAAGAAGGATGGACAAAGCTTCCAGAAGTCACGCTAATGTATAATACCGCCGAGAACCATAAAAAAATTGCTGAAGCTGTTCAAGAAATGTTGAAAACGAACCTTGGCGTGAAAGTGAAACTGGCCAACCAAGAATGGAAAACATACTTGGAAACGACACAGCAATCCAATTTCCAAATGGCCCGCATGGGTTGGATCGGTGTGTTTGTTGATCCGACAGTGATTTTGGATTACTACTTAGGCGACAGCCCGAACAACCGCACGAACTGGGTAAACAAGCGATTTGATGATTTGATGGCGAAAGCGAAAGTGGAACAAGATGACCAAAAACGATATGAACTCCTCCATGAAGCGGAAAAAGTACTAATGACGGATCTGCCGTTTATCCCTGTTTATTTCTATTCGCAAAATTATTTAACATCGCCGAATTTTAAAGATATTGTCTATCCCGTCAACCGTTATCCGGACGTGCGCTGGGCGAAAAAAGTAGCAGAGTAGGATAAAGAAGGGGAAGAATTATCCTGATTATGGATAATTCTTCCCTTTTACTCCATGAGGAGGGGGATCATGACGCCGTACTTTATGGCTAGTTTTTGTACGGTCATTGTTTTGTTATGCGTGAAACAGTTTTATGATGAGACGAGCATGCTTGTTTTCGTTAACGATTGCTTTTTGTTGGGCCTTGTTTTATTGGTGGCAGGAGCGGCTTTGTTTATCTATCAGACCGGCTTTTTCCGTCCGTTTTTCGAAGGTTTCCAGCGATTGTATCGATGGATCGTGCCGAAACCAAAGATGTTGATTCGCGAAGAAGAGAAGTTGACAAACGATATTTGGCTGAACGATTGGAAAAGTCGAATAACAACTCGCATCAAAACGGTTTTGCTTGGCACAGGCACGGGTTGTCTATTCATATCTTTGACTTATTTGTTTTTCTACTATTTAAACAGCAACGTTTAGCGTTGGGAGGAAAATTCAATGAAAAAGCTTTTATTGACGGGCTTTGAACCTTTTTTGGAATTTCCCATTAATCCAACGGAACGAATTGTAAGGGAATTGGACGGAAAGGGAATAGGAAAATATTGGGTTTATGGCCGTGTTCTTCCGGTCGACTTTTCACAGTCATCCTTGTGTTGCTTAGAGTACTTAGAACAAATCCAACCCGATGTCGTCATGTCTCTCGGCCTCGCCGCCGAGCGTACAAAAATCACCCCAGAACGAGTGGCGATCAATTGTCAAGACGGAGGGCCGGATAATCGCGGCATGCGGGTGCAAGATGATCTGATTGTCGAAGATGGGCCTGCGGCCTATTTCTCGACCTTGCCGATCCGCCGACTTGTCAACGTCTTGAATGAGCGGGGTTATCCTGCGCAAATCTCTAATACAGCGGGAACGTATTTGTGCAACCATGTCATGTATTCTGTCTTGCATAAAGTAAGTACTGAAAATTTATCCGTGCAGGCTGGCTTTGTCCACCTTCCCGCCTCGCACGAGCTTGCTGTTCAGCGGCCGACTTTCCCGAGTTGGTCGTACAAGGATTTGCGGGATGCGGTGATGTTGATGATTGAAGAGTTAGAGTAGTTCGTTGTTTGTCTCCGTCCCTTTTTCATTAGGGGAGTTCTCTCTAATCCCCGATGAAGAAGGGATTTTTTGTGCAAAAAAGCCCCTAATTTGTTTTTTGCAAGCAAAAAGTGCAGAGAATTGCAAGAAAAAATACATAGGCTTGCCGGCTCAATGAATTTACCTTTCAACCGAGTGAGAAGGGAGCGACTGAACGGCAGAAAGCGCGTGCCGTAAGCGGTAGCTCTCTCCCGTAAACGCGAGAATGTGGGCGTGATGGACCAAACGATCCACCAGCGCTGCCGTCAGGCGGTTGTCCCCAAACACTCGATTCCACTGTCCAAACTCTAAATTCGATGTCACGATGACACTTTTTCGTTCATAACAATCGGCAATGATGTGAAACAGCAGTTCCGATCCCTGCTTTTGGAAAGGTACATAGCCGAGTTCGTCCAAAATCAACAGCTCGCATGTGTCGATTTGCCGTTTGAGCCGTCCGAGGATGCCGTCTTTTAACGCCTCTTCGAGCTGGGCGACAAGATCGGCGACACGGAAAAACCGAACTTCATGGCCCCGTTCACACGCTTTTAATCCTAATGCGGTGGCGAGATGGGTTTTTCCTGTTCCCGGCGAACCTAAAAGCAGGACGTTCTGTTTTTGCTCCAAAAAGCGAAGGTCGCAAAGTTCTTCCTTCGAGGTCGTGGTCGGCCAATGAATCTGATCCGACCATTCGTAATCTTTGAGCCATTTCAACTCCCGGAACTTCGCCTTCTTGATCAATCGAGCCTGTTTTGCTTTCTGACGGAACGACAGCTCCAACGCCAACACATCACGCAAAAACTGTTCCTTGGTCTCGTAGGCCACCTCCTCGAATCGATCCGCGATGTACGCCAAATGCAGGGCTTTACAAATCTCTTTTAAATCCATCTTCATGCCCGGCTTCCCCCTTCCCTTGACGGACAAAGACGTTGATCATACACATGTAAATCGGTTTCATAGTCGACTAAAACGGAAGGGGTATAGGCTTCTTCCCATTTCGCGGGATACTCCGAACGCTTCGCCTCCATCAACACCCCGATCTCATGGGGAGCCAAATCCCACCGTTGATACTTGTCAAGCCACTGGGCGATCTCATAGACGGTGTACCGGTCCAGCAGCTTCTGCACCCCTCGAATGCGTGATGCCGTCTGTTTCGGTTGTTCCATGAAGTATTTCCTAATGGCCTCCGGCAAGTAAACTCGAAACCGCGAATACTCCACCACCCGGGGCTTTTGCGCCCATTCCGCCAAAATGTCCTTCCAAGGGAGCTCCCGTTGCTTTTTCGTGTACGGCCTTGGCGCTTCCAGGTACACCTCCCCTTCCTGGGACAAAACCATGAAACGATCCCATTCCTTTTTGACAAGGACACGGTTGGGAACCGGGATCCCATGAACCACAAACGCCTCCCCATCCACCGTTACTTCCCCGTATTTATTGACATTAGCGTGGTGGAAGGAGAAGATCGGGAGATCTCTCTCCGGCAGGACAAGCAACTCCTTTTGTTCTTCCTGCCATAATTCCTCAATGGTTCTCCCTTTTTCGTAGTGGGGGCGGGCTCGATCTTCGATCATCTTGTGATGCAGCCACTCCGCCAGTTCTTCGTCCCCCTCGATCAACGGAGCAGGGACAAAGCAGCGTTGACGAGTATAGTAAACTTTCCGTTCGACATTCCCTTTTTCGTGTCCGCTATACGGATTGCATGCCTGTACGTCAAACCGGTAATGAAGCCGGAATCGCTCAAATGCTTCAGTATATTGACGTTCGCCTCCTTTTCGGATCGAAACCACCGCCGCCGCCAAATTGTCGATGCGCAGTTTTCTCGGGACGCCTCCGGCTTGGCGAAACAGCTGAGTGAGCCCGTAAAGAAAACATTCGCTGTTTTCCGCCGGCAATGGATACGCATACGCGGCGTTGCTGTACGGAAAGCTCAAAATCAGAATTGATCGGTCTTCCTCTTTTCCCTCCTTCGTCACAACGGACATGGTGCCGAAATCCACCTGCGCTTCCCCCGGAGGGTGTTCCAGCCTCTCGTAACGCTGTTCCTTCTCCAGCTTAAGCTGAGGTCTTCGTTTTTGAACGTAGGCGCAAACCGTTCGATAAGACCCTTTAAAGCCATGTTCCTGCTTTAATTGTTCGTACATCTTCTTGCTTGTCCGCCGTTGTTTTCTTGGCAGTTTGGCGTCCTCCTCCAGCCAGTCATCAATGATTTGACCGTATCCTTCTTCCTCCATCATTCCCCGTTTTCTCTTTATTTTTTGTCTGACCGAAATGTCTCCATCCGCATATTTCTTGACTGTTCTCCAGTTAAATCCCGTCCTGCGGACAATTTCGGAAAGCGATAACCCTTTCTTTTCACGCAAATGTTTGATATGATGAATTTCAGGCATTGCTAGCATCCTTTCATTACCTCCACTGTTTTGTTCTTCACAACCTTAAACAGTAGAGGGTATTTTAGGAGCTGGCAAGCCTTTTTTTTTTATGCCATGAAGCTCTGCACTTTTTTGTTGCAGAACTCTGTACTTTCATTTTGCACTAAACACCCTAATTATTTTAGCTAATTCCTTTGATACATTTTAGAAGAAAGTAAGAGAATAGGGTTGTCCTGCTGTCTAATCCAGTGAATTTTGTGGATGAAATGTTGTTGAAATTGGAGAAATAGATACGGACAAATAAAAACTGCTATAATAAAATTAATTTGTATCTCATTATTTTATCATTGAGGTGGACTATGAAGGAGAAAACGCTGCCGAAATATCTGCAATTAAAACAAGAAATTTTATCTTGGATCATTTCCGGACAAATGAAGCCGGATGAGAAAATTCCGACCGAGCATGAGATCGCCAACCAGTTTCAACTAAGCCGACATACCGTTCGGCAAGCGCTCGGGGAACTCGAGAAGGAAGGATGGCTGTACAAAATCCAAGGGAGCGGCACATTTGTGTCCCGACCGAAGCCGAAAGAACAGGTGGATACGAAAACGATCGGAATCGTAACGACCTATATTTCCGATTATATTTTTCCCCATATCGTCCGAGGAGCGGAGGAGACGCTGCGGGAAAAAGGATACCGTCTTTTGCTTGCCAGCACGAATAACGACAAACAGAGAGAGAAAGAACAGCTTGAGGAGATGATCCGGGAGCCGTTGAGCGGGCTGATCATCGAGCCGACCAAAAGTGCGCAAGGGAATCCGAACCTTGGCTATTACTTGTCGCTCAACAACCTTCACATCCCGTACGTTATGATTAACGCCCGTTATTTGGAAGTGAGCTGTCCATGCGTGAAAATGGACGATGAGCAGGGAGGATTTTTATTGACCGATCATCTCATTCGTTTAGGGCATCGCCGAATTGCCGGTTTCTTTAAAACTGACGATTTGCAAGGGGTGGATCGTTTGCGCGGCTTTATTCGCGCCCATCAGCAACACGAGGTGCCTGTGGCCACGGAGTATCTTCTTTCCTACGCAACAGAGGAGAAATGGACAAAGCCGCTTGAGGTGGCGCGGGAGTTTTTGCAGCGGCCGAAAGAGGAGCGCCCGACAGCCTTTGTGTGCTACAACGATGAGCTGGCGATTTTGCTTCTTGAAGTCATTCGCCAACAAGGGCTGTCAGTCCCCGATGATCTTTCGATTGTAGGGTTTGATGACTCGACGTTTGCGACAGCGACAGAAGTGAAGCTGACCACCATCCGCCATCCAAAAACAGAAATGGGCGTTCAAGCGGCTGAGATGCTCATTCAAATGATCGAACAACGATCAGTCGATAAAATTGGCGATATCATTTATCGGCCAGAGCTAATTGTCCGTAACTCAACAAAGGAAATTTAAAAAATGTACGAGGTATCAAAAAAGTTATAGAAAAATTGTACGTACAATAATATAATGGAGGTGAGGAGTTTTTTCATAGAGGGAGTGGAGGCTGATGCTTGAGGAATTGAAACAAGCCGTATTAGAGGCCAACCTGCAGCTCCCGCAATACCGCCTCGTGACGTTTACGTGGGGAAATGTGAGCGGGATTGACCGGGAGCGCGGGTTGGTTGTCATTAAGCCAAGCGGGGTGGCGTATGACAAGTTGACCATTGATGATATGGTGGTCGTGGATTTAAATGGAAATGTGGTGGAAGGGGGCTTAAAACCGTCGTCGGACACTCCTACCCATCTTTGGTTGTATAAACAATTTCCGGAAATCGGGGGAATTGTTCATACCCACTCGACTTGGGCGACTGTTTGGGCGCAGGCCGGAAAAGGAATTCCGGCATTAGGAACGACACACGCAGACTATTTCTATGGGGAAATTCCGTGCACCCGTCCAATGACCAATGAAGAAATTCAGGGAGCCTATGAACTAGAGACTGGAAAGGTCATTACGGAAACGTTCCGCTTTCTCGACCCGTTGCAAATGCCAGGTGTTTTGGTGCACGGCCATGGCCCGTTTGCTTGGGGGAAAGATCCAGCGAACGCGGTTCATAATGCCGTTGTCTTGGAAGAAGTAGCGAAAATGGCGGCAAGAACGTACATGCTCAATCCAAATGCACAGCCGATCAGCCAAACGCTGCTTGATCGCCACTATTTGCGCAAGCATGGCGCAAACGCTTACTATGGGCAGTAAAGGGAGGGAGACCGAGATGGGGAAAAAGTATGTCATTGGCATTGACTATGGCACCGAATCGGGACGAGCCGTTCTCGTTGATCTAGAAGGAAACGAAATTGCGGACCATGTCACTCCGTACCCCCACGGAGTTATTGATGAAGTATTGCCAGAATCGAACGTACAACTCGAGCCAGACTGGGCGCTGCAACACCCTGGTGATTATATCGAAGTGTTGGCGACTGCAGTCCCGGCCGTTTTGCAAAAGTCTGGAGTGAGTCCGTCTGATGTCATCGGGGTGGGGATCGATTTCACGGCTTGCACGATGCTGCCGGTTGATGCTTCTGGCGAGCCGCTTTGTCTAAAGCCAGAATTCAAGAGCCGTCCGCACAGTTGGGTGAAATTGTGGAAGCACCATGCCGCTCAAGATGAGGCGAACTTGCTCAATGAAATTGCGGCCAAACGAGGCGAAGCATTTTTGCCGAGATACGGCGGAAAAATTTCATCCGAATGGATGATTGCGAAAATTTGGCAGATTTTAAACGAAGACACGGAGATTTATGAGCAAACTGACCTTTTTCTGGAGGCGACTGACTGGGTCATTTTCAAAATGACTGGGAATATCGTCCGGAATAGCTGTGCGGCGGGCTATAAGTCCATTTGGCATAAACAGGACGGCTATCCAAGCAAGGAGTTTTTCCGGGCGCTCGACCCGCGGCTAGAACACTTAACAGAAACGAAACTGCGCGGCCCGATCGTTCCGCTTGGTACGAGAGCAGGCGTGCTGACGAACGAAATGGCCGCTATGACGGGCCTCCTTCCGGGAACAGCTGTCGCCGTCGGAAATGTCGATGCCCATGCGGCCGTACCAGGCGTCGGAGTCGTCGAGCCAGGCAAACTGGTGATGGCGATGGGAACCTCGATTTGCCATATGCTGCTGGGCACAGAAGAAAAATACGTCGAAGGCATGTGCGGCGTTGTGGAAGACGGCATCATTCCCGGATATTTCGGTTACGAAGCCGGCCAATCGGCGGTGGGGGACATTTTTGCTTGGTATGTCGAACAAGGCGTTCCGGCTTATGTCAAAGAAGCAGCTGAAAAAGAAGGCGTCAGCGTTCATGAATGGCTTGAGAAGCGAGCCGCCGCCTATCGGCCGGGGGAAACCGGGTTGCTTGCGTTGGACTGGTGGAACGGCAATCGCTCCGTATTGGTTGATACCGATTTAACAGGGCTCATCGTCGGATACACACTGTTGACAAAACCAGAAGAGATTTACCGCGCCCTGCTTGAAGCCACGGCCTTTGGCACGCGCAAAATTATTGATGCGTTTGTTGAAAACGGTGTCAACGTTGACGAATTGTATGCATGCGGCGGATTGCCGCAAAAAAATAAGCTGCTCATGCAAATTTATGCCGATGTGACCAACCGCGAGATCAAAATCGCGGCGTCGAAGCAAACCCCGGCAGTGGGGGCTGCCATGTTCGCGGCGGTCGCGGCCGGCAAAGAGAACGGTGGTTATGAATCAATCGTTGAGGCGGCGCGAAACATGGGAAAAGTGCGTGAAGAGACGTTCAAACCGATTCCGGAGAATGTCGCGATGTACGAGCAGTTGTACCAAGAATATACGAAGTTGCATGACTACTTCGGCCGTGGGGAAAACGATGTCATGAAACGGCTCAAGCATTGGAAAGAAACCGCACGGGCAGCAAAAGAATTGGTGACTTTATCGTAAATGGGGAGGAGTCATTATGTTGTCATTACGGCCTTATGAATTTTGGTTTGTAACGGGAAGCCAACATTTGTACGGGGAAGAAGCATTAAAGCAAGTGAAAGAGCATTCAAGGACGATTGTCAACGAACTGAATCAAGATTCAGTGTTCCCGTTCCCGCTCGTTTTCAAATCAGTTGTCACAACGCCAGAGGAAATCCGGAAGGTGTGCCTTGAGGCGAATGCGAGCGAACAATGCGCCGGGGTTATCACATGGATGCATACATTCTCGCCGGCGAAGATGTGGATTGGCGGCCTTTTGGAGCTGCGAAAACCGTTATTGCATCTTCACACCCAATTTAACCGTGATATTCCGTGGGACAGCATCGACATGGACTTTATGAACTTAAACCAATCGGCTCACGGCGATCGGGAATACGGATTTATCGGCGCGAGAATGGGCGTGGCCCGGAAAGTGATCGTCGGGCATTGGGAAGACCCGAGTGTCCGCGAGCGGCTGGCGAAATGGATGCGGACGGCCGTCGCCTTTGCGGAAAGCCGCAATCTCAAAGTCGCCCGTTTCGGCGACAACATGCGCGAAGTGGCGGTAACAGAAGGGGACAAAGTCGGAGCGCAAATTCAATTCGGCTGGTCGGTCAACGGCTATGGCATCGGGGATTTGGTGCAATATATCCGCGATGTTTCCGAACAAAAAGTCAACGAACTGCTTGATGAATATGCGGAGATGTATGACATTGTACCCGCAGGCCGCCAAGAAGGGCCCGTTCGCGAGTCGATCCGCGAACAGGCGCGGATTGAACTTGGGTTAAAAGCCTTTTTGCAAGACGGGAACTTCACCGCCTTTACGACGACGTTCGAGGATTTGCATGGCATGAAACAACTCCCAGGACTCGCCGTTCAGCGGCTCATGGCGGAGGGATATGGCTTTGGCGGCGAGGGAGACTGGAAAACAGCCGCACTTGTCCGGCTGATGAAAGTCATGGCCGATGGCAAAGGGACGTCGTTTATGGAAGATTACACGTACCACTTTGAGCCGGGCAACGAAATGATTCTTGGCGCGCATATGCTCGAAGTATGCCCGACGATCGCTGCAACCCGGCCGCGCATCGAAGTCCATCCGCTTTCCATCGGTGGAAAAGAAGATCCAGCTCGTTTGGTCTTTGACGGGGGAGAAGGACCGGCGGTCAACGCCTCATTGATCGACTTAGGGCACCGGTTCCGTCTAATTGTCAATGAAGTCGATGCAGTGAAACCAGAACATGAGATGCCGAAACTGCCTGTTGCGCGCATTCTATGGAAACCGCGCCCATCGCTCCGCGACTCGGCCGAAGCATGGATTTTGGCTGGCGGCGCCCACCATACGTGCTTCTCATTTGCGGTTACAACAGAACAACTGCAGGACTTTGCGGAAATGGCCGGCATTGAATGCGTCGTGATCAATGAACATACGTCCGTCCCGTCCTTCAAAAATGAACTGAAATGGAACGAAGTGTTTTGGCGGGGGCGGTAAGATTTCACGTGCAGATCCGTAATATGACGTGACATCAGGGACATGGGCTGACTTGAGGGGAGGGCTCATGTCCTCTTATCTAATAAGGATGTGCAGAGAGGAGATACAAGTATGCATCACTATCAGTGGGCAAAAACTCCGCCAATGGGATGGAATAGCTGGGATTGTTACGGGGCGTCAGTTACGGAAGATGAAGTAAAAGGGAATGCGGAATATATGGCAAAATACTTAAAACCATTTGGATGGGAATATGTTGTGGTCGATATTCAGTGGTATGAACCCGGCGCCAATTCGTCGATTTACCGTCCGTTTGTCCCATTAGAAATGGATGAATATTCACGTTTAATGCCGGCGGTAAATCGATTTCCATCAACCAAGGGAGGAAAGGGATTTAAACCATTGGCCGATTACATCCACAATCTTGGATTAAAGTTTGGCATCCATATTATGCGGGGAATTCCACGTCAAGCTGTTCATCAAAATACGCCAATTTTGGGGACAAATGTAGGTGCACGCGATATTGCGGATACGAACTCAATTTGTCCTTGGAACACTGATATGTATGGAGTAGACCATCGAAAAGAAGGAGCTCAGGCTTATTACGATTCCTTATTTCAGCTTTATGCGCAATGGGGAGTCGATTTTGTAAAAGTCGATGATATTGCTGCATCAAAACTTTATGGTACCCATACGGAAGAAATCAAAATGATTCGTAAGGCAATTGATCGCTGCGGACGCCCTATGGTTCTTAGCCTGTCGCCTGGACCAGCTCCACTTGATCATGCTACGTTGTTTGTGGAAAATGCGAATATGTGGCGAATGACTGATGATTTCTGGGATCGATGGGAATTGCTTTATGATATGTTTGAGCGATGCTATAAATGGTGCAAGCTTGTTGGTCCAGGGCATTGGCCCGATGCGGATATGCTGCCATTAGGTCATATTGGCATTCGTTCGGTAGATGGCGGTGGTACCGACCGTATGACCCGATTTACCAAAGATGAACAGCGTACGATGATGACGTTATGGATAATTTTTCGATCTCCGCTGATGTTTGGCGGTGAATTAAGAGATAATGACGAGTGGACGCTTTCTCTTTTAACAAATGAAGAAGTATTACACGTTCATCAAAATGGCTACGGAGCACGGCAAGTATATCGGGAGAATGATCATGTCGTTTGGACTTCACAGGATGCTGAAGGAAATCAATTTGTCGCCATGTTTAACATTAGTGAAAAACGATCAGTTGTTTCTGTTTCTTTAAAAGATCTAGGATGTATGGAACCTATGAAGGCTAGGGATTTGTGGGCCAAAGAGGATCTAGGATTAGTTAAACATCAACTGGCATTTGAATTAGGTCCCCATCAGTCGATATTCGTGAAATTATCCCCAGCTGTAGGGAAGGGGTTATAGACTTTGTTTTTTTGATTCTTAAAGAATTGAGAAACTATGGCATGTTCCATCTCAGCAATGGTTTTGGGCTTAAAACAATATGTTATAAAGTTCTGAAAATAATCCAAATTAAAAGGAGACTAAGCAAATGGTTCATTTCCACCCCTTTGGCAATGTTAACTTTTACGAAATGGATTGGAGTCTTAAGGGAGATTTATGGGCTCATGATCCAGTCATCGCAAAAGAGGGAAGTCGATGGTATGTTTTTCACACCGGGAGCGGCATTCAAATCAAAACATCTGAAGATGGGGTTCATTGGGAGAATATGGGCCGGGTATTTCCATCGTTGCCGGATTGGTGCAAGCAGTATGTTCCAGAAAAAGACGAAGATCATTTATGGGCGCCCGATATATGTTTTTATAACGGAATTTACTATCTGTATTATTCAGTCTCTACCTTTGGAAAAAACACATCGGTGATTGGATTGGCGACCAATCGGACCCTTGACCCGCGAGATCCTGACTATGAATGGAAAGACATGGGTCCCGTTATTCATTCAACGGCTTCCGATAACTATAATGCGATAGATCCGAATGTAGTTTTTGATCAGGAAGGGCAACCTTGGTTAAGTTTCGGTTCTTTTTGGTCGGGAATTCAGTTGATTCAGCTGGACACTGAAACAATGAAACCTGCCGCGCAGGCCGAGTTGCTGACGATTGCCAGCAGGGGTGAGGAGCCTAATGCGATCGAAGCCCCTTTTATCGTGTGCCGGAACGGATATTATTATTTGTTTGTATCATTTGATTTTTGCTGCCGCGGTATTGAAAGCACGTATAAAATCGTCGTTGGTAGGTCAAAGGACATTACAGGGCCATACGTAGACAAAAATGGTGTATCGATGATGCAGGGAGGCGGCACGATTCTTGACGCAGGGAACGACCGTTGGATAGGACCAGGGCATTGCGCCGTTTATTTCTCGGGGGCTTCCGCCATTCTTGTGAACCATGCGTACGACGCTCTCAAAAACGGAGAGCCAACGTTGCAAATCCGGCCTTTGTATTGGGATGATGAAGGGTGGCCGTATTTGTCAGTTTGAAGGCAGAGAAAACATATGAGAGAGGATTTGCTTCCATTCAAAAAAACAACCGGTATTTAAAGGGATTTATGAAAGAATACATTTTATGAACGGATGGGATCAAAGAATGTAATAATATGTACGAACAAATTAAGTAGAATAAGGTGAAACTTTAAAAAATTCATTGACATGTACGAACAATTAGATTAATATGTAATTGAATAAAGAATGCGCTTACATATTTAGGAGGGGGGCTCATTATTTTAAGAAATATGAAGGTGTTTTGTTCGTACATTTGGATTGGCGTGAAGTATGGCTGCAAATGAGTATGACGAAGGGGGATTTGGATGATGAGGACGAAAAAAATGAAAACGCTTTTTCTTGCTCTAGCGTTTGCCGTGATTTCTGCTTTAGTAGGGTGTTCGGACAAAAACGCATCTGTCGGCAATGGCAATGGGGAAAAAATAGAACTGACGTTTATGTTTAGGGGACAGCCCCAAGAGCAAACAGCTTATAAGAACGTAGTGAAAAAATTCGAAGAAAAACATCCGAATGTAAAAGTAAATATTGTTGTTACGTCGCCAGATCAATATGCTACGAAACTACGGGCTGCGATCGCGGGAAGAAAAATACCTGATGTGTTTTATTTCAACCCCGGAGAACTTCGCGCTTATGTGAATTCCAATGTACTATTAGACATCACAAAATATGTAGAAAACTCAAAAGGTGTTAATCTCCAAGATATTTGGGAAAAAGGGGTAAATAAATATCGATTTGATGGAGAAAAGGTCGGTCAGGGAAATCTTTATGGGCTGCCGAAAGATTTAGGACCGTTTGCACTCGGGTACAATAAAACAATGTTTGAAAAAGCAGGGATTCCTCTTCCAGATAAAGATAAACCATATACATGGCAAGAATTTATTGATGTTTGTAAGAAACTAACCAAAGACACGAATGGCGATGGGAAGCTCGACCAATGGGGAACAGGTTTAAATGCCACATGGACGTTGCAAGCGTTTGTTTGGAGCAATGGTGCCGATTGGATTGATGAAAGCAAAACGAAAGTTACCGTTGACGATCCGAAATTTATAGAAGCCCTCCAATTCTTTGCTGACATGCAGAATAAATATAAGGTCACCCCATCGATTGCGGAGGCGCAGACATTGGATACGTATCAACGCTGGTTGAGAGGGCAACTTGGCTTTTTCCCTGTAGGTCCTTGGGATTTAGCTGCTTTTGACCAACAAATCAAATTTGAGTATGATTTGATTCCATGGCCTGCAGGTTCGACTGGCAAACCGGCTACTTGGGTTGGGTCGCTTGGAATCGGGGTGTCAAGCATGACCAAGCATCCAAAAGAGGCAGTAGAGTTAGCATTATATTTGTCCGCTGATCCAGAGGGGCAGAAAGCGCTTGTTGACCAGCGTGTACAGTTGCCGAACTCTGTGAAAGTAGCTGAAGAGTGGGCAAAAGATCCTTCCATTAAGCCGGCAAACAAGCAGGAATTTTTGGATATCATTAATGATTATGGGCGTTCATTTCCGACAGAATATACGTACAACGGTGAATGGTACGACGAGTTTTATCGCAATCTGCAACCAGTTTTAGATGGAAAAATGTCCGCTGAAGAGTACGTAAAGAAAGCAAAGCCGAAAATGCAAAAGCTGTTGGATCAGGCAATCGAACAAGAAAAACAAGCAAGCAAAAAATGACAATTGTTCAAGAGAAAACAGGTGAATACCGGTGTTGTGCCAATAACACCGGTATTTGTTTATTAGCCTGCGGATGAAATACTCTTATGATATTGAAGGAGGGGAGAGGCGTGAAGCGGAGAAGAAGCCACCAATCGTCCTTGTATCGAAAGGAAAAAATTTATGCATACTTGTTTATTTCCGCTCCGGTGATAGGATTCCTTGTTTTTACTTTTGTTCCATCTCTCTACTCTTTATATGGGGCATTTACCGATTGGAACGGGCTTGGGCAAATGAATTTTATAGGGCTGGACAATTTTAAAGCCTTGTTTAAAGATGAATATTTTTACAAAGCTATGTATAACACGATTTTTATGATGATTGGCATCCCTATCGGTGTGGTGCTGTCTCTTCTGCTGGCCTTGGCACTGAATAGAGGGGTTCCTGGAACCAATGTCTTTCGCGTGATTTATTATATTCCTGTTATTTCTTCAATTGCTGCGATATCCATATTGTGGCAATGGGCGTATAATGGGGATTATGGATTAGTTAATCAGTTTTTAGGTTTTTTTGGCATCAAAGGGCCTAACTGGCTTCAGAATGTTCACACTGTCAAACCTGCGTTAATTATTATGGCCGTTTGGAAAGGATTAGGGTATACTATGTTGCTTTATTTGGCTGCTTTGCAAAGCGTGCCAAAAACGTTTTATGAAGCGGCAAAGCTGGATGGGGCTAACGCGTTGCAATCTTTTTGGTATATTACGCTGCCGATGGTGAAGCCCGTAACCTTCTTTATTATTGTCACCTCAGTAATTGGTGGGGCGCAAATTTTTACGGAAATTGACGTGATGACGCCAAACGGAGGACCGGAGTTTAGCTCGGCCTCGATTGTTTGGTATATTTGGCAAAAAGCGTTTGGGAATTTCCAATTAGGATATGCATCCGCTATGGCTGTAATCCTCGGAATCTTTATATTTATCGTCACGTATATTCAATTCCGGTTGAATGAGCGGTCAAGATTTGATATGGATTAATGCATTTTCTTATTAGGAGAGGATCGTTATGGAAGCAGTTGTGCAAAAAAATGCGAAACTTAATGTAAATACGGTGGCGAAAAAAAACCGCATCATCAACTTAGTGCTTTTCTTCCTTTTATCTGTGGGAGCCGTTTTTATGATCGCGCCCTTGCTCTGGATGGTATCGACGTCCTTGAAAGATAAGCAGGATGTATTTTCTTTGCCGCCAAAGTGGATTCCGGAAACGATACATTTTGAAAAATATATCGAGATATGGGAAAAAGGTCCTTTGCTTTCGGGGATGATCAATAGCTTGATTGTCGCTGTCACGGTAACGGTAGTCGGAACATTTACTTCCAGTTTAGCGGCATTTGCATTTGCCAAGTTGCGATTCCCTGGAAGAAATAAAATTTTTCTTTTATTGTTGACTTCAATGATGATTCCTTATCCAGTGGTTATGATTCCGCAGTTTATCATGTTTTCTAGCCTTGAGTGGACGGATACGCTATTGCCATTAATTGTTCCAGGATTGTTTGGAAATATTATGATGATTTTTTTTCTCAGACAATATTTAAGCAGCATACCTGATTCCATTATTGAAGCGGCAAAAATTGATGGATGTTCATATTTCCAAATTTATTATAAAATTGTTCTCCCTTTAATTCGGCCGGCTGTTGCTGCACAATTGATTTTATGGTTTATGGGGATATGGAATGACTATTTAGCGCCTATTATTTATCTGAATTCTCCGGAAAAGCAAACATTGCAATTGGTGATTGCTAGCTTTAACGCCAATTTTGCAATTCAAAGTGACTATCCGTTAATTATGGCGGCTTCCGTAGTCGCTCTGTTGCCTATGATTATTGTGTTTGTCATCTTCCAAAAACAAATTATTGAATCGATTGCTATTTCAGGGATTAAAGGATAGAGGTTTAGCATGAAAAAGGGGTGCTTAGGATGAAAAGGAGAAGTTTGAAAGGAATCGCTCTGTTTCTTTTAATTGTTGCCGTATGTTTGTCCAGCGCAACGCTAGGGAGGGGAGAAGAGAAGCATACAGGAGAGAATGTCCGGCAAAATCAAAAGGTAAAGGATCCCCAATTTACAAATGTATCTGTCCATGATCCATCGATTGTGAAAGACGGTGATACGTATTACATTTTTGGTTCCCATATTGAGGCCGCCAAGTCAAAAGATTTAATGAATTGGGAGAAGTTTACTAATGGCTACACAACACCAAATAATAAGCTATATGGCGATTTATCAAAGAATTTGGCTGGTTCGTTTAAATGGGCGGGCGAAAATGATGCCGACAGCAAGGGCGGTTTTGCGGTTTGGGCTCCGGATGTTTTTTGGAACAAAGACTATATCAATGAAGACGGCACAAAAGGAGCCTATATGATTTATTACTCGGTTTCGTCCACTTACATTCGGTCAGCCATCGGATATGCGGTGTCTAAGCATATCGAAGGCCCATATAAGTATGTGGATACAATTGTATATTCCGGATTTACTAAAGAGGAAGCGTATGATGCCAACAGCAAAATCAATAAAAAATGGACGAATACGAATATTCCTAAATTGATCGAGCAAGGAAAATTGAAAGGGGTGCGGGCCGATTGGTTTCATAATGATGGATCGTATAATAATCGAGACTTTCCTAACGCTATTGACCCCAATTTGTTCTATGATGAGAAAGGGAACCTTTGGATGGCTTACGGATCATGGTCTGGCGGTATTTTTGTCCTGCCGATGGACAAAACGACTGGCAAGCCGATCTATCCTGGCAAAGATGGAAAAACTCCCGATGGACGGCTTGTTGACCGATATTTCGGCATAAAGATCGCGGGCGGGTATTATCAATCAGGAGAAGGGACGTACATCGTCTACGATAAAAATACAGACTATTATTATTTGTATGTCACATACGGTTGGTTAGGAGCGGACGGCGGCTATAACATGAGACAGTTTCGGTCAACTAGCCCGACAGGACCTTACGTAGATGCAAAGGGGCAAAGTGCCGTTTTGCCAGGAGAAGTTGATAACTCCCCTTATGGCAATAAAATTATGGGGAACTTCTTATTCGAACGAAAAGTAGGGGATCCTGGGACGGGAATCGGCGTAGGGTATGTCTCTCCGGGGCATAACTCTGTTTATTTGGACCGCAAAACTGGCCAGCAATTTTTAGTTTTTCATACTCGTTTTCCGCAATCGGGTGAGTATCATGAAGTCCGGGTCCATCAAATGTTTATGAATAAAAATGGATGGCCGGTTGTAGCTCCATATCGGTATGCAGGCGAAAAGCTTGAAAAAGTCAACAAGCAAGATGTTGTTGGGGAATATCAATTGATCAATCACGGGAAAGACTATTCGGCTGACATAAAAAAGCAAATATTTGTACGCTTGAATAGAAATAACACCATTTCCGGGGATGCCACTGGGACGTGGAGAAAAATCGGACATAATCAAGCAGAAATCACAATCGATGGAGAAACGTATGACGGGGTATTTGTACGTCAATGGGATCCCACTTCCAAACGTTATGTCATGGCCTTTACCGCTCTTTCAAATGAAGGTGTCTCGATCTGGGGGAGCAAACTGGCTGATAAAACAGATGAGGAAATTGTAGAGGATGTCGCGAGTGACTTGGATCTTGGTGATACCGATCACGTGGTTTCCAACTTACATCTTCCCACCGAGGGAACAAGGCATACGGTAATTTCGTGGACCACTTCGGACGCAAAGGTGGTTTCCGAGACGGGAGTCGTTCATCGTCCGGAAGTCGGCTCAGCCCCTGTTACGGTTACCCTTACGGCGACGATTACGAAAGGAGATGCCACAGCGACGAAAGTGTTTCACATTACTGTACTGCCCTACGAGGAAGCGAAGTTAACTGCGCATTACAGTTTTGATAACAATGACTTAAGCGATAGTACGGGCAATTTTGGACCAGGTACGATTACTGGCAATAGAATCGATAACGAGGGCGGCACGATCGCTTATGCAGACGGCAAGATCGGGAAAGCGGCCGTATTGAACGGACAATCTGGCATCCGCTTGCCAGACGGTTTGGTCTCAAGCAACCAATATTCGGTGTCGCTTTGGGTGAAACCGGAACAATTAACCACGCATACGACAACTTTCTTTGGCGCCAAGGATCCTAACCATTGGGTAAGCCTCGTTCCGCAAGGTTGGGACGGCAATACGATGCTATGGTCAGGAAGCTCGCCATGGTATGATGGTCGAACTTTTTGGAAAATCCCAACGGGTCAGTGGACACATTTAGCGTTCTCGGTCGATAACGGCGCGGTTAAAGTTTATATAAACGGCGTGGAAAAATTCAGCGGCACAAACTTTCCGGATGTCTTCACCGGCGCAAACGCAAGCTTCGCTCTAGGGGTAAACTGGTGGGATCCTCCATTCAAAGGATTGATTGACGAACTGCGCATTTACGAGGGCGCGTTAACTCCTTCCCAAGTGACTGACTTGGCGCAAACGAGTGAATAAATCAGAGAAGTCCCCTTGGCTTTTTCCAAGGGGGCTCGCATCTCCATCGATGGATAGGGCGGCAAAGCAGAGGTGTTGCGAACGATTCGAAAATTTTGAAAGCCCCCTTGAAAAAAAGAAAGGTTGTGATACAATCGAATTGAAATTTATACGTACAAATATACCTTAACTTTGTTTGATGTCTTCTATAGTACGTACAAATTATAATCTGACACTGGTGAAGCAAATGTCTACATAACATTAATGAAAGGAATGGGAGAGGTATTGTGAGAAACAGAGCGGTAATAAACGTCGACATGCCAAAAGGAACCATCAACAAGAACATTTACGGCCATTTTGCGGAACATCTTGGGCGTTGCATTTATGAAGGAATTTGGGTCGGAGAAGACTCTCCGATTCCGAATACAAATGGGATTCGCAACGATGTATTGCAAGCGTTGAAAAACATAAAAGTTCCGGTTCTACGGTGGCCGGGCGGCTGCTTTGCGGATGAGTACCATTGGAAGGATGGGGTTGGCCCAAGGGAGCAGCGCAAAAAAATGATTAACACCCATTGGGGAGGGGTGATTGAGAACAATCATTTCGGCACTCACGAGTTTATGATGTTATGCGAAATGCTTGAATGCGAGCCTTATATTTGCGGCAATGTAGGCAGCGGCACGGTTCAAGAGATGTCAGAATGGATTGAGTATATGACATTTGATGGAGAATCGCCAATGGCGAATTGGCGCAAGGAGAATGGGCGGGAGAAGCCGTGGAAGTTGAAATATTTCGGGGTCGGGAATGAAAACTGGGGCTGCGGAGGGAATATGCGCCCTGAATATTACGCCGACCTGTATCGCCGCTATCAAACATATGTCAGAAATTACGGGGACAATCAAATTTATAAAATTGCCTGTGGTGCGAATGTAGATGACTATTACTGGACAGAAGTTTTAATGAAAAATGCCGGCCGCTTTATGGATGGGTTGAGCCTTCATTATTATACAATTCCTGGGGACTTTTGGCTCGGGAAAGGCTCCGCCACGGATTTTACAGAAGATGAGTGGTTTATTACATTGAAAAAAGCATTATATATAGATGAATTGATTACGAGGCATAGCACGATTATGGATAAGTACGATCCGGAAAAGCGTGTCGGGCTCATTGTGGATGAATGGGGAACGTGGTATGACGTAGAACCGGGCACGAATCCGGGATTCTTATATCAACAAAATACAATCCGTGATGCGCTTGTCGCAGCTCTCCATTTTCATATTTTCCATAACCATTGTGATCGAGTGCGAATGGCGAATATCGCGCAAACGGTTAACGTCTTGCAAGCGGTCATTTTGACAAGAGGGGAACAAATGATTCTCACGCCTACGTATCATGTGTTTGACATGTATAAGGTTCACCAAGATGCCGAGTTGTTGGCAATAGAGTCTTCATGTGCCGAGTATGAGCATCGCGGGGAAACGTTGCCGCAAGTAAGCATCACTGCATCCAAGAACGGGGAAGGAACTGTCCATATCAGTTTATGCAATATTGATCATCGAAATGAGGCGGTAGTAGATTTAGAGTTTCGTGGAGACAGCCTCGCACGCAAGCAAGTATTCGGCACGATGTTAACAGCGAATGAGATGAATGCCCATAATACATTTGAAAAGCCGGATGCAGTGAAGCCCGAACCGTTCCGTCAAATAGAGCTCGGCCAACATACACTGATGGCCAAACTTCCGCCCATGTCTGTCGTCACTTTAGCGATTGTTGAAAATAAAGCGGCTTTGATTGAACGACAATGAAGACAAAGGCGGCGGAAAATATGGAAGAAAAAAATTGGTGCCAAGACTGCGCGGGCAGCGTCATCGTTACACGGGAAATGATGGATCCGCTCATTGAACAAATTGATCGTTCAGCATTCGTTTCCGATGACGTATATGAGAAAAGGATCAATATATGCAGAAGTTGTTCCTCTCTCCAATATGGCACAACTTGCGCCTATAGCGGGTATCTTGTCCATTACCAGGCAAAATGGAGGCGGGAATGTTGCCCGTTTCCGGGAAGGGCGAAATGGGGAAGGGAAGAATAGATTGACAAGTTGATAAAAAATAGAAAGGAAGAGTGGCAGATGGCTACGAAAAAAGCAACCATGATCATCGAAAAAGACTTCAAAATCGCTGAAATCGACAAGCGCATTTATGGCTCTTTTATTGAGCACCTCGGCCGTGCGGTATACGGGGGGATTTATGAACCGGGCCATCCGCAGGCGGATGAAAATGGATTCCGCCAAGATGTGATTGAACTGGTGAAAGAACTGCAAGTGCCGATCATCCGCTATCCGGGCGGGAATTTTGTGTCCGGTTACAACTGGGAAGATGGAGTGGGGCCAAAAGAGCAGCGTCCGCGGCGGTTGGATTTGGCGTGGCGGTCGGTGGAAACGAATGAAATTGGCTTGAATGAATTTATGGATTGGGCCAAGATGGTCGGAGCCGAAGTGAATATGGCCGTCAACTTAGGGACGCGCGGCATTGATGCGGCACGCAACTTAGTCGAATACTGCAACCACCCATCGGGCTCCTACTACAGCGATTTGCGCATTTCCCACGGCTACAAAGAGCCTCATAAAATTAAAACGTGGTGCTTGGGCAATGAGATGGATGGTCCGTGGCAAATCGGCCATAAGACGGCCGTCGAGTACGGGCGGATTGCTTGCGAAGCAGCCAAAGTGATGAAGTGGGTCGACCCGACGATTGAACTTGTTGTGTGTGGAAGCTCAAACCGAAATATGCCGACGTTTGCGGAATGGGAAGCGACTGTTCTTGACCATACGTATGACCATGTCGACTATATTTCTCTCCATCAATACTACGGAAACCGGGATAATAATACGGCCAATTATTTGGCGCTGTCGCTGGAAATGGATGATTTTATCCGTTCGGTTGTCGCCATCGCCGATTATGTCAAAGCGAAAAAACGAAGCAAAAAAACGATCCATCTTTCATTTGATGAATGGAACGTATGGTACCACTCGAATGAGGCGGATAAGTTAATTGAGCCATGGACCGTTGCGCCGCCTTTGTTGGAAGATATTTATAACTTTGAAGATGCGCTCCTTGTCGGCTGCATGCTTATTACACTCATGAAACATGCGGACCGGGTGAAAATTGCCTGCTTGGCTCAATTAGTCAATGTCATTGCGCCAATCATGACGGAAAAGAACGGTCCAGCTTGGAAACAAACGATTTATTATCCGTTTATGCACGCCTCTGTTTATGGCAGAGGAGTGGCGCTGCATCCGGTTATTTCGAGCCCGAAATACGACAGCAAAGACTTCACTGATGTCCCGTATTTAGAGTCGATCGCTGTTTACAATGAAGAAAAAGAAGAAGTGACGATTTTTGCGGTCAACCGTGACATGGACGATGCATTATTACTGGAATGCGATGCCCGTAGTTTTGAAGACTACCACGTCATTGAGCATATCGTTTTGGAACATGAAAATGTGAAACAAACGAATTCAGCGCAATCGTCTCCTGTTGTTCCGCATCGCAACGGCGACGCTCAGATATCTGATGGAAAAGTGTTGGCGACGTTGCCGAAGTTGTCGTGGAACGTCATTCGTTTAGGAGAACGATAAGAAAAGTGAAGGCTGGTCTAAGGGGCCAGCCTATCCCTTTGAGAAACAGGAAGGGGAGCTGAAAATGGAACGCAAAGTTCGCTGGGGAATAGTCAGTACGGCCGCCATTGCGAAAGACGTGATGATTCCTGCCATTCATCGTGCGGATTATGCCGAGGTGGTGGCGATCGCCAGTGAAAATGGAAAGGCCGATCAGGCGGCGAAGGAGCTCGGCATTCCGAAGGCGTATGACAGCTATGACCAGCTGCTCGATGATCCTGACATCGACGCAGTGTACATCCCGCTTCCGAACAGCCTGCACGCCGAATGGACAATCAAAGCAGCGAAGAAGAAAAAGCACGTGCTTTGCGAAAAACCCGCCGCCTTATGCGCAGAAGACGTCCGGCGTATGATAGAGGTATGCGAGGAAAACGGTGTTTTATTCATGGAGGCGTTCATGTACCAGTTTCATCCGCAGCATGAACGGGTCAAACAGCTTCTGGCTGCTGGTGAGATTGGCGAAGTCAAGTACATGCGCGCCCATTTCTCCTTTTACTTGCAAGACCGAGAAACGAATATCCGCATGAACCCTGAGCTTGGCGGGGGAAGCCTATTCGATGTCGGCTGCTATTGCGTACACTCAACGAGACACATCCTTGACGCCGAGCCCATCGAGCTGTTTGTCCAATCTCGTTTTGATCCGCATCGTTCGGTCGATTTGACGACGAGCGGATGGATGAGGATGGAAAATGGTGTTTTCGCCCAATTCACATGCAGCTTCGATATGTTCTTCAAAAATGAGTACGAAATCATCGGCACGAAGGGGAAAATCATTGTTTCGCGGGCGTATCGGCCGGATGTGGATGGCGGCGAGGGGCGGATTACGGTCGCAACGGCTGATGGGAACGTACGCGAGGAAACGGTGGCAGGCGACCAATACGCGCTGCAAATCGAGCACTTTTCGCGCGCCATTCTCGAAGGGATGCCGCTGTTGTATTCGCCGGAGCGCATGATCCAACAGGCGCGGGCGCTCGATGCTTGCCGCACATCGATGAAAACGGGAGCGATCGTGTGGTTATAAAGGAAGGAGAATCGAGATGAACATTACATACGAAAAATGGTCCGAACTGAATGGAAACGATATTCTCTTGTTCATCTTGACAAACGACCGTGGCATAAAACTGTCGGCGACAAACTACGGATGCATCGTGACGGACATCCGCGTTCCCGACCGGAACGGCAATATCGAAAATGTCGCGCTCGGGTTTGGCCGGTTTGAACCGTATTTAACCAACGCCCCTTACTTTGGTGCGGTGATCGGCCGCGTGGCCGGACGCATTCGCGGGGCGAGCTTCGAACTAGATGGAATCACGTATCAATTGGCGAAAAACGAAAACAACAACCACTTGCACGGCGGCCCGAACGGATTCCATCACGTGCTTTGGCAGGCGGAACCGGTTCAGCGCAATAATGCAGTGGGGGTCGTGTTTTCATACACAAGCCCGGACGGGGAAGAGGGATATTCGGGAACGGTTCATGTTCAAGTGGAATATTGGCTGAATAGTGACAACGAATGGATCGTCACGTACCGGGCTCGTTCAGACAAAACGACGCTCGTCAATTTGACGAACCATACGTATTTTAACTTGAGCGGCAACGGCAAGCGTGATATTTTGGATCACATGCTGACCATCCAAAGCTCCCGTGTGCTGGAGCTGAATGAGGAACTGATTCCGACTGGCCGCGTCTTGGATGTCGCTGGCACGCCGTTTGATTTGCGGCAAGGAAAGACGATACGGGAGGCGGTCGAATCCGGGCATCCGCAAATTGAACTCGTCGGCGGGGGCTATGACCATCCGTTTTGGCTCGATCGGCATCATGACAAAGAGATTGTGCTTTCCGATCCGGAGAGTGGGCGGATATTGACAGTCGAGACGGATGAAGTCGGCGTCGTCGTGTATACGTCGAATCAGTTGCCGGAAGGGTTGGATTTGGGCGGCGTGCCGTCGCGGAAATATCTCGGCATTTGCTTAGAAACACAAGGGTTGCCGGATGCAGTTCATCATCCGCAGTTTCCGTCGATTGTATTGCCAGCTGGCAAAGAGCGAGTGTCAACGACAGTCTATCGGTTTGGCGTGCGATCGTCGTAAGCGGATGGGAGGCGGATGGTTCGTGATCGAGGACATTGAAGGGGTGTTGATCGATCTTGACGGGACGATATGGAGAGGAAATGAACTAATTCCCCATGCGGATGAGGCGGTTGCCTACCTCCGTTCGCTTGGAAAACGAATTGTGTTCGTCAGCAACCGTGGCAATTGGTCGCGGCGCATGTGCCATGAACAGCTTAGACGGTTCGGGATTGCGGCGGCGGAAGAAGACATTATTTTATCCTCAACGGTAACAGCCCAATTTTTGCGGAAACATTATCCGCTATGCCAAGTTTGGACGTTAGGCGACGAAGGATTGCGTGAAGAGCTGCGGCATTACCAGGTGCCATTGGCGCCGGCTCCGGAAGACGCGGATTTTCTCATCATCACGCTGCATGAAACGATGACGTACCGCGATTTGGATTTGGCATTTCGTGCTGTCCATCATGGGGCGCGAATCATTGCGACCAACATCGATAAAACATTTCCGAGTGAACATGGGAATGCCATTGATGTCGCCGGGATGGTCGGGGCGATTGAAGCGGCGGCGAGCCGAAAAGTGGAACTTGTGTTAGGGAAGCCTTCTTGCTTTATGGTCGAAGCGGCTTTGCGCCAGCTGAAGGTGCCTCCTAACCGCTGTCTCGTCATTGGTGACAGCGTGGAATCGGATATTCGCATGGGGAGAATGTACGGCATGAAAACCGCTCTTGTGCTGACAGGAAATACGAAGCGCAACGAATTAGGGGCATGGAGGGAAAAAGAACGGCCGGACTATGTGATGGATTCGATTTACGACATCGTGGAGCTGGGAAAGGAGATTATGCAGTGAATCCAATAGAAGAAATCGTGTCATTGGTGAAGCAATGCGATTGTGGCCACCGTCATGATGACATTCCAATTGAACAGATGACGGTGGGATGTGACGCGTTTGAGCAGCTCGTTGCTTATTTGCGTCATAAGCGGTATGAGAGGGTGGCAGTGGTGGCTGATGAACGGACGTTTGCCGCAGTAGGGGAGTCATTGTGTGATGAACTGGAAAACAAATCGATCCGCTATACAATATGCCTCGTGCAACCGGATCAAAATGGGGATGTCATCGCCGATGAACGTTCGATTGTGCAAGTGCTGCTGGAAACGCCCGACGATGTCGATGTTCTCATTGCGGCAGGAGCAGGGACGATTCATGACATTACCCGTTTTAGCAGCTATAAAATGAAGATTCCTTTCATTTCTGTCCCTACTGCTCCATCGGTGGACGGATTTACGTCAATGGGAGCTCCGCTCATCATTCGTGGGGTGAAAAAAACCATTCAAGCACAGGCGCCGGTCGCTGTATTTGCTCATACAGGTGTGTTGTCCCAAGCTCCAAAACAGATGATCGCCGCTGGATTTGGCGATATGGTGGCGAAGTATACGTCATTGGTCGACTGGCAGTTTGCCCACTGGATGGCCGATGAGCCCTATTGTCCATTTGTTCACCAGCTTACCGAACAATCTCTCAAAGCATGTGTCGACCATATTGATGACATTGCCGATGGCGGTGAACAAGGGATTCGTGTATTAATGGATGCGCTGCTGCAGTCGGGCATTGCGATGTTGCTCATGGGGCAATCGTACTCGGCATCGGGGGCGGAACACCATCTGTCCCACTACTGGGAAATGGAGTTTTTGCGGCAAAACAAGCGGCAAGTGCTGCACGGGGCGAAAGTTGGCGCAGCGACTCCGATTATCATTGAACACTATCAACACGTCTTTTGGCCGTTATGGAACAAACTAGAAGAACGACCGAAATCAATAGACGAAGCTGCATGGGAACGACTCAAAGCCAATGCGGCTTCTATTCAGAAACTGCTTGAATCATTGCCCTCTCCAGGACGTGTTCGAACCATGTTAGAGAAAGTAGGAGGGGCCGCCTTTCCGGAACAACTCGGCATCGATCTTCCGTTAGTTGAACGGAGTCTGCGGGAGGCTCATCGATTGCGCCCGAACCGTTTTACGATTCTCTACTTTTTGAATGAGTGGACTTTAGGAAAATGATAGGGGGAATCAAAGTGGAAAAAGCCACAATAAGGGCAAATGTCAAGGATCGGTTTTGGAAACGGTATATCGATGTCGTCCGGAACGAAGTCGTTCCTTACCAGTGGGAAGCGCTCAATGACCGCATCCCTGGCGCTGAACCAAGCCATGCAATCGAAAACTTCCGCATCGCCGCTGGCGAATCAGATGGAGAATTTTACGGGATGGTCTTTCAAGACAGCGATGTAGCGAAATGGCTCGAAGCGGTGGCGTATTTGTTGGAGGCGGAGCGCGACCCAGAATTGGAAAAACTCGCGGATGACGTGATTGAGCTGCTTGGCCGCGCTCAGCAGCCGGACGGCTATCTCAATACGTATTATACGGTCAAGGAACCCGGTAAACGTTGGACGAACCTGCGGGACAACCATGAATTGTATTGTGCGGGCCATTTGATGGAAGCGGCAGTTGCTTATTTCCGGGCCACAGGCAAACGGCGCTTTTTGGATATCATGTGCAAGTATGCCGACTATATCGGTACGGTATTCGGCCGCGGGGAAGGCCAAATTCCTGGATACGACGGACATCAGGAAATTGAGTTGGCGCTGTTGAAATTGTATGAGGCAACTGGAAACGAGAACTATTTAAAACTGAGCCAATATTTTATTGACCAGCGCGGGCAGCAGCCTCATTACTTTGATCAGGAAAAAGAAGCAAGAGGGGAAACGAAGCCATTTTGGTATGACGGCGGGTATCGCTACCATCAAGCACACATTCCAGTCAGGGAGCAGAAACAAGCTGTCGGGCATGCGGTGCGGGCGCTCTATATGTATACCGCCATGGCTGGACTGGCGGCGAAAACGGGAGACGAGTCGTTGAAACAAGCGTGCCAAACGTTATGGGAAAACGTGACAAAACGGCAAATGTATATCACAGGCGGCGTCGGCTCGAGCGCTTTTGGCGAATCGTTTACGTTTGATTTTGATTTGCCGAATGATACGGTCTATACCGAGACGTGTGCGTCAATTGCGTTAGTGTTTTGGGCACGCCGCATGCTGGAACTGGAGATGGATGGGAAGTACGCGGATGTGATGGAACGGGCGCTATACAACGGAACGATCAGCGGCATGGATTTGGACGGCAAGAGGTTCTTTTACGTCAACCCGCTCGAAGTGTGGCCGAAGGCATGCGAACGCCATGACAAACGACATGTGAAACCGGTGCGGCAAAAATGGTTCAGCTGCGCGTGCTGCCCGCCGAACTTGGCCCGTCTCATCGCCTCGATCAGCCATTATATTTATTCACAAACATCGGATGCGTTGTTCGTCCACCTTTATGTCGGCAGCGACATTCAAACAGAAATGGGCGGGCGGTCAGTCGAGATCGTGCAAGAGACGAATTATCCTTGGGATGGAAAGGTTCGATTGACGATTTCGCCGGAATCAGCCCAGGAATTTACACTTGGATTGCGCATTCCTGGATGGGGCCGGGGAGCGGAGGTAACGATCAATGGGGAAAACGTAGACATTGCGCCGCTGACCAAAAAAGGGTACGCTTATATCCGTCGAGTGTGGCGACAAGGGGATGAAATGGTCCTTCACTTCCCGATGCCGGTCGAGCGGATTAAGGCGCATCCCCAAGTGCGTGCTAACATTGGAAAAGTTGCGTTGCAACGAGGGCCGATCGTCTATTGTTTGGAAGAGATTGATAACGGACCGAATTTGGCAAATTTGTTCCTTCCGCGCGATGCCAAGCTTGAGGCGAACTTTGAGCCAGACTTGTTAGAAGGGGTTGTAGTAATCACCGGAACCGCTGAGCGGGTCGATGAGTCGGCATGGAATGATGAATTGTATCGGCCTATTGAACCCCAAACATATGAAGTTCCGTTCCGAGCGATTCCTTATTACGCTTGGTGCAACCGTCAGGAAGGAGAGATGGTGGTGTGGGTGAATGAGAAATAGAAACATCAACGTAGTTATTCACTTCGTGGAATAATTTGAAAATCAAAACGAAATACCAAGTTGAATGAGCAAGCTGGTCGGATGGTTTACGAACTGTTCACGACCAGCTTTTTGTTTTGTCAATCTTTGTTTGTGTTCTATACAAATTATCCGGAAGCCACTATACTAGTAATAAAAGAAGGTTGTCTTCCATGATGTTTATACTCTGCTGTTGGGAAGGTACATTGCCATGCTTAGCTGCCTAAAAAAATGGAACACGTTGCGAAATCAGATATTGGTCGTATTCCTATTTGTCATGGTGATTGTGCTGTCTCTCGTCAGCATGATCACGCTCAAGCAAGTGTCCCTGTTGATTCGGAACAACGCTGAAAACCAAATCAAGCAGACAGCTATTGAAACGAGCGGTCGAATTGACTCACTGTTTGAACAGTTGAATACAGCGACAAAGTTTGTGATGACCAATCAAGAAGTTCAACGATTATTTGAACGAATCCATGCGGGAGAGAAGGTGACATTTCCAGAATTGCAAAGGTTAAAAAGTGTGGTTAATAATATCCAAGCCAACTCTGAGGGCATTTACTCTGTCGAGCTCTATACAGAAGATTTAAAGCAAGTGTTTCCCCTAGACAGTTCTATGAAGATGTTTCAACGTCTCAACGTGAAATGGATTTATGAAGCGGATCGCGCGAAAGGCAGACTTGTATGGATCGGAGAAGATCCAAGGAGTCCTCAATTTTATTTAGTGATCCGGCGCATTACGTTGATGGAGCGCCATTTTGCCAACGGGGGATACTTGCTTGCCCGAATTTATAAGCCGTATTTCGCGATTACTGAGGTGAACACGGGGCAATACGTATTGGTTTCCGATCCGGAAGGAAAGGTTATTTTTTCAAATAATTCCAGCTTAACTGATGTATCTTCATTAAATCAACGGTCAGCAACTGTAATAAATCAAACCGAATACATGGTAACAAAGCAGTCTTCCGGCAAAGGATTTACCGTTTTCATATTAACGCCTGTCAGCGCTCTAACCAAAGGGATGAATGGTATTCGGTTGGGAATCATTTTCGCTGGCATCATCGGGATCATCATTTACTTTTTATGTTCATTCTTTCTCTCTACCATCATTACGCGCCCGATTGCCCAACTGACTAAAACCATGCGGCTGGCCAATGAAGGATTGTTAGCTATTAATCCGAAAATGGTCACCGTGAACGAAATCAGGGAACTGAATAGCACCTATAACCAATTGGTGAAAGAAACGAATCATTTGATCAAAATGGTGTATCAAAAAGAAATTGTTCGCAGCCAAAGCGAGCTGAAAGCGCTTCAAGCACAAATCAATCCTCATTTTTTGTATAATACGTTGGAATCGCTGCGATGGTCATTAGAAGAAAAGGGAGAAGAAGAATTGGCGGATGTTGTTGTGTCCATGTCGGAGCTGTTTCGCTATACCATCAGCCGAAATGTGGACGATGATTGGGTTACGTTGAAAGAGGAATTTCGCCATATCGAAAATTATATGGACATTATCAAATTCCGGTTTGGTGATCGCATCAAGTGGCGTTTGTTGCTGCCTGAGGAATGGGAAAATGTCAAAATCCCGAAATTGTTGATTCAACCGTTAGTGGAGAATGCAGTCGTGCATGGTTCGGAAAACCAGTCAGCCCCTTGTACCATTACCGTAGCCGTCAAGCTGGTTTCGGATCGTTATCTTGAGATCATTGTGGAAGATGATGGAGTTGGAATGGATGAAGAAAAGCTCAGCGAGGTGAAACAGGCCATGCATACCGGAGAGGTGATTTCAAAAAAAGGAAAAGGAATGGCTTTGTATAATGTGAAAAAGCGTCTCCAACTTTACTATAAGGATGAAACGAGTGATGGCATAACGATTAACAGCTGTAAAAACAAAGGTACAAAAGTCATAATTCGAATTCCTGTTAACGGAGGTGAAAGGTAATGTATGAGAAGACCATTTTAGTTGTGGATGATGAGCCGAGGGCGAGAGAAGGAATGAAACGGGTGTTGGAAAAATGGGCTTCCGGCAAGCACCGAATTATCACAGCTGCCAATGGCCAAGAAGCACTTGCTATTTTGCGGCAGGAGCGGGTGCATGTGTTGTTGACAGACATTCGGATGCCGGAAATCACAGGTCTTGAAGTATTGGAGGGGATGAGAGAAAACGAAGATTCACCGGTGGTGATCATTATTTCTGCTTACCCTGATTTCGATTATGCGCAAAAAGCCATCAGCCTTGGTGTATTAAACTATTTGTTGAAGCCGGTGAAAAAAAGCGAATTATTTGAAGCGGTAGAAAGAGCGATCCACGTTTCCGAGCAAAAGGAAAGGGAACGAGTGATGAAACAATTGATTGACGATAAACTCATCAACGCTCTTGACCGTCATCCTCAAACTCGCGAACCGATTCGGGAGGCCATCCAGTTTATTGATCAGCGCCTAAAAGACGATATATCACTAAAAGATGTAGCGGAGCATGTCCATTTGAATCCAAGCTATTTTAGCACGCTGTTTAAAGAACAAATGCAACTGACATTTAGCGAATATCTTACAAGAAGAAGGATGCAGCGGGCCAAAGAGCTGCTGATGACGACTGACATGACTGTCGCGGAGATTGCAGAAGAATGTGGCTACAGAACAGCGAAATATTTTATTCATTTGTTTAAAGAAATGGAGGGAAAGACTCCAAGTAGCTATCGAAAAAGTCAAAAAGGAAAATAATCTAACTCACATTTCGCACCCTAACAAGGTCAAAACAAAGGATTTTTTATTTAGTTTTTCAGAATAACTTTTTGACCAACACAACGAGCGATGGCAATCCTTTTTTTACCATCGCTAGTCGTTCTGTATCATGTTAGACGTAGATGCTCTCATCCATGCCCAATCCCTGCAGAATCCTTCGCTGATCCGGGTTGAGGGAGCGATCCAGTGCGCGTTGGATGCGCCCGTCTGGCAGCTCCAGCAGGATGACGTTCACATATTGAAACAGCTGAAAAATCACCTGTCCCGTTGGCCGGGTCAGCTTGCGGCCTCCCGCGCCCTTTAACGGGCGTTCTGGTGTGATGAACTGACGCACCCGGCGCTGAAAAACGCGGTAAATCGCCAAGGCCAAGAGAAATAGATAGCCCAATACGGCGACCCGTTCTGGCTTTTTGACATCAATCTCATCCGTGAAAAACGGATCTTTCAAAAACGCGAAGTTCATTTCCACCGAGATTTGCCCTTTATACAGCTTCAAGATCTCTTGGGCATCCATTTGTTGGCCCTTCCATTCCTTCGGAACGGTCGTGACGAGGACAAACCGGGACGCTTTCCGTCTTGCCTGTTCCCATGCCGGTTGGTCGAATTCGACGTTTAGGCGAAGGGTGTACAGCGTCTCCGTCTCGGGTTCCGCCCCTTTTTTCGGCCGTCCGCGCCGTTTTTTCGGACGCACGATCTCTTTGACCGCGGCCTCCACCCGATGAAACCGAGGGCGAAGGGACGCCTTGAGGGACGTCAAGGCTTGTTCGGCGTCTTCGCGGCAGGAGAAGGGGTGGCGCTCCCAACGGACTTGTTCCTCGCGAAGAAGCTCCGCTTCTTTGACCCGCTCTTTTTCGAGCGTTTTTCCTTTGCGCTGGTCGAGCGCGCTCGATTCGACGACGATCAGCCGAACCGGGTGGCCTTCATAGGTCGCGGCCGTTTCCCATACCCGGTACGTGGCGCCGTTTCTCTCCGCTAGGGTAAAGGGTTCGCTCCACGGGATGTGAGGCGAATCGGCCTCCGCGAGCGCCTGTTTCACGATTCGAAGCGACGAAGGGCCTCTGGTGATCAAAAAGGCTCGGGCGGCTTTTGTCTGCGCCAAGGTGTCTTTCGTCATGGCAGCGGAATCAGCCACGTAAATCCATTCGTCGTCGATCTTGGCTTGTTTGAACTGTTCGTGGATCCGCGACAGCACCTCAGGATTCCACGCCTTATCCGATAGATTGCCGTCATGCACATCGCCGTAAAACGGGATGCCATCCTCGTTGCCGACCAGCCCGAAGCCGATCTGTTTTTGCCAACGGTGATGGCGGTTGTAGCCATGTGTGATCTGCAAAGCCTCTAATGAGGCCGACTCATACGCTCCGTAAACCGTCTTGTCCGTCGTATCAGCGTGAAAGGCTCGGAGGGAAAGGCCTTCTTTGCGATAAATGTGAATCAAGCAAGTGCTGATGACCTTGTGAATATCGGCCTCATACAAGCGGTCGAGATGACGGGCCAAGGCATCGTCGTTCAACCAGGAAGGCTGGAGACCGGGACGGATGAGTTTCTCTAGATCGATCTCCTGAGCCCATCGTTCTAAGTGAACAAGGGCTTGCCGGCCGTCAAATAGATTGTAAAGGATGGCTTGAACGGCATCGCTGACTCGCGTTTGGCATTGTGGATCGACGGGCACAAGATGGTCAATCAAGTGGGGGATGTCGAGTTTTTTGACTAGAACACTTATTATATTCAAATAACCATTACGATAGACCCCTTTGACTTTCACATTCATGAGAGAAAAACTCCTTTACGTTCCTTGTGTGTCAAGGATTCATTCGACATCGGAATGAAAAAATCCTCCCGATTTTCGTCGGGAGGGTGCGAAATGTGAGATCTAAAAATACTGGTACTTTTCCTAATGGTTGTTGCCTTTTTCCCCCTTCATGATGATGGTAGACTGTATTTGCAAGCAAAGAATAGAGAAGGGGGTACAGTTTATGAAAAAGAAAGCGTTCACATGGTTGGTTTTGTTGATGTTGATGGCGGGTCTTGTGCTGTCTGGTTGTTCTTCTTCATCTAGCGATTCTGCGAGCGAAGGGAAATCCGGGGACGGAAAAATTCATTTGAAGTTTATGCACGATTGGCCAAAAGGCAGTTCAACTGCTTATTACAATCTTGTTGAAGAGATTATTAAAGACTATGAAGCGAAACACCCGAATGTTGTCATTGATGTAGAGGTGCTGAATCCGGATCAATACCGAGATAAATTGAAAGTATTGGCCGCTTCGAATGAATTACCGGATGTAGGGTTAACGTGGTCAAACGGTTTTGCCGAACCATACGCCACTGGGGGACAATTTGCGCCGCTAAATGATATTATCGAAAAAGAATTTAAAGACCAGTTTGTACCTGGAACGGTAGAAGCGTATACCTTTAACGGCAAATCGTATGCGCTTCCAATGGAGATGAACATTACGTATATTTTCTACAACAAAGAGATTTTCAAAAAATATGATCTTCAGGAACCAAAAACCTTTGAAGATTTGAAAAATATTGGGAAAACGTTGATCAAGCATGGGGTGATTCCAGCAACGGTCGGTTCAAAAGACGGATGGCCGGCATCGATGTGGTTTATGTACCTCGCTGACCGGATTGGCGGCCCAACGATTTTGACCGATGTCATTCAAGGAAAAGTGAAAATGTCTGATCCAGCCATTGTAAAAGCGGCGAAAGAAGTTCAAAATCTTGTGGATATGGGGTTCTTTGTCAAAGGGAACACTGCTTTCTCGAATGATGATGCTAAAGGTTATTTCCTGAACGAAAAGGCAGCCATGTTCTTAACGGCCACATGGGAGTTGCCGAACTTTACAACCAGCCCGGATGTGCCGCAAGAGTTTAAAGAGAAGGTGGGTTACTTCAAATTCCCATTGTATGAAGGCGGCAAAGGAACGGACATCAACAGTTATGTCGGCGGTCCTGGGTTAGGCGCATTTGTCGCGGAAAACTCAAAGCATAAAGAACAAGCGAAAGACTTCGCGGCGTACCTTGTCAAAGAATGGGGCAAACGGTCAGTGGAAGGTGCAGGCATTTTACCAGCTACAAAGGTGAATACAGAAGGGTTGAACGTACCGAAGATGTATCTCGATGTCTTGCATGACATCAATAACGCGACAAACATTACGACTTGGTTTGACACCCAAGCAAGCCCGAATGTTTCTGAGCTGCACCATGACTTAATGACGGCCCTGTTTGGGAAACAAATCACTCCAGAGGAATTTGCGAAACAACATGATGACGCGTTGGCGGAGGAAGCCAACAAATAAGAATTTTGGGGGCATCTGGAACAACACATGCCCCCTTATTTGTAAAGAAGGAGTTATCAACGATGAAAAACGTTATGTCCAATAAAACAGCGATCATTCTTTATGTCCTGCCGTCGCTTCTCCTTGTCTTGTTTTTGATTTATATCCCGATTGCGCTGACGGGATATTATGGATTGATGGATTGGAGCGGGGTAGGCCAGATGAAGTTCATCGGCTTGGAGAATTATAAAAAGCTTATTCATGACAAGCTGTTTTGGGAAAGCACCTGGCACTCCGTTTTGTTGGCGTTGTTTTCCGTTCTCAGTTTGATCGGCTATTTAATCGTTTCTTTAATATTGGCGAGCAAAATTAAGGGAGGGAATTTGTTTAGAAAAATTTACATCATCCCCATGCTTATGTCGTCTGTCGCCATCGCTCAACTTTGGATTAAGATTTTTGATCCGATGAATGGGCTGATTAACAGTTTATTGTCTATGTTTGGGATAAAAGAGACTCCACTTTGGTTGGCGGATCCTGATATGGCGCTATATTCGGTTTTCATCCCGATCGTTTGGCAGTATGCGGGGTTTTACATCATTATTATGTACGCGGCTTTGATCAATGTACCCCAAGAATTGATTGAAGCTGCAAGAATGGACGGTGCCAATGCTTTTCAAATTGCCTACAAAATTAAGGTGCCCCTTATTTCTGGGGTGTTAAAAGTATTGGTGATTCTAGCCGTTGTCGGGTCTTTGAAATATTTTGATTTGATTTACGTCATGACCGGAGGCGGCCCGGGGCATGCCACAGAAGTGATTGCTTCTTATATGTATAAAGAAGCGTTTGGAAAATTCAACTTCGGGTATGGAAGTGCCATTGGTTTTGGGTTGCTCATCCTTAGCATGGGAGCGACCTGGATGATTCAAAAAATGTTGAGAGTAAATCAAGAATAAAAGGAGAATTGACCATGAAAGAAAAGAAAATCTTAGATTCCAAGCCTCGTTCTCCTTTACGACGAATAGCAATGGGAATTCTTTACTTTATCTTGATTGTTGTAGCGCTTCTTCAATTATATCCATTAGTATGGTTATTCTTATTGTCGTTGAAGACGAATCAAGAAGTATTTGGAATGTCTCCGTTCGCCTTGCCGAAATCTCCACGATGGGAAAATTATATAAATGCTTGGTTTGATGGAGGGATCAACCAATACTTTTTCAATAGTGTCTGGTATACAATTGTCGCTGTTGTATTGACTTTGATTTTAGCCAGCTTCGTTACGTTCGCCTTGACAAGAATGGAGTGGAAATTCAAAGGTGTTGTATTGGCTCTGTTTATGATCGCTTACATGATCCCGCTTCATTCGACGCTCATTCCGTTGTTTAATATTTATAATAAAATGAACTTAATTGATAACCCCATTTCGATTATCCTTTCGTATACGACCTTTAACTTGCCGATTACGATTATGATTTTGCTGGGATTTTATCAGTCGTTGCCGCGCGAAATCGAAGAAGCGGCAGTAATGGACGGGTGCTCTGTTCATCGCATTTTTTTCCGCATCACATTGCCGATGACAGCGCCTGTTCTTGCGACTACAGCTATTATCAACATGATTTACAATTGGAATGAGTTTGTGTTTGTCAACACGTTCATTAGTTCGGAAAAATGGAAAACGATCACAGTCGGAGTCAATAATTTTGTCGGCCAATATCTCACCGACTGGGGGGCGATCGGCGCGACTTTGGTTATCAGCATTTTGCCGATTTTGATTGTGTACTTATTCTTGAGCGATCGAATTATTGAAGGATTGGTTGCCGGTTCGGTAAAAGGATGATGTCATATGTGATTGCGGTTAAGTTTGTTTGTGTTATATACAAACTAAGCAAAATATAGTATGATGAAAATGATCAAATCGTTGCTTTTTCCATCGTTTGAGAGGGGGAGAGGGGTTGCGGATTAGGAAAGAAACATGGTCTTGTTTCAACGAAAAAGATGTTCTTTTATTTACGTTGACAAATGAACACGGCATGGAACTGTCCACGACAAACTACGGTTGCATCGTGACGGACCTCCGCGTTCCGGATCGGAACGGCAACATTGAAAATGTCGTGCTCGGGTTTGGACGATTTGAACCGTATGTTGAGAACGCCCCTTATTTCGGCGCCGTGATCGGCCGGGTGGCGGGGCGCATTCGCGGGGCGAGCTTCGACCTCGATGGAATCACGTATCAATTGGCGAAAAACGAAAACAACAACCACTTGCACGGCGGACCGAACGGATTCCATCGTGTGCTTTGGCAGGCCGAGCCCGTTCAACGCGACGGTGCGGTGGGGGTCGTCTTTTCGTACACGAGCCCGGACGGGGAGGAAGGGTATCCAGGAACGGTTCAAGTTCAAGTGGAGTACTGGCTGAACAATGACAACGAATGGATCGTCACACACCGGGCTCGTTCGGACAAAACGACGCTCGTCAATTTGACAAACCATACGTATTTTAACCTAAGCGGCAATGGCAAGCGCGATATATTGGACCACACGTTGACAATCCAAAGCTTGCGTGTGCTGGAATTGAATGAGGAGCTGATTCCGACGGGCCGCATCTTGGATGTCGCCGGCACGCCGTTTGACTTGCGGAACGGAACGACGATACGGGAGGCGGTCGAATCCGGGCATCCGCAAATTGAACTCGTCGGCGGGGGTTATGACCATCCGTTTTGGCTCGATCGGCATCATGACAAAGAGATTGTGCTTTCCGACCCGAAGAGCGGGCGAGTGTTGACGGTGGAGACGGACGAAGTCGGCGTGGTGGTGTATACATCGAACCAGTTGCCGGAAGGGTTGGATCTAGGCGGCGTGCCGTCGCGGAAATATTTAGGCATCTGCCTTGAAACACAAGGGTTGCCGGATGCGATTCATCACCCGCAGTTTCCGTCGATCGTATTGCCAGCTGGCAAGGAGCGAGCATCAACGACGGTCTATCGGTTTGGCATCATTTGAATTAATGGAGGAAAGATAGAGGAATGATTGAACATGTAGAGACGCCGCACAAATTGGTCGCCCTGACGTTTGATGATGGACCGAATCCGGTTTATACATTGAAAGTGTTGGAGATATTGGAGAAGGCATCTGGAAAAGCGACCTTTTTTATGATCGGAAGCCAGATGGAGAAGCATCCGGAAGTTGTAGAGGCGGTCAAGGCGCAAGGGCATGAAATTGGCAATCATACGTATTCTCACGCTAACCTGACTTCTCTAACGGAAGATGAGGCTTTTCGAGAAATGAACCGGACAGATGCCGTAATTGCTGCGATGACCGGAGTGAAGGCCACGATCTTCCGTCCTCCTTATCTTGACTACAATGCAACTGTTGTTTCTATGTGCAACCATTTCGGCTACCAAATGATCGGTGCGCTCAATACTGATGCCCGAGACTGGGAACAACCAGGAGTTGACTATATTGTTCGGAAGAGTCGCCCCCATATAAAAAACGGGAGCATCTTGCTCTTTCATGACGGATTCGGAGATCGTTCACAAACGATCGAGGCTGTCAATATACTCGTATCCGAATTGTATTCGCAAGGTTACAAATTGGTCACGGTCAGCGAATTGTTGGAGCTGCAAGCTGGAAGCAGATGAAAAAGTAGCAGTTCTCTGATGCTCTGATGATTGATCGCATGCATAGTAAGAAAAGGGGAGAGTGAGCTATTCATGCCAACCAATGTATTTTTCAACGCCCATCACTCGCCGGTTGGGGCGTTTGCCAGCTTTACGCTAGGATTCCCAGGAAAAAGCGGAGGACTAGATTTGGAACTTGCCCGACCGCCACGGCAAAATGTCTTTATTGGCGTTGAGTCGCCGCATGAGCCGGGGCTGTATCATATCCTTCCATTCGCGGAAACAGCAGGCGAGGATGAAAGCAAACGATATGACATTGAAAATCCTGATCCGAATCCGCAAAAACCAAACATCCTGATTCCATTTGCGAAAGAGCGGATCGAACGCGAATTTCGCGTTGCCACGGATACATGGAAAGCCGGGGACTTGACGTTGACGATTTATTCACCGGTGAAGGCCGTACCAGACCCGGAAACGGCATCCGAGGAAGAGCTTAAGCTGGCGTTGGTCCCAGCTGTCATTGTCGAGATGACGATCGATAACACGAACGGAACAAGAACACGACGGGCGTTTTTCGGATTCGAAGGCACCGACCCGTATACCTCGATGCGGCGGATCGATGATACATGCCCGCAGCTGCGCGGGGTCGGTCAAGGGCGGATTTTGAGCATTGTATCCAAGGACGAGGGTGTTCGCTCAGCGCTGCATTTTAGCATGGAGGATATCTTAACGGCGACTCTCGAAGAAAACTGGACGTTTGGGCTCGGGAAAGTCGGTGCGTTAATCGTCGATGTGCCGGCGGGAGAAAAGAAAACGTATCAATTTGCTGTTTGTTTTTACCGCGGTGGTTATGTTACCGCAGGAATGGATGCCTCTTATTTTTACACCCGTTTCTTCCATAATATCGAAGAAGTCGGTCTTTATGCGTTAGAGCAGGCCGAGGTGTTAAAGGAGCAGGCGTTCTGTTCGAATGAACTCATTGAAAAAGAATGGCTCTCCGATGATCAAAAGTTTATGATGGCGCACGCGATCCGCAGCTACTATGGCAATACACAACTGCTTGAGCATGAAGGAAAGCCGATTTGGGTCGTCAATGAAGGTGAGTACCGGATGATGAATACGTTTGATCTCACCGTCGACCAGCTCTTTTTTGAATTGAAAATGAATCCGTGGACGGTGAAAAATGTGCTTGACTTCTATGTCGAGCGCTACAGCTATGAGGATCGTGTCCGTTTCCCAGGAGATGGGACGGAATATCCCGGCGGCATCAGCTTCACTCATGATATGGGAGTCGCTAACACGTTCTCGCGTCCGCATTACTCGTCATATGAGCTATACGGAATCAGCGGCTGCTTTTCGCATATGACGCACGAACAGCTCGTCAACTGGGTGCTTTGCGCGGCGGTATACATCGAACAAACGAAAGACTGGGCATGGCGCGACCGGCGGTTTACGATCTTGGAACAATGTCTCGAAAGCATGGTGCGTCGTGATCATCCGGATCCAGAAAAGCGGAACGGCGTGATGGGGCTTGACAGCACCCGCACCATGGGTGGAGCGGAAATCACAACGTATGATAGTTTGGATGTTTCCCTCGGCCAGGCGCGCAACAATTTATATTTGGCAGGAAAATGTTGGGCTGCCTATGTGGCGCTCGAAAAGTTGTTCCGCGATGTCGGTAAAGAGGAGCTGGCTGTGCTGGCGGGGAAGCAGGCGGAAAAATGCGCCGCGACGATTGTCAGTCACGTGACGGAGGACGGGTATATCCCAGCTGTGATGGGAGAAGGAAATGACTCGAAAATCATCCCGGCTATTGAGGGGCTTGTGTTTCCTTACTTTACGAACTGCCATGAGGCGTTAAAAGAAGACGGACGCTTTGGAGACTATATTCGTGCACTGCGACAACATTTGCAATATGTGTTGCGGGAAGGAATTTGCCTATTCCCGGATGGGGGATGGAAAATTTCCTCGACAAGCAACAACTCGTGGTTGAGCAAAATTTACTTATGCCAGTTTATTGCCCGCCGCATTTTAGGGTGGGAATGGGATGAACAAGGAAAACGAGCTGATGCGGCTCATGTTGCGTGGCTCACGCATCCGACGCTCTCCATTTGGAGTTGGAGCGACCAAATTATCGCTGGCGAAATCAGCGGCAGCAAATATTATCCGCGCGGCGTGACGAGCATTTTATGGTTGGAGGAGGGGGAATGAAGATGAACAGCTCCCTCCCCTCCCTCCGCGATGTATTCGCGAATGATTTCCGCATCGGGGCGGCGGTCAATCCTGTGACGATCGAGATGCAAAAACAGTTGTTGATCGATCATGTCAACAGTATTACGGCAGAGAACCATATGAAGTTTGAGCATCTTCAGCCGGAAGAAGGGAAATTTACCTTTCAGGAAGCGGATCGGATTGTGGATTTTGCTTGTTCGCACCGAATGGCGGTTCGAGGGCACACACTTGTATGGCACAACCAGACTCCGGATTGGGTGTTTCAAGATGGTCAAGGCCATTTCGTCAGTCGGGATGTGTTGCTTGAGCGGATGAAATGTCACATTTCAACTGTTGTACGGCGATACAAGGGAAAAATATATTGTTGGGATGTCATCAACGAAGCGGTAGCCGACGAAGGAGACGAATTGTTGAGGCCGTCGAAGTGGCGACAAATCATCGGGGACGATTTTATGGAACAAGCATTTCTCTACGCTTATGAAGCTGACCCAGATGCACTGCTTTTTTACAATGACTATAATGAATGTTTTCCGGAAAAGAGAGAAAAAATTTTTGCACTTGTCAAATCGCTGCGTGATAAAGGCATTCCGATTCATGGCATCGGGATGCAAGCGCATTGGAGTTTGACTCGCCCGTCGCTTGATGAAATTCGTGCGGCCATTGAACGATATGCGTCCCTTGGTGTTGTTCTTCATATTACGGAACTCGATGTATCCATGTTTGAATTTCACGATCGTCGAACCGATTTGGCAGCTCCAACGTCAGAAATGATCGAACGGCAGGCAGAGCGGTATGGGCAAATTTTTGCTTTGTTTAAGGAGTATCGCGATGTTATTCAAAGTGTCACATTTTGGGGAATTGCTGATGACCATACATGGCTCGATAACTTTCCAGTGCACGGGAGAAAAAACTGGCCGCTTTTGTTCGATGAACAGCATAAACCGAAACCAGCTTTTTGGAGGGCAGTGAGTGTCTGATGATATTGCTTCACGTTGCGGCGAAGAGGGAGCAGAAAATAAGGGTTCCTCTCTTCGTGAATAATTAAAAGATTTCAGAAAAGTATTGAATGTAAATGAACTTTTCATTATAATAGAAGGTGTAACTAGTATACTAGTTATACTAGTAGCAGAAAAGCAAACGGCAAATCATGAAGCTGATTGACATCTTGACTATATGAACAGGGATGTCAACCGAGAATTCATTCTTCTGTTTGTCTGGAATCATGAGGGCGGCATTACAGACATTTTGTAGGATGCGTCGTTTCGAACTAGTATACTAGAATATTTGTGGAGTGGTTAGGAGTTGGATTTCAAACAGTTGAAATCGCTTTCTCAATAAGACCTTGAAAGGGGGGATTGAGACGGGGAATCGTTATGTTTTCTTTATCAAAAAGAATGTGATCGTAGCCAAGGGGGATTTTTAGACAATAGGATTGGAGGGAGAAATATGCTAAAAAAAGCGTTTACAGCTTTAACCGCTGCTGCATTGGCGGTTGGAATGCTTGCGGGATGTACGGACAGCCAATCTTCTTCGTCCAGCGGGTCTGGAGATTCGAAAGAGAAAAATGGCGTTGTAACCATTACAACTGTCCGCACATTAAAGGATGATACGAAATTTCGAGAGGGAGAGGATTTGAACAACAATCCTATCACACGATGGTCGGAAAAAGAATTGGGGATTAAATGGAAAACATTGTGGACAGCTCCAAACGATGAACAGTATCACAATAAAATTCGCTTAGCTTTATCATCCGGACAGAAACTGCCTGACGTATTTAAAGTGTCAGACGGGCAGTTGATCAATGATTTAATTCGTTCCGGAAAAGTGATGCCGGTCGACGAAGCTATTGAGAAATATGCGTCACCGAGATTGAAAAAGATTTATGAGCAATTTCCGGAAGCGTTTTATCCGGCGACTGTCGACGGAAAACGCTATGGAATCCCACGATTTTCTGGAGGCAATGGTTCCGACTCCTTGCTTTGGATTCGCAAAGATTGGCTTGATAAGTTAGGTCTTCAGCCGCCTAAAACAATCGAAGATCTCGAGAAAATCATGGACGCGTTTGTCAACAAAGACCCTGACGGCAATGGGAAAAAGGATACGATTGGCTTGACGCTGGCCAGCAAAAACGGATTGGCAACTTGGTTGGCCGACGGAAGCTTTATTTTCGGTGCTTATGGCAACTATGAACCTGGTTCATGGTCAAAAGGCGAAGATGGGAAACTTGTCTATGGATCGGTACAGCCGTCTATGAAAAAAGCGTTGGCTAAGCTGAATGAATGGTATCAAAAAGGATACTTGGACAAAGAAGTTGGCATTTTGGACGAACAGACGGCGATCAAAAGCTTTGTCGCTGGAAAATCGGGAATCATTTCTGCTCCTCCTTGGGCTGCTGGATGGCCAATCGCAGATGCGTTGAAAAATAATCCAGGAGCCGTTGTGGAACCATACCCACTGCCGAGTGGTCCGGATGGCAAAATCGGCCGGCGTGGCGAGGGATTGGTTACAGGCATGTTTTTGTTCAGCAAAGACTTTAAACATATGGATAAATTCTTCCAATACTTAGATGAAGCATACGCCTATGTGTATAATGACTCGAAATATTTTAAATACGGGTTGGCGGAAGGTTATGACTATGTGATGAAGAACGGCAAGCCTGTTTATGATGACCAGGAAATTCCAGGGGGAAGATTGGATCCAGGGGCTTATTTCATTACGGAAGCCATTCCGACCGTTCCGTACATGCTGTATGATCTAGTCGAGGAGTTGTATACAACGAAGCGTCAGCCGAAAAACGCCTATGAGTATACACGAATTGTATCTTTAGGTGAGTCGTTTATGAAAGCGGCTACAATCGTCAACCAACAAAATCAATACCGTATTGAAAACGAGTTTACAGGTCCGCCCACTAAAACGATGCAAAAACGCGGAGAGTTTTTGACGAAAATGGAACGTGAAACGTTTGCCAACATCATTTACGGACGGACGCCGCTCAGTGCATTTGATGACTTCGTGAAAAAATGGGAAGAATCTGGAGGCGAAGAAATAACAAAAGAAGTGAATGAATGGTATCAATCGGTAAAAGGAGCAAAGTAGCGGTTTCAACGATGGTGGGGTGCGGACGGGGGCGAGCAGTGAAAGAGAATTTACATCGATGTCCGCACCTGCTTTTTTGCAAGAGATGACGCCGGAAGGAGGAAACGGGTATGCAGTCGGCCGTCAATGTCAAAGGACAAACAACAACGGTGGAAACAAAGAGAGTTCAGAAAAGAAAAGGAACGTGGCAGCTGCATGTTATGCTGATTCCTGCTCTTATCATTGTGTTGATTTTTCAATATGTTCCGATGCTAGGACTGGTCATGGCTTTTCAGGATTATGAGCCTTGGCTTGGCTTTTTGCATTCTCCTTGGGTTGGTCTCGAGCATTTTAAAACGATGTTTGAATATGAAGACGCCCGTCAAGTCATATGGAATACATTGGTCATTTCAACATTAAAAATTATCTTTAACCTTGGGGTCCCCCTAGCATTTGCGTTGCTTCTCAACGAAGTATACGTGATGAAGTTTAAGAGGACGGTTCAAACGATCGTGTACTTGCCGCACTTTTTGTCATGGGTGATTCTTGGTGGGATTTTGATCGACATGCTTTCTCCTGAGGGAGGGATTGTCAATCGTTTTTTGTCGGTATTCGGGGTTGAACCTATTTTCTTTCTTGGAGATAATGATTGGTTTCGTACCATTGTTGTTGTTACAGATGTGTGGAAAGAATGCGGATTTAACACGATTGTATTTTTGGCTGCACTCACTTCAATTAACCCGTCTCTGTATGAAGCGGCTATTGTGGATGGAGCCAACAGGTGGCAACAAACAATTTACATCACATTGCCTTCCATGTTGCCGATCATCATTGTGGTTGGAACGTTGTCGCTCGGAAATATTTTAAATGCCGGATTTGATCAAATTTTAAACTTGTATAATCCGCTTGTTTACAAAACGGGCGATATCATCGATACGTATGTTTACCGCGTCGGTCTTTTGAACGGGGATTTTAGTTATGCGACAGCTGTAGGGTTGTTTAAATCGGTCATTAGCTTTATTCTCGTGGTCACGGGGTACCGTCTCGCTTATAAGTATGCGAACTATAAAATCTTTTAAGGGAGGGGAGGTCTATGCATTATCACTACAAAAAAAGCTGGTCTTATAAACTGTTCACTGTGTTTAACTATACTCTTTTAACGATCATTGCCGTTCTTTGTCTTTTGCCTCTCATCCATATTTTAGCCGTCTCATTCAGCGGCAGTGCGGCGGCGACCGCTAATCTGGTTGGACTGTGGCCAGTTGACTTTACGCTGGACGCTTATGAGAAAACGATTGGGAATGAAAATTTTTTGCGTTCCCTTTGGAATTCGTTTTTGCGTGTTGTATTGGGGACAGTCATTTCCATGGGAGTCATGTTATGCGCTGCCTATCCGCTGTCCAAAAGCGACGACGCCTTTCGCGGGCGGAAACTCTATATGTGGGTTTTTGTGTTTACGATGTTGTTCCATGGCGGTCTCGTTCCGACTTATATGGTGGTGACGAAGCTCGGATTGACAGATACGATTTGGGCGTTGATTTTACCGCCAGCTGTCAGCGCCTTTAACTTAATTTTGCTCGTGAACTTTTTCCGCACTTCGGTGCCGAAATCGCTTGAAGAGGCAGCTTTAATGGATGGTGCAAATCATTTCACGATTTTTTGGAGAATTTATTTGCCGATTTCGGTGCCCGCCATTGCGACGATTTCGCTCTTTACGATGGTTTTTCATTGGAACTCATGGTTTGATGGGTTGATTTATATGTCCGATGTGAAACATTACCCGTTATCTACGTTCTTACAAACGATTATTGTTCAACAGGATTTCACGAAAATGAGTGTCGATGCAGAAACATTGAAAAACTTATCTGAACGGACAGTGAAGGCGGCACAAATCTTTATTGCTGCTTTGCCAATGCTGATTGTTTATCCGTTTGTGCAAAAGTTTTTTGTGAAAGGGATTGTGTTAGGAGCGGAAAAAGAGTAACGGGGGGAGAAACTGACATGGCAGCGGGATATGAACCTTGTTGGCTGCGGTATGAGCGGAAGGATCAATATAGTCGATTACGGTTTGAAGAGATTGTGGCGAAAAGAACCTCGCCAATTTTTCAAGCAGCCGTGGAAGAGCTCCAAAAAGGGCTTCGTTCGATGATGGGGATTGAGCCACAATTGGTGCAGGAAGTAAATGAAACAGCTAATTCGATTTGGCTCGGGACGCTTGAAGATGAAAAGTTCGAGCGGCCATTAGGGGGAAGCGACGAGGGAACGCTTGTTCATCCTGAAGGGTACGTGATTCGATCGGATGCCGACGGTGGACTGTTTCGTATCTACATTATTGGGAAAACAGATGCAGGTGTGTTGTATGGTGCCTTTCATTTTCTCCGTTTATTGCAAATGGGTCAGAACATCGACCAATTGTCGATCGTCGAGCAACCAAAAAACCGGTTGCGTATGATCAATCATTGGGACAATATGGATGGCAGCATCGAACGCGGATATGCGGGACGGTCGATTTTCTTTGCTGACGGTCAGTTCGTGAAACAAAAGCAACGAATAAGAGATTATGCACGATTGCTTGCTTCCGTAGGTATTAACGCCATCTCCATCAACAATGTCAACGTACACAAAACAGAAACGAAACTCATCACCGATCACTTTTTGCCTGACGTGGCGGAAGTAGCGGATATCTTCCGAACCTACGGAATCAAAACGTTTTTGAGCATCAACTACGCAAGCCCCATTGAGGTAGGAGGGCTTCCAACAGCAGATCCACTTGACCCCGAGGTGCGACGGTGGTGGAACGAAACGGTTAAACGCATTTATCAATATATTCCTGATTTTGGCGGCTTCGTAGTCAAGGCGGATTCCGAGTTCCGTCCTGGCCCCTTTACGTATGGGCGCGATCACGCGGAAGGGGCAAATATGTTGGCAGAGGCGTTGGCGCCATTTGGGGGGCTCGTCATTTGGAGATGCTTTGTCTATAACTGCCAGCAAGATTGGCGTGATCGGACGACCGATCGGGCAAAGGCAGCATATGATCACTTTAAGCCATTGGATGGACAGTTTCGGGAGAATGTCATCTTGCAAATTAAAAACGGCCCAATGGATTTTCAAGTAAGGGAGCCGGTTTCTCCGTTATTTGGCGCTATGCCGAAAACCAATCAAATGATGGAGGTTCAAATCACTCAGGAATATACGGGACAGCAAAAACATTTATGCTTCTTGATTCCACAGTGGAAAGAGGTGCTTGATTTTGATACGTATGCCAAGGGAAAAGGGTCGGAAGTAAAAAAGGTAATTGATGGATCGCTATTTGACTATCGATACAGCGGGATCGCAGGGGTATCTAATATTGGCAGTGATCCAAACTGGACTGGGCATACGTTGGCGCAAGCGAACTTCTATGGATTTGGGCGGCTCGCTTGGAATCCAAATTTGTCTGCCGAGGAGATTGTCAACGAATGGATCGTACAGACGTTCGGGAATGATCCACAAGTCATCGAAGCGGTAAGTTGGATGCTTCTGGCTTCATGGAGAATCTATGAAAATTACACCTCTCCGCTTGGTGTCGGCTGGATGGTGAACCCAGGGCACCATTATGGTCCTAATGTGGATGGCTATGAATATTCGCATTGGGGGACGTACCATTATGCCGACCGCGACGGGATCGGTGTTGACCGGACGGTTGCTACGGGAACAGGATATACAGCGCAATACTTTCCGGAAAATGCAGCGATGTATGAGTCGCTGGACACTTGTCCAGATGAGTTGCTTTTGTTTTTCCATCACGTTCCGTACACGCATCGGCTGCATTCAGGGGAAACGGTCATTCAACATATTTACAATACCCACTTTGAAGGAGTTGAACAGGCGAAACAGCTGCGGAAACGGTGGGAACAGCTGAAGGAGAAAATTGATGAAAAACGGTATCTTGATGTATTAGAGCGATTGACAATTCAAGTGGAACATGCCAAAGAATGGCGTGATGTCATCAATACGTACTTTTACCGGAAGTCAGGGATTGATGACCAATATGGGAGAAAAATTTATCGATGAATGGGGGAGAGGGACATGAAGGTCGTAAATGTGCCCAACAATGGGAATGAGCAGTTTAAAAAGAGCTGGAAATTTTGCGTTGGCACCGGGCGGCTTGGTCTTGCCCTGCAAAAGGAATATCTTGATCACTTGAAGCTCGTGCAAGAGAAAATAGGATTTCGATACATCCGCGGTCATGGCTTGCTTTCCGATGATGTCGGAATTTATCGAGAAGTCGAAATCGATGGGGAAATGAAGCCGTTTTATAACTTTACGTATATCGATCGAATTCTCGATTCGTATTTAGCTTTGAACATTCGTCCATTTGTTGAGCTCGGATTTATGCCCTATGCGCTTGCTTCAGGAGATCAAACCGTCTTTTATTGGAAAGGCAATGTTACGCCTCCGAAAGATTATGACAAGTGGCGCAACCTTATTGTGGCGGTCGTTTCCCATTTCGTTGAGCGATACGGGATTGAGGAAGTGCGGACATGGCCATTTGAAGTATGGAATGAACCTAATTTAGTGAACTTCTGGAAAGATGCCAACAAACAGGAGTATTTTAAGCTGTACGAGGTGACAGCCCGGGCGGTAAAAAGCGTTGATCCTTATTTGCAGGTCGGGGGACCGGCCATTTGCGGAGGAAGCGATGAATGGATTACGGATTTTCTCTACTTTTGCGCCGAACGGAGGGTGCCTGTTGATTTTGTCAGCCGCCATGCCTATACATCGAAGGCGCCGCATAAGAAAACGTTTGAATATTACTATCAAGAGCTTGAGCCGCCAGAAGATATGCTAGAGCAATTCAAAAAGGTGCGCGCCTTGATTCGCCAGTCTCCGTTTCCGCATTTGCCGTTGCATATTACCGAATATAATACATCGTACAGCCCCATCAACCCGGTTCATGATACGGCGCTCAATGCTGCATACATTGCCCGTATTTTGAGCGAGGGAGGAGATTACGTCGACTCGTTTTCGTATTGGACGTTTAGCGATGTGTTTGAAGAAATGGATGTTCCGAAGGCGTTGTTCCACGGTGGGTTTGGTCTAGTCGCGCTTCATTCGATTCCAAAGCCGACGTTTCACACGTTTACGTTCTTTAATGCTCTGGGTGACGAGTTGCTGTACCGAGATTCGGAGATGATGGTGACAAGGCGGAAAGACGGGGCGATTGTTGTTGTGCTTTGGAATTTAGTGATGGAAAAAGGAGAAGGATTTGCAAAAGAAGTGCAGCTGGTGATTCCGGTTTCATTTTCAGTTGTTTTTATCAAACGGCAAATCGTCAATGAGCAGTACGGGAACCCGTGGGGAGTTTGGAAACAGATGGGGCGTCCCCGCTTTCCAAGCCGTCAAGCGGTGGAAACGTTGCGTCAAGTGGCGCAGCCTCATGTGATGACGGAGCAGAGACGGGCAACGGACGGTGTGATTCATTTATCTATTGTCCTATCAAAAAACGAAGTGACATTAATCGAGATTGAGCAAGTTCGAGATGAGACAAGCACATATGTCGGCTTAGATGATGGTGAAATAACATCGTATTCTTCATGAAAGATTACCAAAATGGTTTTGGAGGGACGAGATGGACGTAGTCACCATTGGCGAATCGATGGCCGTATTTACACCAACAAGCGTCGGCTTGATGAGACAGGCGACCACCTTTACCATGCGGATTGGCGGAGCGGAATCCAATGTCGCTGTCGGCCTTGCTCGATTAGATCATCGTGTAGGATGGATCAGCAAGGTCGGAAGCGATGAGTTTGGAAAGGCGATTTTGTCTTTCCTCCAAGGTGAAGGGGTGGATGTCAGCCGGGTAAAAATGGATGGGGAAGCGCCGACCGGCATTTACTTTAAGGAACAAAGACGTCCAAACGATACGCGGGTGTATTACTATCGCAAAGGATCAGCGGCGAGCAGGCTGACGCCTGCCGACTTGGATGAGAAATATATCGCAGAGGCAAAGTATTTGCATATTACGGGAATCACTCCGGCGTTAAGCGAGAATTGTCGTGAAACGATCTTTGCCGCCATGGCGATCGCTCGTCGTCACGGGGTGAAAATCGTTTTTGATCCGAATTTGCGGTTGAAACTATGGAATGAAGCGGATCGGGCCAAGGAAGTGATGCTTCGCATGGCAGCTGAATCAGATGTGGTTCTCCCTGGAGAAGCTGAGGCATCGTTTTTATTCGGAAAACATTCGGTTGAGGAATGGGGAAGCCGGCTGCTTGACATGGGCGCCTCGCTTGTTGTCATTAAACTAGGCGCAAATGGTGCCCATTATTTTACGAATGCGCATCATGAGTATGTTCCAGGGTTTCCTGTTGAAAGGGTAATCGACCCTGTCGGTGCTGGGGATGGGTTTGCAGCTGGGCTGCTATCCGGACTGCTTGAAGGACTTCGTTTAACAGAAGCGGTGCAGCGAGCGAATGCAGTTGGCGCGCTTGTGACAATGGTCGAGGGGGATGCTGATGGCATGCCGGAACGCGATGACGTCGAGCGCTTGATAAATCAGCGACGGGAAGATGTTACGCGATAAAGGAGATGAACCTACATGAAGGTAGTCCAAATGATTCGAGAGATTGGCATCATTCCAGTCGTCCGCGGTGCGACGGTTGATACTGCTCTTCCGCTGTCATTGGCTTTGCGGCAGGGAGGCATTCCAATCATGGAAATTACGATGGAAACAGCTGGGGCTTTGGCCGCGTTGGAAAAGGCTGCAAGGGAACTGAAAGATATGTTGATCGGTGCGGGAACGGTGCTGGACGCTGAAACAGCACAGAGGGCGATTTCAGCTGGGGCGCGGTTTATCGTTTCTCCCTTCCTTTCTATTGATGTGATTCAGGCGGCAAAACAAAATCGCGTTGTCAGTATCGCAGGAGGATTGACGCCGACCGAAATTGTGAATGCTTTTCAGCACGGGGCTGATATGGTGAAAGTATTTCCTGCTCATGTGTTTGGGCCAAACTATATTCGAAGCATAAAGGAGCCGCTCCCCCACATCCCCCTCATCGCAACTGGAGGAATCAATCTGAAAACGGCTGGAGAGTATATAAAAGCGGGAGTGGATGCCATCGGTGTCGGGAACTCGTTAGTGAAGGTTGAAGGGGCATTGGAAAACGATCAGTGGAAGATCATTGCTGAACGGGCAGCTCAATGGGTCTCGATTGTGCACAAGGTGAGGGGAGAGAATGTGGAATGAATCGCTAAGAAATTTGACAGGAAATATGTTCTTTCCTACATTGGAAGAAAACACATGATCATGGATGTACTTTCTCACTGCCATACTAGTATATAAGAAAAAGGGGAATCGCACGGTGATCTTTACTGCCCAACAAAGCCAACAAATTAAAAGTTCTGTCAGGGGTTCAGCGCGCGACCAGTTGTACGAGATGCTAAAGGAAAAGATTTTGCGCCTTGAGTTGGAACCAGGAACAAAAATTTCCGAAAAGGAAATCGCGGAGCAATTGCATATTAGCCGCACCCCGGTGCGGGAAGCATTTCTCAAACTGGCGCAAGAAGAATTGCTTGATATTATTCCGCAAAGCGGAACAATTGTTTCGCGCATCAACTTGGAACATGTGGAGGAAGGGCGCTTTATCCGCGAGGTTGTCGAGAAAGAAGTGGCCGTTTTAGCTTGTACGAAATTGCGTCAAGATCATCTATTTGAAATGGAGAAGAATATTGCGATGCAAGAGTTGTGTGCCGAAAAAGGAAATTTTCTTGAGTTGTTTGAGCTTGATGAAAAGTTCCATCAGCTCATTTACGATGGCTGCCGAATGTCGCGCTCGTGGAAAATGGTGCAAAGTTTAAACAGTCATTTCAATCGTTTGCGTGTACTGAGATTGTCATCCGATCTCGATTGGGACATTATTATTTCCCATCACAAGCAAATTTATCGGTTAATTGCGAATAAAGAAGCAGAGAAAGTGCGTCAGGTGATGGAAGAGCATTTGCGGCTTGTCGAATTTGAAAAAGACGTACTAAAAAGACAGTATCCTCATTATTTTGTATAAGTTGTCGGAAGTTTCGGTTTGCGGGAGGGAGACAGTGTGCAGCCGTTCATTCATGAAAATTTTTTGCTGCAAAACAAGCATGCCGAAGTGTTATACCATGACTATGCTAAATCGTTGCCGATTATTGATTATCACTGCCATTTGAGCGCAAAAGAGATTGCAGAAGACCGGCGGTTTCATGATATGACGGAGCTTTGGCTCGAGGGGGATCATTACAAATGGCGGGCGATGCGGGCGCTGGGAGTCGAAGAAAAATATATTACAGGAAACGCTTCCCCTGAGGAAAAGTTTCGAGCATGGGCGAAAACGGTGCCGTATTGCATCGGGAATCCACTCTATCATTGGACGCATTTAGAGTTAAAACGCTATTTTCAAGTGGATGTCCTTCTGAATGAGCGGACGTGGCGTGAAATTTGGGATCATTGCAATGCTTTATTGAGACAGGAAGGATTCTCAGCCCGCTCTTTCATTGTCAAATCTAATGTGGAGTGGATTGGGACAACGGACGATCCGCTCGATGATTTAGTTGATCATCAAGCAATTGCCCAAGATCCATCATTTCTAGTAAAGATTGTTCCGTCTTTTCGTCCTGATGCAGTCATTGAAATCAACCGCCCTTCATTTTTAGACTATGTGGGAAAGCTAGGGGAAGCAGCTGGCCTGCCGATTAATGATTACGATCAGCTGTTGCAAGCCATTGAAAGCCGAGTGCGTTATTTTCACGAGAAAGGATGCCGGATGGCTGATCACGGCTTAGAATCGATGCCGTATGCGGAATGTAGTTGGAAAGAAGTCAATCATATTTTTCAAAAGCGAAAAAATGGGTTTGTCTTGAGCCATAAGGAGGAGGAAAAATATAAAAACCCGTGGTGCTAGTTGAGCGTCAGCGCTCAACCAGCCCTAGTGTGACCAGGGAATAAGCCACCAAGATGCCATCGAGTGCCACTTCAAACCCGGCAATGGAATTCGCCCGAATGTCGGTGATCCGGTATTGGTCCACGAGAATCGAAAACACCGTCTCGATGACTTTGCGTTTTTTCTTGATCCATTCTTCCCATGCCTTGGATGGGCCGTGCTTTTGATTGTGTCGAGACGGTGTCCAGAACGCGGCTTGGTGTTCTTCATACAGCTTTTCTCGAAGAGCGCGGCTGATGTACCCTTTGTCTCCAAAGTTGTAGGGATGAGGGATTTGAGTCATCACCGTTTCAGCCGCTTTGACGTCGTGGCAGGACGCTTCCGTCACGACATAGCCCATGGCCAGCCCTTGATTGGTCACTTGAAGATGCAGCTTGAAACCGTAGTACCATTGCTTTTTGGAAGCACAATACCCCATATCCGCGATCCCTCGAAATCGCTTGACGCGCTGCATTCTCGCGGGATGGCACAACGGAAGAGGCAAACTGTCAACAACGGCATAAGCATGGTGTTGGCCACGTTTGGCTAGTTCATGACGAATCCATTTGACCGCGAAGCCAAGCGCTCGGCAGCGGCGGTTGTATCGGGAGCGTTCAAGAAACGAGCCGTTTGTGAACAAATTTCCCGTGACAAAGCGATGCCAGGCTCGTTCAGAAGAAAAGCCCAGCAGCTTCCCCAAAAGGTGAACCGCCATGACCACTTCGTCTTTTTGCTTGACCAAGTGACGGTTGCGGCGATGAAGATACATTTGAATCAACGACAGTTGAGCAGAAACAAAACAGAAAATAGCGGCATATTGTTTTTGAAGTTTGGCTGGATCTGTAGTAAAATGAAAGTGCTCTTGCATGGGGGATCTCTCCTTTCGAATGTTGGGTGACACTTTCATTCTACTGGAGATCCGCCAGCAAGGGCTATTTTTATGCTTGTCTGAGTTTTATCTAGCACCACGGGTTATAAAACTTTCACTTTATGCTTCTTAGCCCGATTGTACCACTCGCTTGGTTGGGTGATGCAGCTGCACATCGGTTCGATTCGAAATACAAATGAAAAGATGTTTCAGCGTCTTGGTCCGAATACAGGATATGACTCGATTCATGATTTTTTTCTTGCCCAGCCGTTAAATGCCTTTCTTAATGAGCTAGAGCGCAGCGATCAACTGCCAAAAACGATTGTGTACACATTAAACCCTGCTTATAACTATATTGTCGCCTCAACGGTCGGCAATTTTCAATCAGAAGGGGTAAAAGGGAAAGTTCAATTTGGCGCAGCTTGGTGGTTCAATGATCATCAAGATGGCATCATCACACACTTGACGGATCTTGCCAATGTCGGTGTGTTCAGCACGTTTGTCGGAATGTTGACCGATTCAAGGAGTTTTGTGTCTTATGTACGCCACGAGTATTTTCGCAGAATTGTATGCAATTTGATCGGTTCATGGATTGAAAAAGGAGAGGTTCCGCAAGACTATGATTTTTTAGGGAAAATCGTTCAAGATGTATGTTACTTCAACGCGAAACAATACTTTCAAGTCGGCGTGGGTGGGGGATGAGATCAGAATGAAAATGACGTTTCGCTGGTTCGGAAAGGAACATGATACTGTTTCATTAGATCACATTCGGCAAATTCCAGGAGTTGAAGGAATCGTTGGAGCTCTATATCATATTCCAGTCGGTGAAGTATGGCCGGTTGATGATATATTGGAACTCAAACGGCAGGTAAATGAAAAAGGATTTCATCTTGAAGTTATTGAGAGCGTCAACGTCCACGAAGATATTAAACTTGGTTTGCCCTCGCGAGATCGATATATTGAAAACTATAAACAGACGATTCGCAACTTGGCGAAAGCAGGAGTGAAAGTGATTTGTTACAACTTTATGCCGATTTTTGACTGGACTCGTTCCGATTTAGCCAAAAGGCGGCCTGACGGGTCGACAGTGCTCGCCTATGAGAAACAAAAGATTGAACAAATCGATCCGGAGGAAATGATCCGCCGCATTGAAAGCGGAGCGAACGGGTTTTTGCTTCCGGGATGGGAACCGGAACGTTTGAAAACAATCAAGCCTCTTTTCTCGCTATATAAAGGGGTAACCGAAGATGATCTATTTGACCATTTGCGTTACTTTTTGGAACAAATCGTTCCAGTGGCGGAAGAGTGTGGCATTCGGATGGCTCTTCATCCTGATGATCCACCTTGGTCGGTGTTCGGATTGCCGCGAATTGCGACCAATAAGGAGAATTTGGAACGGATCGTTCATATGGTCAACAGCCCGGCGAATGGGTTGACGTTATGCTCCGGGTCGCTTGGAGCCAATCCGGCCAACGATGTCCCGGACATTTTTCGCCACTTTTTGAGAATGGGACGAGTGCCATTTGCTCATGTACGGAATGTCGAAATTCACGCGAATGGCGATTTTGAGGAAACGTCTCATCGCAGTTGTGACGGTTCGTTGAATATATGCGAGATTATGAAAACGTTGCATGAAGCTGATTTTCAAGGGTACATTCGACCGGATCACGGCCGAATGATTTGGGGGGAACAAGCTCGTCCTGGTTACGGGTTGTACGATCGGGCGCTTGGCATCATGTACCTGCTGGGCATTTGGGATAGTTTGGAGAATGAAAAAAAGAAGCGAGAAGGTGAGAAGACATGCTCCCGATCCATCCAAGTTTAAAAGGCAAGGTAGCGGTTGTAACGGGCGGGGGTGGGGTATTGTGCAGCTGCATGGCGAAAGAGCTGGCCCGTCAAGGAATGAAAGTGGCGATTTTAAATCTAACATTCGAGAAAGCTGAAATAGTAAAGAACGAGATCGAAGAACAAGGCGGCCAAGCGCTGGCTATTCAGTGCGATGTTCTGGATGTCGAACGCGTCAAACAGGCGGCAGAAATGGTAGCGGAAGTTTACGGGCCGTGCGATGTCCTGATTAATGGGGCAGGCGGAAACCATCCGCAAGGCATTACGACAAAGGAAATATTCGAGTTGCAGGATCTAGAGAATCAAGAAATTACAACGTTTTTCGATTTGACGACAGAAGGGTTTTCCTATGTTTTTGATTTAAATATTCTTGGGACAATCATCCCGACGCAGCATTTTCTCAAACAGATGGTGGGCAGAGGGGGAACAATCATTAATATTTCCTCGATGAGCGCTCCGCGGCCGATGACGAAAGTGCTGGCGTACAGTGCGGCTAAAGCGGGAATTGAAAACTTCACGAAATGGCTGGCTGTGCATGTCGCCGAGATCGGGGTTCGCGTCAATGCGATTGCCCCGGGATTCTTTTTGACGAAACAAAATGAACATCTTTTGAAAAATCCTGATGGATCGTATACGGAGCGGACGAAAAAAATTTTGATGCATACACCGATGCGGCGGCTCGGCAAGCCGGAAGATTTGTTAGGGACACTTCTTTGGCTTGTAGATGATCAAACGAGTGGATTTGTCACCGGAACCATTGTGCCTGTTGACGGCGGCTTTTTGGCCTATGCTGGAGTTTGAAGGGGGAGTAAACAAAGTCTCCCTTCTTTTTCTGTCTTATGGTATACTAGTGGAAAAGTGAGGATAAAAGGTGGATGAATCATGCGTACCGGCTTGCTGGATGGAAAGTTGTATTGGGCTTGTGAATGGATTACAAGGCTTGCATACATCAATCTATTGTGGCTTTTTTTTACCGTCCTTGGACTCGTCATTCTCGGCATTGCTCCGGCGACGGTGGCGCTGTTTACGATCGTAAGGAAGTGGCTCCTCTTTCATGATAGCGATGTTCCAGTGCTGAAAACATTCGTTCGCACGTATAAAGGTGAATTTTGGCGGGCGAACCGGATCGGGCTTTTGTTGATGGCGGTAGCGTATATTTTCTATATCGATCTTTTATACATTGTCCACGTGCCAATGGAATGGAGATTTCCGTTTTCTGTCGCTTTGCTCGTCATTTTGATTTTTTATGCAGTGACGCTTTTATATGTGTTCCCGATCTATGTGCATTACGAATTGCGCTTTTGGCAATATATCAAATATGCCTTTCTCATTGGAATGGCCAATCCATTCATGACGCTCGTTATGTTGATTAGTGTCGGGGCCTTGTTCGTCTTATTGATGTATATTCCGGGTTTAATCCCGTTTTTCAGCATCAGTTCGCTCGCCTTGGTGGTGATGAGTGGCGCATTGCGTGTATTTCGCAAAACGGAAGAAAAACAGGCGGCCAGGAAGCAAGGAAATTGACTACTTCCCCACTTCCCTTGAAGGGTGGTGATTTAGTGAAAAAACCACGAAAAACACTGTTTTCTCAAGTTGAGAAACCTTTTAAAACCAAGCCTTCTCTCGCGCCCCCAAACACTGATTAAGCGAAAGTCACCGTTTTTCACCGGCCTTCTTGAGGTGAAAGTGAAGAAGCCAACCGTTGCGCGAAAGGCGGGTAGCGGGCCTGCATTGATCGGACAACAATGTTGATCCGTTAGAAAAATCATCCCCGGGAAACGGGGCTGATTTTGACCAGTACGCCCGGCATGGGTGCGACGCTATAGGATGAAAGTCCCGAACGGGGGCTGGCGAGCGCCTACCGTTAGCTGAAGGCAAGGGTGTCCACCGCGAGGTGGAATCTGAAGGAAGCTGGAGGCAAACACTTGACCTGAGGTACACGAACCCAATGGGAGGCCGCCATAGTCGGACGAGTCTGCGGAACAAGACGAAGTCCTAAGCCGCTAAGGGCTGTGGAGGTAGATTGGGCAGGTGCATGAGTGGAAAGTGTCCATCCTTATCCGGGGAGGCCTGTACGGAACGCCTTCTGACGATGGCAACCAGAAGTGCTGAACGTACAGGAGTCAGCAGAGGCCATAGTACTGGAGTAAGGGACGCCTGAAACAGGAAGGGCCGAACGTCAACTCAGGGATGAATCAGACTCTTTCGAGATGTTGTGTGTCGAAGCAGAATTCCTTTCGGAACTCATCTGAGGAAGCAAGGGTGAAGCCCAGAGGGCCTCAGGTCGAGGGCTGAGCGCAACCCGGCAAGACCTGAATCTCATCCCGCGGAAGGAGAAGATCACGATGGCTTTGTTGGAACGCATCTTAGCGAGAGACAACCTCATCACGGCGCTCAAACGGGTCGAAGCGAACCAAGGAGCACCGGGAATCGACGGAGTATCAACCGATCAACTCCGTGATGACATCCGCGCTCACTGGAGCACGATCCGCGCCCAACTCTTGGCAGGAACCTACCGGCCGGCGCCTGTCCGCAGGGTCGAAATCCCGAAATAGGGCGGAGGCACACGGCAGCTAGGCATTCCCACCGTGGTGGACGGGCTGATCCAACAAGCCATTCTTCAAGAACTCACACCCATTTTCGATCCAGACTTCTCCCCTTCCAGCTTCGGATTCCGTCCGGGCCGCAACGCCCACGATGCCGTGCGGCAAGCGCAAGGCTACATCCAGGAAGGATATCGGTACGTGGTTGACATAGATCTAGAAAAGTTCTTTGACCGTGTCAATCATGACATCCTGATGAGCCGGGTGGCCCGAAAAGTCAAGGATAAACGCGTGCTGAGACTGATCCGTGCCTACCTGCAAGCCGGCGTTATGATCGAAGGGGTGAAGGTGCAGACGGAGGAAGGGACGCCGCAAGGCGGTCCCCTCAGCCCCCTGCTGGCGAACATCCTTCTCGACGATTTAGACAAGGAATTGGAGAAGCGAGGATTGAAATTCTGCCGTTACGCAGATGACTGCAACATCTATGTGAAAAGTCTGCGGGCAGGACAACGGGTGAAACAAAGCATCCAACGGTTCTTGGAGAAAACGCTCAAACTCAAAGTAAACGAGGAGAAAAGTGCGGTGGACCGCCCGTGGAAACGGGCCTTTCTGGGGTTTAGCTTCACACCGGAACGAAAAGCGCGAATCCGGCTCGCCCCAAGGTCGATTCAACGTCTGAAACAGCGGATTCGACAGCTGACCAACCCAAACTGGAGCATATCGATGCCAGAACGAATTCATCGCGTCAATCAATACGTCATGGGATGGATCGGGTATTTTCGGCTCGTCGAAACCCCGTCTGTCCTTCAGACCATCGAAGGATGGATCGGAGGAGGCTTCGACTCTGTCAATGGCTTCAATGGAAACGGGTCAGAACCAGAATCCGTGAGTTAAGAGCGCTGGGGCTGAAAGAGACAGCGGTGATGGAGATCGCCAATACCCGAAAAGGAGCTTGGCGAACAACGAAAACGCCGCAACTCCACCAGGCCCTGGGCAAGACCTACTGGACCGCTCAAGGGCTCAAGAGTTTGACGCAACGATATTTCGAACTCCGTCAAGGTTGACGAACCGCCTAGTGCGGACCCGCATGCTAGGTGGTGTGAGGGGACGGGGGTTAGCCGCCCCCTCCTACTCGATTGCACGCATGCCTTATCTATGATCGACAATGGCCCAATACGCAGGTTTGACCTTGTAATCTGGCCCAAAAACAAACGGCGCATCTTTTCCTTTCCCTTTTTCCACTTTTGCGTACGGAGCGTTCGGGTCGACAACAACATTCCCGTTGGCGTCATAGTACACATCCGCACGGCTGTCGAGCCACGTATGATTGTCGGCGATGCCCCAGAAGGTGACGTTGCTGATTTTGTCGTCGAGTTTTTCATACAGCTTGAACAAACGATCATAACGGGCCGCTTGGTCTAGAAACTTTTGCTCCGGAATGGCGTCATACGTCGGGTAAGCTCGTGGCGGCCAGCCGTACATGCTGACGTCAAGCTCGGTAATTTGGTTATCCAAGCCCAGTCCGGCAAATAGGTTGATCGTTTTTTCTATTTCGCTTTCAGAAGGCCAGCTGATTTGGATGTGGGACTGATGTCCAATGCCGTCAATCGGGACGCCTTCTTCTCTTAACTGTTTGATCAGGTTATAAAGGGCCGTTCGCTTCGGTTCAACTTCTGTATTGTAGTCATTGATATAAAGTTTAATGTCATCGCCGCCGTATTTTCTTGCCGTTTGAAACGCCGTTTTAATATAATCAATGCCGGCGATTTGATACCATGGAGAATTGCGCAGCTTTCCGTCGTCCCCGACAACCTCATTCACAACGTCCCAATATTTTATGTCATCTTTATACCGTTTGACAATTGTTTTAATATGGGTTTCGAGCCGCTTTAACAACAGCTGTTTATTTTGTTCGCGTTTCACGGGGTCTGTTTCATTAACCATTGGTTTACCTTCCTTATCAAGAAAGAACCACTGCGGCACTTGGTTGTGCCAAACGAGTGTATGGAAGCGAATATCCATGCCATTTTCTTTGGCAAACTTCACAATTCGATCCGCTTGTTCAAAATTGAATTTTCCTTCCTCAGGCTGAATGCTGATGGGTTTCATCACGTTTTCGGCAACAATGCTGTTAAAATGGCGTTTTAACATTTGTGCGTCTTTCTCATTTAGTAGCTGGTAAGGTTCAACGGCCGCACCAATCGTGAATGAGTTTTTGTAGCGCTGATCCAATTGCGGGGCGTGCAATGCGCTGATGCTAGGTTTTTTTGTATAGGAATCCGCATTCTCAGCAGATGCGCCAGTCATTCCCATAGGCAACAATAACGCTAAAGCTAATCCAATAGTCAATGGTTTACGCACAACATTCCGCATACCATTCCTCCTCATTCCTTTTTTATATCGTTGTTAGGGATGAAAGGGCTTTCTTTTTAGGAAGCGCAAGGTGCTAAATTTCATCCCCATTTCATTTTATCAATGTCAACTTTGTTTGTAAATCAAATATACTAACTTTTCGTTATATTGTATTAAATTTGGTCGAAAGGACCTAAACACCTCTCTTTGAAGTGTTAGTTTTTCAATGATTTCGTTTATCATCTCTCGCCGAGAAGCCCCTCACTTCCACGCACGAGCGGAAGTGGGGGATGAATCGGTATTCGCCATCGCTCTCCCTCTTGCCTCCAACGAATCAAAGGTGTAAAATAGACAGAAATAGAACAAATGTTCCGTTCAAAAGGAGGGAAGGTCATGCACAAAGCCTACCGCTTCCGGCTGTATCCCACCCGAACACAAGCGGAACGGATCCATCAAACCATCGGGTGCTGCTGGTTTGTGTACCATCACGTTTTGTCCGAATAGAATCAGGCGTATGAAACAACAGGGTCGGGGCTTGGCTATAACGAATGTTCTAAGCGGTTGACCGCGTTGAAGCAGACACTTCCGTGGCTGAAAGCGCCGGATTCCACTGCCTTGCAAAACGCGCTGCAACAGTTGGACGGGGCGTTTAACCTGTTCTTCGATGGAACGGCGAACCCTCCCCGCTTCAAAAGCAAAAAAACACCCGAATCAATCGTACACCGCCTGGTGCAACGCCCCGAAAAAGGGACGCCCATCGATCGAAGTGGACGGCCATCGATGGAAACTCCCGAAGCTCGGATGGGTGGCGTTTGCCAAAGGTCGTGAGGTGGAAGGCCGCATTCTCTCCGCCGCCATTTGTCGAAACCGAACGGGGAAGTATTTTGTCTCCATCCTTGTGGAAACGGAAATCCCTCCATGGCCCACAACCGACAAGCAAGTGGGCGTCGATTTGGGGTTGAAACATATGGTGGTTCTTTCCACTGGAGAGAAGATCGAACACCCCCAGCATTGGCGTCGATACGAAGAGAAACTGGCGTACTGGCAGCGGGTGATGTCCCGCCGGAAGCTGGGCGGTTCGAACTGGCAGAAAGCCCGCTTGAAGGTGGCCAAGCTTCATGAGAAAATCGCCAACTGCCGGAACGATTTCCTGCACAAACGGTCCACTCGCCTCATCCGCGAAAACCAAGTGGTGTGAGTGGAGGACTTGCGTGTGCGGAACATGCAGAAGAATCACAAGCTGGCCAAATCCATTTCCGATTCCGCATGGGAGCGTTTTCTCAACATGATCGAGTATAAAGCGAAATGGTACGGGCGGACGGTGGTCCGTGTCGGGAGCACGTTCCCATCGAGCCAATTGTGCTCGTGCTGCGGACATCGGCAGGTTGAGGTGAAATCGCCCGACATCCGCGAGTGGGTGTGCCCAACCTGCGGAGCCGAACATGACCGGGATCATAACGCCGCCCGGAATATCCTGCAGGAAGGGCTTCGTTTGCTGTCGTTGTAAGGCAGTCGAACCGTAGGACGCACGGGGATGGCTTGGTGGACAGCCTGCCGTGGGGCGGGTGTTCCCAACCCAAGAATCTCCCACCTCGAAGCGTGAGCGTAGGTGGGAGAGCGTTCAAAGATTAAGGTAAGCAATTGATGGAAGAGGAGATCAATTACAGCGATATTCCATTTTCATAAACATGCATAGTATGGCTGGGAGGTTGATGATATAACGGTAGCGAATAGTTGTCTCAACAGTGAAAACGGATGGTACTTTTTCTACTGACGGTATACGAATGACACGATTGAAAATTACAAAAATTCCGTATATAATTAGTTTGGATAGAAAACATACTTATTTGTGTTGTTTTTATCTGTTATTTTCGAGAAGGAGAAAAAATAAGATTTTAGAGCAGCAGAACGATATCTTTAAGAGAGCCAGAACAAAGTAGTTTAAATGAAAATCATTGCTCACCACTTATTTTTCATGAACAAACATAGAAAAGTGGATTTCATGACAGCTGGCGTAACAGGTGAGAGGAGCAGAATGATGGCAATCACTGTTCAAGATGTGTTGGACCGATTAACGGCGTCGGTGGGGAAAATTCCGAATACCGTGGATACTCTTATGTATGGAGACCGAAACATGGAAGTGAAGGGAATTGCGACGAGTTTCATGCCGACTTATCGCGTCATCCAACAAGCCATTTCCATGGGAGCGAATCTTCTCGTCACTCATGAAGGATTATTTTACAGTCATACTGACAACACTAAAATGATGCAAAAGGATCCAGTATATCAGGGAAAGATTCGCTTGATCCGCGAGTCGGGCATTGCGATTTACCGATTTCATGATTACTGGCATCGACATCAACCGGATGGAATCATGGTCGGTTTAATCCGCGCTTTGGGTTGGGAGTCATATGTTTCCAAATATTTGCCGACCGCTGCAATTGTGGCGATTCCTCGCATGACGGCAAAGGAAGTGGCTGAATATGTGAAGGAAAGGTTGCGCGTTCCATTTGTACGGATATCTGGAGATTTATCTGCGCCATGCGCCCGCATCGGGCTATTGGTGGGGTACCGAGGCGGCGGAGCATTGTCGATTCCATTGTTTGAACAGGAAAATCTCGACGCGATCATCTATGGAGAGGGACCTGAATGGGAGACACCGGAATATATTCGGGATGCCGTGTACCAGGGAAGACAAAAGGCGTTGATTGTGCTGGGACATGCGGAAAGCGAAGAGCCCGGTATGAGGCATTTGGCTGAATGGCTGGGATCTCAATTTCTTGATATTCCCGTCTATTTTATTCCGGAAACGACGATCTTTCAGGTGATTTGATGGCAAGTTTGTATTGATATTTCAAGGGGGAAGGGCAAATGAAAATCGGACGTGGGGAAAAATTGTTGTTTATTGGCGATTCGATCACCGATTGCGGCCGCGCCCAGCCAGAGGGGGAAGGATTGTTCGGAGCGTTGGGGACAGGATATGTAGCCTATGTGGATGGTCTCCTGCAAGCGGTTTATCCGGAACTAGGCATCCGCGTCGTCAACAAAGGGATCAGCGGCAATACGGTGCGAGATTTGAAAGCAAGATGGCAAGAAGATGTTATTGCCCAAAAACCGGACTGGGTATCGATTATGATAGGCATTAACGATGTTTGGCGGCAATATGATTTGCCGTTCATCAAAGAGAAACATGTATACTTGGATGAATACGAAGCGACGCTCCGCAACCTTGTGCTCGAGACGAAACCGCTTGTGAAAGGAATCATTTTGATGACACCGTTTTATATCGAAGGAAATGAACATGATCCGATGCGCCGGACCATGGATCAGTATGGTCTCGTTGTCAGACAAATTGCCGAAGAAACAAACAGTATATTCGTTGATACCCAGGCTGCTTTTAACGAGGTATTAAAGACGCTTTATCCGGCGGCATTGGCTTGGGACCGCGTTCATCCGTCTGTTGCGGGACATATGATTCTAGCAAGAACGTTTTTGAAGGCGATTGACTTTGATTGGGGGAAATGAAATAACGCCCAGCTGCTTGAAGGAACAGATATGTTTCTAAAAAAGCAAGGGCCATCGTTTTGGAGAAAAAAAGGGGATCGGGATGCATAAAGTCATGTTGGTCGATGATGAAATGTTTGTGCGGGAAGGCATGAAAACATTGATTGATTGGGAAGGATGCGGATATCGAATTTGTGGGGAGGCGGATAATGGAGAGCAGGCGCTCCGTGAGGCAGCCAAGTTGCGTCCCGACCTTATCGTGACAGATATTCGGATGCCAGGAATTGACGGACTTGAATTGATTCAGAGGGTATCCCGAAGCGGACAAACAGGAACGAAGTTTATTGTGGTGAGCGGATACAATGACTTTTTCTACGCGCAACAATCGATTAAATATGGGGTTTGCGACTTTTTATTAAAACCGATTAATAAAAGAGAGTTTGAACAGTCGTTATCAAGAATGGCGGAAGTATTGAATCAGGAGAAGGAAACGAGAAAGAAGCAGCAAGCTGAGTTCTTGTTTTATGAATGGGTCACAGGAAAAAAGGGGACAAGTCTCAGGGAAATGGGAGATTGGGGGGCTCTTCGTCTATACTTTCGGGTTATGCGATCATCGAGATCAACGGCAAGGTCGATATGGTCCATATAGCTACCGATGCCGCCTACAAAACTAAAATTAAGGAAATTTACCATCGCGTTGTCAAACAGTCGATCCATTTTCCAATCTATGAGCACGGAAGGCAGCGATACGGGCTATTGTTTATTGGTGATGGCGAAGAGGAGATACGTCATAATCTATACCGGTTCTCTGAGCAACTCGCGAACGTTCCTCTTGATGTGACGATTTTTGTTACCGCTTTTGCGTCGCCCGTTGACCGTCTTCAAGAACGGATTAGGGAAGCAGGTGAAGCGTTGTGTTATAAATACGTCAGCGACGAGAGAATCGTTTTTTATGAACAGGTAAAAGAAATCACGCTTTCTTATCCCAGCGTTGATGATGGACAATGCCAAACATTGGTGGAGTATATAGAAGAGGCGCGGCTGGAGCAACTGATGACCGCCATGAAAGATCTGTTCGCCCAGTTTCGTGCCCGCCGCTTGTCTGCTGAGGCTGTGAAGACGTTTGTCCTTTATTTCGTACAGAAAGCGCTTCAGCTCGTCAAACGAGCAGGGGCATGTGAGGAACAACTGACGACTTTGCCCCGAGTGCTAGAATGTCAAGACTATCCTTTCCGTTTGGAAGAATTGAGGAAAAGGCTGATGGATTTTGCGGTGGAATGTTGCTGGATAGTGGAAGAACAAAGGAAGCCGCTTTCACTATGTGAAATTCATAAAATATATATTGAGGAGCATTATGCTGAAAATATCAGCCTAAAAAGCATTGCTAAACAATTTTACTGTAGATGAGCATTTTTCATTACAATAATTTCCATGGTTAGCGAGATAAACAGGGTCCCCCTTACGCGATACGGAGCTGTTTTTTGATCACATCAATGGGAATTCCTTGCTTCGCGGCGTCATAAATGAACTCCACGACGCTGTGGTCTTTCCGCGACCGGAGAAGCTCCAGCCCGGCGGAGAGGGTTTGTCGGGATTCGGCGATGCTGTACACAGAGGCCAAGAGCACCACCGCCCAATACCGTTTCACCGCCCGAACGTGGCGGACGCGGTATTCATCCAGCTTCAGTTGATCTTTCGCCTGCCGGAAAAAGCATTCGATCGTCCAGCGCTGGGCGTAGTAACGCAAGATGTCTTCGTCCCCGAGCCCCCGGTCGGTGCTCAAGACACAATGGAGATGTTCCGGCGTCATCGGCTGATCCGCCTTCCAAGCCAGCAGCACCACCGCGTCATCGAGGCCATGGATCGCCCCCTCATAGCGATACACGCGGCAACGCTCCTTCCCCATCGTGACGAGGCGGGTGTCTTTTGGCTCGATATAGCGGGCGAACTGCTTCGCTTGGATCGCAATGCCTTTCGGATAAAGAATCCGGTTCGTCTTGAGCATCGCGATGACATGAAATCCCTTGCTCAAGCAGGCTTCGATGAGCTTTTTGGACGGGTACCACGAATCCATGAGCACATACACCGGCCGATCCGGTTCCACCTTGAGTGAGGAAAGCATCTCGATCGCCAGGTCGATTTTGCTTCTTCCGGCCTTCTTGTCATACAAGCGGAACGCGAACGGAAACGCCTGCGTGAAGGTGTGCACCATCAGCCAAACGAGCGAATGCCCCCAAACCGATTGATGATCTTTATGCGAGTAGTGCCAATCACACCCTTGAATGGCGTGCGTTGCCCGTGACGAAGGCTTCGTTTTTTGGCAAATCGTATCATCAATCGAGACAAAAAGAGGCTGATTCTTTCGCTCGATTCGGCGGAGGATCCACTCTTGAAGCTTCCCAAGCAGCCTTTCCTCATCCCAAGGGCTTTTCGTGAAAAAGTGACTGAGCGTCGTTCGATGATTCGGATGAAAGCTCCAGTGATGAATATCGGTCAATGTTCCCGAGAATCCCTTGGTGGTCAAGGCATCGACGATATGAATGAGATGCTTGATGACCGGTTTGGAAAGCTGCAGCGTTAACCCCAACGTGAAGAAAAACTTGTGGATTCCTTGGTGATGTGCTAATCTATTCATGAGACATGAACCTCCTTGTGGGTAGTTGTGAGCACATCTATTTTATCCAAGGAGTCTGGTTCATGTCTCCTTTTTTGTTTGGTTGTCAATTTATGTTAGTGAATTTGCTCATCTACAGTTATTATTTATTGACGGCGGAAGGGGGAACGCGATACAACCATGCGGCGACGATTGCCCGGTCGCGCTCTCTCTATGGTCCGTATGAGGTGCATCCCGACAATCCGCTGATTACGTCGTGGCCTTATCCGCGAAACCCGCTGCAAAAGGCTGGCCATGCGTCGATTGTCCATACTCATACGGACGAATGGTTTCTTGTTCATTTAACTGGTCGGCCGTTGCCAAGAGAGGGGCAGCCGTTGCTGGAACACCGCGGCTATTGCCCGCTCGGACGTGAAACGGCGATTCAACGGCTTGAATGGAGAGACGGTTGGCCTTATGTCGTGGGGGGAATCAACCTTCGTTGGAAATCGATGGTCCGAACGTTGAGGAAGTTCCGTGGAAAAAAGATTACGATGAAAAAGATGATTTTGATGGTGATACATTAAACCACCATTTTCAAACATTGCGAATTCCTTTAAGGGAAGACATCGCTACCTTAAAGGCTCGTCGCGGACATTTGCGGCTGTACGGAAGAGAATCGCTTACTTCCCGGTTTACACAGGCGTTTGTCGCCAGACGATGGCAGCACTTTCATTTTGTTGCCGAGACGAAAGTGTCCTTTCGCCCAACAACCTTTCAGCAATCGGCTGGTCTAGTAAACTATTACAATACGCAAAACTGGACAACACTGCAAATCACATGGCATGAGGAAAAAGGACGGATTCTTGAATTGATGTCATGCGATCATCTCGTGGTTGATCAACCATTGTCGGGAAGGGAGATTGTCATTCCTGATGACGTTGAGTATGTGTATTTAAGGGTAACCGTGCAAGCAACAACATACAAATATTCTTATTCTTTCGATGGAATGGACTGGATCGATCTTCCCGTCATGTTCGAATCATATAAACTGTCGGACGACTATATCAAAAGTCGAGCTGCGTTTACCGGCGCCTTTGTCGGCATGCATTGCCGGGACGGTTCGGGGCAAAACAACTATGCAGATTTTGACTATTTTTTGTACAAAGAATTATAGGAAACTTTGTTTATATGATAGACAAACAAATATGAAAGCGTTATAATAAAACTGAAACAAATCATTCTCGCTTATTTAAGGAGGACTTGGACATGGCGTATTTCCCGAATATCGGAACCATTCCATATGAAGGACCGGAGTCGCGCAATCCGTTGGCGTTTAAGTTTTATAATCCGGAAGAAAAAGTCGGCGACAAAACAATGGAGGAGCATTTGCGCTTTTCGGTCGCCTATTGGCATACGTTCACGGGGGATGGATCGGATCCGTTTGGCGTCGGCAATATGATTCGTCCGTGGGACAAATATAGCGGCATGGATCTAGCAAAGGCGCGCGTCGAGGCGGCGTTTGAGCTGTTTGAAAAGCTGAACGTTCCGTTTTTCTGCTTCCATGACGTCGACATTGCGCCAGAAGGGGAAACGCTCAGCGAGACGTACAAAAACTTGGATGAAATCGTCGATATGATTGAAGAGTACATGAAAACAAGCAAAACGAAGCTGCTGTGGAATACGGCGAACTTGTTCAGCCATCCGCGCTTCGTTCACGGGGCGGCGACGTCGTGCAATGCCGATGTGTTCGCCTATGCGGCGGCGAAAGTGAAAAAAGGGTTGGAGATCGCCAAACGGCTCGGAGCGGAAAACTACGTGTTCTGGGGCGGCCGGGAAGGTTATGAGACGCTGCTGAACACGGACATGAAGCTGGAACTTGACAATTTGGCTCGCTTCTTGCACATGGCGGTCGACTATGCGAAAGAAATCGGATTTGACGGCCAGTTTTTGATCGAGCCGAAGCCGAAAGAGCCGACGAAGCACCAATATGACTTCGATGTGGCGACGGCGTTGGCGTTCTTGCAGACATATGGGCTGAAAGATCATTTCAAATTCAATATTGAAGCGAACCATGCGACATTGGCCGGGCATACGTTTGAGCACGAGCTGCGCGTCGCCCGCATTCATGGCATGTTGGGCTCGGTCGATGCGAACCAAGGCGATACGCTGCTCGGCTGGGATACGGACGAGTTCCCGACAGATTTGTATGCGACGACGCTGGCGATGTATGAAATTTTGCAAAACGGCGGCCTTGGGCGCGGCGGCTTGAACTTTGACGCGAAAGTGCGGAGAGGCTCGTTTGAACCGGAGGACTTGTTCTACGCTCATATCGCCGGGATGGACAGCTTTGCGATCGGTTTGAAAGTCGCCCATCGCTTGTTGGAAGACCGCGTGTTTGAACAGTTCATCGAAGAACGGTACAAAAGCTATACAGAAGGCATCGGCCGCGAGATCGTCGAAGGGACGGCGGACTTCAAAAAGCTTGAGGAGTACGCCTTGCAGCTCGGCGAAATTCGCAATGCGTCCGGCCGTCTCGAACGCTTGAAAACGCTGCTCAACCAATATTTGTTGGAAGTCAGCGTGCCGAGCGTATCCCGTTCGTGAAAGAGGGATGACTTTGGAATACGTCATTGGCGTCGATTTAGGAACGAGTGCAGTCAAAGTATTGCTTGTCGATCGACACGGCGAGGTGAGAGGGGAATGGACCGAGTCCTATCCTCTCTACCAGCCGCATTCCGGCTATAGCGAGCAGCGCCCCGATGATTGGGTGGAAAAAACGATCGTCGCACTGCGCCGCGTCTGGGAGACGGCGGGCGTTTCCCCGGAGTTGATCGTCGGCTTGAGTTTTTCTGGACAAATGCACGGGCTTGTGCTGCTTGATGACGACGGGAACGTCGTGCGCAATGCGATTTTATGGAATGATACGCGAACGACGGAAGAGTGTCGGGAAATTGAGGAAAAGGTTGGACGCGACCAGCTGCTCTCGATTGCCAAAAATGAGGCGCTTGAAGGATTCACGTTGCCGAAGCTTCTTTGGGTGAAGCAGCATGAGCCTGAGCGGTACGAGCGGGCGCGGGTGTTTTTGTTGCCGAAAGATTATGTCCGCTTCCGCTTGACCGGGCACATTGCGATGGATGTATCGGATGCGGCGGGGACGCTTTTGTTGGATATTGAAACGAAAACGTGGAGCGAGATGATCGCCCGGGCGGTCGGCGTCGATCTTTCGCTTTGCCCGCCGCTTGTTGAAGCGACGGCGTTCGTCGGGACGCTGCGCCCGGAGATTGCCGAGCAGACCGGGCTGCCGTCATCGGTGAAAGTGTTCGCCGGTGGGGCGGACAATGCTTGCGGCGCGGTTGGCGCGGGCATTTTGGCAGAAGGCCGCATGATGTCAAGCATCGGCACGTCAGGCGTCGTGCTTGCCTATGAACAAAGCGGGGAAAAAGATTTCGCTGGAAAAGTGCATTACTTCAACCACGCCGAGCCGGATGCCTACTATATTATGGGAGTGACGCTGGCGGCGGGCTACAGCTTTGACTGGTGGAAGCGGACGTTTGCGGAAGACGTGCCGTTTGCCGAGATCGTCAAGCGCGCCTCCGAGTCGCCGATCGGCGCGAACGGCTTGTTGTTTACGCCGTATTTGGTCGGCGAGCGGACGCCTTATGCCGATGCCGATGTTCGCGGGTCGTTTATCGGCGTCGATTCGCGGCAGACGAAATGGGATTTTGCCCGCGCGGTCATGGAAGGGATTACGTTCTCGCTCAACGAATCGGTTGAGATCATCAAAGCGAGCGGCAAAACGATCGACTCGGTCGTTTCGATCGGCGGCGGGGCAAAAAGCGCCGAGTGGCTGCAAATCCAAGCTGATATTTTCGGCCTGCCGGTGGAAAAGCTGAAGAACGAACAAGGGCCGGGACTAGGCGCTGCGATGATCGCCGCGTGCGGCGTCGGTTGGTTCGATTCGCTCAAGCAATGCGCGGATGCGTTCAAACAAGTCGAATCCGTCGTCGAACCGCGGCCGGATGCGGTCGCCCGATACAAAGAGCTGTTTGCGATTTATCGCGATGTATATCCGCGTACGAAAGAACTGGCGAAACGGTTAAAGGCGTTTCGGCCGTGACGATAAACTCCCTAAACCAGTGGATGGTTTGGGGAGTTTTTTGTTTGATCAAGCAATAAGGCAGGATAACCCGCCACGTTTGTCGAAAGGAGAACTTGAAAGGTGGAGATGAAACATGGACATTCGAAAAGAATTCGAACATCTTCAATATTTCTTTGACTCGTATTACAATCAGACGTTTTACAATGCTCAATTAGAAGAACAGTTTTTGCGATTTCTAGCGGATGAACCGGAGTGGGTGGTTCGTGCCTTGAAGCTGGAAGTAGAGAAGCTCGAACGCATCCACCATCGCCGCGATACGGAGACATGGGCAAAAATCGAAGAACTTGTTCATGAAAACAGCATGCGCTATTTTTCGTTTGAGGATGGCAAAACGTTTATCAAAGTGGCCAGTCTTTTGTTAAAGGATATTGATTGACACTCCACACGCCTAAAGGGCGTGGGATTCTTGGGTCGTTAACGCCCTCATCCATTTCTGGTTCAGACAACGCAAAAGCTTCAGGGGTGTGCCATCACCCCGTCCCATCGGGTTACGATGTACCCCAATGGGCGGCGCACCTGTGACCAGTGCGCTAGGCGGCGAAGCCCGAAATCGCTTTGGCGATGTTGATCGCGCCATTCAAGTCGGCGTGGATGGCGTATCCGCATTTTTGGCATCGGAAGCGGATGCCGTTTCGGTTCGCTTTCTTTCGATGCCCGCATCGACATGTTTGGCTTGTATAGGTCGGCTTCACCCACTCCACCCGAATGCCCGCCATTTCGGCTTTATAGGCAATCATCGTTTGCAGTTGATGAAACGCCCAAGAATGAAGGCTTCGTCCTGCTTCTTTGGCCGATTTTGCTCGCTTGCGAATCCCTGTCAACGCTTCCATCCGAATCACGCCAACACCGTTGGCGAGCGCAACATTCACGATTTGACGGCTGATTTTGTGATTTTGCTCCTTCATCCAGCGGGACTCTTTGCGGCCGATTTTGCGAATCATCTGGAGCTTCTTGGCTTTGCCCAACGTTCGCCGCAAAGCCGCATAGCGTCGGCGAATGAAGGCGCATTGGCTCCCTTTGAAAAACCACGATTTCGTTCCCACGCTGGCCACAGCGATATAGCGAAGCCCAACGTCAACCCCCATCACCTTTGTTTCGTGCCGCGGCTTGACTTCAAAGGTGATCACGATCGCCAAGTACCATTTCGTTCTCTTTTTGTAGAGTTTGGCGGCCCCTTGTTTGACGGTTCCATCGAGCAGCCGCTTCAGCCACGCTTCTTGGTAGGGGCGCGCAACCACTGGCACGCCAATTCGCTTCTCCAGTGTGGGGAAGGAAACCGTGTAGAACGCCCCTTTCTTTTCCACCTTCACGTTTTGATTGTTAAAGCAGCACCAGAATGTTCGAAACTTCTTTGTTTTCTGGTTTTTCTTTTGGGACTTCACTTCTCGAATCGTTTGATTCACGACAGCGGGAGGAAACCGCTGCGGCGAAAACTCTTTAAATATTTTGCTCGTCGCTTGATTCAGCTCGGGATGATTCAACAGCCAATTCGCAAACGCGGTATTCACTTCTGTCATCCGTTCATACATGTCTTGTTTGACTTTTGTTGGGTTGTGCAGCTCCAGCCTTAGTGTGATGGTCGGCATGGATTCACCTCCTTGTGGCGATTACAGGATACCATTTTTTTCAGAATCATTCAATATTAAGAAAACGGCTCGCTTTCATCCCACCCCTCAAGGAGTGGGCTTTCTCGCTCGCGGGTCTGTAAAGGGATAAAGGGATGAACAAACTGCCCGTTTGTTGGACGTCAGGCGACAGCGATTAGGCATGGATCGTATTGTTCGCTTTATGTTTCGATCGATTGATTGAACAACGGATAACACCTGTTCTTACCATATGTATGTGAGATGTTGAAAACGCGCCGCGTTGGCCGGACAGCTGTCGTTCATGGAGCGTGCAAAAGACATAGTCGGCGTAAAGATTGATTCGACAAAGGGGGGAGGAAATCCGAGCACGAAGCGCGAAAAAATAGGAGAGAGGCAAAACGGTTTTAGCCGAAAGAAGGGAGATACGTATGTTCTCTACACTTCCCATCCCGATCATCCAAGCCCCGATGGCGGGCGGAGTGTCGACGCCTGAACTGGCGGCGGCGGTGTCGAACGCCGGAGGGCTTGGTTTTTTGGCCGGCGGGTACAAGACAGCGGAGGCCATGAGGAAGGAAATTCACGAGCTGCGGACGTTAACGGACCGGCCGTTTGGGGTGAATGTGTTTGTGCCGGGGAATAAAACAGTGGATGAAAAGGCGCTCGAACGCTACCGCGCCGTGCTCGAATCCGAGGCGGAGCGGCTTGGGGCGTCAGTCGGCGAGCCGAAATGGGATGACGACGACTGGGAGGCGAAGCTTGATGTGCTTCTTGAGGAGCGGGTGCCGGTCGTCAGCTTTACGTTCGGCTGCCCGGACAAAGAGGTGATCGCCGCCTTGCAAAAGTCGGGGGCGTTTGTGATCGTGACGGTGACATCGGTGGAGGAAGCCGAAATGGCCGCTAAAGCCGGGGCGAATGCGCTTTGCGTGCAAGGGAAGGAAGCGGGCGGGCATCGGGCGTCGTTTGGCAACGATCCGAAAAAGGATGGGGCGCTCGAGTTGTTCCCGCTGTTGGCCCAAGTGCGCGCGGAGGTTCGGGTTCCGCTCGCGGCGGCGGGCGGGATCATGGATGGGCGCGGCATCGCGGCGGCGCTCAAAGCCGGGGCGAGCGCGGTGCAGCTCGGGACGGCGTTTTTGCGCTGCCCGGAAAGCGGGGCGCATCCGCTCCATAAGCAGGCGCTTGCCGATCCGCGGTTTGCCGAAACGGCCGTGACGAGGGCGTTTACCGGCCGGCCGGCGCGCGGGCTTGTAAACCGGTTTATGGCGGAGTATCGCGCCATGGCGCCGGCGGCGTATCCGCATGTGCACCATATGACGAAACCGCTGCGCGCTGCCGCCGCCAAGGCGGGCGATCCGGGAGGGATGTCGCTTTGGGCGGGGACAGGATACCGGATGGCGCGGGAGCTTCCGGCCGCGGAGCTTGTCGAAGAGCTGAAGCGGGAGCTGGAGGAAGCTTGGCGGAAATGAGTGAAACGTCCGCGCTTGTCGGTTACGGCCGCGGACGTTTCGCTATTCCCCAACGCTGCAATTTTTTCACTAATGTCGAATGATCGATGCCGAGCTGTTCAGCCGCTTTGCGGAGCGATGGGGCAGCTTCGAGCGTTTCGAATACGAGCTGTTTTTCGTACTGTTCCACTTTTTCTTTCAGCGTCGATGCTGACGATGACTCCATTTGACGGCGGATGTGGGACGGCAAGTCATCGGGTTTGATGCATCGGGACGGAACGGAGACGACTAAATTTTCCATTAGGTTTTTCAATTCGCGGACATTGCCGGGCCAATGGTATCGCTCCAGTACCGCTTTGGCTGCTGGCGACAGCTTCTTTGGAATGCGGTATTGTTCGCAGAAAAAGCTGAAATAATGGTCAAGGAGCGGCTCGATGTCCTGCGGGCGCTCGGACAACGGTGGAACGTACAGTTCAACGACGTGAAGCCGGTAGTACAAGTCGGTGCGAAACAGGCCGGCTTCCATTTGCTTTTGAAGGTCTTGGTTGGTGGCGGCAATGACGCGGACATCGAGCGCTTTCGCTTTACGGCCGCCGATGCGCTGTATTCTTTTTTCCTGAAGAACGCGCAACAGCTTCACTTGCAAGGAAAGCGGCATTTCTCCAATTTCATCAAGCAAAATCGTGCCGCCATCGGCAAGTTCAAACAAACCGATTTTGCCGCCGGCTTGGGCGCCGGTGAACGCCCCTTTTTCATAGCCGAACAGCTCTGACTCAAGCAACGATTCAGGAATCGCCGCGCAGTTGACTTTAATGAAGGGAGCGTCTTTGCGTGGGCTGAGATAATGGATCAAATTAGCGATCACTTCTTTGCCGACGCCGGACGGGCCGGTCAATAACACCGTTGTTGGGTAGGCTGCGATTTGCATTACTTTGTCGATGAGTGTTTTCATGGCCGGGCTGCGGCAAATCATGGCCTCCTCACGGTTGTCGACGGAGAACGTATAACGATGCTGGTTGAGCTGTGAAAAACTTTTGGCTTTTTCCAACTCAAGCTTCAGCTTGTTCAGTTCCGAGATGTCGCGGACGCTCGTGACCACCATCTCGATGTCTCCTTGTTCGTTGAATACTGGATTTCCAGTGACGATGACATCTTTTTTTCCGCCAATGGTCTGCAACATGGAAATACGTTGCTTTTGCTTTAAAACGAGCAAAGATACGGATTGATCGAAATAACCTTCACGAACGAGTTCCTCCATATGCCGGCCAATCAGCTCCTCACGCCGAAATCCAGTGATTTGTTCATAAGCTGAGTTGACCATAAGCGTTATGCCGTTGCCGTCAACGACATAGATGCCATCCGTTGAGAACTCAATGATTGTTTCCATTTGTTTGGATAGTTGACGGTAATGTTCGATTTCAGTGAAATCTTGCAAAACAGCAACCGCCCCGGCTAATTCGCCATTTTCATAAAAAGGAGTGCGATTGACAAGAAAGGTACGTCCGTGGATGATTGTTTTTGTCCCAATTATCCGTTCACCTGTTTTGGCTACATGCGGGAGTTTCGTTTCGGGCAACAGAACGCGGATGTCTTTGCCTTTCCACTCTTCTCCTTCGAGGTGAAGCAGTTGTTTTGCTGCGTCATTGAGAAAGACAATCTGGTTATATCGATCAATGACGATGACGCCGTTATGAAACGAGGAAAGAAGAGATTGCATCCATTCCTGATTCATCGTGGTATTCAATAAGACTCCCCCTTTCGATTGGTGAAAATAATCACCGATTGGTGAAAACGGTAACAATATGTTTATTTCAACAAAGTAGCCATCTTTTCCTTCTCTGCAATGGTGATTTTTTTCGTCGAAATATGAATGTAGGGCCATAAAACATTTTAGTCAACTGTTTTTTCGTTATTTTCTTGAAGAAAGTTAACTTTATTAGACATGCCTTAGCTCGTTTTTCGGATGAAAGACTGCCAAATGGCCGATGGTGTCCGCGTTCCACCAGTCCTGTGGAGGGAGAGAGAAGGATTGTTATAACTTGTGTATGTCGTCATCTATGGGGGTTGGCATACTGCTTGCGTAAATGAAAAAACAAGGGAAGGTGACAAGCCCCCATAATCAAATAATGATAGAGGAGGAAAAGATGATGACAAACATAGTTAAACCTCGCCCAAAGTTGTATGTCATGGATAACGGACGAATGAGGATGGACAAGAACTGGATGATTGCGATGCACAATCCGGCGACGATTTACAATCCGAATGCACAGACGGAATTTGTGGAGTTTCCAATTTACACGGTCCTTATTGATCATCCGGAAGGAAAAATTTTGTTTGATACAGCCTGCAATCCGAATTCCATGGGGCCTCAAGGAAGATGGGCGGAAGTTACCCAGCAAATGTTTCCGTGGAACGCCAGTGAAGAATGTTATTTGCACAACCGGTTAGAACAGTTAAAGGTTCGCCCAGAAGATATCCGTTATGTTGTTGCTTCCCATTTGCATTTAGATCATGCCGGATGCTTGGAAATGTTTACGAATGCGACGATCATTGTCCATGAAGATGAGTTTAACGGTGCATTGCAATGTTATGCGAGAAACCAGAAAGAAGGGGCTTATATTTGGGCAGATATCGATGCCTGGATTAAAAATAACTTACAGTGGAGAACAGTGAAACGACACGAGGATAATATTTTGTTGGCGGAAGGAGTGAGAGTGTTAAACTTCGGCAGCGGTCATGCCTGGGGCATGCTTGGCCTTCATGTTGAACTGCCGGAAACGGGAAAAATTATCCTCGCTTCCGACGCGATTTACACAGCGGAAAATTATGGTCCGCCCGTTAAACCGCCAGGAATCATTTACGATTCGCTCGGCTATGTGAATACCGTCGAACGAATTCGCCGCATTGCTCAAGAAACCAATTCTAAAATTTGGTTCGGTCATGATGCGGAACAATTCAAGCAATTTCGTAAATCAACAGAAGGGTATTATGAATAAGGAAGGAAGGGAGAGAAAAACAGTGACCGCATCCCGCATCGTCTTTCCGCCGCTCAGCTATGTCGGCTGGGGGGCGCTTACGCAGTTAGTTCCAGAAGTAAAAAGGCTTGGGGCAAAACACGTGTTGGTGATCACCGATCCAGCGCTTGAAAAACTCGGCCTCGTCGAGCAAGTGGCATCTCCGCTCCGGCAAGCAGGGTGCAGCGTGCATGTGTATACGGATGTTGTGCCGGAGCCGCCGCTTGAAACGGGGGAGAAGGCGGTGGCGTTTGTCCGCGACGGAGAGTTTGACCTTGTCATCGGCGTCGGCGGCGGCAGCGCGATGGATTTGGCGAAACTGGCCGCTGTTTTGGCCGTGCATGAAGGTTCGGTCGCCGATTATTTAAACTTAACTGGAACGAGAACACTTGAGAAAAAAGGATTGCCGAAAATATTGATTCCGACGACATCAGGCACCGGGTCGGAGGTGACGAACATCTCCGTATTGTCCTTAGAAACGACGAAAGACGTCGTGACGCATGACTATTTGTTGGCGGATGTGGCGATCGTCGACCCGCAACTCACTGTTTCTGTTCCGCCGCGGGTGACAGCGGCGACGGGCATTGATGCGCTTACCCATGCGGTTGAAGCGTACGTGTCGGTCAACGCGAGCCCGACGTCGGACGGTTTGGCGCTTCAGGCGATGCGTCTTATTTCCCGCTCATTGCGCAAAGCGGTGGAAAACGGAACGGACAAACAGGCGCGCACCGATATGGCGAACGGCAGCTACCTGGCCGGTTTGGCGTTTTTCAACGCCGGGGTGGCCGGCGTGCATGCGCTCGCTTATCCGCTTGGCGGGCAGTTTCATATCGCCCATGGCGAATCAAATGCCGTGCTCTTGCCATATGTGATGGGCTATATTCGCCAAAGCTGCACGAAACGAATGGCGGACATGTTAAACACTCTCGGCGGCAACTCGAGCTTTTTATCAGAGGAGGAGGCGTCGCACCGCTGCGTCGAGGAGCTCGAGCGCCTCGTCGCCGATGTCGGCATTCCGAAGACGCTCGGCGGTTTTGGCATTCCGGAAAGCGCATTAGAAAGTCTGACGAAAGACGCCGTCCAGCAAAAACGGCTGCTCGCCCGCAGCCCGATGCCGCTTTTGGAAGCCGACATCCGCGCGATTTACCAAGCCGCGTTTGCCGGGGCGATCGTGGAACCGAACAACAAGTGAGAACACAAAAACAGGGGCTGCTTCAGGCTCCTGTTTTTTCTTTGGCTGTTGGAAATAGGGTCTCGCTCCTCAGGTTGGATCCCCCTTCCGCTCAAGGGGTGACGTTTTTCACGTTTTCTTGATGGTGAAGCAGGAATTTCCACATCGTGGAGCGAACCCATATACATCAGTCGCCTAAATTCGACAAAAGAAGATTCCAGTTCTGTTGAGGGGGAGCGTTTATGTTTACGACTGTCATTACGCCGCGCGTGTCGGAGACGGACGGCGTCGGCCATATTAACAATACGACCGTGCCCGTTTGGTTTGAAGCGGGGCGGCATGAAATTTTCAAGCTGTTTACGCCTGATTTGTCATTCAAACGTTGGCGGATGGTGATCATCCGTATGGAAGTCGATTATGTCAACCAAATGTATTATGGGCAAGATGTGACCGTGTATACCGGCATTGAACGCATCGGCAACACAAGCCTCACGATTTATGAAGAAATCCACCAAAACGGTGTGGCCTGCGCGAAAGGGCGGTCGGTGTATGTCAATTTCAATTTTGACACCGGGCGGCCCGAGCCGATTCCGGATGACATTCGGGCGAAATTGCGCGAACATGTATGGCAGCCAGGCGAGTAGACGAAAGGGGGTGAGTGCGTGAAGGAGCATCATCTTTGGGAGCAAGTGAAAACGAAGCTTGCGCAAAAGCTGTCCGGCCCGTCGTTTGACACTTGGTTTGCTTCGACGTCCGCGACGGTGGATGAGGATTGGCTCATCATCGAATGCCTAAACGAGATTCAATGTGAATGGCTGCAAACAAGATATGGCGAACTCATCAGTGAAACCGTCCGCGAAGTGTTCGGCCGCGAGATGCGCATCTTCGTCTCTGTCCACGGCGAGCGGCAGAAAATCGAAGAACGGCTCGAACAGCGATACGGCGCTCCGATGACCTTCCGTCAATACATCACCCGCCTTGAGCGGCAGATGGAGGAGCTGGAGCGGCGCATTGACCACTACGCGCGCATCATCGATGAACTGTTGGAATCCCGTCCGATTCACTGATCATCCCCCTAATGAAGCACCCTCCAAACAAGAAGCGGCCTCCGCTCCATCAGGCGGAAGGCCGCTTTTTTATGTGATAAAAAGTTACATGATTCCAACAAATACGTATATTACTCTGATTTTTCATGCGATTATTCATGTTTTTTGTTAAAAGTGTGTTATATAAACTGACATAAAAAATGCATGCTTCATTTTTGACGTGATATGATGGGCACAACCAAGGCAAAGGGGGAATGTGAGGGTGATGCGAACAAGAACAATCGGATTATGGGAGTTGCTGGTGATGACGATCCGGCTTTGGCTGCATCGATGACAATAAGAAAGTGGAACAACGTATGAAGTATGGAGGGATGGCGACGTGAAACGAAAACTCGTGTTAATCGGCAACGGCATGGCGGGGGTTCGCTGCATCGAGGAGATTTTAAAACTTGACCGTGAGGCGTTTGAGATCACGATTTTTGGCAGCGAACCGCATCCGAACTATAACCGCATTTTGTTGTCAAAGGTGCTGCAAGGAGATACGCGCCTTGATGACATTACGTTGAACAGTTGGGAATGGTACGAGCAACACGGCATTCGGCTGTTTGCCGGTGAAACGGTGACGGAAGTCGACAGCGAGCGGCGGCTTGTCCGGACCGACCGTGGGCGGGTAGTCGAATACGATGAATTGATTTTCGCGACGGGGTCGAATCCGTTTATCTTGCCGGTGCCGGGAGCGGATTTGCCCGGGGTGACGGCGTTTCGCGACATCCAAGATTGCGAGCGGATGATCGAATATGCGAAGACGTACAAAAAAGCGGCGGTCATCGGCGGCGGCTTGCTTGGATTGGAGGCGGCACGCGGCCTGCTTAACTTAGGGATGGATGTCGATGTCATCCATATTTTCGACTATTTGATGGAACGCCAGCTTGACCCGACCGCTTCGAAGCTGCTGCAGCGGGAGCTGGAGAAACAAGGAATGAACTTTTTGCTTCGCAAAGAGACGGCTGAATTGTTCGGCAACGGCCGTGTGGAAGGAGTGCGATTTAAGGACGGTACGTCCATTGCCGCCGACTTGGTGGTGATGGCGGTCGGCATTCGTCCGAATGTTGATTTAGCGCGGAGAAGCGGCATTGAGGTGAATCGAGGAATCGTTGTCAATGACTACTTGGAAACGAGCGTACCGCACATTTACGCGGTCGGTGAATGCGCGGAACATCGCGGTGTTGTGTATGGACTCGTCGCTCCGCTTTATGAGCAGGGGAAAGTGCTGGCACAAGCGATTTGCGGCCGAAAAGGAAAGCCGTACGAAGGATCCGTCGTCTCGACCCAACTGAAAGTGTCAGGCGTCGATGTGTTCTCAGCCGGCGAGTTTATGGACGTTGAGGGCACGGAATCGATCAAGTTGTACGACGAAGCGCGCTCGGTGTACAAGAAAGTCGTCGTTCGCGAAGGGAAAATCGTTGGTGCAGTGCTGTTTGGCGATACGAGCGAAGGAAGAAAACTATTTGATATGATCCAGCGCGGCGATTCGCTTGAGGCGCTTTCTCTTTCGTTATTGGCGCCGGCTTCATCGGGAGGAAAAGGAAGCCTTGTGGCGGCGATGGCGGATACCGATGTCGTCTGTGGCTGCAACGGGGTGACAAAAGGCGCGATTTGTCAGGCGATTGCCGAACACGGGCTCAAGACGGTCGCCGAGGTGCGCGACTATACGAATGCGTCCCGCTCGTGCGGCGGGTGTAAAGGGCTTGTCGCCGAGCTGCTTGAGCATATGCTCGGTGAGGAAGCGAATTGGTATGCGGTGAAAGAAACGATCTGCGGCTGCACGGACTTAAGCCGTGAGGAAGTGCTCGAGGCCATTAAAGAAAAACGGCTGATGACGGTCAAAGAAGTCATGAGCGTATTGGGATGGAAAAACGAGGAAGGCTGTTCCAAATGCCGTCCGGCGCTCAATTATTACCTGGGCATGCTTTATCCGGGTGAGTACGATGAAGAAGCGGAATCTTTGTTTGTCAATGAGCGGCTGCACGCCAACATCCAGGCCGACGGCACGTACTCCGTTGTCCCGCGCATATACGGCGGGGTGACGACAGCTGAACAGCTGCGGAACATCGCCGATGTCGCGGAAAAATACAACGTGCCGATGATTAAGATCACAGGCGGGCAGCGCATCGACTTGCTTGGGGTGAAAAAAGAAGATTTGCCGCGCATTTGGGCCGATCTCGGCATGCCGTCAGGCTACGCCTACGCCAAGGCGCTGCGGACGGTGAAAACGTGCGTTGGCAAGCAGTTTTGCCGCTTTGGCACGCAAGATTCAACCGGGCTTGGCATTCGGATGGAACAAACATTTGAGCGGCTGAAAACGCCGCATAAAGTGAAAATGGCCGTCTCCGCCTGCCCGCGCAACTGCGCGGAATCGGGCATTAAAGATGTCGGCATCGTCGGCGTCGAGGGCGGATGGGAGATTTATGTCGGCGGCAACGGCGGCACCCATTTGCGTGCAGCTGACTTGCTTTGCACGGTCAAGACGGAAGACGAGGTGATCGAGATGACCGGCGCTTTTTTGCAATATTACCGCGAGTCCGCGCATTATTTGGAACGGACGTCCAAATGGGTCGAGCGCGTTGGGCTTGAGCATATCCGCGAAGCGTTGTTCGATGTGGAAACGCGCCGCGCGCTTCTCGAACGGCTTCACAAAGCTCTTTCGGCGACAAAAGATCCGTGGCGGGAAATCGTCGAAAACGATGAACTGCAACAAACATTGTTCCGCGATATCGGCGACAAAGAGCCGGTGCCGGTGGAATGAAGGGGGATGGCTGCGAACGGAAAGATGGGCGGGCAAAAAAGCCGGTTGCTTCCGCCGCCCAGCCTTATCTAGTGTTTCAGCGGAGAGAAAAGAGGCTGCCCAACAGGTTGGCTTTTGACTATGCATCCATGCGAGGAGGATCAAGTGATGATGAGAGTAGAAGTGGGAACAATCGAACAGTTGCCGAAGCGGCTTGGAAAATGCGTGCGCATCGGGATGCTGGAGCTTGCTTTATTCCGTACCCACGATGATCGAGTATACGCCGTCGAAAACCGCTGTCCGCATAAAGGAGGTGATCTGTCGCAAGGCATTGTCAGCGGCGAGTATGTCTTTTGCCCGCTCCATGATTGGAAAATTTGCTTAAGAGACGGTCAGGCGCAGGCGCCGGATGAAGGGTGTGTCAAAACGTACCGCGCAGCGGTGGAAGGCGGCTCGGTATATATTGAGCTGTAGGAAGCGGGGGAATGGCGATGACGAATGAATTGCTGCGCTACTTTCGCGCCAAGGAAAAAGAACGGGCGTCGGAAATGGCCGCCGCGACCCAATGTCCGTTTTGCAGCGTCCAGTGCACGCTTCAGCTGGTGGAGGAGTGGATTGTGGAACGGCGCCGCTACAAGGCGGTCCCGACTGACAACCCGACGTCCAACGGCCGCCTTTGTTTAAAGGGGATGAACGCTCACCAGCACGCTTTGCATCCCGAGCGGCTGTTGTTTCCGCTTGCCAAAGTGGACGGCCGGTTTGTGCGGGTAAGTTGGGAGGAGGCGCTTTCGCTAATCGTGGAACGAATCATCTCCATTCAAAAGAAAGATGGAGTCGATGCGTTTGCCGTTTACGGCGGCGGATCATTGACGAACGAGGAGGCGTATTTGCTTGGGAAATTTGCCCGCGTGGCGCTCAAGACACGGCATATTGACTACAACGGACGCTTTTGCATGTCGGCGGCCGCTGCTGCCATGAACGACGCATTCGGTCTTGACCGCGGGTTGACGAATCCGCTGTCCGATATTCCGCTCGCTCAGACGATCATTTTGGCTGGGACCAATATCGCCGAATGCCAGCCGACGTTGATGCCGTATTTTTACGAAGCGAAGAAAAACGGAGCTTTTATCATTGTGGTGGATCCGCGGGAAACGAAAACGGCGGCGTTGGCTGATCTGCACCTGCCGCTCAAGCCCGGAACGGATGCGGCATTGGCCGTCGGCATAGGAAAAGTGTTGCTTGACGAAGGATTTATCGATGAAACATTTGTGCGTGAACGGACGGTTGGGTTTGCCGAATGGAAACAGCACATAGAAGCGGTGAAGATGGACGAGATCGCCCGGGTGACCGACGTGCCGGCCGAGAAGATCCGCTTGGCGGCACGAAAGTACGGGGAGGCTGCCGATGCGATCGTGCTCACGGCGCGCGGCCTTGAACAGCAAGCGGACGGCTATGCGGCGGTCAGACACTGGATGAATGTCGTATTGGCGACAGGGAAAATCGGCCGGCCCGGTTCGGGTTTTGGATCGATCACTGGGCAAGGAAACGGACAAGGCGGCCGCGAGCATGGACAAAAAGCCGATCAGCTGCCGGGTTATCGAAGCATTGAGCATCTGGAACACCGCCGGTATATTGCGGGCATATGGGGCATTTCGCCAGATGAGCTGCCGCGAAAGGGGGTGTCAGCGTATGAAATGATGCAAAAAATCGATGCGGGTGAGATTACCGGGCTGTTGGTCATGGGATCGAATCCCGTCGTCTCCAGCCCGAACGCGGCGTTTGTGGCCAAAGCGTTGCAAAAACTGAAGTTTCTTGTCGTTGCGGATATGTTTTTGTCGGAAACAGCCGAGCTGGCCGATCTCGTGTTGCCTGTTTCCTCGTATTTGGAAGATGAAGGAACGGTGACAAATGTCGAAGGGCGGGTATGCTTTCGGCCGGCGGCGCGAAAACGGCCGGGAGAGGTGAAGCACGATTGGGAAATTTTATGCGCGATCGCTCACAAGCTTGGCAAGGGTCGTTGCTTTTCCTTCACGTCAGCTGAAGAGATTTTCAACGAACTGCGGCTGGCGAGCCGCGGCGGCAAAGCGGACTATTATGGTGTGACGTATGAGCGGCTGCGCCGCGAACGTGTCTACTGGCCTTGCCCCGATCCGCATCATCCCGGGACTCCTCGACTGTTTACGGAACGGTTTGCTCATCCGGACGGCAAGGCGCGGTTTGCGGTTTTGCCGTTTTGGATGGACAAAGAGGAGACGGATGAACGTTATCCGCTTTATTTAACGACAGGAAGGGTGCTTGTCCATTATTTAAGTGGAACGCAGACGCGGCGCAGTCCAGCACTGGCGGCGCGGCAGCCGGAGGCGACCGTCGAGATCCACCCGAGGACGGCCAAACGATACGGGATCGGCCCAGGGATGCTTGTGCGCATTGAAACGCGGCGCGGTGCGGCGGTCGTCCGCAGCCGTTACAATGATCAAATTCGCGAGGATACCATTTTTGTCCCATTCCACTGGAGCGGCCTCGGGCAAATCAACAACGTTACGTCCGATGAGTTGGATCCGCATTGCCGGATGCCGGCGTTTAAGCGGTGCGCAGCTCGGGTGCGGCCGGTGGTCGATTTAGGGAGAAATTAACCATCAAGATTCAAACATCGTTCTGTCTCTCATCAGCAGTTGGAAACCGCACTCATCAAGGTTCGCGAGCGGGGAACGCTATGGTGATGGGTCTAGTCAATCGCCGAATTTTTCAATGAATCACGAATGCAGAAAAAAACTTCCCGGCAATACGGCGGGAAGTAGGTGGAGAAATCGCTTTCATTTCCATTTTAACATAACGAACATTCTGTGCCAAGGGGGAGTCGGGAGAAGATGGCGAGGAAATCGTTTTGGCGCGTCGGGCATGCGCCGACGCTTTTATCGTCGTTTTTGTATTTTGATATCAGCTTTATGATTTGGAACTTGCTTGGGGCGCTTGGGGTGTTTATCGCCGAACAGTTTGTGCTCACGCCGGCGGAAAAAGGGTTGATGGTCGCCGTTCCGGTGCTCGGCGGGGCGTTGCTTCGCATTCCGATGGGGCTGCTCGCTGACCGCTGGGGCGGGAAGCGGGCTGGTCTGCTTGGCATGGCGGTGACAGCTGTGCCGCTTGTGTGGGGGTGGCAGTTCGCTGACCAGATGTCGGATGTGTATGCGCTCGGATTTTTATTAGGGGTGGGCGGAGCCAGCTTTGCCGTTGCGTTGCCGCTTGCGAGCCGCTGGTATCCGAAAGAATATCAAGGGCTGGCCATGGGGATCGCCGGGGCCGGAAACAGCGGGACGGTGCTGGCGACGTTGTTTGGGCCGCGGCTGGCGGAAGCGTACGGATGGAACACGGTGTTTGGACTGGCGCTTGTACCGCTTGCTGTTGTCTTTGCTTTGTTTGCCTTGTTGGCGCGCGACTGCCCGACGGCGGTAAAACCAGTATCCATGCGCGAATACGGAACCTTGCTTCGCCGAAAAGAAGCGTGGCTGTTTTGTTTCTTCTACAGCTTGTCATTCGGCGGATTTGTCGGGCTGACGGGTTACTTGGGCATTTTCTTCTTTGATGAATACGGCGTCAGCAAAGTCACGGCCGGCGATTTCGTCACCGCCGTCGTGTTTGCGGGCAGTTTCATCCGCCCAATCGGCGGCTACATCGCCGACCGGATCGGCGGAATGCGGCTTCTTTCCTTATTGTTTGCCGCTGGTGCGGTTTTGCTCGTTTGCATCGGCGCACTGCCTCCTCTTTTTGTCGTGTTTGGCTTGATGCTTGTTCTCTTCCTTTGTTTCGGCGCGGCGAACGGTGCGTTGTTTCAGGTTGTTCCGACATGGTTTCCGAAAGAGGTCGGCTTGTTGACGGGCATCATCGGGGCAGCCGGCGGGCTGGGAGGATTTTTGCTGCCGAACGTGCTCGGGGTGATGAAGCAGTGGACCGGCTCTTCAGCGTATGGGTTTTGGATGCTTGCCTTCGTTTTCATGGTCGCGGTGATGGCTGCTCGTCGCCTTCAAGGAACGACGGTTGTGATCGAATCGTTCTCTCAAAAAGCAGCAGAATGAATGGGGTAACCCAAAGAGACGCTGCAAACTTTCAAAGGAAATCGTTTGATTGAGCGAAAAAACTGGTGGAAGGATGGCGGCTTTCAGTTGGCCGTTGTTCTTCGGGTGCGCGTTTTGGGGGTCGATCGAAAGACGGCTGAAGAGCTTGTGCATGCAGCCCATCAAGTGTGCCCGTACTACAAAGCTGTCCGCGGCAATATTGATGTAACCCTGTCTATTGAAGAATGATGATGAGAAAAGGTGCCCGTGAAGAAATTCAGGGCACTTTCTCATGATAGTTTTATAATCGATTTTGCAAAAAACGAAGCAGTTCATCCGCTCGGTTGCCGATGAGCGCGATCAGTTGCTCAAACATCGCGTCGCGCTCCAGATCGAGTTCAATGATGCGTTTGGCCAGTTCGAGGGCTTGTTTGTCCATGGCTTCGTCCTCCTTCGATCGTCTGGGCGGGGTGGAATCGTTCATATTCGCGTCGCAGTTCGGCCATTGTCCATTCTTCAAGCCGCTCGCGGTCGGCGGCTAAGCCGAACCGTACGAGCTGTTCGATGTAAAATTGCTTTTTCTTCCGCACGGCGCTTCTCATCCATGTCCCCATTCGATTCCCTCCCTGTTTTTACCTTTACCATATCATCTTTTTCTTTAGTGTACAGCGAATGTGTTAAGCTCATTTACAGGAAATTTAAAAAATATGTTAATTTTATTTACAAAAGTTAACGAGATACCATGATTTTTTGTATAATTACGTTAGAAAATGCAACGTATAGAGGTGAGGAAAATGACCGCTCATCCGCAAGAAGATCACTACAAATACAAAAAAGTCATTTCGATCGGGGTTGTCAGCGAACTGACCGGGCTGTCGCAACGGCAAATTCGTTATTACGAGGAACGGAAGCTTGTGTTCCCTGACCGTTCGAAAGGCATCCGCAAATATTCGTTCGCCGATGTGGAGCAGTTGATGAAAATCGCCAATCAGCGCGAGGAAGGGGTATCGACGTGGGAAATCCGTCAGGAAATGACGAAAGAGCTGCGTGAGCGGATGTTGAAAGGGCAAATGAATGCGCATTTTCGGCGGCGTTCTTGAAAGGTTGTTTTGCATACAGAAGACCTCTAGGCTGCATGCCGGTGTGGTGCAACCAGCAGCGTTGCTTGCTGGGATAATGGGTAGAGAGCATAGGTATTCGCGCGCATAGCAAGTCTGTGCGCGCTGTTTTTTGGATGCACGACTTAAAAATATTAATCTTTTTTATTAAATGACTAGACAAATAAAAATAAATGTATATAATTTAAATTGAAAACGATATCATTTGTTTTACTCAATGCAAAGAGGAGGAATGAACCATGAAACGGATTTTATTGGCGTGCAGTTCTGGGATGTCGACAAGCTTGTTAGTGACGAAAATGCAGCAGTACGCCAAATCAATCGGTGAGGAGTCAGAGATTTGGGCGGTCGGTCAAGATCAGGCGAAAAAAGAGATGGCCAAAGCCGATGTCGTCCTGATTGGTCCACAAATGAGCTTCTTGAAAGGGGAATTGCAAAAAGAAGCGCAAAAATACGGCATTCCAGTCGATGTCATTGACATGGTGGCTTATGGGATGGCGGATGGCAAAAAAGTGTATGAGCAGGCATTGAAATTGATGGGGGACAAGTAAGATGGAAAAAATCAATGTCAATCAACTCACCAATGAACAAGTCGCTTTCCAGTTGATTTTGCATAGCGGCAATGCCCGCAGCAAACTCATTCAAGCCATCCGTGAATACCGGACAGGACGAGTCGGAGATGCGGAACGGCTGATCCAAGAAGCAGAACAAGATTTAAGCGTCGCCCACGATGTTCATTTTCAGCTCATTCAAAAAGAAGCGGGTGGAGAAGAAACAAATCTTACGTTGCTTCTTATGCATGCGGAAGACCATGTCATGTCAACGCTGGCAATGAAAGAAATTGTAAAAGAAATGCTTGCGCTGTTGAAGGAACGAAACGTGTAAAGGGAGGATGGCGACATGAACCAAGCATTATTCGAAAAACTAAGCAAAGTTCTCATTCCGATCGCGGGAAAGTTGAACAATAGCCGCTATTTGCAAGTGTTGCGCGATGCCTTTATGTTGGCGTTTCCGTTGACGATTTTCGGTTCAATCGCGGTCGTCATCGCCAACTTGCCGTTTTTGGACAAGGTGATGAGTGAAAACAGCCTCAATACACTCAAGGGGATGCTCGGTGTTGCACCAAATGCAACAATGGGCGTGATGACGATTTTCGTCGTGTTTGGCATTGGCTACTATTTATCGAAAAGTTATGAAGTCGAAGGGATTTTCGGCGGTGCGATCGCGTTAGCTTCTTTTCTCTTGTTGACGCCATTCGCTTTGCAGGTTGAAGGAGGTGAGGTTGTGCAAGGAGTCATCCCGCTCGACCGCCTAGGAGCGAAAGGGATGTTTCTTGGCATGATTACCGCATTTGTCGCTGGGGAAATTTACCGGAAGGTTGTGCAAAAAAATATTACCATCAAAATGCCGGCCGGGGTGCCGCCGGCGGTTGCGAAGTCGTTTGCGGCGTTGATTCCGGCGGTGGTCACCCTGACCTTCTTCCTCGTCGTCAATATCATTGTAACACAAATTTTTAAAACAAACATGCATGATGTCATTTACAACGCAGTGCAAGCACCGCTTGTTGGGCTCGGAAGCGGCATTGTTCCAACGCTCATCGCGATTTTTGTCACGCAAATTTTATGGTTTTTTGGCCTCCACGGGCAAATCATCATCAACTCGGTGATGGATCCGATTTGGAACACACTGTCGCTCGAAAACTTAAATGCGTACACGCAAACAGGGGAAGTTCCGCATGTCGTCAGCAAACAGTTTATTGAAATTTACACGGTCGGCATGGGCGGAACGGGTATGACACTCGCTGTCATTTTCGCCATCTTGCTCTTTATGAAGAGCAAGCAAATGAAGCAGGTGGCCAAGCTCGGGCTTGGACCGGGAATCTTTAACGTCAATGAACCGATTATTTTCGGCTTGCCGGTCGTGATGAATCCGCTCGTCATCGTCCCGTGGATTTTGGCGCCGATGGTTGTCACGTTGGTGACGTATTTGGCGATGTCCTCAGGCCTTGTCCCGCCGCCTAACGGCGTAGCGGTACCATGGACGGTGCCGATTTTCATCAACGGCATTATGGCGACAAACTCGCTGGCCGGCGGACTGTTGCAAGTGGTCAATTTCTTGATCGTGCTCGTCATTTGGTTCCCGTTCTTAAAATTCATTGACCGCATGAATTTACAAAAGGAAAAAGAAGAGCAAGCCGCATCGAAAAGTGCATCATAACGATACAGCAAATGAGGTGAATCGCGATGGAACAACAATCGAAGCAACCAACCACATATCGTTTCCCTACCGGATTTTGGTGGGGAAGTGCGACATCCGCGACGCAAATCGAAGGAGCGGCAAATGAAGGGGGGAAAGGGAAAAACATTTGGGATCATTGGTATGAACAAGAGCCTCACCGCTTTTTTCAAGGCGTCGGCCCAGAGGTGACATCCGATTTTTATCATCGCTACAAAGAAGATATTGCGTTAATGAAGGAAATTGGCCATAACTCATTCCGGTTTTCCATTTCATGGTCGCGCTTGATTCCAGATGGGATTGGTGACGTCAATCCGGAGGCGGTGCGGTTCTACAACGCTGTCATCGATGAATTGTTGGCGAATGGGATTGAACCGTTTGTGAATTTATACCATTTTGATATGCCGTTGGTGATGCAAAACATTGGTGGTTGGGAAAATCGCGTGGTTATCGATGCTTATGCTCGCTATGCCAGCCTTTGCTTTCAGCTGTTTGGCGATCGGGTGAAAACATGGTTTACGCACAATGAACCCATTGTCCCTGTAGAAGGCGGGTATTTGTACGATTTTCACTATCCGAATGTGGTTGACTTCCGCCGTGCCGTGCAGGTGGCTTACCATACGATGATTGCCCATGCCAAAGCGGTTGCCGCCTTCCGCAAAGCAGCGATACGGGGCGGAAAGATCGGCATTATTTTGAATTTAACGCCGTCTTATCCGCGCAGCCAGCATCCAGCTGATGTGAAAGCAGCGCATATTGCGGATTTGCTGTTTAACCGCAGTTTCTTGGATCCTGCGGTAAAAGGAGAATACCCGCAAGATTTAATCGAGCTGTTGGCTGAACACGGTTTTTTGCCGGTGACGGAAGCGGGCGATCGCGAACTTATCAAAGAAAATACGATCGATTTGCTTGGCATCAACTACTATCAACCGCGTCGCGTCAAGGCGAAAGAACATCTGCCCAACCCGGACGCCCCGTTTTTGCCGGAACGGTTTTTCGATTACTATGCCATGCCGGGGCGGAAGATGAATCCGTATCGCGGGTGGGAAATTTATGAAAAAGGCATTTATGATATTTTAATCAATATCAAGGAAAACTATAGAAACATTGAGAGCTTTATTTCCGAAAATGGCATGGGCGTTGAAGGAGAAGAACGGTTCCGTGATGAAAGCGGCATGATTCATGACGACTACCGGATTGAATTCATTCGTGAGCATTTAAAATGGGTGCATCGCGCGATTGAAGAAGGGGTCAATGTAAAAGGATACCACCTTTGGACATTTATGGACAACTGGTCGTGGACGAATGCCTACAAAAATCGGTACGGATTGGTCGCTGTTGACCTAGACAATCATTTGAAACGGACGATCAAAAAGAGCGGCTACTGGTTGAAAACAGTGGCGGAAAACAATGGGTTTTAAGTGAAAGAAAAGGCGTCCCGGACAGCGGGGCGCTTTTTGTCGGTCGGGAAAACAGGACGGCGAGGCGAGAGCAGTGAAGGAGAAAGCCGCATTGACTATTGTGCAAACAGATGATTGTTCGTACAATGAAAATAAGACAAAGGGCGAGGGATGAAAACGATGCCGAAATATGAACAAATTTCGAATGAAATACGCAGACGAATTAAAGAGGGAGTGTATTCCCTAGACGAGCCGATTCCTGATGAAATCTCGCTCGCCGAGGAGTTTGGCTGCAGCCGGATGACGGTAAAGCGGGCGCTTGATGTGCTCGTGTCGGAGGGGCTGTTGTATCGAAAGCGCGGTCATGGCACGTTTATTGTGAAATCGGCCATGCTTGATGGATTGGTGAATGTCGTCAGCAACGAAACACTTGGCTTGACGAGTTTATTGAAAGGGCGAAAGGTGACAAGTAAAATCATTACGTTCGAAGTATTGTTTCCATCCGATGAAGTAGCCACTCATTTGTGCATTGACATGAACACACCGGTGTACCACTTAATCCGTCTGCGCAATGTCGATGGGGAGCCGTACGTCATTGAACGGACGTATATGCCCGTCCATTTGATCCCGGGGCTCAATGAAACGGTGCTTCATGGCTCGATTTATCGTTACATCACTCACGAGCTAGGCTTAACGATTGCAGGGTCACACCGAAAGATCCGCGCAGATAAACCGAATGAGCTCGATCGGCAGTACTTGCAGTGCGCGCCCGACGATCCGGTGTTGGAATTGGAGCAGGTTGGTTTTTTGAACAATGGAGAGCCGTTCGAATATTCGTTTTCTCGCCATCGGTATGACAAGTTCGTATTTGTCACCGTCAGCACCCGCCGCTAAATGGCGCCTGTCTCATGTGAGCGTGAAGGCAGGCGCGTTTTGTTTGCCGTTTAGGGCTGTTCCTTCCGTCTTTTTTCTCGGACAAGACGTTTCTTAATGCCTCTCCTTACCTTCTGGAAACCTCTGCGGCGCTGCATCAGTTTGGAACGGCGGCTAAAAACCGCTCGTACAGGGCAAGCGCTGGGTCGGTGGCCGAAAGGGCGCGATGGTATTCATCGACCCTGACAAGGCAGCAGGTAAGCGCCGGCGAACGGAGGACGGAGACAATGGCTTCCGACAGCGACGGCAGCGACCGCCAATGGCGGAAATCGAAAATAAGCCCGTCGTTGCATAAGAGGCGGAAGTTCATTTCCTCTTGTCCCGGCAACATGGCGTAAATGAATGCCGGTTTTCGCTTGTGGAGGCATTCACTTAGGGTGACGCCGCCCGGCTTCGTGAGCACAAAATCAACTTCATCATAAAGCGCGCTCATGGCTGCAGGCGATGAAATATAACGGAGCGGGAGAAGACGCGGATGGTTGTTCTTCCTCAACCGCTCATATAGCTGTTCGTTTGTGCCGCATAACACAAAGTAGTCGACCGGATCATTCGGTGCGATTTTACGCAACAGCTGTTCCCAACCAGCAAGGCCGAGGCTGCCGCCGCAAATGAGGCCGGTGTAGCGGGAGCGCACGGGCAGCGGCGCTGGCGGTGGAGCGGTGAACACCGGGTGAACCGGAATGCCGGTGACGACAATTCTCTCGCTCGGAACCCCTGTTTCCAACAAAGTGGTCTTCATGGCTGGATGGCCGATAAAATGGACATCAATGGCCGTTTTCCCCCATAAGTTATGGACAAAATAATCCGTATACACGTTGACGATGGGAACGTCGATGTCTCCGCGCTGCTTAAGAAAGTCGAGCAAATATGAGGGAAATGCATGTGTACAAATGATCAACGCCGGCTTGAGGCTGTCGATAATCTGTTTCAGATGACCGGCAAACAGCCATTCGTAAGGAGGGAACGCCGACGGTTTTCGTTTGGGGCGCAAAACAGAACAGTGGTACACCGCGCTGTACGCTCTTGGTGCGTGGCGAATGCAGCGCAAATAAAGGCGGGAAATCCACTGCTCTTTGGCGCCAAGACGTCAGGAGAGCAATTCGATTTTTTCGCACTTCACGGTGCGGTCGATCGACCGCAGCCCTGCCGCCAGCGCCTCAGCAGCCCGATGATGGCCGGACGGAAGCTGAAGAAGCGGGAGAAAAAGCACTGTTTTCATCTTGACCACATCCGAAGGGAATATTGGATCTTGATTTCAGTATGCGCGGCCAGCCATCGGTTATACGGCAGCCTTTTTCTCCTTTTTTCCCCATTTATAAGGCGCTGTTTGCTATTCCATAATGTAAATGGGCAAAAATCAGGAAAAAGAAAGGATGCCGCTATAATGAAGGACAAAGCAATGCAATGGCTGCTTTCCGCTTGGGGGGGCATTGATCCGATTTATTACGCCTGTTCCCGGCTCGAATACGCCGGTGAGGCGGCCGATGGGCGCCGGTCGATTTTCCGTGTCCGTCCGCTTCAATATAAGGGGGAGACGATCCGTCTTTCGGATGGAACAACGATTGCGGCCAACGATTGGCTGTTGAAGATTCATCTTCATAATGTCCGTCTGCTTCGTGAACTAATGCAGTATCGGAGTGATATTCAAAAAGGACGTTATATTTTTGAACAAGTGAAGACAGGACTGCCGTATGTTGCTTATCATCTTTACCACCATGAGCAATCAGCGCGCATCAAAGGGATTATCGGCATTACGATGTTAAACAAAGGATGCGAACGGCTCGGATTTGAAACAGTAGATATTGCCAATCCGCTGTACCGTTGGTTCAAGACAGCGTCACTCCTGCCGCTTATGGCCGTGGCGAAGTCTCGCGTGTCGCCGCTTAGCCGGCCGCCGAAATATTTGTTGATGTCGAAGGGAAAATTGTTTTCGTTGTACGGCTGCCATCTCATCCACTAACTCCCTCTTTCTTCTCTCCTCTATTTCACTATAATGGGTATCGAGGGAGGAGAGAAGACGATGACATTCTTTTTTGTCATTCTTGCATTCTTGTCATTGCTTGCTTTGGCCATTCGCAAAGCCCACCGCAATACGTACGAAGCGGTTTTGCATAAAGTTCAAGTCGGCCGTTCAGAGGATGGAGACGGAGCCCTTCGGATTTTGCAGCTATCGGATTTGCATCTTGAAAAACTGTCGATCACCCCGGACGATTTATACGAAAAGCTGAAAGAGGAAGCGATCGATTTGATCGCGTTGACGGGCGACTTTCTGGATCGCGAGGAAAGCATCGCCAAGCTCGGCCCGTATTTGACGGCGTTGAAACAGTTGAATCCGACATATGGCATGTACGCCGTGTTTGGCAACCACGATTACGTGCTGCAAGGCGAGTCGTTCGAGCGCCTGAAAGCGACGCTTGAGGCGCACGGTTGCGTCGTCTTGCAAAACGAGACGAAAACGATCACCGTCAACGGCCAAACGGTCAATATCATCGGCATCGATGACTTTTACACAGGGCGCAGCGACATCAAAAAGGCGTACGCCGGCGTGAAGGACGGCATCAACTTGGTGTTGACGCACGACCCGGACATCGTGCCGCATATGAAACACTACCATTTTGACTACTTGTTGTCCGGCCATTTCCACGGCGGACAAATTCATTGGCCGAAGCCATACCATTTGGCGAAAATGAGCAAAACGCTCACCGAGCGGAACATGATCAAAGGGTATCATGAATGGGACGGAAAACCGTTCTACATTAATGAAGGGCTTGGGCAAACGGGGGTGAACATCCGGATCGGCTCGAAGCCCGAAGTGACGCTCCACTTGTTGGCGCTCTCGTCTCGCAGAGAAGCGGTGAAAGCTGTCTAATGAACAGCTTTTGATTTTTAGGGGGGGGCAGAAAAGCGGTTTGGCGCATGCAGCTGAACTCCTCTTAAACGAAAGACAATTCATTATCTCATGATTATATACGGTGATAAGGAAGGGTGTTCCAGATCTTTTTGGGGCACTTTTTTTCGTGCCTCTGTCGTCAGTCATCTCCTGCACGAACCCCAATCCCACGCGCGTGCGTAGGCGAGAGGGCGTTCCATCGGGAAAATCCGTCACAGAGTGCATAGAGAACGGAAACCATCTCCATACTTTTTAAAGAAAGGAGTGAATGGCCAATGGAACCGTCGTGGAAAGCGCTTTTGCCTTTTTTAGTTGTCATCCCGATTTCGATTTGGACGAAGCAAGTGATCCCCGGGCTGTTTGTCGGACTGTTGGTTGGCAGTTATTTGATGACCCCGTCCTTGCTCGGCGGGCTGCGGACGATGCTTCATTACGTTGTTGACAACTTGATGCAGACAAACAACGTTCGCATTATTATTTTTCTATATGTATTTGCCGGTCTTGTCAGCATGATCAAATATACCGGCGGAATTAAAGGATTCGTCCATCTCGTCAGCAAAAAAGTGAAATCGGCCAAAACGGCCATGCTGCTGACGTGGATTTCGACGATGGTCACGTTTAGTGACCCTGATTTTCGCATCGTCACCGTCGCGCCGATCATGAAGGCGCTGCGCAAACGGCTTGGGTTGTCGTCCCAGCAAATCGGCTTCGCCATTGAGGTGACATCGAATCCGGTCGTCGCGCTCATTCCGATCGCTACCGCCTTTGTCGGCTATATGGTGTCCGTCATCGACAAGGCGCTCGATACGGCCGGCATCGGGGCTGAGCCGTATATCGTCTACGTCCGGAGCATCCCGTTTAACTTTTTCTCGTACGCCATTATTGCTGTCGGGCTGTATTATAGCTTTTTTGTTTATTCGCGCAAAGCACGGGCGGCGTCGGGAGAAGTGCGAAGGGAGGAACCGCTTCGGCGCTGGAACGAGCGGTTGGCGTTGGAGATGGCTGAAGAACAGCGGCCGGCTGACAATGAACCCAATGAAGCGCAAGGGGAAGAAGGAGACGCGATGCAGACATGCCCGCGCGCTTACCAAAAAGAAACGCCGGTCAAGCCGTGGAATTTGATCGTTCCGCTTTCGATCGTGCTTGTCTTGACGTTGTTTTTAAGCTGGTGGGACGGCCGCCGGGGGGCAAGGACTTTTTGGGAGGCGTTTTTGCGAAGCGATGCGCTCGGAGCGATGTTGGAGGCGCTTTTGTTTACCGTGATCATTACGGTCGCTTTCTTCCTTTGGCAACGATTTAAATTGAACGATTTGTTGACTCATTTTGTCAAAGGCGGCAATGAGCTGATTTCCGTCATTTTAATGCTGGCGCTCATTTGGGCGCTGTCGGCTGTGGCGGAGGATTTAGGGTTTTCGCAATACATTACGGGCCATGTCAAACAATGGATTCCGCCGTTTTTCGTCGCCCCGATTTTGTTTTTGCTTGGCGCTGTCATTTCCTATTTCATCGGCTCGTCGTGGGGGACGTGGGGGATGTTGATGCCGCTTGGCGTGACGCTGGCGAGCCAGTCGGAGACGAATATTTTGCCGGTCATCGGCGCCGTGTTTGCAAGCGGCACGTTCGGAGCGTTCGCCTCGCCGCTCAGCGACAATACGGTGACGCTTTGCACCATTTTGGATTTGCCGGTGATGGAATACGCGCGCACGAAGTTGATCCCATCGTTGATCGCCGCCGGCATCGCCGCCGTTTTGTTCGGCGCGACATCGTTTCTTTTGCATTAGCGCCGGCCGTTGTCGTCCTCTCCTCCTTTCATGATACACTAAAAGAAAAAAGGAAGAGAGGGGAACGGCGATGGGGGAGGCGGAACGGCGGCTTGAGGAGCTCAGCCAATGGCAAACGGAAGATGTTGCCGCCCAGCTGGAGCAGTTGAACGAGCGGCTCGCGGTGGAGGACGCGTATTATCGTGCGGATGAAGACCAACGGGCGCGCCAACGGTATTATCGCCATCTGCCGCTTGAAGGGGACGGATTGATGTTGTTTGTCCGCTATCACGAACTGGTGGCGCGCACCCATAAGCGGCGGCTGCCGTATTTTTTCAGCAAGGACGAATATTTGTACACATGGGTCGACTTGCAGCCGGACGGAACGGTGCGAAGCTTGTACTCCGGCGAGCGAAAAGACCCGAAGATGTTGATTGTCCAAGATGTCCAAACGATGAAACGGCGCTACGATGAATTTCGCCAGTTGTTGAAAAAAATGAAGCATGGGCTCGGCGATGTGCACGAGCGGGTGAAAACGATCGAGCAGCAATGGAAATTCAATGCCGAACATGTCGTGCCTCAGTCGTGGTTTGGCGCCCGCGAACCGATGAAAGGTGATTTGCATCATTTGTTCGTTTGCCAGCCGGAGTGCAATACGATGCGGTCGAATTTTCCGTACGCGGATTTCCCGTTTTACAATCCGGAAGATCCCGACGAACAAATCCAAAACCGCTGCGGCGTCGTCCATAACGGCTATTTCGAGCCAGAGTACGGCAAAGGGACGGCGGCAAGGGCGATGCTTTACTTTCTGCTCCGCTACCCGAAGGCGATTGCGAAGTCGTTTCGGCGCAAAATCGATATTCCGCTCCTTGTCCGTTGGCACGAACAATTTCCGCCGACGGTGTATGAGCATCATCGCAACAGCGCGATTTTTTTCATCCAAGGCAACCGCAATCCGTTCATCGATTTCCCGGAACTAGCCGGGCGGATGGTGTTTCCGTTTGAGGGGGCGCTGTGAAATGAGATTGAGGGCGGATGTCCGCTTTTTGTTTCCAAAGAGCGCTTGATCGTCCGAGAGCGGAAAAACAGCGTGATAATAGGCAGAAAAGCTGTCTCCGAAAAACGGTCGTTTCATTTCGGGAGACAGCTTTTTTGCGGCTAAACAAAAGCGTGAGAGAGGTCAAGCGGAAATCGTTTGTTCATCCGTTGCCTGGCGGTCTGCTTGTTTGCGGAAGTACGTTGCGACAATCGGGCCGGAAATATTGTGCCAGACGCTGAAAATAGCGCTTGGAACGGCGGCGAGCGGCGAAAAATGGGCGGTCGCTAAGGCCGCACCAAGCCCAGAGTTTTGCATGCCCACTTCAATGGAAATCGCCTTTTGCTTCGGCGGCGACAGGCGAAACAGTTTGGCAAACCAATACCCAAGCAGCAAGCCCAATCCGTTATGAACAACGACAATAAGAAAAATCAGAAGCCCGCTTTTGGCAATGGCCGCTTGGTTTTGCCCGACGACGGCGGCGACGATGGCAACAATGGCGATGACCGAAACGAGCGGCAGCGCCGGGATGCACGCTTTGACTTGCTTTTGGAACAACGCTTGGGCGATGAGCCCTAAAAGAATCGGAATGAGCACGACTTTGACGATCGACCAAAACAAGGCGGCAGCGGACACCGACAGCCATTTTCCCGCTAAAAGCAAAATGAGCGAAGGCGTCAAAATCGGCGCTAAAATCGTCGAAACAGAAGTGACGGCGACCGACAGCGCCGTATCCCCTTTCGCCAAATACGTCATGACGTTGGACGCCGTTCCGCCCGGGCAGCAGCCGACTAAAATAATGCCGAGCGCCACTTCACGTGAAACCGGCAAGAAATAAGCGAGCAAAAACGCGACAAGGGGCATGATCAAAAATTGGGCGACGACACCGATGAGCACGTCAAGCGGTCGTTTGAACACTTCCTTGAAGTCATTCGCTGACAGCGTCAACCCCATGCCGAACATCACAATGCCTAAGAGCGGCACGATATACGGCGCGATCCATGTAAACGCGCCGGGAGCGAAAAAAGCAAGCGCACCAAACAGAAGCACCCAGATCGCAAACGTACTGCCGACAAAGTTGCTGATTTTTCCTAGTGTGTTCATTGAGCTTCCTCCTTGAGCAAAGATGGGAAAGATATACAAAAGATTATATACACTTTTCGGAAAAATTCAACTAATGAGGTGGCGAATTTTGAAGAAATGGTGACAATGAGGAATGATTGTGAAAAAAGTCACTCCTTTTTTCTTTGCTTATGGTATGATTGGAATTGAGAAGAAGAATCATTATTGAACCACAGGAGAGACGGATAGAAAAACAGGGGGAAATGATCATGGTGCTGACTGATTTGCATAAAGGGGAAACAGCGGTCGTCGTCCGTCTGGCCATTGAGCAGGAGGCACTGAAACAGCGTCTTCTTCATCTAGGGGTGAAAGAAGGGAAAACGGTGCGGTTGAAAGCCGCGATGCCGTTTGGCGGGCCGGTGATGGTCGAAGTCGATGGGCAGGCAATCGGCTTGCGGCGCAAAGAGGCGTCATCGATTGAGGTGAAATAAATATGTCGTACGTAGCGCTGTTTGGCAATCCGAACACTGGAAAAACATCATTGTTTAACTGTTTAACCGGATCCTATGAATATGTTGGCAACTGGAGCGGAGTAACGGTTGAGAAGAAAGTAGGAGTGCTCCGCCAGCACGGCGTGCCAGTCGTCGATTTGCCCGGCATTTACTCGCTCCAGCCGCTCTCCCGCGATGAAGGAGTGGCGACTGATTTTTTATTGACCGAGCCATGTTCGGCAATCGTCAATATCGTTGATGCGTCGCAGCTCAAGCGCAACTTGCATCTGACGGTCCAGCTATTGGAATTTGGCCGTCCGCTCATCATCGCTTTAAACATGGTCGATGTCGCTGAAAAACGCGGCGTCAAAATCGATGCCGCCAAGCTGTCGAGCCATCTCGGCGTCCCAGTTGTTCCGGTCATCGCCCGGACGGGAAAGGGGACAAAGGAGTTATCGCGCATCATTTTGTCGACAAAAGACGGACACCATTCCCGCATTTTTATTGATTACGGCGTTGAGGTGGAACGCGCGATCCGCCGAATTGCTGAGCAACTTCCCGATGACGTGCCGGGAGATAAGCGCTGGATGGCGTTGCAATTTCTAGAAGGAAACGAGCGCATCGCCGCCTATTTGCGCGGGCGGTTGGATCTTTCTCCGCTTCTGGAAGCCCGCGCAGAGGCGGAACAGAAGCTCGGATCTTCGGTCGCCGAACAGATTTATGAGACGCGTGACCGCTGGATCGGTGAGGCGATCGCTGTTGCGGCGATCGCGCTTGACAACAAACCGTTGACATGGACGGAAAAAATCGATGCGGTTGTGACAAACCGTTATGTCGGGTTGCCGATTTTTTTGGCGCTGATGTACATCGTGTTTATGTTGACGTTCGACTGGCTCGGCACACCGCTTGCCGACCGGCTTGACGCCTTTTTCTCCGGACCGCTCACCGATTGGCTGTCGCGCTTGCTTACTTGGGCGGGAGCTTCGCCGTTTATTGAAGCGCTTGTGTTAGATGGCATTGTCGCTGGGGTCGGCGGGGTGCTTGTGTTTGTCCCGCAAATTTTCATTTTGTTTTTTTTCATCTCGCTTCTCGAAGACTCCGGATATATGGCGCGCGTGGCGATGGTGATGGACCGGATGATGGAAGCGATTGGATTAAACGGCAAGGCGTTTATTCCGATGATCATCGGCTTTGGCTGCAACGTTCCCGGAGTGATGGCGGCGCGCACCATCGAGCAGCCGAAAGAGCGGCTGTTGACGATCTTGGCGCTGCCGTTCATGTCGTGTTCCGCCCGCTTGCCGGTGTACGCGTTGTTTGCCGGCACGTTTTTCGTCCGCGAGCAGGCGCTTGTCGTGTTTTCGCTTTACGTGCTTGGCATTGCAGTAGCTTTGGGGGTCGCCAAGTTGTTCTCATCGACGCTCTTGAAAAACGAAAGTTCGCTGTTTGTCATTGAATTGCCGCCATACCGCGTGCCGCAGGCGCTCACGTTATGGCGGAGCACATGGGAGAAAGGGAAAGGGTTCGTTCGCAAAGCCGGTACGTTTATTTTTGGCGGTTCGGTCGCCATTTGGCTGTTGACGTACATCGGGCCGCACGGGGTCGGCGTCGCGATGGATGACAGCTTTCTCGCCGCCATCGGCGGCCTCATCGCTCCGTTGCTCGCCCCGCTTGGCTTTGGCGCCTGGCAGGCGGGCGCGGCTTTGATCACCGGCTTTTTGGCGAAAGAAGTCGTCGTGTCCACGATGAATATTATTTACCACGTTCATGAGGCGAATGGGTTGAAGCAGGTGATCGCCTCCCATTTCACGCCGCTGTCGGCGTTCAGCTTTATGGTGTTCGTCCTGCTTTATACGCCGTGTCTAGCGACGGTGGCGGCGATTCGCAAAGAAACCGGGTCGCGGAAATGGACGCTGTTGTCGATCGGCTGCGCGCTGACGGTTGCGTATGTCATTTCGTTTGCCGTCTATCAGTTTGGGCATATGCTTGGTTATTCATGAAAGGGGAGAGAATCGATGATCGCGAATCTTGTGATCGGCGGAGCGATTTTTGCCTACGCCGGCTGGACGCTGGTCCGCCACGTGAAAAAAAGCGCCAAAGGGGCGTGCGCGTCATGCCATGCGGCGAACCATTGCCGAGGCAACTGCGGGACGGAGAGGTAACCCGTTCAAGACGAACGGATTCCTGACGATGATCGGAATCCGTTTTTCTCATTTTCCGACGAAAGACTTTCGCTTCCATGTTGTAGGATAGCCAAAAAATAAGCGGGGATACAATGGGCAAACTTTCGTTTCAACGGGCTCTGGAGGACAAAAGATCAGGCCGCCCTTTGTTTTGGCTGTTGGGTGTTGTTGCCTCAATGATGGCCGAAACACCGGGGGTAGAAAGCTTTTTTCGTTCAACCGTTGAAACTCAAGGGAAGACCGTGAGTGTGGAGGATAAACTTTTGACAATACCTAAAAATTGAGGATAGCGAAAAGGCGGCTTTGGATCAAGGTTCGCACAGTTGTGTAAAAACAAAGCAGCAAAAAACGATGTTGTTGTCCTGTCATCCAAGTTTACTGGGTTGGCGATGGAATTTCACGCAATAATTGAACTTGACCCGGCTTTGGCCCGCTCTTTTCCTCACTCTTTTCCTCATTCTTTTCGTTTTTGGATGGGACGGATGTAACTCTCTAATTCGTGGGCAAGATGCTGGATGCAATCATTTCCCTGGAACTTGGCATCCTCGACAAGGTACACCGTGAAATCTTCCGCTTCTTTATTGGTCATCGTGAACTCATATCCATTCAAATCAAGGAACGTGACGAATACGGTTAAAGCCGTCCGCTTATTGCCGTTGTGGAAAATATGACCTGTCGCGATGGAATGGTAATAGCAGCACGCCTTTTCAATAATCGAAGGGAACTGTTCCTCCCCGAACAATTTCGTTTTCGGCCTTTCCAACATCCACGCGAATTTATCGGGGAATTGGATCCCCGCTTGTTCTGCGTCGTCGTACATTTCCATGACCGTGTAATGGATAAATATGATTTCTTCCGCTGTCAAATAATAAACCATGTTTTCCTCCGGTTGCTCCTTTATCTATATTTCAAGTTGCGCAGCGCTTCGTCATATTTGGAGATCGCGCGGTTCATCGCCATCACGACTTCAGGACGGACTTCTTTTGGAATTCGGTTTGCGCGTTTCATCACGATTTCCCCTCGTTCCTTGTCGTAATATATTTCGATTTCATCGCCTTTATTTAGGTTTAGCATCGTGGCTAAATCTTTCGGGATGCTAACGGACAAACTATTCCCGACTTGGCTAATCCGACGTGTATACGTTTTGTCATCCTTGCTTCCCAACATTTCCGCGTCCATTTCTTTTCCATCTCCTTTCCATAATATGGACAAAAAGGACGTTTTTATCCATAAGATTATTACTGTATAAACAATTATAACAATTATCTTCCGAAAAGCAATACGGAATAATAAAAAAGGGCTTTTTGTCTTTCAACGAGAAAAACGCATGCCGCATTTTTAGAATCGATGTCGTTAGAAGGGAAAGAGGAGTGGCGCATAAAGTGAGCTTGTACGGATATACCGTCTGTGTGTTATGCCATGCCGGACATAGTGAGGTCGGAAGCGTCAAGCAGTGAAACATGAAACAGCCGCGCCACGGAACGGATCAACGACGGCTATCTTTATTATTGCGTGGGGGGATTTAGTGGGTTTATCAAATACCTTTGTCTTGCAGGAGGAATGAGGAATATTCATTGTTGCGACGGATCATCCGTTTGTCATCTTGCGCCGTGAAGCCAATCCGCATAAGCGCGGAAGCGGAACGGTGAGATGAACGAGTACGGCTTGCTGGCTGTGGGCAGGCGCGCCCAAGAATCTCCTGCCGCTAAGTGTTTGCGCAGTCGGGGGATCATTCCATTGAGGGTAGGTTCTTTTTCACTATTCAATGGATATACATGCCGCTGTTTTTGTCGTTTCTTGTTTCAAAGAATGACGAAAACGAAAAGAAGGAAACGATATTCATCAAAATTTGTTTGCAGTTAGGACGAACGGACTATTTACATAGAATGAAAAAAACGGTAAAAATAGAAGTGAGGACAGCAGTTTAGAAAAAAGAGAAAATTCTGTTTATCAAGGGGACAGCATTATGGTTTACGATGGAATCATTTTGTCGTTGTTGATCGGCTGGTTTCGCGGCGGAAGCTTGAAAGGGTTGGCCAACATGAAATTGCGCGGCGGTTGGTTGTTTCCGCTCTTGTTGGCGGTGCAGTTTATCGTCTTTTTCCTTCAAGAACGCATCGAGTGGATCGCCAAAATGGGCAACGTTATTTTTCTTCTCGTCTATATCACAGGACTCGCATTTCTGTGGCTCAACCGCCATCAGCCGGGGTTTCCGGTCATCTTCGCCGGCGTCTTGCTCAACTTTATCGTCATGGCCGCAAACGGCGGACGGATGCCGGTATCGATCGAAGCCGCCCAATTTCTCGGCCGCGAATACATCGAAGCGTTAAAAGCCGGTCTGTACGGCAAGCACCAGGCGATCACATCGGATACGCTTCTGCCGTTTCTTGGCGACATCATTCCGCTGTCTCCGCCGTACCCGCGCCAACAAGTCATCAGCATCGGCGACGTTGTGATGAACGTAGGGGCGTTCTTGTTCATCCAGCATCTGATGCTCAGCGCACCGCGCCATGGGGCAGACGATGCTGAGAAAGAAACAACGGCCGCTCCTGCGAATCAATAAACTTTTTAAGGGGGAAAAGGACATGAAATTCAAAGTAAAACAAGTATTGATCAATTTGTTCATCCTCGGTTCGGTGATTGTAGCGTTGACGTCGGGGTTTAGAATTGGAAGCTGAAATTTGTTTGTGTGCTCTACAATTCTCCAACCGTTAAGTTAAACACATCTCAGATCTATGGGCTGAATTTTTGGATAATGAGAGTGGTTATCAAGATGACTCCAATATTAAAATGGCAAGGAAAAGTATATTTATTTCTTATTTTTTTTATTAGTTTGATAACTTTTGTTGTAGGAGATGGATTTTCTATTCCATCTCTTAAAGATTGGGTTTTTGTTTATTTTTTAGTTGCTGCTGTTCTTTTATTGAGCTATTTTTCTGTCCATCTTCCTCCTAAGGACAACTCTTTTTCGATGGATTCGGCTATTTACCTAGCAGTTATGTTTTTATACGGCATTTCTCTTGCGTTGAAGGTTCTACTGATTAGCATTTTAGTAGAGTTTTTATATAAAAGAAAAATGGCATGGTGGAAACACTTATTCAATCTTTCAATGTACTCTTTAATGATTGCAGGGGCATTTTATTCCTTTTTGTATTTTGGCGGGCAGATTGGAGAAATTAAAACTGACTATTTGTTTCCTTATATGGTTAGTTTGTTGGTGTACTTTCTTATCAATATTAGTTTAATATTTATGTTTTTTGTTTTTTTAGAGCGTGTATATAAAGGTGCTTTTAATTTTGGTGTCTTGTTTGAAGCAATGGTTAGTTACTGTGTTACTTTAATACTGTCTCTTGTTTTAGCTATTTTATTAGATAAAGAACGGTATTTTGGGCTATTTCTATTTACTGTTTTAGTAATCATTCTATCAGTAGTATTTAGGAAATTTATAGTTTTATACGAGTTAGTTTCCAACCGCGCCAACAAAGATCACCTCACCGGCCTATACAACCACGGCTTTTTCAAAGAAACGCTCAAGGAGCAGTTTTCCGACTGCAAACTGCTTAAACAGCCGTTGACATTGGCGTTCCTTGATCTGGACGATTTTAAAAAATACAATGACCGGAATGGCCATTTGCAAGGCGACCGTTTGTTGACTTTTTTTGGGAAGCTGCTGCAAAAAGCGGTGGAAGGGACGAACTTCACGGTCGCCCGCTATGGCGGAGAAGAGTTTGCCATTTTAATGCCCAACACGACGAAAGAAGACGCGTACGCGTTTTTAAACCGGTTGCGCAAAGAAGTGAACGATACATATTTTGAAGGCGTCGAGCATATTCCGTATCGTTGCCTGTCGTTTTCGTGCGGCATCGCCGAGATGGAAAAGGATATGCATGAAAGCGATGAGCTCATCCACCGTGCTGATCAGGCGCTTTATTACGCGAAGGCGCAAGGGAAAAACAACGTTCAGTTGTATGATAAACATAATATGAGTTTGGACGAGATTCGCTTCAAGCAAGATTTGGAAGCGCTCGAGCAGCAAGTGAAATTTTTTCTTTCCAAAGATGTCTATACATACCGCCATAGCAAACGAGTGTTTAAATATGCGTTGGAGTTTGGCAGCCGTCTTGATGAGTTGACCGACCATGAACGGCAGACGCTCATTTTAGGGGCGCTCATCCATGACATTGGCAAAATTGAAGTGCCGCGCGATATTTTAAATAAGCGGGGAAAGTTGGAGAAGCATGAATGGGAGATCATTAAAAAGCACGTAACGTGGGGGCGCGAGATTGTGGCGGCGGAGAAGCGGTTTGATGATTTGCTTCCGCTTGTCGAGCTGCACCACGAACGATATGATGGGAAAGGGTATCCGTACGGGCTGAAAGGGGAAGAAATCCCGAAACTGGCCCGCATTTTGTGTATTATCGATTCGTTTGACGCCATGACAACCGAGCGTCCGTACCAGCCGACGAAAACGTTTGAAGAGGCGCTTGAAGAAATCGAACGTTGCGCAGGAACGCAGTTTGATCCGGTCTATGCGGCGAAGTTTATCGCGTTTGTGCGGAAGCATTATTTGCCGCTTGCCGAGATGGAGCAACTGAATTAAGTGAAAGAAGGCACTTGCCGATGGCAAGTGTTTTTTATTTTGGTTTTGAATGTTTTTGAATGATTTTTCCCCTTTATTGAATGATATTGATAGGAAATGAATGTTTTTGATTGATTTTTTCACTATCTTGGGATATGATAGAGTTGTAAGCGATATCCCCGATGATTGGAGGTGGGAGTGTGCTGACCGAAGAACGCCACCGCCTCATTTTGGAGCTGTTGGCGCAAAAAGGAGTCATCAAGCTGCAGGAGCTCGTGGAGGCGACCGGGGCGTCGGAGTCGACGATTCGCCGCGATTTGACGCAGCTTGAAAACGAAAAGAAACTGCGCCGTGTGCACGGCGGGGCGGCCTTGTTGCAGCAGAAGCGCGAGGAGTTAAGCGTATCGGAAAAGTCGCTGAAATATATCGAAGAAAAGCGGCGGATCGCCGCGTATGCGGCCAGTTTGGTGCAAAAAGGAAACTGCATTTATTTAGATGCGGGAACGACAACGTGGGAAATGATTCCACATTTGGCTGACAAAGAGGTCATCGTTGTCACGAACGGCGTGATGCATGTCGAGCGGTTGCTTGAGCACAATGTGGCGACGTATTTGATCGGCGGCATGATCAAGCCGAAAACGAAGGCGTTGATCGGGCGGGGCGCCATCGAGTCGCTGCGGCAGTACCGCTTTGACCAATGCTTCATCGGCGCCAATGGCGTTCATTACGATTATGGTTATACGACGCCGGATCCGGAAGAAGCGCTGGTGAAATATACGGCGATGCAGCTGGCGCAACGTGCGTATGTGCTTGCTGACCATTCGAAGTTGAATGAAAGCTCGTTTGCGAAAATTGCGGATTTGCATGAAGCGGTGTTGATCACCGATGAATTGGACGAAGAGTGGAAAGATTTGTATCGAACAAAAACAACAGTAGAGGTTGTGGCTCCGTGATTTACACATGCACGTTGAATCCATCTGTTGATTATATCGTTCACCTCGATAAGCTACATGTTGGCGAACTGAATCGTTCGGTGAAAACGTTCACATTTCCAGGCGGGAAAGGGATCAACGTATCGCGCGTGTTGAAGCGTTTGGGTGTTGACAGCACGGCGCTTGGATTCGTCGGCGGGTTCACCGGCGGGTTCATTGAAAGCGAGCTTCGGAAAGAAGGCATTGCCTGCGATTTTGTTCATGTCCCAGGGCAAACGCGCATTAACGTCAAACTGAAAGCTGGGCGGGAGACGGAAATTAACGGTGAAGGCCCGATGATTGCCGATGACGATGCAGCGCAATTGATAGCGAAAATCGGAACGCTTTCGGCCGGTGATGTGCTTGTGCTCGCCGGAAGCGCGCCGATGTCGCTGTCGGCGGACATGTACGAGCGATTGGCGGCTCGAGCGGTGAAACGGCGTGTTCGTCTTGTTGTCGATACGAGCGGTCCGGCGCTCGAGGCGCTGCTCGCCTGCCGGCCGTTTCTTGCCAAGCCGAACCACCATGAGCTGGCCGAACTGTTTGGCGCCGCTGTGCTGACGAAAAAAGAAATCATCCTCTATGGCCGCCGGTTGGTTGAAAGAGGAGTGGAGCATCTCATCGTCTCGATGGGCGGCGCGGGGGCGTTTTACTTCGGCCGGGAAGCAACGCTGTTTGCCGAAGCGCCAAAAGGAACGGTGAAAAATTCGGTCGGGGCGGGCGATTCGATGGTCGCTGGATTTTTGGCCGCCTGGGCGAGCGGAACATCCATTGAGGAAGCGTTTGCTTACAGTGTCGCCGCCGGAAGCGCGACCGCGTTTTCGGAAGATTTATGCACGAAAGAGGGAGTCAAAGCGCTCGTCGACCTCGTCCGCGTCGTGCGTTTATAGGAGGAAATCAAGGGGGGCGTACAGATGAACGTCACGGATTTGTTAACAAAGGAAACGATGATTCTTGAACTTCGGGCAAAGACAAAAGAGGAAGTGATTGATGAATTGGCCGCGAAACTCGCCGAGGCGGGGGCGGTCAGCGATGTGGAGGCGTTCAAACGAGCGATTTGGGCGCGCGAACAACAAAGCACGACCGGCGTTGGAGATGGCGTCGCCATTCCGCACGCCAAAATGGCAGCGGTCAAGCGCCCGGCGGTGGCGTTTGGCCGTTCGACCGCCGGGATTGATTACGAGTCGCTGGACGGCCAGCCAAGCCATTTGTTTTTCATGATTGCGGCCCCGGAAGGCGGGGAACAGACGCATTTGCAGGCGTTGGCGAAACTATCGTCGCTGTTGATGGATGCCTCGTTCCGCACCCGGTTGGAGCGTGCTTCGGATGAAGAGGAGATCCTCCGTTTGTTCAAAGAGAAAGAGAACAAAGGGGAAGAACCGTCTCTGCAAGGCGCGCCATCTGGCGGCGGACGGAAAGTGCTGGCGGTGACCGCTTGTCCGACAGGAATCGCTCATACGTATATGGCCGCTGATGCGCTGAAAGCGAAAGCAACGGAAATGGGAGTATCCATCAAAGTCGAGACAAACGGTTCCGATGGGGTGAAAAACGCTCTGACGGCGAAGGAGATTGAAGAAGCAACGGCGATCATTGTGGCGGCCGATAAACAAGTCGAGATGGACCGTTTTGACGGCAAACATGTCATTCAAGTGCCGGTCGCCCAGGCGATCCGTGAGCCAGAGAAGCTCATCGAGCAGGCGCTGCGCCAAGACGCGCCGATTTATCGGGCAAGCGGTGCGGCACGAGGCAGCGTGGGAGCGGCGAAACCGCGAACCGGTTTTTACAAGCATTTGATGAACGGCGTATCGAATATGCTGCCGTTTGTCGTCGGCGGCGGGATTTTGATTGCGCTTTCCTTCACGTTCGGCATTAAGGCGTTTGATCCGAAAGATCCGTCGTATCATCCGTTTGCCAAACTGTTAATGGACATTGGCGGCGGCAATGCGTTCGCGTTAATGGTCCCTGTACTGGCTGCATTCATCGCCATGAGCATTGCCGACCGGCCGGGGTTTGCGCCGGGGATGGTCGGCGGCTTTCTGGCGGCGAACGGCGGCGCTGGGTTTTTGGGCGGATTGATCGCCGGCTTTTTGGCCGGGTATTTAGTCGTCGGGCTGCGGAAACTGTTCAGCCGCTTGCCGCAGTCGCTTGAGGGGATTAAACCGGTGCTGCTCTACCCAGTATTCGGTATTTTCCTCACCGGCATCGTGATGATGTATGTGGTCATCGATCCCGTCAAAGCGTTGAATGAAGGGCTGAAACATTGGCTTTCCGGCATGGGAACCGCCAACTTAGTGCTGCTTGGTGCGGTGTTGGGCGGTATGATGGCGGTCGATATGGGCGGACCGATCAACAAAGCGGCGTATACGTTTGGGCTGGCGATGATTGAAGCTGGCAACTTTGCGCCGCATGCGGCGATTATGGCTGGCGGGATGGTGCCGCCGCTCGGATTGGCGCTGGCGACAACGTTCTTTAAAAAGAAATTCACGAAAGCCGAGCGGGAAGCCGGAAAAACGTGCTATATCATGGGCGCTTCGTTCATTACCGAAGGGGCGATTCCATTTGCCGCGGCTGACCCGGTGCGGGTCATTCCATCGATTATCGCCGGATCGGCTGTTGCGGGAGCGTTGACGATGTGGTTCCATATCGGGCTGCCGGCGCCGCACGGAGGGATTTTCGTCATCCCGATCGTCAAAGGCAGCGCATGGCTTTATATATTGGCTATTTTGATTGGTTCCATCGTGACCGCATTGATGGTCGGGTTGTGGAAAAAAGAAGTGGAAGAATAATAGAAGAAGAGGCGTTTCGCCAAAGGCGGAGCGTCTCTTTTGTTATGGAGTTTGCTATTTTTCTTACCAAATTTTCATGACAATGGCCATTTCTCATGGTAAAATGAACGGTTGTAAATGAGAGGAGAACCCATGATGAACACGTTTTTGCAGCTGAATACGATTTTTATCAGCATATTGATTGAATCGTTGCCGTTCGTCGTGCTTGGGGTGTTTGTTTCCGGAGTCATTCAAATGTTTGTCAGTGAAGAGACCGTGCAACGATGGGTGCCGAAAAACCGCGGCTTGGCGATTGTTTATGCGGCATTGGTCGGGGTTTTGTTTCCTTCGTGCGAATGCAGCATCGTGCCGATCACCCGCCGTCTCGTCGCCAAGGGGGTGCCGCTTTACGCGGCCGTGCCGTTTATGTTAACGGCGCCCGTCATCAATCCGGTTGTGCTGTTTTCGACATATATCGCCTTCGGAAGCAGTTGGACGATGGTATTGTGCCGGGCGCTGTTCGCTTGCGCCGTCGCCGTTGCTGTCGGTGCCGTGATGGCGATTCGGCATGAAGGCAGCGAGTTGCGCCATGAACGGCGCGAGATGCCGATGATGCCCCGTACTTGGAAAGAGAAAATCGTCGGCACCCTGCGCCATACGATCGATGAATTTTTTGCGACCGGGAAGTATTTGATCATTGGGGCGTTCATTGCTTCGGCGATGCAAACGTATGTGAAAACGTCGGCGCTTGTGTCGATCGGCAATGGGAAAGTGGCGGCCTCTTTGGTCATGATGGCGCTCGCCTTCGTGCTGTCGCTCTGTTCCGAGGCGGACGCCTTTATCGCCTCGTCGTTTCAAAGCACATTTCCGTTTCACGCGCTGGCAGCGTTTCTCGTTTACGGGCCGATGCTCGATGTGAAAAATACGCTCATGTTGTTTCAGTCATTCCGCGCCCGGTTTGTGTGGAAACTGATTTCCTATATCACGTTGTTTGTGTTTGCCGGATCGCTATTGATCTAGCAAGGAGGTGGCGGCATGATTCGCATGTATATTTTGCTTGGGTTTGCGTTTTTGTTTTTTCATTTATATATTACTGGAGAGTTGAGCCAATACATTAATATGCGGTATTCGTATATTTCGTTTAGTGCGATGTTTGTGTTTGCTTTTTTAACGATCGTGCAATTTGTGCTGGCAAGCCGCAACGAGGAACCGCACGATCATGGGGAAGAATGCTGCGGCCATCATCATCATGAGCCGTCCGCGCGCTGGAAGCGGGCGGTGAATTACCTTATTTTTGTTTTTCCGCTTGTTTCCGCCTTCTTGTTTCCCGTTGCGACGCTGGATTCTGAAGTCGTAAAGGCGAAAGGGATTCATGTTCCTGGGATGGCGGCTGACAGCAGCGATCCGTTTGCCCAGCGGCAGTTTTTGCGTCCGGATACGAGCATGTATTATGGGCGGGATGATTATCAAAATGCCATGGAAAAAGAGCTGAAAAAATACGGCCGTCTCCCTCGCTTGGAGTTGAATGATCAAAACTATTTAAATGCCATGGAAACGATTTATCAGTTTCCTGGCGAATTTGCCGCCCGCGACATTGAATTCACCGGGTTTGTCTACCGTGAAGAAACGGCGCGCGCCAATGAGGCGTTTCTCCTTCGCTTTGGAATCATTCATTGTGTTGCGGATTCAGGGGTGTACGGGCTGCTCCTTCAGTTTCCAAAGACGGCGCCGCTTCAAAATGATGAATGGATTCATGTGAAAGGTACGCTATCCACCATGTATTACCAGCCGTTTCATATGACGCTTCCGTATGTAAAAGTGACGTCATGGGAGAGGGTGGCCAAACCGAAGGAGCCGTACGTATACCGCCAATTCAATGAATAAGAGCGAGCCGCGGACTGGCTCGCTCTTTTGGATAAAGTTGCGCTCATTCCTTTTGCCGCGCTTGTTTCACCATGGTGATTGCGCTTGTTTGGCTGAACGAATTGTCGAATGGGGAAAGGGCCGTCAACGCTTGGGCGGCATCGATCACCTCGCCGAGTTTCAAGCAAAGCAAGCGCTCCTCTTCCAATCCGCGCCGCCGCCATTCAGCCCATAGGCGGTCAAGCGCTTCTTTCGGCGTATCGTCCGCGAGGCGGAACGCCCCGTAATGCATCGGCACAAACAGCCGGGAGCGGCAGTCCAAAAACGCCTGCACCGCTTCTTCGGGTGTGGTGTGCTGCGGCCCCATGAACCATTCCGGTTCGTACGCGCCGATCGGCAAGAGAGCATAGTCGATGGAAAAGCGTTCACCGATGTCGCGAAAGCCGCGGAAGTAGCCGCTGTCGCCGGCGAAGTAGATGGTGGGCGCGCCGTTTGATGTGATCACCCATCCGCCCCAATGCGACGTGTTCGTGTCCCACAGCGTCCGCCGCGTCCAATGCTGGGATGGAACAAACGTCAGCGACACATCACGGAAGACGACCGTTTCCCACCATGACAGTTCGGTGACATGGCGGTAGCCGCGGCGGCGGAACAAGCGGCCGAGGCCGACCGGCACGAACACGTGCGGATCGCCTTTTAAGCGGCGGAGGCTGCCGAAATGCAAATGGTCGTAGTGGCCGTGGGAGATGAGCACAACGTCCACGGGCGGCATCTTGTCAAGCGGAACACCGGGAGCCGTCAAGCGTTTGGCCGCGCCCATCCAATTCGCCCAGACGGGATCGGTGACGATGGTGATGCCATTGAGTTGAACGACAAAGGTCGAATGGCCGACCCAACAGAGCTGCGGCCTGCCATTCGGCTCCTGAAGCCTCTCGTATTGAGGCGGTGAAACATGCGGCACGACGTAGGACAAATCTTTTTGTTTTTGTTTCCGCTCCCGCTGCCAGCGGCGGAAATCGGCCCATGTTTTGTGCGTCGAGACGCCGTCTAAGTTTTCATAGCGCTTGGCCAACGATTTCTCACTCCATTTTTTGTGTTATATTATTTAGAGTAGCAAACCTTTTTTGCGAAGTACAAAATGTTTGCCCAGGTGGTGGAATGTATGCTTCGTTCGTTTACAATCCGCACGGCAAAGCGGGATGACATGATCGACATTACTTCATTCGTCGAGGAGACGGTGCGCCAGGCTAACGTGACGGAAGGGATCGCTGTCGTTTATTGTCCGCATACAACGGCTGGCATCACCATTAACGAAAACGCGGATCCAGATGTCAAGCGCGACATGATGCGCCGCTTTGATGAAACATATCCGTGGGAGCATCCGCTTGACCGCCATATGGAGGGAAACACAGCCGCCCATATGAAAGCGAGCACGGTCGGTGCGTCGCAGCACGTCATCATTCATGAAGGCCGTCTGCTCCTTGGGCGGTGGCAAGGCGTCTATTTTTGCGAGTACGATGGGCCGCGCCACCGGACGTTTTACGTGAAAGTCATTGGAGGATGAAACCATAATTATATTATGTGAATATTAAACATAAGGAAAGACGATGGCTGAATCATACCGTCAGCAAATGGGGAAAAGCATAGAAAAGACCCGGGCGAATCGTTTGCCCGGGTTTTTCTATTGGCAAAAAGCCGGCTGGCGCCGTTGCCCTTACGCCGGCGTCGTTAAAATGAGTGGTCCGTTTTTCGTAATGGCGATCGTATGTTCATATTGCGCTGAATACGAGCCGTCGATCGTTCGCGCCGTCCAGCCGTTCGGATCCATTTTGCTTTGCCATGCCCCCATGTTGACCATCGGTTCGATCGTGATGACCATCCCTTCCTTTAAACGCATCCCTTTTCCTTTTTCACCAAAGTGGGGGACATACGGTTCTTCGTGGATCGTCGGGCCGATGCCGTGTCCGGTGAAATCGCGGACGACGGAAAAGCCGTGCGCTTCGACGTACGTTTGAATGGCGTGGCCGATGTCGCCGATCCGATTGCCGAGAACGGCTTGCTCGATTCCTTTATAGAGCGACTGCTCGGTGACGTTAAGCAGTTTTTGCACGTCTTCACCGACGTCGCCGATGGCGTACGTCCAGGCGGAATCGGCGAGCGCTCCGCGCAAATTGACGACAAAGTCGATCGTGACGATATCGCCTTCTTTCAGCGGCTCGTTGCGCGGAAACCCGTGGCAAATTTCATCGTTAATGGAAGCGCATGTCGCATACGGATAGCCGCGGTATCCTTTTTGTTCCGGTTTGGCGCCGTATTTGGCCAAAAACGTTTCAACGAACCGGTCGATTTCCATCGTTGTGACGCCCGGTCCGATGCGTTTGGCGATCTCTTGATGACAGGCGGCCAAGAGTTTCCCCGCCTCGCGCATCAATTGAATTTCCCGTTCCGTTTTGACGTGAATCATGCAACTGTCTCCTTTTCCCTCGATGTGTTTCGCTTCGATAGTATTGTAGCAGAAACCGCTGTGATGTTAAACCAGGGTGATCCGTTCGCAACTGGGGATCTATTCCTGAATTTTACCCAAAAATAGTTTACTCATCCGTGCGAAGGGCGGCTAAAGGAAAAGATGCCCAGACCAAAAGAAAGGGCACTTTGATGGCTGGGCATACAGGATATCGATATGTTGACCTTTGTTCACAAGAGCCCTTGCGGCCGGTCTTCGCTATATCATAAGGCGGCAAACAGCTGTTTCTCTTTATCAGAAATCGTTGAGGAAGAAGGAGACGGTGCGAGCGGCAAATAAATCGACACCGTCGTTCCTTTATGTATTTCGCTTTCGATGCGAATCGTTCCGTTCATCGATTCAATGATGCGGTAGACGACCATCATCCCGAGCCCCGTGCCTTTGACGCCTTTCGTCGTAAAATACGGTTCGCCAAGCCGTTCGAGCTGTTCTTTCGTCATGCCAACGCCGGTATCGGCGATGCGGATGAGCACGCGTCCGTTGTCAATGGAGACGTATACTTGCAACGTCCCGCCGTTAGGCATCGCTTCGATGGCGTTTTTCATTACGTTGAGCAAACATTGACGGAATTTTTCGCGCTCACCGATGACGGAAAATGGGGCAAGCGTCGCTTGAATATCGACGCAGCTCATATTGGCGAGCGGGCGGAGGATGTCAATGACTCGCTCGATTTCGAGCTTCACGTTCAGCTTTTCCGGCGTCTCGGGCGCCGGCTTGGCAAACGTCAAGTAATCGGTGATGATCGCTTCAGCTCGGTCAAGCTCCTCAATGGCGATGCGCGCATACTGGCGGCGTTTGTCGGCAGCGAGCGGCTGCTCTTCGATCAGTTGGATAAACCCACGCGCCGCGGTGAGTGGATTGCGGATTTCATGGGAGATGGAAGCAGCTAAATGGGTGACGGCTTCCATTTTCTCGGCCCGAATCACTCGTTTGCGCAGCGCGATGTTATGGTGCACCATTTCCTGAAACGAACAAACGATGAGCATGCTGATGGGCTGTACAAACAAAAAGATAAGCGCAACGGAAGGCGGAGGAGAAACCGCAGCAGCCATCCACTCCGCTATGGCGACGGTCAATAGGCCAGAGCCGAAGCTGAGCGATGTAGCGAACAGCGTGCGCTGTTTGGTTGGCAGCTCGACAAACCGTTTTGTCAATAAACTGCTTGTTGCAGCGATGGCGATGGAAACGACGACGGTGACGAAGACGCCAGCTCCGCCGAACAGCGAGCGGTAGGCGATCGCCGTAAACGCTAAAACCGTCGCCGCCCCCGCTCCGCCGTACAAACCGCCAAGCCATAGAGGAATTTGCCGCAAGTCGAAGATAAAGTCATTCTCTGTTCTGGCCGGGAGGGTGATGCATAACATGATCACGACGGCGTAACAAATGGTCGGCAAATAAAGGCGGAATCGTTTTGGCCTCTTCTCCTGCTCCGTACAGAGGGGAACGAGGAACACTGGCAGAAGGATGAAAAACAAGTTGAGCAAAAAGTCTTTGAAAATATTCAGCATCGCGGCACCTTCTTTCCCATCGTCAAGCTGCATAACCAGAATTTCTACAAAAACTGCGAATATATTACATTGTAACCGGAAACCGACCCGCATGTTAAGGTCGAATTCATAGCCTTTTTTTGATATAAATCTTGTTTTTTCGACAAGAGCAGGAAAAAAGAACTATTTTTTGTTTATTTAGTAAAGTAGTGATTTATTATTATTAAACTATTTTGTAATATTTTAATTGTATATATATTCTATCATAGTGAAGGAGGGGTTTTTCTGTCTAAGCGTTCGATCACTTCACTCGTTGCCGCGCTGTCGCTCGGCATCGGGCTGTGGGCATCTCCGGCGGAAGCGCCGAAAGCGGCTAACGCCTCCGGCATTCCGGCTGTGAAGCAAGGGGGACCGGTCGATTTTGCGATTGCCAATGAGGAAAAGCTGGCGGAAATGTTGAAACAGAGCGGAAAGCTTCGCGCTGATGCGACTCCTGCTGAGGTGGAACAAGCAGTGCGCGACTATTTGCGGCAAAAGGCGATTCATATGCCGCGAGGAAAAGGAGAATTATACAATAAAGAGGCAAAGCGCGCCGAGGCGATGCAGGACGGACAGCAGACAAATGGCGTGCTGAACGGGAAAGGGAAAAAGCTCGGACAATCGAAAACGGCTTCCGTGCCATCCGTCAAGCCGGAGCCATGGAACGGCGGCAAGCGGGTCGACCGTGTACTCGTTTTGCTCATCGAATATCCGGACTTTCCGCATAACAACATTCAGCCAACTGAAACGGATATGTATTATAAAGATTATACACGCGAACATTATGAAGATATGATTTTCGGCGGCGATGACGGCTATTACGATGGGCCGAATGGCGAGAAGCTCATTTCGGTGAAAAAATATTATGAAGAGCAATCGGGAGGAAGCTATTCCATTGAAGGAAAAGTGGCAGGCTGGTATCAGGCGAAGTATCCGGCTAAATACTATGGCGGAAATGTACCGGCGCCGGATGGCAATGACGCCAATCCACGGGCGCTTGTGCGCGAAGCGCTGGCGGCGGCTGCGAAAGACCCGAGCATCAATTTGCGCGAGTTTGACCAAGAGGATCGGTATGATTTGGATGGCGACGGCAACTATCGCGAGCCGGACGGCTTGATCGACCATTTAATGATCATCCACTCCAGCGTCGGTGAAGAGGCGGGCGGCGGTTCGCTCGGCGGCGCCGCGATTTGGTCGCACCGCTGGAATTTAGGATCGGTCTATCGAATCCCGAACACAACGACCGATGTGCCGTATTGGCGCGGCCAGCTAGCGGCATACGATTATACGATTGAGCCGGCTGACGGGGCGGCGGGGGTGTTTGCTCACGAATACGGCCACGATTTAGGGTTGCCGGATGAATACGATACGATTTACTCTGGTTTAGGTGAGCCGATCGCCTATTGGTCCATCATGTCGAGCGGCAGCTGGGCAGGGCGCATTCCGGGCACCGAGCCGACCGGCTTCAGCGCCTGGGCGAAACAGTTTTTGCAGTCGACAATGCCCGGCAGCAACTGGCTGAGCGGAACGACCGTTGAGTGGAACGAAGTGACGCAAAACGGTGTTGAAGTCGTGCTCGATGAAGCGAGCACGAAAGGGACGAACAACGATGCCGTGCGCATCAATTTGCCGAAAAAAGAGACGGTCGTCACCATTCCGCCAAGCGGTGCGTATGCATATTTCTCCGGCAGTGGAAACAACTTAGATCATACGATGTCAACGACGATCGATTTGACGGGAGCGTCCAAGGCGACGCTGGCTTTTGATACATGGTATGCGATTGAGAAAGACTGGGATTATGGGGCGGTAGAAGTAAAACCGCATGGCAGCAACGAATGGACAACAATTCAAGGAAACATTACGACGACCAACAATCCGTACGGGCAAAACCCGGGCAACGGCATTACCGGTACGTCAAACGGCTGGGTGAAGGCGGAATTTGACTTGTCGGCCTATGCAGGACAAACGATTGACCTTCGCTTCCATTACATCACTGATGTAGCGGTGTCGGAAGCTGGCTGGTATGTTGACAACATTCAAGTGACGGCAGATGGCGCAGCTGTGCTTGCCGACGGCGCCGAAGGGGACAGCTCCTTTGTGATGACCGGCTTTGAAAAGAGTAATGGTAAGCGATACTCGGATCATTACTATTTGCTTGAATGGCGCAACCACCGCGGCGTCGATGAAGGGCTCGCCCATATTTTGCGCGGCGGCCGGCTCCTTTCGTACGATCCAGGTCTTGTCGTCTGGTATGTAGATGAAGGCTATGACAACAACTGGACGGGCGTCCATCCGGGCGAAGGGTTTCTTGGCGTTGTGGATGCCGACCAGCATACATTGAAATGGTCGGGCAACACGACAGCGTCGACTCGCTATCAAGTGCACGATGCGGCGTTCAGCCTGCAAAAAGGAGCCTCATTCCGCGTGGCGATCAATGGCTCACAGCTGATCGACAACGATACATCGCCGACGCCGGTGTTTGACGACAGCCGGTCGTATGACAATAAAGGGGCCGTTGACGCCGGCCGGAACGTGCCCAACTATGGCCTAAAAATCCGCGTCATCGGTGAAAGCGCTGACCGCACGGCAGCGCGCGTGTTGATCTACCGCTGACAACCTCCAAAGGCGCACGGAAATGTTCCGTGCGCCGAGCATTTGTCGACACGGTTTGTCATCCCTTCGTCGAATTTGTTGATTTTTCTTTCCCCCTTTTTTCCGCTTTTTCCGTTTATAATCATAAGTAGGATTGGATGAGAAGGGGGAACAAACAGAATGGAATGGTATGAACAGCTGTCGGCGTGGATTGCCGAGAAGCAGCCGGTGCGTGTAAAAACCTATCAAGGGGAAGTGGTCGTGCTGCCGGTTAAGCTGTATCAGGACACGCGCAAATTGTTCGTTTACAACCGTCAAATGCGGCTGATGAATATTCCGTTGGACCGGATCATTTCCGTCGAGCCGACGCGCATCATCGGTTCCTTTGACCGTCGGGGAGAAGAGGCCATGGTACATACTCGTTGAACGGAGGGCACGCGTCTTTGGGCGCGTGTTTTTTGATGGTGGTCGGCTGTTTCTGCCTGCGGTCTGTTCTGTTGCGCTGGGCGCTATACCCAATGAAGGCGGCATTCGCGTTGCGATGTGCCAGGGAGCGGAATGGTTTTTGTTGCATAGGCAAAGACCATCTTTTAGAATGGAAAGGACGAACGACTGACCATAAGGGGGAAGGGACATGCATGGCAAACGGATTGCCTTGTGCGCGTCACGCAAACTGGACGAAATGACAACACTTATTGAAAAGCAAGGAGGAACGGCCATCATTCGTCCGGCGCAAGGGACCGTCTTTTCAAAGGGAAGCGAACTGGGAGAGGAAATGCGAACCGTCATCGCCATGCGGCCGGACTGGATCGTATTTACGACGGGAATCGGCTTCGAGGCGCTGTTGGAAGCGGCCGACCGGGAGGGAATGGCTGCCCAATGGCATCGAACGATCAAGGAAGCGAACGTGGCTGCCCGCGGCTATAAAACGGTGACGGCGTTGAAACAAATCGGCGTCACTCCGGTGGCAGTAAGCGAGGACGGGACGACGAAAGGGTTGATTGCTGCTCTTTATGGGCACGACTTTGCGGATAAGAACGTTGTTGTGCAGCTGTACGGCGATACCGCGCCAGCCTTGAAGCAGTTTTTTCTTGAACAAGGCGCTTTGTATACGGAATTGTTGCCATACCGGCATATCGCTCCGGATGAGGAGACACTGGCGACATTGTATAAAGAAATCGTCGGGCGCGAAGTCGATGCCGTCTGTTTTACTTCAGCGATGCAAGTCCGCTTTTTCTTTTCGTTCGCCCGCGAGAAAAAAGAGATCGCACCGCTGCTTGACGCGTTTCGCACCGATGTCGTGGCCTGCGCCGTTGGCAAAGTGACAAAAGAAGCATTGGAAGAAGAGGGAGTCGATCGCGTCATCGCCCCGGAACATGAGCGGATGGGAGCGATGATCGTGACGCTCGCACGCTACTTTGGTGCGTAAGCCCTTTGTTGACGCTCGCCGGTGCGGTCATTGAGGCACATCATATTTTGGATGAGCATTTCATGAAAGAAGAAAACGTGCTCTTTCCGATGGCCGAGCGGCTGTTGTCGGATGAGGAAAAAGAGAAGCTGTTTGTGCGCATGAACGAGTAACGGTGAGACGAAAAACGGGATGCCCCCTGATTGGGAGCGCCCCGTTTTTTTGTTTGGTGGTCCTTAGGTGATGACCGCCGCTCGCTCACTGAGCGCGGTCGAACGGTTCCGCTTGTTTTGGCATCCGCTTCCGGTAGACGACGTAGCTGCGCTGCAAGTAGCGGAGCGGAAAGCTGAATACATGAACGAGGCGGGTAAACGGCCAGACGGCGAACAAGCCAAACGCGGCGAGAATATGGATTTTGAACCAAAGCGGGACCGTTTCCATATAAACCGGGTCCGGGCGGAATGTGAGAAGGCCGCGGAACCATGGACCGATCGTCGTTCGGTAGTCAAAGCCATGTGAGTTGACGTTCAGCAATGTCGATGACAACCCGCTGGCGATCACGACAAGCAAAAATCCGAGCGCGACCCAGTCGCCGGTGCTGCTTGTCACCCGTACGCGCTTGACTGTCAAGCGGCGGCGAAAAAGGATCACGAAACCAGCGAGCGCCGCCAAGCCGGCCGGAATGCCGCCTGCCAAGGCGAGGGCGTGGTACATCTCTTCTGTCACGCCGAGCGCTTCGTAAAACGGCTCGGGAATGAGAATGCCCATCACGTGGCCGACAAACACGAACAAAATGCCCCAGTGGAACAGAAGGCTTCCAAGGCGCAACTGCCGTTTTTCGAGCAGTTCGCTTGATTTTGATGTCCAGCCAAACTGGTCGCGCTGGTAGCGCCAAATATGGCCGGCGACAAATAGGACAAGCGCCAAATACGGAACAATCACCCAGAGAAATTGGCTGGCCATGCCGTTGCACCTCCTTTCGGGATCGGCGTCACGCCGAGTTGAGTGAATGTGTGATTGAGCGCGTCAAACAGCTGTGCATACGGGCTGCCTGCCGCTGCCAGCCGGTCGCCGATTTCGCGGATATGGCCGGCATAATCGGCGAGCAAGGCAGTCGTATGCTCTTGATCTGCATAGGCCATCCATTCAAGCATGAGCGGCAAGTAGTCGGGCAGCTCGTGATCGGAGACGGCGAATCCGGCCGCCTGGTAGCGCGCTTTTAAGGCGACGAGTTCGATTCCGCGCTCCCGCTGCTCGCCGTTTGTCATATACGTCAAGTACAAATTCGTTTTTTTGCCAAAATCGAATGTTTCGACATACTGCTCCATCCGCTGACGGGCTGGGATGGAGTTGATTTGTTCGGCAAACGCCAAAAGCGGCGCGCGGACGGTTTCATCGTCAAGCGAGCGGATGGCGTCTAGGCAGTCAGGAAGCGATTGGGCCCACTGTTCGTCCGGGTAAGACAACAAATACGATACACATAGAAAGACCGTTTGTTGTTGTTCGCTGTTCATCGTAAATCCTCCATTTCATTGTTGAAGGGGGCGGGAGCCCCGCCTTCTCCCTTTACAGCGTGCCGCAGGCGCCCGGGCCGCCGGCGAACGCCAGCCCGCAGCTGCCTTGTTCCGCGTACAAGTCAGCGACTTCTTCGCGGTGCGATGCTGGAATGACGAACCGGTCTTCGTATTTGGCGATCGCGAGCAGGCGGTACATCTCTTCGATGTCTTCGCGGCTTAGGCCGAGCGATTCGACGAGGCGGATGTCCGGCTGTTTGTTCGTTTGTTTCGCCCGCATGTATGAGCGCATGGCTGCCATTTTTTTCAACGTCGTACGGATGTGCGCCGTATCGCCCGCCGTCAGCAAATTCGCCAAATACTCGATCGGAATGCGCATGTTGTCAATCGCCGGGAAAATGTCATTGGCGCTGGCGCTGCTTCCTTTTCCTTCGATTGTATTGATGATTGGGCTAAGCGGCGGAATGTACCATACCATCGGCAGTGTCCGGTATTCCGGATGGAGCGGCAAGGCGATTTTCCAGTCGACGATCATTTTGTAAATCGGCGAGCGCTGCGCGGCGGCGATCCATTCGTCCGGAATGCCGGCTTCTTTCGCGGCGGCGGCGACGGCCGGATCGTTCGGATCAAGGAAAATATCGAGCTGGGCATGGTACAGCTGTTTCTCATCTTCGACGCTCGCCGCTTCTTTCACTTTGTCAGCGTCATACAGCATCACGCCGATGTAGCGAATGCGGCCGACGCACGTTTCCGAACAAATCGTCGGCATGCCGGCTTCGATGCGCGGGAAGCAGAGCGTGCATTTTTCCGCTTTGTTCGTCTGCCAGTTGAAATACACTTTTTTGTACGGGCAGCTTGTGACGCAATACCGCCAAGCGCGGCAGGCGTTTTGGTCGACGAGGACGATGCCGTCCTCGTCGCGTTTGTACATGGCGCCTGACGGGCAGCTCGATACGCATGACGGATTGAGGCAATGCTCGCAAATGCGCGGCAAGTACATCATAAAGACGTTCTCAAATTCCGCTTGGATCGATTGCTCCATTTTGATGACGTTCGGGTCGACTAAGCCCGTGACATGGGCGCCGGCCAGGTCGTCTTCCCAGTTCGGCCCCCATGACAGCTCCATCCATTCGCCGGTGATGCTTGATTTCGGCCGCGCCACTGGCTGGTATTGTTTTGGCGGGCTGTTCGTCAACGTTTCATAGTCGTAATTCCACGGTTCGTAGTAATCGTCGATCGTCGGCTGGTACGGATTGTAGAACAAGTTGACGAGCCGCATCGCTTTCGAGCCGGATTTGAGCTGCAGTTCGCCGTTTTTCAACTCCCAGCCGCCTCTATACTTCTCTTGGTTTTCCCATTGTTTCGGATAGCCGATTCCGGGTTTCGTTTCAACGTTGTTAAAGTACATGTATTCAGCGCCGGGGCGGTTCGTCCATGTGTTTTTGCACGTGACGCTGCACGTATGGCAGCCGATGCATTTGTCCAAATTCATCACCATGCCGACTTGCGCTTTAATCTTCAAGCCAATCAACCTCCTCGAGTTTGCGGATGACGACGTACAGGTCGCGTTGGTTGCCCGTCGGTCCGTAATAGTTGAATCCGTAGCTTAACTGTGCATATCCGCCGATCATATGCGTCGGCTTTACGTGGATGCGCGTCGGGCTGTTGTGCGTGCCGCCGCGGTTGTTTGTCAGCTTCGTGCCCGGCACGTTAATATGGCGGTCTTGCGCGTGGTGCATAAACGCCATGCCGCGCGGCAGCCGGTGGGAGACGACGGCGCGGGCGACGACGACGCCGTTTTCGTTGAAACATTCGATCCAGTCGTTGTCGTTGATGCCGGCTTCGGCCGCATCATCTTTGTTCATCCACACGGTCGGCCCGCCGCGGAAAAGCGTCAACATCGGCAAGGAGTCGAAATACATGCTGTGGATCGACCATTTGTTATGCGGCGTCAAATAGTTCAAGATGACTTCCTTTCCGTTTTCTTTCGGGCGTTTGTTTGAAAACGGACGGTGCGGCAACACCGGCTTGAACGTCGCCATCGTTTCGCCGAACTCGTGCATCAGTTCATGATCGATGTAAAACGACTGCCGGCCGGTCAACGTCCGCCACGGGATGAGCCGTTCGACGTTCGTCGTAAACGGCGAGTAGCGCCGCCCGCCTTTTTCCGAGCCGCTGAACGCCGGCGAGGTGATGACCGTTTTCGGCTGGGCGGTGATTTGTGCAAACGTAAAGCATTCTTCCTCGCGTTCTTTCGCTAAATCGGCCAATTTCAAATCCGTCTTTTTCTCAAGCGCCTCCCACGCTTTCACCGCCATTTTGCCGTTTGTAGTTGATGACAGCGTCAAAATCGCTTCAGCCGCTTTTTTCGCTTCGCTGATATCCGGGCAGCCATCGGCGACCGAGGCGCGCCGGACAGTGCCGAGCCGGCGTTTCAGCTGTTCGTACTCGTCTTTCGCCGACCAGGCAATCCCTTTTGTGCCGATCGGCTGGCGGGCGACGTTCGGACCCAGGGCGGTCATTTGATCGTAAATGAGCGTATAGTCGCGCTCGATGACATGAATGTTCGGCATCGTTTTGCCCGGAATCGGTTCGGTTTCGCCTTTGCTCCAGTCTTTCACTTCACCGAACGGCTGCGCCAGCTCTTGCGCCGTATCGTGCAACAGCGGAGTGGCGACGACTTCTTTCATTGGCTTCTGCAGCTTTTTCTCTTTCAGCTGTTTCGCGACATAGGCGCCGATTTCTTCCGGTGTGCGGGCGCCGGCGTGAACGGCTTCGTTGTACAGCTCGATGCCGTTTTTGTTAAATGTCGGGTACGACGGCAGCCAGCCGAGCCGCGCGGCCAAGACGTTGTAATCGCCAGGATGCAAGTAGCGCGCTTTTTTGGCCAGCGGCGAGACGAGTTCGTCGACCGGCCGCTCTTCGTAGCGCCATTGGTCGGTTGCAAAGTAAAAGAACGACGTGCCGTTTTGCAATTTCGCCGGTCCGACCCAGTCGCGCGCCATGGCGATTGTCTGCCATCCTTCCGCTGGGCGCAGTTTTTCTTGCCCGACGTAATGCGCCCAGCCGCCGCCATTCACCCCTTGAGCGCCGACGAACAACACCAAGTTCAACACAGCGCGGTAAATCGTATCGGAGTTATACCAATGGTTGATTCCTGCGCCGACGATGATCATGGACCGGCCGTTTGTGTCGATCGCGTTGTCGGCAAACTCGCGGGCGATTTTGACGACGAGATTCCGCTTGACGCCGGTGATCGCCTCTTGCCACGCCGGGGTGAACGGAACGTTGTCATCGTACGAACGGGCAACGACACCGCCGATGCCGCGGTCAATGCCGTAGTTGGCCAAAATCAAATCATAGACGGTTGTCACATACACGTCGCCTGTTTCGGTGCGCACTTTTTTCACCGGCACAGCACGCTCGATTGTTTTTCCACCGTCATCCGTGAAATATGGCAACTGAATCGGGAAGATTCCATCTTCGCTGCCTAAAAACGACAGGCGCGGTTCAATGGGCTGCCCCGTTTCCTCGTCGACGAGGCGCAAGTTCCATTTCCCCTTATCCTCCCAGCGGGCGCCGATCGTTCCATTCGGCACGACAAACGAGTCGGTGTTTTCATCATAGATGACCGGCTTCCATTCGGCATTGTTCGTTTGTTTGCCAAGGTCTTTCGCCAACAAGAAGCGGCCGGCCGTCCATGCGCCGCCGTTTTGTTTTAAGGTGACGACAAACGGAAAATCGGTGTACGTTTTGGCATATCGTTCAAAATATGGAACGGTCCGTTTGACGTAATATTCGTTTAAAATAACATGCCCCATCGCCATCGCCAAGGCGCCGTCCGTCCCTTGCTTCACCGACAGCCAGTCGTCGGCGAATTTTGTCGACTCGGCGTAATCTGGGCTGACGGAGACGACTTTCGTGCCGCGGTAGCGCACTTCGGCTAAAAAGTGAGCGTCCGGAGTCCGGGTGAGCGGGACGTTCGAGCCCCAGGTGATGATGTAGCCGGCGTTGTACCAGTCGCTTGACTCCGGCACGTCCGTTTGGTCGCCCCAAATTTGCGGCGACGCCGGCGGCAAGTCGGCGTACCAATCATAGAAGCTTAACATCGGCCCGCCCATCAGCTGCATAAACCGCGACCCGGCGGCATGGCTGACCATCGACATCGCCGGAATCGGCGAGAAGCCGATGTTGCGGTCCGGTCCGTATTTCACAACCGTATACAATAAGGAAGCGGCGACAAGCGTCAACGCTTCGTCCCAGCTGACGCGGACAAACCCGCCTTTTCCGCGCGCCTGTTTGTAGCGTTTTGCTTTTTCGCGGTCTTCGACGATGCTTTTCCACGCTTCAAGCGGATTGTTCGGATGAGCCGCGAGCGCCTCGCGCCACATGTCAAGCAAAACGCCGCGCACGTACGGGTATTTGACGCGCAACGGGCTGTACATGTACCATGAGAAGCTCGCGCCGCGCGGACAGCCGCGCGGTTCAAAATCCGGCATATCCGGCCCGGTTGACGGGTAGTCAAGCTGCTGCCCTTCCCACGTGACGATGCCGTTTTTGACATAAATGTTCCAGCTGCACGATCCTGTGCAGTTGACGCCGTGAGTCGAGCGGACGACTTTGTCGTGCTGCCAGCGGCGGCGGTAGGCGTCTTCCCAGGCGCGGTCGCCGTAAGTTGTTTCACTGTGGCCGTCGGCTTGGCGCTCAATCGGCCGAATATATTTGAAACGGTTGGCAAGCGGGGAGCGTTTTCGTTTCATTTTGTTCAACTCCTTTACGCGTTCTGTACTTTTAACGATAACCATGATGCCAATAACGCGATGTTAACTTTGTCACACTTCGCGGCATTGTCACAAATTCGTCAAAGAAACGAACAAATATTCTTTTCTGTGGTATAATGGGGAAAACGATAAAAGTTTGAGGGGATTTCGTTGCGATACTCCAGCCATGTCATTGCCACATTATGCCTCGGCGCGGCGGCGGCCGCGCATACAAAGCTGCCGTTTACCGCCGCCTATACGGCGGGGCTTGTCATCGGCAGCCTTCTTCCTGATATTGATGAGCCGTCGTCATACGTCGGCCGCCGTTCGTTCGGCGTCGCCGGCAAAGTGAAAGAAGCGTTCGGCCATCGCGGCATGACGCATTCGCTCATCGTCTGGGGGGTGCTTGCCGCCCTCGTCTGGCGAGATTCGGCGTCGCCGTTTACCGCGGGGCTCGTGCTCGGCTACTTGTTTCACATTGTGGAAGACTTTTTTTCCGTCCAGGGAGTGCCGCTGTTTTGGCCGTTTTCGTCCAAGCGGTGGAAAGTGCCGCTCTATCGGACGGGAAAGGGGATGGAAAAAGCATTGGTTGGCATCGCTTGGATCGCGTTCGTCTATTTTGGATTCAACGGCTTGTTTCACGAATGGTGGCGGTCATGGTTGTCGATGTGGTAACGGCGCCCGATGAAAAAAGGAAAAAAGAGGTGCGGCGGCGAATATGGTGAGAGGAACGGGTTTGACTAGATAAGGGGGAGAGGAAGATGAGCGAACAATATCCGGTGCTTCCGGGCGCCGAGCCGTTTTACGCCGAAAACGGGCCGGTCGGGGTGCTGCTCGTGCACGGATTCACGGGCACGCCCCACAGCATGCGCCCGCTCGCTGAGGCGTATGCGAAAGCCGGCTACACGGTCTGCCTGCCGCGCTTAAAAGGGCACGGAACGCATTATGAAGACATGGAGCGGACGACGTTCCACGACTGGATCGCCTCGGTCGAAGAAGGATATGAATGGCTGAAAAAACGATGCCAAACCATTTTTGTCACCGGTCTTTCCATGGGTGGGACGCTGACGCTTTATATGGCGGAACGTTACCCGTCCATCCGCGGCATCGTCCTTATCAATGCGGCGATTGACATCCCGGCCATCCGCGCTGGTCTAGCGGGTGGCGGCGAGCTGCCGAGGTATCTGGATTCGATCGGTTCGGACTTGAAAAATCCGGATGTGAAAGAGCTGGCATACGAGAAAACGCCGACCGCTTCGCTTCTTCAGCTGGCTAGGCTGATGGAGCAAGTGAAAGGCGAGCTGGAACGTGTGACATGCCCGATTTTAATTTTCGTCTCGAACGAAGACCATGTCGTGCCGCCTGAGAACGCGGACATCATTTTTCGCGGCGTCCACTCGTCAGACAAAGAGATCGTTCGGCTGAAAAACAGCTATCATGTCGCGACACTTGATCATGACCAGCCGCTCGTGATTGAACGGTCGCTTCGTTTTTTCGCCAAGCATTCGAAATAGCCGGACCCGACGTTTTGCCCATTCCGGCCGGAACGGGATGGGTCATTTCTTTTGTCGTTATTTTTCTTAAAAAATAGATGGCTGTTTCCGAAGGATTGTTCTAAACTTATTAGATAGCAAGATGAAATGAAGGAGTTTCGTTATATGAAAATAGCAACGATCGCATCGCTTGTGAAAGAAAAACGAATCGTCGACGCCCTCGCCGAGGTGCGGCCATACCTTGAGAAGACCGGCCCGTTTCAGTGGCGGCCGCTGCTCGGGGCATGGGACAACGTGGGACCGTTTCAGGCGCTCATCCGCCTGTTCGATTATGCGCTCATGTACCGGCATAGCGGGCTTGTCGCGCGGTACGCCCACCGGAAGTTCAACACGCTGCAGACGCTCGCTTGGGTGTGCGATGAGTGGCTCGAGAACCGCCGGCCGCTCGATGTGGAAGAGGCGCTCACCCCGCGTCTTACAGAAGCGCTCGAAGGCCGGGTGGAGGAGCCGAGGGAATCGATCGCCCGGGCGGCGTTTGCGTTGGTGCGCGCTTTATTGGATATGCAGCGGATCGATGAGGCGCGGGAATGGATGGATGTGGTTGCCCGCTATGAGACGGTGCCGATGCATGACAAGTGGGGCTATTTTTATATCGAAACCGGCGACCGGAAGCGAGCGGAACAAGCGATCCGGGCTGGGTTGGACGACCCGGAGCGCGGCGACATGTGCTATTTGCTTCTTGCCGATTTGTGTGCGCTCGATGGCCGCCACCACGAGGCGCTTGCCGTTCTGGAGGAAGGAGGGCAGCGTTTTCCGCAAGTGCTGGCGTTTTACGCTGAGCGCGTGCGCCGCTTGCGCGATGTGCGCGCCTACCGCGAGGCGCTCGCGGCGATGGATGAACTTGACCGCCTGAATCCGCTTCATATGCATCGCCGTTATTTCGCCCATTTGCGCGCCGAACTGTATTACCAGCTTGACGAATGGGAGAAGCTTGAATCGCTTGTGAAAGCGGAGCCGCAGCTTGAAAAAACGCCGTACGCCCGAGCGCTTGGGCGGCAAAGGAAACGGTCGGTGGTGCTGCCGCTTGTGCCGGTCGTGCAAAAGCATAACTATTGCGTGCCGGCGAGTTTGGAAATGATGCTTCGATTGCTTGGCTCCCCCCGCACGCAGGATGAAGTGGCCCAACATATTTTTGATGTGCGCGGATCGAAATTGTCGACGACGGTTCATTATTTGGAAGAGCTTGGCTTTGTTTGCCGCTTTTTCGTCGGCTCGCCGCTTCGTTGGAAGCGGCTGATTGATGAGGGCGTTCCGGTGCTGTTAAGCGTCGATTATGAACAGTCATCGCACGTGCAGGTGTTGTTTGGTTATGACGAGCGGCTTGGGGCGTTGTACGTGCAAGACCCGAATCTATTTGATCCGTTTGTTGTTTCCGAGGACGAGCTTGCCAAATGGTATGCAGGGACGCATTATTTGTCGATTGTGGCGCTTCCCCGGGAAAAAGCGGCGCTCGCCGCTGAGCTCCCCGAAGAGGAAGACCGCTATTTCCGCGAATTGCATGCGTTGGCCGAAAAGATGGATGAGGACGAGCAGGCGCATTTCGCCGTGTTTGTCGCCTTTTTGCGCAAGCATGAGCACATCCCGTACACATGGCTGTATGTCATGAAGCATTTTAGCAGCGATGAGGCGAAGCCGCTTGTGTTGGATTACACCGGGCGCGTCTTGAGCGAGTATCCCGAACATAACGACTTGCTGCTGATGGCGGCGAAAGCGTACGTCTACACGCAAGAAATGGAGAAGGCCGAAGACGTGCTCAAACGGGTGAAAGGAAAGGCGCAAAGCCCGCTTTACCATTATTTGCGCGGCCGCATTGCCTTTTTTGCCAGCCGCTACGAAGAGGCGGCACGCTATTTTCGCACCTCGCTCCAGTTGGACCCAGACCAGCCGGAAGTGTGGAGCTATTTCGGACTCGCCTCGGCGTACGCCGGTCATATCGAAAAAGGGCTCATCTCTTCGCGTGTGGCGGTCAGCCTGTATCCGGGCGATTTGTTTATCGAAACGAACCACGGTGTGCTTTTGTTCCACGCGAAGCGGTTCGCCGAAGCGCGCGCCTGGTTTGATCGTCTTGTGCGCCGCGAACGGCGGGATGCCCAGCTTTGGTATGAGCGGGCCCGCTGCGATCGGGAGCTCGGCCGCCGGCGCAAGGCGGAACGCGGCTTTTGCGTCGCCAAAGCGCTCGACCCGCAGGAACCGTACCCGTATTTGATGTTGGCTGACTTGTATGATGACGACGGCGATCGGGAAAAAGCGAAAGCGGTGCTGGAAGAGGGGCTGGCTGTTGCTTGGCGTTTGGCGCCGCTTTACGTCCGCCTTGGCGATCTATATATGGATGAAGGAGAGGCGGAACAAGCGGTTTCGTGCTACGAAGAGGCGATCCGTCATGACGGCGATGACGTGTTTGCCCATCTAGGCTTGGCGGCCGCCCTCGCGGAGCGCGGGGATGTGGAAGCGGCGCGCCGGTATGTAATCAAGCAGCACACCCGTTTTGCCAACAACAGCGAATATTGGCTCAATGCAGGCAAATGGCTCATCGCCCACGGTTTCGCCGATGAGGAGGAAGGACGCGAGACGGCGCTGTCGTGGTTGGAGGAAGGGCTGCGCCTTGCTGAGTTTGATGCGGAAGAAGCGTATGAGTTTTATCTTGAGCTGTTGACAACGCCGACTCTTTTCGAACGCGGCCGGGCGTTTTTGAAACAGCTTGTCTCGGCTCGCCCGAAACTCGCTTCGGCCCATTCCGCTCTCGGCGTCCTTTATGAGCGGCAAGGCCGGCCGTCCAAGGCCATGGCGTTTTACCGAGAAGCCGCCGCCATGGGCCACCCGCTTTCACTCTTCCGGCTGGCGGAGCTGTGCGCCTCGCTTGGACGCTACGAAGAGGCGAAACAACATTATGAGGCGTGTCTCAAAGTCGATCCATCGTTTGTCCTCTGCCATTTTCGCTTAGCTGCGCTCTATGAGGCAGAAGGAAACGAAGAGCGGCAGCATACGCATTTGCTTCAGGCGGTCCGCCTTGCCCCGAAGCGTGTCGATATGGAGCAGCTTGCCGCGATCGCGGAGCCTTCAGCGCTTCTTCGGGCTTTGGCTGACGCCCGTCCGCATGCAGGGGAGGCGTGGTATTACGACAGCCTTGGATATGTCTATGGAGCGCTCGGACGCCGCGATCAAGAAAAGGCGGCGGTCGAGAAGGCGCTTGCTCTTGACCCGGACCATCATGAAGTGCTCCGCCATTGGGCGATGGTGCTCATGGGGGAAGGACGCCAAAAAGAGGCGGTCAAACTGCTCGAACAGTTGATGGTGCGCCATCCTGACGATGAACCGTTGTACCCGTTGTATGTTGCTCTCTTTCCGAAAACGATGCGCGGCTTAGGGAAGCTGCGCCATCGACTCGAGCGGCTGAAGGCAAGCCGCGAGGCGAAAAGCGTCATGTATCGGAACACAGCCTCGGCTCTTCTCCCGTATTTTGGCGAGGAGCAGGGGGAGCATGACGCACCGGTGCGATGGTGGATAAAAGCGAAAGAATGGGTCGGCACCGTTGTCTTGTTTTCGATTGTGACCGATTTATACGACGAAGCGATTCGCCTCAACCGCAGCGATGCGGAAGCCTATGGGCGGCTCGCCCGCTTATATGCCGCGCTGGAATTGGACAGCGACGCCGTGAAAACGTGGCGCAAAGCGCTCGCCCGCGTTTGGGATCCGTCTTTGGCGCAGGAATTTGTGGAATATTTATTGGCCGCCGATGAGGAAAGAAAACGCGAGGAAGCGAAGCGCTGGCTGGAGCGGCTGCTGGCGGAGCGCCCGGACGATGTCGAACTGCGCGTGTTGCAGGCGGTCGTTTGGCTTCAAGAAGGGCAGCACGAGAAAGCCGAGCGGCAGCTGGAGGCGATCGTGGCGGAAGAACCGCTCGCCCGTGAGGCGCTCATGTTGCTTGGCGAACAGTATATGGAAACGGGCCGCTATCAGGAAGCGGCGGCGCTTTGGGAGCGCTACACCGATTGGTATCCTGAGGATGAAGAGCTGAATATGCAGCTCGCGGCTGCTTATGAAGCGGCAGGGCACATTGAGCGGGCGTTGGCTGCCATTGAACGGTGCGCCCATATGGCCAAAGATGCCCGACTTCGCTACGAACGAGCCCGCTATCTCGCTTTGCTTGGGCGCTTCGATGAGGCGAAGCAAGAGCTTGAGGCGGCATTTTCGGCTGATGAAAGCGGAGAGCTCTCCCTGTTGGCAGCTGACGAGCCGGCATTTCACCGCTTGGAGCAGATGTGATCAATGTTGCTTTTCTTTTGATGGAAAGTTTGCTATTGTATGAGAAGAGAAGATGGACGGGGCAAAAGGGGGTGGACGGGACGCATGGAAGCGCCTATTGATTTGCTTGTGTATATGTCGCTTGTCGGCGCGTTATGGATCATCATGAAAGGGTATATGGGCGCACATCGGACAGCGAAATCATTGTTTTACGAGCCGGCGTTGGCCTCGGTTCGCGAGCGGGAGGCGGGAGGAGGCGCCGAACGAGCGGCGCTTCCATGGCGCCCGCTGTTTTTGCCGCAGCGGCGGAAAATTCCCGTTCGGGAACGGACAAGCCGAACGGATGAGGATGGAAGGCCCTTTCCTTTATGATGAAACGGCATGATTTTGCAACATGATATTTAAGGAGGGCTTTTCATGAAAAAATGGGTATTGGTGCTGCTTGGCGCCGTTTTGCTTCTTTCCGGCTGCAACCGCAACGAACCGATCAATGAACATAGCCAAGGCATTTGGAACCATTATTTTGTCTACCCGATGTCGAAGCTCCTTTTGACGCTTGGGCACTGGTTTGGCGACAACTACGGCATCGCCATTATCGTGCTGACGCTCATCGTCCGTTTTTGCTTGCTGCCGCTCATTTTGAAGCAGTTCCGCGCATCACTCGCCATGCAAAAGCTGCGCCCGGAATTGTTGAAGCTGCAAGAAAAATATAAAAGCAAAGACCCGGAAACGCAGCGCAAGCTCCAGCAAGAAATGATGCAGCTGTACCAAAAGCACGGCGTCAATCCGGCGAGCGGCTGCCTGCCGGTGTTAATTCAAATGCCGATTTTTATGGCGCTTTATTACGCGATTTCGCGGACGCAAGAAATTAAAACCCACTCGTTCCTATGGGTCGAGCTTGGCCACCGCGATCCGTATTTCATTTTGCCCGTTTTGGCGGCGTTGACAACGTTCATCTCGCTCCGCCTCTCGCCGTCGATGGCCGAAGAACAAATGCCGCAAATGGCGATGATGTCGTACATCATGCCGGTCATGATCTTTATCGGCGCCAGCTCCGTCCCATCGGCGCTGTCGCTTTACTGGGTGGTTGGCGGCTGCTTCTCGATCATCCAGTCGCTCATTTTGCGCAGTCAGCTGAAAGCGGCGAAAACGGCGGAAAACAGCTAAAACCACATCGACAATCCCCTGTCCGCTTCCAGCAGGCAGGGGATTTGTTGTCTTGTCTGCTGTCCATATTGCTATGGTATAATGGTAGAAGAGCCCAAAAAGATGTGGCGAGATGGAAAAACAGCAACCTGGCCAATTTAGAAATAGAGGAAAAGAGAAAAAGGGAGTGAATGGGAATGAACAAGGCGCTCATTAACATCGACTACACCGTCGATTTTATCGCCGATGATGGCGCGCTCACATGCGGGAAGCCGGGGCAGGCGATTGAAGAAGAACTTGTACGGGTGACGAAACAGTTTATCGATCGTGGAGATTTTGTTGTCTTCGCCATTGACAAACATGTGGCGGGAGATCACTACCATCCGGAAACGAAGCTGTTTCCGCCGCATAACATTGAAGGGACGGAGGGACGAAAGCTGTACGGGGAGCTCGAAGAGGTGTATCAAGCAAATAAGCATAAAGACAACGTCTATTGGATGGACAAAACGCGCTACAGCGCGTTCGCCGGGACCGATTTGGAGCTGAAATTGCGTGAGAGAGGCATCACGGAAGTGCATTTGGTCGGCTGCTGCACCGATATTTGCGTCCTCCATACGGCGGTTGATGCGTACAACAAAGGCTTTCGCATCGTCGTCCACCGGCGGGCGGTCGCGAGCTTCGACGCGGCGGGACACGAATGGGCGCTCCGCCATTTTCGCCATACGCTAGGCGCAGAAATAGTGGAATAATGGAGAAAACATGATAGAATAGACGATGAACGTTCTTTTTCTCCATTCGGCGGCGCAGTCATTCGTATGTTGGAGGTTGCACATTCATGAAAAAATATGCCGATGACAGTTTGATGCTTCATACGGACTTATATCAAATCAACATGGTCGAGACGTATTGGGAAGATCGTATGCATGAGCGCCGCGCTGTGTTTGAAGTGTTTTTCCGCAAGCTGCCGTTTGGCAACGGCTATGCGGTGTTCGCTGGGTTGGAGCGCGTCATTCAGTTTTTGCAACAGTTCCGATTTTCTGACAGCGACATCGACTATTTGCGCCAAGAACTTGGTTACCGCGACGACTTTTTAGACTATTTGCGGACGCTTCGCTTCACCGGCACGGTCCGTTCGATGCGCGAAGGGGAAGTGGTGTTTGCCAACGAACCGATTATGCGCATCGAGGCGCCGCTCGCCGAGGCGCAGCTCATCGAAACGGCTATTTTAAACATTATCAATTTCCAGACGCTCATCGCCACGAAAGCGTCGCGCATTAAGCATATTCTCGGGGACGAACCGGCTTTGGAGTTCGGCAGCCGGCGGGCGCAGGAGATGGATGCGGCGCTTTGGGGGGCGCGCGCAGCGTATATCGGCGGGATTGAGGCGACATCGAACGTGCGCGCCGGGAAGCTGTTTGGCATTCCGGTCGCCGGAACACACGCCCATTCGATGATTCAAGCGTATCAGGATGAATACACCGCCTTTTTGAAGTATGCACGCCGTCATAAAGACTGCGTATTTCTCGTCGATACGTACGATACGTTGAAGTCCGGGGTGCCAAACGCCATTCGCGTCGCGAAGGAGCTGGGCGACCAAATCAACTTTATCGGCATCCGCATCGACAGCGGCGATCTCGCCTATTTGTCGAAGGAAGCGCGGAAAATGCTCGATGAAGCCGGATTTCCGAACGCGAAAATTTTCGCCTCGAACGATTTGGATGAAGATACGATTTTAAACTTGAAGTCGCAAGGGGCGAAAATCGATGTGTGGGGGATCGGCACAAAGCTCATTACGGCGTACGATCAGCCGGCGCTCGGCGCCGTGTACAAAATGGTGGCGATCGAAAACGAACGCGGTGAGATGGTCGATACGATCAAAATCAGCGGCAATCCGGAAAAAGTGACGACGCCGGGGCTGAAGCGGGTGTACCGCATCGTCAACAAAATCAACCATAAAGCGGAAGGCGACTACATCGCCTTAGAGAGCGAAAAACCGCAGCAAGAAGAGCGGCTGAAAATGTTCCATCCGGTGTACACGTTCATCAGCAAATTCGTCACCAATTTCGAAGCGCGTGATTTGCATGTGACGATCTTCGACAACGGCCGGCTGGTGTATACGTCGCCCCCGCTTCCGGACATTCAAGCGTATGCGAAAGAAAGCTTGCGCTTGTTTTGGGAGGAGTACAAACGGACGCTCAATCCCGAGCAATATCCCGTCGATTTGAGCCAAGCGTGCTGGGACAATAAGATGGAAAACATCCGCAAGGTGAAAGAAAAAATTGCAGGCGCATCTTTAAGTGAATAACCGCCTTGGCTGCGGGGCAAGCGCATGGTGTCGCTTTGCGCGCGATCGACCGCCTTAACCGGTCCGGCGCGTTGCAGCGCAAAGCGATATTCTTTTTTCCGCCGCAATAACAAAGGTGTCCCGAACGGCGCGGGACACCTCTTTCATGTAGACCGCTGACGGTTTTGGCTTGGCAGCTGTCGATCGAGTTCGTCAACGAGTTCGGCGAAATGACCTAAGACCCGCTCGATCGGTTCGGGGCTTGTCATATCCACTCCGGCTCGCTTGAGCAGACGGATCGGATCATCGGATGCGCCGGAGCGCAAAAATTGTTTGTACCGCTTCACCGCCTTGCCGCTTGTATCGGTTTGGATGTCGCTCACAATGGTGTACGACGCCGCGAGCGAAGTGGCATATTTGTATACATAAAAGGCGTCATAAAAATGCGGGATGCGCAGCCAGCCGTGCGCGGCGCCGGGTTCGGCGGCGTACGCCGGGCCGTAATACGTTTTCAGCAGGCCAAGCCAAAGATGGTTCAGTTCGTCCGCTGTCAGACTGCCGCCTTGGCGCACTTTGTCATGAATCATCCGTTCAAATTCGGAATACATCACTTGCGTGTACAACGTGCCGCGGATTTGCTCGATTTGTTCGATGAGCAGGCGGAGTTTTTCTTCTTTTGTTTTCGCCTGTTTGTACAAATAATCGAGCATGAGCCATTCGTTCGCGGTCGAGGCGACTTCGGCGGTGAAAATCGAATGGCCGGAATAATGGTACGGCTGCGCGCGGTTCGTGTATACGGAATGCATGGCGTGCCCAAGCTCGTGGGCCATCGTCAATACGCTGTCGAGCGAACCGTTGTAATTGAGCAAGATGAACGGATGGGTGTCATACGCTCCCGTGTTGTAGCCGCCGGTATATTTTTTCGGGCGCGGGAAGACATCAAGCCATCGTTCTTGAAACGCTCGGTGCACCTGTTTGATATAGTCGGCGCCGAGCGGCTTGAGTCCTTCCACTATGAGCGTCTTCGCCGTTTCGACCGGAATCGGTTTCATTGTTTCGCCGACGAGCGGCACGTACAAGTCATAGCTATGGACGCGGTCAAGCCCGAGCGCGCGCCGCCGCAGTTCGACATAGCGGTGAAGCGCCGGCAAGTGGCGGCGAGTGGCGGCGATCAAGTGATCGAACACTTCCTTTGGTACGTCATCGGCGGCCAGCGCGGCGGCAAGGCCGGATGGATAGCGGCGCACGTTCGCATACAATTCATCCGCTTTGACCGAGGCATACAGCGTCGCGGCTGCGGTTTGTTCCATGGCTTCATAACTTTTGGCTTTCGCTTCAAACGCCGCCTTTCGATAGCGGCGGTCCGGGTGCTCGAGCATGGCGGCGTATTGGTCGTCGGTCAATGTCACCGTCTTTCCGTTCGGCATCTTGACAGATGGCGGCTCGTAATCGCCGCGGGCGGCGTGGTCATAAATGTTCTCCGCTTCGCCGAGCGCCGGCGATAGTTTCGCGAGCAGCTGTTCTTCGCGTTTCGTGAGCGTATGCGGCTTTTGCTCGCGCAACTCATGGAAGTAATAGCGGTACGCTTTCAGCGGTTTGCTTTTTTGGAGCTTCCTGAGCGTCCGCTTTGGGAGGGCGAGCAGTTCCGGCTCGATAAACGCTGTTTTCGCCGCATATTGGGCGGTGAGCGCTTCCACTTTTGCCCCGAGCCGGGCCGCCGTTTCATCTTCAATGTTGATATCGCGTTTTAAATGGGCGTAAAGCGACAGTTTTTCGAGCTTGCGGGCCGTTTGTTCGTTTAGGGCGAACAGTTTGGCGATCGTCTTCGCATCGTCAAGCTTCCCTTCAAACGCCGCCAGTTTCGGCAAGGCGTTTTTCACCGCCTTGTAGTCGCGCATCCATTCGTGTTCGGATGGGTAAATGTCGGTTACATTCCATTCGTATGCAGTTTCGGCGGCTGATGTCGGCCATGGGAAGGCCAAAAGAAGCACGGCGGCGAGCCCAAGAAGCCAGCGCTTCATATCATCACGTCCTTTCCGTTTTTTCCTCTTGTTGGTAGTATGCGCAAGCGGAACGATTTTAGCCAAAACCAAAAAAAGAAAGGGAGACGATCAATGGAACGAATCCGTTTAGCGGACGATTTGACTTTTTCCCGCCTCATTCACGGCTGTTGGCGGCTTGCGGACTGGGGCTATTCGCCCGAGCAGCTGCTGTCGCTCATTGAATTTTGTCTTGAGCGCGGCATTACGACGTTTGACCATGCTGATATTTACGGCGACTACACGTGTGAATCGCGCTTTGGCGAAGCGCTGGCGTTAAAGCCAAGCTTGCGCGGTCAGATCGAGATCGTGACGAAATGCGGCATCAAGTTGCCGTCAAAATACGGGATGAAATTATATGATACAAGCAAAACCCATATCATCGCCTCGGTCGAGCAGTCGCTCGCCAATTTCCGCACGGATTATATCGATGTCTTGCTCATCCATCGTCCGGATCCGTTCATGAATCCAGAAGAGGTGGCCGAGGCGTTTTTGAAGCTGAAACAGGACGGAAAAGTGCGCTATTTCGGCGTCTCGAACTTTAAACGTTCGCAGTGGGAAATGCTTCAGTCGTATTTGCCGTTTCCGCTCGTGACCAACCAAATCGAAGTATCGGCGTATCGGTTGGAAAATCTTGAAGACGGCACAGTTGACCTTTGCCTTGAGAAGCGCATTCCGCCAATGGTATGGTCGCCGCTCGCCGGTGGAGCGATTTTTTCCGCTGACGATGACCGGGCGGTGCGGCTGCGCGGGACGCTTGAACAAGTGCGGGGTGAGGTGGGCGCTGAGACGATCGACGAAGTGTTGTACGCGTGGCTCCTCGTTCATCCAGCGCGGATGATGCCGATTGTCGGCTCGGGGAAACAAGAACGCATCGAGCGGGCGGTGCGGGCGCTGTCTTTGTCGCTTTCCCGCGAGCAATGGTTCGCCATTTTGCAAAGCTCCATGGGGCATGATGTGCCGTAAGGGGAAAGGACGATGAAAGTCATTATCGCGGAAAAGCCGGACCAAGGGGCGACGCTCGCCTCGATTTTTCGGACGAAAAAACGGCAAGGCTATATCGAAATTTTGCCCAATGACTTGTTTCCCGACGGGGCGTATATGACATGGGCGATCGGGCATTTGTTCCAGCTCGCAGCTCCTGAGCGGTACCGCCCCGAGTGGAAACGGTGGACGCTCAACACGTTGCCGATCATCCCGGAACGGTTCGAGTATGAGATCGAAAAAGCGAAGGCGAAACAGTTTCAAGTGGTCAAGGAACTGTTGCGAAAGCCGGAAGTGACGGAAATCATCCATGCCGGCGACGCGGGGCGCGAAGGGGAGCTCATTGTGCGCAACGTGATCCGCATGAGCGGCGTCAACAAGCCGATCAAGCGGCTTTGGCTGTCATCATTGACCCCGAAGGCGATTGAGGAAGGGTTTTGCCGTTTGCTTGATGAGCAGACGACGCGCCCGCTCTATGAGGAAGCGTACGCCCGCGCCTGCGCTGATTGGCTCGTCGGCATGAACGCCTCGCGCGTGTACAGCCTCTTGCTGAAAGAGCGCGGGATGAATGATGTGTTTTCCGTCGGACGCGTGCAGACGCCGACATTGGCGCTGATCGTCCGGCGTGAGCGGGAAATTGAGCAGTTCCGCCCTGAACCGTTTTGGGAAGTCGTCGCTTCGTTTGTCATCGGCGATAAGCGCTATGAAGGAAAATGGACGGATGAAAACGGCCAAACACGTCTCAAGGACGAGGAGATGGCGAAAAAGATCGCTGCCTTTTGCCAAGGAAAACGAGCGGAAGTCGCCGACGTCCGCACGGAGCGGAAAACGTATCAGCCGCCCCTGTTGTTCAACTTATCGACGCTGCAGGCGACAGCGAACAAGCTGTACCGCTTCTCGCCGAAAAAGACGCTTGATGTGCTGCAATCGCTCTACCAAAAAGGGATCGTTTCGTATCCTCGTTCCGATTCGATGCATGTGACGAAAGGGGAAGCGGAAACGTTCCCTGCCATTTTTCAAAAATTGTCATCGTTTCCAGCGTACGCTTCTTATTTTCCGCTGCCGCAGCCGTCGATTTTACAGAATAAACGTTATGTAAACGAGAAAAAAGTCACCGACCACTACGCGATCATCCCGACTGAACAAGTTGTTGCCCCGGAGAAGCTGTCGGACGACGAGCGGAAGGTGTATGATTTGGTCGTCCGCCGCTTGATTGCCGCCCACCACCGGGCGGCGGTCATCGATTATACGACCGTCACGACGCTCGTTGACGGTCGGGCTCGCTTCGTTTCGAAAGGAAGGCAGGTCGTCGAGGAAGGATGGCGCGCGGTCATCCGCCCGCATGAGGAGGAGAAAGATGCTGCGCTTCCTCCCCTTGAGCGAGGGGAGGCGGGGAAAGCGGCCGCTGTAAAGGTGAAAGAAGGGAAGACCGAGCCGCCGAAACGGTATACAGAAGGCGAACTCATCACCTTGATGAAAACGGCGGGAAAATTTTTGGAAGATGAGGAACTGGAAAAAGTGCTCGCCAAAACGGAAGGGCTGGGCACGGAAGCAACAAGGGCGGCGATCATTACCATGCTGAAAGAGCGGAAGTATATTGAAGTGAAAAAGAACCTCGTGTACGCGACCGACAAGGCGAAAGTGTTGATCGAGGCGCTTGGCGGCACGATCCTCGCCTCGCCGGAAATGACGGCGAAATGGGAGCAGCGCTTAAGCGAAATCGGCGAAGGGAGCGCCTCGCCCGCCGCCTTTATGGAACAGGTGAAAAAGTTGGCGCAAAAAGTGGTCGTTGACGCCATCGCCGCCGCGCCGAATTGGAATTTCAGAGGGGTTGACACCGCCTCGATCCAGCGGACAAGGAAGAAAAAAACGATGGGCGAGAAGCTTGGGCCGTGCCCGCTTTGCCGCGGGACCGTCATCGACAAAGGAACGTTGTACGGCTGCGACCAGTACGTGAAAACAAAATGCTCGTTTACGATCTCCAAACGCATTCTCGGCAAGTCGATTTCGGCGGCGAATGTGAAAAAGCTGCTGGCGCAAGGGAAAACAAATGTCATAAAAGGGTTTAAAAAAGGCGGGAAAACGTTTGACGCCATACTCGTTTGGGATGAAAACGAGAAGAAATTGTCGTTTCAGTTTCCGAAGCCGTGACGAAGGCAACAGGCGTTGGGGACGGGAGGCTTGGCGAAAAGGCGGACCGATGGCGGCCCGCCGATCTGGCCTCCTTTTTCTCAAATGATACACCGAATCGGGTCAAATGGGAACGATTTTCGTTTTTATTAACCATAATAACATTATGTGAACAATAAGCTCCCCCTGGCTCCCTGAAGGCCGGTCAATGGCGGGGCAGACGACGGCAGGCGGCAATGCGGCCAGGGCGGTCTGGATAATCGGTGAACAGGCCGTCAACGCCCATGGCGCATAGGCGCTCCAGATCGTGCCGAGCGTTGGCGGTATAGACGTGGACCATGAGCCCGCGGCGATGGGCGGCGCGCACCCACTCTTCGGTGACGGCCGAAAGCGGCAAGCCGATGCCATCGGCATAGACGGCGATTTGTTGCAGCAGCTCGTCGCCGCCGCTGTGCGCTTCCTTTTCGCCGACCAATTGAATGAGCTGAATGCCGTGCGGGATGAGCGGCCGGAGCGCTTGCAAGCTTTCCGGGTGGAACGATTGAAACATGACGCGGCGCTGTTGCAGGAAACCGTGTTTTTTCAATAGATGGACGACCGCCTCTTCGATGCCGGGCTGTTTCGTTTCGATGTACAACGGGGCTTCCACACGCTCCGCTTTCAGCATCTGAATCACCTCATCAAGCGTCGGGATGCGCTGGCCGGCAAAGCGTGGATGAAACCACGAACCGGCATCCAGCCGCCTCAGTTCAGCGAACGAAAAATCATTTACCCGCCACGGAGCACGGCGCGGGTAGACCGTTTCGGCATTTGTCGTCCGGGCGAGCGTCGCATCATGCAGAGCAACGAGCTTCCCGTCTTTGGCTGCGCGCACATCGACTTCGATATAGTCCGCCTGCATGCGGGCGGCAAGGCGGTAGGATGAGAGCGTATGCTCCGGCGCGTATCCGGACGCGCCGCGGTGGGCGATGACGGCGGTTTTCGGCTGGCTGGATGGCTGCCAGGCAGCCGCGGCCGCTAAGACGATCGGCGACGATAACAAAAACAATGTGCAAAGATAGAAGCGAAAAACCGTGATCCGGCGCATATACATCTCTCCCCTTCCAGTATCATATCGGGAAAACAAGTGCGAGGGAAAAACGAGGTGATATAGTGGGGAAAGGATGCTTGTACCGATAGTTTCGCACATCAAGCAAAGGGATATTCAGTTTGATGCATAAAGTGCGTTATCATGCCGCATACTGTAAACGACAACAAAACGTTGGGCTATAGCCAAGCGGTAAGGCAACGGACTTTGACTCCGTGATGCGCTGGTTCGAATCCAGCTATATAGATGCAATTTAAAGCTTTAACATTTTTCGTTTTTACCGGTCATTTCATCCGACTGTCGAGTGACCGAACAACACCGCTTCCAGACCCATGAATGGGTCTGTGAAGCGAGTCGTTGTTCGGTCTTCCGTCACGCCTTAGCGTGACGGAGGCAAGCCTGTGGCTTGCCTTCGACAGTCAAAAATGGATGAGCCACTTTTCCGTCAAGGATATGTTAAACGATTTCGTTGCATCTATATAGCCCAGCTGAACGTCTGGTCAAACCGGAGGGGCTTTGGGCCGGTGAAAACGGTCTCCGCCATATATCGGCGCGGGGCCGTTTTTTATAGTTTCAATGCGAGCGGTGGAATACATCGAAGCGATTGACGGCCACACAATGGTTTGGTTCACATCGCCGCGTTCGTGTCAGTCGTTCGAATGAAAGATCGTCGACAAAAAACTGCTGAGGCAGAAGGATTTTGGCGAATGACGGCGAATGCAAAACATGAAAGGGGAGAGCGACAATGAAAACAGCCGATTTATGCGATCAATTTTTAGACGAGTTGCAAGTATGCGAGTTGCCGTTCCAATCGTACGGCGGAAAACGGATGTTTTCCGGGCCGATCGCGACGGTCGATGTGTTTGAAGACAACGTCCTTGTCCGTGAAGCGCTCGAGACGGTGCCGCCGGGTACGGTGCTCGTGGTTGATGGAAAAGGCTCGCGCCGCGTGGCGTTATTAGGCGACCGGTTGGCGCAAATCGCCTGCGAGAGGGGGCTTGCTGGCGTCATCATCCACGGCTGCATCCGCGATTCAGCGGAAATTGGCGCCATGCCGATTGGAGTGATGGCGATCGGCACATGCCCGGTGAAAAGCAAAAAAGAGGGAAAAGGCTCTCGCGACGTTGCGCTCGAGTTTGGCGGCGTCCGCTGGGAGCCAGGGGCGTACGTGTACGCCGATGCGGACGGCGTTGTCGTCGCCAACAAAGATTTGTCGGCAAAAAACGGTTGACGGCCGCCATCAAGTTGTACTACGATGAAAACGGATGCTTGTTCCATGACAAGATCAATAGGCGAGAAACAAACAAGGTGCCTAAGCCTGCTTAAGGGCTTGGGTGAAAAGGGAAGCCCGGTGAAAATCCGGCACGGTGCCCGCCACTGTGATGGGGAGCTTTGCGGCAACAAGTCACTGAAGGATGCTTCGGGAAGACGCCGCCAAGCGATGATCCTAAGTCAGGAGACCTGCCTTGTTTGGATCGGACGGATGCCTACGGGACTATAGGCAGACGTGCGGGAGAATGACGGCTTCAGGGGCCCTGTTTGGGCCGTTTACGCCTTTCGTATACATTTTTCTGCACCTCTGCTGTAGAGGTGCTTTTTCTTTTGTCGAAAAACCGTCCGTCTGCCGCATTTCATTCTACCATTCTAGCAAAAGGGGGGATTTGGTGGCGACGTGGGATTTGCGGGGAATGAAGCATCATGTGCTCATTTGCAACGGAGGGACGTGCCTTCGCCATGGAGGGGATGACGTGACAACCGCGGTGCGTGAGGAGATCGCCCGCCTTGGGCTTGACGACGCTGTCCATACAACAAGGACGCGCTGCAACGGACGCTGTCAAGATGCGTGTGTGATGATCGTCTACCCGGATGGCGTCTGGTACCGGTTGATGACACCGGAGAAGGCAAAAGAGGTCGTCCAACGCCATTTGCAAAACGGCGAGCCGCTTCGCGCGTGGGCGACGTATGAATACGAAGACGCGTTGGTGTTGACGCCAGACGGTGAACGAGAGGCGCCAAGCGGAAAACGAAAAACCGAACATGTCGAGAAAGGAGCGAGCGGATAAATGAAAAAGATCATCCGGTGGAGCAGCATCGTCGCTTTATTCGTCGCGTATTTTTGGATGACCAGTGAACAGGAAGCATATGCCATGCACATTATGGAAGGCTTTCTGCCAGTCAGATGGGCGCTCTTTTGGTGGCTGTTGTTTTTGCCGTTTTTCGTGCTTGGCTTGCGCCGGCTTGTCCGCACCTTGAAACAACATCCGGAACAAAAGCTTCTTATGGCGCTGGCTGGTGCGTTTACATTTGTGCTATCGGCGCTCAAAATCCCATCGGTCACCGGCAGCAGCTCTCATCCGACTGGGATCGGATTTGGCTCCGTTTTGTTTGGACCGTGGGTGATGGTGGTAATCGGCACGATTGTCCTTCTTTTTCAAGCGCTACTGCTCGCTCATGGAGGATTGACGACATTAGGAGCCAATGCCATGTCAATGGCGGTCGTTGGACCGTTTGTCGCTTATATCATTTATCGGTTGGGACGGAAAAGCTTGTTGTCCCAGCGAGTCTCGTTGTTTCTTGCTGCTTGCTTATCTGACTTGGTAACGTATGTCACGACCTCGCTGCAGCTTGCTTTGGCGTTTCCGGCGCCTGATGGCGGGGTGATGGCTTCGTTTGGGAAATTTGCTGGCATTTTTGCTATCACTCAAGTGCCGCTGGCGGTAACCGAGGGCATTTTAACGGTGATCGTCTGGAACTGGCTTGCTTCGTATCAAGCCTCTCCGTTGTTCCAAAAGGAAAAGGGGGCATGAGGACATGAAGAAAAATCGTTTGTTGTTATTGCTTGCCGCTTTGTCGATCGTAGTGCCGCTTTGGTGGGCGCGCGGGTCAGCGTTCGGCGGAACGGACGACCAAGCCGAAAAAGCCATTCAAGCGATCAACCCGCATTATCGTCCGTGGTTTGAATCGATTTTTACCCTGCCGGGCGGCGAAGTCGAAACGCTGTTGTTCTCGTTGCAAGCCGCGCTTGGCGCTGGCGTGATTGGCTATGTCGTTGGGTTGTACAAAGGGCGGTCGGAGCGGGAGAACAGCCATGATTCGCGAGTTTGATCGTTGGGCGTATGACAACCGGCTTCGCACATGGCGGGCGGAATGGAAATTACTGATGGCTCTCGCCATGCTTTTTGTCGTCATGATCGGCGGCTGGCGCGAGCAATGGCTCGTGCTTGGCGGGATGGCGTACTGGATTATCGGCCGTGCGGGGGTGCCGTTTTCCTTGTATGGAAAAGCGATGTTGGCCGCCTGCATCTTTTTAGGGCTTAGCCTGTTGACGTTGGTCGTGTCTGTGTCCTTTCCCTTTCAGTTCTCGATCGTTGACAGTCAGCTGCAACCAGCTGCTCAGCTGGCCATTCGTTCACTGGCCGCATGGTCTTGTCTGTTTTTTGTGCTCATTACGACCCCGGCGCCGGAGTTGTTTGCCGTGCTGCGGAGGATGCGTCTCCCGGCAGCGTTGGTTGAACTTTGTTTTCTCATGTATCGCTTCATCTTTTTATTGGAGCAGGCGGCGGCTGAGCTGATGTTGGCGTTGCGTGCCCGCAATGGGGGAACGCATTGGCGGCACGGGGGGATGCTCATGTATCAATTATGGATAAAAGCGTGGCAATCGTATGAAGCGTTCAGCCGTTCGCTTGCTGCCCGTGGGGGAATGACTTCGGTTGTGTATACACATCAACCGCTGAAAACGAATATGCACCTTGCCGACATCACAGCCGGCGTCGTGATGGTGATGCTGTTGCTCGGTTTGGAATGGTGGAAAGGATGAGAGAGATTTGCTGTTGCGGATGGAACAAGTGCGGTATGCATATGATTCGACACGCGATGTGCTCAATGGGGTTGATTGGGAGATTGTGGAGCGAAAAAAATGTGTGCTCATTGGGCCAAACGGATGCGGCAAAACGACGCTGTTTCTTCATTTGAATGGGCTATTGCGGGCGCAAGAAGGAACGGTGTATTGGAAAGGGCGCAACATGTATGAACGCGGCGCCGATTGGGCGCAATGGAGGCGTGAAGTCGGCATCGTCTTTCAAAATCCGGAGCATCAAATTCTTGCGCCGCTCGTGCGCGATGAATTGGCGATCAGCCTCGCCCATGCTGGAATGGATATGGACAAAATGGGAGAAGCGCTCGCCTCGATTGTAGAAGAATACAAGCTCCATTCCTGGTTGGACCGTCCGACCCACCAACTCAGCCTCGGGCAGAAAAAATGGCTGACGCTTTGCTGCGCCATGGCGACGAAGCCGGATTTGCTCGTGCTTGACGAGCCGACCGCCTACTTGGATCAGCACCAGACAAAGCAGTTTCTTGAGCAAATCGAGGCGATTCATCGAGCGGGGACGACCGTGTTAATTGCCACGCATGATATGGATTTTGTCTGGCAGTGGGCGGATGTCGTCGCCGTCATGCACGAAGGGCGCATCGTGATGCAAGGGGCGCCGGAGGACGTGTTCGCCGATCGCCAACGGCTTTTGGATGTTCGTTTGGATGTTCCGCTGTTTGTGCGGCTTTGGCAAGCGTGGCGGCCGGAGGAAAAGACCGTGCCCCGATGCCTTGCCCAATAAATGGGGAGGGATCCGCGCCGAAACCGTTGCAGAAGGTTTGGGGCTCTAGGGGATTAATTGGTGAAAAGTGAACTTTTTTCCTCAATCAGCAAAGGAGGGAATGATGATGAACGGCAAACTGCTCATTGTCGGCTTTGGCCCGGGAAGCGTCGACCATATGACGAAACGGGCTCGGGAAGCGATTGAAGAAAGCGACGTCATCATTGGCTACAAAACGTACATCGAACTTGTGCGCGATCTGATTGTCGGAAAGGAAATCATCAGCACTGGCATGACGGAAGAAGTGAGCCGCGCCCAAGCGGCGGTGAAATGGGCGGAGCGCGGCAAAACGGTCGCCGTCATTTCAAGCGGTGACGCCGGGTTGTACGGCATGGCCGGGCTCGTGTATGAAGTGCTGATCGAAAAAGGGTGGACGAAAGACAGCTCGATTGAAGTCGAAGTCATCCCCGGCATTTCCGCGATCCATTCGTGCGCCGCGCTGCTTGGCGCACCGATTATGCACGATGCGTGTACGATCAGCTTGAGCGACCATTTGACGCCGTGGGAGCTGATTGAAAAGCGGATTGACGCCGCCGCCGCGGCCGATTTTGTCATCGCGCTTTACAACCCGAAAAGCGGACGGCGCACTAGACAGATTGTGGAAGCACAGCGCATCCTGCTCCGCCATCGGTCTCCGGAAACCCCGGTCGGTCTGGTAAAAAGCGCGTACCGCGAGCGGCAGCATATCGTTCTCACCGACTTGGCGCATATGCTTGACCATGAGATCGGCATGTTGACGACGGTGATTATCGGCAACTCAACGACATTCGTCCATGACGGCGTGATGATCACGCCGCGAGGCTACCAGCGCAAGTATCAACTAGCAGCCGCCGTCCAGCCGCTTAAACCGCATGAACGGCTGCGCAAAGAAGCGGAGCCGTGGGCGCTTGACCAGACGAAACCGCTGGAAGATGAGGACGAAGGAAGCACGGGGGCATCAGGGACGTCCGAAGCGGCTGTCCTCGCCGGGGACAACCAGAAGGATCGTGCTTTCACCGCCTTGGCCACCGCGGTTCGACCGTCGTCTGTTGCCGCGGCCACGAAGGAGGCCGAGCCAACGCCGCCGGCTGCCGTTTTGCCGACGCTTGCCGCGCCGCTGGCAAAAACAGCGGAACGGCAGCCGACCGCCGCGCCAAAACGGGTGAAAGAAACAGCTGAAGACGCGCTGGCCGCTTTAGAGAGACGGAAAACAAGAAAGACGGCGGCCGTGTTGTTGGAAGCGGCGGTGAGCCCGGGCGTGGCCAATAAACAGTTCACCCCGGAACAGCTCATCGTGCTTGCGGAAGTGGTAGGGATGGATGGAAAAATGACCTACACACCGGATCATTATATGAAAATCGAACGGTTGACAGAGGACCCAGATGGGCTTGTGGCGCGTCTCGTTGACGCCGGGCTGATCGTGATGCCGGTCGGTGATGTGCTGACGGTGAAGGCATGTGATTTTTGCGATGGGGAGAAAAAAGACGCTATTCCATATGCAGAGGAATTGGCGCGGCGATTTGGGGGCATGGCGCTGCCAAAAAAGTTGAAGCTTGGCATCAACGGCTGCGGGATGGCGTGCTACGGCGCGGTGCGCGAAGACATTGGGCTTGTGTACCGGAAAGGGAAGTTTGACTTGTTTTTGGGCGGGAAAACGGTCGGCCGCAACGCCCATCCCGGCCGGCTCGTAGCGGAAGGCATTCCGCCGGAAGAGATTGTGGCGGTTGTGGCGGACATCATCGCGCAGTACAAAGAACACGCTCATCCGAACGAACGGTTTCATAAATTTTTTGCCCGCGTGAAACAAATCGGCCGTTTTTCGCATGAAGAAGCCAAGACGGCGGCGATGATCGAAACGCCGGCATGCGGCGAGTAACCGTCAGATTGAGCGACACGAAAGAGAGGGAGAACGAACATGAGATCCATTTTGTTTGTCGGCCATGGCAGCCGCGACCCGGAAGGGAACGAGCAAGTGCGGCAGTTTGTCGACCGCCTGCGGCCGCGTTTGCGCGATTCGTTTCATATTGAAACAAGTTTTTTAGAATTTGGCCGTCCGTCGATCAGCGAAGGAATCGAACGCTGCGCCGAAGCCGGGGCAATGGAAGTGGCGGTCATTCCGCTTATTTTATTGCCGGCCGGGCATTCGAAGCTGCATATCCCGGCGGAAATCGATGAGGCCAAAGCGCGCTATCCGCATATGGTGTTCCGCTACGGCCGCCCCATCGGCGTCCATGAGCAGACATTTGCTATTTTGCGCGAACGATTGCAAGAAATCGGCGAGCGGCCGGAGCAGCCCGACGACGGAACAGCGGTCATTTTGCTTGGCCGTGGCGGGAGCGATCCGGATGCGAACAGCGACTTGTATAAAATCGCCCGTCTCTTTTGGGAACAGACCGGCTATGCGCTCATCGAGCCGGCGTTTATGGGCGTGACGACGCCGTCGCTTGATGACGCTGTCCGCCGCTGTCTCATGCTCGGAGCTAGGAGGATCGTTGTTCTTCCGTATTTTTTATTCACCGGCATCCTGATTAAGCGGCTTGAGCAGCAAGTGGCGCAATACCAAGCTGAGCACTCGCATATCTCGTTTGCGCTTGCCGGCTATTTTGGATTTCATCCGAAGCTTGAGGAGATCGTGCTTGACCGCCTCAACGAGGTGCTCGGCCAAACGGTGGCGATGAATTGCGACATCTGTCAATATCGGCTGCACGCCGCCCATCATCACCATCATCATCACCATCATTGAAGGAGGAAGCGTCCGATGATTTTATTGTTAGCTGGAACAAGCGATGCCCGCGAATTGGCGGTGATGATCCAACAAGCCGGCTATAACGTAACCGCGACGGTCGTCACCGATCACGCGGCCGAACAGCTCCGATCGGCCGGCATTCGCGCCTATGTCGGCCGCTTGGATGCGTCCCAGCTTGCCGATCTGGCCAAAGCCGAGGGGGCCAAAGCGATTGTGGACGCGAGCCATCCATTTGCTGAAGAGGCGTCAAAAAACGCCATGCAAGCGGCAGCAGACGCCGGGTTGCCCTACATTCGCTACGAGCGGCAGGCGTCTTCGTTTTCATCCGAGAAGGTGACATTTGTCGACAGCTATGAAGAAGCGGCTGACTTGGCGGCGGAAAAAGGCGGCGTCGTGATGCTGACGACCGGCAGCAAAACGATCGACATTTTCGCCGCCAAGCTGCTCGGGCGCCCGGACGTCAAGGTGATTGCGCGGATGCTGCCGCGGAAAGACAATCTCGACAAATGCGAGCGGCTTGGGTTTTCCCAAGAGCAGATCGTCATGATGCAAGGGCCGTTTACGAAAGAGCTCGATCGGGCGCTATACCGCCATTTCGGCGTCACGGTCGTCGTCACGAAAGAAAGCGGCAAGGTCGGGTTTGTCGATGAGAAAATCGCTGCCGCCGAGGAGCTCGGCATCGATGTCATCGTCATCCGCCGCCCACGGTTGTCATACGGCATCGTGCATCACGATTTTGCCGGCGTGCTCGATGCGTTGAAGCAACATGCGCCACTTCCAACCGTGTAAAACGTGTTTTCAGAAAAAACAGCAAAACGTTTTTCGCGCCAATGGCGTCCCATGCGTCTGAGCTTGTTGCCTTCATGCGGGAAGCGAAGCGCACGGATGGAAGGAATGGGCTTCTAGCGGCCGCTCATGCAAGCGATCAAAGGAAGAAAGGAGAGAATTGGAATGGACTTCCATACAACATTTCGTCCGGCGACGGTGCAGCCGGAACAAATTGAAGCGCGCAGCTTTCAAATCATTGATGAGGAAATTGGGGAACATTCATTTACGGAAGAACAATATCGAATTGTTCAGCGCGTCATCCATGCATCGGCTGATTTTGAGCTGGGCAAAAGCCTCATTTTCCACCCGGATGCGATCCGCTCAGGCATTGACGCCATTCGCAGCGGCAAGCTCGTCGTCGTCGATGTGCAAATGGTGCAAGCCGGCGTCAATCAAGCGCGGCTTGCGAAGTTCGGCAGCGCGGTGCGGGTCTATATTTCTGATGAAGACGTGATCGCTGAAGCGAAACGGTTGAATACGACGAGGGCGATTGTGGCGATGCGCAAAGCGGTGAAAGAAGCGGAAGGCGGCATTTTTGCCATCGGCAACGCTCCGACAGCGTTATTGGAGCTCATTCGCCTCATCAAAGAAGGAGAGGCGCGGCCGGGATTGGTGATCGGCTTGCCGGTCGGATTCGTCTCGGCGGCGGAATCGAAAGAAGAATTGGCGAAGCTCGATGTGCCGTTCATCACCAACCGCGGCCGCAAAGGAGGAAGCACCGTGACTGTCGCCGCCTTGAATGCTTTATCGCTGCTCGCCGAGCGAGCGTGACGAACGATGGAAACGAAAAAAACGCTGCGTGAAGGGTATACGACCGGATCGTGCGCGACAGCGGCCACGAAAGCCGCGCTCACGGCGCTCATCACTGGACAAGTGCAGGCGGAGGCGACGATCCGGCTTCCGATCGGGCGGGTGGTGACATTTTCGCTCGCCTCTTGTTCGTTCGATGGCGAAACGGCGACGGCCTCGGTCGTGAAGGATGGCGGCGATGACCCAGATGCGACGCACGGCGCGCTCATCGTTTCCACTGTCTCGTGGGCCTCGTCGCCGGGCGTTCATATCGACGGCGGTGAAGGGGTCGGACGCGTCACGAAACCGGGGCTGCCGGTGCCGGTCGGGGAAGCGGCGATCAATCCAGTGCCGCGGCAAATGATCCGCGAAGCAGTCAACGAAGTGCTGGCGCAATACGGTCTACATCGCGGGGTGAAGGTCGTCATTTCTGTGCCCGGCGGCGAGGAAATCGCCAAAAAAACGTTGAACCCGAGACTAGGCATCATTGGCGGCATTTCGATTTTGGGGACGCGCGGTATCGTCGTTCCGTTCTCCACCGCCGCCTACCGGGCGAGCATCGTGCAGGCGCTTCAAGTGGCGAAAGCGAACGGCTGCCGCCATGTTGTCATCACGACCGGGGGGCGGAGCGAGAAATACGCCATGCAAGAATATCCGCATTTGCCGGAAGAAGCGTTTATCGAAATGGGCGATTTTGTCGGCTTTACGCTGAAACAATGCAAACGGCTTGGCATCAAGATGGTGTCGATGGTCGGGATGATGGGGAAATTTTCGAAAGTCGCTCAAGGAGTGATGATGGTGCACTCGAAAAGCGCCCCGGTCGACTTTGGCTTTTTGGCTGCCATCGCCGAGCAGGCAGGTGCTTGTCCAGAACTGGTGGCTGCGGTGCGCGGCGCGAATACGGCGGCGCAAGTGGGCGACATGATGCAAGAGGCTGGTTGCACGAAGTTTTTCGAGCTGTTGTGCGAAGCGTGCTGCCAGGCGGCGCTTCACGAAGTGGGAGGCGGTCTGACGGTGGCGACGTCCATTTACACAATGAACGGACAACGATTAGGAAAGGCGGTGCAGACCGATGGGGACGATGAAGTTGATCGGTGTCGGTGCTGATGGGCAAGCAAGTCTTCCGGAGCTGTATCGACGCTGGATTGATGAAAGCGAGCTGCTTGTCGGCGGCGAACGGCAGCTGGCGATGTTTCCTGAATACAAAGGAGAAACGATGGTCATCCGCCGCGGACTGGCGGAGCTGGTGGAGCGGCTCCGCCATGAGACGCGCAACACGGTCGTGCTTGCTTCCGGCGATCCGCTCTTTTACGGCATCGGCAGCTATTTGGCCGGCAAATTGCCGATCGACGTGTATCCCGCCGTCAGCTCGGTGCAATGGGCGTTTGCGAAAATGGGCGAGTCCTGGCAAGACGCGGCGTTTGTCAGCGTCCATGGCCGGCCGCTCACCGGCTTGGCTCAGCGGATCGACGGGCGGCGCAAAGTCGCCATCTTAACCGATGAGACGAACTCGCCGGCCGCCATCGCCCGCTATTTGCTCGAGTACGGCATGACGGAATATGAGGCGTTTGTCGGCGAGGAGCTCGGCGGGCCGAACGAGCGATGCCGGTTTTTCAAGCTAGAAGAAATGGCAGAAACCGAGTTTCTTCCATTAAATATAGTCATTTTGCGGCAAACCGCTCCCGGTCCGGTTTGGCCGCTCGGCATTGACGATGATGAATTTTTCCAACGCAAGCCGGACAAAGGGCTGATTACAAAGAAAGAAATTCGCGTCTTAAGCGTAAGCGCCTTGCGCTTGCGCCCGGACAGCGTCGTCTGGGACATTGGGACGTGCACCGGTTCGGTCGCGATTGAAGCGGCGAAAATCGCCCGCGACGGGGCGGTGTTTGCGATTGAAAAAAATGAATGCGACCTTGAGATTTGCCGGCAAAACTTGCGCAAATTCCGCGTTGACATCACGCTTGTGCACGGCAGGGCGCCCGATCGTCTCGATGAGTTTGCCGACCCGGATGCCATCTTTATCGGCGGCACGTCAGGCGCGATGTCGCCGTTGTTGGACGTCTGTGCGAAACGGCTGAAGAAAAATGGACGCATCGTGATCAACGCGGCAACGGTTGAGACGCTTGCTGAAGCGGGCCGCGAGCTCGGCGAACGCGGGTTTCATGTGGACATCACGCTCGCGCAAGTGTCGCGAAGCAAGCCCATTTTAGAGTTGACGCGCTTTGAGGCGCTCAATCCGGTGTATATCATGACAGCCAAGCGGGAGGGAGACGAATGACCGGCACGTTGTACGGCATCGGTGTTGGCCCGGGCGATCCGGAGCTCATGACGGTGAAAGCATACCGCCGCCTAAAAGAAGCGGATGTCATCGCCTATCCAAAAAAAGGGCGGCAAAGCAAAAGCTATGCGGAACAAATTATTGATGCGTATTTTGCGCCAGAGGAAAAACGGCGGCTCGGCCTGCATTTTCCGATGACAAAAGACCGAGCCGTGCTTGAGCCGAAGTGGAACGAGGCGGCGGACGCCATTTGGGCGGAGCTGTCGGCCGGGCGCGATGTCGCGTTTGTGACCGAAGGCGATCCGCTGTTGTACAGCACGTTCATTCATTTGATGCACGTGATGGAGAACCGCTATCCGGAAGCGCCGATTGAAGTCGTCCCCGGCGTCAGTTCGGCCAACGCTGCTGCCGCTAGGCTCCGTCTGCCGCTGGCGGATGGTGATGAAACTGTGGCGATCGTGCCCGCCCGCGACGATGTTGAGGCGATGAAAGCAGTGCTTCTTCGTCACGATTGCGTTGTCTTTTTTAAAGTGGCGAAAGTGATCGATTTGCTGGTTCGTCTGTTGCGGGAACTCGATTTGCTTCATCGCGCCGCTGTTGTGACGAAAGTGACGTCCGGCGAGGAAGTCGTGTGGAAGGTCGAGGAGCTCGACGGAGCGGAGCTCGAATATTTGACATTGATGGTGGTGAGAAAGTGAAGCTGTATATCGTAGGAGCGGGGCCGGGAGCGCCGGATTTGATCACGGTTCGCGGCGCCGAGCTTCTCGCTGCTGCCGACGCCATTTTTTACACAGACTCGCTAGTGAGCGCGGAATTGATCGAGCGCTACCGGAAGCCGGATGCTGACGTTTTCCATACTGCCGGCATGCATTTAGAAGAAATGGTCGCGGCAATGGCGGAGCAAGTGAAACAAGGACGGCTTGTCGTGCGCGTCCATACCGGTGATCCATCGATTTACGGGGCGACGCTTGAGCAAATCGCCTTGTTGAAAGAAGAAGGAATTGAAGTGGAAATCGTCCCCGGCGTCAGTTCGGCGTTTGCCGCCGCGGCCGCCGTGCAGGCGGAGCTCACCGTTCCGGAATTGACGCAGACGGTCATTTTCACCCGCGCCGAGGGGCGGACGCCGATGCCGCCGCTTGAGAAATTGCAGGAGCTGGCGCAGCATCATTGCACGCTCGTTCTTTTTTTAAGCGCGACGCTTGCCAAAAAAGTAAGCGCGGCGCTCCTTGAAGCGGGCTGGAGCGGTGATACGCCTGTCGCGATCGTCTATAAGGCGACATGGCCGGATGAAGTCGTGATTCGTTCCACCGTTGCCACAATGGCTGACGATATGCGGCGCCATGGTGTGACGAAACACGCGATCATGTTGGCCGGTTGGGCGCTCGATCCCCATATTCATGAGCGCGGCTACCGTTCGAAGCTGTACGACCGCACGTTTACGCACGGATATCGAAAGGGGGAGAAGTAAGGTGGGGGCTGCTGCCGCGAACAACGAAAGACATGGCGCCTATGCTGTCGTGGCCATTACGAAACACGGGGTCGAGATCGCCCGACGCCTTGGAGGCGCTCTTGCGGGAGCGGACGTTTATTATACGGATAAATTCGCCCGCGGCGATGAAGCCAAGCACGGGATCCGCTTGTTTTCCGGCAACGTCAGAGCGCTGTTGCCGGAGTTGTTCGCCCGCTATGACGGACTCATTTGCATCATTTCGCTCGGCGCTGTCGTGCGGATGATCGCTCCGCTGTTAAAAGACAAAAAGACCGATCCTGCGGTCGTGGTGATCGATGATAAGGCTGAACATGTGATCAGTGTTCTTTCCGGCCATTTGGGCGGAGCGAACGAACTGACGCGGCGCGTTGCAGCCATTTTAAGCGCCCGCCCGGTCATTACGACCGCTTCTGACGTGCAGCAGACAATCGCCGTCGATCTGTTCGGTCGCCAGTTCGGCTGGGAATGGGAATCAGCTGACAAGCTGACACCGGTGAGCGCCGCGGTCGTGAACGAAGAGCCGGTCGCGATCGTGCAAGAGTCGGGGGAAACCGGCTGGTGGCCGGAAGGGCGGCCGTTGCCCAAAAACATTGCTGTGTACGACTCGATCGCGGAAGCGCTCGCTGCCCGCCCGGCGGCCGCGCTTGTGGTCACTCATCGCCTGCTTGCACCGGAAGAAGAGGCCATTTTGCAAAACGGCGTTTTGTATCGCCCGAAAGTAATCGCGCTTGGCATCGGCTGCAACCGCGGCACATCGGCTGACGAAATCGAAGCGGTCATCCATGAGACGCTCAATGAGCTGCGCTTTTCGATGAAAAGTGTCAAAGCGGTGTGCACCATTGATTTGAAAAAGGATGAACAAGGACTTTTGGAGGTAGTCAACAAATATAGATGGGAATTGGTTGCGTATACGCCAGAAGAGCTGAACACGGTGCCGATCGAAGCGCCGTCGGAAACGGTGTACCGCTACACCGGCGCGTATGGGGTGAGCGAGCCCGCGGCGAAATTGTACAGCGGGGCCGATCGGCTGGCGCTGGTGAAAAAGAAGTCCGGCAATGTGACGATTTCCGTGGCGCTCATCGATCATCAAAAGAAAGCGACCATGCAGGGAAAGGGGAAAGAGGCATGCGACGGCTTGTCATCGCCGCACCGGGAAGCGGCGCCGGCAAAACGACCGTGACGCTTGGGTTGATGGCGGCCATGAGGCAGCAAGGATATACGGTGCAAGGGTTTAAATGCGGTCCGGACTACATCGACCCGACTTACCATACGGCTGTGACCGGCCGGCCGGCGCGCAACTTGGACAGTTGGATGATGGGAAGCGAAGCGGTCAAAACGGTGCTCGCCAACGGTTGTCAAGGGGCTGATATCGCCATCATCGAGGGGGTGATGGGGCTGTTTGACGGGAAACAGCCGCTTTCTGACGAGGGGTCGACGGCTGAAATCGCCGTGTTGACCGAAAGCCCGGTGCTGCTTGTCGTCGATTGTTCCGGCATGGCCCGCAGCGCCGCCGCCATCGTCCATGGGTTTCAAACGTTTCGCCCCGATGTGCGCCTCGCCGGCGTATTTGCCAACCGCGTCGGCAGCGAGGGGCATTTTCGGCTTGTCAAAGCGGCGGTCGAGCAAACGTGCGGGGTGCCGGTCATCGGGTTTCTTACACAAGACGACGCGTTGGCGCTGCCGGAGCGCCATTTAGGACTTGTGCCGTCGGTGGAGCGCGGCGAGCTGGATTCGTTTTTTGCCGAACTGGGGAGAAAGGTGGCGCGCACGATCGATTGGGAGACGCTCCTTTCGATTGCAGAAGCGCCAGCCCTTTGTTCTCCGGCGCCGCTCATTCGCCCTTCGCGGCCGTATCGCGTGCGCGTGGCGGTTGCCAAAGATGCCGCCTTTCATTTTTACTATCCGGAGAATCTGGAGATGCTTGCTGCCTGCGGCGCGGAGCTTGTCTACTTTTCTCCGCTCGCCGGCGAGCCGCTTCCGGATGGGGTGAACGGATTGTATATCGGCGGCGGGTTTCCGGAAGAGTTTGCCGCCGAGCTCGCCAGGCAAGCCGCGGTCAAACAGTCGATCCGCGCCGCCATCGAACACGGGTTGCCGACGTTGGCCGAATGCGGCGGGTTTATGTTTCTCACCGAACAGCTTGTTGCGACGGACGGTGCGGCCTATGAGATGGCGGGCGTCATCCCGGGGAAGGTCGTGATGAAGACGAAGCTCGCGGCGCTTGGCTACCGCGAAGTGCGCGGTCGAAATGGAAATTTTCTATTGCCGGAAGGAGAAACAGCGCGCGGGCATGAATTTCACTATTCCGTGTACGAACCGCGGGGCGAGGCGCCGTTTGCCTACGAAACGAGCGGCCGGAAAGGAACGAAGCCTGACGGTTATTTGGCGCACCGGCTTGTCGCCGGCTATGTCCATTTTCATTTCGCGTCCGCCCCGGCGATGGTTGAGCGGTGGCTCGCCGAATGCGAGAAGGTGACCATCAATGGCTAAGGCGCTGCCGATTATGTTTCAAGGCACCCATTCTGATGCCGGCAAAAGCGTCATCGCCACCGCGTTTTGCCGCATGTTCGCCCAGGACGGCTGGAAGACGGCGCCGTTCAAGTCGCAAAACATGTCGTTAAACTCCTACGTGACGCCGGACGGAAACGAAATCGGGCGGGCGCAAGGAATTCAGGCCGAAGCGGCCGGAGTGGCGGCGCGCGCCGAGATGAATCCGATTTTGATTAAGCCAAGCCGCGAGCATGAATCGCAAATCGTTGTGCTTGGCAAACCGTACGGCAATATGCAGGCGTTCGCTTACCGGAACGAGTTTTTCCACCAAGGGCTGGCCGTCATCCGTCAGTCGCTCGAAACGTTGATGAACGAGTATGACCGGATTGTCATTGAAGGAGCGGGAAGCCCGGCGGAAGTAAACTTAAACGACCGCGAGCTCGTCAACATGCGCATCGCCCGTCTCGCCAACGCCCCGGTCGTGTTGATCGGCGATATTGAGCGGGGCGGGGTGTTCGCGAGCCTCGTTGGAACGCTGTCGTTGCTTGAGCCTGAGGACCGAAAGCGGGTCATTGGGGTCATCATTAACAAGTTTCGCGGCGATGTGGCGCTGCTTAAGCCGGGGCTTGATTGGTTTGAGCAGCACACCGGCGTGCCGGTGCTTGGCGTCGTTCCCTATTTGCCTGATTTGGCGATCGATGCTGAAGATTCGCTGTCGCTTGAGCGGTTTGCTTCATCTGTCGGGGGAGAGGAAGCGATTGATGTCGCGGTCATCCGCTGTCCGAAAATCGCCAATTTCACCGACATCGACCCGCTTTTGGCCGAACCGGACTGCCGCGTCCGGTTGGTCACGCACGCCGATGAGCTTGGCGCGCCGGATGTGATCGTGCTTCCCGGCAGCAAAAACACGATCGAAGACTTGATTTATATGAAGAAAAGAGGACTCGCTTCCCGCATTGTGTCGCTTGTCAATAAAGGAAAAGCGAGAGTCGTCGGCTTATGCGGCGGCTACCAAATGCTTGGCGCCGTCATCCGCGATCCGTATGGAGTCGAGACGCCGCTCCCGGAAGTAAAAGGGCTTGGTTTGCTGCCGATTGAAACGACGCTTGAGCGGACGAAAATCACGATCCGTACGGAAGGGATGCTTACGTGGGCGGGCGAGCGGTTTTCGGTGCAAGGATACGAGATTCATATGGGCCGCTCGGCGCCGCTTCCTGGCTATGCGCCGCTTATTGAGGCGGACGGCCGCCATGAAGGGGCGAAGCACAGTGATGAGCGGGTGCTGGGCACGTACATGCACGATTTGTTTCATAACGATGCGTTCCGCACCGCGTTTTTCAACAGCATTCGCCGCCAAAAAGGAATCGCCCCTTCTGGCGTCCGACCCTTTCGCTCGCTCAAAGAAAAGGCGTTCGACCGGCTTGCCGCTCATGTCCGCCAGCACGTGGCGGTCGAGCGGATCGAACAGATGATGCGTCAATTTGGCTGTCGCGATCACAGTTGAAGTCCAACAACGGGAAGACACCAAGGCAATGGGCGTTGATTTGGGACTTCGTTATATCGCCGTTGTCAGCATTGGAACGAAATCGTTGTTTTTCAAGGGCAGCCAATGCGCTTTCATTCGCCGACGATATGCGGCTTTGCGGCGAACGTTGGGCAAAGCCAAGAAACTCCATATGATTCGCAAAATCGGCCGTAAAGAGTCCCGCTGGATGAAGGATCGAAACCATAAAATCAGCCGAGCCGTCAACTCGTCCGTTTTGCCCTCGCCAACGGTGTTGGCGTGATTCGGATGGAAGCGTTGACGGGGATTCGCAAGCGGGCAACATCGGCCAAAGAAGCGGGGCGAAGCCTTCATGCTTGGGCGTTCCACCAACTGCAAACGATGATTGCCTATAAAGCGGAAATGGCGGGCATTCGGGTGGAGTGGGTGAAGCCGACCTACACGAGCCAAACATGCCGATGCGGGCATCGAGAGAAAGCGAACCGAAACGGCATCCGCTTCCGATGCCAAAAGTGCGGATATGCGATTCATGCCGATCTGAATGGCGCGATCAACATCGCCAAAGCGATTTCGGGCTTCGCCGCCGAACCTAGCGCACTGGTCACAGGTGCGCCGCCCATTGGGGTACATCCTAACCCGATGGGACGGGGTGATGACACACCCCTGAAGCTTTTGCGTTGTCTGAACCAGAAATGGATGAGGGCGCAAACGACCCAAGAATCCCACGCCCTTTAGGCGTGTGGAGTGTCAACGAATGATTGGCTCGGTTGTTGGGTTGTGAATCCCAAAGTGTAAAGCAGGTGGTGTTCGGCCTCCCGTCGCGCTAAGGCGTGGCGAAGGAAAGCTGCTTTTTCGTTCCCTCAATCATAGACGAGAAAGGAGGAAGCGCATATTCCCGCTTGATGGGGGATATTGTGCGCCCATGATGAATGTTTCCATCCCACTGATCCACCGTGAAATGGTTGAACAAGCGCGTGCCTATATCGATCAATTGACCAAACCGCCCGGCAGCCTCGGCCGTCTTGAAGAAGTGGCGGCAACGCTTGCCGGCATGACCGGGGAGCTGCTTCCACGCGTCACTCCGCCCGGAGTGCTCGTGTTTGCGGCCGACCATGGCGTCACGGAAGAAGGGGTGTCTGCCTATCCGGCCGAAGTGACGGCGCAAATGGTGTACAACTTTGCCAACGGCGGAGCGGCGATCAACGCCTTCAGCCGGCAAATCGGCGCGTTGCTTCAGGTGATTGATGTCGGTGTCGCCGTGCCGATTGCTGATGAGCGCGTCATTCAGAAAAAGGTGCGCCCGGGAACGAACAATTTCGCGGAAACGGAAGCGATGACGCCGTCCGAGGCTGAACAGGCGCTTCATGTCGGTTACGAACAGGCGGCGTCCATCATTGAACAAGGCGCCCGCACGCTCATTGTCGGCGAAATGGGCATCGGCAATACGACCGCCGCGAGCGCCTTATTGGCCACGTTGACCGATGAGCCGCTTGAGCGCATCGTTGGCAAAGGAAGCGGCATTAAGGAGGAAATGCTTGCCCATAAACAGGACGTGATCCGACGGGCGCTCTTGCTTCATCGACCGGATCCGGCGAAGCCGCTTGAATGGCTTTCGAAAATCGGCGGGTTGGAGATCGCTGCTATGGCCGGGGCGATGCTGGCAGCCGCCGAACGGCGCATCCCGATTTTGCTTGACGGTTTTATTTGCACGGTGGCTGCCCTTGTGGCCCGCCAGTTTGCCGTGAACGTCACAGACTATATGATTGCCGGCCATCGTTCGCAAGAGCCGGGGCACAGTATAGCCCTTCGTTTGCTGGAGAAGGAGCCGCTTTTGGATCTCGGCATGCGCCTTGGCGAAGGAAGCGGCGCGGCGGTAGCGTTTCCGCTCTTGATTTCAGCAACGGCGATGGTGAACGAAATGGCGACGTTCGCCTCGGCGGGCATTTCCACGGCCAATGCGAAAGGGGAGAAGGGGCGATGACCGTCGGCAAAGTGTATTTAGTCGGCGCTGGGCCGGGTGATGAAAAGCTCATCACGGTTTACGGCCGCGAATGCCTAGAACGGGCGGATGTCATTATTTACGACCGGCTCATCAACCGTAAGCTGCTGCGCTACGCGAAGCCGGACGCTGAGCTTCTTTACTGCGGCAAAGAGCCGGGAAAACATGACACGGTTCAAGAACAAATTCATGAGCTGCTCGTTTGGCATGCGCAACAAGGAAAAACGGTCGTCCGCTTAAAAGGCGGCGATCCGTGCATTTTTGGCCGCGTTGGTGAAGAGGCGGAAGTGTTGGTGAAAGCCGGAATTCCGTTTGAAATCGTTCCAGGGGTGACATCCGGCATTGCTGTGCCGGCGTACGCCGGCATTCCGGTCACCCACCGTGATTACGCCGCCTCGGTGGCGATGGTCAGCGGGCATCGGAGTGAGCGGATCGATTGGGAGGCGCTGACTCGAGGATGCGATACGATCATTGTCTACATGGGAGCGGCCAATTTGCCGGATATTTGCGGCCGGTTGATGGCGGCCGGAAAGCCGTCGGATACGCCAGCGGCCATCATTGAATGGGGGACGACCGAGCGGCAGCGCACGGTGGCGGCGACGCTTTCGACGCTGTCAGACGAGGCGGAACAGGCGGGCATTTCCCATCCGGCCATCATCATCATCGGCGATGTCGTTCGTCTGCGTGAGACGCTCCAATGGTTTCCGGAGCGGCAAGGGGGCGTGGTCGATGCCGACGCCTCGTCATAGCGGGCGTGTCATCGTTTATACGGGCGACGGAAAAGGAAAAACGACGGCCGCATTGGGGCTTGCCCTGCGTGCCGTCGGCCGGGGAATGAACGTCGCGGTTTTGCAGTTTGTGAAATCGCCGGAACGGACATACGGCGAGCAGTTGGCCCTAGAGCGTCTTGGCGTCGACGTCCGTCAGCTCGGCGCCGGCTTCACATGGACGAAAACGCCGGACATCCACCGGGAAGCATTGAAGCGTGCCTGGGCGGTGGCCAAAGAATATGTGTATTCCGGACGGTATGATATGATTGTGCTCGATGAACTGAACAATGTGTTGGCCATTGACCGCTTTCCCGTTGAAGATATCGTATCAGTCAGCGAGGTGCTCGAGCTGATCCGCACGCGCCCGCCGTCGCTCCATCTTGTCATCACGGGGCGCGCGGCGCGCCCGGAGCTGATGGCGGCTGCCGATATCGTGACGGAAATGAAGCTCATCAAGCATGACTATGAACAAGGAAGAACCGCGATGAAAGGGATTGAATTTTAGAAGCAAAAAGAGGCTGTCTCAAAAGGTTGGTTTTCTTTCGATAAAGTACAATATATGGTTTTCGGACAGCATTTTGCGCGTATATATACAGTAATAAGCAAAGGTGTCCCGATCCTTTTGGGACACCTTCTTTTTGTGGGTTAGGCATTTTCATCGGTTTTGTCATTTTGGGTTTTGTTTTGCCGCCGCCCTTTGCTGTTGTCGCCGGAAACTGGACCGTCGAGCAATGCCATTGTATCCTGCGTCGGCTCGTTTTGATTCCGGCTTCCTTTATTTGGCTGCTTCGTCACGATTTCCACCTCCTTTAGGCACTATCACCACATCATTAGTATAGGCTGTTCACATATCTTTATCATAAGTGGGAGAGCGTTCAAGCGAATGCAACAAAAAATGGGGAGCGCTTTTACGGCGCCCTCCCACACGCAAGCCGGCCGGATGCTGGCAAACACGGCGGCCGAAGAAAGGGATTACTGTTTAGTAAACGTAGCCGCCGAACGCAGCTCCGACAATAATGAGCAAAATAAACAAGACAACGAGCAACGCAAAGCCATGGCCATGCCAAGCGCCCATCCCGTTCACCTCCCTGCTAAATCTACTATAGAGTATGCGGTTAGGGAGAGAGAGGAATAGGACAATTGTCGAAATATGTAAAAATTAAGAAAACCGCCTTTGCCGTTTTGGCAAGGCGGTTTTGCCCGAAAGGATTCCTCTTCACTCCCAAACGTAAGGTGTTTCTTGATACACGTAATAGTTCAGCCAGTTGACAAACAGTAAATTGGCATGCGAGCGCCATGTGTTCAGCGGTGGCTGGCTTGGGTCATCATTGGGAAAGTATGATTCCGGGATGCGAATCGGCAGCCCTTTCGCCAAGTCGCGTTCATATTCTTCTTTGAGCGTTGTCGCATCATATTCTGGATGGCCCGTTAAGAAAATGCGGCGCCCGTCGTTCGATGCGACGAGGCAAACGCCGGCTTTGTCAGACATGGACAAAATGGTGAGATCCGGCACTTTTTCGATGTCTTCGCGCTTGACGTCTGTATGGCGGGAGTGCGGCATGCGGAACACATCGTCAAAACCGCGCAATAGTTTTACGTTTTTCACTTCCACCGTATGGTTGAACACACCGAAGCATTTTTCCGGCAATGGGTATTTCGGAATGCCGTAGTGATAGTATAAGCCAGCTTGTGCCCCCCAACAAATGTGCAACGTTGACGTGACGTTCGTTTTCGTCCATTCCATAATTTCCGTCAATTCTCCCCAATAGTTGACCTCTTCAAACGGCATTTGCTCGACCGGCGCTCCGGTGATGATCATCCCGTCGAACTTGCGATGGCGAATGTGCGGGAAAATCGTGTAAAATTGTTCTAAATGATGTTTGCTTGTCGTTTTCGGCTCATGGGTCGCCGGGCGCAAAAAGGTGACGTTCACTTGCAGCGGCGAGTTGCCGAGCAGCCGCAGCAACTGTGTCTCTGCTTTTTCTTTTTCGGGCATCAAGTTTAAAATGATGATGTTGAGCGGACGGATGTCTTGGGAGTAAGCCCGTTCTTCGTCCATCACGAAAATGTTTTCTTGTTCGAGTATTTCTTTCGCCGGCAAGTCTTTTGGAATGTTGATTGGCAATGGTGTCCCCTCCGTTTCTGTCTCGTTACTAAATACCTTAATTATAAAAACTTTGTCAACATTCTTCAATTTATTTTTTGACCTTAAAACAGCTTGTGAACAAAAAGGGGGAATCCCGATTGGATCCGACCGCCTTTGACAATTTAAAAACGGTGTTGGAAGGAGCGATATATGACGCGGACTTGCAAGGGCGCATTGCCGTGGTCGATCGCCGCGACCTTGTCGATTTGGCTCGTTTGTTCCGGGAGTACGCCATTTCATTTCGGCTGAATGATGCGCCCGATCCGCTCGTCGTCTGCACCGCGCGGCTTTCGCTTGATTTTGCTGAGCTGGTCAACGAGCGGCTCTATCACGGCCGGGCCGGCTGCCGGCTCGCTCTTCTGTTTACCCTTCCGGTTCGCCGCTCGTCCGTTTGTGCGCTCATTGAAGGAACGCTGCGGACGATTTGGGGGGAGGAGCGAATCATCCGGCAAACGCTCCGCTTTACGTTTCCGCATGAACGCGGCCCGTATGAAAATGAAGCCGTGGTCGAATTTGCACGCCTCATTTATGAGGAAAACGCCGCCGATTTGCCGGAGATGGTGCCGTATATGGTTTCATCACTTGAGCAATTGCAGCTGTTCGCCGGGCAGTAGTGGCGCAAAAAGTGGAAACAAACGGTGAAATCCGCTATGATAGGGATGAGGTGAAAAATCATGAGTGTATATGAATTCAGCGCCAAAACCATTCGCGGAGAGGAACAACCGCTTTCCGTCTATCGAGGCAACGTGCTGTTGATTGTCAACACGGCGAGCCGTTGCGGCTTCACCCCGCAGTATAAAGAACTGCAGGAGCTGTATGACGAATATCGCGATCGCGGGTTTGTTGTGCTCGGCTTTCCGTGCAACCAGTTCGGCGGCCAAGAGCCGGGGACGGAAGAGGAAATTGAGCAATTTTGCCAGTTGAATTACGGTGTGACGTTCCCGCTGTTTGCGAAAGTGGATGTGAATGGCGATAACGCCCATCCGCTGTTTCAATATTTGAAAGAAGAGGCGCCGGGGGCATTGGGAACAAAGGCGATCAAATGGAATTTCACGAAGTTTTTGGTCGACCGCAACGGCAAGGTTGTCGCTCGTTTCGCACCGCAAACAAAGCCAAGCGAGCTGAGAAAGGAAATTGAAAAGCTGCTGTAAGGCAAGGAGGGGTAACGCTTGCGCATTCAAGCGATTGAGCCGACGCCAAGCCCGAACACGATGAAAATATTGCTTGATGAAGAATTGCCTTCCGGCACGCGCCATAACTACAAACCGGACAACATTGGCGAAGCGCCGCCGCTTATTCAAGCATTGATGCGCATTGACGGAGTGAAAGGCATTTACCATGTCGCTGATTTTTTGGCTATTGAACGCCATCCGAAATACGACTGGCGCGACATTTTGGCGAAAGTGCGCGAAGTGTTCGGCGAGAAAGCGGATGACGGCGCCGAGGCAAAGCCGAAAGGAAACGAACATTTCGGCGAAGTGAAAGTGTTCGTGCAAATGCTGTACGGTCTGCCGATGCAAGTGAAGCTTGTCGATGGGGAGCGCGAACACCGCGTCGGGCTGCCGAAACCGTTTATGGACGCGGTCATTGAGGCGCAAAAATACGCAGGAAATGTTGTGCTTGAGCGCAAATGGGTCGAAAAAGGAGTGCGCTACGGCACGTTTGAGGAAATCGGCCGCGAAATGGTCGATGAGCTGTCGGCAGCCTATCCGCCCGAGCGGCTGGAGCGGATCGTCAACATGTTCCGCCGCGGTGAGCAGGAAAAAACGGTGCAAAAGCGTCCAAGCCTCAAAGTGACGAGCGAGATGCTCGATGACCCGGATTGGCGCAAACGGTATGCCGCGCTCGAGCAGATGGCCGAGCCGACCGAGGACGATATCCCGGTGTTGGCCAAGGCGCTCAAGGATGAAAAAATGGCCATCCGCCGCCTGGCAACAGCGTATCTCGGCATGATCGGCGGCAAAAAGGTGCTTCCGTATTTGTATGAAGCGTTAAAAGATCCTGCTGTCGCTGTCCGCCGCACCGCCGGCGACTGTTTGTCCGACATCGGCGATCCGGAGGCCATTCCGGCCATGATCGAAGCGCTAAAGGACGAAAGCAAGCTCGTCCGTTGGCGCGCGGCCATGTTTTTGTACGAAGTCGGCGACGAATCGGCGCTGCCGGCGTTAAAAGCGGCGGAAAACGATCCGGAGTTTGAAGTGAGCTTGCAAGTGAAAATGGCCATTGAACGGATCGAAGGCGGCGAAGAAGCGAAAGGGTCTGTGTGGAAGCAAATGACGGAGAGCCGAAAAAAAGAGAACAAGCCGGAGAAATAAAAAAAAAGCGATTCTTGTTAAGTCGTCACGGTTGTGCTCGAGGTCGGAGCGAAGCTGTACGAGGTGGAAAAGGGGAAGCTGACATTGAAAGCAGCCGAACCGCCGCCGAACGGAGCGCCGATTATTCTCCAATTTATTACAATGAAAATCGACTTCGAAATGTTCTGCGCAGCAGTCACTGACCGCAACAAAGCCTTGGGGTTGATTCTCCAAGGCTTTGTCCGTCAGCTGCCAAAATAATGCTCAACAAGATCTTGAAAGAGTGGAGAAAGCTCGTTTGGCAATTCATGAAGAAAGAAAAATTTTACCTCGAGCGATTCTTTCCCGTCCTCTCCCAGTTCCCCGCCGCGAATATCGCGGGTGCGGTAGACGATCGTGACCGGGTAGTATTGGTCGCCGTTTGGCAGCCGAACAAAGTATTTTTGGCCGGAAAACACATCGATGAGTTCAAGTTCACCGATCTCCAGCCCCGTTTCTTCCAACACTTCCCGCCGCGCCGCTTCTTCGGTTGACTCGCCGAGCTCCAGCAAGCCGCCGGGGACTCCCCACAGCCCGTCGCGGCGCTTTTGCAGCAAAATCCGCCCATAGTCATCGATGACGGCGACGCCGACACCGGCTAAAATGAGCGGCCGGGTTCCGACGATTTTACGCAACTCTTCAATGTACCCCATCGACTGCGCTCCTTTCGCTTCCTCGTGCCATTCACGATTCAGTATATGTCGAATGGCAGCCGATGGCCGCGGCAGTTACTAGAAATGGAAAAGAAAAGGGCGACGTTGGCAAGGAATTTCGCGGTTTGCGGCTGCTTTCCAGCCGATGCTGCTTTGGAGGGGCGTCTTCCCCCATCCATCGCTCTTCACTTGCCGCCGGCAGCGTCTTCGTTGATTTTTTTGTTCGAAGTATAGTATGCTGATAGCACAACGATGATCATATGGAGGAATGAGGGCAATGTCAATGGCTTACGAAGACTATATGCGCCAGCTCGTGCAGCCGATGCGGGATGAACTCGTCCGCGCCGGCTTCCGCGAATTGCGCACGAGCGAAGAAGTCGAGCAGTTTATGGAACAAGTGGAAGGAACGACGTTTGTCTTTGTCAACTCAGTGTGCGGCTGCGCCGCTGGATTGGCGCGCCCGGCGGCGACGCAGGCGGTGCTGCGGAGCGAGAAAAAGCCGGACCATTTGGTGACGGTATTCGCTGGCCAGGATAAGGAAGCGACAGCGAAAATGCGCGAGTACTTTGTCGGTTATCCGCCGTCTTCGCCGTCGATGGCACTCTTAAAGGGGAAAGAAGTCGTTCACTTCATTCCGCGCGAAGACATCGAGTTTCACTCGATGGAGGACGTGATGGAAAATATTTTGGCTGCGTTTGACCAATATTGCGGCTGATGCGGTGCGAGCGAGGAGCAAACTGCTTTTGTTCCGCATACAACGGCGCGTTGGCGGGAACGATAAGGGCGGAGGTGATCGGGCGTGCCGAAGCGGAAAAAAGATCGTTCGAAAACGGGCGTCAGCGCCCCAGATGTTCGAGGGCAAGGCACGACGGAGACGGAGACAGGCGCCTTCGAGCTTGACTCTGCCCGCAAAAAAACAAAAATCGATTAAAAAGGAGCTCCCGATGCGGGGCTCCTTTTGTCGTTTTCATGCGCAAACTCCCTTCGCATCCAACAGAATGCCAAGGGAGCTGGATGGATCGCCAAGAGCGTTTAGGCGTTGGCGATACAACTATAAATAAAGTAAAGCAATGTAATGAGGCTGGCCGCAAAAAAGATCGTGTTCATGTTTCATTTTTCCCGCCTTTCTGTCTATATTTTCGCTGAGAATCTATGATACACTATTCATGTGAACTACCCCCACTTCGCTTTGCTTGAAGTGGGAGCTTCTCAGTTCCACGACGAAAGCATTCTTTCGTCTCCCTGAGCGTGACTTCGGGTCGTCCCAACCCTAGGCATCCGACGATTCGGAGTTCTTTCGCGCCTTGGATATTTTACGCATGGAAGGCTTTGCTTGGTTTTCGCATTGGATATTCTCCATGCAACCCCCTATATCCAGTTCACAAAGAACATGATATACCTTGATTTTATCATGTGTTTTGGCTGACGCCAACCGACATCCATTTGCCGCTGATCGCTGGGCTGCGACCTTCACGCGGTTGAAGCGGGTGTCTTCTTTCGGAACTATGATAAAAGTATATACCAACAGAAGCAAAAAGAAAATGCAGTTTTTGTCTTGTCAAGGGAGAGGAAGACGAAATGAAAAAAGCGAAACGAATGAACGCGTTTTCGGCATCGATTTTCGCCGAGTTGACGGCGTATCGTCAAAAGCAGCGCCACCTTCATGATGAGTGGATCGACTTGAGCGTTGGCAGCCCGGATTTGCCGCCGGCGCCGTTTGTGCGTGAGGCGATCGCCCGCTACGCCAACGAGCCGAATGCGTACGGCTACACATTAAGGGGCATTCGCGAGTTTCATGAAGCGGTCGCCGATTATTATCGGACGGCGCATGGCGTCGTGCTCGATCCGGAGACGGAAGTGACGTACGTCATCGGATCACAGGACGGGCTCGTGCATTTGCCGATGGTGTTCGCCGACCCGGGGGATGTCATTTTATTGCCGGATCCCGGGTATCCGGCGTATGCGGCGGGAGTGGCGATGGCGGAAGCGATGCCGTATTTTCTGCCGCTGAGGGAGGAAAACAGCTTTTTGCCGGATTTGCGTGCGATCCCGGAGGACATCGCCAAACGGACGACGATCATGTTTATCAACTTTCCTGGAAATCCGGTTCCAGCCGTAGCGACAGAATCATTTTATCGCGAAGTGGTCGAGTTTGCGAAGCGGTACGATATCCTCGTTGTTTCCGATTTTGCTTACGGCGAGCTGTATTATGACGGAAACAAACCGGTGAGTTTTCTTTCTGTTCCAGGCGCAAAGGACGTTGGCGTGGAGATCAATTCGTTGTCAAAAAGCTACAACATGGCCGGCTGCCGGGTCGGCTACTTGTGCGGAAATGCCGAGGTGATTCGTGCGTTTGCCGAGTTCAAGTCCAATTTGGATTACGGAATTTTTTGGCCGCTGCAAAAAGCGGCCGCGGAAGTGCTCCGCCATGGCGCCGGCTTTTGTGCCCAGAGCCGCATGATGTATCAAGCGCGCCGCGATGTGCTCGTGGATGGACTCGCTGACATCGGTTGGACGGTTGACCGTCCGCAAGCCGGCATGTTCGTGTGGGCGAAAATTCCGGACGGCTTTACATCGCTTTCGTTCGCGAAGGCGCTCATCGACCAAGCCGGCGTCGTTGTGACGCCTGGGCACGCGTTTGGGCCGAGCGGCGAAGGGTATGTGCGCATCGCCCTTGTCCAGCCGGAAGAAGTGTTGCGCCGGGCGGTCGCCAAATTAAAAGCGACCGGCTTGTTCGCGTCTTTGGCCGCTGATCGGCGGTAGCGGGAGGTGAAGGCGATGAAGCTGCCGTCTTGGCTTCGAAAAACGCTTGTTGCCGCCATTACCGTCTGCACGTTTGGACTCGTCACACCGCCCGCTTCGCTGCTCGCGGCCAAAGAGCCGCCGTCAGATGATGCATCGTCTTCCGACTGGCAGCACAGTCCAACAAGTCGTGCCGAGGAAGCGGTTTCGTTGACGCGAGCTCAATTCATTGAGCGGACGATGGAAAAGGCCGTTGCCCAGTCCCATGAAAAATTCGGCCGCAAAATCGCTCCGGTCATTGAAGATGAGTTTCGCGCCGTCATTTTGCCGCGCATGGAAGAAGTGATCGCCGAGCTTGCCGATCGTTATCCGGAAGAGGAGCTCCGCTATTTGGCTGTTTCGGAAAATCCGTCCGGCGGGCAAGGGGAGCGCATTTTTCATTTGTATCGGGCGGATACGGGAGAGGATTTGATCCGCTTTCACGTCCGCCGCGAGCATCCGCCGCAAGACGGATATTGGTTTCAGTTTCACTATCATACATGCGATGATGGGTTTCAAGCCCATCATGAACTCGGGAAAATCTACTGGTCAAAAAATACGCCGCCGAACTGGCGTACATAATCGCCTACGGTTCTTTCCTGATTTTGCGCGTTTTTTCCCGCTTCGTTCTATGATATGATTTTCATAGATTGAAAGAAGCGGGGGAACCACGATGAAACGGCTGTTCACTAGTTTGTTGGCGGCGCTGTTCGCCATTCCGCTTCTGTCGTTCTCGCCGTATCCGGCTGCCCATGGCGTGCTGCTTGAAGAAAGCAGCCTTGGCCTTAGGGGTGTTCCGTCTCATGATGTGCTTGGCCGCATCATCATCGTGCCGGAGACGGAGTTTTCCGCCTCTGAAGCGAATGAAATGATCCGGACGCTCGCCCGCATTGATCGCACGATTTTAGAGCAGGCGGCGGACCACCATATTTACATCCAACTGTTGACCGGCCCGATCACCGATGAGCCGACGGCCCGCCATTTGCGGGGAAAAACGCCGCGCGGTTATATGCCGGGTTCGAAAACATGGGATGACGTGCCGGGCATCGGTGGGTCGCATTTAGTGCTTGTCCGCCTCGGCCATAGCGAAAAAGGAAAAGGGCATGGCTCGGTCAATTTGGAGCTGCATGAGTTTGCTCATTCGCTCGATTACATCGTATTTGACCGCATTCATGAAACGGACGAATTTCAAGCGATTTGGCGGGAGGAGGCGCCGCGGCTCTTTCCTGGCGAATATTATTTTTTGACTTATCCGGAAGAGTATTTTGCCGAGTCGTTTGCCTATTATTATGCAAGCGACAAGACGCGGCAAACGTTGCGGGCGGCAGCGCCGAGAACATATGCGTTGATCCGCGGATTGGCGGAACGGGCCTCGTAAAAGGCTCGTTTTTTTATGGACAAGTGGTTCACCATGCGTTGCTTTATGGTATGATAGAGCGTGAGGTGAGAACATTGCGGCAATATTTGCAGCTTTTGGAGGATATTTTGGAAAACGGCGTCGAAAAAGAAGACCGCACGGGCGTCGGCACGCTGTCGGTGTTCGGCCGCCAGCTCCGCTTCAACTTGCAAGATGGATTTCCGCTCGTGACAACGAAAAAATTGCATATCCGCTCCATCATTTATGAACTGCTTTGGTTTTTAAAAGGCGATACGAACGTCCGCTATTTGCAGGAGAATGGCGTGACGATTTGGGACGAGTGGGCGGACGAAAACGGCGATCTCGGCCCGATTTACGGCGCGCAATGGCGCTCATGGAAAGGGGCGGACGGGAAAACAATCGACCAGATCGCGTGGGTCGTCGAGGAGATCAAACGAAATCCGAATTCACGCCGGCTGCTTGTGAGCGCTTGGAACGTAGCGGAATTGGACGAGATGAAGCTGCCGCCGTGCCATTATGCCTTTCAGTTTTATGTTGCGAACGGTCGGTTGTCGTGCATGTGGCAGCAGCGCTCCGTTGATACGTTTTTAGGGCTGCCGTTTAACATTGCCAGCTACGCGCTGTTGACGCATATGATCGCCCAGCAATGCGACCTCGATGTCGGCGAACTCATTTTCACCGGCGGTGATGTCCATTTGTACAAAAACCATCTCGAACAGGCGAAACTGCAGCTGACGCGCGAGCCGCGCCCGCTGCCGAAGCTCGTGATCAAACGGAAGCCGCCGTCCATTTTCGATTACGAATACGACGATTTTGAAATTGTCGGCTACAACCCGCATCCGACGATTAAAGCACCGGTGGCTGTGTAAAGGAGAGGACGCGATGATTTCGCACATTGTGGCAATGGATGAAAACCGGGTGATCGGCAAAGACAACCGCTTGCCTTGGCATTTGCCGGCCGATTTGGCGTATTTTAAACGGGTGACAATGGGCCATGCCATCGTGATGGGGCGCAAAACGTTTGAAGCGATCGGCCGGCCGCTTCCCGGCCGCGATAACGTCGTTGTCACGGGCAACCGCTCGTTTCGCCCGGAAGGCTGCCTTGTGCTTCATTCGCTCGAGGAAGTCAAGCAATGGATCGCATCGCGCGCTGATGAAGTGTTTATCATCGGCGGGGCCGAACTGTTTCGGGCGACGATGCCGATTGTCGACCGGCTGTATGTGACAAAAATTTTTGCTTCCTTCCCCGGCGATACGTTTTATCCGCCCATTTCTGACGATGAATGGGAAATCGTTTCCTATACGCCAGGAGGGAAAGATGAAAAGAATCCGTATGAACACGCCTTTATCATTTATGAGCGGAAAAAGGCGAAATAGATGGGACACGGGCATGGACATGCGTTTGTCGTTGGCGTACGAAACGTTTGCGAAGACGACCCCAAAAACGGGGCGTCTTTTTGTTTGAGATCCGAACATTTTGAAAACGTGTTTCTGCATAGAAGCGGGGCGAAAAAGGAACGATAATCAATAGAACCACAATGGAAATGGAGGAAGACGATGAAACATATCGTTCCGTTTGTCGTCAAGCTCGCTGCTTGGAGCGTCGTCTTGTTTTCGATGTTTACGATCTTCGATGCCCCGCTTTCCTTGATTTCACTCATGACGATCGTGACGGCGCTTGTTTCTTATATGATCGGCGATCTGTTCGTGTTGCCGCGCGTCGGCCATTTTGTCGCTGCCGCTCTTGACGTGCCGCTTTCCTTTTTGCTTATTTGGCCGGTCAGCTTTGCCCTCATTGCCCCGTCCGTCAACATGGCATACGGCGCGTTTTTCAGCGCCTTGGCGATCGGGGCGGTTGAAGCGTTTTTCCATTTGTATATGGAAAACCATGTGCACGAAGAAGCAAGACGGGAAGAAGCGCACCGCTGGTATGATGAAGGAAGATGGGCGATGGAATTTGCCGAGGAAGAAGAGTTCAAAAAAGAGGACGACCGGGCGTAGCGCCGGTCGTTTTTTCTGGCCGCTTGCGCATGAAGAAGTATATAGATGCAATTTGAAGATTTACCATTTGCGGCTTTTACCGAGTATTGGATCGACTGTCGGGCGACCGAACAACGCCGCTTCCAGACCCATATATGGGTCTGTGAAGCAGGCGTTTGTTCGGTCTTCTGTCACGCCTTGGCGTGACGGAGGCAAGCCACAGGCTTGCCTTCGACAGTCGCAAGTGGATAAACCGCTTTTCCGTCAAGAATATGTGAAACTTCTTCGTTGCATCTATATCGTTCGCCGTACATATGCTGCACAATTCGCCGTGTTGCCGTCTGGCAGGACGGCTAGGGAGAGGTTTCGAGCAGGAAGGATGGCGCTCATCGGATGGCGTCAGGCCAAAAGCGCGAATCTGGCCGGCGGAAGCGTCCAGTATCCGGTAAAGCGGGGCCATCGCGATGTTCACGAGCCCGCTTCCCTTCATCCTCATAAAACTTTTCGAAAATTCCCTTTTCTTTTTGCGAATTTGTGATATAATCTACAAATCAAAGACAACTTAGAAAAGAAAGGGAACGAGAACATGGAACAACAGCTGAAACGGAAGCAAGGGGCAGTATACGTCGAGGACATTTTGATCGCGTATCATACGCTGAAGGATGTTGTTTTCCATACGCCGCTGCAAAAAAATCCGCTGTTATCCGAGCGCTACGAGTGCAATGTCTACTTAAAGCGCGAGGATTTGCAAGTCGTGCGTTCGTTTAAGCTGCGCGGGGCGTACAACCGGATGAAGCATTTAACCGATGAGGAGCGGAGAAACGGGGTGGTATGCGCCAGCGCCGGCAACCATGCCCAAGGGGTGGCCTATTCATGCCGGGCGCTTGGCGTGCATGGGAAAATTTACATGCCCGCGACCACGCCTCGGCAAAAAGTGTCGCAAGTGCAGCTGTTTGGCAAAGACATGGTCGAGATCGTCCTTGTCGGCGACACGTTTGACGATTCATACAACGAAGCGGTGAAGTGCGCCGAGGCGGAAGGGCGGACGTTCATCCATCCGTTTGATGATGAATACGTCATCGCCGGACAGGGGACGATTGGCGTCGAGGTGCTCAACGACTGCGATGAACCGATCGACTTTTTGTTCGCCAGCATCGGCGGCGGGGGATTGATGGCCGGACTAGGGACGTATGTGAAAAGCATTTCTCCGTCCACCAAAGTCATCGGGGTCGAGCCGGCTGGCGCCCCATCGATGAAAGCGGCGCTCGAGCACGGACATGTGGTGACGCTCGATGAAATCGACAAGTTCGTTGACGGCGCTGCCGTCAAGACGGTCGGGGAAAAGACATTCGCCTTATGCCGCGGGGTGCTTGATGACATCGTCGTCGTTCCGGAAGGAAAAGTATGCACGACGATTTTGGAGCTGTACAACGAAAACGCCATTGTCGCTGAACCGGCAGGGGCGCTGCCGATCGCCGCACTTGATTTTTACAAGGAACAAATCCGAGGCAAAACAGTCGTCTGTGTCATAAGCGGCGGCAACAACGACATCGACCGGATGCAGGAAATCAAAGAGCGCTCGATGATTTACGAAGGACTGCAGCACTATTTCATCGTCAACTTCCCGCAGCGGGCTGGGGCGTTGCGTGAGTTTTTGGATGAAGTGCTTGGGCCGACCGATGACATTACCCGGTTTGAATACACGAAGAAAAACAACAAAGAAAGCGGACCGGCGCTTGTGGGCATCGAGCTGAAACGGCGCGAAGACTACGCGCCGCTCATCGAGCGGATGAAGAAAAAAGGCTTCCCGTTCCAAGAGGTCAACAAAGACCCGAACTTGTTCCATCTATTGATTTGACGAAAAAAGTCGGAACAAATTCGCCGCATTCCGACATACTTTTTCACCGGATTGGTGTATAATAAAAGTAAATCGGTGAAAAAGAGGATTGATATTTTGCTATTCAAAAGCCTCGAGTTTCAAAACGCGTATGGGCAGAAGGTCAAGATTATCGAAATTCCAGTATTGGAGGAAGAGAATACGTACCGATTCATGGTCCAACTGCGCTTGGAGGCGTTTATTGCAAAAGTGTATCGGTCGAGAACAAACCGTTCCGTTTACTCGTTCCGCGAACATTTGAAGAAAGTGCTGAAATGGCCGGTATATGAGCAGATCTTTAAAGAAACGGCGTTAAAGCATAATGCATGACTGTTGTTGTTTTGCCCTTGGCGGCAAAACAACTTTTTTTCTGCCGGTATAGTCCGTTCATAATGGGCGATGTTCCTGCTTGGGGATGAGCCGAGCTTGCTCATGGACGTTTTTAGGTAGGATTTTCGCCGGTTTCATTATATAATGGAAACGAGATCATCAGTATTAGGAGTGAACGAATGAAACCAATCAAAATTGTAACCGACTCAACGGTCGATGTGCCGTTTTCGGTGCTTGCCGAGCACGGCGTTGAAGTCGTTCCGCTTCATTTGACAGTGGATGGGGAGGCGTTTATCGACCGGGTGACGATCACCCCGGAACAATTTATGGCGAAAATGAAAGCGGCGCGCGAACTGCCGAAAATGGAGGAAGCGGCGCTTGATGAATAAACGCCGTTGTTGTGCGGCATCAACATATTTTGGTCGAAAAGGATGGATCCATCGATGTGGAAACGAATCGCGCTTTTTCTCGTTGTTCTTTTGCTGGCGGCGTGCGGAAAAACGATTCCGGACGCCAAAAACTGGCCGGTTGAGGACTTTACGTTTGTCGATCAGTCTGGTCAGTCGTTTGGACTTCGCGACTTAAAAGGAAAAGTGTGGGTCGCCGATTTTATTTTTACAAATTGCGAAACGGTTTGTCCGCCGATGACGGCCCATATGGCCAAGCTAAAGCAAATGGCAAAGAAAGAAGGACTGGATGTCGAGTTTGTCTCCTTCAGCGTTGATCCGGAAGTCGACACGCCGGAAAAACTGGCGGCGTATGCGAAACAATTTACAGATGACCTATCAAACTGGCATTTGCTTACCGGATACAGCCCGGCCGAGATCAGCGAGCTGGCGCAAAAAAGCTTTAAAACGATCGTGCAAAAGCCGGCCAATGACGACCAAGTCGTGCATGGCACCAGTTTTTATTTGGTCGGGCCAGACGGAAAAGTGGTTCAGACGTACAGCGGCGTGCAAGATGTGCCATACGAAACAATTTTAGAGCATATCAAAATCGTGCAGTCGTCGCAATGAGGCAAAAACGGCTACCGCCTTTTTGCCTTCTTTTCGTCTTTCCCCTTGTTGCGGCAAAAGGCAGGTGTCAAACAATGAGACGGTGGGGATGGTTGTTGTGCTGCTGGCTGCTCGCCGGATGCGTGTCGCTTTCGGCGGGCGGAAAGCCGGAGCGCCCGCATGAAGCCGCCGTCAAGCAGACGGAAGCAAAGCCGCTTCCGAAAGATATACATTTGGTCGCTTTAGGCGATTCGTTGACGGAAGGAGTCGGGGACGGCGAAGGGAAAGGAGGCTATGTTGGCCGCCTTGTCCCGCTCCTTTCGGCAGAAGACGGAGTGCGGACGGTCACCGTGACGAATTTAGGAAAACGCGGCCGGCGCATCGCTGAATTGGAACCGGTCATTCACGCCCATCAAGCGGAGCTCGGGCGGGCTGATATGATCTTGATCACCATTGGCGGCAACGATGTGATGAATGTCGTCCGCTCGCACTTTTTAGACTTGTCGCGCCAGCGGTTTCAGCAAGCCACGGAAATATTTGCCGACCGACTGGATCATCTATTGATCTCGCTGCGCACGATCAATCCGGATGCGGTCATTGTGCTTGTGGGTCTATACAATCCGTTTTCCAGCACGTTGCCGAACATTCCGGAAATCGATGATGTCATCGCTGAGTGGAACAGCGCCAGCCGGGCAGTGCTTTCACGGTATGATCGGACGATCTTCGTTGATATTCAAGACATCTTCATCGACCGCGACGAATTGCTTCATCGCGACGAATTTCATCCGAATGCCGCAGGATACGAACAGATGGCCATGCGGGTGTATGAAGCGTTAAAGGAACGAAAAGAATGGTGGATAGGGAGCTTGCTGCAATGAATTGGAAACGAGCGTTTTGGATGTTGGCGGCTGTCAACGCGGCGGTCATTGTTTTAGCCGCCGCCTGGCTGCTTAAGCCGTCTCCGCCGGTGAAACGGCCGGCGCACCCGGATGTCGAAGGAGCCTCATTTACTGTTTACTCGAAGAAAGCGCATTTGAACGCCGTCATTAACGATTATTTGGTGAAAAAAACGAAAGGCCATCCGCTGCAATACCGCGTTTGGCTCGCTGATCGCGTTTATGTTTCAAGCGAAATCCCTATTTTAGGCCGTCCGGTCGAACTCGTCGTCTCGTTTGTGCCAAAAGTAGTCAAAGGAGGGAATGTCGAGCTCACGGAGCCGACGATTTCGCTCGGCGACTGGAAGCTGCCGGTGACGTATGTGCTTCGCTACTTGCAAAAGCACGCCCCGCTGCCGGATGAAGTGGCGATTGACCCGGAGCACACCCGCGTCTACGTCGCGCTCACGGACATTCGCTTTGGCAACGGCTATCAAGTGGCGGCAAAAAAAATCGATTTGGCCGCCGATGAGATCGTGTTTACCTTAACAATTCCGACGAAGCAGCACCAGTAAAAAAAGGGCTGACCTAAAACGCACCCGCGTTTTGGGTCAGCCCCTTTTTTTGCGATTGGGAGCTCCTTTGCCATCTGCTTTTCCGACGTTTTAGACGAGGCGCAGCCCTTTTGGATAAAAGTTTTTCACCGTTCCTTTCACTTCTTTCCCCCAGGCGAACGGAAATCCATCCACGGCCACAAGCAGCCAACCGCGGTCGCCGCCGGTGGAAAGCGTCTCGCCGCGCCAATATTGGACGATTTCGCGGCTCGCGCTCGATAGGTCAAGCACATGTTTCGCTTCCTCTGTCCGCAGCGCCAAGGCAAGGGCATGGTTCGGCTCAAACCGCTCTTTTTTCACATCCCCTAAGTGCAACCCGGCGCGGACGATTTTCAAACCGGACAAATCCGGGCAACGCTCGGGCAACACAGTCAAATGGGCTCCAAATGACACGAACGTGCCGTCTCGCTCTGTCCACAATGCCTCTTGTTCAAACCGGCGATACAGGCGGATAGCGGCTTTTGGCGCGCTCGATTTCGCCCACCGCCCCCGCCAAGGTGAGGTGGGCCGCTGTTTTTGCAGTTTGGCGACAAAATGCCCTTCCCCTTTCAGACGGTGCGGCCAAAGGCGGGCGGCGTGTATGAGATCGGATCGATTGGTTTTCGTCCATTCCGGCTGCCCTGGCTCAAGCCCTCCCGCTTTGGCGATCGGCAACAGCCGCAAGTCATCGTGCGCCTCAAGCAGCCATTCAATCGTTTGCTCGTTTTCCTCCGGAGAGAACGTGCACGTGGAATAGACGAGAATGCCGCCTTCTTTCAGCATCGCATAGGCGCTTTCCAAAATGCGCCGCTGTCTGGCCGCACATTCTTCCACATAAGCCGGGCTCCAAAACGAAGCGGCCTCTTCATCCTTGCGAAACATGCCTTCGCCGGAACAGGGGGCGTCGACTAAAATTTTGTCAAAAAAGCCCGGAAACCGCTCGGCAAGCGCCTCGGGAGTTTCATTGACGACAACGGTGTTCGTCAAGCCGAACCGTTCGACGTTCTCTGCGAGCGCTTTGACCCGTTTCGGGTGGATTTCGTTGGCGACAAGCAGCCCTTTGTTTTCCATCATCGCTCCAAGCTGGGTCGTTTTCCCGCCAGGGGCGGCGCACAAGTCGAGCACTGTCTCCCCAGGGGCGGGACGCAGCGCTTCGGCGACCGCCATCGCGCTCGGTTCTTGAATGTAATACAGGCCGGCCGCATGGTACGGATGCTTTCCCGGCTGTTCGTCCGGCTCATAATAAAACCCGGTCGGGCAAAACGGCACCGGGGAAAGGGAAAAGGGCGCCGTTTTTGCCCATGCGCCCGGGTCGGTTTTCAACGGATTGACGCGCAAGCCGTTGATTTTTTCGTTTTCATAAACAGCGAAAAACTCGTCTGCTTCTTCATCAAGCAGCTTCTTCATTTTCGCGACAAATGCTTCCGGCAATCTCAACGCAACAAACTCCTTTCTCCGTCCGTCGTCATGAGCGTTTGCCTGGCCATTTCACTTTTGGCTCCGTTTTGTTCAAGATGCGTTGAATGTTGGCGCGATGACGATAAAAGATAAACGAAGCCAGCAACAACACTGCCACCGTCAATGGAATGTCGTCAGTGAAAAAGACGGTGTACACGACCGCATACAGCGCCGCGGCCATCGATGACAGGGAGACGTAGCGTGAAACAGCCAAGACGACAAGAAACACGGCGATGAGCGACAAAAAGAACAACGGCGAATAAAACAGCATCACCCCGCCCGATGTCGCCACCGCCTTGCCGCCGCGGAACTTGGCGAACACCGGATACATATGGCCGACCACGGCGATCGCCCCGGCCAAAAGCGGATGCACGGGGACGGAAAAAAGCATCGGCAAGCTCGCCGCCAGCGTCCCTTTTAGCATATCGCCGACAATGACGATCGTTCCCGCTTTCGCCCCAAGCACGCGGAACGTGTTTGTTCCCCCAAGATTGCCGCTTCCATGTTCGCGGATGTCGATCCCGTAGCCGATTTTCCCGACAAGAAGGCCAAACGGAATCGAGCCGAGAAGATAAGCAAGAAGCAAAATGAGTGCGGTCATCGAATCAAACACCCTTTACTCAACAAGTTTGTGCATGTTTCTATTTTAACATGCATGAGCGAAAACGGTAGACAGGAATTTTGCATTTCAAGGACATAGCCGCTAAACTGAAAAGAAGAAACGGGCTGTCGGAAAGTCCGTCCGACCCCGGACAGATGAGAAAGGAGCGACCATGATGAAAACGACGGTTGTATGGAACGGAAACATGTCATTCAGCGGCCAAAGCGCTTCCGGTGTGGTGATTCCGATCGACGCCTCGAAAGACGTCGGCGGCAACGATTCAGGCGCTCGGCCGATGGAGCTTTTGCTTCACGCCTTAGCCGGCTGCACCGGCATTGACATCGTTTTGATCTTGCGGAAAATGCGGCTTGATGTCCGCGCGTTTTCGATGGAAGTCGAAGGAACGCGCGCCGATGACCACCCAAAGCGGTTTACAGAGATTCATATTCATTACGCGCTCGAAGGCGATTTGCCGGAAGACAAGGTCGTCCGCGCCATTCGGTTGTCAAAAGAAAAATATTGTTCCGTTTCCCATTCGTTAAATGCCGCCATTACAGCGAGCTATTCGATCAACGGCGTGCGCGGGAAGGAGACGATCTAACAAGGAGAAGGGCTTGACGTTCATGGCCGTTTCGCGTGGCATAGCGCCGAATGACAATACGATGAAAAAGGTGTTCCGATCGTTTGCGGAACACCTTTTTTGTGTTAGAACGGATAACGGCGATCAGTCGTTTGGATGGACACCCTGCTGATCCGCTTTCCTTCGAGTTATGCCCGATAGGCGGCGCGCAAAAAAACTTTGTCCTCATACTTGACACAGCTTTTTTAATTGTTATAATTTTTAACATAAATACGTTATATTTTATTACACAAGAAACGGTTGAGGGGGGCGGCGGGAAACATGAAAAAAATTGAAGCGATCATCCGGCCGGAAAAATTGACCGATACGATTAAAGGGCTGAAACAGATCGGCATCACCGGGTTTACCGTTTCGCAAGTCGTTGGGCGGGGAAAACAGAAGGACACGCAAGGCGTTTACCGAGGAAAAAACTACAAAGTGACGCTTCACCCGAAAGTGAAGCTGGAAATTGTTCTTTCCGATTATATGGTCGAGCGGACGATTCAAACCATTGTCGCCGCTGCGCAAACCGGGGAAGACGGAGATGGGAAAATTTTCGTCTACCCGGTGCTTGAGGCGTACAATATTCGCACGGGCACGTTGGATTTTGACATTGATGAGTTGGCAGAGAAACAGGGGGGAAGGTCATGATCGAACAAGTCAATGCTGTGTGGATCGTCATCGCTGCAGCGATGGTGCTGTTTATGGAAGGCGGATTCAGCTTGCTGGAAGCAGGGCTGGTGCGGACGAAAAACGCCGTCAATGTGACAATGAAAATTTTCGTTGATTTGACCGTTGGAGCGCTCGCCTTTTGGTTCATTGGCTTTGGGTTGATGTTTGGCGATGACGCGTTTGGATGGGTCGGCACGACATTGTTTGGGACGCCGGAACGTATTTCGTTGTCTGTTCCGTTGCCTAGCGCGGCGTTCGTTTTGTTTCAAATCGGGTTTGCGGTGGCGTGTGTGTCGATTATTTCCGGCGCGGTTGCCGAGCGGATGAATTTTAAGGCATACATTGTGACGGTTCTTCTCGTTTGCGCTGCCGTTTACCCATTGTCGGGCCATTGGATTTGGCATAGCGACGGCTGGTTGGCGAAACTTGGGATGAAAGATTTCGCAGGGTCAGCAGCGATTCATGCGCTCGGCGGCTTTGCGGCACTGGCGATCGCCAAGCGGCTTGGGCCGCGAAAAGGGCGGTTCAACTCGGACGGTAGTGTGAACGTATTTGCGCCGAGCAATATTCCCCTTGCTTCGGCTGGGGCGTTCATTTTATGGTTTGGCTGGTTTGCGTTTAATGCGGGCAGTACGCTCGACGCATCCAATAAAGCATTGGCATCGATCGCCCTCAACACGATGCTGTCAGGGGCGGCCGGGGGCGCGTCGGCGCTCTTCGTGACGATGAAAAAGTACGGAAAAGCCGATCCAAGCATGGTTATGAACGGTGTATTGTCCGGTCTGGTGGCCATTACGGCCGGTTGCGCCTTCGTTTCGCAATGGAGCGCGGTGCTGATCGGTCTTGTGAGCGGCGTCATCGTCGTCTATGCGACGCTGTTGGTCGATGCGTTGAAAATTGACGACCCGGTCGGTGCGGTGGCGGTTCATGGGTTTAATGGGGTGTTTGGCACGCTCGCCGTCGGCTTGTTCGACTCGACGCAAGGATTGTTGACGACCGGTCATGCATGGTTGTTCACCACCCAACTGCTTGGCGCGTTGACGGTCATCGTTTGGGGCTTCGTCAGCGGTGCGCTCATCGCGAATGTGTGCGACAGCACGGTCGGGCTCCGAGCGACAGAGCGTGAGGAAGAAGAAGGTCTCGATATGGCGTACCACGGCATTCCGGCTTACAATGAACTCGAGCGGTTTGCCGATCTCCCGGGCGGGTTGTACGATTTTGAGGAGACGACCGGCATTCGCGTTGCTCCGTTAAACAAGAAAAACGCGGTCGGTTGAACGCTCTTCCACCTATGCTTGTGCTTCGAGGTGGGAGATTCTTGGGAACACCCGCCCCACGGCTGGCTGTCCACCGAGCTAAAAGGGAAAGACTGTCCGATCAACAGACTCTATCGGGCGGTCTTTTTTTGTTTCTGTTGTTCTCAACAGTCAGTTGTGAATTTACAAAATATTTACGAAAAATCATCCTTTCTGCTCTATCATTGTATTGACTCGCAAGGATATAATGGGAGTGAACGAGAAGGCGAGAGAAAGGGGAACCGGGAATGAAGAATTCCAAACGATGGGGAAGACGGGTGCTATCCGCATTGGCTGCTGCAGCGGTGCTGGCCGCGGCTCCAGTTGGGGCGGCAGGGAACGGGAAAAGCAAGGGGAAGCCGCCTGCTTCCTCGCACCGTTATATTGAGGTGCAGCTGTTAGGCATTAACGACTTCCACGGTCAGTTGAATGTGACGAGAAAAGTCGGCGGGCGGGAAGTCGGACGGGCTGATTATTTGGCCGCTTATTTGAAACAGCGGGAGGCGGAAAACAAAAATACGCTGCTCATCCATGCCGGCGATGCGGTTGGCGCCAGCCCGCCGGTATCGGCGTTGCTGCAGGACGAGCCGACGATCGAAGTGCTCAATAAGCTCGGCTTTGACGTCGGCACCCTTGGCAACCATGAGTTTGATGAAGGAGTAGCGGAAATGCTCCGCTTGATCCATGGCGGATATCACCCGGCGACCGGCGATTTCGCCGGAGCAGATTTTCCGTACGTGAGCGCCAATGTCGTTGATGCGCAAACGGGAAAGCCGATTCTCCCGCCATATGTGATTAAGCGGGTCAACGGCATGCCGATCGGATTGATCGGCGTCACGCTCACGGAAACACCAATGATTGTGACGCCAAGCGGCGTCGCGGGAGTCAAGTTCATCGATGAAGCAACAGCGATTAACAAAGCGGTCCGGGAACTGAAGAAAAAAGGGGTGCAAACGATCGTCGTTCTCGCCCATAACCCAGGCGTATCCAATCCGGATGGGACAAACGCAAGCGGGGAAATTGTCGATATCGCCAAAAATGTCGATGATGAAGTCGATGTGATTTTCGCCGGTCATAACCATGCCTATTTAAATGCGGTTGTGGACGGCAAGCTGCTCGTTCAGTCGTATTCGTACGGCACGGCGTTCTGATGTCGATTTGAAAATCGACCCGCGTACGAAAGACGTCGTCGCCAAAAAAGCGGAGATCGTGACGACATATCATGACGGCATCACTCCGGACCCGGAAATCCGTGCCCTCGTCGAAAAATATGAAGCGAAAGTGGCGCCGCTTGTCAATCAAGTCGTCGGCACAGCAGCCGAAACGATCACCGATGAACAAAACGAAAGCGGCGAGTCCGCCTTGGGCAATTTGATCGCCGATGCCCAGCGGGCGGCGATGAAAACCGATTTTGCCTTTATGAACCCGGGCGGCATTCGCGCCGATATTGAACAAGGCGAAGTGACGTGGGGCGAATTGTACAACGTTCAGCCGTTCAACAACCAGCTCGTGAAAATGACGCTCACCGGCGCGCAAATCCGCCAGCTTTTGAATCAACAATGGCAGCCAACCCAAACGCGCATGCTGCAAATCTCCGGCCTCCGCTATACATGGAGCGCCAGCAGACCAGCAGGGGACAGAGTCGTCGATATTCAGCTGCCAGATGGCACCCCGCTTCATCCAGACGCTGAATATACGGTAACGGTCAACAGCTTTCTCGCTGATGGTGGCGATGGGTTCACTGTGCTGACGCAAGGGCAACACCGCGAGGTCGGTCCGGTCGATTTGGATGCACTTGTCACTTACATCCGCCAGTTGTCACAGCCGTTTTCGGTACAAATCGAAGGGCGGATCACAAAACTGCAATAGGCGGAACAATTATGATGTTTTTAGAAGCGAAAAAGGGATGCCGAAAACCATCGGCTCCCTTTTGGCTTTAGGAAGTTTTTTGCTCGAACAGCTTGATGATCTCCACGATCACTTCGGCCGCTTTCACCATATTGTCGGCGGAAATGTATTCGTAGCGGCCGTGGAAGTTTTCGCCGCCGGCGAAAAGGTTCGGCGTCGGCAGCCCCATGTAGGAGAGCTGCGACCCGTCTGTACCGCCGCGGATCGGTTTCACCTTTGGTTCAATGCCCAAGTTCGTCATCGCTTCGTGGGCGATGTCAACAATGTGGCGCACCGGCTCGATTTTTTCGCGCATGTTGTAATATTGGTCGTTGATTTCGAGCGTGATTCGGTCGTTTCCATATTTTTGCGCAAGCGAAGCCGCGATCTCTTTCATTTTCGCTTTGCGAGCCTCGAACTGTTCGCGGTCAAAGTCACGGATGATGTAGTGAAGCTTCGTTTCCTCTACACTGCCTTGGAACGAAAGCAAATGGTAAAACCCTTCATATCCTTCCGTATGCTCAGGCGCCTCATGGGCTGGCAACTGCTGCTCGAACTCCATGGCGATTTTGATCGAGTTGATCATTTTTCCTTTCGCTGTGCCCGGATGGACGTTTTTTCCTTTGATCGTGATTTTCGCTTCGGCAGCGTTAAAGCTTTCATACTCCAATTCGCCAAGCGGCCCGCCGTCGACCGTGTAGGCAAATTGGGCGCCGAATTTGGCAACGTCAAATTTATGCGGCCCGCGGCCAATTTCCTCATCCGGCGTAAAGGCGACGCGCACTTTGCCGTGCTTGATTTCCGGGTGTTGAATGAGATAGTTCATCGCGGTCATAATTTCGGCGATTCCGGCTTTATCGTCAGCACCAAGCAGCGTCGTCCCATCGGTCGTGATGAGCGTATGCCCTTGGTAGTGAGCGAGCTCCGGGAAATCGTTTGGCGACAAGATGATGCCTTGTTCTTTGTTTAACACGATGTCCCCGCCGTCGTACTGTTCGATGATTTGCGGGTTGACGTTGGCTCCCGTAAACTCCGGAGCGGTGTCCATATGAGCCAAAAAGCCAATCACTGGCACGTTTTTGTCCGTATTGGCCGGCAACGTCGCCATCACGTAGCCGTTGTCATCGATCGTCACATCTTCCATGCCGATCGACTTCAGCTCTTCGACGAGCATTCTCGCCAGCTCCCACTGTCCCGAAGTCGATGGGCACGTATGGCTGTTTGGGTCGGATTGAGTGTTGACTTTCGCGTAGCGGATGAAGCGTTCGATGAGTTCCTGTTTCATTGGTTCATCTCCTTATGTATAAGTTTTTCTGGATCAGCGAATCATTCCGCCGATGCAGTGAGAAAAAAGAGGCGGTTTCCGTTTTATTTTACCATATGCGGCTTCAAACGGTAAAAAAGAGGGGGACCATTTCCTACTTGGCGCTATGATGCCCCAAAGTTGGCGTACGGACACTGCCATTACAGGCGCCGGTGGCAGAGGACGGTTATGGTATAATGAAAAGGCCAGTGCCTCGTCAGAAACGCGAAAGTAGGTGCTTCCTGCCTCGTGCGGATGAAACAAATGGAAAGGAGAAGCCAAACCATGTCATTCAGCTACGTGTCTCATCTGTATTGTCCGAAGTGTGAACGTACATACGATGTCGACCAAATCCATCAACTTTGCGAATGCGGTTCGCCGCTTCTTGTCGCTTACGACTTGGAGTCGATGCGCCAAAAAGTCAAGAGGGATGTGCTGAGGGAACGTGAAGCGAATTTATGGCGTTATCATGAGTTGCTGCCGGTAAAGCATCCTGAACATATCGTGTCGCTCGGCGAAGGGATGACGCCGCTTGTGCCGATGATGCGGCTTGGCAGAAAGATCGGCATTGAAGCGCTCTACATGAAAGACGAAGGGGTCATTCCAACAGGAACGTTCAAAGCCCGCGGGGCGGCGGTCGGGGTTTCCAAAGCCAAGGAACTGGGCGTCAAGCAGCTTGCGATGCCGACAAACGGCAACGCCGGCGCGGCATGGTCGCTCTACGCGGCGCGGGCGGGCATTCAGGCGACAGTCGTCATGCCGGTTGATGCACCGGAACTGACGCGAAAGGAATGCGCCATCGCTGGGGCGGAACTGTATTTAGTCAACGGCCTCATTAGCGATGCCGGGCAAATCGTCGCCAAAGCGATCCGCGAATACGGCTGGTACGATGCGTCGACGTTGAAAGAACCGTACCGGATTGAAGGGAAGAAAACGATGGGACTGGAGATCGCCGAACAATTCTCGTGGCAGCTCCCGGATGTCATTTTGTATCCGACCGGCGGCGGCGTCGGGTTGATCGGCATTTACAAGGCGATCAAAGAATTGCAGGCGCTCGGCTGGGTGGACGGCCGCATGCCGCGGCTTGTCGCTGTGCAGGCCGAGCATTGCGCGCCGATCGTCAAGGCGTGGAAGGAGAAAAAACGTGAATCGAAGTTTTGGCCGAACGCCCATACAGTGGCGTTTGGCATCAATGTGCCGAAAGCGCTTGGCGACTTTCTTGTTCTTGAGGCGGTGTATGAGACGGACGGTTGCGCTATTGCCGTCAACGATGAAGCGATTTTGGCTGAACAGCGGACGGCAGCCGAACTCGAAGGGGCGTTCATTTGCCCGGAAGGAGCGGCGGCGTTTGCGGCGGCACGAACGTTGCGCGAGAGCGGTTGGATTCGTGATGGGGAGACGGTCGTCGTATTAAATACCGGAACCGGGCTGAAATACGCCGATACGGTGGACGTCCATCCGCCGGTGCTCGAGCCGGGGGATATGCTTCCAAAGGAGAATTGACAAGTTGGCGGAGTAGGCGCCAAACATAAAACATATGGGAAAAAATGATAGACAAACGAAAAGAGGTATTGTATACTAAATTAATCGGAATAATAAAAATGTATAAGCGATTCATCTTCGGGGCAGGGTGAAATTCCCGACCGGCGGTGATGAGGCGCTTGGCCTCTCAGCCCGCGAGCCGCAAGGCAGGATCCGGTGCGAGTCCGGAGCCGACAGTATAGTCTGGATGGGAGAAGATGAAGGTTTGCCGGCGTTCGTTTTGGCGCATGCGAACGTCTAGTTGCGCACACCCTTTTTCTCCCTTAAGCCTCGTTCGGTTTAAGGGAGTTTTTGTTGGCGCTCGCGGCGGCAGCCTTCTTCTTGTGAGGATGAATCACGAGAAGGGGAGGAGAACAAGCATGAAACGCATTTCCATCCACACCTTTGTCGGCATCGGAGTGTTGGGAGCCATGGCGCATGTGCTCATGATGCTCAACTTTCCGTTGCCGCCGTTTCCGAACTTTTTGCTTGTCGACTTCAGCGACATCCCGGCGCTTGTCGCCGCGCTGTTGTACGGCCCGCTCGCCGGCGTGGCGGTCGAACTCTTGAAAAACGTGTTGAACTATGTTTTTGTCGGCAGTGCGACCGGCGTTCCGATCGGCCAAATCGCCAACTTTACCGCTGGGGCGGCGTTTATTTTGCCGGTTTCCTATATTTATGGGAAAGCCGCATCGAAAAAAGGCTTGCTGCTGGGGTTGGCGGCGGGAACAGTGACAATGGCGCTCGTCATGAGCGTGCTCAACTACTGCGTCTTTATGCCGGCGTACACGCTTTTCCTTGGCGCTCCGCAGATGAGCGCGCCGGAAGCGAAGGCGTTGGTGGTATCGGCGATTTTGCCGTTTAACGCCGTCAAAGGAGCGATGGCGGCCATCGTATTTCAGCTTCTCTTTTGGCGTCTTCGTGCTTGGCTTGAGAAACAAGCGGCATCCCGCCAAGCCGCTTGATGATCAAAAAGCGAGGGATTTCCGACCCCTCGCTTTTTTGCTTTGTCAAAAGCGAATCCGCGGCACCCACTCGGCAAACCGCTCCTCTTTAAACGGGTTGGCGGTCATCGAATAGCCGCGCTCTTCCCAATAGCCCGGCTCATCTTCCTTCATAAAGCGGATGCCGGACGCCCATTTCGCCCCTTTCCATAAGTAAAACGTCGCCGGCGGAATGAAACGGAGCGGATAGCCGTGCTTCGGCGAGATGTCCTGCCAGTCGTGATGCTTGTCTTTCCATCGATAGACAAACAAGGCATCATCGCCCATCAGCGCTTCAAGCGGCAAGTTCGCCGAATAGCCGAACCGGTCGCCGTTTAAATATCCGTAAATTTTCACGTATTTCACATCAGGATCTAGCTCGACAAAGCGCAAAAACTCGCGGAAGGCGATGCCTTCAAACGTCGTGTCGAATTTTGACCATGTTGTGACACAATGCATATCGATGGTTGAAACCGTCTTAGGCAGCTGCATCACTTCTTGATACGAAAGCGACACTTCCTCTTTCACATCGCCGAACAATCGGAAATTCCACGTCGCTTCATCGAATTGGTACACATCGCCCTCATGCAAAATCGGCCATTTTTCGGTTTCGAATTGGCCGGGAGGGAGTTGTTTGGTCATGGTCGGCACCTCCTTTTTCTGCTAAATTTCTCTTAATTATTCATGATACAAAATAGGGGCAAGGGATGCAACGAAGAGGGGGCTTGATGTATCATGACGGGTTCGGTCAAGTTGATGTTTTATTTTGTAAAGTAAATTTTCGGTAAGTATTTATTGATTTTTCATTTTTCTCAATTATATAATGATAATAACAAATTTGAAACTATTGTTCCGAAATGTGGAACGACAGATGGAGGGGAGGGGGATGCCGACTAAGAAATAGAGTGGGGTGAACGACGTAACGATTTGTATTAACATTTGCCGTAAAATGTGCTGGAGAGGAGAAGAGAAACATGGTGCTCATTGGAGTGTTGATCGTCATCATCGGCTTCATTGTTCGCATTAATCCACTTCTTGTCGTGACAGCGGCTGGATTGGCGACAGGATTGCTCGCCCATCAATCGCTGTATGACATTATTGAACAATTTGGAACAGCGTTTACGACCAACCGGTATATGGCGGTGTTCATCGCCACATTGCCCGTCATCGGCATTTTGGAACGTTTTGGATTGCGTGAACAGGCAGAGAGTGTCGTGGCGAAAATCAAAGCCGCGACAACAGGACGAATCTTGACCGCTTATTTGATCATCCGGGAAGCGGCTGCTGCGGCTGGGCTTACTTCCATTGGCGGCCATGCACAAATGGTTCGCCCGCTCGTCGCTCCTATGGCAGAAGGAGCGGCGGAAGCGAAATACGGAAAACTGCCGGATCATGTCCGGGATGACATTCGCGCTCATTCCGCAGCGGTGGACAATATCGGGTTGTTTTTTGGCGAGGATGTGTTCATCGCCATCGGAGCGATTTTGTTGATGAAAGGATTTTTTGATCAAAACGGCATTCCTTCTGATCCGCTGCATATGGCGTTATGGGCGATCCCAACGGCCGTGGCCGCGTTGATCGTTCACAGCATCCGCCTGCATCGGCTGGACCGCTCGCTTCACAAGCTCCTTCATCGGGAGAATGGAAAGGGGAGAGAGTGAATGTGGCTGTCCATTGAAGCGGTGTACATATTTTTAGGCATTGTGGTTGTGTTGGGAAGCTTGTGGACCTTTGCCGATCGTCAAAACCCGAAGCGTTTCACATCAGGGCTGTTTTATTTGTTTTATGGCGTGGCGTTGCTGTTCGGCAGCATCATTCCCCCGTTTTACACCGGAGTGCTTGTGCTTATCATGGTGGCCATTGTCGGAACCGGGGGATTGAAGCTCGGAAGCTACCAAGAGGCGACGCCGGAAGAGAGAAGACAACATCGCGATCGATTGAAACATCGCCTGTTCATTCCGGCCTTGTTGATTCCGGTTTTGACTGTCATCGGCGTGACATGGCTGAAAAATGTCAAGGTTGGGAACGCCTTCATTTTAGATCCGAAAAACGTGACCCTTGTGTCTCTTGGTCTAGCGACGTTCGTTGCTTTGCTTGTCAGTCTGTGGATCACTCGGTCTACCCCTGTTATGGCGGTCAAAGAATCGCGCAGGCTGCTTGAATCAATCGGCTGGGCCGCCCTCTTGCCGCAGATGCTGGCAACGCTAGGGACGATTTTTACGACTGCTGGGGTAGGCGCCGCTGTTTCCAATTTGGTAGGAAACATCATTCCGACTCATTCGTTGTTTTGGATTGTGGTGGCCTATTGTATTGGCATGGCTTTGTTTACGATGATCATGGGCAATGCTTTTGCCGCGTTTCCGGTCATGACAGCGGGGATCGCTGTTCCACTGCTGATTAAACAATTTGGCGTCGATGCGAATCATGTGGCCGCCCTCGGGATGTTTTCCGGCTACTGCGGCACCTTGATGACACCGATGGCGGCGAATTTCAACATTGTTCCTGCTGCTCTGCTTGACTTGAAGGATAAAAATCATGTCATTCGTGTGCAAGTGCCGACAGCGTTGATTCTGTTGGCGTTCAACATCGCTGCAATGTATGTGGTCACTCTCATGGATTTATAATCCGATAACGGGAAAGGACTGAAAATACGATGAAAAAAGTGCTCGTGACCGGATTTGATCCGTTTGGAGGAGAAACGGTGAATCCATCGCTGGAGGCGGCCAAGCAAGCAGCCGGATGGAAAAACGATCGGTATATCGTTGAAGTTCGGGAGATTCCAACCGTATTTGGCCAATCATTAGAAATCTTGCATGATGCAATGAAGCAAGTGGATCCCGATATTGTGATTTGCGTCGGACAGGCGGGAGGGAGAGCCGATATTTCCGTTGAAAGGATAGCGGTGAACATCAATGATGCCCGCATTCCCGACAACGAAGGTCATCAGCCGATTGACGAACCCGTTGTTCCAGGCGGGCCTGTTGGCTATTGGTCAACTTTGCCGGTCAAAGCGATTGTCCATGAGTTGAGGCGTCACGGCATACCAGCCTCTGTCTCTTATACAGCGGGAACGTTTGTCTGCAACCATGTGTTTTACGGATTGATGCATTATATTGCCCAAGTGAAGATGCCCATTCGGGCCGGATTTATCCATATTCCGTATCTGCCGGAACAAGCAGCCCGGCATCCAGGACAGCCCAGCATGGCGTTAGAAACGATTGTGAAAGGACTGCGGATTGCCATTGACGTGACGGTCGAACGTGAAGAAGATATCCAAGCGGTTGGCGGGCAAATTTGTTAAGGGGGATTCGTCCAGTTGCCTTTGACTTCAGCCTGCCCCTTCTGCTCGGCATGGATTTGGCTAAACAAAAAGCGGTCGCCATGGAGGTAGGAATGCAAAACTCCGGATTGAGCGTGGCAATTGCCACAGCGAATTTTTCACCCTTGGCGGCTGTTCCAAGTGCGATTTTCAGCGTGTGGCACAACAATATATATATCCGAAGCGATCCTCGCGGCGATTTTCAGCCGGAGGGAAGAGAAGGACCATCTGATAGGATTAAAGGAAAAGTCAAGGGTGTAGAAGCAGGTGTAAACAGCGGTTTTGTAAGAGAGAGGCCGCTGTTTTCTATTGTGTATTGTAGTGGGGAAGCTATCTACCATAAGTTGTCCTTAATATTTTAAGATAGGTGTGCATAGAGAAAATAGAAGGGGCAAAAAATGCGAATGAAGAGGAGACTGAGAAGAACGCGCAGCCCCCCTTTTCATAAATCACCACCCTCTTCGACCGTCCTTAGGAATAATTTTCTTCTCATTGCACACCGTATCCAATAGAAACTTGGAAACGGGAGCGTGATGCCGATGGCCGAACAAAGAGAACGATGGTTTTTCCTTTTGGCGCTTGGCCTCATCGCCCTTTACGTGTCCCCGTTCTTTCTCCTTGGCGAGAACGCCCATATTCGCGTCCACGATAATTTGGATTCCAATATCGCTTGGTATAAGGTGCTCTCCGAAAGCGGAAAAATCACCGGGCCGCTTGACGCGAAGATTCCGCAAATCGCCAACGGCAAGTTGTCAAGAAACGCCCTCGGTTCGGAGTTGACCGGCATCGTCTGGCTGCACGCGTTATTTCCCACGATGACTGCTTATGCGCTCAGCCAAACGATCACAAGGGTGGTGGCATTTGTCGGTATGTATTGGTTGTTAAAAACACATTTCCTGCCCGAGCCGCGTTGGATGGCTGTTCGCATCGGCGTGGCGCTCGCATTTGCGCTGACGCTGTTTTGGCCGTCGGGGATGTTAAGCACGCTGGGCATGCCGCTTGCGCTCTGGGCGTTTTTGAGCATCCGGAAAGGCGAGGGGGAGTGGAAACATTACGTCGCGCTCACGCTTCTCCCGTTTTATTCCAGCTTTGTGCTCGGGTTCTTTTTCTTTCTTGCCGCCATAGGTGCCCTCTGGCTTGTTGATGTGTTGCGCGGGAAGGGGTGGAACATCCGCTTTTTGACTTCCATCGCTTACATGACGCTGTTGTATTTGCTTGTCGAGTACCGGCTTGTGTACTCGTTTTTATGGGAAGACGAGCCGACAAGCCGGGATGAGTACTTCCATGCCCGTTTGTCGTTTTGGCATTGCGTCCGCTTGACGTGGAAAAACTTTCTCCTCGGCCACCATCACGTCATGACCGAGCATACATTTTTTATTTTGCCGGCCTGGTTGATGGCCTTGTATCTCGTTTTCATGAAAAAACGATGGAAGCAAGAACGGTTATTTCTTTTCCTATTCGGACTGAATTTCGCCCTGTCGGCGTGGTATGCATTTTGGTTTTATAAAGGGTGGCTGCCGCTTACCGAGCGGTTTCATTTTTTGGACACGTTTAACTTTGCCCGCTTTCATTTTTTGCGCCCGCTTGTCATTTATGTGCAGTTTGCGCTAGCGCTGAAAATCGTATGGCAATACAGCAAAAAAGGAGAAAAGTGGGCGAAGCGGCTGCTAGCGGCCCAAGTGATCTTGGTGTTTTTGATTAACGAAGAAATCGTCTTCCGCTACGAGCCGACGGTAAAACAATTTTACGCGGAAAAACAGTTCCAAGAAATCAAGCAATACATCGGGCTCCCGGTGTCCGACTACCGCGTCGTCAGCATCGGCATTCACCCCGCCATCGCCCAATACAACGGGTTTTACACGCTCGATACGTACAACAACTTTTATCCGCTGTCATACAAATACGAGTTCCGCAAAATCATTGAACGTGAACTGGAAAAAAGCAAAACGATCCGCACATATTTTGACGAATGGGGCGGGCGCTGCTATATTTTTACAGCGGAACTTGGAAAACGGTACATGTTCACGAAACACTCGAAAAAGCGGCTGAAGAACTTGCAGCTGAATACAGAACAGTTGAAAAAAATGGGCGGCCGCTATATTTTCTCGGCGGTTCCGATTGACAATGCGGCGGAAAATGGACTCGTGTTGGACCGTGTATTCACGTCCGATGAGTCGGCGTGGACGATTTATTTGTATAAGGTGAATTGAAAACAGCGGCTTCTCTTGAAAAGGGAAGCCGCTGTTTTACGAGCCTAGCTGCGGGGCTGATCCAACCGCGCAAGTTGCCGGTCGTGCCACCTTGAGAGCAGCCATAGGGCAATCAGTGTCCCAATCAATGTGCATACCATATCCCATTGGGTGTCCCAAATATCGCCTTGCGTGCCCAAAAAATCTTTCGATGCCTTTCCTCCTTTGGAGATGATGGAGACGAGCCATTCGATGATTTCATACAGGGCGGCGATGGCGAGCGACATGCTTGTGACGATCGTGAAAAGCCAAGGGCCGCGCGACAGCGGCGTTTTCCGCAGCGCAATCTCCCTTAGGACGAGGGCGAACGTCCCTTTGAGGAAATGGCCAAACCGGTCATAATGGTTGCGTTCGAAATGGAACGCATCTTTGATCCAGTTAAAAAAAGGAACTTTGGAGTAAATATAATGGCCGCCGATCAACATGAGGACCGCCAGCATGGCGATGATGACATACGACATCGTTGTCAGCCGGAAGCGTTGATACAGGGCCACCACGATCACAAGCCCCACAAGCGTTGGGGCGACCTCAAGCGCCCACACCGCATAGCTGGTTGGACGAATGGCCGACCAAACGAACACAGCAGCGACGATCAGCAACAACAGCCCATGAATGCGGGTTTGCCTTGCTTGTTCCACCTTTTTTCCTCCTTGGAACAGCGAGATTCGTCTATGGTCATTATTCGGAAAAACGCTGATTTTATACAAATCATTTTTTTCGAGCGCTTGATGAAAACGCCGGAGTTTCAGCGGTTATAGGAAGCAGGGAAGAAGGACTGTGGAAGCGGCGGTACGAAGCAACAGGAAAAGTGGCGTTTGTCCCCCTCGGGTAGGGAAACATTCCTAATTTTCAACGAGGATGCGAATGTATATTCGCATTTGTTTGATTTGATGGTATAATGAAACATGCACAGCCATATGCAGGGTGGGCAGTGGCCACTCCCTGAACGAAAGGGGGTGGTGCTGATGATGTCGATTGCCGACGCGCTGACGCTCATGATTGCGTTTGCGTCACTCATCGTCGCGGTGATCGCCGTATCCAAAGACAAAAAGTAACCCACCCTGCTAGGCCGAGGCGAGGGTAGGTTACGATGCCCGAGGCTTGGGCCACTGCACTTCTTGCAGCGGCTGTGTATGGACAGGGCATTGGTGGCCGCCAATGCCCTGCTTTATTATACGTTCCTTCTTCCTTTATTATACGCGTATAAAGAAGGGGATGACAAGAACTTTAGAGAAAGGGACAGTGAAGATCGAAAAAAATGAAAAAGAGGGTTGACTCTTTCATTTTTTTATAGTAAATTTTACATTGTCGTTCCGATTCTGAAAGAACTGAAATATAAAGATACAAAAAAACTTGACAAACTTTTGGATTGCTTTATAATAAAAATCGTCGCCATTGCCTAGTGGTGATAGCGGAGGGGAAACACCCGTTCCCATCCCGAACACGGAAGTTAAGCCCTCCAGCGCCGATGGTAGTTGGGGCCAGCGCCCCTGCAAGAGTAGGTCGCTGCTAGGCAAACAACGTGGAGTATTAGCTCAGCGGGAGAGCACCACGTTGACAGCGTGGGGGTCACTGGTTCGATCCCAGTATACTCCACCATCATGGGGCGTTAGTTCAGGGGGAGAACGCTTCGCTGGCAGCGAAGAGGTCAGGGGTTCAAATCCCCTACGCTCCATTGTATGCGGTCGTGGCGGAATGGCAGACGCGCTAGGTTGAGGGCCTAGTGGGGGCAACCCCGTGGAGGTTCAAGTCCTCTCGACCGCATCGCTCCAAACAGCTATGGAGGAGTACCCAAGTCTGGCTGAAGGGGTCGGTTTCGAAAACCGATAGGGGTGTCACAGCCCGCGGGGGTTCGAATCCCTCCTCCTCCGCCATAAATATTGATTTAGCTCAATTGGTAGAGACGAGCATTCGCTTCGTCGAGTCGGCTTCGAGTTGCCTCGACGCATCCAGCATCTTCGAATGTGCTGGCAGAGGAAGAGGCACAGTGGAAAAACAACGAGTCACGTTCTATTCCTACTTACGCCGACTTAGCTCAATTGGTAGAGACGAGCATCTGCATCGTCGAATCTACTGCGAGTTGTCCCGACGCATCCCGCTTCCTCGAATCCGCTGGGAGAGGAAGGGACACAACAAATGAACAATGAGCCACGATTTATATCATAATTATGCCGACTTAGCTCAATTGGTAGAGACGAGCATCCGCTTCATCGAATCGGCTTCGAGTTGCCTCGACGCATCCTGCTTCCTCGAAACAGCTTGTAGAGGAAGAGGCACAGAGCACAACAATGAGCCACCTTCTTGCATTTATTTTATGCCGACTTAGCTCAATTGGTAGAGCAACTGAATCGTAATCAGTAGGTTGCGGGTTCGAGTCCTGCAGTCGGCATTTTTTATTTTTATTATGGAGGGGTAGCGAAGTGGCTAAACGCGGCGGACTGTAAATCCGCTCCCTTTGGGTTCGGCGGTTCGAATCCGTCCCCCTCCACTTTATGAGCGGGCCTATAGCTCAGCTGGTCAGAGCGCACGCCTGATAAGCGTGAGGTCGGTGGTTCAAGTCCACTTAGGCCCATTTTTTATGACAGATGGCAAGAGCAATTCTTGCCATCTTTTTTTATGCCATTGCTAACGGAGCGATGGGCCCGTTTATGCGGGCGGGAATCGGGCAAAATAAGCGGCGGGGAATGGCATGTTTTTGCGGAAGGAGGGAAGAGGATGGCTGAAGCCACCTTTTATATCGATGGGGCGACGTCACCGCAACCCATTGCGCGCATTGAACGCCTTCTCAGCGGGCTCGACGGCGTGGAGCGCTCGCTCGTCGACACGGAAGATGGAGAAGTGAAGATTCAATTTGATGAAAAAAAGATTTCGGAGGAATGCATCGTCTTGACGTTGCAGCAGCACGGCTTCCGCTTTCAGTAGAAAAACGCCTTGGGCGGCTGCTGTCTGACAGTGTAAGGGTGTCCAATTGGGACACCCTTTTTCTTAGCAACGGCCTGCCGCTGATCATTTCAAACCGGGAAGCCTTTCGTTTCCAAATCGTAAGTGTAGGTGGAATCGTTCCGTTAATGGACGTACTTTCCATAATCTGGGACAGCGATGCGGTCAAAATCACGAGCGAGCTTCGTCAGCCCATCACGCAATTCCTCTCCTGCTACTGGGGCGCCGTGTCCCGTGACAGCGACCGATGGGAAGAGTGCGGCCAATTTGCGCACCGATTCGCGGGCGGCCGTCCAGTCGGTGGTATAGTAGCGCGGCGGGCCGGTAATTTCGGTTTGCTGGGTCAATACTTTGTACAGTGAGTCTTGGCGGACCGTGACAAATGCATCGCCAGCGATTAAAGCCGCATCGCGCGGACGGAATAAGGAGATGTGACCCGGTGTGTGCCCGGGGGTGTGCAGCCAGTGGAACTCCGGCAAATGCGGGACGGTGCCGTCCGCAGGGAGAGACTGAATGTGAGTGCCGAGCTGGATCGGTTCGTTTGGGAAAAACGGCGAGATTTTGGCGAGAAGTCCGCCTTCAACGGACGCGTCCGGTTCGGGATAGCGCGCTTTGCCGGTCAAATACGGCAGTTCGTCTTTGTGGGCGTACACCGGCACATTCCATTCGCGGATAAGCTCGATTAACGCCCCAACGTGGTCAAAGTGGCCGTGGGTTAAAATAATGGCTTGCGGGCGGCTGCCGCTGCCAAAGCGGTCTTCCACGACCGAAACAATATCATCGGCTGATCCCGGCATGCCAGCATCCACCAATACAAACGCGCGGTCGTCAGGATGGCCAACGAGGCAAATGTTCACGATCTGAATCGTATGGCAATACAAATCCGGCCGCACGCTGACCCCGACGCCGCTTGCCGCCGATGTTGCGGGAATAAAATGATAGTCTTCTCCGTAATGCAATGGTTCGTCGACCATCAAACCCCTCCTTTGAATCGTTGTCCAATGATAGCATGCCGCATCGGCCTGTCTCCTATACAAAAGAGTTGCCGTCTGGCTCGACATGGATCGCCAAAGAATGGTACAATAAGGAAAACAGAATGGCACAAGGAGGCTGCAAACGAATGAGCATTTTGAAAAAAGGATTGGCGTTCGGGCTGGGATTGGCGATTGCAAGCAAAGAACAAGTGGAAAAGATCATTGACGAGCTTGTCAAAAAAGGGGAATTGTCGCTTGACGAATCGAAGGAAGTGATCGATCAATGGAAGCAGCAGACCGAAGCGCGGAAAACGGAAGTGCAGCGGCTTGTACGCGAGCAAATCAAGCAGGTGATCGATAAACTTGACTTGGCGACGAAAGAAGACGTGCGGCAACTCGAGGAGCGAATCCGCCGTCTTGAAGAAAAGGAACAAAGCGGGCAGTAAACCGATGCGGCCTGTCCGCTCGCTTTTTGCCGCCTTAGGAGAGATGTCCCGATGATCGGAAAACGGATGCGCCATATCGGAAGGTATCACGAAATCGCCGTCTCCTTGCTTCGGCACGGATTCGGGATGATCGTCGATGAGCTCGGCTTTTCGTCTTTTCTTTCTTTGCCGCCGCGATGGAGAGCGGAGCAAGGGAAAAAGGAAGGAAAAACGGTTGGGGAGCGGCTCCGCCTTGTGCTCGAGGAGCTCGGCCCGACGTTCGTGAAGCTCGGGCAAATTGCTAGCACACGGCCGGATTTGATTCCCGCTCCGATCATCAGCGAGCTCGAAAAACTGCAAGACCAAGTTCCGCCGTTTCCGTTTGCCGACGTTCGCCGGAGGGTGGAAACAGAACTTGGGGGTTCGCTTGAAACCTTGTTTCGTTCATTTGACGAAATGCCGCTCGCTGCCGCTTCGCTCGGACAAGTGCACCGGGCGGTTCTTCCTTCCGAACAAGCCGTGGCGGTGAAAGTGCAGCGTCCGCACATCGCTGCGCGGGTGGAGACGGATCTGGAAATTTTGCAAGATTTGGCCGTGCTGGCGGAACGTCGTCTCGATTGGGCGGCAACCTACCAATTGTCTGAAATTGTCGATGAACTGGCGCGTTCATTACGGCAGGAGCTGGATTATACCGTCGAGGCGCGCCATGCGGAACGGTTTGCACAGCAGTTTGCCGACGATTCGTCGGTGTATGTCCCAAAGGTGTTTTGGGATTATACGACGAAAACAGTGCTCACGATGGAATATGTCGAAGGAATGAAACTTGGGGAGCTCGAGCGGCTGAAAGCGAACGGCCACTCCTTAAAAACGATCGCCGAGCGTTTGGCTGAAGCAACCTTTAAACAAATGTTTGAGCATGGATTTTTTCATGGCGACCCTCATCCTGGCAATGTATTTGTTCTCCACGATGGAACGCTTTCCTTCATTGACTTTGGCTTGATGGGCCGCCTTCGACCTCATGTCAAACATCATCTTTCTTCACTCATCATCGCCTTAATGCGGCAAAACACGGATGGGGTGTTGGGTGCGATTTACGGCTTAGGGATTGTTCCTGACGGAGTCGATGAAGGAAAATTGCACGATGATATTGACGAGTTGCGGGAGAAATACTACCGCGTCCCGCTCGGTGAGATCAGTCTTGGGGAAGCCGTCGAGGATTTGCTTTCGGTGGCATTTCGCCATGGCATTCGCATCCCAAGCGATTTGACGCTGTTAGGGAAAGCGCTGTTGACGGTCGAAGGGGTCGTGGAGACGCTTGACCCGCAGTTTCGCATCATGGACGTTGCCGAACCGTTTGGGAGAAAGCTGATGAAAGAGCGTCTTCGGCCTGATCGCGTGGCAGAAACAGCGTGGAAGCGGATTTTTGATTATGGTGAATGGCTGCTCCGACTGCCGGAGAGCGTAAAGGAATGGACGAAAATGATGCGGCATGGCAAGCTTCGATTGGAAATCACGGCTCCTGATTTGGAAGCGCTGCTAAAGAAGCTCGACCAGATTGCGAACCGGCTGTCGTTTAGCATCGTTCTTCTTTCGCTGAGCATCGTCCTCGTCGGCCTGATGATCGCTTCATCGCTCGGTCGGCCGTCGACGCTGCTGTGGAAGATTCCTGCTGTTGAAATCGGATTGGGTGCGTCCGCTTTTCTATTCGGTTGGCTGCTTTACTCGATTTTTCGTTCAGGAAAATTTTAGCGTTTGTTGCACAATGATTTCTTTGTTTGGAAATTCTTGAAAGTTTGATACAGTCCGATCCATCGAGGGTGTCCCAAAAACACAGCGGGACACCTTTTCTTCATCAATAATTAAATTTGCACGAAGCACGTTTGTTAAGCCATGCTAGGCAGCCTGATGGAGTGGAAAGCCGGTGAGGGCGCCGGAATAAATTCCACACTTTGGATTATACTAACAGTGCTGTCTGAGACAGCGTTTAGGGAGTGGGAAATGGGTTAGGGAGGATCGATGATGACGTTTTCTCTTCCTGTTGTTTGGACGGTGGAACTGGCAGCGGTCATGTTGAGTATAGCGGGAAGTTTTTGGATCGCCAAACGGCATATACGGAGATATGCGGTTTTGTATGCATTCAGTGCGGTGACAGGCATCGTTCTTTGCCTTGCGTTTGTCTATGCAGGCTTTTACTCCTTCCCTGTTAAGCTCGTTCCTTATACACCGATTCCGCTCGTTGAAATGGCAACCGTCATTCCGTTTTTCGTTTTGTTTGGAGTCAAGTACAGTCCGGAAAGCTGGGCATGGAAGTTGCCGTTTTACTTTGCGATGGTGCAGTTGATTATGTTGTTCGAGTTGGTTGCTCTTGTATCGCCGCTCCCTCTGATTGATTATAAGGAACAGTGGGATGTGTGGGATTCATACACCGCCTGGTGGCTGTATTTGCTTTTCTTTGAGTGGGTGGGAGGAAAAATCGTCCCCCAAAAAGCGCGCTCCCCGCTTGCGGCTTCCTCTTTCCGCTACGGCCGGTGGGGATGGATGATCGTCCATGCGATTGCCATGACGACCGTTTTTTTAGCTGGAGTGTACGCCGGGTGGAACATAAAATAACTGGCAGCAGGTCATCCATGTTCGGACAGCCAGCAAACAGAATGTCTGGATGCGGACGAGAAAGCGGATCGATGCGTAGGCGATGAATATGATGTTCAAGTTTGCGTCTGTTGTGGCCGGCCTAGGATGTGTGGGCGCTGTGCAAAAAAGATCGATGATTTTTTTCTTTTTCTATTGGCTGGGCAGGATTTTGATCTGGCTGGAGCGAAACTAGTACAGCAAAAAGGAGAATAAAGGAAGGAGAGACCTCGATGTCCATTGTCAACCCAAGCCGGGAAGAAATCGGTGAAATTTTGCGCAAGGCGAAACGGATTGCCGTCGTTGGGTTGTCCAACAATCCGGAGCGCGAGTCGTATATGGTGGCGAAAGCGATGAAAGACGCTGGATACGAAATCATTCCGGTCAATCCGATGATCGATGAGTGGGAAGGCATTCCGGCGGTTGATCAACTAACCGATATCGAAGGCCATGTCGACATTGTCGATGTGTTCCGCCGCTCTGAGCATTTGCCCGAGCTGGCCCGCGAGTTTGTGCAAATCGATGCCGACGTGTTTTGGGCGCAGCTTGGCGTCGTCAATGAGGAGGCGTATCGCTTTTTGAAAGAAAAAGGCTACACGGTCATTATGGACCGCTGCATTAAAGTGGAACATGCGCTCACCAAGCGTGCTTAATCCATGAAACGGCCATCTTGTTCGAGATGGTCCTTTCGTTTTTTTGTCGCACTTGTCCGAATTTGTCGGGGGATGTCAAAAGGCAATGGACAGTCGAGAAGTTTGTGGTACAATAGAAACAGATGTTCTTGTTTTTGTAGGAAGGGGTGGCCTTGTGGCAAAGCGAGCGACATACGAATATAACGAAGATGCCATTCAAGTGTTGGAAGGGCTCGAGGCAGTCAGGAAGCGGCCGGGGATGTACATTGGCAGCACCGACAGCCGCGGCTTGCATCATCTTGTCTATGAAATTGTTGACAATTCGGTCGATGAAGCGTTGGCCGGATACGGAAACTACATTTTGGTGCAAATACATAAAGACAACAGCATCACGGTTTTGGATGAGGGGCGCGGCATGCCGGTCGGGATGCATAAGCTTGGCAAGCCGACGCCGGAAGTCATTTTGACCGTGCTTCATGCCGGCGGCAAATTCGGCCAAGGCGGCTATAAAACGAGCGGCGGCCTGCACGGAGTCGGGGCGTCGGTTGTCAACGCCTTATCAGAATGGCTGGTCGTCACGATTCATCGCGACGGCTTTATTTACCGGCAGCGGTTTGAGCATGGAGGCAAACCGGTGACGACGCTAGAGAAAATCGGCACAACGAACAAAACCGGAACCATCATTCAATTTAAGCCGGACCCAACGATTTTCAGCACGACGGTCTTCGATTATGAAACATTGAGTGAACGGCTGCGCGAATCGGCGTTTTTGTTAAAAGGGCTGAAAATCGAACTCGTTGACGAACGGACCGGCATGCGCGAGGTGTTCCACTACGAAAACGGAATTGAAGCGTTTGTCGCCTATTTGAATGAGGAGAAAGATGTGCTCCACCCGGTTGTGTATTTTGCTGGCGAGCAAAACGGCATTGAAGTCGAGTTTGCGTTCCAGTTTCACGACGGTTATTCGGAAAACGTGCTGTCGTTTGTCAACAACGTGCGCACAAAAGACGGCGGCACGCATGAGGCGGGTGCGAAAACGGCGATGACGCGCGTTTTTAACGAATACGCCCGCCGCGTTGGTCTGCTGAAGGAAAAGGACAAAAACCTCGAAGGGTCCGATATTCGCGAAGGGTTGTCCGCGGTCGTTTCGGTGCGCATCCCAGAGCACTTGCTGCAGTTTGAAGGACAGACGAAAGGAAAGCTCGGAACGAGCGAAGCGCGTTCGGCCGTCGATGCGGTGGTGTCCGAGCAGCTCATGTACTTTCTGCAAGAAAACCCGGACGTAAGCGCGATGCTCATTAAGAAAGCGATCCGGGCCTATCAGGCGCGTGAAGCGGCCCGCAAAGCGCGCGAAGAGGCGAGAAGCGGCAAAAAGCGGAAAGGGAAAGAGGCGCTCTTAAGCGGCAAGCTGACGCCGGCGCAAGGGCGCAATCCGCAAAAAAATGAGCTCTATCTCGTTGAAGGCGATTCGGCGGGCGGTTCGGCGAAACAAGGGCGCGACCGTCGATTCCAGGCGGTGCTTCCGCTGCGCGGAAAAGTCATCAACACGGAAAAGGCGAAACTTGGCGATATTTTGAAAAACGAGGAAATCAATACGATCATCCACGCCATCGGCGGCGGCGTCGGGGCTGATTTTTCGCTCGATGATGTCAACTACGACAAAGTGATCATTATGACCGATGCCGACACGGACGGCGCCCATATTCAAGTGCTGCTTTTGACGTTTTTTTACCGCTACATGCGTCCGCTGATTGAAGCGGGAAAAGTGTACATCGCCTTGCCGCCGCTTTACAAAATCAGCAAAAAAAGCGGCAAAAACGAAATCGTTGAATACGCATGGACGGACGAGCAGCTGAAAGAAATTATGAAAAAAATGGGCCGCGGCTATACGATTCAGCGCTATAAAGGACTCGGCGAAATGAACGCCGATCAATTATGGGAAACGACCATGAACCCACAGACGCGTACGCTCATCCGCGTGCGCATTGAAGATGCGGCCCGCGCCGAACGGCGGGTGACGACGCTCATGGGCGACAAAGTCGAGCCGCGCCGCAAATGGATCGAAACGCACGTCGCCTTCGGGCTCGAAGAGGAACCGGAATGGATCGGCTGATGGCGGCGTGAAAAGGCGCCGCCTTTTTGGTGCTGATGTGTTAGGAAAGGAGAATGACGATGGCAGAACGATTGCTGGAAATGCCGTTAGAGGACGTGCTTGGCGACCGCTTTGGCCGCTACAGCAAATACATTATCCAAGACCGGGCGCTCCCGGATGCGCGCGACGGGCTGAAGCCCGTGCAGCGCCGCATTTTGTATGCGATGTACATGGATGGCAACACGGCTGATAAACCGTTTCGCAAGGCGGCGAAAACGGTTGGAAACGTGATCGGCAACTTTCATCCGCACGGCGATTCATCGGTGTATGAAGCGATGGTGCGGATGAGCCAAGAGTGGAAGCTGCGCAACGTGCTTGTGGAGATGCACGGCAACAACGGCAGCATCGACGGCGACCCGCCGGCGGCGATGCGCTACACGGAAGCGCGCCTGTCGGCGATTGCCGCCGAGTTGCTTCGCGATATTGACAAAGAAACGGTTCCGTTTGTGCCGAACTTTGACGATACGACCGATGAGCCGACCGTCCTGCCGGCGATGTTTCCGAATTTGTTGGTGAACGGCTCGACCGGGATTTCGGCCGGCTATGCGACCGATATTCCGCCGCATGCGCTTGGCGAGGTGATCGACGCCGTCTTGATGCGGATCGACCGGCCGGATTGCACTGTTGACGAGCTGATGACGGTTCTTCCTGGCCCCGATTTTCCGACCGGCGGCATCATCCAAGGGAAAGACGGCATCCGCAAGGCGTATGAGACCGGCCGCGGGAAAATCATCATCCGCGCCAAAGCCGCCATCGAGCAGGGAAAAGGCGGGAAAAAGCACATTGTCATCACGGAACTGCCGTATGAAGTGAACAAAGCGAATTTAGTGAAAAAAATTGACGAGCTTCGCCTCGACAAAAAGCTCGACGGCATCGCCGATGTGCGCGATGAAACGGACCGGAACGGGCTGTCGATCGTCATCGAATTGAAAAAAGACGCCGATGCGGAAGCGATTCTCAACTACTTGTACAAAAATACGGATTTGCAAGTGCCGTACAGCTTCAACATGGTGGCGATCCATGAGCGCCGGCCGAAGCTGATGAGTTTGCCGGAGCTGTTGGATGCCTACATCGCCCACCGGAAAGAGGTCGTCACCAACCGCTCGCATTTTGAGCTGAAAAAAGCGAATGAGCGGAAGCACATCGTCGACGGCTTGATTCGGGCTCTTTCCATTTTGGATGAGGTGATTGCGACGATTCGTGCTTCAAGCGACAAGCGCGACGCCAAAGAACGGCTGATGGCTCATTACGGATTCACCGAAGCGCAGGCCGAGGCGATCGTGACGCTCCAGCTGTATCGGTTGACGAACACCGACATCACGGCGCTGCGTCAAGAAGCGGAAGAACTGGATCAAGCGATTGCGGAACTTACGGGGATTCTCGCAGATGAAAAGAAGCTGCTTGGCGTCATCAAAAAAGAGCTGAAGACGATGAAAAAGCAATATGCCGATGAGCGGCGGACGGTGATTGAAGAGGAGATTGAAGAGCTGAAAGTGAAGGTGGAGGCGCTCATTCCGGCGGAAGACGTGATCGTCACCGTGACAAAAGAAGGATATGTGAAGCGGACGAGCTATCGTTCATACAGCGCCTCAAACGGTCAAGACATGGGCATGAAGGAAACGGATCGGCTGCTCGCCCAGCTCGAGATGAATACGACCGATGTGCTCTTGCTTTTCACCCGCCGCGGTTATTATTTATACTGCCCGGTGCATACGCTCCCTGATATCCGTTGGAAAGAGGTCGGCCAGCACATTTCCCATCTCATTCCGCTTGAACGCGACGATGAACTCGTCGCCGCTGTTCCAGTCTCTTCCTTTAACACCGGGGAGCAGCTCATCTTTGTGACGAAACAAGGGCTCGTAAAGCGAACGGAGCTCGCTCAATACCAAGTGCAGCGCTACACCCGCCCGCTTGTGGCCGTTAATGTGAAAGAGGATGATGACGTCATCGCCGTCTACGCGACGGATGGATGCGGCCATCTTTGGCTTGCGACGCATGATGGACATGCGCTCTTGTTTGCCGAGGAGGAGATCAGCCTTGTTGGCGTGCGCGCGGCTGGGGTGAAAGGGATTCAATTGAAGGAAGGGGACTTTGTCGCCGCTGCGTGCCCCGTTCGCCTAGAAGAGGGGGGCTCCTTCGTCGTCGTGACGCAGCGCGGGGCAGTGAAAAAAGTGGCGATGAGCGAGTTTGAGCCGTCCTCACGAGCGAAGCGCGGCGTTGTGATCGTACGTGAAGTGAAATCCAACCCGCACCGAGTTGTCGGCGCCGTCTTTGTCAGCAGCGATGAGGAAATGGTCGGATTGCGGACGGAAAAAGGGGTGGTCGAGACGATCGAAGCCGCTTCCCTTCGTCTCTCCGACCGCTACAGCACGGGTTCGTTTGTTGTTGACACTGACGAAGCCGGGATGGTGGTGGATGTCTGGAAAGAACCGACGAAGCTGCTTGGAAAAGGGGAGGAAGGATGAGGTTTAAGCGTCAAGAACCGTTCCGGTATCAGTTTGGCCGGCCGCTCCCGGCTGAACTGCGCACAGCCGATGGCGAGCGCAGCGTCTACATTCACGATCTAAGTCCGCACGGGATGAAAATCGAAACGGAAGGCCGCCTTCCCTTTTCAACAGGGGGAACGCTGGTTGACATCTCGTTTTGGCTAAACGCTGCCCCCTTTACGCTGCGGGGGCAGCTTGTCTGGGAAAGACCGTTTGTCCACGCCTACTATTATGGCGTCCGCCTCCATGTCACCAAACAAGAAGAAGCGCACTTGATCGAAGCCATCAAACGACATGCGGCCGAGAGCCGCCGAATATGACGCAAAAAGGGGCCCGAGTTTTGGCGGGGCCCTTTTTTGATTTTTGACGGAGGTATGGCGCATCCAAAACGGGTGCCCTTGTCACATTGATGCCAAAATCGTCTTCACCAAAACTTCCACCATTTATTTGCCCGTGTTCGAGCAGCGCTGGTGCTGGCAGCGGTTTGCCGAAACGACAACACGAGCTCGCGAAACGCTTTTTCCCGTTCTAAAATGCGCAGTTCGAGCTGTTTTCGCTCCTCTTCCTGTCTTACTTTTTCCTCTTGACAGAACGCGACGACCGTTTCCAAATGTTCATGCAGCTGTTCCGTTTTTTGCTGCCATGCGTCCTCGTAATCGCGGAGTGAACGGCGCACCGTTTCGGCAGCTGCCGTCGTTTGCTCCTCGATGTAGTCAAGGCGGCCTTTCACCTCATCCATCGCTTGCCGGACCGTGGCTGTCGTTTCCTGTTTCAAGGCGTCGACGATATCGTCTTTTAAGCGGGCCGCCAACTGCTCGGCTATGTATGGCATCCCTTGATGCAGCAGGCGGGGCACATCGATGATTTCCCCTTCCATGACGGTTGTTTCCACTTGAGCGGCTGTCTCGTTGGCTCGCTCTGCCGGTTGTCCGTCCATTTGCCTGATCATTTCAGCCACTTCGCGCGGATGGCGGCCGTCCTCAAGCCAAGTGCGGATATGGCGAAACCGGTCGATCAGCTCGTCGGTGTACATGCGTGCCCCCTCGGTTGTGCGTGGGACGGCAATCGATCCGGCGAACTGCTTTTCCCATTGTTTCAAATCGCGGGCGGTGACCCCGATTTTTTTCGCTGCTTCGCGGAGTGTATAGGTTTTCATCGCATTCCCTCATCCTTTCTCGTCTTTTGGCATTGATTTGCGTTATGTTTTATTTTCCTACTCGGTCGTTGATTTTCCTGCCGCTTGACAAAACATAACAAAAGAAGTGGAAGTTAGCAAAAAAACAACAACTATTGTCGAAAAATGAAGGCGGTCATCGAAAGATGTTGACAAACTTGTATATACAAGATAAAATGAATTCAGGTTGTATATACAAGTTTGTTTGCAACCGGTTGCTGAAAGCGATTTAACGCTATAGCGGTCGTTAAGGAAAGAAAAGGGAGGCGTTCATCATGGGGGCATACCAACAAGCAGCCGCGCAAATCGTTGAAGCCATCGGCGGCAAAGAAAACATCGTCGCCGCCACGCATTGTGTGACCCGGCTTCGGTTTGCGCTCAAAGAGGAAGGAAAAGTCAATAAGGAAGCGCTTGAGCGCATCGATGTCGTCAAAGGGTCGTTTTCCGCAAACGGCCAGTTTCAAGTCGTCATCGGCCAAGGGCTTGTCGATAAAGTGTATGACGACCTCATCGAGCTGACGGGCATCGGCCGGGCGACAAAGCAGGAGATTAAAGACGCTGCGGAAGCGAAGCTCAATCCGCTGCAACGCGCGATTAAGACGCTGGCTGATATTTTCATTCCCATCTTGCCGGCGATCGTGACGGCCGGTTTGTTAATGGGTATTAACAACGTCTTGACAGGCCCAGGCATTTTTTACGAAGGGAAATCGTTTGTCGAGGTGCACAAAGAATGGGCCGATTTGGCGAACATGATCAACTTGATCGCCAATACAGCGTTCGTCTTCCTGCCCGGTTTGATCGGCTGGTCAGCGGTGACGAAATTCGGCGGCAGCCCGCTCTTAGGGATTGTCCTTGGTTTGATGCTCGTCCACCCAGATTTGCTCAACGCTTGGGGCTGGGGAGCGGCGAAAGAAAAAGGAGAGATTCCGGTTTGGAACTTGTTCGGCTTTGAAGTGCAAAAAGTCGGCTACCAAGGGCAAGTGCTGCCGGTGTTGGTGGCTTCCTACGTGCTGGCGAAGCTTGAGCTGTTTTTGCGCAAGCGCATTCCGGATGCGTTTCAGCTGTTGCTTGTCGCGCCGCTTGCGTTGCTCATTACGGGCTTTTTGGCGTTCATCGCTATTGGGCCGGTCACATTTGCGATCGGCAATGCCATTACCCACTTGTTTGTCACGATTTTTGACACGGTTCCGGCTCTTGGAGGATTGTTGTATGGAGCGCTGTATGCGCCGCTTGTCGTCACCGGGATGCACCATACGTTCTTGCCGGTTGACTTGCAGCTGATTGCCAATACCGGCGGCACATTCTTATGGCCGATTTTGGTCATGTCAAACATCGCCCAAGGTTCGGCAGCGTTGGCGATGATGTTTGTCGCGAAGGAGGAAAAGCTGCGCGGTTTGTCGTTTACGTCGGCTGTTTCCGCGTATTTAGGCATCACGGAACCGGCGATGTTCGGAGTCAACTTGCGCTTTCGCTTCCCGTTTATCGCAGCGATGACCGGAGCGGCGATCGCCGGCATGTTTATTACGCTCAATAAAGTCATCGCTCCGTCGATCGGTGTCGGCGGCCTGCCGGGTTTCTTGTCGATCGTACCGCAAAAGTGGACGCCGTTCTTTATCGGCATGGCGATCGCGATTGTGGTGCCGTTTGCGCTGACGTTTGTCTTTGGGAAAGTGCGTAAAGCCGCCCGCTCATGATTGCCGTGTGTGGAAGCAAGAGAACGATGTGCGAAATCATCCATTTACCACCATACCATTGGCCGCTGATGCCAATGGTATGTTTTTATCCTGACGAACGAGGTGAAGAGAGATGTCAACAACCCCTTGGTGGAAAAAAGCGGTCGTTTATCAAATTTATCCGAAAAGCTTCTACGACACGAATGGAGACGGCATCGGCGATTTGCCGGGCGTGATCGAGAAGCTCGATTATCTACAAGAACTGGGCGTCGATGTCATTTGGCTGACGCCGATCTACGCGTCGCCGCAGCGCGACAACGGTTATGACATCAGCGATTATTTCCGCATCCATCACGAATACGGAACGATGGGCGATTTTGACCGTCTGCTTCACGAAGTGCATGCGCGCGGCATGAAGCTGGTGATGGACATGGTCGTCAACCATACCTCAACCGACCATGAATGGTTTAAGCAGGCGCGCTCCTCGAAAACGAACCCATACCGCTCGTTTTACATTTGGCGCGACCCGAAGCCGGACGGCGGAGCGCCGAACAACTGGCAATCGAAATTCGGCGGCTCGGCGTGGGAATACGACGAACAAACCGGCCAATATTACTTGCATTTGTTCGATGTGACACAAGCGGACTTGGACTGGGAAAACGAAGAGCTGCGCCGCCGCATTTATGACATGATGCATTTTTGGCTCCAAAAAGGAGTGGACGGCTTTCGGCTTGACGTCATCAACTTGTTGTCAAAAGATCAGCGCTTCCCGGATGACGACGGTTCGGTGCCGCCGGGGGACGGGCGCCGCTTTTATACGGACGGACCGCGCATTCATGAGTTTTTGCAGGAAATGAATCGAGAGGTGTTTTCAAAATACGACATCATGACAGTGGGGGAAATGTCGTCGACGACGATCGATCATTGCATCCGGTATACGAACCCGGAAAACCACGAGCTCAATATGACGTTTAACTTCCATCACTTGAAGGTCGATTACCCGAATGGGGAAAAATGGGCGGTCTCCCCGTTTGACTTTCTAGCTTTAAAACGCATTTTGTCCGAATGGCAAGTCCGGATGTATGAAGGCGGGGGCTGGAATGCGCTCTTTTGGTGCAACCACGATCAGCCGCGCATCGTGTCGCGCTATGGCGATGACGGGACGTATTGGAAAGAATCAGCCAAAATGTTGGCGACGACGATCCATTTAATGCAAGGGACGCCATACATTTACCAAGGCGAAGAAATCGGCATGACCGACCCGAAATTCACCGATATTCGCGACTACCGCGACGTTGAGTCGCTCAACATGTACCGGATTTTGCGAGAACAAGGCAAAAGCGAGCAAGAAGTGATGGAAATTTTGCGGCGAAAATCGCGCGACAATTCCCGCACGCCGATGCAATGGGACGACAGCCCGCATGCCGGTTTCACGTCTGGGACGCCGTGGATTCGCGTCGCCGACAACTACCGGCGCATTAACGTGAAACAGGCGCTCGCCGACCGCGACTCGATTTTCTACCATTATAAGCGGCTGATTGAGCTGCGCAAACAGTATGATCTCATTACGACCGGGCGCTATGAGCTGTTGCTTGCGGACGATCCGCATATTTTCGCCTATATGCGTCATGGCGATGGAGAAAAGCTGCTTGTTGTCAACAATTTTTATCCAGTCGAAACGATGTTCACGCTGCCGAAAGAAGCGGGAGCCGATGGCTATACGGGAGAACTGCTGCTTGCCAATTATTCGGACGCGCCGGCCGATTTTCGCCGCATGCAACTGCGCCCATACGAATCGGTTGTTTATCTTTTGCGCCGGCCGTGATACAATACAAGCGGTGATTCTTATGCATGAAAACAAATATTTAACCATTTACCATGACCTCATTTCCCGCATCCGCCGCGGAGAATGGAAGGCGTACGACAAGCTGCCATCGGAACACGAGCTGGCCGCCCGATATGAGACATCGCGCGAGACGATTCGCAAAGCGCTCCATTTGTTGTCCGAGCACGGCTATATCCAAAAAATGAAAGGGAAAGGATCTATCGTCCTTGACGTCGGCAAATATGACTTTCCCGTATCCGGATTGGTCAGCTTTAAAGAACTGGCGCAGACGATGAAGCAGCCGGTGCGGACGATCGTGCATGAACTGGCGATCATCAAGCCGGATCGCGAGCTCAGGCAGCATCTGCGCGCCTCAAGCAAAGACGAAGTGTGGAAAGTCGTGCGCGTCCGTGAAATCGGCGGAGAGCGGATTATTTTGGATAAAGACTTTTTTCTGAAAAAGCATGTGCCGCTATTGACCAAAGAGATTTGCGAAGACTCGATCTATGAATACTTGGAAACGAAGCTGCATTTGCCGATCAGCTTTGCAAAAAAAGAAATATCGGTCGACGAAGCGACGGACGAAGACCGGCGCTATTTGGATTTGCATGGCGATGACCGCGTCGTTGTCGTCAAAAACTACGTGTATTTAAGCGATGCTGCATTGTTTCAATACACGGAATCGCGTCACCGGCTCGACAAGTTCCGATTTGTCGATTTTGCGCGCCGGAAATGACAACGCCTTCTGTGCCCCAGGTTGTTTGGGAGCCAGCCCGGGGCGGATGAAAGTGTGGGCCACGCTGCAAACTGCAGCGCGGCTTTTTTTGTTTGCGCGGGCAACATAAATTTTATAAGTAAAACTATGTTCTAAATAATCAATGGAAATCATAAAAAAACTACATCATGGCTATCCTTCTTGGTAACAACATCATCGCAAAGGAGGCGCCGACGTGGAAGGAACATGGTGGTCGCTGTTGCCTTTTCTGCTCATCATTCCGTTGGCGGTATGGCTGAAAGAAATTTTGCCCGGCCTCGTGGCCGGATTGCTCGTCGGAGCGTTTTGCCTTGAGTGGTCGGCTGTCGGCGCGATTGAGCGCGCTGTTTCCGCTGTTCTTCACGCCCTGACCGATCCGGAGCATATGAAGGTGGCCGCGTTTTTGTATTTGTTCGGTTCGCTTGTCGGCATGATGCAAATTACCGGCGGGATCAAAGGGTTTGTCGAGAGACTTTCCGGCCGCATCCGCTCGAAGCGGGGGATTTTGTTGTTCGTTTGGCTGACGGTGCCGGTGACGTTTTTTATGCCGATGTTTCGCATTATGCTCCTTGGACCAGTGATGAAAGCGGTCCTTCGCCAGTTTCGCATCGACCGCCGCCGCATGGCGTACATGATCGATGTCTCGACCGAGCCGATCATCGTGCTTTTGCCAGCGGCGACAGCGTTCGTCGGCTTTATGACTTCTGTTGTCGCCGCGGCGCTTGAGCAAAACGACATTCACGAATCGCCGTATGACGTGTTTTTGCGCAGCCTGCCGTACAACTTGTTTGCGATTGTCGCTCTGGCCGTCGGGGTGTTGACGACGATGTTGAACATCCGGATCGGCAAACCGCGGGCGAAAAAAGGAGAAGGGGAAACGAATACACTGCACGGGCTCGGATTGCGCAAGGAGCTGGCGCTGATCAACGGGGAGCCGTTGCACTTGTTTGTCCCGCTGGCGCTGTTAATCGCGCTGACGTTTGCCTTTTTCGTGTACGACGGGAGGAAACGCGGGGCAGAGAATTGGTGGGAGGCGTTTTCCGCGGCCGATGCGACATGGGCGATGCTGTTGGCGTTGTTTGTGACCATCCTTTTGTCGATGGCGTTTTATTTATGGCGCCGACAATCGCTTTCAGAGCTGACGTACCATTTTTTTGCTGGGGGTAACGAAATGATGGCGCCGATCGGCATGCTCGTTCTCGTATGGGCGGTCTCGGCGGTGGCGGGGGAACTCGGATTTGCGGAGTACGTGTCGTCGACGTTCGGCACATGGCTGCCGGGGGCATTCGTGCCAGCGGCCGTGTTTTTGGTCGGATCGTTTTTATCATACTTTATCGGTTCTTCATGGGGAACGTGGGGCATTTTGATGCCGCTTGGCGTCACGCTTTCCCATGCGACCGGGGCGCCGCTCGAGGTGACAGTCGGCGCCGTGTTTGCGAGCGGGACGTTTGGCGCCTTTGCTTCGCCGCTTGGCGATACGACGATTACAACCGCAGCCATTATGGATATGGACTTGATGAGCTATGCGAAATATAAACTGCGCATCTCTCTCCTTTGCGCCGGCGTGTCGCTCGTTGGATACGTTCTTTTGCCGCTTTGGGCCGGTTGACCGCAGACGTCCCGTCTGCCCTCGCCGGGCTTTTTTATCTACCCTGAAAATGTCAAAATTATATAGGTTCCAAATTCGTCACAACATTTTATATCGCAAACAATGTTCTAAATAATCAATAATCCAAAACAAAACAATTGCATATCCAAATCAACCGGAGTATGATAAAAACAACATACTGACTAGTTGGTAGCTACAAATCCAACTCGGTCACGCCCCATGCTCACCCAAACGAATATTGTGGGCGAAAGGGGCAAAAAAAGGCAAGAAAGGAAGAGGGAGAAATGAAGACGCACATCATTACCGTCAACCCACGCTTTTGTGAAACTGATGCGCTCGGACATTTAAGCAACATTAGCTATTTTATTTATTTAGAAGAAGCGCGCACCCGCCTGTTTGATGAATTGCGTTACGGCGGGCGAACGGAGGACTGGCATTTTATTTTAGCTTCCACCAAGTGCGATTTTATCAACCAAGGATTCTTCGGACGACGATTGCGCGTGGAAACCAATGTCTCCCGGATCGGCAATAAAAGCTTTCAATGCATTCATCGCATCATGGAAGAGGAAACAGGAAGACTGATCGCCATCGGAGAGGCAGCGGTCGTCCATTTCAATTTCCAAACCCAAACGAGCGAACCGTTGCCTGATGACTTGCGGACCATGCTTGCCGAATACCTTGTGCCGTCCGTGGGGGAAACGATTTCGCCGTTATCGTGCAAAAAAAGGGATTGACACTCCACACGCCTAAAGGGCGTGGGATTCTTGGGTCGTTTGCGTCCTCATCCATTTCTGGTTCGGACAACGCAAAAGCTTCAGGGGTGTGTCATCACCCCGTCCCATCGGGTTACGATGTACCCCAATGGGCGGCGCACCTGTGACCAGTGCGCTAGGTTCAGCGGCGAAGCCCGAAATCGCTTTGGCGATGTTGATGGCGCCATTCAAGTCGGCGTGGAGAGTGTATCCACACCTTTGGCATCGGAAGCGGATGCCGTTTCGGTTCGCTTTCTCTCGATGACCACATTTACACGTTTGGCTCGTGTAGGTTGGATCCACCCACTCCACCCGAATGCCTGCCATTTCCGCTTTATAGGCAATCATCGTTTGCAGTTGGTGGAACGCCCAAGCATGAAGGCTTCGCCCCGCTTCTTTGGCCGATTTTGCCCGCTTGCGAATCCCCGTCAACGCTTCCATCCGAATCACGCCAACACCGTTGGCGAGCGCAACATTCACGATTTGACGGCTGATTTTGTGATTTTGGTCCTTCATCCAGCGGGACTCTTTGCGGCCGATTTTGCGAATCATCTGGAGCTTCTTCGCTTTGCCCAACGTTCGCCGCAAAGCCGCATATCGTCGGCGAATGAAGGCGCATTGGCTCCCTTTGAAAAACAACGATTTCGTTCCCACGCTGGCCACAGCGATATAGCGAAGCCCAACGTCAACGCCCATCACCTTTGTTTCGTGCCGCGGCTTCACGTCAAAGGTGATCGCGATCGCCAAGTACCATTTCTTTCTCTTTTTGTAGAGCTTGGCGGCCCCTTGTTTAGCGGTTCCATCGAGCAGCCGATTCAGCCACGCTTCTTGATAGGGGCGCGTGACGACCGGCACGCCAATTCTCTTCTCCAGTGTGGGGAAGGAAACCGTGTAGAACGATCCTTTCTTTTCCACCTTCACGTTTTGATTGTTAAAGCAGCACCATAATGTTTGAAACTTCTTTGTTTTCTGGTTTTTCTTTTGGGACTTCACTTCTCGAATCGTTTGATTCACGACAGCGGAAGGAAACCGCTGCGGCGAAAACTCCTTAAAAATTTTGCTCGTTGCTTGATTCAGCTTGGGATGATTCAACAGCCAATTCGTAAACGCGGTATTCACTTCTGTCATCCGTTCGTACATGTCTTGTTTGACTTTCGTTGGGTTGTGCAGCTCCAGCCTTAGTGTGATCGTCGGCATGGATTCACCTCCTTGTGGCGGTTTCAGGATACCATTTTTTTCACAATCATTCAATATTCGGAAAACGGCTCGCTTTCATCCCACCCCTCAAGGAGTGGGCTTTCTCGCTCGCGGGTCTGTAAAAAAGGGAGTGGAATATCATCCGCCTGTACGGCGGATTTTTCATTTTCAACTTTCCCACGTTTTTTGGACCGAATCACCGAAGGCGACATACTTTGTAAATAGACGAAATGGCGGAAAGGGGGAATAAACATGGCCATTCACGCTGTGATCGGAAATGCGGTGTATACATGCCGCGGGGAGCTTGAGACGTATTTTCAGCCGTTTCGCGATGGAACGATCGGCCGCTTTCATCCGTTTTCTACGCCGTTTGGCAAACAGCGGCTTATTTACGCCGACTGGACAGCAAGCGGGCGGCTGTACCGGCCGATTGAAGAGAAGCTGACGCATGAGCTCGGTCCATTTGTCGGCAACACGCATACGGAATCGAATGTGACCGGAACGAAAACGACGCTTGCCTATCGCTATGCAAAAGAAATTATTAAACAGCACGTTCATGCCGGGAAAAACGATGTCTTGATCATGCAAGGCGCCGGGACCACAAGCGCCGTCAACAAGCTGCAGCGTCTGCTTGGCTTGCGCGTACCGGAACGGTGGAAGCACCGCTTGTCCCTTCATGATGAGGAGCGGCCAGTCGTTTTTGTCACCCATATGGAGCACCATTCAAATTTATTGCCATGGGTGGAAACCATCGCGGAAGTCGTGGCGGTCCGTCCGACAGAGAACGGGGATGTCGATCTTGACCATTTGCGCGAGCTGCTGGAGCGCTACCGAGATCGGCCGCAAAAAATCGGTGCCTTTACTGCTTGCTCGAACGTCACGGGGTTGGAAACCCCATATCATAAGCTGGCGAAAATCATGCACGAGCATGGCGGCCTTTGCTTTGTTGATTTTGCTGCTTCCGCTCCGTACGTCCGCATCGATATGCATCCGGACGACCCAATGGAGCAGCTTGATGCCATTTATTTCTCCCCCCATAAGTTTCTCGGGGGGCCGGGAAGCGCCGGCGTGCTCATCTTTGACAGCCGGCTTTATCATCAGCACGCTCCGGATCACCCCGGCGGCGGGACGGTGTACTGGACTGACCCGTGGGGGAACTATGAATACATCCAAGCCATTGAGGAACGCGAAGATGGCGGAACACCGCCGTTTTGGCAAACCATCAAGGCAGCGTTGGCCATCCAGCTGAAAGAGCAAATGAACGTAAAACAGATGCGCGCCCGCGAAAAGGAACTTGTTTCCCTTCTTTTGCCGGCGCTAAAAAGCACTCCCGGCGTCCGCGTGCTTGAAGGACATCGGGACGACCGTCTTGGCATCATCTCATTTGTCATAGATGGATTGCATTACAACCTTGTTGTCAAACTGCTGAATGATCGCTTCGGCATTCAAGCGCGCGGCGGCTGTTCCTGCGCCGGACCATACGGCCACTATTTGCTTGGCATCGACAAGGAACAATCCGCTGCGTTGCTTCAAGAAGTCAAAAACGGCAATCCTCTCGCCAAACCAGGATGGGTGCGTCTGTCGCTCCATCCTACGATGACGAACGAAGAAGTGTATGCGATCATCCGCGCCGTCCGTCAAATCGCCCGCTATGGCCGCCGCTGGCAGGAGGAATACGAGTACGATGCTGGGAAAAATGAGTTCGTCCACCGTGACGATGATCGGTACATTCGGCATTTCTTTCTCTTTTAAGCTTCCGAGAGCAAGGACGGTCATTTTCCCGTGCGTTTTTGTTTTCAGTCCTAGCCAGAACTCGGTACAATAAAGGCATCTTGACCAAAAGAAGGGGAGAACCGATGAACGAATTGTACCATTTGCTTGTGCGAACCGATCGGGAGCAACAATTGTACAACCAAGCGCGTCGCCTTGCGGAACGGTTTGCGAAAAGGGCGGCGCATGATGACGAACAGGCAACGTTTCCATTTGCCGATTTTGCCGATTTAAAAGAGGCTGGATTCCTTTCCTTGACCGTCCCGACTGAATACGGCGGCCAAGGGGCGTCGCTTTATGAGCTCGTGCTCGTGCAAGAGACGATCGCCCAAGGTTCTGGGGCAACGGCATTGTCGTTTGGTTGGCACGCCAGCATTCTCATGCGGCTGTTTTTGCTTCGCCGCTGGCCGGAGCCCGTTCTCGCCCGTTTGGCGAATGAAGTCGTTTGCCGCCACGCGCTCATCAACAGCGCCCACTCTGAACGGACAACTGGCAGCCCGGCGCGCGGCGGTAAACCGGAAACGACGGCCGTCTTTCGCCATGGCCGCTGGGTGCTTCGAGGGCGAAAGACATTTGCATCGTTAGCCCCTGCGCTCGATTACGTCTTAATTTCCGCCACAATGGAAGATGGTCGGGTCGGTGAGTTTCTGGTGCCGATGTCTGCTTCAGGCATCCGCATCGAGCCGACGTGGAACACGCTTGGCATGCGGGCGACGCGCAGCGATGATCTTGTTCTTGAAGAAGTCGAAGTCGACCAAAAGGCGCTCGTAGAGACGCTTGGAGAAGCGAACGAAGCCGCTCCGGCGCAAGGATGGCTGTTGCACGTGCCGGCTTGTTACTTAGGCATCGCCATTGCGGCGCGCAATGAGGCGCTTCGCTTTGCCAAGACGTACCAGCCTAATACCCTGCCTCACCCAATCGCCTCGACGCCAGAAGTACAGCGGAAAATCGCTGAAATGGAATGGCGCCTCACCCATGCGCGCCATTTCCTGTACGCGGTCGCCGATTTATGGGATCGCTATCCGGAAAAACGGATGGAAATGAAAGAGGAGTTGGCAACAGCCAAATTGGTCGCCACCAATACCGCGCTTGAAGTCGTCGATTGGGCGATGCGCATTGTCGGCGGACAAAGCTTGTTTGCTGACAATCCGCTTCAGCGGTATTACCGTGACGTCCGCGCTGGGCTCTACAACCCGCCGGCGGATGACTTGACGCTTCAATGGCTTGCCAAGCGGGCATTGTCTCACAACCCACCTGCTCCATAAAACAGAATGGACTCAAGCAACACGAAAAAGCTGTCCCTGCTTTGTGGGGGACAGCTTTTTTGATGCCAAGCGGTTATTCCACCTCAAGCGCCGAACGCAAAAATGCCGGCAACGCGAAACATTGGCGAAAGATCCCATCGTTCACATATTTCGTGTCATTTGGAATGGTAGTCTGCGCCGGAAAATCGAGCGGCCGTTTCGAGCCGATCGTAAAGCTCCACAACCCTCCTGGATACGTCGGCACCACGGCGGTGTACACAAGCACATGCGGGAACAGTTCGCGAATATTGCGGTACGTCCGCTTCAAAATATCCAGATGGAAAATTGGCGACTGGCTTTGGCAGACCATCAGCCCATCCTCTTTCAACGCGCGATGGACGTTGGCGTAAAACTCCGGTGAAAACAAGGCTTCCGCCGGGCCGACTGGGTCGGACGAGTCGATCATAATGACGTCGTAGACGCTTTCCTTCCCTTGCACAAACTTGACGCCATCATCATAAATAAACCGCACGCGCGGATCCGATAAGTTGCCGGAGACGGCTGGCAAATGCTCTTTGCACGCCCGGACAACTTTTTCGTCAATTTCCACCATGTCGATGGCTTCAAGATGAGCATATTTCGCCGTCTCACGGGCTGCGCCGCAGTCGCCGCCGCCGATGATGAGCACCCGTTTCGCCTGCGGATGAAACTGCAGCGGCACGTGCGAAATCATTTCGTTATAAATATGGCCATCAATTGAGGTCGTTTGCACGACGCCATCGAGTACGAGCATGCGGCCGAAATCGTACGAATCCAAAATCATCACATGCTGGTATTCAGACGGCTCGGCAAAAATCACCTCTTTGATACGGTAGCTGATTTTTAAGTTGTCCCGGTCATCTTCGGTGAGCCAGAGCTCTCCATTGTCCATATGCAAGTAAGGTGGCAAAGCGTTTCCCTCGTGTTTCATTGTGACCTCCTTTAGTCATGCAGATGTTTTCACACCTTTCTAATCTTAATATATTCTTCGTCTTGTGGCAAACAAAGGGGATGTGATCGGCCGGTGCCGGACGTATTCATCCCGCCGCCCATGTTTGACGACTGGTTTCGTTTTTCTAACTGATGATCGTTCTTGCCGCCACATCCCGCGCAAAGGCCAATCGCCGCAAAGGCCGCCATCGGTTTCGCATCATCCCGCGTCTTCCTTCCGTAGAGCGATGCTTAGTGATCGTGTGCCTGCCAAACGCCATCCAGCTTATAGCCAGAGAGTTTTTTCTCAACCGCGCCGCTCTTTCAATAAAGAACGAAGCGACGCTCGGTCTTCAAGCAAGTCGGCGAGCGTATACGCATCCAGCACACGCAAAAACGCCTCTAACGCCTCGTGAAGTGCGAAGCGAAGCCGACATACCGGCGTTAAGACGCACTCATTGCCGTGGGCGGCAAAACACTCGACAAGCGACAAGTTTTCCTCCGTTTCGCGAACAACCGCGCCGATGACAATCTCCGCGGGGCGTTTCGCAAGGCGGATTCCACCGTTGCGCCCACGGATCGTTTCAATGTAGCCGAGTTTGCCAAGTTCATAGACGATTTTGCTTAAATGATGCTCTGAAATGGAAAAGGCAGCGGCAATGTCTTTGATGTTTGTTTTTTCTTCTTCATCAAGCGCGCCTAAAAACAAGAGGACGCGCAAGGCGTATTCCGTATAGTTCGTCAACTGCATCGTGATTCACAACCTTTAAGCGACATTCTTGATCCCATTGTACCACACCTGATTCGAACGAAGAATTGTGAACAATTTATTAAAGATGTATTTGAAATATTGCTTTTTCGCAGTGCTCATGGTTGAATAAAAGATGTATTAAAAATACATGTTTTACAAGGGGATGAAATCATGACAACGACAACGAAATTGCATCCAAAAACGATTGAAATTGTGAAATCAACGGTGCCTGTCTTGGAAACACATGGTGAACAAATTACGAAGCGGTTTTATGAACTCATGTTTTCCAATCATCCGGAACTGCTCAATATTTTCAACCACGCCAACCAAAAGCAAGGGCGGCAGCAACGCGCCTTGGCCGCAGCCGTGTATGCGGCAGCGCGCTATATCGACCAGCTTGATGCTATTTTGCCGGTTGTGCGGCAAATCGGCCATAAACACCGCAGCTTAGGAATCAAACCAGAACAATACCCGATCGTCGGAAAGCATTTGTTGCTGGCGATCAAAGACGTGCTCGGCGACGCCGCCACCGACGAAGTGATCACGGCTTGGGCGGAAGCATATGAAGCCATTGCATCCGTTTTCATTCAAGTGGAAAAAGAGCTCTACGATGAGGCAGCGGCCAAACACGGAGGCTGGCGTGACTTTCGCCGATTTGTCGTCGTGAAAAAGGTGAAAGAAAGCGGCGTCATTACTTCGTTTTATTTGGAGCCGGAAGACGGCAAGGCCATCAGTGATTATTTGCCGGGTCAATACGTGAGCGTCAAACTGTCGATTCCGGGCGAGACGTATACGCATATTCGCCAATACAGCTTATCGGATGCACCTGGAAAAGGGTATTACCGCATCAGCGTCAAACGGGAAGCAGCTACAGCGGACAAGCCGGCCGGCATTGTTTCCAACTATTTGCATGATCATGTCCAAGAGGGCGACGTGCTCGAGCTTAGCGCTCCAGCTGGCGATTTTACGCTTGATTTGTCCAAAACGACGCCGGTTGTGTTCATCAGCGGCGGCGTCGGCATCACTCCGCTTTTGAGCATGGCGCATACGTTGGCCATCCGCCAACCGACCCGCCCAGCGGCGTTTTTGCATGCTGCTTTGAATGGCCGCGTGCACGCGTTTGATAAGGAGCTTCGGATGTTGGCGGAACGCCCGTCATTTTCTTATCATATTTGTTATGAGTCGCCATCCGACGAGGACCGCCGCCATCCACATTTTGGCAAAGAAGGGCGGATTGACCTTGCATGGATGCAATCCGTGATCCCGACGAAAGACGCAGACTTTTATTTCTGCGGCCCGGTGCTGTTTATGAAAACCGTCTATCGCGCTCTAAAACAATGGGGTGTGCCAGAGGAGCACATCCATTACGAATTTTTCGGCCCGGCCGGCGATTTGACGAAAGACTGAGAGAGGTTTTTCGCTTGCCAGGGGGCTGACCCAAAAGGGTCATTTTCCTTAACAAAACACAACATATTGTTTCTTAATGATTGTTTTATACCTATATACGGTAATAAGAAAGGGTGTCCCGATCCTTTTGGGACACCCTCTTTTGTTATCTTCCCTGTTGGCAAGTTCATGAATTTTTTGTATGATGAATGGCAAGGAAAAGCAAGAAAAGGGAGAGACAACGCATGACGACATTTCGCCAACATCGCTGGCAATCATTTTTGCAAGGTTACGAGCAACGCGCTCGAATCCTTATTTCCTGCCCAGATCGCCCGGGCATCGTCGCGGCGGTGACGTCGTTTCTGTACGAACAAGGGGCGAATATCGTTGAATCGAGCCAATACTCGACTGACCCTGAGGGAGGGACGTTTTTTCTCCGCTTGGAGTTCGACTGTCCGAACATCGCCGAGCGAAAAGAAGAGATCGAAGCGGCGTTCGCCCCGATCGCTGCTGAATTTCAGATGCGTTGGCAGCTTCGGCTGCACAACGATATTCGGCGAATCGCGATTTTTGTCTCCAAAGCCGAGCATTGTCTGCTTGAACTTCTTTGGCAATGGCAGGCGGGAGAGCTGATCGCCGACATCGCCCTTGTCATCAGCAACCACCCCGACTTGCGCGAGACGGTCGAGTCGTTTGGCATCCCGTATGTGCATATTCCGGTGACGAAAGAAACGAAAGCGGACGCCGAAGCCGAACAAATCCGTCTGCTTCGTGACTATCAGATCGACACCATCGTGCTTGCCCGCTACATGCAAATTTTGTCGCCGGCGTTTGTCGCTGAATTCCCGGGACGGATCATCAACATCCACCACTCATTTTTGCCCGCCTTTATCGGCGCGCGTCCGTATGAGCGGGCGTATGAGCGCGGCGTCAAATTGATCGGCGCCACATCGCACTACGTCACCGACGATTTGGATGAAGGGCCGATCATTGAGCAGGACGTCGCCCGCGTGGATCACCGCCACCATCCGGACGACTTAAAGCGGATCGGCCGACTGATTGAAAAAACGGTGCTCGCCCGGGCGCTTCGGTGGCATTTGGAAGACCGGGTCATCATCCACGGAAACAAAACGATCGTGTTTTATTGAAACCAAGCGGGAGAGGATTTTTCCTTTCCCCCATGGTATAATGAAGACAAGCAGGATTTCGCCGCCCAAAGAGCGAAATTTCATCCGTAGGGAAGGAGGGAAAAAGCCTATGGGAGAAAAACGGACGCCCAGCGGTTTTCTGTTAAAACAACGTGCGTTTTTAAAATTGTATTTGATTACGCTCACCGAACAGGAGCGGCTCTACGGGCTGAAGCTGCTTGATGTATTGCGCCAAGAGTTCAAGCCGTTCGGCTACCGGCCGAACCACTCCGAAGTGTATAAGGCGCTGCACGATTTGATCGAAGACGGCATTTTAAAACAAGTGAAACAGAAAAAAGAGGGAATGAAGTACCAAGAAGTCGTCTACTATCGGTTCGCCGAGGGCGGACAGGAAAAGGCGAAGCTGTACAAACGCCAGCTCAAGGCGGAGCTTGATCGGTGCGCGGCGCTCATTCGCAAGGCGATTGAGGACAACTTCGGTTGAGAGCGCCTCGTTTTTTCTTTGTTATATTTACATAATATATTTATGGTCTAGTTCTTTTGTTTTGCGTCCCGCCGGGCGATCTAGTAGAATGAGAGGGGAAGATCGCCACAGAGAGGAAGTCAGAAGATGGGAACATGGCCGTTGACGGTCACGAAAGAAATGGAAAATCGAAAAGAACTGTTCCGCCGCGATCCGAATCGCGCGTTGATTGGAGCGGGCGGGTACAAGGCGGCAGATGAGGCGATTGTGCACGATGCCGCCATTGCGCTCGCGCTTGGGAAAAACGTGCTCTTAAAAGGCCCGACCGGATCGGGAAAAACGCGGCTTGCTGAAACGTTGTCCGCTTTGTTTGGTCAACCGATGCACAGCATCAACTGTTCCGTGGACTTAGACGCCGAAGCATTGCTCGGTTTTAAGACGATCGTGCACAAAAACAGCCAGGCGGTGATCGAGTACGTGCCCGGACCAGTCATCCAGGCGATGACAAAAGGGCATTTGCTATACATTGACGAAATTAATATGGCAAAACCGGAAACGCTGCCGATTTTAAACAGCGTCCTTGACTACCGGCGGCGGCTCACCAATCCGCTGACTGGCGATATCGTACAGGCGAAACAGACATTTGGCGTCATCGCCGCGATCAATGAAGGCTATATTGGCACCGTACCGCTCAATGAGGCGCTCAAAAACCGGTTTGTCGTCATCAATGTCCCGTATGTGCAAGGAGAAACATTAAAATCGGTATTGTTGGCGCAAACTACATTAACGGATGAAACGTTGATCGATCGTTTCGTCGCCCTGTCGGCGGATCTGCTTGCGCAGGTGCGAAACGGACAAATCGCCGAGGAAGCGGCTTCGGTGCGCGCTTTGTTGGATGCGTGCGATTTGGCGGCATACATGCCGCCATTGCGGGCCATTGAGCGAAGCATCGTCGATAAGCTTGACGATGAACGGGAACGGGCGGCGGTGCGCAACATCGCCGAAACGTGGTTTGACGAATAGGAGGCTCGGCATGGAGCGGTTTATGATGTTCAATGACCGAACGGTCGACTCGAGTTTGGTCATGCAGCTTTCTGACCTCGCCCAAACGCTCATGCGCCGCCGCGACGTTGCCATCCAGTTCGCCGCCCATTCCGGCGTGCATTGTGTCAAGCCGGTCGTTTACGTCAGCCATTTTTGGGAAGGGTATCCACCATTGGAGCGGGAAACGGCAATGAAAAGCGACGTCGGCTTGCGCATCATCGGCACGTATCGGCACACCGACCGATTGGCGGTTCGCGCCTTCCGACATGCGGTGGAATCCCGACCGCTCTCCAAGCTTTCCAAACAGCTGTTTACATTCGCTGAAGATCTTCGCTTGGAAGCCGTCTGCGAGCGGGAACGTCCCGGGATGAAGCGATGGTTCCGCACGCGCCGCCGCATGTACCGCCGCTACTTCACTCAGCAATGGCAAGCAAACAGGACGCGCGGCGCTTGGGCTGATCAGTTTTTGGCGGGGATGTATTTGCGGCTCACGGCCGATTCGCCGCTTGATGATGCGCCGCTGGCTCCGATGGCGGATGAAGCGGTGCAGGCGCGCCTCGAAACGTTATGGCCGCAATTTTTTGATGCTTCCTCGACAGCCGAGGTGGCGGACTGGGCGTTCGCCGTTGTGGAACTGATGGAGGACGTGCTGCCTCATGATATGGTCAATGCCTATACATCGCTGCCAATCGTTGAGGATGGTGCGGACGAGAAAACGATGACGCTTCAAGATCTCAAACGGACCAACCCATTGGAAAACCGCGATGCCCTTCAAGAGGCGGATGGAGAGGCCAAGCGGCAAGTGCTGCCAACATGGCATCGGGAAACGAGCCGGGCGGGTGGAAGCTTTCTCCGCTTTGAGCTCGAACGAGGCAGCCGCACCGAGATCATCAGCGATGAGGCGAGGCCGGGTGAAGACGGCGATCAGGCTCTGGCCGTCGTGAAAGGAACGTCTCGGCCGACGGCGCGAAACGAGTATGGCCTGGAAGCGCAAGCATCCTTCAGCGAACAGCCGCCGGCTGGAAACAGTGCGCCGTATGGCGAGGCCAACCGCCAAGCCGATCTTGTGCTTCTTCCTTCGTCGCCAAACCTCGCGCATCTTGAGCAATACCGCGCCAAACAGGCGGCGGTGGCGCCGTACCGAAAACGGCTTGTGCGCATCATGGAACAATGGCTTGAACACAAGCGCTCCGCTTGGCGCACGAACTTGCCCGTCGGTCGGCTGCGCAAACAATTGGTGTCGTTTTTCATTGATGAGCGGCCGCGCTTGTTTTGCAAAAAAGGCGAGCCGACGCGGCGGTTTGATGCGGTCTTCGGCCTGCTTGTCGATTGCTCGGCTTCGATGCATGACAAAATGGAAGAGACGAAAACCGGGCTCGTTCTTTGCCATGAGGTGCTGAAAACGTTGCGCGTGCCGCACCAAATTGTCGGATTTTGGGAAGATGCGAACGAAGCAACCGCTTCGCGTCAGCCGAACTATTTGCAGATGGCGGTCTCATTCCATCGCTCGCTTGAGCCGTCGAGCGGCCCGGCGATCCTGCAGCTCGAGCCGCATGAAGATAATCGCGATGGATTGGCGATTCGCTGGATGACCGAACAGCTCCTCAAGCGCCCGGAAGCACAAAAAGTGCTGCTCGTCTTCTCTGACGGCGAACCCGCCGCGTACGGATATGAACAAAACGGCATCATCGATACGCACGAAGCAGTCGCCGAAGCGCGCCGCCGCGGCATTGAGGTCGTCAATCTCTTTTTAGGCCACGGGGCCGACGATGAGTCAACGCGGCGGACGATTGAAAACATCTATGGTCGCTTCCGCGTCTTTGTTCCGCATGTGAGCGAGTTGCCGGATCGGCTGTTGCCGCTCTTGAAAACGTGGTTGCAAAAAAGTTTGTGACAAAAAGGTGGGACCCCATGATCAAATTATTCACTGACAGCGATCTAGACGGCATCGGCTGCGGATTGCTCGCGAAGCTGGCGTTTGCCGAGGTGAACATTTCGTTTTGTTCCTATCGCAATTTGGATGAACGGGTCGTCCAATTCTTGCAAAGCGACGAGGCCAACGGCGCCATGTTGTTTATCACCGACTTGGCCGTCGGCAAGGAAGTGGAACAGCAACTCGCTGAACGGGCGGCGCGCGGCGGCCATGTGCAAGTGATCGACCACCACGTGACGGCGCTTCATTTCAATGACTACCCGTGGGGACAGGTGGTGCCGGTGAGGGATGATGGCAAAAAGACGTGCGCCACCTCGCTCTTTTACGACTATCTCGTCCGCGAGGGAAAACTCGCACCTAATGAAACGCTAGATGGGTTCGTCGAGCTCGTCCGCCAATACGACACGTGGGAATGGGAAGAGAATGGGAATTTGCAAGCGAAGCGGCTGAATGATTTGTTGACGATTTTCGGGCTTGACGGCTTTTGGGAGACGATGAGCGAGCGGCTCGCCTCCAGAGAACCGTTCTCCTTGACCGAGACGGAAGAGCTGCTTCTCGATATGGAAGAGAAGAAAATTCAGCGTTACATTCGGCAAAAGCAAAAACAGCTTGTTCAGCGCTGGCTTGGTGACTATTGCATCGGCGTCGTCTTTGCCGAGCGCCATTTGTCGGAATTGGGCAATGCGTTATCCAAGCGTTATCCTCATCTTGACTTGATCGCTTTAGTCAACATGGGGACGAAACATATTGGCTTTCGCACCATTCATGATGACGTCAACGTCGCTGAGTTTGCCCAGCAATTCGGTGGCGGCGGCCATCCCAAGGCGTCCGGCTGTTTGATCGATGATACAACATTTCCGCTGTTTGTCGTCGAGACGTTCCCGCTTCTGCCGGTATACGGTGATGCGGAACAAAACCAATTGAACAAAAAAGACGAGGCCGAAGGAGTGTTTTGGACAAATCACCATGGCCAATGGTGGCTGAGTCGTAAAACCGCTCAAGGTTGGAGCGTGTATGCCGATGGGGGAGAGACCCATACGTTCCCAGAGGAAATCGCCGGCGAACGCTGGCTGAAGCGGCAGTTTGCCGCTGGCCTTGCCCATGATGCAGCCGTGCTCGACTTTTTAAGCGTTCGGCTCGGACGAGACAAAGATGCCATTCAAGCCGACTATAAAGCGGCCGTCAAACAATACAAGCAACAAACCGGCATTGAATCATGATGCCGCCGCTGTGGACGGCACGGTCGTTCGGTATGGGTGGAGTGAACTCGGTGGCTGGCGGCTGACCATTCGGACAAAGGCCGGGCTGTTTCTCTATTATGCCCACTTGCAAGGATATGCGGCGAATCTGTCGGAAGGACAAGCTGTCGTGAAAGGACAGCTCGTCGGCTTTGTCGGCGACTCTGGCTACGGTCCGGTCGGCACGACTGGAAAATTCGCCCCGCACTTGCACGTTGGCCTGTATGATGCGAACTGGAATGCGATCAATCCGTATCCATACCTAAAATATTGGGAACAAAACGGATTGCGGCACTAACCGGCAAGATCATCACAACCCACAAGGTTCAACAGCCACATATGCGCAAAAAGAAAAAGGTGTTCCGATCTCTTTTAGGAAGGATTGGGACACCTTTATTTGTTACGGAAACGCCGAAGAGAAAATGTTAACATAATTGTAACAGTTTTTGTGTTTAGGAAAAACAGTCTTTGATTATAATAATAATAGGGAGGTGAAGACGGTGAAACAGTATGTCTTTTCCTTCTACACAGTCCAAGGGAAAACGATTGTGTGGGAAGAGGCCATTCCGGCATCTGGGATGATGGAAGCCTTTTCAAAAGCCCAACGGCTTCTGGTGAAGCATAAGCAAGAAAAAGGCGTGTCAGTTCGCGTTCGGTATAAAGGCGTCCGCTATCGTCAAACGGATATTGCCTAAACGAAAGGAGAAAGGATGAGATCATGCGGTCCCTGCAGCTGCCGACGCGCAGTGGGTAACGTGCAGCTTCTTGAATGAGAATCAAGAGGCTGCGCGTTTTTATTTTAGGTAGGCGTGTCGATGGGCGTTTTTTTTTGTTTTGTCTCACTATTATGAGATTACTTGTTATCGAAACAGACTCTTTCATAACTTCTTATAATTTATATTATGTTAACTTAAGATGGGAAAAAGAGAGAAAGGAACGTCACGATTCCCTCTACTCCCCCTACGACTCGCTGCAACTGCAGCGCAGTGAAAAGCGGAAAACTATATGTAGTTCAATATTTCACGCGGCGCAAAGTCGTTGATTTTTTGCAATTCGTGTTTGCTCCACCATTTGAGTCCTTTCAGTGTGTCTTTTTCGTTCTTTGTCATATGTTCTATAGACAACACCGTATCGGATTGGATCGTGATGTGATAATAAATTTCCCGGCTAATAAAAGAACCTTGGTTTGCTGATGAAAAATACGAGAATCATAAAATAGAATAATTTCTTCCCCGCCCTTCAATCTGATCCTTATATCCGATAAGTGTATTCTTCATGGTATTCGGATAACCCACCTTGAGTCTAAGCTCTTTTAGAGGCATCACGGGATTCTCAACCATGATCTTTTGAATTCGTATTATTTCTTGTGAATCGTATGCTGCCTTATAAGCCATAAAGGGCGATACATAGTCGCTGATGTTAATAGAGGTGAGTTCTTCGTGTCCCGTCCATTTGTATAGTTTGATTTGCCGTTGAAAGTTAATTAAGTTATTCCCTTCAATGAGAAATCGGTATATTAAATCACTTTTTATCTTAGCAGTATTGGATGATTCGAGATAATTTTGTTCCAGCAAAAATATAACAATCCCCATAAATGTATCCACTATTTGCAAAGGTATTGATTTGACAGAGTTTTGGGAAAGGACATTAACAACGCGATAATTTTTATTGCGATAAGCCGAATGTGCATTCATCTGTTCAATGATTTTCGTTTCAAGAAAAAGCTTATCATACTCATCATTCTGGTCTACCTTAATCTTCACCCTAACCATTCCAGATTCTTGACTTGATAAATCCCGAGTCATTCCATAAAATAACCTTTCCGGTATTTTAATATAGAATAAGTTTCTTAGCTCAGTCGTCGTTAATCCAATTCTTTGTGCCGCATATAAAGCGTCCTTATTATTAACGGTTAGAATATTAATTTGTACATTCTCATTAATAACCGTATGAAGGGTTTGGAAATATTTCTTGACAAGGTTGTCTTTCGTATACTCTCGAAAATGAAGTTCACTAAAAGAATTACACTGTTTGAAGATATTTCGAACTTGCTTAACTACCTTCGCCATCGAGGCATCGGTCCCCCCATAGGCCCCATAGTAAGAATAGTCAGCGTTAAACTGATCAAGCTTATTACTTTCATCAAAATAGATTAAGTAGTGCATAAATGAGCAGACTCCCCTATTTTCCGATACATAATTTCATTTTTTGTTGACTAAAACACCCTTATGTCTTATAGTTAGAATAGCAAGATGTTATTTTCCCCGCTACCGTTTGGCAGGGCTGATAACATCTCAACGTACGGTAAGATAGCTTTTCCCCGCTACCGTTTGGCAGGGCTGAGCTATCTTTATTATATTTTTGACATGAGCGGTTGTGTTTTCCTTCTCCTCTATTCTATGTTATTTGGTCCTGCCGCAATAATACTGAAAACTACATAATTTGTCAATAAAATACATACTATTCCCAACTATTCCTCTCACAATCAAATAAACAGGCATTGAAATCACCAGCGAAACGATCGACATGACCTTGTTTCCTTCATCACCCTCAATTAAATAATCGAGTGATTGAGTGTTCCGTCTGCCTTCAGCCGCCCTTCCGCCACAGAAAGAGATTTCTAGACATACAAAAGCAGCTTGCCAATTCAGCGGCAAGCTGCTTCTTTTCGCTTCGCCGATCAAACCGTGACCGACTCTTTAGCTTGTTTCAAATGAATATCAAAGCGGTCGGCGTTCATCACTTTGACCCAAGCGTTGATAAAGTCGCGGACGAATTTTTCTCGGTTGTCGTCTTGGGCGTAAAATTCCGCGTACGAACGAAGGATCGAGTTGGCTCCGAAAATCAAGTCGACCCGGGTGGCCGTCCACCGCACTTCGCCCGTCTGCCGGTCGCGGATTTCATAAATGCCTCCTTCGGTCGGCACCCATTCATAGTTCATATCCAACAAGTTGACAAAGAAGTCGTTCGTCAGCACCCCGATGCGATCAGTGAAGACGCCGTGAGGCAGATCACGGTAGTTCGCGCCCAACACCCGCAAGCCGCCGATGAGCACGGTCATCTCGGGTGCGGTCAACCCGAGCAGCTGGGCTTTGTCGACGAGCAGTTCTTCCGGCGGAACGCTGTACTCTTGCTTTTGATAGTTGCGGAAGCCATCTGCGAACGGTTCCAACACGGCAAAGCTTTCGACATCGGTTTGCTCTTGTGTCGCATCGCCCCGTCCTGGAATGAACGGCACTGTGACATCAAAGCCGGCGTCGCGGGCCGCCTTTTCGACCGCGGCGCTGCCGCCAAGAACGATGAGATCGGCGATGCTGACTTTCTTCGGCAGCTCGCTTTGAATGTCTTCATACACCGAAAGCACTTTGGCGAGCCGCTCTGGTTCATTCACTTCCCAATCTTTTTGCGGCGCAAGGCGGATGCGGGCGCCGTTGGCTCCGCCGCGCTTATCCGAGTTGCGGAACGTGCTGGCTGAGGCCCACGCTGTTTTCACAAGTTCGCTGACGGTCAGGCCCGAGTTCAAAATTTTCGCTTTGATTTCTTCGATTTCGGCATCGGTCAGTTCATAATCGACTTTCGGAATCGGGTCTTGCCAGATAAAATCTTCTTTCGGAACTTCCGGACCGAGATATCTCGTTTTCGGCCCCATATCTCTGTGAGTCAGCTTAAACCACGCCCGGGCAAATGCATCGGCAAATTCTTCTGGATTTTGATGGAATCGGCGGGCGATTTTTTCATACTCTGAATCAAATCGAAGCGCCAAGTCCGTCGTCATCATCATCGTCGGAACTTTTTTCGACGGATCCTCGGCATCCGGTGCAAGATCTTTTTCATTCGGATCGACCGCCATCCATTGCCATGCTCCGGCTGGGCTTTTCGTCAGCCACCAGTCATAGCCAAACAGCATGTCGAAATACGATGTATCCCATTTGGTTGGCGTCGGCGTCCACGCGCCTTCAATGCCGCTTGTGATCGTGTCGCGTCCTTTTCCTTTTCCATACGAGCTGATCCAGCCCAGCCCTTGTGCTTCAATCGGGGCGGCTTCCGGCTCGGGGCCAACATGCGTGGCCGGGCCAGCGCCGTGCGCTTTTCCGAACGTATGGCCGCCTGCGATCAAGGCGACGGTTTCTTCATCGTTCATTCCCATGCGGCGGAACGTTTCGCGGATATCGCGCGCCGCTGCTTTCGGATCCGGCTTGCCATCAGGCCCTTCTGGGTTGACATAGATCAGCCCCATCTGAACAGCCGCAAGCGGATTCTCGAGTTCGCGATCCCCGCTGTAGCGTTCAGAAGCGAGCCATTCTTTTTCCGATCCCCAATAAACGTCTTCTTCCGGGTGCCATACGTCTTCTCGGCCGCCGCCGAATCCGATCGTTTTTCCTCCCATGGATTCGATGGCGACATTGCCTGCCAAGATGAACAAGTCCGCCCAAGAAATCTTGTTGCCATATTTCTTTTTGATTGGCCACAATAACCGCCGCGCTTTATCCAAGTTGGCGTTATCCGGCCAGCTGTTTAACGGCGCAAAGCGCTGCGTGCCGGTCGAAGCGCCGCCGCGGCCGTCGCCAATGCGGTACGTGCCAGCTGAATGCCAGGCCATGCGGATAAACAACGGCCCGTAATGGCCATAATCGGCCGGCCACCAGTCTTGGCTTTCTGTCATCAGTTTGCGCAAATCTTCTTTGAGCGCCCAATAGTCTAGTTTTTGAAACTCCTCAGCATAGTTGAACTCTTCATCATGAGGATTCGTTTTTCGGTCATGTTGATGGAGAATGCTTAAGTTCAGCTGGTTCGGCCACCAGTCTTTATTGGTTGTTCTGTTCGAGTGATGACTTGTCACACTGCCATGATACGGACATTTGGAAGCATTGTGTTGGCTTTGGTTTTTCATTTCCTCTTCCCCTTTCCGTTTCAAATGTCACCATTATCTTCCTAGTTGCTTTTTCCGCCAACTAGAATTGATAATGATTCGTACATTAAAATTATAATAAATTAATATTTGATAGTAAAGGATAAAAAATATTTTTTTATATAAAATCTTTTTTACCTTCGATTGCACCGCCGTATCCACTCAAGACAAACCATTCTGATCGTATGAAACAAGACTGCCCCTACTAATCTTGACAAAATTCTCCTGATCAAAAATAATACAAATAGGAACGTATATTCGATTTTGTTGGTTTGCGGCTGACGCTTGACCAACGAACGAAGGGAGCTGAGGCCAAATAAGCATGGAAACGGGACCATTTCATGAAAAGGAGGATATATAACTGCCATGACAACAACCAGTCCATCCATGGGTTCGCTTTTGCGAAACCGCTTTATTCAAACGATTATGACGGCCGGATTATTCATTCAAATCGGCATTTGGATTCGCAACTTTGCGATTTTATTGTTTGTGACAGAGAAAACAAACGGTAATGCGCTGGCCGTCTCGCTCATTTCAGTGGCCGAGTTCGCTCCCATTTTTATCTTTTCTTTTATCGGCGGAACGCTTGCCGACCGATGGCGCCCGAAACGGACCATGATTTGGTGCGATCTTTTCAGCGCGCTCTCCATTTTTGTAATCCTGATCGCCCTTTGGTTTGGCACATGGAAGACGGTGTTTCTTGCGACCTTTGTCTCGGCAATTTTATCGCAATTTTCGCAGCCGTCAGGAATGAAACTATTTAAGTTGCATGTTCCAGGCGAACAAATGCAAGGAGGCATGTCGCTATTTCAGACGATGATGGCGATTTTCGTCGTGATCGGCCCGATCATGGGCACATTCGTCTTTCAACAATTCGGCATCTACGTTTCCATGGCGATAGTCGGATTTTGCTTTTTGGCATCGGCTCTGATCTTAACGCTCTTGCCGCCGGATCGGGCTGAAGAGCGCGCTGGGAGCGCGGCATCTTTATGGGAGGAAATGAAGCAAGGCTTTCGCTATGTCTGGTCGCGCAAAATCCTCGTCACACTCGGCGGCGGGTTTATGGCCGCGGGATTAGCAGTGGGCTTGATTCAACCATTGGCCGTGTTTCTTGTCACGGAGCGGCTTGGGATGGAAGAAAGTTATTTGCAATGGCTGTTTGCCGCACACGGAGCAGCGATGATGATTGGCGGCGGCATAGCGATGGCGCTTTCCCACCGAATAGGGCCTCACGTTTTGCTGATGCTTGGAATGGGAAGTCTTGCCGTCGGTATTTTTGTCATGGGGTGGTCAACGCTGTTTTGGCTTACCTTATTGGCTGAGTTTATCGCCGGTCTTTTCATGCCGGCGCTGCACATTGGCATTAACACGATTGTGATGAACCATACGGAAGCAGCGTTTATTGGCCGAGTCAACGGCATGTTGACCCCGCTGTTCATGGGGGCAATGGTCACGACGATGAGCTTGGCCGGGGTGTTAAAAGAATGGCTTTCTCTCGTTGCGATTTATCAAATCTCGGCTGCTTTGTTTGTGATCGGCATTGTCGTCATGTTGCCGATGTTTCGGATGCTGCAGCCAGCGAAAACAAAATCATTGTGATGTAGAAGCATCAGCTGCTCGGTCATCGACGTCCGGGCAGCTGATGTTGTGATCACGAATGTTTCCAACCGCCATCCGTGAATATCCTCTCGATCTTCATGCCCGCCTTTTCTTCTGCTTCATATGTTTGTTCAATGGTTCGTTCGATTCCTTCTTCATATAAGGTTCTGGGCAAGGGGCCGATTTCCCGCTCGTATTTTTCCCCGCTTAGCACCACTGGCTCTTCATTCAGATACATCATCTCCACCATTTCTCTCATCCCTTTATGAAAGAGCCCTAAAAAGGTGATCATACCTTTACCCACTGTCTCAACTTTTGAATATCCGGTGGCTCTTCTTGCGATTTTGACAATTTCATGCCCGGAAATGACATCGCAAGCAGGAATATTCCAATGACCTCCATATGCGGAGTCACGAAGGGAGAGTTCGACCGCTGCTTTGGCTCCATCAGGGGTATAGATAAATTCCCGCTTCAAATCCATACGGCCCACATATTGCGCGTTTCGGCCGGAGAGCATGCCTTGCAAGGTGAAATGCACAAGGTATTTTCTGCATTCGGTCCATAAAAATCAGGGAAATGACAAATAAGAGTCGGCACTCCTCTCTGATGCGCTTCTGTAAGCATCTTATTCAGCTGCAAGCGAATTTTTCCTTTCTTGGTATGGGGGTTTTTCGGCGTATCCTATGTTACCTTTCTCCCTGGGCTGCGTCCATAAGCATAAATGTTGTCGACGAACACAACCTTTGCCCCATTCCCTTCCGCCGCCTTTAGCACATGTTCCATGATCGCCGGATGACCCTTAGGCCATTCGGGATAAGGGATGTTGACCGCATGAAAGATCACATCGACATTTTTGCATGCCTTGATCAGTTCGTCTTCCCGAAGCGCATCTCCTGGGCAGATTTCCACATCCTTCATCGTTCCAAACCACTGTTGCAGCTTATCCTGAGAACGGGCAAAGGCTCTGACAGGGATTCCTCTTGATGTGAGCTCCTGAACCAGGGCATAGCCCATTCCGCCTGATGCGCCAAGCACGATCGCTTTTCTCACGTTTTATGCTTCCTTTAATATGAACGCCGAGCCCATCATTTTTTATTCCATCAACATCCCATTATGGCGGCCTGTTCTCCTATTATGTTATATTCGATGTCTTCCTTCCTTTTCCTTTAACGCTAAGTCAATATTTTCTTTCGATAGAGCAAAGGAGAAGCGCGCAACGGTGTTTCGAATGAATGTTCATCCCATCGAGCAGCTGTTTGTGCATCGCAAGCGAACGATGAGCATGACAATGTTCCTCCGTTCTATCCATCGATTGCCGCTGTTGGGATACATTTTTCAAGTGTCAGCACAATGACACATGAGCAGTCAGTGAAAACAAAATCATTATGATGTAACTCTCTAAACTTTTTTGCCTAATAGGTGACTCTCCTAATTGCGAAAAAAATAGGTCGAAAAATAGTTATTCATCTGAATCAATCTGTTCAACATCATCATTTAATACAGTAGTACCAAATCTAAACTAGGAAAGGATGATAGACGAATGGTTTGTGTGTGCAATGGTGGATTGTTTCCCCAATTGTTTTTTACGCAGTCTTCAACGGATTTGCCCATTACCATCCCTCTGACAGGAACTGCCGTCACGGAAGTGCTTCGTTTGCAGCCGATTACGACCCTCAGCGGCGATCGTGTCAAACTTGATTCGATGGTTGAGTTGGAACTGGCCGTATTGGTCCTCGTAACAGGCGTAACCTTGACAGGCATCACCTATCGCTTAGAACGATCAACGAATGGAGGAGCTTTTATACCCATTGCATCGCTTGATGTGGAATCACTTCTTCCTGGATTAGGACTTGCTGCTAACACGACGTTATTCCCGAACTTGACATGGGTCGACACGCCGGGCGTAGGCACGCATGTATATCGCATTGTCATTGAAACGAACGGAGGCATTTTATCTACCCTGTTAAGCAGCATTACAGCGGAAACTCGCGCCTTGAACGCTCTTGTTGTTCGCAGCGTATAACCTGTCAAAGCCGGCTCAGTGCAAGGTGATTGCCCGCTGAGCCGGCTTTTTGTCTTATGGCGCATATGTCTTCAGGCTGTTAAGCATGGACAACAATATGGTTCAACGATCGCACTCCATTGGGCAGCTGTTGGCAGAAAAAAAATCCATCCACTTTGTAAGCGGTTGGAGCTTCGCTCATGCTGAATTGGAATTGGAAATTAGAAAAAGAAAGATGTTGTCCTGGCTCGATGCGTGATACATGAACCGGCTTTAGCCAAAATTCCCCCTTCTCCTCCACCATGTTCTCCGCCTCCTTATTCATATATCGCCAAGGTTCCATCACTAGTGGATTGAGGCGGCGATCGTATTGAATGTCATCCCCTAACTTGGCGGATAACACCATATGCTCCTTGGGGGAAACCCGCAGGCAAATATAGGGGTTCTCCAAAGGAGAAGATCCCATATTGCGGATCACGAAGTTCCCGGCAATGATTCCTTTTTGCCCGCCTGCCTTCGGAAGCAATAAGGAATAGGTGAAGTAACAAATCACACAAATTTCATCTGATAAGACTTGTTTCGGCAACTGTTTCATTTCCGTTACGGCTTGTTTAACAGCGCGAAGTTCTTTCTCAATCGATTGTATTTTCTGTTCCAACTTTAGAATCTCATCCATCATCTTTCCCCCTCTTATGACGTCACTTTTCCATTTCTTAAATGTATATGTATGAAAAAAAGAGGAGAACATCTCCTCTTTTTTCCGCATAAACGAGAGACGTGTTTTTTACATTGCAGGAAACACAGCGGGGCATTGCGGCGGAAAGACATCCACTGGGCATTCCTCTTCGCAGATGATTTCCGGGCGGGGTTGGCAGAACCGTGCAGCGACTTCCAAAATGACTTCAAACGTCACGACAATGCTTTGGCAAATGCGGATCGAAATATTCGCAGTAATGCTGTTTCCGCTTTGCGTAAACGCCCCGACGCGGCAAGTATTAAAGGTGTTTTGCACAGCGTTGCAGCACACCGTTGTGCCTTCTGGAGCACAAAGAATCACTTCCTCGCTGGTCGTGATTAAGGCGGGGTTGCTGACGACGGTAACTTGAGCGCCCGTTGCGTTCGTTCCCGTCACCTCTAACACGACTTGAATCGTTTTGCTTAAGGTGACCGCTTGCAGCGTCACAATTTGATTGCCGACCGTGCACTCAATATCACGGCGAGGAGCGTCTTCCGCACACTCCAACAATGTGATCGAACAATTGACTTGGGAAACCGTGACTCCATCCAAAGAACCGGACGGGAATGTGAACGTGATGTCTTGCGCCAGCTGTACAACGTGTGTCGTCCAGTCATAGACTTTGCACACTTGAATGCACTCTGGATCAAATTGCTGAGCAAATTGCTCTAAATTGATAGGCATAAAATAGATCCTTCCTTTCATTTCATGTTTTTTTCAGGCTACTCTATAGTATGATTGCGATAAGTACAAGTTATAGTAAAAATGACTATTTTTGTTCGTTTTTGAAAACAAAAATGATATGGTTCATGCATGAGCAAGCAGGGTACCTATTTTTCGATGTCTGCATATAATGGCTACCATGACATGCGGAAAAAGGTGATGGACATGAACTGGGAACAAAAAAACACCCAATTGCAACAGAAAATCATCCACCTGAAATCAGAATTGGACAAATACAAAACATTGCTCGCCTCATTGACTTCTCAAGAAGAATGGGAGCGTCTTCACATGGAAAAGGATGAACTCCAAGCGAAACACGATGAACTCATCGAACAATGCCGCCATTATGAAGAGTTGCTGTCCGCACAAACGAATGAGATCCAACGCTTATCGGAAGCATTGAAAACTATGGAGGAAGAAAAAGAATTGTTGCGGCAGGAGATAGAGCAATGGAAAACAAAATGCGCCTACTGGCAAGAACAAGCTGAATCCAATCAAAAACACCTACAGTCTTTGGAAGAGAGAGTGAAGGCGTTTCAACAAAAGGAAACGGAATGGAATGAAAAAAATCGAGTGCGAAAGGACGTGCCCCTTTCTTTTATGAACGAATCAACCGATTCATGGGCATCTTGGCTAAATAGACTGGAAAAAGACAGTAAGATGATGAAGGAACAAATAGAGAAAATCGCAAAGGATTTTTCAAAACTACAAAACGCTTTAAGCAACATCCCCAAAATCGAAGCCCTGGAAAAAGACATAGATGTTTTCACGAAGCAAATGCAAGAAATACAAAAAAAACTGTCCAAAATAGATATCGAAAAACAAAAAGACTCCTTGACATTGCAAAAACATATTCTCGCTCAACAAATGGATTTGGAGTTAATGATGGAAAAGGTCACGAGTTTTGCCAGTGAAATCAGACATCTCTCGAACCAAATCGCTGATTTCACCAAATTGCGAAATGATCCACGTTACGACGCAAATGACTTGAAGGATGTGCTGTCCCACCTCATGCAACAATTCACCGCATCTTCTGATGAGAAATCGAAAGAACCGGCAACATCACCGAGCCAATCAGTCACCTCCTTTTCAACAAGCATGCAGACGGGAAAGGCGCTGTCATCCCCCAACAGCTTTTTGAAATTACAGGAGCTTATGGATGACGCGAACCAACCCATTGTCGTCTCATCTGTGAAACGCAAAGAAGCGCATGCCTTCAACTTTCCCTCATCTCATCTATATTCGCAAAAATCGGTCCCAATCAAACGCGTCAGAATGGAACAGCCGTCTTCCCATCATCGCCATCCATCCCCTCCGGCAGAGGATGAGGGCAACCGATTGAACATCAGCGTTCAACATGATCCATCAAATTCAGAAAAACGCTCAGACGCTTCAAGACTGGAACAGAAAAAGGAACCAAAGCTGTTTACACAGGCAGATGAAGTGAGTTTAGAAAGCATCCATAAAGCGGCGGGCCCCCTAAAAAACCAGGATGAACGATCTGAAGAAATAGACCAAAACATGAAAATCAGGGGAAAGCATGAATATCCAGTTCCCCCCGATGGCCAAGAGGTGCTGATGCAAGATCAAACAACAGCATCCGAAATTTCTGCCAATGGGCAGAAATCGGATTCTGAAGCCCATGAAATGGAAACAACCCCTTCTTCTGTTTCGGTTCCAATCGAAGAAGACGCAATCACTCAAACAGAAGATCTCTTTATCGAAAAAGAAAAACCATCCAAATGGGGATTATGGTCTCTATTCAAAAAGACGAAAATACCTCAATAACCAAGAGGGTGTCCCAAAAGGATCGGGACACCTTTTCTTATTACCGTTATGTAGGCATAAAACAATCATTAAGAAACGATATGTTGTGTTTTGTTTAAGGGAAAACAACCTTTTGGGTCAGCCCCTCCTACTTTGGATTCAGAACATCGCCCTTTTTTTCTGGCACCGAACGGACGCCACGCAACAGCTCAGCGCCTGTTCGAAGGGCGCGATCGCCGAATTTGGCTCGCAGCTGTTCGATCGTTTTCCAAAGCGCTTCCACTTTCGCGTCCTCTTCATAGTGAAACAAATCGAGCTGTTTTCCTTCTTCCCGTTCGTCAAACACATGGAGCGCGGCGACGCCAAGAAGCCGCACCGGGCGGCCGTCCCAATGCTTTTTCAACAGCCGCGCTGCCGTCAAAAAGAGGTCGTCCGCCGTTTGCAACGGCGCCGCCTCGGTTTGGCTGCGAGTGATCGTGCGAAAATCGCGGTAGCGGATCGTCAACTGGACAGTCCGCGAGACGACACGCTTTTGTTTCATCCGTACGCTGACAGATTCGGCCAGCTTGCGCAAAACGGCCCGCAGTTCTTGTTCGTCGTCTGTATCGCGCGGCAGCGTCGTTGAGTTCCCGACCGATTTCCATTTCTCCGTTGCTTCCGGGTCAACCGGACGCGGGTCGATGCCGTTCGCCCGCTCGTGAAGGCGCAGGCCATAGACGCCAAACGTCTTCTCAAGAAGCACCCGGTCGGCGTTCGCGATATCGCCGATCGTGCGCAGGCCCAACGCATGCAACTTCTTTGCGGTTTTGTCGCCGACGCCATGCATCTGTTCGACCGGAAGCGGCCATAGCACGGCCGGCACGTCGCGTTTACGCAGCACGGTGATGCCGAGCGGCTTTTTCATCTCGCTTGCCATTTTCGCCAAAAACTTATTCGGGGCGATGCCGATGCTCACTGGAATGGACAGCTGCTCCAACAGCCCGCGCTGGATCTGATGGGCCACGGCCAGCGGGTGAACGGTTGGCGTCCGGCCAGTCATGTCCAAATAGCCTTCATCGATCGAGGCGCGCTCCAAAACAGGCGAGAAACGCTCGAGCCATTGGAACATGCGGCGGCTCATCTCGCGGTAAAAGGCGAAATCCGGCGGCCGCACGACAAGGTCCAAGCAGCGTTTTTTCGCTTCCCAGAGCGGCATCGTCGTATAAATGCCAAAATGTTGCTTTGCCACATAGTTCGCCGCCAGCACGATCCCTCTCCGCTCTTTCGGGTCCCCTGCTACGACCACCGGCTTTTCCCGAAGCGTCGGATGGCGGGCGATCTCGCAGCTGGCGAAAAACGAATTGCAGTCGACGTGAAAAATGATCCGTCCACGGGATTCACGCTCTGTTGACATGCCCTTTCCCTTTCTTTTCTCTGTTTTCGCCCAAAACGGCGAGTAAAATCAACAACGTATCGCACAACGACGCGGTCAGCACCGCCGGCAAGGCGCGCCGCCAACGCCGCTGGATCGCCCCTTGGGTCAAAATGAACACGTTTTGCACACCCAGCGGCAAAATGAGTCCAAACGCAAGGATGAGCCCGTGAAGAAAGGCTCTCATCATGTTTGCTTCTTCCTTTCCCCTTGCAGCCAGCGATAGATCGAAGCCGCATCCTCTTCATCCACATCCACGACGCGGGCGCGGGTGCCGATCGGCATGACGGAAGCCGAGATTGTCGCCAGCCGTTTTCGCCTTTGCCACCAGGTCGCCGATGCTTCGAGCGATTGAACATGACGTTTCAATACATACGTCGTCGTTTGCCGAAACCAGCCGCTTCGAAGTGCCAGCTGCCGCGATGAAAGCGCCCAACCCGCGATGCGAAAGCGGCGGGTGCCGATCCATGCCCCTAATGGCAGCACGAACAAAGCGGCCATGCCCCATGGGCGTTCCATATACGCCACCAAGATGGTTGGAATCACGAGCCAAACAAGCGGACGAAGCATGTAGCGGCGTTGGGCCCGTTTCGGCAATGGATGAAAATGGGCATCGAGATCGTACTCGGGCAAACAAGCTTGAATGATCGACGCCACTCGCCTCTTTTCGACAAGCGGGCAAAGAACAACATCCCCTGCCCCGCCGCCATCCAGTCTCCCTCCGGCATGAATAATGGACACAGAGGCGTATCCGAAAAAACGGCGCAGCCAATTCTCATGAATGACGACACCTTGGACGCGGGCAACAGGGACGGACACCGCTTTTCGTTCCAACCATCCGCGAGCAATCACAATCGTGTCTTCTTGTTTCCGCACGACAAACGAAGCGTACCGGATCATATTTTGTACAATGGCTACTCCATAGGCGGCTAAGAGAATCGACAAGATAAATAGACCAATATACCATCGTCCATGTCCGTTCCATGTCGACTGAATATCACGGACAAGCGCCTCATACGGAATGAAGTCGCTAAATTGCGACAAAAACGCGCATAAAGCGGCAACCACGCCAAGCGCTCCACCGCTTGTCAACGAAGCCATCCATACTTCTTTCATCGATAAGGTAAACAGAGCAGGATGTGGGCGGTTCGCGAGTGGTTCCGGATGGGCAGCGTTTTCCGCCTTGTTTTTCGCCTGTTCCACGCATCGTTGCAGGCGGCGGGCTTCTTCCCTTGATATGGCCCGAAGCGTCACTTCTGCTTCACCGAGGGCATCGCCCGCCGTCTCAATATGCACTTGGACGACCCCCGCCATCCGCTGCCATATTCCCTCTGTCACCGAAATCCCATGAATGCGCTCCAGCGGAATCGAACGCCTTTTGCGGACAAACACTCCTTCTTCCACGAGCAAGTGGTCTTCGTTCCATTCATAGGTAAAGCGAATCCACGAAAGAATCCCCATGACCAGCGTATAGGCCACAGCCACAAGCGGCACGATGAGATCGCGCCATGAAAAATCATTGCGGCTGCCGGCCACCATGATCACAAGGAGCGGAACGACCATATTTTTCAGCTCTTTCCCGACTCCCGCCAGAATCGCAATGGGATGAAGGCGGCGTCTAGGCGTCATCTTCATCCGCCACCTTCGCCCACTCGGCAATCAAGCAACAAAGCCGTTCTGCTTCTTCCATCGGAAGAGCGGGAATTTCATGAGCGGCCGCCGCCGTGAACACCGCGATGGAAGCCAAGCCGTACCGCTTGAGAAGCGGACCTTGCCGCACATCGACGTACTGAACGCGAGCCATCGGGATGAGTGTTCGTCTCGTGGACCAGACCCCTCGCTGAATGTCAATCTCTTCTTCACGAATGTCATAGCGCCAACGTCTTTGGCGCAACGGCGGGAGCCAGACGACCCATACAATGGCTTGCACCACCCAAACGCCGGCCAACACCATCAATAACCAAGGAGGAGCATGGAACTGCGAGAGCAGCCACATGACTCCCCCGATCGCCACGCCAGAAGCCAACGTCCCAAGCGCCCCAGTGAGGCGCCACACGGTGATCGCTTTGGCCGAAATTGGTTTTCCGCTGTCATGAAACATTCTTCCAATCTCCTTTTCTGTGAAAATACGCTCCTTGCCCAGTCTTGTACTTGAAGGGCGAGGAGCAAGGTTTGCTCATGAATGCTTTTGGTGAGATCAACTTCATTTCCAGTATAACAAATGTTTTCCATGTTGACGAAGTCGTTTTTCGCAAATCGTTGACAGAACGACCGAACTATTATATTCTGAAACTTCACAAATGAGCCGAAAAAAAACAAGCCATTCCCCTATGCTCCAAGGGAAATGGCTGCGCGTTTTGCTGAAACACCGATGATGATTCGTTAGTTGGCCGGCGACAGCTCGTCTTCGGTCACCCATTTGTGGTTTGTCACTTTTTTACCGGTTTCCGTATCGATGAAATCGACCATATACACCGTCGTTTGTTTCGCCGAATCAATGACCGCCTTGGCGCCTTTCATCCCTTCCATGTGATCGGCATTCAAGACGACTTCATCGCCCGGCTGGAACGGTTTGTCACCGGCGTTTTCGATTTCTTCATGGATGACCCATTTATGGTTTTTCACTGGTTTCCCGCCCGTGGTTGGAGTGTATGTGACCGTATAGACGATCGTGTCAAAGGCACCGGTGACAGTCGCCTTGGCTCCATCCATTCCCGGCATATGATCCGCATGGATGATGACTTGGCTTCCAACCGGATACTTTGGTTGTTTCGCTTCCTTCAATCCAGCCGGAACCTCTCCTGAACCCGAGTGGTTCATTCCTTCATGCCCGGTGTGAGAAGCCGTATTTTCCTTTGGCGCTTTGTTGTCGTCTGCACCGGTGCAGGCCGATAGCAAGAGCGCTGCCATGACCGAAGTTGTGCCTAACAACATTTTCAAGTTTTTCATCGTTTTCACCCTCCTTGCCTTGTTAGCATATCCGTCATTTGTGCAGATTTTATGGAGATGCCCTTGATCATGCAAAAAGTCGCAACCGTGCATGTGAACATTGATGGAAAGGCGAGGTTTGCCGGTCTGCGGAGCCGCAGGCTGTGGTGCAAGAGGAATCGATGAGCCCTGGACGCAGGAAGGCGGCAGATGGCCGCAATGGATTTCCCCTGCTTTTAAGTATACAAAGTCTCTTCCACCGCCTTAAACGGAAGGGGGAGCGGGAGCCTGCTGTTTCCGCTTCTCTGTTTCATCCAGGCATCTTTTTCCTTATCTTCCGCCAAATAAACAAAAACATGGCTCCGGATAAAACAGCAAGAATGAGTTTTCCTTGCCACGTGACGCGGATCACCTGATCGACGGCATACGCTTCCATCCATAAAGCTGGGAGCTTGCCGAGCGAACTGGCGGCCGCGAAGACGGGGAAAGACGTGCGGCCGATGGCGGCGACAAACGTTACCACCCCTGATGGCACAAACGGCAACAGTCGAAGCGCGAAAATGAGCCCAAACGCCTCCTTGCCACTTGCATGCAGCAACGGCTTCACCTTGGGATGGGAAAGCCATGTCGTCTCGCTCCATCGGCGAAGTCCTTTTCGATACAAGACAAACGAGACGACCGCTCCGAGCGCCTCTCCGGCAAACGACACCCAAAAGCCGGGCCAAAATCCGAAAACGGTCAAATTGGCGGCAGTCAAAAAGGCGCTTGGTACGACCCCGAGCACGCTGATCACCACATTGCAGGCTAGACTCAAGAAGTACGCCGCTCCGCCGTATGCTTGAAGGAACTCAATCATCCGTTCTTCCATTTGGCCCAAACGCCTCTCTTTCCGAAAATGGTTATGGCTTGCGCCCTTCCCATTTGTAGCCGACGCCCCAGACCGTCTGCAAATATTCGTCCGCTGGGAACCCCGCTTTACGCAATTTTTCGCGGATGTTTTTCATGTGGGAGTCAACGGTCCTCTCTTCCGTATCAGCGAGATAGCCCCATAGCGATGCGATGATTTGCCCGCGACTGAACACCTGATTCGGGTGCTTTAACAGCAGCCCCAAAATGGCAAATTCTTTCGGCGTCAACGCAATCGGCTTATCTTCGTAGCGGACCGTATGTTCCTCTTCGTCCCATACAAGCCTGGCCGCGCGAATGGCGGAACGACCGCCGGCTGTACGGCGCAGCACCGCTTCAATGCGAGCAAGCAGTTCCGCCTCGTCAAACGGTTTCGTCACATAATCGTCCGCTCCGATTTTCAATCCTTGGACAATATCCGCCGTCTCATCGCGAGCGGTGACCATCATGATCGGCACATTCGAAAACGATCGGATGCGGCGGCACGTTTCCCATCCGTCGAGTTCTGGCATCATGACATCAAGCAGCACCAAATCGGCATGATGGCGCCGCAAATAGTCAATGGCTTCCGCCCCCGAACGCCGTTTCACGCAGCGGTAGCCGTTCGGCGCTAAATACAATTCCAATAAATCAAGCATCCGCTCTTCATCATCAACCAACAGCAAGGTATACATCGTTATCCCTCCGGCAGCGTAATGAGGATGGTCGTTCCTTTTCCTTGTTCGCTTCTAGCGGCGATCGTTCCCCCGTGCGCCTCGACGATTTCTTTGGCAATCGCCAAACCGAGTCCGGTCCCGCCGCTTGTCCGCGACCGCGATTTGTCAACCCGGTAAAACCGCTCGAAAATCCGGGGCACATCTTCCGGCGGAATGCCGGTTCCTTCATCGGACACGGCAATGACGATTCCTTGCTTTTGAAGATGAACGGCGACGGCCACCGTCGTGCCGGAAAACGCGTACTTTCGTGCATTGTCAAGCACGTTGATCATCACTTGCTCGAACCGCTGCCGATCGATCGCAGCCATGACCGAACCGGGGCACTGGCACACAAGCGACAGCGATTTTTCCTGAAACGCGGGGCGCAGTTTTTCACACAATTTTGTCAAAAACGAACAAAGATTCGTCGGCTGCTTTTCAATCTGGAACGAGTGTTGCTCCAGTTTGGCTAATTCAAACAAATCTTTGACCATCTTTTCGATCTTTTCCGCTTCTTCGTAAATGATCGCCATATAGTTCGCCCGTTGCTCCTCAGACAGATGCGGACGCCTAGCAATGTCGGCGTATCCTTTCACATACGTCAGCGGCGTGCGCAATTCATGAGAGATGCTCGCTAAAAATTCGCTCCGCTCTTGTTTCAAATACGCCAAATCGTTGGCCAGCGTTTGAATCGCTCTCCCGAGTTGCGCCAGCTCGTCGTTGCCTTTCATCTCGAGGCGGACGGAAAAATCCCCCCGGCTGAGCGCCTCGGTCGCCTGTTTCATGCGAAGGAGCGGCATCGTGATGGCGCGGGAGAAAAAGGCGATGGTCAACACGGTGATCGCCACCGACAGCACGCCAACGACGATAAAATGATGCTTCAGTTTATACACCATCGTCCGGATCGAGCGGGTGTCTTGAAACATATACACATATCCTCTTGTTTCACCCCTGATTTGAATCGGGCTGACGGCAGCGATATGCGACGCCCGCTTCCAGTCAGTTTCGACCATCATTCCCCGGCGGGGAATATGGCGACCGTTCGTTAAAGGAATGATGCGCTTGGCAAACGGAACAATGCCGCTAGACGCCGATACAATCCGGCGCCGGGCGTCAGTGATGGCGACATCGGTTTCCGCCTCTGATTCCATCATCACGACATGCGCCAACGTCGTTCGATCGTTATTTTTCTCCAAGACGTTGCGGTGGCTGTTTCCCCGCGCCAACAGCTGTGCGAATTCTTCCTCGATGCGCGCATGGACAAGCGTTGCATAGAGGGAAACGAACAGCACCATTTCAATGGCCAAGACAAAGGCAAAAAACAGCATTCCGAGTTTCCATGACAGTTTTCGCACGGATTCCTCTCCTCATCCATCAAGCCCCAGTGTCATTTCAATTTTACTATTTTATTTGACAAATGTGCAGAAAGTGTGGAGATGCGGCTTTGCGCCGCGCCAAGGCGTCTTGTCCCGCCAAGGAGACAAACCTTGGCGGATGCGTCTTTTTCATTCTTCCTTTATACTAAGAAGCAGACTGTGCTCATGTGGAGACGACAGAAAGGGGTTTATCGATGAAATCGCTCGTGTTAGCGGAAAAGCCGAGCGTCGCTCGCGACATCGCCCGCGTGCTCGGCTGCAAAGAAACGCATAAACCATATTTTGAAGGGCCGCGCTACATCGTCACCTGGGCGCTCGGCCATTTAGTTGAGCTGAAGATGCCGGAAGACTACGACCGGAAATATGAAACATGGCGGCTGGAGGACTTGCCGATCATCCCAAAGAAAATGGGCTTGAAAGTCATCCGGCAAACGAGCCACCAGTTTCGCGCCATTGAACGGTTGGCGAAACGACCGGATGTGAAAGATGTCATCATCGCGACCGACGCGGGCCGTGAAGGGGAGCTTGTGGCGCGCTGGATTTTAGAGATGATCGGTTGGACGAAGCCGATTTGGCGGCTATGGATTTCGTCGCAAACCGACCGCGCCATCCGCGACGGCTTCCGCCAACTCAAGCCCGGGGCGCAATTTGACCGGCTGTATCAATCGGCCGTCTGCCGCGCCGAAGCCGACTGGCTGATCGGGTTAAACGTCTCGCGCGCCTTGACGACAAAATACAACGATCCGCTTTCGGCCGGGCGCGTGCAGACGCCAACGCTCGCGATGATCATCGAGCGCGAACGCGAGATCCAATCGTTCGTTCCCGTGCCATATTGGACGATTCGGGCGAAGATCGGTTCCATCACGGCCGTATGGGAGCGGCATGGAGGACATCGTCTGTTTGACCAAGACGAAGCGAAGCAGCTGCTCGCCCGCCTTGACGGTCAGCCGGCGCGCGTCGTGTCCGTCAAGCGGAAACGAAAAAGCGAGCCCGCCCCGCTGCCGTATGATTTAACCGAGCTGCAGCGGGACGCGAACAAGCGGTTTGGCTTTTCGGCGAAAAAGACGCTCTCGGTGTTGCAGCGGCTGTATGAACAACACAAACTCGTCACGTACCCGCGCACCGATTCGCGTTATTTGCCAAGCGATATGGAAGCGACGATGACCGAGCGGTTGTTGGCGATGAAATCCGGTTATGAGGACGTCATCGCTCCGCTCCTTGCCAAAGGCAAAGCCAAAGCAGCCAAGCGGGTATTTAACGATGACAAAGTGACCGATCATCACGCCATCGTTCCAACGGATGAGCGGCTCAACCTTAGCAGGCTGTCGACTGATGAGCGCAAGCTGTATGATCTCATCGCCCGTCGCTTTTTGGCGCTGTTTTTCCCGCCGTATGAATCCGAAACAACGACAGCTGTCTTTGACATCGGCGGCGAAATGTTTGTCGCCAAGGAGACGGCGGTTGTGAACTTCGGATTTAAAGCGGTTCTCGGCAAAGAAGAAACGGATGCCAAACCGACGTTGTCACACCTCGCAGAAGGTCAGACGCTCCCATCGGTGCAGCTTGAGAGGGAACAATCGTTCACCGAACCGCCCGCCCGTTATTCGGAAGCTGATTTGCTCGCGCAAATGGAGAAATACGGGCTCGGCACGCCGGCGACAAGAGCGGACATCATCGAACGGCTGGTTGAAACCGAAGTGGTCGAGCGAAAAGACGGACGGTTTTATCCGACGAAAAAAGGGAAACAGCTGATTGAGCTCGTCAATGAAGAGCTGAAATCGCCGGAATTGACCGCCCGCTGGGAGCGGGAGCTGGAGGCGATCGCCCGCGGGAAAGGAAATCCACAACAATTTTTGGCCAACATCCGCCGGCAAACGCAGCAGCTCGTTGCCGAAATCAAGCAAAGCGAGCAGGTATACAAAGCGCCAAACCTCACGAATCTCACATGCCCAGAATGCGGTGCGCTTTTAAAAGAGCGGAAAACGAAAGACGGACGGATGCTTGTCTGCTCGAACTTAGCGTGCCGCTACCGCCGCCGGCGCGACCCGAAACTGTCGAACCGCCGTTGCCCGCAATGCCACCGGCGCATGGAAATGCATGAAGGAAAAGCAGGAATGTATTTCCAATGCCGCCCGTGCAATATTGTCGAAAAAGCGGACGAGACCAAACGCATCGCCGCAAAAGGAAGCGAACGGGCGCTTCTCAAAAAATACAGTCCGGCCAACGAATCGTTTGGCACGAGTTTAGGGGAGCTGCTCAAACAGGCGTTGAACGAAAAAAAGGAATGAGGTTGCCACACCGCGCTAGGGGCTAATGCCCCTGGCGGTTTCTTTTTCATCTTTGAATCTGAAACTTCCTTCTCATTGCCTCGTATATATAGGTAAATCTATCACAAAGGAGCGATCTCGATGTTGAAAAAATGGCTAAAAGCACTTTTCGGCCATCCCCATCATCCGTCGCACTACCATAAACATTACAGCAGCAGCGACCACCATTATTACAACCCGACGTATCACTCGCACCATCACCCGTCCCAGTACGGACACCATCACTACAAAAAGAAACATCATAGCGGCAGTTTCTTCTCGAGCTTCTTCGGCAGCTGATGAAACGTTTGTTCGAACGCCATCCGCTCATCGCCCGCTGGTTTGACCGGCCGCATCGGAACGGAAATATACTCCATGGCCGCTATGAAGTCATCGAAGAGCTCGGGATGGGAAGCTACGGCATCGCCTACAAAGGTCGCGATCACCTGACAGGACGTCTTGTCGTCATCAAACAAGCGCGGCGGACAAAAGGAGAAGACGGCCGCGGCTTGCTTCGGCGCGAAGCTGACGTGCTCGCCCGCCTGCGCCACCCGCAAATTCCGATGCTGTATGATCGGTTTGTGGAGCGCGGACAGCCGCATCTCGTGATGGAGTATATCGACGGAGAAACGGTGGAAGACCGGATTTTCAAGCTGGAAGCCAAGTACACGGAACAAGAGGCGTTTCGATTGTTAAAGGAGGTGCTTGAGGTCGTCCGGCACGTCCATGCTTTCGGCATCGTCCACCGCGATTTGCGCATCCCGAACATCATTTGGCGCGATGGAACGGCGGCGATCATCGATTTCGGCTTGGCCTGCCGCATCGGCGAACCGGTGGATTTCCGCGATGACGACCCGCTGGAAAAGCGGCTGCGGCGCGAACCGCATCCACGAAGCGATTTCTATGCCCTTGGACACTTCACCTTGTTTTTATTGTATTCTGCCTATGAACCGACAAGTGACGAGGAAAAAAGCTGGGAAGAAGAACTTGACTTATCCCCGAACGCCCACAGGATCTTGCGGAAAATGCTGCAGCTGGATGCGCCGTATGACCATGTTGACAAGTTGATCGACGACGTGGATCAGTTGCTCGCAGAACCCATCCGGAATCAAGCAGGGGCGCTTTGACGTTTGATCGCACCGTTCCCCGACCAACCAGAGGGTGTCCCAAAAGGATCGGGACACCCTTTCTTATTACCGTATATAGGTATAAAACAATCATTAAGAAACAATATGTTGTGTTTGGTTAAGGAAAATGACCCTTTTGGGTCAGCCCCATGTTTCATTTGAGGCGAAGTGAAAACAAAATACGCCCCGTCTCCCGCTGATGGAGAAACAGGGCGCAGCGCTCTTTCGGCACTGCCGCTCGCTTATTTTCCTTGGAACACCGGGCTCCGTTTCTCTTTAAACGCCGCCACCCCTTCGCGATGGTCTTCGGTTTCCACCATCAGCCCTTGAACGAGACGCTCTTCTTCGAGAATCTCCTCGAGTGTCGCGGTCAGCGCGTGCTCAATTAGCCGTTTTTGTTTTCCGATGGCTTTCGTGGGCCCGCACGCCAGCTTCGAGGCGAGCGATTCTGTCGCCTCGCGCAGTTTCTCAGCTGGGACGACCTCGCTTAGGACGCCCAATTCATACAGGCGACGGGCTGGAATCGGATCGGCGGTGAAGAAAAACTGTTTCGCCAAATGCGGACCGACAAGCCGCGGGAGCCAATACGACCCGCCACCGTCGGAGACAAGGCCGACTTTCGCAAAGCTCAAAATGAATTGACTGTCTTCGGCCGCGAGGATCAAATCGCAAGCCAGCGCCAAATTGAACCCGGCTCCGGCCGCCACGCCGTGCACGGCGGCCATGATCGGTTTCTCGCATGATTTCATCGCCAAAATGAGCCGATTAAGTCGGCCGATATGCTCATACGCCTGCGGGGCGCTCGACTGCCCCATCGTTTTCACATCCCCGCCGGCGCAAAACGCCCGCCCAGCGCCGGATAAGACGATGACGCGGACGGCATCATCCGCCGCGGCGCGTTCGATTTCATCCGTCAGTCCGGCAATCATCTCCGGGCTGAAGGCATTGAGCCGCTCCGGGCGATTCAGCGTCAACCATAATACAGAACCGGATTGTTCCACAAGCAAATGCGAGGTTTCCATATTCCTTTCCTCTCCTTTTCCATTTTGGACTTTTCAGTTTCATTTGATGAGCCATCCGCCATCGACCAACACATCAGAGCCGGTCATGTACGACGCTTCCGAGGAGGCAAGAAACGCAATGACGTTCGCAATTTCCTCCGGCGTCCCGACTCGGCCCAAGGCGGTATTGCGCTCGATGGCTTTCACAAACCGCTCGTTTTGCAGTCCGCGCTCGGTAAGCGGCGTCTCGACAAAACCGGGCGAGACGGAATTGACGCGGATGCCATACGGCGCCAGCTCCAAAGCGAGCGATTTGGTCAAGTTGATGACCCCTGCTTTCGCCGCGCTGTAGTGCGGAATTTCCGCCCCGGCCTGATGGCCGGACAATGACGCTACGTTCACAATCGCCCGATTGGCGCGCTCGCGTTTTGCCCCTTCGATCATCAGCGAAGCGAACGCCTGCGACACAAGAAACACGCTTTTGATGTTGATGCGTTGGACGTCATCCCACTCTTGTTCCGTCAACTCAAGCCATCTCGCATGAGTGGAGATGCCGGCGTTATTGACAAGCACATGCAAGTCGCCGTACCGCTGTCGGACATACTCGGCCAATGCTTGCACTTGTTCGCGGTCGGTGACATCCGCCGCAAACCGGTCAACGCCCCCCGGCGTCCCGAGACGTGTGATTTCTTCCGCAGCCTCCTCCAGTTTCGCTGCTGTACGGCCGACAAGCACGACAGCGGCTCCTTCTTTCGCCAAACGGAGAGCCGCCGCCTTGCCGATGCCGCTGCCTCCTCCTGTGACCACGGCCACGGTATTCAAAAAACGCATCGTTTTCCTCTCCCCTCATTTCTGTTGCTAGCCTAGCGGTTAGGGCGTGCCCTTCTTTTTTCAAACTTCGGCCGCTAAAACGTCAGCCCGCCACCGTCAACCGATAATGTTGCGCCGGTGATAAACGACGCTTCATCGGACGCCAAAAACAACACCGCGTTTGCCACTTCCTCTGGCGTCCCGATGCGGCCGAGGGCGTTCGCCTTCGAGATGATCGGCCATTTGCGCTCATCTTGTTTCCACGGAGTAATGATGTTCGTATCAATGACCCCCGGCGCAATGGCGTTGACGCGAATGTTAAATTTCCCGTATTCCAATGCGGCATTTTGGGTTAACAAAATGACACCTGCTTTTGATGCGTTGTAGGCGGCTTGATATTTTTTTCCCTTCAGCCCGAGCAGGCTGGCCGTGTTGACAATCGCCCCGCCCCCGGATGCTTTCAGTGCCGGCACCGCGTATTTGATGCCAAGAAACACGCCCTTTAAGTTGACATTAATGACCCGGTCCCACTCTTCTTCAGACAAGTCGGTGCTCCGCACTTCCGAATGGCCGATGCCGGCATTATTAAAGAGAATATGTAGGCCGCCAAAGGCATCAACCGCCGTTTGGACAAGGCGGCTCACTTGCTTGGAATCGGCTACGTCCGTTTGGACAAAAATCGCCTCCCCTCCTTTTTCCCGAATCAGGCGGACCGTTTCTTCCCCTCCTTCCTCATTGATGTCGCTCACCGCCACTTTGGCGCCTTCTTCCGCAAAGCGAATCGCCGTCGCCCGGCCGATGCCGCTCGCGCCGCCGGTGACAATCGCCGCTTTTCCTTTTAGCCTCATGATCTTCCCGCCTTTCGATTGGCTTCTGAATCCGTTTTCAACAGATGATATACCAACCAGTTAGTATGTTGTTTCTTTTATTATACATCACATTTAGAATATTTTAAACATTTTTATTATCTCTCGCCGAGAAGACCCCCACATCCACGCGTGAACGTAAGTGGAGGATGAGTGGCCAAGCTTTATGAGAAAATCACGAACTGCCGGAACGATTTCCTGCACAAACGGTCCACCCGCCTCATCCGCGAAAACCAAGTGGTGTGCGTGAAGGAGTGGACGGAAAAGGATGTAATTTCCATTTATAAAGTCTCCATCAATGGCCATACTAAAAACATGGAGGTGTTGATTCATGAGAGAGCCTTGGGAAGAACGCGGCGCCACTTCCAGCCTGCCGCGCTATACCCCGGGAATCGGCGTTCCCGATGAAATGAGCCCGATTCGCGACATCGCCCGCGGTTTTGAAAACGGTCGGCCGCCGGTTATCGAAGTGACGCCAGCTGACAGCCGCCAAGAGGCGGATGGCATCCATCTTCCGCCTGTTAACTGAGCATTTTGAGCCGCTAGGAAATGGAACGCTCTCCCATCTAATACAAAGGCGTAAAGGTGGGAGATTGTTGGATACACTTGCCCCACAACTATTTGCCAGCCTAGCCATCCCCATGCGTTCCACGGTTAGGCTGTTTTACTCTCAAAGACAGCAAATCCAGCCTTTCCTAACAGGATATTCTAGGCGGGGGCTCATCCCGATCATCTTTCTCCCACTTACGCTCATTCATGGAAGTTGGGGACCTTCTTGGTTCAAAATGATAAAATGGATCAATGTGAAAATGGGAGGAGGACCATTTCCTATGTACCTCCGTCTTGTTGCCGTGGGGCTGATGACATTGCTGCTCAGCGGCTGTTGGGGAAACCGGAATATTGATCAAATCGTCTATATTCACTCAATCGGCATTGACTATGATCATCGTCAATTCGTCTTGTACGTACAGCTCATCAACTTCAGCGGATTGGCAAAAGCAGAGTATGGCGGAGGAAGGCAGACCGAAGCCGTGGCCATTGGCCGGTCGGCAGGAGAAACACCCGAAATCGCCGCGCATGAACTTTACACGTCCATCCAGCAAATGGTCTCGTGGGGACACGTCAAGAGTATTGTGTTTACGAAACGGGCGTTGAAAAAAGAAGTGGTGCGAGGAGTGATCGATTTATTAACGAGGTATCATGAGATCCGGCACACCATTTGGGTTTATGCGACTGACGCTTCATTGACTGATGTCTTTAAAGCTACTCCATTATTGCATGCTTCTTCGTATCTGTCCATGCTAACGAATCCGGAAGAACTTTTCAGGCAAAGCTCCTTCATTCGCCCGCTTCGGTTTAACCGTCTGATTGCGATCAGCGATGAACGCAGCGCAACGCTTCGAATTCCGTATATTACCCTTGACCCTGCTAGTTGGACAGAAGATACGAAAAAAAAGAAAATGCTGTCCCTTAGCGGTGTGTGCTTTTTGCATGATTACGAACTACAACAATGCACGGACCGTGAGAAGCTGTTAGGGGTTCGTTGGACAGAACGGGATGTGATCCGAACGCCCATTTACGTGAAAGAAGGACGGCAAACGGTTGCCTCTCTTGTCGTTCGTCATCCGAAACCGAAATGGTCGGTTCTTTCGACCAAAGATGGTCCTGCGTTTCAGTTGACCATCCAAGCTCAAGGAAGTCTGATCGAGCTGCGCCGGCCGTTGTCAAGAGAACGGCTGGCTAAGCTGGCGGCGCAAACGGTGAAACAGGAAATCCAACAAGCCTATGAATGGGGAGTCAATCGAAACATTGACGTGCTGAATGTATCAGACCAATTATACCGCAGCAACGTTCATAAATGGAGACAATGGGAACAAAACGGCATAATCCCATTAAAAAAGAAAACCATTCGAAACATTTCCGTCCATCTTTCCATCGGCTCTTCCGGCAAGGAAAAACTGGATTATCGTGCAGGCGACTAGATGGTTGTTACATGCTTTTGCGCGTTTTTACGGTTGGAAGGGCTCCCGGTATGGTTTTCGCACCTTAGGGAGCCGGTAGTCCATCCGTCTTCAACGTCCAATCGACACCCACGGCCGGCCGTCTTCCCAATGAACGCGGATCGGAAGGCGAAACGCTTCTGAAAGCCGCTCGTCGGTTAACACTTCCTCTTTTTGGCCAGCCGCAAGGATGCGCCCGTCTTGCAAAAGCAAGACATGGGTAATGGAGTCGACGATTTCTTCGATATAATGGGTGACGTATAAGAGATGGCACGGCTGAGTGACGATCTGTCCGATCAATGCTAAAATTTCTTCGCGGGCCAATAAGTCAAGGCCGACCGTCGGCTCGTCCAAAATGAGCAGCTTCGGATTCGCCATCAACGCTCGGGCGATCAATGTTTTTCGCTTTTCTCCTTGCGACAACGTTGCGTACCGCTTTTCTTGGACAGCTTCGAGGCAGAAAGACTCGATTAACGATTGCGCTTCGGACCGATCGTCCTCAGTGACGGCATCGTACAGGCCAATCGTTGCAAACTTGCCGCTGATGACAATATCTTCGACTGTTTCGGCTTGCAAGGTATCATAAAACTGATCAAGCGAGCTGCTCACAAACCCGATATGCCGGCGCAATTCCCACAAGCTCGCCTGTCCAAACCGATAGCCCAATACTTCAACATCCCCGCGCGTCGGGTACTGATAGCCGGTGACGATATTGAGAAGCGATGTTTTCCCGGAGCCGTTTAGGCCAAGAATCGCCCATTGCTCGCCTTCTTTCACCTCCCAGTTTATATCACGCAAAATCATGCGCCCTCCTCTTGCCCATGACACATCGCGCATGCGAATGATGACGGTCATTGTTCCTCTCCCCTTTGTCGTTCGTATGGACGGTCCTGATAGAAAAAGTTGGGCAACATGGTCGTGTTGTCATAAGTTCGGTGAAAAATGTGCGTTGTCGCCGGAGAAAGAGGCGGAATCAGCCATGTCCAATCGCCGGTGACATGGCGGCCGGCTGCTTTCTCTTGCTGTTCAAACAACTGAAATTGGCGCGCGGCGGTATGATGATCAACGATGCTGACGCCCGCCTTTTTGTAGGAATACAAAACAGCGATATTCAATTCGACCAACGCCTTGTCTTTCCATAATGATGCGTTGGAGTTGGTGTCAAGCCCCATGCAAGAGGCCACTTTCGGAAGCATGTTGTAGCGATAATCATCGGCAAAATTGCGGGCTCCAATCTCCGTACCCATGTACCACCCGTTAAACGGTGCTGCCATATAGCGAATGCCGCCAATTTCTAGACACATATCTGAAATAATCGGGACCGCGTACCATTTTAACTGCAGATCGCGAAACCACGGAAACTCCGGATGTTCAATTGGCACCTCAAGCACCAATTCTTTAGGGATCGGCGTCCAAACAGGCTTCTGGCCGCCTACCTGGATCACCAAGGGCAACACGTCAAAAGGCGTTTTCTCCCCCTTCCACCCAAGCTGTTCACAGGCGCGGGTGAACGTGAGGGAGGATGAGTCGCCGATGATCCCTTCTTCGGTTTCATAACCGGCATAACGAATCAGTTGATGATTCCAAATGCGCACTTCCCCATTTGGACGGAAGATCGTGATCGTCGGCCGGATTTTCCCGCCATTGGTCGCAAACTCAATATGATGGAATAGATAAGAAAAAACCTCGTCTACGGTAACCGCCTCTCTCGCATCAATGACATAGAGCGATTGCCAAAACAAGCGGCCGATGCAACGGTTGCTGTGGCGCCAAGCCATCTTAGCCCCATAGCTTAACTCTTCGTACGTATGGCTGTATGTGCCGGTTTGTTCCACTTCCCAACGGATTTCGTTCAACCGCCGCCTCATTTCTTGCTCACTTTTTCCAAGCTCCCGATAGCTTGCCATGATAAACTGTTCGGCTTTTTTCATCAACTGCCCATCATGCTGTCTGACCCTTGTTTGATTCATATCACTCTCGATGTTTACCATATATGCTTCTTTTTCCTCCACTTTCGATCGATTGGACTTTTCGCCGTCATTCCAATTCCAATCAAGAAACAAATTCCCCCGACCCACCACATTTGCTCGATAAACATCGAAATCGCCAAAAAAATGAGCGCAAAACCAAGCAGTCGACGGATCGACATGATTCTCTCCCCTTTTCCCCGCCATCGAGCGCTCTCCCATCGCGCAAAAGCAGCAGTGAACAATGCTTGGGAGGCGTCTATCCTACGGGGCAATTGAGAATGAAGCAACGCTCTCGTCCCTATTGTAACAGATGCTTCCATAAAGAGAACAGACAATTTTCAATGAAACAAACCACTTTGAACAGCTTTTTCCTTCAGCACGCGCATCCATGGGTTTAATGAGCCTTTCAACAAAAGTCCGGCCAAAAGGGCGGCAACGGCAAACAAGAGAAGCCGCTTGACATCATGCTCAACATTTTCCCATACGATCCCGCCGACCGCCTCGCGCATTACATCAATGGCATAGGTAAACGGCAGCCAAGGGTTTAATTGCTGAAAGAACGGAGGAATCAGCTCAATCGGATACGTGCCTCCCGCTCCGGCAATTTGCAAGACGAGCAACACAATCGCCATCGCTTTTCCCACATTGCCGAACAAGGAAACAAGCGAAAAAACCACCGCCATAAAGACAAAGCTGCACAAAAGGCCGAACGTCATGAACCATCCCGGCTCACGGACGAAAATATTCGGCAAGATGAAAGCCGCTCCAGCTGTCACGACCATCGCCTGCAAAGCATTCAGCGTCCAAAAGGTCAACAGCCGTCCGGCATATCTTTCCCGCTCATTCGCTTCCGAAAACGAAGAAGGATCCGTCGACAAGACGGAAACAAGCAACAAACATCCTACCCATATGGCCAGCACCGTGTAAAATGGATTCATGCCCGAACCATAGTTCGGCAGCGGGAAAAGGCGGAACGTTTTGACGTCAACCGGGTGGGCCAAAAAGTCGCCTTTCGCCTGTGGATCTTGTTTCAACAAGCGAATCAGTTCGTCGATGTTGGTTTCTCTTTTGATTTTCGATAGGAAGGCGGCCAGCTCGCGGACCTGGCGGGAGAGAAATGGATATTGAGCCTGTGCGGTCTTTAGCGCTTGTTGCGCGGCCGCTAAATCACGATCTGTGTTTGACAACCATTGCTCTGCCTCATTTAACGCTTGATCCATGCGAAGAAGCGTTTGTTTCGCTTGTCGCACCTGTTCCCCTGTTTGATTCCATTTTGCCCGCAGCATAGGCAGCAGCCGTTGGCGATATGCTTGATCAAGTTGCTGCGCCTGTGCGTCCAATAAGGCCATTTGTTCACGCAGGTGAGTGATCTTCTCTTCGACGCCTGTTGGATGTTGTTTCACTAGCGCCGCTGTTTCTTGAATAGACGCTAGCGTCTGCTCGATACGGCTGACTGTGCGCTGCACAGGTTGAAGAGAAGAGGAATCAATCGTCCCCTCCCATGTTCTCAACGTTCGTCGCAATTGCTGAACCAATGGGCTCGCGTCTGTTGCAGCCTGTTGGATGAGAGCCGCCCAACGCGCTTGCTTTTCCGGTGTATCGAGGGACTGTGGCGTCTGCTCTGCAAAGGAATAGAGCGCATGAACCGCCATTTCCACCGGCTTTTCCCATAAGTGCGATGAAGCATTGACTTGCATGAACAACTTCTCAACGCGGCCTGTCCATTCTAAACCGCGCCGCACCGTTGCTCTGGCAGCCGGCAGAAGCTCGCGGCCTGTACGAACTAGTGATCTTGCCTCTCCCACATCGCGATCTAGGGCTTTCAATTGTCGTTGAATCGTTGGCAATTCGTTTTCCAAACGAAACACGAACGCTTCAACGCGGCGAATGGTGGGAAGCTGCTGTTCGAGCGTCACTCCCGCTTGGTGGAACAAGGAAAACAATGCGGTATTGACCACCCTTACAAACTCATCGCTGACTCGCGCTGACAATGTACTTGCTCCGCGCTCCGTGATTTTGGGAGCGATGGCGTTCCGTTTGTCGTTTTCATAATAGTAAATAACCGCCCTTTTCGGACGTTTCTGCACTACAGTGGCTAATTTGGCCGAGAAATCAGCCGGAATGACGATCGTCGCAAAGTAGTCTCCCCTCCGAACGCCTTCCATTCCTTTTTTCCGCGTGACAAATCGCCATCCCAACTGGTGGTTGTTTTTTAAGGTCTTGACGATCTCATCGCCGGCGTGAAACCGGTGACCGGTCAACTCCGCCCCTCGGTCTTCGTTCACGACGCCGACCGGTAAATCCTCTGTATGGGCATAAGGGTCAATCGAAGCCTCTACATTGATCCAAGCGTAAAGCGATGGAAGAACGATCAGACCGAGAGCCAATATGGATGCGGCCCAGTTGGTCGTGAGATGTTTCAAATCGCTCATATAAATGCGCCATGCCTGTTTCACTTTGATCCGCTTCCTTTCAAGTCGATCATGCTGTTGTTAGTATGAACGGATCACGGAAAACTAAACCAACTTGGCCAGTCCTGTTGTTCATTTGCGGAAAAAAAGCCAAAGCGCCAAAAACAAACAGGCTATAGCAGCGAGGCGCGTCATGTCAAACGGAATGCGCTGTCCCCCGAATAACCCGAAGTGATCAATGATCGAGCTCATGACGAGCTGGCCGGCGATCACGGCTCCCAGAGAGTTGGCGACGCCGACTTTCGGAACGATCAGCACCATGACAAACACATAAAAAGCGCCGAGAATGCCGCCCGTCAGCTGCCATTTCGGCACAGAAAACATGGCCAGCAATTCTCCTTTTCCGAAAAACAATTGCACTAAAAATAAGACGATCGTTCCGATTAAAAACGACACGAACGCCCCTTCCAACACACCAATCCGCTTGCCGAGGCCGCCGTTCACTCCTGCCTGTACGGAGACAGCCATCCCGGCCATTAGAGCGAGCAGCATCCATACCCACTTCATCGACTCCCCCTCCTTTTGCCTATATACGCCTGCGGATCAGGCGGCGAGCTTTCCTTTCAGCGCACAGCCCTATGCCATGCCGGCGCTCTTTTGTTTCTGCCGCCTCGGTATCGCTTCCATGCAAACGAAAACCATTTGATCAAGCTCATCACTAATACACTGGCGCCGGCCATTAAGGAAACGAGGTTGACGATCGACGCCATCGTGCTCGCCACGACGGTCGGCGGCGGCTGGATTGCTTGCGGCGCAGATCGCACTCGGCCCCTTGTTGTCTGGTTTGACCTCCCGCCTGCTATTGTGACCATCCATTTTCTCATAGCGTTTCTCTTGGCTGGCGCTGCTGTTGATCGATCTATGCATCTATTTGCATCTGCCGGCTATTGCAACGGCAAAGCCAAACACGTCGTTGTCCATTTTCGGACGATAATGAAAAGCCGCCATCATGGTGCTTAGGGCGATCAGCCGAGCCAAGCGCGCAGCCATCCGCCGACGAACGAAACAAGGACGACCGTCCATGCTGGCCACTTCCACACAACAAGAAGAAGAAAATCCCCAAGGGAAAACGCCAAATCGGCCGGTCCCTTCACCGCTTTCGTCCAGATCGGGTCATACAGCGCCGCAAGCAAAATCCCGACCACAGCGGCGTTAATGCCGGCAAGCGCCGCTTGGAAGCGTGGATGACGGCGAAGCCAGTGCCAAAACGGAAACGCGCCAAGAACGAGCAAAAAGGATGGAAGAAAAATGGCTGTGGTAGCCACTAGCGCTCCCTTCCAGCCCAACGCCGCCATTCCAATATACGCGGCAAACGTAAACAGCGGCCCAGGGACGGCTTGGGCGGCGCTGTAGCCGGCTAAAAACTGATTGGCGGTCACCCACCCTTGCGGCACCACTTCCGCCTCCAAGAGCGGCAACACGACATGCCCGCCGCCAAACACGAGCGCCCCAGCGCGGTAAAAGCTGTCAAACAGCGCCAAAAGCGGTGAATGGATCCGAGAGGACGTTATGAACATTCGGATCATAGCGGCAAATGGCTTGATCGCCGCCGTGTATATCGCGGTGACGGCGCTCATTCAGCCGTTTGGCTTTACGAATATTCAGTTTCGCGTGTCAGAAATATTGAATCACTTGGTCGTGTTCCGCAAAACATACGCCATCGGCATTGTGCTTGGCGTGTTTTTCGCCAACTGGTTTTTCTCGCCGATCGCCGCGTATGATCTCGTATTTGGCGTTGGCCAGTCGGTGTTGGCGCTGCTCATCACGATCGTCTCTATGCGGTATGTCCGAAACGTTTGGGCGCGCATGACCGTCAATACGCTGTCATTTACTGTGACTATGGCCATTATCGCCTTCGAATTGAAACTGGCGCTCGGCTTTCCGTTTTGGCTCACATGGCTGACGACGGCCATCAGCGAGTTGGTCGTCATGGCCATCGGCGCGCCGATCATGTATGCCGTCGGCCGCCGGATCGCTCCAGAAGCCTTCCGGGCCGCTGACGGCCGCAACGACTGACCAAGTGTTCCTACGGCATCGAGCGCACCGCCCATTCGATGATCAATGAACAGACGGCAAGCAGCAGCGACGTCGCTGTCATCGTTTTTAACATGTACCGCAGCTTTGGGTGAATGTTTTGGCAAAAACGAAGGATGATGAAGCTCGCAACCATCCCGCCCATACAGCGAGGCCAATTGGGGTCGTGAGCACAGTCCAGTCGCTTATCCAGCAGCAAATGACAACAACATGACAAGCCAAAAGCAAATACACGATCGTCCTCATGGTTCTCTTCCCACCTGATAGGAGTGCCGGGTTTTCGGAACGGAGGGCGACGACCGTTTCACCGTCTTTGCAGCCTCGAAGCTATGCCAACAAATCCCCACCACAATGACCGCTAAGCCGACAAACGCCAAGCCGTTCGGAAATGGAGCCGATAATAACAGCACTTAACAGCGGAACCATAAAGAAAAAACGAAGTGACGAGCTCCACGTCCAACTTCCGCCAGCTAGCTCCATAGACCGGTTCAATATGAACGTAACGGCAAAAAAGAACGAGGCGGCAAGGCCGAGCGCCATTTCCTGCATGGTTGGTCTCTTCCCTCCTGTGATTAGATTCATCATGTGGCAGAGCAGTTTTATTTTATCGCATTATTGAAAATTTTTCTATTTGTTTTCTTTGATTATTTAGAACATAGTTTTTTATGATAAGAAGTACACAATAAGAATTGATCAACCCGAAACAGTGCTTCCAGGCGGCAATCCTATCATTACCGCATCCATTCTTCTTTCCGTCACCTCCGTTTTCTTTAAATTCTTACTTATCAAATAGGGATTTATGTATTATTCTTAATTTATCTATTATTCCTATTTATCAGGAGGTTTTTTTCATGCCTAAGCTTACCTTTTCCTCTGATGTCAAATGGTCTGGCGAAGGAGTACGCTCGGTGGCTGACATTAACGGCAAACAAGTCATCATTGACGAACCCCCATCCTTGGGAGGCACCGATCAGGGGCCGAATCCCGTAGAGTTGGTCCTAGCTGCACTAGGCGGTTGCATCAATGTACTGGTCTCTCTGTTTGCCAGCCATCACGGGGTCGAACTGAAAGGAGTTCAAGTACACGTAGAAGGGGATTTAGATCCCGATGGCTTTATGGAGAAAGCGGACGTTCGGCCTGGATTCTTAGAAATTCGTTACCATATTGATATCGACTCTCCTTCCGATCCAAAAAACGTCCAAGCTTTGATTGAACACGTTGAACGTGTCTGCCCGGTAAAAGACACCCTAAGGGGCGTACCCACGGTGTCTATAACGAATCAAAAAACGTCATAATGCGAAAATGGAAAAGGCTGTCTGGAAAAAGTCGTGCGATGACCTTTTCAGACAGCCTCTCTATTGCTCCATCCATATACCGCTCCATCTACGGATCCTTGAGAAGATGCACACTTCAGGGCTCATGCAAAGAGCATTCCCATTGAAAGCCCGATGATAAGGTTCCTCTGCTTATCAGTCTGCATGGTGTATTATTGTTTTATTAACTCAATCGGCACAATTTTTCCATTTTCCACCGCAGCCACGACGATTTCCGATTCAAATCCGCCATCGTCGCCGATGCTTGGGACGTTATACACTTTCTTTTCTGCCGGAATGTTTTTCAAGCCGTCATTCATATGTTCGCGGATGGCTTGTGGGTCATCGACGGTGCCTGCGGCTTTCATCGCCTCGACGAAAGCGTAAAGCGCCAAATAGTTGTAAGCGGCTTCCGATCCCGGATCTTCATTGAACTTTGCCCGATAGTTTTTCACAAACTCTGGAACCGCGGGTTGATCCGACTCGACAAGCGGCATGACGCCGATCGAACCTTCAAGCATGTCATAAGAGCCCGTCACCCGTTTCATCTCATCGAGTTTCGCCTGATCCATAATGATAAAGCCGCCTTTAAAGCCAAGTTCACGCGCTTGTTTCGCCACTTTTGCCGTCGGTTCCGACGGTCCACCGATAAACAAGACATCCGGCTTTTCTTTCAATGCATTCGTCACGATCGTAAAGAAGTCGGTGTCTTTCGTAAAATCAATCGATGATTTGTAGACAACTTTTCCGCCTTGTTTTTCCCAATACGGCAACAGTTTTTCTGTCCAGTCTTTCCCGTATTGCGTCGCCGTCGGCAAGGCGGCCAGTTTCTTGCCGAAATGCTTCATGGCATAATCGGTAAAAGTCGGGATGTAGCCGTCATAGCGCGGCGGAATGCGCACGGTCAGCTTATTGCCCGTTTGTGTAATTTTCGGCTCACTCGTATACGCCGCGATGATGAAATTGTCCGTTTGGTTGAACACTTGCAGCGCCATGACGCCACCGCTGTGCGGCGTGAAAATGATCGGCGTATGATGCTCTTGCACAAGGCGTTTGGCGTTCGCTGCCGTTTCGTTTGGCAAATATTTGTCATCTAATGGGACGAGGTTAATTTTGTATTTCTTTCCTTTCACCTCAAAGCCGCCGCTGTTGTTGATTTCCTCGGCCGCCATTTTCAAGCCGTTTAACGTCCGTTGGCCATAATAGGCGGCCGGGCCGCTCAGCGGGCCGCTGTAGCCGATGTTGACCGTGCCCGTTTCACCGCTGCCTCCTCCGCTATTGTTTCCGCCGTTGGCGTTATTGCTGCTTGGCGAATTGTTGCACGCCGCAAGCATAAGCATCATGATGGCCGCGATCATAGCGGCGATGGACCATTTTCTTTTTTTCATTCTACTCCCCCCTATTGATGATTTATTATTGTGAATATTTAGATAATATTTGACACACCCGTTATTCACCCCCTTTCAGTGCCATCTCCTCTCCTTGCTTTCGCTGATGGACAAGGATGAGGCCTATCATGAACCAATGTACGCCTTGCGGACATCGTCGTTGGCGAGCAGCTCGTCCGCCGTCCCTGAGGCAACGATCGTTCCATTTTCAAACACATAGCCTCGATGGGCGATCGACAGCGCCGCATGAGCGTTTTGTTCCGCCAACAAAATCGTTGTTCCTCCCTCATTGATTTGCTTAATCGTCGCAAACATCTGCTCGACAATCAACGGGGCGAGTCCGATTGACGGCTCATCAAGCAAGAGCACCGCAGGACGTGACATTAAGGCGCGTCCGATGGCGAGCATTTGCTGCTGGCCGCCGCTTAACGACCCGGCTGGCGCGTTTTGCTTGTCGCGCAAAATCGGAAACAGTTCGTATACATGTTCAATCGAGCGGCGGATGCCTTCTTTGTCCTTCCGATGGACGTAAGCGCCCATCAGCAAGTTTTCGTATACACTCATGCGCGGAAACAGTTTGCGCCCTTCCGCGCATTGCACGACGCCGCGCCCGACGATGCGGTCAGGAGGCAGCGAATCAATGCGCTCGCCATCGAGGCGGATTTCCCCCCGCACTGGTTTGTGCAGCCCGCTGATCGTGCGAAACAATGTGCTTTTCCCGGCCCCGTTGGCGCCAAGCAAAACGGCGATCTCCCCTCGCTTGACGGAAAACGTCACATCGCGAATGGCCGTAAAACTCCCGTAGCGGACGGATACGTTCGCAACTTCAAGCAATGGCGCTCCCTCCTAAATACGCTTGAATGACCGCCTCGTTGTTTCGCACTTCCTCGGGCGTTCCTTCAGTGATTTTTTCTCCGTAGTTTAACACCATAATGCGGTCGGCAATTTTCATGATCATCGACATTTTGTGCTCAATCAGGCAAACGGTCAGGCCGCCTTCTACCATTTTGACGATCAACTCCTCAAGCCCTTCCGTTTCATCCGGGTTGATGCCGGCTGCCGGTTCATCAAGCAGCACGAGCTCCGGATCGGTCGCCAAGGCAAGCGCGAACGCCACCCGCTTTTTCTGCTCCTGCGACAAGTTGGCCACCATCCGATCCGCCACATGGGTTAGACCGACAAAGTCGAGCACTTCCATCGCTTTTTCTTTGCATGCCTGTTCCTCGCGGCGGTGCCGTTTCGTGCGCAAAATGGCATCAAATAAGTTGGATGACGTGCGGAGACGATGGCCGATGATGACGTTGTCGATCACCGTCGCCTGTTCAAACAAGTGAGTCGTTTGAAACGTGCGGGCGATGCCGAGCTTCGCCCGTTCGTTTGCCGGCAGGCGGGTAATATCGCGCCCTTTGAACGTAATCGTCCCTGACGTCGGCCGGTACAAGCCGCTGATTAAATTGAAAAACGTCGATTTGCCGGCTCCGTTTGGGCCGATGATGGCGTTGATCTTCCCTTGCTCGACGGAAAAGGTGACATCGTTGACCGCCAGAAGCCCGCCAAACCGCTTCGTCAACCGTTCAACGTGCAAAAGCATCGTTATCCCTCCTCTGCGTGCCGCTCGCCTCGTCCTTGGCTCGAGACGGCCAGTTCCGCAGCAACTCGGTTCGCTTCTGGATCGAGACGGCGCGCTTCTTCACGCTTTGCTTTCAAACGGATGACCCCCCCGGCAATGCCGTGTGGGTAAAAGATGATGAGCAACGTCAGCACCGGACCGAAAATCAACATCCGGTAATCTTGCAAAAACTGCAATTGTTGGGACAGAAACGTAATCAGCAACGTCCCGACGACCGGACCGGCGAGCGTGCCAATCCCACCGACAAGCAAATACGTTAAAAAGTCGAACATGACGCTGACGTACGCAATGTCCGGGCCAAGAAAGCGGATGAACGATGCGTACAGCGCTCCGGCAAGCGATGTAAAAAAGACCGAGAGAACAAACGAGGCGAGTTTGTTTTTCATCGTCGAGATGCCAAGCGTCAACGCGAGCTCCTCACTGTTGCGAATGGCGATGTACGTCCGTCCGGTCAACGAATAGACAAGGCGGTACATGGTGAAGATGACCGCAACCAAGAAGCATAACACCAAATAATATTGGGCGACGGGCGTTTGAAACGAGAGCGGACCGATGTCAGCCGGCGCCGGGATGCCGATAAACCCGCGCACTCCGCCGGTTAAACTGTCCCATTTGTCAATGATCAAATAGATAATATAGCCCACACAAAGCGTATAAATGGCGAAAAAGTGCTCTTTCGTCCGCAGCGCAACAAGCCCGATGACGGCCCCAAGCAACGTGGTGAACAAACAAGCAAGCACGAAAGCCAACCAAAACGGCACGCCGGCTTTCACCGTCAAAATGCCAAGCGCATACGCGCCAATCGCAAAAAACCCGGCGTGGGCAAGCGACAAATAACCAGTATAGCCAGCAAATAAATTCAGCCCGTAAACAGCGATCATCCAAATGAAGGAGATCGTCATCATGTGCAAGTAATAGCTGTTGGTGACAAGCAACGGAAAGGCAAGCGCCAGCGCCGCAAGAACGGCGATCCATAAGCGCCGGTTGGCGAATACAGCCATCAATGTCCCTCCTTGGCAAACAGTCCGTTCGGTTTGACCGTTAAAATGATGACGAGGATGGCAAAAGCGATAATGTCTTTGTAGTCGTTCGACACATACGTCGCTCCCAAGCTTTCGCTGAATCCCAAAATATAGCCGCCGACAATGGCGCCTGGAATGCTTCCCATACCGCCGAGAATGATGATGACAAACGCTTTCAAGATGACAAGATGGCCCATGCCGGGAAACACGAGGTTGATCGGCGAAGCGAGCGACGCGGCGAGCGCGGCCAAACTGCCGGAAAGGAAAAACGTCAGCATGGCGACTTTATTCGTGTTAATGCCGACCAAATTCGCCCCTTCGCGGTTTTGCGCCATCGCGATGATGGAAGACCCGATGAACGTCTTTTTCAAGAAGAGGTAAAGCAAGATCATGATGATGACAGCGGATGCGATGATGAGGATGCGTTGAACCGTCAAGGTCAAGCCGAAAATGCTGACAACGTCGCCGTATGGGGTTGGCATCGTCTGGTAGTCCGCCCCCCAGACGAACTGGGCGAATGCCTCCAAAAACAACAAAATGCCAATCGCCGCAATTTTGTCATGGAGCGGCGGTGCGTCGCGAAGCGGATAAAACACAAGCCGTTCCATCAATACACCGAGCATCCCGACCGCGGCCATCGACACGACAACGGCCAACCCGTACGGCAGCCCGGCTTTCGTCATCGCAGTGAGCGTGACATAACCACCCATCATATATAACGCGCCGTGGGCAAAGTTTGGAATGTGCAAAATGCCATAAACAAGCGTCAAACCTAACGCGACAAGGCTGTAAACGCTTCCAACTGTCAGCCCGTTTAACAGCTGCTGGATGAATAGCTCCATCCCGATCCCCCTTTTTGTTTGCCGTTTGGCCAGACCATCAAAGCGGCGCGGCCGATCTTTCATTCGGTCTGGCCGCCCGAATTGCCTGGCTCCGCCTCATTTCGACCGCTTTCTCCAGCTCTTGGCGCCTTTATGCCGTGCAAAATGAAATCAACGAAAATGTCCGTCAGTTCTTCTTCAGAGATGCCTCCGTCAGGCCGGAACCAATAATAGCTCCAGTTGGTGATGCCAAGCAGGCCAAACGTAATCATTTCTGCATGAAGCGATGGCTTGAATTCCCCGCGGGCGATCCCTTCTCGAACCAGCTGTTCATACCGCTTGCGAAACAACCGCCGCTTGGCGCGGATTTCCGCCAAATGGTCATCAGCCAAATGCCGCATTTCGCGGAAGAAAATGCGGGCGCTTTTCTTCCGTGTGCGGATATTGCAGATGACCATATGGACGATGGCCCGCAATTTCTCCGTGCAGCTTTTCTCGGGATCTTGGACAATGCAGGCTTGCTGCCGAAGCAAATCGTCCAGATAGGAAACACAAATATCACATAGCAACTCCTCTTTGCTTTTGTAATAGTAGTAAAAGGCCCCCTTCGTTGCCCCGATCGCTTCGACGATTTCCTGCACCGACGTTTCTTTGAATCCTTTGCGTTCGAACAACTCTATGGCAACTTCCCTTAATTTTTCTTTCATCCTCCACGGTCTCCAATGCGTCATTCTCTCTCAATGATGGTCGCAATGCCTTGACCGCCGCCGATGCACGCGGTAATGAGCGCGTATTTCCCTCCGCGGCGCTTCAGTTCATACACCGCTTTTGTGATCAAAATCGCCCCCGTCGCGCCGAGCGGATGGCCATGGGCGATGGCGCCGCCGTTTATGTTCACTTTTTCGGGATCCATCTCAAGCTCACGGTCGCAGGCGATCACTTGCGCGGCAAACGCTTCATTGATTTCAATGATGTCCATCTCATCAAGCGTCAGCCCCGCCTTTTCAAGCACTTTTCTTGTCGCCGGCACCGGGCCAATGCCCATGATGTTCGGATCAACTCCGGCGACCGCATGGGCGCGGATGACGGCAAGCGGCTTTAAGCCAAGCTCCTCTGCTTTTTCCCGCGACATGATGACGAGCGCCGACGCCCCGTCGTTCAATCCGGAACTGTTCCCGGCCGTCACCGTTCCGCCTTCCAAAAACGCCGGCGGCAGTTTTGCGAGCGCTTCCATGGTTGTGTTTGGCCGCGGATGTTCGTCCGTATCGAAGATGAACGGCTCCCCTTTTTTCACCGGCACGGCAATGGGCACAATTTGCTCGTCAAATCGCCCTTCCTGCATGGCGCGCGCCATGCGCTGCTGGCTGCGCAAGGCGAATGCGTCTTGTTCTTCACGGCTGATGCCGTATTTTTTCGCTAAGTTTTCCGCCGTAATCCCCATCGGCGGATCGCCGATTTCTTTCGGCGATAGCTGCGATTTGCGGAAGCTTGGCGGCGTCGAGCTGTACGGTTTTTCCGGGCGGTCCATCAAATACGGCGCGCGGCTCATGCTTTCCACGCCGCCGGCAATATACACATCTCCGTCGCCGGCCCAAATGGCTTGCGCCGCTAAATTGACGGCGTTAATGCCCGAACCGCACTGCCGGTCGACCGTCACTCCCGTCAGCTCAAGCGACAGTCCGGTTTGCAGCGCGGTCAGTCGGGCGATATTGCCGCCGCCGCTTAGGACGTTGCCCATAATGACATCATCGACATGCTCCGGACCAATATTCGCCCGCCGCATCGCTTCTTTGATCACTTCCGCGCCGTAAATATGCGCCGGCATCGTCGCCAAAGCGCCACCTTGGCGGGCGATGGCCGTTCGTACGGCCGACACAATGACGGCATCTCGTCTCATCCTGACTCCTCCTCATCCCCTTTGTAGTACGAAACCCGGCAACTGGGCGTTCTCGATGTTGCCGGGCTCGCTGCCTTGCTTCATTCATACAGAGAAAACACGGCTTCGCCCTTAATGACTTCTTTTCCATGCTGGTTGACGGCGGCGACGGCAAAGCGGATCGCTTTCTTGTCTTTTTCCTTCACCGTTGCTTTTAAGGTGATGACATCGTTCAAAAACACCATCGACTGGAAGCGGACGAAATAGTCTTGGACAAACCCTTCTTCGTAGTACGGCGTAAACAGCTTCGCGAGGTTGCCCATCGTCCACATGCCGTGGGCGATAATGCCCGGCAGGCCGGCTTTTTTCGCCTCTTCATCGATCGTATGAATCGGGTTGTAGTCGCCTGATGCGCCGGCGTATTTGATTAAATCGAGCCGGGACACCGGTGCGAGCGTTACTTCAGGAAGCGACTCTCCGACTTGCCATTTGCGGATGCTCGTCATACGCTCATCGCCTTTCTAACCGCCTCGTTGATCATGATCGTCGAGGTGGAAGTGAAAATGAGATTTCCGTCAGCGTCCTCGCCGTTGTTGGCGATTACTAAAAAACCGAGCAGGCCCATGCTGCTTTGCTTTTCGAAGTAATCTTTCACTTCCGCATAGCAGTACAGCTCTTCGCCGACAAACAGCGGGCGCTCATAATGGAAGTGCTGTTCGCCATGGATGAGCCCTTTGGCCGGCAGCTTCAGCCCTTCAATGACGCCGTAGTCAAACACACGCGGAAACGTCGGCGGCGCAATGTTGCGCCCGTAGCGCGACCGTTTCCCTGTCTCTTCGTCCCAATAAATCGGGTTTGGATCGCCGATCGCCTCCGCAAACTTTTTCACCGCTCCGCGCTCAACGACATTTTTCACTTTCGCTGACCGTTTCCCGATGTCATGTTGGTACATGCCCCGTCCTCCTCGTTTTCAGCATTTCGGACCGCCGGCGACATACAGCACTTGGCCGTTGACAAACGACGACCGCTCATCGGCGAAAAAGGCGACCGCATGAGCGATGTCTTCCGGACGGCCGCTGCGCCCGACCGGGATGTTGGCGACGCTCGCTTGGATGAGCTGCTCAAACGAAATGCCAAGCCGCTCGGCCGTTGCTTTCGTCATATCGGTTTCAATAAACCCAGGGGCGACGGCATTCGTCGTGATGCCGAATTTGCCAAGCTCAATCGCCAGCGTTTTCGTAAATCCTTGGATGCCGGCTTTCGCCGCCGAATAGTTCGCCTGGCCGCGGTTGCCGAGCGCGGATGTCGACGAAATGTTGATGATGCGCCCGTACCCTTTTTCGACCATATATTTTTGCGCGGCGCGGGCGCAGTAAAATGCGCCTTTTAAATGGACGTCCATTACCGTTTGCCAGTCGTCATCGGTCATTTTAAACAGCAAATTGTCGCGGATGACGCCGGCGTTGTTGACGAGAATATCGAGCGAACCGAACCGATCGACCACTTCTTGGATCGTCGCTTCTACTTGTTCGCGGTCGGTGACGCTCGCCACCTTGGCGTAAACGTCATACCCTTTTTCCCGCAGCTCCGCAGCCGTCGCTTCAAGGGCTTCTGCGTTTAAATCAATGAACGCCACTTTCGCTCCTTCTTCCGCGAAGCGGGTGACAATCGCCTTGCCAATGCCGCGGCTTCCTCCGGTCACAAACGCCACTCTTCCTGCAAACCGTTGGCTCATCGTGTTCTCCTCCCTTTCGATAACGCTTTCATTTTTTTAGATGAACTGTCCAAGCTTGACGTGCCCTTTGATCAAATTGCGGGCGATAATGAGGCGCTGAATTTCATCCGTGCCGTCGTAAATGCGCCACAATCTCGCTTCACGATACCAGCGCTCGATCGGCATTTCTTTCGTGTAGCCCATGCCGCCGTGGATTTGCATGACGCGGTCGACGACGCGGTTGCCCATGTTCGCGCCAAACAGCTTCGCCATCGAGGCTAAATGGCGGTTGTCCTCCCCTTGGTCAAGCGTAAAGGCCGCGTTTAACACAAGCCATTTCGCCGCTTCGATTTCTACCGCCGAATCGGCAATCATCCATTGGATCGCCTGCCGCTCGGCGATCGGTTTGCCGAATGTGACGCGCTCCTTCGCATAGTCAATGGCCATTTGCAAAAGCCGCTCGGCCGCTCCGACCGCACGGGCGCCGACGACCCAGCGGGCGTAGCCGATCCACTCAAGCCCAAGCTTATAGCCGTGATGCAGCTCGCCTAAAATGTTTTCTTCCGGCACGCGCACGTTTTCGAAAATTAAGCTGGCTGGAGTGGAAGGTCCCATCGTATGTATCGGTTCCGAACGCCAGCCCATCTCGCGGTCGACGATAAAACACGTCACCCCTTCACGCCCGTTCGAAGCTTGGTGACGCTCTTTGTCGGTGATGGCGATCACCATGACAAAATCGGCGTCGTTGCCGCCGGTAATGAATGTCTTCTCCCCGTTTAACACCCACTCGTCGCCGTCTTTCACCGCCGTCATTTTAATGTTGCGCGTATCTGATCCTGCTCCCGGCTCGGTCATGGCAAAGCACGATTTTTTCTCGCCGTTGATCGTCGGGATCAAATATTTTTTCTTTTGCTCTTCATTCGCGTAATACAAAATGTTGTCCGCCGATCCGCCAAACTGGAACGGAACAAGCGTTTTCGACACTTCCATCAACACAATCGCCTGCATGACATGGCCCAAATTCGCGCCGCCGTATTCCTCCGGCGTGTTGATCCCCCAAAACCCCGCTTCTTTCGCTTTGAGCTGCAGCTCTTTTAATTTTTCGGGCGGGAGCCCAGGCTTCCCTTCGCGCTCATTGCGCAATACTTCATTCTCGAGCGGCATCAATTCTTTTTCGACAAACTTGCGGATCGCTTTTTGCACCATGCGCTGCTCGTCCGTTAAGCGCAAATACATGATGGTCCCCTCCGTTTTCCATTACGCCTTTATGCTCGGCTCCACTCATCAAAATACCAACCGGTTGGTATGTTATCTTTATTATATTCGAATGTTCTGAAAAGTACAATACCTTTTTTGATTTTTGTCCAACGGGAAAACGCCATATGCGTTCTCCCGTTGGCATGGAATCTATCGATCATTCCGCCTGTATTTGCTTGCGCACCCTAGCGACCGTTTCCCCGATTCCGCCATAAATGACAAGGTCAAATATTCCGTCCATCCTCGTCGCCGTTTTGTTGATCAACACTTTCCGCGTTGCCGGCGATTCGGCGGCAACATAAAACGGGATTTGATTCACGGGCGCCACTTCCAAACTTGTTCCCATCGCCAGAAGTAAGTCGCTTTCCGCCGCTTTGGCAAACGCTTCTTCCATGCGCGGCACGAGCCCGCCAAACAAGACGACATCCGGTTTGACAATCGTCTGGCACTTTTCGCAGCGCGGCACCTCGTGGCGGTTGATAAACGACAGATCATACTTGTTGCCGCATGACGGGCATGTCGCCGTCTGCAGCGTGCCGTGCAGCTCAATGACATTCGTGCTCCCTGCTTTTGTATGCAGCCCGTCAATATTTTGCGTCAAAATCGTCACCGTCTTGCCCATCTCCTCAAGCCAACGGAGAAACCGATGCCCGTCATTCGGGGCAAAGCCCCCCATCATTTTTAATGAAAACATCCGCTTGAATCGACGCCAAAAATCAACCGGATCTTTTTTGTAATAATGCTCTGACAAATAATATTCGACATTGTCCTCTTGGGCGTAAAGGCCGTTTTCGCTGCGAAAATCAGGAATGCCGGACTCCGTGCTCATCCCCGCCCCGGTCAGGACGGCGATTGTATTCGCCTCTTTGATCCATTGCGCCAGTTGCCGGATTTGGTCCATTCTCGTTCTCTCCTTTCCTACGAACCTCTTGGTTTTGCCAGTCTCACCTTCGGTTCTTTTCGAGGCCATAACGTATAGCTGAAACTCCAGACAAAATCAATCACCAAAACTAATGTCCAATGGGCTGTCATAATTTTCCTACAAATGGAATCACCTGCAAGAAAAACCCCTCTTCCGAACGAAGAGAGGCTACCGTAAATTGAACCCTTTCCCTTCCACAAACTCCTTCATGTACATCCGGACTTGGCGGCTGAGCATATCGGCCATCTGCCCGGTCCATGTGTCGCGGCGGCGGCCGTTCGTCCGCTGCTCATAATAGGTAGACACGGTTTCGTTGTAGCGTTGCAGCTGCGCGATGAATCGCGCGCGGTCTTGGTCGTATTCGTCCTCGTGATAAACGTGTTCAAACGGCAACCGCGGCTTTTGATCCGGCGTTTGCGCAGGATAGCCGACGGCAAGCCCAAACAGCGGAATGACCCGCTTCGGCACATTTAGCAGCGCACATACTTCCGGCAAGTTGTTGCGCAGCCCGCCGATATAGCAAATGCCAAGCCCCATCGACTCCGCGGCAATGGCGGCGTTTTGCGCCGCAAGCGCCGTGTCAATGAGCGCAACCATAAACTTTTCCGTGCTCTCAAGCGACGGAATCACGTCTTTTCCCTCAATTTCACCGATGAGCTCATGGCGGTGAAAATCAGCGCAAAAGACAAAGAAATGGCCGTTATGCTCGACATAGGATTGATTTCCCGCCAGCTCGGCGAGCTTCCGTTTTTTCTCCGGATCTTTCACGCCGATGATGGAGTACGCTTGAACGTAGCTTGATGTCGACGCCGCTTGGGCGCATTCAACGATCGTGCGGATTTGTTCGTCCGTCAACGGCCTGTCTTCAAAACGGCGGATCGAACGGTGCTGGAGAATCGTTTCGATGACTTGGTTCATGACTATGTCCTCCTTGAACAGCCCAACGGCTTCTTTTTGTGAACATGATAACAAAAAAGAAAGAGCCATACAACGAATCGGCTCTTTCCCTTCCATTATCGCCCAAACCGCCCTTCCTGGTAATCGCGAATCGCTTCGCGGATTTGTTCCGGCGTGTTCATGACGAACGGCCCGTAGGCGACGACCGGTTCGTTCACCGGCTCACCGGCGTAAAGAAGAAGGCGGAGTTTTTCGCGGGCGGTCACGTTTAGCTCCGTTTCCTCGCCGCGGTTGTGGCGGCTGAAAAACAGCGCTTGCCCGGCTTTTCCTTCGATGTTGTCGGCACCGAACACGCCACTCCCCTCAAGAATGTACAAAAACCCATTGTAATGCCCCGGCAAATCTTGCACGACCGTTGTTCCCGGTTCGACAATCATTTCCACCATCGTGACAGGAACGATGTTCTTCGTCGGGGCTTGTACCCCTTTGGATGACCCGGAAAAGACGCGGATCACCGCTCCTTCCTCTTTTCGCACCGGCATCTCTTCGGCGCGCAAGTTTTGGTAGCGCGGCTCGGTCATTTTATGCGTGCTCGGCAAGTTGACCCAAAGTTGCAAGCTGTGCACCGTCGAACCGGGCGCCGGATCTTCCTTATGGACGACGCCGCGGCCGGCCGTCATCCATTGCACATCCCCGGGGCCGAGCGTGCTGTGGCCGGCTTTGCTGTCGAAATGTTCAAGCTCGCCGCTGATCACATACGTGACCGTCTCAATGCCGCGGTGCGGATGGACGTCAAACGTTCCTCGCTCAAAAATGTCTTCCATCAGCAGCAAAAATGGATCATACTCTTGCCAGTTCCCGGGCTCAAGCACCGAACCGCTGCGATGAATCGGACTGTTGGTGGTCATTTGCACGGTTTTCACGCGACGAATGCGGCGTTGAATCGCCATAACCTCTCCTCCCTTATGTTGCGCAATCCCGGCCGTTGCCGGAAGGAGTGCAGCTCAATCGGCAAACCGCTTCCCCCCTTCATCGTACCGGATTCAACGAAAAACAGGCAAGTCATCCGCCTGAAAAATGGCGGCCATACCGCTCGCAAAAAACAAAAAACCTGCCGGCACTCGGCAGGTGGACGTTGGAAGAGGTATTCCAATCCCACCATAAAACGGCTCTTCACCACAAAGTGTACTTGAAAAAGAAAGACGATCATGATAAAGAAAAACCAAAACAGCATTTTTTCCTTTTTATACCACACATCTCTTTGAACAACATTGCTATCATGTTTGTCTTTAAAAGTCAAGTACATCTTTTGGTGATGAACCCATAAAACTATTGATACAAGGATGAATGGACATGTTCGTTCATCACGTGCAAAATTTGTGCAAAATAATCTCCAGTGTGTCAATCCATGCAAAAAGGCGGGACGATCCGCCTTCTTTTCGTTGCTCAATTCTGCCTTTTTAACAAAATATCCGAAGGAAGTCTCCCGCCTCAAGGAGCGTGAAGGGCAAAAATGTACGCAAAAAGTATGCTAAAAGTGAACAAAAGGCCAATATAAATGGCCTTTCACGAAAGAAAAGCATGAATCAGATCCAAGCAATCCGAAACAACTTCATTGGGCGCCCGTCCTACTATTTGAAGCTGTCGGGCGCGCCAATCTAAACTTTTGACCTGATCGGTTAAAATCACGCCTTCAACAGCCAAGCCTGATGGCAATTCCACTTCAAATGGATATCCTTTTTGTTGCCGGGTGATCGGGCAAAGCACCGCAAACCCTGTCAATTGATTGAACCGCTTTGGTGATAGAACGATGCCGGGCCTTTTTCCTGCCTGCTCATGCCCTGCTTGTGGATTGAAATTGACGTAAACAAGATCCCCACGATCCGGCGCTTGCATCAGAACAATTCATTCCCTTCTGTTCCAAAATCAATTTCAGCATGGCGATTTTCCGGCGTGATTTTAGCCAAAAGTTCCTCCAATGTCGGCTTTTTCTTTTTCGGGATCAACTTGATCGCTTGGTTCTCAACGATCATCTCCACTTCTGATCCTTGATGAAGCGCTAAACGTTCAGCAATCACGCTTGGGATACGAACCGCAAGGCTGTTTCCCCATTTTTGAACTGTTATTGTCATGATTGACACTCCTTTCTGTTTGTTTAATTCCATTATACCTCTCTCCTTTCATTTCGTATATACATAGTATATACATAAATTCAAAAAAAGATGCCATCGAGACGGTGTTTTCGATTCGAAACGAACGATTACAATTGATGATAAGACGCTGAACATGTTAAAGGATTTGAAGAAAAGTCAAAAGGATTCCCAAAAAATGAAAAACGACTGCCAACGCAGTCGTATCAAGGGTTTCATGATTTACAATTTGACAGGATCGGATATTAGAAATGGAGGAAGAGGGATTCGAACCCCCGCGGGCTGTGACACCCCTAGCGGTTTTCGAAACCGCCCCCTTCAGCCAGACTTGGGTATTCCTCCGTATGAAAATGGAGCCTATCGGATTCGAACCGATGACCTCCTGCGTGCGGGGCAGGCGCTCTCCCAGCTGAGCTAAGGCCCCAAATTAATGATCGGGAAGACAGGATTTGAACCTGCGACCTCACGGACCCGAACCGTGTGCTCTACCAAGCTGAGCTACTTCCCGACATAAGCTGGTTTACCTTGCGACAATTTATATTCTATATGAACCTCAAAGGAAAGTCAATAGTTTTTTTATCTTTTTTCGCCATAACGGATGAAAATTTATCTTTTTTCTGAAACGACCTGCATAGCTGCCGCTCCTTTTTTCCTATACTAAAAACACAGCAACCGCGTAAAGGAAAGGGGGCGCTTTGTGAAACTCATTCCGCCGGCGCGGCGCAAACGGGCGCATTTGTCGCAATTGACAACCACCCATTTCCATTTGCGTCATCCGCTTGTCGTCGCCTTTTTTTCCTTTTCGTTTCCTGGTTTCGGCAATTTGATGCAGCAACGCTACGCCACGGCCTTTATGTTAATCCTCTGGGAGCTGTTTATCAACACAAAAGCCCATATCAATACAGGTATATTATACTCGCTGCTTGGCGATTTTGAAAAGGCAAAAGCCGTTCTTGACGAACGATGGCTCATGTTTTATGTGGCCATCTACATGTACAGCATTTGGGACAGCTACCGCGGCTCCGTCGACATGAACAAGCTGTATTTGCTCGCCGACCGCGAAGATGCGCCGATCTCTTCCATACGAATGGGAATATGGGATATTAATTATTTGGACAAGCGCGAGCCTTGGCTGGCGCTGGTCTGGTCGGTGCTCGCCCCGGGCCTTGGCCATTTGTATGTCCATAAAGTGATCACCGGCCTGTTTATCTTCACCTTTACCATTTTGGTATCGTATTTCGCCCACTTGCCCGAAGCGATTACGTACACGCTGACGGGCCGATTCGATTGTGCAACGAAGATCATCGATATGCAGTGGGCGCTTTATCTGCCATCGATTTATTCGTTCATCTTTTACGATGCTTACGTATCAGCGGTCGAATACAACAAGTTGTTTGAAAAAGAACTAGCCCACTATTTGCGGCGCCGCTTTCAGCCGAAACGGTTCGCATGGCCGATTTGATGGGAGGCGTTTCATGATTGTCATTGCCACTTTCGAGAGCCACCTATTCGTTGAACTGGCGATTTCAGCGCTTCAAGAAAAAGGGATTGCTGAACATCAGATTTTTGCAGTCCCGCTCAACCGCTCTGCCGAACCGCCGCGCCTGCTTGATACGCTCCATCACGCCAACGGGTTCAGCTTCCTTGACTTGGCGGCGATTTTAGGAACGTGCTTGATGCTGCTAGGGGCGATTTACGGCTATGTGTTGGCATGGGGTCCGATCATTTGGGGGATTATCGGGGCGGTTTCAGGCATCGGAATCGGCATTTTGCTCAAATGGTGGGTAAACCGAAAATCCACGCACCGTCAAAGCCGCACAGGCGCTGATATCGTGCTTCTCATCCGTTGCGATGAACAGCAATGGCCGGCCGTGGAGCAGTTGCTGCGGGGCCATCACGCGCTTGGACTCGCCGGCGTTCACGACAAGCAGCCGAATAGATAGGCATTTCATCCCCTTTCACTGAAAAACCCGAGGGAACACCCCCTCGGGTTTTCGCCGCTCTGCCGTTTTCAATAGACATCTCGCCGCATAAAGACAAAAAAAGCGACAAGAAGCCCTGCAAGCCCCCAGACAGCCAGCACGGCCATCGAAAAGCCAAGCGTCATCCCCTCAATCGGCGGAGCCGCTCCTTTTATGTAATCCGTCAGCCGCAAATTGACCATAAACAAATATTTTGCCGAATGCCACGACGACACCATGTTCGACAAAATCGCGCCAGAAATCAATGCTGCCAGCATGATGCCCATCACCGCCGCCGTGCTCCTAAGCAGCACGGAAAACATAAACGTCAGTGTGCCGACGACAACGCTCACAAACGCTGCCAGCCCGAGCTCGATCAAAATGTATTTCCATTGCGGAATCATGTGGACATTCGCTGTATTGAGATCCTCTCCTTGCTGGACAAATCCGGTCAATAGCGGCAGACGGAAGCCGCCATATCCAAACACGAGTCCGGAGATGGCATACGACAGCACCGCCGCCATCAGCATAATGAGCGACACCGACAGGAGCAACGCGATATATTTTCCTAGCAAAATTTTCCACCTCTTCACCGGCCGAACGAGAAGCAGCTTGATCGTTCCAGCGCTTGCCTCGGATGACACTAAATCGGCCGCAACCACCATCACTAAAAGCGGCAAAAACAAGTCGATGGCGTTTTCGATAAACGTCCGCATAAACGTCGGCGCTCCAGGGGCGGACGGATTAATGTTGTGCTCTAAGTAGTACTGCTGCTGCTTGAGGCGGATTTGCAAGTATTTCCGCCATTCCTCAGACATGCTCGGCGACTGCAAGCGGTTTTGCAAATCGACGATTTGCTGCTGCAGCTGCGTCCGCCAGTCGGTCGTGCCAAGCCGTTTTCTCAGCTCTTCCGTCTCGCGGTATTGGGCGTATGTAAACAAGGCGACGAGCACCGCAATGATGGCGGCGATCACCCATAGCCGCTTTTTGCGGACGATTTTCAACATTTCATTATACACGAGCTTACTCAATCGTTTCGCCCCCTGTCAGCTCGATAAACAAATCCTCGAGCGTCGGCAGCCGCGGTTCAATTTCCGAAACCGAGACGCCGGCTTGGACAAGCTTGGCGTTCCAAGCGGCTAGTCTCGACGGCTCATATGGCGTGACGATCGTCTCTTCATCGGCGCGCAGCACCTCGGTTTCCGCCGCTAACAGCGCCCGCGCCCGATCCGTTGGAGCGGCTTTCCAGACGACGCGCGCCTGTTGGTTTAACAGCCGCTCAACCGTGTCCACGGCCAAGAGCCGCCCTTTCGCCATAATGGCGACGCGGTCGCACATTAATTGAATTTCACTTAACAAATGCGATGAAACAAGGACGCTCAACCCTTCCGTTTCCGCCAAAAAGCGGATGAAGGCGCGCATTTCGCGAATGCCGGCCGGGTCAAGGCCGTTGGTCGGCTCGTCCAAAATGAGCACCTTCGGCTTTCCAAGCAGCGCCTGAGCGATGCCGAGCCGCTGCCGCATGCCGAGCGAATACGTGCCCACTCGGTCATGGATGCGCTGTTCAAGGTCGACGAGCTTCGCCACTTCCATGATCCGATCTGTACTAATTCCCGGCATCATGCGGGCGAAATGTTCAAGGTTTTCCCAGCCTGTTAAATACGGATACATTTCTGGGTTTTCGACGATGCAGCCGATCTGGCGGATCGCGTCGGTAAACTGGCGGTGAAGATCATACCCGCAAATCGCCACCGTCCCCGACGTCGGCCGAATGAGCCCGACGAGCATGCGGATCGTCGTTGTTTTTCCCGCGCCGTTCGGCCCTAAAAAACCGAATACTTCCCCCTCATGCAACTCAAACGAAATGCCTTTAATAATTTCCTTGCCGCGAATCGTTTTCCGCAGCTCTTTGACCGCTAACGTCACCTGTTTGGTCATTGCTCGCCCTCCTTCGTCAACGTGATGAGCGAGGCGACGCGCTCTCCAATCCGCTTGTAGCCTGCCGCGTTTGGATGAAAATGGTCGCTGTACAAATAGTCGTTGACATGGAGGGCAAACAAATCAAACGTCGGCACCGCGACGATGTTCGGATAGCGGGCCGCCACTTCCGCTGATGCAAAATTCCAATCGCGCACAACGGCCGACGTCCGTTTGGCATCGTCTAAATCGCCAAACGGGTTGTACAAACCGATCGCAAAAATGACCGCTTCGCTGTTGAAGCGTCGCAGCGCGGCGAAAATGCGGTCTAGGTTGGCTACATATCGCCGTTTCGCCTCATTCAGCTGCTTTCGATCCAGTTTCAACGCTTCCCCGCCTTGAAACAAGTCGTTGCCGCCGATGGTCATCACAATAAGATCCGCCATGGCGACTTGCCGCTGAATCTCAGGCTGGCCAAGCTGGCGAAGCAGTCCGTCAGAGCGAAGGCCGCGGATGGCCAAGTTCGTCACACGGATCGGTTTGTCCGTTTGCCGGCGAAGCTCATCGACCATATAGCCGACATACCCTTTTCCGCTTTCATCGCCCGTTCCTCTCGTCAACGAATCGCCAAGAGCAACAATATCCATTTTCTCGTCATGTTGCCTTGTTTCAGCCGTCGGCGGCCGTTGTTCTTTCGTCGGCGGCTTGGCGGCCGAAAAAAACTGGTCTTGCACCGCCAATGCCAGGCCGCCAAGCCAAAGCACTCCGGACAGGGCGGCAACGGCTATGAGAAGCGCAACTGTGCTCCGTCGCATGCAACCACCTCATTTCTTCATCGTTGTCATCTCTCGTGATCCGTCTTGGCATTGTTCGCCATCATTGGTTTGATCCGACAACCGCCGTTTTATTCGCCAATGTTTCGGATTCCAATACTTCTTCAGCTTCGCCGCCGCTTCCTTTCCGACCAACAGCGCCCCGAGCCAAAACATGATTTCCGCCGCCACAATGGCAACCGCAACGATCGACGCTTTGGCCGCAGTCGAAAACGGCAAAAATGGCGCGATGGGCGGAATGACCCAAACGACGAACGATGCGATGATGAGCCCGACGCCAATGTGATGCATGACGGACCGCCTCTGTTTCACTCTTCCGTTCCCCCTTGCTCATGGACGCTCTTTCCAACAGGAATCAGGATCGCTTATTTCCACTCTAACATATACACCGCGATTTCACGAAATGATCCGCCTAAAAACCGAACACACACAAAAACAGTTTTTCCCGTTTTTCCAATTTTCGCTTTCCCGTCAAAAAAAGAAACCCAGCCGAATCGGCCAGGCCAATCGAATGATCACTGTTGTTTCTGCCAATAATCGATCAACCCCATCGCGCACACTTGCAAATCAAGCTCGATCGCCGCATGCGCCGACGACGAAGATGGAGCGCCATGATCATCAAGAAACGCCATCACTTCGCCGCGCAACCGGTGCGCTGCCATTTTCGCCTGCTCGGCAGCCGGCGCTTCCGGATGACGGTCGACCGCTTCTTTTCCCGCCGCCACGAACTTCGGCAGCCAAACGCGAAGCTGGCGGAACGCCTCCTGCGGGTCATCCAGCATGCCAAAATGGCCAAAATAAATGCGTTCCGGTCTCAGCTCCTCAAGTCTTGCCGCCGACTGCTTCATGGCCTCGGGATCAAATTGGTTCGGAGATGTTGAAGGCAGGCAAAACGTAAGCCCCGCTTCTTGCAGCTGCGGATAAAAAACGCCGATCGTATCGCCGGTGAACACGCCGCGGCTGTACGAATCATAAATCGAAACGTGATGGTTCGCATGCCCCGGCGTATCATAAAACACAAGCGTCCGCTCCGCACTCAACTCCAACGTTTCCCCGTCCTCTTTCACGATCAATCGCTCTTCTGGCACCGGAAGAATCGGATCAAAGAGCGACTCAAACTGCGCGCCGTACACCGCCTTCGCTCCAGCGATGAGGCGCGATGGATCAGCCAAATGCCGCTTCCCTTTCGGATGGACGACAACCATCGCATTCGGGCAATGCTGAAGAAGCAGCCCCGCGCCGCCCGCATGATCCAAATGAATATGGGTAACGATAATATAGCGGATCTCGCCCGGGTCAATATGAAGCGCTTTCAACCCAGCAAGCAAATGCGGCACCGACGGGCTTGGCCCTGTTTCCACGATCGCCAAGTTCTCTTCGTGAAGCACGTATGTACCGGTGCGCTGCGGCATGCGCAAATCATACAAATCGATGAGTGAAATGCGGCGGCCGAGATCAAGCGGCTGTGCCATGTTCCCTCTCCCCCTTTGGTTGATGATGCAGAATATTTTAACATAGAAACCGGCTTCCCGCTACAGGGGCTGATAAAAAAGCAGCCCCTGCCCAGAGGGCAAGAGCCGCCTTCTCGTTTCAACTGTCGTCAACGGGGCAACAACTGCTCCGCGCGCTATTTTTGAGGGCAGGCGCTGTCGACCGTTGCCCTCCGCAGCACGAACAAGCTCCCTGATGCTCAACCCGATCGCATCCAACGCTGCCGCCAACAGAAAGACACCGCCGTTTGCCAAGCGCGCCCAATGCTTACGACGCCAACTCCCTGCTAGTCGCCTTTCCTTTCCGTCCGTTTCGGATCGAAAGCCATACCGCCGCGGCCCAGCCGATGACGATGAGGCCATAAACGGTCGGATACACCGGCGCAGGCGCCTCCCAAGCGTGCAGGAGCGTGCGGACGTTCGTCAAAATAATCAACCCGCCGACCAACACTCCAAGCAAATGGGACGGCAGTTTGCGCACAAGCCAAGCGGCGATCGGCGCAGCGACGATCCCGCCAGCCATGAGCGTCAGCACCCAGTACCAGTTCACTTGCTCCCAACCAAGCGAAATGACGAATCCTAGCGTCGCCGACAGCGCGACGGCAAATTCGGATGTATCGACGGTGCCGACCACCTTGCGCGCTTCCATGCTTTTATTGGCCAACAACACCGGCGTCGCAATCGGCCCCCATCCCCCACCGCCGGTCGCATCAAGGAAGCCAGCCACCAATCCGAGAGGGACGAGCTGCTTATTGGACCACTGTTTTCCGGGCGTCGACGGCGCGCGGCCGTTCAACACTAAAAATCGATAAATAATGTAAAAGCCAAGCGCCAACAAAAACAAGGATACATATGGTTTAATCAAATCTCCCGGCAAGTTGCTTAAAAAGCATGCTCCGACAAACGCGCCGACCGACCCGGGAATGATGAGCCTAAAGGCCATGCGGCGGTCGACGTTGCCGAACTTCCAATGGGAAGCGCCAGATGCCGCCGTCGTCACCACTTCCGCCAAATGAACGGACGCTGAGGCGACGGCCGGAGCAATGCCGAACGTCAATAACAACGTCGACGACGTGACGCCATACGCCATCCCAAGCGAGCCGTCAATCAGCTGGGCGATAAATCCTACAAACACAAAAACGATCAGTTTTTTCATTGGTTTCCCTCCGTTTGCAATGGTTGAACGCGTTACTTATAATTTAAATCTCATTATTCATAGATGTCAACTATGAATTTTAAAAAAATAAAAAATGCTATCATTTATTTTAGTCCCCGCTCGCAAGATGACGTTGCGAACACCGACGGCTTGGCGGCCGACGGACGGAAGGCGCCGCGCGGCCGTCGATAAAGACAAACAGCCGCCTGCAGAAAAAAGGCGCCCCGAATATGGCGACGGGACACCTTTTGGATGCTGGCTTTCGATCAGAACTTCCCTTGATACCGCTCGACTTCCCAAGCGTGGACCGCCGTGCGGTAGCTGTTCCATTCGTCTTTTTTCATCGCGACGTATTCGTTGAATACGTGCTCGCCAAGCGTCGCGCGGCCGATTTCTCCGCTTTCGAACGCAGCGATGGCCTCGCCCAAGTTTTCCGGCAAGTTGTCAATGCCAAGCTCCGCACGTCGTTCTTCCGACATATGGAAGATGTCTTCATCAATCGGCGCCGGAGCGGTTAAACCTTTTTCGACACCGTCAAGGCCAGCGGCAGCGATGATGGCATACGCCAAATACGGATTGGCCGACGGATCCGGGCAACGGAGCTCAACGCGCGTCGCAACACCGCGTTTGGCCGGAATGCGGATGAGCGCCGAACGGTTGGAAGCGGACCAAGCGATGTAGCAAGGCGCTTCATACCCTGGCACAAGCCGTTTGTACGAGTTGACAAGCGGGTTCGTAACCGCCGCGAAGTGTTTTACGTTTTTCAGCAAGCCCGCGATGAATTGGTACGCTGTTTCTGACAACTGATTCGCATCGTTCGGATCAAAGAACGCATTTTCCCCATCTTTGAAGAGGGAAATGTTGACATGCATACCTGAACCGTTGATGCCAAACACCGGTTTTGGCATAAACGTCGCATGGAGACCGAACTTGCTGGCAATCGTTTTGACAACCCATTTGTACGTCGTCGCATTGTCAGCGGCACCGAGCGCATCGGCATATTTGAAGTTGATCTCATGCTGGCCTTCCGCCACTTCATGGTGCGATGCTTCAATCGTAAAGCCCATCGCTTTTAAGGCGCGGTAAATTTCAAGGCGAACGCGTTCGCCCAAGTCTTTCGGAGACGGTTCGAAATAACCGCCGCCATCATGGAGCTCGAGCGTCGGATTGCCGTTTTCATCGGCTTTGAACAGGAAAAACTCCAGCTCCGGACCGACCGAGATCGTATATCCTTTTTCCGCCGCCCGCTCGATCGTTTTTTTCAGCACGTTGCGCGGGTCGCCTTCAAACAGCGTGCCGTCCGGATTGGTCACCGAGCAGAGAAAGCGCGCTTCCGCATAGCCTTCCTCGACCGTCCACGGCAAAACAGCAAACGTATTCAAATCCGGAAGAAGATACAAGTCGGAACGGTTGATCGGCGAGAAGCCTTTGATCGACGAACCATCAAACATGATTTTCCCTTCGACAACATCATCAAGCTGTTCAGCCGTCACGGTCACGTGCTTTAAGATCCCTTCAATGTCGACAAACTGCAAATGAAGAAGCTCAACGTTTTTTTCTTTGATCTTCTCTTTGATTTGTTCCAACAACTCCGTTTGTGTAGAGGAAACGAACGGTTTTGACATGTTACATTACCTCACATTCGTGCGTTTATTTTTCTAACATGCTTTTATTATAGAAAAAGAGAAGCCGTTTGGCAACACTTTTTTATCAATTTTTCTGTATTTTTATAATGAATTTTTTTTGCAAACGGTTTCAAATGAGACGAATATTTATACAAAAAAAGCCAGCCGAGGAGACAATCGTCTCCTCGGCCGACTTTTTCTATCCGCTATTGATGTTACGTTTTCTCCTCACGCCGACGCCACGAGCCGGACGAAATGATCGGCAGGCCGGCGGCTTTTTCCGGCAAGTAAACGTAGACGTACCCTTCGATCGGCTGGTGGGCGTCGCGGACCCATATCCGCTCATATTCGTTATCGTCCCGTCCTTCGGCGTAGTCTTCAAGCTCATCCATCGCTTTGAGCCCTTCCTCCGTCACCGTCAACCATTCCCCTTCCACTTCCCCTTCTTCTCCGAGCACAAGCGCAGGGTACGGGCCGACGCTGTACAAACGGCCGTTCACCTTCCCTGGGCATACGGCGCGAACATAAGGAGCTGCAACACAATGGTTGTCCTCGCCGGTCAGCAACGTTCCATACACAAACACTCGATATCGTCTTTTTGCCATCTCACTTTTCTCCTTTTGTTTACATAACATATATTATGAAAACTTGAAGAAGAAAACAAAAACAATGGAAGCCCTGCCTCTCATCCATCCTTGCCGCTCCGTGGCGGCGCCAGTGTGAATTTGTCAAGCGGACAGCGGACAACGAAAAAGCCGCGCCAGCTCCATGAGCGGCAACGGCACGGCTTGCGATGATCCCGCAGCAAACGAATGACGCTTTCTTCATCATATCCGTTCGACAACGAGAAGTCAAGCAACAGTTTACGCGGATGGCTTCCATTTAATGCTGCAGCCGATGCTCGGCTTTTGCTTTTCCGGCACCGGACGGCCCTCCAACAAAGCATCCAGCGCAGCGCGGATCGATTCCCCGGTCACCGGAATGCCGTTGTTCGGCCGCGAATCATCAAGCTGGCCGCGGTAAACGCATTTCAGCTCACGGTCGAAAATATAAAAATCCGGGGTGCAGGCGGCGTCGTACGCCTTCGCCACTTCTTGCGTTTCGTCATACAAGTATGGGAACGGGTAGCCAAGCTCTTTAGCCACTTTTTTCATGTTTTCGGGCGAATCTTCCGGATATTGTTCAGCATCGTTGGAGTTGATGGCGACAAACGACACCCCTTTGGGCATATAATCGTTTGCTAGGCGAACAAGCTCGTGCTGTACATGCTTGACAAACGGGCAATGATTGCAAATGAACATAATGACAGTCGCTACGTCCGATTTCACATCCTCAAGACGAACGACGTTGCCATCGATGACATTCGTGAGGGCAAACGGGGGCGCTTGTTTGCCAAGCGGAAACATATTCGATTCGACAGCTGGCATACCTAACACCCTTTCTTCCATTTTTTCTCTTTCTATTATACCAAAAGAGAGCGGAACGCCACAAATAAACCGCCCAAACCGACCGAGCGGCAGCGGCATATGATGCCACATAGACGAACGGAAAGGAGGCTTTTCCCATTGATTTACATGAACAAACAGATGACCCCGCGCGTGTACGGTGCAACTCCGCCTCCCTCCTCGCATTCGGTGTTTTATTACCGACGCGCAAAAACGGAACAAATGATTGAAGAGCAAACCCAGCTGCTTGAACAATTGACCGAGGCGTTCCTTCGCCTCAAGCTGGCGGTGGAGGAAGGACGAAAGCAGCAAGCCGATGATCGTGAGAAAATCGCCGATGCCTTGACTCGGCTTGAGCGTTCGCTTGCCGCCGGGCAAACGGAACAAGCCGAGCATAGCGGGCGTCTCGTCAAGGCGCTGGACGGCCTCAAGGGGATGGTGGCGGCAAGCCAAACCGAGCAAACGGAACGGTATCGCGAACTAACTGAAACCGTTTCGCGCTTCATGGATGCCTCGAATGCCGGGCAAAACCTGCAGGCGGAGCAAAGCAAGCAATGGGCGGCAGCGTTCGACCGGCTCGAGCAATGGCTCGCTGCCGGACAACGAGAACAAGCGGAGCTCGCCGAAACGCTGGCCCGCCTTGAACGATCGATCAACGCTCACGAGCAGATGGAGCACGAACAGCGGCGCGCATGGGAGGAGCAGTTTACAAAAGAAGAAACAGCGCGCCAAGCGGTCATCGAAGCGTTGATGGTGCAAAGTGAAGCGATGCACCGGCTTGAGCGGCAAGCAGCCGAACGCGAACAACGAGTGGAAGGAATGTCCGTCCGCCTCGAAGGGCAAGAAAAGCTGCATCAAAAAGTTTTGGAACAATTGGAACTGCAACATATCTTCCATCAGACGGTCATCGAGCGTCTTGAAGCGCAAGAGGCGGCGCAATACAAAGTGACCCGCCAGCTCGATAGCTTAAAAGAAGCGCTGTATGAACGATGCTCCTTTATCGTTGACAGCGTCAAACAACTGTTTTCCTCGTTCTTTTCCGGGCGGGGGCGCAGCCAAAAAATCGACCGCCAAGCCGCTGAACCAAAAAACCCGATCCGCTTGTAGAATGTCATCCTCTTTCGGCGTCTGCCGCCATCCGCCGGCTGAAACGGCGGACTGTTTTTTTTGGCTGGCTGCCGTCGGATGGCAAAAGCAAATCAATGGACAACAAGAAACGAAACATCCCATAATAAGAACTAACCATTTTTATCATCTCGCGCCGAGAAGACCCCCACTTCTACGCGTTAGCGTAGGTGGGAGAGCGTTCAACCGCAAGGAAAAGAAAGCCTTGATACATCAACATTTCGAGAGGGAGGAGAAATGATCATGCCGCTAAAGCTCAGCGTTCTTGATCAATCGCCCATCGCCGAAGGCATGACCGCGGAAGAAGCGCTTGAAAACACGGTCCGGCTCGCCCAGTTTGTCGAAGAGCTCGGCTACAAGCGTTTTTGGGTGTCCGAACATCACGATGCGAACAGCCTCGCCGGCTCGTCTCCAGAAGTGCTGCTTGGACACATCGGGGCGAAAACGTCGCGCATTCGCATCGGCTCAGGCGGAGTGATGCTGCCGCACTACAGCGCCTATAAAGTGGCAGAAAATTTCCGCGTGTTGGCGGGTCTAGCCCCCGGCCGCGTCGATCTCGGCATCGGCCGCGCGCCTGGCGGCATGCCGCGGGCGACGATGGCGCTCCAAGACGGCCGGCCGCGTTCAGCGGACCGCTATCGGGAGCAAATCGATGACTTGCTTGGGTATTTGCACGATGCGCTTCCGCCCGTCCACCCGCTTTATGGCGTCAAGGCGACTCCGATTGTGCAATCGCCTCCGGACGTTTGGCTGCTCGGATCCAGTTCGGAAACAGCGAAGCTGGCGGCGGAAAAAGGATTGCCGTACGCCTTCGCGCAATTTATTAACGGCGAAGGCGGCCAAGAGTACATGCAACTGTATCGCGACCGGTTTACCCCATCGCCGCATTTGGACGAGCCGCGTACACTCGTGGCTGTATTTGCGATTTGCGCCGAAACGGATGAAAAAGCGGAATGGATCGCGGGAAGCCTTGACTTGACGCTCCTCATGATCGAACAAGGGATGGCCGTCAACGGCACGCCGAGTCCGGAAAAAGCAGCCGCATACCCATACAGCCCGTATGAACGCAAACGGATCGCGGACAATCGGAAGCGGATGATCGTCGGCAGTCCGGCGCGCGTCAAAGACGAGCTGTATCGGCTGAGCGAAAAGTATGAAACAGAGGAAATCATGCTCGTGACGATTACATACGACTTCGAGGATAAACTCGCGAGTTTCCGGCTCATCGCCGACGCTGTATGGGGGTGAACGCGATGCAGATTCTCTCCATTAATGTCGGGAAGCCGAAAACGCTCCACATCGGCGGCCAGCGGATCACAACCGGCATTGACAAAACGCCGGTCGCTCATCCCGTTGCGGTCGGCAAACAAAACTTGGCTGGAGATGGACAAGCCGACCTCGTCCATCACGGAGGAGAAGATAAAGCGATTTGCGCCTATCCGTCCGAGCATTTCGTCTATTGGGAAGAGCGATACGGCCGCCCATTTACGGCGGGGGCGTTTGGAGAAAACTGGACGCTTCTCGGTTTGACGGAAGACGATGTGTGTCTTGGCGACATTTATGCCGCCGGCACGGCGCTCGTACAAGTGTCACAGCCGCGCCAGCCATGCTCCAAATTGGCGTTCAAACATCAGCTGCCCGATTTGCCGAAAGCCGTCTGCCAGACAGGAAAAAGCGGGTTTTACTTTCGCGTTCTCAAAGAGGGCGTCGTCGCTCCAGGCGCCCCGCTCGTTCTCGTCGAGCGGGGCGCGGGGGCTCTATCCATCGCGTATATCAATCACATTTACTATCATGAGCGGGACAATGCCGCCGCTATAAAGCAAATCGCCAGCCATCCGGCCTTATCCGCAAGCTGGCGCGAAGCGTTCCAAAAGCGCCTCACCGCTCGGCCCCGACCGTAAAGCACAAAGCGACGGTCCCGTCTGTTTGGAGTGGCCGATGGACGAACGGGCAAGGCTTTGGCGCCGAAAGCAACCATCAAAAAGGCGCCCTTTTGCTTGGACGTCGTTCCGCATCGTAAAACAGGCGCTCGCGGAGGCCGATTCGCCTCACATCCCGTGGAGCGCCCCCTTTACCTTGGCCGAGCGAAATGGCGCCACGTATCTTGGAACATCCTATTCCATAGCCTTATAGTAAAATGTTCTTATTCAGGAAAACATCAATAACCTTCTTAATTTTCTTTAGTGTAATACTTTATAAAACTTACTAATGAAATCAAAACTATTGCAATGATATTAGCCGTAACAGTAATCTGTTCCTTCTCAACAAACACGTTAAACAACCAAACAAGAAAGAAAATGACTAACAAAATATCTTTATATTTTTGTTTAATTGTTTTTTTCATCGCACTCTTCCTTTCCTGAGCACTCGAGTTCGCATGAAGGAGATCACGCCAGCTTCTCCGGTTCAACTCCGCATCCAGCGACCCTATTTCGGCCTCCAATTGGCGGTATCGGCGGACGAGCGCGGCGATCTCAAATCGGGCCATCGTCGCCCCTTCCGTCACCCCCAATGGAGTCCTTTGCGGCGTCGATCAACGCCTGAATCTTGGCTTTCTGCGGGCTTTTCAACCCTTCGCTTTGCCGGTGCACCTCGATGAGCTCCTCGGCGGATCGGCCTGCCATATCGGCCGGAAGCGGCGTCCACTCCAGCACTGAAAGCGCCATTTTTCCCAAGTTGCGAAACACCGTCCAAAACTCCGGAAAATACCGGTCGGTCCAGCGGACGATCGCGTTTTTCACCGCCGTCTGTTCCTTGCGGAGCTTCTCTTTGAGCGTGCTCCCGACGCGCAAATCGGCTTCGATCTCGTGCAGCAGCCGGGGGACGAGGAATCGTCCGTCTTTCGCCAGTCTGGCGATGACCAGGGCGTCTTTGGCGTCATGTTTCGTGGGCGGGTTGTCATCGAGTTCTTTCGACCGGCACACATGCGCCGGGTTGACCATCACCAACGGGATCTCGTGCTCCTCGAGGAAGCCGGCTAGGTTCAACTCATATTTCGCAACCTTTGCATAATATACAAAAAACAACCCGGATATGCGCATAAAAATAATTTTTTATACAAAAAATTGTAAAATAATTAATTTTTATTCGGTCAAACTTGGCTTATTTCGAATTTTTATTCAGGGTGCGAAATGTGAGGTTCAACCAGTCGCGCCCGGTCGGTTCCACCGCGACGATCACCTGCGGCTTCCCGAACGCTTGCATCGCCTCCTGAATCGCTTCATACAGCTGGCGAAAGCCCTCTTTCGACTGGAAGGTCGGGAACGACTTGCGAAGCACGCGCCCCGATCATCCACGAAGCAGGCGTAGTGGGTTCGTTTGGCGATATCGATGACCACGACCAACATGTGTTCCGTGACTTGATTGATTTTCTGAGATTGATTTTCTGATTTTGTGTACAATTCATTTGAAGTCCTCCTTGGTTATGGTGATTGATGATGTACACCCCTGCATCATACCAAGAGGGCTTTTTTGATCAAATCTCATAAGGAAAAATCAGTAAATCATTTTTTTCATACACGGCGTCTCAAGAAAATCCCTTGTTTGTCAAGTACATGTTGTGGTGATGAACCTATTAAGTTATTACCACAATTATTATATCAATTTAGCAAAATTTTTGAAGGTATTAACTAAAAATATTGAAAAAATATACAAATTATGATATTTCATGTATATAATAACTTTCTAACCGAATCAAGAAGGGGAGTTCCAATGAGCAAAACAAAAAGTTATTTATCGTTCCTCTTATCCTTTGTATTAGTTTTATCCACTTTGGGTGGTGCAGGAATTGCTCAAGCGCAAGCAGAAGAAAATTATGTAGGAGATTGGATTGAAGAAGAATTGCCTGGATTAGATGATTACCAACAAACACTATCCATCATTGAACAAATTCCTGAATCAGTTGTTTTAGAAGGAACGGATGCCATTATTAACTGGTATAAAGGAAATATTGATGACCCCGCTGTCTTGTCAGCAATAGAATATCAATACAACCAAACAAACCAAGGAGAATTCCGTATACAGGGCGTCATTGGATGTATTTCTGCTGTAGGAGTTGCGCTTGTCTCGTTAGCTTGGGCACCATCCAAAATTCTAAAAGTTAAGTCAGCATTAAAAGCTCTTGGAGGAACAGCAAAATTTGTCTCTACCGCTATCAATTACTATCAAAATTACAGAAAACTAAAATATTCTCGGACTGTTGCTTGGGAACGTGCAGTGAATGCCGCCGCTTCTAATGTTGCTCCAGATTTAAAAGATGCTTTATTGAGTTTCTTTGGAATTGCTTCCATTGTTTCTGCTTGCACTGAATAGTTCACTGAAAAAGAGGCTGTCTCAAAAGGTCGCTAACCAACCTTTTGAATCCAGCCTCTTCTTTGGCATAGGCATGATGTTGGCCGCATTTGGCTCACGACAGCGGATCCATTTGATGGCGAAGTCAAGCACCCGGCAACGGCGGTTGTACTAGGAACGTTCGAGAAACGAGCCGTTTGTGAACAAATTTCCCGTGACAAAACAATGCCATGTCCGTTCGGATGGAAAACCGATCCACTTTCCTAAAAGATGAATCGCGATGACCACGGCGGCGGTTGCGGCGTTGCAGGCACATCTGAATCGATGAAAGTTGGGCAGAAACCAAACCCGTAGTGAACCGAAAAAATGTTCTCCACAAAGTCTTGACTGACTCCATACAGTTATGCCTGTTGCACACCGCACAACCAATAGCGTTGATACAATTGGAAATAAAATCCTTTTACGGCCAACAGCTCTTCATGCGTCCCTTGCTCGATCACTTTGCCTTCGTTGAGCACAAGGATGCGGTCGGCATGTTGAATCGTGTTCAACCGATGGGCGATGACCAAGCACGTCCGGCCGTTCATGAGCCGCGCGAGCGCTTCTTGAATGCGCACTTCGGTCACCGTATCGATGTTGCTCGTCGCTTCGTCCAAAATCAAAATGGCCGGGTCGGCGATCATCGCCCGAGCGATGGCCAACAGCTGCCGCTGCCCTTGGCTGATTCCGCCGCCTCCTGGGGCCAAAACGGTGTCATAGCCGTCCGGCAGCTTCATAATAAAGGAGTGGGCGTTCGCCTGGCGCGCCGCTTCCTCGACTTCTTCATCGGTCGCCTCAAGCCGGCCGTAACGAATGTTGTCGCGGATCGTTCCGGCGAACAAAAACGGATCTTGAAGCACAAACGCCATATGCCGGCGCAAACTCGCCCGCTTGATCGTCCGGCTGTCGCGCCCGTCGATCAAAATCACTCCTCGATCTGGATCGTAAAAGCGGGTCAACAGCTGCAATACGGTCGTTTTGCCGGCTCCAGTCGGGCCGACAAGCGCGACCGTCTCCCCTGGGGCGATGGAAAAGGTGACGCCGTCGAGCGCCGGGCGCTGTTTGTCGTAAGAAAAGACGACTTGACGAAACTCAATGCGTCCATCAAGCCGGTCCAAGGCCACCGCTTCCCGCTCGTCTTCCTCTTCTTTCGGCAAATCCAAAATTTCCAACACCCGTTCAGCGCCAGCCAACGCCGACAGCAACGTGTTCCATTGGTTGGCCAAATCGTTGAGCGGGCGGGTAAACTGGCGAGCATACTCCACAAATACGACGATCGTGCCGACCGAAATCGCTCCTTTGGCCGCCAGCCATCCGCCGACGCCGGCGATGAGGGCGAAGCTTACGTTGTTTAAAAAGTTCATCAGCTTCGGAATAAAGCCGGAATACGTCTGCGCCCAAAACCCGGCTTGTTTCAGCTCGGCGTTTTTGCGCGCCAATTCAGACTCCATCCGCTCTTCTTGGGAAAACAGCTTCACGACTTTCTGTCCGGAAATGACCTCTTCGATAAAGCCGTTCATCTCACCGAGCGCCCGTTGCTGCTCACGGAAACGCACCCGCGTCCGGTTTGTGATCCAGCGCATGCCCACATACATCAGCGGCACGACAACAAGCGTTACGATCGTCAACACAACGCTCTGTGAAAGCATGACCACGATAGCGCCCATCAAAGTCAACGTGCTCGAGACGACCTGGACAACAGTACTGTTAAATGTCTGGCTCATGTTGTCGATGTCATTGGTAATCCGGCTCATCAGCTCCCCTTGTTGGCGGCGGTCAAAAAACGAAATCGGCAGCTCATGAAAATGGCGAAACAGCCGCTCGCGAATCCCGCACACCGTCCGCTGGCCGACATCGATCATCCAATAGTTTTGCAAAAACGTTGCCGCGCCAAGGGCGATATAAATAATAAAAAGCAAAACGAGCGTCGCCATAAACCCATCCGTCTTCTGCTCCACAATGTACCCATCGACCGTCCGGCCGATGACGTACGGGCCGGCGAGCGCCAGCGCCGAGCTGGCCATCACCATGGCCATGGCCGCAAACAGCTTTCGCTTTTGCGGAACGATGAACACCCAAAGCCGCCGCAAAGTGCCGACGCTGTTTTTTGCCCGTTGCGGACTTGCTCCCAAACGCGCTCCGTGAGGACTATGCCGTAGTGACATCGATGGATCCCTTCTTTCCTTCCTGCGTCGCGACGATGCGTCGATACAGTTCGCTTGCCGCCAGCAGTTGTTCATGGCTTCCTTGCGCGATCAGGCGGCCGTCTTCCAAAAGGAAAATCGTGTCGGCCGCCATCGCCGCGCTCACCTTTTGCGTCACTATCACCGTCGTGCACGCATACCGCCGCAACGCTGCGAGCAGCTTTGCTTCCGTCTCTGCATCGAGCGCGCTTGTGCTGTCATCCAAAAGCAAAATGCGCGGTTGCCCAACCAAGGCGCGGGCGATCGACAGCCGCTGCTTTTGCCCGCCTGATAAATTGACGCCCTTTTGACCGATCAGTGCGTCGTATCCATCCGGAAACCGAGTGATTGTTTCATGAATTTGCGCATCACGAGCCGCCTGCACAATCTCTTCCATCGTCGCGGTCATCTTGCCGAAGCGGAGGTTGTCGGCGACCGTGCCGGAAAATAACAGCACTTCCTGCGGAACAAAACGAACATAGGCGCGCAACTGCTCCGCGGAAAACTCGCGCACATCGATGCCATCGATCAACACCCGCCCGGCGCTTGGCTCATACAATCCCGGGATGAGCTGAAGAAGCGTCGATTTACCCGAGCCGGTCGCTCCTAAAATCGCCACCGTTTCTTGCGGACGGATGACAAACGAAATGTCAGAGAGCGCATCGTGCCTGCTGTCCGGATAGCGGAATGAAACATGCTCAAAGCGAATTTCCCCGTGCCGGACGATCGGTCCATCGGCTCTGTGCTCCCCGCTTCGCTCTTCCGGCACCTCAAGCAGTTCAGCGAGGCGGGCGGCCGAGGCGCGCGCCCGCGAGAACGCCATCGTAATAAACGTAAACATCGACAGCGCCGCCGTCGCCCGCGTGGCGTAATTGATGACCGCCACGACCTGCCCGGCGCTCGCCGTTCCCGCCTCGACATGAAGCCGGCCGAAAAACAGCAGAGCGAGAATGGCCGTGTTCATCAAAACCAACAACGCCGGGGTGATCGTCTCGATGAGGCGCAGCACGCTCATCGTCCGATCCATGAGCGCATCATTCGCCTCGGCAAACCGCTCCTCTTCATATTCTTTTCTCATCCACGCTTTAATGAGGCGCATGCCGGCCAAGTTTTCACGCATCACGCCATTCACTCGATCGAGCGCCCGCTGGACGGCGGAAAACGAGGCGGCGGCCTTTTGCACCACCCATAATAAAAAGGCGGCGGAAAGCGGAACCGCGACCGCTAAAACCAACGCCAGACGAGCATGGACGACAAACGCCATCACGACGCCGAAGACGACGAGAAGCGGCGCGCGCAAGGCGATGCGCAAACTCATAAACAACATGTTTTGCACTTGGGTCACGTCGTTCGTCATCCGGGTGATGAGCGAGGCCGGCGACAACTGCTCGATGCGCGCAAGCGAAAACGATTGGATTTTGGCAAACAGCGCCGTCCGCAGCGCAAATCCGTACTCCTGACCGACGTAGGCAGCGGCAAATGAGTTGGCGATGCCTGAAGCAAACGCCAACAGCGACGCCCCGAGCATCACTGCTCCCCACGTGAAAATGGCCGCAACATCCTGTTTCATGACACCATCGTCGATGATTTTCCCCATCAACAGCGGCTGCCAAAGCTCGATGATGAGCTCGGTCAACATAAACAACCAAGCTAACGCCATCCACTTCCCATATGGCCGCAAATAGATAAGCACCCGCCCCATGTCTGCGCCACTCTCCTCTCCATTCCGATCGCGGGGCCCAGCCGCCGTTCATCGTTGTGTATAATTTTATTCTAAACCCGAAATATTTATTTGACAATGAGAATGCATTTGCAGAAGCGGAGATGCTCCCGGCCAAGAGGAACAAAACCCCCGAACGAATGTGTCATCGCTCGGGGGCCATCGGCGGCAATAGGGGAACAACGGGTCTGTTCAGTCGTTTCGATCGAGATGCCCGACTGGCGGGTGACTGAACAACACCGCTTCCAGACCCATGCATGGGTCTGGGAAGCAGGGGGTTATTCCGTCTTCCGTCACACCTTGGCGCGACGAAGGCAAGCCTGTGGCTTGCCTTCAGCAGTCGGAAAAATAGACGACACGCTTTTGGGCCAGCGAAATGTGAAATCTTCCAGTTGATTCGGCATGAGAGCCATGTCTATGACGAACGCTGACGCCATGCCGAATAAAGCGCCTCCTGGCTAATATGGTCGAAAGAGCTTGGCGGTGCAAGGGACAACAGCTGTTGTTCATCTCCAACGATCGGCAACAGCCGGTCGAGCTTGGCCATCAGCAAAATCTTTTCTATAGCGGCGTTATCCCGGACGACGATGGCCATGGCGCGGCTTTCGCTGACGATTTGCTTAAAAAAGCGGACAAGGAGCGCCAATCCAGTACTGTCCAAAAATCGAAGGCCGCTCACGTCGACAACGACAAGGCGGCGCTTGACAGCAGCCACCGCCGTCGCCAGCTTTTGTTCCGCCGCGAGCTGCGTATCATAGGCAAGCCGTCCGGTTAGCTTGATGCATTCGTATGCGCGTTCTACAACCATTTCCAATTCAAACGACAAACGTTGCTGTTTCATGGTATCCCCCTATCGTTGACCAGCCATGCCCTGCCCTCGGCCACCACCCGCATTCGTTCCGATCACATGGATGGATGCGTCCTTGCACCAAAGCCAGTTATGTTGCATTCCGACTCATTTTCATGACAAGCATCCGACGGCCGCCCTTTTGCTCAACCCACATAACGTCATCCATAATTTCTCGGATGAGCAAGAGCCCCCGTCCTGATTCGGCGAGCAATACATCAGAGAGCGTCATTTGATCAAGCTGCTCGATCACGTCCGCCGGAACGCCGCCGCCCTCATCCTCAACCGCCACGGCCACGTCAGCGCTTGTGACAAAAAAGGAGAGCGAAATCGTCCCCGCCTCCATCCCCGCCCGTTGAACAGCTTTAACGGCATTGACGACCGCTTCATGCACCGCCAACACAAACAATTCCGCATCACGGACAGCAAACAACGAAGCAGCCTGTTCCGCAAGGAGATGGCAAACCAAAACCGCTTCCTCGTCCGCCCGGCAGCGCACGATCCATTCACACACCACAAAGCGTCCCGCCTATCCATGAACCGTGATGGACAATAAGCAAATGTCGTCGGAAGGGCTGACGAGCGGCGGACCTTGGCTGATTAAACGTTCAAGGAAGCGTTTATCCGGCAAATGGCGGCACATTTGCGTGCACGAGCGAATTTTTTCAATGCTTTGCAAAATCGACGGATCGATCTCCTCTAAAATGCCGTCTGTATACAAAAGGAGACGGGCCCGCTTGTCGTAATGAATCACCCCTTTTTCAAACGGCAAGGAAAACGGGCTGCCGATCGCCAAACCGCCTTTGTCCAACTCATGGACGCTTCCATCGTCAAACACGAGCAGCCCAGCCGGATGGCCGGCGTTGGTATATTCAATTTTTCGCTCTTTCGTGTCAATCACTAAATAAATCATGGAAAACAGGTGGCGGATGTCGTTGGCCTCATCCGGAAACAACGTTTGCACATGCTTTTCCAGCTCGCTCGCCACCGAGACCGGGTCGATGACGCGCACGATCAACCCGCGCAAAAGCGAGCGGAGCAACATGCTCACCAAGGCCGACGAAATGCCGTGGCCCATCACGTCGATGACGATCACCCCGTAGCGGTACAGGTCGATTTGATAGCAAGCGTAAATATCGCCTGACAAATCATCGGATGGAATATAGACGGCATCCATCGTCACCGCCTCGTTTTGAATGAGCGGCGTCAGCAAATTTTGCTGAATTTTTTTGGCCAGCTCGACTTGGCGCCGCCGCTCAGCCTCTTTTTGCTTTTGCTTCGTCTCGTCTTCGACAAGGACGATATATCCGTCCGCCTGAAGCATGGGAATGACCGTATAGGAGACATTGGCGGACGTGCCGTCCCGGCGCTGCACCATCCCTTCGCCGCATCGCTGCTCTTTGGGAGGAAACGGAAGCCATGTTTGGCTGCCGCAACGAAAGAGCGACCATATCGGGCGGCCGATCGCCTCTTCTTTTCGGCGCCCAAACAGCCGCTCGGCACTAAGCCCCCAATCTTGCACGGTTCCGTCCGCCGCCACTGGAACAACCGCAAACGGGGCGGAATCGTAAATGACCCCGAGCAACTCAGACGTCGTTGGTCGATCAGCTGGAGGCATAGCGGTTTGTTCAACAAAATGCCAAACGAGCCATTCTCCCTCGCTGCCTGACAACCGATAGACGTTCATCCAGCTCGTATATGCTTTCCCGCTTTTCGCCACATGGCGCGCTTCTCCTTGCCAACATCCGTCCTTTTTTACCGCCTCGGCGATGCTGTCCAACAACGCGGCCGACCATTCGGCTGAAAACAGAACGCCGACCGGCCGCCCGACTAATTCGTTTTTGGCAAATCCGAGCCATCTTGGCGTCGGCTCGCTGACCGCAACAATCGAAAGTTGACGGTCGGTAATCACCATGCCGCTGCCCAACTGTTCCGCATCTAGCTGATCGATCGCCTGTACATTCGCCTTCACCATCGTTCAACCCTTTTTCGTTATAATCAAAATCAATCGCTTTCAGCTGACACCGGCTTCCCGAAACAAAAACGCACGTCGGCGCCGGGTTGTTTCCACCCCGCCTTCGGGTTGCATGTTCAGCACCACTTTTCGCCCCATTGTTCCTCACAGGAACAGGTTATTGTTGTATTCGTGTTTTTTTGCGGTTTTTCCTGCTTGCTGCCGCATAAATCTTCTAGTCCGTTTTTCTTATTTTGCCGATGATCCAAACCGCCGGCGAATCGCCGCAATCACAAGCAAGAGCACCGGAATGATGATTTGCAGCGGGATGTGCAAGTAAAAGGTGACGATCTTCAACCCCTCGTAAATGTGCTCTGCGTAGTTGCTGGCAATCGCGACGGACGAAAGCAACACAAGCATCCCAAGCGGATAAACGATTCGTTGATGTCTTGAAATGCCGAATAAATGAGCTGCCCCGACGACTCCGGCATAAAAAAAGATCGAGATTTTAAAAAACCCGCCGATAATGAGCGCGATCATAAAAAAAACATCAAGCCGCTCGAAAAAATGGGCGACTTGAATGCGGCGGATCGTATCAAGCAGCGGAAACGACGAGCGAGACGCAACATCCGGGCCGAGAACAGCCATATTGATCGCGGCAATGACCGCCAAGTTCAACCCGGTCAACACCATGCCAGCGATGGCGGCCCGGTTCACTTTCGCGGGGTTGTTCGTATACGGAAACAACATCGTAAACACAATCATCTCACCAAACGGAACGTACAACGTTTCCGTAAACACGGTTTTCCACACCCGCCCCCATCCTTCTTCCAAAACAGGCTCCAACTGAGAAAGATCCATCACCCCAGAAACGAACACAAGCACAAATCCAGCCAACGCCATCACATACAGCACTGTCAAAAACAGCTCGCCGGTGCGCGCCAACACTTCCAATCCTTTATAGGCGCCGTACATGACAACCAACGCCATAATGGCGTTTAACACAAACAACGGCGTTTCCGGGTAGGCAAACGTCAACAACAACTCGCCGAAGTCGCGCAACACGCGAGCGTCAATGTAAAGAAAATACGTCACATATACGATTCCTAACAATTTGCCAAGAGGCGCCCCAACAATGCGCTGCATATAGACGATCAATGGCTGATCAGGATAATAGCGAAACAAACGCCCATAAACAGAGAATACAAGCAGCCCGAGCGCCAGTCCAAGCAAAATGGCGATCCACACGTCCTGTTTGGCGCTCACGCCGAGCGGAATGACGATGGCGCTGCCATGTTCGAACAGGACAATTAAAACGAACAGCTGGCGTGCATTGATTTTGATCGGTTCCAACCAAACCTCACCGCCTTTGCTTCCTTCCACTTCGTTCATGTCCAACTCACTATTTCTCCATGTACGGTTTGTTCCGCAAGCCGATGCGGCGGATATAAATGTCCGCGGTCACCGTGACGTCAAGCTCCGGAAAGTACCGGTCATGCCACTCGTTTTGGATTTTCTTCCACAAACGCGGGGCGGCGCGGTGAACGGCGTCGCCGAATCCAAAAACATCGGTCCGCGCGCGCTGGGCTGTTTCAATCGCCTGTTTCACTTCTTTTTTTATGTCACGTTCAATTTCTTTTTCCAATTGAAACAACACATTGGCATCATCCAAATGAATCGGCACGAGCGCCTCGCTTATGTCCCCTTCCGCCTTGATGTGAACGGAAACGGTTGGTCGGCCGCGTTTGACCGTCGCTTCAACGTCCGTTTTCGCTCGCACCGTTCGGTAGCCGATCGCTTCTTGTTTTTCATTCCAAGGAATCGTCACATTTGTTTGCTTGATGCGATCGAGCACCCAGACGACGCCGCGCGCCGTTGGTCCGTTCACCCACTTGACGAGGCGTCCGTTTTTAAACAGCGCCAAGCCGTCCAAACTGACGCGGGCGTCCGGAACAGACGATTGAACGTTTGTTTGCCGTTTGCCGCGCGCCGGATTTCCTTCAATCCTTACACCGGTGATGACCGGATTGCGTCCGGGAGAAGCGAGATCGCGGATCACTTGCCAAACGTCGACATTCATCGTCTGGCCCCACGCCATTTCCGAAAACTCGAGCGTTTTGATAATTTGATTGGCGGAAATTTTATCGACTGGCGTCAACACCGTTAATATCTCTTTAGCCGAATGACCATGGGCGATAACAAGGTGAGCTGTCGTCCGAAATTGGCTGTTGCGTTCCAGAGCATCAAATACTCCGTCAAGCCCTTCTCGCGCCACTTCTTCGCCGATCACCATCAAGTTTGTATGCGCGTAATAGAGAAGGCGTGACATCTTTTCCGACGCTTTTCGACTCGCCTCAACCAACGTGTCTCCTGTCGATGTGTAAATCGACACTGGTACACCGGCCGCTCCACCTCCACGCTGCGTCGCGCCGGCGACGTTGCCGGGGTTGACGACTTGAAACGAAGCCAAATACTTGCCGTCTTTCGTTTTATCCAGACCGACGGCAATAATAAACGCTAAATCGGTCAATTCTTTTTTGCTCCAACACCCAGCCAGCATCCCGGTGCAGACGACAAGAAGAACAAAGATGGCGATCCCCCGCTTCATGATCCATCCCCTTTCTCTTGGCGCGACGGCGCCGGCGGTTCCGGTTTTTGATCGCCCGACTGGCGGACGATGTTTTTCTGATTGATGAGACGAGGCCGCTCACGGAACATCCATGTAGGCAGACGAAACAGCGTATCGCCCATGTTAGTCGGAATGAACGGGGCAAGCGGCGACATGTACGGCACGCCGAACGAACGCAAGCTGCACAAATGAATCATCATCACCAAAATCCCCATCATAATGCCATAAAAACCGAACATGGCGGCCAAAAACATCAACCCAAAGCGGATGAGCCGCGCGGAGATGGCAATGGCAAACGACGGCGTCGCAAAGCTCGCGATGGCAGTAATCGACACGACAATGACCATTGCCGACGACACAAATCCTGCCTCCACCGCCGCCTGGCCGATGACCAAAGCACCGACGATCGACACGGCTTGACCGACGGCGCGCGGCAGGCGGACGCCGGCTTCGCGCAAAATTTCAAACGTCACTTCCATGACGAGCGCTTCGACGAATCCCGGAAACGGCACCGCCTCGCGCTGGGCGGCGATGGCAATGACGAGCTGGGTCGGGATCATTTCTTGATGAAACGTCGTCGACGCAATATAAATGGCTGGAGCGACAAGAGAAATAAAGAAAATCAACACGCGCAAAAAGCGAAGAGCGGTGGCGATGTCAAAGCGAGCATAATAATCTTCCACCGCTTGAAAAAATTGAATGAACACCGCTGGCGCCAATAAAACAAACGGCGTCCCTTCGACGAACACAGCCACCCGCCCCTCAAGCAAATTGGCGGCGACAATATCCGGCCGTTCTGTATGATAAGTTGTCGGGAAAGTCGTGAACGTCTGGTCTTCGATCAACTGCTCGATATAACCAGACTCAAGCACACCATCAATGTCAATGCGGCGCAGGCGCTCCCTAACTTCCTTCACAATTCCGTCATTGACAATTCCCTTAATGTACATGATCGCAACGTCCGTCTGCGTCACCGTTCCGATTTGCATCGTCTCGAGCCAAAGATTGGGATTTCTAATGCGACGGCGGATCATCGCTGTGTTCGTGCGCAACGACTCTGTAAATCCCTCGCGCGGACCGCGGACGGCGATTTGCGTCTGCGGCTCCTCTACTGCACGATATTGGCCGCCTTTGGTGCTTGCACTTACGGCAAACGACACCCCGTCGATGAGTATGACCGTTGCTCCAGAAAACAGCTCAAAAAAGAGCTTCCCCCAGTCAGAAATATGTTTCACACCGCCGACCGCGGCGAGCTTTTTCTCGATCCATTGAAACCGCTCTTTTTCCTCAAGCGCCAGCGGAAACGACGCTTGAAGCAGCGGCGTCAGCACAAACTCGTACACGTTTTTCTCATCAACAAGTCCGTCGACAAAAATGATAGCTGCCTTTATTTGCCATTCCTGACCCAACGCAAAACGGCGGATGACGATATCGTTGCTCTCTCCAGTCTTTTGGCGAATGATGTCAATATTGACGGCCAGTTCAGCAGAAAGCGGCTCTTGCGGGACATCCGACGCCTCGCCGCTATGGTCCGGCCCTTCCTGCTGCACGCTGTCGTCCATCCGTCCTTGCTGCCGGCGCATCCCCCATTGAAACAGCATGCCCCTCTCCTCCTCACTCCACATCATTCCATCATCCATTATAGACAAGCGGCCAAAAGTGTATACGACAGCGTATCGTTTCCTTCTTATTGGCAAACACTAACCTCAAAAAGCGGCAGGTGTCTTACGTTGAAAATTATTTTTGCCTCTTTCACCTTTCTCTTGCTTCTGGTCACAACCGCCGTCGGAATGGATCTGTTGATGGGACTGGCGCTGCCCCAATCGCTTCATAACATCCTCAATCCGTTCCGCGTCATGGAGACGCCTGAGCTGTTCATCTTATTTCTGTTCCTTCTTTTGTGGATGCTCGATCTGCTCGCCGCATGGCTTTGGCGGCGGAAAAAGATGTCCTCTTAAACGAAAACGGGCAGCTCACCGTCTGCCCGTTGTGTTCGTTATTTTTGGATTTTCTCCCATAAATGACGATCTTCCAACCATTTCCGTACATAGGAGCTGTATTGGTCAATCGGAAGACTGAATTGATCCCCGTCGCTTTGCAAAAACTCGATTTCCCCGTTCCATACTCGTCCTCCCAACAAACTTTCAACCGGCTTCTGCCATAAGTCTTGTTTCAACCCCTTAAGAAACGAGTCGATCTCCTTCGGATCGGCCAGCACGACCACCGGACGCCCAGTTTCGACATTTCGGATCGTCACTTGGCGGATCGGAGAATAGCTCGGGCGAAGCAACAAATAATATTGCTGCTTATATTCTTTTGAGCCCATGATGCGCTGAAAATACGGCATGTACGGTTCAATCGGCACTACGTAGCGGCGGAGGAGGCGCGTGCCGTCTTTGAGCACATAGCCGATCACAACCGGCTGGACGTTGGCAAAACGAGACGGCAGCGGCTGATCGCGCACGATCTGCTCGTGAAACGCCCTTACAGCCTTGATGTTGTCCTTCGTGCGCAAAAACTGATCGAATGCTTCAAACTCGCTCCCCACCCTGTCAGGATATTGCCAGTTCATCACCGACTGGCCGAAATACACTTTCTCAATGTCGGCAAGCTCAGGAACACGGCTTACATATCCGATTGGGTCAAGGCGCACGGCCAAAAATAAAACCGACATCGCAACGGCAAAGGCGGCATACCCTTTCCACTTATGAAAGACGCGCCATGTTTTCATCACGACCATTTGCGCAACGGCATACCCGATGAGCGAAAACGCAACATACCCAAAGATGATCCATCCCCACTGCCGTTGGACTTGTCCAAAGTAGAACCCCCCGGTCAAGCACATGCAAAACGCCACTCCATACACAAACAGCGGGCGAAGCACTGAAAAAGCGAGCGCCTGCCCGGCCGCTTCCGTCGGCCGCCGCTCGTACAGCCAGATGGACAAACTGAAAAATAGAAGCGACAACAGCAACAACATCCCGATTTCTCCCGCACTCATCGCTTGATCCGTCAGCATCGCATAACGAATCGGCAACGCCCAATTCATCAGCTTTTCCGATAAATAGTACCCATCGGGAAATCCGTACAACCATAACGGCAAGTTGCTAAACAGCAACACCATGATGCCTGTTGGAAAAAAGAGGGCAATGTTGGTCAAGACGACATGAATGACCGATTGGCCGACGAGCACCCCTACCATAATGCCGAGGGCAAAAATAACCGTCTCCACTACAATCGTCTCACCGAACCAGCGCCCTACATCCGCCGCCCCAATCGGCCACCGAAGATCGAGCCCATACAGGCATCCAATGGCGGCCAACGCGGTCACGGCAAGCGGCACAATCAAAAGCATCCAGCCAAATAGCACTTGCCCGACAAGCAGTTCGGTGCGGCGAATGGGCAAGCTATGGATGAAATCAGCCGACCGTTTCTCGTGCATGTAGCGAAGCACACCGGCCGCCGCCAAGATCGGGACAAGCCAAGCAATCAGCGTCTCGAACCCGTTGGATATATAGTACACGTTCTTCCATTGCGGCACATTTCCGACTTTTGGATCATATTGCGAGTACGAAAGCCCAATCGGCAATACGATCGCCGCCAGCCATAACAACAGATGAATGATGGCAATCCAGCCGATTTGGCGAACATTTTGCGTCCACATGGCGCGGTTAGCCGACAACTGTTTCGCGGACATCGACAACATCCCCCATTTCGTACATAAAAATTTCTTCCAACGACAGCGGCAAGATGTCGAGAATGAGCGGAGCAAACGAACTCACCGTCTCTTCGATGGATCGTTTCTCGCCGCGGACGACAAGAAGAACGATGCTGCCGCGCTCCTCGCGATGCACGATGTCAAGGCGTTCGGCCAACTCGCTCGGAAATCTGCCGCGAAACGCGACTTGAATTTTATGCATCCCGGCGCGCAGCTCGTTTAAATCACGCTCCATCCGTACGGTCCCTTGCGCCATCAATCCGACGATGTCGCATAAATCTTCGAGCTCGCGCAAATTGTGCGACGAAATGACGACCGTCATCTCCCGTTCGGCCACTTCTTCTATGAGCAGCTGCTTCACATGACGGCGGACGAATGCATCGAGCCCATCAAGCGGCTCATCCATAATGAGCACATCCGGCTGGACGGAAAAGGCGAGCCAAAACGCCGCTTGGCGCTGCATGCCTTTGGAAAACTGCTGAATCTTTTTGTTCGGATCAAGCGCAAAGACGGACTGCAATTCCATAAACCGCCCGCGGCTGAACGACGGGTACAGTTGCTCGTAAAAATCCGCCATTTGCCGAATCGTCGCGTGCGGAAAAAAGTAGACAAAGTCCGGCAAAAACAAAAGGCGTTGCTTGATGCGGACATTTTCCCACACATCCTCCCCGTCCACTGCAATCGTTCCGCGATCTTGGCGGAGAATGCCGGCCATCATCTTTAGCAGCGTCGTTTTTCCGGCGCCGTTCGGGCCGAGCAGCCCGTAAATCGCTCCTTTTGGCACCATCATGTTCGCGCCCTTGACGGCGGCAAACCGATCAAACGTTTTCGTCACGTCCACAAGTTGAATCACGATTCTCCCCCTCTTTCTTCCCCTTCTCGAATCCATTGCCATAACTGCTCATTTGTCACCCCTAAAAACCGCGCTTCCTTGACAAGGCGGACAAACTGCTCACGGACCGCGGCGATCGCCTCGATGTTTGGTTCTTTTGAACGCGGGGCGACGAAACTGCCTTTCCCTGGAATCGAATAAATCCAGCCGTCGCGCTCCAGTTCGCGGTACGCTTTTTGAATCGTATTTGGGTTGATCATCAGCTGTTTCGCCATCGTCCTGACCGATGGCAGCTGATCGTGCGGCTGCCATAGTTCGCGAACGATCATTTCTTTCATTTTGTCAATCAGCTGCTCGTAAATCGGCTGGCGGCTTCGCAAATCGAGCTCAAACATCTCCCCTCCTCCTCTCATTGTCACAACCGTACTATAACCAATAGTACACATAAAACAGAAGAAAGGCAAGAGTTTTTTCCAAAATAAAGAAAGAATCCATTCCCGGATTCTTTCTGCATCTCATTCCGGCGCCGTTTGCCGCCGCGTTGGCCGTTGCCGCTCGGCGGGCTGATATGTCTGAACAAACAGCCATCTCCTTCGAGCCATTCGGCGATCAACACGTCTTTTGGCGAGGCAATTCCTTGTTTTTGCAGTTTGGCGGCCAGCCATTGCTCCGTTTTCCCAAGCTCCGCTAATTCGTCTGCCAACAGCTGGCCATCGCGGATCAGCGTCACCGGGACATACACCGGGTGGGGCGGCAGCTGGAAATCTTCACGCGTCGTTTTTTGATAATGGGCTTTTTTGAGGACGCTGATTTCCCCGTCCGCCTCCAAAAAACAAAACGCCACTTCGCGGATCGAAAAGGTTTCATGTTTGCGGAGCAAGCTTTGCAGCTGATTGAGCGTCAAGCGGCTTTTTTTCAAGGCCTCGTAATCAATGACCCCGTTCCGAATGAGAGCCGTCGGCTTCCCCTCGCTCCATAAACGGAAGGAAAGCCATTTTTGGCTCGCATATTCCACCGTCATCAGCATCGCTCCCCAAAGGGTGATGGAGTAGATGATATACCAAAGATGGATATGGTCGTCATACAGGGCATTGCCGAGCAGCTCGCCAAGGACAATGGCCGAGATAAACGTAAACGGGCTTAGTTGGCTGATGAGCTTTTTGCCGGCGATTTTCACGACAGCGAACAACAGAATAAAGCCGGTAACCAATTCGATCGTCAAATGAAGCCATTTCATGCTGCTCCCCCCTTGCATGCCGTTGATGTTCGCCCTTTCTTCCCTGTATTGTGCCCCCTGCCGCCTGAGAAGTTTCGCTGTTGGGTTGCCGTTTGCGCGGATAAATTCCCCTAGACTGGAAACACTATCGTTCTAGAGATTGCATGGAAAGAAAGGGATTCATGATGAACGGACAGCCGCTTAGCGCTCTGCAACTGTTATTTATGGTCATGCTGTCGGTCGGGCTGATGAATCATGTCATCATCATCCCCTTTATGCTTGAGGCCGCCCACCGCGATGCGTGGATCGCCGCCTTGGGAGCGTTGGCAGGTTTGCTCGTTTGGCTGCCGCTTCTTTATTTCATCGCCAAGCAGCTGAACGGGGAGCGGCTGTTTGACTGGCTGAAAAGCCGGTTTTCGAGCGCGGCTGCTTATGCGGTGGCCGGTGTCAGCAGCGCTTTTTTGCTTCTTCATAGTTTTGTCACGTTAAACGATACGGTCACGTTCACCACCACCTCTTATTTGACGGCGACGCCGAGATGGGCGCTGATTCTTGTCATCGTGGCCGTTTGTTTTTATAACTCGTACCAAGGCATCGACTCGATTGCCAACACTTCCATGATCATTTGCCCGTTCGTCATCGTGTTTGGTTTTTTCGTTATGCTCTCGACCACGCCTCATAAAGATTATTCACTGCTCAGACCAGCGCTTGAACATGGTGTTGGACCTGTGCTCAACGGCATGATGTACGCCGGAGCGGGATATGCGGAGGTGATCGTTCTTTTGTTTCTCTCCCATCGCCTGCCCCGCCCATTTTCATGGAAAACGCTCGCCGCCATCGCTGTTTTCACAGCCGGGCTGAGCATCGGGCCGACGATTGGCGCCATCACCGAATTTGGCCCCGAGCAGGCGACGCGCCTTCGCTATCCGGCGTTTGAGCAATGGCGGATGGTCAGTTTAGGGACGTACATTGAGCATGTCGATTTTATGTCGGTCTATCAATGGCTGTCCGGCGCTTTCATCCGCATCTCCTTATCGACAGCGCTGATTGTGGAATTGTTTCCGATCCGCCATCCGCAAACCCGCCGTTGGGTGCTCATTGTCCTTTACTTGGCGATCACATTGGCGGCGCTGGCGCCGGTCAGCGATGAACAGTTTTTGCATGTTGTCAAACATGGGGTGCTGCCGGCATCGCTGCTGTTTAGTCTTGCGCTGTCCGTTGTGTTAAGTGGTTTCGCTTTGTTGGCATACCGAAAAAAGAAAAGAGGGATGACATGATGAAACGACCGATGCGCGCCGCCGAAGGCAAGCGGCTGAAAGACGATTACACAGGGCTCGAGACCGTCATCATCTCTGAAGAGGCATTGCGCACGATGTACGCCAAATGCCCTGACGTCATCATGACGGAAACAGCGATTCCATCCTCTTTGCCTGACGGCTCGGCCGCTGTGGTGCATTTGCTGTTTATTTATTGCGAGGAACTGTGCGATACGCAAATGCTGCAAAAAGCCATCTATCCGATGTTCCGCGAGCTGTGCGAACACCATCCATGCTTTTCAGCCGCCGACATCGAGGCTCGCAGACCAGCGGCGCTTGAGTATATGGGGAAAGAAGTGCGGATCGATGATCTCAACTTCAGGTTGTTTAGCGGTGATTTGCTCATTTATTTTCACGAAGCCGATGTCTTGTACACGATGCCGCTCGCCAGCCCGCCAAACCGCGATCCAGAAGAGCCGAACACGGAAGTATCGATCCGCGGACCCAAAGATGGATTTATCGAAGAAATCAGCAAAAACGTGGCGCTCATCCGCAAGCGGCTGCGCTCGCACCGGCTCGTCTATGAACCGTTTGTCATCGGCACGCGCAGTCAAACAAAAGTGGGGCTCCTCTATGTCGATGATATTGCCAACACGGCCATCATCGATGAGGTGAGAAGCCGTCTGCTCAGTTTGTACATCGACTCGGTGACAAGCACCAACCAAATTGAAGAGTGGTTGTCCGACACCCGGTTTTCTTTGTTCCCGATGTTCGGTTATACCGGGCGGCCCGATTTCGCCGTCAATTCGCTCCTCAACGGCCGTTTTATCATCTTGGTCGACGGGGCGCCGACCGCCTTGATCGGCCCGGGCAATTTAACCTTTTTGCTGAACACGTCGGAAGACGACAACACGTTTTTCTTGTTTGTCGTATTTCAACGCCTGCTCCGGCTTGTCGGCACTTCGGTCGCCATTTATTTGCCGGGCGCCTGGGTCGCCTTGACTTCGTTCCATCCGGACCAGCTTCCGTTCACCTTGCTGGCGACGCTCATTTTGTCGCGCCAAGGAGTGCCGCTTCCGGTGCCGCTGGAGATGTTTGTGATGATGATTTTGTTTGAGGTGTTTAAGGAAGCCGGGATGCGGCTGCCAATCGCCATCGGGCAGACGCTGTCCGTCGTCGGCGGCTTAATCATCGGCCAGGCGGCGATCAACGCCGGGCTCGCCGCCCCGGCCACACTCGTCATTGCCGCCATTTCCGTCATCTCGACATTCACGCTCGTCAATCAAAACATGGCCGGCAGTGTCACCTTGCTGCGCTTTATTGTCCTGACGGCCTCCACCGTTCTTGGCCTGTTTGGCTTCATTCTGTCGCTGTTTTTCATCTTGACTTATGCGGTCAACTTGCGCACCTGCGGCGTTCCGTATCTCACGCCGCTGGCGCCGCCCTCAAAAGATATCGGGAAAGTATTTATCCCGAGCACATGGAAACAGTTCCGCACGCGCGACCGCATTGTGCGTCCCAACGATCTCATTGCGAAAGAGAGGGAACAAAAATGAGGAAGCGGCTCTTTCCCATCATCGCTTCCGTCATATTGCTCAGCGGCTGTTGGGATACGCGCAACATTGATCATATTGTGTATATTCATGCCATTGGGGTGGATTATAAAGATGGCCAAGTGATCGCCTACGTCCAGCTGGTTGGTTTCACCGCCCTCGCCAAAGTCGAGGCCGGAGGCGGCAAAGAGAAAGCGGCCGTTTCCATCGGCAAAGCCGCTGGCGAAACGTTTAATATCGCGACCGACAAAATCTACCCTTCCATTCAACAAAGGGTGTCATGGGGCCATGTAAAAAGCATTGTCTTTACCAAACGGGCCTTGCAAAAAGGCATCGTGGCCGATGTGATCGACGTGCTGAACCGTTACAACGAAATTCGCCATACAGCATGGGTGTACGCCACCGATGAGCCGCTTTCCGAGCTGTTTGAAGCGACGCCGCTGTTAAACGCTTCCTCCTATTATTCGCTGTTGTCCAACCCGGAAGAAATCTTTCAACAAAGTTCGTTTATCCGCCCCATCCGGCTCAACCGGCTGATTGCCGATACAGATGAAAAAGCCTCTACGGCAAGGCTTCCTTATTTAACGATCGACAGACGGCGCTGGATCGAAAATAAAAAGCCGAAGTCGATGCTTGCTGTTTCCGGCGTGTGTTTTGTCCACCATTACAGCCTGCAGCAATGTGTCCGCCGCTCCGACCTAGAGGGGCTGCGCTGGCTCGAATACGACATTCGCCGCACACCGATTTATGTCAAACAAAAAGGGAAAACGGTCGCCTCGCTTGTCGTCCGCGAACCGAAAACGAAATGGTCGGTCAAAGTGAAGGATGGAGAGCCCGCTTTTGATGTCCAAGTGCAGGCGCAAGGCGCCATCATCGAACTGCGCAAACCGCTCTCGCGAAAACAACTGACCAAACTGGCGGAACAAACGGTGAAGCAAGAGATCCGCCGCCTGTATGAACTTGGCAAAGAGCAGCAGATCGATATATTGAATCTGTCGGAGCAGCTGTATCGCCAGCGCCCGGATATTTGGAAACAACATCAGTCCAATGGCCTCATCCCGCTCGGCAACAACACGCTGTCCGTGAGCGTCAAGCTTGCGATCGGGGCATCTGGAAAAGAAAAGTTGAATTACCGGGCCGGTGATTGAAAATATAATGAGATCAAGTATAATCAAGAATATTAAGATATATTTTGAACGAGGGAGAACGATGAACACCCATACAGAGCAAACGAGCGCCGCAAGATGACCGTCTACCCGATTTTGTTCGCCATCAGCCTCGGCCACTTTTTGAACGACGCGATGCAGGCGGTCATCCCGGCGCTCTTTCCGATTTTGCGCTCGACAATGGAGCTGTCGTATGCGCAAATCGGCTGGGTCGCCTTTGCCTTGAACATGACATCATCTGTCATGCAGCCGGCTGCTTCCGAACCATGTCGGCATGGCGTCCGAACTCATCGTCGGTCTGGCGTTTGGCATGGGGGCGCTCGGCGCGGTCGTGCTCGGCAAAATCGCCGACTTGTCGTCGCTCGGCACATTAATGGGGCTTTGCAGCGTGCTGCCGCTCTTTGGCGCCTTGGCGGTTTGGCTGCCGAAAGATCGGACATAGCCAATGCATATTTTTCTTTCAATCTCTTTTCGCTATAATGGAAGGTGATAAGGTCCATTCAGTTAGGAGATTTTTCGTATGGCGGGTTTATACATTAACCAGCACGTCCTGAACAACTTATTTTATATTTTAGTCACGATCTTTGCCTTTTCGTTTATTTATGACCATAGTCGAGCGATCCGGCAGCGCCCGCTCTATAGCCGGGCGTTGCTTGGGATTTGTTTGGCGTTGGCGGCCGTTTTGTGCATGAAATTTCCGATTTACATGGATCCGCTGTGCGTCCATGATTTCCGGCAAATTCCGTTTTTGCTTGGAACGCTGTATGGCGGAGGAGGCTTAGGGGCGGCGCTGTTTGTTGTCTTGATGCTGGCGCGCGCCGTTTTGTACGGATTTCAACCGCTCACCTTGATCGTTTACGCCATCATGTTTGCCATAGCGGCGGCCGCCTCGCCGCTGTTTCGCAAGCTGCCGCGGCCGAGCAAGCTCGTTATGTCGCTTTGGCTGACGTTTTTGCTCGCGGTGCTGACGACATTTGTCGCCGTGATGATTGCTGATTTTCCGGTAACGAGGCCGTATATCGCGTATTTCATTATAATGCCGCCATTCGTCATGATGTTCGCTGTCTATTTGATGGAGACGCTTCATGAGGCGCAGCTCGCTCGGGCAGAGCTGATGAAGATGGAAAAAATGCAGATCGTCAGCCAAATGGCAGCCAGCATTTCCCATGAAATCCGCAACCCGCTCACCGTCGTCAAAGGGTTCATCCAGCTGCTGCAAACTGGTCGGCTGCCGCGCGAAACCGAAGAGCGGTACATTCGCATCGCCTTAGAGGAACTCGAGCGGGCGGAAGCCATCATCCGCGACTATTTGACGTTTGCCAAACCGGCGCCAAAAGAGACCGAGCCGATTGATGTCGCCGTCGAGCTTCAAAAAGTGCTGCAAATGATTACGCCAATGGCGCATATGCATTCGATCCATGTATCCTCTTCCCTCGAACATGGTGTCGTCATCGGAAACGTACAATATTTCCAACAGTGTTTTCTCAACTTGTTGAAAAACAGCATTGAGGCGATGCCGAACGGCGGCACGCTCCATGTTGCGGCCGAGAACCGGGGGGCATCAGTCGTCATCACCATTTCCGACAACGGCGTTGGCATGACGAAAGAACAAGTGCGCCGCTTCGGCGAGCCATACTTCAGCACAAAAGAAAAAGGCACTGGGCTTGGTGCGATGGTCGCCGTCAAAATTATTGAGCAAATGGGCGGCACATGGGCGATCGAAAGCGCCGTTCAAAAAGGAACAACGCTGACCGTTACGTTGCCTGAGAACCAGGCGCAGCCGCCGGCTCCGGAACAGAGCGCCGCCGGCTGAGAAAAAACGGATGCCTCGCCAGGCATCCGTTTTTGTCGCCGCTTGGGCGATCACTTGACTTCCTCAAAATAATCTTTGTAAAACCCGCCGACTTTTCCGCTGTTGTCGATGACAAAATAAAACTCGTCCGTTTCGCTTTTCACTTCATATACTTTGCCCGGCGTCAACACATTGCTGACCATGTACTTTTCCGCGTTCGTGTGAACGCACTTTACTTTTTTGATCGTCGGCCGGGTCGCCCATGTGTGATGAATCATGGCGTCATCCCCTTATCTAGATGGTGTTCTCTTTTTTATTGTAGCGGGACGGCGCGCCGGCTGCAACTTGGAATTCCCGCTCCCTGCCAAACAGCGATGCCAATGATTGGCTGCAACAGGGGATCATGCTATCATGAGGATGTACCGACGATTCTGAAAGGGGAGATTTCGATGTTTTTGCCTTCGTTTCGCTTGGACGGAAAAACGGCGTTAGTGACGGGAGCCGGACGCGGCATCGGCCGGGCGATCGCGATCGGGTTCGCTGAAGCCGGGGCCGATGTGGCGCTCATCGCCCGCACGGAAGCTGATTTGCAAGAAACAGCAAGCCATATCGAACAGTTCGGCCGGAAAGCGTACATATATCCGCTTGATGTCATCGACCGGAAAGCCGTGCATGACGCCGTCGCCGATGTCAAACAATAAGCCGGATCACTTGATATCGTTGTCAACAACGCTGGCATGAACATCCGCACGCCGGCTTTGGATGTGACGGATCATGAGTGGGAAACGATTATGAACACCAACTTAAAGTCGGCGTTTCTCGTCTCACAAGAAACCGGTCGCGTCATGAAAGAACAAAAGCAAGGCGGAAACATCATCAACATCGCTTCCGTCGCCGGCCATGTCGCCTTGCGCACCGGGGTTGTGTATGCGGCGACAAAAGCGGCGCTCATCCAAATGACGAAAGTGCTGGCGTTTGAGTGGGGGCGCTACGGTATACGCGTCAACGCGATCGGCCCATGGTATTTCCGGACTCCGCTCACCAAAACGCTGCTTGAGGACGAAGCGTATGTGAACGACATTTTGGCCGTCACGCCGCTCAAGCGGATTGGCGAGCTGCCTGAGCTCGTCGGCCCGGCTGTGTTCCTCGCCTCCGATGCGTCAAGCTATATCACCGGTCAAACGCTATTCGTCGATGGCGGCATGACGATCCACGGCTTTTGAGTAAAACACGCCTTGATGACGCACCCTATAAACGCAGCAGTCCATATCCACAAGGGGGTACCAACGATGGATGAGCAAGAAAGCAAACGGCAATTTCAAGACGATCTGGACCAATACCGAATGGACAACGTCATACACGCCCCGAAGCACTATGTGTACCAAGTCGGCTACGAAGCATCAAGCGGCAACCCGACCGGCGGCCATCGGGAGGCGAAAAAAACGCGCGAATGGCCGCACAGCTAGACCGGGAAGGAGCTCCCTTTCCGATTTTTTGACTGGCCAATATCCCGCTTTGTATAGGCGGCGACCGTTGGGAAAAGAACTTCCTTCGCAATTTTTTGATGAATTCTCTTGCCCCTACAACCAGAGCCCGTCGAATCTGCGGCCGCGCCTTCAGCCTAAGGTGGAGCCAACAACCGCCCGTTATGGCTCATCGCGCACACCCTCAAATTCGATGATGCGCCCGCACGGCTCAACCATCGTTTCGCCGTTCGTTTCCACTTCGCGGAAAATCGGCTGCTCGATGCGGCGGACAGGACGGTAGCCTTCCTGTTTCATTCGCGCTAAACAGGCGGCGATCGTTTCCCCTTCCGCTACCGTAAACCGTTTTTTCTTCATCGCTTCCGGCGCGTCCCCACTCTTGTCAACCATTAGGCGCGCCTCCCTCCTTTCCCCTTTAGGTTGCCCAAAAAAGAAGCCGGATTTTTCATCCGGCTCAGCGCGTTTTCTGCACATATTTTCGGTACAACCCGTACAGCTCGGCTGCTTTGTATATCTCAATTTTTTTCCGTCCGATCGGATGGCGGGCGATGCCTGCCTTTTTCAACTCGGCAACAAGCCATCCTTTCGAGCCGAAATGCGCCATGGGCGCTCCCCCCTTTTTTTCATCCACTTGTCTTTATGATGTATATGCGCGCAAAAAGGGAGGAAGAACATCTCGCTAATCACGTTTGCCGCCATATCCTTTGCCATGCTTTTTCTCTTTTTTGTTTTTGGCTTTTTCATGGCCGGGCGGACGCCATCGTTGGCAAATACAGCGTACGCTTCGGCCATCTCGAGCGGCGAAACGCCGCGGGACATGCCGCCAAGAGCAATGCCAAGCTGGCGGTCGCCTTTTTCCAAGGGCAAGCCGAACCGGCGCAGCGCATCCATTCCTTTGTTTACGCCGATGGCGATTTATGCTTTTTTCCCTTTAAGAAAAACGCCATCATTAACGCCAACACCGTCAAACCGGTGGCAACGAAAAAGGCGTCGTTGATCCCCTGGACCGTTGACTGTTGCTGCACCAGTCCATACAACAGCTGGGCGATTGCCTCATCGCTTGGGATCGCCTGTTTCAATTGGCCGACAAGGCTCATGAACAACGGATTGTTTTCCGTCATTTCATTGCGGTACATTTCGACATGGAATTTGGCCCGGTTGGACATGATCGTCACCAAAAACGCCGTCCCGAGCGAAGCCGCCACTTGACGGATCGTATTCGACATCGCCGTGCCGTGGCTGTACAAATGGCGCGGCAAGGCGTTCAACCCTTCCGTCATAATCGGCATTCCGAGCATCGACATGCCGAACATGCGGAAAATGTAAAGCCAAATCAACTGGCTGTATGGCGTATCCATCGTGAGCTTGCTGAACTCCCACGTCGTCACAGCGGTGATGATCAAGCCAACAATAGCGAGCATCCGCGCGCCGATGCGGTCAAACACCCAGCCGGAAATCGGCGACATGATCGCCATCACAATCGCTCCCGGCAGCAACAGCAAACCGGCATCGAGCGGCGTAAAGCCGCGCAAGTTTTGCAAATACACCGGAAGCAAGACCATGGCGGCAAACATCGCCATGTTAATGACCGAACCGATGACGGTCGCCAACGTAAACACTGGGTAGCGGAACACACGGAAATTGAGCACCGGATGCTCCGAGCGGAGCGAACGCCATGTGAACATGATCAGGAACAAGACGCCGATGACAAGCGACACAACGACTTCCGTCTCGCCCCATCCTTTGCTTCCGGCCTCGCTGAAGCCATACAGAACGCCGCCAAACCCGATCGTGGAGTAGACCGCCCCTTGCACGTCCAGCACTGGATTGCCTTTGCGCGGCGTATGTTTCAGCCAGACGGAGGCAAGCACAATGTCTAAAATCGCGATCGGCAAAACGACGTAAAACAACAGCCGCCATGTATAATGTTCAACGATCCAGCCAGACAGCGTCGGCCCGACCGCCGGCGCAAACATCATGGCGATTCCGACCGTCCCCATGGCCACTCCGCGGCGTTCCGGCGGGAAAATCGACAACATAATGACCATCATCAGCTGCATAATAATGCCGGCCCCGACCGCTTGTGTCAACCGCCCTGCGAGCATGACGGCAAACGATGGAGCGATCGAGCAGACAAACGCGCCGATGGCGAAAAATGACATGCCGGATAAAAACAGCCGTTTCGCTGGAAACTTCGCGATTAAAAACGGGCTGATCGGGATGAGCACCCCGTTGACGAGCATATATCCTGTCACGAGCCATTGGATCGTCGACGTTTCCACGTTGAAATCTTGCATCATATGCGGCAAGGCGACGTTGATCAACGTTTGATTCAAAATGGCGACAAACGCGCCCAGCATGACCGTCGCCACAACCTTGCCGCGGCTGCCGATATCCCCGAGGCCGCCTTGCCCGGCTGGAGCGGCCGGACGCCCATCCGTTTCTGTCGACGGCTCTGCTTTCGTTTCCGCTAACGGTTGAGCGTTGGCTTCCGCCGCTTCATCCGCCGCCTTCCCTGCGGCTGAAGCCGGCTTGCGGCGGCGCAGCGCGATGTTGACCGCCGCCAAGACCAAAACGGCAAACACAATATAACCAATGACAAATGCTGTCATCTTCCATCACCTACTTATGGATGCGGACGGTGACGTTCATGCCCGGCACAAGTCCGGCTCCGCTGTAATTGTCAATGGAAATCGTAACGGGAATCACTTGGGTCACTTTCGTGTAGTTGCCGGTCGCATTGGAACTTGGCAACAGGCTGAACGTATTCGCTGTCGCATTGCCAATCTTTTCGACTTTGCCGCTGAATTTGCGGTCCGGATACGCATCGACATAAATATCGACGTCTTGCCCGACTTTCACGTCTTCAATATCCGTTTCTTCAATATTCGCCGTCACCCACAAATCGTTCAAATCAAACCCGCGGGCAAGTGGCATCCCCGCGGCGACAAACGAGTCTTTGACTGCGTTTTGCTGCACGATTGTCATCCGATGAGGCACTGTCACCGGAATCGTTGTTTTGCCGTCAAACACCTCACCGATTTCTTCCCCCGCTGAGAAGGTTTTTCCCGTGTCGCCCCGCCAGGATGTCAGTTTTCCGGACAGCGGCGCCGCAACCGAGATGACCTGGCCGTCGATGCGGGCGTTGTCCGTTTTAATGTAGTTCGTTGCTTCATTCACATAGTAGTAAGCGGCAAAGCCTCCACCGACAAGCAAAATGAGCACAATGATGTTCAACGCAACCAGTCGTTTCACGTTCACCGTCTATTCCTCCCCGAGTAAAATCGCTTTAATTTTTTCATGAAGATGCAAAAACTGTTCAATCTCCTCTGGAGAGACGAGTTCTTGAATGCGGCCAAGCCGCCGGCGCAGCACCGACTGCTCGCCAAACGCTTCCGACACCGTCTCTTTTCCTTTTTCCGTCAAACTCAAAATGACCGCGCGCCGATCTTGCTTCGACGGCTCACGGACAACAAGGCCGGCGCCGACGAGCCGGTCAACCGTGCCGCTGACATTGCTGTTGCTTAAGTTTAATTTTTCCGCCAAGTCATTCAGGCGAATATGCTCTTTTTTCAGCAGCGTATATAAGACGATCAGCTGCACCTCTGTCACCCCGACGCGGGCGGCGTCCTCGCGGATGAGGCGATAAAGCGCCTTTTGCGTCCGGAAGACAGCGTACATGATGTCCCGGCTGATCCCTTCCATTCATCCCCCTCCTTGCTTCATCTTTCTTGTTGGAATAGTTTCAATACGAATTATTCCTGCACGAAATATGATTATAACATGAAAACAGGGAAAATCAACTATATTGTTTCATGTCTTTTTGAGAAAACATACGCAACGAAAAAGAGTCCAACCGGATGTTTTGCATCCAGTTGGACTCTTTTGCCAACTCCTCATTCGTGAATCCGCGCCGCTGTTGCCGTCGGCTGAATGCAGTTTCTCAACCACGCTCCACCAGGTGGGTGTTCGCAGAAGCGTTCCTGCCGTCCTCCATCACGAATATTGAGGCATGACATTCCCGCTTCAATGTAGAACTCCCTTTTGATTGCCATCGGTTGAAACTTCATTCTACAACGCACAACGCAGCAACGGATTGGTGATTATTATGATACATGATCGGCCGTCCCTTGGCAAGAGGGACAGCCATCCATTTTTTCAAACTGGATACACCCCATGCTTCCGCTCAGAAAAGACGATATACTTGGACATATAGGCCTCAAATCGGCGGATGAGCTCGTTGCGCAAATCGTTCGGCGCGACGATTCCGTCAACGACCAATTCGGAAGCGAGCCGATAAATATCGATGTCGCGCCGGTATTCCTCGCGTTTTTGTTCGACAAATGCCGCACGCTCTTCTGGCGGCAACTCGGCAATTTTGTTGGCGTAGACGGCGTTGACGGCCGCTTCCGGCCCCATGACGGCGATTTGCGCGTTCGGAAGCGCCAAGCAGCAATCCGGTTCAAACGCCGGCCCGGCCATCGCGTACAATCCGGCGCCGTACGCTTTGCGAACGATGACCGAGATCTTCGGTACGGTGGCTTCCGACATGGCCGCGATCATTTTCGCCCCATGGCGGATGATGCCGACCCGCTCGACTTTCGTGCCGATCATAAAGCCAGGGACGTCGGCCAAAAACAAAAGCGGGATATGGAACGCGTCGCAAAGCGTGATGAATTTCGCCGCTTTATCAGCCGAATCGTGGAACAATACGCCGCCTTTGACGCGCGGCTGGTTGGCGATGATGCCGATCGGCTGGCCGTTAAGATGCGCCAGTCCGGTAATGATTTCTGGCGCAAACAGTTTTTTGATTTCACAAAACGATCCTTCGTCAATGATCCGCTCAATCAAATCATACATGTTGAACGGCGCATTTTGGTTTTCTGGCAAAATGTCCTCGATCGTTTTGTCAAACGATTTCGGCGGCTTCGCCTCGACCACCGGCGGCTTTTCGCTGTAATTAGACGGAAAATACGACAAATAACGGCGTGCATAGGCAATCGCTTCTTCTTCGGTTTTCACGAGCACGTCGCCGCAGCCGGAGACGGTGCAATGCATGCGGGCGCCGCCCATCTCTTCGAGCGTCACTTTTTCCCCAATCACCATTTCCGCCATGCGCGGCGAGCCTAAGTACATCGAGGCATTGCCTTCGACCATGATGACGATATCGCAAAACGCCGGAATATAAGCGCCGCCGGCTGCTGATGGACCGAACAACAGGCACACTTGCGGCACTTTGCCGGACAGCTTCACCTCATTGTAAAAAATGCGCCCTGCCCCGCGCCGGCCGGGAAACATTTCGATTTGGTCCGTAATGCGGGCGCCGGCTGAGTCCACCAAATAAATGATCGGGCAGCGCAGTTTTTCCGCCGTCTCTTGAATGCGGATGATTTTTTCGACGGTGCGCGCTCCCCACGAGCCGGCTTTGACGGTCGAATCGTTCGCCATCACGCAGACGGTGCGGCCATGGATTTTGCCGATGCCGGTCACGACTCCGTCAGCCGGCAGGCCATCCGCCAAACAGTTGGCAAACAGCCCGTCTTCCACTTCCAAACCGTTATCAAGCAGCAAATTCAGCCGCTCGCGGACAAACAATTTCCCTTGGGCCGCATTTTTTTCATGATATTTTGGCGCCCCGCCTTTCTTGATTTCCGCCGCTCTTTTCTCCAGCTCCGCTGCGAGCGTGTCTTGTTGATTGGCTGTTTCCTTCATCTCTTTGTTTCCCCTCCTTGTTTTGATGGATCTTGCTGTTCAATCCCGCTTGTTCGGCCGGAGCAAGGTTGGATGCCGTGTTTGATCGCTGTGAAAAGGCCGATGCGGCGCAAGCGCTCCGTTGCGGCTTTCTCCTTATCCAAACAGCCCCATCCTGCCCAAGCGCGGGCTTACTCGCCTTTGTACACCGGCTTCCGCTTTTCTTTAAACGCCTGCAAGCCTTCCAACCGGTCTTTCGTTGGGATCGTCGCCTCATAAGCGAGCTGCTCGATCGCAAGGCCCGTCTCCAAATCAACGTTGAATACGCTTTGGATCGCCCGTTTCGCCTGGCGGACGGCAATCGGGGCATTGTCGGCGATTTGCCGCGCCAATTCAAGCGCCCGATCCATGAGCTCGGCGCGCGGTACGGCGTATTCGACAAGGCCGATTCGCTCGGCCTCTTTGGCGGTGATGCGCTTTGCGGCAAAGATCAATTCTTTCGCTTTTCCGATGCCGACAAGGCGCGGCAGCCGCTGCGTCCCCCCCGCTCCCGGAATGATGCCAAGCGACGTTTCCGTCAACCCAAGCTGGATATCGTCGGCAGCAAACCGGATGTCGCAAGCCAAGGCAAGCTCCAACCCACCGCCAAACGCCGAGCCGTTTAAAACGGCGATGACCGGCTGCGGCACTTTCTCGACCTCGTTGATCGTTTTGCTGATTAAGGCGACGGCCTGCCGCACTTCCGTTTCATTCATCCCCGCCCGCTCTTTCAAATCAGCGCCGGCGCAAAACACCTTGTCTCCTGCCCCGGTCAACATGACAACGCGCACGTCTTTCCGAAATTTGATCTCCTGAAAGAGCGCTCCAAGCTCGAAAAGAAGCGCTCTTGAAAGCGCATTGGCCGCTTCTGGACGGTTTAATGTCACAATGGCGATGCCGTTTTCTTGTGTTTCAAACGATACAAGTGTGCTCACGTTTTCTCCCCCCTTATGATCAAACCGTTTGCAAATAGCGGCTCGGAAGCGGGCGGCCGATTTTATCGCGGATAAACAAAGCCGCTTTCGTCAGCTGCTCGACATCGATGCCGGTTTCAATCCCCATGCCGTGAAGCATATATACTAAATCATCGGTGGCGACGTTTCCCGACGCTCCGGGAGCGTACGGACAGCCGCCGAGGCCGCCGAGCGAGCTGTCAAACGTCGTAATCCCCATTTCCATTGACACTAAAATATTGGCCAGCGCCGTCCCTCTCGTGTCATGGAAATGCATCGCGATCCGATCAGCCGGAAAACGGCGGAGCACGATTGCGAGCACCTCTTCGACTTGCTTGGGCGTCGCGACGCCAATCGTATCGCCAAGCGACAGTTCGTCAACCCCCATCGCCAACAACCGGTCCGCCACCATCAGCACTTGATCGACGGCGACAGGCCCTTCATACGGGCAGCCAAAGACGGTGGAAACGTAGCCGCGCACCGTTTTTCCTGCTTGTTTTGCCGTTTTCACGACCGCTTCCAGCACCGGAAATGTGGCGGCGATGGTTTTGTTAATATTTTTTTGGTTGTGCGTTTCGCTCGCTGACATGAAGACGCCCACTTCATCGACCCCGGCGCCAAGCGCCCGCTCAAGCCCCTTTTCGTTGGGGACGAGCGCCGCATACGTGACGCCGGCTTTTCGGCGAATGCCCGCTGCCACTTCAACGGCGTCCGCAAGCTGCGGAATCCATTTCGGATGGACGAAGGAAGTCACCTCAATGTACGACAGTCCCGTTTCTGACAATAGGTTGATCCAAGCGATTTTATCGGCGGTCGCGATCGGCGTTGCTTCGTTTTGCAGGCCGTCGCGCGGGCCGACTTCTTTGATCGTCACCTTCGCCGGCCATCGGCTCATGCTCTGCTCCCCCTTTTTACTCAATCTCGACAAGCACGTCGCCTTCGTTCACGAAATCTCCTTCCTGCACGTGGATGTGCTTCACGACGCCAGACGTTTCCGCGGCAATCGGAATCTCCATTTTCATCGATTCCAAAATGACGACATCTTGCCCTTCTTCCACACGGTCACCGACGGCGACGACAATTTTCCATACACTTCCTGCCATCGTTGCGGTTATTTGATTCATCGTTTCTTCCCCCATTCATTTCTGCTTCATTTCGTTTTTATTGGTTTCCAATGTTTCGAAAGGAAATCGGTCGTCGTATCCCCCGCTTGAAACGCCGGATGGGACAACACGGCCTCAAGCAGCGGAATGTTCGTTTTAATCCCTTCAACGCGATAGTCTCGAAGCGCTTCGAGCAAGCGTTCAATCGCCGTTTGCCGATCCGGCCCTTTTGCAATCAACTTCGCGATCATCGGATCATAAAACGGCGTGACCGTGATGCCGCTTTGAACCGCCGTTTCATGACGAATCCATTCGCCTTGTGGGGCGGAAAACACCGCAATGCGGCCGGGCGACGGGTAAAACGTGTTCGGATCTTCGGCATAAATGCGCACTTCAATGGCGTGACCGTCGCGGCGAATCTCTTCTTGTTTATAGCGGAGCGGCTCGCCCGCGGCGATGCGCAGCTGCTCTTCGACGATGTCGATGCCGGTGATTTCTTCTGTCACCGGGTGCTCGACTTGCAGCCGAGTGTTCATCTCAAGAAAATAAAAATTTTTCTGTTCATCGACGAGAAATTCAATGGTACCGGCATTTGCATAACCGATGTAACGCGCAGCCCGCACCGCCGCCTCCCCCATCTTCCGCCGCGTCTCTTCATCCAAAAACGGCGACGGCGCCTCTTCGACCACTTTTTGGTGGCGGCGTTGGATCGAACATTCACGCTCCCATAAGTAAACACAGTTGCCATTTTGGTCGGCAAGAAGCTGAATTTCAATATGGCGCGGGCGTTCAATATATTTTTCAATGTACATCGTCCCGTCGCCGAAAAACGAAGCGGCCCGTTTTTGGCTCCCTTCAAACGCTTGGCGCAGCTCAGCTTCATCGCGAGCGATATGCATGCCGATGCCGCCGCCGCCGGCTGACGCCTTCAGCATGACTGGATACCCAATCGAAGCCGCCGCTTTGGCCGCCTCATCGGCGCCATCAAGCGCAAAGGAGACGCCCGGGACGATCGGCACGCCGGCTTTTTCCATCGTCCGCCGCGCTTCGATTTTGCTGCCCATCGCCGCAATGACGTCCGCCTTCGGACCGATGAAGACGATTCCTTCTTCCTCGCAACGGCGGGCAAACGCTGGATTTTCCGACAACAGCCCGTAGCCTGGATGGATCGCCTCCGCTTTCGCCGTTTTGGCAACCTCAATGATTTTTTCGATATTTAAATAGCTTTCCGCGACGCGCGGCTTGCCGATCAAATACGCTTCATCCGCGAGCGAGACATGAAGCGAATCGGCGTCTGCTTCGGAATAAATGGCAACCGTTTGAATGCCGAGACGTCGGCACGTGCGGATGACACGGACGGCGATTTCGCCGCGGTTGGCAATCAACACTTTCGAAAACATCGTCTCACCCTTTCTTAAAAGTACAGGTGCCGGCGCCGGACGGTTCGTCCGCCCGGCGCGGCGGTTTAGGCTTAGGTTGTTAAGCCGAGGCGCTGTTTCGCCATTTCCCGCAATTTGAATTTCTGAATTTTCCCAGATGCCGTCATCGGGTACGAGTCGGTAAATTCGATATAACGCGGGATTTTATGCCGGGAAATGTTGCCGCGGCAAAACTCGCGAATCTCCTCAGCGGTCGCCGTTTCGCCGTCTTTTAAGATGATCCACGCCATCACTTCTTCACCATATACCTCATCCGGCACGCCGACGACTTGAACGTCCAAAATTTTCGGATGTTTGTACAAAAACTCTTCGATTTCGCGCGGATAAATGTTCTCCCCGCCGCGGATGATCATATCTTTCAGCCGGCCGGTGATGCGGCAGTAACCGTTTTCATCCATCGTCGCCAAATCGCCGGTATGCAGCCAGCCGTCTGCATCGATCGCTTCATTTGTCGCTTCCGGGTTGTTGTAATACCCTTTCATGACATGATAGCCGCGCGTGCACAGTTCCCCTTGCACACCCCGCGGCACTTCCTTGTTCGTGCCCGGCTCGACGATTTTCACTTCCACGCCCGGCAAGGCGCGGCCAACCGTTTCGACACGCAGCTCAAGCGGATCGTCGGTGCGCGTTTGCGTGATGACTGGGGACGCTTCCGTCTGCCCGTAGGCGATCGTAATGTCTTTCATCCCCATTTTCTCGATGACCGCCTTCATCACTTCGACCGGGCAAGGAGAACCGGCCATAATGCCCGTGCGCAGCGACGACAAATCGTATTTGGCAAAATCCGGGTCGTTGAGCTCGGCGATGAACATCGTCGGCACGCCGTGAAGCGCCGTGCACCGCTCCGCTTCCACCGTCTCGAGAACCCGCTTCGGATGGAACTCCACAACCGGCACCATCGTCGCCCCGACCGTCACGCATGCAAGCGTGCTCATGACACAGCCGAAGCAATGGAAAAACGGCACCGGAATGCACAATCGATCGCCTTCGCCAAGTCCCATGCATTGCGCCACTTGGTGGGCGTTGTTGACGATGTTGTAATGCGTCAACATCACCCCTTTCGGGAATCCAGTCGTCCCGGACGTGTATTGCATGTTGATCACATCGTGCGGGTCGAGGCTCTCCATCCGTTCATCGAGTTCTTCTTCCGATACGTCGTGCGCCATCGCCAAGATGTCGTTCCATGTAAACATGCCCGGGTGCCGTTTGTCGCCAAGAAAGATCACGTTTTTCAACTTCGGCAGCCGTTTCGATTGCAGCTGTCCGGGCGCCGATGTGCGCAGCTCGGGAACGATTTCATATAAAATATCGATATACGACGAGTCGCGATATTGCTCAATCAAAAAGAGCGTCGTCGAGTCGGACTGCCGAAGCAAATACTCAAGCTCCGCCGCGCGGTAGTTCGTATTGACCGTCACGAGGACGGCTCCCATTTTGCCGGTCGCAAACTGGCAGGCGATCCATTCCGGGACGTTCGTCGCCCAAATGGCGACATGCTCCCCTTTTTCGATGCCAAGCCGCATCAACCCGCGCGCAACGAGGCGGCAATAGTCGTTAAACTGCCGATACGTCAGACGCAAGCCGCGGTCGGCATACACGACCGCCTCGCGATCCGCATATTGCCTGGCTCGCTCTTCCAACAATTTCCCCACAGTCACCGTCAACATCGGCCGTTTCCTCCCCTTTGTCCGAATTCATTGTTATCGATATGCAGGCATTTCCGCTTTTAGCATCCCAGTTGGCGGGCGATGACGAGCCGTTGGATTTCTGATGTGCCTTCGCCGATTTCCATGAGCTTGATATCCCGCAAATGGCGCTCAACGCCGTACTCTTTCATATAGCCGTATCCGCCGTGAATTTGAATCGCTTGGTTGCAGACGCGGAACCCCATTTCCGACGCAAACAGCTTGGCGAACGATGCTTCTTTTGTAAACGGTTTCCCTTTGTCTTTCAACCAAGCCGCCTTGTACACCATATTGCGGGCAAGCTCAATTTCCATCGCCATGTCAGCGAGCTTAAACTGGATCGCTTGAAACTTGGAAATCGGCTGGCCAAACTGGACGCGTTCTTTCGCGTATTGAAGCGCTTTCTCAAACGCCGCTTGCGCGATGCCGACGGCTAAAGCAGCGATGGAAATGCGGCCGCCATCAAGCGTGTACAAAAACTGTTTAAACCCTTTTTGCGGGTCGCCCAAGACGTTTTCTTTCGGCACGCGGACGTTCTCGAAAACAAGCTCGCACGTATTGGACGCGCGCACGCCCATCTTGTCGTAATTCGAACGGATCGTAAATCCTGGGGAGTCAGTTGGCACGATGAGAGCGGTGATGATGTTTTTGCCGCGCGCATCTTTGCCTGTCACGGCGGTGACAATGACTTGCCGCGCGTATTGGGCGTTCGTGATCCAGCATTTTTCGCCGTTGATGACATATTCATCGCCATCGAGCACCGCTGTTGTGCGCGTGCCCCCAGCATCGGACCCGGCGTTCGGCTCCGTGAGCCCAAAAGCGCCAAGCGTCTCTCCTTTGGCCATCGGCACGAGCCATTTTTGTTTCTGCTCCTCTGTTCCAAAGTAATAAATGGGACTCGCCCCAAGTGACACGGCGGCCGCATAGCTTAGCCCGGTGCCGCCGCAGGCGCGGCCGATTTCCTCAACGGCGATGGCATACGAAATCGTATCGCCTCCAGCGCCGCCGTATTCTTCCGGAAACGGCAAACCCAATAGCCCCAACTCGCCCATTTTGCGGAAGACATCCAGCGGAAAATGCGCCTCTTCATCCCATTTCGCCGCGTATGGGGCAATTTCCTTCTCAGCAAAGTCGCGAACCATTTCTTTAATCATTTGTTGCTCTTTTGTTAATGAAAAATCCATCCTGTCCCTCTCCCCCATAGAAAATGTTCTATTATTTAAACCGACTAGTCGGTTTAAACGAAGGAAACGAATGCAGATCGTTTTGATTTTTGAAGCGTTTTCAAAAAACCGACTAGTTGGTCTGTATACGATCAACAACTTATTCGGCGGCCGGCCGCAACAAAAACCGCGCCGCCGCTGGGTTTTCTGGTGTGCGGAGCACCGCATGCAAAATGAAATCGGCAAAATACGCCGCGATCTCCTCAATTGACAGCGGACCATCCGGATTGTACCATTTGTATGTCCAGTTGACCATGCCGATAATGGACATGCCAGTAATCTCCACCGACAGCTCCGGACGAAATTCCCCGGCTTCAATCCCCTCGCGAATGACTCGAAAAATGATTTGCTTGAACTCTTCGCGCTTTTCATTGATCGGTTCAGCGTATTCCGGTTTTAAGTACGTGCTTTCCTGGTAAAACACGGTGATGTGTGGTTTATACAAATGAAACACTTTGACAAACGACTGAACGATGGCGTACAAGCGCTCGGTCGGCGTAGGAAAGCCCTCATACGCCTCCTGCGCTTTTGTCAGCGCATACGTGATAAAGACATCATGGATATGGTACAAGAGCTCGTCTTTTGATTTAAAATTATGGTAAAAACCGCCTTTGGATGTGTCGCTTTCGGCAACGATGCGGTCGACCGTCACGCCGTGGTAGCCGTATTTCTCAAATAAATGAAGCGCCGTATCGATAATGCGGTCTCTGAGCGGTTTGTCAGCCATAGAAAATCCCCTTTGCCATTTATATTACACTATTTTCTGAAAAAGTGAAATATTTTTTTGTTTTGCCTTTACCATACCCGAACTGCACCATGATTGTCAACCATTGCTTCTCATGCCCAACACGGTCGTACAGGGCCTGCCGATACATAATGGCCGCCATGTTTTCAAATGATAAAGATGGAGGTGGCTTCGATTGGAACCGATGCTATGCCCAAACTGCAAAACGAACCGGACGCGGTTTCATCTCATTGAGCAGCACCCGCGTGCGGTCAAGCTCGATCCGCACACCGGCGACATTGAGCACGAATACACAAACGAAGCGCTCGAACCGTTCCATCTCCCATACCGCGGCCCGAGCTACCGCGTCCAATGCGGCGTCTGCGGGCTGATCGAAGATGCGGACATGTTCATTCAGCGCGCGAAATCGTCTCCATTGAGGTGATTCCATATGGCGAACAAAAAACAAACACCTTCTTCCATCGTTGACCAAAAACAGCTCGTCAACGACAAGGCAAAAGCGATGCGGGAGCACGGCGGCGAGCACATTCGCCGCGTCACGCCAAACGGGGCGGACGGGCAATAAACGCCGGCTTGCTTCTGCGCAGAAGCAAGCCGGCGGAGCTTCCGCTTTTCGTTGCTAGCGGTACATCGCCCACAGCCCAATATCGCGAAAACCAAGGCGGCGGTAGATGCGGCCAGCGGCCGGGTTGTCGTAAAACAAGCACGGCATCTTCCCTTCAGCGAGCAAATCGCAAACGAGCTTCGCCACGATGGTGCTGGCATACCCTTTCCCTCGATGCTCCTGATCCGTGCAGACGCCGACGATCATCGCCGACAATGAGTTTTCCGCTGATGTCGATGCCGCGGCCACCATTCGGCCGTCTTGTTCAATGTAGTACGTTCTAGCTGAATTGGTTTCCATCCCTTTCACCAGCATATCGCGGGACGACGGCCTCGTCTCAAATTCGGCAATGCGGCGCCGCAAGTCGAGAATCCGGTCGACATCGGCCAATTCGGCTTTTTTGACGGCGAACGCCCCCATTTCTTGGCGGGCGTATTCATCCGTCCGACACTCGCAAAAGTAAAGCGTTCGCTTCGTCCCAAGCGGCAGCCGCTCTTCGAACTGCCTGGCAATGTCCGCCTTGCCAGACAGCTGGATGGACGATGATTGGGCTGTCTCGCGGATGAGACGAGCAAAGCCATCGGCATCAAAATCGCCAGGCGCGTACGGAATGTAGGAATCGTAATAACGGAGCAGCACCGCCTTCAGCGAGCCGGCATCGTCAAACTGCCCCCAAACGTCTTGGAAATCGGCGTCATAGCCAAACGACTCAATATCGCCGATGATAAATAAATTGAACGACGGATCTTGCCGCAAAAACGAAAATACTTGTTGATGGTCTTCGGCCGTTAACCGGCGAATCATAGAATTCCCCCGCTTTTCGAATGATATTTTTTCCATTATACTATGAATCATCCCTGCTGCCAATGGCATTTGTGGCGTCAAAGCGAGAGGATTGCCGATGCCCCTAAGTCCGCATCGGCCAACTGCAAAGAAAGGAGGAAGCCCGCTCTCAAAAAAGCGAGGCGACGATGCCGATGAAGTTTATTGACGATCTGTACGAATACTATAAAGATCGACTGACCGGAGATGAAGAAGACGCCGAAGCGGTGGCGATGTCGATTTTAGATGAACTTAGCCGCCGCGATGTGCTCAAGCTGATCAACGAGATGACCGATGAAGAGCTGCTCGGCATGTTCGGTTTGTATGTCCTGGAAAGCTTGAAAGCGAAAATGGCCCGCGAAGGCCTCGGCGCAACGCGGCCGCAAGATGCGCCGCGCGTGCATTGACAAAACAAAACGGCTGTCCCCCATGTCATAAGGAACAGCCGCTATGTTGGGCAAATGATGGTTTCGTATTCATTTGGCAGCCCTGTGAACATGATTTCGAAGACGGCTTTTCCATTGCTTGCTTAACAGACAGTGGCGAAACACAAACCGTTTTCCCATCGCGCGCTCATCGGTAAAACTGTACATCATAGCCTTCTTTCAACAACACTTGGTAGATTTGCTGAATATGGTCTTCGTTTTTTGTCTCGAGCGAAAAGTGAATTTCCGCCTGGCCCGGCAACACTTTGGCGCCGATGCGCTGATGATGAATCGACATGACATTCGCCTCGAGCTCGGCGATAATGCGAAGCAGTTTGTTCAACTGGCCCGGCTTGTCGGAGATGACCGTTGTAAACGTAACGAATCGCCCGGCTTCGACAAGCCCCCGCTCAATAATGCGGGAAATGAGCGTCACATCGACGTTGCCGCCGCTTAGCACAGCGGCGACTTTTTTGCCGCGAAACGGCAGCTTTTGATACAACAATGCCGCCAACGGACAAGCTGCCGCCCCTTCGATTAACAGCTTGTTCCGCTCGAGCACATACAGCATCGTCCGTGAAATTTCCGCCTCTTCCACGCACACAACGCCATCGACGTATTGCTCAATGTATTGGTACGTAATATTGCCCGGCTTTTTCACGGCAATCCCATCGGCGATCGTATTCGATGCGGCAATGGAGACGGGCTGTTTATGGCGTATGGCCGCCGTCATGCCTGGGCAAGCCGATGACTCAACGCCGTACACTTCAACCGATGGCTTCAGCTGTTTTAACGTAAACGCCACCCCAGCAAGCAACCCGCCGCCGCCGACCGGACAAAGAACGACATCGACGTCGGGAAGCTGTTCGATCAGCTCTAAGCCGATCGTCCCTTGGCCAGCCATCACCGCCAAGTCGTCAAACGGGTGTACAAACGTCATTCCCCGCTCGCGCTGCAACTCTAACGCATATTCCAAAGATTCGTCAAACACATCGCCGTACAGCACGACTTCCGCCCCGTAGCTTTTCGTCGCTTCAATTTTGCTGAGCGGCGCCCCTTTCGGCATGACGATCGTGCACGGAATATGAAGCATGCCGCTCGCATAGGCGACCCCTTGGGCGTGGTTGCCGGCCGAAGCGGCGATGACGCCGCGTGCCCTCTCTTCTTCCGTGAGCGACATAATTTTATTGAATGAGCCTCTTACTTTAAACGAGCCCGTTTTTTGCAAATTTTCGAGTTTCATATATACATCATTGCCAGACAGCCGGCTGAACGTTTGCGAATGCTCAAGCGGCGTTTGATGGACGATGCCTTTCATTTTCGCTCGCGCTTGTTCAATGTCTGTTAACGTCAACATCATCAAACCACCCTTTCTGATCGGCGATCGGTTCGTTTTCGCTCCGTTTTATTATATACAAAACGTTTCGCCGCCGACAAATGTTGCTTTTCTTTTGGATGGTCACTCTTTTTTTATTGATTATTTAGCACATAGTTTTTTTATTATTATATTGTTTAACGAACCATCACTGCGATCCGTTGCATTTTGTCAGCTGCTTGAAGATAGGGGATTTGACAAAAACCATCGCAAAACCGATTCTTTTCCAGTTGAGAAGCTGTGTACAATCGTCTTCTCTTTTTTGACGAACTTTGGCATGGTATGCAAAAACAATTTTTGTTAATTCCATTGATGATTTAGCACATTGTTTTATCAATTAGGGAATTTGTCTTCATTTGGCTGTGATCCATCAAAACCTAATAGCGCCAATGGAATCCTTCGCCCGTTTGATGGGAGAAAGCGGTTGGGAAGATCCACGATAGGCAAATGCGAGCGAATTTGCTAATATGAAAGAAAAGTATTCGGAATACAAAAGGATGAAGCGATTGTGACTGAAAAGTTGTACTATACGGCGCCGGACGTTGCCGCGTGGACAACGGCGGTGACAAGCGTCCGCCAAGACGGCGAGACATACGTCGTCACATTGGCTGAAACGGCGTTTTACCCGGAAGGCGGCGGTCAGCCGTCTGACGCCGGCACGATCGCCGGCTTGCCGGTGCTCGATGTGTTTGACGAAAACGGGGAAGTGTATCACCGCCTCCCTGCCCACCCGGGAATGGGCGTCGTTTCATGCGTCCTTGATATGAAGCGGCGCCGCGATCATACACAGCAGCATAGCGGCCAACATTTATTATCTGCTGTATTCATCGAACAGCTCGGCGCAGAAACAGTCGGTTTTCATCTTGGGCGCGATGTCGTGACGATCGACATAACGGTGGATGCGCTGACGGAGTCGGAAATGCTGGCAGTGGAAAACCGGGCCAACGAGCTCATTTACGCTAATCTCCCGGTCGATACGTATTGGGTGACACCGGAAGAGGCAGAACGGATGCCATTTCGCAAGCGGCCCGATGTTCAAGGCAATGTCCGTGTTGTCGAGATGAAAGGGGTCGACTTGTCGGCGTGCTGCGGCACCCATGTGAAACGCACGGGCGAAATCGGCGTGATCAAATTGCTGAAAGCAGAGCGCCATCGCGGCATGACGCGCCTTTCCTTTCTTTGCGGCGGCCGAGCGCTCGCCGACTACCAGCAAACTCACCACATCGTGCAGGCGGCAGCAGGACGGTTCGGGACAAGCCGCGATCAGCTGCTTGAAGTGATCGTGAAATGGGAACAAGAGAAAAAAGAATTAGAAAAACGGCTGCGCCAATACGAGGAAATCGTCTTTGCCGTCGAAGCCAAACGGGCCGCCGCCGAATCAGGGCGTGCAGTGATTGGCCGTTACGACCAGTACGGGGCGAAAGAGCTGCAAATAATCGCCCGTCTGATCGCCAACCGTTATGGCAAAACCGCGCTGCTCGCCTCCACACCCGATTGGCGCGCCGTTATCGCCAAAGCACCGTCTTCCTTGCTCCATGCAGGGAACTGGCTGAAAGAACAAGCCGCCCTGTTTGGCGGCAAAGGGGGCGGCAACGAGCGGCAGGGGCAAGCTGCTTTTCCGTCCCTTGAGGCGCTTAGCCAGTTCCTTTCCCGCGTGGAAGCGGCAGGCATCGATTGACGGCGCCTGCCCGCACCGCCCGGTTGCTTCGATCAGTTCCGTCCCCCGTCGGATCGATACGATGTCCCCCATAGCCAACGGAGGGCGGTTTTTGTACAATAAAAAACGAAATGTGCAGCTAAGGAGTTTGGAAAGATGAACGATCGACTGGCACAACCGCAAATCAAAGAGCTCGAACGGAAGCTGCGCGCCTACGAGCGGTTGGTTGAAAAACTTCCGTTTCCATTCGTCTTCGCCGATTACGAAGCGGGAATTTCCATTGAAAAAAAGCGCAGCGAAGCCTCACCGCGCCTTCGCTTCATCCCGTCCGCCCCGGAACGGGAGGCGGAATGGCAATGGGATATCGATTTATGTCACGATGTGCCGTTCGAAAAAGTGGAAGCCTTTTTGACGCCGTTGCTCGATCTTGTTCCACACCATATCGTCTTTGTCGACGCTCAAGGGATCATCACGCTTTGCAATTTGCAGGCGGCTGTTGACACCGGCGTGGACCGCGACGCCATCATCGGCAAACATATTCGCGAGCTGCTGAAGCTCCCTGATGAGCTGATCGCGACGCTCGAATCGCTTGAAAAAGGCGAGCCGCTTTACAATTACGAAGTGCTCGACCGATTTTACGGCATCGTCAACACCCGTTTTATTTACAACGATGACGGATCGATCAAACGAGTCATCAGTATGTTTCAGTCGCTCAATATGATGAAAGAAACAGAAAAGCTGGCGGTCGCTGGCCGCATCGCCGCCGGCATCGCCCATGAAATCCGCAATCCGCTGACGACAGTGCGCGGATATTTGCAACTATTGAAAAGCGACTTGCCGGATCGCATCGCCTCGCTCGTTGAGCGGCTTTTAATTCCTGAGCTCGACCGGGCGAACGACATTATCACGGATTTTTTGAATATCGCCAAGCCGGCGGACGTCAAAATGGAGACGTTCAACTTGCACCGCTTTTTGCGCGACGATGTCGGCGTCCTATTGCAAAGCGAAGCGCTATTGCATAACGTCGACGTCCATTTTGACCTTGATGACCAGCTTGACGACTACGAAATGAACGGCGACCGCAGCCAGCTTTTGCAAGTGTTTTTAAACTTATTTCGCAACGCCGTGGAAGCAAAAGTGGCGAAAACGATGAGGGTGTCGATCTGCAGCCGAAAAATCAACCATCTCGTTCAGCTTCGCTTCTGCGACGATGGGCCCGGCATTCCGCCGTCGGTCATCGACCATGTTTTCGATCCGTTTTTTTCAACGAAGGAAACGGGAACTGGGCTCGGCCTGTCATTATCGAAAAAAATCGTCGAACTGCATCGCGGGACGATGAAAGTGCAAAGCGACGCGCACGGCACATGTTTTTTGATCGAATTCCCGCTTTGCAGCCAACCGCCGTTTCTTTCGTCATAAATCGCTTCCGAAGAGGGGGGTCATCCCAGCTTCGGAAGTGGAGAGATTGATGATTTAGAACAATGTGTCACTTTATCAAAGAAAAGGAGGAGCCATTATGGCAACGACCGCTCCGCCCAACGGCAAATGGCGGCGCCTGTTCGCCTTGTTTCTTCCCATTTTTGTTTCGCAAACCGGTCAATATGCCATGAACTTTGTCGATGTCGCCATGTCCGGTCATGCGAGCGCCGAAGATCTTGCCGGCGTCGCGATCGGCTCAAGCCTATGGGTGCCGGTGTTTACCGGCGCCGGCGGCATTTTGCTCGCCCTGTCCCCGATCGTCTCACACCATTTCGGCGCCGGACGGCATGACTCGATCACTCGCGCCGTCGCCCAGGCGCTCTACTTGGCTGTCGCGCTTGCTGTCGCCATTGTCCTGATCGGCGCCGCTGCCGTGCCGTTTATCTTGAAACAGATGTCTTTGGATGAAAACGTTCGGCATATCGCCTTTCATTATTTGCGCGCCTTGTCGTTTGGGATCATCCCTCTGTTTCTTTATTCTGTGCTCCGCTATTTCATCGATGCGCTTGGGCAAACGAAAGTGACGATGTGGATTACGCTCACCGCCTTGCCGGTCAATATGCTGTTCAACTGGTTGTTGATTTACGGGCATGGCGGATTTCCGCGCCTTGGCGGCATCGGCACTGGTTACGCGACGGCGATCACGTATGCGTACTGCTTCGCGGCCGCTGCCTTTGCCGCTTTGAAATTTCGCCGCTTGGCTCCCTATCGTGTACTCGTCCGTTTCTACCGTCCGTCATGGGCCGCATGGAAAGAGTTGCTGAAAACCGGGGTGCCGATCGGGTCGGCCATCTTTTTTGAAACGAGCATTTTCGCTGCTGTGACGCTGCTTGTCGGCCGGTTTGGCGCGGAAACGGTCGCCGCGCATCAAAGCGCCCTCAACTTCGCTTCACTGTTGTATATGATCCCGCTCAGCTTATCGATGGCGCTGACGATCGCCGTGGGCGTTGAAGCCGGGGCCAACCGTTATGAAGCCGCCAAACAATATTGCTTGATCGGCATCACCCTCGCCTTGTCCGTCGCTGCCGCAGCAGCGCTGTTCCTTTTCGCCTTCCACAGCCATGTCGCCCGGCTGTATACAAACGATCCGACAGTGGCGGCGTTGACAGAGAAGTTTTTGCTCTATGCGATCTTCTTTCAAGTTTCCGATGCCATCGCCGCTCCCATCCAAGGAGCGCTGCGGGGCTATAAAGAGGTTAACGCCGTTTTTTGGTCCGCTCTTCTCGCCTATTGGGGCGTTGGGCTTCCGCTTGGCTGCGCGCTCGCTCTATTGACTGCCGCCGGAGCGTTCGGCTATTGGATCGGCCTGATCGCCGGATTGGCAACGGGCGCGCTGTTTCTCAGCTTTCGCCTGCGGGCCGTTTGGCGCAGACATGACAGCGGGCGTGCGCCATGCGCCTTTTAAGAGGGAGCGGTCGATAAACAAGGATGTCCCGCCTAGTTCTAGGGACATCCTTTTTGTTGCAGCATGATGGATCATGCAGTCGACAAGGCCGGTTTCCCTTAGCCGACCTCGTTAGGCGACGGCTGCTGCTTCATATACTGTAATACATCGAGGTCGATTTTTCCTTTCTCCACTTGGCGCTCCTCAAAATTTTCTGTATGTATATACACAGTCAGCGCCTCATAAAGCGCCTCGCGATCCGCCGAGCGCTCTTTCGACAAATAACCGAGACGGACCAAGTGGGCGGCCACCTCTTCCTTTACCGTTCCTTCAATCGCTGCCACTTTTTCGGGACGCGATTTCTCAAAGTAAAGCTGGCGCAACTGATACAAGCGAATAAGCTCCTCGATCGGCCGCGGGTGATCATCGACGCGCAAGTCGATATAACGGTCATTGTAGCCGCCATATCCCCCTCCTTCTTTCACGACAAGCAAGGCGGCCGACTGTTGCCCGCGGCGGTCGCCCCCCGCTGCCTGACCAGCTTGAAGCGCCTTTAGCAATCGCTCGGCGAGCGGACCTTTTGTCTGCTCAAACGCCCTTCCCATTGCCAGCACCGTTTCCTCGCCGGCTAAAATATTGCCTTGAGCCGCATAGTTCGGCCCGGTGATGCCCCCGGCCCACGGGTAACATTTTTTCCCGGTGAACGTCGCCGCCCGTCCTTTCGCATCCACGATGCCGACTTGGCGCAAATCGCGCTCACTGTCATCGGCAACGAGCAACTCAAGCGTTTCTTGCGCCGATTTCCCTTTTGCCATCCATTCGAGGCCGCGCGGTCCGTACGACGTGTTGGCGTACGATTGCGTCGCCACCGCTCCGACGCCCGCTTTCGCCCACGGAACAACCGCACCAACGCCTAAAAATTTCGATTGAACAGCGATGCCAAGCTCCCCGGTCGCCGGATCGAACGCGACGATCGAAAACGTCGCGACGATGTCTTTTGCAATATGTGTCATTTCCCCGTCCTCCATATGCTTTCCATTTTCTCATCGTTTATGATTTCTCCACTTCCTTTCGTTGTTCCTGCCTGTTCACAAAAAAAGCGGGGAAACGGCCGTTGCCCGGCCGTCTCCCCCCCGCATGCCCATCATCCGCCTAGCACCATGTTGCCCCGACGATAATGAGCAAAATAAACAAAACGACGATCAGCACGAAGCCGTAGCCGCCCCAGCCCGGATAACCGAAGCCATAGCCACCCCAGCCATACAAGCCATATGGCATATTCGTCACCTCCTTGCTAGCAAGTAAGAGGCATCAGTACACCCAACCACCGACACATGCACATCCGACAATAATCAACAAGATGAACAGAACGACGATCAACGCGAATCCGCCGCCGTAAGCTGCACCCATTTGCCAGCACCTCCTTCGTTTTTGTACTAGTAGACTATTCAGAAGCCGAGGAAATGGTTAGATGTTTCAGCAAAAATGGGTATTTGCCGCAAAAATGGAAAAAAAGCGGCCCGTCCTCGGACCGCTGCTACGCCTCGAGCGAGCTTCGCTTCCATTTTTTCCGCCCTGGCGCTTGCTTGATTTGAACAGCGGAAAACAAAATAAGCGCCGCCCAGATGCAGCTAAACGCATAAAAATGCGCTTTCGTAAACGGCTCGCCGAACAAAAAGACGCCAAGGAGAAGGCTGATCGTCGGCGAAATGTATTGCAAAAAACCAAGTGTTGTCATCGACACACGCTTCGCCCCTTTGGCGAAATACAAAAGCGGCACGGCCGTCGCTGGCCCGGCTCCAGCCAACAGCGCCCATTGCCACCATTCGGCCGTCTTGACGAGGGCTGGCGTTTCGTTGTACACCCATAATAAGTAAACGGCTGAAAGCGGCATGACGGCCATTGTTTCAAGCGTCAAGCCAATGGACGAGTCAACGCTGGCCAGTTTTTTCACTAAGCCGTAAAACCCGAACGTCAACGCGAGCGATATGGCGACCCACGGAAACGCGCCATATTCCGCCGTCATCGCCGCCACGCCGGCGGCGGCAAGAAAAACAGCGGCCCACTGCCCAACGCTCAACCGCTCGCGCAATACGATCGTCCCAAGCGCCACGCTGACAAGCGGGTTGATATAATAGCCGAGGCTCGTTTCAACGACATGATGATGATTCACCGCCCATATGTAGACAAACCAGTTGGCGCTGATGAGCGCAGCAGCAGCGGCGATCCCCCTTGCCTTAGCCGGCCGACGGCGCATCGCCCGAAGCTCCCGGCGGAAGGCGCCAAGCTGCCCAGTCGCTGCCAAAAGGATGGCCATAAACACGAACGACCAAACGATGCGGTGCGCCAAAATCTCAAGCGCCGGGCGCGCCTCTAGCAGCTTCCAGTAAAGCGGCAATGCTCCCCACAGCAAGTACGAAGCAGCAGTATACAAGATGCCTTGCTTTTCTTCGCTCCAATGCCCCACGTCGTCTTCTCCTTTTCCATGATCATTTCTGTTCCATTATACCGCCGCCGCTTCACTTTATCCATCAAAACACTCACCCGCATCGCTCGACGCGGTTGCCCAATGGAGAAGGGGCGCAGCTGAATATGAGCACCCGCCCCCCTTCGCGGCCCGTTTGACCGCCTCCCTTTCTTATTTTTTCGCTCATCAAGCGACACAGGCACAGCCAACAATAATCAGTAAAATGAACAGGACGATGACGACCGTATAACCGCTGTTGACAAAACCGCTCACGGCGGGCACCTCCTTCATCGGTTCACAGGGCCATCATATGCGCCCGCCCGCCCAAACGGCCGGGCGAATGCCCAAATTTCTAGAAGATTGGTGAAAAACCGCGTTTTCTTCAAAAAGATTGGTCCACGAACGCACGGAAGAGCCGTTGATCCATTGGCGAAAGCTCCTTGCTGGAGCGTTTTCTCCGTTAAATCACCGACCTTCTAGAAAAACGCCTATTTTTCTTTCGTCCCCGTCTCTCCCCACCAACCTTTTCGCTTAAAATAGAGGGCGATGAGCATAGCAACGGTTGCCATGAGCAACAAGGCAAACGGGTAGCCGTATCTCCATTTCAGCTCTGGCATAAACGCAAAATTCATGCCGTATACACCGGCGATAAACGTCATCGGCAAAAATATGACGCTCACCAATGTCAATGTCTTCATAATGACGTTCATATGATCTGATTTGAGCGACAGTTGCAAATCGAAAATGGCGGACAATGATTCCTTAAACGCGTCGAGCGCGGCGGGCACGCGCGAGAATCGCGACGCCACTTCCTCGATATACGGATTCGTCTCTTGGTTGATATACGGCAAATCAGCGTGGCGGATCATTTTGATCGCTTCTTCCTGCGCCTCGGCGATTTGGCGCAGCTCATGAAGATGTGTTTTCATCCGATAAATCTCGCGCCCGATTTCGTTGGCAAACGGGGTCGCAAACACTTGCCGTTCAAGCGTCTGAATGCGGTCAGCGATCTGATCGATGACTTGCAAAAAACGGATGGCGGCCAAGTCTAAAAAATGATACAGCACGTACCCAGGATACAGCGCCTGACCGCGATGGTTCAACAAACGTTCTTTCACGTGATCAACAAGCGGATCGTTTTCATCCATATAGCTGATCATATATTGGCTGCCGGCCAGCAAACGAACGTTCACTGTCCGGCCGGACGGACGAACGATAAACAGCGATAAGAAGAAACATCCTTCGTATTCGTCAAACGTGGGAATATCTGTCCCGTTCATCAGCCGCTGTTGGGCGAGAGGGTGAATGGACAGCGAAGAAAGAAGCTGCTCCAAATCCGGCTTGGCGGCGGCGGTGAAATGAAGCCAACACGACTGGCTGCCCGCGGGCGCATGGCGTTTGTACGTTCCGTCAACCGTCAAACGAAAGTTATGCTCGATCGCCATAGACTGACGTCCTTTCCATGCAAACGATTTTAATTGTATTGTTTGCTGTTTGACGCAAAACTACTCCCCTCCCGCCGCCAAAAACAAGTCAGCGGCAACGGTTTGGCCGCATCCGCTCGCTGTTGGCGATAAGCAACTTCTCCCGGCTGCATCCCGCCTGCAAAGCGTCACATCCCGACAAGTCATTCGCTGTCTAGGCGCCTCGCCGCGTCCGCCCGCCAATGCGCCCGAAGCCAGTCAGCGCACCGCTTCCGGTTCCACATGGACGTGCGTCGCCCGAATGTTATGCCGGTTTCGCATCAAACGCTCGACTTCATCAGCGATTTCATGGCTTTTTGCCACCGTCAAATGCGAGTCAACGCGGATCGTCACTTCCAGCACAATGTCGTTGCCTAACATGCGCGCTTTAATGTCAGCGACATCGCGCACGCCGCTCACCGCCGCGATTTCGTCTTTATAAACGGCGAGCTGCTGTTCATCAAAACCGTCGGTGAGCGTATGCGCCGTCTCCATAAACACCTCCCACGCCGTCTTGCAAATCATCGCCCCGATCACAAGCGCCGCCAGCGGATCAAGCCATGGCCACCCAAGCCGCGCGCCGGCGATGCCAATGGCGGCGCCAATGCTCACCAGCGCATCCGATAAATTGTCTTTCGCCACGGCCGCCAGCGCCATGCTGTTCGTCCGCCGCGCCAGCCGGCGATTGATTGCATAAACGCCAATCATAACGGCCGCCGAGGCGAGCGCAACCACAGCCGCTAAAACGTCAGGAGCCGCTGCCTTTTCCTTGCCGAACAGCGAGCGGACGCCGCTTGTGATCACGTCAATGCCAATGGACATCATCAAAAAAGCGGCCAACAGCGAGGAGATGTTCTCCGCCCGCGAATGTCCGTACGGGTGGTTGCAATCACGCGGTTTTTTAGCGATTTTCATGCCGATATAGACTGCCGAGGAAGCGATAATATCACTCAAATTATTCCAACCGTCCGCTTCCACCGCATCCGAGCCGAACACCGCCCCAGCCAACAGCTTGCCGGTCGAAAGGAGAAGATAGACGAAAATGCTCAGCAGTGCGCCCGCCTCGGCTCCTTGTTTTCGATCCACTTTCTTCACCAACCTAGCCATCTCATTCTTGCACGTATCAGTGTACCAGCTTGAAGCCGGTTGGGTCTACAGCAAGAAAATTTCCTTTTTTCATAAGAATAGGGACAAGCAAATTTTTTTGTCTAAAGGCAAAATCGAGCGCATTTGCGTATGATAAACCAAGTCGAAACAAAAAAAGGAGAGGAACAGATGTCTGCATATTTAGACTGGTTGGCGGACATGGGGATCGATGGCGCTCACCCAGGCGGTTTTGAGTTAACAAAACAAATCTTACGTAAACTTAAGATCGACCGTTCGACATCCGTGCTTGACGTCGGCTGCGGCACCGGACAGACGGCGGCTTATATCGCCGAACAGTACGGGGCCAACGTCACCGCCATCGACATCCACCCGACGATGATCGCCAAGGCGAAACAGCGTTTTGCCGCCAAGGCGGTCTCGGTCCGTTTGCATCGCGCCTCGGTCGAAGCGCTCCCGTTTCCCGCCGGGACGTTTGACCTCGCGCTTTCTGAATCGGTGCTTGCTTTCGTTTCATTGCCAAACGCGCTCGCCGAAATCCGCCGCGTGCTCAAAAACGATGGCCTATTCGTCGGCATTGAAGCGTGTCATGAGCGGCTGACCGCCGCCGAGCAAAAGCAAATCGCCGCCTTTTACGGCTTCCGTCAGCTAATGACATCAGCGGAGTGGAAAGAAGTGCTCGAACAAAGCGGCTTTGGCTGCCGCCAGTTTTCCTACGCGGCTGCAGCCGAAGCGCCAAGCCTTGGGGCACCCATCGTCATCGCCCTTCCGCCGACACCGGAGATGGCGAGCATGTGGCAGATGCACCAACAGTTGACAGCTCAATTCGGCGACCGTCTTGGCTATTGCGTCTTTTGCTGCGAACCATAGCTGGCAAGAAAAACGGCGTCCTCGACGAGACGCCGTTTTCACACTTTTTTCACTACTTTGAAATATTCTTCAAGCGTCAAGCCGCGCTTTTTGATCACCGCGGCCGCCTTCCGCCCGACATAGCGGAGATGCCACGGCTCATACTTGTAGCCGGTCACCGCTTCCTTTCCTTTCGGGTAGCGGATGATGAATCCGTACTCGTGCGCATGAGCGGCTACCCATTGCCCTTCTTTTGTCGCCCCGAACGATTCGGTCAGCTGACAGCCGGCCGAGCGGCTGCTGATATCGACCGCCAGCCCTGTCTGATGCTCGCTCTGACCTGGATGAGCGACCGCTTGAACCGCTTTTTCCTTCCCTTTTTGCCGCACTTCTTCAGCAAAAATCACCTGCTGCCGCTCGTATGAACGATAAGCGGACACGGCCACCAGCTCAATGCCATCGCGGCGTGCGGCGGCAAACATCTCCTCAAGCGCCGCGGCCGCTTCGGCCCGCATATGCCGCTTTTCCGCGTTCGGGTCAGCACACAAAAACGGCACGCGCGGCACGACCAAGTCCGCCGGCTTATAGCCAGGCGGGAGCGACTGTTCTTTATTGACGAGCACCAAAATGTTGTCAGGGTTTTGAATCACTTTTTGTCCGTTTTGCACCTTGACGATGTTCCAATATTTCGCCTCAAGCTGCAAATCGGGATCGACGGGGCTCTCGCTCGTTTTCCCCTGTTGTTGATGATCGCTTGGGTGCACCGCGCTTTCCGGCGGCTGGCCGGACGGGCCGGCCGCACCGTTGCTGCCGCTCTCCCCTGTTTGGCAGCCGGCGAGCAGCAGGCACACCAACATCGCCGCTTGCCATCGCTGGTTCATGTTCCTTCTCCTTTTCTGTTTTCCCAGGCCCAAGCGCCCGGCATCCCAATCACGCGCCATTGCGGATCGCCGCTTCAAGCGCCACTTCAATCATCTCGTTAAACGTCATTTGCCGCTCCTCAGCCGTCGTTTCTTCTCCGGTGAGAATATGGTCGCTGACCGTCAGCACCGACAGCGCCCGGCAGCCGAATTTCGCCGCCAGCGTATAGAGCGCCGCCGTTTCCATCTCGACAGCCAATACACCGTAGCGCGCCCACGTTTCCCAATTCGGTTCATCATTGTAAAACATGTCGGCGGTGAACACATTGCCGACTTTTAGCGCCAGCCCTTTTTCCACACCTACTTCATACGCCGTCCGCAGCAGATGGAAATCGGCGGTTGGCGCATAATCGCGGCCGCGGAAAATGAGCCGGTTCATGTTGGAATCGGTCGACGCGCTCATCGCCAAAATGACGTCGCGGACGCGCACATCCGGCTGAATCGCTCCGCACGTTCCGACGCGGATGAGCGTCTTTACGCCGTAGCTTTGGATCAGTTCGTTCACATAAATCGAAATGGACGGCACGCCCATGCCGGTCCCTTGCACGGAAATGCGCTCCCCTTTATACGTCCCGGTAAATCCGAGCATGCCGCGCACTTCGTTGTAGCATACCGCTCCTTCCAGAAACGTTTCGGCAATGTATTTGGCGCGCAGCGGATCACCCGGCAGCAAAATGCGCTCCGCGATCTCCCCTGCCTTCGCTCCGATATGTACGCTCAATGGAATTCCTCCTTTGGTTTGAACGATCGTTGTCGGGCCATGCCCTCGTCTATCATATCATATGTTTGCGGAAAATGGCAGTCTTCCTTCGAGTAGCCGAGGCGGCGAACGGGCATACTATGTGTGCCTGCCCGAGGAGAAAGGAGGAAAAGACCGATGAAAAAGAAACTCGAACAAGCGGTGGAATACGCCAACAAAACCAATCCATCGTCCAAATCAAACAATCAGCCGTCCACATCGAAAAAGGAAAAGACCAAATTCTAACATCATTCCGAAAGAAGTCTCCCACTTCGAAACGTGAAGGTGCACGAGCACCCGTCCATGTGGGAGATGAATGTTGGCCGGCAATCGCCGTCGGATCGAATCACATGTTGTTCAAACGGGCACCTTCGAAACGAAGGGAAGCGGAAAGGGTCCTTGTGCGGCTTGTCGTTTGGCACATATGCAAATCGCTGAAAGCTCCCCCTGTGCACTCGCGGAGGTGGGTGAGACATTTGCGGGGGAGCCGCTCTCTTACGATGTTTTGGATCGGCGATAATCGCCCCGATGGCGGCGCGCCAAATACCGCTCGTTGATATACAGCACCTTTTTGTCTTTGCTGCGCGTATATTTTTTCTCGCGCTCGCGCCGCCTGGCGACAAGCCAACAGGAAAACAAATACAGTGGAAAGACGAGCTGCATCGCGCCGGCAAAGACATACCAAAAACCGTTGATATCGGCCAAATCGCGCAAGTACACGTCGATGCCGCTGAGCCGATAGTACATGTCAGCAACGATGGCAGCGATGATGACGACGTTGACCGCATGGAGAAGGGGCACGCTTCTCCAGCGGAACAAGAGTCGCTCAACTTGCCCTTTGACCCAAAGCAATGCCGCAATCGAGACGACGCACAAGAGCAGCGACAGCGCCAGTGCGGCCATCGTTTCGCCCCCTTCCCTCTTTTCTCCTGCGCCCGCCGCATGATGCCGCCTGCAAACATTTTCCGTCGATGAACCGCCGCCAGACCGCATACACTAACGACGACGACGGTTCAAGGAGGGAAAACGATGGGCAAAAAACACCGCAACCGCATTAACGGGCAGAAAAAGAACAACCATATTCCAAAAGAAGCATTGATTGCTGAAGATGAGGCGCATGCCAAAGAATATTCCGCCTCCGGCGGCCGGAAAAACGGTCCGGGCCATCACGACAATCCAGAATCGTGACAAACCGCAGAAACCCTTGTGCGATACAAGGGTTTCTATCGCGGTTCCGACGGCTCGGATTCGTCCCAAGCAAGCGTGACGACTTTTGTATATTCCCCGCCTTCAATTTCCTCTTTTGTCGCTCTTTCATTCAGCTCCTCATCGTCGTCGATGCCCGGGGCCACCGTCGGCATGTCGCGCCGCCGTTCGTCATGTTCCATCAAGTCCGCCCCCTTTCCTTTCTTATCCGTTCCCGAAACAAGGGGGCTTTATTCATATTATATCATCTCTAGCTCTTGCTGGCGACTATATTTTTGAATATTCCGTCAACAGATGAGCTGACGTTCCACTTGTTTCCATCCGTCTGGACAAAGGCGATAGTACGTCTGTCCTTTCCGCCCTTCATCGATCAGCACAACGTCCCCAGTCCGCATAAATCGAGCTTGACAGTTTTTCGGCATCAGATCGGCGACATTAAACATCCGATACAACACCGCCAGCACTTCATCATGTCCGGCCGCCGTCACCGTCATGCGGCACACTTGCCGGTAGCCTTTCGTTTCCCCAAAGCGCGGTGTTTGAAAAACGACCGCCTCATATGCACGTTTTGTCATCCACATCCGTTTCCCCCATAAACGAACCATTGTTTTCCTCTCCCTTCTCCCAATAAATCGGCCCTCCGCGTCCCATACTATGGTTGATGTCGAATTCGATCGCGAATCGTCTTCGGAGCCGAGAAAAACGTGTATTGTACTTATTTGGTGATTTGGCGTGTCGATTCCTTCAGCAAACGAGCACTCCTTTTGTCGAAACGATCGCGGTCTTCTGGCAAAAGTCCACAAATGATGCAAAGGAGAGACAGCCTGATGCCGACTCGCCCGTTCGCTTGGCTGCGCCATCCGCTTCAGTATGCCTACCGCTCCTTTTTGTACCGCCATCCGGTCCGCCTCGCCGATGACGGCCTGCTTCGCCGGATGGCCGCCCGCACAACTGTCCCGACTGACGGACCGCTCAGCGCGGAAGAAAAGGGCATTGTTGCCGCCATTCGCCGGAAAACGGCGGAACATAACCGCAACAACGTGACGCGCACCGCCGCCTACTTAGCGTTTTTTGAGCGCCATTGGGAAATTCATTGGGCGTTTTTAGCCCATCTCGTCTCGCGCAACGGCGGTTGGAACATGACTGATTTGCGCGGCGGCCTTCTTCCGTTTTTGCTGCCGGAACAAATCATTGCACCCCTTTTTTTGTTTTTGGAGCGCGCCAATGCCCTCATTTTTCATGATGCCTATCCGCAGCTTCTGCTGTACGAAGAAAGCAAACGGAGGGAGACGCCGCTGTTTCATTTGTTGCCGGCGCTAGCGGTGTCTTCGTTTATGAAGCCGATGTGGGAACATTTTTGGGAAACGGGGAATGCCGCGCTTCTTACGGTTGCTCTGATCATCAACGAGCAGCAGTACATCCAGCTTCGCGTCATCGAACATCCGTTTTTCCGCACCCGCGTGCTGTCAAGCTGGCCGTTTATTGTCGAGCAATGGCTCGGGTTCAACGATGTGCTCATCCCATATGCCAAAGGCCGCCGCGTAGCGCTTGCCGGAACGACCGTGCGCGATTTCGCCGACGTCCACCACCGCATCCATATAGGCAAAACGCTGTACAGTCTGCTGCTGTTTGACGCCCGGCTGTTTCGCGGCGCCTGCCGCTTTGCCCACTGCGTCCCCCACAGCGGCTCACGCGCCGACTTCTGGCCGCAATCGTTCGCTGAAACGCCTGATGGGCGCCGCTTTTACAGCCCCCGCCTTGAGGAAGCTTGGCCGGATCTTGCGCACCCGTTCCACGATCATCGCGATTGGTTCACCGATGAGGCGATCATGCAGGCGCTTGAAACGCTCCCGCTTCCGGCCTCGGGCGACATGACCAGCCGCTACGAGCGGCATTTGGCCATGATGAAAACAGCCGCCATCGCGGCGGCCAAATCAACTTCATCATAAAACGACGAGGACTACTCCCCATCGATGTCAATCTCTTCATCAATGATGCATTTTTCAAGCAAATAGTCAAACGTAATATCCGCGAGCTCCTCAAGCTCCTCTTGCGTTGGCACAAAGCCGCGGCGGATGAGTTCTTGGTAAAAAAACTCAGCGATTTCTTCCGTATCGATAATCACTTCAATTTCCTTCACCGCATCTCGCCCCCTTTGTAATGTTGTATGTCGCCGCCTTCCGTTTTATGTCAAAAATCATGTTGTACTATTTTTTCAGTCTCCCCCATACATATGTACCAACAAAACAAAAAACACGGAGGCGGACAAAATGGACAAATTCACTGCGATCGATAAAATGATGGAAACAGTTGTCAATGGATTGGGCGCGATCGTCATTTTCGCCGGCATTCCTTATTTTCTTTTTATTCTTTATCAATTTCTATCCTGGTGATCGGAGATTGTCCGCAAACGTTTTACAACTGTTTCCATCATCCGTTGGTACTGTTCATCGCCGAACCATTCATATAACGCTTTATAATCGTTGTACATGTCAAGGAGCTCGTCGACCGACGGCCCTTTCTCTCCGCTGTCGGCCGGCGGCAATAGAAGCGACGCTTTCACCGGCGCGGCGATGACAATATCTTGCACGAGCGTGACGGACGTCTCCTCTCCGTCGGCAAGCGGAATGATGTCTTCCAGATGGACTTCAATCTCCCAACCATCCGTCAGCCGTTTCAATTCGTAAATCGTCTCTTCCCATCCTTCCCCGTAGTAGCGGTAAATTTCTGTCCGCACCCCGACAATTTTGAACAAATGGCCGCCATAATCGCGGACGCGGACAATTTCGCCAAGAAAAAACGGCAACTCAATTTCAATCTCTTCCGCGATCCATAAATCACCCGCAAACTCAGACAATAAAATGAGCGCTTGCTCGGCAAACAAGCTATGGCCATGGTTGATTTCGTATAAAAACGTACCGTCAATCTGCTGAATATCGGTGATCGTTCCGACCGTTCCGTACAATGTATTGACGACGATGTCGCCGACGGAAAATTTCGGGCGTTTCGGCGCGCTCATTGGCATCTCCACCCTTTGGAACAAATGGTTAGTATAGTATATGCATGCCAAGAAGGGTGGACACCTGCAACCGCGCGGAAAAAAGCTATTTGAAAGCGCTCCCAATTTATGAAATGGGAACGCTCCCTTAGTTACGCTTCATGCAAAAATTGCTCCCATAGCTCATCAAACACAACCATACTTTCCAAATAGTCACCGTTAAGCTCCAAATAGCCGCTCAGTTCTTCATAGTCCGTCGACCCTTTTGGAAAGCTGTGGTCTTCATACGCTCCGTTCGCAAACCGGACGACCGGATCTTCCTGGTGTCCATGGCGGAAGCGCAGCAAGTAACGGTAGAATGACTTTGCCATGTCCCCCATCCTCTTCCTTTCCTTTTGTTGCTATTATAATGAGCTTTTGGCTGTTTGTGAAGCCTTTTTTCGCAGCTTGTATTCCCATCGTACGCGTTGGGTTGGCTTTTCATGCCAAAAAAGCGCGTCAAACGGCGCAATAGGGGTTCAATCCGCTTTTCTCGTCAGAGCATAGGCAGGCCAAGTCCACCGTCTTATCATGCGCTCCGCTTCTCGCCAAGGCTTGCGATGCGCCATCGTGGCGTCCCATCTGAAACCGCATGGCGCCTCCCATGCCTCCCGCTTCGCTAGGTCTTGTCCTCGGTGAGCGCACATACAAAAAGCCGCCATCTTCCGGCGGCATCGTTCATGATACGACTCCGGCTTGCGGAGCCGGGGCAAATTCGATTTCAAACCCAAGATCCTCAAGCATTTGATAATCGGCTGACTTTTCTTGCCCGGCGGTCGTCAAATAGTCGCCGACAAAAATCGAGTTGGCGGCATACAGGCCAAGCGGCTGAAGTGAGCGCAAATTCACTTCTCGCCCGCCGGCGATGCGGATTTCTTTGGTTGGATTCATATAGCGAAAAAGGGCCAGCACCTTCAAACAGTAACGCGGGTTTAATTCGTTCGTGCCAGCCAGCGGCGTGCCGTCGATCGCATGCAAAAAGTTGACTGGAATGGAATCGGCGTCAAGCGCCCGCAAACTGCGCGCCATATCGACGACATCCCGCTTCGTTTCTTTCATGCCGATGATGACGCCGGAACAAGGCGAAAGACCAGCTTCTTTCACCGTTTCCACCGTCCGCACCCGGTCGTCGTATGTATGGGACGTCGTAATGTTCGGATGGTGCTGTTTTGACGTGTTAATGTTATGATTGTAGCGATCGACTCCCGCCTCTTTCAGCCGCGCCGCCTGCTCCGGCTTTAAGATCCCAAGGCAGGCGCACACTTTCAGCCCGAACCGCTCTTTAATTTCCTTGACCGCGGACACAACGGTGTCGATCTCTTTATCGCTCGGCCCGCGGCCGCTGGCGACGATGCAGTACGTCCCAATGCGCAAACGGTGTGCTTCTTCCGCGCCGCGCAACAACGTCTCTTTGTCGACCATTTTATACGTTTTCACCGGCGCCGTGGATACGGCGGACTGCGAACAGTAGCCACAGTTTTCCGGACAGAGGCCGGATTTGGCGTTGATGATCATGTTCAGCTTCACTTTGTTTCCATAATAGGCGGAGCGAATCCGGTACGCCCCTTGCAGCAAAAGGAGCAACTCCTCGTCCGGACAATCCAATATCGCCAATGCTTCCTCATCGGTCAGCTCGTGGCCTCCCAACACTTGCTCGGCCAACACCAGCCAGTTTGCCATCTCTCCTCTCCCCTTTCCATATCATTACATTTATCGTAACGGACCAGCCGCATATTTGTCAACTATATTTTCATTTCAGTTTACTTTTTAATCCGTCCCCAGGCAGACAGCAAAAAAACAGGCCCCCGTTTGAAGGGGCCTGCCCTCGGTTCCTCACCTAATGCGTCAATTTCTCGACGATATCGCGGGCGATCCAGACGCCGCAGGCGCTCGCCTGCGCAAGGCCGCGCGTAATGCCGGCGCCGTCGCCGCCGACATACAACCCGGCGATTTCGGTTTCAAAGCGGTCGTTCAGTTTCGGACGCGCCGAATAAAACTTCGCTTCCACCCCATAAAAGAGCGTATGCTCAGAGGCAAGCCCCGGAGTAACATGGTTGAGCGCTTCCGTCATTTCGATCAAGCTTTTCATCGTGTTGTACGGCAAAACGAGGCCTAAATCGCCCGGCACCGCTTCTTTTAGCGTCGGTTCGATGAACCCTTCTTTGATTCGCTTTTCCGTCGATCGCCGCCCTTTTAAAATGTCGCCGTATTTTTGCACGATGATGCCGCCGTTCGACAAGGCGTTCGCCAGCCGGGAAATTTCATGGGCGTATTCGTTCGGCTTGTCAAACGGATCGGAAAACTTATGTGAAACAAGAAGGGCGAAGTTCGTGTTGTTGCTGCCGAGCTTTGGATCTTTGTACGCATGGCCGTTGGCGAGCATGATGCCGGAATGGTTTTCGACGACGACATGTCCGGACGGGTTGCTGCAAAACGTGCGCACTTGCGTCCCAACCGACGTGTTGAAAATGAATTTCCCTTCATACAGATGTTCGTTAATTTCTTGCATGACGATGTTCGATGTTTCCACGCGCACTCCGATGTCAACCTGATTGTTGATCATCCGCAAACGGCGCTTGCGCAAGATTTTGCTCAGCCAAACCGAGCCATCGCGCCCCGGAGCGATGACGACTTTTTCCGCTGTCAACGTTTCGCCGTTTTTCAGCACAACGCCTTTCACTCGATGGCCGCTCTCCGTCCGCTCGGTCACGATATCATCCACTTCCGTTGTAAAGCGCATCGCAATCCGCTCGCGCAAATATTCAAAAATGCTTTTCAAAATTTCCAAATTTTGCTCTGTACCCAAATGGCGGACGTACGCGCGCAATAGCTTCAGCCCGGCCGCATAGGCGCGCCGCTCGATCTCTTTCACTTTATCCGTCATCGGGTCGGTGATCGATGTCGTCGCTCCGTGCTTCAAGTTGATCTCATCGACATAGCGGATGAGCTCAAGTACGGTCGAAGCCGGCAAATAGTCGGTCATCCAGCCGCCGAATTCGCTCGTGATATTGAATTTGCCGTCCGAATACGCCCCCGCTCCGCCGAATCCATTCGTGATCGAACAGGCCGGCACGCAGCCGGCATAGTCTTTTTTGCCGGCCGGCGGCGGACACTTTTCAATTTTTTTTTGCAAAATCGGACAATTGCGTTTATAGATATCGTGCCCTTTATCGATTAAGAGCACGTTCGCTCCAGGGAGTTTGAGCGTCAGTTCGTAGCAAGTGAAAATGCCGGCCGGCCCGGCGCCGACCACGATCACATCGTAATGATTGTTCATGATCCATCCCCCATTTCCCATGTTCCATTCGAAAGTATACGGAACATTTGGCAGTTCGTCAAGGAAAAACACGAACTTTCTTACCGAATATAACGAAAAACGTTCGATATAATAGAGAGTTGTATAAAGCCAAAAAAATTGGTATGGTGGTAGAGAATGAATAGCGGGGAGGGAAAGGGATGCGTTTTTTCGTGAAACATTTTCTAAACGGCATGCTGACGATCGTGCCAATTTTACTCGCCGTCTATGTGTGCTACAAAGTGTTCACCGTTTTGGATGGGCTGCTTGGCCAATACGTCCGTCCGTATTTGGATGGCCGCTACATTCCCGGCCTAGGCCTATTGGCGACTGTCGCGCTGATTACCGTCTGCGGTTGGCTGTCGACGCAATACGTAAGCGGCCGCCTCATTCGACTGATCGACCGGTTGCTTGAAAGCATTCCCTTGATGAAAACGGTTTATTCCGTCGCCAAAGATACAATCGCTTCCTTCGTCGGGGAAAAACGATCGTTTTCGCAAGTTGTGCTCGTTACAATGCCAGAAAGCGGCTGGAAATGCCTCGGCTTCATGACGATGGAGGATGTCGGCGCTTGGCACGATCCTCTCGCCGACTACGTCGCCGTCTATATCCCGCAGGCGTTTCAAGTCGCCGGTCTCACCCTGCTCGTCCCGAAAGAGCAAGTGGAAGTCGTCGACATCTCGCCGGAAGAGGCGATGAAATTCATCCTCTCCGGCGGTGTGGCCGTCCGAAAGCAAAAGCGGCTGCCCCAATGACAGGGCAGCCGTTCGCATGGCCATCCAAAACGCGCCTGGCCGTCAAAAGTATCGCTTTTTCCAAAAGATGTACGCCGTCGCCGCTGACAGTGAACCGGCGAGCGCCATCGCGATCAAAAAGGCGTACGGAGAGTGTTGGTACGGAATCGGTACGTTCATGCCGTAGAAACTCGCCACCATCGTCGGCAGCGAAATGACGATCGTAATGGCCGTCAAAAACTTCATCACAATGTTTAAGTTGTTTGAGATGACCGAAGCGAACGCGTCCATCATGCCGCTTAAAATGCTGCTGTATACTTCGGCCATTTCAATCGCCTGCTTGTTTTCAATAATGACGTCCTGCAGCAAATCCTGGTCATCTTCGTACATGCGCAAATAATTGAGGCGCATGAGCCGCTCCATGACGATGTTGTTCGCCTTCAGCGACGTCATGAAATACACTAAGCTTTTTTCCATGCTGAGAAGCGAAAACAGCTCCTTGTTTTTCATCGATTGGTGCAATTCTTTTTCGATTTCGCTCGTCCGCCGATTGATTTGCTTCAAGTAGCGCAAATAATACGTTGAAATCATGTACAGCATTTGCAACGCAAACCGCGTCTTCATAAACGTGTAAAAGTTTTTGATTTTGTTTTTGGAGAATTCTTCGAAAATCGGATTCTCCTGCAAGCAAACCGTAATAAAACACGTGTTCGTAATGATCATGCCGATCGGAATCGTCTCGTAAATCGGGCCGTCCACTTCATCATGGGCGACAATCGGAATGTCGACGATAATGAGCACATGGTTGTCTTCCTTTTCGACGCGCGACCGCTCCTCGTCATCCAACGCGTCTTTGATCGAATCGATCGGAATGTCCAAATGGTGGGCGATGTAGCGAATTTCGTCTTCCGTCGGGGCAACGAGATTGATCCAGCAGCCATTTTCAATATGATCGATTTCGCGCATTTTGCCGCTGGCATCGGACAAATACATTTTCATCATCTGGCATCCTTCCTCCTTTTCACGCGAGGAAGGCGGCGCCTCTTCCTTTCCGTCCGGAGCCCGTTTTCGTATGATGAGCAGCCGGCAAGAAAAGGAACAGGCCGCGTTCCCCGCTATATTCCGGTTCCGGTTCGTTCGGGCTTGAACTACTCATATACGAAAACGCCACTCCTTTCGAAAAAGATGTCCCTCAAGTAATGATAGCGCGGACCGGCCCGTTTGTATAGTAGGTGCCATAAAAAAAAGCAGCCTACTGGCTACTTTATTCACAAAACAGCGCGATGTTCAACCATCGCCCGCTCGATTCGGCTTTTTTATTCGCTCGATGGCGTCGTGTTGAAAAAATCAGGCGCTTGTTTGCCCGTTTGCCGGCTGTCCGAGCGGCGCGGATGCTTTTCATTGCTTTTCCCCATCAGTCCGTCGGATTCGTAGCTGAGCGGAAACGTCCGCTTTTTGCCCACCGCCCTCACCCCCTTCGCTTTTACTGTTTGCCGCCAGCCAGCGTTTTACTCCAACCGATGAAAACAAGGACACCGCCACTTTATGGAAAGCGCTTTATCCTAAAATTGTCAGCTAATGTTCACACAATCGTTTTACCGGCGCCGTCCATTCACTTATAATAAACAAGTGAGGAGGGGAAGCCATGAACATCATGATTACAAAAAAAGCGTTTGATTGGTACAAGCGGGAGCTCGGGCTGAAGCCGGGCGATGCGATCCGCTTTTTTGCCCGCTACGGCGGGTGCAGCACCGTGCAAAAAGGGTTTTCGCTTGGCATGGCCAAAGACGAACTGGTCGACAAGCCGGCGGCGCAGACGACGGTTGATGGCATCACCTTTTTTATTGAAGAGAGCGACCAATGGTATTTCGATGGACGTGATTTGACTGTGGATTTGGACGAAAAAAGCGATGAGCCGGTTTTTCTCGTCCATTGAATGTCCCGCGGCGATTGAAAAAGCTAGCCTTGGCGCTCGCTTTTTCGAATAATGGCGATCGTGCAGCGGGAGATGCAGACGAGCTTCCCTTGTTCGTCCGTAATGCGCACATCCCACACCATCGTCGTCCGGCCGCGGTGCAACACCGTCCCTGTCGCCGTCACCGTCCCGCGGCGAACGGCGCGGACGTGATTGGCGTTGATTTCCAATCCAACGACGTTTTCCGTGTTGGGGTCCACAAGCGCGTACGCGCCGATGCTGGCGACCGTCTCCGCTAAGGCGACTGAGGCGCCGCCATGCAGCAGCCCAGCCGGCTGGTGCGTGCGCCAGTCGACCGGCATCGTCGCGACGACGCGGCCTTCGCCAATCTCAACAATTTCGATGCCGAGCGTATCGATCAACGTATGTTTCGACATTTCCTTCACAACGGCCAAATCGATCATCATTCCTTCTTCCCCCGTTTCGTGAATCGTTCCAGTTCAAACAGCCGTCCTTCCTGCTGCAAAATGCGCGTTTGCGTCTCACCGAGCAAATCGAAATGCGGAAACTCACCGCGCCGGTCGATCCACTCTTCCTTCAGCCCGTACTGCCGCCCCCAAGCGGCGAGTTTTTCGACATCGGCGCAGCCGACTTTCGTCACTGTCGTGCAATGCGGAAACCGTTCGTCGTACCAATAGTGGGTCAAAAAGGCGATTTCACCGCGCTTCACTTTCTCTTTCCATGCCGCGAGCTCATGTCGGCGGATGCCAAACGCCATCGCACCGCTCCCCTTTACCGCTTCGCCCGCTCATATGCTTCATGCCAGTCAGGAAAATATTTGCGGATCACGATCGGCCGAAACGTATCGCGCTTGACGCAAACGTGCTGCGACTTTCCGGTCACCGCCACCTCGCCGTCCGGGGCGAGAATCTCGTAGCCGTATGTCACGCGGATGCCGTCATAGGCGTCAATCCATGTGCGGACAGTCGCGGTTTCCCCATAACGAAGCGGCTTTTTGTACGACACTTGCAAATCGACAACAGGCGAAATGATGCCTTCTTTCTCCATGTCAGCATAATGAAAGCCAAGCTGTTTGATCAATTCCGTGCGCCCGACTTCCATCCAAACTAAATAGTTCGCGTGGTAGACGACGCCCATTTGGTCTGTTTCCGCATAACGCACTTCAATTTGTTTTTCTGCCACTTTCACGTTCGTTCTCCCTCCATTTTTTACCGAGCCCCCTCTTCTATGTTACCATTCGCCCGTCGGCTCGCTCAAGCGGTAGACAAAAAAACGAAGCCGCCCCCGCATGAGGGCTGCTTCGTTTACTGGTAGCCGTGTTCCCGTGCAGCTGCTTCGTCTCGGATTTCCGCGCGCATCGCAGCGATCGCTTCTTCGCGGCGGCGGTTTTTCGCACGGATCTTCTCCTGCTCCTCCGGCGACGCAAACTGCATCGTTTCTTCGGCTTTTTCTATGTTCTCAATGGTGTTTTGCACCATTTCTTGCAGCTTTTCCACATTGTCGCTGCGGTCATCCGGTTTCGGACGCGGCATGAATGCTTCCTCCTTTGCGCGAGTTTCCGGCTATTCGCCCTTCGTTTGGATGACTTGGGCGTGCTGGCCGGACTGGTCTTGCATTTGTTTGCCCTTGTTTCCTCCTGCGGCGCGAGGCTGTGTGCCGATATGGTTCGGCACGAAATGTTTGCGGCTTCCTTTCGGATTGCTCATTGTCTTCGCCTCCTCGCCATCTAGTCTGTCCGCCCGGAGAACCGCTATGCATGGGTCATTCTGCTTTTTTGAGCATCCGCTCTTCCAGCTTTTTCTCGATTTTTTCGAGCGCTTCCCGATCGTTCAACAATTGCCGTTTGTTCTCGCTGATCAGTTCTTGGAGAGTCATTTTGCGGGATCGTCTCATCGCTTCAACCTCCCCTCACTTTTATTGTAATCTTATTCATGCCCAAAAAAGATAAAAATTATGACAACTTTTTGAAAAATAACGAACCACGAAGAAAGCGCCTTTCGCTGCAGCCATCTGCTCAACGAAAAAGCGCTGTTTCCTGCTCGAGCCGCTTCGCCGTCACCGGGCCGACAATTTTTCGCCGAATGACGCCGTTTGGATCGATAATATACGTCGTTGGAATCGTTTGGATTCGATATTGACGAAGCGCTTCGCCGCGCACATCGAGGCCGACTGGAAACATGAGCCTGTTCGCTTTCGCAAACCGCTCAGCGTTGTCCAACGTATCTTGCGTCGTCAAATGAACGGCAAGGAGCGCAACTTCGCGGCCATGCCGCTCGTAAAACTTGGCAAGCTCCGGCATTTCCTTTTTGCACGGCGGGCACCACGACGTCCAAAAGTTGAGGACGACCGCTTTGCCGCGCAGCGCCGACAACTTAACCGACTGGCCCCCAAGCGCCGGCAAGGTCAAGTCGGGAGCCGTCTGACCCACTTCCGGACCGGCTCCGTTTGCTTCATTCGGTTTGTCAGCTGCCATCACATTCCAAAGGCCATAGCCGGCGACAGCCAAGAACAAAAGAACGACTAGCCATTTCCGCACGTTGTCCCCTCCCTACCGGAGCCTCCCGCCGCTCTGTCCACGATTATAGCACATACGTTTGACATTTGCCAACCATCGTGCTTAAAACGAAAAAACGAGGGGCGCGCCCTCATCATGATCGGATGTTTTTATGATCGTTTTTCATTTTCTCCGCTTCGACTTCTGCGTACGAAGCGAATTCGCTCCTCCATTCGTTAAAGCCGTTTTTCTTCTTCGCGTTGTTGTTTCGTTGGGCATTGGCATTGCCAAGCTTTGTCCGTCCCATGCGTCTCCTCCTCTGCTTCCGTCGGTTCACCTATAGTATCCGCCGGCGGCCAAAAAACTATGCATACAGCGGCTTCAACCGGCGGCCGAAACAATGGAAGAAAAGCGAAACAAACACTAGGTGAAAATCGTTGAAAATCAACAACGCTTCGACCTCATGCGGACCGAAAAAAGAAAACGAAAAGGAAACAACGGTTCCATCCGACAACACCGAGGCGTCGAATGATGTTTCAGCCCGAATCGGAGAAAACTAAGCATCGGATGACGGGTCACCCGTTTCAATCGGGTGGTCCAGATAGGAAATCCAGTCGCTGAAACTGCCGACGTACAGCCGAACGTTGTGATAACCAGCTTCGTGGAGCGCCAACACGTTCGGGCAGGCGGTGACGCCGGAACCACAGTAAACGATCAACGGCTGCCCACGGTCAAAATCGGCAAACCGAGCCGCCTGCTCGACAGCGCTTTTCCAGTAGCCGCCTTCCGTCATTCCGTCTTTCCAAAACCGGTGCACCGCTCCTGGGATGCGGCCGGCTCGACGGTCGATCGGTTCTTCCAGGCCGGCATATCGCTTCCATTCACGCGAATCAATGAGCACAGCCGAGCGATCGCGGACGGCGGCGCGCACATCCTCAACCGTCGCCAGCCATGACCGATCCGGACGCGGCCGAAACGGGCGGGACGCCACAGCAGGGACGACGTTCGTCACCGGATGCCCTTTCTTCTTCCATTCACGATAATTGCCGTCCAATACGTATGCGTGGGCATGGCCGAAATAGCGAAGCAGCCACCAGCAACGCGCCGCCATCGCCCCGTCTTGGTCGTCGTAAGCGACAACGGTCACCGTTTCATCGATGCCGACCCGGCCAAACACGTCCGCCGCTTGCTCGGCCGACGGAAGCGGGTGGCGGCCGCCGTGCTCTCCGACTGGGCCCGACAAGTCGCGTTCCAAGTCCATATACACGGCACCGGGAATATGATCTTCCTGGTAAACGGCCGCTCCTTTCGCAGGATCGCCAAGCCAAAACCGACAATCAAGAATGCGCGTGTTTTCGTCGTGCAAATGGCGAAGGAGCCATTCATGGGAAACAAGCGACGCCATATGTCCTCCCCCTTTTTGTTTTTGCTGACGCCAAACGTTGTTTCTTGATCGGAACGGAAAGCAGCCAATCATCAACAGGACGCCGGCGGCGCCGACACGCTCAGCCAGCGCTCGCCATCGTCACGATCGCTCTTTCCCTTCAAGCCGGTTCACGTACTCGCGCACCATCTCCGGCGTCACGCACCGGCGCGCCTGCACGAGGCCGCTTTTGGCCAGTTCGTTCATCCGCTTCGTCACTTCATTGATCCCATCAACCGTAAACGGCTCGCCGCGGCGGCACCGCTCGACCGCTTCGTCGATGAGCCGCTCGCGCTCGGCGTCGAGCATAGCAAATTGCTTCAAGATGGTATGCTGTTTTTGCACATGGGCAGTGATCGCGTGATGCACTTCGCTCAATGGTCCTCGTCCTTTCCTGCTTCTTTTTCCATCAAACGCCGGACGTTCGGTTTCGGCGTCCAACAGTTGAACCGATAGTTCGGTTTCGTCGCATAGCCGAGCCGGTGGCAATACGTGTACAGCCCGTCGGCTCGCTTTTCTATACGGTAGTGGATGCATGTAGCGCAAGCGTGAAACCGGTTCATCAACGCGCCTCCCCGCCGCGGCCCGAAAGAAGGCCGCGAAGCGCCGCTTCGATGCGGGCGAGCGCCTCATGATCCGCCGTTGCGGAGAGCACGGCAAGCAAGCCCTCCATATAGCTGTCGACTTGTTCCGCGAGAGCGGCCGAAAGTGCGGCGACGGCAGCCTTGTATTGTTCTGCGTACGTCGCCACAAGCCGCTCTTTTTGCTCAGCCAAATAGGCGTCGATCGGCTCGACAAGCGCCGCCTCAATTTCCTCTTTCATCCGCCGCTTTTCGTCGCGCTCAAAAAATGATTTGGCGTTTTTATACAGCGAAAGCGCCTTGGTAAACCGCACCCGGTCTACATCCCCAAGGGCGTTGGCAAACTCCGGCGCCGAAAAGGCAAACGGCTCAGGCGGCGTGAGCGCGAGCGCATCATCGAAACGACGAAGCTCATGGAATAGGCGCGAGAACTGCTCGGCCAGCTGCTTGTGCAAAAACGACTCAACACGCAAGCTCGTCGCCCGCAACTCTTGGGCCAAATCAAAGCCAACCGATGCGAGCAACTCGTCGAGGCAACGCTCAAGCGCCCGATGCGCCGGGCCTTGGTCGTCGCAGAGCACCGCCGGGTTGAACGCCTCCTTAAACACATCGTTGAGGCGGAAAAAGACGCGCTGCTTGACGTAATAGAGCAATTCGTCGACTTCCTGGCGAAGCGCCTGCCGGCCGTAGGCATCATCAATGCCAGCAAGCACGGCGTGCATCTTCGTTTTCACCGCCTCAAGCGCCTGCCGTTTCTCCGCTTTTTCCGCTTCGCTTTGCCCGGCGGCGCGCGCGAATTCCTCTGCCGTCCGCCGCGCCCGCTCAAGCTCGGCATATGCGCTCTCGACGGCGACTTCCGCCAGTTCTTCCGTTAAGAAGCGGAAGAAGTCGGTTTCAAAGGCAGACAAGCCGGAGTCCGCCAAGACGCCGCGCGGACCGGGCTCGGCCCCCGTTTTTTCCGCCAGCGCCAAGCGGCTTGAGAGCGCATAAAGGCGCGGGAAGCGGATGCCGAAGCGGGCGAGCTCTCCGTTCATATAGGAAATGACGGCCTCAAGCTCCTCTTTCGACTGGGCCAAATCAGCCGCATTGATGACGAAAAACATTTTATCAAGCGCAAACGTGTCTTTCACGCGCCCAAGCTGAAGCAAAAACTCGCGGTCTGCTTTCGAGAACGCATGGTTATAATACGTCACAAACAACAACGCATCAGCATGCTTCATGTAATGAAACGCCACTCCCGTATGGCGGGCGTTAAGTGAATCCACCCCCGGGGTATCCACAAGCGTCACCCCTTGGCGGGTGAGCGGACAGTCGGCGTACAACACGACCTCATCTAAGAAACATGACACCGCTTCGTCAGCAACATACGTCTCGAGTTCTTCCCAACCGATGGAGACGATCTCCCCGAATCGACCGTTCATCCGCTCATAGCCGGCCGCGGCAGCTGCCAAAAAAGCCACATGCGGCTTTTGCGCCGGATGTTCGGCTCCCGATTCGGCCAGGCGGGCGCAAAGACGGAGCGCTTCATCCCATGTATCCGCCTCATGGCCGCACTGCCGAAGCGACGATTGCACATCCGTCCAAATTTTCGGTTCGCTTTTCACCTTGACCACCGCCGTGCCGTGCGGATGCTTGTGATCAGGCGGGGCGATTTTGCTGATGGCGGCGGTTGTCGGGTTGGGCGACGATGGCAGAAGCGGGGCGCCGAGCAAGGCGTTCGCCAGCGACGATTTGCCGGCGCTGAAGGCGCCAAACAAGGCGACGGTAAACGATCGCTCGCGAAGCCGACGCGCCTTGTCGCGCAACGTTCCAGCGAAGCGGCCAAGCATTTCGGACCGTTCAAGCCAAGCCGCCGCCGCCTCAAGCCGATCGGCCGCCTCTTCGCTCCGCTGTTTTCCGCCGCTTGAAAGCGTCCGAGCTTCGTCCGCTCTTTCGCTCACTCCGAGGCCGGCCGCTTCCTGACCGAGCGCTTGCTCTTTGACGGAAAGACGGCTTGTTTCCGCTGGCTTGGATGCTGCTTGCGGTTTTGCCGCCTCGGCATGACGCGCTTTCCGGAAGACCGGCGGCGCCGTCAACGCGGCGAGACGGTTTTCATCAAGCGATGCAGACTCGCATGGAGCAGCGATCAGCTGCTCGAACGCACGCCGGCGCTCGTCCCGCTCGGCTCTGAGGCGGGCGAGGCGGGCGGCGAGCTCCACTTTTTCGCGCGCCGCCGAAAACTGTCCGTTCAATGTTTCTGTTTGGGCGGCCGCCCGTTTGGCGATTTGTTCCTTCAGTTCGGCAAACAAGGCGAGCGCCGAGTCACGGTAGCGTTTTTTCAGCGCCGCCGCCACCTCATCCGTATAATTTAATAGCGCGGCGCCGCTTGATTCCGCCCCTTGTTTGACGAGGCCGGCAAGCATCGTCTCATCCCACTCCGCCGTCCATTGCTGGCACTCGCTGAGCCAAGCGTCATCAGCATGCCATTCTTTCCCAAACTGAACAAGGAGCTGGCGGACGTGCCATTCGATCTGCGCCGCCGCTTGCGCTTTGACGCTTTCATAAAACGCCTCAAGCCGCCGCTTGCGCTCTTGCTCCGTTTTTGTCTTCGCGAACAACAAGCCCACTTTGAAATTCGGCTGCATCGCCTGCAAGTACGCCTCAGCCCGCTCCCTCGTCTCAAACGGCATCACGTACGCGTTTTGCAGCACGCGCTCAAGCTCCGAACGGAACGCCTCCTCCGCCCGCGACGGCGCTGTTTGCCAATCGGCAAGCTCCGCCTCAAGGCGATCGAGCTCCGCGATGGCCGCCGCTTCGTCATCGGCGCCGCCAAGCACCTCGAGGCGCGCCTCAATCTTTTGCTCAAGCGGCTCGTGCCGCGCGCGGAGATGCTCAAGATGGCAGTCGGCGATCCGTTTTAACGCCGACTCGGCGCCGCGGACGAGCCATTCCTCCTTGTCGGCAAACAACCGGCGCAAACAAGCGACAAGCTCATGCCATTCGTTGTGCGGATGTGACGGGTCTTTCAGCGACAAGAAAAACAAACGGGCCGCCTCAACCCCCCAACGCCGGAACGCCTCGGCGGCCGAGGCGCGAAATTCAGCGAACGGCAGCTCGTCGTCGCGATGTTTATCGATTTGGTTGATGATCAAATAAACGGTCTTTCCTTCATCTGTTAATTGTTTTGTAAATTGGAAGTTTAATTCCGCCTGCACATGGTTATAATCCATGACGTAAAAGACGACATCCGCCAAATGAAGCGCTGACTCCGTCGCCAGCCGGTGGGCGTCATCGGTCGAATCGATGCCCGGCGTATCGAGGATCGCAACCCCCGGCGGGATGGCGTCCGTCGTTCGGCTGATTTCAATCCATTCGATCGTCTCCCCGTCCCGGCATTGGGCGCGAATCAAGTCCGGGTCGTACGGCGGTTCATACTCGACCGGCTCATCGCGGTGGAAAAAGACGCGCACATAGTCCGGACCGGCTTTCACCTTGACGAGATTGGCGCTCGTCGGAATCGGGCTGGACGGCAGCATCGGCTCGCCGAGCAACGCGTTGATCAAACTCGATTTGCCGGCGGAAAAATGGCCGCAAAATGCGACAATGAGCTCACCGGATGCCGCTTTTTCGATGAGCTGCTTCACTTTGTCCGCATGCTCCTGGTCATCCGCGGACTGAAGCTGATCGTGCATGTCGATCATTTTCGAAAGCCACAGCCGCAATGACGGCCGCTCAATCGCAATATGCCCCATGACCAAAACCCCTTTGTTTCCGTCAATGTCATTTACATTCATTTTACTGCATTTCGCCCCGTTTCCCAATAGAAAAAAAGAAAAATCCCGCCGTAACCCGACAGGATGACATAGAGAAAGAGGCAACGCCCTGCCGCCGCCCGCAGGCGAACGGCGAACAGATGCCATCATAGACGGCTCAAGGGCTGTTTTTCATTTGTCCGCTGCTTTCAGCTTGCCGCATCTTGCGGATGGCAGCCTCCCCCCTTAACCGGGGCAAAAAACGCGGCCGCTCCCGAAACGCCTCCCGGTAGTCGGTGAGCGCCGCCAGCGCTCTTTCCTCAACCGCGATGCGAATCGACAGCAAAAATGCGTTCAAAAGTGAAAAGACAAGCGCGGTGATCGGTGCTTGAAACAAAAGCGGCAACAGCGCGATCTCTAAGGCGACAACCACATAGTTCGGGTGGCGAAGCCATCGGTACGGCCCTTTTTTCACTACTTGGCCGTTTGGCACGATCAAAATTTTCGTATTCCAAAAACGGCCGAGCGACCCAATTGTCCATACGCGCAGCCCTTGCACGACAAGAAAAAGCAGAAACAAAAGCGGCCAGCGGCGCGACGGGCGCGCGCCTTTTCGAAGCGCCTCAACAGCCAACGACAAAAAGAAACCGACATGCATCAATACGATCAACGGGTAATGGCGAGCGCCGAACTCCCGCGCCCCGAGCGCTTTCACATACTGTTCGTTCCGTTTTGCAAGCCGAAGCTCAATGACGCGCATGCCGGCAACCGCCAAAAACACGAACCAAAACCGCACGATCATCCCCCCCATTGAAGCAGCACCATTTCCGCACTAAAGCCCGGGCCGAGAGCGATAAGCAGGCCGTTCCCGGACGAAAGCGGCTGCCGCATCATCTGTTCGAGCACAAAATACACGGTGGCCGACGACATGTTGCCGTAGCGGGCGAGCACGTCTCTAGCGGCTTTTGTCTGTTCCGGACCGAATCCGAACGCCTCCTCGTACGCTTCAATGACTTTCCTCCCGCCCGGGTGGGCGATGAAATAATGAAGATCCCCAAGCCCTAACCCATGTTCCTGCAAAAACGACTCGACTTGCGGGCGCAGCCAAGAGCGAACGATCGCCGGAATGTCTTTTGAAAAGATGACAAACAAACCTTCGTCACGAACATCCCAGCCCATCACGTCTTCCGAGCCGGGCATGAGCACCGAGCGGGCGGCGATGACACGCGGCGCGCCAGCTGTCGGCGCCGCTCCGTCGCCGGCCACAAGCAAGCACGCCACGCCGTCGGAAAAAAGCGACGTACCGATCACATTGCTTTTGGACCAATCATTGAGTTGAAACGTCAAACTGCAAAACTCAACGGCGATCACAAGCGCCTTGGCATTCGGAAACGCCCGGCAATAGTCGGCTGCCCGGGCGAGCCCAGCCGCCCCTCCCGCACAACCGAGCCCCCAAATCGGCACTCTTACGGCATGAGGGGAGAACGGCAATACGTTCATCAGCCGCGCCTCGATGCTCGGCGTCGACAGCCCTGTCGTTGAGATGTAAAACAGCGCATCGATCTCCTCATGCAAAACAGGGACGGACGAAGCCTTGCGCAAACAGTCATTGACCGCCTCTGCGCTGTAGCGGACGGCACGGTCGATGTACACCCCATTTTTTTCACCGAAACCGCGCGGCGCGCTGTACCAGGCAAGCGGTTGGACAAACGTGCGCGTATGAATGCCGCTGTTGTCAAACGCCTGCAGCAGCCGCTCCGCACGCGCCATTCGACCGGCGAACAGCCCGGCGACATGCTGCTTCACCTCGTTTTGGGAGGCTGTATACGGCATCCTTGCTGTGCCGACGGATAAAAGAACCGGCATACAAACACCTCGGTCTGTTCCTCTTTATTCTATTAGGATGCGCAACAAGCCAAACTATATGCAATGGAAAATATGTTTGTACACCCGTTTTTTCAGGAACAGCGGATGGATTTCTAGTTTTCGCAGCCAAAAAAAGTTATGAAAAGTTGCTGCAATCAAAAAACAGGCGCGGACAAAACCGGCCTGTTTTGGAAGGAACATGATCATCAGCGAGGATGTACAATAGGAGAGGTTCGTTATTTATCTCGCTTTTAGCGCGCGGATTTCACTTTCATGCTCGAGCAAGTGCAAAGCGAGGGATTGAAGTACGAGCTCTTGCCGCGCTTGTCCGGCAATGACTTCATTGACTTTTTGTTGCATTTCTGTGAGGGTTTGTTTCATCGCCGAAATTTCATGGAGCGTTTCTAACGTTTCCACGACAGCTTGCCGAATAAACGGCAATTCGGCAACGTCCTCTTTCGTCACCATCGTTTGTTCCATGCGCCCAATCCGGCTGTCGAGCGCCGCAATGTCGTCTCTGTTGGCCGCCACGGTCTCTTCAAGCTGCCCGATGCGCCCATCCAGCGCTGCAACATCCTCTTTCGTCGCCATCGTCCGCTCGATGGTCCCGATGCGCTCATCCAGCGCTGCGACATCCTCTTTCGTTGCCATCGTCCGCTCGATGGTCCCGATGCGCTCATCCAGCGCTGCGACATCCTCTTTCGTTGCCATCGTCCGCTCGATGGTCCCGATGCGCTCATCCAGCACTGCGACATCCTCTTTCGTTGCCATCGTCCGCTCGATGGTCCCGATGCGCTCATCCAGCACTGCGACATCCTCTTTCGTTGCCATCGTCCGCTCGATGGTCCCGATGCGCTCATCCAGCACTGCGACATCCTCTTTCGTTGCCATCGTCCGCTCGATGGTCCCGATGCGCTCATCCAGCACTGCGACATCCTCTTTCGTTGCCATCGTCCGCTCGATGGTCCCGATGCGCTCATCCAGCACTGCGACATCCTCTTTCGTTGCCATTGTCCGCTCGATGGTCCCGATGCGCCCATCCAGCGCTGCGACGTCTTCTCTCGTCGCTGCCACGGTCTGCTCAAGCCGCCCGATGCGATCATTCATCCGGACAACGTCTTCTCTCGTCGCTGCCACGGTCTCTTCGAGTTGCCCGACGCGTCCGTTTAACCGCGCAACATCCTCTTTCGTCGCGCTCACCGTTTGTTCAAGCCGATCGATGCGATCATTCACCCGTACAACATCCTGTTTGGTCGCCATCTGATTCCGTATTTGCCGCAGCTCATCGAAAAGGCGCTCCACCCATTCATCCATTGTTTCACCCCCTTTCCTATTCGCTTTCCATTATACCATCATCCTTCCACCAGTTTCTATCATTTTCTCTGTCAATCGACACGCCAATAAAAAAGCCACCCCCATTTCCCGAGCAGTGGCCGGAAAACGAAGATGGCTATAAAAGCGATCAACACCATTATGAAATTTTTTGTTCCTGCAGCGGCAGGGCAACTGATTTTCTCGCTTTGCCTAGATGGAAGACGGCGTTTAAGATGATGGCGGTCATGCTGCCGGCGACGATGCCGCTGTCGGTTAAAATGCGCAAGCCGGTCGGCAGCTCGGCAAACAAGTTCGGCACCGCCGTCACCCCAAGCCCCACGCCGACCGAACAGGCGATGATCAGCAAGTTCTCTTGCACAGTTAGGTCGACTTGGCCTAACATTTTCACACCGTAGGCAATGACCATGCCGAACATCGCGAGCATCGCCCCGCCTAAAACTGGAGCTGGTATGATCGTCGCCACCGCGGCGATTTTCGGCACGAACCCAAGCAAGACAAGAAACGCAGCAGCAGCGTAAATGACGCTGCGCGTTTTCACGCCCGATAATTGGACAAGGCCGACGTTCTGCGAGTACGTCGTGTACGGAAACGCATTCAGCAGTCCGCCAATGATGATGGCCAATCCCTCGGCGCGGTAGCCGCCCGCCAAATCATCATCCGTCAGCCGCCGACGGCAAATGTCGGATAAAGCGAAGTAGACTCCGGTCGATTCAACAAGGCTGACGATCGCGACGAGCACCATTGTTAAAACAGCGGGTCCATGAAACGACGGAGCGCCGAAGTAAAACGGCTGCGGCCAATGAACCCACGATGCCTCAGCGACCGCTGTCCAGTCCACTTTCCCCATCGTGGCCGCTGCCGCCGTGCCAGCTGCCATGCCGAGCAAAATGGCAATGGAGCGAATGAACCCTTTGAAGCAGCGGTACAACACGATAATGAGCGCAAGCACGCCAAACGACAGCGCCAAGTTAGCCGGATCACCAAAGTCCTTCGCCCCTTGTCCGCCGGCCATATTGTTCACCGCTGCCGGGATGAGCGTCAAGCCAATGACGGTCACAACCGAACCGGTGACAACTGGCGGAAACAACGCCCGCAACTTGCCGAAATACGGACTGATGAGCACCACAACCGCTCCGGCGCAGAGGATCGCCCCATACACCGCCGGCATCCCGTACTGTCCGCCAATAGCGATCATCGGCCCGACCGCCGTAAATGTGCAGCCAAGCATAACCGGCAAGCCGATGCCAAACCACTTGTTTTTCCACGCTTGCAAAAACGTCGCAATGCCGCACGTCAATAAGTCAATGGCCACTAAATACGTCAGCTGCTCGCTCGTTAAATGCAGCGCCCCGCCGACGATGAGCGGAACGACGATCGCCCCGGCGTACATGGCCAATACATGTTGGATGCCGAGCGATCCGACTTGCCACCATTTCATCTTCATCGACTCATCACCTCGTCAGCAAATTGAATGGCGCCACCATCAAGCGATGCGATGCGGGCGAGCGACACAACGCGGAAGCCGCGCGAACGAAGCAGCCGGCCGCCGTCTTGAAACGCTTTTTCAATGACAATGCCGATGCCGACCATATCAGCCCCCGCTTGCTCGATGATCTCCACCATTCCGAGCGCCGCTTGGCCGTTGGCTAAAAAATCATCAATGATCAGCACCCGGTCGCCGCGGCCAAGCAGCGAGCGAGAAACGATGATTTCATTCGCCTCTTGCTTTGTAAAGGAGTATACTTCCGTGCGGTACACGTCGCCGGTCATCGTCAACGGCCGCCGCTTGCGGGCAACGACAAGCGGGATGCCGAGTTCATAGGCGGCCATAAGCGCCGGGCTGATGCCGGACGACTCGAGCGTCAACACTTTCGTCGGCCGCTCGTCACGAAACCGGACAGCAAACGCCTCGCCAATCCGCTTCATCAGCTGAGGATCCACTTGATGGTTTAAAAACCGGTCGACTTTCAGCACCCCGTCCGCCGCGACCTCCCCTTCAGCGGCGATTTTCTCAAGCAACTCACGCATATTTGGTTCCCCCCAATAAAAAAAGCTTAAAAAACACCGGCCTCACTCATTCCATGAGTCAGGCAATGTCTTTTAAGCCAAGGCAAAAGAAAGGCGCAAAACATCCATTGCCGCCTTCCCTTGACATTGCCACTCATAGTCAGCCGATTTACGGTCGGCTGGTAGAGACTCGCAAGCCATATTCTTGCGATTATATGAGTGAGTCAGCGTGATTCAGTTATTAGCAGTATACCATGAGGGGGCGTGTTTGAAAAGCGGGTTTTCAAAAAAAACACGAACATTAAACAAAAAAAACTTTCAATCATTCGTTTATTTCGATATTCGCCTTGACAGAAGCCGTTGCTTTAACGGGTGGCAAACAGCGTCTTTATGATAGGCTTAATCTCTTTGCTGCATCGCATTGCCTGTTCAATCGCCGGCGCTTTACATGCCAGCAAAAAGAACATTGGCGGGCTCTGCTGCCGCGAGAGAAAATGACGTCTTCATCATTTTTTCACAAACGTCACCATTTGTTCACACTTCCAGCATCGTTTTTGTGAGAAAAGTCACTGTTGCCCCAGTTTTGTACAGTTATGATAGTGTCAAAGCAGGGAAATTGGCCGTTTGGCGCGCCTGCCGAATTGCTGTTATGGGGGATGAATCCAACAAAGAGGAGGGATACGGCATGGCAAAACTGATCACAGCGGCCCGGCAAACGAAAAAGGAAAAAGAGCCGGCGCTCAAAGGCACGCTGGCCTCTGTGTTTCTGCTCGGCTTTTTCATCATTTTTTCTTGGGTCAGCGTCTACTTTTTATTTTTGCACCGCCTGTAAGCGGCAAAGGAGGGAATCGGTATGCACATCCATAAGTATGAAAAAATTTGGCTTGCGTTTGGCATCGGCTGTTTGATCGTTTTTTTGACGGTCGTCGGCGTAAGTGCATTCGCCGCCGGACAGCAGCCGCCGAGCTGCCTGACAACGATCGATCCAGAAAAAGTCGATTCGACCCCGCCGTTTGATCATCCGGGGCTCGTCAAAAAAGGAGACAAGGAATACGAGTTGAACATCGTCGTCGCCGCGTTTTCTTTTACACCGAATGCGATCGAAATTCCAAAAGGAGCGAAAGTGACGATCAACGTCACTTCGAAAGACGTCATCCACGGATTTGAAATCCCGGGAACGAACGTGAACATGATGGTCGAACCCGGTTATGTGAACAGCTTAACAACCACGTTTGACAAACCGGGCGAATATACGATTCTTTGCAACGAATATTGCGGCGCCGGCCACCATATGATGACGGCGCGCATAAAGGTGGTGGAGTAACATGGCACAACCGTTGGAAAAAGTCGATCGCCGCGATGCGAAACTGGCGCTTGCCCATTTGTTCGTCGCCTTTACCGCCCTCGCGCTCGGGGGGTTCGCCGGCCTATTGCAAACATTAGTCCGTTCCGGCAAGTTTGAGCTCCCGGCTGGGATCAGCTATTACACGATTTTGACGACGCACGGCGTCTTGCTTGGACTCGTGCTGACGACGTTTTTCATTATCGGCTTTCAGTTCGCCGCGGTCAGCCGTACAACCGGGGCGCTCTCAGACGGTTCGCGCCGGACCGGTTGGATCGGTTTTTGGCTGATGACAATCGGAACAGCCATGAGTGCGTTTTTCATCTTAACCGGTAAGGCGTCTGTCTTATATACGTTTTACGCGCCGCTGCAAGCGCACGCCGGCTTTTACATCGGCTTGGCGCTTGTCGTCGTCGGCAGCTGGGTGAGCGGCTTTGCGATGTTCGCTCATTATGCCCGCTGGCGGAAAACGCACCGCGGTCAAGTGAGCCCGCTGCTGGCGTTCATGTCAGTGACGAATATGGTGCTATGGCTCGTCTGTTCGCTTGGCGTCGCCGCCACCGTCGTCTTCCAGCTCATTCCGTGGTCGCTTGGGCTCACGGATCGGGTGAACGTGCTCTTGAGCCGGACGCTGTTTTGGTATTTCGGGCATCCGCTCGTCTACTTCTGGCTATTGCCGGCGTATATGGTTTGGTACGCCGTCATTCCGAAAGTGATCGGCGGCAAAATGTTCTCCGATTCACTCGCGCGGCTGGCGTTTATCTTGTTTTTGCTGTTTTCGATTCCGGTCGGCTTCCATCACCAATTGCTTGAGCCGGGGATTTCGCCGTTTTGGAAATACGTGCAAGTCGTCTTGACGTTCATGGTCATCATTCCGTCGCTCATGACCGCGTTCGCCATGTTTGCGACGTTTGAATCGTACGGCCGCTCGCAGGGAGCGACCGGCTTGTTCGGCTGGCTGCGGAAACTCCCGTGGAGCGACGCCCGCTTTTTCGCTCCGTTTGTCGGAATGCTGTTTTTCATTCCGGCCGGCACCGGCGGGATTATTAACGCCTCGCACCAACTCAACCAAGTCGTCCATAATACGATTTGGGTGACCGGCCACTTCCATTTAACGGTGGCAACGACTGTCGTCCTCACATTTTTTGGTGCGTCATACTGGCTCATTCCGCATTTGACCGGCCGGGTGATGACGAAAGCGATGAACCGGCTCGCCATCATTCAAACGATCGTTTGGGCGGTTGGGATGACGTTCATGTCCGGCTCGATGCATTTTGCCGGTCTGCTCGGCGCACCGCGACGCTCGGCGTTCTCAACGTACGGCAATTCGCCGCAAGCGCTTGAATGGATTCCGTACCAAATCGCGCAAGCGGTCGGCGGCACCATCTTGTTCATCGGCATTATTTTGATTCTCGTCATCGTGATCAACTTGGCCTTTTTCGCCCCGAAAGGCGAAACGGAGTTTCCGGTCGCCGAGGCAGCTGCTCCGTATGAACGGGCTGCACTGGCGCTTGAAAACTGGAAGCTTTGGATCGGCCTCGTCGTTGCGCTCATTTTGATCGCCTATACGGTGCCGATCATCGACATCATTCAAAACGCTCCGCCGGGGTCGAAAGGATACAAATTATGGTGAAACAAGAAGGTGTCCCCAAGCGATCGGGACACCTTCCTCTTTATGTGCATAAAACCGAGACACAATAGGACTTTGTCGACAGAAAAACTAAACGAACAGCGTAAGAACGATGTTTGCACTGACGCGCCTGTTCTATAATCGATAAAGCGCCTTATATTTTTCTTCTAAATATTGAATAAGATAATCGGCTTTCAGCGTTTCGCCCGTAGCATCGCGCACAAGTTCGAGCGGCTTTTTCATTTTTCCAAACTGGTGGATATGAACGGTCAGCCATTCACGGATCGGTGCGATGTTCCCCTCTTCAAGCAGCCCAGCTACATCCAACTCTTTTTCCATCGCTTGCTTGAATTGCGCCGCATACATATAGCCAAGCGCATACGATGGGAAATAGCCGAAGCTGCCGCCCGACCAATGGACGTCCTGCAACACGCCGACCGCATCGTTGTGCGGGCGGATGCCAAGGTATTGTTCATATTTCTCATTCCATACATCCGGCAAGTCGATCGCTTCCAGCTCCCCAGCAAACAGCTGCTTTTCGATTTCATAGCGGATGATAATATGGAGCGGATACGTCAGTTCGTCCGCTTCAATACGAATGAGCGACGGCTTCGCTTCATTGATCGCCCGGTAAAACGCATCAAGCGAAACGTCGGCGAACTGCGTGGGCGCGTATTGCTGCAGGCGCGGGTAATGCCGCTTCCAAAACCCATAGTGGCGTCCGATCATATTTTCAAAAAAGAGCGACTGCGATTCATGAATGCCCATCGACGCCCCGCTTGCAAGCGGAGTGCCGACAAGCGACTCGGAAATGTGTTGTTCATACAGCGCATGGCCGCATTCATGGATCGTGCCAAACACCGCGGTGCGGAAGTCGCGCTCGTCGTAGCGCGTCGTAATGCGCACATCGTTCGGGTTGAGCCCGATCGCAAATGGATGGACCGTCTCATCAAGTCTCCCCTTGCCAAAATCATAGCCGAGCTCTTTAAGCAACTCAAGCAGAAAAGCGCGCTGCTTTTCTTTTGGAAACGGCGCGAACAAAAAGGACGTGTCCGGCTTGTCGGACGCGGCGGAAATGGCGTGCACAAGCGGGACGATGCGTTCGCGCAGGCGGCTGAACAGTTCGTCAAGCAAATCGACGGTCATGCCCGGCTCGTATTGATCGAGCAGCGTATTGTACGGGTGTCCTTCATACCCCCAATAACGGATAAAGCGGCGCTGAAACTCGATGATTTGCTCCAAATACGGGCGAAACCGGGCGAAATCAGCAGCCGCTTTCGCTTCTTCCCAAACGCTTTCCGCTTTGGAACAAAGCACGACAAACTCTTTGTATTCATCCGCTGGAATTTTTTTATTGCGCTCGTATTCTTTTTTGCATTCATCAAGCGTTTTCTTTGTCACGTCATTCAGCTGCTCGTAGACGGCTTTGGGCGACAGCTTGGCGATAAAGGCTGCCATCTCCTCGGATGTCGACATGCGAAACACTTCTTCTGACAGCATGCCGATCACTTCTGATCGCTGCTCGACCCCTTTTTTCGGGGCGCCAGTCCGCAAATCCCAATACATGAGGCCAATCGCTTCGCGGTAGCCCGTCATTTTTTTCACGTATTGCAAAAACTGCGCTTCGATTGGTTTCACTATACTCAGTCCCCCTATGTATTTCATGGCCGTATCATCATTTCCATAACAAGGTGCCATTTTCCTGCTTGCCAGCGAGAAAATGCTATTTTTGTGGAAAATGAAAAAGGGAAGAATATCATTCTTCCCTCACCGCTGTCGGCAACACGTCTTTGATCGCCGCAATGACCCGTTCATCTTCCCTGTCGGTGACGAAAATGGAAACAATGCCGCGGTCATCGCGCGTGCGGATGAGCCGTCCGACTCCTTGGCGAAGGCGAAGAAGCATATACGGCACATCGACGTCCCAAAACGGGTTGCTATACGCTTTTCGCTTCGCCTGAAACACCGGATCATTCGGCGGATACGGCAGCGACCAAATAATGACGTTCGACAGCGACGGCCCCGGGATGTCAAGTCCTTCCCATAAATGTTCGGAACAAAGCACCGTCTCTTCCTCGCGCTGAAATTCAGCGACCAAATCGCTGATTTCGCGGTCGCCTTCAAACAAAAACGAAAATGGTTCGCCGGCTGCCGCCTCTTTAAACTGAAGAAGCTCCTCGCGCGTCGGGAACAAGATGAGCGCCCGGCCTCCGGTTTCGCGCAATTTTTCAAGCGCATATGCGTATTTTTTGGCAAACAGCGTCTCATCCGCGCGGAACGTCGGCATAAAAATCGTCATCTGTTCGTCGTAATCAAACGGCGACGGCACGCTGAACGATAAATAGTCATCAATGCCTAAGCTTTGCGCTATATATTGGAATGATTTTCCGTTTGATAGTGTTGCCGATGAAAAGACAAACGGCATGCGTTTCGCGAACACTTTTTCGCGCAACACTTCCTGAACGGTGCGCGGCATGACGACAAACGTCGCCTCTTGACGCGACGACTCAAGCCACGTAATGGCGTCGGCGTTCGTCAAAAACAAATCGAGTGAATACTGGATTTGATCCAAATATTCATCCACAATGTTCAGCTGGTAATGATCGATCGTATACGTCTCGCTTTCAAACACAAGCTCGTTGCCGATTTCGACCATTTGGCCGCGGAGCCGCTTCGCCCATTGTTCAAGACGCGGCGACGGCAAAATTTCTTTCCGGTTCGAACCCGGAACGTCTTTCGCGCACGCTTTCAGCTCATCAAAAAAGCGCGTGCTCGTCTCCAGCGTCTCCTCAATTAAATAGGCGAGCTCTTCACGGATGTCGTTTTCAAGAAGACGTGTCAGCAACGTCTCAAGCGTCGTCTCTTTCATTCGATATGTCAACGCCTTTTGCGCAGCGAACTCCAATAAATGCCCTTCGTCAAACACGACACAGCTCGCTTCCGGCAACAGCGGCAGCTGTCCTTCCCGCTTGCGCGCTTCATACGTCCAAACATGTTCCATATAAAAATCGTGCGAGCAGACGATCAAATCCGCCGCCTTCCGGTAATAGTCGCGCCAAAGCGTCTGTCCGCAGCGATGCCGCTTTTCGCACGTGAAACAGTCTTGAAACGGATCCCAGGCGATTTTTTTCCACTGTTCATCAGTCAGGTGGGCGTATTCTTTTCGGTCGCCGTAGCGGTAGAACGACTGCAGCGGTTTGTTGTCATGGACGAAGGCCGGAAGTTCATCGTAAATTTGCTCATACAGCTCGATGTCGTCATCGTCATACGTCGTCACTTCTTCCAGTTTGTTCAAACATAAATATTGATCCGGCGATTTCGCCAGCCGGACGTCGATTTCCAGCCCGAGCACGTTGGATAGCTTCGAAATATCGCCTTCCTTTTTGACGAGCTGCTCAATGAGCGTCTCATCGGCGCAGGCGATAATGGCCGGCTTGCCGGTATAGCGGGCGTAGCAGACTGCATACAGCAAATACACGATCGTTTTCCCTGTGCCAACTCCCGCTTCGGCGAAGATCACCTTTTTTTCTCGAAACGCCCGCTCGAGCTGAAACGCCATATAAATTTGCTCGTCGCGCAGCTCAAAGCCGGCTTCCGGCAAAATGTCATAAAAAACATCGCCGATCCACTGGCTCAACTTATCAAAAAAGTTTTCATTTTTTTCTACAACAAACGGATAACGCTCATGGCCCATCGTCGCCACCCCTTCAATTGGCATAAACTCCCCCGGCATATCATGCATAAGCGCGCAACAAGTTTGTTGCGCGCCCGATCCCTAGTAACAAAACAATATTATGATCGATGGCCGCCGAGAAGTCAACTTCGAGCTTCGCGCGGCGGCCGCGGCCCCCAGTACTGGTAGTAATGCGTTTCAATAAAGCCGTTAAACAGTTTGCGCCGCTTCGTCGCCGGGCGGCCGTAATGCGTTTCAAAACCGCGGTGGGCGGTTAAAATGTACACCGACCACGTATCCAAGGCGGCGAAGGCGCGGCCGATGGCGCGATAGAGCGCTTCGACCTCCCGTTGTTCGCCAAGCCGTTCGCCGTATGGCGGGTTGCCGACGATCACCCCGTATTGTGCATCGGTCCGAAACTGCTCGGCGCGGCCCTCCCGAAAAGAAATGAGATCGGAAAGCCCCGCTTCGGCTGCATTCATCTTGGCGATCTCGACCATGTGGGGGTCAAGGTCAATCCCGCAAATATCAAGCGGTTGGTCGTAACGCGCCATCTGTTCCGCCTCTTGGCGCGCCTCTTCCCATACCGATTCCCCGATCCACGGCCATTGCTCCGAGACGAAATCCCGGTTAAACCCTGGGGCGATGTTTTGGCCGATCAGCGCCGCCTCAATGGCAATCGTGCCCGACCCGCAAAACGGATCGACGAACGGGTGATCGGGCGTCCAATTGGTGAGCAACACTAAGGCGGCCGCGAGCGTCTCTCTTAGCGGCGCCTCCCCTTGGCGAGCACGGTAGCCGCGTTTATGCAGCCCAGCGCCGCTTGTATCGATCGTCAACGTAGCGATATCTTTGTGAAGCGCCACCTCGATCCGATACAACGGCCCGGTTTCCGGGAACCACGACAAATGATAGCGCGCTTTTAAGCTTTCGACGACTGCCTTTTTCACAATGGCTTGGCAGTCGGAAACGCTGAACAGCGTTGATTTGACCGACTTCCCGATCACCGGAAACTCGGCATCTTTCGGCAAGTAATCGGCCCATGGCAACGCCTTCGTTTGTTCAAACAACTCCTCAAACGTCGTCGCTCGAAACTCACCGACTTTCAGCTTCACGCGGTCAGCGGTGCGCAGCCAAAGGTTGGCCCGGCAAATGGCGAGCGCATCGCCTTCAAACGTCACTTTGCCGTTCTCCACTTGGCACTCATAGCCAAGCCGGCGCACTTCTTCCGCGACGACTGATTCGAGCCCCATCGCGGCCGTGGCAATCAGCGAAAACGAAGTCATCTTGTTCCCCCTATCTGATAGATGTATGTATCCTCATTCATGGCCTATACTTCCATTATAGTCATATGGAAGGAAAACACACAAAAGAGAAAGCCCTCCTTCCTGCAGGAGGGCTTTCCCACGATTCCAATCACCGCGTTAATCATGTTCTGTAAGCCATGTTCTGTACCTTCGTACTGCAAGCGGCTTTCGCCTCGTACTCCGGCGGTAATCATCTATCTACAGGCAGCGTACGCCGCCTGTCCTTCCCTCCGTTCATTTCCTTCGGGAAGGTGCCCCTACCATCATTTGGGTTTCTCGCTCGTGGGGTTTACCGCGTTCCACCTCTAAGGTTTCCCTTAGAGCTGCGTCACTGTGGCACTTTCAGGGTAATCGAACCATATCCGCATGCGGACGTAGGTTCTTTCCCCGCCGTCAGCCCAGCCGAAGCCAGACTGCCCTAGCTTATGGATTCGCTAGGCACGAACACTACGGGCATCTCAGCACCGTGCGAGCATGGACTTTCCTCTACGGCCGAAACCGGCCGCAGCGATTACCCGAACATGATTAACGCTGCGAGCATCTTACAGTATAGCTGATCTTGGTGTGAGAATCAAGAAGAAAAAATTAGAAATCTCTGCATCAACTTCGCCCTGCCGGCTGGTTATTCATACAGTTTCCGGCCAAACACATGCTTTTCTAAGTTGGAAAGGCGCTGCAAAATGTCGTAGTTCGTCGTTCCCGCTGACATCGCCGGCCGTTTTTGAAGCTCCTCGACTTGCCGCTTCAGCCGGGCGTTTTCCTGGCGCAGCTCGTCAATTTCTTGCTGAAATGCTTCATAATCTTTAATAATGAGATCCAAAAATTGATCCACTTCGTCTTGGTTGTACCCCCGTATGCTTACCTTAAATTCCTTTTCTAAAATGTCTTTCGGCGTCAGTTTCACTTGATGGGCTGACATGGCTTTTCACCTCAATCCGCATTCAACGATCATCTTCTCTTTATTTTTTCAGAAATTCAGCCGGTTGTCAATTGACGGATGGCTTGCCGCATCGATCGGGAAGCCGCATGGCGCCCACGCAGACTTCTCGGCGGCGCCGAAACGCCGTCCTCCCGCCCAAACGCCGCCGGCTGCCGGCGTTTTCCATCCGTAAAAAAACAGAAGCCGACAAAGCGGCTTCTGTTTTTGGCCCTTACTATCGAAGCGGAAACGGCGGAAATGGCATCGGTCCCGGACCCGGGCAGTACAGATGGCGATTGGCAGCCTGAGCCACCGCCGATTCCGTATGCGGGAAATAATGTTGATGTTCATACAGGTGATGATAAACATGCGTCGTATGCGATGGATGGATATGCGGCACAATCGTTGCTTCGAAATGATGCAAAACGTTGCAACGAGGCGGATGAACGATCGGCGCCGTTACATTCGGCAGGCAATGCATCATATTCCTCTCCTTTCATCAATTTAGGCTGTTGCTTGACAATACTAGCCTATGATGAACGGAGTGGACTCGTACTAGTATAAACACCCATTTTGAAGAGCCATTCGCGCCAACAATCTACCGGCTCTCTCGCCCCCGGTGCTTCGGACGTTTTGGCATCGTCATTCGTCTTTTTGAATCCGTTATGCGGCGCCGGCCTCTCTGACGTTCATTAATAGACTGTAGATGAGCATTTTTCATTACAATAATTTCCATGATTAGAGAGACAAACAGGGTACCCCTTACGCGATACGGAGCTGTTTTTTGATCACATCAATGGGAATATCTTGCTTCGCAGCGTCATAAATGAACTCGACGACGCTGTGGTCTTTCCGCGACCGAAGAAGCTCCAGCCCGGCGGAGAGGTTTTGTCGGGATTCGGCGATGCTATACACGCAGGCCAACAGCACCACCGCCCAATACCGTTTCACCGCCCGAATGTGGCGAACGCGGTATCCATCAAGCTTCAGTTGATCTTTCGCCTGCCGGAAAAAGCACTCGATCGTCCAACGCTGAGCATAGTAACGCAAGATGTCTTCGTCGCTCAGCTCCCGATCGGTGCTCAAGACGACATGGAGATGTTCCGGCGCCATCGGCTGATCCGCCTTCCAAGCCAGCAGCACCACCGCGTCATCGAGGCCATGGATCGCCCCCTCATAGCGATACACGCGGTAACGCTCCTTCCCCACCGTGACGAGGCGGGTGTCTTCGGACTCGACATAGCGGGCGAACTGCTTGGCTTGGATGGCGATGCCTTTCGGGTAGAGAATCCGGTTCGTCTTGAGCATGGCGATGACATGGAATCCCTGTTTCAAGCAGGCTTCAATGAGCTTTTTGGACGGATACCACGAATCCATGAGCACATACACCGGCTGAGCCCGCTTCACTTTGAGCGAAGAAAGCATCTCGATGGCCAGGTCGATCTTGCTTTTTCCCGCTTTCTTGTCATACAGGCGGAACGCAAACGGAAACGCTTGTGTCAAGGTGTGCACCATCAGCCAAACGAGCGAATGCCCCCAAACCGATTGATGATCTTTATGCGAGTAGTGCCAGTCGCACCCTTGAATGGCGTGCGTTGCCCGTGACGAAGGCTTCGTTTTTTGGCAAATCGTATCATCAATCGAGACAAAAAGAGGCTGATTCTTTCGCTCGACCAGGCGCTCGATTCGGCGGAGGATCCACTCTTGAAGCTTCCCAAGCAGCCTTTCCTCATCCCAAGGGCTTTTCGTGAAAAAGTGACTGAGCGTCGTTCGATGATTCGGATGAAAGCTCCAGTGATGAATATCGGTCAATGTTCCCGAGAATCCCTTGGTGGTCAAGGCATCGACGATATGAATGAGATGCTTGATGACCGGTTTGGAAAGCTGCAGCGTCAACCCCAAAGTGAAGAAAAACTTGTGGATTCCTTGGTGATGTGCTAATCTATTCATGAGACATGAACCTCCTTGTGTGAATGGGTTTTGAGCACATCTATTTTACCCAAGGAGTCCGGTTCATGTCTCCTTTTTTGTTTGGTTGTCAATTTATGTTAGTGAATTTGCTCATCTACAGTTAATAGATATAATTGAACACGACAAACGTCAAACCGACGACAATAAAAAAGAGATACAAAATTTTTTTGTACATGCTCCGCATCGTCTTCTTCTCCCTGCCATCGTTTTCGTTCATTCCGATGCCATTGTACACGTTTTTTCTTTTTTCTACAAGATTCACAACAAAAAGACGAAACATTTTCGTTTTCTGTCATATTTTGCGCTTGCCAGGGAAATGGACGAGTTCTCACCCGTTTTTCTTGCGTTCAAGCCGCGCGAGCCGCCTGCGCCATTCCGCTTCTTCTTTCTCGCTATGTTGTCGGCTCATCCTAGCGAGCGACCGCCACGCTTCATATGCCATAACGGCATAACGGTGCGCTTCGGCCGCATCCCGGAAATAATGTTCATACACCTTCGCCAGTTCAAGCCCGGCCTTCGCCTTCCAATAGCCATTTCCGTGGATCAACAAGTCGCGCCAAAGGAGAGCAGCCTCTTCATATCGTTTTTCTTTTCGGTATAAAAGCGAAAGCTGCCATTTCGCCGCCTGCGCTTCCTTCGCCCCTTTGCCGCTCGCCTCCTCGTACACCCCCCTTGCAGCCGCTGTTTCCCCGACCGCTTCGAACCAACGGGCGGCGGCCAACTGCTCCTTGGGGTCAGCGAGCCGGTCCGCTTCAAGCAGCTGAACGGATAGGTGAATGTAGAGAGCAATGAGCGACAACACGTCGCGCTCGTTATGGCGCAATACTGGCATGAGCCGGTCTGGATGGGGCGTTTGCAAAAACTCTTTGTACATCATCGGCGCCAAAAAGCCCGGCACATCATCGCCCCGCTCGACATGGAGAATGTGCCGCTCCACTTCCGAAAGGCGCAGCGAATCCAATTTGTCTTTCCATAAGCGGCGGGCGGCGTGATACAAATCAAAATGACCGAACGCTGGCAATTTTGGCACCATGTTGCGGACAAGCGCATGGCGCGTTTTCAGGCGCGGCCAGTCGAACGCTTTTCCATTATAGGTAACAAGCGTCGTATAATCGACGTCAGACAAAAAACTTTGATAGAGCGCCACTTCCGCCCCTGGGTATGGCAGAAGATGCTGGCGGATGGTGACGAAATCGCCAAGAATGCGGGCGTGGCCAAGCAAGAACATGATGTTTCCCGCCCCGCTTGAAAGTCCCATCGTCTCCGTGTCAAAAAAGAATAAGTCGCGAACGGCAAAGCCGCGGCAGGAGAGCGGATGGGAAAACGGCGCTTCCTGCCATCTTTCGTGCACTTCATACAGCCCTCCGAGCCGATAGCGGCCGTGCTGATAGTCAAGCGGATACACCGTTTCCCGAATGAGGCAGTAATCGCCGGCAAACCAATACGGCTTGGCGCCGTACTCCCGCCAAACGTCGGCATACGGCACGTCCGTCACAGGTCGTCCGTCCGGTTTCTCTTCTTCTTTTTCTTCATCGTTCTCCTTTTTATGCCGGGCGGCAAGCAATTCTTTCCATTGCGCCAACTTCGGCTTCATCCGTTCACCCCCTCCTTGCTTGACGTCGGCTTGCTTCTATAAGTAGTTGATTCTCCCACACTCGGCAAAAACACGCATGACGACGCTTAAACGGACGGACCGGCCCAAACGGCAAGTTGTTCGTCCAAAAACTGGACAAGTTCGCGCTTCAACGACGGTCCGTCAGCGCTTGAAATGCCGATGCACGATGGGCAGCCGTCCGCACACGGGCAGCGTTCGACCCATTCTTTCACATGTTTCATGATCTCTTCATACCGTTCAAACACCGCCTCCGACAGGCCGACTCCGCCTGGATAGCGATCATAAAGGAAAATCGTCGGCCGTCCGGAATGCGGCGCCTTAAGCTGCGGCACGACGTGAAGATCGGACCGGTCGCACATGACAAACACCGGCACGAGATGACCAAGCACATTGGCGATGCCGACAAGGAGTTGTTCAAACAGCGCCGGGGAAAACCGTGACGGCACCGCCTCCCACTCGATCCACGCCGCCGACGTATGAAGCGTTTCCTCCGGAAGGCGGATCGGCCCTGATCCGATGTTTTCAAACGTCGACAGCTTCAGCTTTTTAAAAATCGTCGCCATCGCTCGGACCGATACATCACCGTAACGCACCGCCATTTGTCCGCGCGTTTCGCTCCGGTCTTCCGACAGCACATCAAGCCGGACAGCCAAATTGGCGTCCGTAAAATATTCAACATCCACTTGGCGGACGTACGCCTTTTTCTCCTCCCAGTCGAGCTTTTCGACTTGGTATTGTGCTCCTTCGTGCAAATAAATCGCTTCATCATGAAGCAGCGTCATTGCGCTGAAGCGGTCCATTTCGCCAATGACGCGATGGCGGGCGGTGTCGGAAATATCGATGATGACGACGTTTTCCTGAGCTGCGGAGCGCAAACTGATATCATGCGCGGGAAACGCGTCGCTCATCCAGTGCCAGCGCCCAGCGCGTTCGTTTAGCACCCCTTGCTCGGCCAAAAAGTCGAGCACCTCTTCGACCTCGACGCCGCCGAACGTCTCGCCGCGCCGGAACGGAAGCTCATAGGCGGCGCATTTGATATGATCGACCAAAATGAGCAGATTGTCCGGGTTGATGCGCGCCGCCTCCGGCGAGCGGGCGAAAAAGTATTCTGGATGGGAGATGATGTACTGATCGAGGGGGCTTGCGCTTGCGATCATCACAACGAGCGAATCGCCCTGGCGCCGGCCGGCGCGCCCGGCTTGCTGCCACGTGCTGGCGATCGTTCCCGGATACCCTGTTAAGATGCACGCTTGCAATTGGCCGATATCAACACCGAGCTCGAGCGCATTCGTGCTCACCACACCGATAATCTCCCCGCTGCGCAACCCTTTTTCAATGGCGCGCCGCTCGTTCGGCAAGTAGCCGCCGCGGTAGCCGCGGATCGTCGTATCGCCGATTCGTTCGTTCACCACCGCCTGCAAATGGCTTAAAATCAACTCGACACGGACGCGGCTGCGGGCGAAAACGATCGTCGGAATGCGGTTGACAAGCAGCTGTCTTGCGAGCTCAACGGCCGTTTTTGTCGCGCTTTGGCGGATGTTCATCGTCCGCTCGACAACCGGCGGATTGTAAAACACAAAATATTTCCGCCCGCGCGGCGCCCCATTGTTGTCAATAAGCGTCACCGGTTCGCCGATCAGCCGCTCCGCCAACTCTTTCGGATTGGCGATCGTCGCCGACGTGCAAATAAACGTTGGTCGACTCCCGTAAAAGGCGCAAATGCGCTTTAAGCGGCGGATGACGTTCGCCACATGGCTGCCGAATACGCCGCGGTATGTATGCAGTTCATCGATGACGACGTAGCGCAGCTGTTCAAAAAGAGAAATCCATTTCGTATGGTGCGGCAAAATGGCCGTATGGAGCATATCTGGGTTGGTGATGACAATATGGCCCGCTTGACGAATTTTTTGCCGCAGCGCCGGCGCCGTATCGCCGTCGTATGTATGGCTGTAAATCGACACCCCCATCTCGGCGATGATCTCGTTTAGTTCATTTTTTTGATCTTGAGCGAGCGCCTTCGTTGGAAAGATATACAGGGCGCGGCTCGATGGCTCTTTGGCAATGGCATCGAGCACCGGCAAATTGTAGCAAAGCGTTTTCCCTGAAGCGGTCGGCGTCACGGCGACAATGTTCCGCCCGCTTTGGACCGCGTCATAAGCGGCCGCCTGGTGCGTATACAACGAAGCGATGCCGCGCGCTTTGAGCGCCGCGCCAAGCCGCGGATCGAGTTCGTCTGGAAACGGAACGAAATTCGCTTCTTTCGGTTCGATTTCATGCCAATACACGACATTCGGATCTTGGCGAAGCTGTTCGATCCATTCCGAAAGCGTCTGTTTTTTCACGTCGCATATCACCTCGTTTCTATTTTACAGACCCGCGAGCGAGAAAGTCCACTCCTTGAGGGGTGGGATGAAAGCGAGCCGTTTTCTGAATATTGAATGATTCTGAAAAAAATGGTATCCTGAAATCGCCACAAGGAGGTGAATCCATGCCGACCATCACACTAAGGCTGGAGCTGCACAACCCAACAAAAGTCAAACAAGACATGTACGAACGGATGACAGAAGTGAATACCGCGTTTGCCAATTGGCTGTTGAATCATCCCGAACTGAATCAAGCAACGAGCAAAATTTTTAAGGAGTTTTCGCCGCAGCGGTTTCCTTCCGCCGTCGTGAATCAGACGATTCGAGAAGTGAAGTCCCAAAAGAAAAACCAGAAAACAAAGAAGTTTCGAACATTCTGGTGCTGCTTTAACAATCAAAACGTGAAGGTGGAAAAGAAAGGGGCGTTCTACACGGTTTCCTTCCCCACACTGGAGAAGCGAATCGGCGTGCCGGTCGTCACGCACCCCTATCAAGAAGCATGGCTGAATCGGCTGCTGGACGGAACAGCCAAACAAGGGGCGGCCAAGCTCTACAAAAAGCAAACGAAATGGTACTTGGCGATCGCGATCACCTTTGAAGTCAAGCCGCGGCACGAAACAAAGGTGATGGGGGTTGACCTTGGGCTTCGCTATATCGCCGTGGCCAGCGTGGGAACGAAATCGTTGTTTTTCAAAGGGAACCAATGCGCCTTCATTCGTCGACGATATGCGGCTTTGCGGCGAACGTTGGGCCAAGCGAAGAAGCTCCAGATGATTCGCAAAATCGGCCGTAAAGAATCCCGCTGGATGAAGGACCAAAATCACAAAATCAGCCGTCAAATCGTGAATGTTGCGCTCGCCAACGGTGTTGGCGTGATTCGGATGGAAGCATTGACAGGGATTCGCAAGCGGGCAAAATCGGCCAAAGAAGCGGGGCGAAGCCTTCATTCATGGGCGTTTCATCAATTGCAAACGATGATCGCCTATAAAGCGGAAATGGCGGGCATTCGGGTCGAGTGGGTGAATCCGACCTACACGAGCCAAACGTGTAAATGCGGACATCGGGAAAAGGGAAATCGTAATGGCATCCACTTTCAGTGTAAACAATGCGGATATACCCTCCACGCCGACTTGAATGGCGCGATCAACATCGCCAAAGCGATTTCGGGCTTTGTCGCCTAACCTAGCGCACTGGTCACAGGTGCGCCGCCCATTGGGGTACATCGTAACCCGATGGGACGGGGTGATGACACACCCCTGAACTTGGGCGTGGTCCGAACCAGAAATGGATGAGGACGCGAACGACCCAAGAATCCCACGCCCTTTAGGCGTGTGGAGTGTCAAATGCATTCCGTTTGTTTGCACTACAAAAAACGCCCACCCAGAGGCAGTCCTCTCTCGTTTCAAACTGGCAGACAACCGATATATCGGAGCCGGCCGAACGACAGAACGTTCGATTGTATCTGAACGGTTTTGGAAAAAGGATGCCTTCCTCTCATCTTCCCCGCCAAGGCGGCATCCACATGGGTCATTCTTCTTGGCACAAAAAAACGTCCAGCCGCTACAGCTGGACGGAATGGGCTCCACGATAGCCGAGCCTTGCCGACAGTTCTTTGCCGATCTGCCGCATGCGCACAGTGAGCGATGTGATGCGGTCGTCCGTCATGCGGATCGTCGGGCCGGAAACGCTGATCGCCGCGACGACGCCGCCGGTATAGTCAAAAATCGGAACGGCAACACATCGGATACCGTACTCGTTTTCTTCCAAGTCAAGCGCATACCCGTTTTGCCGGACGGTCTCAAGTTCGCGGAAAAATGCCTCTCGGTCGGTGATCGTCCAATCGGTATGCTTCGGCAGTCCTTTCCGATCGATGATCTCTGCAGCCACCGCGGGCGGCAAATGGGCTAAAATGGCCTTGCCGACCGCCGTGCAATGCATCGGAGCCCGCTTGCCGACTTTGGAGTGCATGCGCAGCGTCTCTGTTCCTTCCAATTTTTCAATATAAATGACTTCCCCTTGATCATAGACGACGAGGTGGATGACCTCGTTCGTTTCTTTTTCGAGCACGCGCAAATATGGCTTCGCCTCTTGGCGCAAATCGATCGAATCAAGCAGCTTTGAGCTGAGCTCTAAAAACTTGTAGCCGAGCTTATACCGCTCCGTTTCCGGATGTTGTTCGATATAGCCGTATTGGGCAAGCGTCGTTAAAATGCGGTACACCGAACTTTTGTTGATGTCCATTTGTTTCGCGATTTCCGTCACGCCCAGCCCGTCCTTTTTCGTGCTGACGATTTCGATAATTTGCAGCGCCCGGCGGACAGATTTGACCATGTTTTCTCGTTCCATCGCATTCACCTCGATTTGTTCTCTCCGCTCGCCATTATACACGAACAGCCGGGCTTTTGCAGGCGGGAGAGCAGCGCAGGCGCGCGTGGCAGCGAGCGCCGCCTTAACGGACGGAACGTATTCACCGTCAGGACGCGCCTGATGCCTTGTTTGGCCCAGAGATGCCGCACGTTCGTTATGAACGTCGGATGGAAACGGCTGGCGCTTTGGCGGCGACGAACGTATTGCGGGGCGTGCCGATGCCGTCCACATCGCATTCAATGACCGTCCCCGGGCCGACAAGCTCGGCGCCGACCGGGCTTCCCGTCAAAATGACGTCGCCCGGTTGCAGCGTCATGACATGAGACAAATACGAAATCATTTTGCTGATGGAAATGATCATCAGCTCGGTCGGGCTGTTTTGTTTTTCCTCGCCGTTCACCCGCGCTTTCACCGATACCGTTCGAGGGTCAAGCTCCGTTTCAATAACTGGGCCGAGCGGAGTGAACGTATCGAACGATTTGCCGATCGTCCAATGGCCATCCGGGTGGAAAAACTGCGGCGCGGTGACATCGTTGGCGACTGTATAGCCGAAAATATACGACCACACGTCTTCTTCGCTCACCTGCTTTTCCTCTTTGCTGATCAAAACCGCCAGCTCGGATTCTTCATCGATGGCTACCCCTCTCTGACACGATTTTGTTCCTCAACTTTTTCCTTGACTCGAGCCACCCCGGTCTCCATGGCGGCGCGGGCGACGGCGGAAGCGACGGCCTCAACGACGCGACGGTCAAACGGGTTCGGGATGACATACTCTTCCGTCAGCTCTTCCGGCTGGATGAGCCCGGCGATGGCTTCGGCAGCGGCAATTTTCATCGCCTCATTAATTTGCGTCGCCCGCACATCGAGCGCGCCGCGGAAAATGCCAGGGAACGCCAACACGTTGTTCACTTGGTTCGGCAAATCCGACCGGCCGGTCGCGACCACGGCGGCTCCGGCGGCTTTTGCCTCATCCGGCATGATCTCAGGCACCGGATTGGCCAAGGCGAATACGACCGCCCCGCGGTTCATCTTCCGAACCATCGCCGGCGTCAACGCCCCAGCAACCGAGACACCGATAAACACATCCGCGCCTTGAATGACGTCCGCAAGCGTCCCGGAGATACGGCGGTGATTCGTTTGCCGGGCGATTTCTTCCTTGATGGCGTTCATCCCATGCGAGCGCCCTTCATAAATCGCTCCTTTTGTGTCGCAAACGATCAGTTCGCCGACTCCGATCGACAGCAGCAATTTGGCGATCGCCACCCCGGCAGCGCCGGCGCCATTGATGACAACCCGGCAATCGGCGAGCTGTTTGCCAACCACTTTCAAGGCGTTCGTCAGCCCAGCGGCCACGACAATCGCCGTGCCATGCTGATCATCATGAAACACCGGGATCGCCATCTCTTGGCGAAGACGCTCTTCAATGACAAAGCAGGCGGGGGCGGCGATATCTTCCAAATTGATGCCCCCAAACGCCGGTTCCAGCAACTTGACCGTTTGAATGATTTGTTCCGGATCTTCAGTATCGAGGCAAAGCGGCACGGCATCGATCCCGGCGAACGCTTTGAACAAGGCGGCTTTCCCTTCCATGACCGGAAGCGCCGCCCGCGCGCCAATGTTGCCAAGCCCAAGCACCGCCGTGCCATTCGAGACGACGGCGACAAAATTGCCCTTCACTGTATAGTTGTACATTTCGTCTTGGTTGACGTAAATTTCTTTGCACGGTTCAGCCACTCCCGGCGAATAAATGAGACTTAAATCATTGGCATTCACGACCGGCACTTTCACTTCAACTGACAGCTTTCCTCTTGCCTGCCGATGGACAAGCAACGCTCGTTCTCGCAAATGTTCCATCACTGATCCCTAGCTACTAGCTTCCCCTATCCCCTTGTACCGCCTTTTGTGCTGCTTTGCGTTTGACAACCGGCCAGTAGTAACTAGGAGCTGCCTCCTTTCTCTATTTATTTTCTTAATTTTCTGATCAAAATAGATAGGAAGGAACAAGGTCGTCCATCCCTTGTTCCTTATACAGCTTTTGGCGTTTATTGCTGAATGGCGGCAAATTTCGCTTTTGCTTCTTGACGGCGGCGGTGCAAAATCGGCTCGGTATAGCCGTTTGGCTGTTCATAGCCGCGGAAAATGAGATCGCATGCCGCTTGGAACGCCACCGAATCATCGTAATTCGGCGCCATCGGACGATAGTTCGGATCGCCGGCGTTTTGTTCGTCGACGACTTTTGCCATCCGCTTGAGCGTCTCAAGCACTTGCTCTTTCGTGCAAATGCCATGATGGAGCCAGTTGGCGAGAATTTGGCTCGAGATGCGAAGCGTCGCCCGGTCTTCCATCAGTCCGACGTTGTGAATGTCCGGCACTTTCGAGCAGCCGATCCCTTGGTCGATCCAGCGGACGACATAGCCTAAAATGCTTTGGCAGTTGTTGTCGAGCTCTTCTTGAATCTCTTCCGCTGTCCATTGCGGGTGGTCAACGACCGGGATTTGCAACATGTCGTCGCGATAATCGTTCCGATCGTTCGCCAGTTCGCTTTGCACAGCGGAGACGTTCACTTGATGGTAATGAAGCGCATGGAGCGTGGCCGCTGTCGGCGACGGCACCCATGCCGTATTGGCGCCTGCTTTGAGCTGCGCTCCTTTTTGCTTCAGCATTTCTGCCATCAAATCCGGCATCGCCCACATTCCTTTGCCGATTTGCGCCCGGCCGCGGAAGCCGGCGGCAAGCCCAACGGCGACGTTCGATTTTTCATACGCCTGCAGCCAAGTCGATGATTTCATCTCGTTTTTGCGCAGCATCGGCCCCGCTTCCATCGACGTATGAATTTCGTCTCCGGTCCGGTCGAGGAAGCCGGTGTTGATAAAAATGATGCGGTCGCGCACTTGGTAGATGCAGTTTTTCAAGTTGAGCGACGTGCGGCGCTCCTCGTCCATCACGCCGATTTTAATCGTATTCCGCTCAAGGCCGAGCATGTCTTCGACGCGGTCAAACAGCTCGTTGGCAAACGCCACTTCCGCCGATCCGTGCATTTTCGGCTTGACGATGTAGATGGAACCTTTGCGCGAATTCAAGTAGCGTGTATTGCCGATGAGCGAATGTTTCATAATCAAGCTTGTAATGACGGCGTCCATGATCCCTTCATGCACTTCCTCGCCATTCGCATGCAAGATCGCGTTGTTCGTCATTAAGTGCCCGACGTTGCGCACGAACATGAGCGAACGGCCCGGCAGCACGAGCTCCCCGCCATCCGGCGTTTTGTATACGCGATCCGGGTTCAGGGAGCGCGTCATGATTTTGCCGTTTTTCTCAAATGTCGCTGTCAAATCGCCTTTAACGAGACCAAACAAGTTGCGGTAAACGAGCACTTTGTCTTCGGCGTCAACGGCCGCCACCGAATCTTCGCCGTCCATGATCGTCGTGACCGCCGCCTCCAACACGATGTCTTTGATGCCGGCTTTATCCGTTTTTCCGACCGCATGCTCGCGGTCGATTTGAATTTCAATGTGAAGGCCATTGTTCTTCAGCAACACCGCTGTCGGATGTTGCGGGTCGCCTTGGAAACCGACAAATTTTTCTGGCTCTTTCAGCCCCGTCGTCGCCCCGCCTTCTGTCGTCACGACGAGCCGCCCGTCAACGACCGCGTATTGGACTACGTCTTGATGGGAATGTTCGGCAAGCGGCACTGCTTCATCCAAAAACTGCCGCCCGTAGACGATGACTTTCGCCCCGCGCACCGGGTTGTACGACGAACCGCGCTCGGCGCCGTCTTCCTCGCTGATGGCATCGGTGCCGTACAGCGCGTCGTACAGGCTGCCCCAACGGGCGTTGGCAGCGTTTAATGCATAGCGGGCGTTCGTGAGCGGCACGACGAGCTGCGGCCCGGCTTGCACGGCAATTTCATCGTCGACATTGTCGGTCGTAATCGCAAAGTCCTCGACTTCCGGCTCCAAATAGCCGATGTCTGTCAAAAATGCTTTATATTCGTTAAAATCAAAGCGGCCGCGATGCGCTTTATGCCACTCATTCAATTTTTCTTGAATTTCGTCGCGGCGGGCGAGCAATTCTTTGTTGCGCGGCGTCAAGTCGGAAATGAGCGCGCCGAAATCGCTCCAAAACTTGTCTTGATCCAACCCGCTGTTCGGCAGAAGCTCCTCGTTGACAAAGTCGTACAACACTTTGGCGACTTGGATGTTCCCTTTTTGTACGTATTCGCCCATTATTCTCTTCCCCTCTCTTGTTTCTTATTACGAAACATTGTTTCTCAATTTCTCTAAAAAGATGATACCATGAAACGAAATGACTGGCAATCGTTTTCAAAAAATTTTCATTTCACTGTCGACGGCGTCTTTGTCTCTACACAACGCCCCGGCGTCGGGAACAGCTTGCCGGCGTTGAGCAAGTTTTTCGGGTTAAACACGTCGCGGATTGCCGTTTGCGCCAAAATTTCCTCGTCAGTGAAAATGAAGCGCATCTCTTCTTTTTTCTCAATGCCGACGCCATGTTCCCCTGTAATTGATCCGCCGACCGCCGCGCACGCCTTGAGGCATTCGCTTCCGGCGGCAAGCGCCCGCTCCGTCTCCCCAGGCTTGCTCGCATCAAACAGCACAAGCGGGTGCAAATTGCCGTCGCCGGCGTGGAAAATGTTTGCGATTCTCAGTCCATACTTGCGGCTGATATCGGCGATTTCCCGCAGCACTTCCGGCAGACGGCTGCGTGGAATGACGCCATCTTGCACTAAATAGTCAGGCGAAATCGCCCCCATGGCGCCAAAGCCGGTTTTCCGGTTCGCCCACCAGCGGGCCCGTTCTTCCTCTGACTGGGCGACTTTCACTTCGCGCACATGATGGCGGCGGCAAATCGTTAAAATATCGTTGATTTGTTCGTCGATCCCGGCGGAAATGCCATCCACTTCAATGAGCAACAGCGCGGCGATGTCTTTCGGATGCCCGACCGGAAACGCGGCCGCTTCGACCGCCTCGATGGCCGTTTGATCCATCATCTCGAGCGCCGCCGGCACGATTCCAGCGGAAATGATGTCGGAAACGGTCTGGCTCGCATCTTCCACTTCGTCAAAATAGGCGAGCACCGTCTGTTTGGCCTCGGGATTTTTCAACAAACGGACGGTGATTTTTGTCACGATGCCAAGCGTCCCTTCCGACCCGGTCAGCAGCCCGAGCAAATCGCAGCCGGGCGGATCGGGAACGCCGTTTCCGCCGATTTCAATCACTTCGCCGTTCGGCAAGACGACTTCAAGCCCTAAAATATGGTTCGTCGTCACTCCGTATTTTAAGCAGTGGGCGCCGCCAGCGTTTTCAGCGACGTTGCCGCCGATCGTGCAGCAATATTGGCTTGACGGGTCGGGCGCATAGTAATAGCCGCGGTGGGCGACCGAGTTCGTCAACTTCAAGTTGACAAACCCCGGCTCGACGACGGCGCGCCGGTTTTCGAGATCGACGTGCAACAGCCGCTTCATCCGCGTTAGGCTGATGACGACTTCGCCGTTTAGCGGAATCGCCCCGCCGCTTAACCCCGTGCCGGCGCCGCGGGCGAGAAACGGAAGATCATGCTCATGGCAGTATTTGACGACCGCCGCCACTTGCTCCGTGCTGTTTGGAAATACAACCGCCCTTGGCAAATGGCGGTGGACGGTGAAGCCGTCGCAGTCATACGCCATTAAATCTTCTTTCCGGTATAAAATCGCCTGTTCCCCAACGATGCGGGCGAGCGCTTGGATGTGCGGGTCGTTCGTTGCAATCGGCCGTTTTCTCATATGCGCACGTCCTTCCCTTCTTCTTTTTGGTACGCCCAATCGAGCAGATGCACCGTATGGACGATTTTTTGGTTTCGTCCATGTTTCATGACGCCAAGCGCCATTTGCAGCATGCAGCCTGGATTGCCCATCGAGATAAGCTCCACCTCTTGCGGCACGTGTTGCATTTTGCTCTCAAGCACCGCTTGTGCCATGTCCGGATGGGTGAGGTTGTAAATGCCGGCGCTGCCGCAGCAGCGATCGGCGTTTGGCATGGCGACCATTTCCACCCCCGGAATGCTTTCAATCAAAGCGCGCGGCTCTTGGCGGATGCCCTGGCCATGGGCCAAATGGCACGCATCATGGTAGGTGAGGCGCACGTTCAATTCCGCTTTCGGCGGTTTGAAGCCCGTGTCATGCAAAAATTTGGACACGTCCTCAACTTTGGCGGCAAATTGCTCCGCCTTTTCATGCCATTCCGGATCATGGCGGAACAGTTCCGGATACTCTTTCAACATGCAGCCGCAGCCGGCGGCGTTAACGATGACATGGTCGACATCTTGAAACGCCTCAATATTTTGCTTGGCGAGCTTCCGGCCGGTTTCGCGGTCGCCGGCGTGAACGTGAAGCGCCCCGCAGCACGTCTGGTTCGGGACGATGACGACATCGTTGCCGTTATGGGTCAACACACGGATCGTCGCTTCGTTAATATCACTAAACATAACATCCATGACGCATCCGGTCAAAATCGCGACGGTCCGCTTTGTTTCCCCCTTCGCCTTAATGAGCGGCTGATGTTTATACTTTCTCCGAACCGGCGTACCGACCGCTGGCAAAATCGCCTCCATCTCAGCCAAGTGATCGGGCATGACACGCAGCAGTCCGATTTTGCGCGCCACCGTCTGCAAGCCGCTTTTTTGGTACCATTTCAGCAGGCGGCCGAGCCAATCGAGGCGCGACGGATGCGGAAAAATGCCTTTTAAGAAAACGTCGCTGACAAGCGCCTTCCAACCGGTGAGCGGAACCGCTTGGCGGAGCTGGCCGCGCACTTGTTCAATAAGTCCACCGACATCGACATCGGCCGGGCAAGCCGTCGTGCATGCACGGCAATCCAAGCACGTAAAAATCGGATCGAGCAAATCAGGCGTCAACTCAAGCTTCCCTTCGCCGACCGACTTCATCAAATGAACGCGGCCGCGCGGAGAGTGCTGTTCTTCACCCGTCTGTTCGTACGTCGGGCATGATTCTAAACACATGCCGCAATGAACGCAATCAGCCCACTTGCTCGGGTCCGGCAAATCGTGAAAACGATAGTTTCCAAGACTCGCGGTCGCACACGCCGGGCTGTCCGCCCGCTCATTGGTCATCGTGCTCATCATTAAATCCCCCCAATAAAGCGTTGATCGTTGACCGTTTTGTTCGGATCGATTTTTCGCTTAATGCCTTCGAGCAAGAAAAAGTACGACGGCTTTCCGCCCCAGACGTCGACGCGCTGGCGCAGCGAAAGCGGCAAATGTTTCACAATCGCGTAGCCGCCAAGGCGAACCGCCGTTTGGCGCAGCTCCTCGATCGCGGTCAACACTCCCTCTTCGCCGCCGTGCATATACGCCTGACAAAGCCCGTGGCCCAATCCGCCGTGCGCCTCGATGCGGACATGGCAACGGTCAGCGATTAAAACGCTTTCACGCAAGATGGAGAGTACATCCAAGTTGACAACCCCGATTTTCACTGCCGCTTCAACACCGTTTTCCGCCTGCTCCAGACGCCCGTTCGGTGCAATCGTGTAAAACGTCCGCCAAAACGCCGCTGTCTCTTCGCCGGCTAAAATGGACATTTCCACCGCTTTCGGCCGCAGTCGTTCAACCCAATGCTCTTGGTAATGGACGGCGTTTTCCACATCTTCAAACCCGATCACAAGCGTATAAACCGGCCGTCCCGTCAGCCGCTCGGAAAGCGCCGGATTGAGCAGTTCAAAACAAATCGGCTCCATCATTGTATCAAGGAACGAAACGGCAAACGAGCGAATGTCATGAAGATCGCCGCTTGGGAACGACAGCAACACAACGCTTTCATATTTCGCGAGCGGTCGAAGCTTGAGCGTAATCTCGCTCAGCACCCCGAGCGTCCCCATCGCCCCAATGAACAACTTATTCATATCGTAGCCGGCGACATTTTTTACCACTTTGCCTCCGGAACGAATGACGGTCCCGTTCGGATAGACGACGCGCAGCCCGATGACCGAATCGCGCGCTGCCCCATAGCCGAGCCGCTTCGGGCCGCTGTCATTCGCCGCAATCACCCCTCCGATCGTCGCTTCCTCCGGCCAAAACGGGTCCAAGGCGACCTTTTGCCGATACGGAGCGAGCGCGCGCTGCAAATCACCAAACACCGTTCCGGCTTTGACAGTGACCGTCATATCGGCGGCCGCATGTTCGACAATGCCGGCGTAGTGTTCCAACGACAGCAAGATGTCCGCCTGTTCCCGTTGCCCGCCAAACCCCCGTTTTGTGCCGCGTCCAGCGATGACGACTTTTTTGCCATGGCGGTCGGCATAGCGGAGTACCGCAGCGATTTCTTCCTCTGTTCGCGGATAGACGGCCACCGCCCCATCATTGCCGAGGGGGTGGAACGATTCATTCCGTTTGATCTGTTCTGGATGCAAAAACGCCTGCAGCTCCTCAATCCATGTCAATGAAAGCATGAGCGCCCTCCTTCGTTTCGTAATAAGAAACATCGTTTCTTTTTATCTGTAAAAAAAAGCGAACCGCTCGAACCGTTTTCTTTATCAGGCGGAGGGTGTCCCAAAAGAATCGGGACACCTTTTCTGATCACCGTCATATATACAAGTGATTTAGCCCAAAACAACCTTTGGAGCCAACCCTCCCTGCTACTTCTATTAAACCATCGCTCCTCCATTTTTTCAACGAATTTTTTGAATTTGACGATCATTTTGTCCATTCTGTCTCTTTTACCACCACCCCGACCCGCTGCTCGAGCGGCTGAATGACCGCGGCCATATCCAAGTCGGCAAGGCCTGCGGCGATCGCTGCGGCAAACGCTTTTTCCGCCTGAACGCCAAGACGGTGGCCAAGGCCGATTTCATCCATCAACTCGTTCGCCAGGCGCACGTCCTTATGCACATACTTCACCGCCCCGCCAGGAGTGAATCGACGCGGCAACACGAACTGCTCCATATGGCGGCGCAGCATCCGGCTGTCTCCGTAGCTTTCTTTTAACAGCCGATACAGCTTCCCGGCATGAAGCCCATAAGCGACGCCAGCGACCATCGCTTCCGCCGCGGCGACAGAATGGACAGCGACTAAGTACTGGTTGATCACTTTTGCCGCGCTGCCGGCGCCGCTTTCTCCTAAATATTCAACCGTTTTTCCTAACACCCGAAGCAGCGGGCGCACCTGCTCCCATGCTTCTTTCGCCCCGCCGACCATGATTGTCAGCGCCCCTTGCTCCGCCCCTTCCGGACCGCCGCTTACCGGTGCGTCCAAATAGGCGACGCCGTGCTCGTCGGCGCGCCGAGCGACAAACCGGCTTGTTTTCGGACCGACGGTTGTAAAATCAAGGCAAATCGTCCCCGGATGGGCCGCGCTAAGGACGCCGCCTTCACCTGTATACACCTCGATGACATCATCCGGCATCGATAAGCACGTGCAAATGATATCCGCCTCACCAGCCAGCTCTGCCACTGTCGCCGCCTGTCGGGCGCCAAGGTTGACAAGCGGAACCGCCTTTTCTGTCGTACGGTTGTACACCGTAACATTGAATCCCGCTTCAAGCAGCCGTCTAGCCATGCGCGAGCCCATCACGCCCAATCCGATAAAGCCGACGCGTGTCATCGTCCGCCTCCCCCTTTCATTCCGCGGTATTCATCATACCAGACAAAACTTTCGCTGCTTTTCCCTGATGGAATGTACTCAAGTCCAATCGCTCCATTGTAGCCGTGCTCTTGCAAAAATGCGAAAATCTCGCGATACGGAAGCTCTCCCGTCCCCGGCTCATGCCGCCCGGGGGCATCAGCGAATTGCACATGCGCGATGAGCGGTGCGTAGTCGGCAAACGTCGCTGTCACATTGCGTCCGAGCCGAGCCATATGATAGACGTCATATTGCAATTTCACATTCGTCCGGCCGAGATCGCGGATGATCGCCGCCGCTTCCTCAATATCGGTTAAAAAGTAGCCGGGCATATCGAACGGATTGATCGGTTCAATCGTCAGCGTCAAACCGTGGACGCCGAGCGCAGCGGCCGCCTCATCCAAGCGGCGCATGTATATTTCTTTCGCCCGTTCTCGCGGCAAATCGGCCGGCACCACTCCGGCCATGCAATGAAGATTCGGCACACCGAGCGCGAGCGCATAACGCACTCCTTCCTCCAGTGCACACCGGAATTCATCATGACGGTCAGAAAAAATGGCGAGCCCGCGCTCCCCCTTTTCCCAATCGCCAGCGGGCAAATTCAGCAAAACAAGCGACAGCTCAAGCTGCTCGAGTTCATCAGCAATCGCCTCAGGAGCCACTGAGTACGGAAACTGGCATTCAACGTGCGAAAACCCGTGCTGCTTCGCCTTGGCAAACCGGGCGAGAAACGGCGCTTCCGTGAAAATCGTCGATACATTGACGGCAAACTTCATCATGAGGCCCCTTTCTTCTCCATTTCTTTCTCTTATTCGCCCCACCCTTTGCCGATTCCTGCCTCACCGCGTTTCACCTTTAATGCCGTAAAAAAACAGCCGCACCATTTCGACTTGCCGCTTTGATCAATGCCACCGTCATGGAAAAAGAGGGTGTCCCAAAAGGATGGGGACGCCCTCTTCCGTCTCCATATATGCGTGCTGACCGCTTCTTTAACACTATATGTTGTGCCTATCTTAAAGACAGACGGCCTTTTGGGTCAGCCCCTTTTTGGCGCTCAATCCTCATCGCTGGCGAAAAAACGCAAAATGTAGACAAACAAATTGATGAAATCAAGGTAAATATTGACGACAATCATCGGGATATCCGCTTCCGTAAAGCCATAGCGGGCCAAACGGTTGATGTCGTAAATCGTAAAGCCAAGGAAAATCAAAATCCCCAAAGCGGCGATGCCCATTTGCCCGACGCTTGAGAATGGGATGAACCATTGGATGATCAACAAGCCAAGGAGCGCAAACGCGCCAAGCATCAAAAACCCGCCGAGGAACGAAAAATCTTCTTTCGTTCTCGCCGCGTAAATGGCAACGCCGGAAAACGATACAACGGCCAGCGCAAACGCTTTGAACACCGCAGCCGCGCCAATGATGGAAATGTAATAGCCGATGAGCGGATAGAGCGTCGCCCCCGAGACAAACATAAACGCAAACATAAGCGGATAGCCGACAGCTTTTTTCACGCGGGCGAACATCATGACCAACAGCAGCACAAGCTCAAGCGCGTAAAGGGGCAAATACAGGCCAGCCGGCACCCATTGCCCGGCATACAGCCCCGCCGTCGCAACGGCCAGCGCCGCTAAAAAGGAAACCGCCAACTTCGCCACTGGGCTATGCGGACGATAAACGGTCGAATGGTTCATGGCAACCCCCTCCTTTTTCTTTCTAGTTTAGCATATATTTGTTTCTTGTCACAGCCCTTTCTTTTGGATTGACGCAGACTGCATGGACCGTCCACCATGATGTATGGTCCATCGTTCGATCCATCGAAACCAGCGGGCGGCAAACCATTTTTTCAGCACCGGTGGAACGACAAGCAAAATGAAAAAAATGCGGAACATTTGATAACTTGTCACAACGGCAAGGTCGGCATGCGCCTCCCGCGCCAAAATTCCCATTTGATCCATGCCCCCCGGCGCCAAAGCGATGAACGCTGTCAAATACGGCACGCCATGCAAAACCGTTAAGACAAATGCCGAAGCCATGGAAAACAAAATGAGCGCAAGGCCGGTAGCCACAGCGGCCAGCACAGCTCTTCCCTTTTCCGCGATGCGAGCCGGTTTCAGCATTAAGCCTAGATAAGCCCCCATCGCGATTTGCGCGATATCCAACAAAGGCGCTGGCAAATGGGGCGCCGGCGTCCCGGCCATGACCAAAGCCGATGTTCCGATGATCGGGCCAAGCAAATAGGCAGTCGGCAGTTTGATGCGCCTTCCGATGATCGCGCTGGCAACCGTGACGATCACATACAGCCAAACAAGACCGACGCTCCAATGCGCCTCTTGTCCGCTTTCTGCGCCCGTCCCCGCCTCAGCGCCGCCGGAAAAGAACGGGCTTAAGACGATAAGCGGGACGAGAAATACAACGCCCATCAGGCGCATCACTTGAAAAAACGTGACAATCGTTGCATCGACACCGTCGAGCTCTTCGCCCAACACAAGCATTTGCGACAATCCGCCGGGGATGCTGCCGGTGACGACCGAACGGAGCGGAATCCTTGTCCATCTCGCGACAAGGCAAGAAACAAGGAAGCTGAACAACAAAATCAACACCGTCGCCAGCAACATTACCGGCAATTGCCGGCCCATCTCCACAAGCGTTCCTGCCGTCATCGATGTCCCTAGCGTATAGCCGATCGGAATGAGCGCAGCGTTGCGAATGCCGACCGGCCAATACAACTTTCCCTTCCAAAAACGACCAACCAAAAGCAACGCAGCTGCTGGACCGAGCATCCAATGGAGCGGAACGCCAAACAAGGCGAAAATGAAGCCGCCGAGCGCCGCGATCACCAGCGTCAACGCGATGCGCGCCATGTTGCTCCACTTCTCTTGTCTTTTCGAGGCCAAGCGAACACCTTCTCTCTTCCTTTCGCAACGACTTTCAGCGAATAAACCATTCTCTGTTTTCTCTCCCTCATGCACATAGCGAAAGCCTTCAGCCGTCCATAGTCAATACATAGTCAATACACACAGCGATGAGACCGTGCAAACAAGAAGAAAAAGATGGAAAAACAAAAAGGATCATTGGTATAATATTGTCTGATTCATCAAAAATGGAGGAATTCGAAATGGTTCATGAAATCCGTCTCTGTTTTTATCATTCCGACCATGACGCAACGCTGCGCTCGTTCTATCTACCAAAAGAACAGCAACGATTCACCGCACTCCCCGCTGAGGCGCTCAAAGCATGCTCCGAGGAAAAAGAAAGAAAGCCGATTGTCATCCTTCATCAAGAACGACCGGTCGGTTTTTTTGTTCTCCACACCGGCAAACAGATCCGACCGTTTACCGACAATCCGCGGGCCGTGCTGCTCCGGTCCTTTTCCATCAATTATCCAGAACAAGGGAAAGGGTTCGCCAAGCAGGCGCTCGCTTTGCTGCCAGCCTTCGTCAACACCCATTTTTCCGATATTAACGAAATTGTGCTTGCTGTCAATGAACGAAACTTTGCAGCGCAGCGATTGTACTTGACTGCCGGTTTTATCGACAGCGGACGGCGGCGCGAAGGAAAAAAGGGGCGACAACTGTTGCTCTATTATCCTCTTTCTGCAACCTAGAAGACTGGTGATTTAAAAGGAAGTGTTGCTCTCCAACAGTATTTCTCAAATTGAGAAACCTTGCAACACCGCAACTTCATTTCTTTTGATTTCTCAAAAACCAAGCGAATCCGTTGTTTTTCACCAGTCTCCTAGAAGTCTGCCCGACGAAACCATTTTGGCGGATTCCAAAACAGTGAAATAAACAAATGTTCAAATCGTATAAAACGGAAGATTTTGCATAAATATTCGCTGACTTCAATCCATCGGACAGATTCCTAGGAACTATCAAACAAAAGCATTCCTCTTTGTTTTGCAGAGAGGAATGCTTCCCTTCCCATGAAAGGCAAGAAATCCTCGCTTTTTTCGTCGATCGACGTCCGCTTAATCAGCAAATAAATCGGATGACAAATACCGCTCGCCGGAATCGGGCGCCATGCAAAGGACGCGGGCGCCTTTGGGGAGCTGTTTCGCCACTTTGATGGCGTAATAGGCACTGGCAGCGGCCGAAGCGCCGACCAAAATGCCTTCCTTCGCCGCCAGTTCGCGCGCCATCTGTTGGGCATCCTCATCTTTGATCAAAAAAATGTCATCATAAATCGAGCGATTTAAAATTTTCGGGATAAACCCCGGACCCGTGCCGGGAATTTTGTGCGGCCCCGGCTTGCCGCCCGACAACACAGGCGAACCGTACGGTTCAACGACGTAAATGCGCAAATTCGGGATGCGTTTTTTCAGCTCCTCCCCTGTTCCGGTCACCGTCCCGCCGGTGCCGGCGGTTAACACGAACGCATCGAGCCGTCCATCAAATGCTTCATAAATTTCCACCGCTGTTGTATGCCGGTGTGCATCCGGATTGGCCGGATTTTCAAACTGCATCGGAATAAAGCTGTCAGGGATTTCGCTAGCAAGCCGGTTGGCCTCATCGATCGCCCCTTGCATCCGCTTCTCCGCCGGCGTCAAATAGACTTCGGCTCCGTACGCCTTTAAAATTTTCACCCGTTCGACCGTCGCATTGTCGGGCATCGTAATGATGCAGCGATACCCCCTGGCGGCGCACACCATGGCCAGGCCGATGCCGGTGTTGCCAGATGTCGGTTCGATGATCGTGCTTTTTCCGGGTGTAATTTTCCCTTCCGCCTCCGCGCGTCGGATCATTTCCCAAGCGGGCCGATCTTTGACGCTTCCGCCTGGGTTGAACGATTCGAGCTTTATGTATACCTCTGCCCCGTTTGGATCAGGAAGGCGGCGCAACTTGACAATCGGCGTGCCGCCGATCAAATCTAAAATCGAGTCATACAATTTCACGATCGTCCCCAACCTTTTGCAAAATATTTGTTCGTCCCATTCATTATAAATGATTTTTCCTTTTTCATTCAAACAGTCTGTCCGGTCCGCAGCACCAGGCGTTTTTGGATCGCTTTTCGCAAAAGGACGTTCATTTAGCCGGATCGATTGCGATTTTTCCTCTGTTCTAGTCCGATATTCCCCCTTATAATTAAAAAATAAACGATGGAAAGCGAGGTGGCTTTTTTGGCATCTGCGGCACAGCAGCTCGTCACCCATTTAGAAGCCCATTTGCCGAACTTTCTCGCCTATTGGCGGCAACATATGAAAATTGCCGACGATGACAAATACATCCATCATGTCGAACAAAACGGCTTAGCAGTGTTTGAGCTGGTCAAAGAAGCGCTGTTGCGGTCGCTATCTAGCGAGACGGTCGAACGGTTAGCCAACAAAATCGCGAAAGAACGTGCGGAAATGAATGTCGGCATCGGAGCTCTCGTCTACAACGTCAACCTTGGGAGGCGGCTTGTCATCAACCACGCGCTCGCCGCGCCGCTGTCGGTCGACGAACTGTCCCCGCTCATCGACCATTTGAACGAGCTGTTTGACCAATTTTTGTTTCATGCTGTCACAAAATATAATGAGTTAAAGGAAAAAGAGCTGCATGAAAAAAACGCGCTCATTGCCAGATCGCATCAAGACCGGCTGACGCTGCTCGGACAAATGTCATCGAGTTTTGTCCATGAGTTTCGCAATCCGCTTACGGCTATTATTGGTTTTATTCAATTATTGAAGTTTGAGCATCCGCATCTTCCTTATTTAGACATTATCGACCATGAGTTGCAGCAGCTGAAATTTCGCATTTCGCAATTTTTGCATGCCTCACGCAAAGAAATTGTTGAAAGCGAAAAAGAAACGTTTTCGCTGCGCCAGCTGTTGGAGGAAATTATCGAGTTTTTATACGCCACGATCGTCGACAGCGATGTCGACCTTTCGGTGGCGATCGATGAATCCATACATATATTTGCCTATAAAGATCAGCTGCGCCAGGTGCTGGTAAACATTTTGCTCAACTCGATCGAAGCGGTGAAAGAGAGGGAAAAACCGCGGCGGATCAACATCGCCGCCCGTTGCCAAGACGGAAGCATCATCATCGAAATCGCCAACAACGGTCCGTCAATTCCGGCCGACATTGTGGAAACGATTTTCGAGCCGTTTTTTACGACAAAAAAACTCGGAACCGGCATCGGCCTGTACATTTGCAAAAAAGTGATTGAAGACCATGGCGGAGATATCCGCTGTTTATCCGATGAAGACATGACGACGTTTTCCATCCGCCTCCCTGCATAATGAACAGCGGAAATGGGCATGATGGATGAAAAAAGGTGATGCCGATGAAAATGAAAACGTTTTGGAAAGGCTGGTTGGAGCAGGTGGCAAGTGCCATCCGCGAATGGCTCGAGCGGGAGATGCATTCGTTCGCCGAGCTCGCTGCGTTCATCCGCCATCATCCGGATACCGTTCGACAAGAACGCACATGGCTTGGCTTGACGTACCGGTTCTACTCGCTCACGATAAACGGAGTGTCATTGAAAATGGAAACGAAAGTCGCCCATGAAGGCAAGGAGCGCATTCTCTTTTTATCGGTCCATGCTCCGCGTACGAAAGCCGCTGTCTACCGCGCCTATGACGAAGACGGCGATTTGGCGGACATCATCGCCACTCCGCCGCTGTCCCAAAAAACCGCACCAGTTTGACCACGGTGCGGTTTTTTCATCATCATTTCGCGAAAAAGCCCCGCTTCCGAGCGAAATGAAAGCAGGAAGAAAGGTCAACCTTTCATGCCCTGCAGCCATTCTTGGTAACATTCCGGACAAAGCGTTTCTTCGCGTTCTTCGCCATTCGTATGGAACGATACGTAATGCACCTTGTCATCGCACTCGCACTGACAGTAAAAACATGTTTCGCTCATCGCTTTCCCTCCCTTGCCTATTAGTGTGAGCCGTCTTATAACAGCGTTGCAAGGGAACTATTCCCAGCGGCATGAGCGCAGAATAAACGACGCTCGATGCGGTCAGCGCGAGGTGAGCGACAACAAATAGTCCAATACCGCCTCTTGCTCTTCCTTCGTAAACCCGGCTTGACGGTCGATCCAATACCGGTGCCCGGCGCCGGTCACATGCACCGTCCGCAAGTCGGAGTCCTTGGCGTTGGCGGCGATGACGCGCTCGCGCCATGTCCGGTCGATCAGCGCCCGCAGGCTGTTGCGCGCATCAGGGGCGATGCCTTTTTGAACGGTGCCCGAAAGCCCGAGCTCACCGTTCGGCCCAACCGCCACGCCGCCGTCGTGCAAATACGGAGCGCTCCACGCCAGGCCGATGAGGCTCGGCACTTTATACCCGCCCGGCGAATCACCGTGGGCGAAGGCAAGCCTGATTTGTTTTGGATCTAAATGGTTCGTCGACACGTTCAATACTTTCGCCCCCTTTGGGATCGGGACCGGCGTATCCGGAGCGTACAACACGGCCTCTCCGAACACTTTTTCTGTCTTTTTCAGTGCTTTCGCCCGTGACGGTTCCGTGCCGATGACATTCGCCGCCACGACGCGGTTGTTCGTCAAATACGCCCCGGCATGGCAGCGGATGCAGCCGGCGCGGACAAACACCTCTCTTCCTCTCGCCGCCCGCTCCTCGCTGATCCGTTCATTTGGCGGCGGAGGATTGAGCGTATTTTGCCAAGCGGCCACGGCATTGTTTTGCTCATTGAACCGATAACCCGGCTCGCTGACGATCAACCCATCTGGAGCGACGAGCGATACTTTCGGAAACTGCGGCGGCGCGACAAACTGATTAACGCCGGCCGTTTTCGGCGTCGGGTCGACTTTCGCGAAAAAGGCGGACGGTTTCTCCTTTGTCGTCGGCTGATAGCGAAACCGCGGATGGGCGGCGTTTTGCAAAATCGTGCCAATATACACTTCTTTATCAATGCCAAACAGCGCTTCGCTAATTTCCGCCTGCGCGAGCGAATCGGCATTTTGCGCGTGCACGTTGTTGCTGAAAGCGGCCAAGCCATGGAATGAGCCGGCGGCGGCAAAGCCGCTCCACCCGTACGGATGGTCGCCGCGCGTAAACGAATCCGGAATTTGCGCCGGATTCGCTTTCATATCGATCGTCGAATCAAAATTGCCGCACGGCCAGCTGGCAAAAATGCGGTCCACGTCCCGCTCAAGCAGCTCCGGATCCGGCAGCGCCGCTTTGCGCCCGTTCGAATCGATGATCGTCCGATCGAACGAGCGGATATATTTTTTCAGCGAGCGGATATTGGCATGAGTAAAATAAGCGCTCGAATTCGTCGCCAACGCAATGAGCATTCCGGCATTCAAATCGTTGTTCGGCGCCCCTTCCACCACTTTTTTCGTCACTGGATCGACGGTCGCATGGCAGGCGGCGCAGCTGATGCCGACGCGCACGCGGCCGCCGTCGGTGACGATCGGCATCCCGAGCGGCAAGTATGACCCTTTGGGCACGTCGATGCCCGTGTCGATCAACTCGCCTTTTTTATATGTGCGGCCGCCGATCGTCACATCTTCGGCAAGCGGCACGCGCAAATTCGTCGTCCCTTCTCCTTTTAATGCGACAATGGCTTTGGCCATATTGGCAAGCGTCAGCGGCCCGTCGACAATACCCATAATGTCGGTCAAAAACACTTCATTGCCGAACGTTTCTTTATAAAACACCTCCTTGCCGAGACGAAGCAACCGGTCATCGACGACAACCGCCCCTTCCTCTTTTTGCAAATGCCCGTTTCTAGCCGACAACGCTTGGATGCGGCTGTCATCCGCTGCGATCCATCGCCCCCACACATCGATTCCAGTCTGTTTGCTCGCTTCATACGGCGCAATATCGCTCCCATCCGGCACAAACGCATACTCGCCCCGGCGCAAAAGAAGAACGGCGCCGGCGGCTAAGAGAAGGAGAACAGCAACGCTTAGCACAATGAATGTTTTTCTCACCCGTTTCCCTACCTCCTTCATAAGCGGATTGCGCCCATAGTATACCCCGCTCTAGACAAAACTTGAGCGCGCGGACTCCTTCTTTTCCCCATTGTCGCGATCGTTCAAAGCGCCACGACCCGCTTTTCCCATCATTCCCCACCCATACTGCAAACAGCCGGACACATACTATGTCACGGAAGGTGGTGAGAAGAATGAACGCGGCAGGAACACACGAAACGCTTGAGCTGCACGAACTGCTTATGTTTAAAAGCACCTGTCTTGCCAAAAGTGCCGCCATGCAGCAAATGGCAAGCGATCCACAATTGAAATCGCTCATTCAACAAGACATGCAAAAGACACAGCAGCACATCCGCGACTTGCAAAACTTGCTGTCATAAGGAAAAAAGGAGGGACAACGATGCAGGCAACGATGACACCGACCGGCGTATTGAACGATCAAATGATCGCCGCTGATTGCCTGATCAGTGCGAAAAACGCCATTAAAGGATGCGCAATGGCCATCGCCGAAGCTTTCACCCCGGAAGTGCGCAACACGTTAAAGCAACATTTGAATGACGCGATCACATTCCATGAACAGATCAGTCAATATATGATCAACAAAGGATACTACCATCCGACCAACGTTCAAGAGCAGCTGCGCCTCGATTTGCAAGCAGCGCAGCAAGTGCTGTCTAGATGCAATCAAAACGTTTAACATATCTTGGACAGAAAAGCCGCTTATCTATTTTTCGACTGTCGAGGGCAAGCCACAGGCTTGCCCCCGTCACGCCTTGGCGTGGCGGAAGACCAAACAACCACCCGCTTCCTAGACCCATACATGGGGCTGAAAGCGGCGTTGTTCGGTCTCCCGACAGTCGATCAAATGCTCGGTAAAAGCCGCAAATGTGAAAACTTCAAATTGCATCTGTATGCAATCGGTCGGCCGCTGAAGAAGAAAATGGGATTCGCCATGGCAAAAGGTGAATCCCATTTTTCATGATTTGTCCGTCAATCGCCCATCCTAACAACAAAGGAGGTGAACAGCGTGAAACGCCGATACCGAATATGGGCCGCGGCCAGCGCGGTTGTTGCTCTACTCGTTGCCGCAGCCGCCTTGGGGCGACCGGCTCTAGAAGAAAACGCCCCGGCTCCACCGCGGCTGAAGCCGTTTGACGCCGGGGTCGCACCCACCCATCCAACCGTTGTCGCCTTAGACAGCTTAAGCGCAGGCGAGCAGCTGAAACAGCAGTTGAACAAGCACCCGCGCATTCGGGAAATCCTCCATAATCGCCGCGGTGACCGAAGCCATTATTTCGCCAATGAGATCGTCGTCCGCTTTCGGGCATTGCCATCGGAAAGCCGTCTTCAACAAATGGAGGCAGCCATCGCCGGCCAGCTCATCAAGCAGGTCGACCACGTGTTTGTATTCCGTTCGCGCGGGCAAACGTACGAAGAGATGCGCCGCTATTTCCGATCCCTTCCGATGGTTGATTATTGCGAACCGCACTACATTTACATGCAAAATGAGTGGAACAAGCCGGCGCCGATCCCGAACGATTCGTTTTACGCCCGCTACCAGTGGAACTTGCCCGCCATTCATACCGAAGACGGCTGGACGCTGTCGCGCGGCAAGCGGAATGTGCCTGTCGCCATCATTGACAGCGGGGTCGATTTGACCCATCCCGATTTAATCCGCCGCCTTGGTCCCGGATACAACGTATTGGCCGACGACCGCTCTCCGAATGACGAAAATGGCCATGGCACCCATGTCGCTGGCATTATCGCCTCACAGCCGAACAACGGCGAAGGAGTCGCCGGCATAACATGGTTCAACCCGATCATGGCCGTCAAAGCATTAAATGCGGACGGCTATGGAACGAGCATTGATGTAGCGAAAGGAATCCGCTGGGCGGTCGACCACGGGGCAAAGGTCATCAATTTAAGCCTTGGCAACTACCAACCGTCCTCGGTGCTTGAGGAAGCGATCCGCTACGCCGACGCCCATGATGTCGTGCTTGTCGCCGCTTCCGGCAACGACAGCACGTCGCAGGCGAGCTTCCCAGCCGCTTATCCAGAAGTGATCAGTGTTGGCGCTGTCAACCCGGATCTTTCCTATGCGCTTTATTCCAACTACGGCGACTATGTGGATGTCGTCGCGCCTGGAACGAACATTGCCAGCACGTTTGCCGGCCACCGGTACGCCGCCCTTTCCGGCACGTCGATGGCCGCGCCGCACGTCACCGCGCTCGCCGCTTTGATCCGCTCCGTCAACCCGCGGCTTTCGAACGATGAAGTGCGCGACATTATTCTCGAAAGCGCTGACGATTTGGGAGAGAGAGGAAAAGATCCGTATTACGGCTATGGGCTGATTAACGTCTACCGCGCGCTCGAGCTGGCTAAGCGATAACCGATGCTCCTTCCGCCAATGATTGGGGAACTCGTCGCTGGGAAAGGTCAAACGGACAAAATTCTCATCTCCTGTGCGAACGATGTTAAAACTCCCCCACAGCATAAATCAGCAAACAGCCGGAAACGGCGCCTTCGGTGCCGCATTCCCATAGAGGAGCGCCTATCTGCTGAAACGAAAAACGATGGGGATTCGGGCTATACCCCCATCGTTTTTTCGCGCGTCAACATCGTCGTCACCGCCCCGACGACCGTGACAACGACAAGCGAGTGGACAAACGGCACTGAGTCGATGATCATGCTCCCAGCTGAAATAATGCAGGCGTCAATGACAAAAATGATGATCCCGACGTTCCAGTTCGTCCATCTAGCGATAAACTGGGCGAGCAGGTCGGTCCCGCCCGTGCTCGTCTCCTCGCGCAGCATCAAGCCGATGCCCGCGCCGACCAGCACCCCGCCGATGACCGCGCTCAAAAGCGGATCCAACACCACCACGCCGCGCAAAACGGACAATACGTCAATCATCCATGAGGAAAATAAAAGTCCGTGCAAGCTGTTGTAAAAAAACGGGCGGTAGTAAAACCATGCGGCTGCATAAAGCGGAACGCTTAAGACGATCATCGTCAACCCAGCCTGAACGTGCCACACGTATTTGGCGATCAGCCCGAGCCCGATCATCCCCCCATCAAGCAAATGGTGAGGGACTAAAAAGACGTTGATGCCAACGCCAAGAAGCAGACTGCCGACAATCACCGCCGCCATTTTTTTGATCATCGCGAAACCCCTCCGCCACGGCTTATCCCAACGAGCCAACATGCCTCCATATATATGTATATGGCGCCCCTTGACAGAGCTTGTCTCTTTTTTGCCGCATCGCGGAGGAAATGGCTAGTCACGGACGAAATACAAAAATAAGAGGCCAGGCCTCTATGCCCAACCTCTTATTTTTGCGCTTTTGTCGTCTCGTCATCGTCGATGATGCCTTTTGTCGCATTCTTAAATTCGCGCAGCGTTTTCCCGGCCGCTTGTCCTAACTCCGGCAGCTTTTTCGGTCCGAAAATGAGCAAAGCGAAAAAGACGATGAGCGCAATTTCTCCAAAGCCGATGTTCATGTTTGTCACTCCAATGTTCAAGCGTCGTTTCTTGAATCATTATACCATAGAAGAACGGACGGTGTCATCGTCTTTCCCTTGACAAAACGGCGACAATTTGCACATCTCTCATTGTTCCTCAAGCAGTCGCACCGGTACGTCTTGTTCGTGTTCCGGCTCATCGGTGAAATAAACGCGAGCCATTTCGCGCTCATCATCGACGTGCTGAATCACCACTTGTTTCCCTTTATACATCACCGGAACGATCTCCCCAGCTTCAGCCATTCGCTTCGCCCGCAACAGTTCCATCTACTCCCCTCCTTTCGCACTGTCCTCCGCCTGCGCCCGCAAGCTTTTCCAAAACAACTCGTCGCTGCAGACGATCTCATGAAGCTCGCCTTCGTCTCCTTTGGCGTTGATGATTTCAAGCAACTGCGTCATATCGCCCATTTCGCGCCGATCGTTTTTCACCGAATCATCCCCTTTCTTTGGCAAACTGATGACAGCGGACATCCCATCGCTTCGTTTCCTGCGTTGACTCCCTCAAAAAGAAGGAGTATGATTCGAATTGGTGTGTATAGAAAGGAGCATTCCCGTTAGGAGCTTTTCCGGGGACTTGATCAAAAAAAGCCCTCTTGGTATGATGCAGGGGTGTCAAACACATCACTCACCATACCAAGGAGGACTTCAAATGAATTGTACACAAAATCAGAAAATCAATCAAGTCACCGAACAAACGCTTGTCGTGGGCATCGATATCGCGAAACGAACCCACTACGCCTGCTTCGTGGATGACCGGGGGCGTGTGCTTCGCAAATCGTTCCCGATCTTCCAGTCGAAAGAGGGCTTTCGCCAGCTGTATGAAGCGATTCAGGAGGCGATGCAAGCGTTCGGAAAGCCGCAGGTGATCGTCGCGGTGGAGCCGACCGGGCACTACTGGTTGAACCTGGCCTACTTCCTCGAGGAGCACGGGATCCCGTTGGTCATGGTCAACCCGGCGCATGTGTGCCGGTCGAAAGAACTCGATGACAACCTGCCGACGAAACATGACGCCAAAGACGCCCTAGTCATCGCCAGACTGGCGAAAGACGGACGATTCCTCGTCCCCCGGCTGCTGCACGAGATCGAAGCCGATTTGCGCGTCGGGAGCACGCTCAAAGAGAAGCTCCGCAAGGAACAGACGGCGGTGAAAAACGCGATCGTCCGCTGGACCGACCGATATTTTCCAGAGTTTTGGACGGTGTTTCGCGACCTGGGGAAAACGGCGCTTTCGGTGCTGGAGTGGACGCCGCTTCCGGCTGATATGGCGGGCCGATCCGCCGAGGAGCTCATCGAAGTGTACCGGCAAAGCGAAGGGCTGAAATGCCCGCAGAAGGCCAAAATTCAGGCGTTGATCGACGCCGCGAAGGACTCGATTGGGGTGACGGAAGGGACGACGATGGCCCGGTTTGAAATCGCCGCGCTCGTCCGCCGATACCGCCAATTGGAGGCTGAGATCGCCGCGTTGGACGCCGAGTTGAAGGCGTTGGTTCAAACGACGATGGAGTATCAATGGCTGAAAACGGTCGACGGGTTGGGAGACGCCACGATCATCGATCTGCTGGCGGAGATCGGCAGCTTCGCCCACTATCGGGACCCGCGTCAATTGGTGAAGTTGGCGGGCCTGACGCTCAAAGAGAACTCCTCCGGCCAGCGCAAAGGGCAAAAGCACATCTCCAAACGGGGACGGAAACGGCTGCGATCGGTGCTGTTTCGGGCGATGATTCCGCTGATCCGGCACAACGAGGCGTTTCGCGAGCTGCATGACTATTACACGACCCGCCCCGTCAATCCGCTGACCGGAAAGCAGTCCATCGTCGCATTATGCCGGAAGCTGTTGAATGTGCTGTTTGCGATTTGTACGAAGAAACAAGCCTTTGACGCGGAGCGAATGAAACAGGACGTCTTGTCCCAGGTGCAACGGGCGGCCTAAGGCCTCCCCCTGCGAACGGAAGAATCGTTGGACAACAGGATGACACCGGAGAAGCTGGCGTGATTTTATCCATTCGACCTTGAGTCCCCAAAGGAGCTTGGCCGGCCTCCGCCTGATGACGAGACCGAACGAGGGAATGTTGGCGCGAAGACGCCCGGAGACATGGGAGGGTTCGTCCTCATCAGCGACGCGGAGATCCAAAGGGTGCATCGAATACGCTTCTCCCCACGGAAGGAAAATATCCCCAGCCGTGGCCGCGAAGCGCACCCTAGGTCTGTAAGATATCCACAAAACTGAAAAAGGATGTAAGGGATTTTGTCGAAAAATATTTTTTGGACACCCCTGAGGGGCCGAAAAGCCTTGATAAATCAACATTTCTAGAGGGAGGAAACACTATGAAGGAGCGGGACTATTATTTTGACAACGCGAAATGCGCGCTCATGCTCCTCGTCGTGTTTGGCCACTTTCTACGCCCGTACATTGACGGCGTCTTATGGGTGCACAGCTTGTATACGTGGATTTTCTTTTTCCACATGCCAGCGTTCATTTTCATTTCCGGCTATTTCGCCAAAAAATTCCATGAGCACGGCTACTTGCAAAAAATCACGAAAAAATTGCTCATCCCGTACGTTCTGTTCCAGCTGCTGTATTCGATCTACTATTTCTTCCTGTATGACAAACAGTCGCTGGAACTTGACTTATTGACCCCGCATTGGAGTTTATGGTTTTTGCTCAGCCTGTTTAGCTGGAACGTGCTGCTGTTATGGTTCGGCCGGCTGCCAAAGCGGATCGCATTGCCGATGGCGCTTCTTCTCGGCTTGACCGGCGGCATGATGGAAGCGGAAAAATGGCTGAGCTTGTCGCGGACGCTCACGTTTTTCCCGTTCTTTTTGCTTGGATTTTTCTTTCAAAAGTCGGCGATCGAGCGCTTGTTTGCCGCCCCAGTGCGCCTCGTTTCGCTATTTGTGCTTGTTAGCATGTTTTTCGTCATCCATTTCGGGTTTCCGGATTTGCCGCAAGATTGGCTGTACGGCTCGAAATCGTACGATACGCTCGGCGTCTCGGAACCAGCCGGCATTGCGAGCCGCCTCGCCATTTATGGGGCGAGCCTGCTCATGATGTTTGGCTTTCTGTCGCTCATCCCGAGCCGTCGCTTCTCCTTTTCCGTGCTAGGGGCGCGCACGTTTTACATCTATATCTTGCACGGGTTTATTTTAAAATATTTGCACGAGACGCCATTCCCAGACTTTATTATGGATGTGCACGGCTATCCGCTTCTGCTTGCACTGTCGGTTGCCATGATGCTCATCCTTGGAAGCAAGCCGGTCGTCCGGCTCGTGCGGCCGCTGTTGGAATGGCGATGGCCGAACTGGCGGCAGACAACGACCTAGCCGTCAAAAAAGAAGGTGTCCCGAAATATCAACGGGACACCTTTTTCCATTTATGGCGCTTTTCCTACAAGTGGAAACCGACTTTTTCATTCAGCGCGTGCGGGCTGCCCGCACCGCTTCCGCTAAGGCGGCGGCCGCCGCCTTTGGCGACGGAGCCGAAGCGATGGCGCTGATGACGGATACCCCATCCGCCCCGGCTTCCACAACGGTTTTGGCGTTCGCAGCCGTAATGCCGCCAATGGCGACGATTGGAATGGTGATGCCGGCTTCGCGCAAGCGGCGGAGAACATCCGGTCCTTGCGCTTCCTTTGCATCCTCTTTCGAACTGGTCGGGTAAATCGGGCCGACGCCGAGGTAATCGGCGCCCGCCTCAACGGCCGCCATCGCTTCTTCGACGTTGTGCGCTGAGACGCCCAAAATTTTATCGCCGATTTTTTCCCGCACGCGCCGCGCGTCCTCATCGTCTTGACCGACGTGGACGCCGTCGGCATCAATGGCGAGAGCCAGCTCGACGTCATCGTTGACGATAAACGGCACCCCATAAGCGCGGCAAAGGTGCTGCAGCTGCCGGGCGAGCTCCTCTTTGTCCGCCCCTTTTAAAGCGCCCGGCCCTTTTTCACGGAATTGAAACAACGTCACACCGCCGTCAAGCGCTTCTTTCAGCACATCGGCGGCCGGACGTTCGCTGTTTTGGCTTCCCATAATGAAGTAAACAGCCAGCCGCTCCTTCATTTCACCGCTCGCGATGCGCGCCATCGTTCTCACTCTCCGTATTGGCGGTACGCCCAATGGTTCGTCGGCCCATGGCCTTGGCCGATGCCGAGCGGATGGGCAATCGCCGATTGCACAAACGCCTTCGCCGTCGCGACAGCGTCGACAGGATGCCGCCCTTTCGCCAGCTCAGCGGCGATCGCCGCGGCAAATGTACACCCCGTTCCGTGCGTATGGCGCGTGTCAATTCGCTTGCTTTTAAAATAGGAAAATTCGCTGCCGTTATACAGCAAGTCGACGGTTTCTTCGCCATCATCGTCATGGCCGCCTTTCACGACGACATAGCGGGCGCCCATCCGGTGGAGGAGGCGCGCGGCTTCACGGCGGTCATCCATCGTGCGGATGACAACGCCCGTCAACGCTTCCGCTTCTGGAATGTTCGGTGTAATGACAAGCGCCATCGGCAGCAGCTCTTCTTTCAGCGCGGCCACCGCTTCCTCTTGCAACAGCGGAGCGCCGCCTTTGGCGATCATCACCGGGTCGACGACCAGCCGCTCCCATTTATGTTTTTTCACTTGTTCAGCAACCGTACGAATGATCTCGGCACTAAAGAGCATGCCGGTTTTCACCGCATCCGCGCCTAAATCGGCGGCCACCGATTCGATCTGGGCGGCGACTGCTTCCGCCGACAGCGGAAAGACGCCTTGCACGCCAAGTGTGTTTTGCGCCGTCACCGCCGTGATCGCTGACATGCCAAAGACGCCGAGCTCCTGGAACGTTTTGAGATCGGCTTGGATGCCGGCGCCGCCGCCGCTGTCCGACCCGGCAATCGTCAACGCTTTGTACACCATCGTGTTTCTCCTCCCCTTTTACCGTTGTTCCACCCGGCCATGCCGTTTGACATCATCGACGCTTGTATACGCCAACGCGTCCAAAAACGCCGTCTGGAAGCTGCCCGGTCCGCGCTCCCCGGCTTTGGCCGCCGCCTGCTCCGCTGCGACGCCGTAATACACAAGCGCGGCCACCGCCGCTGCCGCCGCATCGCGCTCAACGGCCGCAAACGCTCCGACAACCGATGTCAGCAAGCAGCCCGCTCCGGTCACTTTTGTCAACAACGGATGGCCGTTCTGAATAAGATACGTCGTCTGTCCGTCCGCAACGACGTCCTCTTCTCCAGTAATCGCGACAACGGCGCCGAGCTGCTCCGCCGCCCGTTTGGCCAACGCCACTCGATCGCCGCTTCCTCCGCCGGCGTCGACTCCTTTAATCGCCCACGCCTCACCGATCATATTGGCGATCTCCGCCGCATTGCCACGGATCACGGCGAGCTTGACTTGTTCCGCGATGCGGCGCGCCGTCTCCGTCCGGTAGCGCGTGGCCCCGGCCCCGACCGGGTCGAAAATGACCGGCACGCCGGCTTCATTGGCCGCCTGGCCGGCGACAAGCATCGCTTCCACCTCTTGGTCATTCAACGTCCCAATATTGAGGACAAGCGCTCCAGCGAGCTTCGCCATCTCGCCCACTTCCTCTTTCGCATACGCCATCACCGGCGAAGCGCCAAGCGCAAGCAGCCCATTTGCCGTAAAATTCGTCACAACGACATTCGTGATATTATGGACGAGCGGATTCTCCTCTCTTACCCGCTCGAGCAGTTCCGCCCATTCATGCCAATTGGCCATTTCCGGTTTCTCCCCTTTCCAAGCCTTTTCGCCGGCCATACACTGACTTTCGCCGTATTTTCGGCCAATGGAATGATCCATTCTCCCCATCCATCAGTCTACTCTTTCTTTTTTTGAATTGCAAGACAAAGAAAAAAGGCGGCCGCCAAAGCGCACCTCCCTTTTTGTTCCATTACGAACGCGGCCATTCGGCCGCCCCTCCCTCTTCGGGCGGCGCCGCCGGCGACAGCCGCTGCGGCAGCGGCCAATTCCACAAATCCAAATCGATGATATAGCGCGGCCGCCGTTTCGTTTCTTTGTAAATTTTTCCAATATATTCACCAATCAGCCCGAGCGCCATCAGCTGCAAGCCCCCTAACAGCCAGATGGACGTAATGAGCGACGTCCAACCCGTTTCCGTATGCCCGACCCATTTGAGAAAAAGAAAATAGGCGCCAAACATCAAGCTGACGACAAACGAGAGAAACCCAACGAGCGAAATGAAACGGATCGGGGTGACGCTGAACGACGTCACGCCGTCAAGCGCAAAGGCGATCATTTTTTTCAGCGGATATTTCGTTTTCCCGGCCAGCCGCTCTTTTCGGTCATAATAAACCGTCGCCGACCGAAAGCCCAAAAGTGGAACGATGCCGCGCAAAAACAAGTTCACTTCCCCGAACTGTTCAAGCGCGTCCACAGCGCGCCGGCTCATAAGGCGATAGTCGGCGTGATTGTAAACGAGATCGACGCCAAACGCCTTCATCAACCGATAAAACCCTTGCGCCGTATGGCGCTTGAACCATGTATCGGCATCGCGCCGCCGGCGCACGCCGTAGACGATGTCATAGCCTTCGCGAAACTTTTGCACAAATTCCCGAATCGCCGCTACATCATCTTGCAAATCGGCGTCGATCGAAATGAGGCAATCGGCATGCCTTTTCGCGGCGAACAGCCCAGCAAGCAGCGCGTTTTGATGCCCGGCGTTATGCGCCAGTTTCAGCCCTTTCACTTCCGGGTGGCGCAAACTCGCTTTGTATATGATCTTCCATGTGTCATCACAGCTGCCGTCATCGACGAACAAAAGCGCGCTGTTGGATGAAATGAGCTGCTCTTCAATCAATTGTTCGCGCAACTCCCGTAAGCGGCGGATCGTCTCCGGCAGCACCTCTTCTTCGTTGTAACACGGCACAACAATAGCCAACGTCGGTTCGAACATGTCACCTTCCTCCCTCCGGCACGACTTTGTATAAATAGATGGTCCACGCGGACTCTTTGGAACGGAACACCCGCTCAAGGCTCAAGGCGTTTTTGCTGGCATTTTCAATCGGCAGCGCTGAAAAAATGTAGCGTCCGCCCATGTCATAAAACACGTTTGTGTTCAATTCCAAGTTGCGAATCGTCCGCTTCGAGTTTTTCTGAAACATATACCGCTTGCCCAGCTCATCGACGAACAAATAGCAGCGCCCGCCCCATTCATCGAAATACTGGCGCAGTTTTTTGTTTTTCGCGAGCTCCTTGGCGATGATGCGGCGAAACCGATGCTTGTATTCGAGCGGATAAAAGTTGTTGTACGTATCGAGTGTGTAAAAGCCGTTGTATTGAGCGATCGCCGGGTGGATGCCGATGCTGGCGACACGGTATGTATGCACCGGGCGGCCGATATAGCGGCGAATGGCGGCAAATTGCTTTTCCGCGTAAAACTCGCGAAACGACGGCTTGTCGCGGTAGACGATTTCCTCATTGCATAAAGCAAGCACGACAAGCTGCAAGACAATGGCCGCCGCACCGACCGCCCGCCACCTTCGGCCTTCCTGCCAAAAAATTTTCAGCGCCAGTGCAAACAAGACGTAAATCACCATTGGCCGCAAAAAATGGTAGCGGGCGAAATTGAACTTATCGAGCAAATCAAACCGTTCGGTGAGCGGCAGCCATCCTTTGTAAAACCAAAACGCATACCATGTCGACAGCGCGAAGTTCAACCCGTGCAAAATCAAAAACAGTTTCTCCCGCCGCCAGCTTTTCCGCTTCCATACAATGTACAAGGCAACGAGCGTCACCGGTAAAATGACGAGCCCATGCACGGTCATGACGTGGGTGTGGCCGAGCACATAGTTTTTGAACGTCAGCCGGATGACGCGCCAAAGCGGCAGACGGGCGTGGAAATATTCGTCGCGGCTTGTCGGCTCATTGGAAAACAAGAGCGAATGGACAAGCCGGTAATCGACCGCCAAATAGAGCATCGTCATATAGACGATGGCCGCCAAAAACCGCCAATTCCAACCCTTGCCGCGGATGACATCAATGAGCCACCAAATCCCAAGCGCGCTCAAGAAAAAGAAAAATCCAAGCACGAAGCTCGAATAGAGCGGCAAAAGCGTCAACACCGCCCAGTTCACCCATGAACGCTCGCCGCCCCGAATGTTTAAAAACGCCCAAAGCGCAAGCGGCATCCCGAGCGTACTTAACATTCCCGATGGCCAAAACGGCGTCAAGGCAAACGTCAACGAAGAGCCGATGCGAATCCATCCCCAGCGCTCGCCCGGCAGCACATGTTTTCGCAGCAGCAAATACATGCCGATGAACGCCAATACGCGGGTTGCGGCTTGACTGAGCCCATAGGCGTAAATGGATGGAAACAGGGCGTGAAGCCAAACGATGCCGCTGAATTCTGTGCCGAACGCGTTGCGCGGCAGGCCGTTGATGATTTGCGGAATGACCCCATCGACCGGTCCGAACAGCTCACCGCTTCGAGTGAGCACCTTATACCAAGCGATGTTGGAATCCAAATTGTCATGAACGCGCATATGCGCATCTTCACCGAGCACAAAGTACGGCGACACGTACAAGGCGATGGCAACGAAAGAGAAGAGCAGGAGTCTCTTTTCGATGGACGGCACCTTTTCTCCCCCTTTCGCTTTTACTCATGTCTTTCCTTATTGTTCAACCCAACAGGAAAATTATTCATGGGAATGGAAAAAAACGGACTCCCGTCCAAACAAAAAAACCGCCGTCGGCCAATTGAAGCCTGATGACGGCGGTTTTCTATTCACCTTTTGAACAGCCTTTTGCAGGCAACACAACGTTGCCCAAAAAAGCTGGTGATGGAACGAAAAAAACGCTCGGACCATGGAGATTTCGCTCTTGAACGCTCTCCACCTACGCTCACGCGTGGAAGTGTGGGGTCTTCTCGGTTCAGGATGATAAACAACCGCTTTTCCGCGCGTTCGCAACAACGATTTTGAAGAAAACGCGGTTTTTATCGACCTTGCAAACGGCGTCAAGCCGAGAACAGCGCCGCCGGATTGCCGATGAACATTTGCTCAAGCACTTCGTCGCGGATTCCTTCATTTTTCAGCGCGGGGATGATGTTCACAAACAAATGCTCGACATGCCAATTTTTCATCATTTCCGCAAACGGTTCCGGCAGCGTAAACGGACGACCGAGCCAAACGTTGACAGTGTCATGCGACAGCATAATTTGTTTCTCGTACCCATCGCGGAGCAGAGCAAGGAGCGTCCGCACCCGCTCCTCATCAGTCGGCGCGCCGACCATCCCTTGGATGCCGAAGCGGTCAAACGCGATGTAAACGCCGTAAGCAAGCGTCTTTCGATGATAGTCCGGGTCCGTGTTGCCGCACATATGGCCGATGACAATTTTTTTCGGATCGGCGCCGTGCTCAAGCAAATAGGCGGCTTGTTCCGGCCCCATCGTTCCTTCTTGCGTATGGGTGATGATGACCGCACCCGTCTCTTTTTGCGCGCGGGCGGCAGCGCGGAAGAACATCTTTTCGTACTCGGTGATGCGCCCTTTGCTCGAGGCGAGCTTGATGACACCCGCCTTGATTCCGGTATCGGCAATGTCCTCGGTCAGCTCGGCCATAAACATGTCGTAAATATCATCTTCCGCTGTTCCGAGAAGCCGGCGGAATTGGAAGTACGGCGGCGCCCCTTCCCCTTCATAATAATAGCCGGTGGCGCAAATAATGTTCAGTCCCGTCTCTTCAGCAACGCGCCGCAAAAATGCCGGGTTGCGCCCGCAGTCGTTCGGCGTCGGATCGACAACCGTTTGAATGCCGTGCCGCTTCATCTTTTCCGCCGCCTCGACTGCGACGCGAAGCGCCTCGTCTTCGCGGAACGTGCCGCGCGTCACATCGCCTTGAAACCCTGGATAGCCGAAGAGGAAATGCTCGTGGATGAGCGTTTTGCCAAGCTGTTCCACCGGCACTGGGCCAAGGACGGTTTCGACCGTCTTCGCCATCAGGCGTTCACCCCTTTCCCCGCTTTTTCATATTCCTCTTCCTGCAATTTTCGCCAAAGCAACTTGCCGCTTGACGTCATCGGCAGCGACGAGCGGAATTCGACGAGGCGCGGATATTTGTACGCCGCCATTTGCGTCTTGGACCATTCAATGATCTCTTCTTCCGTTACTTTGCCGACATACTCGTCATGAAGGACGATAAACGCCTTCACCGTTTCGCCGCGGCGCGGATCCGGCACGCCGACGACGCACGCCTGCTGAACAGCCGGATGTTTGTACAAAAGCGACTCGACTTCGGTCGGCCACACTTTGTATCCAGAAGCGTTGATCATCCGTTTGACGCGGTCGACGATGAAAAAGTAGCCTTCCTCATCCATCCGCCCGATGTCGCCGGTGCGGAAAAACCGCTTGCCGTCGAGCTCGATGAACGCTTCTTCCGTTTCTTTTTCACGCCGGTAATAGCCGCGGAACACTTGCGGACCACAAACGACGATCTCCCCGACTTCGCCGACGCCAAGCTCCCGCCCCGTCGCCGGGTCGATGATGCGCGCGTCGACGTCAAACGACGGAACGCCGAGACATTGCAATTTCGGCCGGTCCGGCGGATTGAAATGCGTCTGCGAAATCGTCTCCGTCAGCCCGTAGCCTTCAAAATAACGGACGCCGGTGAGCTGGAACAATTTTTCCCCGACCGCTTCCGGAAGCGCCGCTCCGCCGCCGGAAATGCTCGAAAGCGAGGAAATGTCATACCGGCCAAGCGCCGGGTTGGCCAAAAAGTCGATCAGCATCGTGCTGATGTTCACCCAATGCGTGCAGCGGTGCAATTCAATCAGCCGGGCGGCCGCGTCCCGATCCCAGCGCGTCATCAACACCATGGCGGCGCCGGCGAAAATCGGCGTATGCATGCTATGGACCATCCCCGTGACATGGAAAAACGGCAGCGTCGCCAACGCGACCGAATCGCTCGTCACATCGCCCCAGTGGTAGGCGCCGACGATGTTGGCGTTCACCGTCCGGTGCGGGTGGATGCAGCCTTTTGGCACCCCGGTCGTCCCGGATGTGTATGGCAAGACGGCGATGTCATCAACATGGCCGTTGTATGGAAGCGGCGGCAATTGGGCGCCGAGGCAGTCCGCCCATAAAAGAATGCGCTCATCCCCAATGGCCCGCCGCGGCGCCGCCACTTCAGCCGGAAGCGAAACCGGCGATTCATCGGAAGCATAATCAGAATAAGCGGCGACGATGATTTGTTCCAACGCCGTTCGTCCAAGGAGCGGGGCCGCTTTGTCAAGCAGCTCCTGCCCAACGATGGCGGCTCTCGTTTCGCAATCATTGACGTAAAAGGAAAGCTCCTCTGAGGTGTTCATCGGATTGATCGGCACGACGATCGCTTCAGCGCGCAAAATGGCATAGTAGGAGATGACAAACTGCGGAGAATTTTGCATGTACAATAGAACGCGGTCGCCCGGTTTGACGGACAGCTTTTGTTGCAAATAGCCGGCCAACGCGTTCACTTCATCGAGCAGCTGTTTGTACGAATAAGCCGCTCCGTAATAGTAAATCGCCGTTTTGTTCGGATAGCGCTTCGCCGTTGTTTCCAAATGGTCGACCAGCGTCGTCTCCGGCACAGCCAGCGTTTTTGAGAGCCGTTTCGGCCAATACGGGTAATGTCTCGTATTCATTCCGTTCCCCTCCTCCTTTTCACGCGATCGTTCACTGCGGCAACCGCCGCGCAAGCAGCATTGGATAGTTTTTTTACTGACCGGTTGGTATATAGCCGGTTGTTTTTTATTGTACACGCTTTCATGAATATTTTCAATAATTTTCCGAATATACAAAACAAAAATACACCGCCTACAACAGGCGGCGCAGCACCGGCACACACGCCGACGTCGAAGCGACGATGAAATCTGCATCCCCTTGTTTCGCCAAGCCATAGGTGTCGATCAACATCGTCCGGCAGCCGAGCCGGCGGGCCGGCGCGATGTCATTGCCGATGTTGTCGCCGACGCAAAGCATTTGCCGATAGTCGACGCCAAAACGCGCCCGGATTGCTTCCAAGTGGGCGGCCGTTTTCATCGGTTTGGCAGCTCGGAAAATTTTATGGTCAAATGCATCTGCCAACCCCAGCTTCCGCAAAATGGCTTCGCTGTCCGACTCCGGGCTGTTCGTCATCAACACAAGCACCGCTTTTTCGCGCAACTCGGCGAGCGTCTCCGCCAACCTCGGCGCCCCGTTCATTTTGAATTCCGGCCCCATCATCCATTCGCGCGTCTCCAAAAACGCCGCGTAGGTGTCTTCGTTCGTCAATCCGTAATGGCGGCCGATCGAGCTTGGCACCCACCAAAGGTCGCCGATGCTGAAAAAGCGGTCCAAGTCGACCGCCACCGGCTTCGTGTAAACCGTTTCGATTTCCCGCTTCGTCAACGGCTCGCCGCTCCAGCGGAACACCTCACGAACCTCGCCTTCTTCGAGCCATACAATCAAATCTTCTTTCGCATCGTACATGCTCCCGATGCGAAGCGGATGACAATCGGCGAGCACCGCGCGGTAATCGTCCCAAAACCGCCGCCGATCTGCTTCACGAAGACGTTTCGCCACCTGCTCGGCATAATAGTCAAAATGCTCCGTTTCCTCGTATAATGTTCCGTCCAAATCAAAGACGATCGCTTTGATGTCTGCTCCGTGCATACCGTTTCCCCTTTCTTGGCCCGTCATCATTTGCTTGTTCGTTTTTGGTTGATAGACGAAAGCAAATATGGCAAAATATGATTCTAGAAAAGCTTACGTTGCAAAGAGGAGGAACACATGATGAGATTCGTGATCTCGCTTGTCCTTTCCTTTGCGCTCGCAGCCAGCTTTTTCTTCGACTCGTTCCGTTCGGCCGAAGCGGCAGCCAAAATCAAAACGTATCCAAACTGCACCGCGCTGAACAAAGAGTATCCAGGGGGCGCGGCCCGCTCCGCCTCTGTCAAAAACAAAGGAGGTGGCAAATTCATTCATTTCCCTCGTCCAATCTCGGTTCGTCGACGACTGCACAAGCCGCCTTTCCTCGCCTCGTTTCACAAGTCGGACCGTCTCCCGCGGAACCCCAAGCCCAATGGCCACTTCTGGGCATACAGGCACAAGCCGAGCAAACTCCCCTAAACGAGAGACAAACGAATTGCGAATGATATCGCCGTTATACCGGCAGGCAGAAAAGCCGAGGCATTCGCTGACAACCACTGTTGGAATGGCATAATACATCTCTATTCCCCTTTCTCCTTCCATCGTCTTACTTTTTATTGTAACCAATCGAACAGGTGACTGTCATGAATGCTGATTTCATGTGGCGGTTAGCAAAAAAGAGCACAAAAAACGAAAAGCTGTGTAGGAGGGGGCGACTGAAACAACGCCGTCCGACCAAAAAAGCTGTACGTGGGAAATGAGTCGTTCTCGATCACCCATTATTCCGTTGTTGCACCGCCTGAATGGCGATGCCTTCGTTTTGCAAGGCTTGATAGAGCCGCTTGGCAAATCGCACCGCCTGTTCATTGTCGCCATGGAGACAGACGGTGTCGGCTTCAATCGCCACGTCCGTCCCTTGCACCGAGCGAACGCGCCGGTCGCGGATCATCATAAGCACTTGCGTGACCGCTTCGTCTTCATCCGCGATGATGGCGCGCGGATCGCTTCTTGGGGTGAGCGAACCGTCCGCCTGATACGTCCGGTCGGCGAACACTTCGCTCGCCGTACACAAGCCGTAGGCGCGACCCGCTCGGATCAGCTCACTTCCCGACAAGCCGTATAAGACAAGCATCGGATCGACATCATGCACCGCTTTGGCAATCGCTTCGGCCAACGCCGCGTCTTTCGACGCCATATTGTACAAGGCGCCGTGCGGCTTCACATGCGTCATCACGCCGCCTTCCGCCTTCACAAACGCAGCCAGCGCACCGATTTGGTAGACGACGTACGCATACACTTCTTCCGGCGAAACGGCCATCGCCCGCCGTCCGAAGCCAAGCAAATCCGGAACCCCCGGGTGGGCGCCGATGGCAACGCCATGCTGGATGGCGAGTTGCACCGTCCGCCGCATGACGAGCGGGTCGCCGGCGTGAAACCCACAGGCGATGTTGACAGAGGTCACGTACGATAAGATTTCTTCCTGCCCAAGCCTATACACCCCAAAGCTTTCGCCGAAATCGCAATTCAAATCAATCGTCCTCACCGTTCTCCCTCCCATTGACGACGAATGGCCGTAATCCATCGAGCCAGCCGTTGCTGTTGTTCCTTATAAAGCCACATCGCTTCTTCCGGCCCGATCGGCTGAAATTGGATAAAGTCACCCGGGCGAGCCTGCGCGAGAATCGGCAAATCCACAGCCGCGACTTGGGCGATGCGCGGGTAGCCGCCGGTCGTCTGGCTGTCCGCCATCAATACGATCGGCTGGCCGGATGCTGGGACTTGCACCGTGCCGAAAACGACCGCTTCCGAGACCATCTCCCGCTCGCGCACAAGCGCCAACGTTGGACCGGAAAGCCGATAGCCGATCCGATCGGACTGCGTCGTCACCTCATAGCGGGCGGCGAAAAACTGGCGGCGGCTCGCCGGCGTAAATTCGTCATACTCCGGACCGGGAACCGCGCGCACCGTTTTCGTTTTCCCACCGATATAGCGGCGGGCGGCCGAAGCAAGACCCCAACGCATCCGGCCGATAACACGACGCCCATGAGTAACGCCGACCGGCAGTGCATCGCCCCGCTGCAACGGGCGGCCTGAAAGCCCGCCAAGCTGGGCTGGAACGTACGTGGAACGGCTGCCCATCACGGGCAGGACGTCGATGCCGCCTGATACAGCGATATACGCTCGAAACCCCGTCCGACACACCCCTACTTCGAGCACATCGCCCGGCTCAACAGCCATCGGCTTCCAAAGTGCAAACGTCCGCCCATTGAGCGTACACGGGAAATCGCCGCCGCATACCGCAACGACGGCCTCGACGCGAAACCGAAGCGTCGGTCCGGCCATCGTCGCCTCAAGCACCGCCTCATCACCGTTGTTGCCGACAAGCGCATTAGCCAGGCGATACGCCCACGCATCCATCGCCCCGCCCGCCGGCACGCCGGCATGCCGGTAGCCAAAACGCCCGCCATCTTGCACGGTTGTAAACAACCCAGCCTCGATGACGTCAATCATGTTCCTCGCTCCAACGTGCAAATTCATCAGCCCCAATCGGCTGAAACGCGACGATATCACCAGCCGCAAGCAAACTTGGCTTCTCTCGGTGCGGGTCAAACAGCTTCAGCGGCGTTCGACCGATCAGTTGCCAGCCGCCCGGCGTCGCAAGCGGGTAGACGCCCGTCTGTCCGCCGGCGATGCCGACCGAACCGGCAGGCACTTTTGTGCGCGGCACCGACCGCCTTGGCGTCGCCAAGCGCGGCGACAACCCTCCTAAATAGGCAAATCCAGGAGAAAAGCCGATCATATAAACTCGGTAGCGTCCGGCCGAATGGAGCGCTACCACTTCGTCTTCTGTCATCCCATGGAAATGAGCGACATCCGGCAAATCCGGACCGAATTCGCCGCCGTAACAGACGGGAATGACGACCGTCCGCGCCGAACGCCGCACCGCTTGTTCAGACCGCCTGATGTTTTTCCTTAGCCATGCGCCTATGCCGATGTAATCGATCATCAATGGATCATAGTAGATGGTGAGCGACGAAAACGCCGGCACGATCTCCTCGATGCCTTCTTTTCGCTCGGCCTGAAGCCGGGCGGCCGTTTGGTGGACGATATCATTCACGTCCTCGTCAATGCGGTCTGAAAACCGAACCGTCACCGCATATTCGCATAATGGAAACAACGTATACTCCACCGTCATCCCTTCCCCCGAAAGCCGAGTTCGCGCGAAATGTCCATCGCCGCCTGCTTCAATCGCGGAACGATGCGCGCCACATCATCTGGCGAAAAGCGCTGTTCCGGCCCGGCGACGCTCAGCCCGGCGACCGCCGCCCCTTCATGGTTGAAAATCGGCACGGCAACGGCGGCCGAATAGTTTTCCAGCTCAGAATAGCTGACCGTATAGCCGCGGCACCGGTCTTCTTCCAACAACCGGCGCAGCGCTTCTTTGTCGGTCACCGTATGTTTGGCGATTTTGACAAGCTCGACTTGTTCTAAATAACGTTCCCGATCCGCCTTGTCCATAAACGCGAGCAAGACACGAGGGCACGCCCCGGCATACAGAGGGGCGCGCCGCCCGACTTTCGTATAGACGCGCACCGGCTCGGACGTGTCGACTTTTTCAATATACAGCGCCTCATCACCGTCGCGAATGACAAGATTCACCGCTTCGTTCGTCTCCTCTTTCAGCCGCTTCATCACGGGCAGCGCCGCCCGGCGAATATCAAGCCGCTCGGCGACGAGTGCGCCAAACGTCAAGAAGGATAGCCCCAACTCATAGTGATCGCCTCGTTTTTGCAAAAAACCGAGGACAACAAGCGACTGGGCCATTCGATACACCGACGTTTTCGGCATCCGAAGCCGTTCGACCATCTCCGGCAATGTCAACCGTTCGCAATCGAGAAACAAATCAAGCAGTTCTTTTGTTTTTAACACCGTTTTGTTCATCGTCGCCCCTCTGTTCCGAATATCAGAATATCAATTCCAGAATACGACCTATATATTTCGTATTATAATGAAAAGTGGGACAACTTTCTACTCCAAAAATGAAAAGCGCCTGCTGATCTGCTGAACAGACGCCGTTGGATTCAAATCGATAAGCGTTTCAAAAACACATAACTGACTTTTTCATATTCCATTTTTTCCTCATAGAAGCGATGGGCGTCAATCCGCTGCAAGCCGGAGGAGAGCGAGACAATCCCGTAGCCGTGCTCCTTCGCCCACTCGTGTACATAGGACAGCAACGCCTTTCCATATCCTTTCGAACGTTCGCTCGAAGCGGTCACCAAATCGCACACCCAAATAAAGCGGCCGTTATAGAGCGTGATCATCGGCATAAATCCGACAACGGCAACCATTTTGTCCTGATCATATAACGCCGCAAGCTTATACCCTTCTTTTTCTTGCGCTTCACGCACAAGCGCGACATACGTTTCTTCATCCAAATGAGTGCGCAGCTCGCGCATGACCGGAAAGGCGCTTCTCACTTCTTCCTCCGTTTCAAGCCAAACGAATTGCGGCACGATTCCCATCTCCCTTCTTCTATTTCTACATTCATGATAGCCATGTTTGTCCAAAAATGGAACTGCCGCCTTTCCGCAACGTTTATCATCGTTTCGAAAGAAGACTCCCGCTTCAAGCGCGTGAAGGGTGCAGCCCAGCGATCAGTGGAAGATTGTCGACTGATAAACCAACGATTACAGCTGCAGCCGCAAATACGGCTTCAGCGGTTTGCGCCCCAAACCGCATGCCTTATGCGCAGGAAAAAGACAACGCCAGCCGGTCATCGCAAACCGGCTGGAATCGTGTTCATCCCCCATTGTTCCTTTCAATGGGCCGGTTGATCACGTCAGCGAAGCGAGCCCAGCCGGCAAGGCATCCACAACGTCCGACGCCAATACATCCCAGGGCGAATGACCGTGTTGAACAAGCCAATCAGCAGCCTTTCCATGCACGAAAACAGCATTGCTCACCGCCGGCTGCACCGCCTCGTGCTGCAACAAAAACGCCGCCACGATGCCCGTTAACACGTCACCGCTGCCGCCTTTCGCCAAAGCCGGGTTGCCGGTCGTGTTGACATATTGCGATCCATCCGGTGCCGTAACAATCGTATACGGCCCTTTCAACACGACATATACGCCATATTCCATCGCCAACCGCTTGGATACCCCAAAGCGGTCGTGCTCCACCTCGCGAATGGAGCGATGGACGATGCGCGCCATTTCCCCCGGATGCGGAGTGATGACCGTCGGCGCGCTTCGGCGGCGCACCTGTTCGGCGTAATCATCCCAGAAAAATAGGGCATCGGCATCGAGGATAAGGGGCATCGGCTTTTGCACCAACTCCCCAACAAGACGGCGCACCCCTTCCGTTCGCCCCATTCCTGGTCCAACGGCGAGCGCATCGACATCCAGCCCGTCCCAATCGGCCGCTCCGGCAAACGCTCCCCCCTCGGCCGGCCACGGTCTACACATCGCCTCGGGCACCCGATTGGCAACCGCTTCGTACACCGTTTCCGGAACAGCCATAGTCACAAGTCCGGCCCCACTTCGCAGCGCCGCTTTGGCGGCGAGCGTCACCGCTCCGGCCATCGCCTGTGACCCGCCGACAACAAGCAGTTTGCCGTACGTTCCTTTATGAGAGAACCGCTTCCGCTTTGGCATCGTCCCCATGACATCGCTTCGCTCCCACACGAACCGACAGGCTGCATTCGTTTTGACCACGAGCGGCGGAATGCCGATATCCACAACAGCAAGCTCCCCGTAATAATCGGCCGCTGGGAATGTGTACGCCCCAAGCTTTGGGCATTGAATGGTGAATGTCACATCCGCTCGAACGGCTACGGCGACATCACCGCCATCAGCCGGCACCCCGCTTGGAACATCGATTGCGTACACAACAGCCCGCGAGCGGTTCACTTGTTCAATGATTTCTTGATACGGAGAACGAACCTCACCTTTCACGCCGATGCCAAGGAGCGCATCAATGATCACGTCGTAGTGCGGCGCACGCATCGCAAACTCTCGTTCATTCCCTTCATACGGAATCCACGAATACCCGGACCGCTCGTACACCTCAAGTGCGGTGCGCGCCGCTCCTTTCACCTTTTCCTTTGGTGGAACGAGCCATACATCGGTTTCGTAGCCGTAGCTTTTCAACATGCGGGCAACGACAAACCCATCCCCGCCGTTGTTGCCTGCCCCGGCAAGCACCGCCACGTCAGCGGTGCGTGGAATTCGTTCTTTCAGCGCTGAAAACAGCGCCTGCCCGGCGTTTTCCATCAATGAATCAGCGCTGATGCCGATCCGCTCCGTCACTTCTCGGTCGATGGCGTACATTTCATCAGATGTTACGATCGGAATCATGTTCTTTTCCCCTTTCGATTTCCACTGCTATGTTTGATGTACAATGTTTTCATAAGGAAAGACGTGCCGAAACGTTTTCCTTGAGCTGCAGAAGGCAACCGCCAAAGCCAACAAGTAAACAATTAAGGAGGAAAACCGAAATGGAGATTGAAGCAACACCCACAGCGGGGACGCGCCACTGCCACACCATCCTCGTATCTTCTATCATATCTTCACCACGAAAAACCTCGTTTCCACCGTAGGCAAGTAAGGGGGAGAAGATCAACGCCGTCTTGCGCCTTGTCATATTCGCTTATCAATTTTGCCGAAAAACGACGGCCATCGCCTTCACGATGACCGCCGCCTCGATTACGGCTGCTTGGCGATCACTTGCAGCCCAAACTGCAGGCAATCGTCGCAAATCGCCGCCAGCGGACCTTTGGCCAGCCTTGGTTTTTCTTTGAGACAAAACGAGCAGCGGCCGCCGCCATGCGCCTCTTCCGCCTCCATGGCCAGCGTTTTCTCAAGCTTTTCCAATGAGAAGACAGCCAACGCCTCGTATACATTATCAAGCAAATGATCATCAATATAGGCACATTTTCCTTCCCAACGGAGCGCGATGAGTTTCGCCGCCACCGCCATCCCTTCGTAAAACCGGCGCCGGGCCTCGTCCTCCCTTTGCTCGGCCATAGCGATCAATTCATCGGCAAAACGCTCAAGCGCCCGAGGCGTGCAATCCTCAAGCCATCGTGTTGTTCCGCTTGTCATGCCCATTTCCCCTCCCTCGTTTCTTTCCCTTTTCAATACGACAAACGGGCGTATTTTCCTTCTTCACTGCGGTAATTCATCAAGAAAACGAGCCCGCAGTTCAGGAGGCGGCAGCTGGCAATGATCACGCTTTGGAACGAGACGATGCCGACGATTGGCAATCGCGTCATACATATGATCGCGCAACAGCCGAGGGATGAGAAACCCAGCCGCTGCCATCCAATTCCATGGCCAAGCTAGACGCCGGCCGATGCGCAGGACAGCCTCGGATTTTACATAACAGCACCCGTTCTCGATGAGGACGACGCTGTCTTCTGCTGACATCTCCTGCTTTGCCAGCAACACTTGGCCAACGATGCTCTGTTGCGCCGCAAAGCGGAACACCGCCTGGCGGTCGCGGGCGGCGATCCAGTGCGCGCTCGCATGGCAAAACAGGCAATCGCCATCAAATAAGATGACAGGATGCATCACGTTCCCTCCATTGACCGGCTGTCGACCGGCTCGATGCAGGCGATCACGTCGTTTTTCGGCGAGTTGACCAGCGGCGCCACTTCGTACATGCGCATCTCGCCGCTCGGATACGGCGACAACAACGATTTCAAATACTCGCTGTCATCCAAGCGGGGATCAAGCCAGTCGTCATGCCGCTCGTAAGGCAACATGACCGGCATCCGATCGTGAATGGGGGCGATGAGCTCGTTCGCCTTTGTCGTGATGATCGCGCACGTCTCAATCGGATCGCTCGCTCCCTCCCAGCGCTCCCACAATCCAGCGAACGCAAACGGCTCGCCCGTTTTGAGGGTGAACCGGTACGGCACTTTTTTCGTTCCTTCCTTTTTCCATTCGAAAAATCCATCGGCTAAAATCAAACAGCGCCGCCGCTTGAACGCATGGCGGAAACTCGCCTTCTCATCGACTGTTTCCGCCCGGGCGTTGATCATCTTGGCGCCGATGCGGGCATCTTTCGCCCAAAACGGCACAAGCCCCCAGCGCATCATTTTCCCGACTCTTTCTCCCCCTTCCGCGACGATGGTCAACACATCTTGACCCGGGGCGATGTTGAACCGGGGCGTAAGCGAACCTTGATAACGGAAGTGAAACCGATCCTGCAACGCCAACAAATCAACAGTTAAGGTAAACCGCCCGCACATGCCTTTTCCCCCTTCTTCTCATTAGCTCGATGGAAATAAACCATCTTCTACCATCAAACTGTCAACAACGCTCTTCCCATGTACACTCATGTGCTGAAAGGGTAAGTGTTCCTAGTCTGTTCTCCTTTTTGATCAAATAACGACGGTTTGAGCAAAAAACTAATTTTTCACCAGCCTTCTAGATGATCCCATTCCTTTCCTTATCAGTTTACAAAAAAAGCGGCCGAGAGGGAAATCCGGCCACCTAATGAAAAAGAGCATCAGTTCACCTCTTGCGGCAACGGCGCCAGAGGAAACCGAACCGTAAACGTGCTTCCTTTTTTCTCTTCCGAAACGACGGTTACCTCACCGCCGTGCGCTTTCGCAATTTCTTTGACGATCGTCAAGCCGAGCCCTGTTCCGCCGATGCGGCGGCGATCGGAGTTATCAACGCGGAAAAACTTCTCAAAAATATGCGGCAACGCTTCCGCCGGGATGCCAAGCCCTTCATCTTGCACATCGACGCACAGGCAGCCGCTATGTTCATACAACCGGATCACAACGGCTCCACCGTTTGGAGAATATTTCACCGCATTATGAACTAAGTTCGTAAACAGCTGCCGCAAACGCTCTCTGTCGCCGCGGATCATCGTCCGCTTTGTCTCGACCGAGACGGAAAACGTATGAATATCCGTACCCATTTTTTCGGCGTCGATGATTTTTTCCATGATCGGAACAAGATCAACCGGCTCCCAACGATACGTTTGCCGACCGGCTTCCATGCGCTGCACATCGAGAAAATCATTGATCAAAGCCATCAGCCGCTCCGCTTCTTGGCCAATGGCGGTCAAATATTTTCGCTGCCGTTCCGGCGCAAGCGGTTTGTTCAGCAACAACTCCGCCAAACCGAGAATGCCCGCAAGCGGCGTCCGCAATTCATGGCTGACCGTGCTGACCAGCTCAGACTTCATCCGATCCACTTCCGCCTGCTTGGTGATATCGCGATGGACAAAAATCGTGCCAAATTTCGCTCCCCCGCGATAAAGCGGCGCAGCATACACTTCCATCACCGCCCGCTTTTCTTTCAGCTCATACGTCATGACCGATAACTCATCCGCTGGTCCAAACACGGCTTGATCAAGAAAAGCGCCAAGCGGTCGCCCATCGACGACCAACGCGCAAAGCTGCTGCTTCCATTCGGCGTACGGCATCTCGTGCCATCCGTTGGCCGCGGCGCCGAACCATTCTTTCATCCGCCCGTTCATGAGCTTGTTCGTTCCTTGAAGGTCGACAAGCTGAATGCCTTCATGCAAATGATTGAAAATCTCTTCTGCCAGACGGCGGTCTTTTTCTGCTTCTTCATACAAAGCTAGTTTTTGCAAAGAAATCGAAATATGCCTGCCAAGCTGCTCTGCCTCGGCCGCTTCCTCATCCGTAAAGGCCGCCCCCAACCGACTTAAGACGATGATGGCCTCTATGTCATCGCTTGGCGATAACACGGGGACAAACAAATCGTGCGAATACAGCGGCCCATCATGGTAACCGCGTTCAAACATCGGCAGCTCGCAGCGCACCGCAAATGCACGCTTCGTCTCGAGCAGACGGTGTTCAAGGCCGTTGTACAGCTGGTGCAAAAACCGCTGAACACTCATCGCTGATAAACCGAACGAAGCATGCGTCCGCTCATCATCCATCGCGACGATAATGCCCCCGTTCCGCCTTCATGATGGCGCACAAATGATCGATGATGCTGTTTAATACTTCCTTCTTATCAAGAGATTGCGCTATGCCTTTAATGAGAGCGTTGCGTCGCTTCAGCTCCTGTTCGCGGCGCTCAGCCATCGCCAGTGCTTGCTCCAGCTCAACTTGCTGGGCTGTTTCCCGGGACAGTCACGACGAACATGTTCGAGCACCTCAACACCGCTATAAAACGGCAGCATATAATCCAGCACCACCAAATCATAATCGCGTTCGCGCAGCCGAACGAGCGCCTCTGCTCCGTCCACCGCTTCGTCCACTTGATGCCCTTCATCGGTCAACAAATCGACTGCCAACATGCGCAACACATCTTCATCCTCAACAAGCAAAATCCGTTTCAATCGTTCTTCCTCCCCCCTGCTTCTCCCCTTGCCGGCCAAAGGCAAATCCTTCTCCACTCTCCCCGATGCCCAACGGGGGTTATCCCACAAGGGCATAGAACGGTCGACACAACTCTACATCCGTTTCAGCAATCGGCTGACCCGCGCCTCGAGCTCAAGCCGTTTAAACGGCTTCGTTATATAATCGTCCGCTCCCAACTGAAGCGCTCGCGCGATATCTTCTTCACTTTGCCGCATGGTCAACATAATGACTCTATACCGTGAGGCATCGCGTCGGCTGCGAAGACGGCGCAATACCTCAAGCCCGTCCATTTTGGGCATCACTCCATCCAAAATGACAAGGCATGGCGAACGGTCCTCGTGCCACGATGATTCGACAAACGACAACCCATCCGCAAACGCCCGCACTTCACACTGCTCTTTCCGATCCCGGGCAATGTGATCAAGAAGATCTGCCACAATCGTGCGAACAATCACATCATCGTCAACAATCGCCATTTTCACGGTTTTTCGTTGCTGTCTGCCGTCGAGCTTTTCGGCAACCACCGTCCGATCACGCCCGCCGTTTTTGGCCGCATACAGCGCCGCGTCCGCCTGCTCAAGCCAATCATCAAGCACCGCTCCCCCTGCGTTTACTTCCACGATTCCACAAGAAAAGGTGCAATGAAACACTTTGTTCCCCCCAGAAAAAGAGCGGGAGCGAAATTGGTCGCGAAGCCGCTCAATGACTTCGATCGCGTCTTGTTGCGGTGTTTTCGGCAAAAAGAGAAGAAATTCCTCACCGCCGAAGCGAAACGCCAAGTCATTGGGCCGTGTTCCGTTCCGAAGAAGCGCCGCAAATTCACGCAACACTTCATCTCCGACTAGATGGCCGTACTGATCGTTAATCTTTTTAAAATGATCAAGATCAAGCAATGCAATGCAATACGGATCCCCATGTCGCTCCCGCTCGCTTTCGAACTGGCGGTAGGCCTCAGGCAAATATTTGCGGTTGTATAATCGGGTCAATTCGTCGACAAGCAAAAGAGCTTCCAACTGCCTTTTCCGCTCAACCAGCCGATTCACGCGAATCAGAAATTCGGATAACGAAAACGGTTTGACTATAAAATCGTCAGCGCCCAATGCATAACTTTGCAGGCGCACCTCTTCACGATCATCGGCGCTGATGATGACGGTTGGAACAAATTGTGGGCCAAGCGCCGCTTTCAATTCTTTAAGGACAATCAACCCGTCCGTTCCGTTCATATGGACATCGATGACAATACAGTCGGGCTTCACCTCATAAAATTGCGCGACCGCCTTTTCCGGTTGGGCGACAGTGACAATATGCCAACCTGTTTTTTCCATATACTCTTTCATAAACATAAGAAAGAGCGGGTCGTCATCAATCATCAAGACCAATGGCGCTTCCTCGACCGCCGCTTTCGAAAGCGAAAAATGAGGTGGAATGTCACGATACGTCTCATCGTAATACCAATGCATCAGTTCATAAACATGCTCCTTCAATGCCTCGGGCGTCCATAATACGTTTCTGCTTTCCTCTTCAAGCCGCTTCATGAGGCGACGCGCTTTTTCCCCCAGCTCTTCCATGCCGATAACCGCTGCCGTCCCTGCGATGTTATGGAAGAACCGATACACATCTTCATACGTAATTGTTTCCGCCCGCTCCCATTGTTCCAATTTGGCGCGAATATTGCGCCAAAAATGCTCTTTATATTTGTCCATGTCGGACGCTGCCCCCTCCTATTTTCATCGCATCCCCTTCACAGCGCAAAAAAGAAGGAACCGCCGAAGCTGTTCCACCCGTTTTCATTATATGGCTTTTCTTGTGCTGTACACAACCAAACCACTATTTTTCTAGCCTCTGTCATTCAAGCGACTGTAAAAAAGAAAGCATGCGGCTCACGTATTGGTCGCCGTACAACGAGAAACTTTTGACATGATCCGCTTTGTCCGTCAGCCATAGCTGAAACGCATCCGGATGGGTTTTGTACAGTTTTACGCTTTCTTCATACGGAATCGAACGGTCGTCTTTGCTGTGAATGAACAAAATCGGCCTCGGCGCGACACGATCGACGGCATGGATGGGCGAAGACACGCCTAGATCCAAATCGGCCAGCGCCGGAACGATCGCCAAAATCAAATACGTAAACGGCACGTTCGGCAAATGCGTCCATACCGGCATATTGGCTCGCAAATACGATTCGAGGTCGCTGAACGGGCTGTCCGCAATCACCCCGCGCACGTCATTGTCTTCTGCCGCCGCCAAGATCGATGTCGCCGCTCCCATCGAAACGCCGTATAAGGCGACTGGCTCGCGATAGTGCCGCTTCGCGTAATCGATGACGCCAAGCAGATCGTCTTTCTCTTTGACGCCGATCGTAATCATATCGCCTTCCGACTCGCCGCTCGCGCGAAAGTCAAACAAGATGATTCGATACCCTTTGTCAACAAGCCGCTTGGCGAGCGGCAAAAACGGCACATTTTCTTGGACGCGGTTGTTGCCGTATCCATGGGCAAAAATGACCGTCATTTTCGCCGTTCCTTTTGGCGGAATGATCCAGCCTTTGAGCGCCGTTTTTCTATCTTTGCTTGCAAATGTCGCCCTTTCATACGCCATGCCGTAGTCTTTCGGCGTGACGACAATCGGCGCGCGCGGCTTATGCGTCAGCTGCCAGCCGACATAAACGGACAAACCGACGCAGGCGAGCAACCCCAAAATGACAACGCCAATGGCCGCCGAAACCCAAACGCGCCGTTTCGTCCGGCGAGGCGTGCTCACCAATTCCATGCGCATTTCCCCCTTCTTGTTTTTCCCTTTCTTTCATCCTACTTGTTCAATTGCTCATTTGGCAATCAAAAAAGAGATGTCCGCCCAAAACGAACATCCCTTTCACCCACGGCCCGCTTCATGCCGCCAACTTACGAATGGGCAAGCGGGGCAGACGCTCCTTTACATCTGACGATCAAGTCAAACTCACGCACCGGCACCATCCGTTCATCGATAAGCCCGCGCTCCCATACATGGCGCACAAACAGCTCGGCGATCCACTTATTCCTTTCGTTTTCCTGTCCGCGTTCAAGGGCGATGATGCTCAAATACAGATCGCACATCCGATTGGCGATCGCTTTTGCGTGGAACGTCTGCACCTCATCCGCTTGGCCGCCAAGATGGGCGAGCGCTGACACCAATTCCTTCAACCCTTCTTCGACCGGGCGGGCAAGCGGCTTGACCTCGGCCGTCAACCGCTCAAGACGCCCCTTCATCTCCGTGATGAACCGCTCGTGAATGCGATATTTGCGCATCAAACGCAGCACCTCGAGCGCCAAAATGTTCGCCGTCCCCTCCCAAACCGTCAGCACTTGGGCGTCACGAAGCAGGCGCGGGGTGACAAAATCTTCGATATACCCGTTGCCGCCGTGCAGTTCAATCGCCTCATGGCTGAACGCGATCGCCTCTTCGGCGGTGCGCATCTTAAGGAGTGCAATCAGCAGCCTGAGCCATGCTTTCTCCGCCTCGCTCGCTTCATGCGGCGCGGCCATGACGCGGTCAAACAAGGCGATCATGTCAAAGCAGGCGCTCGTTTCCACTTCCTGTCTCGCCGTCAAATTGGCAAGCGGCTCGCGCACCATCGGGTAATCCGTCAAGACATGTCCAAAGGCAGTGCGTCGCTCAGCGTATTGTTTCGCCTCTTCAAGCGCCCGCTTCATGATGCCGACGGAAGCAACCGCATTGCAGACGCGCGACAAATTGAGCGCTTCCATCATATAATAGAAGCCTTTCGCCGGATCGCCGACGACATAAGCCTTGGCGCCGTCAAACACGACTTCGGCGGACGGCACGGCGCGCACGCCTAACTTGTCTTTCAGGCGGCGAATCGAGATGCCGTTTAACGTCCCATCTTCTTTGCGCCACGGGACAAGGAACAAGCTCAGCCCTTTCGTCCCCGGCCCGCTCCCGTCGATGCGCGCCAATACGAGCGCCACGCCGCAGCGGCCGGCATTGCTGGCAAAATATTTTTCCCCGTATAACTTATAATGATCGCCGCACGGCACGGCGCGCACCGCATTGGCGCCAACGTCCGACCCTCCTTGGCGCTCGGTTAAAAACGTCGCCCCTTCGTACAACTCGACTTCCCCGGTGGAGATGACATGGGGCAAATACGTCGCCTTCAGCTTTTCATCGGCAAAATGCTCGAGCACATAGGCGGTCGCCATCGTCAGCGTCACGGGACAGTAAAACCCCGGCTCGGCTTGGGACAAAATGTATCCTTGGGCGTACGAGTAAACGTAGTTCCCTTTTCTCCCAAGCTCGGGAATTGGCTTGTGCACATAGCCGACAATCCCCGTTTCGTACGTCTGTTTTGCCGTCTGCTCGTATCCTTCGTTCACCCACACTTCAGAAATGTCGTTTCCAAACCGGTCGTACTTAATGAGGCGCGGCTGCCCTTCGCGGTCGGTGTGCACGGCGCGGCGGTCAACGTCCGTCAAGCAAAATTCGTAAAACGACGCGAGCTTTTCTTCCGCATACCGATACAATTCGTCATCCAAATGCCGTTTCAAATTCGCCAACAAATTCGGATCGACTTCATAAAGCGGTTTCATCGTCTCTCCCCTTTCCCCTCTTCTTATCGTCCCTGTGCTCCCTGCGCCGTCGTCTCCCGCGTCCGCAGCACTTGTTTCAACACTTTTCCCGTCGCATTGCGCGGCAGTTCAGCGATCGCCTCATACAGACGCGGAATTTTATAGTCAGCCAGCTTGTCAGATAGGAAGCGCTTGCACTCTTCCGCAAGCGGTTCGAGCGGTTGGCTCAATACAACAAACGCTTTTGCCGTTTCGCCCCACTCCGGATGCGGCACGCCGATCACGGCAACATCGGCGATCGCCGGATGCGTTCGCAGCACATCTTCGACTTCCTTTGGATAAATGTTGACACCGCCGGAAATGATGACATCTTTTTTCCGGTCGACGATCCAAATGTAGCCGTCTTCATCGCGGCGCGCCAAATCGCCGGTGTACAGCCAGCCGCCTTTGATCGCTTCATTCGTTTTTTCTTCGTCCTTGTAGTATCCTTTCATGATGCTCTCCCCGCGCAGCACGATCTCCCCGACCTCGCCGGGCGCAACTTCCTGTCCGTTCTCATCGACGATGGCCACCTCGCAATGAAGAGCGGCATCTCGGCCGACGCTCCCCGCTTTTTCGCCATGCTCCTCAGGAGACAAGTACGTCCCGTTCGGGCCGGCTTCGGTCAAACCGTATAAACACATCATCCGCCCGGCGCCAAAGCGGCTGGCGACAAACTTCACTTCCTCGCGCGACAGCGGAGCCCCGCCGTACATCCAGCAACGGACCGAAGAAAGGTCGTATTTGTCAAACCGCGGATGCTTCGCCGTCAACAAATACGCCACTGGCGCGCCGAAAAAGTGGGTGATCTGATGACGTTCGACCAATTCAAGCAACGCATCCGGGGAAAACACAGGCGCTAGGACATGGGTCGCACCGACGTACGTGCCGCCTATGAAAAACAAATGAAGCGGCGCTGAGTGGCTGAGCGGCATGAGATGCAGCAGGCGGCTTTGACGGTCGATTTTCGTTTCGATCACGATCATGTCCGCAACCGTGATCACATTGCGATGCGTGAACAACACCCCTTTTGGCCGCCCCGTTGTCCCCGATGTATACAAAATCGTCGCCTCATCATCCTCTTTGGCTGGGCAGACGATCTCTTCTGGATCACCCGAATCGATCAACTCCTCGAGCGACAGCCAACCGCCTTCCGCCTTCCCGGTCTTCACCCAGATTCCATCGCTTCCACCGACAAGCGGGGCGAGCACTTGATGCACCAAATCGTGGGCGATGAGCGCCTTTGCCTCGCTATGGCCGAGAATATACTGCACCTCAGCCGCCGTCAAGCGCGCGTTAATCGGCACAACAACCGCGCCAAGGCGCAAAACGGCAAAGTACGAAACGGCAAACTCTTTGGTATTGGGCATATACAGCGCGACTTTATCGCCGCGTCCAACACCAAGCCGAGCCAATGATGAGGCCAAGCGATTGACCATGCGGTTGACCTCGGCATACGACAGCGCTGATTCTCCTTCGATGACCGCCGTTTTCTCTGGAAATTTCCTCGCATTCCGGGCAAGCAGCTCTGAAATGTTCATCCATCCGATCCCTCCCATTGTCGCAATCGCTGTTCAAAATCGGAAAGCAGCGCTTCCATCTCCGCCTTCAGCTGAAGCAAATCCTCAATCCGCTCGCTCACCTCCTTCAATTTCCGCCGCCCGTATTCGACCGTTTTTTCAAGCTGTTTCTTCCCCGTGCGATCCTCATCAAACAGCGCAATCATCTCATGAATTTCGTCGAGCGAAAAGCCGAACCGTTTGCCGCGCAAAATGAGCTTGAGTTTCGCCCGCTCCTTTTTCGTATACAGCCGCTGCCCTGACTCGGTCCGGATTGGGGAGAGCAATCCACGTTCTTCATAATAGCGGATCGTCCGTGTGCTCACATCAAACTCTTGCGCCAAATCGGAAATGGTGAAATAGTGCATGGCCATCCCTTTTCTAGAATCAATATTCTGAATTTTATTTTAATTGACGTTTACGTAAAAGTTAACGAATATGAAAGCAAAGAAACAGTCATCCTCCCCCTTCTCCGTGTCCATTCTCTCCGCCATCCAACCATCAATATGGAAAAAATGGATCTGGGAGTCGCCGGCGAAAGGAGAGCATCCTGAGCCAATGCAAGGAAAGAAACAGTCAACCGAACGCTCGAGTCATAAACACTGGAACGCTTCCCCATCATTCACGGCGGCCAGAAGCGAATCGAGCGGCATGATGCTCGTCGATATACTGCCGATCACCGTCGATATCTTGGCCAAATAGCCATGACTAAAGAAAAAAAAGCCCCCGTCTAGGGAGCCGTTTCCTCACCCGCCCGCCCCGGTGTAAAAGCGCAAGGCAAACCGCCAAAAGCGACGGGCCAGCCATAAAAAGAGAATGGCCGCAGCCAAAGCCGCCAGCGCTGTCGGGATGCGCCATTTTCCAAGCAGCGCCAAAGCCGGCGTATTGGTGATCAACACAGCCGGCAGGATGTAGGTAATCACCAACCGCACCGCGCCGCGGTACATGCTGCCGGGAAAGCGGGCCGTGTCAAAAAACGAATCAAAAATAAACGACAAATCGTCGATGCGCACGACCCAAAACGAGGTCGTCATCAACATCATCCATAGCGAATAAATGAGCAAAAGAGAAGCGGCCATCACGATCAGAAACATGCATACGTCGGCCGCCGATGGCACGTAGCGTTCGACATACAAGCCGAAGCCGATGACGCCGATGCCAAGCGCCACATCGATCAGCCGCCAAAAGACAAGATGGCGGAAGCTGACGTAAAACATGCTGTCGACCGGCTTCGTCAAAATATAATCGAGCGTGCCGCGTCTGACATGCTCAAGCAGCCGCGGCATGTTCGGGCGGAGCGCAAAGTCAATGAATCCGCGCAGCGTATTAAAAACGCCGAGCAGCACAAGCACTTCCCCATACGTCCAGCCGCCCAAGCGGTCCGTCTGGTAAAAAAAGATATGGACGGTGAGCAGGGCGATGCCGACGCCAAAAAAGCTGGCGATAAAATTGCCGAAAAATTCGCTCCGGTATTCCATTTCCTCGACCAAACAAGCGCGGAAAAACTCGCGGAACACTCGTCCATACCGTCGCATATTCACCCACCTACCGCCTGATTTTTTCTCATCCCCGCTTTCCACAGCCATTGCAAAGCACCAATCAGCGCAATCATCCACCCGGCGGCGATCGCAAAGCCGCGCGCCAACTCTCCTCCATCCGCCGCCCCGGTGGCGATTTCGATCGGAAAACTGATCATATAGCGAAACGGCAGCCACTCGCTCCATTCGCGAAGCGCCGGCGGAAGCATTTCCAGCGGCGCGATCCGTCCTGACAAAAACAACGAAATGACATCGATCACCCCGTACACCGCCGCCACCTTCGTCACCCAAAACGCAAGCAACCCGCACGAATAGCTAAGCAAAAAGCGAAGCGCCGCACCCAACACGACCGCCGCCAAAAACAGCACTGCTTGACCTGCCGTCATATGCGGGCGAAGCGCCGGCCAAAATGTCGCTGCCGCCACCCAGACAGGCACTAAAATGAAGGCAAACAGCCATTTGTAAACGATATTTTCCGCGATCGCCCAATGGATCGGATGAAGCGGCCTAAGCAGCAAATTCGAAAACGTCCCTTCGCGGATTTCACGGTCCAGCTCCCATACATCCCACGCGCTCGTCATTCGTTCGACAAAAATGACGGCCATAAAATAAAAGACGAACGAATCGCTCTCTTCCGGATGAATGTTCATCCAGACAAACATCGTGATCAGCGGCTGCGTGATCGCACCCGTCATCCAGACGAACGTCGCCAAACGATACGCGAGCATTTCGATGTATTTCATCCGCAACAAAGCGATATATTTGCGAATCATACGTGCTCCTCCCAAAACGCGCGCGTAATCACTTCCTCAAGCGGCGGGTCTTCAATATTGATGTCGCGGACATCAAACCGCTCTAATAACCGCGCTGCTGTCCCCGCCGCCTTCTCGCGCGCCACCCGCAATACGACTGTTCCTTCTTCGATTTCCGCCACTTCGCCATACTCTCCCCAATCCATGTCCGGAACCCGTGAAAACCGGACTTCCAACCGCTTGTACGGCGCCAGCTTCTCCGTCAGCACTGACAGTTCCCCGTCGTAAATCAATCGTCCGTAGTTGATGATCATCACCCGGTCGCAAAGCGCTGCAACATCACCCATGTAATGCGATGTCAACAAAATCGTCGTCTCGTGCTCCCGATTGTAGTCAACGATAAAGCGACGCACGTTTTCTTGCGTATGAACGTCAAGCCCGATCGTCGGCTCATCCAAAAACAACACTTGCGGCCGATGCAAAAGCGCCGCCGCCAGCTCGCAGCGCATCCGCTGCCCGAGCGACAGACTGCGCGTCGGCTTGTCCAACAGCGGCGCCAAGTCGAGCAGTTCCGTCAATTCCTCGAGCGTCTGGCGGAACGACCGATCGTCGATGTCATAAATCGCTTTATTGACCAAAAACGTCTCCATCGGCGGGATGTCCCAAATGAGCTGGCTTTTTTGCCCCATCACCAAGCTCATCATTTTTTTAAACTCCGGCTTTTGCTCAAACGGCACAAACCCGCCGACCGTGATCTCCCCTGACGTCGGATGCAAGAGGCCGGCCAACATTTTCATCGTCGTCGTTTTCCCCGCCCCGTTTGGCCCTAAAAAGCCGACGATTTCCCCTTTCTCAATCGTAAACGAAACGTCCTTCACCGCCTCAATGACGCGATAGTCGCGCCGCCATAAATGACGCACCGCCTCAAGCCATCCCGCATCGCGGCGATGGACGCGGAACGATTTATGCAAATGGCTGACACGGATCACAGTGCCCATCCTCCAATAGTGTACTGTTGACATTCTTTTGTTATATCACATCGAGGGGGCGCGCCGCAAAGAAAAACATTTCGCCATCTTTTCTCTATCGTTCCCATCTTTCGTCATGTATAATAGAGAGAGAATCGAACGAGAAAGGAGATTGTCGAATGGGGGATATTACAAATGAAATGATTTGGCAAGCCATTAAAGAACTTGCCGAGCAGCTGCAACAAACGAACGGACAAGTGCAGCAACTGGGCCAACAGGTGCAACAAACAAACGAGCAAGTGCAGCAGCTCGGTCAACAGGTGCAACAAACAAACGAGCAAGTGCAGCAACTGGGCCAACAAGTCCAACACCTTAACAGCCAAGTGCAGCAGCTGAACCACCAAGTACAGCAAACTCATGAGCAAGTCGACCAGCTCGCCAAACAAGTGCAGCAAACGAATGAACAACTCAGCCAATTAAGCCAGCAAGTGGCCGACATGGACAAACGGCTCACCGATGTCGCCAACGGCCAAAACATTTTGGTCGAAGAGCTGTTTGAAAACAAAAAGGAGATCAAGCGGGGCAAAACGGCATTGAATATGTATTAAAACCCCCGTGTCTTGTCGAATTTTCTTTTTCGTTACCCGACGATCCATCAGCTTGCCTTCCCCCTACTCAAAACTTTCACTACTACGCGCAACTCCACACTCGGCATGCAAAGAGCCCTGGCAGCCTTACCAAACAATAGCCAGGGCTTTTCTACGTGAACTACCCACCACCTACGCTTCGCTTAGAGGTGGGGGCTTCAAGCGACTTGTGCGTGTTCGCCCAATGGCAAGCCACACACAAGAACCCTCTATGCTTCCCTTCGTTCCGAAGTTGTCCGTTTGAACCATATTCGATCGTATGGGTTGCCTAAAGCCAACCGGCATTCATCTCCCGCTTTCACTTCGTTTCGAAGTGGGACACTTCTTTTGGAAAAATGTTAAAAGTCAAAACTGTTTTTAGTTGTTCTATATCAGCGTTTACTCTCTACTGCACCGTAGCAAGGGTACACAAACATGTTCGACAACCACCTAAATAACGACAAATTTTCGATTAACTATCCCTAATGGCCAATGGCCGCTCTCCAACACAGAAACAAGATAAAGAAATGGGTTTTCCTTCCATCCTTCTAGATCAGATAATACCTCCCATGCACAAGCCATTCCACCGATGTACATCATATACCCAACCGCAGTGGTCACAACCTTGTTGCCATACGGTCTTAATACCTCGAAGATCGCATCAAAACTATGTTGGAAAATAACAGCTGGAACTTCATCAGCAATCGCCGAAAGCAATCTCGACCTCCCTGTTTGCTCAGTTTGCTGTCTCAATTGTTCGGGAATGTGTCTTAACACTCTCCAACTATCATCGTTTTCAAGGCGGATCTCCTCAATGAAAGAAACCAGTTCGTTTTTCTGCAACCATCTGATTCCTATACCATCAAGGCCGAAAAAATGAACAAACTTGTGAAGCGCCTGCTCCACTTGATCATCTCCTTGCCCACCAAAAGAAGATAACCAATTGACTGCTTCAAGACGGTCAAGTAAATAACAGAGCGACATATTCTCCTCACGGATTACATTTATATTGTTTGCAGCAATGGAACTCATCCATTTCCCTCCTCCACACCTCATCATTACGCTAAATAATTACTTGACTGTTCAAGCCAACGCTGACTATACTTCTCTTGAACGAGCCAAATTGCAACAGCGGATACAAGACAAGGGAGTGCAAAAGCCAAAAAGTTTCCATATAAGGAAAGATGGTGGTTTAATAGAATACCGCCCATCACAGGTCCTGCAATCCCACCAATTCTGCCCACACCAAGCGCCCAACCGATTCCTGTCGAACGCATCTCTGTTGGATAGTATTGAGAAACATAAGAATTAGCCACAATTTGTGTACCTGTTGTTGTTCCTCCAGCAATGCCAATAAGTATATAAAGAAGGATCACATTTGGTTTTAGACTTAATGACATTAATGTCAAAAAGGCGATAACAAAAAAGAGAATTAAGATTTTGCGTGCACCGAAAAGATCAGCTAATCTTCCACCAATAATAGCACCTATTACAGCACCACTATTCAAGGTAACTAAAAATGTTAAACTGGATCCAAGCGGATATCCAGCCTCTTGCATGATTTTAGGCAACCATGTGCTTAATCCATACATGACAAGCAAACACATAAAAAACGAGACCCAAAACATCGCGGTGCTCCATCCTCGATGTTCGCGAAACAAGCAAGTCACTGGAAAACTTGTTTTCTGCTCGCCATTCTCCACCCATTGAATTTGTTCATCATCCGATATCATTTGTTGAGTGAGGCGACGAAATACCGAGAGCAACCGATCGGTTTGGTGATGGCGAAGATAAAAATAAACAGATTCTGGCATCTTCCGATAGAAAAATGGAAGAAAAACTAGAGGAATCAATCCTAACCAGACGACTGCCCTCCACCCAAGATGAGGAATTAAATAAATAGCTCCCGCAGAGGCAATAATGCCACCAAACGCATGGCCGCTAAACATAATGGATACTAGTGTACTTTTCCATTTGCTTGGAGTATACTCTGTCATTAGTGCAATAAGATTAGGCATTACCCCGCCTAATCCCAGCCCAGCAAAAAAACGCTGAACTCCAAATGATGTGCTGCTTTGGGAAAATCCGGACGTAAACGTAAATAAGCTAAAGAGGCAAAAACATAGAAGGATCACATTTTTACGTCCAAATCTGTCTGCTGACGGTCCAAAAATCATCGCCCCAATCATCATGCCGATCAACGCATAGCTGTTCAACGCCCCCGCTTCAACTGGTCCTATCCCCCACTCCTTCATGAGAGACGGGACGATGGCACCAAACATAAACATATCATAACCATCAGCAATGATAATCAACATACACATAAACAATAAACTTATGTGAAACCGATTTAACGGTTGCTCATCAATCCAGTGATTAATGTGAATTTCCCTTGCCATCTTTCCATTCCTTCTTTCAAAACAAATTAAGGGAAATCCCCTGTAGCAATTCACAACCACAGGGGAACAATGATCTAGCTACGCACTACCTCCGCCTCAAACTCCCCGACGACCGATTGATATCCGTTGTTATTCGGGTACGCTTCTTCACGCTGCAATCTGAGCTTTTCCATGATCGGCAAATCGTTGGCGCAGAAGAGAAGCGCATCCTCTTTGGATGTGTTCACATGTTCGTGCCAAGCCCAGTTCGGGATGACAAAATAATCGCCTTTTGTCCAGTTGAACCGAATACCGTTGATGACTGTATATCCTTCGCCTTTGAACACGTGGTAAATCGCCGAATACGTGTGGCGGTGCGCCTTTGAATGGTAGCCAACCGGCAGTTTTTGCATCCATGCACCGATGTTCGGATTGGCTGTCTGACCATTGGACGGATTGATGTACTCGACCGCAATGCCATCATACGGATCCGGTTCAAAATCGCTTAACCCTTCCAACGCCGCTTCGGTCTGTTTCCACTTGTACAATCCAAGCGGTGCGACTTGCGGCTTTCGGTCGCCGATCGGCCGAACCATGCCGCCGCGATACTTGCGCGCCGAGTAGTCATCTGGAAGCGACGGCGGCTCAATGCCATCCGGATAAGGTTCAAAAAACGTTCCACCTGTGGCGTAAATAAACGGAATATCCAAGCAATCCATCCAAAACATCGGTCCTTCTCCTGGATGACTGTGGCCGTGCCATAATCCGCCCGGAGTGATAAGAAAGTCGCCTTCCTCCATGAACAACCGCTCTCCTTGGACGATCGAATACGCCCCTTTTCCGTCTGTGATAAACCGCATCGCATTTTGCGTATGACGGTGAGACGGCGCCGTTTCACCTGGCAAAATAAGCTGGACAGCCGCATATAGTGTGTTAGTCGTTGACGCCCATCCCCACGGCTGGCGCTGTTTAAGCCCTGGGTTTTGCAAGTAAATTGCCCGGCGCTCGCCGCCACGTTCCGGCGTGAAAATTTGCGTCGCCTCCAAAAGCAGCTTGCGGATCGTCTCTCCTTTCCATAAATACGGCACTGCTTCCGGTCTCGGCTCTTTATGCATCAAGTCCGGAATCGCTTCCCAAAGCGGACCTAAATGGTATTGTTCAATTTTTTTCGTAAACTCTTTCACTTCTTTGCTTTGGAAAAAAGGATTTTTTTCCGCCACATGAATTTCCCCTTTCTCATTGTTTTGATTGAGCGGCCTTATGTTTGCCTAAATTTCGTTCAATTTGCCGCAAATGGCCGGCCAAATGCTCGGTCAAAAAATGCTCGACTAAAAACGTCATCGGCTTGACGCCAAATTTCGGGTTGCGATGTGGGGCTTCAAGAGCCAACTGATCATCTCTCAACCGTTCCAGCTGTTCATCCGCAAATTTCGCTGCTTTCTTAATCCCATGGATGACGTCGCTGACAGTGCGAGAGTCTGCTTGACGAACCGCCACCAGCCTCGCTTCATCATTGAGCCCCCGGCCCCACTCCCCGCCGCCGGCTTGAATGACGCGTACAAGCTCCCTTGTCCAATAGCCGATCACTTCTTCGACGTGGCAAAGAATTTCCATGATCGACCATTCATCAGCAGACGGCTTCCAGCGGATCACCTCCTCCGTCAATGAGCTGACTTTTTGAATGATCCTCTCCACGGTTTCTTTGATTTCTTGCCGATATTGCTCAATCAACGGCATGACGACTCCACCTCCACCTGACTTGGCACGGCGGCAACGCGATTTTCGAGCACGCCAATGCGCTCTACCTCAATGCGCACGACATCGCCGTGCTGCAAAAAGACTTGCGGATTGCGGGCGACCCCGACACCGCCCGGCGTTCCTGTGCAAATGACATCTCCTGGTTCAAGCGTCATGATATGCGACAAAAACTCTACCAGATAATGAACATTAAACACCAAGTTTTTCGTATTCGACCGTTGCCGCTCTTCCCCGTTAACGCTCAATGAAATTTCGAGCGAATGCGGATCCGGAATTTCGTCCTTCGTGACAAGCCACGGTCCCATCGGCGCACTCCCATCAAGCGTTTTTCCTTGCAGCCATTGGATCGTCCGCCGCTGCAAATCTCTTGCTGTCACATCATTGACAATCGTGTACCCGGCGACATACTCAAGCGCCTCCGCCTGCTTGACATTCCGCGCCCGCTTGCCGATGACGAAGGCAAATTCCGCTTCGTAATCGAGCTGACTCGTGATCGGTGGCAATGGAATGTTATCTTCCGGACCGATGATCGTGTTGCTAAATTTGGCAAAGATGACGGGGTATTCCGGCAGTTCCCGTTTCATTTCCAAAATGTGTTCACGGTAATTGTGACCGACGCAAACAATTTTGTTTGGTTTTAATATCGGCGCTTCGATTTTGACGTTGGCCCGGTCGATCACCAGCCCGTTTTCCAAAGCAAATTCCACCGCCTTTTGCGCCTCTTCTAGACTTTTTTCCCCACCTTCGAGCAGCTCGATCGTATTGGGTGGAACAAGCGCCGCGGCGAGCTGTTCGGCACGCGGGCATCCCTTGGCTCGAAGCCGCGCTACATATGCTTGATGAAGGTCGATGACTTGATTATCCACAATGCATCCAGCACGCACCACATCACCTAATCGGTAGTTGATCATTTTCATCATGATCCCTCCTTGTATCTGATCATTGCCCCTTCTCTTTTCATCTTTTCACGAAGCTCGGCTGGAAGGGGAGCCGCTTTCGGTCTGTCTCCGGCAAACGTCGTCCACACGCGCACTTCATATCCTTCAGCCACAAGCTGGCCTCCTCGAAAAAACTGATGGTGGATGCGAAACGATTTCTCCCGCAGCTCAGCGACTGCCGATTTGACACAAACTTGATCCTCGAAAAAGAGCGGGGCATGAAATACGCATTTTGCTTCGACAATCGGCATGCCGATTCGCTCTTCTTGAAACAACTTCCACGTCGAACGCCCAAGGCTGGCGAAAAAGTGGTGCGTCGCTTCGTCCATCCATTTATAAAAATTCGGGTAAAAAACAATGCCAGCCGCATCCGTATCTCCCCAATGGACTCGGAAAGAATACTCCATCGCAATTCCTCCTCGTCAATATTTCGTTGACAGCTGCGGCGGCCCCGATTTCGGCCCGTACGGCCCTTCATCAAGCCATTTGCCAAGACGCGGCAAAATCGGCGCCAATGAAGCCGCTACTTCCCGCTTCATATTGATCGCTGGATCCGTTCCTTGAATGTGCTCTAACGCCATCCCCGCACAATCGCGGTTGTATCGCGCCGCGATCAGGCGCTCATTCGCAGCGGCCGCAATGGCTGCTTTTGCTTCTTCACGCGTGTCGGCCTGAAGCGCCGTCTGAATCGCCTTGGCCGCCATAATCGCATCCGGCACGCCGGAGTTCATGCCGCGGGCCCCGAACGGAGCGAACAGGTGGGCCGCTTCGCCAGCCAACAGCACACGGTGATGGCGGTCAGTGAGCGACTTCGCAACCACCTGGAAAAAGCGGTACGTCGACACCCACGTAATACGGTCCGCGTATTTTTCCGGCATCACTTTCGGCAGCCATTGCTTCACGCCTTCCACACTGCCGAACTGCTCCGGATCATCGCCGTCAAGCAATTGCAAATCAATGCGCCACCCGCCGGCAAACGGCACAAAGAGAACGTTGCGTCCGTCCACAGCCGGATGCTGATAATGAAACACCCGCTCAAGCGGCAGCGGATCGGCTTCATCTTCTTTCACATCCACGACGACAAAGTAGTCTTTCGTCCGCGGCCCTTCCATTTCGATGCCGACCGACTGGCGGACAGTCGAACGAGCCCCGTCAGCCGCAATGAGATAATCGCACGACCATTGTTCGCCAGATGCCGTGATGACAGTGGCTCCTTCCTCATCGGTTTTGACATCGGCAACCGGCGTCTCCCAGACGAATTCGACCCCTGCCTTCAGGCAGGCTTGATACAAAAACTTCTCCGCCTCGACTTGCGGCAAGCTTGTAAACGGTGGAAGCGCATTCGGATCAGGAGCCGGATACCGCTTCATATACACCTCCTTGCCGCGGAACAAGGTGCGCTTGATCGGCCATACGACGCCGTGTTTGGCAAAGGTCCTGCCCAACCCAGGGAAAATATCCTCTAAATGCTGCAACGTCGCCTTATGGAAGTAGATCGCCCGGCTCCCCGGCCGAAGGCGGTCTTTTGGCTCCGCCTCGATCACCGTCGCCGGCAGTCCGAAATGACGCAATGCCAAGGCGGCAGTTAATCCGATCGGTCCTGCCCCGACAACGAGAACAGGGCGCCGTTGAACGTTTGGTTGGTTCATCGTCTCTTCTCCTTTCCATTTCCCTATCATGGTCAGCTCACTTGTTGCGGACGGTTGCGCTCGTCAATGACCCGTTTCGCTTTCATGGAGAAACGCGGCAATGATCCCGACGGGACCCGTTCGACATCAATTCGAATGCCAATCCGTTCTCTGAGACGGTCGGCTAAACGCCGTCCGACATCCTCTTCCGACTCGATTTGCACTTTTACTTGATTCATTTCGTGCTCTGTGTAATAGACAATGCGAAATTCTTTAATCTCCATAAATTCCCTAACAATCGTTTCAATCGACGATGGAAAAATGTTAACGCCACGAACAACAACCATGTCGTCAGCCCGTCCAATAATCCCACCAGGTAAAAAGCGATACGAATTGCCACAAGAACATGGCGCTGACGAACAAAGCACGATATCTCTCGTCCGGTAACGAATAAGTGGGTAACCGTAACGGCTGAAGTTGGTAAGCACAAGCTCTCCGCGCTCCCCTTCCTTCACCGGCTGCAATGTTTCCGGATCGATGATTTCCGCCAAAAATTGTGCTTCGTTAATATGAAGCCCGTTGCGAGCCGAACATGAGTAGCCGTACGCTCCCATTTCCGTCATCCCGGCATGATCGTACACGGCCGCTCCCCATCGCGTTTCAATTTGCTCCCGCGTTGACGGCACCGACCCGCCCGGCTCTCCTGCGGTGATGATGGCTCTGATCGGCGTCGATGGTAAATCGATGCCCATTTCCTCAGCCACCTCGGCTAAATGAAGGGCATAGCTCGGCGTGCAAAGCAATACGGTCGCCCGGTTTTCAATCATGCTGGACAACCGCTCCTTCGACGACTGGCCGCCTCCGGGGATGACAAGCGTTCCCATTTTTTTCGCCGCCTCATAGGCAGACCAAAAACCGATAAACGGTCCGAACGAAAACGCCAAAAACAGGCGGTCGCGGTTCGTCACTCCACTTGATTTCAATACTTCCACCCAACAATCCCGCCACCAGTTCCAGCTTTCTTCTGTATCCAAAATTTTCAGCGGCTTGCCGGACGTGCCGGATGTTTGATGATAGCGGACATAGCTCGTTTCCGGGTAACAGTGGTTCCGGCCAAACGGCGGGTAGAGCTGTTGGTCTTGCACAAGCTCTTCTTTCGTTGTAAAAGGCAACTTCCGAAAATCATCCATGGTTTGGATTGGCAAGCAAATATCGCGAAACTTCTCCTTGTAAAACTCATTAAACTGAGTGACAAAAACAAGCAATTCATTGATTTTATGAAGCTGATACTGTTTCAAGCTCAGCTCCATCTCTCGAACCGACAACTCCATGCGCTTTTCGATCCCCTCTTTCTATTTTCTTTAATCACATTTACAATATTTAAAACGTTCTGAAAGTTATGTTATACTATTATTGTCCCGTATAAAAGTTTTATATTCCTCTATACGAAACATGGTAAGATTTTTTGAAAACGATTTCTTATTAAACGAAGGAGGCAGAGCAACTCGTGGAAGTTCGCAAAACTCGAACGTCTTTTTCGTCATTAGAAAATGCCTTAAGACTGCTGCAACTATTTTCGATGGATGAAACAGAACTTAGCATCACCGATATTTCCGAAAGGCTGAATATCAGCAAAAGCGCCGCCCATCGGTTGCTGCAAACGTTAAAAAGCGAGGGATTTGTCAAAAAAGACGCGAAAACCAACCTATACTCCCTCGGTGCTTCTTTATTGGCAATGAGAAAAATCATTCATTCCCGATTTCCGATTTGCCAGATCGCTCTCCCTTTCTTGCAAGAACTTGTTTCGCTATCAGGAGAAAGCGCACATATCGCCACCCTGCACGGCGCTGATGTCATTTATTTGCACAAAGTAGAGTGCGATCACCCGATTCGTCTTCTTTCTTACGTCGGCAAAAAAAACCCGGCGTTTTGCACGAGCACCGGTCAAGCCATTCTCGCTTATCAACCAAGAGAGACAATCGACCGCATCATCGCCCGTGGACTCCCAGCGTTTACACCAAGAACGATCACCTCACCGTCTGCACTTCTAGAAAAACTCGCACAAGTCAAACAACAAGGCTATGCCATCAGCCGAGAAGAACTTCATGAAGGGGTGACGTCAATCAGCGCCCCAATCCCCCACCGCAATGGGGAGGTGCGCTATTCTGTTTCGATCGCTGGACCGATCCAACGCATCAACGACCGTTCCATCCCTCATCTCGTACAGCTTGTCATGCAAACAGCCCATGCGATTTCTGCCAAACTGTAAAGCTGTCCGCCAAATTTATAGAGCAAGCACAGATGGCATGAAAACCAAAAGGAGGTGTCTTACTTGGAAAAAGCGGCGGATACTCTTTCCTCTGTTAAAAACGGGATGCGCATTTTGCGCTTATTTTCTGTTGAAACACCGGAGCTGGGCGTTACAGAGATGGCGCAACGACTCGGGCTGCACAAGACGACCGTTCACCGACTAGTCACCCTATTAGAAAAGGAAGGATTTCTCGAGCAAAACAAAAAAACACGCAAATACCGCCTTGGCCTTTCTATTTTGCATTTAAGTGGAGTGATTGATCTGCATACTGAAATATTTAAGGACGCTGTTCCGATCCTGGAATCATTGATGAAGAAAGCTAATGAAGCTGTTCATTTATCTGTGTTGGAAGACGACCGAATCGTTTACTTATACAAAATCGAATGTCCACACCCAGTGCGCCTGCTCTCTCATATCGGCCGAAGCAACCCGTGCACGTGCACAAGCTCAGGAAAAGTCATTCTAGCGTTCGGTCCGAAATCGATAGTAGAAAGCATTCTCCGCCGCGGGCTGCCAAAATACGGACCGAACTCGGTGACTGACCGTAACGAGTTCATCCGCCAGTTAGCCACCATCCGCCAGCAAGGGTACGCCGTCTGCATCGACGAACTGCATGAAGGAGCGACAAGCATCGCCGCTCCGATCCGTGACTATTCCGGTGATGTTGTCGCCGCCGTCAGCATCGTCGGGCCGAATCAGCGGATCACTCAAACAAACATTCTCCGGCTGGTTGAGCTCGCCTGCCAAGCCGCCCGAGACATTTCATTGCTGCTCGGATATTATGACTAAAGGGTTCTCTCCCTCTCTGCTAAATAAGTGCAACCAATGACCAAAAGATGAACAGCTGCCGTATCATCACAAAAAGCCTGGAAGATCCGACTAAACCCGATCTCCCAGGCTTTTCTCTATTAAAACGGATACGTTCTTGCCTTCGTCTGCACGGACACCCATTTCACCGTCGTAAATTCATCGACCACCCATGGGTTTCCAAAACGGCCTAGGCCGCTTGCTTTATTGCCGCCAAACGGAATGTTCGGAGCGTCATTGACCGTTTGATCGTTAATATGTGTCATACCGCTGTCAATTTGCAGCGCCCATTCTTTTCCTTTTTCAACATCACTTGTAAAAATGGCGGAACTGAGCCCATATTCCGTTTGGTTGGCGATAGCGATCGCCTCTTCGTCTGTTCTCGCCTTAATCACCACAGCAATGGGGGCAAACAACTCTGTTTGGGCGAGCTTGCTCGCTGGATCGACATCCACAAATACATACGGGGTCAGCACATTACCGATTCGCTTTCCTTCCAAAGCCATTCGAATACCTTCTCGTTTTGCTTCTTCGATCATTTGCAACGCCTTTTGCATTTGCTTTTCGTTGATGATCGGTCCGATCACAGTGCTCGGATCGCGCGGATCGCCGCACGGGAGCGCAGCCGCTCTTTGCACGAACTTCTCAACAAATTCGTCATACTTGCTCTCGTGGACGATGATGCGATTGATGATCATGCAAATTTGTCCTTGGTGAATGAATTTTCCGAAAATAGCTGCATTAACCGCTTGATCTACGTCGGCGTCAGATAAAACGACAAATGGGCTGTTTCCTCCTAATTCCAACGCCACTCGTTTTAACTGTCTGCCGGCGATCTCCCCAATTCGTCTGCCTACCGCCGTCGACCCCGTGAAGCTGATGAGGCGTGGGTGTGGGTTGGTCAACATCTCATCACCAATCTCATCAATGTCGGTTAACAAAACGTTCAATACCCCTTTCGGCAGCCCGGCATACTCAAACGCTCGGGCGATCACCACTCCCCCGACAAGCCCGACTTGAATATCAGGTTTATGCACAACAGTGTTGCCCAGAGCGATCGCCGGCACAATCGTTCGCAGCGATAAGTTTAATGGAAAGTTGAAAGGAGAAATGGAAGCAATCACACCCAATGGCAATCGGTAGATGTAGTTGACTTTCCCCTCTATATTCGAAGGCACCTCTCTCACAGTCCGCACTTCATCGACATAATGCAACGCCTCTTCGAAGAGCTCGAGAGCCAAATGAAACTCGACATTCGCCTTCAATAAAGTGCCCCCTGTTTCGCGAACAATCAAATCGACGATCTCCTCACGATTTGCTTGTAAATATTCCATCGCTTTGTGCAATACTTCTTTTCGCTGAGCAGCTGAGGAGCGCCCCCACTCCTTTTGCGCTTCACCTGCCGCTTCAAACGCACGGTGAAGCTGTTCAACTGTCGCTAACGGGACAGAGGCAACAACCGACCGATCATACGGATTCAAAATATCATAGGTGCGGCCGCTTTCTCCTTCTACCCATTCTCCATTAATAAAGCTTTTGTTCCATTGTTCGTAACGTTCCATTTTTCTTTCACTCCTTAGCAAATTATCTCAAGCCGAAACCCCCAAATACTTATGCTGGACATCTTCATTGACCATCAATTCATCCGGCGAACCGCTCCATACGATTTTTCCTTTATTCATAATTAAGATTACATCTGCTGCCTTGCAGGCTAGGGAGATGTTTTGCTCCACAATTAAAATCGACAACCCCGCCTCTTTCAACTGAACGATAATCTCCCCAACTTGGTCAATGATGACCGGAGCCAATCCTTCAGATGGTTCATCCATTAATAAAAACTCTGGATTGGTCATCAGCGCCCGCCCGATGGCCAGCATTTGCTGCTGGCCGCCTGATAACTGCGTGCCGAAGTTGTTTTCCCGTTCCTTTAAGACAGGGAACAATTCATAAATTCTCTCCAGCCCCCAATGGCCGCGGCCTTCCTGCTTTCGTTTCCGTGCCGGCATCGTCAAGTTTTCTTTTACCGTCAGCGACGGAAAAATTCTTCTCCCCTGCGGCACGAAGCCAATGCCAAGGCGGGAAATTTGATGGGGAGGAAGCGATTCAATCGGTTGATCTTTAAACCGGATGCTTCCTTGTTTTGCTTTATGCAACCCGACAATTGTATGGATGGTGGTCGTTTTCCCTGCTCCGTTTCGCCCGAGCAGGGCGACGCATTTTCCCTGTGGAACAGAAAAACTCACTCCTTGAAGAATGTAGCTTGTTCCGTAATAAGAATGAACATCTTGAAGCTCAAGCATGTTGTTTCGCTCCTCCCCCGAAGTAAATTTTCTTAACCATCTCATTGTTTCTAATCTCGTCTGGCGATCCGCTTAAGATAACTTCCCCATGATGCAGAACCGTGATGCGGTCCGCAATGGAAAAGACGACATCCATATCATGTTCCACCACCACTAGCGCTATAGAACGGGGCAATTTTTGAATCATTGCCGCTGTCTGCGCCGTTTCCGCTGGCGACATTCCGGATGTCGGTTCGTCAAGCAAAAGAACTTTCGGGTTGCTGGCCATGGCCAACAACACTTCAAGCAATCGCTGCTCCCCATAGGAAAGATGTTTCACCTTTACATGACGGCGATCGGCAATTTCCCATTGCTCCAAAATATCGTTTGTTTCCTTGCGTATATCGGACCGGACGGTCAGGGGCGAAAAAATATCGTACCGATACGGTTTTTTCGCTGCGAGCGCCAAATGAATATTTTCTTCCACCGTCAAGTCGCCAAATAGGTTGTTTTTTTGAAACGTCCGCGATATCCCTAAATGGACAAGGCGGTGGGCAGGAAGTTTGCTGATCTCTTTTCCGTCCAAATACACAGCACCGGCATCAATAGGCAGAATGTTCGTTATGCAATGGAAAAGAGTCGTTTTCCCTGCACCATTTGGACCGATGATGACATGGCGCTCTCCAGGGCCCACCTCCAAAGAAACGTTGCGCAACACTTGCAACGTTTTGAACGATTTGCTAATGTTTTCTACTTTAAGCAGACTCAATGGACTGCCTCCCCCTTCTTTACCGGTTGTTGCGAAACCGCTTTACCTGTCTGTTTGCGGAAAACCAAAAAACGCCTTCCGTGTTGCAGCCAATGAATAAGTCCTCCTTTTCCAGCAAGAACAAGAGCGACAAGCAGTCCCCCCATGATCATCGGCCATCGTTCGGTATACGTGCTCATAAAATTTTGCAAGTAAACAAAGACGCTGGCCCCAAGCGCCGGTCCAAGCAGCGTGCCGACTCCACCGATAATCACCATCACCATCACTTGCCCAGAAAACATCCAACTGGATAAATCCGGTGAAACAAAGACGTTAAAATAGGCATAAAGCGCACCAGCCAGTCCCGCCAATGATCCCGACAATGTATAAACGAGAAGTTTGTAGACTCGAACGTTATAACCGAGAGCGCTCATCCGTGCCTCATTTTCCATTACACCTCTCGTAATCTTTCCGGCCGGTGATCCCACAAACAGATACAAAAGAAAGTAAGACATGACAAAAGCGATCCCCATCACATAATAGAGAGCATTTGGAGACACAATTTCTCCAAAACCAAAATTCATGACAGCGGAAACGGACATTCCATCTGCTCCGCCTGTCCAAGGCTTTAATTGCCAAAACAAAACATACAGCAATTGTCCAAATGCGAGGGTAATCATCAAAAAGTAAAATTTGGACGTACGGATAAACACAGCTCCGGTGACCAAGGCAATCAGCCCGGAAATGACAACGGACAACAGAAGCAGCAAGTATGTGTTCGCTACATGCTGACCAATGACCGCAACCGTATAAGCGCCGATGCCAAAAAAGCCGGCATGCCCAAGCGACACCATTCCCCCATAGCCCATGATCAACCCGAGGCTCATTGCAAAAATCGCCATGATATAAATCTCCGTCGCCAAATTGATCCCGAAATCGGACAGAACAAGCGGCATAGCGAAAACAAGAGCAATCAGCAACACAACGCCAAGCAACAGCTTTTTCACTCTATGCCACCTCTCTTCCGAACAATCCTTGCGGACGGATGATGAGGACAATCATCATGATGAGAAACACCGTCAACATCGATAAAGACGGGAACCATACCTTTCCGAGCGTTTCAATCACTCCGATGGCAATCGCTCCAATAAACGAGCCCTTCCATGAGCCTAAACCGCCGATAACGACGACAATGAGAGACGTGACGAGAATCTCACTGTCCATTCCCGTATACATGCCGATCAACGGCCCGCCCAATACGCCGCTCAATCCTGCCAGCGCCGCCCCAAACGCAAATACCCCGGTAAAGACGAGCCCAACATTGATGCCAAGGGCGCTAACCATGGCACGGTCGTCCACACCTGCACGAATGATCGCCCCAATACGCGTTTTCGTTTCCAAGTACCATAGCAACAAAGCCAATAGGCAGCCAATAAAGACAACAAATAGCCGATAAACCGGAAACGCCGTGTCTCCAATGGATAATGATCCGCTCAACAAATCTGGTACAGGAAGCGTGTGCATCTCCGTTCCCCATATCCATTCAACAGCATCGGCAATGATGAAACTTAACCCAAAGGTCAGCAACACTTGTTCAAGCTCTTTGCCATATACATGCTTAATCAGCCATTTTTCCAGGAATAATCCGAATATAGCTGTCAGAAAGACAGCTAGAAATAAGGCAATCCAAAAATTTAGTTCTTCATTGATAAAAGTAAACGCAATATAAGCGCCAAGCATAAACAACGTTCCATGGGCAAGATTTACGACATTCATGACCCCAAGGATAATCGTCAAACCAGCAGCAATCATGAAATAGAGCATCCCATAGGCCACTCCTGTCAACAACTGTGCTGAAATGGCGGACACCCCTGATCCCACCTTTTTCTCTAAATTTTTAGCATCTTCATTCAGAAGTTGTACTTGACTGTTTCAAAATATGTCATACTTTGTTCAGAAAAAATTAAGTTCCATCACTAATTTTTTAGAAAGGAGGAGACGATCATCTCCTCCTTGTTGATGAATTAAAACGGCGAGGCTTCAGGCATCTTTACATTCTCTACCGTCTCAAGTATTTGAGGAACAATTGCACCGTCTTTTAAAACATTTTTTGAAATATAGAAATTTTGAATCGGGTTATGTGTTGCCGGATCGATCGTAATTTTGCCACGCGGACTATCGAGAGAAATGCCTTTCAAGATTTTAATCAAATCCTGAGAGTTTAAACTCCCAGCTTTATTTATTGCCTGATCAATCGCTGCCGCTGAGTCATATCCTTCGACGGCAAAAATATTTGGCAATTTCCCATATTTCTCTTTATAAGCTTCAACAAATTGTTTGTTTTGTTCATTATCCAAATACGGTGAATAGTTGATGCCGGCAATGATTCCTTCAGCCGCTTCACCAGTCGGCTGAGTCAAAAGCTCATCCCCAAACTCCAGGGGGCCTGTCAACGGAATCTTCCCTTTTAAACCAAATTCTTTATACTGGGTAATAAACCGAATACCGTCGCTTCCAGTAAAGAACGCGTAAATGAAATCCGGCTTTTCCGCTGATGCCTCCTGAAGGTACGGAGCAAAATCGTTCGTGTTCAGTTTCGGATAAATTTCTTTCAAGACTTTTCCGCCCGCCGCTTCAAAAGCAGCCTTGAACGCCCGGAGCACTTCCTTTCCGGCTGGATAGTCCGGAGCAAGGATAACGGCTTTTTTGCCGACTTGTTCTGCTAAATATTTCGCGGTGCTGCTGCCGTTTTGCCAGTTCGAGAACGAGACACGATAGACGTAATCGCTCTTTTTGCTCCACGAGAGGTCATCGCCAGCAGCGTTGGCATCAATTAGCACTTTTTTATCCTTTTCGACTTCATCACGCAATGCATACGCAACCGCTGAAGAAATCGGCCCTACAAGAATGTCAACTTTTTCCCCATGAACTAATTGCCGATATTTGCGCAAAGCCACCTGTGGGTTCGCTTCATCATCTTCTACCTTCATTTCAACCTTCTTCCCGCCGAGCATCCCGTTATGCTGTTCCAAATACAATTGGAAGCCGTTGACGATCCCTTCGGACAGAGGTGCAAACGTACCGGTTTGGGAAAGAATAAAACCGATTTTGACCGATCCCCCTGAACCTCCTCCTTTGCCCTTATCCGAACCGGATCCGCTCGATGTGCTGCTTTGCGTGCATCCCGCTGTCATGAGCAGGGCGGCCAGCGCCATCATCCCCGCTGCTCGTTTCCAAATCCCTTTTGTTTTCCTCATTCTTCTCGCCCCCTTTATTATTAAAGCGTTTTCATTTTTTGTAGAATGAATAGATCCGCCAATCAAGAAAATTGAAATCCCTCCCCAGTGCATGCCACGAAATATATTATAAATATTTGAAAGATTACAACTATTATATTAATGCAAAAGTTGTTGCATATGAAAGGGCTGTACTCCTCTATATGAAACAAAATCAAAAGCAATATTTTTTACCGAGTCTGTTTTTTCAGTGGAAAACCAATGAAGCAACTTTCACGAGTGCTGTGCAGTCTGTTGCGGGACGTACAACGTCTTGTATTGGACAGGATCAGGCTCAAACGTCATCACGACATTCCCGCTGCCAGATGATTGACCATACCCATAATAACGGCTTTGATAGTTTTCTTGAATGACACCGAGCAAGGCGGCCAGGTGGCGCCCTCCGGATTCAACACCCGCTGCACGCGCGTACTGTGGAAGCATGTTCCAGGCGGCTTGCACATTATTGCTTTGTAAGTATTGCAAAAATTGCCGATCCAATGCCTGCTCGGCCAATGTCGGCAGCGCCTCGGGCCGACGGACGAGATTATGCGCCAGTGCACCACTACATACAAACACCGTCTTTTTCTTGCTTTCGCGCAACACTTTGCCGATTACTTGCCCCCATGTGTACGTTTCTTCCAAGTTCGCCGCCCACGTCACTGATAGGCTGATGACGGCGATGTCCTCATTCGGCGCTAAATAGCGGAGCGGAACAACCGTCCCGTAATCCCAAATGTAGGTCGGGTCATTGACTTCAACGACCCGCAGCCCGGCTTCTTTCCCCGCCTTTACAAGTTGTTTGCCAAGCTCTTCATCCCCTGGATAATCATAAGGGACATCGGCAATCAAATCAGGACATTCTACGGCGGTCAATACCCCCTTATGTCTTGGTGTAGCATCGACAAAATGGTCGAAGCTTGACATCCAATGGCAAGAAATCAAAACAAGAGTATCCGGTTTGACTTGCTCGATGATTTTCGCCACTTCGTGCATCCCTTTGACGAGTTCATGTTGAAACTCAGGAGTTCGATCCTCAAAACACATTCTCGGCGTATGCGGCACAAGCATGGCTAATTCCAAACTCATCGTGATTTGTCCCCCTCTTCATTTTCGTTGTTTATCTGACATTGGGATGCCGGCGACACCCCAATGAGATTTCGGCACTTCTGATACGATCACCCGCACGTTTTCCTTGGGCGAACCTAAAACAGCGCTGATTGTACCGGTTACTTCGCGAATCACTTCTTTAATCTTTTCTTCCGGCCTTCCTTCGAGCAGATGAATATGAACAATCGGCATGCGGCTCATCCTTTCATCAATCTGTCGATCGGAACGAAACCGTTCCTAATTGGTCAAACTGGGCAAACACAACATCCCCTGCCACAAAACGGACAGCTTCCGTCATCGCTCCGGCTAAAATGATTTCCCCCGCTTTCAATCCTTTTCCTTTTCTGGACAACATGTTGGCCAGCATGGCAATCGCGTTGGCCGGATGCCCCAACACCGCCGCGCCAGCGCCGAACGCCTTCCCTTCACCGTTGATGGATAAACTCACTCCCAGCAAGTCGAGTTCAAGGGAGACGGGAGGAACGAGGCGGCTTCCGAATACGACCCTAGATGAGGAAGCGTTGTCGGCAATCACATCCGGCAAGGCAAACTCGAAGTTAGCATAGCGGCTATCGATAATTTCCAGCGCTGGGATGATATACTCCGTTGCCGCTAAAATGTCCGTCGCGTCAATATTCGGCCCTCGGACATCCTCTTTTAAAATGAAGGCGATTTCCGCTTCCACCTTCGGATGGATCAGTTCGTTCATGGCCACCGTCCCTCCGTTAGGGACGACCATATAATCAAACACATACCCGTAGATCGGCTCGTTCACCCCCATTTGCGCCATTTTCGCAGCGCTCGTCAATCCCATTTTCGGGCCGATGATCCGATAGCCGTCTTTCTGTTTCATCGCCACGAGTTGTTCTTGTATAGCGTACGCTTCTTCGACCGTCATATTTGGATATTGGACTGTGAGACGAACCATTTCTCTCTTCTCATGCTCAGCGTTCAAAAGCTCCATAGCGAGTTTTTCGTAGTCAAGAGAAGTCACTTTACTCCCCCTCTCCTACAGCCGCTTTTGGACGCGCCATTTCCGCAGCGACGTCGACGATCATATCTTCCTGCCCGCCGACAACCTTCCGCCGGCCGAGTTCAATTAAAATATCGCGAGCATCGAGGCCAAACATTCGGGCGGCGCGCTGCGCGTGAAGAAGGAAGCTTGAATAGACGCCAGCATATCCGAGCGTCAAACTGTCACGCGTAATCTCCTGAGCTTTTGGCAAGATCGGCGCCACAAGCTGCTCAGCTAAATCCATCATTTTATACAAATCAATGCCGGTCGGAATGCCCATCCGATCCAACACCGCGACCAGCACTTCCGTCTGTGTGTTGCCGGCACCGGCCCCCAGGCAGCGGACACTGCCGTCAACGCGCGTCGCTCCTTCCTCAATCGCGGCCAATGTATTGGCCATCGCCAATGATAAATTGTTATGAGCGTGAAAACCGACTTCAATTTCAAGGCTTTCCCTTAATGCTCGAACGCGCTCTTTCACTTCATGCGGCAAGAGAGCACCGGCTGAATCGACGACATAGACCACGTCCGCCCCGTAGCTTTCCATAAGCCGCGCTTGATGAACAAGCACCTCGATAGGCGCCATATGCGCCATCATTAAAAACCCGACTGTTTCCATACCAAGCTCTTTTGCCGCGGCAATATGCTGGGCCGAAATATCCGCCTCCGTCACATGGGTCGCGATGCGCGCCATTTTCGCTCCTAGGCGGGCGGCCTGCTTCAATTCCTTGACCGTCCCGATGCCTGGAAGAAGGAGCACCGCAATTTTGGCCTGCCGGCAAACCGCCACAGCTGTTTCAATCAGCTCAAATTCATCGGTCCGCGACAAGCCATACTGCAGCGAAGATCCCCCCAAACCGTCTCCATGTGACACTTCAATATACGGAACGTTCGCTTCATCGAGCGCTTTGGCGATCGTGGCCACTTGTTTTGTTGTATATTGGTGGGCGATGGCATGGCTGCCGTCGCGCAATGCCACTTCTGTAATGGTAATGGCTCGCTTCATCGTTTCCCCTCCTCAGCCAACAACTTCGATAATCGATGCTTCGCCACTTCCTCCGCCACTTTCACCGCAGCGGCGGTCATAATATCCAAGTTTCCAGCGTACTTCGGCAAATAATCACCCGCTCCTTCCACTTCAACCATGACCGTCACCTTATTTCCTTCAATGATCGGACTCGTGCGCAGCCGATAGCCGGGAACGTACGAGCGGATCGTTTCTACCATTTCCTCGATCGAGTCGCAAATTTCCCGCGCCGCTGCTTTCTTCCCTTCGACAAGTGCGTATATTGTGTTTCTCATCAAAATGGGCGGTTCAGCCGGGTTGAGAATAATGATGGCTTTTCCGCGCTTCGCCCCACCGATTTTTTCGAGCCCTCGAGCAGTCGTTTCTGTAAATTCATCAATGTTCGCTCTTGTTCCCGGCCCTGCACTTTTGCTTGAAATCGTCGCAACAATTTCAGCGTAAGCGACCGGCTGCACGCGCCCAATGGCATGAACGATCGGAATCGTCGCCTGTCCACCGCATGTGATGAAGTTAATGTTGGTCTCTTCCAAATGTTCCGTTATATTGACAGGCGGCACAACAAACGGTCCAACGGCCGCCGGAGTCAAATCAAAGACGACCTTCCCAGCCTGCTTCAACAGTTTGGCATGACGGATGTGCGCTTTCGCCGACGTCGCGTCGAAGACGAAATCAGCCCATTCGGGATGCTCCAAAAACGCTTGGATGCCGCTGTCAATGACGTGATACCCTTTCTCTTTTGCTAGACGCAGCCCTTCCGATTGAGGATCGATCCCAATTACTGTTGTCAACTGCAACACATCCGAACGTTCAAGCTTCAACATCAAGTCAGTCCCGATGTTCCCAGAACCAAGAATTGCTACATTGATCTTCTCCACGGTTTTTCCTCCCTTGTTTATGGCGCAAACTCGACCCGTACTTCCCCCAAATGGGCAAAGCGAGCGAAAAACACGTCGCCGGGCTCGGCGCTCACCGCTGCCGACAAAGCTCCGGATAAGATCACTTCTCCCGCCTTCAACTCTTTTCCATATTCATAGAGCTTATTTGCCAGCCAAGCGACGCAAAACGCAGGATGCCCGAGCGCTGTGGCCCCAACACCGGTGTTGGCCAGCTTACCGTTTCGGTAGAGCGCCATGCCGATTTGCGCAATATCAACAGCATGGACAGACAACCGTTTTTCCCCCAAAACGTAAAGTCCCGATGAAGCGTTATCGGCGATTGTATCTTCAAGACGGATGTTCCAATCGGCAATGCGGCTGTCAACGATCTCCAGCGCCGGAACGATATAATCCGTCGCCAGCAGCACGTCAATGACAGTCACGCGCGGGCCAACTAAGTCACGTTTTAAGACAAACGCAATTTCTGCTTCCACCTTTGGCTGCAGCACCCGCTCCCACGAAACAACCCCGCCGTTTTCCACCGCCATATCATCAAGCAAATGGCCGTAATCCGGTTGGTCAACCCCAAGCAGCTGCTGCATCGCCTTAGAGGTCAATCCGATTTTCTTGCCGACAATCCGGCGCCCTTCCTTTACTTTTTGTTTGATCGTCCGCAATTGAATTTGATAGGCGTCATACACGGTCAGCGCCGAATCGAGTGTCGTCAAAGGAGAGAGAGGACGTCTCTCCCTCTCAGCAGCCAGCAACAACTCGGCGCAATCGTCCCACTTCTTCACCGTCATCACCTCTTTCGTCCATCGCGGCTAAAGCTTAATGCAAATGTTCGTCAACTCTGTATAAAACTCAAAGCTATGCATGCCGCCTTCGCGCCCGATGCCGCTTTGTTTCATGCCGCCAAACGGTGTGCGCAAATCCCGCAAAAACCACGTATTGACCCAAACGATTCCGGCTTCAATGCGCGCCGCCACCCGGTGCGCCCGACGCAAATCGTTCGTCCAAATCGTCGCGCTCAATCCGTAGTGGGTGTCGTTCGCTTGGGCGATCACTTCCTCTTCTTCGTCAAACGGCATGACTGTCACCACCGGTCCGAACACTTCTTCGCGGACGATGCGGCAATTTCGGTTGACACCGACAATAATCGTCGGTTCAAGATAATATCCTCGATCCAAACCATCCGGCCGCTTTCCACCGGTTAAAATACGACCGCCTTCCTCCTTCGCCAGCTCGATGTAGCTCATCACCCGTTCGTAATGCTCTTCGCTGATGAGCGCGCCGACATTTGTTTTCGGATCGAACGGATCGCCGACAACGAGTTCTTTCGTTTTGGCCACAAACTTTTGCAAAAATTGTTCATAAACCGGCCTCTCTACATAAATTCTTGATCCGCACAGACACACTTCCCCTTGGTTCATAAAACTCGATTTCAACGTCGTCTCGATCGCTTCGTCCAAATCCGCATCAGCGAAAATGATGTTCGGATTTTTCCCTCCCAACTCATAAGACAGCTTTTTCAAGGATTTCGCCGCCGCCGCCATAATGACTTTTCCCGTTGTTGTCTCTCCAGTGAACGTAATGGCATCAACATCCGGATGCTCAGTCAACGCCGCCCCTGCCGAATCCGGACCGAATCCGTGGACAACATTCACAACGCCATCCGGCACCCCGGCTTCTTTGCAAATTTCGGCCAATACAGTTGCGGTGAGCGGCGTCCATTCCGCCGGCTTGATGACGGCCGTGTTCCCGGCTGCCAAACACGGGGCGAGCTTCCACGTCAACAATAGCAACGGCAAATTCCACGGATTGATCAGCCCAACGACCCCCACCGGTCGGCGGATCGAATAGTTGATGGCCACCTCATCAGTCTGATACGCTTCCGTGCCGACCGATCGCAAATAGTCGGCGAAAAAGTGGAAATTATACGCTGCTCGCGGAATATCCAACGTGAGGGAGAGAGAGTATGGCTTCCCCGTATCGAGCGACTCGAGGCGAGCCAGTTCCTCTTTGCGCTCTAAAATGAGATCGCCGATACGGCGCAAAACCGCGATCCGCTCCCCAGTCGTCATCCGTTTCCATGGTCCACTAAGCGCCCTTTTTGCGGCGGCCACCGCCAAGTCAATCTCTTCTTTCCCCCCTTCACAGACGGTGCCGATCACTTCCCCCGTAGCAGGATTAATGTTTTGAAACATCTTGCCGCTTTGCGAAGGCAAAAACCGCCCGTTGATGAAATGTTGGCAGTCAAATGCCTTTACTTTCTCGCTGGCTGTCACTTTTGCTTTCATTCATCGTTTCCTCCTCCATCAAGTCTGAATAAACCAAAAAATTAGAAATCTTTTATCCTCATCATAACGATCTGTTGTCCCGTATACAACATTGATGTTCTTATATATGAAACTATCAAAAAATTTTTTATTTTTTCTTCGTAAATATCTGAAAATCCCTTCTTAATATGTTATGATATAAGAAATATTGTTCTTTTATATGAAACTATCAAAAAGGGGATAGACTCAATGAAGCACACTGCCGAAGACTATTTGCTTTCATCCGTCAAAAATGCTCTTCGCATTTTGCGCAGCTTCTCACTGGATGAACCGGAAAAAAAAGTGACGGAATTAGCCTCTTCCCTTGGATTGTCAAAAAGCACGGTCAGCCGTCTTCTTCACACATTGGCCAGCGAAGGGTTCGTGACAAAAGATCCGGAAACGCAAAAATATCGGCTGGGCTTGACTATTTTGCAATTGAACACGGTGTTGACATCTCATTTAGAAATCAACCGGGAAGCGCAACCGATACTGGAACAGTTGGTTGACGACTTGCAGGAAACGGCGCACCTTGCCATGCTTGACGACCAGAGCGTGATCTACATCCACCGGGTCGAAAGCCGTCAGCCTGTCCAAGCTCTTTCACACGTCGGCCGACGAAATCCGCTTCATTGCACAAGCTCAGGAAAAGTGCTGCTCGCCCACCAAAAAGAGGAGGACATTGAGGCCTACATCCAGCATGGATTGACCCAATTCACGTTGAACACGATGACGGATCCCCGCATATTGCGCGAGGCATTGCATGCCATTCGCCGGCAAGGCTATGCCATCAGCATCGAGGAACTCCGCGAAGGGGTCGCTTCCATCGCAGCGCCGATCCGCGACTACACTGGAAAAGTCGCCTACGCGCTCAGCGTGATCGGGCCAGTTCACCGTTTTCATCCATACGATCCTACAGTCATCGCCAAAGTAAAACGCGCAGCAAGTGAGATTTCAGAAAAAATCGGCTACTGGCCGTCGTCCTCATCAACAAGACAGTCGATATAATGGTTCTAGAGAACCGGTGATTTAACAGAGAACCATCAAATACTTTCTCTATTTCTCTAATAACTGAAAAACAGTGCAGAAAAAGTCTTTGGTTTGTAATCATGAACCGATGATTTTCAAGAAATTATTGTTTTTCACCAGCCTTTTTCTATATAAGTTGAAACTTTGTTTTACATCCAGTAGAGCGCCCGCTGCATTCTATCAAAATGACTTGTTATGAAGGAAAACAGAATCGAACAATCGGAAAATCTTTATTGCAACTTATATAGAAAGGAGAAAAAGCTATGGGAAAATGTTTTGATATCCATACGCATTTCATTCCCCCCGAAGTGATGCGGTGGCTGAAAGAGGAACAAACCCATATCTCTGTTCATTGGGATGACAAGGAAAAGATGTTGACCATCAACCGTCAGTGGGGGTTTCGCCTAAAGGAGGAATTCATCGATCTTCATGCTTATCTCGAGGCGCAGCGGCGGGCGGGCGTTTCCCATTCGCTCCTCTCTCCCATTCCGCAGCTGTTTTTATATGACGCGGAAGCCGCCGTCACCAACGAACTGGCGCGCCTTTACAACGATGCGCTATGCCGATTGGCCGCAACCCATTCTGATCGCTTATCGGCCTTGGCGACCGTGCCGCTCAATGACCCAGAACAGGCAGCTTTAGAATTACGGCGAGCGATGAAAAACAGGTTAAAAGGGGCGATCATCGGACCATCTGTCGAACAGAAGCTTCTCACCGATGATTCGTTTATTCCATTTTGGGAAGAAGCCAATGCACTAGGCGCTATTCTGTTCATTCATCCGCTTCTTTGCGACGACCCACGCCTAAAAAGACGGCGAATGGCAAATTTGATTGGCGTCCCTTGGGAAACGACCATTTGCGCTACTGACTTGCTGCTTGGCGGCTGGCTCGATCGCTACCCGCACGTCCGCATTTTATTGGCCCATGGCGGCGGCTTTCTTCCTTATCAAATTGGACGGTTACAAAAAGGGTATGACGTATGGCAACCGGTGGCTTCTTTACTGCAAGCCCCACCAACCGACTATTTGCGCCGCTTTTGGTTTGACACCGTTGTTTGGGATTATCGCGTGCTGCAACTATTGATTGACCTCGTCGGCCAAGATCGGGTGCTTCCAGGCTCGGATTTTCCGTTCGACTTATCACAATGGCCGCCTGTACAGCCAAGCCTTGAATCCATCCAAGCTTTCTTAAGCTTGTCATAGTAAAAAAACAAAAGGGGGCAGATGTTCGTCTCGCCCCCTTTTGTGCTGCGGCTATGCGTCGCCTAAAGCCTAAAATAGATATAATTGTTCATCACCCATGCCTAACGGGCAATGCCCATATTCAAATACGCGCAGAAGCGCCCGAAACGGATTTGATCCCCATCCGTCAAGGTCGGCAACAGATTCCCAGGCGCAAGCCATTCCACCGATATACATGACCGAGCAGACAGCCGTCTTTACCACTGATGAGCCGTATTGATGGAAAGCACGATACGCCGCATCAAAACAATGATGAAATAAACGGGCTGGAACTTCGTCGACCAGCCTAGTCAAACATCCTTCTCTCCCTGCAACAGCCGTCGCTTGCTTCATGTGCTCCGGGATGGGAAACAAAGAGCGCCATAACGGGCTTTTCGCCAAGTTCATCTTTGCTAAAGAAGGGACAATCGTTCCTTCTTCTAGCCAATGGATATGATAATGATACTGCTTCAAATCAAAACTAGCCATCCATTCACGAATCGCTTCTTCTGCCTCTTTCCGATAATGTGGAGTGCCTGCATTAACAAACCAATCTATGTTTAACAGTCCAGAAAGGACAGAAATCACTTGCTCAGTCCGCGGGCCATATTTCTCTTTTTCCATCTGCCACAACGTAGTCATGATTCTCCTCCTAGTTGTTTTAGAACTATGTCTGAGACTCTACTGAACGAGAAGACAACTGTTCAACCAACACTTGTTTCACATTAGTAGGAATCGGAACAGCTTTTGGCCTCCCATCAGCAAATGATGCCTATGCTCTCATCTCATACCCAACAGCAACCACTGTTTCATGTTCATAAAACTCGTGGACAATTTGAAATACCTTCTCCCGCACTTCCGTAATCGATGAACCAATACGGACTTCTTCACCAAACACTAACGGGAAGCGAAACTGGCATTTGGCCTCCAAAATCGGCAATCCTATCTTCTGTTCAAATAGTTATTGTTGTTGGATAGCCAAGTTCAGCAAAAAAATGATGCGTCGCTTCGTCCATCCATTTATAAAAATTCGGGTAAAAAACAATGCCAGCCGCATCCGTATCTCCCCAATGGACTCGGAAAGAATACTCCATCGCAATTCCTCCTCGTCAATATTTCGTTGACAGCTGCGGCGGCCCCGATTTCGGCCCGTACGGCCCTTCATCAAGCCATTTGCCAAGACGCGGCAAAATCGGCGCCAATGAAGCCGCTACTTCCCGCTTCATATTGATCGCTGGATCCGTTCCTTGAATGTGCTCTAACGCCATCCCCGCACAATCGCGGTTGTATCGCGCCGCGATCAGGCGCTCATTCGCAGCGGCCGCAATGGCTGCTTTTGCTTCTTCACGCGTGTCGGCCTGAAGCGCCGTCTGAATCGCCTTGGCCGCCATAATCGCATCCGGCACGCCGGAGTTCATGCCGCGGGCCCCGAACGGAGCGAACAGGTGGGCCGCTTCGCCAGCCAACAGCACACGGTGATGGCGGTCAGTGAGCGACTTCGCAACCACCTGGAAAAAGCGGTACGTCGACACCCACGTAATACGGTCCGCGTATTTTTCCGGCATCACTTTCGGCAGCCATTGCTTCACGCCTTCCACACTGCCGAACTGCTCCGGATCATCGCCGTCAAGCAATTGCAAATCAATGCGCCACCCGCCGGCAAACGGCACAAAGAGAACGTTGCGTCCGTCCACAGCCGGATGCTGATAATGAAACACCCGCTCAAGCGGCAGCGGATCGGCTTCATCTTCTTTCACATCCACGACGACAAAGTAGTCTTTCGTCCGCGGCCCTTCCATTTCGATGCCGACCGACTGGCGGACAGTCGAACGAGCCCCGTCAGCCGCAATGAGATAATCGCACGACCATTGTTCGCCAGATGCCGTGATGACAGTGGCTCCTTCCTCATCGGTTTTGACATCGGCAACCGGCGTCTCCCAGACGAATTCGACCCCTGCCTTCAGGCAGGCTTGATACAAAAACTTCTCCGCCTCGACTTGCGGCAAGCTTGTAAACGGTGGAAGCGCATTCGGATCAGGAGCCGGATACCGCTTCATATACACCTCCTTGCCGCGGAACAAGGTGCGCTTGATCGGCCATACGACGCCGTGTTTGGCAAAGGTCCTGCCCAACCCAGGGAAAATATCCTCTAAATGCTGCAACGTCGCCTTATGGAAGTAGATCGCCCGGCTCCCCGGCCGAAGGCGGTCTTTTGGCTCCGCCTCGATCACCGTCGCCGGCAGTCCGAAATGACGCAATGCCAAGGCGGCAGTTAATCCGATCGGTCCTGCCCCGATTATGAGAACGGATCGTCGATTCGTTTTTTCTTTCATGTAAATATCTCCTTTCAACAGCTTTAATGGTTTACATCTGTTTCTTTAGCGTTTATTGCAGTAGTTAGTCTACTTTCTAAACTAGGCTTTACAGCGATGACAAGCAGTAAACTCGCTGCCATTAAAATACCATCAAGCAACAATGCACTTCCCCAACTTCCTGAATGATCGCGCATGGCCCCCGAAATCACCGGCGCTAATAACGCTCCTATTTCGGAGAACAAATTCAGCATCCCAAACGCCGCACCTTTATGTTTTGGCGGGGCAAAATCGGCTGTAAGGGCATGGTTGACCGGTTGAAGCGCGAAAAAGAACACCCCGGAAGTAAATAGAATAAGAGACATAATTGCTGGATTGCTGCTCCCTGACATGACATAAAAGGCAAAGATGAAAATGAAGACGGTCAGCAGCCCCGTCAATACTGCCAATACATTACGTTTTCCGTTGACCGCGTCAGCAAATCGGTCAGCTAATCTTCCCCCAAGCGGAAAGCCGATCAGACCTGCAATAGCGTTAAATGAAGCAATCAGCGCCGCTGAAACGAGCGTGCCCCCTCCGAAATCTTGCACAATCGCCACTGACCAAAAGCCGTAAAACCATAGATGCCATAATACTGGAATGAACGAAAGATATAAAAACAGCAGGTTGCGGCTTTTTAGGATCGGTCCGACTTCTTCACTCTTTGTTTTATAAATATACGCAATATACAGCACCGCCAGCGCTGTCAAAACGAGGCCGATCGTCGCTGGCGATAATTGCATAGCATTCGTGGCATAATATAAAGTCATAATGATGATCAAGAATAAGAGAGAGGTTTGCAACAATCTCCCCACTGGTGGACCGTATGACTCCGATTGCACTGCAAAACCAGCCGGCCTCATCCATTTGTACATCATAGCGCCAACGACAAGCGTAATTGCTCCCATAAGCAAAAACGGCGCTTTCCATGCATGCGTCCCCATCAGCGGCTGAAACAGCTGAACGACGTATGGGGTGGCAATTGTTGCGATCGTTAATCCGATCGTCAGACCGGTCAATACGACGCCCATCCCGAGTCCGACTTTTTCCGGCGGCGTCACTTGGGTGATCAAGGAGCGGTCGTTCGAATAAAAGACGCCCTCCCCAAGTCCAGTAAGCACACGTAGGGCGATAAACGCTGCCAAGCCGCCGACCAACCCGGTCAACAGCGTCGTCACACCGGCCCATACAATGCTGATGACGACGATGACACGATAGCCAAATTTGTCGCCGAAATATCCACCAGGGAATTGCGTAAGCATATACCCAGCGAAAAACAAGCTGCCCAGCAACCCCCCGAGCGCATGAGGATTGGACGATTCTGCCAAAAACTCGACTTTATTTTCAATCATCCATGTAACGACAGGCCCTGTCAATGTTCGATCAATATAGGAGACAACCCATCCTAAAAAGAGCATTAACCATACAGTATGGTACTGCTTCCATCCTCTTTCCATGAACAATCCCCCCTTACCTTTATCGCAATGCAGCCGTGCGGGAAGCCAAGGCAACGTGGACAGAATAGCCCCCGATCCCCTCAATCTCCATGCGGATGACGTCCCCATCGCGAATCGGTCCGACGCCATCCGGCGTCCCTGTCGTAATGACATCGCCCGGCTCAAGCGTCATAATGTGCGAATAAATTTCTATAAGCTCGGCAACAGAACAAATCATTTCTTTTGTATTGGCTTGTTGCCGAACTTCTCCATTGACTGTCAGCACCATATTGACATTGTTGGGGTCGGCAATTTCCTCTTTCGTCACGATCCACGGTCCCATCGGTGTGAACGTATCAAATGACTTGCGCAAACACCGTTCCTCGTGGTGCGTTTCATCCGGACGCAACGTGACATCAATCAACCCGGTGTAGCCAAATATATAGTCGTAAGCGTTTTCCGCTTTGACGTTTTTCGCCGTCTTTCCGATAACAAATGCGAATTCCAGCTCATGGTCGAAACGGCGGTTCGGATCAGGCAAAACAATCGTGTCACCAGGTCCGATGATGGAAGAAGGAGCTTTCAAAAAAAAGCCGAGCCCCTTTGCCGTATGCTCCACTTTCATTTCCTTTTGGTGGGACACATAGTTGACGGGAGCCGCAACGATTTTCCCCGGTTTTTTCAACGGTTGGCGCAGCCGAACATCTGCTAGCGCATAAGCCGGACATTCGTACAAATAGTTTTCAATTTCTGAACGATAGGTGTCAAACTCGGCGATTAACTGCGTCATCGGACAGAAACCGACACCTTGGTGAAGACGGCCAAACAATCGACTCCCCACCTCATAAATGGTATTATCGACAATAACTCCGAGCTGAAAGTCGTTAAACAGCGCCAGTTTCATATGACTCGTTCACTCCTTTTCCCTTACTTGACTTCGATCTGCGCGTATTGCTTGCGCAACATTCCTTTGCTCACCTTTCCTGATGCTGTCGTCGGCAGCTCATCCACGATTTTCAAATATTCAGGCAGTTTATATTTTGCCATTCCCGCCTTAAGCAAATATTGCTGCATGTCTTCGAGTGAAAACGTCGTTCCTTCTTTCAAGGACACAATCGCACAGCCGCGCTCTCCAAGCCGTTCGTCGGGAACGGCGATCACCGCCGCTTGCCGAATATGCGGATGCGAGAGCAACACTTCCTCAATTTCCGCGGCATGCACTTTCAGCCCACCGCGATTGATAATGTCTTTTTTTCGGCTGACATAGTGAAGATAGCCTTTCTCATCTTTCCACCCTAAATCTCCAGTGAGAAAAAAACCGTCTTTGGTCATGAATTGCTGAGTCGCAGCTTCATTTTTATAATATCCTTTGAACAGCGAACGACCTCGAAAACCGATCTCCCCTACTTGCCCGTTCGGCAACGGTTGCTGATTCTCATCAAAAATACCGATTTCCCCTGTTGGGCACGGCCGACCGACCGTATCAGAAGCGAGATGTGGCGCATCATTCGGCCGCGTAAATGATCCCGCTCCAATTTCCGTCATCCCCCACTGAGCAGCGACGCTACAACGGAAACGCTGACGGAACGATTCGACCATCCAAGCCGGAATTTTTGTTCCCCCGGTTAAGACAAGACGCAGTGTTGATGGATATTCTTTTGTTTCATCCGTTCCTTTTAATATATCAATCAAATGGGCAGGTGCAGCTACACAAAAGGTGACTCCATGCTGGCTGAAAGCATCTAAAACACGCTCAACCGAAAATTGCGATAACATCACTTGAGTAGCACCGCTATAAAGGCCCATTAAAATCATTGGTAAGGAAAACATATGGCTCATTGGCGTCAAACAAAGCATGACGTCATCGGCCGTCAGTCCGTATTCCCGCCCATTGTGCAAATGGGCAGGAATAAACGTCTCATACGTATGGATGACTGCTTTTGGATCGGACTCCGTTCCTGATGTAAACATCATCATCATTGGATCGTCCGGGGAAACCTCGCCGCGATCCGCCGAAAGTCCGTTGCCTGTCAACATCGCCTCGAAACTATAGTGATCGGGCTGCTTTCTTCCCCCAACGATGATGACGTGTTGCAACGTCGGAATCGTCTGCCGGAGCGATTCCATCATTTCCGCATGGTCGAATCCTTTCCATTTGTCAATGGCAATGACCGCTTTTACATGGGCAAACGAAAACATAAACGACAGCTCTTTTTGTCGATACACTAAGTTCACAGGCACCATGATGGCTCCAAGGTGCGCCAAGGCTAAATGGGCCACCGCAAACTCCCAGCTGTTCGGCAACTGCACTGCCACGGCGTCACCTTTTTGCACGCCTAAACCTCTCAACCGCTCCGCCAGCCGCAAAGACCGTTCGTTCACTTCCGCAAAAGACAGTGCATGCTCCTCATCGATCATGGCGGTCTTCTCCCCATAATGAGCCACCGCATGCTCAACAATGTCCTGCACCATATTCGGCATTTGGACCCTCAACCGTACAACCCCCTCTTTTTGATTGGCGTATGCAGACGAAAATCATGTTGACCGTTTAAAATCGTTAGGCGCACCTTGAGAAAACAGTGTATATGTTAGAGTTGGGAGAGTGGCTCGAATACATCAGTGATGGATTGATAGCCGCCGTTTTTGTCATACACTTCTTCTCTCTCCAAATCAAGCCGCTCCATGATCGGCAAATCATTAATCGAGAATAAATAGGCGTCTCCCTCTCCTGTATTGACATGCTCATGCCAACTCCAAGGCGGCAAAATGAAGAAGTCACCTTTCTCCCATTCAAATTTGACCCCATCGATTATCGTGTATCCTTCACCGTCAAGAATATGATACACGGCGCTATGAACATGGCGGTGCGCCTTTGTGTGCATGCCAGGGGTTAATTTTTGCATCATCGTTCCAATGCGCAAGTCCGCTGATCCACCGGTCAACGGGTTGATGTAATCAACCGCATAGCCGTCATACGGATCAGGATCAAGCTTGGACAAGTTCTCAAGCACTTGTTTCGTTGTTTTCCACTTATAGGCGATCAACGGAGAAGGATAGCCTTTTCGCTTCCGGTCGGAAACCGGACGCAACGCCCCCGTTGCATATTTGAACGTTGAACCGTTGTGAGGACCAGAAACAGGAAATACATCCTCAGAATACGGCTCAAAGAACGAACCGGCAAAGTTTCTTACCAACCCAACATCGAGGCCGTCCATCCAAATAACCGGTTCCGTTCCTTCATGACCGTGATCGTGCCACGTCCATGCCGGTGTCAAAACCAAATCTCCGCGCTCCATATATGTTCGTTCTCCATCGACGGCCGTATAGGCCCCTTCGCCTTCAATAATAAATCGGATCGCCGATTGGCTATGGCGATGTGCGGGCGCCACTTCGCCTGGCAACAACAGCTGCACTCCAACGTACAGTGTGTTGGTCGAATAGCCGATTAGACCTCGTTTCAATAGCGATGGGTTTTGCAAATAAACGACTCGGCGCTCGCTCTCTCTCCCTAAGCGAAGCAACTCTCCAGCCTCCAGCAAATACTTGCGGATCGTCTCCCATTTCCACAAATATGGAACAACTTCATGATCGGGCTCGGGCGTCACCATTTTTCCAAGCTTCTCCCACAACGGACCTAAATACACTTTCTCCAATTCTTCATTAAGACGGTCAAGCGCTTTCATTTTTGGGTCCTCCATTATTCCCTCTCCTTTCAATTCGTATAGTGAATTTATAATTCATTTTTTTACACTTCGAATGATACAACAAACTCGGATATTTGTCAAACTATTTAAAATATAAAAATAAATAATACTTCATCTTCTCTCTAGCCTGGGCATCGGCTATCGCTTTATGTTACAATGAATGTTGAAAATGAAATCGCTACAGAGGAGCACAATCATGAGAAAGGTAAATGTGGAGACGATTCGTTCATTGGAACGGGCGGTTCAAATCTTGAACTGTTTTAGTTTTGAACGTCCTGACCTCTCTATTGAAGAGATCGTTGCAAAAACAAAGCTAGCGAAAGCCACTGTTTACCGCCTGTTATGGACGCTCGAAACGCAAGGACTGATCCATTACGATCAAAAGGAAAACGTATACCGCCTCGGTTATAAAATGCTCGAATACGGTGGAATCGTTCTCGAAAACCTGGACATGCGACGCGAGGCGGAACCGTTTTTGCATGACTTGCAGTCCCAAACAGGCTATACAGTCCTATTTGCTGTGCGCCAACAAGACAGCTTGCAATACGTCATCCGCCTTGACAGCGACGAAGGCTTTCAGCCACGCTCATATATCGGGCGCCGGCGCGTCCTGCATTACGGGGCGCTTGGAACAACTATCATGGCATACTTGCCCGATGAAGAGGCAAAGGCGATTCTCGAAAAATATCCATTGGAGGCCCATACGCCGAACACGATCGTGGACAAGCATCAATTTCTTGAGCGTTTACATCTCATTCGCAAAGACGGATTTTTTGTCGATAAAGACGAAACATTTATCGGTTTTACAGCGGTCGCCGCGCCTGTTTTTGACCGAACTGGCATCATCGGCGCCATCGGTCTGGCCGGCGCCACATTTAAAATGGTGGAAACACTGCCCGAGCTGATCCGCCAAACGGTAAGCACAGCCCAACATATATCGAAACGGCTTGGGCATCTTTCCTATTTCCCTTCCTAGATTAGGAAGCTGCTTCTCGTCCCCGAAATTAATGCAACAATAAAATACGGCGGTTTTTCCTGTTGTATACGGAAAAACCGCCGTTGCGACCATTTGCTACTCGACTACCGTTGTAAAAGCACTGTCCTGTTCTTTTTGTGTTTATCTCTTAACCCATTATAGTCTTTCCCAGATCGCCGCAATGCCTTGGCCGCCGCCGATGCATAGTGAAGAAACACCGTATTTCTTTCCTCTTCTTTTCAACTCATAAACGAGTGTCAACGTGATGCGCGTTCCTGAAGCTGCCAATGGATGGCCAAGCGCGACCGCCCCACCGTTGACGTTGCCTTTGTCATCATCAAATCCCAGTTCCTTCTGGCAAGCCAAATATTGGGCTGAAAATGCTTCGTTGATTTCAATCAAGTCGAGGTCATCAATTGATAAATTCGCTTTGTCGAGCGCCTGGCGAATCGCTGGAACCGGACCGATTCCCATATACTGCGGTTCAACGCCGACGATGCCCCACGAAACGAGACGGGCGAGCGGTTTCAATCCGCGCTTGGCGGCGTAGTCCCCCGAGGCGACAACAACCGCGGCCGCACCGTCGTTCATCCCGCTGGCATTGCCTGGTGTCACGACTCCGTTTTCGAGAAAGCGCGGTTGAAGCGCCCTTAACTGCTCCAAACTGGTCTTCCGCGGATGCTCATCGGTGTCAACGATCGTTTCTCCTTTTTTTCCTTGCACGGTGACGGGGACAATTTCTTGACGGAAATACCCATTGGCCATCGCCGCAAGAGCCCGCTCATGGCTGCGGAGGGCGTGTCGGTCGGCCTCCTCGCGCGTAACGTGATACTTTTTCGCTAAATTTTCCGCTGTCATGGCCATGCTGCAGCCACCAACTGTGTCATACAGCCCATCCCAAACCCAATCTTCCACCGTCGGGCTGCCTAATGGCGTTCCCCAGCGCATTCCTCGAATGACGTGCGGCACTTGGCTCATGTTTTCGGTGCCTCCTGCCAGCACCACTTCCGCTTCCCCGGTTAAAATGAGGCGCGCGGCCATGATAATCGTCTCGAGTCCCGTTCCGCACAACCGGTTCACCGTCACAGCCGGCACGTCGATGGGCACCCCGGCCTTCAAGCCGACGTGGCGAGCAAGCAAGTGAGCATCCCGGCTTGACTGCTGGACATTGCCAAATACAACATGGTCGATTTCTTCTGGCTCGATTCCTGCTTTTTTCATCGCTTCCCGCGCCGCAATAGCTCCTAAATCGGTCGCGGAGATTTCACGAAACGAACCGCAAAATTTAGCAAATGGCGTTCGTGCTCCTTCAATCAACACAATATCCGTCGACATATTCTCCCTCCCAAATATTCAATATTCTTTTAACATTTCTTTTAATTTCCCCTTCTGAATTTTTCCGCTCGCCGTCGTCGGGAATTGATCAACAAAAACAACTTTGTTTGGAAGTTTATAGTCCGCAACCAATGGACGTAAAAACTCGATGATGTCTGCCTCGGTTATATGAACGCCTTCCTTGGGTTGAATAACAGCGCAAACTGATTCGCCTAATACTGGGTCAGGCAAGCCGACTACTGCCGAGGCGAAAACGACTGGGTGCTGCTGCAAAATCGTTTCGATCTCTTTCGGATAAATGTTGTATCCACCACGGATGATAAGCTCCTTTTTCCGTCCGATAAATCGAATATATCCGTATTCATCCATCATCCCAAGGTCGCCGGTATAATACCAGCCGTCCTCATCAAGCACCTCGGCGGTCTGTTCCGGCATGTTGTAGTATCCTTTCATGACACCAAACCCTCGGCAGGCAATTTCCCCAATTTCCCCTGGTGGAAGCGTCTCTCTCCGTTCATTGACAATCTTCACTTCATTTCCTTCCAGCGCTTTGCCGACCGTTTCAAATATTCGATCTTCTTCTGCCTCAAACGGAGTGATCGTAACAGAGCCAGTCTCCGTTGTCCCGAACGATATGCATAACGTCATCCCCATTTTCTCACGTATCGCTTTTACCGTCTCCAACGGACAAACATCCGCTCCCGTCATTCCTGCGCGCAATGACGACAAATCGAATGACTCACTATTCAATACGTTTAACTCCATATGAAGCATTGCCGGCACAGCATGATGAATGGTTACTTTTTCTTTTTCGATAAGCCGCAGCGCCTCTCTTGGGCTGTACCTTTCCTGCAGCACCATTTTTGCCTGGCTGTATACAGCGGACATCAAGTTGCACGCCATGCCGAACACATGGAAAATCGGCGTACAAATAAGAAACACATCATCTTGATTGCACCTCAAGCTGTCGGCAATCGCCACGCCTGATTGGACGATGCCGCAATGAGTAATCATCACTCCTTTTGGCGCTCCGGTCGTACCAGACGTGTATAAAAGACAAAACAGGTCATGTTGCGGATCAATCGTCACCATGGGCAACGATTGATCAGTTGCATAGGCCATAAGCTGCTCCAAAGAAAAGAAGCCTGATTTGACAAACCGAACCGTAATAATTTGATCAACACTGGTTCGAATGAAACTCAATCCGATATGCTTTTCGATTTCCTCACATACAAAAATAGCTCTCATTCCAGAATTTTTTATAATATGTTCAACTTCGTGCCGTCGATATTTCGGATTAAAAGGAACGACGATCGCTCCAATTTGGGAGATAGCAAAAAATAGTTGGACTGTCTCAAGCCAGTTCGGCAAACAAACGCCCACACGATCCCCTTGCTTGATGCCGAGCGAGACTAGAGCTGATGCCAACTGGCGGACTTCCTTGTGCAAATCACCATAGGTGATTCGACGCCGCAGGTCATAGATGGCCTCTTTGGATGGATTTTCCACCGCCGCTCGTTCCAATAGTTGAGGAACAGACAAAACACGAACGGTTTCCATCTCTCCCCCTCCCTCCGTTTCCCCAAAGTTAACCGGCTTGATAAAACGTGATTTCCACTTCCGTTGGCTTTCGAATTCCTTCCCCAACAAACACCATTTTATTCAAAAAATCATATCGTCCGCTTTGCACTTCAAAAATAGGGGTCGTTTTAAAATAATAAGAGTCCCGCGGCACATCTTCGCCGCGGAATATTTTATCGATGATTTCTTTCGGCCCATGTCGGTATCCTTTATTGACAACATAAATAGGCACCCCGTCATCCGTCTCGATCACATAATGGGCGAGCAGCTCTGCTACCCCATCTCTCCGAATCAATTGATAGTCCGCCCCTCCAGGCGACACCTTTCCCCGCATCAAAGGTCCCTCAAAACTTCCACCGAGAATTGGGATCACTCTTCGGTGTCCATATCCGACATCTCCTATTTCAATCGGTTTTCCAACCTCAATGTAAACAGTAAATATATGTTCAAGTCGGATGGTTGTTCCCTTCTTTCTATGAAATTGACCTTCTCCGTCTCTACAAAGCAATTCTGTTCATGAAACAGTCACTTGCCCATTCCCTGTCTTCGCTTGCTCGTTGCGATAGATTGCATACTTTTCTTGCACGAGCAACACGGCAAGGCCCCCTAATACCGCAGCGCTTGCAATAGCAGCAAAATTATATTGAGGCGGCAAGTTAAAGGACAGCAAAACCCCAACAAACGTCGGTGCAACAATGCCACCGATTCTGCCGAACGCCATCGTGCTCCCTAAAGCAGTGGACCGCATCACTTCCGGATAGTATTGTGAAACAAATGCATTGGCAATGTTTTGGACACCTACTGAGGCGGCTCCAATAATGGCAATCAGTGCAAAAGCAACGATTGTACTGCTCATAAAACCAATCAGCGATAAAGCGACCGCTCCACAGAAGAACAAAGGGACAAGCACCCTCTTAAATCCCCATTTATTCACTAACGGACCGAAGACTACAGTACCAATGATCGCCCCAATTTGCATCACGGCGGTAAATGCAAGGCTGGAGCTCAAATCATAGCCTGCTTTCATCATCAGTCGGGGAAGCCATGTGTTCATTGAGTAAATAAGAACAAACGCACTGAAGCAAGATAGCCAAAACATCACGGTGCTAAACGCCCGATTCTCTGTGAATAATTTCACGATAGGTAAAGAAACTTGAGTCTTTCTTTCAGGCTTGACTAGTTCAACCACATCATCATGACTAATATGAGGATCAATCAAAGCAAGAACTTTTTGTGCTTCCTCTTCCCTTCCCTTTTCTAGAAGAAAACCAACCGACTCGGGAACACCTTTCATTAAAAATGGAAGGAATAATACCGGAACACCTCCGATCCAATAGATGGACTCCCACCCAACCGTCGGCAAAAGCGCCCGGCTCGTCAATGCAGCGGCAATAGCCCCAACTGAATAACCACAAAAAATCGAAGCAACAATGGCTGTACGAACTCGTTTGGGAAACATTTCTGTCGCTAGTGCGATGACATTAGGCATAACGCCGCCAAGACCAATCCCAGCAATGACCCGAGAGATGGTAAATAAAATTGGATTTGGAGCGAAACCGGCAAGGAAGGTAAAAAAGCCAAATAAAAATGTAGTCAACAAGATAATTTTTTTGCGTCCCATTCGATCGGCCAGCATGCCAAACAATACCGCTCCAATAGCTGTTCCAATGACTGTATAGCTACCGATGGCACCAGCTGTGACATCTGAAATCCCCCACTCTTGAATCAATAAAGGAACCGAAGCGCCATAAATGACAACATCATACCCATCAAGCGTAATCACTAGAAACAGCCAAATCATAAGCCAAATATGGAATGAACGGACTGGGCTATTGTCAATCACATCAGCCGGATGAATTTGTTTCACATGGGTTCCCTCCCTAATATATTTACGTTTTTGCTGTTGTCATCCACCGCTTTGGGATGCTAGTCAAGACCGATTCGTTCCCCAAAGGCAGTAAACATCTATCCGGGTCAGAACTTGCTTAATAACCCTGTTCTCCGTTACTGACCATATCTATTTTCCACTAAACACCGGCTTCCGTTTTTCAGCAAACGCCCGCATGCCTTCTTTTCGATCTTCGGTCGCAAAGGCGTTTCCAAAGCAAGCGGTTTCCACCATCAACCCTGACTGCAAATCCACATTGGCTCCTGTGTTGACCGCTTCTTTCAACATGCGCAGGGCCATGGTCGGTTTTTGCGCCAATTTTTCGGCCCATTCTTTTGCGGTTGGCAACAATTGATCGGCCGGAACGACTTTGTTCACTAAATGGATGGCAAGCGCCCGCTTGGCATCGATCATTTCGCCGAAATAAAGCAATTCTTTCGCCACTCCTTGACCGACGATGCGCGGCAGCCGCTGCGTCCCGCCGCCACCCGGGATGATGCCGAGGTTGACCTCTGGGAAGGCAAACTTGGCGTTCTCTGAGCAAATGCGCAAATCGCATGCGAGCGCCAACTCGCAGCCCCCGCCAAGCGCCAGTCCGTTCACCGCCGCGATTACCGGTTTGGAGGCGTTTTCAATTTTTAAAAACGCGATTCGTGAAATTTTGTTCATTTCCATCATGCCGGCCAAATCCAAGTCCATCATTTCACGAATATCGGCCCCGGCTACAAACGCTTTTTCCCCCGCTCCGGTGATGACCACGGCCCCTACTTGTTGGTGGGCTTCGAGCTCATCAATCAAAGCAGATAGCTCTTGAAATACTTTTGTATTCAACGGATTGAGCGGAGGGCGGTGAATGGATACAACCGCCACTCGGTTTTCGATTTCACATTGCAAAAATTCATAGTTCACGGTTCATTCCTCCTCCTAGAATTTTTGGCAGCCTAGGGTGACGTATGGCGAGCATCGCCGCTCCACCCTTATCGGACATCATCGTAATCGTAAAACCCGGCTCCCGTTTTTCGGCCGAGCCTTCCTGCCCGGACAAGCTGTCTCAGCAATAAAGGCGCTGCAAATCGGTCATCCTTAAACTCTTGATAAAAATAATCCATGACATGAAGGCCGATATCGACCCCGGCAAAATCTTGCAGCGTAAACGGCCCCATCGGGTAGTTCAAGCCGAGCGTCACCGCTTTATCAATGTCTTCCATCGAAGCCACTCCCTCCTCGACGAGGCGAATCGCTTCGATGAACTGCGGAATCATAATGCGGTTGACGATGAATCCTGGGGAATCTTTCTTCACCTCAACCGGTTCTTTGTTCAGCTTTCGGGCAAGCTCTTTCGCCTGTTCGACCGTTTCATCGCTCGTTTTGTATCCGCGTACGACTTCGACGAGTTTCATCAGCTGCGGGGGATTGAAGAAATGCATGCCGACAACTTGGCTTGGACGGTTGGTGGCAGAAGCGATTTCTGTGATGGACATTGATGACGTGTTCGTCGCTAGGATGGCGTATTCTGGTGCAATGTTGTCCAATTGAGAAAAAACTTCTTTTTTCACCTCCATGTTTTCGATGACAGCCTCAATAATGACATCCGCCTGCCTCATTTCCTGTAAGCTTGTCGATCCTTTCACCCGTTCTAGCACCTCATGTTTTTGCTCGGCGGTTAATTTCCCTTTCGCCACGCTTTTATCCATAAATGCTTCCATCCGCGAACGTGCTTTTTGTAGCATGCGTTCGTCGATGTCTACTAATATGACATCAAATCCCGATAAAGCGGCCAAGTTGGCAATGCCGCTTCCCATCGTGCCTGCTCCTACGACTCCGATCGTTGATGTCATTTGTCAAGTCCTCCTCTGTTTTTTTAGAATTTTCTATATTATCTTTGCTATTGATTATAAAAAAGGTGAAAATAAAAAAATACCTGCATGATGCAGGAAAACACGCTTATCTTTTCGACATTTTGGCGGAAGGCAGACCGTATAAGTCGTATAATTTCAACGCCATCATCAAGTTGAACCGTTGCTCTGCACCCTGCAAAGAAAAACCGAGCATTTCTTCAATCTTTTCCAAACGATATTGAAGGGTGCTGCGGTGAATGTACAGCCTTTCAGCAGTTTCCGTTAAATGGCCGTTGCAATCAAGGAAAACGCGAACTGTTTGCAGCCAGTCGGCATTCCGCCCCACGGAATGCCGGAGCAACGGACCAAGGTATTTGTCGACAAAAAGTTTCGCGGCCTCTAATTCTTTTAAATGGTGCAATACCGTATACGCCCCGAGTTCATCAAAAAACGCCACGCTTTTTCCGGGAAAATTGCGGATCATCACTTGCATCGCCTGCATCGCCTGCCGGTAGGAAACATAATAATCTCCAATCGACGAGGCCTTTCCACCGATCCCTAAAAAGACACGGTACGACGTCTTCTCTTCGTTGATCCATCGGCTTATCCGCTGATGCCATTCGCTCCAATATTTCTCCGGCTTCTTTCTTTCTCTTGCCGCTGGGGCGATCAAAATATATTGGTCTTCAACAGCTCCGTACAACAAGCTGGAGTCCTCGGCGGCAATTCGCACTTTTAGCCGGTTCCAGAGCACCGTCTTCTCCGCATTTTGTTTGACTAAATCAACCGTCCCGTTCGATTCATCCATCTGCAAGTGCAACACAGCAAGCCGATGCTCTTCGAAAATGTTCCATTGAAATACATTGGCGTACTGAATGATGCTCTCTTCATCTTCGATTTCTGCGGCCAGCAACTTATGCAAAAAACTGTCTTTCAGCTGTTCTTTTGTCTCAAACACGAGTTTTTGTTTCATAAATTGAATCGAAAAAATATTGCGGGCCAACTCAACACCAAGAAGAAAAAAATCGTCCATTTCGTTTGGCGATGTCTCAATGGCTAAATAGCCAACCGCATCTCCACCATTATGAATCGGCCAAACCACAATCGACAAATCTGATAATCCTTCGAGCTGAATATGTCCGCCCATACGGCTTTTCCCTAGCACTTGATTGAATACCTGCTTCGCAATTTGCTGTAGCTGTTGCCCGCTCAGCCCACTTCGTTCATGTGCAATTGGCCTCATAAAACGGTCAAACACGATGACCGCTTTATCAAACATGTGGCTTACTGTTTTTGTAATACCGTGAAAATCTTCATGTCGAATCGTTTCTTTCATCAATTTTTGTTGGTATTGAAGCAGGAAACGCAAGCGGTTGGTATGATCCCGCTCCTGTTGGTACAGCCGGACATTTTCCAGCATCACGGCCACGTAGTTCGCCAGCATGTCCAAGATCTCGACATCTTCTTTTGTAAATGTCCCTTCGTTTTTCCGTTCGACGTGCAAGACGCCGATCGTTTTGAAGTTGACGACCAGCGGCACCGTTAACTCGTCTCCGCCTGGTCTCTCCAAGAAGGGGAAATAATCGCTGACCCGATAGTTATTTTTCATCATCACTTGTTTCGGACTCGCTACTTTGCCGTATAAAGGGGGATGAACAACGAAGCTGTTGTCCTCTTCTCTGTATAAATACATACAGGCGCCGCCCGCATTCGTCCCCTTGCCCGCCCGTTCAACGATTTTTTCGACAAACTGCTCAAGCGGCGTATCCAATGAAACATGCTGCGCCAGCCACTGAAGGCCGACCATTTTTCGCCGTTGGGTTTCTTTTTGCCTGGCGACTGTAACAGCAAGGGCAACATCTTCTCCAAAATCGTCAAACAACTGCCTCGCCTCAGCCAGCAAAGAAACATAACGGCGAAATCCGATCATGCAAATGCCATATTCGCTTTCTTGATCCTTAATGGGAACGCTGAACCACGTTTTAATACCGTTTTTCCTCAACAATTCGATCAGCAAACACGGGCTGTCCTCTTCCACCTCTTGAAATGTTGTGCTTCCTTCAAACAGCCGCGGCAAACAATTGGCCATTGCGATCGGGGGATGGGGGATTCCGCGCTGAAAATCTCCTTGATATAACGTCGGAACAACATGGTCTCCTTCCTTTAGCACAATCGCAATCAAGTCGCACTCTAGTTCCTCACGAAATGAGTTCACCAAGTATTGCAGCGCTTCCCCTTCCGTATTAAACTTCACCAGTTTCCGCGCTGTTGTCCGCAAATGATTTTCAATTTTTTTCATCAGTTTTTGCCGCTTGTTTTCGTCCATGGTGCTTGCCTCCTCCTAGAAATATTGATGCATTACATTTTTGCGTCCTCTCAAGAAAGTCTTCCGGCAACATCAATGGCTTCTCTTATGAGCCAAGGAGTGTCTTAGACATAGAAAGGTTGTTATTAAGCGTCGTCACTTAATAACAACCTTTCGCACGTTTCAAGAAAAGGACTTCAGCTTATCTGCGTCTTCGCCGCCAGCGTCTTCGCCAGCTCGAGGAAAAAGTCGAGCGCCTCTGGATTGGCCATTGAGCCCGGGTTGACTGCCTTTTCGAGCGGGAAGCCTAAGAGCAGTTTCCGGATCGGAATCTCCATTTTCTTTCCGTTTAGCGTTTTCGGAATTTGCTTCACCTCGTAAATTTCATCTGGAACAAAGCGCGGCGAGACGTGTTGCCGAATCGATTGGCGGATGCGTTCTTTCAGCTCGTCATCGAGCACTGCGCCCGGCTTGAGGACGACAAACAGCGGCATAAACGATTGCTTGCCCATCATTTCCAAATCGACAATGAGGCTTTCGAACACCCCGTCGACCGCTTCGACCGCACGGTAAATTTCGCTCGTGCCCATGCGGACGCCGGCGCGGTTGATCGTCGAGTCGGAGCGTCCGTAAATGACGCATCCCCCTTGTTCGTCAATTTTAATCCAGTCGCCGTGCTTCCAGACGCCCGGGTACGTGTCAAAATAGCTGTTCCGATACCGTTCGCCGTCTGGATCGTTCCAGAAAAAGAGCGGCATCGACGGCATTGGTTTTGTGATGACAAGTTCGCCGACTTCATTGACAAGCGGCCGACCGTTTTCGTCAAATGCCTGCACATCCGCGCCCAACGCGCGGCACGAGAGGACGCCGGCGCGCACCGGCAAAATGGGGGAGCCGACGACAAACGCGGTGCACACATCCGTTCCCCCGCTGCATGACGCTAGACAAATATCGTCCTTGACGTTTTCATACACCCATGCGAACCCTTCGACCGTCAGCGGCGAACCGGTCGAGAGCACGGCCTCGAGCTTTGACAAGTCATATTGCTCTTTTGGCTTCAGGCCGAGCTTCATGCAGATGTTGATAAACGCCGCGCTTGTGCCAAAATGGGTGATGCCCGCCTTTTCGGCCAAATCCCATAAGACGTTGCCATCTGGATACGTCGGGCTGCCGTCATAGAGCACGATGGTCGACCCGGCCAGCAGTCCGCCGATCAAAAAGTTCCACATCATCCATCCAGTCGTCGTAAACCAGAAAAACGTGCTGTCTTTCGTCAAGTTTTCTGAAATCGTCAATGCTTTCAAATGTTCAAGCAAAATGCCGCCATGCCCCTGGACGATCGGCTTCGGCAAACCGGTCGTTCCCGAAGAATACAAAATCCAAAGCGGATGGTCAAACGGAACGTCTTCATAGACGAGCTCCGCCTTGTCCGCCACGACATCATCCCACAGCACGACGCCCTCATCCGGTGCTTCCATCTGCCCGCGCCAATACGGAAGCAGCACCGTCTTTTTCAATGACGGCAATTTGGCGCGCAATTCGGATACGACCGGCATTTTGTCAAATTCTTTGCCGTTGTATTGGCAGCCGTCGACGGCAAACAAGACAGTCGGCTCGATTTGCGCGAACCGGTCAATGACGCTGCCAGCGCCAAAATCCGGCGAGCAACTTGACCAAATGGCGCCGATCGAGGCGCACGCCAAAAACGCCATCACCGTCTCGGGGATATTCGGCATATAAGCGACGACGCGGTCGCCGCGCTTCACTCCCATCGCTCGCAATGCTTTGGCGATCGCCGCCGTTTTTTCGCCGAGCTCCTGCCATGACACTTCCCGGTACGGCACGCGTTCCGAGCGGAAAATGATGGCCGGGCGGTCGGCGCGCGCATGCCGGAAAATATGTTTCGCATAGTTGAGCGCAGCGCCTGGAAACCACTCCGCCCCTGGCATCTTCCGCTCCCGCAGCACACACTCATACGGCGTTGCCGCCTGAACACCACAATATTCCCAAACCGTTTCCCAAAATGACTCAAGCTCGTCGACCGACCATGTCCACAGCTCGCGGTATGAAGAGAAGGAGAGCCCTTTATGTTCTCTCAACCAATCCATATATCGATGAAGGTTGGAGCTCTTGATTTGTTCCTCCGTCGGCTGCCAAAGAATCGTCCCTTCCGTAATCGCTTTCATTTCGTCGTGCGTCAATGGACGCCGTCACCGCCTTTCTGCCGATAATTTGTTCAGACTATTCATATGATAACATGATTTCCTACTGTTTTGAATAGTTGTTGGTTCGACAACTCTGTCAGAAAAAGATGAAACAAATTTGTTGACAACAGCGAGGCAACTGGAATATGATAAATTCAAAAATTGGTCTAAGCAAAAAAAATGTCTTTAGTAAAAAATATTAACCGGAGGGAAACTTTTATGGCACAAGGAAAACGTTGCCGCCTCTCCGATATGAAACCGGGCGATCGATTTCGCATCGAAAAGGTTAATGTTCCTGATCCTATGTTAAAAAGACGGTTGCTTGATTTGGGATTTGTACCCGGCGGGGAAGTGAAGGTTGGACAAAGAAGCCCGCTTGGCGACCCGACCGCCTATCGCGTTTGTGGAACGACGATCGCATTAAGGAAAGAAGAAAGTGACTATATTTACGGGGAGAAGATCCACCATGACTGATATGACGTATACGATTGCCTTAATGGGAAATCCGAACACCGGCAAAAGCACGTTGTTCAACGTCTTAACGGGCCTGCGCCAACATACCGGCAACTGGCCCGGGAAAACGGTCACTCATGCCGAAGGAGAATGCCGCCACCGCGGCACATTGTACCGGATCGTCGACTTGCCGGGAACGTATTCGCTCTATTCCAATTCAGCCGATGAAGAGGTGGCGCGGGATTTTCTCCTGTTTCAACGTCCTGACGTTACGATCGTTGTGGTCGACGCTACGGCATTAGAACGCAACTTGAATCTAGCGCTTCAAGTATTGGAAATGACCGACCGCGTCATTATCGCTATCAATTTGATGGATGAAGCGAAAAAGAAAGGCATTCATATCAATACAAAAAAATTAGCCGCCAAACTCGGCGTGCCGGTCGTGCCGATCTCGGCCCGCAACCGGGAAGGAATCGATGCACTGCTTGATACAGTGGATGCCATGGCGCATGGCCGCATCAACACCAACCCGCTTTCCATCCGGTACAGCCCGGAAATCGAACGAGGCATTGCCAAACTTCTTCCACTCGTGAAAGACGTGATGGGAGACACGTATCCTGCTCGCTGGATCGCTCTTCGTCTCCTTGACGGCGATACATCGCTGCTTCAAGCGCTGAAACAACCGCCGCAACCATTGATCAAGGAGGGGAACGCGTATGCCTGCTGCGGATCTGTCAAATCAGTTTGACCAGCTAATGAAAGAAGCCAAGTCATTAGCACCGGCTGACACGCGTGAACAGATCGTTTCTGCCATTTTCCAAACGTCAGCTGCGCTTTCTCAAGAATGTGTCACGCATACAGCGGTCGCAAAACGTGATCGAACGGAACAAATTGACCGGATCGTCACGTCGAAGCGGTGGGGATTTCCCATTATGCTGGCGCTTCTCGCCGCTGTCCTTTACATGACGATCGCCGGCGCCAACGTATTTTCCGATTCGCTCGCCCGCTTGTTCGGAACGATCGAAACGTATCTCACCATGGCCTTTCAAGCGATTCACGCCCCCGACTGGTTGCACGGCCTCATTGTACTTGGCCTATACCGCGGCACGGCTTGGGTCGTCAGCGTGATGCTGCCGCCGATGGCGATTTTCTTTCCCGTATTCGCTTTGCTCGAAAATTATGGCTACTTGCCGCGTGTCGCCTTTAACATGGATCGCTTGTTTAAAAAAGCGGGGGCGCATGGCAAACAATCACTGACGATGGCCATGGGCTTCGGCTGCAACGCGGCGGCCATCATGTCGACGCGCATTATCGAATCACCGCGCGAACGAATGCTGGCCATTTTGACCAACAACTTCGTCCCCTGCAATGGACGTTGGCCAACGCTGATCCTGCTTTCCTCCTTATTTATGGCAGCCGGCTATACAGGCGGATGGAAAACGTTCGTGACAGCGGGTGTGGTCGTCGCCATGGTGTTGTTTGGCATCGTCGTCACGTTGACCGTTTCATGGGTCTTATCCAAGACGGCCTTGCGCGGCATTCCGACCCATTACACTCTGGAGCTGCCGCCGTACCGACGCCCGAAAATCATGGAGACGATCATCCGGGCCACCCTCGACAAATCACTCTATGTGCTGAAACGGGCGGTAACGGTTGCGGCGCCGGCCGGCATTCTGACATGGGTGCTCGGCAACGTTCACGTGGGAGATACGACCGTGCTGGCGTATTTAGCCGACTGGCTTGACCCATTTGCCAAAGCATTGGGATTGGATGGCTACATTTTGATGGCGTTCATTTTAGGCTTGCCAGCCAATGAAATTGTCGTGCCGATTTTGCTGATGGGCTATTTATCCGCGGGGGCGCTCACTGAAGTCGATGGCCTGCATTCTCTAAAACAAATTTTGCTTGACCACGGCTGGACGTGGCTCACCGCCCTCAATATGATGCTGTTTTCCCTGCTTCACTACCCATGCGGCACGACACTCGTCAACATTTACAAAGAAACGAAAAGCGCGAAATGGACGTTCGTCGCCTTTGCCTTGCCGACAGCGATTGCCATTGCGGTCACCTTTACGACCGCACAGCTGGCGAGATGGCTCGGGCTCGTATAAACGGCGCAGCACCGCTTCCCGATCAAGGGAAACGGGGCTGTTTTTTGTCTAAATGAAGCCGCCATCTATACTTCTTTTACTTCCTCCACATGGGATGCGTCCCCTTCGACGACAACGCGAAAACCATCCCCATCTGCCTCCACGATCGTCACACTCGTGCCGTACATATACGGCGGCGACCACAGGTGGTCAAGCGGCGTGTCTTTGAACGCCGCCACAAGCGTTTTCAGCACGACGCCGTGAGTGACGATTAACACCGTTTCTCCCTCGTGCCGCTCAACGATGCGCTGCACCGCTTCAAGCGCCCGCTGCTGCACGTCACAAAACCGCTCGCCACGCTTTGGAGCGTACAGATGGGGCGCGTTCCAAAAATGGTCGAACGCGATCGGATCCATTTGCCGAATCTCGTCATGCGTCTTTCCTTCCCAATCGCCAAGATAAATCTCGCGCAGCCGCTCGTCTTGATAGATCGGAATGAGCCGCCCGCCGCGGACAATCTCCGCCGTCTCAAGCGCCCGGCCGCTTGTGCTTGTGTAAATCGCGGCCAATTCCACCGCTTCAAGCCGCTTTCCAAGCCGCATGGCGTCTTGCCGCCCTTTTTCCGTGAGCGGCGAGTCTTGCCAGCCTTGCATCCGCCTTTCGACGTTCCACTTCGTTTCCCCATGTCTGGTCAAATACAAGGTTGTCGCCATGTCTTCCCTCATGTCTCCTCTCTATTAATCTACCTCTCATTCAACCGCCCGCTCAGGCAAGCGAAACGCAACAGATCCGCTTTTGTCCGTTTTCATCTCTGCTTGAATGCCTTTTGGCAACACTGCCATTGGATCTGTATGGCCAAAATCGGCATCATACACAACCGGAAACTCGTACCCGCGTGTCATCCGCTTCGTTTCACGAGTTTCGTTAACTCGATTCTTTCCGGCGTTTCGATGCGCTCGATGGCACGAAACCCATGGCGTTCGTAAAAGCGAATGGCCGGCGCGTTGCCGCTTCCGGTCGTCACGACGATCTCGCTTATCGACGGTTCTTGCTTGATGACAAAGTCGAGCAACGCGCTGGCGATCCCTTGGCGGAAACAATCCGGATCGACCATCAGCCGGCAAAGGCGAAGCGTCTTCCCATTCCGCTTGCAAGCGATCGCCCCAACGAGTCGTTCCCCTTGAAAATAGCCGAAAAAGCGCTCGCCGCATCGTTGCAGAGAAGCGATCGTATCGTGAAGCGGCGGGAGCGCCTTGCTGCCGATGATCTGCGCCTCGATCGTATACGCGCGCCGCTGTAGGTGCAGCACCTTAACGGCCGTTTCGTCGTCTGCTATGTGAAGTTCCGCAATCATGCTCCTCTCCCTTTCGATGGCGAAAAAGCGGCCGAGCCCGGCCGCTTATCATGAATGAATCACTTCCTCCATCGCCTCTTGCAGCGAATGAAAGCCTTTTTTCTCCCGACCGTCTTTTCGAACGGTCCATTCCTGCTTCTCAAGCGCCAGTTCACCGCGTTCGTTTTTTACAAACGGCATGTGAATGGTGATCATCTCATCGTCTTTGTTGATCGTATAGCCGACATAATAGCGATTGCCTTCACCATGCTCTTCAAAAATGCCGACTTGGTCGAGTCCATAGGCTTCCATCATCGGCTCGAGCGTGTCGATGAACTCCTCGATCACAACGCTTCTTGGCGCAAATTCCATGGTTTTTCCTCCTCTTGCCTAGTCATCAAGTGTAGTTTGCGGCAAGCCGAGGAAACTCATGAGTGGAAATGACCGACTTATGACGAAGGCCCATTGCAAGCCGTGCGGTTGTACTCCTCAAGCCATTGCTGCAACTTTTTCGCTTCGAGCGAGCGGCTGAAGTAAAACCCTTGCGCATAGTCGCAATGCATTTGCGAAAGAAGCATAACTTGCGACTCGGTCTCGACCCCTTCAGCCAACACTTCAATATCCAGGCTTTTTGCTAAATGAATGATCGTATCGACAATCGTGGCATCTTTCGAGTTTTCCGCAATGCCTTGAATAAAACTGCGGTCGATTTTCAACAGCGACACCGGCAAATTGCGGATGTAAGCCAATGATGAAAAACCGGTTCCAAAGTCATCGATCGCCGCCTGTACGCCAAGTCGCTGCAGTTCGGTTAAAATGTGCCTGCCGGTCTCAATGTTTTCCATCAATCCGCTCTCCGTCACTTCCAAAATGAGCCGGTTAGGCGCAAGCCCCGTCTCGCGCAAAATGCGCTTCACATGCTCGATGAGCTCCGGACGATTGAGCAAAAACGGCGACAAATTGACGGCAAGCTTGAGGCCCGGAAATTTTTTTTCCCACTCTTTCACTTGGCGGCACGCCTGTTCCAACACCCATAATGTAATTTCAAAAATAAACCCGCTTTCCTCCGCCAACGGAATGAAATCGAGCGGCGGAATGTCGCCAAGCGACGGATGACGCCAGCGCAACAGAGCCTCAACCCCCATCGCCTTTCCTTTCGCGAGCTGCACTTTCGGCTGATAGCATAAATACAACTGCCCGCGCATAATGGCAAACGGCAAATCTTGCTCGATCACCGCCTGCCGATGCTCGGTCGGGCGGTAAAAGGCATAGCCGTTCCGCCCCCGCTCTTTCACTTCGTACAACGCTTGATCAGCGTATTTCATCACTTGCTCGATCCGATCGCTGTCTTTCGGGAAAAAAGCGATGCCGATCGATAAGGTCGATTGGATGAGCTGTTTTTCGTAATAAAACGGCTCGTGAAACGAACTGACAAGCCGCTCCGCCAAGGCGGTCATCTCTGTTTTCGTTATGTTCGGCAGCAAGAGAACAAACTCATCACCGCCGATGCGGGCAAAAAAGTCGCCGGGACGCAACGCCCGCTCGACGCGCTTGACCGCCTCGCGCAAAAAATAATCGCCGGCTTGATGGGAAAAATGATCGTTGATCCATTTGAATTTGTCAAAATCCAAATAACAAAGAGCAAACGGCGTCTGACTCGCGATCAGCTCATGAATATGCCGCTCGAAATAGCTGCGGTTGGCGATGCCCGTAAGCGAATCGAAGTAGGCAAGCTGACGGAGCTTTTCTTCGTACCGTTTCCGCTCGCTGATGTTTTTCACGGTCACAATGACGCAATCGAGCGTCCCCGCTTCATCGATGATCGCCTTCCCTTGCGCCTCCATCCAAACCCATTCGCCTTTCTCGCCTTGCTTGCGAAATTCGGCGGATTGCGTCTCGTATGTATCGTACAGCTCAGCCAATTTTTGTGCCACGACCGGGGCGTCATCAGGGTGGACAAACGTCAGCACCTCTTCGTATGACACTGGAAGACGCTTGTTTGTTTTTCGCTTCCATGACGGCGGAATGTATGACAATTCACGATTAGGAGAAAAAATCAACACGTAATCGTTCGAATGCTCAACAATCAGCTGCAGACGCCGTTCCGCTTCGGCAAGCCGCGCTTGCAGGCCGCTCTCCTCCGCTTGGCGGCGAAGAACGCATAGGACGGCGGCCGTCTGTCCGTTTTCACCGATGATCGGCGACACGCCCGCAACCAATAAGCCGTCAAGCAACTCCCAGCGAAAGGCGGCCGGGCGCTGTTTCACCCGTTCAACCAACGCCCGTCCTTCGACGGACAGCGTCCTCTGTTCTTCTTCACTCAGCGCCAAGCCGGCAAAAGCCGGATTGTTGTAAATGATCACGCCTTGCAAATTCAAGATGACCACTGCTTCTGTGAAGTGATGGAAAAAGGCCGTATATTTGTCCATGCAATTGCTACCTCGCCGTTTCACCAAAATAAGCGATGTCCACACTTCCATTTTCACGAAAATCACGGCAAAAATCAACAAATTTCGCAAACATTTTGTCAAAAATATGGAACTGCCCACCGGCGGCCTTCCGGTCACCCGGTTTGCCGTTGGCGGGCGCGAATGGGACACGTTTGACAGCACGTTCCCCCATTTGTTTTCACGTACAGGCAGCACGTCGTCCGCTGCATGCCGCTTGCTCCTTTAAAAAAGCGGCGAAGTGGGTTGTCTTTTTGTCCAAACAACCGGCCGTCTGCTTCATGAATAAGGAAGCGGAAATCATCGCGCAGCCGGTCGGCGACCGGGGCAAGCGACTCATCCTCGAGCCAACGTTCATATACCCAATACACGTAAATCGCGACATTTTCCCATAAGACGAGCGGCGATATGCGCGTCAGACGCCGCAACCGAGCGATGAGCGGAGCGAACAAGCCGGCGAACACGTCGCGAACGACTTGCTCGCGCCAGCGGCTGCGCTCAATGCCGCACGCCTCCGCTTCCGGCGGCTCAAAGCGAAACCGCGGCATCCACATCTCCCCTTCGCCGTCCGTGTCAAGCCAAATTCGCCCAGGATCGAGCACAAGCCGCTTGTTCCATACCGACATGGCGTATAGCGTCATCGGCGCCAAAAAGCTTAAGCGCTTGACAAGCATCGACGCCGCAACGGCGTCATTTGCCGCTCCCATCTCGGTGCGGACGTGCGCGACATACTTCGCGAGCTGCCCGTCGTCATGAAGCAGCCAAGCAAACAACATCGACGACGAGACATCAGCCGCCCCGCTTGAAAAACGGTACGTTTCCAACGTTTTCATTTCGTCTTCACGCAGTCTCATCACGATACGCCTTCTTTCTGTAAAATTCGCCGTCCTTTCCCATACGGAATGCAAAGCGGGGTGCCAAAGATCGGATCGTACGTGATTTGGCAATCCATTTGGAACACATCTTTCACGAGCTGGCGGGAAATGACGTCTTCCGGCTTTCCTTCGGCATACACCGTTTTATCGCGAATGGCGACGAGATGATTGGCGTAACGGCACGCTAAATTCAAATCGTGAAGCACCATGACGATCGTCCGCCGTTCTTTTTCATTCAGCTCAAACAATAAATCTAAAATGTCAATTTGATGCGCGAGATCCAAATACGTCGTCGGCTCGTCAAGCAAAATGATGTCTGTTTCTTGCGCTAATGTCATGGCGATCCATGCGCGTTGGCGCTGTCCGCCGGAAAGCGAATCGACCGGCCGCTCGGCGAATTCGGCGAGTCCAGTTGCCTCTAGGGCCCGCACAACCGCCCGCTCATCTTCGTCACTCCATTGCTTGAACCACGTTTGATACGGGTAGCGCCCTTGCTTCACAAGTTGCAAAACGGTCAGTCCTTCCGGAGCCATAGGCGACTGCGGCAAAATGGCGAGCCGGCGGGCGATTTCTTTTGTCGGCTGTTTGGCGATTTCTTTTCCATCCAGCAGCACAGCGCCGCTTGTTGGTTTTAGCAGCCGGGCCAAGGCGCGCAGCAACGTCGACTTGCCGCAGCCGTTCGCGCCGATGAACACCGTGATTTTTCCTTTCGGAATCGTCAAATGCAACCGGTCAATAACGATCGCCTCGCCATAGGATAGCGTCAACTCTTTCGCCTGCAACCCATGCATGCGCATCCCTCCTTATAATTTCCGACTTCGGTACAATAAATAAATGAAATACGGTGCTCCAATCGCCGCGGTAAACACTCCGGCCGGAATTTCCGTCGGCGCCAAAAGCAGCCGCCCAGCCAAATCCGCCCCCATGACGAACACACCGCCTAACAGCGCAGCGGTCGGAAGAAGAGCGCCAAACGCCGAACCGACAAGGCGGCGCGCCATATGCGGCGCCATCAGCCCGACAAAGCCGATGCCGCCGGCGAAAGCGACCGCGCCGCCGGTGAGCGCGGTGCTAAGCAAAACAAGTCCCAGCCGTTGCCGTTCGACCGCGCCGCCAAGCCCAATCGCCAGCTCATCGCCCAGCTCCTGCACATTGACATGCCGCGCGGCCAACATCGCCACAAGGAGCAGTCCGATGACCCATGGCGCCATGAGCGAAACGTGCTGCCAAGAAGCACCATACACACTGCCCGTAATCCACACGTTTGCCTGGCTCGCCCGATAGATGGGTCCTGTGATCATCAACAGTGTCGTCAACGCCTGCATGAGCGCAGAAACGCCGATGCCGACAAGCACGAGCCGAAGCGGGGCGAGGCCGTTTTTCCACGCCAGCATATATACGAGCCAAGTAGCGGCCGTAGCGCCGAGAAAGGCGGCAAGCGGCAGCCAGTGGATGCTGACGGTCAAAGAGTTGTTTTCATCGCTAAACAGCGCCAAAAAGCCAACGACCGCGGCCGCCGCTCCGCCGGTGATGCCGAGCACATCCGGCGAAGCGAGCGGATTGCGCACCATTCCTTGCAAAACCGCGCCGGCGACAGCCAGCGCCATCCCCGCCATCCAGGCAACCAATACGCGCGGCAGGCGGAACGTCACAATCACCGTCTGATGAATTTCCTCTCCGTATCCGAACAGCGCGGCAGCGGCCTCAAGCGGGGACATGCGCATTTCGCCGCTGCCAATGCTGATAACGAAAAGGAAGACGGCCGCTGCTATGAGCGCGGCGAGCACCGCAACAGCTTTTTTGTCATAGAAAAACGAGATGTGTTTTCCCATTCGGACCGTGATGTATTTTTTCATTTTGCGGCGATCCCCCTGCGGGCAATGTAGATGAAAAATGGAACGCCGAGCAAGGCGGTGACGATGCCGACCGGCACTTCGCGCGGCATCAGAACGTAGCGCGCCCCAATATCGGCCATAAGAAGCAAAATCCCGCCGAGCAAGGCGCAATACGGGAGCAGCCAGCGGTGGTCGACGCCGGCAAGCGCCCGCGCCATATGCGGCACCATCATGCCGATAAAGCCGATCGGACCGGCGACGGCGACCGATCCGCCAGCCAGCAGCACGACTAACAGAGCGGCGGCAGCCTTGATCAAATTCGTTCGCTGTCCGAGTCCTTTCGCTACATCGTCTCCCATCATTAAGATGTTGACATGGCGCGCCAGCAGCATGGCCCCAGCCCAGGCGGCCGCCAAATACGGAAAAACGGCCGTCAACAACTCGAGCTTCCGGCCAGCGACCGACCCGGCCAGCCAAAAGAGCACTTCTTCAAGCGCTTTTTCATTCATCGCCAGCATTCCTTGCGTCAGCGAGGCAAATAAAGCCGCGACCGCCGTGCCGGCAAGCGTCATTTTGAGCGGCGTCAGTCCGTCTTTCCCCGCGGCGCTGATCACAAACACGATCGCCGCCGCGGCAGCCGCCCCCATAAATGCGACCCAAGACAACATTTGCAATGAAGAAATGGAAAAAAAGGTGACCATCACAACAATCAAAAAACCGGCCCCGGCGTTAATGCCGAAAATGCCTGGCGAAGCGAGCGGGTTTCGCGTCAGCGCTTGCATGAGCGCCCCAGCCATCGCCAAGCTGGCGCCAACGGCAGCCGCAATCAACGCTCGCGGCAGCCGAACCGTCGCCACGACTAAATGGGTGTTCGATCCATTATTGTCGATAAGAGCCGCCACCGCCTGCCGCCAACTCGTGTCGGTATATCCACAAACGATGCTCATCCACATGGCGGCAAGCAGCACAATCAGCAAACCGATAAGGCCAATCATTTTTTGACGGTTTGTCGCCAGCATCTCTGAGATCTCCCTTGCTTCATTCTCTATATCTCTATCGTCAAGTCTATTTGATAATGACTCTCATTGTCAATGTTTTTTCGCATTTTCTTATGATTTTTTTATCATTTTTTCATTTATAGTTGACAATGATTCTCAATTTTATTTATTATATCAACGTAAATGAAATTCATTATCAAATTCAAAGGGGGATTAGCTAATGAAATCAAGGCATCTCACCCTTCTTTCCGCCTTCATCCTTTCCCTCCTGCTTCTTGCCGGCTGCGGCGGAAAGCAGGAAGAAAAAACAGCCAAACCAGCGGAAAACAATGGGGCGAAAGCGGAAGTGAGCTACACGGTCGAACACGCCATGGGCACGGCCGAAATCAAAGGAACGCCAAAACGAGTCGTCATTTTGACGAACGAAGGAACCGAGGCGCTCCTCGCGTTAGGCGTGAAACCAGTCGGCGCCGTCAAATCGTGGACGGGCGATCCGTGGTACGACCATATTAAAGATAAAATGGAAGGCGTCAAAGAGCTCGGTTTGGAGTCAGAGCCGAACGTGGAAGCGATCGCCGCCTTGAAACCAGATTTGATTATCGGCAACAAACTGCGCCATGAAAAAATTTATGAACAGTTGAACCAAATCGCCCCGACCGTGTTCTCAGAAACGCTGCGCGGCAACTGGAAAGACAACTTTATGCTGTATGCGAAAGCTGTGAACCAAGAGGAAAAAGGGAAACAAATCATTGCTGAATATGACAAACGCATTGAAGACTTAAAAGCAAAACTCGGCGACAAGCTGAAGATGAAAGTATCGATCGTCCGCTTTATGGCCGGCGACGTGCGCATTTACCATAAAGACTCGTTCTCCGGCGTCATTTTGGATCAACTTGGCTTCGCCCGCCCGGAATCGCAAAACGTAAACGACTTTGCGGAAACCGGCGTGACGAAAGAACGCATTCCAGCAATGGATGGCGACATCCTGTTCTACTTTACATATGAGACGGGGGACGGCAAAGCGAGCGAACTTGAAAAAGAATGGATCAACGACCCGCTCTTTCAAAACTTAAACGTCGCGAAACAAGGCAAGGTGTACAAAGTGAGCGACACGATTTGGAACACGGCTGGCGGTGTGCTCGCGGCTCATTTGATGTTGGATGATATTGAGAAATATTTCTTGCAAAAACAGTGAAGCTTTCAGCAAGGGCTGTATGGAGGGGTGCGTATCCGCCTTCCGCACAGCCCTCTTTTTCCATGTGCCATGCACTCATTACTCCTCTGCCCGGCAAAGACATAAAGTTGGGAGTTTACTATGACGGAATGATCACAATTTGCCTTAAGACGGAAAAGATCCATGGGCAACGTTTTGCCCTCCACCCGGGCATGAAAATCCCCTTTTTCTTCCCATAATGAAGAGTAGGCGCAAACAGCTCAATAGGACGTTATACTTAATGGTGGCTTGGACCCTGTACAGAAAAGCGTTCGAATCCACTGGGTGCACCACCCATTGTCCGCCCTTTCCCGATGCGGAGGAAAGGTAACGACGAACGGAAAACTGCCGCATGTCTCCCGTGGATTCGCTGTTTGCGCACTCGATCATCGAAAAGGAGGATTTTCATCATGGATGTCATCTATCCTCGCTGCGCAGGATTGGATGTTCATGCCGAAACCATCGTCGCCTGCGCACTATGGGAAGAAGATGGACACATTCAAAAGGACATTCAAACCTTCTCCACGTTCTCGAAGGGACTTGGCGACCTGCTGGAGTGGCTCGAAGAACATGGCGTCACCCGTGTCGCCATGGAATCCACCGGCGTGTATTGGAAACCGGTCTTCGCCTTCCTCGAGGGCTATGTCGACTTGACACTGGCCAATCCGCAACGGATCAAAAATGTCCCGGGAAGAAAAATCGATGTCTCTGACGCCGAGTGGATCGCTAAGCTGCTCCGCCATGAACTCGTTGAAAAAAGTTTCGTCCCCCCCAGCGGATATTCGCGAATTGCGGGATTTTACCCGCCTCCGCAAAAAGTGGGTCGGACAGCTGACTTCGGAGAAAAACCGGATTCAAAAAGTGCTCGAGTCTTCCAATGTCAAAATCGGCTCGGTCCTCTCCGATCTCTTCGGCGTTTCTGGAAAAGACATCCTTGCCCGGCTGCTTGAGAAGGGATACGTGGACAAGGACGAGTTGGATCAATGCCTGCGCGGAAGGCTCAAAAAGAAAAAGCAAGCGGTGTACGATTCGCTGCTCGGCACCTTGACCGAACACGAGCTCCGTCTCCTTCGCCTCTTGTGGAAACACGTTGAGGAATTGGAGCAGTTCATCGAAGAAGTCGACCAGCACATCGACCGCCTGCTCGAGCCGTATCGCGAGGAAGTCGAATTGCTGATGACCATGCCCGGAGTGAAAAAACAAACCGCCGCCGTCATCATAGCCGAGATGGGAACCGACATGAGCGTCTTTGAAACGCCGGAACGGGCGGCCTCATGGACCGGATTGTCCCCCGGCAACCATGAAAGCGCCGGAAAGCGAAAGAGCACGCGCACGACAAAATGTTGCCCTGCGCCAACGCGTCATGGCTGTTCGCTTGGTCATGGAAGGATATCTTGGAAAAGACGTCGCTGCCATGCTCCATCTATGTCGCCAAGGTGTGTTTATTTTGTAATTTGAAAAAGGATTCTAAAATAATGTGCTAATTTACACCAATCACTCATATTCTTTTACCCAATTCTTCTTTCAATTCAATAGGCCGTTCACCGCAAATGTTAAAAGACTAGTACTCCAGAGAATGACAGACATAGGCTCAAAACTTTATACTTAACCGGCGCAACATGTCAAATGTATCGACATAGGGCACATTGAATGCATGGCAAACATTAGGAATAAAAATTCTGCTTTTAGAATTAGGATGAAATTGTTCATGTGTTACTACAATAAAATTGTATGTCTTTGCAAACGCTATTAACCAACTATCTGCTGCACTAGCAAACTCTCTTTTTGCCGCCTCAAAATATTGCCCCTGCTGAACAGCCCAAGTAATAATTTCCTGATATGTTCTAAGAACTTCAATTTTATCGGTTGACTCGAACCATCGGGCAAAATAATGGTTGGCCCACTCACTTAATTCATCATTTTTATGAAAGCTATTAATTTCCTGTTTAACACGGTCAATGCTTATGATGTTGCCGTTTTCGGCATGTTGAAGCAGGGCATCCCAAAAGGAAGGAGCGATATCAAAAGAATAATACCTTTTATAGGCTTCAATAAAAATGCTCGTATCCATTACAAATTTATGGCTAGAACTCATATATATCTCCCCGTATCGACATATTCGGCAAACTTAGCAAAAGTGTCACCAGAAAGCCCCGTCAATTGATAGGCTTCACGATAAAGGATCGTTCCTTCCTTTGCCGCGCTTATGACTGCTTCCGCAAAATGACGGCCGATACGCATCGTTTGAGTTGCGTAAAAATTGCCTCCGCTTGTTTTCGTTTGTTCCGTTTGTTGTCGAAGCCGTTTCATATAATCTTCATAAAATAAAAAAAACTCCTCTTTTGTCACAAGGTTTAAGTCTAGAGCTCTACGTGCCGCCACAATTTCACTAACCTTAAAATAGCGAGCCGCCTGTTCAAAACGATCTTCCGATTGACCAACCTGTTTCCATATAATAATTAACTCATCTTCAGGAACAAGAAACTCAGCGGCTGCTTTGTTGCATGCGTTTTCAATTTCAGCATCAGCAGGCTGAAGATTTTTCAAATCGAATGCGGCACTCTCCCCGTACCAAATATGAGCAAGTTCGTGGGCCAATGTAAACATTTGCGCGGCTTTTCCGTCTCTTCCATTTATGAATATTAAAGGGGCATAGTCATCAATAAGGACAAAACCACGAAATTCCGCAACATCCAGTTTTCGATGTGTATTATTGCCAACTACTCCATTAATGACTACAATAATGCCGATATCTTCAGTTTTTCTAATAAGATTGCGTAAAGCTTCCTGCCAAGTTGATTGTTTTGATGCCCATCCATCTTCCAAATTTAACGTCCTTCGCATATCTTGTGCAACGAGTTTTGGATCCATTAACAAGTTCGCACGCCCCACATAATTTAAAGGCGGATTGCCTAGCTGAATTAAATAATCTCGCATCCACTGTTGCCGTCTTTCCATCGTTTGAACCGTTTCCAAAAGATTTGGACTCGGGCGAACAGCTCCTTCATCTCTCACCGTGCGATAATGAGGAATTCTCAACTTCTCCTCTGGTGGATTAGGGAGAAAAAAATAACCAAGAGGTACAGCTGTCATTTTTGCAAGCTTTTCTAACTGCTTAAGCGTCGGCTGGCTCTCTTGATTGATCCATTTATCAATATTAGGAAACTGATCCTTCAGCCGATCAAAATTATCCATGCGTTTGATCACCCATTGTAGGACATTGGGTTTAACCTCAACCTTAACCATTGTATTGCCCCTCCTCTTTGACTATAGTATGCCACAAATGCTGGAAAGAAAAAAGAGAGGAGAGAGCATTCAATAAAAAAAGCTGGCCTCAAAAGGTCATTGTACCACCTTTTGGGACAGCCTCCTGTAAATGTATCACTAACGGCTAACCGCCCGCAGCATAAACGCCTCCACATCATTCTCCGGACCGACAAATTCAATATCCGTGCCGATTGCTTCAAAGTGCTTGCGGGCAAACTCGATTTTTGCCGATTCGCCCGGACGCAAATCTCCTTCCCATTCCTGTCCTTTCGTTTCTAGGACGAAGTACAGCTTTTCTTCTCCGTCTTTCTCAATGACAAGTGCCCAGTCAGGGTTGTAGGAGCCAATTGGCGTGTCAATTTTAAACCAGCTTGGCATCTTCACATATACTTTTATTTTTCATCGTTTTCAAAGCGTTTGACAAAACGCTCTTCCACATCCGAATCATAGACGACATGGTCAAACGGCGATTTTTCGCTCGGAATCGCATTGTCGTTTAAATAGGCAAGCAATTCCTCGTTTTGGAACAATTCGACGGCATAATACGCATCGTTGCCGATTTTATAATATTTCACCCCGTCTTTTAACAGCTGCTTCATTTCACGCTGGATGATCTTTGTCACTTCTTCGATAAATTTTTGCGGATTGTTTTTGAAATCCTCAAGCCGCTTGCAGCGGGTTAAGATGCGGACAATCGTCTTCCGCGTTAAATTCGTGCGGTTTTGCAGTTCGGTAATGACGTCTGGAAGTGTATGGTGCAAGCTGACGTAATCTTCGACACTTTCGCTTACCGTTGCGCCTGCACCCCTGTCACGCGGTCAATTTCCACTTTTCCCTTGCGGCTTAAAATGCGAATTTTCTCAATGCGCGGCATCGTTTGAATGCTTTCGACGCACTTTTGAATCAATTGTTCGCTATCAAAATCGACGGAATAGACCGTTTTATATTTGATTTTGTCCCATAACTGTCTGAATTCTTCCTGATTGAATACCCGACATATTTAACCCGTGGTGCTAGATAAAACTCAGACAAGCATAAAAATAGCCCTTGCTGGCGGATCTCCTGTAGAATGAAAGTGCGACCCATCATTCGAAAGGAGAGATCCCCCATGCAAGGGCACTTTCATTTTACTACAGATCAAGCCAAACTGCAAAAGCAATATTCCGCCATTTTCTGTTTTGTTTCTGCCCAACTGCCGTTGATTCAAATGCATCTTCATCGCCGCAACCGTCACTTGGTCAAGCAAGAAGACGAAGTGGTCATGGCGGTTCACCTTTTGGGGAAGCTGCTGGGCTTTTCTTCCGAACGAGCCTGGCATCGCTTTGTCACGGGAAATTTGTTCACAAACGGCTCGTTTCTTGAACGCTCCCGATACAACCGCCGCTGCCGAGCGCTTGGCTTCGCGGTCAAATGGATTCGTCATGAACTGGCGAAACGTGGTCAACATCATGCTAGACATTGTCGACAGTCTGCCTCTTCCGTTGTGCCATCCCGCGAGAATGCAGCGCGTCAAGCGGTTTCGAGGGATCGCGGATATGGGGTATTGTGCTTCCAAAAAGCAATGGTACTACGGTTTCAAGCAGCATCTTCAAGTGACCAATCAAGGGATGGCCGATGTCGTGACGGAAGCGTCCTGCCACGACGTCAAAGCCGCTGAAACGGTGATGACTCAAATCCCTCATCCTGACAACTTTGGGGACAAAGGATGCATCAGCCGCGCTCTTCGAGAAAAGCTGTACGAAGAACACCAAGCCGCGTTGTGGACACCGTCTCGAAACAATCAAAAGCACGTCTCATCCAAGGCATGGGAAGAATGGATCAGAAAAAAACGCAAAGTCATCGAGACGGTGTTTTCGATTCTCGTGGACCCATACCGGATCACCGACATTCGGGCGAATTCCATTGCCGGGTTTGAAGTGGCACTCGATGGCATCTTGTTGGCGTATTCCCTGGTCACACTAGGACTGGTTGAGCGCTGACGCTCAACTAGCACCACGGGTTATTTTTAATATGGTTATATTGAGTATAAACAAAAACCGGCCAACCTTCCACGGCTAGCCGGCAACAAAACCGAACGACTTGGAAATCTCGAGTACAGCCTCCACAATATATTTGCCCATCTCCTCTTCCGCCGTCTGCGGGATTTGTTCCGTAAACCCGACAACCGTCACCGCGCCGACGAGATCGCGTTGAAAATCGAACACGGGGACGCTGAACGACGAGACGTGCTTCACCAACGGCTCTAACGCATATGAGAAAAAACGTTCTTTTATTTGTTCAATCTCCTCCTCGAGCTGCTTGCGGCGCTCATCTGACAGTTTGCCAAGCTCCTTTCGCTTCCATTCCCTCACTTGCGGATCGCTTTCGTCCTTAAATGCCGCAAACACTTTCCCTGTCGCCGACAATAACGGAAGCCTCGTCCCCACTTGTGCTCCAATGTTCAACCCATAGTTGGCGCTGCATATATCAACAATTACCGGGCCATCATGCGTCCAAAGCGCCAGCAAGGCGGTTTGGGATGTATGGGCGCTGATCTCCCGCAAATACGGCGTAATTTTGCCGATCACATTTCGGTCTCCCAATGCGGCCGTTCCATACTTCATCAGCTTCCCGCCCAGCGAATACGTGCCGTCTTTTCGATTGCGATATAATAACCCGAGCATTGTCAACGTATTTAAATATTTATATAAATTGCTTTTGGTGATCCCGGACAGCTCCTGAATCTCTGTGAATTTCAACGGCCGGTTTTGCGCGGCAACAACATCGATAATGCTCATGCCCACTTGGAGCGACTGAATAACATTCGCATTTTTTTCACTTTTCTCCATGCTTCGTTCCCCTTCTGTTTTCTCTCTTTATCATTACGAATGTAACAGCAGAGGCCAAAAAAATCAATGTTTCTTTTTTCAAAAATAAATATTGACAATAATCCAAACATTTTAATATTATATGAATATATAACATAGTTATCTAATAGTGAACAAACAAGAAAGGAGGCCGTGGCTTGAACAAATATCTTGTCTTTATTCGCAGGACGGAACACTTCACTGGACGCACTCTTCCCGCCCACCGCGATTTTCTGGCGAGTTTGCGGGAATTCGGCGCACTTGTTTCTGCTGGAGCGTTCACTGACCAAACGGGCGGCGCCTATATTTTGCAATGTTCTTCGTACAGCGAAGCGGAAGCGATCATACGCCGCGACCCGATGAACGACCCAAACGAAGCAATCTATGAATTAAAAGAATGGAACGCCAGCTAGATTATAAGCGAAAGGAAGTTGAAAGATGAAACTGGTCACGTTCACAAAAGATGGAGTCTCCCGCATCGGAGCCATAGAAAACGGTTCCATCATTGACCTTCACCGCGCGTTCTATGAAAAATTGCGTGCGGAAGGGAAATTGCGCGCCCGGCAAATCGCCGAGGCCTACGTTCCAAGCGATATGGTCGGCTTTTTGCAGGGCGGCGAAGAAAGCATGAACTATGCGAAACAAGCGGTGGAATTCGCCCTTTCCCATGACAGCGACGTCCCGCTTGTGTTCAAACGAGAGGAAGTGAAGCTCAATGCACCGGTTCCGAATCCGGGAAAAATGATCTGCGTCGGTCATAACTATCGAGAGCATATTTTGGAAATGGGCCGGGAAATCCCCCCTTATCCTGTCGTGTTTGCGAAGTTTGCCAATACAATCATCGGTCCGGAAGACGATATTCCGTTCTATCCGATTTCCGAGCAGCTCGACTATGAAGCAGAGTTCGCGTTTGTGATCGGCAAGCGGGCTCGCAACGTTTCACAAGCCGAAGCGCTTGATTATGTCGCCGGCTACACCATTGTCAACGATGTGACGTACCGCGACTTACAGCGCCGCACGCTGCAATGGCTGCAAGGAAAAACGGTCGACGGCAGCGCGCCGATGGGGCCATGGCTTGTTACATCCGATGAGTTGGCTGATCCGTCAGGGCTTGACATCGCCCTTTTCGTCAACGGAGAAGAACGGCAACATTCCAACACCGCCAATTTAGTGTTTACCGTTCCGTATCTCGTTGAATTTTTATCCGGTTTAATGACACTCGAACCGGGCGATGTCATCCTCACCGGCACTCCAGGCGACGTCGGTGTGGCCCGCAACCCGCAAGTGTTCTTGAAAGACGGGGATGTCGTCCGCATCGAGGTGGACAAAATCGGCGTACTCGAAAATCGGGTGAAAAAGGTGGAGGTGCCGTCATGACGAAATCATTCTTGCAATCTTCGTCCGCAACAGTCAAAGAAACCGTTGACAACATGGTCGAACTCGTACAATCGCTTTCCGAAGAACTGATCCGCTGGAAGCCGTCGGAAGACGAATGGTCGATCGCACAAATCCTCTCCCACTTAAACGAAGCGATTCCGTATTGGGTGGAAGAAATCAAACGAATCAAACAAGACACCTCGACCACATGGGGCCGCGGGCTTGCGGATGAAGCTCGGCTGGCTGCTGTCGACGAAGCGCATGTCAATCGCTTCTCTATAGCGGAACTATTGACGTAGCTAAAAACGGTCCCGGAAACTGTAGAAACAGCGTTCCGCAGGCTGGATGAACGCGATTTAGCCATCGTCGCGCCAAGCCGCAACCCGAAGTTTAACGGCCAGCCGTTGCGCTTTATCATCGACCATTTGATTGTCGAGCATGTGCAAAAACACCTCAACCAAATCAAGCGCAACATCAAAAAATGGAATGAAAAGGAGTGATCCGTATGGCGGAAAAAGGGAACTTTCTGCAAGACCAAGATGTCCTTGATTTCAATCGCGATATTGAGCAATACCATTTGGGGCCGCTTTGGAACGCGATTCCCGATTTGATGAAGCATCAGCCAGAACCGCACGCCAAAGCGTACTTATGGAAATACAGCCTCCTGAAGAAAAAGTTGATGGAAGCGACGCAAATTTTCACCCCAGATCGCGGTGGTGAACGGCGCGCCATCTACTTGCAAAATCCAGGACTGAACTACCGAAAGCCATGGGGCTGGGCATCAACGACCCAAACGTTATATGCGGCTGTCCAGCTCATTTTGCCGGGCGAAACGGCTCCTTCCCACCGTCACGTACAAAACGCTCTCCGTTTTGTGATGGAAGGCGAAGGCGCTTACACGATTGTACAAGGAGAACGCATCTTCATGGAGCGCGGCGACTTTTTGACGACACCAAACGGACTTTGGCACGGCCATGGCCATCCGGGCTCACAACCGATGATTTGGATGAACTGCTTGGATATTCCGACAATCTATTTCTTGGGAGGTACGTTTTTTGAGCCATATCCAGAGAAGCTTCAAAATCCAGAAGTGCCAGACAACTATTCAGCGCAGCGCTATGAAGGCGGAATGGTGCGCCCGATTTCTGACCGTTATCCGAAAAAAGCGCCGCTGGCCGCATATAAATGGAAGCGCACACACGAAGCGCTCGAGGGACTCAGCCGCTTTGAGCCCGATCCGTACGACGGTTACGCAGTCGAGTATATCAATCCGTCCAACGGCGAAACGGCGTGCCCGACGATCGCTTCTTGGATGCAAAAACTGCCCAAAGGCTTCCATACGAAAGCCCATCGCCATACACATGCGTCCATCTATCACGTTTTTGAGGGATCGGGGTATACGATTATCAACGGCATCCGCTTCGACTGGGAAAAAGGCGACTTCTTCGTTGTGCCAAACTGGGCGTGGCATGAACATGTCGCTGAAGAAGACAGCTATTTGTTCTCGACAAACGACTTGCCGATTCTCGAGAAATTCGGCTTAGAACGCGAAGAGGCATTGGAGGACAACAATGGCTATCAAACGGTGATTGGGGAATTTAAACCCGTTCTTGGATAATTCATGTTCGATCATTTCAAATGCTAATATAGGGGGTTTTCATCATGACCAAAACAGATTTGATCATTGTCGGTGGCGGAATTGGCGGCTTGGCTGCCGCTTTAGCCGCCGCCGAAAACGGAAAAACGTCGATGGTATTGGAACGGGCGCCGGAATTCGGCGAAGTCGGCGCCGGCATCCAATTAGCGCCAAACGCTACGTCAGTATTGAAACGCTTTGGCGTGATGGACGAAATCGAAAAAGTGGCTGTCTTTCCGAAACGGCTCGTGTTAAAAGACGTTTACACCGGTGAAGAGCTGAGCGCGATGGATCTTGGCCAAGCGTTTCTTGAGCGCTACGGGCATCCGTACATCGTCCTCCACCGCGCTGACTTGCATCGCATTTTGTTTGAAGCGTGCGTCCGCACGGGCAAAGTGACGTTTGTCAATAACCAAACGATCGTCTCCTTCAATCCCAATAGCAACGGTGTTACGGTAACGAGCGAAAGCGGCGATACGTTCACTGCTGACGCTGCCATCGGCGCAGACGGCATTCACTCAAACATCCGCAAATATTTCTCGGATGATGAACCCATCTGTTCAGAATATGTCGCCTATCGCGGCACAATTCCGATCGAAGAAATTCAAGCTGAGCCTCATGAGTTAGATGATGTCATTATGTGGATCGGACCATATTTGCATCTTGTCCAATATCCGGTCAGAAGCAAACAGCTGTACAACCAAGTCGTCGTGTTTAAATCGTACCGTTACAAAGAAAACAGCGATGATTGGGGCACGCCGGATGAAATGGAGCGGCGCTTCAAAGGCAGCCATCCAAAAGTGTGGCATGCGCTGTCGTTTATCAACCGCCAGTTCCGCTGGCCGATGTACGATCGTGTTCCGATCGACAACTGGACGAACAGAAACGTCACCTTGCTTGGCGACGCGGCTCATGCGATGCTTCAATATTTGGCCCAAGGCGGCTGCCAAGCGCTTGAAGATGCTTCATATTTGGCGGATATGTTGAAACAATATCCAAATGACTATGAAAAAGCGTTTTTAGCGTATCAAAAAGAACGGATTCCACGCACCGCCAGAGTGCAACGGAGCGCCCGGACATGGGGAGAGATTCTCCATGCGGCCGATCCGATCACGATTTTATTGCGCAACACGATTTTTAAACAGCGCACCCCGCAAAATTACGAGGCGGCTGACTTTTTATACAACTATGAGCATACAACTAGAAAAATCAAATCAGAAGTATTATCATAATTTTTACACAACTCTTATCCAACGCAGGCGGAGGCGTCACATCGCCGCTCCCCCTGCCATTTTTCCTTTTATGGGGGAAGGAGCGTGATTCATGGGCCAAGAAGCATTGTGGACAAAACACTTTGCCAGCCTTTTTATTTGCAATTTTTTCTTGTTTGCCAACTATTATTTTCTTTTGGTCACCATGCCGATTTACGCCATTCATGACTTGCACGTCGAGGAATCTCTGTCAGGGCTTGTGTCGGCTGTTTTTTTGGCGGCGGCCATTATCGTCCGTTTTGCCGCCAACCAGTTTGTCGAACGCTACGGGAAGCGATTGATGCTGAGATGGTCTCTTCTTCTTTTCATTACATCTTCCGTATTGTACCTATTTTCCCACAGCCTGCTCAGTTTGCTTGCCATCCGCTTTTTGCACGGCTTAGGGTTCGGCATTGCCACGATGGTAGGCGGAGCGCTCGTCGCTGATATCGTTCCATCGACACGGCAAGGGGAAGGAATGGGCTATTTTGTTTTGTCCTCCAATCTCGCTATGGTGGCTGGGCCGTTTTTCGGCCTCTTTTCTCTTGAACGCCTTGGGGCGTTTTGGATGCTGATCATTGCGCTTGTATGCACCGTCGCTTCTTTCCTTTCTGCGCTGTCTATCCGTTCGGCAACGCCGCAGGCGAAGCAGTCATCTTCGAAACTGCGAATCCAGCTGTCGCTGAAGCAGATGATCGAGCCTTCCGTGCTACCGCTGGCGTTCATCGGTGCATTGTTCGCTTTGACGTACGCGCCCGTGCTGTCGTTTGTGTCGGTCTACGCCAAATCGCTTCATCTTGGGGAAAGCAGCAATCTCTTTTTCGTGATTTATGCTGCGGTGCTGCTTGTTTCCCGTCCGTTTACCGGGAGATGGTTTGACGCACACGGACCGAAGGCGCTTATTGTATTTTGCACATCTTCATTTGCCGTCGGGCTGTTTTTGTTAAGCATAGCGAAAACGACAGGAATCTTTTTATTAAGTGCAGCTTTGATCGGAATGGGCTGGGGCAATTTGTTTCCGGTTTTGCAGACGATGGCGATTCAATCAGGCTCTTTGTCGCGCAGTTCTTCTTCCCTCGGCACGTTTTTATCGTTTTTTGACGTTGGCATCAGCGCCGGCTCTTTTCTCACCGGCGTGCTGATGGCCTCAATCGGATTCCGACCGCTTTACGCCGGAGATGCATTGTTTCTGCTCGCTGTTTTTGCCCTTTATTTCGCCATGATCGAAAAACGACGAAAACACAAACACCGCCACGCCCAACAACAGCAACGCGCCTGACCATACGACGGTTGCCGCCTGCCGCGAAGTATGGTACATTCAAAATGCAGACTGTACGGAAAGGAAGAAGAGGATGAAACAACTGACATGGATCGCCACATGCATGTTGTCGCTCAGCGTTCTGCTCTCAAGCTGCACCGATGACGGCGTTCAGGAACAAAGCCGCTCACAGATGACGAAAACCGCCACCGGCGATATTCGTGAAACGACAAAATCGATCGAGCATTTGCCAAGCTTTTTGAGCGCGTTTGAAGAAGAGATGGCTGTCTTGTACCAACAGGCTGCTGAACACCGCGAGCTGCTTGAGAATATCCCTTGCTATTGCGGCTGCGGGCAATCGGCTGGCCATAAGAACAATTATGACTGCTTTGTGTATGAAAATAAAAAAGACGGCTCGGTCGTCTGGGATGATCATGCGACCAAATGCGGCGTCTGCCTCGACATCGCCGCTGAATCGATCGCCGCTTACGATCAAGGGAAATCGATCAAAGACATTCGGCATATGATCGATGAAAAATATAAAGAAGGCTACGCCGAACCGACGCCGACAAAGCCGCTCTAATACGAACGAAAAAAAGCGCCAAATCCGGCGCTTTTTTCACTGCAACCAGCCCCCTTTGCCTGCAAACCCCTTTTTGCCCCGCCGAGCGCCCATTGCTTTTCGATCAACAGAAACAGGCTGCTTAAACTGGATTTCGCTCTTCTCAAGGAGAGTTCACAAAGGCTTCGCACAGGCAACATCAACACCGGCTGAGCGCGGCGTACAGATCATGCAGCGTGTCGATGCCGCGCTGGCGGAATTCATCGAGCAAGATCGCCCATAGCTTCGCCATCGCTTCGACGTCGCCATCCGCCGTATGGCGGCGCGGGCAACGGATGCCATAACAAGCTAACGCATCGTCAAACGTCGGGCACGAATGGCCGATCAGCGTCATCATCGGCTGCAAGTCGACAAAACGTCCGCTCCATTTTTGCCGATAATGACGCCAAAGGGCATGGCGCAAAAACGCCAAATCATGACCGATATGATAGCCAATTAAGACGCCGGCGGCAATAAACGGCACAAACGTGCGCAGCGCCTCGGCAAGCGGCGGAGCGAACACCACATCCTTCGCCTCAATCCCGGTCAAGGCGGAAATATGTTCCGGAATCGGCTTTTCCGGCTTGACGAGCGTCATGTACGCATCGGTCACGACTCCTCCAACCGTTTTCGCTGCCGCCATGGCCAAAATTTCATCGCCTTGCTCCGGGGAAAAGCCGGTCGTTTCCATATCGATGATGACAAACGGGATGTCAGTCAAACGGTCATGCCAATCGATGATGTGCTGTTTTTCCTTTTGCAGCGAGCGAAGCCATGTTTCCTGTTGCAGCGAATGGTCATGCCCAAATAAGGCGGATGATGCCTCGCGCGGAACGCCGAGCGACAACAAGCGGAGCGCCCGCTGCCAAAAACGGTGCCGCTCATGCATGAATGTTAGCCACCCGCCGGGCGACAAAGCGCTGCAACCGTTTTGCGGTGCGCATCGCTTGCTTCAGCTGCTTTTGCTCTGTCCGCTCAAGCGTCCGCCATAACACATATTCACGCCCGTCCCCCGCCTCGGTGCTGTACTTAAGACGAATCGAATAGTAAACAGACAGCGCCTCGCAAACGGCGGCGGAAAGCGGCGCCGTCAATACGCCAGCCGCCTCAAGCGCCCGCCGCCGCTCAGCCGTGTCCGCCGCCGGGACGCGCGCAAAACAGGCCAACCATTTTAAGGCATTGGTGAGCTGCACGTAGCCGCTTTGTTTCATATGAACGGCCCCGCTGTGCGGCCCCCATCGCTCCGTTTGCACGTTGCCCAGCCAACCGAGCGGAACCGGAGGAAATTGAACGTGCTCCCCCATGCGCGCCAACAGCGGCGGCCGTTTGGCCACCGCCGAAAACAGCATCCTCCTGCCCTCCTCAGCCAATTCCGTCTCGCCATAAAGCGGACGCATATCCATCGCGATCAACAAAAAGCGAATGTCGTTCGGCCACCCGCTGTCTAAATAGGAAGAAAGTTGTTGCTCCCAACCGCGGACCGACTGCGCCCACCGCTTGTTCGTCGCCATCACGTAACCGGAGCAGTACGGATAGCCGGCCTCATGCAACATGTCCACCCCAACCGCCGCCATATGGCGGATGAATTCATAACAAGCCGCCTCCTCTTCCTCAGGACAGTCGAATAAAATGCCGTGGTCCTGGTCCGTCCAAATCGTCGGCTCACGTCGGCCGATGCTTCCCATCACATACCAGCACCACGCCGGGGGACGAATGCCGACCGACCGTTTCATCGTCTCCCGCTCCGCAAGGAAAAACGCGCGGCGAAGGATGGCTTCATGCACGCAAACGACGTCGCCTGCAAGCTGCTTCATTTGTTCAGGTGCCAGACAGCGCCGCAGTTCGCGCGCCAGTTCATCATGACAAAAACGAAGTTCGGCGGCCGACTCAGCTCGGTTTAGCCGCTCGACCACCTTTGCCGCCAACGATTCCATCACCTTTCCCCTCCTGGCTACTGCTGGGCGAGGGTCTTGGGCTGATACGCCGGATCGAGCTGTTCCGGATAGCCATAAGAACCGTGCTCGCTAATATCAAGACCTGAAATTTCTTGTTCCGCCGTGACACGCAGCCCGATCGTTTTCTTCATGGCATATAAGATGACAAACGAAACAGCAGCGACATACACCGCAGCGCCGAGCACCCCGACCGTTTGCACAATCAGCTGATCAAATCCGCCGCCGTAAAACAGTCCAGCCTTCCCGATGCCCGTGATCTCGACTAAACGCGGCGAGGCAAAAAACCCGGTTGAAATCGTGCCAATAATGCCAGCGACACCATGGACGGAAAAAGCATAAATCGGATCGTCAATCCCTTTGCGTTCAAAGTAGGTGGATGTCCAGAACGTAAACGACCCCGCCACTGCACCGATCACAACCGCCGCCCACGGTTCGACGAACGCGCACGCGGCGGTAATGGCAACCAAAGCCGCGAGCACGCCGTTGACCATCGCTGGAATGTCCGCTTTGCCGACCAAAATTTTCGCCGTCACAATCGCGGCGATCGCTCCCGCCGCGGCGGCCAAATTCGTCGTCAGCGCGACATAGCCGAAAAATCCGTCGCCAACCGCCATCGTGCTGCCAGCGTTAAAGCCGAACCAGCCGATCCATAAAATCAATCCGCCAATGACCGTATATACTTGGTTATGCCCAGGAATGACGTTCGGAGTCTTGTCTTTATTGAACTTGCCGATGCGCGGCCCAAGCAAAATGGTAGCCACGAGCGCCGCAATCGCTCCTTGCAAGTGAACAACGGTCGAACCGGCGAAATCTTGCATTCCCATTTTTCCAAGCCAGCCGCCGCCCCACACCCAATGGCCGATCACCGGGTAAATGGCGATCGTAAAAATCGTGCCGAAAAGAAAATAAATAGACAGTTTCGCCCGCTCAGCGAAGCCGCCCCAAGCGATGGCCAGCGACACGCCGGCAAAGCCGAGCTGGAATAAAAATTTGAGCTCGAGCGGCACATTCGCCCACGACAACGAGTCAAACGTTTCTTTTCCTTCTTTTAAAAACCATCCTTCCGTCCCGATGAAGCTATTCCCAGCCCCAAACGTAATAGCAAAGCCGAACGCCCAAAACGCCAATGAGGCGATGGCAAAGCTTAAAATTTGTTTGCCAGCCACATGCCCGGAGTTTTTCATGCGCGTTGATCCAGCCTCAAGCAAAGCAAACCCTGCCTGCATGCCGATGACGAGCACCGACGAAAGCATGACCCAGAGGGCATCCAGCCCAAGCGTCAACGTTTTTTCATCCATTTACGCATCCCCCTTTTTGTTATTTATCATTCCTTTTATATGTCATAATATATAACACAAATACACCAAAAGCAATGTCTGTTTTTGGTTGTAATCGGTTTCATGCGCAAAAAATTTGTTAAGTTTTCTAACAAAAAGAGAATGCCCCTCATCACGAAGGGCATTCCTCACAGTGTTACGCCACGCGAATCGGCTTGCCAAACGGCACGCGCGGCATATAATCGTCCGGCACAAGCCAAAACACTTCATAGTCGACTTGCAGTTCTTCATAAAAATAGCCGGTTACATCGGTGATGTAAAACAACGTATCGATTTTTTGCGCAGCGGCCCATTCCAGCACTTCGGTGTACGACGATTTCCCGTGCTTGAAATATTTAATCGTCGCCACGCCAACCGGAGATACATCGCGAATTTTAAAATCCGCTTGGACGAGCAGCGTGTCCGGGCGCAGCTTTTCAAACAGCTTCACAATGTTTTGAATGAGCATTGGCCGCTCCGGACGGTTTGATGTGTCGATCGCCAGCGCGATGGAATGGTCTTTCCGCTCTTTGAGCAACGCCAATAAAGCCCGCTGCCATCTCACGATGATCATCCCCCTTATATCGGTGAATCGCCGTGCGCACTACTAGTATAGGCGACGATGGGGGAAAGTACGAACTGTTTTTCTTTCCTTTTTCCCCTCCCGTTTCACAAACATAAACCAAAACGCCAAGGAACAGCTCCTTGACGTTTCTTACTCCCGCGGAGAAAGGGGGGAGTCTGAGCCATTTTTGTGTTCGACCGCGGCCTCGATGGTTCCCTCCGCGTACATATCGCTCACTTGTTCATGTGTTTCAGCCAATGCTGAACCAAGAAACGAAGCTGCCTCATCATTCGATGGGACATACTGCTGTCCAGCCATCTCAAGCGATTGTTTGTTTTCCGCCATCTGTATTCCTCCTTGTTCATGCCGTTCATTATATTAATGTAGAACAGGGGGGGAAAATAAAAAGAGGAAGTTTATGGATCATGTATGTATACATCAAGACAAACGCGGCAAACTAACGATAAACAAATGGAAAGAGAGGATGATGGCTAATGAGACAGCCAAAGCAAAACAACAGCCCTGAACAACAAGAAAAAAAACAACAACCGGACAAAGACAGGGAAAAACAGCCGGGGTACGGCGATAAAAAACTAGAAGGTCCAAACCATCCAGCAGAATAAAGGCGGCGAATCCCAATGAGACATTTGCTTGCGTTAGTGCTGAAATATTTGCTGACCGCCACGGTGATGTTTGCCATTTTACCGCTGTTTTTGCGCATTTCATCGGCAGAGATTTTATGGTTTAGCCTTTGGCTGACGCTTGTCGCCTATGCGCTCGGCGACTTGTACGTTCTGCGGCGCCTTGGCAACGTCTCAGCGACGATTGCCGACTTTGGACTTGTGTTTGTGGCGGTATGGATCGGCATCGGCGCGTTTTATGACATCGCCGGCGCCGCCATATTAAACGCGGCGTTTTTCTCTGCTCTGCTTACAGCGTTCGGAGAATTGCTGTTTCACGCCTATGTGCTGCGATTTGTCACTGTCGAGCACGGTGAAAAAGACGCCCCGCTCATCGGCCGCCAATGGCAAACGGAGGCGGCAGAAGAGTTTGATGTCCGCGCCGCCCGCCCGGACGGCAACGATCGTGAACGAGCGGAACAAGAGGATGAACAGCATCATCAAGAGCCTCCCCATCCCCCCATCCTATGAAGGAGGAACAAATGTTGGCGGCTGCAGTCCGAGACGCCAGCCTCTTCCCCTTCCTTCCAAACAGGGCTTCAACGTGAATGACTCCACCTTTGTTTGGAACATTCAATGGCCGCATCTCCACTTCGTTTTGGGTTGCGCCCTGTACAAAAGGGAAGTGGGGGAGCTTCAATTGGGAAATCATAAAACAGATGGCGAACGAAAAAACGGGTGTCTTCTCGTTCGCTAGACACCCGTTTCGCATGAGGATCTTTGGTTTTTCGGCGCTTTCTTCTACAGACATGGTCGGATCCATCGGACGTTTGGCCGCAAGCCGAAACAGGACGATCTCCTATCCGCCCTTATTGCTCCGGTCGCTTCAGCGCAAGCAGCGTCTGTTTCAATTCCGCTTCCATCGCCGCCAGCTCGCGTTCGGCCTGCTGCCGTTTTAATCGGCCTTCCGCTTGGATTTTCAACGTTTCTTCGAGCGTAGCGATCAAATTTTCTTGTGTTCGCTTCAACGTTTCGATATCAACCAAGCCACGCTCGTTTTCCTTGGCGATTTCAATGCTGTTTGTTTTTAACATCTCCGAATTGCGCAATAACAGCTCATTCGTCGTTTCGGCGACCTGCTTTTGCGCCGCAGCCGCCCTTTGCTGCCGAAACAGCGTCAAGGCAATCACGACTTGATTTTTCCAAAGGGGGATGGCATGCAAAATCGACGATTGAATCCGCTCGACAAGCGTTTCGTTCATATGCTGAATCATGCGGATTTGCGGTGCCGTTTGAATCGTCACTTGCCGGCTGAGCTTTAGGTCATGCACCCGCTTCTCAAGCCGCTCGGCAAACTGCCGCAAATCCTGTACATCCTGCCATGCCATTTGGTCGCCGGAGCGCTCCGCTTCCGCTTGCTTTTCTGGAATCGTCTTCGTCCGCAGCTCTTCGAGTTTGTATTCCGCTGCCGCAATATAAATATTGAGCGCTTCAAAATAGTCTTTGTTTTTTTCATAGAGCGTCTCAAGCATCATGATGTCGCGAAGCAACAAATGCCGGTGCTTCTCAAGCCGATCAGCGATTTTGTCAATTTCAACGCCGATTTTTTGGTATTTCGCCACCATCTCTTGCAGCGGCTTGGCCACTGCGCCGAACAAGCGGGACAGCCACCCTTTTTTCGCCGGCATTAGGTCATCGGGGTTGACCTCCTTAATTTTGGCCATCAGTTCGCTGATCACTTCGCCGACCGGCCCAGCGTCTTTCGTTTGCACATGATGCAAAATCGCATGAGAAAACTTCGACAGCTCGGCTTGCGCCGCCACACCGTATTGCAAGACGGCCTGATGGTTGGCCGGGTCGATTTGTTTGGCGAGCGCAAGCGCTTTTTCCCGATGCTCAGGCTTCAACGCATCAAGCGCGCGCGCCGGCTTTTCTTCCTCCTTGAGCCGCGGTTCGGCCGGCGAAGAAAACGGCTTTGCAAGCAGCTCATCAAGGGAACTTGTCCGTTCCAGCCCTTGCAGCCAATCCGTCGATTCCATCCCGTGATTCCGTTCGTCCATCGTCATTCTCCTTTCTTTGACAGCGGCAGACGAAGCCCATCCGATTGTCGGAGCGATCGCTCGAGCCATTTCACTTCCGTTTGCAGCGACCAGATGTCGTTCGATAACACCTCAAGCAACTGCCGTTCAGCCGCTGAAGTCAGCTCGTCAAGCACTCTTTCCGTCTCCTGCAACGCTTTTGCCATATCGGCGCTTTGCACCGGCTGCTGCGCCAAATAAACGTATTTCTCCACCATCTCCACCGCCGTCGGCCATTCGTTTAAGAAAAATGGCTGGGCGAGGCGCAGTTGATGTGGTTGTTGCTCGATGGCGCGAATGATTCGATCGACGATGGCACTCAACCGGGAAACCGTTTGCCACATCACCACAGAACGAAGCCGATAGCGAGCGCGACGCAGCCGCTTCCATAACGCGCGCGCTTCGCCAAGCTGGCTGCGAACGTAGACAAGCTCCTCAGCGGACACATCAGCCGGCAGGCGATGATGCCGCCTTTTCATGATGGCGGACACCCCCCACATCGCCCCCATTCCGGATAAAATCGAAGGCCAAAAGCGAAAATCAGCAGCGATGAATACGATCACCGCGACGATGACCCCTGCGTTCCATGAGACAAACCAACGCCATATCGTACGAAGCAGCTGCTTCATTGTCCCTCTCCTTCTTTAATCTTTTCTTTCATTATAGCATGTCCATTCCATGATACGTACAAGCGCCCAAAGAAGTTTCATCGCCAACTGGACGGCGCGCATAGGACAATGGCCGTTTCGAATAGGCTATAGTAACAGGGCCATCGAAAGGGGAATCGGGATGAAAGCGATCAATTGGCAGCTTGTCTCCTTTGTCGCGATCTCGCTGTTGAAAGAATATTGGTGCTATGCCGGACTGCCGCGCGTCTACTATTGGCAGGCGGCGGATGATGACAAAAAAACTGCCTAACAGCAGAAGGAGGGAACACGATGCAGCCTTGGCACCGCCCCACACCGCCAACCGCCTCCCGCGCCGCACTGACCGTCACCGGCCAAGGGACAGTCAGCGCCAAGCCAGACACCGTCCTCATTGCGCTCGGGGTGCGCACCGAACACGTCCATATTCAAGAAGCGCTTGCTGACAACGCGAAACGCACCGACGCAGTCATTGGAGCACTCAAGGCGCTTGGCGTGCAAACAGAAGATTTGGAGACGACGGCGTTTTCCATCTATCCCCAATACGAACATCACAATGGAGCCGACGTATTATCCAGCTATGGAGTCGAACATTGGCTTGAAATCACCGTCCGCGACCCTAAAAAAGCCGGCGCCATTTACGAGGCGGCCGTTGCCCATGGAGCAAACCTCGCCCGCGGCTTGGAATTCCGTCTAGCAAACGAACAAGCCCATTACCAGCAGGCATTGGCGTTGGCCGTAAAAAACGCCAAAGAAAAAGCGCTGGCCATCGCCCGCGCTCTCAGCTTGCCTCTTTATGACACGCCGATTGAACTGAAAGAACAGTCATCGATCCGGCCGACGCCATACGGTCCGGCTGTTCTCAGCGTTTCCTCATCAGCGCCGCCTGTGCAGACACAAGATGTTGTCATTACCGCCGTCGTGGAAGCGGTATTTGCTTATTCGTTCATTGCGTGATATCGACTTCATGGACGCGGGCGCCGCCAAACAGCTCGACGCGGACGGTTTTCTTTTTTCCATTCGAATGGACGACGGTTACAGCGTACGCGCCCGGCAAATACGGGCCGATTTTTTTGACAAATGGGTCTTTCGTCGCCTCCTCTTCCGTTTTCACCCCATTGACGACAAGCAACGCCTCCGGATCATCGACGCGCACATGGAGAAAATAGAGGGCTGGCTCAAACACATACCGGTCCTCAAACACGTGAATCGTAAACACCGGCGGGTGAGATGTCAATCCTTTAATATACACGTGGCCGCTCTTGCGCTGGCGGGCAAACTCCCGATCTAGCTGTTCATACGCTTCTGGGTGCCGTTCCACATACGCGAACAACGGCGCCAACGTTTTCTCGTTGATCGGCACGCTTTCCTCCGTCACCCGCAGCATCGCCTGCAAAGCGGCCACATCGCGGTCTTCGATCGCATCTTTTAAGCGCATAATCGCCATTTCTCGGCTCGCGGCCGTCTTCAACGCCCCATACCCGCTCCAAAGAAGCGTGCTCGCCCCCCACAGAACGACGATGGCGACAAGCAGCCAGCCGATGAGACGGTATTGCTTTTTTCTCCTCTTTTCCCGAGACAAAACGCGCGCTTGCTGCCTCTTTTCGCTGCGCGCCAACGCCGCGGCGCCGTTCTGACCGCCGCGGCTTCCCGTTTCCCCCTCAATGGCATCCGGTTCGAACACGCGCGGTTTCATGAGCGCTTCCCCTCTCCTTCTCGCTGTCTAGTTCCACTTTATGTCAGAGACAGGGAATATATGTTACACGAACAACGGTGCGCTTTTTATTATACCCGCCTGAGCGAAAAACGGATAGCCGTTTGCACCGCCCATTATCGCAAAAACGAAGCGTTCGGTCGCTCCATTCGCCGCCCGACTTGTTGAAACATCCAGGCGTATAAGGCCGCGCTTCCTAGCGCCAGCATCCCAAGGACAACGAACGTCCATGCATAGCCGATCCATTCCGCCGCGGCGAGCGACAGCGGCGCCAACATCCGCCCGATCGTAAAACGGAGACTGGCGGCGGCAAAATATTGGCCGCGCATCGCCTCCGGAGCCAAGCGGGAAATGAACGACTGCTGCAAGCCAGCTGTCATCAGCTCAGCCAGCGTAAACAGCGCCATGACCGCGATCAATCCGAGCAGCGAAGACGTTTGACTAAACAGCCACATCGAGATGCCGTATAAGACGGATGAACCCACAAACGCCTGCCGCTCCGAGTAGCGAGACATCCAACGCGTCACAGCCACCGTGCATAGTGCGACCAACAGACCGTTTTCGGCAATGAGCCAACTAAAGGCGCTCGCGCCGTCAATCGTCCATCCTGCCAATGTTTCGGCTTCGACCGTTTCTTTTGTATATACCGGGATCAGCAAGTCAAGCTGTGTAAACGTTTGTGCCACCAACACTCCAGCAACGATAAACAGGAAAAAGACACGGTCGCGGACAATGATGGCATACTGCTTGAACTGCGTGCGCAAAAAAGACTGCCATGTCCCTCTCCTTTGTTGGCCGGCTGCGGCTAGAGGCGCCGTCTCACGCAACGTTTTGGAGAGCAGTGTTGCCATCGCAAAACATGAACATGCCGCCAAAAGCAATAAGGCAAACCGATGCTCAGCATAAAAAAGACCGCCAATTGTCGGGCCGATGACAACAGAAATATTGATGGATGTGTAAAACACAGCAAACACATCGCTCCGGTCTTTCTCCGGAACCACATCGGACACCATCGCCTGGCTCGCCGGCCAATAAAATGACCCGCAAATGCCAGCCAGCGTAAAACTAAGAAATCCAACAAACGGCGACGACCACCACGGGGAGCTGGCCAAGGCGAAAACGAAAAACGCCGCCCCCTGTCCGTAGGCGGATAACACCATCATCCGCTTGCGTCCGAATACATCAGCACAATAGCCGCCCATTAAATTGGTGATGACCGAGAACAACTGCGAAACAATCAACAACAACCCCGCTGTCTCTTTGCCAAAGGCATCGGCAAAATAAATCGATATAAACGGAAAAAACATCCAAAAGGTCGTATTCATGAGCGCCTCGCCAAACAGGCGCACTTTTAGGTTGCGGTCCCAATCGCGTATTCGCATCCGCTGTCCCCCTAATCTTTCGTCTTTCGAATTTCTTTGGAAATTATATCATATTTTTATAGGGGATCGGAGAAATATTTTTCAAATAAAAAAGGGCTGACCCAAAAGGGTGTTTTTCCTTAAACCAAACACAACATATTGTTTCATGCCTATATACATAATAAAAAAAGGTGTCCCGATCCTTTTGGGACACCCTCGACTTGCATTTCTTTTGTCTCTTACTTGCGGATGAATTGCTGCGTCCAAATATATCCATTTTCTTCAAAACCAACGCCGATATGCGTAAAGTTTTTGTTCAAAATGTTTGCCCGATGGCCTTCACTGTTCATCCACGCATTGACCACTTCTTGCGGGGTGCGTTGGCCTTTGGCAATGTTTTCCCCGGCAGCCGTGTACGAGATGCCGAATTTTTTCATCATCTCAAATGGAGAACCGTACGTCGGGCTGTTGTGCGAGAAGTAGTGGTTCACCGCCATATCGCGCGATTTTTCGCGGGCGACTTTGCTGAGGGCCAAGTCAACTTGAAGCGGCGGCAAGCCGTATTTTGCCCGCTCTTTATTCGTCAGTTCAACGACTTGTTGCTCATAGGCGTTTAAGCCAGTTGCTTTTTGCGGCGCTGCTGTTGGGGCCGTCGCTGGCGTTTTTGCCGGTGCTTGCGTATTCGCAGCCGGTTTCGTCGCTGGCTGTTTGACCGTTGCCGGCGCCTGCGGTTTTGTCGTTGGCTGTTTTGCCGCCGGTTGTTGTGTTGCCGGTTTTACCGGTTGGAACGACACGAACGGGAAGTATTGTTGCAGCCATTTCTCAAAATCTTGAACGTTTGTGCTGACATATTTTACTTGATACGCATTCGCTGTCGGACACGTCGTCCCAGCTGCTTCCGTTTTCGTTGCCGCGAACGAAGCGCCGGCGAGTGCGACCGAAGCTGCGATGGTTGCTAACGTTTTTTTCTTCATCGGAATTCCTCCTTGCATCCTCTATTTGAAAGTTTCAGAGATATTGCGTCCGTCAGTCATGCTACACGATGAGATTCGAAGAGGAACGGTTTCGTTGTTCCCTTGCCTTCGCCCTCATTATAACACGAGTTTTTTGTAATATTTTTGGGCTAAAATGGAAAAAACGCAGATTGGCAACACCCGGAAAAACAAGCGCTTGTTTTCATTGCCAGTTGGCTGCCCATCACGTCAGCTGCAACGATTGGAAGCGGCATCTTTTCATTAACTGTCCTTCCTTTTTCCCCTCTATTATTCTAGCCACCCACATTTTTCTAGGAAAAAGGGAGTTGACAGCCTCTTTTTTGGACCATTTCGTTTAACAATTGTTACAGCTGTGTTACAAGACAGGGGAGATATTCACATTCTTGTTTTAAAAAAGAAGCTGGTGGCGATCAGCCCCAGCTTCTGTCATGATCTTTTTCGTTCCTAGTCGACAACGAGCACCGTTTGCACTTCATTCGGCTTCACCTCGACGGCAAACGTTCCGCATTCGTCCGCCGCGAGCGAGTCAAGCGGCTCCTCGTTGAGATTCGCGCGAAAAACGCCCGAGAACGGCTTGTTCCATTGGAACGCCGCCGTCGTCGTCGTTGGCATCGGATTGTAAAAGCGGAGGATGATGCCGCGGCCATCTTCGCTTTGCTTCACCGTGCTCAATACCGCTTCGCCGCCAAGCTGCGAAAACAAGCTGTATTCATACGGCACGGAGAACGAAACTGGGTTCATTTTCATCGCATCGTACGGCAGTTTGTTGTACGTATACAACGGCGTCAAAAACTGTTTCGCCCGTTTGGCGACATTTGCTTCTTCCGTCGTTCCGCGATGCGTCGTCAACGCGAAGTGCAACTCGCTCGTACCAAGCATTTGCGAATCCGGCGTCGCTATTTTAATGCCGGACGGCCGCCCGGGCCGGCGCACAAGCTCCTCTTTGCCGAGATAGCCGACGCTGCGCAACAGCGTCACCGCGATCGTATCGCGCTGTTCCCCGACAATCTCGTATTCTCTCGTGCTGTTCGTTAAGACCGCCACGCCGCCCGTTTCATTCGACAACCCCACATACGTAAGCATCGGGTAAATCGCATCCGGCCGCTCATCCCATCCTTCCTGCTCCCACACGTCGATCGCCGGGTCGACGACCGGCCGCCGGATGACGCCAAACTGGTTGTCCGCGACCGAATGGGAAGAAGCAATGCCAGTCGGCACGTGCATGCGGACGCGGTGATCTTTCGCTGCGTTGTTGATGCGCACCCGAACATCAATCCTCGGCTCGGTCATCGGCACGGTGAGATGAATGGAAACATCCATAAAGCTGTCGCGCCGCTTCGCTTTCCGGCTGTCAAGATCCGCCGGCAACGGCAACCGGTAGGCGATATCAGCATAAGCAAAATAGTCATTTTGCCGCAAGGAATACGTCGCCTTTACTTCCTTATTAAAAATCGGTTCATCGCCCGGCAGCGGGGAAAAGTCATATTCATCACCGTCATCACCCACGTCCTCAAGTAAAAGCACCTCTTGGAATGTCCGCTTCAGCTGTTTGTCATATACATTGATCGTCCCATTCTCATTGACGGTGATGGTATAAAACGGCGTATCTATTTGATCAACAGGCGTTGGCGCCTGTTTGTTCATCTGTTCCGCCTCTTGCACCAAATACGCCTTATACCCCATCGCTGGAATGCGGTCGCGGAAATGGATCGTACAGCGGATAAACGGATCGTAGTTGCCGTAATGGACGATTTGCCGGTCGATCAAGCCTGGGTCTACAGTCGTTTCATCCACCACTTCAAACTCTACCGGTTCCCCGCGCTCATCGACGAGACGGAACGCTTTCCATTTCGTCGTGATTTCCGCTTCGATCGGCTCATTGCGCTCATATGGAAGCGTATTGTACACGACCAGCTTGTCGACCGACCGATCCGACGGCATCGCATCGGCGATTTTGCGCATATAAAAGGAAATAAGGCGGTCGGTTCGCTCCTCAGCGAGCGCAAAGCGCCCCAAAATGTCGCGGTGGACGGTGTCGGAGCAGCAACAGCCGATGCTGTCATGGGCGTGATTTTTCAGCATTTCTCTCCAAATAAGCTCCATCAGCCGATGCTCGTACGGAAACCCAAGCGTTGACGCCATCGCGGCGAGCGGCTCAAGCACGTTCGTCACTTTGTTTTCAATGCGGGCGTTCGCCGCTTTAATGTCCATGCGCGTCGAGTAAATACTGCGGTGGACGCGCATATATTTGCCGTCCAAAAACTCGCCGCGAAGAACAGGCAGGTTTTCCGCCTTTTCCAACTCTTCAAATACATGCTCATAGCGGCTTAGGAAAAAAGAGCGCTCCGGATACAATGTTTTCAATTGATCCATCACTTCAAAAATATTTTTTTGAATCGGCATTTGGTCATGGCCGTTTGGAATGAGAATATGATCGGTCGTCGCCCCACGGTCCAAAACGGAAAAGTATTTGTCCATCCGCTCCTTGAGTTTTGCTTCATCAGTCGGAAGATATTTGCCGATCGCATAGCCGAGCGGAAACAGTTGGACGAGCACTTTCGAACCGTCATCGCTCGCCCAATAAAATTCCGTCTTGTCTGTGCCATGCCGTTCCGACACGCCGCGCCAAAAAATGGCCCGCTTGATGCCAAAGCCGTTTAAAATTTGCGGCAGCTGCGCCGATTGCCCGAACGAATCGGGGAGATAGCCGATTTGCATCGGCTCCCCGAACTCCCGGGAGTCTTTCAGCCCGTAGAGCAAGTTGCGGACGATCGACTCCCCGCCGACGATCATTTCATCCGTTTGGGTGTACCACGGGCCGATGATGAGCTTTCCTCCTTGAACAAGGCGGCGGATGCGCTCTTTTTGTTCCGGTTTGACAGCTAAATAGTCTTCCAATACGACCGTCTGTCCGTCAAGAACAAAGTGCGGGTAATCAGGATTCGTCTCCAACATTTCCAAGATTTCTTCCATATCGTTTACTAACAAAATGCGCGATTCTTCTGCGGAAAAATACCATTCGCGGTCCCAATGCACATGAGGGACGATGTGAACGTATCGCTTCAATGTTTCCACCTCGTTTGTCTTATCGTTGCTGCGCTTTTATCTTTTGGATGCGCGTGGCGACAAGCAGCACCATCGAAATGAACGCTCCGATGAGCGCGGCGCCAAGCCAAATGGCTCCCGCTTTCCATAACGGCGCCCCTTGCAAAACAAAGAGCGAGAAAATGCCAGCTCCTGGAACGTTAAGGCCGATTTGCGATGCCGTGACGATCGCCCCGGTCACTGCCGACCCGATGCAAAGCGACGGGGTGACGCGCAGTGGATCGTTGATCATAAACGGAATGGCTCCTTCGGTAATGCCAGCAAGCCCAAGAATCCATGTCGATTTGCCGACTTCGCGCTCATATTCTTCAAAATACCGTTTGAACAAAAGCGTCGCCGCCGTAACGGAAAACGCCGACACCATTTTCACTGAGGCAAACGCCGCGTACGGAATGAAGTTGCCGCTCGCCATCGCTCCGATGCAGAACGTATACGCCGCCTTATTGACCGGCCCGCCTAAATCGAACGACACCATAATGCCTAAAATCGCGCCAAGCAAAATGGCACTGCGTCCGGATAAGTTGTCAAGCCAAGCCAGCAACGCATTATTGAGCCCCGCGACCGGCTTGCCGAACACAAACAGCATGAGCGCTCCGACAACGAGCGAACCGATGACCGGATACAGCCAAAAGCTGATAAATCCCGAGAACGCCCTTTTTGGCGGAAGTTGCCTTTTCAACCACTTCATAAAGTAGCCGGCCAAAAAGCCGCCAAGCATGCCGCCTAAAAAACCGCCGTTAATCATCGTCGCAGCAATCCCGGCGGCAAATCCCGGACCGAGCGCCGGCTTGTCGGCGATCGCATACGCCATGTAAGCGGACAGCACCGGAATCATGAGCGTGCCAAGCATATTGCCGCCTAGTTTGCGCAGCATCCACAACCACGAATTTTCCGTATCATACACTTGTTGGAGGCCGAACGCCTGAGCGATGAGTACGGCGCACGCCAAAATCATTCCGCCGGCGACGATAATCGGAATAATATGGGAAATGCCAGTCAAAATGGCGTTTTTCACTTCCGTCTTCCATGAAACTCGCTCCGGCGCCGGCGCTGCCTTCGCCGGCTCATATTCCCGTTTTCCTTCCTTTTTGGCCTTCTCAAGAGCTTTCAAAAGAACGCCTTTTGCGTCTTTCAACGGCGCCGCAACTGTCGTTCGGTACACCGGCAAATGAGCAAACCGCTCTTCGTTTTTCACCGCCACATCGGCGGCAAAAATCGCCGCTTCCGCTTTTCGCAGCCGCTCTTCCGTATGTCGGTCTTCAATGCCGTTTGCTCCTTGCTTTTCGACATACACCGTAACCCCAATTTCCCGACCGGCTTGCTCTAAAGCTTCCGCCGCCATATACGTATGGGCGATGCCGGCCGGGCAGGCCGTCACAGCGACGATCGTTTTCCCTGCCGGCGCCGTTTGGGCAGCGGATCCCACCGTTTCCTCATCAAGAGCACGATACAGCTCTTCTGCCGTTTGACATTGCTGCAACCGCTTACGATATTCAGCGCGCGACAGCCGTTTGGCGAGTTCCGCCAACAAATCCAAATGCGTCGATCCCGCTTCTTCCTCCGGAATCGCTAACAAAAAGACGAGTTCCACTTGATTCGCCGGATTGATGCTCTCCCAGTCGCGAATCGGCCGGGCGAGCTTCGCCACCGCGAAGGCGGCTTCCTTGACCGATTTTGACTTGCCGTGCGGAATCGCTAATCCCGCTTCAAGCCCCGTCGGAGAGAGCGCTTCCCGCTCCATGACCGCTTGATAAAACGAATCGGCCGAATACAGTTTGCCTTCTCTGTCCAACTTGTCGACAAGATGGCGAATGACTTCTTCCTTAGTGGACAACGACAATCCTACATCGATCAGCCGAACGCTCGTCAACTGTTTCAGTTCCATTTTTCCCATCCCCTCTTTTCCTGCCGTTTGTCGATCCTAATTATAAAAGAAAAAAAGCAAGAAGATCGGGATCTTCTTACTTTTTCACCTTTCTCACGCCGTTATTCGTTTCAATTGTGTATTTATACACACTTGCCGTACGTTTTCCAATACCGTTCGCTCAACGCCCGCAGTACGAGATAAAGAGACGTTCGGTCGGTGACGTCGTACTTGTTTAAAAACTGCTTCGGCGCCCAGCAATACAGACGGAAGTCAGCCAAATCGGCAAGCGAATTTGGACAAAAATGCGTCAAACTGATGACAAACGCCCCATTTTGCTTCGCGGCCGCCACCGCCTCAAGCACTTGCTTTGTCTCTCCAGATGCGCTGATAACAAAAACGACGTCTTTTTCCCCGCAACGGTCGGCGTTATACAACATATCGTGGCGCTGTACAAAAAAATCAGCCCGTTTGCCGACGCAGCGCAGATGTTTGGCCATCATCTCACAAAAGTAAGCGGAATCGCCAACGCCGTAGAAAAAAACGTGTTTTGCCTCATGCAGCTTGCCTACCGCTTCCTCAATGAGCCGCTCATCAAGCAGCTCCTTCGTTTTTTCAATGACCGTGCCGCCGGCCAGTGCAGCCGCCTCGGCCCGCTGTTCGAGCGCCAGCGCCGCCTTCAGCTCAGCAAATCCTTTATATCCGAGTTTTTTGGCGAACCGGACGATCGTATTCGGCACCGTATAAAGCGCTTCTGCCATTTTTTGAATCGGGATATCGGCGATCTCCTCGCGGTGCTCCATAATATAGTCAACAATTTGGTCATCCGTGTCGTTCAGCCTATCGGCATACAGCCGCACCCGTTCGTCAAAGCGCATCGATCTCCATCCCCCACCGTCTCATCGTTTGCTACTATTTTAGCAAGAACGGATGGCGGTTGGCTATAGAGCGCCTCTTCTATTGCGATAGTAGATGCCCCTCAACCAACACCGGAATGCGCGCTTTATACTTCTCCACCCATCGGCGGTTATGTTCATCCGCCCCCTCAATGTTGCCGCTTAAAAAGATCGGCGGTTCTATTCCATTTTCCGCCATGAGGACAATCGCCTCGGCGAAAACGGCGTTTAAAATCGCGCTGCCGATCACGGTCGAAGTAGGGGCAAATGGAACGGAAACATTCGGATGAGCTAAAATCGCGTCTCCTCTCACACAATGATTGTCAATCACCAAGTCCACCACTTCATACAATAACCGACCGCTCTTATGTCTCGACGGTTGACTCTTCGAATATTCCAAAGATGTAATCGCGATCGTGTACGCCCCTTTCTCCTTTGCTGCCAACGCCACATCAATCGGAACAGGATTGCGCCCCGATGTGGACAAAACAAAAAACACATCTTCAGGACGTATATCCTCATGATTGATAAAATTTTGTGCCAAATCATTCATTCTCTCCAACATTGACGACCGCACCGCCCCTTCGTGAAGCATCAGCGGCTCGACAAAGATCGGTTTCACCGGAACAAGCCCTCCCGCCCGGTAAAACACTTCCTCCGTCAAAATATGGGAATGGCCGCATCCGAATAACTGAACGATTCCGCCGTTTTGAATCGCTTCGCTTACCATATGGGCGGCCTTTTTTAGATTGTCCTTTTCATGGCTTAAAACGAGTTCCAGACGTTCATTGATTTTTTGGAAATATTGATCGATCATCGGCCATTCGCCCCTTAAGCGCTTGATTTCCTATCCCTAAACTAGATTTAGCCCGCCTCAGCCACGGTTAGACCCGCTCCTGCAGCCAAAAAAACGGCTTCCCCTATATAAGGAAGCCGTCCGTCGGTTCCATCGCATTCCTTGCTTTACTGCCCTGTATATCCGCCAACCGGGATATTGTCCTTCCGCGCCACCCCAGTGCGGTAAGCGGCTTCGATGACCGCTTGTCTGACGCGTTCAACGACTTTGCTGTTGAAGACGCTCGGGATGATGTATGTTTCGTTCAATTCATCCTCCGTCACGACAGAGGCAATCGCCTTCGCGGCAGCGAGCTTCATTTCCTCGTTAATTTCTCTCGCCCGGCAGTCGAGCGCCCCGCGGAAAATGCCCGGGAAGCAAAGGACGTTGTTAATTTGGTTCGGATAATCAGAACGTCCGGTCGCCATAACGCGCACGTACGGTTCGGCCAGCTCCGGATCAATTTCCGGAATCGGGTTGGCCATCGCAAACACGATCGGGTCGCGCGCCATTTTTTTCACATCTTCCACTTTTAAAATGCCGGGAGCTGAGACGCCAATAAACACATCTGCGCCGGCGATGACATCGGACAAGCTTCCTTTCAGATTATCCGGGTTCGTGATTTGCGCATATTCTTGCCAATACGGATTTTCATACGTTTCATCGCGATGGATGGCGCCATGACGGTCGACCCCGATAATGTTGCGTACGCCGGCCGCAAGCAAAATTTTCGTGCAGGCGATGCCAGCGGCGCCAATGCCGGTGAGAACCACTTTAATGTCCTCGAGCTTTTTGTCGACGATTTTCAACGCATTAAGCAACCCGGCCAAGAGCACGACCGCCGTACCGTGTTGGTCATCATGAAATACCGGTATGTCAAGCTCTTCCTTCAACCGCTTTTCAATCTCAAAGCAGCGCGGAGCGGAAATGTCTTCGAGGTTGATGCCGCCAAACGCCGGAGCGATCGCTTTCACAATTTGGATGATCTCTTCCGTATCTTTCGTGTTCAAGCAAATCGGAAACGCGTCCACTCCGGCAAACTCCTTAAACAGCATCGCTTTCCCTTCCATGACCGGCATCGCCGCATACGGGCCGATGTCGCCAAGCCCGAGCACCGCCGTGCCATCCGAGACGACGGCTACCGTATTCCGTTTAATCGTCAGCGAATACGCCTTGCGCGGATCCTCAGCGATGGCCGTGCAGACGCGCGCCACGCCCGGCGTGTACACCCGCGACAAGTCATCACGCGTTTTCACTGGGATTTTTGAATTTGTTTCAATTTTCCCCCCGATGTGCATCAAAAACGTGCGGTCGGAAACGTTGATGATTTTGACGCCTTGAATTTTTTTCAGCGCCTCAATGATCAAATCGCACTGCTTCGTGTCGAGCGCGCTGACGGTGATGTCGCGCACCGTATGGACTTTGCTTGATGAAATGACGTCAATCCCGACAATGTCCCCGCCCGCTTTGCCAATCGCGGCGGCGATATCGCCGAATGAGACGATATCTTTTTCGAACTGGAGACGAATCGTAATGTTCATCGCTGCCCCGCCTGGTAATGCCATAGATAACCGCCTTCCTTTTCTCTATTTCATGGTAAGACACTCTATGGTACAAATGTTATCTCATGAATGGGAAAAAGACAACCCTTATCCTCCATCAACCTCTTTTCCGCGGCCGCTTCTTGCTTACCGCCGCATTGCGTTTAGGCTTGGGGCTATGCGGTCCATTTTCGAATTCGCCACCGGCGCGGCCGTCCCATTCGGCATCTATTGGGCAATCAAAGCACGGAACAAAACGGAGGTCGCCAAGCAACCATCTGTCCTGCCGCCCCACACGGTTGGTCCGAACGGCAAACGGTCGGCAACACAACAAAACAACAGCCTCCCTTCCTTTAGCCCAAAGGGAGGCCATTCTCTTCCATTATTGAAGCAAGCGGAGAAATTCACGCATAAACGCCGGCAAATCCGGCCACGCATGAGCGGAGACAAGGTTGCCGTCAACATGGACCGTATTGTCAGACACATACGTTGCTCCGAGCGCTTCGACACCGGGTTTGCAGGCAATATACGCTGTCAAGCTCCGTCCTTTCAACAAATCCGGCATCGTTTCAAAAATGAGCGAGGCGTGGCAAATTGCGGCAATCGGCTTATTCGCCTCAAAGAAATGGCGAACGATGCGTTGCACGTTCTCATCAAGGCGAATGTATTCCGGAGCGCGCCCGCCCGGGATGACCAATCCGTCGTATTGCGCCGGGTCAACCTCGGCGAACGACGCATGAGCGTCGATCAAATAGCCTTGTTTTTCTACATACGTATCCCAATCGGCAAAATCATGAACGACCGTGTGCAGTTTCTTTTTCTTCGGCGCGGCAATCGTAGCTTCATAACCTTCTTCAAGCAAGCGGTAATACGGATAGTATACTTCAAGCGCCTCAACAGCATCACCCGTGATGATCAGCACTTTTTTGCTCATGGATTCCCGCCTCCTTGTCCATTTTTTTCTTTCATTTCTATCATACTGGAAACGAGTGAAAAGGAAAAGTAAAATGATTGGTGGAAAGGTATGAAGCAGAAGAAACGAGAGTCGCTATGGTTGCGACAGTAAGGAGGAAAACAGAATGACCATCACCTCATGGCTGGCCGCCTCGCGCCGCACCGTTGTGCTGACCGGCGCCGGCATGTCAACCGAAAGCGGGCTGCCCGATTTCCGCTCGCCGCGCACCGGGCTGTGGGCGCGTTTTAACCCGAGCGAACTCGCTACCATCGATGCGCTGTACCATCGCCGTGAATCGTTCGTCGAGTTTTACCAATATCGCATTCGCACATTGCAACAGTGCCAACCGCATGACGGACACCGCTTGTTGGCCGATTGGGAGCGGCGCGGAATCGTGCAGACCATTGTGACGCAAAATGTCGATGGCTTTCATCAAGAAGCGGGAAGCCGACGCGTCATTGAACTCCACGGCTCATTGCGCACCGTCCATTGTCAGCGGTGCGGGCAATCAAAGCCCAGCTTTGTCTATTTGCACGGTGTGTTGACGTGCGAATGCGGCGGAATGTTGCGCCCGTCGGTCGTGCTGTTTGGCGAGCCGCTGCCGGAACAAGCCATCGCGGAAGCATGGGAGGCAGCTCGCCAAGCGGACTTGTTCGTTGTGCTCGGCTCCTCTCTGCAGGTATCCCCAGCCAACCAGCTGCCGCTTGTTGCCAAGCGGAGCGGGGCAAGACTTGTGATTATCAATTGGGAACCGACTGAACTGGACGATCTCGCCGACGCTGTCATCCATCAGCGAAAAATTGGTGAAGTGCTGAACGAGCTCAATGAGCAGTTGGCGGAGGTGGATCCATGACCAAAGAAACGATGTTGCAAATGGCGCTCGAATCGATCGGCGACCACTCCCGCATCCGCCATTGGCGCCGCGTCTCAGGCGGGGACATCAATGACGCCTATCGCGTCCAAAGCGGCAAGCAAACGTACTTTATCAAAATGCAACGTTTCCCGCCGAGTGGATTTTTCGCTGCCGAACAGATGGACCTCGAGCTGATCAGGCAAGCACGCGCCATCAACGTTCCGCATACCTTCGGCTTCGGGGAAGCGGACGGTTGGGGCTGGCTCGTCTTGGAGTGGATCGAAGGAGCAGAAACGGAACAGACGGCCGAACAGCTCGGACACGGCCTTGCCCGCCTCCATCAATGCCGCGGACCGGCGTTTGGCCTTGACCGCGATACCTATATCGGGACGCTGCCGCAGCGCAACGGCTGGTACGGCCGCTGGCCCGACTATTACCGCGACGCCCGCCTTAGACCACAAATGACGCGAGCGGCGGAGAGAGGCCTCCTGCCCGCCAAGCGGCGCAAACGTCTCGAATGGCTGCTCGAGCGGCTTGACCAATGGCTCCCAGATGACGGTTTTCCGTCGCTTTTGCATGGCGATTTATGGAGCGGCAACTGGATTCCAGGGCCAGACGGAGTGCCGTATTTGATCGATCCGTCTGTTTTATATGGCCATCATGAGTTTGAGATCGCGTTTACCGAGCTGTTTGGCGGCTTCCCATCCCGATTTTACGACAGCTATCGCGAGCTTATGCCGCTCTCGGCTGATTATCATGACCGAAAACCACTCTACCAGCTGTTTTACTTGCTCGTTCATCTAAATTTATTTGGCGAAACATACGGCAGCGCTGTTGACCGCGTGCTGGATCGTTACGCGGGGGAGTAGTTTTTCCTGCTTCCCCCGCCATCCTTATTCAGCACGGATCGCTTCGAGCAGCGCATCACCGTTTTCGCTCACGCGCACATAGGCAAACCGAACATTCTCTTGCCGTTTCATCCCCGTTTTTTCCGGAATGAAATACGATTCAATGCCATACACGACTTGCGGGCCGTGAAACGTACCGGTGATGATCACGTCCCCCGGTTGCGGCGTGTATCCCGGCCTTTTTTCCCCATTGACCATATATACGCCAGCCAAACGGTGCACCCCGTCCTCTCCTTTTCGCAGCCCGACCTGCACCCGTCCGCTTCCGTCAAGCGACGGAATGGTGGAAATATCGTACCGAAGCTGAATATAATCCCCTTGCAGCATGGAACGTGGATCCAATGGTTCAAGTTCCAACTTTACTACATCACCATATCGCAACAATCGTTCTTTTTGCCACACGGTATAACCTAAAAATGAAAATTGAGCGATCACGATTATGAGCGTCAACAACGAAACGCGCCGCCCCCAGCGCACGCCCCGCCCCCATGTGAAGCCATTTCGTTTCTCAAGCCATACCGCCCATGCGAGCAACACCGCTCCCGCCGCCAGCAAACTGACTGATTTATGAAGCAAATTCCATGCGAGTTCATAATATTTCAGCACGAGATAAAGCGCTGTGTACACCCAAGCGGTCTTCCGCTCCAGTTGCCGACCGCGGAAAAGAAAGAAGGCAAGCGCCAAAATCATGGCGATATTCAACGTCACGTACAGTCCATCAGCCGCAAACACATCAACGCTTGTCGCAATCCCAAGCGCGCCGAACGCCAAGACAAGCGGAGTGAGAAACGGCGTTCCGCGAAAGCGGCCATACGCATACAACCCGCCGTTGACCAAAGCCAAGGTGAGCAACACCGTCCGGCCGTCATCCATCACCGAACTTAAGGCGATCCCTAAATAGACCGTCAGCGCCGCCGTCGTCAACCGGCGCACTCCGCTGTCTGATGATCGGATGACGCCAATCGCAAGCCCAATGGCATAGAGGAACAGAGTCGACCGCGAGACCTCCCACGCCATCGCCACCCCGAGCCCATAGCCAACAGCCAGCAGTGTATAACGAACGACAGGATTCCAACGCCGACCAAATGAGGCAGGAACGACAAACCCAAAGATGGAAATGAAAAAGAGCACGTAAGGAGACCATGACTCTGTCCAAAGGAAATACAAGCCAAGCAGGCTTTGTATGGCCAACGCCGAAGCCGCGAGCGTGACAATCGCTTGAAACGCCGCCAAAAACCGCCTTCCAGCTTTCGTCTCCGCTGAAAACAGCCCAGCCCGCCGCAATAGCACAACGCCGCCGCACAGCACAGCAACGGCCGCCATAAGCCCAATGAGAAGCAGCCACGTTTCAAAATGATCTGCGAGCAAGCGAATGTATTGAATGAACAAAAACAGTCCAGCAAACAAACTCGTCAACAACACATACGGCCGCTGCTTGGCGATGACAAGAAAATAATAAAGAAGCCCAGCAAGCAACGCCGCATAAACGTATGGCCACCATGCGTCGCGCCCATATGAAAAGCCGGTCACCCCAACAGCAAGCAGCCAGCCATGCATGGCAATATAAGCGAGATGGGCGACTAACGGCGTACGGCTGACACCAACCAGCACGCCGTTGATCGCTGCAAACAATAAGAGCAAACCAAACGACGACCATTCCGTCCACTCAATCCGATAAGCGGACGGAAAATAATAAAACCAGCACGCAAGCTGCAGCAACCCAATCGCGATCACGGACAGCACCCGTTCTTTTGTCAGCAGCGCCAACAAAGCGGTCGGCGCAAGCCAGGCAAGAAACAGCCAATAACTGTCAGCATGCGAATTGTAAATTTGTCCAAGCAAGGCGAGCGCCACTCCAAATGACAACACCCCACCGATCAGCATCCAGCGCCCTAAGAAACGATGGCGGCCCCAAAGCGCCGCGCTTGCGATGTAAAATGCCGCCATCATGCCGATGCTGATCCCGACTTTCACCTCTCGCCCCATCTCAGGCCAGTTGGCGGCAAAAAAATACACAATGCCGGCAATGATGCACAAAAACGCCAACGCATACCCCGTTTTCACGATACGGACCGCCATATCGCTTCCCCCTTGTGACTTGATCTTTTCTATAACATATGCTGAAAAAGCTGTCTAGAAGACCAGTGAAAACACGCCTTATTCCATCCCATTTTCCTAGTTGCCACCGGCCTTTTAGACTTTTTTCTTTGTTGCGGTGAAGAACATTATGGTTGGAGATAATTTTTTAAGTGGAAAATTTCCATATCATGCTCTGCGACTTTTTTCATCAAATAATCGATGGATACCTGTTTAGAAGAGAACTCGCGCGAAGCCATATCAAGAGCGGCCTGATGCTTATGGAGCATATTTTCAATGTGGCGAAAGTGGCTCCGCATTTCCGTAGCAAGGTAGTCAACTTTTTCTTCGAGCCGTTGCTGTCCTTCTTTCAATGTTTGAACATCGTCCTTGACCGCGTCCATGTCGGCTTTCAGTGTTTGAACGTCGCCTTTGACCGCGTTCATGTCGGCTTTCAATGTTTGGACGTCGCCTTTGACCGCGTTCATATCCACTTTTAATGTGCGCACATCCTCCTCAACCCGGTGAAGCCGTTGGTCCAAGCGGGCTTGTCCCTTCTGTAACAACTGCACTTCATCTTCCAGGCGCGCCTGCCCTTCCTTGAGCACCTGCACTTCTCCTTCGAGGCGTGCTTGCCCTTCTTTGAGCGCCTGCACCTCGCCTTCAAGGCGCATCTGCCCTTCCTTGAGCGCTTGCACTTCTCCTTCCAGCCGCGCTTGCCCTTCCTTGAGCGCTTGCACCTCGCCTTCCAAGCGCGCCTGCCCTTCTTGAAGCGCTCGGACATTTCCTTCGATCCGATCGAGCCGCACGTGGATGGGATTGAGCTTTTGGTCAAGCAGTTCGGCCATCATTTGCACGAGTTCGGCTTGCCCCATCGTTTCACCTCCTTTTCCCCATTGTATCATTGTCTCGGTCAACGCGATAGTATAGAAAAAGAGATTTTCTCCCTAATTTCGACAACGGCAAAGCTCAACACAAAGCCGCAAAATTTGCTTTTCACCGCGCGAAATCAAAACAAAAATCGTTTTTTGTCCATGTTCTAAAATCCGCTTCAGCGAGTGAACCTACGGTAAAGAGCCAGGCAGGCTGATACATAGGCAACCCCGAGCAAAAACCCACCAAGCACATCAGATGGATAATGCACTTGCAGACTTAACCTGCTTAAGCCAGTCAATAGGGCAAGCGCTCCAAAAACGCCGTAAATCGCAGCCCGCTCGCCTCGCTTCGTGCGCGTTTGCGCCAAAAAGCACGCCAAAATCAACAAGTAAATCGTCCCGATCATCGCATGGCCGCTTGGAAAACTAAATCCACCGATTTCAGCATGAGGCGGTCGAGGCCGTCCAATGATATGTTTTAGCCACTCATTGATGCCATATCCCCCGCCAACAGCGGCCACAACCAACACCATTCCGTAGACGTCGCGGCGAAAAAACCATAAACCAATGACAAGCATAATGCTGATGGTGCCAATCGTCTTTCCATTGCCAAGAAACGTAAACGGGTCAAGCCAATTCCAATAATCAAACAGACGCAGCCCCTCTTCATCAATTCCCTCCGTCCATCCAGCGGCCACGCCTGTCCAAACAAGCAAAAAAAGGCCAAGACTCATAGCCGCGGTGATCCATAATCGTCGATTCATGCTGAGCATCACTCTCCTCCCTTATATCTTCTTTTCCAGAAAAACAAAAAATCCTCCTTAAAAAGCGGTGCTTTTTAAGGAGGGATCCATCACCACGGCAACTTCGTCTCTCCCATCAGGAACCGATCGACTTCACGAGCCGCCCCTCGGCCTTCATGGATGGCCCAGACGATCAAGCTTTGGCCGCGGCGGGCGTCGCCGGCGGCAAACACGCCCTCGATGTTTGTTGTATATTTGCCGTATGGGGCTTTCACTTTGTTGTTGGCCGTTTCAACGCCAAACTGCTTCAACAACGGCTGCTCTGGCCCTTCAAACCCGATGGCGATAAACACCAAATCGCACGGCCATACTTGTTCCGTCCCCGGAATTTCTTTAAAGATCGCTTTGCCGTTTTCATCGATGATTTTTTCCATTTGAATCGTATGCAGTTCTTTCACGCGGCCGTGCTCGTCGCCAACGATTTTCTTTGTTTGAATGCAATATTGACGCGGGTCGGCGCCGAATTTCGCTTTTGCTTCTTCATACGCGTAGTCAAGCGTAAAGACGAGCGGATATTGCGGCCACGGATTATCGTCCGGGCGCTTGTCCGGCAAGGCAGGGTGTTTGCCGAACTGGACGACGCTTTTGCAGCCTTGGCGCAGCGCGGTCGCCACGCAGTCGGCCCCCGTGTCGCCGCCGCCGATCACAATGACACGTTTTCCCTTGGCATCGATAAACTGGCCGTCGGCAAAATTCGAATCCAATAAACTTTTCGTCACGCCGGTCAAATAATCCATCGCAAAATGGACACCCTCAAGCTCCCGGCCTTCAATGGCCAAATCGCGCTGCTTTTGCGCACCGATGCACAAGACGACGGCGTCGTACTGAGCACGCAGTTCGTCAGCCATAATATCTTTGCCGACTTCGGTGTTCGTAATAAACGTGATGCCTTCCTCTTCGAGCAGACGCACCCGCCGCTCGACCACTTCTTTTTCCAACTTCATATTCGGAATGCCGTACATCAATAAGCCGCCGATGCGGTCAGCCCGCTCATACACCGTCACCGAATGGCCGGCTTGGTTGAGTTGGTCAGCGCAGGCCAACCCGGCCGGGCCGGAGCCGACGATGGCCACCTTTTTCCCCGTGCGCGTCTTCGGGATGCGCGGTTTCACCCATCCCTCGGCAAACCCTTTATCAATAATGGCCCGTTCGATTCCTTTAATCGCAACCGCTGGGTCGGAAATGGCCACCGTGCACGATCCTTCGCACGGCGCCGGACAGACGCGGCCGGTAAATTCTGGGAAGTTGTTGGTCTTTAAAAGTCGGTCAAGCGCTTCTTTCCAACGGCCTCGGTACACCAAATCGTTCCATTCTGGGATCAAGTTGTGCACCGGACACCCCGAGGTAAGGCCGTTTAGCTCCAATCCCATATGACAAAACGGCGTGCCACAGTCCATACAGCGGGCGCCTTGGCGGGCCAGCACCTCTTCCGAAAACGGCTGTGTATATTCTTTCCAATCATCAAGACGGGAAAGCGGGTCGCGCTTTTTTTCTTCCTCGCGTGCATATTCCATAAACCCTGTTGCTTTTCCCACGATGGTTCCCCTCCTTCTTTCCGTACACGTCCTCTCTTCTCCCCGATGCGGCCTTCCCGCCTGTTAGGCCAGTTAAAAAGCGAGCCCCGCGCGGCCGCGGGGCCAAAGCGGCGCCGCCATGCCACAGCCGCCCGAAAGGAAGACCTTATTTCGCGGCCGCTTGCAACACATGGACACCGACGGCAGCCGCTTTTTTCCGTTTCGCCACCGTTTCAAACGCCGCCATGACGGCTTCTTCATGTGAAAACCCAGATTGCTCGAGCGTTTGAATCGTTTCCATCATCAGTTTATAGTTGCGCGGAATGACTTTGACAAACCGGCGGACATACGCATCCCACTCTTCGAGCACTAACGCCGCCCGCGGGCTTCCCGTATAGCGGTAATGGTTTTCGATCATCCGACGCACGTCGCGAATTTCTTCCTCGTCTTCGAGCCGCTCAAACGAGACGAGCTCAAGGTTGGCGGTTTGCTGCCAGCTGTCTTCGTCAGCGAGAACGTAAGCGATGCCCCCGGACATGCCAGCGGCGAAGTTTTTGCCAACCGAACCGAGGATGACGACGCGGCCGCCGGTCATATATTCACACCCGTGATCGCCGACTCCCTCAACAACGGCATGAACGCCGCTGTTGCGCACACAGAACCGCTCCCCGGCGCGGCCGCGAATGTACGCCTCGCCGCTCGTCGCCCCGTAGAAAGCGACGTTGCCGATAATGACATTGTCCGCTGCGGCAAACGGCGCCTCATGCGGCGGACGGACGATCACTTTGCCGCCGGAAAGCCCTTTGCCGACGTAGTCGTTCGCGTCGCCGACGAGCTCGAGCGTCATCCCTTTCGGCACAAACGCCGCAAAACTTTGCCCGGCCGATCCCGTGAAGTGGAGGCGGATCGTGTCGTCCGGCAGTCCTTCCTCGCCGTAGCGCTTCGAGATTTCGCTTCCCGTCATCGCCCCGACCGTGCGGTGGACGTTGCGGATGGCGAGGTGAAGTTCGACCGGCTCCTGCCGCTCAAGCGCTGGCTGCACCGCCGGCAAAATTTCTGTATGATCAAGCGTCTCTTCCATTCGATGGTTTTGCCCTTTGATGCAAGTGCGCGGTCCATCGACTTGATACAGAAGACGCGACAGATCGAGATGTTTCGCTTTCCAATGCGCTTTCGCCCGCTCGCTTACCTTCAAGACATCGACGCGGCCGACCATTTCGTCGATCGTGCGGAAGCCGAGCTCCGCCATAATTTCCCGCACTTCTTGAGCGACAAAGTACATAAAGTTGACGACATGTTCTGGCTTCCCGGTGAATTTTTTGCGCAGTTCCGGATTTTGCGTCGCCACGCCGACCGGGCATGTATCCAAATGGCAGACGCGCATCATGACACAGCCTAAAACAACGAGCGGGGCGGTCGCAAACCCGAACTCTTCGGCGCCAAACAGCGCCGCCATCACGACATCACGGCCGGTCATCAGTTTGCCGTCGGTTTCTAGAACGACGCGGTCGCGCAACCCATTGAGCATGAGCGTCTGGTGCGTTTCCGCCAATCCAAGCTCCCACGGCAGGCCGGCGTGCTTAATGCTCGTTTTCGGCGAAGCGCCCGTGCCGCCGTCATAGCCGCTGATGACAATGACATCGGCGTTCCCTTTCGCCACGCCAGCGGCGATCGTGCCAACGCCGGCTTTGGCGACGAGCTTCACGCTGATGCGCGCATCTTTGTTGGCGTTTTTCAAATCATAAATGAGTTGGGCCAAATCTTCAATCGAGTAAATGTCATGGTGCGGCGGCGGAGAGATGAGCTCCACCCCTGGCGTTGAGCCGCGCACTTTGCCGACCCACGGATACACTTTGTTGGCCGGAAGCTGGCCGCCTTCACCCGGTTTTGCTCCTTGGGCCATTTTGATTTGCAATTCATCGGCATTGACCAAATAATGGCTTTTTACGCCAAAACGTCCGGATGCCACTTGTTTGATCGCGCTGCGGCGCCAGTCGCCGTTTTCATCTTTCACATAGCGGGCCGGGTCTTCGCCGCCCTCGCCGCTGTTGCTTTTTCCGCCGATCCGGTTCATAGCGATCGCCAGCGCCTCATGGGCTTCCTGGCTGATCGAACCGAACGACATGGCCCCTGTTTTAAAGCGGCGGACGATCGACTCGACCGGTTCGACTTCCTCAATCGGCACCGGCTGCCGGCTCGAATCGAAATCGAACAAATTGCGCAAGAACGTCAACTGCTCTTCATTGGCCAGTTTCGAATATTGTTTATAGAGGTTGTAATCGTTTTTCCGGCACGCCCACTGCAACAAATGGATCGTCTTCGGGTTGAACGCGTGATGTTCGCCGTTGCGGCGCCATTGCAGCTCGCTGCCCGTATCCAGCACATCGTCTTCGTACCGTGCGTCAAATGCGGACTCATGGCGCATTTTCGCTTCTTTGGCGATTTCCGCAAGCCCGATGCCGCCAATTTGCGATGCCGTGCCGGTAAAGTATTCATCAATGACATCGTTGCCGATGCCGACGGCCTCAAAAATTTGTGCGCCGCGGTAGCTTTGCACCGTCGAAATGCCCATTTTCGACATCACTTTGACGACACCGTCAACAGCCGCCTTGATATATGTTTTCACCGCTTCACGGTAAGACAAGGCGATCGTGCCGTTTTCTGACGCTTGGCGGATCGTCTCCAGCGCCAAGTACGGGTTGATGGCGTCCGCCCCGTAGCCGATGAGCGCCGCAAAATGATGCACTTCACGCGCTTCACCGCTTTCTACAAGCAGGCTGACGTTCGTGCGCGTCCCTTTGCGGACAAGATGCTGGTGAAGCCCGCTTGTCGCCAACAAAACCGGAATGGCGACATGTGTTTCATCAACGCCGCGGTCGGACAGCACAAGAAGCGCCGCCCCGTTTTCGATCGCTTCATCCGCTTTGGCAAACAGCTCATCAAGCGCCTGTTTCAAATCATCAGTAAACAGCGTCGGCAGCACCGCGCACGCAAATTCCGGGTACGGATTGGCTTTTAACGCTGCGAGCTCTTCGTTCGTCAATAGCGGAGTTTCCAAGCGGATGCGCCGCGCCGCTTTGGCGTCCGGATGCAAAATGTTCCCTTCTTTGCCAAGCAACGTCATCGTCGAGGTGACGACATATTCGCGGATCGCATCAATCGGCGGATTTGTCACTTGGGCGAACAGCTGCTTGAAGTAGTTGAACAAACTTTGCGGCCGCTCCGACAGCACGGCAAGCGGCGCGTCCATGCCCATGGCGCCGGTCGGATCTTTTCCTTCCGCCGCCATCGGCAAAATCGTTTTTTCCACATCTTCAAACGTGTAGCCGAACGCTTTTTGCAGCTTGACAAGCTGCTTTGGCGCTTCGACGTCCTCCGGAATTTCCAGATCGCCAAGCGTGATCATTTGCTCGTTGATCCATTGGCGATATGGCTTTTCATGAGCCATTTCTTCCTTGATTTCCTGGTCGGAGATGATGCGCCCTTGCTCGAGGTCAACCAAAAGCATTTTCCCCGGGCTCAGCCGTTCCTTATATAAAATGTTGTTCGGGTCGACATCAATGACGCCGACTTCGGATGAGAAAATAATGTAGTCGTCTTTGGTGACGTAATAGCGGGCCGGACGCAAGCCGTTCCGGTCCAAAATGGCGCCGATTTGCTTGCCGTCGGTGAACGAAATCGCCGTCGGTCCATCCCACGGCTCCATGAGACAGCTATGGTACTCGTAAAACGCCTTTTTCGCCCCGTCCATCTGCTCATCCCAAAACCACGGTTCCGGAATGAGCATCATCGCGACATGGGCCGGCTTCCGGCCAGCAAGAACGAAAAATTCGAACGCATTGTCCAAAATCGACGAGTCGCTGCCGTTCGTATCCAAAATCGGCACGACTTTTTCCAAATCCGCGCCGAACGCTTCCGACACAAATTGCTTCTCGCGCGCCGTCATCCAGTTGACATTGCCGCGCAGCGTGTTGATCTCGCCGTTATGGATCAAATAGCGGTTCGGATGGGCCCGCTCCCAGCTCGGGAACGTGTTCGTGCTGAAGCGCGAGTGCACGAGGGCAAACGCCGAACGGAACCGTTCATCTTGCAAATCCAAATAAAACGCATCGATTTGTTCCGGCGTGAGCAGCCCTTTATAAACGATCGTCCGGCTCGAGAAGCTCGCTACATAGCACTCGTTGTTTTCCACACATTTTTCGAATTGTTTGCGGATCACATACAGCTTCCGTTCAAACGCCAACTCATCAGCCACGTCATCACTTGCCGCGACAAACACTTGGCGGATGAACGGCTGGCTTTGCCGCGCCAGTTTGCCAAGCTTTTCACGATCGACCGGAACTGTCCGCCATCCGAGCAGCCGTTGCCCTTCTTGAGCGACGATCTCATTGAACATCGATTCATAGTACGCCCGTTTCGCTTCCTCTTCCGGCAAAAAGAACATCCCGACCCCGTAGCGCCCTTTTTCCGGCAAGTTCATCCCGCCGCACACCGCTTGAAAATACTCATGCGGAATTTGCGTCATAATGCCCGCGCCATCGCCCGTTTCCGGATCGCTCCCTTGTCCGCCGCGGTGTTCAAGCTGGCGAAGCATATGAAGTGCCTTTTTGATAATGTCGTGCGACGGCTTTCCTTTCAAATGCGCATAAAACCCGATCCCGCATGCATCATGTTCAAATTCCGGGCGATATAACCCTTGCGCTTCCGGTAATCCGTAGTGTTTCATGCTGCCTTCCCCTCCCGTTCCGAATTGTCTGTAATATTCATTGTAGTTTTCAAAATTAATATAAACAATATATAATTTAGATAAAATCCATCTCATTTTGCGATCAATCAAAAGGAGGGAGAAAAATGGAGCTGCGGCAACTGCAATATTTCGTGGAAGTCGCCCGGCGCGAACACGTCTCCGAAGCCGCCGATGCCCTCCATGTCGCGCAGTCGGCGATCAGCCGGCAAATCGCAAACTTAGAAGCGGAGCTTGGCGTGCAGCTTTTTGAACGGGAAGGGCGGAACGTGAAGCTCACCCCCATCGGCCGCCATTTTTTGCCGCACGCCGAAGCGGTGTTGAAGGCGGTCGATGATGCAAAGCAACAAATCGAAGAATATTTAGACCCGGAGCGCGGGACGATTAAAATCGGGTTTCCGACAAGCCTGGCAAGCCACATGATGCCCATGGTCATCTCCGCCTTTAAAGCGGAACACCCAAACGTCTCGTTCCATCTCCGCCAAGGGTCGTACTATTATTTAATCGAAGCGGTGAAAAAACGGGAAATTGACTTGGCCTTTCTTGGACCGATTCCCGCACGCGAAATCGGCATCAAAGGAGAAATTTTATTTTCTGAACCGTTTGCGGCCCTCCTGCCGAACAGCCATCCGCTCGCTCGCCGCGACCGGATCGTGTTAAACGAACTGCGCCACGACCCGTTTGTTACGTTTCCAAAGGGATACATTTTGCATCAAATCGTCATTGATGCTTGCCACCAAGCCGGATTTTCGCCCAACATTTCATCGGAAGGCGAAGATCTCGATGCCATTAAAGGGCTTGTCTCCGCCGGCATCGGCGTGACCCTCTTGCCGGAGAGCGCCCTGTCGGAAAGCTTGCTTCGCTACGCCGCCAAAGTGCCGATTGAAATGCCGCAAGTGAAGCGAAATGTCGGCATCATCGTCTCCGACCATCACGAGCTCGCCCCGTCGGTGAAAGTGTTTTACCGGTTTGTGAAAGACTTTTTCTCCGAGCTGGAGCGGTATCAGCTCAGGTAAGAAGCACCAAAGAAAAAAGAAGGGGAGACATCTCTTCCCCCTTCCCTCTAAACAAGATGAGAGCGTTCTTTATTTTGCAATTTTGACCATTTCTTTCGCCGCTTCGCAAGCCTGTACGACCTCTTCCAATGGTTTTCCTAGCCCCGCCTCAACAGCGGCGATATACGCCCCTTCCACCAAGGGAGCATCGGCGATTCGGACCCGCTCTTTTCTGTCTGCCATCTCAAGAGCCAATTCGGCGTTTAGCAGAGCGCTTCCAAGGTCGAACAAAACAACGGTCCCTTTTTCGGAATAAACTGATTCGATCGCCTCCTGTATATGAAGGGCATTCGTTCCGATTTCGCCATCGCTGCCTCCCGCTGCAGCAATGCGCACGTCTGGAGCTATTTGCTTAAGCAGCTTCTTTAATCCTTTGGCGATTTCTTCACTATGGGAAACTAAAACAAGACTGACATAGTTCATCCATAAGCCCTCCTTATGGCTCAACAACCTTTGCTAAGGCAACAAACAATAAGTAGCTAGACGCTGAACCAGGATCAATATGGCCGATCGAACGTTTCCCTAAATAGGCGGCACGCCCCTTTTTCGCTTCCAATGTTTTCGTTTCTTCCATTTTTTGTTTTGCCAATTGTGCTGCCTCTCCAGCAATCAACCGTCCTTTTTCTTGCAAAAACATCACGACTGGCTCCCACACATCAATCATTGTCTTTTCACCGACCTGCGCCTTTCCGCGCGCTTTCAGTCCAGCCAATGCTTCTCCTAATGCTGCAATCCATTCTTGATCATTCACTTCTTGTCTACCAGCAAGAGCTTGCGACATTTTTAAAAAAGCCGTCCCATATAACGGCCCTGAAGCTCCCCCCACTTTGGCAATCAAAGTCATTGCCACATCTTTCAACAATGTTCCGACATCTTCATAGCGATTGGAAGAAATCTTATCCACCGCTTCTTGAAACCCACGTGCCATATTCAATCCGTGGTCGCCGTCGCCGATGGCTTGATCCAACTCAGTTAAATACTGTTTCTGTTGCTGAAAAAGTTCATTCGTTCGATCAATCCATGCTTTCGCTTGCTCAATGCCTAATTTCATCTTCTGCTCTCCTTCCGCTCAGCATGTTTTAAAGGCTGCTGCGTCAGCCGGCGAACGAAGCAAGTCGATCATCTCGTCATCGAGCTTCAACAGCGATATGGAGCACCCCGCCATCTCCAATGATGTCATATACTCCCCGACAAACGTCTCATGAATGTGAATCTGCTTTTCTGCTAGCCACTCAGCAACACGTTTATGAACAATATACAGCTCCATCAATGGCGTAGCTCCGAGTCCATTGATCATGACCGCCACTTGATCTCCTTGATTGAGTTTCATATCTTCAACAATGCGGACAAGCAATCCGTCTGCAATGTTCTCTGCTGGCTGAACAGTGACTTTCTCAATTCCCGGCTCCCCATGAATGCCGATTCCGACTTCCATCTCATTCTCACCCAACGCAAACCCTGGCGTTCCGGCAGCCGGCACAATGCAAGGGTTGAGCGCCACCCCCATGGAACGGACGCCTTGAATGGCTTTTTTCGCTGCTGCTTCCACTTCTTCGAGCGAAGCTCCGCGTTCTGCCAATGCTCCAGCAATTTTATGGACAAACACCGTTCCCGCTATCCCACGACGTCCTGTCGTAAACGTGCTGTCTTCGACCGCCACGTCGTCATTCACAATCACTTTGGCGACCCGGATTCCCTCGGCCTCAGCCAATTCGGCTGCCATTTCAAAATTCATCACATCACCGGTATAATTTTTGATGATTAGCAATACCCCATTCCCACTATCTACGGCTTGAATAGCGGCCAAAATTTGGTCTGGCGTCGGCGACGTAAACACTTCTCCGCAAACAGCTGCATCCAGCATTCCCTTTCCGACATACCCAGCGTGTGCCGGCTCATGGCCGCTTCCGCCGCCACTCACAATCCCAACTTTCCCTTTCACCGGGGCATCCTTCCGGACAATCACATTCGTCCCCGGAATTCGTCTCACTCGCCGAGAATGGGCGGCCACAAATCCTTCCAACATATCATCCACTACGCGCTGCGGATCATTGATCAATTTTTTCAAGATTCCTCTCCCCTTTGATCAAGAATCATAAAAAGGAATTCCAGCCTAATATTTGGCAGAAAAAATCGCGATTTCTCCCGATCAGGCCAGCCGTACAACCGTCCGGCCGCGCAGTTCGCCGCGCAAAATGCGCTTAAGCGCTTGCGGCAATTCAGCGAGCGAAATCTCTTGAGCAATCCGCTCCAAATCCGGTTTTAAGTCGCCAGCGAGCCGTTCCCAAATGCGCAAACGCAAATCCATTGGACAATAGACGGAATCAATGCCAAGCAAACTGACGCCGCGCAAAATAAACGGATGGACCGTCGTCGGCACTTCCGCCCCTCCGGTCAGTCCGCTCACCGCCACGGCTCCGCCGTAGCGGATGCGGCTTAACACCGTGGCCAGCGTCCGGCCGCCGACCGGATCGACTGCCGCTGCCCAGCGCTGCTTATCAAGCGGACGAATGCGCTCAGCCGTGACGTCCTCTCGCGTCAACACTTCTTTCGCCCCTAAAACGCGCAAATAATCGTGCTCCGCCGCTTTGCCTGTGCTCGCTTCCACCGTGTAGCCGCGCTTCGCGAGCATCGACACGGCCAGACTCCCGACGCCGCCCGTCGCCCCCGTGACGAGCACCGGCCCGTGCTCCGGGGTCAGCCCGTGCTCCTCAAGCCGGTGGATGGACAACGCCGCCGTGAACCCAGCCGTCCCGATCGCCATCGCTTCTTTCAACGTCAACCCTTTCGGCAGCGGCACGAGCCAATCGCCATGCAGCCGGGCGTACTCGCTGTAGCCGCCAAAATGGGTGACGCCAATTTCATAGCCGGTCGCAATCACCTCATCCCCTTCGCGAAACCGCGCATCGTTTGAGGAGACAACGACCCCAGCCAAATCAATCCCGGGCACGAACGGATACGTTTTCACAATTTTGCCGTCCGGAATGGACGCCAATCCGTCTTTGTAGTTGACGCTCGAATAATGGACGCGGACAAGAACGTCGCCTTCCGGCAAATCATCCATGGACATCGTCTGCACACCGGCGGTAAATTCTGTTTCGGTTTTGTTGACAACAAACGCTTGAAATGCGGACATCATTCCTCTCCCTTTCTCCATGCATTCTTCCCTCATGTCATTCGACAAACAAACGCCGGATTCCTTTTGATGGCTGATTTTATGGTTTCGATCCTTCATCCAGCGGGACTCTTTACGGCCGATTTTACGAATCATATGGAGCTTCTTGGCTTTGCCCAACGTTCGCCGCAAAGCCGCATATCGTCGGCGAATGAAGGCGCATTGGCTCCCTTTGAAAAACAACGATTTCGTTCCTACGCTGGCAACAGCGATATAGCGAAGCCCAAGGTCAACCCCCATCACCTTTGTTTCGTGTCGCGGCTCCACTTCAAAGGTGATGGTGATCGCCAAGTACCATTTCTTTCTCTTTTTGTAGAGCTTGGCCGCCCCTTGTTTGGCGGTTCCATTGATCAGCCGATTCAGCCACGCTTCTTGATAGGAACGCGTGACCACCGGCACGCCGACTCGCTTCTCTAATGTTGGGAATGAAACCGTATAGAACTCTCCCTTTCGCTCGACGTTCCAATTTTGATTGTTGAAGCAACACCATAATGTTTTAAACCTTTTTGCCTTCTGATGTTTCCTTTGAGACTTCACTTCTCGAATCGTCTGATTGACGACAGCGGAAGGAAACCGCTGCGACGAAAACTCTTTAAATCGTTTGCTCGTCGCTTGATTCAGTTCTGGATGATTCAACAGCCAATTCGCAAAGGCGGTATTCACTTCTGTCATCCGTTCGTACATGTCTTGTTTGACTTTCGTTGGTTTGTGCAGTTCCAGCCTTAGTGTGATCGTCGGCATGGATTCACCTCCTTGCGACGATTACTTGATACCGTTTTTTCATAATCATTCCATATAAGAAAACGGCTCGCTTTCATGGGGCTGACCCAAAAGGCTGTCTGCCTTCAGGATAGACACAAAATATAGTGCGAAAAAAGCAGTCAGTGCGTATATATAGAGACGAAAGAGGGTGTCCCGATCCTTTTGGGACACCCCCCTTTCTCGCTCGCGGGTCTGTAAAATAGCTCTCGTTCGCCGTACCTCATCCTCTTTCGTCAAACACACAGAAATTGATGATCGGGGAGGCGCTCCTAAGAATCTCCAATCTCGATGTACAAGCGCATAGGGGGGAGAACATTCCGCCCTAGCGGCAGCCGCCTGCTTCTATGTTTTTCCGAAAGCAAACAAAACGTCAGCCGTTGATCCAGCTGACGTTTTTCGTTTTATTGAACGGCCGCTAGCGCCCCGGTTAAGACACGCACCACAAACGAAAGTTCATCATCCGTGATGCAAAGCGGCGGCGACAGCGTGAGTACGTTGTTGTATCCGGCGACTGTCGTTCCGTTTTTGCCAATGATGAGGCCGTTTTCTTTGCATCGATGGATCACTTGATTGACAAGCGACACATCAAGAGGCTCTTTCGTCGCCTTGTCAGCAACAAGCTCAATGCCCACAAGCAGCCCTTTGCCGCGCACATCGCCGACATACGGGTGGTCGGCCAAGTTCGTTTTTAGCTCATCAAGCAGCCATTCCCCTGCCTCGCGCGAGCGGTCAAACAGCCGCTCTTCCTCCATAATCTCGATGTTTTTCAGCGCCACCGCACAAGCAGCCGGGTGGCCGCCAAATGTATTGACATGGCGGAAATAGTCGTATTCGCCTGTTCCTTTGAACGCGTCATAAATATCCTTGCGAACAGCGGTGGCCGCCAACGGCAAATACGCGCTCGTAATGCCTTTCGCCATTGTGATGATGTCCGGCTTGACGCCGTAGTGTTGAAATCCAAACGCTTTTCCCGTCCGGCCGAAGCCGCAGATGACTTCATCGACAATAAGCAAAGCCCCGTGTTTTTCACACACTTCTTTGACCGCTTTCATATACCCGTCCGGAGGAATGAGCACACCGCCCCCGGTGATGATCGGCTCCATAATGACGGCCGCAATCGTTTCGCTCAACTCCCACGTCATGACATCATCAATGGCCTTTACCGCCCGCAGTCGGCGCGGATCGTCCGCCGCATCCGGGTCTCGGTACACATCCGGCGGCGGCACGTGGATGAAACCTGGGGCGAGCGGTTCGTATTTGTATTTCCGCTGCGCCTGTCCGGTGGCTGAGAGCGCCCCCATGGAATTCCCATGGTACGCCCGGTAGCGAGAAATGATTTTGTACCGATGATGCTCCCCACGCTGCTGATGGTATTGGCGGGCGATTTTAAACGCCGTTTCGTTCGCTTCCGACCCGCTGTTGGAAAAGAAAATCACATACTCATCGCCTAACAGTTCGTTGAGCTTTTCCCCGAGCTGAATCGCCGACAAGTGGCTTTGCGTCAACGGGAAATACGCCAGCGTCTTCAGCTGCTCATACGCCGCTTCGGCAAGTTCCTCGCGCCCGTAGCCGACGTTGACGCACCAGAGCCCGGCCATCGCATCCAAATACTGATGGCCAGCTGCATCCGTCACCCAGCAGCCTTTCGCTTCGGCGGCAATCAGCGTTGCTTGTGGGTTATATGGCTTCATCGAATGCCAGATATATCGGTCATCTTTGTCGAGCCACAGTTGGTGGGTTTGTTCAGTTTGCATGATTCTCTGCCCCTTTCACCCAACACAGGTTAAAAATCAAACCGGGAAGTAATCATCTTTTTGCGCGTGTAAAAATTCACGCCATCTTTTCCATTCACATGAAGATCGCCGTAAAACGAATCTTTCCAGCCAGAGAACGGGAAAAACGCCATCGTCGCCGGCACGCCGACGTTAATGCCCAACATCCCCGCATCGGCCTCTTCACGGAATTTCCGGACGGCCTTCGCATCCTTTGTATAAATCGTCGCCCCGTTCCCATATCGAGACTTCCGAATATAGCTGAGCGCTTCATCTAAATCATTGGCCCTCAGCAAACTTAATACAGGTGCGAAGATCTCTTCTTTCGCGATCGTCATATCCGGGGTGACATAATCAAAAATCGTGGGACCTAAAAAATTGCCTTCGGGTCTATCATCCATTTCCTTTCGCCCATCGCGCAGCAATACCGCGCCCTCTTCAATCCCCTTCTGAATGTAGCCTAGCACCTTTTCACGGTGAGACTGCCGAATGACCGGGGTTAATAACACTTCCGGATCCATGCCATTCCCAATAATCAACTCATCCGCTTTTTGTTTCAACCGACGGACGAACGTTTCATTTTCCCCGACAATCACGACTGCACTGCAAGCCATGCAACGCTGGCCCGCGCTGCCAAACGCTGAGCTGATCACATGTTGTACGGCCGTCTCTACATCCGCATCTGGCATGACAATATGATGATTTTTCGCCCCCGACAACGCCTGCACTCGTTTGCCTTGCGCTGCTGTCCGTTCATACACATACTTGGCCACTGGCTGTGAACCGACAAATGAAATCGCACGAATATCCTCATGATCAATCAAGGCGTTGACCACCTCATGCGCTCCATGAACGACATTGAGCACCCCAGGAGGGGCACCTGCCTCCGTAAACAGTTCTGCTAACTTATTGGCCAAAATGGGCGTCCGTTCCGATGGCTTCAATACAAACGTATTGCCGCACACAATCGCCAACGGGAACATCCAAAGCGGCACCATCATGGGGAAGTTGAACGGAGTGATCCCTGCCACAACTCCCAACGGATAACGAAACATTTCCGAGTCAATCTCTTCCGCAATATTCGACAGCGATTCCCCCATCAGCAAAGTCGGAGCGCCGGCCGCAAACTCCACGCATTCAATCCCCCGTTGAATTTCTCCGTACGCTTCTTTATACGCTTTGCCATTTTCCTGTACGACAAGCTCCGCTAATTCCTCATGATGCTGGTTTAACAAATGGTGAAATGAAAACATAATCCGCGCTCGTTTGGGAACAGGGACATCTTTCCACGTCGCAAACGCTTTCTTGGCTGCTTGCACCGCTTGATCGACATCCTCTTTGGTTGAGATCGGAACACGCGCCAACACTTCCCCAGTCGCCGGGTTCGGGACTTCTAGCGTTTCTGTGCCACTCGATGCCACCCACTGTCCGCCGATATAGTTTTTGAGAACCGTTGTTTCCGGTTTGGTGATGGACATCAGATTCTCCTCCTTATTCCTATCTTTGTTCATGATCTAAATATTTTGTATTGTTACACAAAATTATCCTCCAGTTTTTGATTGCCTTCACTAGACAAAGCGTAAAAGCGATTAGCCTATTTATTCCACAATGTGACCAAATTTTGAAAATGTGCGCGCCTTGGACTGAGATTTTCATATCGGTGGAGAGCAAAAAATTGCTCATGGATGTTTTTACGAAAGAAATCCCCCTAGAAGCCTACGGCATCTTCTGCTTTTCGCTTCTCAGGGGGGAGACTTCTTACTTACAATCTTCGCAACCGATCATGCTGCACATATTTGTTTTCCATACTTTGCGATTGTAAATATTCATATGCCTTGATCATAAACTCAATAGCGAGCCGTTTTTCCGGATTCATAAAATCCTCTCCTAAAAGCGACTCTAGTTTTTGGATTCGATGATACAGCGTTTGCCTAACGACAAATAGTCTTTGTGCGGTTTCTTTTTTTGAACCGTTACACGCCAAATATACCTTTAACGTTTCCAACAAGTTTCCATTATATTTTTCATCGTATTGAAGAACAGGCTCTAAGTATTCCATGACAACTTCATACAAATCATTGTATTTATGAATAAGGGAAATAATTCGATAGATATGCAAATCCTCATAAAAACAGCTATTGGCTCTGCCGCCAAGATGATGTTGAATTTTGATCGTCTCTAAAGCCGTCCGATAACTTTTGTCCATATGAGAAACATTTTCGATAAATTTTCCGACCCCGACAACAAATTGAGGTAATTTCTTCTTTTGAATATAATCCGATTCAAGCAAAGAATTCAGTCCTATTTTCATTCGACTTTTCCATGTTTTCATTTCCCTGTTATTGATCATAATAAATACGATGCTGCTGTGAAAATCGACAGGAAATGTCGAAAAACCTTGTTGTTCAAAAATCGTCCGGCATAGCATTTTAAAATAAATCATGTCTAAATTCGAGCATTGCTTCATTGAAGATTTAAAACGGACAACAAGCACTGTCCCTCCTTTTGGATTTGGCTCTGCCCCATACTCAGCCAAATAACTAAACACATTTTCAATGGGATGCTCTCCCTCTAGCCAGCTTTTCAACCACTCATTTTCTTCTACTCTCTTTTTTTCATCGACATACAAATCACGAAGCAGATGCTGTGCCAGCGCAGTTGCCGTACGATCCAAAATCAGCAGATCAAATTCGCTGATTTCCTTTCCGGTTGACACAATGGATAGCTCGGCATATTCATTCCCGAGAAATTGGATCGGTTGGGTGGCCACTCTTTTCTTGGAAGCTGCGTTGTCGTCAACTATCAACTGTTCTTCCTTAAATGTTTTGCTGTATTTAGGAAATATCTCCACCTCTCTGCCGTTTATTTTAAAAACCACTTGATGTCCCGAATAGTGGTGCAATAGTTTTAAAATTTCACTATAATGGTCCATTGAAAGTAATTTTTTGTTTAATTGCTGTGAATATGATTCTAGTCCGGAGATGATTTCATAGTGTTGGTTAATTAAATAAGTGTGGATGTCTTGGGTGATCTCAACGAAAGGCACTTCTTTGAGAAAGAGAATGATCGGAAAGTGATGCGCATTCGCTAAATCGATTACTTCTTGCGGAACAGAAGGAGTATGCATACCGATTTCAATACATAATCCCGAAGCGTCACAGTTGATAAGCTGTTCTACAAACGATCGAAACAGTTCCTTATTTTCCTTCCATCCTACCCCAGTAGATAAAATCAGCTCTTTTCCGTTTAACAGATGATGGATTTTCGCAACCTCGACAACATGAACCCATTTTACAGTGCGGTTGAGCCCATTATGCCCTGCAACCACTTCAACATGTTCAAAATGTTTCCGCTTTAGAATATCAGAAACCGTTAATGTAGGAGTCTTCATACACTTTGTTTCACTCCCCTTACACCAATCATGGCAATGCCATTTTAATATTAGGCAGCGTAAACGGTCGCTCCTGCTTCTATCACAAATTTTTATGTAACGGCTTGGCTATATATGGCCTTCTACGTTTCATTATACAGAAAGCAACATCATCGATCTCGTTTTATGTTATGAGATGTGACATTCATTTAGGCGATTCGCGCTCTGTTTCATGAAAATCAAAGCGCCGGCCCTGCCTCTATAATGATGGAGGATATATAGAGGAACTCGTTCCGGCGCTTATCGCGATGTGCATCGCTCTTCTCTCTATTCGTGGTGTTTTCTGAGCTGGCGGATTAATAATGACGAAAAATATTTGCGTGCATCAGCGTTTGTAATATGCAGTGTTTGGATATCTCTTGTTTCTGACAAAGAGTCTTCTTTCTCAAATTCAACAAACGATCCGCTTAAATTTTCTTTTACGCTTTTCATATAGTATCCTTGTTCAATTAAGTAATCGATCTTTTCTCGCTCACGTAGAAACTGATGGTAAGTCATCACACACCCCCCGCTTCTCGTCGTGACCCGCATCCTTACCGCCAGGCACAGCTTGTTGGTGTTCAATGATTTATTTACGTTAGGACATTTTCACCACATCTTGGTCGGCCATTAGCGCCCCATATTTCGCGCGTTTAACATATTGGCCGTACCCCGGTTTCCCGACAAATTGTTTATCACGTACCACAAATTCTCCTCTACATAAAACCGACACAGGTTCCCCTGTTACTTTCATTCCTTCAAACGGATTATAATCCACAGCCATATGGTGTGTTTCGGCTGAAATCACCCGTTCAACCGTTGGATCAAAAATGACTAAATCCGCATCCGCACCGACGGCAATGGTTCCTTTCTTCGGGAATAGACCAAACAATTTGGCGATTCTTGTTGATACAATATCAACAAACTGGTTGAGGGTAATTCTCCCTTTTTTCACTCCTTCACTGAAAAGAATACTCACCCGATCCTCAATAATAGGACCACCATTTGGGATTTTGGTAAAATCTCCCCTTCCTAATTCTTTTTGGCCTTTAAAATCAAATGAGCATTGGTCAGATCCGAGCGTTTGCAGCTGGCCGTTTTTCAAGGCATTCCATAGCACTTCTTGATGCCATTTCTCACGAAGCGGCGGTGACCATACATATTTAGCACCTTCAAAATTCGGCTTTTCTAAATAGGACTGATCGAGCACCAGATACTGGGGACAAGTTTCGCCCCATACATTCAACCCCTTATTGCGCGCTTCAGCAATTTTCTCTACCGCTTGAGCACACGATACATGAACGACGTACAATTGCGAACCAGCGAGTTCTGTCAATTGACAGGCGCGCCCCGTCGCTTCTCCTTCTAGCTCTGGAGGTCTCGTTAATGCATGATAAATCGGATCAGTATGCCCGTCCTCCAAGGCTTTTTTCGTTAAATAGTCAATCACGTCTCCATTCTCGGCATGCACCATGACAAGCGCTCCGAGTTCTTTTGCCGCGACTAGCGTCCGATACAAGGTTCCATCATCAGCTTGAAACACATTTTTATACGCCATAAATACTTTAAAGGAGGTAATTCCTTCTTCTTCGATCACTTTTGGAAGCTCTTCAAGCACATCGTCCGTTATTTCACTGATCATCAAATGGAACCCGTAATCGATCACCGCTTTCCCCGTCGCTTTGTTATGCCAAGTTTCAATCGCTTTTTTCAGGGGCTCACCTTTATTCGTTAAGCAAAAATCAATAATGGTCGTCGTCCCGCCAAATGCGGCGGCAATCGTCCCCGACTCAAAGTCGTCTTTTGTCACAGTGCCGCCAAACGGCATATCTAAATGGGTGTGCGGATCAATGCCTCCTGGAAACACATAACAACCTGTGGCATCAATCACTTCCGCTCCGCTCTCATCTAAATTTCTCCCGATTACTGCAATTTTCCCACCTTGAATGAGGAGATCGGCTTCATATATATCTGTAGCGGTGACAATTGTTCCATTTTTTATCAATTTTGTCATCATGATACCCTCCTTCATTTATAATGATTTGATATCCACACTGCAACCGCTTAGCCGGCCAAGGGCCGCTTGCCGTTCATTCCATGTCATCGGGGGATGTTCGCTTGGCACTTCGACCATCTCAATCGCTCCGTCAACCGGACAGACGATGGAACATAAATTGCATCCTACACAATCTTCTTCGCGCACTTTTAAATATTCTTTTCCGTTTTCGTCTACGAGACGCTCAATGCATTGATGGGAAGCATCTTCACAAGAAATGTAGCACTTATTGCACTGAATACAGCGCTCACGATGAATTCGCGCCACAACCTTATAATTGAGGTCCAAATCTCCCCAATCAGAATACTTTGACACTGATTTCCCTACAATATCCATTACGGAAGCAATTCCTTTTTCATCAAGATAGTGATTCAACCCTTCAATCATATCCTCGATAATCCGAAACCCATGGTGCATAACCGCCGTGCACACTTGAACTCCTGTCGCTCCCATTAACATAAACTCAACGGCATCTCTCCAATTGGAGATCCCGCCAATTCCCGAAATCGGAATGCGGATACGCGGGTGTCGCGCGCATTCGGCCACCATATTTAAAGCAATGGGTTTTACTGCTGGACCGCAGTATCCCCCGTGCGCCCCCTTTCCTGCTACATGTGGAATCGTATTCCACGTATCTAAGTCCACCCCCATGAGACTATTGATTGTGTTGATCAAACTGATGGCATCTGCCCCGCCTTGGGCAGCCGCTTCAGCGGTCGCCGTAATATCGGTAATATTAGGAGTTAATTTGACAATGACAGGGGTGCGTGCCACCTCTTTGACCCAATATGTTTGTCGTTCGACCAATTCTGGCACTTGACCTGATGCCGATCCCATCCCCCGTTCCGCCATTCCATGCGGACAGCCAAAATTGAGTTCCAACCCATCCACGCCCACATCTTCTACTCGCTTCACAATCTCATGCCATTTTTCGCGCTTAGGCTCGACCATCAAAGAAGCAACGACAGCCCGGTCAGGAAAACGTTTTTTCGTCTCATAAATTTCCTTTAAATTTTCCTCAAGAGGACGATCCGTGATTAATTCAATATTGTTAAAGCCCATGACTCGCTGTCCGTTAAAACTGATTGCCGCAAATCGGGACGATACATTCAAAATAGGTTCCCCTAATGTTTTCCATACCGCTCCTCCCCAACCCGCCTCAAATGCCCTTTGCACTTGATACCCCGAATTGGTGGGAGGGGCGGAAGCGAGCCAAAATGGATTGGGGGACTTGATTCCCGCTAAGTTAATGCTTAAATCAGCCATTGCCGTTCCCTCCTCTCATTTAGGCCGTTTCGCTTACTGCCTTTGTCAAATATCGATGAATCCCGTAAGCTGCTTCCTTCCCTTGCTGCGCTGCCACCACCACCATCGCTTCGCCTTTTCCTCTTTCAAAAATCACATCCCCACAAGCAAACACCTTCGGATTCGACGTTTGATAAGTTTCAGGATTCACCTTGACTACGCCATGATCATGCTCTAATCCAAAAGCTTCAATCAATTCGATATGGCGCTCTTGCCCAATGGCTTTAATGACAACATCAACCGGCATAATAAATTCCGATCCCTCAACCGGAAGAGGGCGGCGGCGGCCATCAGCGTCTGGTTCTCCCAATTCCATCCGAACGCATTCAACATGAGTAACCTTGCCCTTACTGTCGCCAATAATCCTTTTGGGTGCTGTTAGCCAGCGAAATTCGACACCATCCTGTTTGGCAAACTCATACTCAAATTCATAAGCTGTCATTTCTTCTTTCGTCCGGCGATATAAAATTTTTACATTTTCCGCTCCTAGACGCACCGAACAGGTAGCTGCATCAATCGCGGTATTTCCCGCACCTATCACAACTACCCTTTTCCCCACCAGCCGATCAGTCAACGGTTTTGTTTTCGTCTCTTTAATCAACTCAATGGCATCATATACTCCGTCCAAATCTTCTCCCGGGATTCCTAACTTTGGCACTTTCCCCATGCCAACAGCTAAAACAACAGCATCATAATTTTCTAGAAGCTCGTTTACTTCAATATCCTTACCAACCCTTGTATTCGTGCGGATTTGCACGCCTAAGCTTTTGATTTGATTGACTTCCCACAACGAGATATTTTGAGGGAGGCGGAAAGAAACAATGCCATACGTGTTTAGCCCGCCTGCTTGGTTCTCCGCTTCAAAAATGGTCACTTCATACCCAAGACGAGCTAGTTCTCTGGCCGATGATAATCCAGCAGGGCCGCCGCCGACAACCGCCACTGTTTTTCCATTTTTTCGTCCCGCTTGGAATAACACTTCTTTATTTCGGATCGCCCAATCGGTCGCATATCGCTGCAATTTTCCAATCATAATGGGTTTTGTAGAATGATTTAAAACACAAGCCCCTTCACATAATTCCTCTGTCGGACACACTCTTGCACAACTGGCGCCAACCGGGTTTGACAACATAATGGTTTTCGCTGACCCTTTTACATTCCCAGAAGCAATTTTTTTGATAAAAGCGGGGATATCAATCCCTGTCGGACAAGCTCGAATACAAGGAGCGTCATAACAGTACAAACATCGATTCGCTTCTTCCATTGCTTCTCGATCTGTCAAGCCAGGCTCTACTTCTTCAAAGTTCTTTTCCAAACGTGATTGCTCCATCTCCATCCCCCTCCACGCGTCATTTTTAAAGAAAGGGAATAGAGTCATTCCCTCCTCCCCTTTCTCGTTGCTTTCTATGGAAGTAAAGCCGTCATTTCACTATAGGTTTCCGGACGACGATCACGGTAAAATTGCCAAATATCGCGCACTTCCCGAATCATCTTCTTATTCATGACGCCAATCACCACTTCATCTTGATCACGGCTGCCCATGGCCACAAAGTTCCCTCTAGGATCAACCAAGTAAGACTGCCCGTAAAACTCTCCCATGTTCCACGGTGCTTCATATCCAACCCGATTGATGGCAGCCACGTAATAGCCATTGGCAACGGCATGAGCCGGTTGTTCCAGTTTCCATAAATATTCGGAGAGACCTGCTACCGTAGCGGATGGATTGAACACAATTTCAGCGCCTTTTAGTCCTAAAATTCGCGCTCCCTCTGGGAAATGACGGTCATAACAAATATAAACGCCGATCTTGGCAAATGCGGTATCAAATACCGGATAGCCTAAATTTCCAGGCTTAAAATAAAATTTTTCCCAAAATCCACAGCCCTCGTTTCCTACCCCGACATGCGGAATATGCTGTTTGCGATACTTTCCTAAGTAGGTTCCATCGGCATCAATGACAGCTGCCGTATTATAGTAAGTAGCAATTCCTTCCCTTTCATAAATCGGTAGAACGATCACTACCCCCAGCTGTTTTGCTATTTCCTGAAACATTTTGGTCGTCGGACCATTTGGAATTTCTTCCGCCGCCTCATACCATTTTGTATTTTGCTCGGCGCAGAAATACGGGCCATAGAAAATCTCTTGCAAACAGATGATTTGTGCTCCCCGATCTTTTGCCTCCTTGACAAGCTTGACGTGCTTTTCAATCGCCTTTTCCTTATGAACCTCGACCGGCTCGTCCCCATGCACATTATGAGAAGCTTGGATCAAACCAATGGTCACTTGATCAGCCATGCTCCAATCACTCCTTCTTCATTTTATCTGGTTTCACAATTAGGCTGAACTTTAAGAATATTCTACATAGTAAATCACCAGCTTTTCATTATACACTTTGTTAAATAATAGAAAACATTGATTGTTCACTATGTAAATTTCAGCGAAATAAATATACAGCTAGACGAAGTTGCTCCCTAGGATTGAGAACATCAAAATGTGAGGAATAGTTACACATTTTACATAATGAATAGATTTCTCTTTTTCTTATTTGACAAATCGTATAATGAAAAATTTACATAGTATAGATAGAATTTTCTTAAATTTCTCTTTTATACACTGGATTTTTAAAAAAAGGGGGATATGAATGAAAACACAAATTGAACACAATGGGATTGTGGTCTTGACGGAGGAAGCCGCACAAGAAGTCAGTGGAAGTCCTTTATGGAATGATGACTTGCGTCCGACAACAAGGCAAGAACATTCATGGAAAGGAATCAATTTTGCTACATTGTGGATTGGAATGTGTTTATGCATTCCTTCATACACCATGGCCAGCGGCATGATTGCTTTAGGAATGAACTGGTGGCAAGCTGTTGGTACCATTTTTCTGGGGAACGTGATCGTCCTTATTCCGATTTTATTAAACTCTCATGCAGGAACAAAATTCGGGATTCCTTATCCTGTGTTTGCCCGGCTTTGGTTTGGAGATAAAGGCGCCCATATCCCCACTTTAGCCCGGGCCCTTGTAGCAGCCGGATGGTTTGGAATCAATACGTGGATCGGAACAGAAGCCATTGACACATTACTCATGGCATCATTCTCTTCGTGGGGGAATTTACCGGGACATACAGCCATTGTATTTGCATTATTTTGGATCTTAAATATCAGCGTTGCTTATAGAGGCCCAGAAGGCATCAAAAAGCTAAGCGCAGTGGCTGCACCTGTTGTCGGGATTTCTTCCATCATTTTGCTCATTTGGGCATTTACGAACGCCGGAGGATGGGGACCGATTTTAGAGACTCCTTCTAAGTTCGAAACAACCGGTGAATTTTTGAAAGTCTTTTTCCCTTCTTTAACTGGCGTCATCGGCTTTTGGGCCACATTGGCATTAAACATCCCTGATTTTTGCCGATACGCACAGAGTCAGAAATCACAAATGGTCGCCCAAAGTTTATCCTTGCCTATTACAATGACTGTTTTTTCATTTATCGGAATTGCCGTAACCTCAGCAACCATTGTGATTTTTGGTCAAGCCATTTGGGATCCCGTGCAACTGTTAGCTAAATTTCCCCCATTTGTCATTCTATTAGGGACTATTATTATTGTCATCTCTTCTGTAACTATTAATGTGGGTGCCAACGTGGTTGCCCCTGCCCGAGCGATCGAAAATTTATATCCGAAGCGAATTACATTTGGAATTGGCGCGATTATCACAGGACTATTCGCTATTTTATTGCAGCCATGGTATATTATGTCCAACTTTGGAAATTATATATTCGGCTGGCTTGGCACATACGCCGCTTTGCTTGGACCCATTGACGGCATTGCTATTGCGGACTATTGGCTCGTTCGCCGAAGACAGTTGCACTTAAAAGAACTGTACAAACCGAATGGCCGTTACAATTATGCAAATGGGTTTAACAAAAACGGAGTGTACGCACTGATTGTGGGAGTCGTTATTCCTGTACTTGGTTTATTCATACCACCACTTCGTTTTCTTTGGGACAACGCGTGGACATTTGGATTGTTCATTGCAATTGGTGTCTACACCTACTTAATGAAAAACGACCAAAGCGTATTAAAGGAAGGCGAGTATGAACAAATCACCCTTTTCGATTCAAAACATAACAGTCCGACAGAAATCGCAAAATAATGAATCATTTACACCTAAACAGCCTATCGATGACAGAAGGCAAGCAGTGTCACTGGTTAAACGTTGACATCGCCCTCCCACGAGGGCGCTTTCTTTTTGCAGGAAGCTGCTATTTTCCCTTATCAATCCTGCACCCAACCTTATCTACGCTTGGCATGCAAACATGACAACTTTTCGAACTTTCCACGGCATCTATTATATCGACAGCGACTACGTTATATACTGACATTGAGAATGATTTCACAAGTTAGGAGGACTTAAATAATGATTGTCCACGAACTGACAGACATCGAACATCTATTCACTGAACAATTGCAGGAAGGCTACTACGTGATTCGTGAAACATACCAAAACGTACTCGTTGAGCCGGAAGACGGCGACACCGTCCGGCAAGTGGACGCCGGAACGGAAGAAGTCGTCACCATCGTATTTGATCCCGGCGACGAATACTCCCTCATTTGCCTTGACACCTACACTTTCGCCGACGGCATCCCGTCTTTAGTGGAGCTCAAAGAAACGATTGCCGCGGAGTACGACGTCTTTGTCAACGACCGCTGGGCCGCGCCGTCATTGTAAAAAACGCCCGAAACGTTCGACATCAGAGACTCGGAAAACACGGGTATCACCTCAACCAAAGCGCCTTTCATCAACCTAGTCAAGGAACAGCCCGTTCGCCTAGCGAGCGGGCTGGTTTGTTCTCTCAATCCGAAACACTTTAAAGCCGATATCAAGCTCCGTCTTCCCCGTTTCATAAACGATTTTCTCCCCCGCGCGGCGGATGCGCTCGCGGCCAATGTCGCAAATCGTCCGAAACCCCACCCGATACGCCTCGGACGTTTCCGCAAGCCGTTCGGGAAGCTGCACCATCATAAACGACCGCCGCCCCCCGTCTTCGGCGTTTTGCTGCATGACGGCATGGGCCGTTGTCGCCGAGCCGGAAAAAAAGTCGAGGATGAGATCATCATCCCTCGTTGTCAGCGCCACCATGCGCTGAATAAGCTTCACCGGCTTCGGGTAATCCATCACCGCAAGCCCATCGAACAGCTCCTTCAGCTCCTTTTTCGCCTCCTGCGAATGGGACACCTCGTCATGCGTCCAAATCGTAAGCGGCGTCACCGTCGACTTCACTTCGCTTAAAAACCGCTTCAGGCGCGGCACCCCGTTTCCGTCTTTGCCAAACCAAATGCGGTTATCCGCCGCCAGCTCGGCGAAGCGCTCCTTCGTCACCCGCCAGCAATACCCGTTCGGCGGAGAAACGACCCGACCGCTTGGCGTCACAATCTTATAAATCTTTTCGGGAATCGGCGGACCGACCGACAAATCGCCTGACATCCATGGACCGCGCGGGTCATTGTCTGGGTTGGCATACCGCACATCCGCTTCCGGATGGCGCGGCAAGCCGTACCAAGCCAGGCGATCGATGTTTTTCGCATAACATAAAATGAAATCATGGTTGCGCGAGGCGAACTTGTTCATATTCACGGGCGAAAACGCCCGCTGCCAAATGAACGTGGCGACAAAATTCCGCTCGCCAAAAATTTCATCGCACATTTTTCTCAAATTCGCCTGCTCCGTATCATCAATGGAGATAAAGATAGCCCCCGTCTCGGCCAACAGCTCCCTCGCCACCCAAAGGCGCGGGTACATCATGTTGAGCCAGCCGACATGGCCGCGCGCTTCTTCCTGGATTCCGCTAGGAACAACGGCTTTCCCCTTGCGCCAATTGTCTTTGTACGTGAGCACTTTTCCGGTATTGTACGGCGGATCGATGTAAATCATTTGAATGGTTCCCGCATGCGACGTTCTCAGCAGCTTTAACGCCTCTAAATTGTCTCCTTCAATATACCAATTGTTCGTCGTCTCCCACTGTTTGCTCGCTGCCTGATCCGGCCGCAATACTCCGGACGCAGGCAGCTCAGCGAGCCGCCTCGCCTCCGCCTTCCCCGGCCACGTGAACTCATATGCTTCTTGCCGTTCGTGACCGCCAAACACTCTCTTCAGCAACTCCCAATCGATGCCTCCATCCACAACCGCTTCCGGAAAGAGCTTTTGGATCACCTCAAGCCTTGCATCCGCTGCCGGTTTCCTTCTCCCGCCGACGTTTGCCATGGCACGCCCCCTCTCTTGTCGCGTATTCCTAGCACAGTGCTTCTTATCGACAAATCTTATTTCCATTATTTCTCCATGGCTCGGCGGTTTCCTCCCTTAATTTTCTTATCAACTATTCACCGTTCGTACATCAATCCCCATTCCGTCCCCAAAAAAATCGCCATGCCCCCTCTTCCGAACCGTGCGCGGCTGCGCTCAGCATGGAAACAAAACGAGCCAACAAATGGAGAAGGCGGCATGGCGGATGGCGACTGCTTATGCGGTTTTCAACGAGAGAAATAATCCGCGTTTTCAGACTTAGGACAGCCGACCCGATACATATACAGTTTGACGCTGTCGATCATGAATGCCCGGGCTTCCCCATGCCGTGAAGCGTAGTGCTCGAGCCCGAGCATAAAATTCACCCCTTCACGGTATTCCTCGTCGCCGATCACCTGAAGCGGCGGCGACATGAGTTGGCGCGAGAGGAAAAGGATCGCCTTTTTCCGCGCCCGTGTGAGCGAAACGTTGAGACGGTTCAAACTGTAGATGAACTCCCCTTCCATCACAGCCAGTTCCGGGTCGGCGACGCCGTAGCTGATGATCGCCGCATCCGCTTCTTGCCCTTGCATTTTATCAACCGTGTCGACGAAAAACGGCGGGCGCAATCCTTGGCATTCAAGCTCACGGCGAATGGCGCGGATTTGCGCCCGATGCGGCGCGATGATAAACAGCCCGCGGCGCCAAAACGCTTGGTCGCCTTCTGATGAGTCATCGTACCGTTTTCCCTCGCTGTCAAGAAGCCGTGCCCGCAACACCTTCGTAATGTTGGCCACCCAGCGCGCTTCCGCCTCGTTTTCTTGCGCACCGTACACACCGTCATACGTGCAGACGACAAGCGGATAGTCAGGGTCGATCGCCGCTTCCACCCATTCATCGGCAGGCGGCGCGGCGGCGAGCGCCAATGTTTGCTCGGCAATTTGGCGGGTGAACGCCGTATAGCTGGGTCCGTAAATCTGCTCGGCCGGGTAGCGGCAAAGCGCCTCATTCATGCGGAAATTGTCCGTCAGTTGGCGGGTATACCGCTTCTCGACATCGGCGTCAAACAACAGGCGGAAAATCGAGTCGAACAAGTGCGGCTCCCCTTCGCCGACCGCATACGTCCCTTGAATGATCGGCGGCAGCTGGAAATGGTCGCCGACAATGAGCAGCCTGCCTGCTTTTTTGACATGGCGTAACGCCAACAGTGAATCGGCCACGCGGATTTGCGACGCCTCATCAAGGACGACGACGTCAAACCCTTCTATATAGCCTTTTTCGTATGCCCTTTGAATGCCGTACAGCGTGGCGCCAAGCACCCGATGGCCACCGTTGCCAAACCATCCGAGAAGGTCACGGTCCGCCACCTTGGCGATTCCTTTGGCGTTTTCCGTCTGAATCTCGCCGAGTTTCGCGATATGGACGCTGCGCCGCGGCGCAAGCTCCTGAATTTTGCGCAGGCAGTTTTCGATCGCCGCATGGGTGAAGCCCGAAACAAGAATGGCAAGCCTCCGCCCCCGTTTTTCGTAAATTTCCATCAGCAACTGAAGAGCGGCGGCGATAAAGTGTGTTTTTCCAGTGCCAGGCGGCCCCCAAACAAGCGTCAACGTATGACGAAGAAACTGAAGAAACGCTTGGCGCTGACTTTTCGTCAACCCGCTTTGGCGGAGGAGCGCCTTCACCTCCTCTACATCCCAGTTGGGACGAAACGTTTTCCGATAGCGAATCGGATCGCGAATCAAGTCCAAGATGCGATGATTGTCCTCGTCCAACTGTTGCAACGCCTGCAAGACGCGCTGGGTGGTAAAATCGGCATGCCGGATCGACAGCCAATACTCCTCTCCTTCCACAAGCGGGAACCGGTCGAGCCATTTGGGCAACTCGAGCTCGAGTTCGGCTGTCTTGCCATCATCTTCGATGGCGCGAATGCGGACAAAATAGACATTGGCCCATTGGGGTGGCTTCCATTCACTGGCGTACTTGTGATCAGGAAAAGTCTGTTGCGCCTTTTCCCCTTCCTCATTGCACTCGGTGAGCAGCCAGCTCGCCTTTTGATCGATCGCTTCAAGCGCCTGGCGGTTGTTCAATCGGAACCGATCGCCGCCAAGGTACGTGACATGAAGCGTCACTCCGTTCTCAAGCCGCTCCGAAAGCGGGAGCAGGCGGCTTTGGCGAATATCCAAGTAGTTTAATAGCGCCTCGTAGCGCGCCATAAACGCCAACTTGGACACAAGCGGATCACGGTAATCAGCCGAATTAGGAAAAGCAAATTTTTCCGGCCAGATCATAAGCGGTGAAGGATGGACGCTCTCGGCCCACGCACGGATGCCTTGAATGATGCTGTGAGCGGCCCAAAGGCGGCGGCTCAGCTCCTTCTCGACCGCTTGTCGTTTTTCCATGTCCCCTGTTTGCCAGGCATCATGCAGCACATCCAGTTTCATGGCGTTTGTCAAGCGGAACGAAAAGCGCTCGCTCGCCGAGTACAGAAACGGCGAATCATGGTAGGCCGCAATATACCGCGACAAGTCTTCAAGACGGTACGCAACATGCGTCGGCAAGGCGAACAGCTGGCTCACGGCCGTTGTCAGAACAACGACAGGAAGCGGAACGATTTCATCTGGATGATCGCTGGCGCTTGATAGCACGCTGCTATGAAAATACGACAGCAGCCGAACGGCTTTTTCGTTATATTCTGGATCCAACAAAAGCTCTTGAAGCAGCTGCTGCACATTGTCCCATTCATAGTTGTCGGCGACATACGCCTGCACGGACTTTTGCGCCCGCCACTCTCGCGCTCGGTTGTAATCGTGCACCGTCTGAAGCAGGCGGTCCAGCGCATCGGCAAACTTTCGGCCGACCGCGTCGCATTCCTCAAACGAACCGGCGATAACATGATGCATTTCCGACCCTGTTCCAAACACATCTGTTCCACCAACACGGTACAACGATGCCGCCGCGATCTTGCCCGTCAACGGATCGCGTTGCGCGGTGAGAATCAGACGGATGTCTTCCCATATCGGCATATGCGTCACCGCACGGTCATACGGAACGACTTTTTCCTCCGCAATCGCCTCAAGCTGCGCTTCAAGCCGCCGAAGTTGGCGCGCCAATCCAGCGTTTTGCTTCAGGACGTGTCTCGTTTCTTTACGCCCAAGAAGTTGGCGAAACTCGTCGATCGTCTCAGGCAGCTGCCGCTCGCGAATAAAGCGGGACGCATGGCTCGATAAGTACGGAACGAGGGAAATATGCGACTGTTTCCGCGCTTTGTCTAAACAATAATCGTAAAACGGGCACCATTCGCAACGGTAATCCAAGTGCCAAAACAGCTCATCAAGTTGCTTTTCGGCCAGCGCCGGCAGTTCGTCGGTCAAAAACGGTTCAAGAAACGGAAGCAACTGACTGATATCGGCTGCTTGCGGCTGCTCGGTTTTGTACGTCCATATCCCCGCTTCGCGCAAATCAACGCTGCCTTTAACGCCGTGCTCCTCTAAAACCGAGGATAAAATCAAAGCATACAACGCCGTTTGCACGCGGTGGGAAAGCTTCAACACATCTGATGATTTGATGTCGATGATGCGGAACACAAAGCCGTTTTGTCCCGGAATGCACTCAATCAAATCCGGACGGCACGCCGCAAATCGGATCGCCTCTGGATCCAACCCGTACTGTTTGTAAAAGCGCGGCGGCGCGATCAATGTCGGCTGATACAAATATCGCTTGCTCGGCCTTTTAAGTTCTTCGATCGTCTCTTCCCCATCCAAATAACAATGAGAAAGCGGCGCACCAAGCCTCCGCTCTCCCATCTTCACCTGGCCGGCCAAATGCGTCGTGACCACTTCCTCTTCCCACTTCGCTCCCCGGCGCAGCACGCTCTCATGAACCGCAGGCTGCTCAAACAGCTCTTCCGGCACATCGATCTCGCCGCGTCGTTCTTTCGCCAACGACTGAAAATAAAAATTCCGCTCGCACTCATGATAAAAATAGCTTGCGATCTTGGCAGGAGAAACGTAAAGCATACATCGATCCCTTTCTAAAACGTACTGGCCGATGCCCGCACTGAGATTTGTCAGTTTGTTTATCCATTGTATCATATGTTTGTACACTTTCCTATATACACCATTCCTGCTTGTCTAACAAGAACATATGTGCTATAATGAAGAAAATTAAGATGAAAGAGGGGCCAACATGAGCGAAGAGATCCTCTTGCAACTGTTCGACCGGCTCGGTCACATCGAAAACACGTTGCATCTCCTCGTCGAAAGCCACAAACGGCTGGAAGCGGAACAACAAGAAATGCGAAAAGAGCAGCAGGAAATCCGAAGAGAACAGCAAGAAATACGGAAAGAGCAGCAGGAAATCCGAAGAGAACAGCAAGAAATACGGAAAGAGCAGCAGGAAATCCGAAGAGAACAGCAAGAAATGCGGAAAGAACAGCAGGAGATCCGAAGAGAACAACAAGAAATGCGGAAAGAGCAACAGGAGATCCGAAGAGAACAGCAAGAAATGCGCAAAGAACAGGAAGAATTCCGGCGGATCCAGCAAACTCTCCTTGAAGGCCAAAAGCGGTTAGAAGAAGAACAAGCCCATATCAAAGCTGGCCAAAAAGAGCTGTATGATCTGATGTCTGCTCTTCTTCACCGCCAGGATGAAACCGACGCTGCACTCGACGCCCTCGCGATGGACGTGCACAAACTTCACGGCGAAGTCTCTTCCATCCACCAAAGACTCGACGCCTTAGAGAAAAAAGTCGATTCCCATGCCCAATCATTCACCGAACAGTTGAACAACATCAAGCTTGACATCACCTTCCTCTCGAACAAAGTCATCGAACACGAACGGGAAATCTACAAAATTAAGAATGTCATTTTATGACGATAAAGCAGGCGGGCCGCCTAAGCCCGCCTGTTTATTATTCAAGCCCTTGTTCGATTTGTTTAAACAACAGCGTTGCGGTCAATCACAAACAAATAATCCGGGCTTTTCTCAGCCATGTAAACGACACATCTTACATGACAACTCATTCAGTTGCCATATGAGTCTGTATCATCCTGTTGCAACGACTCACAAAATCCAAAATAACAGCCAATTCCTCTTCCGAATAACATCGTAACAAGCGAATGGTGTCTTCCATCACCGGCTCGAACAGGGCGTCGATACGCGCCATGCTTTCCGGAATGGCCTCGACTAGGACTTTTCGTTTATCCTCGGCATCTTTACTCCTGCGCACGTATCCTTTTTCCTCTAATCGGTTGATAATCCCGGTAACCGCACCGGAGGTCAATCCCGTATACGCCATGATTTGACCCGCAGTGACGGGACCGTTGCGAATGATATAATCCAAACATTTGTGGTCGGTCTCGTTCAATCCACATTGCTTGGCAATCGAAGCATGGAACAGCACAGTGTTTGTGCTGTTTTCGCGCAGAGCAACCAGCAGTTTCCGTTGCGTCGGTGTAAGGTTGGAAAATTCACTTGACATGTGTAACAACTCCATTTATATTTATCTTATCTTAATAAAATAAGATAATAGGGTGTGCACAGTAGGATTATAGCATATCCTGTTCCATGCTGTCATGAACATTGAAAAACAAGGAGGAAAGGGCAAATGTTTAATAAGCAGAAGCGCAATTTGCTAAAACTGGGAATTGCCGCCCCGTTACTGCTGAACGGGGTGGCCACCATCGATGCATTAACTAGACCAGAGTTCAGCATCATTCGCCATTGGATCAGCCACCAGAGCCTCGGTGAACGGGGCTGGCTCGGGACATGCAATCTTCTGCTCTCGGGGGTGCTCTTTTGCGCTTACACCGTCGGGCTCAAATGGGCACTTTGTTCAGGAAAGGGGTCAAAATGGGGGCCTATTTTAATCGGAGCATACGGAATCGGACTGCTACTGGCCGCCTTATTTCCCATCGATCCGAGTCTAGGTTGGCCCCCTGGGGCACCGGCTGTCCGCAGCACATCGGGCTTGATGCATGACATTGCGGGTGCATTAGTCTTCGGGGCGTTGACAGCCGTTTGTTTCGTCTTAGCAGGCAGATTCAGAGGAGAGCGGGAATGGAAAGGTTGGCATGCGTATTCCCTGCTTTCAGGTCTAGGAGTGTTCATCGCGTTTTCTATCTGCAGTGTACTCGTATCCATGGACTTCGCCCAGACGTGGCCCGGAGCACCTAGCGGTTTGTTCGAAAGAATTTCCATGCTGATCGGTAACTTGTGGATCCTGCTCTTTTCTGTTCGATTGTTGCGTACCAAAAGCAACAATCCAATCCATTAAGTCGCGGGGAAAAGTATGAAGTGAAATCCCAAAATATCCCCCTGTGGAGATGGCAAACTTTTATTGGCTCTTCACCAAAAGTTGTACTTGATTTTTTCTGAACATACCCTATTTACGCTTGTGAGGGAAAACCAGTAAATCAGTGATTTTTGCATATCCTTGTGCAGGAAACCGCATTGCTTGTCAAGTACATGTTGCGGTGAAGAGCCCTTTTATTGAAATAAACAAAAGAGGTGAGGAGATTGGTACATGCATCACTACAAGGAAAACGGGCGATTGTGACAGGCGTAAGCAGGGTGAGAGGAATCGGGGCGGCGATTTGCGAAGCGCTGGCCGAGGCGGGCGCCGACATCTTTTTCACGTATTGGAGCGCGTATGACCGCTCGATGCCTTGGGGAATCGAACAAGACGAACCGTTTCGGATTCAAAGAAACATAGAAACGTTTGGTGTCTCGTGCCATTGTCTTGAATTGGATTTGTCGAAAGAAGAGGGGCCGCACACATTATTAGCTTCGGCACGCGAGGCATTGGGAGAGCCTGACATTTTAGTCAACAACGCTTGCTATTCGGAAACGCTCCATTATTCGGCGCTGACAAGCGAATTGCTCGACCGCCACTATTTTTTGAATGTAAGAGCGCCTATCATGCTGAGCATCGAATTCACCAAACAATTTCAAAAGGGGCGGGGCGGACGGATTATTACCATGACATCAGGCCAGTCTCTTGGTCCGATGCCGTGGCAAACCGCTTATGCCGCCACAAAAGGAGCGATCGATGCTTTTGTCAAAACGTTCGCAGTCGAAGCGGCCGAAAAAGGCATTACGGTGAACGCAGTCAATCCCGGTCCAACCGATTCCGGTTGGATGGATGAGGAACTCAAAAAGTATCTTCTCCCAAAATTCCCGTTTGGACGGATCGCCACACCATACGATGCGGCGCGACTGATCCGCTTTTTAGCAAGCGATGAAGCCGAATGGATTACCGGACAAATCATCCATTCTGAAGGTGGGTTTATGAGGACATAGAAGGAGAATGACGATGTCAGCAAAAGGAGCAAAGAACAGAGTGTTTCATTGAGAGCTATATAAGCTTCGCAAGGAGTATTGTCCCTAGCGGAAAATCATGAAACGTTTTGGGGCTACTGGTTCGGCAGTATATCGTACGACATTCGTTTGATGTGGGGGGGTTTTAAGAAGTTTTATCGCCCGACTGAATAAACTACATCAATGAAAAAGCGCTCCCCCCCATGGCGGAACGCTTTTTCACACTCTTTGTCGTCCTTTGACCAACACCCTCTTATCGCTGTGAAAAATTCCATAGCCGCCCGCCCTTGTTCCCGGGAGCTTGACAGCTTCATTCCGCCAAACGGCGCTTGCGATTCACCCCTGCTCTTATATGCTTCTGTGATGAGAAAAAGACCAAAGCCATTGCGAAATAACAAAAAAACAACCTCCCCTAAACAAGGAGAGGCTGGTTTCCATTTCACCCTGACCACCTTAATCATGAAAATTCGTCCCATCCGTCACTTCTTTGACGATGCCGGCGCGGATGACGAAGTCGCCGAAGTGTTCACCGTCAAGCCGCTCTTTCGCATAGCGGGATAAGAGCACGCGCAGTTCGCGCAAAATTTCCTCCTCGCCGATGTTTTCGCGGTACAGTTTGCCTAAGCGCGTGCCGTTGAACGCGGCGCCAAGGTACATGTTGTATTTTCCGACCGCTTTGCCGACGAAGGCGATTTCCGCGAGCACGTGGCGGGCGCAGCCGTTCGGACAGCCCGTCATGCGGATCGTGATTTCTTCGTCGCGCAAACCGTTTTCATCGATAATTTCCTCGATTTTATCGAGCAGTTTCGGCAAGTACCGCTCCGCTTCCGCCATCGCCAAGCCGCACGTCGGCAAGGCGACACAGGCGAGCGCGTTGCGGCGCAAGGCGGTGTACCGGCGGCCGTCGGTCAAGCCGTATTCGGCGATGAGCGCCTCGATTTCCGGCTTTTTCTCGCTCGTGACATTGGCGATGATCAAGTTTTGGTTTGGCGTCAACCGGAAATCGCCGGTATGGACTTTCGCGATTTCGCGCAGGCCGGTCATCAGCTTGTAATCGTCGTAGTCTTTGACGCGGCCGCCTTCGACAAAGAGCGTGAAATGCCACGTCCCATTGACGCCTTCGACCCAGCCGTAGCGGTCGCCGCTATGCTCGAAATGGTACGGGCGCGCTTCGCCGAGCTTCCAGCCGAGGCGGCGCTCAATTTCTTCTTTCACCGCTTCCAGCCCAAGCCGATCGATCGTGTATTTGAAGCGGGCGTGTTTGCGCGATGAGCGGTTGCCGTAGTCGCGCTGAACGGTCATAATTTTCTCCGCCACTTCCACGACTTGATCCGGCTTGCAGAAGCCGATCACTTTCGCCAGTTGCGGATACGTCGTTTTGTCCCCATGGGTCATCCCCATGCCGCCGCCGATGGCGACATTAAACCCGGCGAGCTTGCCGTCCTCGACAATGGCGATGAACCCAATGTCTTGCGAGAACACATCCACGTCGTTGGACGGCGGAACGGCGATGCCGATTTTAAACTTCCGCGGCAAATACGTCGGACCGTAAATCGGTTCTTCTTCACCGTCGACCGGCGGCGTGCCCGCCACTTTTTCGTCATCCAACCAAATTTCATAATACGCCCTCGTCCGCGGCAGCAAATGGTCGCTGATCAGCTTCGCCCATTCATACACTTCCGCATGCACTTCCGACTGGTACGGATTCGGGTTGCACATGACGTTTCGGTTGACGTCGCCACAGGCGGCGAGTGTCGTCATCAAGGCGCCATTGATGGCTTGCATCGTTTTTTTCACGTTCCATTTCAAGACGCCGTGCAGTTGGAACGCCTGGCGCGTCGTCAGTTTCAACGTGCCGTTGGCGTATTTGCGGGCGAGTTCATCCATGACAAGCCACTGTTCGGGCGTCGCCACCCCGCCCGGTGTGCGGACGCGAACCATGAACTGGTATGCAGGCTCCAGTTTTTGTTTTTGCCGCTCGGTGCGCACGTCGCGGTCGTCTTGCAAATAGCTGCCGTGGAATTTCATCAACCGGTTGTCATCCTCTGGAATTCCTGCGCTGAGCGGGTCTTCCATCGTTTCCGCGAGCGTGCCGCGCAAGTAACGGCTTTCCTGCTTGATGCGCTCCACATCGCTTGGCGGTCCGTCTGGCGCTTTTAACTCGACTTTCGCCATTTCCGATTCCACTCCTTCTTTGAGATTAATAGACGTCGCGTTGGTATCGTTTTTGCTTTTGCATCTCCGTGACATACGCTTCCGCCTGTTCACGGCTCATTCCGCCTTCTTTTTCGATAATCTCGATCAACGTCTGATGGACGTCGCGCGCCATGTGTTGTTTGTCGCCGCATACGTAGACGACGGCGCCATCCTCGAGCCAGCCGAACAGCTCTTTGCTTCGCTCGAGCATCCGGTGTTGAACGTATATTTTTCGCTCCGTATCGCGCGAGAAGGCGACGTCCATTTTAGTCAGCACACCGCTTTTCAACCATGCGAGCCATTCGGTTTGATACAGGAAGTCGGTCATAAAGTGTTGGTCCCCGAAAAAGAGCCACGATTTTCCTTTCGCCCCGATGGCCTCTCGCTCTTGCATAAAGGCGCGGAACGGCGCCACTCCGGTGCCTGGACCGATCATAATGATCGGCGTGTCGGGATCCTTCGGCAACTTAAAGTTCGGGTTCGGCTGCACAAAGACCGGCAACGTATCGCCGATTTGGACGCGTTCGGCGCAGAACGTCGAGCACACCCCTTTGCGCAGGCGGCCGTGCGACTCATAACGGACCGCACCGATCGTCAAGTGCACTTCATCTGGATAGGCCGCTAAGCTGCTCGCGATCGAGTACAGGCGCGGCGGCATTTTGCGCAAAATCGAGATGACTTGTTGCGGCGCCGCATCCCATGGGCCGAAGTCGCGGAACGCATCCAATAAGTCGCGGCCTTTGGCGTATTCTTTCAGCTTCGCCTCATTGCCTGGGGCAACGAGCGCTTGAAGCTCGCTGTTTTTCGACAGCGGCGCAAGCTTTTGCAACAGCGCTTTGGTCAACACAGTGATTTCAAAATGGGACGTGAGCGCTTCTTTGAGCGACCGCACTTCCCCGTCTTTGTCGATCGTCACCGTTTCTTCCGGGTTCCATTTCATTTCTTGAATGATGAGATCGACAAGCTCCGGATCGTTTTTCGGGAAGATGCCAAGCGCATCGCCCGGCTCATACTTCAACCCCGATCCTTCAAGAGACAATTCGAGATGGCGCGTTTCTTTGTTCGATCCGCGGCCGTTTAAGTTGATGTTTTCCAGCACCTCAGCCGGGAACGGATTTTTCCGCGAATAGACGACCGCCGGTTCGGCTTTCGGCACGGCCGCAGCGGCCGACAACACTGGCGCGGCCTCGGCATTGATCCCCTTGCTCAGCTCGGCAAGCACGCCGTCAAGCCATTTCGCCGCCGCTTCCTCGTAGTCGACGTCACAGTCGACGCGCGGATAAAACCGCTCTCCCCCGAGCTCCTCGAGCCGCTTGTCAAAATCTTTCCCCGTCTGGCAAAAATGTTCATACGACGTATCGCCAAGCGCCAAGACGGAAAAGCGTAAATGATTCAGCTTCGGCGCCCGTTTGCTGTGGAGAAACTCGTAAAACGACACCGCGTTGTCTGGCGGATCGCCTTCCCCATGCGTGCTCACGACGATGAGCAGCGTCTCGACTTTCTTCAATTCATTCGGCTTAAAGTCAAGCATGGACGACACTTTCGCCTCGAATCCGCGCTCCTTAAGCGCCTTGCCTGCTTTTTCGGCCAGTTTTTGCGCATTGCCGGTCTGCGAACCGTACAGAACGGTCACTTCTTTCGAAACCGGTTTCCCGCCCCCGACAAGCAGTGCGGGCGCTTCGGCGTCAAGCACAGCAGCGGCCGACTCGGCGGCGGCCAAATACCCGCTCAGCCAAAATTTTTGCGCTGGCGTCAACGTCGGCAACAAACGGTTCAAGAGCTCAATCTGCTCCTGGCTAAACGGACTGTTGGTTACTTGCAGCTGCAACGGTGTCCACCTCACAATATAAAAATAAGATGGAATCGATTGGCGTTGCTTAACCCGCCATCATGGGCGGACGCCAAATTCCATTAATCCCTATAAACAAAGTATACTTTATCCAAAATATCATATTTACACTTTACCGCAAAACAAAACATTAGTAAAATAAATATAAATTATTAAAACTATTAACATCACTAATAATGATCCGCAACAAAACAGTCAGGCTGCATGCGAGGGGTTGGCCAATGTATTACGATGAGTTGAAGACGTTCATTACGTTAGCAGAAGTGAAAAATTTCACAAAGACGGCGGAAATTCTCCATTTATCCCAGCCAAGTGTCAGCTTGCACATTAAAAATTTAGAGAAGGAGTTCCAGACGAAACTGTTCATCCGCTCCCCGAAGCGGCTGCGCATGACGCCGACAGGTGAACTTTTGTACGATCGCGCCAAACAAATGATGGTGCTCTATGAACAAACGAAGCAAGACATTTTGGAGCACCATCACTCAGTGAAAGGCAAATTGACCATCGGCGCCAGCTTTACCATTGGAGAGTATATTTTGCCCCCGCTTTTGCCCGATTTCCAAAAGCGCTATCCAGAATTGGAGCTTGAGGTGATGATCGGCAACACGAAAGAAATTGTCGAACTCGTCAAATCATATCAAGTCGACATCGGCTTGATCGAAGGGCAAACGAACGAAAAAGAACTGTCCGTTCATCCGTTCATGCAAGACGAGCTTGTCATCGTCGCCTCCAACCGCCACGAACTGGCGCAAAAAGAGGAGGTCACGATCGCCGAGCTGCAAAACGAAGCATGGGTGGCGCGCGAAGTCGGGTCGGGAACAAGGGAATATTTCAACCATTTCATCCGCTCGAACGGGCTGAAAGTCAAATCGCTCATGATCATCAGCAGCAACCAAGGCATTAAAGAAACGTTGATCAACGGCAACGCCCTGTCCTTGCTGTCACGCAGCGTCGTCGCCCGCGACATCGAGCACGGCCACCTGTCCATTGTTCGCCTGAACCATCCGCCGTTTTACCGGATGCTTTCCTATATTTACACACCGATTATGGAAAACAAGCAAAACGTGCGCATTTTTCTGGAAACATTGCAAAACAAATGGGCCGGCGCCCACAATTGAACACTCTCCCACCTACGCTCACACGTGGAAGTGGAGGTCTTCTGCGTTTGAAATGATAAACATGGACCCGGCCCACTAGGCTGCCTAGCTCGGCTCCCCTACACTTCCATCTCCCCATGGCGGATGTGCGGCATTTCGATTTGAATCGTCGCATGGCGAATGTGAAAGCGCGTTTCGACCAAATCAATCGCCCGCTGCAAAACCGCCTGTCCATCGCATCCTTCCTCAATGAGCAAATGGCAGCTTAACGAATCAAGCCCCGAGGTGATCGTCCAAATATGCAAATCGTGGACATCGATCACCCCATCAATGCCCGAGAGCGCCGCCTTCACTTCCGCATGGTCAATCGCCGCCGGCGTTCCTTCCATTAAAATATGCACTGTCTGCTTGACTACGGCAAATGCTCCTTTTAGAATCAAAACCGCCACCGCGATGGAAATGAGCGGATCGGCCGCGTACCAATCGAACAGCCAGATGACAAGCCCTGCCGCCATCGCCCCGACCGAGCCTAACGCATCGCCGAGCACGTGCAAATACGCACTGCGGACATTGACGTTCTCTTTGACATCCCCTTTGCGCATTAACACCCAAGCGCTCACGAGATTTGCCAACAACCCAACGGCGGCCACCGCCATCATCGGCCCGCTCGCGACAACAGGTGGATTCACAAACCTCCCGACCGCTTCCCAAATAATCCAAGCGGCAATCACCACCAACGTGACCCCGTTTACGAGCGCCGCTAAAATCTCGAACCGGTAAAATCCATACGTTCTCTTCGGCGACGCGGGCTTCGCCGCCAGCCAAACCGCCGCCAGGCTTAACAGAAGCGAAATGGCATCACTCAGCATATGCCCTGAATCCGAAAGAAGAGCAAGGCTGTTCGTCACAAGCCCGCCGACAAACTCGAGCACCATGATCCCGATCGTTACACCGAGGGCGATCGCCAGCCCTTTTTGATTTCCTTCTCTGCCGTGATGATGCCCGTGATGGTGATCACAATGGCCGTGCGCGTGATGATGCATCCATCTTCTCTCCTTACTTATTGGTGTTGTGCGTGATCAATCGCCTGCTTTAGCAACGAAATGACATGTTCGTCATCACATGAGTAAACCAACATCTTCCCCTCACGGCGATATTTCACAAGCCGCAACGTCCGAAGCAGCGCCAACTGATGGGAAACCGCTGATTGCGACATGCCGAGCACTTCCGCAATATGGCCTACATGGCATTCTTCCTGCGACAACAAATACAACATCTTCATCCGAGTCGGATCCGCTAGGGCTTTAAAGATCCGTGACACTTCCTCAATCACACCTTCATCTAAAAACGAATGATCCTCTGCGTTCATGGCTGTTCCCTCACATTTTAATATATGAGCATTTGTTCATATATGTGAATCATAAACCGCTTTTTTTCTTCTGTCAATCCTATTTCAAGCTACAAAACCCCATCAGCATCAACAGCCGATGCACTGACACCTCCACAACGGCAGCCAGCAAAGCAAAAAAAAAAAAGCAGGGGCCGATAGACCCGCTGCTTTCCCATTACGATTTCAGCCGCACCGCCGTCCCAGTCGCAATGCACATCATCATGCCGTCGCGCAGCGTTTCAAAATCGAGATCCACCCCGATGACGGCGTTGGCGCCAAGGCTTCTCGCCTTATTGACCATCTCCTTGATCGCCATCTCCCGCCCTTCGGCCAGCTTGCTTTCATACGTTCCGCTCCGCCCGCCGATGATGTCGGTGATGCTGGCGAGAAAATCACGGACGACATTGGCGCCCAAAATGACCTCTCCCGCTACGATGCCCAAATACTCTTCAATTTCTTTTCCCTCAATGGTATTGGTGGTCGTGACAATCACAGCTATGTCCCCCTCGTGGCTCATCATAATAGGTGGAAGCATCCAATTCCATTATACTACATTGCATCTATGACGTCGCCGATGAATTGGTCCGCAGTGCAGCCAATGCCGAATGAGTACCGTACAACAACAACTGCGAGATGCCGACAAAATACTCCGATTCGCGAATGATGTGATCGAGCACCACCTTGGCGGTCGGGTTTTGGCTGACGGCTTTGCTGCGTGTTTTGATTTGCTGGCATAATTCGATGAACTGAAGGCTCTGCTCTAGGCAGTACGACACAAAATGGAGCACTTGTTGATGCAGTTGTTCAGGAACATAATGGCCGGCCCGAACCACCGATTCGATATAACGGACCGCGTGCTGATGCGTAGCCGAAAGCGCCTCCTCCCATTTTTTCAACGCTTCTACATATGGCGCTTCCAATCCAGACGCAAGCTCGCGAATGACGACCGTATGTTCTTCCTCTTGGTGCTTCCAGAATTCAATCTCATCCAAAACGCGCAGCGGCATGTGTGGGCCGTAGTAAAATTGCACGCTCTTCCCTCCCTGTTTCCCCTCTTCTTTCAGTGTATGGGCAAAACAGCATCCATATGCGCAATGATCGAAACGATGACGGCCTTCCTAATTCGCTTCCAAAATCAGCCCAGCGACACGCACAGGACGACCAGTGAACGGTTCATGCTAGGAGGCTTTCTTTTCTATTCCTGCACACGAATAAACTCATCATAAAAAGCCGCCAGCGACGTGTACACATAAGGAATCAGCCATAACAACCCGATGCCGAGCGTCAGAAGGGATAAAATCCCCCAGCCGAGAAAACTCAAATAAAGCAAAAAAAGCTTCCATTTATACCCTTTCATCCGCTTGTTGCTTTCACGAATCGCTTGAAGCGCCCCATACTCCGGATGGTCTTTTAACAAAAAGAACGTCTGCGAGTAAGCCAATGATTTGATAATCCCCGGGATGATGAGCAAAAGAGTCCATAGGAAAACAAAAATGCCGTACAAAATCGATGCGCCGATCAACTTAAGCGGCAGCTTTCCTTGCCGATACACGGTGAAGAGCGGCGCCACCGAAAGCGGCTGCCCTCGATAGGCATCCAAAAACACCCAATAGACCGCGATACCGAGCGGAAGCAGCGCCGCCGTATACAACAAACTGACCAGCTGGGCCGCAAAAGGCGGATCCTCTTGCGCCATCCAAGCGCTCCATCCACCGCTGAGCACCATTTCCAACACTGTTGGGATGACCGTATTCAACACAAAATACACGAGCATGATAAGAACTGCCATTCCCCATTGCCCTTTTAACGCCTGCCTCGCTTGCCTTCTGAGCTGCGATAATGTCATGTGGCTCCCCCTTGACTAATTATGAAAGTTAAAAATCCCCAATGGAATATTATGAATTATAACTGTAATTTATCATATATTCCTATTTTTATAAATATATAGATGCAATTTGAATCTTTAACATTTGTAGTTTTTACAGAGCGATTGGATCGACTGTCGGGCGAGCGAACAACGCCGTTGCCAGAAGGCTTCCCGAGTGCCCCATTGCAACTCTATGTGTTTCCCTAAGGTGGAAATGGGGGAACCTTCTCCATCAAAATGACCCAATGAATCGTTTTCTACCATTTTACTATTAACGCCTTCCCCGTCATTCTAACGAACCGGAAATGTTGATAGAGCGCTCATTCCCCGTAAAAGAAGGGATACACAACGATTGGTGATTGAACAAAAATGAATGAATACTCATTCTCTATGGTATAATGAACACAACCACTTTTGCGGCAAGGAGGTTCCCCTATGTGGCTCGATAAAGTGATCAAAAAGCGGTTTGAAACCGAGACGGCGCAAAACGTACTCATCGCCAAAGGAACGGCGATGTTTCAAGGCGTCCGTCTTACCGTCCGCTGCTTTGTCATCGATGGGGTGCTGATTGACACCGGCGCAAAATCGATGGAAAACGAATTTACTTCGTTTTTCCAACAACAAGACATCGACCAAGTCGTCATCACTCATTTTCACGAAGACCATACCGGCTGCGCAGCGTTTTTGCAGCGAAAGATGGGCCTGCCCATCTATATGAACGAACTGATGATCCATTATTGCCAGCAAAAGGCGGACTATCCGCTCTATCGAAAAGTGTTTTGGGGCAAGCGCGATCCATTCACCGCCAAGCCCATCGGCGCGACGTTTTCCTCGCGAAGCGCAACGTGGGACGTCATCCCGACGCCAGGCCATTCAATCGACCATGTGGCGTTTTTGAACCGCGAAACCGGCCAGCTGTTCAGCGGCGACTTGTACTGCCAAGAGAAAACGAAAGTCATCTTGCGCGAAGAAAACATCCCGGCGATCATCACTTCCTTGCAACACGTGTTGACGTACGATTTCGGCGACGTCTTCTGCGCCCATGCGGGCTATCTCCCGAACGGGCGCGAAGCCTTGCAGCGGAAGCTTGACTATTTGCTTGAACTGCAAGGGACGATCATCGATTTATACGAAAAAGGAACACCGCCCAAACAAATCCAGGCCCTTTTGTTTCCGAAAAAATACCCGATCGTCTTTTTCTCGGGTGGAGAATGGGACTCGCTCCATATCATCCGGTCGGTCATTCAGGAATATGAGACGAAACAAGCGGGCTGAGGCGGGGCTGCCCGAGATGGCCATGATTGCGTCGTGGGGCAGCCTTTTTACGCCCGCCGCTGCTTTCTTTTCTGCCGCCGTCTCCCCCAACTCTCGTTGTCTTCCATTTCACACTTTTCCCTTGCCATGGACAGTTACACCTTTTTGGTGCTGGACGGCCCATTGGCCGTTCAGGCAGGCGTCTGCTGTTCCCCATTGACGCTGCGTATGTTATGCTAATAGAGAAAAACGCAGAAAAGGTGTCAGGGAATGAAGTCATACATCGTCATTGGAGCTGGCATTTTAGGGGCCTCTACCGCCTATCATTTGGCTAAAGAAGGGGCAAGCGTGATGATCATCGACCGCGGCGACAAAGGCCAAGCGACCGATGCGGCGGCGGGGATCGTGTGCCCTTGGCTGTCACAGCGCCGCAACCAAAAATGGTATCGGTTAGCGAAAGGCGGGGCGAAATTTTATCCTTCCCTCATTGAAGAGCTGGAATCATACGGGGAAACGGAGACCGGTTACGCACGCGTCGGGGCTCTATGGCTGCACACAGATGAACAGAAACTGGAACAAATGGAGGAGCGCGCTCTCAAACGGCGCGAAGACGCGCCGGAAATGGGAGAGATCGTGCGGCTTCATCCCCAAGAGGCGAAGGAGCTGTTTCCGCCGCTTGTCGGCGAGCATCATGCCCTTTATGTGAGCGGCGCCGCCCGAGTGAACGGTCGGGCGGTGCGAGACGCCCTCATGAACGCTTCCCAAAAGCGCGGCGCCGCCTACATCCGCGGAAACGCCCGACTCCTGTTTGAAGGCTCCCGCATCATCGGCGTGGAAGCCGACGGAACGAAATACGCTGCCGAAGCGGTCATCGTCACGGCCGGCGCCTGGGCCGGCGAGTTGCTGGAGCCGCTCGGGATCAAACTGCTCGTCACCCCACAAAAAGGGCAGCTCATTCACTTGGAGCATCCGGAATGCGACACATCCCATTGGCCAGTCGTCATGCCGCCGAACAATCAGTATATGCTCGCCTTCCCGGGAAGCAGAATTGTGATCGGAACCACACACGAAGATGAAGCGGGCATGGACATTCGCCCCACCGCCGGGGGAATGCACGAATTGTTGGACAAAGCGCTTGCCGTTGCGCCGGGGCTCTCCACCTGGACATATATCGAGACGCGAGTCGGATTCCGCCCGCGCACGCCTGGGTTTCTCCCGATCTTCGGACCGCTTCCGGGCTTTTCTGGGGTGTATATCGCCAATGGGCTCGGCTCCTCAGGTCTCACCGTCGGCCCGTATTTAGGAAAGGAGTTGGCGAAACTCGTCATCGGCCTGCCGACGGAACTCGACCCAAGCGATTATGACGCAGCAAGCGCCGTCGCACCGATCGTTCAATGAGGGGATCAGAAAAAGCAACAACGGATCTTCCACGATATAGACAACAGCCAACGCAGCGACTGATATCCCTTTCTCACCGTCAGGGCAAAGCTGACCGTGTTTTGTCAGCTTTGTCCTTCATATTTTTTCAACTGCTCCGTCAGCATTTGAAACCATTCCATATCTTTGCGGTCAAGCGCTTGATCGATTTGCATCTTCAAAATCGACACTTCATGGCGTTTCAACGCTTCATCGAGCACTTGCTCGGCCGCTTTCGCCATTTTCTCATGGCGCTCATGCCGCCGGACGTTTTCAAACGCTTGGTGATCAATGAGCCGAAGGTACGAAAAATTCCTTGCCTTTCCTGGAAAATGAAGCGTCAAATAGAGCGGTTCATTTGGATGCAGCGCCAAATCGCCCATAATGGCGGCCAAACTCGTACTTTTTTGACCGCGTCGATAAAACACAAGCCCCTCTTCTTCCGCCATCGCGGTTGAGATGATGAGCCACCGCCCTTGCTTTTGCTCGGTTTCCGTAAACTGGACGTTCTCAAGCAAATGGGGGTGCTGAAGCAAATACTTAAGCACAAACCGTGCATCCGGATGCTTTAAGCGATGATTGTGCAAAAACGATGTTAAAAAATTGCGTTTTTCTAAGGCTGACACCCACCTCATCGCACTGTCCCCTCCTCCCTATTTCCAAACTCTCCTTAACCGAGCTAACTCTTGTATATATCCCCAAAATGACACTGGAGACATGATCATTTGGTAAAACAAGACAAAGACGACAAAACCAATTCTATTTCTTCTGATCTTGAGATCCAATTTTCGGAACACCGATCTTTGATATCGGTATAGAACCCAATACGCGATCAACGTCAGCGGTACAACCAACAACGTCATCGGGCCAACAATGTAATAATAACCGAAGAAGGCCAAAATTAATCCCGGTAACCAACATAAAGTATAGATGGTGTCTAAATAAGGGAGTAACAAATTCACCATCGTGAGGTATTTCACAAACAATTGTGGTTGCTGCCACGGTTTTACAACCTTCAACGCCTCGATCATTCCCCTTGCCCACCGAGATCGTTGTCTGCAAAAATGTACCCAAGAAACCGGAACATCCGTAAACGCCACCGCATGAGGTTCAAAGTAAATTCTCCATCCTTTTTCTAGCAAACGCCAAGAAAGGACAATATCCTCTCCAATGGCATCAGGCCAACCGCCAACTTCTCTAATTGCCTCCGTCTTATATAAGCTATATGCCCCTTGGGCCACCAAAGTTCCTTGGTATAATCCTTGCATTCGCTTAATCGAAGCAATACCAAGAAAATAATCCCATTCTTGAATTCTAGCAAGAAGGTTCTCCCGACTGTTTCTCACTAAAACAGCACCAGCTACAGCACAAACATTCACTGGAGCCGACTCTATCCTAGCAATCAAATATCTTACTGCTGATCGATGAAGCAATGTATCGGCATCTAACGTTATCATCAAATCGGTACTAACATGCTGGAGGCCTTTATTTAACGCGTGGAATTTTCCCGGTTTCTCCTCTTTCAAAATGGTAACATCCAGTCCCAATCTCATTGCCGCACGGCGCGCTTTCTCTACTGTTTGATCTGTTGAGCCATTATCAACCAATAACACACGTATTTCCCCATTGTAATCTTGCTTAGCAATATACTTTAATGTGTTTTCAATTTTATCAGCTTCATTTCTGGCTGCGATCAATATCGTTACCGCTTTGTCTGGATATTCAGTTTTCAACGGAGGCTGGCGATCAAGCAATAAACTAACAACCAAAAAAGCGGTCAAATATCCGGGGATATAGGCTAAACCTGCTATAATCACTACAGAGAGCGGAAAACTTACCAAATGAGCCAAATCAAAAATCCATGGTATGGAGACATAAACGCTAAAGCACAGCCACAAAAATGCAACGATATGGCCTATTATAAATTTGTATTTAACGGGTATATAGGCTTTGGTCCTTGGTTTTATTTCAGGAGAAGACTGATTGAAAGACAAATTGGTATTCACATGAACACCCCCATCCTAAAATGATAATCTTTTTGGAAATATCATGAATCCAAGCCTTACAACCCCTCAGATCAGAACGTAGAAAACAAAGTTGCTATCATGGAATTAACTCCTTTTGCCTATCCAACTCAAAAGTGTATGAGACAATTGTATGATAACCGCTCATAAAAAAGCAATTGAGTCATTAACGTTTCCTAAATTTTTCAAGAGGAAATTTACAGTGAAGATCATTTCGTCTGTGGATATAAACTTGGAGACACAAGACAGCAAATAAAAACAGCTGCCCTTCGTCTTCAGGCAGCTGTTTCTCACAGACGGCCAAGCTATCCCCAGCAGGCCGCAATTGGCATGGGCCTACGCAAGCTGCAGCGCAAAGTGGCCATTTAACCCGAGCGCTTCGGCTGTGGATGCTTGCACTTGCCGCAAAAGCGATTCGTTTTTCATCAATGATTCACCGTAGGACGGAATCATTTCTTTCACTTTCGGTCGCCATTCTTTCATCTGCTCTGGGAAACATTTCTCGATGACTTCCAACATCACATGAACCGCCGTCGATGCGCCTGGCGAAGCGCCGAGCAACGCCGCGATCGAGCCATCGGCCGCATGAACGACCTCCGTGCCGAATTGCAATGTTCCTTTGCCGCCAGATTCCGTGTCTTTGATCACTTGCACGCGCTGACCAGCGACGACGATGTCCCATTCGTCGCTTTTCGCCGTCGGGACGAATTCACGCAGCTCTTGCATGCGCTGTTCTTTGGACAACAGCACTTGCTGGATCAAATAGTTGGTCAAGGCCATATTTTTCACGCCCGCCGCCAAGATCGTCAATACGTTATGCGGCTTGATTGAAGTGAACAGGTCGAGCATCGATCCGTTTTTCAAAAACTTCGGCGAAAAACCCGCAAACGGCCCAAACAGCAACATTTTTTGATTGTCGATGAACCGCGTGTCCAAGTGCGGCACCGACATTGGCGGCGCGCCGACTTTCGCTTTGCCGTACACTTTCGCGTGGTGCTTTTCCACAACCTCCGGATTGTTGCACACCATAAACAACCCGCTCACCGGGAAGCCGCCAATCCCCTTTCCTTCGGGAATGCCGGATTTTTGCAACAAATGGAGGCTGCCTCCCCCGGCGCCGATGAAGACGAATTTGGCCGCATGGCGCTCAACGGCGCCCGTGTCCAAATTCCGCACCTTCAACTCCCATAAGCCATCGCTTGTCCGTTGGATATCCTCGACATGATGGCGGTAGTGAATGTTGACATTTTTCCGTTTCAAATGTTCAAACAGTTGACGCGTCAACGCCCCGAAGTTCACGTCCGTTCCCGATTCGATCCGCGTCGCCGCAATCGGTTCGGTCACAACCCGATCTTCCATCATGAGCGGCACCCATTCGGCCAACTTTTTCGGTTCATCGGAAAATTCCATCCCTTTAAACAGCGGATTGGCCGCCATCGTTTCATGCCGCTTTTTCAAAAACGCCACATTGTCTTCCCCTTGCACGAAGCTCATATGCGGCAGCGGGCGGATGAACTCTTTTGGATTCGCGAGCACTCCGCTGTTCACTAAATGAGCCCAAAACTGCAAGGAGACGTAAAATTGTTCATTGATTTTGATCGCTTTGCTGATGTCGATCGACCCATCGGACTTCTCAACGGTATAGTTCAGCTCGCAAAGCGCCGCATGCCCCGTCCCGGCGTTGTTCCACTCGTTGGAGCTTTCCGCTCCTGCCTCTTCCAGTCTTTCAAAGACGACAATGTCCCACTCGGGCGCCAATTCCTTCAAGAGCGTCCCCAACGTCGCGCTCATAATGCCAGCGCCGATTAAAATGACATCCGTTTTTCCTTGTTTGTTGCCCATGTTTACCATCCCTATCCATGAATAGTTGTAAAAGAGCATCGAGCGATCGCTCGAAATGATTCCACCGATACCCCTTTTGTTTTTGAGGGCGATTACAAAATTTATTATAACACAATTGATTAATAGTATGTCACTATTATCGATTTTAACAAAAATATATTAATATAATTCAATGCACCGTTGCATATTCATGACATCAACACGACCATCCGCAATCGCCCTTCACAATAATTTTACAAAATCGTTGAATATTTCGCCACCATCTCGAGAAAAAACGCAGAGATTTTTCAAGAAGACTGATGAAAAACAAACGAAATCATTTCATAGCAGCAAAAAAGACGGCTCCATGCCGCCAAAGCGTCATATAAGCCATCTACACCCGAAACATTCCAAGGTGACATCCATCGTATTAGGCAATCGTTTTTTCAATTTCTCTAACAAATGGCTCGTGCGAAGTATTCTCTAAAAAATCTTCGAATATTTCATCAAGTTGCAAGTTGAGATCTTCATTGACCTCATTCCCGTCCTCGTCATAAATCTCAAAGTGGCTGTACTTCCATTGATCAAATGTTTCCCTAAGCAAGTCACAGTATGTCACCCAACGCTTTCCATAGTTAGACATATACGTCGGCACCCATTGATCAATGTAAACGTTGTTTAACAACTCATCTAACGGAGAACAATAAAATCGCGAGCCCTTACTTCTCCCCAGCGATCGGACAAGCTCGGCAAACTCTTCCTTCTTCATTTTCCTCACTTCACCGGAATAGTCATAGCTGATCTTGCCGTTGTATGGGTTGATGAATGGTTCAGCGGTGTATATCCATTGGTGCGGTATATGCGTTTGAATCACTTCCATGAGCATTCGGGCAATGAGTTGCGGGATATCACGGAAATCCAATTTTTCTCTTCCTCCCTCACAAGAAGATGCGAAACAACACCGTCTTTCATCCCGCAATGGAAACCGTAGGATGAAAGGCGGCCAAATTTCGTAATCAAGCAAGGCGCTTCCGCGGTCACGGTCTTCACAAACGCGGCGGCCCTTCGGCATCCTTAGGCCATGCCGTCCATACGACGATCAATTGGCCGCTTGTCGTCACCAACCTTCTTATTCCCCATGGCCTCCCCTTGTTTTTTATTTCCCTACTCTTCAAGCAATCCCCGAACATCTTCCTCTGGAAGATCCACCAACCGAGCAATGTCTTCCACCGTCATTCCTTTGCGCTCCATGTTACGAATCAGCTGTTTCATTCCTTGTTGAATTCCACGTTCGATCCCTTCTTCTAACCCCTCCTTCCTTCCCTTTTGCTCATAGGAAATGATCAGCTCCAACACGTTCTCTTTTTCTTTCGTTTCCATCGCCTTCACTTCTCTTTGCAGTTGTTGCTCTTCCTCCTCCGACAACTTCACATACGTTTCAAAAAAGCCCAAGAGCAGCCGCTGCCTCGCTTCATCCAGCTCCAATCGCACCAACATGCGCAAAAACTCTTTTTTCAACTCGACTTTCTCACTTTCAGTATACCCCATTTTACCAAGCAGCGCAGCCGCAATCGGATTGTCATGCCGAATAGAATCCCGCCAATGTTTCTTGCGCAGCTCCACCGGGAAAAAGCGGAACTGCAGCACCTCGCCAAAGGGAAACTCAATCGAAAACACGGACGGTTCATCACGGAGGGCATCATGGCTGAAGACGGCAATGGGAACAATGCGGATGCGGTATTTTTCAAACAAACGGCTGAAATAGACAAACATGCGCTCCGGAAAGGACGACTGCACGCTGCTTTGATTCTCCACATGAACGATGATCAGTCCATCTTCCCCTTTCAGCTTCGTCTCGACCAACAGATCAACGCGGTATTTTTCTCCTGCGGTCACATCGGTGAACAGTTCTTCGGACAAAAAGGACAAATGGCGGAAATCGATATGCTCGTGCATGTCGGGGAAAAAGAGGAAGAGAAACTCTTCGAAGAACGTCTGGATCAGCTCTTTGAACAATTGGTCATGGTCAATGGCCATCCGATCACCTCACGATGAAGATGTTCACCAACTATCATTCGTGAGCACGAGGCGAAAATCCTGCATGGAAGACATAAAAAATGGAGAGCTAGGAAAAAGCTCTCCGTTTTGTGCTTGCTCCCCGTCATACAAACAGCAGCGAACGCGAGTGAAAAACACTCAGTTGAAAAAGGCTACTTCAAAAAGTTATGTCATCATCACCTTTTGAGACCGCCCTTCAGTAAGTACATCGCCACGACCAGCGTTTGCTTTTACTTTCTTAGAACGGCCGGCGGGTATTTCAGCTCAGGATGCAACGTTTCAAACACATCAGCAACATTTAATATCGTTCCTTCTCCAAAGGCTGGGCCGATGATTTGCATCCCTACAGGAAGTCCTTGAACAAAACCACATGGCACCGTTACAACAGGCAAGCCCGTCAAGTTAAACGGTCCTGTAAAACGGATGATATGGTCAAGAAAGTTTACTTCCTCTCCATTGATCCATACCGTATCCTGCCCGATTTTGGGAGGGAGAAACGGAATGGTTGGAGTAATCAAAACATCCACCTTATTGAATACTTCCATGAACTCACGATCCAATTTCAAACGAATTTGTTGCGCTTCCAAGTAGTCTACAGCGGAAGGGAGTTCTCCAAGCTTTAAAAGGAAACGGACATCATCGCCAAAATCTTCTTCTCTTTCTATTAAATGATTGTGATGAATAGCGCTGGCTTCTGAAAGAATCGTGATCATTTCCGCATACTGCGCATATTGCAATGTTGGAATTCGCACGGTTTCTACAACAGCACCTTCGCGTTCCAAAGAAGCAATTGCCTGTTTAACTACTCTTTCGACTCCTTTATCCACATGATCAAAGAAGTACGGTTCTATGCCAATTTTTACACCTTTAACAGACTCCATGAATTGTGTGGAATAACTCGTTGCAGGGGCATCGGTGGAAGTAGGATCTTTTGGGTCATACCCTGCCACAGCTTCTAAAATATAGGCAGCATCCCTCGCCGTTTTTGCCATCGGACCGATATGGTCCAACGACCATGCAAGCGGGAAACAACCATATTTGCTTACTAGTCCATAGGTGGGCTTTAAACCGACAATGCCGCAAAACGAAGAAGGGATTCGAATCGAACCACCGGTATCTGTTCCTAGGGAAGCAATCGTCATATGCGCCGCCGTTGCGACCCCCGATCCTCCGCTTGAGCCTCCGGGAATGCGTTCAGGATCCCAAGGATTTCGGGCAGGTCCGAAATGAGGATTATTGTTCGTTGCTCCCCAAGCATACTCATGCAAGTTTGTTTTTCCAGGAAACACTGCTCCCGCTTCCGTCAACTTCTCGATTACTGTCGCACTGTAAGTTGGACGGAAGTCTCGGTGAATTTTTGACCCCATCGTTGTTGTTTCATTAGCTACGTAAAGAATATCTTTGATTGCTATGGGAATGCCATGCAACGGACCGCGGTAATTTCCAGATAAAATTTCTGATTCCGCCGCCTCAGCCTGCTTGCGTGCTTTCTCTGCTGTCACCTCTATATAGGCATTCAGCTTATCGTTTAATGTTTCGATTTGTTCGAGTACGTCGTCAACGAGTTCAACAGGTGAAACTTCTTTGTTTTTTAGAAGAGGGGAAAGTTCAGAGATTGTTTTCGTATTTAGCCGTTTTTCCACGATACACACCTCCCGGTTGGTGGACGACTCCAATATCTTCCTCATTCAAACCGAGTTTTTCGACTCCCTGTTTTAGTTGCTGAATGGCTTTCCACTGATGCTCAAGCATCATCAATTCCTGTTCTGAACACTTAATCCCTTTTTCTCTTAATTTCTTTTCTATGCTACTGTTCATTTCGTTGCCTCCCTTCTAAAATTATTATACATTACAAGAATTAAATACCAAAATATTTTGAATTAACAAAATATAATAAATATACACCCGATTATTTTGACAATACTCTACTGAATTTCCTAAAATGTAGTTAGACATCACCTGTCGAAGGTTCGTTGTCAGCGATCCAAGGTTCCTATGTAACCAATCCTAAAATCTAAAAGTAAAGAGGGGAACGCCATGGAAGCGAAACAAACTGTGTTTGTCAATGAGTTCACTAACGGCATCTTAGACCCTCATGGAAACATGCTTGGCCCCGTGCAGGATGGGGGATACATTGTCGCCAATACTACTCCTGGCTGCTGGGGACCGATGATCACTCCTTGCATCCGCGGTGGCCATGAAGTGACAAAGCCCGTTTTTGTCGAAGGCGCTGAAGTAGGAGACGCCATTGCGATTAAGATCAAATCGATTCGCGTCACCTCTATCGCCACATCCTCAGGAAATGATAAGCCAATGGAAGGTCGGTTTGTCGGCGATCCGTTCGTTGCTGTCAAATGCCCACAGTGCGGAACGATGTACCCGGAAACGAAAATCGAGGGGATCGGCCCGGAAGCCATTCGGTGCGCCAATTGTGGCGCGGACGTGACTCCATTTGTATTTACGAACGGCTATACGATGACGTTTGATCCAAACCGACAAATCGGCGTGACCGTGCATAAAGAAGCGGCAGAACACATCGCTCGACAAGGACGGTACTACATGGCGACACCCGACAACTCCGTCCAAAACCCGATCGTCACGTTTGCGCCCCATGACTTAGTCGGAACGGTGGCCAGACTCCGCCCGTTCCTCGGACAGCTCGGCACCACCCCGGCGCGTCCGCTGCCGGATTCACATAATGCTGGCGACTTTGGCCAATTTCTGATCAACGCCCCACATGAATACGGGATTACGAAAGAACAGCTGGAAGATCGCACGGACGGACATATGGACATTAACCGTGTACGCGAAGGCGCCGTGTTGATCTGCCCTGTGAAAGTGCGGGGCGGAGGTGTTTATCTCGGTGATATGCATGCCATGCAGGGCGACGGGGAAATTGCTGGGCATACGACCGACGTATCTGGCATCGTCACCCTTCAAGTGAAAGTGATCAAAGGGTTGACCATTGACGGACCGATTCTTCTTCCTGTTGCTGAGGACCTTCCTTACTTGGCAAAGCCATTGACAAAAAAAGAAAAAGAGATCGCCCTCGATTTGGCACAATCATGGGGAGTAGACAAATTGGAAGAATCGTTGCCGATTTCCTTTGTCGGGACAGGCGCCAACCTAAATGAGGCAACAGAAAACGGGTTGCAACGGGCAGCGAAAACGTTAGGCATCTCTGTCCCTGAGGTGATGAACCGTGCCACGATTACCGGCGCCATCGAAATTGGCCGACATCCTGGGGTCATCACCGTGACCTTCTTGTGCCCCATTCGTTATTTAGACAAGATTAGTTTGACCTCGCTAGTGTACGATCAATATCGCAGCGTTTTGGAGTAAACACACATCGATCATCACCAAAGGCTTCATCCTCTCGCACTTGCCAAGCGGGGATGAAGCCGTATGTTTGTCAAGATTCGGGCACATACATTTTCTGCAGCGGAAGCAACGCCCTTGCATCGCTGGGCATGTTCTCATACCAATGGACAATCAAGTTGACCAGTTCTTCTAAATCAATCAGTTTCACGGAATTATGTTTGGCGACTGCCTCTGCATGGGAAGTAAAACCGCCTGTTGAGACGAACAGGCAATTGGCATCAATCGGGTTGGCCCCGAGAAGCTGCTGGATTTCAGGAGCCGAAGCGGCGCTTTTGCGATGCTTCACTTGCACCTTAATTATGGGTTTTTCAAAGCCAAACGCGTCCTTATAAGCCAACACATCCACCCCACCGTCAGGGCCTTTCGGGCTCACTTGCACGTTGTACCCCATCGCTTGAAGCAAGCCTGCCACTAAATCTTGCATTTGCCACGGATCAAGCTTGTCCACTTTGTCCTGGATCATCATCAACGCTTTTCCAACAAGGTCTTCGACGATTTCTTCCGTTTCCCCCTCTTCAGATTCATCCCGAGGTTTTGGGAATGATTGGCTGTTTAAACGCTGCTCGATTTCATCGCCCCATTCGTCCACTCGAAAAACCGTCAGCGTCGAACCTAAACTGTTCTTCGCTCCGTCTGACAACGAATCCCTTGGAACTGTGGCATTTTCCCATTTTACACGGATGATGTTCGGATAATAGGGATGCCCGATGGCAGGATCGTAACGATGCTCTTCTGTCACGGTTCCAACAATGTACTCCCTTTTCTCTTTCGAATATGTGATCACACGATCGCCTTTTTTGATTTCATGGGCAAAACGCCATACTTGATTCACCCAGCTCGTTCTCGATTTTGGTTTTGACTCGGCGAACACTTCATCAGCCTTTCGCTGCAACTGTTCCTTCGACTGAAAGTTCTTCGGGTCGCCCAATCTTGCCCAGCCGATCGATGCGATGCCCTTTTCCAGCCAAAGCGGAATCAGTTCATTGCGGTCGCCCGCGCGGATCATCCACCATTTTGACATTCGGGTTCCTCCCTCTAGAAATGTTGATTTATCAAGGCTTTTCGGCCCCTCAGGGGTGTCCAAAAAATATTTTTCGACAAAATCCCTTACATCCTTTTTCAGTTTTGTGGATATCTTACAGACCTAGGGTGCGCTTCGCGGCCACGGCTGGGGATATTTTCCTTCCGTGGGGAGAAGCGTATTCGATGCACCCTTTGGATCTCCGCGTCGCTGATGAGGACGAACCCTCCCATGTCTCCGGGCGTCTTCGCGCCAACATTCCCTCGTTCGGTCTCGTCATCAGGCGGAGGCCGGCCAAGCTCCTTTGGGGACTCAAGGTCGAATGGATAAAATCACGCCAGCTTCTCCGGTGTCATCCTGTTGTCCAACGATTCTTCCGTTCGCAGGGGGAGGCCTTAGGCCGCCCGTTGCACCTGGGACAAGACGTCCTGTTTCATTCGCTCCGCGTCAAAGGCTTGTTTCTTCGTACAAATCGCAAACAGCACATTCAACAGCTTCCGGCATAATGCGACGATGGACTGCTTTCCGGTCAGCGGATTGACGGGGCGGGTCGTGTAATAGTCATGCAGCTCGCGAAACGCCTCGTTGTGCCGGATCAGCGGAATCATCGCCCGAAACAGCACCGATCGCAGCCGTTTCCGTCCCCGTTTGGAGATGTGCTTTTGCCCTTTGCGCTGGCCGGAGGAGTTCTCTTTGAGCGTCAGGCCCGCCAACTTCACCAATTGACGCGGGTCCCGATAGTGGGCGAAGCTGCCGATCTCCGCCAGCAGATCGATGATCGTGGCGTCTCCCAACCCGTCGACCGTTTTCAGCCATTGATACTCCATCGTCGTTTGAACCAACGCCTTCAACTCGGCGTCCAACGCGGCGATCTCAGCCTCCAATTGGCGGTATCGGCGGACGAGCGCGGCGATTTCAAACCGGGCCATCGTCGTCCCTTCCGTCACCCCAATCGAGTCCTTCGCGGCGTCGATCAACGCCTGAATTTTGGCCTTCTGCGGGCATTTCAGCCCTTCGCTTTGCCGGTACACCTCGATGAGCTCCTCGGCGGATCGGCTGGCCATATCGGCCGGAAGCGGCGTCCACTCCAGCACCGAAAGCGCCGTTTTCCCCAGGTCGCGAAACACCGTCCAAAACTCTGGAAAATATCGGTCGGTCCAGCGGACGATCGCGTTTTTCACCGCCGTCTGTTCCTTGCGGAGCTTCTCTTTGAGCGTGCTCCCGACGCGCAAATCGGCTTCGATCTCGTGCAGCAGCCGGGGGACGAGGAATCGTCCGTCTTTCGCCAGTCTGGCGATGACTAGGGCGTCTTTGGCGTCATGTTTCGTCGGCAGGTTGTCATCGAGTTCTTTCGACCGGCACACATGCGCCGGGTTGACCATGACCAACGGGATCCCGTGCTCCTCGAGGAAGTAGGCCAGGTTCAACCAGTAGTGCCCGGTCGGCTCCACCGCGACGATCACCTGCGGCTTTCCGAACGCTTGCATCGCCTCCTGAATCGCTTCATACAGCTGGCGAAAGCCCTCTTTCGACTGGAAGATCGGGAACGATTTGCGAAGCACACGCCCCCGGTCATCCACGAAGCAGGCGTAGTGGGTTCGTTTCGCGATATCGATGCCCACGACAAGCGTTTGTTCGGTGACTTGATCAATTTTATAGTTTTGTGTACAATTCATCTGAAGTCCTCCTTGGTATGGTGAGTGATGTGTTTGACACCCCTGCATCATACCAAGAGGGCTTTTTTTGATCAAGTCCCCGGAAAAGCTCCTAACGGGAATGCTCCTTTTTGCAAAAAGAAATCGCTCCGCCTGTGAAGCAACCATTCTTCTAAAAACAGGAGCCGAAACAATGAGCCTATAGCTCACCGCTATAGGCACTACATTTAAGATGTGCCAAAACGAACAAACCGTATAACATAAGCCCATCCATCGGTGTTCTTCACCTAATTACAAACTGTTTAATCGATTTCGTTCAATTTTGATCGTATGATCTTTCCCATCCAATACATCTGCGCGCTTGCTGCCGTAGAGGCGAAGCTTGGGAGAGCCTTTCACCGCTTTTATGGAAAGCCGCGGAGTTCCCCGAACTTGTTGTCTTTGCAGGTCGACACACTCGAGAAACTCATTCCAACGGACGATGGTAATCACTTGATTGGAGTCACTCGGCTGTTTCTGTGCGCAGACAAATGCAAACATGATTTCTTTTTCCTTGCTGTGTTCGAGATAAATCTTGTTAATTTCTGCAATCTCATGATCGCTGAATACAAACGACCAAGTGAAATCTTTGGAGCCGGATGGATTCGTGTTGTATTTCGTGTACATAATATAGCTCGCTTTATTCGTCGTGACTTCATAAATTTGTCGGTTGTCATTTTCCTTTTCAAACAGCGCCGGCGCCAACCCGCCGTTGACCAGCGCGGAAAGAAGTGCTCCATAGTAATAATCCGCTTTACGAATCGTTGCCATCCCGTGACCCCTCCCTTTGTCATAGATAAAAAGATTCAGTTGATTTGATTGTATCAACTTTTGTAAAACGTTGCCGTCGAACTTTGTCGACCGATCAAAAATACAAAAAGAGCGGTGCGGTGCCGCTCCCTTTTCTATACCGATGGCGAAGCGATGAAAACACGTAACACTTCCGCTTTGAAGCTCATTTTTTATCAACTCCTATTTCTCTAAGTGTGCAATACACTAGCGCCCTGTTGCTGCTCGGGAATATGCTCTTGGATGTCTCAAAGATTTTGCATTCAACCGGGTCGATTCATAATGTGATGCTAAGACAAAGCAGAAGCCCGCTCGGCTTCTGTTTTGTCCCCACCTTCAACGGCTTAAGGCTCGCAGCATAAACCGCTCGACATCATTCTCTGGTCCGATGAATTCCACGTCCGTTCCAAGGGCTTGAAAGTGTTTGCGGGCGAAGGCAATTTTCGCTGCTTCACCGGGACGCAGTTCGTCCTCCCATTCCTGTCCTTTCGTCTCGAGGACGAAGTACAGTTTTTCCTCTCCATCCTTTTCGATGACAAGCGCCCAGTCGGGATTGTAGGAGCCGATCGGTGTGTCAATTTTAAACCAACTCGGCAGTTTGACGTACACTTTTACGTTCTCATCGTGTTCAAAACGTTTGGCGAACCGCTCTTCCACATCGGAATCGTAAAGGATATGGTCAAACGGCGATTTTTCGCTCGGGATGGCGTTGTCGTTCAAATAGGCGAGCAGCTCTTCGTTTTGGAACAGTTCGACCGCGTAATACGCATCATCACCAATTTTGTAATATTTCACGCCATCTTTCAGCAACAGCCTCATTTGGCGCTGGATGATGTTCGCCACTTCTTCAATAAACTTTTGCGGATTGTTTTTGAAATCATCGAGCCGCTTGCAGCCGGTCAAAATGCGCACGATCGTCTTCCGCGTTAAATTCGTCCGGTTTTGCAGCTCGGTGACAACATCCGGGAGCGTATGGTGCAAGCTCACGTAATCTTCCACTTTTTCGCTGATCGTTTGCGCCTGCACGCCTGTCACATGGTCGATTTCCACCCGTCCTTTTCGGCTGACAATGCGGATTTTCTCAATCGGCCTCATTTCCTGAATGGCGGCAATGCACAGGTCAATGAGCTGTTCGCTGTCAAAATCAACGGAATAGACGGTTTTGTATTTGATTTTATCCCACAGCCGCCTGAACTCCTCTTGATTAAGGACTGCCATATTGACATGGACTTTTTTCTTTTTCGTCCCATCTTTGATCGGCAATGCTTGCAAATGGCGTTTGATCTCTTTCACGATGGACGATCGCCAGGGCTGGAATTCATCGCTCAGATGGAGATCATAGTTTTCAATGGCTCGTTTGAGTTTTTCCGTTGCTTTGCCCTGTTTGTCAATATAGCCGTTTTGTTTTAATTCCTCATACAGCTTCAATGATAAATCATAACCCATTTGCACCGGCTCGTCCGTCGCCTCATCCACATAAACGAGTTTGGCAAATACATGTTTTTCGATTTTGCCGAACTGGATGCCCGTATCCTCTTCAATCTCTTTTTGCAACGTAGCGACGAATTCTTCATATGACTCATTCGCCATAACCGTCAATATGTTGATATGATCGTCATGCACCCGCTCTCCGTTTTGATCGACGGCCAGCCGCAATCCGCGCCCGATTTCTTGGCGTCTGGATACATACGTGCCGGACGAGTCTTTCAACGTGCAAATTTGGAAGACGTTCGGGTTGTCCCATCCTTCACGGAGCGCAGAATGGGAGAAAATGAAGCGGAGCGGCTCATCGAGGCTGAGCAGCCGTTCTTTGTCCCTCATAATGAGATTGTATACATCCGTATCCGCCTCTGTATTCCCTTTCGTATCTTTCAACCGTCCTTTTTTATCTTGAGCAAAATAGCCATTATGCACCTTCTCGATATCTTGGTCAATGCCCGGGTCGTCCCAGAGCGGACGGTATTTCGGCTTTTGCATTAAGTTCCGATACTCTTCCTCAAACATCGACGCATATTTTCCTTTGATTGGATTGCCGTTTTGATCATAATCACGGTAATGAGCGACTTTGTCGATGAAGAACAGACTTAATACTTTAATCCCGCGCGGGCGGAGCCACAATTCCTTATTTAAATGTTCTTCAATCGTTTTGCGGATTTGATACCGCTTGATGGCATCGTCATCGACATCTCCAATCGCGTCGCCCACCCTGAGTCGATAGCCGTTGATTTCAACCGCTTCATTTCCTTCCGTCCAATCGATTTGCTCGACGATATAGCCGCGGTACAGTTCGCGCTCCCCCGAAACGTCATACAAGTCATCGCCGTATTTGACCGTTTTCGTCGTCCGTTTGATCTTCCCGCGCGACTCGACATCGAGCTCAAGTTTCGCTTTCCGCTCTTTCACCTCAACGAGTTTGATGTACGGCACATTGAACGACGGTTCAGAGCGGACGGACATGACTTCGATTTTTTTCACCAGCTTTTGATTATAGGCGTCAACCGCATCAAGGCGGTACACCATATGATACTTGTCCACATGCGTCGCCGAGTAGCGCAGCGTGCAAAGCGGGTTCAGCGACGCGATCGCCTCCTTCGACTTCGGCGTCGTATCGACGCTTTGCGGTTCATCGATGATGACAATCGGATTCGTCTGTCGGATAAACTCAATCGGGCGGTACCCATTTAAACGATCGTTTGGCCGATGAATGACGTTCGCCTTATCCTCCTTTTCCGGATCTTCGAAGCTTTTGCGAAACGCATCGATATTGATGATCATAATTTGAATCGTTGTCGCCGTCGCAAAATTGCGCACTTGGTCAAGCTTTTGCGAATCGTAAATAAAATATTCCGCCGGAGTGCGGTCGTACAGTTCATCGAAATGGTCGCGGGTGATTTGCAGCGACTTGTACACCCCTTCGCGAATCGCAACCGACGGGACGACGATGACAAATTTCGTAAACCCGTAATGCTTATGGAGCTCATAAATCGTCCGCAAATATACGTACGTCTTCCCCGTCCCTGTTTCCATTTCAATCGTAAAATGCATGCCATCGAGCCGCTCGCTGCGTGGCAGGCCGTTTCTCACCTGGATGTCTTGGACGTTTTTTAAAATTTCCTCAGGCGTCAGGTCAAGCCGATTCCCGACGCCCAAGTCCGTTTGAAGCATTCCCGCATCAGGGCCGTACGAAACGGTGAAGTTCGACTGGCTCAGTTCCTGTCCTTTGAAAATATGCACCACCGACTCCACCGCGCGCCGTTGGTAGTCCAAATCCGCGTTAAACTTCAGCTTCATCGGTTAGACACTCCTAACATCCGTGATGCCGTGCTTTTTCAACGTTTGCAAGGCATTCGTTTTCACCGCGTCGCTCATAAAGCCGGATTCTTTAAAAATGACTTTTGGCGGCAAATGCTCGGACCGGTAGTTCAACATCTCCTGAACAAGGTCAAGGTCAATCTCATCTTCTAGGCAGACCAACACAGAACCGTAGGCGACGTTGTAAATCGTTTTGCCGCGGCAGTCGATTTCCTCAATCGGCACCGTCAACGGCAACCCGATTTTCAACAAAATCTCATACAACAAGTCTTCTTTCGTCCGATCTTCCTTAATGTTGTTCTGCAAATCGAAAAGCGTTTGTTCGAGGTTGTCAAAGTCCGGATCCCATTCTTTGATATTGGAAGAATCGAGCTTAAACACTTTAAAACCGATATCCAAATCGGTCTTTCCGGTTTCTTGAACGATCTTCTCCCCTGCACGGCGGATGCGTTCTTTCCCGATTTCGCAAATGTTTTTATAGCCCGCTTTGTACGCATCAGACGTTTCATCCGTTTTTTCCGGCAGCTGGACCATAATAAACTTGCGATTGCCGCCGTCTTCGGCGTTCAACTGCATCACCGCATGGGCAGTTGTGGCGGAGCCGGAGAAGAAATCTAAAATGATATCATTAGTCGAACTATTTGCACCTTCTTGGGCATATGAAGCAATACTAATTAATTTTTTTATTATATTTTCATCTTTAGGGAAATCGAATACTTTTTTTCCAAATAAATCTTTCAATCTCTTTGAAGCGCTTCTATTATCCTGATAAAAAACACTGTATGGGACTTGGTACTCACTTTCAAATAAGTAACGTTTGTAACATGGTATAGTGGTTTCATCCTCTCCAAAATGAATACGGTTGTTATTTATTAACTCTAACATTTTTTCTTTATTCATATATCTCCAGCCACCTGCTGGCTGTTTAACAGGTTTATTAGTAACAGGATGCAAAATTTCATATCTTGCACCATTTGCTTCTGGTTTAGACAAGTCTGAAGGAAAATACACACCTCTCTCATCAACACAATTATAATGTTTATGTTGTTTGGAAGGATGATTATCTGGCAGTGAATTATACCATTCCTTTAATAACCTAGAAGCTAATTTATAATCTTCATTACATTCCTTTAGTAGCTTTTGAGCAGTATCATATATTTCTTTCAGCCCTTCTTTTTTCTCTCGCCATACAATTTCACGTTCTCTTACAAATTCCATATTTTTAAAGTAACAAAGAATATATTCATGTGAGATTGATATATATTTAGAATCGTTTTTTCTTCCTGCACTCCAAATAAAACTACCTACAAAATTTTCTTGTCCAAATACTTCGTCCAAAATCTTTTTTAAATTTGCATATTCAACATCATCAATGGATACTAAAATAACGCCATCCTCTCTTAATAAATTCCTTGCTAATTTCAATCTCGGATACATCATATTCAACCAATCTGTATGGAATCTACCATTCGTCTCCGTATTAGCCTTTGCCATTTGTTGAGTTATTTCTTTATAATTTTTAATGTTATCGTGAAAATCATCTTTATACACAAAATCCTTCCCCGTATTGTACGGCGGGTCGATGTAAATCATTTTGATTTTGCCGAAATACGATTTTTGCAACAGCTTCAGCACTTCCAAGTTGTCGCCTTCAATGTACAAGTTCTCCGTTGTCTCCCAGTTTTTGCTTGATGCTTTGTCCGGCCGCAAGGTGCCAGTGGACGGCGTTTGGGCGAGTTTCATCGCTTGTGTTTTGCCGTGCCAGGTGAATTCGTACTTTTCGTTGCGCGTTTCGATCTCTTCGCCGAGAACAAGCTTCAATTTGTCAAAATCGATTTTCCCCTCCGTGACAACTTCTGGGAATAGTTGCTTTAACGCTTCAATGTTTGTTTTGACAAGGTCGAGCGATTTTCCATCCAGTTTCTCCATCGTGCTGCTCCTTTCCGCGCAATTGTTGCTTCCATTGTTCGATTTGTTTGGTCAGCTGCTGAATTTTTAGATGGTATTCGACTTTTCGATTAAACTGCGTTTCTTTTTTGATTTCGTTTTTCCATTTTGCGATCTCGACTTCCGCCTGTTCGATTTGCGCGACGAGCTGTTTGGATTGTTCATCAGCGGCGATGTAAAAGGCGCCGATCGCTTTGGCGTGCTGGAACGCCTGCACCGCCAGATGGATGTCTTGATAAAACCGAAAAAAGTTGGCGAACGACAGCTTCGTCATATGGACGGCGCGAAGAAACTGCTTGACCGTCTCGTCAGCATGATCGAGTGAAAACCACGGGGTATACGCCCATTCTTCCGCTACGACTTTAGTCCGGTCGTTTTTGTTCAGTCGCTTGCGGCATGTTCCAATTCGAACGTTTCCTTCTTTTTCAAACACGATAACGGTTGGGTTGGGCACTGTTTTTTGGATGATCTCCCCGATCACGGAAACGTGCGCATCCTTCGATTCCGGGCGCAGCCGAACGGTGATAAACATAACCCCTTCGTAATGGTAGTCGTCGTTGACGAACGGCTGAATATTGATGATCCCTGAGGTCAACAAGTACGTCAGTTCGATCCGCTCGATGTCTTTCGTCATATAGTCCTTTTCTTTTTTCGTCAAATCCGCATAATCGTAAAACATTTTTTTATCGAGCTTTTTATGCAACGGGCGGACGCGTTCGTCCAGCCCTATTGTAGCATAAAACGCGGATGCGGCCATGATCCTCACCCTTTAATGATCAAATACGAAACGATCTCAAAATCTTGCAAACTCGTGTTGGCGTTCGTCACGAAGGCGTCCAAGTTCCCAAGGCTGAAGATGTTGAGCATCAATTGCTGGTCCATCTTGCCGACGATCTCTTCCACCGCTTTTTCCAGCAGCGCCTTGTATTGCCCCATGTCTTTTCCGTTTTTCGTCTCTTGATAAAACGCCTTGTACAAGCCCCATTCAACGTCTTTTTTGCCGTTGCAAAGCGACCGGTATAAATCCAACACTTTCTTTACGTGGACATGGTTATACAACACCGTGCCGTCTTCCCGCACGTACACTAAGTAATACGGATAAAGCGCGTTTTGTTCATGCGCCGATGCCATCGGCGCCGTTTGTTTCAGGCAGAAAATGACGCCCGGCTGAATTTCGTCTTTCAGTTTTTCATTTTGATTCGCGACAATGCTGAACAGTCCGAGCGGGGCCCGCTCGAGCTCTTCCTTATGTTCCTTCATGAAATTCAACAAGTCCATTCGGAAGTCGTCGAGTGTAAAATCCGTCAGCGAGATATTTCCGGAAATGTCCTCTAAGTCGATGACTTCATTTTGCAATTTTTCCAGCTGTTTGCGGCGGTATTCCAAGTCATTCATTTCGTTGCTGTTGTCGGCAATGACGTTTTCTTCCCCGGTCGATGAAATATCCAGGATCGTCATTCGGCCTTTGACCCGATTGACGAGCTGAATGTATTCGTCAAGCTCGATTGATGGCCAGAAGTTTACGAGCTGGATCTGTTTGTTTTTGCTGCCGATCCGGTCGATGCGGCCGAACCGCTGGATGATGCGGACCGGGTTCCAATGGATGTCATAGTTGACAAGATAATCGCAGTCTTGCAAGTTCTGTCCTTCGGAAATACAGTCCGTGGCGATGAGGATGTCGATTTCGTCTTTCATTTCCGGCATCACTTTACCCCGCTCTTTCGAGACGGGCGAAAAGTTCATCAACACATGATTGAAATCGACTTTCTTCATCTTCAATGTTGTTTTCGGCCGATCAGCGCCCGTCACGACCGCGCAGTGCAAGCCAAATTGGTTTTGCACCCATTGATGCAAATTCTCGTATAAGTATTTCGCCGTATCGGCAAAAGCGGTGAAAATGAGCAGTTTTTTGTTCTGATCGTTAATCGGGTGCTTGATTTTATGTTCGATCAATCGTTTCAACGCCAACAGCTTCTGATCGCGATCCGGCGTTACGTTCCGCGCCTGGTGAAGCAGCCTCAGCAAAATCTCCCGGTCGTATAACAAATCTTGTTTCCAACGGATCAAATCCATGTCTTTCAAAAAGATTTTGACTTTCGATCCGATCAACGCCTCTTCCAATTCCGGATCTTCCGCGTCGATCCCGTCCATCTCTCCAATTGTCCCGGAACTTCCATCGCAACGGTTGATTTTCTCAACATGTTCGTCGATTTGCTGGATAATGTTTTGCAATGTCAAAGAAAACGAATGAACGCTGCTTTCCAACCGCTTCAGCAAATTCGACTTCATTAAGTAAACAAGGTTGTGCTCGCGGTCGGTTTGCTTAAACACTCTGCCGTTTGCGACCTTTGTGTCGTATTTTTCGCTATAGTCCGCTTTTTTGTTCGGCAAAATGTATTGCATCGGCGAATAGACCGCCATCCGAAGCCGCAAGATGTCGTTATTGATTTTCTCAAGCGGCGGAAACTCATCTTTGCTGTCGATTTTTTCTTTCAGATTGATCGGCTTTAGACGCGTGGGAAACGGCCCGATGGCATCCACATTGTAATATTTTTCGATATGGCGGCGCGAACGGGCGATTGTCAGCGAATCAAGCAAAGCAAAATAATCCCAATCGAGCATATCCAACAACCGCTCGGTCGTCCGCTCTTCTTCGGGAAGCTGGCTCCATTTGTTAAACTGCGACTGGGCGCGGCGAATCGTCTGGCTGATGCTTTTGATGTTTGCCGTTTCCGCCAATGCCTTGTCATTTCCTTCTGTAATAAAGGCAATTTGATTTTTCAAGTCATCCAGCTTGTTGTTGACGGGGGTGGCGGAAAGCATCAATACCTTCGTTTTCACCCCCGCTTTCATAATATCGTTCATCAAGCGGGAATATCTCGTCACCCGGTCATTGCGCGGATCGTTGTTGCGAAAGTTGTGCGACTCGTCGATAACAACTAAATCATAATTTCCCCAATTCACATGTTCCAAATTAATATCGCCGCTGTAGCCGCGCTCACGCGATAAGTCGGTATGGTTGAGCAAGTCATACGAAAAGCGGTCTGCGGCTAAAATGTTTCGCTTATCATTTAAACGGTAGATGGCCCAGTTTTCCCGCAATTTTTTCGGCGCCAATACGAGAACGCGATGGTTGCGCAATTCGTAATATTTGATCACCGCCAACGCTTCGAACGTTTTTCCAAGCCCGACACTGTCGGCGATGATGCAGCCCCCGTACGTTTCAATTTTATTGATAGCCCCAAGGACCCCATCGCGCTGAAAGTCATAAAGTTTGTTCCAAATCACCGTATTTTGGAAACCAGTTCTCGTCTGCAACGTTTCGTAGTTTGTCGCTTCTTTTAAAAAATCTTTGAATAAGTAATAAAGTGTGACAAAGTAAATAAACTCTGGCGGATGTTCTTGATACATGACTTCCAAGCGCCGCAAAATTTCATCTTTCACATCTTGCAGCGCCTGTTCATCTTGCCAAATCGCCTCAAACTGGCGAAGCAGCTGGGCGCTGGAATCTCGATCATCCATTATATGAGCAAAATAAAAATGGGGGGAGCTGCTGTAGCCGAGCCCCGGACTGGAAAACGGCGCCCCGCCGATCAAGCCGATTTGTGACCCATCCTCATTTCGCACATGATATATGCTGCCTTGAATGCGCTGATTGACGACCGATTTCACCCTTGCTTTCTGTTTCAGCCATTTCGCCAGTTCCCTTGCTATGTATGCTTGGTTAAGTTCGATTTTGTATTTTCGTTCTTCTTCTACTCCATACAGCGTCGCTTCGTTTTTCTTCATCCATTCATTGAATGAACGATCACCGCGCACAAAGGCAGGCTCTGTGAAAATAAAGCGAAATTCATCGATTTGCGCCAGTTCTTTTTTCAACTCTGCAAACGCATATAACGTAAAATGGGCCGCTGCAATCGATAGTTTGCTGCCTTTTGTGATATGCGCTTTCAACGCATCGCCGACTAGGCCGTTTTGTCTGTTGTCAATCATCCCTTTTGTCTTCATGCACCAATGGCTCCTTGTCCCTTTTCTTTATGGTTTTATTTTACTAAAACAACTTGTGGGATGTTGTTGAAATTTGTCGAAACTATAGATTGATTATCATAGACACTTCTTCAGAACAAGGGCTCTGTTTCGATCTAGGAACGAGTTGATCGAATTCGACGTCAAGGCGCAAGAGATCCAGCATTCTCCATCGACGATGGGCGCAAAAAAATCCTCCCGATTTTGGTCGGGAGGGTGCAAAAAACGAATGGTTAAGCTTTTCCGGCTCTTCACCACAAGTTGTACTTGATCATTTAAGGTAAGATAGGTGTGCATAGGGAAAATAGAGGGTACAAAAAATGCGAATTTTCCCGTATGGTAAAGGAGACGGAACCAAATCATCGGAGGAAAATTCGCATGTACTCTCAGTTTATCAAAGAACTCATCGATTTACCTATTATGCGCTAAACTTGAACATTTAGGTTATGATCCTGTCTACTTGTACCATCAATGATGAAAGGAGTATTCAATGCCTGCGAAATTTTAAAAAGCGTCTCTACCCTAGGACTTGTAAGTCCCGCTTCAATTCTCCCAATCGTGGATTTTGGAACTCCAATACGGTCTGCAAGTTCCTGTTGAGACATATTCAGCTGCTTCCGTCTTGTTTTGATCTGTGCAGCTATAGTTCCTTCCAATTGAATTTTTTGAACATGCTGCTCACCTCGAATTGCTGCATATTTCTTAAAAAAATCACTCATTGTTTTTCCCTCCCAGTCCATTAATAAAGGCAAGGGTCGAAAGCGCAATAACTTTCATATGCTGATTCAGCCGGCACAATATCCTCTCGTCTTATCGCTCCGTTATACTGCTTGTCAAAATAATGAAGTAATATGACTTTTGAAAAATTGTGAATCGCAAATATAATTCTGTGATTTCCAGTTCTTCCACCTCTTATACCCCATCTGTAAAAATGATCATAACGAGTATTCATGCTAAGATGTTTCAATGACGGAGGGGTTATATCATCCGGAAAGCTGTTGTCCTCCGGATCAGAAGGATATGGATTATGTTGAATAATCATAAGTTGCCTTGCATATACATCAGCAACATGACACCATATACCCGGACGACCTTTTTGTCTAAGTTCTTGCTCGGCTTTACTCAATAGATGATCTTCAAATTCCTTTACATTCCCTGTGTATATTACCTCAAACAATATTCTCTACCCTTTACCAAATTATTATTATACACAATGATAGCATTTATGCTACTTACATGCAATCATTTATAACTGTAGATGAGCCTTTTTCGTTACAGTAATTTCTTATTGTTAGAAAGACAAACAGGACACCTCTTATGCGATACGGAGCTGTTTTTTTAATCACACCAATGGGAATGTCTTGGCGTCATCAATGAACTCGACGACGCTGTGGTCTTTCCGCGACCGAAGAAGCTCCAGCCCGGCGGAGAGGTTTTGTCGGGATTCGGCGATGCCGTACACGCAGGCCAAGAGCACCACGACCCAATACCGTTTCACCGCCCGAATGTGGCGAACGCGGTATCCATCTTCAGCTGGTCTTTCGCCGGTCAAGACATCGACGATATGAACGAGGTGCTTGATGACCGGTTTGGAAAGCGGCGGCGGCAACCCCAACGTGAAGAAACCTTGTCAATTCCTAGGTGATGTGCTCAACGATTCATGAGACATGAACCCCCTTATGTGAATGGGTTTCGAGCACATCTATTTTACCCAAGGAGTCTGGTTCATGTCTCCTTTTTGTTTGGTTACTCCTCTCGGTATTCGACCCGCTCAATGCGGCATCCTGGTCTGGTTCATGTCTCCTTTTTGTTTGGTTGTCATTGTATGTTGGTGAATTTGCTCATCTACAGTTGCTAAAACATTCCGGAAAACTATGTCAAAATTTATTGAAACAGACATGGATCATCATGCACATGACTTGTTCATGGAGGTGCGACCTTGTTTTTCGGTCATACCTGCATGGTCATCCATCATTCACTCCCCCATCATCCCCACCACTTCGCGAAACACGGCCGATGGCTGCTTGCGGAGCAGTTCGGCGGGGATCGTTTTGTGCTTCGTGCCGTTCGTGATCATGAGCCGATCGTCTTCGAGGCGGATGAACAAGTTTTTGACGCGGTACGCGGTGATCTTGGACGCCTGATCCAAGTAGCGGGCGTCAAGGTCGAAGCGGATGCGGTCGGACAGCCGCCGCAGCAAGCGCCAAAGGGCGATTTCGTCCTTCGATTTCATGAACAGTTCGGGCAGTTCTTTCGCCTGTTTGAGCATGTTGAGCGTCGTCATCGCATAGACGGCGATGCCGTAGCCGACCGGGCGGATGACGTTTTTCAGAGGCTGCCAGTGTTCGACTTCGAAGCGAACGTATTCCTCATCGCTTCGTTTTGGCAGCTCGGCGATGGCCGAGCGTTTGACGATGTTCACGTCGGCGATTTTGCCGAAGCACGTGACCCCGTTTTGCGGGGCGGCTCCCCGCTTCGGGTAAAGGGCGATGTAGCGCGCGTCTTGCCAGCCTTTTTTCAGCTGCTTCACCGGGATATGGTAGAAGCGGTGTTTTCGGTAGACTTCGTAATGCCGCGCGCTTGGCACCATGCCGACAAGCACATGCTCATCGAACGCCGACCGCCATTCTTCGATGATCCCTTGCGGCAAAATGCCTTCGTGTTGCAGTTCTTCGGGATTCTTTTCAATCAGCCGCTCGATGAACTGCTCGACGAGGCGAGTGGCGTTCGGCAGAAACGGCAGGCCGCCGATGTTGACGTCGTTGATGCTTTTGTACAGCGGGTGCTCTTGGTAGCTGTCCTCGTCATGCCACGGGAACAGCACGTAGGCGCCAAAGGCGGTGCGCTCGTATGGGCCGCCGCGGCGGGCGACAAGTGAATCGCGGTAGCGGTGCATCGTGTTGATGTCGTCTTCCATCGGACCCGGCATTCCGTACCGTTTTTCGTATGAGCTGCCCGAAACGGCGAAGTCCAGACGGTATTTGGCGTCGAAAATGTAGTTGAATGTATAGTCTTTTCCCTTCTTTTCAATCGCCAGAACCGTGTCAGGCATTTGGGGGACGGTCGGCAGCCTTCCTTCGTACGGCTGATAGGTCAGCGTGATTCGCTCTCCGGTGTATGGGTGTTCGTACACCCGCTTAGCGGAGCGGTTTTTTTCGAGATTGACGAACAGCCCTAAGCGGTTCACTTGGATGACATTTTGGCTGATGAGTTTGTATTTTTTCCCGAGGAGCTGCCCGAGCTTCAAAAACGTCCAATACTCGTACAACGTGGCGACGTCTTTTACGGACATTCGGTACAGCTTCCCTTGCAAGGCGAGGCCGCGGGTGATGATGAGAAACAGCTGATAGGCGTCGCGGTACCCGGGCGCCATTTGCAGGACGAGGCTCATGACGGAGCGGTCAAGCCGCCCGATCGGCCGCCAAAAGGAGTGACGAAGCCGGTTTTCGAGCGCGCGGATCATCGATTGGATGCGCTCCAGCAAATCCGGATCCGGTTCTGTTTCGTACCGTTTTTGTTTCCCTTGCACGTGTTCGAACAAATCGAGCAGCTTCTCGACAAGGCGCGTCATCATCCATTTGACGAACCGGTTTTCGAGCGTGTCGTACGTCAGTTCTTTTTTCGCTTTGAGCCCCGATCGCGGCATGACGGTTCGACTTCCGATGTCGATGCCGCGCTTGACGTCACGGAACACTTGAGGCCGCTTGCGCAAATCGTTTCTTCCTGCCGCATCCAAACGGCCGAGCTGGTCGCCGCGCACCCTCACATGGACGGTCGACAGTTGATGGTGCGGCTGCCGCTCAATATGCCGAATGGCATGCAAAAAGTCGCCGATATGTGCTTCCATGAGCCGGAAAAATTCACTTCTTGACGGAGCGCCGTCCCGCTTCGCCCTCGCCCGCTGGTACGTGCGCTTGATGAAGTGAAACGCCAAGTTGTAGATTTCTTCGCTTACTTCGTCAAGAAGGATTTGGTAGTCTTGTTTATATGTCAGCTTCGTCGGAAATACTTCGATCGTCACGTCCAAAATGGAACGGCTGCCGTCGCGGATTTCGAATGTCGACAGCCCGACTTCATTTGGGAAATGGAGATTGCCCATCAACACCGCTTGGCCGCCGATGTCCACAAGGCTGATGGCGTTTCTCAGCGCCGGTGATTCGTGGTAAAACGAGAGAACCCGGTCGGTTTTCGGAACGACAAGCAGCTGATAGACGCCGTTTTCAAAGAAAATCGGGCGGTGGCCGCCCGACCAGTCGACAAGCTCGCCCGCGTCAACGTCGAACAGTTTGACGCTTCGCACCTCTTCGCCGCTCGCGAAAAACTCCATCGTCTCGTGGAAATCGAGGCGGCGGTACTGCTGGAGACTTTCGTATTGTTCGTGGTACGGCTTTCCTTTGATCACGAGCGTGAGCTGTTTCGTTTCGATATGGACGAGCTCATAGTCGTCACGCCCCGAGCCAGAACGAAGTGAAGCCATCGTCCTCTAACCTCCGCAGCATCTGCCAAATTTTCTCCGCACTTTTTGGATAACGGGCATACGAAACATCAAGCACGCCGCCGTATTCACCGTCCGGTTCAAAGCCGGCGCACAGGACAAACAGCTGCTTGAGCGCTGTTTCGAGCCGCATGTCGCTTCCCGAAAGGCGCGGCAAAATTTTTTGCATCAGGCAATAGTCGAACGCCTTGTCAAATTCCATCAGCTTTCCTTCTTCGTTATACGCAAGGTAGAAACAAATTTCATCGCGGACGCGGTAACCGATATGCGCGCCAAGCGGCGCGAGGATGCGGTTGATCTCCACGAGCTGTTTCGTCACCGTTTCAACAAGCTCTGGGCAGCGTGCGTACACATCTTTCAAATGCAAATACCGCGCCGCGAACAGCTCCTGTCCGACTGACAGGGGCGCGACGGTCGGCAAGTCGCGCAAAAAATCGAGATGGTCGAGCTGGACGCGGTTGAATTCAATCGTGTTCGCCCGGTCGAGCACTTTTTTGCTGAAGGGGTGGGTCGTCTCGTCCATGTTGACCGTGCCGATGATGTAGACGTTCGGCGGGAGAACGAGATCGCACCCTGCTGTTTCTCTCGGCAGCAACCGTGACGAGGTGATGCGCCCGTCTTCCCAGCGGCGGCTTTCCATGACGCTTAAGACATCGCTGAAATAATGCTCAACGCGGGCGAGGTTCATCTCGTCCAACACGACGAAATACGGCTTGTCCGGATGCTTCCCCGCTTCGATGATGACGTTGGTGAGCGGCCCGGGCTTGAAATCGCCTTTAATGTCGACATAGCCAAGCAAATCCGAACCGTCGTGCCAATCCGGGCGGACGGGAATGAAGGTGAAGCGGCCGTTGTCTTCCGTCGCGCCGACGCTCTCGGCGAGCCATTGAACAATTTTCGTTTTCCCCGTTCCGGAAATGCCGGACAGGATGACAAACGGTTTTGTTTTTAACGATAGAAAGAGGTTGGTCACTTCCTCTTTCGTATAGTAAAACCCTTTGGCGGATATGTATGAATGAATATGCTCAACCGCCTCCCGATAGGAAAGGGCCTGCTCGGGCGGTGCCATCGGTTCTGTTCGCTCCACATACTGTCGGTAATAACCGATCATCGTTTCGAGGTCGCGCGCAAGTTGTTCATCGGATGGCAGATCGTCAAACGAATAGGCGATATACGCCGCCACCGACCGTTCGTAATCTTTCGCCCGTTTGCTTTCGCCAAGACGGATGTCATCATTCGTCCGCACGCGTTCTCCGGCGGGAATGAGTTGGCGGATGTCCCGCTTCACCCGCTCCATTTCGTCTCTCGGCGTCTCCGTCACCCCTTGGGCGAGCGTCAAATAGAGCCGGCGCATATCTTCACTGAATAAGTAGACGATATAATACCCTCGCTGCGTCGAATCCGTCACCTCTTGATCCATCACCGCCACCCACGGCACGTCGGTCCACACCCCTTGACCGACAGAACCTTTCACCACATACCGGTCAGGCGGTAAGAAAGGCAATGTTTTCAACGCCTCTGGAATCGCTCGTGTCACCAGCTGAAACGACCGTCGCTCTTTTGACAGTTTTTCGCTTTTTTCTTGTTCGTAAATGGCCATCACTTGGCGGAAAAGATCGTGCAATGACATGGGAATAGCTCCTTCGTATAGAAATGTTATTCTTCGTTTCTATTTTTCTTCTATTCTACTAAAAAAGCGGCTCTCTCAACTAGTGAGAGAGCCGCTTTTTTCGTCACGAGCAGGCGTTCTTTATGTATATACATGCAACATGAAGAGTGGACTTCTCATCACGCCCCATACCCCAAGCGCTGCAGCACCTTCTCCGGATGTTCATGGATATAAGCTGTAAATCAATCAAAGCCTTGCATGATATCATTTCGTTCTTTATGAAACACATTCACCATGACAGGATCTTTCCGCCATTTCCACAAACGCTCGATCGGGTTGAGCTGTGGCGGATATGGCGGGAGATAAAGAAAAAACCCCGGCATCGCAAGGGTTTTCACTAGCGGCCCCGAGAGGATTCGAACCTCCGACGCACGGTTTAGGAAACCGACGCTCTATCCACTGAGCTACGGGGCCATGATAAGAATGTACACCTAAGCGCTGGGATGGCTAAGGGAGAGACTCCATCCCTTCGAGACGTCGAGAATTCCGCTTGTTTGATCCGTTCCCGGTTTTTTTTGAGGAAAAACATCAAAACGAGACCGCTCCTTGCCTTTGGCGCTGTGCAACCGATCAAACGCGCGGTCAGTTTGAGAATATGTTCATTGTTTGGTTGCCAGTGAACCGGGGGCAGGCTCTATATAGATGCAACGAAAAAGTTTAACATATCCTTGATGGAAAAGTCGCTTGTCCATTTTTCGACTGTCGAAGGCAAGCCACAGGCTTGCCTCCGTCACGCCAAGGCGTGACGGAAGACCGAACAACCACCCGCTTCACAGACCCATACATGGGTCTGAAAGCGGCGTTGTTCGGTCGCCCGACAGTCGATCAAATGCTCGGTAAAAGCTACAAATGTTAAAGCTTCAAATTGCATCTATATAGTCATGTTTGTTGATGCATACCGTTTATGGCGTGTCGGACGGATATATTATAACTGATTTTTTGCTGTTTTAAAAGGTTAAATGAACAAGGCAAAGTTTTTCAAGTGCATAGAATGGCAAAGGATGCTTATGCTACACTAAGGGTAAGGGGATTGGCAAGGGAAGCGGCCCATACACTGTTTTGCGTCGAATCGTCTAGAAAGGCCGACGAGGAATGAAAAAGGCGGCTCATCCCCATTATTTTTTTCAATTAGGGAAGCCTTGTCAGATCTGTCCCCCTTTCTGATTAACTGCCACCGGTTCAAGCAAAAAACAAATTTTTCACCAGCTTTCTAGAGGCGGCATCGGGCCGCAAAGTGTTGATCTGTCAATATGACTATCAAGGGAGGAATGGAACGATGAGACTCCCCGCCCTGTTTCTCGCTCACGGTTCGCCGATGTTGGCGATCGAAGACAATGCGTACACGGCGTTTTTGGGCAAACTTGGGGAAGGAATTCGCCCGCAGGCGGTCGTCATCTTTACAGCGCATTGGATGACGCGCCAACCGACGGTTTCGGCGGTTGAGGGGACGTATGACATGATTTATGATTTTTCCGGCTTTCCGCGCGAGCTGTATGAAGTGGTTTATCCGGCGCGCGGGTCGGTCGAGTGGGCGGAGCGCGTGCGCGAGCGTCTCGCTGGTGTGGCGGAAGTGGCCGTTGATTCCACGCGCGGGCTGGATCACGGTTCTTGGGTGTTGTTGCACCGTCTATTTCCCAACGCTGACATCCCAGTCGTGCAAGCGTCGGTCTTGCCGTGGTGGACGCCGATGCAATTGTTCCAGCTTGGTGAGGCTCTATGTCCATTGCGTGACGAAGGGTTGATGGTCATCGGCAGCGGCGGGACGGTGCACAATTTGATGGCGCTCCGTTGGGAAGGTCACGCTGAAGCGGACGCGTGGGCCATGGCGTTTGATGATTGGCTCCTCAGCCGATCAGCCGCCCACAGTGAAGAGGTGTTCGATTATGAGAACAAAGCGCCCTACGCCAAGCAAGCCGTGCCCACACCCGAGCACCTCGCGCCGTATTGGATCGCTTACGGCGCAGGCGATCACGACCAAGCGCCGCGCGTGTTGTTCCGAGAATATCAGTATGGAAGCTTAAGCCTCATGGCTGTGACATTTTAAAAGGAAAACCCGCTCCCCGTTTCAACGCATGGGGGCGGGCTGTTTCTTTGATCGAAAACAGCGTTGTTACTGCCCGCAGCACTTTTCTACTTTTCCCGCTGCCGCACGGACATAGGTCGTTGCGGCCAGTTTTTGTCGGAAGACGTGAGATGTTCTCAAAGAAAAGCCATCCTTAAATAGAGTTCAGACAGAACCCGTTCTCTGTTTCGATGCAAAAGACGCTAGTCTTGTTCAACACGGCTATACATCTTGCAAATGATACTGTTTGTCAATTTGGTTCTTCAACCTCGGATGCAAGTGGCAGCTGCACTCATCGGAAAACAACCGGTCAATCAATCCCTTGAATTCTTCCCGTCCGATCAACTGATGCTCATACGCGCAACATAAAATCCCTAAAGTCCCCGTATACTCGATGCCGTAACTTTCACACGCATTCATGATCCTTTTTTCATTCGATGAGCATAAAATCATATCTTGACCGGCAATGGCAATCAGTTCTGCATCATATTCGCTCAATCCTGTCCATTCTGTCAACAGCTGATACATGAGCCCGTATCCCTCTTCCGTATGCAAAGAGACCGTTTCGTAATCGATTTGTCGCAAAGCCTTCTGGATATCGCCAGGAGTCTCATTCAGCAAAATACTCTCGGGAACACACACTCGGCCAAACACTCTCGTCAGTAAATCCATCCTGCCCAACTCATAAAAATCGTTTAACACATTGTTGTCCACCACCGCTCTCTTTTTATAAAGCCCCCGTATTTTCCGAACATCCATGCTCCTTATACCATCCCTTGATCATTTCTCTAGCGGTCCGCAAATCGCATCCAAGGATTTCGCATACTTTGTTAATCGTAATGCTCCCCTCGAAATACGCCTGTTTCACAAAATAGGTCAATTTGCGGTTTTTGGGGATATAATCGATTGGAGCAGGTTCTTGCTCTTTATACCCTTGCTCCCGCAACGTTTTTCGCAAAAAGCCGTACGTCCTTCCGGAAATGTATTGTTCATCCAATAAAGCCCTCATGAAGGCTTCAGCGCTGACAAAAAATTGGCGTTTAAGCTCCATAATCGTTTCAATGGTAACATATCTTTTAAAATAATAGGCATATTCCCGCAACTGTTCGCGAGGAATAAGAAAGTAGCTTGCAAACAACGTGGCGACTTTTTCATTGATTTCCCTTCTTGCGCTGCTGTAAGTAAGAGAGCTAAGATCACTTCGGTACTCCTCGCGATGGAAAATAAGATGGCCAAGTTCGTGAATGACGCTGAACCGTTTTCGTTCCTCAGGTATTTCGTCGTGATCATTAAGGAAAATAAAAGCTCCTTTTTCCTCGGAGTAAGCCGATAAACCATCAATTTTTTTATCAATCGTTTTCAACGCGATGACATGTATACCATGGTGCTCTAAAACCGCATAAATATCACTTGGGATCACATGATCAAGGCCAAACATTTTCCTCGTTTGTTCCGCTGCTTGTCGAATAATGGTCTTATGTTCCTCCGTTAACTCATGATCAACAAGCTTTAATTTATACGTCGGGGGCAAATAAGCGACACTAGCCTCTCCAAAAGAGGCAAGCAGCTCATAATAATCATCCATGATCCGATTCACTTGATTTTGATCAATCAGACGGAAGTTTTCTTTAGGGTTATCCGCGCGAAACATGAAAGAAGACATTGGTTCACGCTGATCGTCTGAAGAAACGATCAAATCCTTCATCGGGATATTCAAGCGTCGCGACAGAAGAAATAATTTTGCACTGTCAGGAATTTGTTCCCCTTTTAAATATTTGGCAATCGTTTGTCTCGTCACGCCCATCACTTCGGCTAAATCTTGATTCTTCAACCCCAACTCGTTTTTGACCCGATTTAGATTTTTCGCGATCGTTTGTTTAATCTCCATCATCGCACCCCCTTTATGTTAATTATTCTTAACCAAAATAGATCCATAATTCGATATTAACGTTAATTTTTATTAACCTTTCTTTTAACATATCATATCGGGTTGGCATCAATCAACTTCACCATTTTGGGAATAAGCATTGTACACCATTTGTAAACGTTTTTATATACATACTCATTGAAAAATTAACATTTGGCTTCTCCTGCAACGAGCTTCCTCCCCCATGGCTCAGCTTGCAGGTTGAGCCTACAGGATCTTTGGAGGAAATGATGCAGCGCTTAGGGTGTGCAGGATAACAGAGAGGTTAACTCTTCATGTTGCATGTATATAGATAAGCTTAACCTTATCGGCGGATCTTTGTTAAGCAACAAGCCTGCCCTTCGCTTCCATGCGCGGAGGCAGGCTGTTTTTTAAACTAAAGTACGTGCGCTTACTTCCCGCAGCACTTTTTATACTTTTTCCCGCTGCCGCACGGACATGGGTCGTTGCGGCCGATTTTTCGCTCTTTTCGGCGGTATGGGATGTTGGTCGGCCGCGGAGGTGTTTGCAGCACGGCTTGAAAATGGCGATACCGCTGCTCGGCAATGGCTTTCCACGTTTCCAACTTCGGGTGATCGATCTCTAGAATCGTATAATAGGCGTACGCGTTCTGTTCGACATCAATCATCCAAGAACGCCCTCGTTTTTCCGCTCTTTTTACATACTGCTCTACTTCTGGGAACGCCTCTTTATCCAGCTGATGGCAAAGCGCCTCAAAGCAAAATGCTTGGAGGTCATTATCGCGCTGCTTGGAAAAGACTTCTCGCAATACACGCACGGCCTGTTTAGATTTGATGTTGGCGAGCACATGAATAGCGGACAGCGCCGTGTCTTCCTGAAACGCATATGGGCGCACCGCTTCGATCGTTTCTTCACGTTGGAACATCGATAAGGTGGAAACGGCTTGATCAACAAGCACATCACCGTCTTGTTGTTCCAACAGTCGGGCGAGGCGGGGAATATATTCAGCGGCGCCGATGAGCGAGATCGCATACACCGCCAAAATGCCGTCATACGAAAACCAAGGCTGTTGCTCGTTTTTCATCCATGTCAGACCGATATCTTCCTTCGTCATCCATCCGCGTTCAACGAGAATGCGCACGGCTTGTTTGGCTACTAAAAACCAATCGTGATTGTGAAACTCTTCCTCGTGCAAATGCGAAAGCACTGAAAAATAGTGTTCCCATACGTCATCTTCCGTTCCTTCTAAAGCAAGGCGGACGGCTCGCTGCCAAGACCGCGGGAAGTGAGGGAGCAGCTGTTCTCCGTATTTTTCGAGCTGGGCGGCTGGAAACGGGAAAAACCAACGGATGTACTTCGTTGCGTCTTTAATGGTCAACAACTGCTCAAGCGCTCGGTCGGTCAACGGCTGTTTGGAGATGCCGTGCAAAATCATCCTCCGTGTTTCTTCGTTGTCCGCCGTTACAGCCTCATCCACCAAACGCTCCACAAGCGCGGCTGGAATATCCGGATACTCTTCGATTGCGTCAAACGCAAACTGGCGGAGGACAGGATGGTCGCTAAACAAATGCGGCTCGATTGTTTGAATAAAGGACATGATCACACCTTCTTTTTTTCTGAAATTTCACCCCGTCGCTGACAGAATATCGACATTCAACCTCCTTGCGACGGGTTTGCGGGTTCTTCCTTCATACATGGAACACAAGCAGCGGCCGATGCGATGGAAATGGGCAGCCAATGGAGCTCTTGGTCATTTCAAACATCACAGCATCTCCTCCTCTATCATCATAGACAAAATCCGCTTGATTTGAAACCGTTTTTTCTTCTCGTGAACTTGCTTGTCTGATATACTAGAGTGGAAGGAGGTGAAGGTGATGGAAGAAAAAACGATATTGGCGCAAATTTTGCAAGTGCTTGATTTGTACGCGGCGGATATGCGCAAGCAGTTCGAAGCGCTACATGAAAAATTCGACTCGCTTCAACGCCAAGTCCAAGCATTGAATGAAAAAACGGATGAAATGGACAAGCGCATCGAGGAGATGGACGGACGGTTTGAGCGGCAGATCGCCCAGTTGGAGCGCACCGTGAACGAACGGTTCGAACGGCTCGAAGCGAAACTCGGCCACATCCGCGTCGAACTAGTTGAAACACAAGAAACGGTCGACTTCCACTCCGTCAAAATCGCCCAGCATGATCGAAAAATCCGCCATTTGCTTCACGCTCGATAAATCCTCCACCGCCATCATGCCCCCGCCCTTCCATCAAGGCGGGGGCGTTCGCATCAAGAAAGCTCTCGGGCAAGGTCGGCCGCCAAGGCGGCGTTGTTTTTCACTAAGGCGATGTTTGCTTGCAAGCTTTTGCCTCCGGTTAACGTTTTCACACGGTCAAGCAAAAACGGGGTGACCGATTTTCCGGTGATGTGCTGCTTTTCTGCTTCCTTGAGCGCTTGTTCGATGATGACGGTGATATACGACTCCTCAAGCTCATCTTCTTTTGGGACAGGATTGGCGATCACAACACCGCCGTTTAACCCAAGCTTCCATTTCGTTTCGAGGAACTGGGCGATCTCTTCCACGCTGTCGAGGCGATAGTCGACGCGAAACGGGCTCGTCCGCGAATAGAACGCCGGCAGGACGTCCGTCTGATAGCCGATGACCGGAACGCCGTGCGTCTCGAGGTATTCAAGCGTCAAGCCTAAATCCAAAATCGATTTCGCCCCGGCGCAGACGACCGCGACATTTGTGCGCGCCAGTTCCTGCAAGTCAGCCGAGATGTCCATCGTCTGTTCGGCGCCGCGGTGCACGCCGCCGATGCCGCCGGTCGCAAATACGCGGATGCCCGCCATCTCAGCGCAAATCATCGTCCCCGCCACGGTCGTCGCCCCGTGTTTCTTCATGGCGACGACATACGGCAAGTCGCGGCGGCTCACTTTTTCTACATCGCGGCTTGTCCCGAGCTGTTCAAGTTCGTCTTCGGTCAACCCGATTTTGATTTTTCCGTTTAAAATGGCGATCGTCGCCGGCACGGCGCCGCGGTCGCGGATGATCTGTTCAACCGCTTTCGCCGTTTGCACGTTTTCCGGATACGGCATGCCATGCGAGATGATCGTTGATTCTAAGGCGACAATCGGCTTTTTTTCGGCCTTCGCTTGAGCGACTTCTTCGGAAAAGACGAGAAAATCATTCATCACTTCGTTCCCCCTTCGCGAAAATACCGCGCATAGGCGGCTTGCAACAGGTGTTCATTCAAAGCGGGATGCACCGTTTCGGCCGTTTGCAGCGTAAGCGCCGCGCTGCTCATCCCAAAGCGGCAGGCGTCTTCCACCGTATGTCCGCCTAAGACGCCGTACAAAAATCCAGCCGCAAAGGCGTCGCCCGCTCCGGTGGCGTCGGTGACCTCAACCTTCGGCGCCGCAATCGCTTCTGTTTCCCCTTGCTTGGTGGCGTACGCGACGCCGTTTGCGCCGCGCGTGACGACAACGTTCTGGGCGCCGGCTTGAAGGATCGGTTTCATTATGTCGTCCGTATGTCCGTCGCGTCCCACAAATTCCTTAGCCTCCGCTTCATTCGTGACAAACCACGTCACACCAGACAAATCGCTGGGCAATCGCTTCACTTTTGGAACCGACACCGTCACAACACAAAGCGGGATGTCCTCTTGGCGACATTGTGCAATCACCGAACGAATGACAGCCTTCGGGAAATTCGTGTCAAGCACGACCGCAGAAATCGGACCGAGCCGAGTCCATTGCTGCTTTAGCCATTCTTCCCCCACTGTATCATAAATGGCCATATCCGCCAAGGCGAGAACCATCTCGCCGCGTTCATCGAGCACCGCTGTATACGTCCCGGTGTTCGCTTTTGGCGTTCGCACGATGAAGCTCGTATTGACATATCGGCTCGTCACGTCAACGAGCCACTGTCCATCGCGATCATCGCCAACGGTGCTGACGAGCGAAACAGGTTGAGCAAGCCGTCCTAAGTTTTCGGCAATGTTTCTCGCCACCCCGCCCGCGGTTTGCGTCGTGGTGACGGGATGGGACGTGCCGAGCCGAAACGGAGTGAGCAACCGCGCCTTTCGGTCGACGTTCGCCCCGCCAATGCAGACGATCGAGGCCGCTTGCCGCATGCCTTTTCCCTCCTCTCCCAATGAACACCGCTGTCCTCCTTCCGCTCTCCCAAAACAAGGAAAACGATTTCAAACAAGCAGGCAGCTGCTCTTGTCGAAGCCTCACTGCCCATTGTACCATATGCCGTCCTGCATAAAGAAAGCACCCCGCCAAAACGACGGGATGCCGAAGTTCGAACGTTTAGTTTTTGTACGCGCAATACGGACGCAGTTTGACGCCGATCAGGCTGCCGAGGAAAGCAAAGACAAACCACGCCCAGCCGTGGGCGCTGAATGACGCAATGCCGCCAAAATACGCGCCGATATTGCAGCCGAACGCCAGCCGGGCGCCGTATCCCATCATCAGGCCGCCGATCAGCGCACCGATCGTCATGCGCGTCGGACGCTTCCACTGAATCAGTTTTGCATAGCGGCCCGCAAGCGCTGCTGCCAATAAGGCGCCGACCATCAAGCTGATGTCCATCACGGTCGTTGTATCGTAGTAGAGTGGATTCGCGAGCGCCTGCCGTTTCGCTTCATCTTGCCAGTACGCCCAAGCGGTCGGATCGACGCCAAACAGCTGCACGAACTTCGCCCCCCAAAGGGCGAAGGCGGACGTAATGCCCCACGGCTTACCGCTAATCATCAGCACAAGCGCGTTCGTTACAGCCAAGAGCAACGCCCCGACCAGAAGCGACCATGGCCCTTTGTAAATCGCTTTCCAGCCATGACGGTTCTCAAGCGATGTAGCAACGAGTTGGCCATAGCGCCGTTTTTCCGCCACGGTCACCACATAGTAGACCGCTGCCAACAAAACCAACTGAAGCAAAAACCCTCCCAAGGCGCCGAACTCGCCAATGAACGAGAACGGCTTCAATTGCGGCATCTTCGCCCACACGTCAAAGTGGGTCGTCGCAATGACTGAGCCAGCGATGAACCCGATGAGCGTCACGATGCCGTTCGCATCGCCTCCGCCGATATGGTACAACGTCCCGGACGCGCAGCCGTCGCCAAGCTGCATGCCGATGCCAAACAGGAAGGCGCCGACGATGACTGATACCCCCACGCCAAATACATACCCTGACACCGGGTGCCCGAGCGCCGAACCTTTCACGAGCAACGGCAAAAACAACGCGCTGGCCACAGCCATCATGATCATCTGTGCCCGAATGCCTTCCCCTTGGCGGTATAGAATAAACTTTCGCCATGCGGATGTAAAGCCAAAATGCGCCTGGTACAATACAAATCCACCAAACGCCCCCAGCACGTACAAAAGCGCCTGTTGCCAAGAAACGAGGCTATATAAGAACAACGTTCCACCGATCAATATGAGGCAGGAAACAGCAATAATCCACGCAGTCAGATGTTTCGGGGCGTTCGCTGCTTGTTTCGCGCGAACGTCTCGTTGTTGTGCGGTCAACTCCATGATGCATAATCCCTCTTTTCCATTTTGTTCACCTTTATAATACTATAAAACTTATTGATTTTCTATGATTTAAACTACAAATGTTTCACCTCAGCGGCTGATCGGGTATAATGCAGACGAGCACTTTCTTAGGAAGGAGATTGGCATGTGGAACGAGTTTAAAAAATTCGCCCTTCGCGGCAATGTCATCGATTTGGCCGTCGGGGTCATTATCGGCGGGGCGTTTGGCAAAATCGTTTCTTCGCTCGTCAATGACATCATCATGCCGCTCGTCGGCTTGCTTTTAGGAGGCATCAATTTCAGCGGCCTGTCGTGGAAAGTCGGCAAAGCGGAAGTGAAATATGGGGCGTTTATCCAAACAGTCGTCGATTTTTTGATCATCGCGTTTTCGATTTTCCTGTTTGTCAAACTGCTCAACAAACTGTACGAGCGGATGAAAAAACAGGAAGACGTCAAAGAAACGGCGCCGACGCTGACGAAAGAAGAGGAGCTGCTCACAGAGATTCGCGATTTGTTAAAACAGTAGCGGGAAACGACGTGAAAGCCTGTCTGGAAGATGGACAGGCTTTCATGGCGCTGAAACTTCTCAGTCGGGTTGATGGAATGGCGGCGAACCTGAAAATCGCGGCCACCCCATCGATGTCCATTTTCATCGAAGCGCCGCACTCCCGTCAAAGCAGCCAATATGCAAGCGGCGCGGTGAGGATGAGCGTTAATACGGTCCGCTCGAACCAAATGACAAGAAGCCGCGGCAAGCTGAGCGGGATTTCCGTAGACAAAATGCATGGAATGACAGCAGAAAAGAATAGGATCGCCGATACAGATACGACCGCAATGATGAATTTCGTGACAAGCGGAGCTTCCGTGACAAGCAAAGCGGGCAAAAACATTTCTGCGATTTCGATGGCCGAAGCTTTCGCGGCCAACAGCGGTTCAGGGATTTGCAACAGAAGGGTGAATGGATAGAACAGGTAGCCCAACCAGTCAAACAATGGCGTATATTCAGCGAGCAACAGCCCGATCAGTCCGACTGACATAATGGACGGCAAAATGCCCATCGTCATGATGAAGCCATCGCGCAAATTTTCCCATATGTTCGTCCCGATTCCTTTTGACTGCTCAACCGCTTTCATTGCTTCGGTCCAAGCTTGTTTCATATAGCTGTCCGTCACTTTTTGTTCAGGATCTCCTTTGCCATCGTAATACTCGTCGCTCATGCGGCTCAGCGGCCAAAGCCGGGCGGTAAGCGCTGTGACGGCAAATGTCACGAGAAATGTCACCCAAAAATACGTGTTCCAGATTGGCATGAGCCCCAATGTTTTCGCCACAACGACCATAAATGTCACGGATACAGTGGAAAAGCCGGTAGCGATGATCGCCGCTTCTTTCACGGTGTATTTGCCTTCTTTGAACACTTTGTTGGTGATCAATAATCCAATGGAGTAGCTGCCGACAAAGGAGGCGACGGCGTCAATCGCCGAGCGGCCCGGCGTTTTCCAAATCGGCCGCATGACGGGCTGCATCCAAACGCCGACAAATTCGAGCAGCCCGTAACCAACTAGCATGGCGAGAAAGACGGAGCCAATCGGCACAAGGAGGCCGACGGAAATGACGAGCTTGTCGTACAAAAACGGCCCCATATTCGGTTGAAACAGCCACGACGGACCGATGTGAAACACCAACATGACCGCCACGATCAATCCAAGTACTTTGAGAATGGAAAAAACAGCGGTGACAATGTCTTTGTTCCACGTCTTATTATAGAATGGATAAACCGCTCCAAGGGCAATAACCATAAGTGCATAATACGGAACGAGTCCTGGAAAATGCGCGCGAATCCATGTCACAATATGATCGAGCAAAATCGATGATGTGCCGCCGATGGACACCGGGACGAAAAATACGAAAATGCCGATGGCGCTAAAGACGAAAAACTTCCATGCCCCGCTTGCCGGCGTTGGCGTCGGCACGGATGGCGCCATATTTGTATCCGTTTTCATTTTCCTCCACCCCCATTGTTTTTCTACAAGCTGAAGAAGCGCGGCCGGAAGCATAACCGCTCCCGGTCGCCAAACGCCTCGACGGAAGAACGTTTCCCTTTTAGATGCACACCTTCCCCTCTTTCACCACCACCTCCCCGCCTTTGATCACCGTCTCGACCTGATTCACTCCGTAATAGTACATCACCCGCACATAATTTGGGACATTGAAAATGACCAAATCCGCCTTCTTCCCCGGCTCGAGGCTGCCGACAAGATGCGCGCGGCCGATGGCGTGGGCGGCATTGATCGTGGCGGCGGCCATCGCTTCAGCGGGAGTCATGCCCATATGCAGGCAGGCTAGGCTCATGACAAGCGGCAGCGAGACGGTCGGCGACGAACCGGGGTTGCAGTCAGTCGCCAAAGCGACGGGAACGCCGGCGTCGATCAAACGGCGGGCATCGGCGGCTTTTGTCATTAAGAAAAAGGCGGTGCCTGGCAAGAGGACGCCGATGACGCCGCGATCGGCCATGCGGCGGATTCCTTCGTCTGACGCGCGAAGCAGGTGGTCCGCGGATATCGCGCCGACTTCGGCTGCCAGTTCCGCCCCGCCGTACGGCTCGATTTCATCGGCGTGGATTTTCGGCGTCAAGCCGTACGCTTTTCCAGCTTCCAACATGCGGCGCGCCTGGTCGGGGGTAAAGACGCCGCGCTCGCAAAAGACGTCATTGAACTCGGCGAGCCCCCGCCGGCTCACTTCGGGAATCATCTCGTCGATGACAAGGCGGACGTATTCATCCGGATCGTGCTTCCACTCCGGCGGAACGGCATGAGCGCCAAGAAACGTGGAGACGATATCGACCGGGTGGGTGTCATCGAGGGACTTGGCGACTTCAAGCTGCTTGATTTCGTGCTCAAGGCTTAAACCATAGCCGCTTTTTGCTTCGACGGTCGTGACCCCATGAAGCAAAAACTGATCGAGCCGCCGCTTGCTTTCTTCATACAACATCTCTTCCGACGCCTCGCGCGTCGCTTTTGTCGTGGCATGAATGCCGCCGCCGGCGTTCATGATTTCCATGTACGTCGCCCCGCCGAGCCGCATCGTCCATTCGTGTTCGCGGCTGCCGGCGTAAACGAGATGAGTATGAGGATCGACAAGCCCAGGCGTCACCGTTTTGTCCTTGGCGTCAATGACTTCGGCTTCGGCGAGCCGATCGGCAAATTGGCGGGCTAGTTCATCATCCCCCCCAACCGCCACGATCGTGCCGTTTTCGATCCAGACGCTGCCGTTTTCGATGATGTGAAGATCGCTCATCTTCTCCTTGACGAGCGGAGCCACGGAGCTTCCCGCCAGCGTGACGAGCTGGCGGGCGCGGCGGACAAAAAGCGGGCGCATATGGATCCCCCTTTCTACTTGAGCATCGGCATATCAATGCCTTTTTCTTTCGCCGTCCGGATGGCGAGCTCATAACCGGCATCGGCGTGGCGGACCACACCAAGCCCCGGGTCGGTCGTCAACACCCGTTCCAACCGTTTTTCCGCCTCTTTCGTGCCGTCGGCGACAATGACCATGCCGGCGTGAATCGAGTAGCCCATGCCGACGCCGCCACCGTGGTGAACCGACACCCAGCTCGCGCCCCCAACCGCATTCAACAGCGCGTTTAAAATCGGCCAGTCGGCGATGGCGTCGCTTCCGTCTTTCATTCCTTCCGTCTCCCGGTTCGGCGAAGCGACGGAGCCCGAATCCAAATGATCGCGGCCGATGACGATCGGCGCTTTCAGCTCGCCTTTGGCCACCATGTCGTTGATGATTTTGCCAAATTTCGCCCGCTCGCCGTAGCCGAGCCAACAAATGCGCGCCGGCAGCCCTTGGAACTTAATGCGTTTTTGCGCCATGCGAATCCAATGGCAAAGACGCTCATTGTCGCTGAATTCACGCAAAATGACTTCATCGGTTTTATAAATGTCTTCCGGGTCGCCGGATAATGCCACCCAGCGGAACGGCCCTTTTCCTTCGCAAAAGAGCGGACGGATGTAGGCCGGCACAAAACCTGGGAAGGAAAAGGCGTCGTCCACCCCTTCGTCTTTTGCCACTTGGCGGATGTTGTTGCCGTAATCAAACGTCACCGCCCCTTGCTTTTGCATCGCCAGCATCGCTCGAACATGCGCGGCGATCGACTGTTTCGCACGGGCGATGTACTGCTTCGGATCGCGCGCCCTGAGTTCGGCGGCCTCATCAAGCGTAAGGCCAGCCGGGATGTAGCCGTTTAACGGATCGTGGGCGGACGTTTGATCGGTCAAGACATCCGGAACAAAGCCCGTTTCGACGAGACGCGGCAACACTTCAGCCGCATTGCCGACAAGGCCGATCGACAGCGCTTTTTTCTCTTCCTTCGCTTGTTTCGCCATCTCGAGCGCCGCGTCTAGGCTGTCGGTCATCGTATCCAAGTAATTCGTGTCAATGCGGCGCTGGATGCGGGCCGGATCGACTTCGATGGCGAGGCAGACGCCGCCGTTCATCGTCACGGCGAGCGGCTGCGCCCCGCCCATGCCGCCAAGGCCGGCGGTTAGCGTGATCGTCCCGGCCAGCGTGCCGCCAAAGTGCTGGCGCGCCACTTCGGCAAACGTTTCATATGTCCCTTGGACGATTCCTTGGCTGCCGATGTAAATCCAGCTCCCGGCCGTCATTTGTCCGTACATGATCAACCCTTTTTTGTCAAGTTCGTGAAAATGGTCCCACGTCGCCCATGCGGGCACGAGGTTGGAGTTGGCGATCAGCACGCGAGGGGCGTCCGGATGCGTGCGAAACACCGCCACCGGCTTGCCAGATTGAATGAGCAACGTTTCATCGTTTTCTAAACGAAGAAGGGTGTCCACAATCGCCTCGTAACATTCCCAGTTGCGCGCCGCCTTGCCGATGCCGCCGTAGACGATCAACTCATCCGGCCGCTCGGCGACATCGGGATGCAAATTGTTGTTTAACATGCGCAACGCCGCTTCTTGAATCCATCCTTTCGCCCGCCGCTCTGTTCCCGCAAACGGGCGTACGGTCCGTTTTTCTGCCATCGTCATCCTCTCCTTTTTCCTCTTTGCTTTTTATTGTAAGGAAGCCAAGAGGATGGAGATAGATTCTCGTCTTTTCAAGATGATCCAATTTTTTCGAAATTTCTTTTTTCTTTTCACTTCATCTATCCATTTCTTTTGATATATGTTCATTTCTTTTGAAAAAACCGCCTACCGCGGTGATGACGGTTTCAGCCGTTGTTCATCGCGGTAGGCGGTCGGCGTCTGGTTCAGTTCGGCTTTAAAGACGCGCATCAAATAATGGGCAGTGCGAAACCCGGTTTGTTCGGCGATTTCTTTAATCGACAAATCCGTCTGCCGAAGCAGCCGTTTCGCTTCCTCAAGCCGCCGGTTGGTCAGCCACTGGCGAAACGTCACGCCGCGCTTTTTCGACAACAAATGGCTGAAATACGCGGGGCTGCGCCCGGCGGCGGCCGCGACCCGCTCAAGCGTGAGCGACGGATCGCGAAAATGCGCCTCCATATAGCGGAGGCCGCGCTCCACGGCGTCGACGCGCGCGTCTTCCTCGGCCTGCTTGGCCTCATGGAACAACCGATATAAAAATAAAATCAATTCTTGAACGATGCGATACAAGACGGGATTGTACAAAATGTCTTGAAAAATGCGCATATACTCTCGCTCGGTTCCGCCGCGGTCAAGGCCGTATGTTTTCATAAACCGGCGGATTTGCGCCAAGATGCTCGTCAGCCGCGTCCGCACCATCTCCGGGCTCGGAAACGGCGGCCCCCAATGGGAAAATTCGCGCCGCAGCCATCGCTTCACCCCTTCATGGTCGAACCGCTCGAGCATCTCGATCCATTGCCGCTGCTCCTCGGGCGTCAAAAACGGATCGAGCTCACGCCACTGTTCGTATTCCGAAGCGGGAGCGATCACTTGGCGATAGCCAATGAAAAACGTCGTCTCCAGCAACCGGCGGGCCGCTTGGTATTGCCCGCGCACCGTTTTCCGGCCATCAGGCGGCATCACGACAACCGCGAGCGGCTCATGATGCTCCGTTTCCCAATCGCGCAACAGCTTCCACGCCTCTTCTTTCCCGTCGCCCGGCAAATCGGGAAGCAGGCAAACCGCCATATGGGTGAGCGGCAATACGCGCGCCCGTCCGCGAAACGGATAGCTCGTTAAAAAGCGGATCACTTCCCGAGACAAGGCAGGCTGTTCCGCCTGCACAAGCCATACATGGGTGGAAGCTGCGGCGGGGTCATCGTAAAATAATGCGCGGTAGTCGTCATGGCCGTCAAAACCCGCTGTCAGGCTCGAGCGGCTGTTGGAGGAAAGCGAGACCGCCGTCCTCAACGCTTGTTTCAGCTTGGCGGGCTCAAGCGGCTTCACAAGCAAATCGACGCATTGCCAGTCGATGGCTTGTTTCGCCCGCGCAAACGTCGCCTCGGCCGTTGCGGCAATCACGCGTTGGCAAAACAAGCGGACGTGGGCTGTCACCTTTGACCATCGTTCATACGGAATCATATCCAGTTCGACGTACAATAGCTCCGGCGCCTCCCGCTCAAGAAGAGCCATCATCTCCTCCACATTGGCCGCCGTGTACACCTGCTCGATCGGCAGCGAATACGCGGAAACGAGCCAGCGGATCGCTTCTCGTTCCTTGTCGTCCCGTTCGGCAATGACCAATTTCACGTTCTCACCGCCTTGGCTGCAATCGTCGAAAATGAAGGAGCGCTTCCATGCAAAAGGCGGCGGCCAACGCCACCGTTTTTCCGCCTTCATCCCAGAGTGGATTGACTTCGCAAAGATCGACGCTGATCGTTTTCGGATGAGAAACGATTCGGCGGATGAGAGCGCGCGCCAACGACGGAGCGAGCCCAAACGGCGACGGTGCGCTCACCCCCGGCGCAGCGGCCGCGCTGATGGCGTCCATGCAAATGGTGAGCATCACGGCATCGTGATCGGCGGCAAACTCCTCGATTTGTTCATAGGCGGCCTCGATCGGTCCTGCGGTCAGCTCGTCTTCAAGCATGTACCGGCAGCCGTACGTCTCGGCCGCCGCAAACAGCGCCGCCGTGTTGCCGATCCGCTGAATGCCGAGGCAGAAGTAACGGACCCGTTCGTCTTGATCCAATATTTGCCGAAACATCGTCCCGGACGTCGGGCCGTCATCGTACGGGCGCAAGTCGAAATGGGCGTCAATGTTGAGGATGCCAAGGCGGGCTTCGGGCCCGAGCGCTTCGCGAACGCCCAAGTAATGGCCGTACGCCGTCTCATGGCCGCCGCCGATCACGATAGACGCCATCCCGTTTTTCAGCAGGCGGGCGACCGCCTTCCCAAGTTCAGTCTGGCTTTGTTCGAGCCGTTCATCGACGCAAACGACATCGCCTGCGTCATAGACAACGACCCCTTCCGGAAGATGCCAAGGCAGCCGGGCCAGCGCCGCTTTGACGGCGGCCGGCGCCTCTTTCGCCCCTTGGCGGCCTTGGTTGCGGCGCACTCCTTCGTCGCACGCAAACCCGATGAATGCCGCCGCTCGTTCCACCGTCTCCAATGGCTTGGACAAATCGAGCAAGCGAATGCGCTGATGAAGACGAAACGCCTGCTCATCGCTCACGCTGTCAATCCGTCCCGTCCAACGGCCGGCGTCTGGCGGTTGATACATGAGACCATCTCCTTTCCATCATCAGCTGCTTGTTTCTTTCGCCACAGCTTTGCCGTTCTCCTCCCCATGCACGCGGAAAGAGGAAATCGCCGCCGTTTGGCGAATAAAAAACATGATTGACAACAGAAAGGGTGTTCCACATGAAGCCAATGACCAACTTGCATGACGTCATCGCCGGTCAAAGCGCGCCGCCCCCATGCGACGAAACGCTCGGCGTCCGCCTGACGGAAGCCCGAGACGGCTATGCGAAAGGCGTATGGACGATCAGCGAATCGCTGCTCAACGGCAACGGGGTGATTATGGGCGGGTTCGTCGGGGCGGCGGCGGACATTCTCATGGCGTATGCGGTGACGACCTTGCTTCGCGATGACCAAATGCACGCCTCCATCAACTTGCAGACGACGTTTCACCGCCCAGCGGCGGCTGGAGAAGCCGAAATCGAGGCGCGGGTGGAAAAGTTCGGGAAAACCGTCGCCTATGTAACCGCCATCGTGCGGCAAAACGGCAAAGAAGTGGCGAGCGCCACGTCGTCGGTGCTGATCATGGACAAACCGTGAAGGTGATGGATCTCCAAAAGGGGTTTTTGCGCATGCTCGTTCTCCTTGGATTCGACGAGGCCAAACAGCAGCTGCTGTTGTTGGTTTGAACGCATGGAAAGCGATGATCAGAGGAATCCGATAAAACCGGTGAAAAACGATGATGTTCGCCAAATCGGTGGTTTTGTTGAAAAAGGAGAACCAATTTCACAAGGTTTCCCCACTTGAGAAGAGGCGTTGTCGAGTTGCCTTTTTCATGACATCATCAGTCCTCAATGGCGAAACGAGGTGAGGCGCAGCCGTTTTCGACCAGTTGCCAAGCGCCGGAGAAAGCGCTGTCAAAAACAGCCCTTCTCCGGCGCCTTTCGTTGCTTGTTACCCACGGACAAACGTTTTCGGCATCACGACGGCCACGACTTGGCCGCGGGCGCACAGTTCGCCGTTGGCGAACACTTCGGTGTCCACTTTCCATTTTTTCGGATGAATCTCCGTCACAGTGCCGACGGCGACAAGCGGCACTCCGTGCGGCGTCGGCTTGACGAAATCGACGTGAAGCGACGCAGTGACAAAGCGCGGCGGCGTTTCCCCGCTCCCTGGTTCATGGCCGTTTTTCCGATGCAAGGCAAGCGCCGCTGAACCGGTGCCGTGGCAATCAATGAGCGAGGCGATCAGCCCGCCGTACACAAACCCTGGGATCGCCGTATGTTCCGGACGCGGCGTATACACCGTCACCGTTTTGTCGCCCCGCCACCCGGTGCGAAAATGGTGGCCTTGTTCATTCAGACGCCCGCAGCCGTAGCACCAGGCGAATTCATCAGGGTAGTCGTCTTGAATCGCGTGCACGATCATTTCTTCCACGTCAGCCTCCCCCCTCTCTTTTTCTAGTATACCATTGAATCGAGAAGACGACGACTCCTACATGGACGGTTGTTGTCTAGCGGCAGGCAAGGCCATACGAAGAAAAATGGAACGAAGCGCCAATCGCCAGACGGCAAATTCATAGGCGGCCCAAACAGCTGGCCGCCTAGCGTGACGCCATTTATCGAGCAGGCTCGTAAAATTCGATCCATTCACCGTCGGGCCCGCGGAAAAACAAATATTTCGCCCCGTTCGGAAGTGTCGTTATTTCTTCCCACACAAGCGGCACACCGAGCGACTGAAGCCGTTCTTTCTCCTGCTCAATGCCTTCCACCGTAAACGCCACATGGTGCACTTTTCCTTCCGTCGGCAAATCCGGGTTGTATCCTTCGATCAGCTCGACAATGATCGAGCCGCCAATCCCTAAAAACGCCAATTTCATCGTGCCGTTCGTATGAATCATTTCGTCGAGCAGCTCCAAGCCGACAACATTTTGATAAAACTCTTTCGATGCCTCGATGTCTTTCACTTGAATGCCGACATGTTCAAATTTTTTAACTGCCATTCGTCCCTCTTCCTTTCTATGACTCAGTTAACCATACTGCTTGTAAATACGGCGTCATCTGCATCGGGAAAATCCCTTTTTTCCCAAGCTCTGTCCATATGTAGCGGTCAAGGGCGTACGGCCCTTCGGCTCTCCGTTCGTCCGCTTCTCCGCTCGTCAACAAGATGGAAAACACTCTCCCTTGTGCGCTCCCATACAAATGGCTGTAGCCCTCCCCACGGTCGACATGCACCGCCGCCTTAGGGTCAAACCGGATGAGCTCCGCCTGCACACAGCGCATGACATGAACGGCAAACGCCGCAACCGAGAAATGGGCCGCCATGCAGGCACGGAGCGAATAGGGTTCCGCCACCGTTTCTCTCACCTCCCGTCCGCAAAAAAACCCCTTCGCCTCGGAATGATGCGAAAGGGGTCATGAGCCGTTCTTATCATCCAAAGCGAAGCCGCTTTGCAGGTGTTAGCACCTTGCCAGAGGCAGGTTGCTGTGGGGTCATCAAGCCCGTTCTCTCGCCCACTCTTGATAAGACGTATGCTATTTTCCCCTATCCTACCACACATTCGCTGGGATGGCAATGGTTTTCACTGATTGCCCTGCGTCCGGCTGTTCCAAGATGTCGCGACAGCCGCTCCAGCTTCACCCTTAAAGGACTTGGAGGTTGGTGGCGTATGATGATTATTTAGAACAATGTTTTAATATGTTTGATTAATCTCTCGCCTCTAAAGAAAAGTGTTCAGAAGAGAGCACCCTGCGGTGGATTGATCTTTTTGCACGATCAGTGAAAAAAATACAGCGATCGTTCGACAAAACTAGACAAAAACAGATAAAAACATGGTAAAATGACATAGTGCATCTATTTTTTTGCAGATTGGAGGATTGCTTCCGCATGGACAAGCAGTCGATCATGACGCATTATGGGGCGCTTTACTTTTTTATGCCTGCCGTGCAATGGGTGGTTACTGAACACGGAGTCATTGCCGATATGAATGACTATGCGGGTGCATCGTTGGGCTACGATCGGATTGAACTCATCGGCGCCCCATTTCAAACTATTTTCCATCCTGACGACTGGGCGTCCCTCGCTCACTTGCTTCCTCAACCGACAGATGAAACAGTCCGCACATTCACGGCCAGAACGGTGCATAAAACCGGCAAATTATGCGCTGTTCGCGTGCATATGCGTTGGAAAACATTGAACGATACGCCGTTCCTCCTCATCTCGTGCTCTGACATGACCGCTGAAACACATGCGGAGCGGCTGCTCGCTGAACAGACTCACATTTTGAAGCAAATCATCAAACACGAGCCGCTCGATGCCATTCTCACGTCCATTGCCAAGGCGGCTGAAGCATTGCGGCCTCCAGCCGTTTGTTCGATTTTGGTTGCCGATGACGACGGGCGACGCCTTTACCATGGAGCAGCGCCAAGCTTGCCATCCGCTTATATCGAAGCCATGAATGGAATCGAAATCGGGCCGCAATCTGGATCGTGCGGCGCGGCCGCCTATCAAAAAGAGATCGTGATTGCAAGCAGCGTGGCAAATGACCCCCGCTGGGCGTCTTATGCGCAATTGGCGTTGGCGCACGGATTGAGAGCTTGCTGGTCCATGCCCATTCTCTCATCATTCGGCCATGTGCTCGGAACGCTGGCGTTTTACTATCCGACCGAACGCGAACCGGAACCGGAAGATATGGAAATCATGTCGGCGCTGTCATCGCTCGCGAGCCTCGCCATGGAACATGAGGGAACAAGGAAAGCGCTCGAAGAAAACAGGCGGCTGTATGATTCCCTGTTCCATTACCATTATGATGAGCTCACCGGATTGCCGAATCGGCGTCGATTTTTGCAGCTTGCCAAGGCAATGCTGTCGAAACTGAAAGAAACGAAACAACACGGCGCCATTTTGTATATTGATTTAGACGGCTTTCAATATATTAATGACTGTAGATGAGCATTTTTCATTACAATAATTTCCATGGTTAGAGAGACAAACAGGGTACCCCTTACGCGATACGGAGCTGTTTTTTGATCACATCAATGGGAATATCTTGCTTCGCAGCGTCATAAATGAACTCGACGACGCTGTGGTCTTTCCGCGACCGAAGAAGCTCCAGCCCGGCGGAGAGGTTTTGTCGGGATTCGGCGATGCTATACACGCAGGAGAGCAGCACCACCGCCCAATACCGTTTCACCGCCCGAATGTGGCGAACGCGGTATCCATCAAGCTTCAGTTGATCTTTCGCCTGCCGGAAAAAGCACTCGATCGTCCAACGCTGAGCATAGTAACGCAAGATGTCTTCGTCCCCGAGCTCCCGATCGGTGCTCAAGACGACATGGAGATGTTCCGGCGCCATCGGCTGATCCGCCTTCCAAGCCAGCAGCACCACCGCGTCATCGAGGCCATGGATCGCCCCCTCATAGCGATACACGCGATAACGCTCCTGACCCACCGTGACGAGGCGGGTGTCTTCGGACTCGACATAGCGGGCGAACTGCTTGGCTTGGATGGCGATGCCTTTCGGGTAGAGAATCCGGTTCGTCTTGAGCATGGCGATGACATGGAATCCCTGTTTCAAGCAGGCTTCAATGAGCTTTTTGGACGGATACCACGAATCCATGAGCACATACACCGGCTGAGCCCGCTTCACTTTGAGCGAAGAAAAGCATCTCGATGGCCAGGTCGATCTTGCTTTTTCCCGCTTTCTTGTCATACAGGCGGAACGCAAACGGAAACGCTTGTGTCAAGGTGTGCACCATCAGCCAAACGAGCGAATGCCCCCAAACCGATTGATGATCTTTGTGAGAGAAATGCCAACCACACCCTTGAATGGCGTGCGTTGCCCGTGACGAAGGCTTCGTTTTTTGGCAAATCGTATCATCAATCGAGACAAAAAGAGGCTGATTCTTTCGCTCGACCAGGCGCTCGATTCGGCGGAGGATCCACTCTTGAAGCTTCCCAAGCAGCCTTTCCTCATCCCAAGGGCTTTTCGTGAAAAAGTGACTGAGCGTCGTTCGATGATTCGGATGAAAGCTCCAGTGATGAATATCGGTCAATGTTCCCGAGAATCCCTTGGTGGTCAAGGCATCGACGATATGAATGAGATGCTTGATGACCGGTTTGGAAAGCTGCAGCGTCAACCCCAAAGTGAAGAAAAACTTGTGGATTCCTTGGTGATGTGCTAATCTATTCATGAGACATGAACCTCCTTGTGTGAATGGGTTTTGTGCACATCTATTTTACCCAAGGAGTCCGGTTCATGTCTCCTTTTTTGTTTGGTTGTCAATTTATGTTAGTGAATTTGCTCATCTACAGTTAATGATTCGTTCGGCCATCATATCGGCGACGAGTTGCTTCAACAGACGGCCGCCCGGCTTCGTGAGCGCGTCCATCCCCATGGCATCGTTGCCCATATGAGCGGAGATGAATTCATCGTGTTGCTCGCGCCAGCCGCTGGACACCAAGAAGCATCAGCCATAGCGGAAGACTTGCTGGCGCTCATCGCCCAGCCGTTTTCGTTGGCCGAACAAACCATTTTTATAACAGCCAGCATTGGCATCGCTCTTTTTGACGGTGAGCAAGCCAATGTGGACACAGCCATCCGCCAGGCGGACATGGCCGCCATGGAGGCGAAACGGAAAGGCAAAAACAGCTATTGTCTTTATGAAGAAGCGCTGCAGCATCAGCGCCTTCCCAATGTATTTTTGTTAGCGGATTTGCACCAAACAGTCAAACAAAACATGGATCGGTTCGTCCTATTGTACCAGCCGATTGTCGATGTGCGGACAAAAGCTGTTTGCGCTATGGAAACGCTCATTCGTTGGCATCACCCCTCCAAAGGGATCGTGCCGCCAAGTGATTTTATTCCACTTGCAGAGGAAACGGGTCTCATTATTCCCATCGGCGAATGGACGATCCGCCAAGCATGCCGGCAGCACGAACGTTGGCGCCGTCAAGGGTTCATACCGGTTCGAATGGCTGTCAACGTTTCCGTTAAAGAGCTATACCACCCACAATTCGCCGCTCGCGTGGAAGCCATTTTGGCGGAGACGAATATGAGGCCATCGTGGTTGGAACTTGAAATTACAGAAACGATCGCTATTTATCAAGAAGCGACTATTTTGGCCAATTTGCACCGGTTGAAAGAGATGGGGGTGCGCTTGTCCATCGATGATTTCGGCACCGGCTATTCCTCACTCGCCTATTTGAAACAGTTGGACATTGACACGGTGAAAATCGACCGTACCTTCATCGCCGATTGCCCCCATTCGCACTATGGCAGCATCATCACAAGCACGATCATCTCCCTCGCCCGCCATCTTGGCATGAACGTTGTCGCTGAAGGAGTAGAGCGCGAGGAACAGCTCGAGTACTTACGGGAAAAAGGCTGTCAAGAGGCGCAAGGCTACTTGTTCCGGCCCCCCATGCCGGCAGATGAAGCAGCTGGCCTGCTAGCACGCAGTATCAAGCGAAGGACGTAAAAACGCGGATGCCTGTCATCAAGGCATCCGCGTTTTTCCATCATTTAAACGCCATCGCCGCCCGCACCGCTTTTTTCCAGCCATCGTAGAGCATCGTTCGCTTGTCATCATCCATCTTCGGCTCAAACCGGCGCTCAAGCTGCCATTGGGCGGCGATGTCATCCCGGCTGTTCCAATAGCCGACGGCCAATCCGGCCAAATACGCCGCGCCCAAGGCCGTCGTTTCATTCACGACCGGCCGTTCAACCGGAACGGCCAGCAAATCGCTCTGGAACTGCATGAGGAAGTTGTTTTTCACGGCCCCGCCGTCAACGCGCAGCGTCGTCAGCGAGATGCCGGAATCGGCTTCCATGGCGGCAAGCACATCTTTTGTCTGGTAGGCGAGCGATTCCAACGTCGCCCGGATGAAATGCTCTTTCGTCGTGCCGCGCGTGAGGCCAAACACCGCGCCTCGCACTTCGCTGTCCCAATACGGGGTGCCGAGGCCGACGAACGCTGGGACGACATACACCCCGTCGGTCGACTCGACTTTTTCGGCGTACGCTTCGCTGTCCGCCGCAGTTTTGATCATCCGCAAGCCGTCGCGCAGCCATTGAATGGCCGAACCGGCGACGAAGATGCTGCCTTCAAGGGCGTATTCAACCTTGCCGTCAATTCCCCAGGCGATCGTTGTGAGCAGCCCGTGTTTCGATTGCACCGCTTTTTCCCCCGTATTCATCAGCATAAAGCAGCCGGTGCCGTACGTATTTTTCGCCATCCCTTCCGTAAAGCACGCCTGGCCGAACAAAGCCGCCTGCTGGTCGCCCGCGGCTCCCGCGATCGGCACCTCCACACCAAAGAAATGATGCGGAACCGTTTTCGCATATACTTCCGAGGACGGGCGCACCTCAGGAAGCATCGCCTTTGGCACGTTTAAAATCGCAAGCAGCTCGTCATCCCACTCGAGCGTATGAATGTTAAACATTAATGTGCGCGACGCGTTCGAGTAATCGGTTACATGGGCGCGGCCGCCGGACAGCTTCCAAATGAGCCACGTATCAATCGTGCCAAAGAGCAGCTCTCCTCGCTCCGCCCGTTCGCGCGCCCCCTCGACATGGTCCAAAATCCATTTCACTTTTGTCCCGGAAAAATAGGCGTCAATAAGCAAGCCGGTTTTTTCGCGGAATAGCGGGTCATACCCTTTCGCTTTCAGTTCATCGCAAATGCCGGCCGTCTGCCGCGACTGCCAGACGATGGCGTTGTAAATCGGGTTGCCGGTGTCTTTCTCCCACACAACCGTCGTTTCCCGCTGGTTCGTAATGCCGATCGCCGCCACTTGTTCCGGCTTCACTTGCGCCTCGGACAAGACGCTGGCAATGACAGCAAGCACCGATCCCCAAATTTCATTGGCGTTGTGCTCGACCCAGCCGGGCTGCGGAAAATATTGCGTAAACTCTTTTTGCGCCATATGAACGATTTCGCCCTTTTGATTGAACAAAATCGCGCGCGAGCTGGTTGTGCCTTGGTCGATGGCTAAAATGTATTGATTCATGACATTCTTCCCCCTTCTCCTTTATTTGCTTACAAACCCCGTACGCCAACTAGAGAGAACGGCGGCTTGCGGCGCTGGCTGTTTTTCCTTTTGCCATCTTCGCCGCCGCCAAAACGACTGCGGTTGCCGCCAGCACTCCCCATAATGCGCCTGTCGGTTTTCCCAAGAAAACGGCTTTATAGACCAAACTGCCTAACGCACCCCCAAGCAGCGGTCCGACGATCGGCACCCACGCATACGCCCAATTCGATGACCCTTTCCCTGGGATTGGCAACAAAAAGTGGGCTAAGCGAGGTCCAAAGTCTCGGGCCGGATTAATGGCGTATCCCGTCGTACCGCCGAGCGACAGTCCAATCGCCACGATCAAAAAACCAACGATAAATGGATTGAGCCCATCAGCGAATTTGTTGGCGCCAATGGCCAAGATGGCCAAAACCAACACAAACGTTCCGATGATCTCGCTAAGCAAGTTGGCAGCCGTATTCGGCACTGCCGGACCCGTCGCAAACACGCCAAGCTTGACACCCGGGTCGTCTGTTTCCTTCCAATGCGGCCAATAGTGGAGATAGACGACGGCAGCCCCAACCATAGCGCCAAGTACTTGTGCCAACACATAGCCAGGGACATCTTTCCATGGAAAATCGCCGCTTATGGCCAGTGCCACTGTCAGCGCTGGATTGAGATGGGCGCCACTATACCGGCCGACAGCGTATACGGCCACGGCCACCGCCAGCCCCCACCCCATCGTAATGACAATCCAGCCCGAATTGGCCGCATATGATTTCTTTAAATTGACCCCGGCGCACACACCAGCGCCGAAAATGATGAGCAGTGCCGTACCGATGAATTCCCCTAAAAATGGCGACATTTGTTCTCTTCCCCCTTTTCATTCGTGATTTCCTCTGCTATTTCCTGCTTGGGCGGCCCCTCCGGAGGGTTAGCCGTTGGGTGGAAAAACAAAAACCCACACACTTCCCCGCTAAGCAACGAGGAATATGTGTGGGTCTCCGCTTCTCCACCACAACATTATTAACTTGCTTTTAGCATATCATCTGTTGAAAACGCTGTCAACCTATTTCTTCGGCAAAATTTGCACGTAATCGAAGTCGAGCGTATCGACCGCGTCTTCGATATGAAGGCGGGTGATGAACCGGTACGACCGGCCGGGGCGCGATGGCGGCAAGGTTTCCGGAATCGTGTAGGAAAACGGGATCTCCTTTTTCTCGCCCGGCTTGATCGAAAACGCTCCGGCCGCCGGAATGACGGCGACAATGTCATCCAGTTCCTTGCCGTTTTCGATCGTTTTTTGCACGAGCTCCACATCAAGCCGCTCGATCATTTGTTCCACCGTTCCGCCGTAAATGTGGACGATCCCTTGAATCATTTCCCCCTGGCGCCATAACGATTTATTTAAGATCAAGTCGACGTGCGCCGACCCGACTCCGACTCTTGACATCATTTTGCGCAATAACACCGCAGTCACCTCTTTGTCTCTCTTGTCATATCATCATACGAAAAAACGAAGCCGCCTGTTTCAACGCGAGCCAAAAAATAAACAGACGATGCTGGCGCGGCACGTCTGCCCCCTGGGAGAAACAGGGACGAATGCGGCTTATTTTGTTACCGCTTACATTCGAGATTACCGCATTCGCCTTCCGCTGTCAATTGGTTATTCGTACACATTTTCGTTTTCGATAATGTAATCGATCCGAATGACCGGGACGTCCTGTTGCTCGACTTCCGCAACAATCAAGCCGACGCGGTCATTATAGATGCAAAACATATCCTGCCCTTTGCGAAACGCCGACTCTCCGTACGAAAGAACCATGTGGTAAATTTTATTGTCGCTGAAATAGCGGCGGCTGACCCGGTTGCCCAATCGAACGATCACTTCTTTTCCCGCGATTTTTCCGCGGTACATCCGCTTCTCCCCCTTTTCGTCGTTCCTATTCCAATGTATGGCCGTTGTTGCCTGCTCATGACTTTTTTCTCCCCAGCGGCCCGCTTTCCTTTTCAACGCATTGTTTTTCGGGCCGGCAAACAATTTTTTTCGGAAATTTCCTTTCTTTTGCTTGACGCGGCCACCCGCGGTAGTGTATAGTAAAGTCATCACATAACAGAATATATTTCAGGCATTCAACATGAAGACGCATCTTGGATGGCTGTGAAGTATATTTTGTTATTTGATAAAAATCTTGAGGTTAGCCGAACAGGCTAAAGGTATTAGGAGGAATTCAGTATTATGCAACGTGGTAAAGTAAAATGGTTTAACAACGAAAAAGGTTACGGTTTCATCGAAGTGGAAGGCGGTTCCGACGTATTCGTCCACTTCACGGCGATCCAAGGTGAAGGGTTCAAAACGTTAGAAGAAGGCCAAGAAGTTTCGTTTGAAATCGTCCAAGGAAACCGCGGACCGCAAGCAGCGAACGTTGTCAAATTATAAGACTTCGTTGACATAGACGTGAGAACGGGAGCGGAACGAGAGGCACCCTGCTTAAGCAGGGTGCCTTTTTCATTGCGATTTGCATAGATTCAACCAAGCGGCGAACAATAAAAAAAGGGAGGTGTTCATATGGCCAGACGCGATGCCGACGTACATACGGGATACAACGACTTAAAGCAAGTGGAAATGTTCGTCGAAACGGCGGAAAAAATGGTCGGTCAAGCGACGATGCAGCTCGATCCGGAGATGCTCAACCACGCTGCAGAAGCGGTCGAAAACGCCCGCCGCCAACTCGCCCGCGCCCGTCAACAGGCGACTGGCGTCGACAGCGACTTTCTCACCCAGTGCGAACAAACATTGGCCCGCGCCGAGCACCAGCTTCGCGAGGCGCAACAATAACCCCATCCGACAGAGCTTCGCTTGCGAAGCTCTTTTCACTGCGCCGAGCACAGAGGGGGGATAGACGGCAGCCGATGTGCGGCCGCTCCCGGACAGCGCCATGTCATGCGGCTTGGCATCGCGCCCGCAAACCGGCTTCCGTTCAGGCCTCCGCTATTGGCGCGGCCGCGGTGGGACGGAAAGCAGCTTCTCCCCGTACCGCCGCATTTGCTCTCCGACCGTGCATTGTTGGATGCAAAACGACTGGGCGTACGTTTTGCCGTACTCTTTGCGGAACGTGCTTTTTAAAAAACAGCCGTCGCAATACGTTTCTTCCAGCCGGGCGATCTGTTCCAATATTTCTTTTCGTTCGTTTCGTTTTTTTTCCATACAACCTTACCCTTTCTCTTCCAATTCCGTGCGGCTCGTGATCAGCTGTCCGTCCAACGCCTGACGGGCGAGCGAATCGGCCTCTTTGTTCTGCTTGCGCGCAATCGGTTCATATACCGGTTGAATGTCGAGCTCGCGCAGTTTCGCTTCGATGCGGTCAAGCCAAGCGTTATAATCATCTTCAAAGCACGGCCAGTCGCCCGACAGCTGCTTCAGCACCACATGGGAATCGCCGCGAAACGTCACCGGCAAATGGCGGACGCCCAGTTCTTCGAGCAGCTGCATGACAAACCAAAAAGCCGCATACTCGGCTTCGTTGTTCGATTTGATTTCCCCGAGCCGGCGGTTGGCGCGCAGCCGGTAGCGGTGGTCGTTTTGCTTATAGTACACGACCGCCCCTGCGCCGCCTTGGGACGTCTCATGATCAAACCCGCCGTCAAAATAGACGACGACCTCATGCGGCTCGCTGGCGATCTCTTCAAGCAGCTTTTTCAGCTCTTTTTTTGACCATGCCACCCCGTTTCGGTCGACAAACTCAAGCGCTTTCACCCGCCCGGTTTTCTCGAAATCATCGGCCAGCATGAGCGCCTCTCTTGCTTCAATCCAATCCGTCAAGAGGAACGTTTCCTGCTTTTTCGGCGTGATATATGTCCAGTGGATTTGCACCTCCAACGTTGTCACCCTTCCGCATCGCCATGATCAAAGCCGGTTTTTATTTTATCACATTTTCGTCCTTGTTCATTATTTAATTATTATGCACGGCAGCCTTCTATTTCAACCGATTTTGACGCCAAAGCCTCGGCTTTTTTCCAAAAAAGTATGTTTTTTTCGCCGCGTTTATGGTACACTAGCGGCTAGCAGCCGATCAACGGGTGGAAAAGACCGACAAGGGGGAGTCGAATTGAAGCAGCAAACCGTCGCTGATTTAAGTTTGTTGGCGGTAACGTTCGTCTGGGGGACGACGTTTGTCGTCGTCCAAAACGCCATTTCCTTTTTGGAGCCGTTGTCGTTTAACGCTGTGCGCTTCAGCCTAGCCGGCTTGCTGCTGCTCGCCTGGGCTGTTGTCCGATCCCGCTCGCTGTTGTCCGACCTTTCATGGCGGGTCATCGGCGCCGGGGCGTGGATGGGGCTTTGGCTGTTTTGCGGCTATGCGTTTCAAACGATCGGGCTGTTGTACACGACGTCGTCGAAAGCTGGATTTATTACCGGGCTGAGCGTCGTGCTCGTGCCGCTCTTTTCCGTTTTCATTTTAAAGCAAAAGCCGACCGCCAACGCCGCCATTGGGGCAGCGCTCGCCGCCTTTGGCTTGTATTGGCTGACGGGCGGAGCCGAGTTGTCATTCAACCGCGGCGACTTGTTCGTCTTTTTTTGCGCTGTTTCGTTTGCCATGCACATTATTGTCACCGGCCGATATTCATCGCGTTATTCGACCGTGCTGCTGACGACAGTGCAAATTTTTACCGTTGCTGCGCTTTGTTTCCTTTTTGCCGTTTGGTTTGAAGATGCCGCCGACATGTGGAACATAGCCGTGCTTCGCCGTCCGGAAGTGTGGGGGGCGCTTGCCGTGACGTCGCTGTTGGCGACGACCGCCGCCTTTTTCATTCAGACGGCGGTGCAAAAATATACAACCCCCACCCGCGTCGCGCTCATTTTTGCCATGGAGCCGGTGTTTGCCGCCTTAACTGCCTATCTCTGGGCCGGCGAGCGGCTGTCGCCGTCTGCCTGGCTTGGCGGCGCTGCGATTTTGGCCGGCATGCTTTTCGCCGAACTGCCAAGCATGCGCCTCTGGGGCAGACGGTGGCGGGAAAAGCGGAACATCCCATCGTAGCCGCAACGATTGCTCTTAGTGAAAAACAGTGAAGCTAAAAGCAGGCTTCCCGATATGGGAGCCTGCTTTTTGTCGTTATTGTTTCACTTTCGCCAATTTTTCGCGCAACACCATTTGCAAAATGCCGCCGTGGCGATAGTAGTCGATTTCGACTTCGCTGTCAAAGCGGACGATGACCTCAAATTCTTTCTTTTCACCCGTATCCGGGTTCGTCGCCGTCACTTTGACGAGGTCGCGCGGTTTGACGTTTTCATCAATGTGGACTTCGAACACTTCTTTGCCGGTCAAACCAAGCGTTTCGGCGTTTTCGCCTTCTTTGAACTGCAACGGCAAGACGCCCATCAAGACGAGGTTCGAGCGGTGGATGCGCTCAAAGCTTTCGGCGATGACCGTTTTGATGCCGAGCAAGAACGTTCCTTTCGCCGCCCAGTCGCGCGAGCTGCCCATGCCGTAGTCTTTGCCGGCGATGACGACAAGCCCAGTGCCGTCTTGTTTGTATTTCATGCACGCATCGTACATCGACATCACTTCGCCGGTCGGCCAGTACGTCGTATAGCCGCCTTCCGTGCCCGGCGCGATTTGGTTGCGGATGCGGATGTTGGCGAACGTGCCGCGCATCATCACTTCATGGTTGCCGCGCCGCGAACCGTACGAGTTGAAATCTTTCGGCTCGACGCCTTTTGAGATCAAATATTGGCCTGCCGGCGTGTTTTTGCCGATCGACCCAGCTGGCGAAATATGGTCAGTCGTGACCGAATCACCGAACTTGCCGACGACGCGCAAGCCGGTGAGAGGTTCAACTTTGCGCACTTCCGGCGACAAGCCTTCAAAGAACGGCGGATTTTGAATGTACGTCGAGTTTTCATCCCATTGGTACAGCGGCTCATCCGTCGTTTCGATGGCGTTCCAGCGCGGATTGCCGTCGAACACGCGCTCATATTCTTTGCGGAACAGTTCCGGATCGACCGCTTGCTTGACGACATTCTTCACTTCTTCCATCGACGGCCAAATGTCGCGGAAATAGACGTCGTTGCCGTCTTTGTCTTTGCCAATCGGCTCGTTCAACAAGTCAATGTCGACCGTGCCGGCGAGCGCATAGGCGACAACAAGCGGCGGCGATGCCAAATAGTTGCCTTTGACAAGCGGGTGGATGCGGCCTTCAAAGTTCCGGTTGCCGGACAGGACGCTTGTCACGAGCAGATCGCTTTCCGCGAGCGCTTTTTCGAGCTCCGGCGCAAGCGGACCTGAGTTGCCGATGCATGTCGTGCAGCCGTAGCCGACAATGTTGAAACCGAGCTGTTCCAGATACGGAAGCAGCCCCGAGTCACGCAAGTAGCCGGTGACGACTTTCGAGCCCGGCGCGAGCGACGTTTTCACGTATTTCGGCACTTGCAAGCCTTTTTCGACCGCTTTTTTCGCCACTAAACCAGCGGCGACAAGCACGTACGGGTTCGACGTGTTCGTACAGCTTGTGATCGCCGCGATGACGACAGCGCCCGTTTTCAATTTCACTTGTTCGCCGTTCAGCTCGACCGTAATTTCCCGCTCCAAGTCCGCTTCCGTCAAGCCAAAGCCTTGGTTGCCTTGCGGCGCTTTCACCGCGTCGCGGAACGACTGTTTCATTTTCGAGAGCGGGATCAAGTCTTGCGGCCGTTTCGGGCCAGACAAGTTCGTTTCAATTTCCGACAAGTTGATTTCCACAACATCCGTAAACACCGGCTCCGGTGCATCCGGCGTGTAGAACAAACCGTTCGCTTTGCAATACGCTTCGACGACTTGAACGTGATGTTCGTCGCGGCCGGTCAAGCGCAAATAGTCAAGCGCTTCAGCGTCGACCGGGAAGAAGCCGCACGTTGCCCCGTATTCCGGCGCCATGTTGGCAATCGTCGCCCGGTCGGCAAGCGGCAAAGTCGCCACTCCTGGTCCGAAAAATTCAACGAATTTGCCGACGACGCCTTTTTTCCGAAGCACTTGCGTCACCTTAAGCGCCAAGTCGGTGGCCGTCGCTCCGTCCGGCAGCTTGCCTGTCAGGCGGACGCCGATGACTTCCGGCACCGGGAAGTACGACGGTTGGCCGAGCATGCCGGCTTCCGCTTCAATGCCGCCGACCCCCCAACCGAGGACGCCGAGGCCGTTGATCATCGTCGTATGCGAGTCCGTGCCGACAAGCGTATCCGGGAACGCTTCGTACTCGCCGTTCTCCCCTTCGACCGCATGAACGACGCTTGCCAAATATTCCAAGTTCACTTGGTGGACGATCCCCGTTGCCGGCGGAACGGCACGATAGTTGTTAAACGCTTTTTGCGCCCATTTCAAAAACTTGTACCGTTCGGCGTTCCGTTTGAATTCCAAATCCATGTTGTACTCCAGCGCATCGTCTGACCCGTAGCGGTCGACTTGCACCGAGTGGTCGATGACGAGATCGACCGGAATTTCCGGGTTGATTTCGTACGGATCGCCTCCCAAATCGGCCATCGCTTTGCGCATCGAAGCCAAATCGACGACAGCCGGCACGCCGGTGAAGTCTTGCAAAATGACGCGCGACGGCTTAAACGGCACGTCGATGTCTTTCATTTCCGGCGTTCCCCATTTCGCCAAGTTTTCGACGTGCTCTTTCGTGATGACGCGGCCGTCGACTTGGCGAAGCACCGATTCAAGCAATACTTTGATCGAGTACGGCAGGCGGCTCACCTGGCCGATGCCCGCTTCTTCAAGCGCTTGCAAACGGTAGTAGTTGTACGTCTTGCCGTTTACAACAAACGAAGAGCGGGCGTTGAACACATCTTGTTTCGCCATATGTATAACCCCCTTCACTTCACAATAATACTATACTATTTTTTCGCACAAAAGTCGAAAAAATAGCATGAATTCTCCCAATCCCCATAAAGTTCGGCACGACTTTATCTTATTATAGAACAGGACAAGTTGTAAATAATGATTTCCAATGTCTCGCCATATTACTTCCTTACCGCGGCAAAAGAGGAATAAGGCGCCCGTTTCGTCGCAAACTAGAAGCGGAGGTGAAACGAATGGCAAAGCGAAAAGCAAACCACGTGATCCCTGGCATGAACGCCGCCAAAGCGCAAGGAATGGGAGCCGGCTACAATGAAGAATTTTCCAATGAACCGCTGACAGAAGCACAGCGCCAAAACAACAAAAAACGAAAAAAGAACCAATAGCATGGCGGCCATTCCGCCATCCCGGACTGCCATAGCATGAAAAAAGGGAATGTCCGCCGCCGGCATTCCCTTACTCATGTTGATTCACTTCATCAACAATCGCCTGCAAATCGCTGCGGAATTTTTCGAGCTGCACGCGCTGCGTTTCCGAGGCAACTTCGAGCGCGTTTTCAATTTGGGCGAACGCCTCGTTTACTTCTTGCCGAAGATGGGCCAGCTGGTGGCCGTAGTCGGCTTGATCACGCACCAAGTGATCGTGCCATTCTTTCGCTTCCATCGTCGCCTTTTGCGCTGCTTGAAACGCCTCTTGCTTCGTTTTATGGTAAACCATGGCTCGTCCCTCCTTCGCAGTCATCGCGGTCGTTCACTACTTATCGTTTCAAACCGGGCGCAAATTATGCGCCGAATAAGCGAAAGCACAACGCCGCATGCTAACGGACAAAGGAGGGACAACAAATGACGAACAAAAACGACGGCAAAGATATGCGCAAAAACGCCCCAAAAGGCGACAATCCTGGGCAGCCGGAGCCGCTTGACGGTTCGAAAAAAGTGAAGAACCGCAATCACACGCGGCAAAAGCACAACACAAGCCACGATATGTGACGAAAACAAGCGGAGTTTCCTTATCTCCGTTTAGCCGCGCCCGGCGGCAGCCGGGCGGGCTGAACGGCTGGTGTCATTATATTTACATAATAAAATTATTGTAAAATCAACAAAGCGGGCGGTCGCTAGAACAGCCCGTTGCCGCCCGCCTTGGGTTCATTCCCGTTGAAGCGAATCATCCTCACCCGGTCAACAAGCCGGCCGACGGCGATTATGATTCGGCTGTTTGCCGCTTGAGCGCTTCATACAGCTCCACGAATTCAGCGGCTAAATCCTTGACCGTGATCGCCGTCATTAAATGATCTTGGGCATGCACCATCAGAAGCGTCACCACCGGCTGCCCGCCGCTCGCTTCTTGTTGCAGCAACGCGGTCTGCAGCCCATGGGCCGCCTGCAGTTCTGCTCCCGCCTGTTCAAGCAGCCTGCGCGCCTCGGCAAATTCCCCTTTTTTCGCCGCCATAATCGCCTCCATTGCATAACTGCGGCCGTTTCCGCCATGAAGAATCAGTTGGAATACAGTTTGTTCATACGTTTGCATAACGCCATCTCCTATAGTTGATAGAATTCACGGTACGTAATTAACTGGACGCCACGCTCTGCGATCTCCTTAGAGAGCGCTGGATCGGTCAGTACAGCCAACTCCTCGATCCGCTGCCGGCAATAAGAGCTTCCCGCAGCAAGAGGGGCGTCCATATAGGCCGGATGGCACATCACTTCTGCCGTCTGCCCGTCGCCAATCCGGTCGATGAGCGTCAAAAAATGGTCCTTTGTCAATCCATCCCCGTAAAAGTCGGGAAAAAAGACATCGACGGTTGCCAGCCGGTGCGGCCGTGTCGTCCGCACCGGACGGATCGGCAGCCGATAGCGTTCGGCCAATTGTTCCACAACCGGAAACACATTCGGGTGCTCATGGACGTGATGATGGCTGTCGATATGCGTGGGAGAGAGCCCAAGCGAGAAAACCCGCTCGAGTTGGGCAGCAAGCTCCCGCTCGATATCGCTGCGCCTAGCGCCAGCAAGCGCCTCTCCACGCCGCGGAAACTCCCCGTTCTCGTTCACAAGCGACGGAACATCGGCCAGCGGCCGGCCGCACGTCAGCACAAAATGAATGCCGACGCCGAGTTCCGGATGTTCCTTCGCCAACCGGGCGGCGTGTTCTGCCGCTGGCATGTTGGCCATCAGCGTCGCCGACGTGACGACACCGTGTTGAAACGCTTCCAAAATTCCGTAGTTGACCCCTTTCGAGTAACCGAAATCATCGGCGTTGACTATGCAATAGCGCGGCATTTCGTTCCTCTCCTTATTTACAGCGAGTGCGTTGTTCCCGCTCCGCTTGAGATTGTTGGATCGGTCTGCTCTTCGGCCGCTTTTTGTTTGTCCCAAATCGAGAAAAATGGATAGTAGATGGCAAACGCGATGAAGAAGTTGACGATTTGCAAAATGCTCCCGGAAATTTTGCCCCCCGTCGCTAAATAGCCACTGATCACGATCGGTGTCGTCCATGGCACGGCCACCCCGCTTGGTTTGGCGACAAGCCCAGTCGCCATCGCCGCGTAGGAGACAACAACAAGCACGACAGGCACGAGAATGAATGGAATGATAAGCAATGGATTCATGACGATCGGCATACCGAACGTGATCGGCTCATTAATATTGAAAATGCCAGGTGCGATCGCGAGCCGCCCTAAGCTTTTCAACTGCCGGCTGCGCGCCCGAAGCATCATGGTCAACGCCAACGCCAATGTCGCTCCTGAACCGCCGATGTAAATCCAAAGATCAAAAAACTGCTGCGTAATGACGTTGGGCAGTTCGGCATTCGGATTTTGCTGGAACACCATCCGGTTTTCGTCCATCAGCGACAGCCAAATCGGCCCCATTACTCCTCCTACGATCGCCGCCCCGTGCAAACCGGTCGACCATAGCAGCTGCACAAGCAGTACAGCGACAATGGCGCCAAATAAACTGCCGCCGAGCACACTGAGCGGTTTGTTTAGAAGCACAGATACAATATTATGGAAACTTTCAAACGGCGTCATTTCCAAAATAAGGCGGGCCACCCAGACAACGACGAGAACAGCGGCCCCCGGAATCAAAGCAACAAAAGAGCGGGCCACTGCAGGCGGCACCCCATCCGGAAGTCGAATGACAATATTTTTTTGGATGATTTTTCGGTAAATTTCCGTCGATGCGATCGCCAAAATCATGGCGACAAACAAACCTTTGCTGCCGACCCATTGCACCGGAATGCCGCCGCTGACCATAATGGCTTCTTTCGCTCCTTCCGGCGTGAACGGCACTTTATACGGAGTTGCGAGCAAAAAAGCGGCAAGTGAAATCGCCCCGGCCGAAAGCGCATCAACTTTGTACTTTTCCGCCAACCGGTAAGCGACGCCGAAGCTGACGACAAGCGCCATAATGTCGAATGTCGCCCCGACCGGATACAACAGCTTATCGAGCCAATGTTCGCCAAACCATTTCGCCATCCATTCGTTATAACCGGGGATCGGCAAAAAACCAATGATTAAAAATAAAGACCCGATAATCAAGAGCGGCATCGACAAAATGATTCCGTCACGAATGGCTTGCAAATGGCGCTGTTCGGCAATCCTGCCGGCGACAGGCATCACACGCTCTTCCAACACACGAATAAACCGATCCATCCGCCCCTACCCCCTGTTTATTTTTTTAACCGCAGCGCAAAGTCCAGCACCCCAGAGCCGTTGACACGCCCGTAGTCAGCTGGATTGATGACATCAACCGGAATGCCGCGCGCCTCACCCTCTTTTTTGAAGGCGGCAAGCTTATAGCGGATTTGTGGACCAATCAGCACAACATCCGCCTGGTCGAGATGACTTTTCGCTTCATCAGCTGACACAGCCCAAATGTTCGCCTCGATCCCTTTTTGCTTTGCCGCCTCCTGCATCTTCGTCACGAGCAAACTCGTCGACATGCCGGCGGCGCAAATGAGTAAAATGTTCATCGCTTTTCTCCTCCTTTGTTTTGTGATCGCCATCTTAAACAAGCAAATTCCATGCCAACAATAAAAAAGCAGTGAAAAGCGAGATCGGCTCATTGTGTGTCAGTCAGCGGCAACTGTGTATTGAAACCGTTTTCAATCGAACGGCGCAAAACAAAGAAGCAGACGCCTTATGTGTCCCGTTTTTGCCGCAGCGAGCGGAAAAAGCGAATAATGTGACACAATTCGTTCTCACCGATGCGAACGCCGTACCGCTGTTCGAGCGGAAACAGCCCCTCCTTCACGATCGTATACAGCGGTTCGTGTTCACGGCAACCACCGTCCGTCCCAGCATCGCTTGATGGTTCACCGGCCAACAACCGATCAAGCAGGCAGCATAAATGAAGGACAAGTCCGGCCATATCGCTGGACTGCGACGGAAACCCGATCTCTTGGCTGATCGACGCGAGCACCGCGCGGATCACCGGAATCGCCCGTCCTGAGGACAGATGGCGAAGATGGCCCTCCAGTTCTCGGGCCATATGCATATACATTTCTTCATCATCGACAAGCGCTTGTATTTCTTTCATGGCTTTCAGACTGAGCACTTCGTCCAAAGCAAAGTGCGGAATCCGTTCATCGAGGCGGAAATGGCTGACGATGGCGACGATTCGAACATGTTTGGCTATGTTTGACAACCTATTTTGCGCTTCTTTTTCATCAACGATATGAATAGGGATAATTTCCCACAATTGTTCATCAAGCTGCAAGTAAGTTTCCAATATATGCTTTAATGCAAGCGCACTTCCTTTTCCCGTCAAACAAGCCGTAACAATCGCCAGCCTATCTTGCTCCGCCCCGTCCTCTTCCCAAAACGGTTGGCGCATATAATATGGCGCAGCGGTTTTCACTTCGTTATAAATGTCGACAAGCGAATAGCCGAGCATCGCTTTGCGGGCGGCTTCCAATACATGCGGCGTACTCGCTAGAGAAATGACTTTCACTGGAATGGCAAGCTCTTTTTCTAAAAAATGGGCAAAAGACACGAGCGATCCCATATCAACAAGCAGCAATGCCCCTTTCGTCGATGCAACCGGCTGCAAGACTGCTTTTACTTGCTCGTAAACTTGTTTCGGGTCCGCATCGAGCGGCATATCGACCGCTTGCACGCATGCGGCTGCCAACAATTTGTTGACGACATCCGCCATAGCCGACGCAACGCCGTTGCCATGCATGATGACAACCACCGCCACCCGCTCTTCCTGTTCCTCCTGTTTTTCGTCACGGTGCGCGAAAAACATGGTCAAAAACCCCGCTTCATCGATGGGAAAATCAATGCGCATCTGTTCTTCCATAAGCTGCAAGCAGTCCAAGGCAACGGCAAACTCTTTTTTATAAGCGGTGCGCACCTGATTGAGCTGTGGGTGGGTCACGGCGTTCCCGGTCCGAAGGCGATTAAGCGCCGTTTGAATATGCAAAGCGAGCGCATACATCACCTTTTCCGGGAAACGGCGTTCCAGTTTGTTCTCCGCGTAGACAATTAGCGCCTCGGTTAATGACAGGACGTCAGGTGCGATCATTTTCTCCAGATCGCAGCGATCGCGAATGCGGCGATGAAGACCTTTCATATACTGCGAAACATAACGTTCAATGTCCATCTCAAGCAGCAAATCCAGTTCATCGCCGGTGACGCCCTGCTTTTTCAACTCACTGTATTTGCGCTCAATATTGTCATAAATCGATTGCTGGTCATCATTCACCAGTTCTGGTCGGCATTCGCCTCCATGCGCTGAAAACACGCACCGACCGTGCGGCAGCGGAAAGGAGGCGGCCTGCGGATGCTTTTTCTCGAGCAACAGCCCGCTTTGCACCTCAAACGACAAGTCAGCGCGCTGGATGCGGACGTTTTCTTTTTTTCCGGTGACATAGTCGGCATACGCCTTGGCGCAAACGAGCTGAATGTCGGCTTTCAGCTGTCCGACGTTGTTTGGACAGGGGTAAAACAAAAAGGCGCGCAACGCATTGGCAGAGACATGAATGTCTTTCCCGAGGCGCACCGCTTCCTGTTGAAAAAATTGCATGACGAGACAGTACCGTTCCTCAAGCGTCCGCTTCTCAAGCGGCGGCAACCAAATATGCATCGGAATGCGGCGACGAAACGTTTTCAGCAAGTTGGATTCCGGGTTTTCAGTCGTTGCGCAAATCAACAGCACATCAGCCGTTCGTTCCGTGTCCGTTTCCCCTAGCCGGCGGTAGACGCCGCGGTCAATAAATGTAAACAGCATCTCCTGACCTTCCGCCGGCAGGCGGTGCACTTCATCTAAAAATAAAATGCCTCCATCCGCCTTCTCAAGCAGCCCTTTTTGTTCATGCGCTCCCGTGTACGCTCCTTTCCGGATTCCAAACAGTTGCCCAAGCAACAGTTGCGGGTTGTTGGCGTAGTCAGCACAGTTAAAAGTCACAAACGGCGCCCCCGGCGGAAAACGGCCAGTTGCGACGGCAAATTCATGGAGCAACTCGGCAAACATCGATTTCCCCGTCCCAGTTTCCCCGACAATCAGCATCGGCAGTCCTTTCGGCGGATACAAGAGGGCAGCTTTGCCCTGCTCGATGGCCATGGCCAAACTCGGCTGTTCGGCGGCAAGCCGGTCCAACCGCGGCGCTGTCGCTCTATTGCCGGCGACCGCAAACCGCACCGGCCTTCCCGGCCGTTTTTGCACTTTTCCTTCCCTCCACAACCGATTCAAATCGCGGCTGACGTTAGCTCGATCCAATCCGAGAGCGTCAGCTAGCTCCTCTGCGCTCGCCCACGACTCTCCGCTCTTCTTCCACTGACACAGCGTGTTATAGATGAGATCGATTCTTTTCACGATCGCTCCCCTCCTCGTTACACACATTCGCAGCCGCCGGTCGAAATTCCTGCCGAATCGTGATGAAACAACGCCGGCCCGCCGCTATGCACAAAACAAAAGAACGAGGCCTTATTCGACCCCGTTCATCTCGTGAAGACATGGTGCCCGATGCGAATCGTCACCGGACGCGACAACATCCATTTGTCTTTTGTGATTTTCGGATTGTAGAAATAAAGCGAGCCGCGGCGATCGTTTGGGAATAAGGCTAGCGCCTTGTCGACCGCCTCGTAATCCTGCTTGGTCGGCTGAATGCGGGTCAATTTCCCCGTTTTGGCTGGTACAAACGCATAGCCGGATTTCGTTTTTTGATAAATGACGCCGCGCACCGTCTTTGGAAACTCCGGATGCTTTGTGCGGTTTAAAACCACAAGCGCCACTTCCACCTTGCCGGCAAACGGCTCGCTCGAACCGGTCTCCGCTTGCACAAGCTGGGCGAGAAGCTTCCGGTCAGCAGCGCTTAATGAGATCGATTTCTTCTTTGCCGGCGCCGAAGCCGATCGCTTCGCCGCAGCCGGCACTTTCAGCCTTTCTCCGGCATAAATGGCATCGCTTTTTAAGTGATTTAACAACTTTAACGAAGCAACCGTAGTATGATATTGTTTGGCGATCTTCGACAACGTATCCCCTTTTTTCACTTGATAGTATGTATACGAGCCAGCCGCTTCCGCCGACAGCCCATGAGAGCTTAACGCCATACAGCAAATGATCGTGAGCGCTGCGATCGTTTTTTTCACTCTGCGCATCCCCCTCATCGTTGCCTTTTGGCTTTTTTTCTTTGTTTACTAGATTAGCAGGCAAAGAAGGGAACGTCACTGTATATCTTTTCCATACAAAGCGGCCGGCGGCTTTCCATCCATTGGCGCTGTAAGGCGGGACAAGCTTTTTTACAGTTGCATTACAGTTGCGTTACACTTCGTAACAAGCCGCCGTTTGAAACTTGCCAAACAGCAAGCTTTTCGACATAATAGTAGAAGAATCTTGCCTATGGCAAAACAGTTGATCATCATGTTGGGGTGGGGATCGTGCTGACCGGATGGTTTCTTTGGTTTATTTTGCTTTGGGTCGTCTTTTTGCTTGTCATGATGTCGATCGGCGGCTTTTTCATGTTCCGCAAGTTTTTGAAGCGGCTGCCGAAAGAAGATGGAAAATCGGAGCTCGACTGGCAGGAATATTACATTGAACAGACGCGCCATTTATGGGGGGAAGAAGAAAAAGCGCTGCTTGAGGAATTGGTTCGCCCTGTGCCGGAATTGTTCCGCGACGTGGCGCGGCAAAAGATCGCCGGCAAAATCGGCGAGCTTGCGCTCAAGGAGCAGGCGCCGCGCATCACACGCGACTTGCTGATCCGCGGCTACATCATCGCAACCCCCAAGCGCGACCATAAGTTTTTGATCCGGACATTGCAGGCGAAGAACATCGATCTCGCCCCTTATAAACATTTATTGGAAAGCCGCTGACGTTCCGCCTTTCGTCTAAGGCTGACCAGCGGCTTTCGTCTGTTTCAGCATGAAAAAAGCGGCCCAAACAAGCAGCTTTTTAGGCCGGGACCGACGACTTCAGCTCCGTCTGCGGGACAATTCCAGGGAAGCGAAGTGAAGTGGCTTGGCGCAACAAAAAAGGGAGCTGTCCATCAGCGGGACAGCTCTTTATGTCAGCACTGGCGGTTTCAGCTGCGCCGCCAGCTTTCTATACGAAACGTACATCGCAATCCGCCATGGGACGATCATCGAAAACGCGAGCAAATAAAACATGCCGCTTAACTGGCGGTAGTCGATCGTTCGTCCTAAATACGTTTTCAAGCCAAGACGAATGACAATCAGCCCGAGCAAAATCCAAATAAAGGATTTTGAGCGTTTCAAATAAATATCGCTGCCGCGGATTTCAAATTTCGACGTTTTAATGAGAAACAGCGAGAAAAACAGGCCGAGAATGACCGCTTCGATGAGCTCCCCGCGCGTAACGCGAAAGACCGGATCGATGAACATCAGCGCCCCGGTGCTCATAAACAGCGGCGGCAAAATAATTTTTTTGGCATTCGTCGGCTTTTCCGACGCCTTCATGCGCACAAAAAAGATGAAAAACGCCATCACAACGGCGATGAGCGATGTAATGAACGCCAAAGCCATCACCTTCTTCCGACAAAATTCACGGACAACGCTATTATAGCAAAAACCGCTCCGCTTGCCTACCGTCCTCTAAAGCCGCCCCCGCCTTCGCCAAACATCGCGCTCGCTTCATCCCTCTCGCTTGCCAAGAGGAACGCAGCCAGATGTCTTCCAGCGGTCATAAGCCGGCGCCTTCCTATGCCGTACGGAGCCGAAGCCCGCTTACAAAAGACGGGCAATCGCCTCGAGCACGCGGGTTTCTTCAAACGGCTTGACGATGAAGTCGGCCGCTCCGGCTTCAATGGCCTCAACGACCATACGCTGCTGCCCGAGCGCCGAGCAGATGATGATTTTCGCCCCGGGATCGATCTCCTTAATCGCCCGCACCGCTTCAATCCCATTCATGACCGGCATCGTAATGTCCATGATGACAAGATCGGGGCGCAGCCGGCGATACAGCTCGACCGCCTCTTTGCCGTTTTCCGCCTCACCGGCTACGGTGTGATCCGTTTTTTCCAATATGCGCGCCAGCGTTACCCGCATAAACTTCGCATCGTCAGCAATTAAAATGGCAGCCATCTTTCCATCGCCCTCTCCTCAACGATATTCCTCCAACAACAGCCCGCACAAAGGGCGGCTCCATCGCCGCTAAAAACCAGTAAATCCGCCAAACAAGCTTGTCGTATAAGCAATCAGCTTTGTCATCCAGTCAAAGTACAAAACGACGCCCATCGCCACCATGACATAGCCGCCCGCCTTCATGATGGATGCGCTATGGCGGCGGATCCATTGCAACTTGCCGATAAAAAACGACAACATGAAAAACGGAACGGCAAATCCGAGCGTATAAGCAAGCATATACACCATTCCTGAGCCCGGGTTGGTGGCGGCTAGAGCGACAACCGCCACCAAAATCGGCCCCATGCACGGCGTCCAACCGGCGGCAAACGCCATGCCGATCAGCACGGAGCCGACATATCCCGATGGCCGTTCACGAAACGAAATGCGCCGGTCTTTCAGCAAAAACGCCGGCTTCCACAGCCCGGCGACGACGAGGCCGAGAGCGACGATCACGACCGCGCCGATTTGCCGGATCGCATCTTGATAATCAACAAACAGCCTTCCAAGCAGCGAGGTGCCAAAGCCAAGCGAGATAAAAATGAGCGAGAAGCCGAGCAAAAAGCAAAGCGTATGCCATAAGCTGCGGCGGTTCAGCATCGCGTTTTCCTCTTTCAACTCGCTGACCGACACGCCGGTGATATACGATAAAAACGCCGGATAAAGCGGCAAGCAGCACGGGGAAATAAACGACAAAAACCCGGCGCCGAACGCTAAAAATAGATTGAGATCATTCATTGGTGAACCAGCCCCTGCTTTTTTACTTTTTATTTTAGCAGAATTCCTTCTTCCCGTAACGTGTTTCTCATTGTTCCTGGTCAATTTTTCTATTTTCCATTTTTGCGTTCACTGATAAAATAGTATAAAGCACCATACACAATACTTCAAGCAAAGGACGGTCGATTCGTGCCAAAATGCAAATTGTTGACCTTGATTGAACAAAAGCGGATGGAGCTTGTCGACACGGTGGCCAAAACGGGGTTAAACTCCGCGGCGGCCATGAAAATCAGCAAAGAACTTGACACGTTGCTCAATGCCTATCAACGCGAACAAACCAAGCGGCGAAAGCAAAGCGCCTCCCGCTAGGCGGGATGTGGCGCTTTCTTCTTTTTGTTCCAAGCAGGGGCGGCAAAACGCCGCCATTTACGCATGGACGTCGACAAGGCCGTTTTGCAGCAAGTACATTTGGTAGTAAAGCCCTTTTTGCGCCAGCAGTTGCTGATGCGTACCGCGCTCGATGATTTCGCCGCGGTGGAGGACGAAAATTTGATCGGCGTCTTGAATCGTTGATAGACGGTGGGCGATGACGATCGTCGTCCGCCCTTTCCGCATGCGCATGAGCGCATCTTGAATCGCTTCCTCTGTTTCAGTGTCAATATGGGCGGTCGCCTCATCGAGCACCAAAATTTTCGGATCAGCAGCGATCGTGCGAGCAAAGGAAAGAAGCTGGCGCTGACCGCTTGATAACGTCGCCCCGCGCTCGGCGAGCACATGGTCGTAACGATCGGGCAATTGCTCAATAAACGCATCGGCCTGCACGAGCCGAGCGGCCTCCTTAATGGCTTCGTCGTCCAGTTCCTGATTATACATGCGAATGTTCTCTTTGACCGTCCCGTAAAACAAAAACGGATCTTGCAAGACAAGGCCGAGGCGGCGGCGCAGCTCGGCGCGCGAGTAATCGCGGATCGACCGGCCGTCAAGCAAAATATCGCCGCGGTCAAACTCATAAAAGCGCATGAGCAAGTTGATGATCGAACTTTTGCCGCTGCCGGTATGGCCGACAAACGCGACCGTCTGACCTGGACGGATGACAAACGACAGCCGTTTCAGCACATCCCGTTTGCCGTCGTAGGAAAAGCTGACATCCCGAAATTCGATTTCCCCGCGCTCGATCACATGCGGCGACCAATTTGGATTGGCCGGCGCCTCTTCTTGATGATCAAGAAGGGCAAACACGCGAGAGGCGGAAACGATCGCCTGCTGGTAAAGAGACAGGCGCATCATCATTTGCGTCACCGGTTCGAAAAAGCGCTCCAAATAGTTGACAAACGCATACAGCACGCCGATCTCAACTGGGCCATCAAGCGCCGTGATGCCAAAAAAGCTGAGCACGACCATGATCGACAGCATATACACCACATCGATCGCCGGTCGAAGCAGCAGCCCATCGAGGTGGATGTTTTTCATTCCCGCCTTGTAATGCGCTTCATTGACGGCGGCAAACTCTTGATATAAACGGCGCTGCTGGCGGAACGCTTGAATGACGGCCATTCCTTGCAGCGATTCGTTCAATTTGGCGTTCAGTTCGCTCAGCCGTTCGCGCATCTCTTGATAAAACACCGAGCTGTAGCGTCGGTATGTGTGCATGATGAACGCGATCGCCGGGAGGATGAACAGGCAAAACAACGCAAGCTTAGCATCAAGCGAAAACATGGCGACAAACACGCCGATGACAAACAATCCGTTTTGCACAAAGGCCGCTAGGACGCTGATGAACATGTCCTTGATCGCTTCTGTATCGTTCGTCACCCGCGAAACGATGCTTCCGCCCGGCGTCCGGTCAAAATAGCTCATCCCGAGCCGGTGCACTTTCGCAAACACATCCATCCGCAGCGCTTGAATGACGTGCAAAGCGAGCCGCTGAAACTCGACAAGCTGGAAGTAGGAAATGATCGTTTTCAAGACGAGCACGCCGAGATAGGCGGCGGCCAGCGCCGCCACCGGTCCAAAAGCAAGGCGGCCCGGCGCCAAATAGTCGTCAATGAACACTTTCACCAAATACGGGCCGGAAAGCTCCCCGGCCGTTGCCAACAGAAGAAGCGTAAACGCAAGCGCAGTTTCTTTTTTGTATCTTCCCATATAAGCGAGCAGCCGCCATAAAACGCGCCGCTGCTCTTTTGTTGTCAACCATCGGTCGTTCATCCACTTCCCCCTATTTCACAAACAACTTGTATTTTCAAGCTTTTCGCTCCGCTCGTTTTTGGCGAGAGCTCGAACGTTCAGATCTGTTGTTACTCCGCAAGCGCCTCAAGCTGCTGGCGTCGGTGCATGTCACGATACCAGCCGTCTTCTGCCATCAGCTGCTCGTGCGTTCCGGCCTGCACAATTCGCCCCCCGTCAAGGACGAGAATCCAATCGGCATGCTCAACCGCGCTTAAACGATGAGCGGCGATGATCGTCGTTTTTCCGCGCCGCTCCTGTTTGAGCGCCGCTAAAATCCGCACCTCGGTCTTCGCATCCACGGCCGACAACGCGTCATCAAAAATGAGCACTTCCGGGTCAATGAGAAGCGCCCGGGCGATTGACAGCCGCTGTTTTTGCCCACCGGATAGGGAAACGCCGCGCTCGCCGATGACCGTCTCATACCCGTCAGGAAACTGCAAAATGTCATCATGAATGTCGGCCAGCCGCGCCGCCCGGACGACCTCGTCCTCTCCGGCTTCCGGCTTGGCAAAGGCGATGTTGTCGCGGACAGAGGCAGAAAACAAGAAATGGTCTTGCGGCACGTAGCCGATCGCCGAACGGAGCGCGGAAAGCGTATAATCACGAATGTCGCGGCCGCCGAAGCGAATCTCGCCGTCATAGCCGTCAAACTCGCGCAGCAGCAAACGAAGCAACGTCGTTTTTCCCGCCCCGGTTTTGCCGACGACGCCAAGCGTCGCTCCACGCTTGAGCTGAAAACGAATGCCCCGAAGCGCCGGCTTTGTCTCTCCCGGATAGGCAAATTGATCAACGCGGTATTCAATATCCCCTTTCGGCGGGACATCTACGGCATCGGGGCGCTCGATGATTTCATCTTGTTCAGCCAACAGCGCCCGCACCCGGTCGTACGAAGCGCGCCCTCGCTCAACAATGTTAAACAGCCAGCCGAACGCCAACATCGGCCAAATGAGCAGGCCAAGGTAGGTCGTAAACGACACAAGCTCGCCGATCGTCAATTCGCCCGCCAAAACCATTTGGCTGCCAAACGCCACAGCGAGAAAAAACGACAGCCCAACAAGCAGCCCGATCGTCGGATCAAACAAGGCGTCAATTTTGGCGACGGCAACGTTTTTCGCCACGACGTCTTCCGATTGACGGCGAAACGCCTCGACATCGTGTTCCTCATAGCCGAACGCCTTGATGACGCGGATGCCGCTGACGCTTTCCTGCACCTTGTCGTTCAGCGACGAAAACGCCGCTTGCGCCGTTAAAAACCGACGATGGAGCATCGTCCCATAGCGGCTCGTCGCCGCCGCCATCACGGGCATCGGCAATAGGCTGATGAGCGTCAGCTTCCAGCTGATCGAAAACGCCATCGTTGCCAACACAAACCCGCCAAGCGTCACCGAGTCAACAAGCGTCAAAATGCCGCTTCCGGCCGTCTGCTGAATCGCTTGCAAATCGTTGGTCGCATGGGCCATTAAATCGCCGATCCGCTTCCGCTGGTAAAACGACGGCGACATGTTCGTAAAATGCTGATACAGCTCGTTGCGCAGCTGGCGGGCAAGCTTGACCGCCGAACCGAAAATGAAAATGCGCCAAGCGTAGCGGAGCCCGTAAAGCGCCGCCGCAACGGCGGCGAGGACGGCGATCCAGCGGATGAGCACTTCTTTTGTCATCGTGCCGTTTTTCATATGATCGACCAACAAGCCGATCACTTTCGGCGGGACTGTCTCCAAAAACGCCACGATGACAAGCACGAAAATGCCGGTGATATACGCCTTCTTTTCTTGACGGAAAAACCAAAACAAATCGCGAAACACGCGCATAAGGCCCGCCCTCCTTTCATTTGGCTGACGAACAATCGCCATATTATTGTAACAAAACTAGAAAAATTTTGAAAGAACATTTTGGCAAAATAAAAAGACACTCTCGATCGAGTGTCCGTTTCGCTTATTTCAGTTGATTGTTCATCATTTTCATCATCTGATTGATTTTCTTCTGGGATGGCGTCATTCCCATTTGCATCATCATCATGCGAATCATTTGTTCATTGATCGGCGGGTTTTTCTTCAAATAATTGATCATCGTTTTGCGGGCGACGAAAAATCCGATCGCCACCCCGGCGATGAGCGCCAGCACGCCAACGAGAATCGTACCCCACATAACAGCGATTTTCCTCCTTCTTGTTGTCTCCCTAACAGTGTACTAAACGATGCGTCATTAGACAATATTTCGCGACAAAAATCTTTTCATTACGCAAATTTTCTTCCTTGCCGAGGCGCAGACAGCCAGTAGTAATCGACAAAATCGGCGTCGACCGCCAAAAACGTCGGCGAAATCCGAGCGAGCGCCCGCCCGATGTCCGAGGCAAGCGGCGCGCTGTCAGCGACAAGAAGCAAGCGGCGCTTTTGCACGACAAGCAACGCTTCCTCGCCGGCGTCGTTTTGCAAAACAAACATATTGCGCTCCAAATTTTTGCCGACGCGGCCGGCAAAATATTGCTTTAAGCCAAGTTCCAGGCGCGAAAATGACAGCCGTTCGGTGATAAATTCGACTTGCTTGCGGCAAATCGCCTTCAGCGGCGCTTTCGCGTATTGATGCTCACGAAGCAGTTCGACAATTTTTTCTGCCCGATGGCGGTAATGCGACGCCACATCGTCATTCAACAAATAAATCCAATAGCGGACCATGCCCCATCCCCCATTTCTGTTCAATCTATTTTCTATTATAGAAAAGGAAAGGGGAAAAATATGTCTATTAACGGCAAGTTTTTTCACTAACATTGTCGATTTTTGTTTGCGATGGCCATGCGGCCGCAAACAGGCCAACAAACAAGCCTTTGCCCTCGATTCAACCCCGAAAATACTTGACCAAGGCGCAGCCATCTTTCACAAAAACAAGCTGCCCCTGCAACAACGCAAGGGCAGCTTTTCCGGTTACTTGCCGAGCAGCGCTTTTGTGCGGCGGACGACGTTGTCAACCGTAAAGCCATACTCGGCCATGATTTTCTCTCCCGGAGCGGAAGCACCGAATCGGTCGATGGCCAAAATGTCGCCCTCGGCGCCGACGTAGCGCTCCCAACCGAGCGACGCGCCCATTTCAATGGCGAGCCGCTTCGTCACGGCCGGCGGAAGCACTTCATCGCGGTACGATTTTGGCTGCGCTTCGAAGCGGTCCCACGATGGCATGCTGATGACGGAGACATGGATGCCCTCAGCGGCGAGCGCTTCTTGCGCTTTGACGGCCAGACCGACTTCCGAGCCAGTCGCCAACAACAGCGCCTCCGGAGCGCCGTTTTTCGCCGGTGAAACGACGTACGCACCTTTTTTCACGCCTTCATACGCCAACTCAGCTGTTGCCGCCAACGTCGGCACATCTTGACGCGTCAAGACGAGCGCAGTCGGCTTGTCCGTCGATTCGAGCGCCAGCCGCCATGCTGCCGCCGTTTCGTTTGCGTCAGCCGGACGGATGACCGACAAGTTCGGCATCGCCCGAAGCGAAGCGAGATGTTCGATCGGCTCGTGCGTCGGCCCGTCTTCGCCGACGGCGATGCTGTCGTGCGTCAAGACGTAGATGACCGGCAAGCCCATCAGCGCCGCCAAGCGGATCGCCGGACGCAAATAGTCAGAGAACACGAAGAACGTGCCGCCGAACACTTTCAACCCGCCGTGAAGCGCCATGCCGTTCAGCGCCGCCCCCATGGCAAACTCGCGCACGCCAAACCAAACGTTGCGCCCTTCGTAGCTGTCCGGCAAGAAGTTGCCGCCGCCTTTGATGAGCGTTTTATTCGAGCTTGCCAAGTCCGCCGAACCGCCAAACAATTGCGGCACCGCTTTGGCGATGGCGTTGATCACTTCCCCGGACGATGAGCGGGTTGCCAAGCTTTTGCCTGCTTCGTATACCGGCAAAGAAGCTTCCCATCCATCTGGAAGTTTGCCTTCGATCGCTCGCTTCAATTGGGCGGCCAGTTCCGGATGGGCCTGTTCATAGGCGGCGAGCTGCTCATTCCATTCCGCCTCTTTTTTCGCTCCCGGCTCTTGCACCGTCGCACGGAAGTGGGCGTACACTTCTTCTGGCACGTAAAAATCTTCCGCAAATGTCCAACGATACGCCTCTTTCGTCAACTTCGCCTCTTGGGCGCCGAGCGGAGCGCCGTGGACGCCGGACGTGCCCGCTTTATTTGGCGCGCCGTAGCCAATCGTCGTTTTTACTTCAATGAGCGTCGGCCGGCTGAGGTCCGCCCGCGCCTCCTCGAGCGCTTTGGCGATTTCTTCAATATTGTTGCCGTCCTCAACGCGCAAATATTGCCAGCCGTACGCTTGGAAACGTTGGGCGACGTTTTCCGAGAACGACAGGTTGAGCTCCCCGTCCAGCGAAATGTCGTTCGAGTCATACAGGACGATCAGACGGCCGAGCTTCAAGTGGCCGGCGAGTGACGCAGCTTCGCTCGCCACTCCTTCCATCAAATCGCCATCGCCGCAAATGGCGTACGTATAATGATTGATAATCTCAAACCCGTCGCGGTTGTATGTAGCGGCCAAATGCCGTTCCGCCATCGCCATGCCGACCGCCATCGCAATCCCTTGGCCGAGTGGGCCGGTCGTCGCTTCCACGCCCGGCGTATGGCCGTATTCCGGATGGCCCGGCGTTTTGCTTCCCCATTGACGGAATTGTTTCAAATCATCCATCGATACGTCGTAGCCGCTTAAATGAAGCAAGCTGTACAATAACATCGACCCGTGCCCGGCTGACAAGACAAACCGGTCGCGGTTGAACCAGTTTGGATTCGCCGGGTTATGATCCATAAATTTCGTCCAAAGCGTGTACGCCATCGGCGCCGCGCCCATCGGCATGCCCGGGTGCCCGGATTTCGCTTTTTCGATCGCGTCAATCGACAGCGTTCGAATCGTAGTAATCGCCAACTCCTCGATTGAATGCGCCATCGTCTTCCTCCCTTTCATCAACATGGTGTCATTTACTATCATATAGAAAATCGATCGGCTTGTACAACGTTATTTTCCGGGCCACCCCTCTTTCGACCGTTTAATGGAAGCGCCGCCGCTGGCTTTCCTTTAATTTTTTCGGCGTCACGTCGTTGCCGTTCGGGTCAATGACGGTCACTGTATGGAGCATATCGGTCATCGCCTTGCGGAACGCTTGAATGTACTCACGGCGCAGCTTCGCTTGCTCGAAGGCCTCTTCGGCCGACAAGCCGGCCGTTTTCGCTTTTTTCGCCAGTTCATTGATGCGGGCTAATTTATGTTTGGCAAGCATTGATCATCTTCTCCTATCTGCCATATTCTCACTCTGTTTTATCTTATCTGATCAACCGGGAAGATGGCAACGATGGCATCTTGGCTTCCTTTGCCCACTCGCCGCTTTAGGGTCAGGCGCAGTACACGATCAACGCCGCCTTTGTTGCTCGTCCATATATTCCTGGTAACGCCGATGGACGGTCGCCTTGGACGCCTCGTAGCCGAAGCTTCGCATCGTCGCGGCGATATCGGCAAACGTCAGTCCGCGCTCGCGCAAGCGGACGATCTCCTCAACCGGCAGATCGATTCGATCGCGCCCGGCGTTTTCGCCCCGGCGCCTTAGGTTCCGCTCCGGTCGGTAGCCGCTGGCGATGGCTCGCTGCATGCCACGCTTAATTTTGGCGTTATGTATTTTTCTTTGGTACTCCTCGACAATAGCGATGATGGATAACACCATCTCATCGGCCTCCGACAGCGGCATCTCCCCGCGGTGGCTGGCGCTGTATATTTTCACCCCTTGCTTTTTCAAGCAATGCAGCAACGCCATGCGCGCATGGCCGCGCCCAAGCCGCGTTTCGTCTTGAATGAGCAGCACATCGACCTCGCCTTCCTCGCAAAGCGAAAGCAGCTCCAACACGCCGTCGCGGTCGGCTTCATAACCGCTCGCCTGCTCGGCGATCACTTTAACGACTTCAAATCCACACTCGGCCGCCAGCTGCTCGAGCTCATCTCGTTGCCTCGCGAGCGACGTTTCCTGTTCAGCTTTGTCCGTGCTGACTCGGCAGTAAATGACCGCCCTCATGGCCAATCCCTTCTTTCCATCACTGATTGACGGCCACCGAGCCGCCCTGCTTTGATTTTAACACAGGAATGACAATTTGTTCACCGGCGGCAAGACGCGGGCTCGGCAAATGGTTGACATCGACGACCCAGCGGATGAACTCATCAGGCGGCATATGGTGTTCCTGTTCGTACTGTTTTGCCAGCCCCCAAAGCGTATCTCCGGGAGCGACCGTGATCGTCACGTATTCTTTTTTATCGACCGGGCTGCTGGCGTAAACGAACCCTGCCAACACGAGCGCAAACAAAAATGAAAACAGAAAGTAATGCAGCAACGTTTTCCCCATTCTCCCCACCCTTTCTAGAATGTTTGTTCGCTTTCCTTCATTATAGTCAAGAACATTTGTTTGTGTCAATAAAAAACTCGAACTTATGTTTGTTTTTTCGTCTTCCGCATGGTATAATGAAGGCAAATGATGTGGCGAGAGGTGTGAAACAATGACGAAACTGTCAAAACGACAACAGCAAATTTTAGAGTTTATTAAACAGGAAGTAAAAACAAAAGGCTATCCTCCGTCGGTGCGGGAAATTGGGGAAGCGGTTGGACTGGCGTCAAGTTCGACGGTCCACGGGCATCTCGCGCGCCTAGAAAGCAAAGGGTACATCCGCCGCGACCCGACAAAGCCGCGCGCCATTGAAATTTTGGACAACGATATGGCCAAGGAGAGAGAAAAAGAGGAGATCATCTCGGTGCCGATCATCGGCAAGGTGACGGCCGGCCAACCGATTACAGCGGTGGAAAACATCGAAGGCTACTTTCCGCTGCCGAAGCGGCTCGCCGCCGGCGAGGAGCAGCTGTTTATGCTTGAAGTGATGGGCGACAGCATGATCGAAGCCGGCATTCTCGACGGCGACTACGTCATCGTCCGCCAGCAGTCATCGGCCAACAACGGCGACATCGTCGTAGCCATGACGGAAGACAACGAGGCGACGGTGAAGCGGTTTTTCAAGGAAAAAGACCACATCCGCCTGCAGCCGGAAAACGCCCATCTTGAGCCGATCATCGTCCGCGACTGCACGATTCTCGGCAAAGTGATCGGCGTCTATCGCCTGTTCGACTGACTCGTGCCGGCCTGCGCCCATAAAAAAGCTGCCCTGAAAAAAACGGGGCAGCTTTTTTATGAATCAGTAGAGTTCCATATATTGGTCCAATTCCCATTGATGAACCGTTGTCCGATACATATCCCACTCAATTTCTTTCGCTTCGACGAAATGCTCGAATAAATGTTTGCCGAGCGCGTGAATCATCACTTCATCGGACTTCAAGTTTTCCAACGCTTCATGCAGCGTTGCCGGCAAATCGACAATGCCTTCTTCGAGCCGTTCTTCTTTCGTCATGACGTAAATGTTTCGATCCACTGGCGCCGGAGGAGTGAGCTTGTTGCGAATGCCGTCAAGCCCAGCGGCTAAAAGCACCGCCATGGCCAAGTATGGGTTGGCCGACGGGTCAACGCTGCGCACCTCAATGCGCGTGCTCATGCCGCGCGAAGCTGGAATGCGGATGAGCGGGCTGCGGTTGCGCGCCGACCAAGCGACGTAGCACGGCGCTTCATAGCCTGGAACAAGCCGCTTGTACGAGTTGACGGTCGGGTTCGTCACCGCCGTAAAGTTCGGCGCATGCTTCAGCACACCGGCGATAAACTGCCGCGCCGTATCGCTCAACTGCAAGTCGCCGTTCGGATCGAAAAAGGCGTTTTCACCGTTGCGGAACAGCGACAGGTTGCAATGCATTCCTGAACCGTTAATCCCAAAAATCGGCTTCGGCATAAAGGTCGCATGCAATCCATGTTTGCGGGCGATCGTTTTGACGACGAGCTTAAACGTTTGAATGTCGTCGCACGCTTTAATCGCATGGGCGTATTTAAAATCGATCTCATGCTGGCCCGGGGCGACTTCATGATGGGACGCTTCGATTTCAAACCCCATTTCCTCAAGCTCGAGCACAATGTCGCGCCGGCAGTTTTCCCCAAGATCGGTCGGCGCCAAATCGAAATAGCCGCCGCGATCGTTCAGCTCCATCGTCGGGTGTCCTTTTTCGTCAAGCTTGAAAAGGAAGAATTCAGGCTCAGCTCCTAAGTTAAAGGCGTTGAAGCCAAGCGCCTCCATCTCTTTCAGCATCCGCTTCAAGTTATAGCGCGGACAGCCTTCAAACGGCGTGCCGTCCGGGTTGTAAATGTCGCAGATAAAGCGGGCGACTTTTCCTTTTTCTGAAGTCCACGGGAAAATGACGAACGTATCCAAGTCCGGATACAAATACATATCCGACTCTTCGATGCGGACAAATCCTTCGATCGACGACCCGTCAAACATAATTTTGTTGTTAAGCGCTTTCTCCAGCTGGCTGATCGGAATTTCGACGTTTTTGATCGTGCCCAAAATATCGGTGAATTGCAGGCGGATGTACTTGACATTTTCCTCTTTGACGATGTGTAGAATGTCGTCACGCGTATATTTTGCCATGTCCAAACTCCTCCCCGGCTCGGAAATCATTTTCCGTCATTAATGAAAGAAGCGAGCGAGATCTCCTTGGCGAAGCGATGCGCGCTGGAACCGCCCGGCCTGCAGCAATTCATTCCGCAAAATTTCGCGCAGTTCTTCGTCCGACAGCTTCGGTTTTCCTACTTTTTCGGCTTTCTCCGCCTGCTGGTGGCGTCCTTCCTCCCGCGCGGCAAAAATTTGCTTAATGCCCGCCAAGTTGACGCCTTGGTCGATCAAATCTTTAATTTCCAGCAAGCGGTCAATGTCATTGAGCGAAAACAGCCTCCGGTTGCCTTCGGTGCGCGCTGGCGAAACGAGGCCGTGCTCTTCATAATAGCGGATTTGCCGAGCCGACAAGTCGGTCAGCTGCATCACGATCCCAATCGGAAACAATGGCATGGAACGACGAATTTGGCTGCTCATGCCAATTCCTCCTCGCTTTTGATACCTTTATTTTACCATAATGTTAGGAAATGAGTCAATGAAACGTGACGTTTCCTCACAAACAAATCAACCGCTGTTCAAGCAAACGCTGAATGGCGGAACAGACGGCGATTTTCACATGCGAATACGTCAATCCGCCTTGCACATACGCGACATACGGGGGGCGCAACGGCCCGTCGGCCGTCAACTCAATGCTTGCCCCTTGGACGAACGTGCCGGCGGCCATGATCACTTTGTCTTCATAGCCGGGCATGTCGCTCGGATACGGAGTGAAATGAGCGTTGACCGGGGAGGAAGCCTGAATCGCTTGGCAAAACGCCACCATTTGTTCCGGATCGTCAAAACGGACGGACTGAACCAAATCCGTGCGCTTCGCCTTCCACGATGGCGAGGTTTTTAGTCCGATCCGCTCGAGCATCGCCGCTGTAAAAACCGCCCCCTTGAGCGCCTGGCCCACGGTGTGCGGCGCAAGGAAAAAGCCTTGATACATATCCGGCAAGCTGTAAAGCGACGGACCGACTTCCGCTCCAATGCCCGGCGAGGTCATCCGATAGGCGCACGCCTCCACATATTCCCGCTTGCCGACAATGTAACCGCCCGTTTTCGCCAAGCCCCCTCCCGGGTTTTTAATGAGCGAGCCGGCCATCAAATCGGCGCCGACATGGCATGGCTCTTTCTCCTCGACGAATTCTCCGTAGCAATTGTCGACAAACACGACGACATCCGGTTTGATCGACTTGACGAATGCAATCATGTCGCCGATCTCTTCGACAGTAAACGACGGCCGGTCTGCATAGCCGCGCGAACGTTGAATGCCGATCATTTTCGTCCGCTCATGGATCGCTTCGCGAACGGCCGGAAAATCGACCATCCCTTCTGCTGTGAGCGGCACGCTGCGATAACGAATGCCAAACTCTTTCAGCGAGCCGACGCCGCGGCCGCGGACGCCGACGATTTCCTCAAGCGTATCGTACGGAGCGCCCGTGATGTAAAGCAATTCATCGCCCGGGCGCAACACGCCAAACAGCGCGATCGCAATCGCGTGCGTGCCGGAAATGATTTGCGGGCGCACAAGCCCCGCTTCCGCTCCAAACACATCAGCGAAAATGCGATCGAGCGTATCGCGGCCCGCATCGTCATACCCATAACCGGTTGACGGGATGAAGTGGGCGTCGCTCACTTGATGGCGACGGAAGCTCTCAAGCACGCGGTATTGGTTGACGTCGACCAGTTCATCGATGCGGCGGTGAATCGGCGCGATTTGTGCTTCGATTTCCTCGATGAGAAGAGCGATGGTTTCTCCGTGTCTCCATTGTGTCCAAAACATAGATGAACCCTTTCTACCGTTGGAATGATTGCAGCTCCCCATACAAGGGGTGCGTCGGCAGCACGTACCCTTGGCAGTCGTACGTGCCTCCCTGTTCATTATAATGCCATTCGTGCAAAATGGTGTCCGATTTTAACCGAGCGAGCAATTTTCCTTCACCGCTTGGGATCGACACGTCGTAACGGGTCATTTGCTGTTTCACCGCCTCTTCAAGAAAATAGCGGAGCCGGTCAATGTCGGCGGCGGAAAGCGCGCTGATCATGATGGAAGCAGTCGTTGTCGGAATGAATTCCGACGCTTTTTGATCGCTTTTATTGTACACCGTGACCATCGGAATGGAAGAAGCCCCTAATTCAGCGAGCAGCCGCGACACCGTTCGCTCGTGCGCAACGTAATCCGGATGAGACGAATCGACGACGTGAAGCAATAGATCGGCTTCCGTCACTTCCTCGAGCGTCGAGCGGAACGCGGCGACAAGCGTCGTCGGCAAGTCTTGAATGAACCCGACCGTATCGGTGACAAGCACCGTGTAGCCGCATGGCAAGACACATTTGCGCGTCAACGGGTCGAGCGTGGCAAACAACAAGTTTTCTTCCAACGAATCGGCGGCGGTCAGCCGATTGAAAATCGTTGATTTGCCGGCGTTCGTATAGCCGACGAGCGCCACTTGAAACGCTTGGTTTTTTTGCCGGCGCTCGCGGTACCTCCCTCGATGCTCAGCAATGCGCACAAGCTCAGCTTTAATGTCGTCAATGCGGCGGCGAATATGGCGGCGGTCGGTCTCGAGCTTCGTCTCCCCCGGGCCGCGCGTGCCGATGCCGCCGCCCAAGCGGGATAGCGCCTCTCCTTGACCGCTAAGGCGCGGCAACATATACTCCAGCTGGGCGAGCTCGACTTGCAGCTTTCCTTCTTTTGAGCGGGCGCGCCTTGCAAAAATGTCTAAAATGAGCTGCGTCCGGTCAATCACTTTCACCTCGCCAAGCATTTTCGTCAAATTGCGCGCTTGGCTTGGAGAGAGCTCGCTGTTGAAAATAACCACGTCCGGTTCCAGATGCTTGACTATGGCGGCGAGCTCTTCCGTTTTCCCTTTGCCGATATACGTCGCCGGGTGCGGCGCTTCACGTTTTTGCGTCACCTCTGCCACAACCTCGCCGTTCGCCGTCGCAACGAGCGAAGCGAGCTCCTCCATCGAATAGCGAAACCGTTCATCATCGACACCAGCGAGCTGGCAGCCGACAAGGATCGCTTGTTCACGGCTCATGGCATCCCCCTTCCTTTCCCTCGCGGCGAACATGTTCTCTACGTTCATGATACCAAATCCCACCGTCGGTCTGCTAGTTCGTTCCAAAAAAACGATTGATTTTCCGCCGCTTTTGCCCCTACAATGATACAAGAACACCGCACGGAAAGGAACAGCACGAATGACGTGGGAAGTATTGAGCATCATCGGCACGATCGCCTTTGCCATTAGCGGGGCGATCGTCGCGATGGAAGAGGAGTACGATTTGCTTGGGGTGTACATTTTAGGGATTGTCACCGCTTTTGGCGGCGGGGCGGTGCGCAATTTGCTGATCGGGGTTCCCGTGTCGGCGTTATGGGGACAGCAGCCGCTCTTTCTTGTCGCTTTGGCGGCCATGACAGTTGTGTATTTGTTCCCAAAGCAAATGCTGCCGCCGTGGAAGCGGTGGGGCAACTTTTTTGACGCCCTTGGGTTGTCCGCGTTCGCCATTCAAGGAGCGCTGTACGCGGCAAACATGGGGCATCCATTAAGCGCGGTCATCGTCGCCGCGGTGTTGACCGGAAGCGGCGGCGGCATTATCCGTGACGTGTTGGCGGGAAGAAAGCCGCTCGTGTTGCGCGCAGAAATTTATGCCGCCTGGGCCATTCTCGCCGGCCTCGCCGTTGGGCTGAAATGGGCCGAATCGCCCATGGAGCTGTATGTGTTGTTTATTGTCGTCGCCGCCCTCCGCATTTTGTCTTACACATACGGTTGGAAGCTGCCGCGGCGGGCGGTTGGAGAAAAAGCGGGCGAGCAATGATAAAACGGCAAAAACAACATCTACTCATTGATTCGTACGAAAAGATAGACGGCTCCTCGCTTTTATATAGATGCAATTTAAAGCTTTACTATTTTTCTTTTTTACCGGTCATTTCATCCGACTGTCGAGTGACCGAACAACGCGGCTTCCAGACCCATGAATGGGTCTTGGGAAGCGAGTCGTTGTTCGGTCTCCCATCACGCCTTAGCGTGACGGAGGCAAGCCTGTCGCTTGCCCTTGACAGTCGAAAAATCGATAAGTGGCTTTTCTATCCAAGATATGTTAAACGTTTTGGTTGCATCTATTAGTTTGCTGACGCTTTCCTTTACGCGCTTTGCTCGCTTCGCACCGCCACGGCCACGCCGGCAACAATGAGCGCCCCGCCGAGCCAAAACGAGGCGGCGAGCTCCTCATGCAACAGAAGCCAGCCAAAGAACGAGCCGACGAGCGGCTGGAAAAAGAAAAAGAGCGAGCCGATGCCGGCGTCGATCATTTCCATCCCTTTGTTCCAAAGAAAAAATGCTCCCGCTGTCGATACAACACCAAGATACAACACTCCAAGGGCGACGGGAACGCTCCAATGGCTCGCGGCAAGCCCCGGCCCTTCGGTGAGCATCATCGGCGTCATGCCGATAAACGCAGTGAAAATAGCGTACGTGGTGATCGAAAGCACGGACAGGCGGGCCGAAGCGATTTTCACAAGCACCGACAACAGCGCCCAAGTGATCGCCGCACCAACTAAAGCCATATTTCCGGCAAGCGTCGATTCCCCGCCGCCTCCAAGTCCGACGATGACGATCACCCCGGATGTCGCCAACAGGAGTGCACTTGTCTTTCGCCATGTGAGCGCCTCACCAAGCAGCCAGCGGGCAAACAAGACGACAAATGCCGGCGTCGAGGCGGTGATGAGCGAAGCGGTATGGGCGTTCGACCATTTCGTGCCGACAAACTGCAACGAAATGGAAACGACGTAGCCGATGATTCCGATTGCGATGACCATCCCCCAGTCGCGCCCGCTCTTTGGAGGACGCTCACGTTTCACCGCGGCGATGGCACCGAGCACAATCAAGGCGACGGCGTAGCGCATCCAGACGAGCGTCAACGCCGGTATGTAGTCCAACACGTATTTGCTCACGACGTACATCCCGCCCCAAATGCCAGCGGCAAGGGATAAATAGAAGGAAGCGAGAACGGTTTGCTTCATGACATCGATCCCCTTTGCTTTCTTCTTTCTGCTGCTGACACCAAAAGCGAAGCCGTTATTTCCAGAGATGGCAACCAAACAAGGCTGTTCTCCATCAGCTAGACATCGCTTTCTTCCGGAGGAAACACGGGGGCGAGCGAAACCGTCAAATCCGGTTGCCAAAAAGAAACCAACTCATCGCTTGTTCAATGTCGCGATACGTGTAAAACGGCTTCTCCTTCTGCACTGTGCTTGCGCTCCTCCTTTCACTTGCTTTTCTTTCATCTTATCACATTGTTCCAGCTCCATCGCATATTTTTATTTTCAAAGAGAAAACAGCGGCCGCCACCGCTGTCGAGTGTGTGTCAAACAAATGTTTTTTCCACGCGTTGCTCTTACTCCCGCTCGATGATCGTGGCCGTCGCCATCCCGTGGCCGATGCAAATCGTCAATAGCCCATAGCGACCGCCGCGCCGTTCAAGTTCATGAACAAGCGACGTCATGAGCTTCGCACCGGTGGCGCCGAGCGGATGGCCAAGCGCAATGGCGCCGCCGTTGACATTCACCTTCTCAAGCGGAGCGCCGATTTCTTTTTGCCAGGCGAGCACGACCGGGGCGAACGCTTCGTTGATTTCAATGAGGTCGATGTCATCGATCGAGAGGCTGGCTTTTTTCAGCACTTGCCTCGTCGCCGGAATGACGCCATCGAGCATATACGTCGGGTCGGAGCCGACGACCGTTTGCGCGACAATGCGCGCTTTCGGCTTCAGTCCGAACCGCCTCGCCGCCTCCCGTTCCATCAAAAGCACAGCGGCCGCCCCGTCGCTCATTTGGCTCGCATTGCCAGCGGTGATGAGGCCGTCTTCTTGAAACACCGGCTTGAGCGCGGCGAGCGCTTCCGGCGATGTATCGGCCCGCGGCCCTTCGTCAAGGGCGACGAGGATCTCGCGCCCGTCGCGGTCAAGCCCTTTCACCGGGACGATTTCCGCGCGAAACTTCCCTTCGCGCAAGGCCGCCAAGGCGCGTTGATGGCTTTCGTACGCGTAGGCGTCAAGCTCCTCGCGCGTTAGGCCGTATTTTTTGGCGATCCGCTCAGCCGAGACGCCCTGGTGGATGAATTCGTATTTTTCATGAAGCGACGGCGGAATCGTCTGCTCGTTGCCATCGCTTAAAATCGGCACTTTCGTCATGCTTTCGACCCCGGCGGCGATCGTGACATCCATATCGCCGGAGCGGATTTCCTGGGCGGCGAAATGAATCGCCTGCTGCCCCGAGCCGCACATTCGGTTGATTTGCACTGCCGGCACTTCGATCGGGAATCCGGCCTCAAGCGCCGCCAGCCGGCCGATGTTGTACCCTTGTTCGGCGACCGGCGTCACGCAGCCCATGACGATGTCTTCCACCGCCCCTTTGTCCATGCCGGCCCGGCGCACGACTTCATCGAGCACCACCGCGGCCAAATGGACCGGATGAACGTCCCGGAAGACGCCGTTCCGCTTGCCGACCGGCGTCCTGACCGCTTCGACAATGACCGCTTCACGCACCATTTTCTCCTCCTTGTTGTTTTTGTCATCACCATGCCTTGACGGTGCAAACCGCACCTTTTATCCAATGGCGCCCGCCGGCCGATAAGCCGCGGGCGCTGCCAAATTGGCACTTTCTGTTCTCATTGCTCTTCCTGTGAAGAGGCACTTGTTCATTTTGTATACGTGTAAAACCCTTTCCCCGTCTTCCGCCCTAAATACCCGGCTTCAACGAGCTTGCGCAAAAGCTGCGGCGCCCGGAACCGGTCGCCGTATGCTTCCGTCATGTTTTCACTCACAAACAGGAGCGTATCAAGCCCGACCATGTCGGCGAGCTCAAAGGGTCCCATCGGATAATTGAGGCCAAGCCGCACCGCTTTGTCGATATCCTCAGCGGAAGCAACTCCTTCTTCGTACATGCGGATGCATTCAATCATATGGGCGGCAAGCGCCCGTGTCGTCACAAACCCTTGCCGGTCTTTCACGACGACCGTTTCTTTGCCAAGCTCCACAGACAGCCGACGGATGGCGTCGACTGTGTCGTCGGAAGTCGTCTCACCTTTCACAATTTCGATCAACTTCATCACTGGCGCCGGATTGAACCAATGCATGCCGATGACGTTCTCCGGCCGGTTGGTCGCGGCGGCAAGCGCCGTGACGCTCAGCTCGGATGTGTTGGTCGCCAAAATGGCGTCCGGCTTCGCCAGTTGATCAAGCTGCTGAAACACGTCTTTTTTCAGCGCCAAGTTTTCCGGCACGGCTTCGATGACGACATCCGCCCCGCGCACCGCTTCGGCCAAATCGACGGTCGAGCGGATGCGCCCGAGCGCCGCTCGCGCTTCCGGCTCGGACAGCCCGCCGGTTTTGACAAAGCGGCGCAAGCTTTTTTCCGCCGAAGCGAGCCCATTTTGCAAGGCCGCTTCGGACACGTCATATAAATACACCGTTTTTCCCGCCATCGCCGCCGTTTGCGCGATGCCGCTTCCCATCACCCCAGCGCCGATGACCGCAATCGTTTCTGCCACGGTGTCCGCCTCCTTTACTCCTTCGTCGCATCGGCATAGCGCGCTGCCATCTCATCGCGCAGTTTCCGCTTCAAAAACTTGCCGACGCTCGTTTTCGGAATTTCATCGAGAAACACAATGTCATCCGGCAGCCACCATTTTGTAAATTGCGGGCGCAAAAAGTCGTACAGCTCTTCTTTTGTCACGCTTTTGCCTTCTTTCAGCACGACGCAGGCAATCGGGCGCTCTTGCCATTTCGGATGCGGCACAGCGACGACCGCCGCTTCGAACACCGCCTCATGGGCCATGAGCGCATTCTCCAAATCAACCGATGAAATCCATTCGCCGCCGCTTTTAATGACATCCTTCGTCCGGTCGACAATTTTCACAAACCCTTCTTCGTCCACGGTGACGACATCGCCGGTATGGAGCCAGCCATCGCGAAATGCTTCGTTCGTTCTCTCATCGTTGTAATACTCGGCGGCAATCCACGGACCGCGCAAGCAAAGCTCGCCCATTTCCTGCCCGTCCCAACGAACCGGCCCGTTTTGGCCGATCACTTTCATCTCAAGCCCTGGAGCAAGCAGCCCTTGCTTGGCGCGAATGTCCAGTTTCTCCTCGTACGACAGCCCGTCTTGATAGCTTTTTGGGCGTGAGACAAGCACAAGCGGGCTCGTTTCCGTCATGCCGTACGCGTGAATGAACGGAATGCCGTATTTTTCTTCAAACGCACGGATGATCCCTTTCGGCGCGGCTGAACCGCCGCAAATGACGCGCGTTAAGCTGCTGACGTCATAGTTTCCTTTCTCCAACTCTTGCAACAGCCCGAGCCAAATCGTCGGCACGCCGGCGGTGATCGTCACCCGTTCGGCGTCAATCAGCTCGGCAAGCACTTTCGGCGTAAACGCCGGGCCCGGCATAACGATCGTCGAACCGAACCAAGTGGCGGCAAACGGCAGCCCCCACGCGTTGACATGGAACATCGGTACGACCGGCATGACGACATCGCGCTCGCACAGCCCTTGCGTATCAGCCAGCCCGAGCGCCATCGCATGCAGAACGGTGCTCCGGTGCGTATACACAACCCCTTTTGGATTTCCCGTTGTCGCCGACGTATAGCACATGCCAGCCGGTTGGTATTCATCGAGGTCTTTCAAGAACGGAAATGTTGGATCGCCCTCGGCAAGCAGTTTCTCGTAATGGTACACTGGCGACAACGTTGTTTCCGGCAGCTCGTCGGCATCGGTCATGACGATGAAAGCGCGTACATTCGGGATCTCGTCCTTGATCGCTTCAATTGCCGGCAGCAAATCATCATCGATCAGCAGCACACGGTCATCGGCATGGTTGATGATGTAAGAGATATGCTGCGGCGAGAGGCGGATGTTGATCGTATGGAGCACCGCCCCGATGCCGGGAATGGCAAAATACGCTTCCAAATGGCGGTGATGATTCCAAGCGAACGTGCCAACGCGGTCGCCGACTTCAACCCCGAGCCGCTTCAACACGCTTGACAGCCTGCGCGTCCGCTCGCCGATCTCCTTGTATGTATGGCGGACGACGCCTCCTTTCATGCGCGAAACGACTTGTTTTTTCGGGAAAAACAACTCCGCCCGCTCAAGCATCATGGAAATGTTTAACGGTGTTTTCATCATCGGTCATTTCTCCCCCTTTACCAAATGCGCATGTTCATTGACTTTAGGCGGCTCCCCGCCGCCCCATTGGCCGTCCGGCCCATGTGCGGCCGTCCACACGCCGCCCGGCTGCAGCCGAACGAGATGGCGGAGCCGGCTGTCAGCAAACAGCGCCTTCGCCTCACCCGTCTCCAGCACCGGGGCAAGGCAGACGTCGACCGCTTCGGCGAACGCGCTCCACTCATCCAATGTCTTTTCACGGAACAAGGCGGCGAGCTCGTCATATACGGCTTCCCCCGATCGCGCCGGCGCCCATTGCGCCTCCGTCCATTCCGGATGGCCGACCGCCTCGCAAAACCGCCGCCAAAAGTGCGGCTCGAGCGCCGCTAAACTCATATAACGGCCGTCTTTTGTCTCATACAGCTGGTAGCACACCACCTCCCCAGACAACTCGGAAAGACCGGTCTTCGGCCCACCGCCGTGTTCAATGGCAAAATGGCCAGCCATCATCGCTGCCAAGCCATCGACAAGCGAAACATCAAGATGGGCGCCTTTGCCGGTTCGCTCGCGTGCAAAGAGGGCAGCCAAAATGCGCTCGGCCGCCGCCATGCCGCCGATAAAATCGGCAAGCGTGATCTTCGGATGAACCGGGCGGCCGCGTTCATCGGCCAGCTGCGCAAGCAAGCCGGAGAGCGCCATATAGTTTAAATCATGGCTGCCAAGCAATGAGCGGCCGCTCTGTTGACCGAAGCCGCTAATCGAGCAATAGATGATTTGTTCGTTCATGCGGCATATATCGTCATAACCGAGCCCAAGCCGCGCCATCACCCCGGGGCGGAAGCTTTCGATCACTACATCGGCGCGGGCAGCGAGCCGCCGGGCTTGCTCGCGACCCGCGTCCGTTTTTAAATCCAACCCGATGCTTTTTTTGCCGGCGTTATAGGCGGCAAACAACCGGCCCTCGGCGAACGGGCGCAGCCGATCGCCGGATGGGGGCTCAATTTTGATGACTTCCGCTCCGAGCTGGGCGAGCCGCCAGCTGGCAAACGGGCCCGGCAAGTAATGGGAAAAATCAACGACTACAATGCCATGAAGCATATCTTTCCCTCTCTCTACAAATCTAGCTGCCGGGCGATGATTGTTTTCATCATCTCGTTCGTCCCAGCGTAAATGGCGCTTACGGGAATGTCGCGATAGCGCCGGGCGATCTCATATTCTTCCATATAACCATAACCGCCGTGCAGCTGCATCGCCTCGGCCGCGACACGTTTTGCCATCTCGGTAATCCACCATTTCGCCATCGACACTTCCGTGACGATCTGTTTTCCCGCCATATGCTCTTCAATGACGCGGTCGACAAACGTGCGGCCAAGGGCGATTTCCGTCGCCATCTCGGCAAGGCGGAACTGGACGGTCTGAAACTCGCTCACCCGTTTGCCGAACGCCGTGCGCTGTTTGACATATTGCTTCGTCAAGGAAAACATCACTTCCGCCGCCGTTTGTGCGGCAATGGCGACAACGAGCCGCTCCTGCTGGAGCTTTTCCATCAAATAGTAAAAACCTTTTCCTTCCTCGCCGAGCAAATTATATGCCGGCACTTTCGCATCTTGGAAAAACAGTTCGGCGGTATCTTGGGCGTGCAGCCCGACTTTCTCGAGCTTCCGACCGCGCGTAAACCCCGGCGTATCCCGCTCCACGACGAGCAGGCTGATGCCGCGGTGCGGCGGCTTTGCCTGCGGGTCGGTTTTGCAGGCGACGACGATCAAGTCGGCATGAATGCCGTTCGTGATAAACGTTTTTTGTCCGTTGACGATGTAGTAGTCACCGTCTTTTACTGCCGTTGTCGAAATGTTGGCCAAATCCGAACCCGCCCCCGGCTCGGTCATGGCGATCGCCGTGATGAGCTCGCCGGTGACGCATTTTGGCAGCCATTTTTGTTTTTGCTCCTCGGTTCCGTACGATGCGATATACGGCGTGACGATGTCGTTGTGCAGGCCGATGCCGACGAGGCTCGATCCGACTTTTTCCAGTTCTTCATTGATGACGACCGAGTAGGCAAAATCGGCGTTGAGACCCCCATACTTCTCATCGACCCACGGGCAAAGAAAGCCGTTCTCGCCCATCTTCGCCCAAAACGAACGCGGAATGATGCCGCGCTTCTCCCAATCGTTATAATGCGGGTACGCTTCTTTTTCCAAAAACTTGCGAAACGCCGCGCGGAACATATGGTGCTCCTCACGCAAATAGCGAGCCGTCACCCGTTCATCCCTCTCTTCTGTTCGGTCACTTTTTCTCTGTTCCGCCCGCCGCCTGTTTTTTCAGCTGTTCGCGCAGCAAAAACTTTTGGATTTTCCCGCTCGCGTTGCGGGGCAGAGCATCGATGAAATAGTAGGCGCGCGGACGTTTGTACGGAGCAAGGCGGTCGCTCGTTTTGCAAAACTGCTCGAGCTCATCGGCGGTCAGGAGGTCATCTTTTTTGACGACGAAGGCGACGACTTTTTCGCCCCACAACTCATCCGGCTCGCCGAGCACAGCGACATCAAGCACTTTCGGATGCTCGTACAACACGTCCTCGACTTCGCGCGGATAGACGTTTTCCCCGCCGCTGATCACCATGTCATCGACCCGGTCGGCGACATACAAGTAGCCGTCTTCATCAAGGTAGCCGAGGTCGCCGGAATGATACCAACCTTTGTACAACGCTTTTTCCGTCGCTTCCTCGCGCTTGTAGTAGCCAGCCATCATGCACGGCCCGCGCATCACAATTTCACCGACTTCATATGGCGGCAGCACATCGTCTGGGTCGGACGGACCGTCTTCACGCGCACGGACGACGCGGATCTCATGGTTCAGGCAGGCGCGTCCAGCGGAACCGGCTTTTTTCAGCTGCTCGTCTTCCAACAAAAACGTCACCGCCGGCCCCATTTCCGTCATGCCGTACGCTTGAATCAGCTCGATGCCGAGCTGCTCTTGGCATTGCCTGACAAGCGCTGGAGCCATCGGAGCGGCGCCGTATAGGCCGAGGCGAAGCGAAGATAAATCGTAACCGCTTACATTCTCCTGCAAGATCATGTTCCACATCGTCGGGGCTCCAAACATGATCGTAATCCGCTCCCGTTCGATCGTTTCAAGCACGAGCTTGGCGTCAAAATGGTGCAAAATGATGCTCGCCGCTCCGGCATGCACGCGCGGCAGCAAGCAGCAATGCAGCTCGGCGCAATGGAACAGCGGCGCTGCCGCCAGCCCGCAATCCGTCTCGCGGATGCGCATGACGCCATGGCAAATGACGCTTTGCTCGATCATGTCGCGGTGACGGTGCATCACTCCTTTTGGACGCCCAGTTGTGCCGCTTGTATACATAATGGCATAAAGATCGCTCTCATCCACATGAACACGCGGCGCTTCCCCTAGGGCCCGCGCGGCCTGCTCGTGAGCGTTTTTGGCAAACGGCGGCGGATCGCGGTCGATCGACCAAAATGACACGTGCGGGAAACGGCTGTGAATCGCGGCAAGTTCCGGTTCCACCGCCCGTTCAAACAGCACGATTTTCGGCTCGGCGTCCGTCAAAATATAGGCGATTTCTTCCGCCCTCAGCCGAAAGTTGATCGGATTGAACACCGCGCCGATTTTGGCGCAGGCAAACAAGGCGGTCGCGAGCTCAAGCGTATTGTACAGCACCGTCGAAACGCGGTCTCCTTTGCGGACGCCCGCTTCCAAAAACGCGTTCGCCCACCGGTTCACTTCCCTCTCCCATTCGGCGTACGTATAGCGGCGTCCGGTCGCCGCGTCGACGACCGCCTCCCGGTTTGGAAACTTTCGCACTGTCTGGGAAAACATCTCCCCAATCGTCATGTACAAGCGCCTTTCCCCCTTTTCTCCGAATGGACGCAGGGCGTGCAGATCCACTAGACAGATAATTCAGATAAATAGGTGTATGATGCCCCCGCTGTTTATGTATTCGCTCTTTTTGATCGCATTCCTCTTTTTTGCGGCACAAAAAAGAAAGGAAGACCTCTTTCTTTCGACAAGAAAAAGAAAGAGGAGCCTCCTTTGCTTTTTTTCATCTCGCGCCGAGAAGACCCCCACTTCCACGTGTGAGCGTAGGTGGGAGAGCGTTCAAGCATGAATCACTAAATCGCGGTCACGGATCGTCATCAGCTCTTTTTTGTCGTAGCGCCCTTCATGAAGAAGGCGGACCGCCTGCTTGCGGATCGCTTTTTCGATTAAGTTGCGCACATAGCGGCCGTTGCTGAACTTGAGGCGGCCGGTCGCTTCCAGCGTCCCTTCGAGATGAATGTACAGTTTCCGCTCCGCTTCCGGCGTCATTTCATACTCGCGTTCGCGCAGCATTTGCTTGGCGATTTGCACAAGCTCCTCGACCGTATAATCGGGAAACTCGATCGTGAGAGGAAAGCGCGACGGCAAGCCGGGATTTAGCGACAAAAAGTAGTCCATTTCTTTCGGATAGCCGGCCAAAATCACAACCAAGTCGTCGCAATAGTCTTCCATCCCTTTGACAAGCGTGTCAATCGCTTCTTTGCCGAAATCTTTTTCGCCCCCGCGGGCGAGCGAATACGCTTCATCGATGAACAAAATTCCGCCGCGCGCTTTTTTGATCAAATCGCGCGTTTTGCTCGCCGTATGCCCGATGTACTCTCCGACCAAATCGGCCCGCTCCGCCTCGATGAAATGCCCTTTGGACAGCACGTTCATCTCAAAAAACAGCTTGCCGAGCAAGCGCGCCACCGTCGTTTTGCCGGTGCCGGGATTGCCTTTGAAAATCATATGGAGCGCCTGGCGGTTGGCCTTTAAGCCGTTCTCCTTGCGCAGCCGGTTGATGTACAGCCAGGCGTAAATTTCCTTGATGATTTTTTTGACATGATCAAGGCCGATCAGTTGATCAAGCTCCTTTTGAATATTGCGGAGCGCCTGATGCTCTTCGCCATCGAGCCAGTCGTTTCTCTCTTCTTTCACTAAATGGTTTACCGTTTTGGAGTTCAACACGATGTTGATTTGCCCTTTCGCCTTGTTCATCGTCAATTCTGACAAGGGGCGTCACCTCGCTTCCCGTTTTCTGCCATCCGCACCCGTTCCGACTTGGCTTTTGACGCCTTGCCTTTTCGTTACTAGTATACGTACGCCACCGCCGATCCGTGACAATCGCCCAAACGAACAGCGGGTCGGCTATAGCGGAAAAAGTTTGTATATGTTTATTCACAAAAGCGGCGGTTTACGCATCTGAATTCACCTCGTCCCTCACTTCCCTTCGGGTGACGCTGGAGCTTGTCGATCAAATAGCGGGCGCGGAAGGAAAACGGGAAATGGCAAAAGGCGCCCTCCGCGAAGGAAGGCGCCTTTTTTCGGCGGCGTATGTACCGTCGGTCTTACTGTTCGGTTTCAAAATGGATGTTCCGCTCCGGCGCAAACGTCGAAATGGCGTGCTTGTAAATGAGCTGTTGTTTTCCTTGCACTTCCAAAAGTACGGTGAAGTTGTCAAACCCTTTAATGTACCCGCGCAGTTGGAAGCCGTTCAATAAGAAGACGGTCACTTGAATGCCCTCTTTGCGCAGCTGGTTTAAAAACTGGTCTTGAATATTGATCGTATTTTTCATCAAACGTCCTCCTCTTTTCTCTCTAAGGATATACTTATATATTCGCTTCAAGTTGAAGCTTTCCTGCTACATAGCGAGAAATTTCCTGCACCTTGGCGGCGAACTGCCCGGCGTCGGTCATGTCAAACCATTTCACCGGCATTTGGTTGCGAAACCAAGTGAGCTGCCGTTTCGCATAGCGGCGCGAATTTTGTTTCAGCTGCTCGATCGCTTCATCAAGGGAAACGCGGCCGTCAAAATAGTCGTACAGCTCCTTGTAGCCGATGGCTTGCACCGCCTGGCAGTCGCGCAGGCCGCGGTCATAAAGCGCCCTCGCCTCTTCGATCAACCCTGCGGCGATCATCTCATCGACCCGCTCGTTGATGCGGCGGTAAAGCGCCTCCCGCTCCGCCGTCAAGCCAACGATGGCCGCCTCATACAAAAGCCGCTTTTCCGTTTGCTGCCACTCGCTGAACGGCTTCCCGGTGCAATGATACACTTCTAAGGCGCGGATGACGCGGCGGATGTTGTGCGGATGAATGCGGGCCGCACTTATTGGATCAACCGCCTCAAGCCGCCGGTGAAGCGCTTCGGCTCCTTGCTCGGCCGCCAGCTGTTTGAGCGCCCGGCGGTACGCTTCGTCGGAAGGGGCGGCGGAAAATTGGTAATCGTAAAGGGCTGCCTGAATGTACAGCCCGGTGCCGCCGACGATGATCGGCAGCCGGCCGCGCGCCGAAATCTCGGTGATGAGCGCACGGCAAAGCCGCTGAAATTCGACGACGGAAAACGGTTCGCACGGCTCTTTGATGTCCAGCAAATGATGCGGGATTCCTTCCATCTCATCGGGCTTCACTTTCGCCGTGCCAATGTCCATCCCTTTATAAATTTGCATCGAATCGCCGCTGATGACCTCTCCGCCCAGCTTTTTCGCCAACGCGATGCCGAGCTTCGTTTTGCCGACCGCCGTCGGCCCGACGATGACGGCGACTTTTTCAGCCATAGCGCGTCACTGCTTTCTGTTGTGGGACTTGTGTCAACCATCATTATACATAAAAACAGCTGTGCATGGAACCATTTCTCTCATACGTTTTCGCCATCCACAAATCGTTTTATACATGGCAACGCGAAAAATCGCCTTTCTTCCCTTTCGCCATAACCATATGGAAAAAATGAACGCCATAAAAGGCGCTCATCATAATGAAAACTTGTTGACAATCGCCTGCAAATCGTCCGCCATTTTCGAGAGCGACGCGGCCGAAGCTGAAATTTCCTCCATCGAGGCCAGCTGTTCCTCGGTCGCCGCCGACACCTCCTGCGCACCGGCCGATGTCGACTCGGCCACGTCGGCGACAAGCCGGACGGAGCGCACCATTTGCTCCGAAGAAGAGACCATGTCGCTGACCGCGGTGGATACGTCGCGGATTTGCGCCGCAACTTCGTCCACGGCGGCGCGAATGCGGGCGAACATTTCTCCCGAGGCGCGAATGACGTTCGTTCCGGCCGTCACTTCGTTAACGACCGACTCCATCGATTGGACGGCATGGACCGTTTCTTCTTGAATGGCAGCGATCAATTCCGCGATTTGCTGGGCCGATTGGGCCGATTGCTCGGCGAGCTTCCGCACTTCGTCAGCGACGACGGCAAAGCCGCGCCCGTGCTCGCCGGCGCGCGCCGCCTCAATGGCGGCGTTTAAGGCGAGCAAGTTCGTCTGCGCCGCGATGCTGCGGATTGCTTCGATGATCGAGCCGATTTGCTCGGAACGGTGGCCAAGCCCTTTAATGAGGTCAGCCAGCCGCTCGACCGTATCGTTCACTTTGTTCATTTGCGCGACGCCCGCCTCGATCGTTTGCCCGCCCTCAGCCGCTTGTCTCGACGCCTCACTAGCGATGGCGGACACGCTTTGCGCCCGTCCGGAAATTTGCTCGATTCTCTCAGACATCGAATCGACGGCGGCGGACGTTTCTTCCACGCTTTGCATTTGCTTGTCCATGCCGGAAGCAACGCCCTGAATCGTCATGGCGATTTGCTCGGTCGCTTTGCTCGTCTGTTCGGCGCTCGCTGCCAGCTCTTCCGACGAAGCGGCCACTTGCTCAGCGCTTTGCGTCACTTCCTGAAGCACCCCACGCAAATTTTTTACCATCTGTTCAAACGAAGCGGCAAGTTCGCCAATTTCGTCGCGGTTACGGACACTGGTTTTTGTCTCTGTCAAATCGCCGGCGGCAATCCGCTTCGCCGCTTCCGACAGCGTCAATAGCGGGCGGGAAAGCGAGCGGCTGATGTAGTAGCTGACAGCTGCCCCGGCCGCCGCCGTCAACAAGCCGACGGTGATGATCAGCCGCTGGACCGCAGCCGCCGATGCGCTCGCATCATCATTAGCCTCCTTCATTTCCCGCTGCTGGAGAGCGACCAATTGATTCACCTTTTCATCAAATTGGGTTGTTAAGTCGCGCCCTGTTGTGGTCACAAGGGCGATGTACTGCTCCGGTTTGTTTTGCGATTTTAAGTCGAACGTTTTTTGCCCAAGTTCGTAAAACTGCTGTTCAAGCAAATCGAGCTCGGCAAGCAGTTGTTTCGTTTCTTCCCGCGTCAGCTCCGCCGCAAGCTTTTCGCTTATTTTCTTGTACTCCCCATGCGCTTTTTCAAAGTTTTTCCTTGACGTCTCATCGCCGGTCAACAAATAGCCGCGCATGCTGCCGACCTCGCGGCGGATCAATACTTCAAGCTCTTTGGCATTGACAAGCTTCGTCACCCGTTTGTCGATCACATCGGTGTATGTACGGTCAAGAGTCGAAATCTCGTAATAAGAAAACCCGACTAACAGCGCGATCAACACGTAGACGAGGCCGAAGCCGGCCAGCAGTTTTTTGCGCACGGTCATTTTCATGTTCATTGGCAAGTCCTCCGTCTGTAAATCAGTATGTTGTTCCATCTACATTATCGGATGATAACAGCCAATGTTTAGTATTTTTTTGGCTCTTTCGCCATCTTGATGAAAAAGCCTGCTTCATTGAGAAAATCAACTGGATTTTCTCAATGAGCCTCCTCTTTCACCGTAAACTCGCAAGAAGAGCAAACAGGCCGCACCCATGCCGCTTCCCCGCCTTACGCCGTTCCTTCCGGCTGCCACGTGTTTCGGCCGGCTTCGGCTTCATCATGAATGAAAAGCGAGGTGACAAGCGCCGCGATGCTGCCAATGAGGCCGAACAAAAACAAATGATGGATGCCGGTCATAAACGTCGGCGCCTTCGTCAAAAACGCTCCCATGACGGTCACGCCGATCGCCGTGCCGATATTGCGGCAAAACATAAAAAAGGACGTCGCGATTCCTTTTTCATGAGCGTCGGCAAGCTGCTGCGAGCCAATGATCCCAACGGTCGACGTCAACCCGAATGACAGCCCTTGGACAAACATGACGAAAAACACATACCAAAATCCGTGACTTTCGTTCAGCAGCGCCAGAAGCAGGCCGGACGCAACCAGCAGCACATTGCCGATGATGAGAAGCGGACGGTAGCCATAGCGCAAAATCCATTTCCCGGCCGGCACGGCGGCGATCATCCAGCCAACGGACGAGCCAAGCAAGGCAACGCCGCTTATAAATACGGACAAATGGGCGACGTTTTGCAAAAAGAGCGGGATGTAGCTTGACGTTCCAAACAACGCGACGCAGCTGACAAAGCCGTTAATGTTCATCCATTTGAGCGTCCGGTGCTGCACAAGCGACAGCGGCACGAGCGGAGACGGCTGCCGTTTTTCGAAAAAGTAAAACGCAACAAGCAAGAGCGCGCCGGCCGCCCCGTACCACCATTGCCCCCGCGCAACGACGGTGACGAGCAAAAGCAAACTGACCGCCGCCGCAAACAACGCAGCCCCCATGTAATCGACCGCCGCCCGCTTCGGTTCATATACTTCTTTATATGGAAACAACGTCACAAGCGAGAGCAAGCAGATGGGAATGTTGACATAAAAAATCCAGCGCCATGTCGCGTATTCGACAAACAGCGAGCCTAAAAGCGGCGCCAAGACGGCGGAAATGCCCCACATGGCGGTAAAAAATGCCTGGATCTTTCCGCGCTTTTCCACCGGAAACAAATCGCCGGCGATAATGGCCGGAAACGGCATCATAAACCCGGCGCCGACCCCTTGTACGGCGCGGAACAGGACGAGTTGCACCATATTTTGCGACAAACCGCAAAGAAGCGAGCCAATCAAAAATAAAATGATGCCAAAGCTGAATACGTTTTTGCGGCCAAACAGGTCGGACAGACGGCCGGCAATCGGCGACAGGACGGTCGTTGTAATCATGTATGACGCAAACGCCCAGGCGTACAAAGAAAACCCTCCAAGCTCTTTGGCGATGATCGGCATCGTCGTGTTCATGATCGTCGTATCCATCGAGGCGACGAGCATGGCCAGCACGATGCTGACCATGACCGACGGGCGGCTGTTCATACCAATGACCTCCCTCTAGAAATGTTGATTTATCAAGGCTTTTCGGCCCCTCAGGGGTGTCCAAAAAATATTTTTCGACAAAATCCCTTACATCCTTTTTCAGTTTTGTGGATATCTTACAGACCTAGGGTGCGCTTCGCGGCCACGGCTGGGGATATTTTCCTTCCGTGGGGAGAAGCGTATTCGATGCACCCTTTGGATCTCCGCGTCGCTGATGAGGACGAACCCTCCCATGTCTCCGGGCGTCTTCGCGCCAACATTCCCTCGTTCGGTCTCGTCATCAGGCGGAGGCCGGCCAAGCTCCTTTGGGGACTCAAGGTCGAATGGATAAAATCACGCCAGCTTCTCCGGTGTCATCCTGTTGTCCAACGATTCTTCCGTTCGCAGGGGGAGGCCTTAGGCCGCCCGTTGCACCTGGGACAAGACGTCCTGTTTCATTCGCTCCGCGTCAAAGGCTTGTTTCTTCGTACAAATCGCAAACAGCACATTCAACAGCTTCCGGCATAATGCGACGATGGACTGCTTTCCGGTCAGCGGATTGACGGGGCGGGTCGTGTAATAGTCATGCAGCTCGCGAAACGCCTCGTTGTGCCGGATCAGCGGAATCATCGCCCGAAACAGCACCGATCGCAGCCGTTTCCGTCCCCGTTTGGAGATGTGCTTTTGCCCTTTGCGCTGGCCGGAGGAGTTCTCTTTGAGCGTCAGGCCCGCCAACTTCACCAATTGACGCGGGTCCCGATAGTGGGCGAAGCTGCCGATCTCCGCCAGCAGATCGATGATCGTGGCGTCTCCCAACCCGTCGACCGTTTTCAGCCATTGATACTCCATCGTCGTTTGAACCAACGCCTTCAACTCGGCGTCCAACGCGGCGATCTCAGCCTCCAATTGGCGGTATCGGCGGACGAGCGCGGCGATTTCAAACCGGGCCATCGTCGTCCCTTCCGTCACCCCAATCGAGTCCTTCGCGGCGTCGATCAACGCCTGAATTTTGGCCTTCTGCGGGCATTTCAGCCCTTCGCTTTGCCGGTACACTTCGATGAGCTCCTCGGCGGATCGGCCCGCCATATCAGCCGGAAGCGGCGTCCACTCCAGCACCGAAAGCGCCGTTTTCCCCAGGTCGCGAAACACCGTCCAAAACTCTGGAAAATATCGGTCGGTCCAGCGGACGATCGCGTTTTTCACCGCCGTCTGTTCCTTGCGGAGCTTCTCTTTGAGCGTGCTCCCGACGCGCAAATCGGCTTCGATCTCGTGCAGCAGCCGGGGGACGAGGAATCGTCCGTCTTTCGCCAGTCTGGCGATGACTAGGGCGTCTTTGGCGTCATGTTTCGTCGGCAGGTTGTCATCGAGTTCTTTCGACCGGCACACATGCGCCGGGTTGACCATGACCAACGGGATCCCGTGCTCCTCGAGGAAGTAGGCCAGGTTCAACCAGTAGTGCCCGGTCGGCTCCACCGCGACGATCACCTGCGGCTTTCCGAACGCTTGCATCGCCTCCTGAATCGCTTCATACAGCTGGCGAAAGCCCTCTTTCGACTGGAAGATCGGGAACGATTTGCGAAGCACACGCCCCCGGTCATCCACGAAGCAGGCGTAGTGGGTTCGTTTCGCGATATCGATGCCCACGACAAGCGTTTGTTCGGTGACTTGATCAATTTTATAGTTTTGTGTACAATTCATCTGAAGTCCTCCTTGGTATGGTGAGTGATGTGTTTGACACCCCTGCATCATACCAAGAGGGCTTTTTTTGATCAAGTCCCCCGGAAAAGCTCCTAACGGGAATGCTCCTTATTTAAGTAAACTATGAATATTTTACATGATAAAAAATGATAGCACCAATGATATGCGTTGAACATCCGAATCATTTGTATCCGTTGTCGAATTTGGTTACCCTATAAATAGAAATCCCCAAAACCGCTAACCCGACTCCCATCATATCATCGCACCAGTAAGGAGGAGAGAGATGAAAAAAACAACGACTGTCTTTTCGATTTCGATTGTGATTTCCATTGCGTTTATTATTTGGGGGATTATTCCGGAATCTTTATTGCCGCGCTACAATTTAAATGCGGTCAGCAGCGCGGTGCACACGTTTCTAATCGATAAATTCGGCTGGTTTTATTTGCTCAGCGCTTCATTGTTTTTAGCGTTTTGTTTGTTTCTCATTTTTTCCCGCTACGGAAATATCCGTCTTGGCCGCGACGGAGAAAAACCAGAATACAGCTATATGACATGGTTTGCCATGCTGTTTAGCGCCGGAATGGGAATCGGGTTAGTGTTTTGGGGAGTGGCCGAACCGGTGTCCCACTATTACACGCCGCCAACAGGGGAAGGGGCGACAGCGGAAGCGGCCCGTCTGGCGATGCGCTACTCGTTTTTCCATTGGGGGCTGCATCCATGGGCGATCTACGGCGTCCTAGCCTTGGCACTCGCTTACTTCCAGTTTCGCAAACGGGAGGCCGGTGTTGTTAGCCGCACGTTGCGCCCGCTGTTTGGCACACGCACAGAAGGCGTCCTCGGGGTAGCCATTGATACGTTAGCCGTCTACGCGACCGTGTTTGGCGTCGCCACTTCGTTAGGGCTGGGAGCCATTCAAATTAGTGGGGGATTGCATCAGCTGTTTCCCCGTATTTCAAACAGCTTTTCGACGCAGCTGCTCATCATTGTCGTTGTCACTATTCTGTTTATGCTTTCAGCGCAAACCGGCCTTAACAAAGGCATAAAATGGCTGAGCAACTTAAATATTGCGCTCGCGTTGCTGCTCATGGTTTTCATGCTGTTTGCCGGGCCGACGAATTTTATTATGGATGTGTTCACATCAACGATCGGGACGTACTTGCAAAACCTCCCATCGATGAGTTTCCGGCTTAACCCGTTTGAACAAAATGATTGGCCGAAAGTGTGGACTATTTTTTATTGGGCGTGGTGGATCGCGTGGGCGCCGTTCGTAGGGACGTTCATCGCCCGCATTTCCCGAGGGCGCACAATCCGTGAATTTATGATCGGCGTCTTGGTGGTTCCAACGATTTTCAGCGCTCTCTGGTTTTCGGTTTTTGGCGGTTCGGCCCTTTATCTCGAACAGTTCCGACATGCCGGCATTGGCGAAGTGATGAGTGAAAAAGGAATGGAAACAGCCTTGTTCTTTACATTCGAACATTTCCCGCTCGCTACGTTGCTTTCAGGAATCGCCATTTTGCTCATTTGCACGTTTTTTGTCACATCGGCCGACTCGGCGACGTTTGTGCTTGGCATGCAGACGACCAACGGCAGCTTAAACCCGCCAAACTCAGTCAAATTCGTCTGGGGCATTGTCCAATCAGCGACAGCGGCCATCCTTCTGTTCGTCGGCGGACTTGAATCGTTGCAGACAGCATCCATTATCGCCGCATTTCCATTTGCGATCATCATGATTTTGATCGTTCTGGCCCTTATCCGCTCCTTCCAGCAAGAAACAGTGTGAAAAGCGAAAAAACCTGTCGAATAATGACTAAAGGTGTCCCTAAAAGCGGGACACCTTTTCTATACCTAATGATTGTCAACCCCTGCGATTCATACCGTTCTCCTGATGGGCAACTGGGGCAATAGGCTTTGCCTCGAAAGCATACGAAAAAGGCTGCCCACCAAAGCCACAAATATGCTTTATGCGAGCAACCTTCCGCCGCATTCGGTTATGTGTTTAGGCAAAAGGCAAAACGCCCATACTCATTCCGTTAGTTAAGCACCCGAACCGCTTTTACATACCGCGTTTTCCAATAGGATGACGTCAGCGACGAATACGCAACACCCAACGAAACGGTCGCGTTGATCATTTGCCCGTTGCCAGCGTAAATGCCGACATGGTTGATCGTCCCGTTTGAATCGGTGTCAAAAAAGACGAGATCGCCTTTTTGCAACTGGCCAAACGACACCGTTCTTCCCGCTTGCGCCTGAGCGATGGATGTGCGCGGCAGCGAAATGCCAGCTTCGCTGAAGACGCGCATCGTAAACGATGAGCAGTCAAACACATCGGTGCGCGACGGGCTTGCTCCGTACAAATAACGCGCCCCTAAATATTTTTCCGCAATATCGATGATTCGGTCGGCAAGCGATGCGGACGACTCGGCAACAGCCGAGTTGGCGGCCGATACTTGCTGCTTGGCCTCCCGGACATCAGTCGTTCCGCCCGCCACTTTAATGGCTTGGCCAATGCGGATGGTGTTCGGGTTTGTAATTTGCGGATTCAGTGCCAATAGACGGTCGACCGTCGTTTGAAACTTGTTCGCAATCTCAAGCAGCGTATCCCCCGCCTGCACGATATACCGGCCGCTTGTCGGCACGGCTGCCGGCTGCACATTGTATGTATTGGAACGTTCCTGTTCCCCTGCTACTTGCAGCTTCTGCCCGGCGCGAATGAAGTCTGGGTTCGTAATGCTTGGATTGAGCTTGAGCAGCGCATCCACAGTCGTGCCAAACTTGCGGGCGATTCCGCTTAACGTATCACCAGGCTCGACCGTATATGTATTCGAAGAAGATTCGTTCGATTCATTTGGCTCATTGACGCGCAATACTTGTCCGGGAAAAATCAAATCCGAAGACAAATCGTTTTCTTGCTTTAACGCTGCGACCGTCGTGCCGGATTGCCGGGCAATCTTCCAAAGCGTATCGCCTTTTTGCACCGTATAGCTCGCCGCCGATGCCGCGTGGCCGGCCAACAAGGAACCGATCAACGTGCTTGTCAATACAACCGTTTTTTTCATGCTGCATCCCCCTATGACGTCGATGTATCCATCTTTATGTATCCATGTTTATACAAAATTCGCTATCACTCTACAAAATTCACCACGTATTCCTACACATGAGCCATTATAGTAAAATCAAAGCAATCCGTCTGTAACAGAAAGAATAAAAGTAGATTACAAAACGATTACAAAAAGCGCCCCCTTTGTCGCGCAAAGGGGGCGCAGGCTACATCACCCGTTTAAATAGTTTTTCAATTTCATATGTCGAAAAATGAACGATGATCGGCCGGCCGTGGGGACAAGTAAATGGGTCCGTCGTCTGCCGCAGCGCCTCAAGCAAAGCGAACAGTTCATCCTGGCGCAAATGTTGGTTTGCCTTAATGGCGCGCTTGCAGCTCATTAAGATCGCCGCTTGTTCGCGCAATTGCTTGATGTCGACCGTTTTGGCCGCCAACACTTGTTCGATCATTTCCTCAATGATTTCCTTTTCTCTCCCTTTCGGAAACCACGTCGGATGGGAGCGAACGAGAAACGCCCGCGGCCCAAACGGCTCAAGAAACACGCCGCAGCGCGCCAGCTCATCGCGGCAGGCGGCGATCCGCTCGTACTCGTCGGCTGGATATTCAAACATCAACGGAATAAGCAGCTCCTGCACTTCCTTCGTGGCTTCGCCGAGTTTTTCCCGGAAATATTCATAGTTGATCCGCTCTTGAGCCGCATGCTGATCGATCATATACAGCCCATGTTCGTTCTCCGCCAAAATGTACGTCCCATGCAATTGTCCAATCGGATAAAGCGGCGGCAGGCGATCGGCCGCCGCTTTATCCTCCGCTTGCCCATCTGTCGGCAAGCGGAGGGCACGCCGTTCTTCTCCCACCTCTTCCTCCTGCTTTCGCTCGAAAGCGGGCCCATGTTCGTCCGGTATTCCCCATTCATCCGTCTGCACAGCCGCGGATGGCCGCTCAGCCGGTGCGTCACCGGTTAGCAGCGCAAAAGGGGCGGTCGCATCTTCCCCGCCGCCGATGTCGCTCGATAAGACAGACGGCTCGCGGACGCGATGAGTGAACGTCCAAGCCGCCTGCTCCGCCTTTGGTTTTGCCATCTTGCTGTCGGCAGATACGGACGGAATGAGCGTCCGCTCGCGAAATGCCTGGCGGATCGCGTCTGTGACGAGCTCATTCAGCTCTGCTTCCTTGCTAAAGCGGACTTCGAGCTTTGCCGGATGGACGTTGACATCGACAAGCACCGGATCCATTTCAATGGATAAAAACACAATCGGATAGCGGCCGATCGGCAAGAGCGTATGGTAGCCGGCTTCAATCGCTTTCATGAGCGGCACGCTGCGCACATAGCGGCCATTGACAACAAGCGAGATGTAGTTGCGCGAGGCGCGCGTCACGTCCGGCGGCGAAATGTAGCCGCGAACGGTAAAATCGAGCGATTCCGCTTCGATGGGGATCATTTGTCTCGCCGTCTCGGCGCCGTAAATAGCGGCGAGCACGTGCCGGACATCGCCGCTGCCATTGGTGGCAAGCAATGTTTTGCCCTGGTGGCGGAGGCGAAATGATACGTCCGGATGGGCGAGCGCTAGCCGGTTGACGACGTCGGCCGCATGGCCGAGCTCGGTGTGGATCGTTTTCATATATTTCAAGCGCGCTGGGGTGTTGAAAAACAAGTTCGATACGGTAATATCCGTCCCTTTGCGCCCCGCCGCCCGCTCGCGGGAGACGAGTGCGCCGCCTTGAAGCACAAGCTTCGTTCCCGGTCCGCTGCCCGTGCCGGTCGTCAGCTCCACTTCGGATACAGAAGCGATGCTCGGCAGCGCCTCACCGCGGAACCCGAGCGTGCGGATGCGGAACAAATCGTGCTCGTTGTGAATTTTGCTTGTCGCATGGCGTTCAAAAGCGAGCAAGCAGTCGTCTTCCTCCATGCCGTCGCCGTTGTCGATGACGCGGATTTTCGCCATTCCCGCCTCTTCAAGCTCGATGTTGATGACCGTACTATGGGCATCAATGGCGTTTTCCACCAACTCCTTGACGACCGAAGCCGGCCGCTCGACGACCTCGCCGGCGGCGATTTTGTTTGCCAGCAGGTCATCGAGCTTGCGGATGCGTCCCATCGGGCCTCCCTCCTTTACTTGAGGAGCTTTTGCAGTTCATACAGTTTGTTGAGCGCCTCAAGCGGCGTCATCTCGAGCAAATTGATCTCTTTCAGCGCCGCGAGCGCCTTTTTCTCTTTGCTTGAAAGCGGCGGCTCCACAGGCGCCGGGGCAAGGTCAGGAAACATGCTCAGCTGCTCAAACGCCGCTTCCGCCAAAACGCCCTCCCGCGCCGCGCCGGCTGACGGACGGGAGGCCTTCTCGCGCTCAACCTTGCTGCCGACGTCTAACGCTTCGTTCCCCTGAAAAGCCAAACCCGCTTCCGCCAAAGCGCCATCGTCCATCCTGCCTGCGGCGGCTTCCTGTTTTCCCGCCGCTTTCTCCAGTTCCGCTAAAATGGCCCGCGCGCGTTCAATGAGCGAAGCCGGCAGCCCGGCCAGCTCGGCGACGTGAATGCCGTAGCTCTTGTCGGCCGGCCCGTCGGCGATTTGATGCAAAAAGACGACTTTGCCGTTTTCCTCGATGGCGCGGGCATGGACGTTCGAAAGCCGCGGGAGCGAACGCTCCAAGGCGGTGAGTTCATGGTAGTGGGTGCTAAATAGTGTTTTCGCGCCGATATGGTCGTGAATGTACTCAATGATCGCCTGAGCGAGCGCCATGCCGTCGTACGTCGATGTGCCGCGCCCGATTTCATCAAACAAAATGAGGCTGTTTTGCGTCGCATGAGCGATGGCGTGGCGCGCCTCCAACATTTCGACCATAAACGTGCTTTGTCCTGCCGACAGGTCGTCAGCAGCGCCGATGCGGGTGAACACTTGGTCAAAAATGGGCAGCACCGCCCGCTCGGCGGGAACGAAACAGCCGATTTGCGCCATGACGGCGGTGAGCGCCACTTGCCGCATGTACGTGCTTTTTCCAGCCATGTTCGGTCCAGTGATGAGCAGCATTTCCCGCTCGCGGTTCATGTAGCAGTCATTCGGCACGTACATTTGCGCGCCGAGCACTTTTTCGACAACCGGGTGGCGGCCGCCTTGAATCACCAAGACGCGCTCCGTGGAAAACTGCGGACGCACGTAGCGATACTCGTCGCTGATCGTTGCGAATGATTGAAGCACATCAAGCTCGGCAATGGCTTTCGCCAACGTCTGCAGGCGCGGGATGTATTGCTTCACCTGCTCGCGAATGGCGACAAACAGTTCATATTCGAGTTCGATGCTTTTTTCTTCCGCCTCCAAAATGAGCGCCTCTTTTTCCTTCAACTCCGGGGTGATAAAGCGCTCGGCGTTGGCGAGCGTCTGCTTCCGTTCGTAACGTCCTTCTGGAACAAGGGGGAGATTGGGCTTTGTCACTTCAATATAGTAGCCAAACACTCGGTTGTAGCCGACTTTGAGCGATTTGATGCCGGTCGCTTCCCGCTCCTTCGCCTCAAGTTCAGCGATCCACGCTTTGCCGTTGCGGCTCGCATCGCGGTAGCGGTCGAGCTGCTTGTCATACCCGTCTTTGATGAGGTTCCCTTCTTTGACGGAAAGCGGCGGCTGTTCTTGAATCGAGCGCTCGAGCAAATCGACGAGCTCTTCGCACGGGTCAAGGCGCTCGCACAGCTTGTCCGCTTCAGCGAGCGGCAGCGCGCCGACCGTCTGGCGGAGCGCCGGCACTTGAAGAAGCGACTTTTTCAGCTGCACGAGATCGCGGGCATTGGCGTTGCCGTAGGAGACACGGCCGACAAGGCGCTCAATGTCGTAAACGCCGCGCAGCCTGTCGCGCAGCTCCTGCCGTTCAAAATAGCTCGTTTTCAACGTTTCCACAAAATCGAGGCGCCGTTCGATTTCGCGCCGATCAATGAGCGGCCGGTCCAGCCATTGTTTTAAGAGCCGCCCGCCCATCGCTGTCACCGTTTCATCCAAAAGCCATAACAACGAGCCTTTCCTTCCTTTTGACCGCACTGTTTCGACCAATTCCAAATGCAGCTTGGAATGTCGGTCCATTTTCATATAGTGGTCAACTTGATACAACTCAGCCGGCTGCAAATGATCGAGCCGCCGCTTTTGCGTGCGGACGAGGTAATGAAGCAAGCGGGCTGCGGCCTGCCGCAGCTTTTCTTGCGCCACATGGCCGATGACGCCGTTCCATTCGTCGCATAGAGATGTGTCGTCCTCATAAGAGACCGCCGCCCCGTACCGCTCTTTCAGCTCGCGCACCCACTCTTCGCCGCTGTCTGTGGCAACGATGATCTCCCGCGCTCCAACGGCGTGCAATTCGTTTGCCGCTTCCTCCCACGAAGAAAGAAGCGTCAATCGGACCTCGCCGGTCGACAAATCGGCGTAAGCCAATCCGTATGTACCATCAGCAAACGGCGTGAGCGCCGCCAAGTAGTGGTTTTCCTTCTCGGTGAGCCCTTTGCCTTCCATGAGCGTCCCTGGAGTGATGAGCTGCACAACTTCGCGGCGAACGACGCCTTTGGCCGTTTTCGGGTCTTCGACTTGTTCGCAAATGGCGACTTTATATCCCTTTTCGATTAACTGTTCAATATATCCTTGCGCCGAATGGTACGGCACCCCGCACATCGGCACCCGTTCATCGCCGCCGCCATCGCGGCTTGTGAGCGTAATTTCCAGCTCTTGCGCCGCCTTGATGGCGTCGTCAAAAAACAGTTCGTAAAAATCGCCAAGCCGGAAAAATAAAAACGCGTCCGGATATTGCGCTTTAATGTGCAAATATTGCTGAATCATCGGTGTGTACGATGGCATCGCTTCTCCCCAACCTTTTCGGCCCGAAGGCTCGTTGATTGCGCTACTATTATAACAAGCGGCAAAAGAAAAAACTAGGAAAGAAATTTCCTAGTTTTATTCTTCTTCGCCAAGCAGCAAATCTGGGCTTAAATCTTCTAATTCTTCATCAAGGTCATCGTCGTCGCAAAAATCGTCGTCCTTGCCGCAGCCTTCCGGATTGATGGCAACGCACACCTTCGTTTCGCCGATCACTTCGGCGACAAACTCCCGCTCAACATCGACGACGATTTTATTGCCGTTTGGCGAAATCGTGCATTCGAGGCAGTTCGGCTGCTGGATGACGCGGACGATGACATCGGTGTCATCGCTGATTAAATTATCTTTGTCGCGATATTTTAATTTGACGACGTCCGTATACGACACCGTTTCGGTGACGACTTCGGTTTTTGTATTGTGGTTGTACGAATACCAGACGTTGATGTCATAATGGCCGTGAATTTCGACCGTTTTATCGCATTTTTTCGCTTCATAACGGTGGTTGATGATCCAGCAGCCGAGAATGCTTGACGGGCGGTTCGGCGCCGTCACCGTATGGGTCGATTGTGTAAACTTGCGGCCTTTGCCGACAACAGCTTTCGTAATAATTTCTCTGTATTCAGACATCGAACGGAACCCTCCTCAAATGAATCTTCATTTCATCCTATGCGCCATCTCCGCTAATGTGCACAGCAAATGAATCATTATTCCGTATAGTTCATTGTATGCGCCTGCTCCGTTCGATGTGCCTTCTTTTTTGCCGCCAGGCAGCCGCCCGCGGTTCGGGGAAAGGGAGAGCGCGCCCATAAGAAAAAAAGCGCCCCAAAGGACGCTTTTGAGCCGCATGCCATTAATGGCAGCCGCCGTGTTTGTTGTAGCGAAGCGCGGCGCCGGTTTCGCCGCGCAGCACGTCGCCGCCCGTCGAAGCGAGAATTTCATCGGTCACCGTATTCGAAATCGTCGAGGCGACGAGCTGAAGCAGGTCGTTCACATCGGATTGGGACTGCTGGAATTCGCTGACGATCGGGATTTGCGACAACTCTTCGTAAATGGCGTCAATTTTGGCCTCAACCTGTTTCAGCGCTTCATGTTTTCCGTAATGCTGAAGGTTGACCGCTTGCTTTTGCAGCGATTTCAGCTCGTTGATCAACGTGCGCACTTTTTCGTTTTGGTGGATTTTTTCTTCCGCTCGTTTGAAAAAGTCGACTTCTTCCGTTTCGGCGATCATTTTCGCCAGCTGCTTCGCCTGGGCCAAGATATCATCCCGCGTATATTTTGCCATGTTCGTTCACCTCGATCGCTTCATTGACTAGCTCGCCCGTCAGCGTCCACGTCTTTGCCTGCGTAATGCGCACGTTGACCAATTGGCCAATGAGCGATTTGGGGCCGACGAAGTGGACGAGCTTGTTTTTGCGCGTATAACCCGCCAATACATCCGGATTCGTTTTGCTTTCGCCTTCCACAAGCACTTCGACGACTTGCCCTTCGTATTGCTTCATTTTCTTGGCCGCGATTTCTTGAACAAGGTCGTTGAGACGCTTGAGCCGCTCTTTTTTCACTTCCATCGGCACGTTGTCCTTCATGTTCGCCGCCGGCGTGCCTTCGCGCGGTGAATAGATGAACGTGTAGGCAGAGTCAAATTCGACTTCACGGTAAAGCGACAGCGTTTCTTCAAACTGCTCGTCCGTCTCGTTCGGGAAGCCGACGATAATATCCGTCGTCAACGCGACATCCGGAATGGCGGCTTTGATTTTGCGAACGAGCTCCAAGTACTCCTCGCGCGTATATTTGCGGCCCATCATTTTTAAAATTTCCGTGCTGCCCGATTGCACCGGCAAATGGATATGCTCAACCAAGTTGCCGCGTTTGGCGAGCACTTCGATGAGCCGGTCGTCAAAGTCGCGCGGATGGCTTGTTGTGAAGCGGATGCGCGCAATGTCAATTTTGCGCAGCTCATCCATTAAATCGCCAAGGCTGTACTGGATGTCGGTGAAATCTTTTCCGTAAGCGTTGACGTTTTGCCCAAGGAGCGTAATTTCTTTATAGCCTTGGGCGGCAAGCTGGCGCACTTCTTGGATGATGTCTTCCGGACGGCGGCTTCGCTCTTTGCCGCGCGTGTACGGAACGATGCAGTACGTGCAAAACTTGTCACAGCCATACATAATGTTGACCCATGCTTTAATCTTCCCTTTGCGCACTTTCGGCAAGTTTTCAACAACGTCGCCCTCTTTCGACCATACTTCGACGACCATTTCTTTCGACATGTACGCCTCATGCAAAATGTACGGCAGGCGATGGATGTTGTGCGTGCCGAAAATAAGGTCGACGTATTGGTATTGCTTTAAAATTTTCTTGACAACCGATTCTTCTTGCGACATACAGCCGCACACGCCGAGCAATAAGTCCGGGTTCGTCGTTTTGAGCGGCTTTAAGTAGCCGAGCTCGCCAAACACTTTGTTTTCCGCGTTTTCACGGATCGCGCACGTGTTGAGCAAAATGACGTTTGCCTCTTCCGGACGGTCGGTCGGCTCATAGCCGAGCGCCATGAAAATGCCGGCCATCACTTCCGTATCGTGCTCGTTCATTTGACAGCCATACGTGCGGATGTAAAACTTCCGTCCGCGCCCCATGCCGCGAAACTCTTCAGGAATCGCAAAGTCTTTGACGTACTTGACTTCCTCTTTGCCGCGTTTCTTCGCCTCTTTTAAATTCGGCGGGAGAAACACGCTCGTGAAATATTTCTCATAGTCTTTCGTCGTTTTTTCTTTCAGCCGGTCCAAGGCGGATTTTCTGTCCGCTGGATGGCTTTCGGTTTTGATTTGTCCCGTTTGCTCCAAACGTTGTTTTTCGTTCATAGCAATCTCCTTTCTTCACAAAATCATTCGATCATCCGGGACGAGCGGCCGCCTTTTCCTGTGCAGCCGGCCTCGCCTCGGCAAATTTCTTCCAACCACACACTACCATAGTATATCGCGAGCGGCAAGGAAACACAATGGGGTTTGTTCCGGAGGACCGGAACATGTCATGATAACAAAAAACACCCAATGAGGCAAGCCTCCATCGGGTGCAAATTGTTTCCATTTTTACATAAACTCTGCTACGAGTTCGGCGAACTTTTCTTTGCTCATTTTCAGCTCCGCCTCGGCAAGCGGCGCCTCGCTGTAGCCTGGCACAAGCTCTTGGTACGACTTTTGTTCTTTGTTTTGATAAATGATCCCGGTGACGAGACCATCGTATTTCATGACCGTCTGCATCGCCATCTCCCGGTCGGACGGGTCGTATCCTTCGATGTCGCTCACCTTGATGAGCCGCTCTTTGAACCACTCGTACGTATTCACTTTGTTGTACGTCACGCACGGGCTGAAGACGTTGATGAGCGCAAAGCCTTTATGCTTGACGCCTTCCTCAATCAAGCTCGTCAATTCTTTTAAATCGCTTGAGAAACCTTGCGCGACAAACGTCGCTCCGGCGCTTAACGCGATCTCGAGCGGCGACAAAGCCGGCTCGATCGACCCGTGCGGCGTGCTTTTTGTTTGGAAGCCGGCAGCACTGCGCGGCGATGTTTGTCCTTTCGTCAACCCGTAAATTTGGTTGTCCATGACGATGTATGTGATGTCGATGTTGCGGCGAATGGCATGAACCGTGTGCCCCATGCCGATCGCGAATCCGTCGCCATCCCCGCCGGCGGCGATGACCGTCAAATCGCGGTTCGCCATTTTCACTCCTTGCGCCAGCGGCAAAACGCGGCCGTGCGTGCCGTGAAAGCCGTAAGAGTGAATGTAGCCGGAAATGCGGCCCGAGCAGCCGATCCCGGAAATGACCGCGAGTTCGTGCGGCTCCAACCCGAGATTGGCGGCCGCGCGCTGGATGGCGGCCTGCACGGAAAAGTCGCCGCACCCCGGACACCAGTTCGGTTTCACATCATTGCGGAAATCTTTAAAGGTGGCCATTGCGCTAACAACTCCTTGCATTTAGTATAGACGTCGCCCGGCAAGAACGGATTGCCGTCGAATTTTAAGACGCTGGCGATTTTATCAGCGTGCCCGACGTTCATTTTCAACAAGTTCGCCAGCTGCCCGGTGGCGTTTTGCTCGACGACGACGACTCGTTTCGCTTTCTCGACAAGCGGCCGCACGTCATCAACCGGGAACGGATGAAGCAGACGGATGTGCGCATGGTTGACTTTGACGCCATCTTGCTCGAGCCGCTCCATCGCTTCTTCAATGGCTCCGCGCGTCGATAAAAAGCCAACAAGGAGCAAATCCGGTTCTTCGTGGCGGAGTTGTTTGTGCACCGGCGTCGGGAAGTGGATGTGCTCGAGTTTGCGCATCCGTTTTTCCATTTGCGCCTGGCGGTTTGCCGCCGTCTCTGACGGGCGGCCTGTTTCGGCGTGTTCGACCCCGGTGACATGGTGGATGCCGTATTTTGTTCCCGGCAGCACCCGCGGCGAAACACCGTCCGGCGTGATTTCATACCGTTTGAAGTTGTCTTTGTCCGGAAGCGGCGGCAACTCACCATTCATCAGCTTGCCGCGGCGGATCTCGATCCGATCGTAATCAAGCGGCTCAACCGTCTGCTTGCCGAGCGACAGCTGCAAATCGGACAGAAAAATGACCGGGCATTGGTATTCCTCAGCTAAGTTGAACGCTTCCGCCATATCGTAAAACGCTTCTTCGACCGTGCTTGGCGCCATGACAATTTTGGGAATTTCCCCGTGCGTGCCATAGATCATCGCGAGCAAATCCGACTGCTCTTGCTTTGTCGGCAAGCCGGTGCTTGGGCCGCCCCGCTGCGTATCGACGACAACAAGCGGTGTTTCCGTCATCCCGGCCAGTCCAATCGCTTCGGCCATAAGCGACAACCCGGGTCCGGCGGAAGCGGTGAACGCCCGCACGCCCGCATAGTTGGCGCCGATCGCCATCGTACAGGCTGCGATTTCATCTTCTGTCTGGATGACCGCGCCCCCAAAATCCGGCAGCTTTTTAATCAAATACTCCATAATCTCCGAAGCTGGGGTGATCGGATAGGCGGCCATAAAGCGCGCCCCGCCGGCAATGGCGCCCAAGGCGATGGCATCGTTGCCAATCATGAACATTCGCCGTTTGCCGTCGGCTTTGGCTAGTTTCATCGTTTTCGTCGAACCATCGAGCTGCTCTTTCATATATTGCGCTCCAGCGCGAATCGCTTCCATGTTTTTCTCAACGACTTGCGCCCCTTTGCGCCCAAATGTATCCACGACAACACTTTCGAACACGGCGGCGTCCAAATCGAGCACCGCACTTGTCGCGCCGATGGCAACCATGTTTTTCATCAGCGGATTGCCAAGCTGTGTGGCGATATCGGTGAACGGAACGGCGTAAAGCGCCACTCCTTTTCCTTCCGGAATCACTGGATTGAATTTGGCGTCCGCCATGACGATGCCGCCGTCACGCAGCTCGTGGAAGTTGAAGTCGATTGTCTCTTGGTCAAACGCCACCAAGATGTCCAAATCATCAGCGACCGCCCGCACCGGTTTCGTGCTGACGCGAATTTTGTTGTTCGTATGACCCCCTTTGATGCGTGAAGAAAAATGGCGGTATCCATATAAGTAATATCCGAGGCGGTTCAGCGCTGTGGAAAAAATTTCCCCTGTACTTTCAATTCCTTCCCCTTGCTGGCCGCCCACCTTCCATGACAGCTGTTCGATCATGCATTACACCCCTTTATATTCACTCCAGCCTTTCGCTACTATTGTACCACTTTTCTGACAAGGAAACTACCATTTTGAACGCCTTTTTCAGCCGGCGCCGCGGATGCCCTGTCTTCTATTCTAGGATACGCAGAGCCGATACTCAGTGATATTCGTCACTCCGGCAAATGGGCGTAGAAGTTGCCGAATAAAAAGCGGGATACTTGCTCGGCGGAGTAATGCTTGTACAACTCGTTGACAAGCCGCGCATATTCCCTTACCGTTCCAAGGCCGGCGACCGTCTCCGTGATGCCATCGAAGTCGGAACCAAACCCGACGTTGTTTTCCCCCCCGAGCGCGCATATATGGTCGAGATGGCGAAGCACATCAGCGATCATCGCCTCGTTTTTCTTCGCCGTCAAAAAATACGGAACGAAATTAATGCCGATCATGCCGTCTTTTTCGATCAACGCTTTGATCTGCTCGTCGGTTAAGTTGCGTGGATGCGGGCATAGACGATGCACGTTGGAATGGGAAGCGATGGGGAACCGAGCCATCTCGATGACATCCCAAAACGCTTTCTCCGATAAGTGGGACACATCGACCCATCGTTTTGCTTCATTAAGAAGCGCAACGACTTGCCGGCCAAACGCCGTCAGCCCGGCGCCGCGCTTCTCCCACGCTCCGTCAGCAACAGCGTTCGGGAAGTTCCATGTCAACCCTACGGAAGCGACGCCGAGGCGGAGGAGCGTCTTTAGCTTGACAAGGTTGGCGCCGATGGCGTCGCACCCTTCCAGCGTCAACATGGCGCCGACTTCCTCTTTTTTAAGGGCGGCGATATCCCGTCTCGTCCGCACGAACTTCACAGACGGAAACGCCTCGATCACATGGGTAAAGAAGATATCCACCATCTCCAGCGCAACAGTGAACCGGGCTTCCTCCGACACCGTTTCCGGTATGTAGATGGCAAAGCATTGCACTTTCACCCCTGCTTCCGCCATCCCGGAAAGAGTGACGTGAAGCGAAGCTCCGTCGTAAAACGACAGAGACCGATCTTGCCATAACTTCATCAACACATCGCAATGTGCATCGAAGATCATTCCGTTCCCCCCTTGAAAAAGCAAAAATAACCTGCCTGCCTTCGCAGCCGAAGGCGCCAACAGGTTATAGCCGCCATTGTCTGATCATCCAGTTAACGAGGTTCGACAATCAATTTGATCGCTGTCCGCTCTTCTCCGTCGATGATAATATCCGTAAACGCCGGAATGCAAATCAAGTCCATGCCGCTCGGTGCCACAAACCCTCGTGCGATCGCTACTGCTTTAACGGCTTGGTTCAATGCACCTGCGCCGATCGCTTGAATTTCCGCCGCGCCGCGCTCGCGCAGCACCCCGGCAAGTGCACCAGCTACAGAGTTCGGATTCGATTTTGCTGAAACTTTTAATATTTCCATTCCTAGCTCCTCCCTCGTTTCCTTGGAAAATGATTTCGGTAAAAGGTCTTCATTGTAACTATATTCACTGTTTCGACAACTATTCCTGCATGGGAGGAGGACATTTTAAAAAATTTTTAAAAGATGGACTATTCAAAATAAGGGTGGTCATCGTTAATGATCAACCGTTCAATGCGAAACGCCCGTCCGCTTTTTTCGTCTACATCAACAAAGACGGCATTCAATTGGCTTCGTCCTTCCTTGACGTCGAAACGAACTGGCAGCCCGGTTAAAAATTTGCGCAGCACCGCCTCTCGATCGACGCCTAAAATGCCGTCGTATGGACCGGTCATGCCAACGTCGGTAATGTACGCCGTCCCTCTTGGCAAAATGCGGTTATCGGCCGTCTGGACGTGTGTATGCGTGCCGATGACCGCGGATACGCGGCCGTCTAAGTACCAGCCCATCGCCTGTTTTTCACTCGTCGCCTCGGCATGGAAATCGACGATGATGACCGGCGTGCGCGCGGAGGCGGCGGCGATCAGCTCGTCCGCCTTTTGAAATGGGCAGTCAATCGCCGGCAAAAACGCCCGCCCTTGCAAATTGATGACCGCCGCTTCGCCATGCTCGGTCGGCACAAAGACGATGCCTTTTCCCGGCGTGCCGGGCGGGTAATTCGCCGGGCGGATCAGCGCCTTCGCCTGATCGATAAACTCAAAAATATCGCGTTTGTCCCATGCGTGATTGCCCAACGTGATCACATGAGCCCCCCAAGCGAGAAGCGCCCGGTAAATCGGTTCGGTGATTCCTTTCCCGCCGGCGGCGTTTTCGCCGTTGATCACAACAACGTCCGGCCGATGTTTTTCCTTCAGCCTTGGCAAATAGTGCTCCACCATTTTTTGCCCCGGCAAACCGACGACGTCGCCGATAAATAAAATTCTCATCCCTGATCCCTTTCTAAACGAAAAATATCGCCTTGCGCCCATCTCCGCATCGTTATACCCTCCTATTTTACGCACAAAAAAAGAAAGTGGCAATAGCCACTTTATTTCGCGTATTCGACCGCCCGCGTTTCGCGGATGACCGTCACTTTAATATGGCCCGGGTAATCGAGCTCTTCTTCGATTCGTTTGCGGATGTCACGCGCCAGCCGGTGCGCTTCCAAATCGTCGATCATATCTGGTTTGACCATAATGCGCACTTCACGTCCAGCTTGAATGGCGTACGATTTTTCCACGCCTTCGTACGATTCGGCGATTTCTTCAAGCTTCTCTAGACGACGGATATAGTTTTCCAGCGTTTCGCTGCGCGCTCCCGGCCGCGCCGCCGACAGCGCATCGGCCGCCGCGACGAGCACAGCGATGACCGACGTCGGTTCCGTATCGCCATGGTGGGAAGCGATGCTGTTGATGACGACCGGATGTTCTTTATACTTCGTCGCCAGCTCAACGCCGATTTCCACATGGCTTCCTTCCACTTCGTGGTCGATCGCTTTGCCAATGTCATGAAGCAAGCCGGCCCGGCGCGCCAGCATTTCGTCCTCCCCAAGCTCGGCCGCCATCAGTCCGGCTAAAAACGCCACTTCCACCGAGTGTTTTAAGACGTTTTGTCCGTAGCTCGTTCGGAACTTGAGCCGCCCTAAAATTTTGATCAAATCCGGATGCAAGCCGTGAACACCGACTTCAAACGTCGTCTGTTCGCCGACTTCGCGGATATGCTCATCCACTTCGCGGCGCGCCTTTTCGACCATTTCCTCAATGCGCGCTGGATGGATGCGGCCATCTTGCACAAGCTTATCGAGCGCGATGCGCGCCGTCTCGCGGCGAATCGGGTCAAATCCGGACAAAATGACCGCTTCCGGCGTATCGTCGATGATCAAATCGATGCCGGTCAACGTCTCGAGCGTGCGGATGTTCCGCCCTTCGCGCCCGATGATCCGCCCTTTCATTTCGTCGTTTGGCAAATTGACGACGGAAACAGTCGTTTCGGCGACATGGTCGGCGGCGCAACGTTGGATGGCAAGCGACAAAATCGCCTTTGCCCGTTTGTCTGCCTCCTCTTTCGCCCGCGTTTCCGCCTCTTTGATCATCATCGCAATCTCATGCGACAGCTCTTTCTCAACGCGCTCTAAAATGAGCTGGCGGGCATCGTCGCGCGTCAGGCCGGAAATGCGTTCAAGTTCGGCTTGTTGTTGGTTGACGAGCGCTTCCACTTTGCTTTCCATTTGTTCAATATGCTGTTGTCTTTCGTTCAACGCTTCTTCCTTTGCCTCAAGCAACGCCTCACGTTTGTTGAGCGCTTCATCTTTGCGGTCGAGATTTTCCTCCTTTTGCATCAGGCGGTTTTCTTGTTTTTGGAGCTCGCTTCTCCGGTCGCGGATATCACGCTCCGCCTCCGTACGCAGTTTATGAATCTCGTCTTTCGCTTCGAGAAGCGCCTCTTTTTTCAAGGCGTCCGCCTCGCGTTTCGCCTCCTCAATCAGCTGTTCGGCAGCGGCTTTCGCCCCGCCGATTTTCGCTTCGGCAATCGATTTGCGAACAAAAAAGCCAACAACGGCACCAATGACTAAGGCAAGCAAAGCGGAGATGATGATCGAACCCATCGTTTCACCTCCTCTTGCTGTTCGGTTTCCTTTCGCTCTCTCTTCTCACCGCCATGACCGGCGCAGATGGACATTCCCGTTTTCAATCCATTAGCTCAGTCGCTTGGCATAGCAATCGCCCGCGCAGCCTTCCGCACGAAGGCGGTCCGCCGCAGCGGGCGGGCGTATGGCCCTGCCGCGCGTATGGACAAATATACATGTTCATTGTAAAGGCGGCAATAGGAATTGTCAAGATATTACACCCACGCGCCTAGAGGATGACAACGGAACAAGACCGTTCCGCACGCCGTCCTTTTTAGGCTTATCGCTCTCCTTGGCAGGCCGAACGGAATCGAGTAGGAGGGGGCGGCTAACCCCCGTCCTCTCACACCACCTAGCATGCGGGTCCGCACTAGGCGGTTCGTCAACCTTGACGGAGTTCGAAATATCGTTGCGTCAAACTCTTGAGCCCTTGAGCGGTCCAGTAGGTCTTGCCCAGGGCCTGGTGGAGTTGCGGCGTTTTCGTTGTTCGCCAAGCTCCTTTTCGGGTATTGGCGATCTCCATCACCGCTGTCTCTTTCAGCCCCAGCGCTCTTAACTCACGGATTCTGGTTCTGACCCGTTTCCATTGAAGCCATTGACAGAGTCGAAGCCTCCTCCGAATCCATCCTTCGATGGTCTGAAGGACAGACGGGGTTTCGACGAGCCGAAAATACCCGATCCATCCCATGACGTATTGATTGACGCGATGAATTCGTTCTGGCATCGATATGCTCCAGTTTGGGTTGGTCAGCTGTCGAATCCGCTGTTTCAGACGTTGAATCGACCTTGGGGCGAGCCGGATTCGCGCTTTTCGTTCCGGTGTGAAGCTAAACCCCAGAAAGGCCCGTTTCCACGGGCGGTCCACCGCACTTTTCTCCTCGTTTACTTTGAGTTTGAGCGTTTTCTCCAAGAACCGTTGGATGCTTTGTTTCACCCGTTGTCCTGCCCGCAGACTTTTCACATAGATGTTGCAGTCATCTGCGTAACGGCAGAATTTCAATCCTCGCTTCTCCAATTCCTTGTCTAAATCGTCGAGAAGGATGTTCGCCAGCAGGGGGCTGAGGGGGCCGCCTTGCGGCGTCCCTTCCTCCGTCTGCACCTTCACCCCTTCGATCATAACGCCGGCTTGCAGGTAGGCACGGATCAGTTTCAGCACGCGTTTATCCTTGACTTTTCGGGCCACCCGACTCATCAAGATGTCATGGTTGACCCGATCAAAGAACTTTTCCAGGTCCATGTCGACCACGTACCGATATCCTTCCTGGATGTAGCCTTGCGCTTGCCGCACGGCATCGTGGGCGTTGCGGCCCGGACGGAATCCGAAGCTGGAAGGGGAGAAGTCTGGATCGAAAATGGGTGTGAGTTCTTGAAGAATGGCTTGTTGGATCAGCCGGTCCACCACGGTGGGAATGCCTAGCTGCCGTGTGCCGCCGCCCGGTTTCGGGATTTCGACCCTGCGGACAGGCGCCGGCCGGTAGGTTCCCGCCAAGAGTTGGGCGCGGATCGTGCTCCAGTGAGCGCGGATGTAATCACGGAGTTGATCGGTTGATACTCCGTCGATTCCCGGTGCTCCTTGGTTGGCTTCGACCCGTTTGAGCGCCGTGATGAGGTTGTCTCTCGCTAAGATGCGTTCCAACAAAGCCATCGTGATCTTCTCCTTCCGCGGGATGAGATTCAGGTCTTGCCGGGTTGCGCTCAGCCCTCGATCTGAGGCCCTCTGGGCTTCACCCTTGCTTCCTCAGATGAGTTCCGAAAGGAATTCTGCTTCGACACGCAACATCTCGAAAGAGTCTGATTCATCCCTGAGTTGACGTTCGGCCCTTCCTGTTTCAGGCGTCCCTTACTCCAGTACTATGGCCTCTGCTGACTCCTGTACGTTCAGCAGAGCCTTTCGACTCTGGTTGCCATCGTCAGAAGGCGTTCCGTACAGGCCTCCCCGGATAAGGATGGACACTTTCCACTCATGCACCTGCCCAATCTACCTCCACAGCCCTTGGCGGCTTAGGACTTCGTCTTGTCCAGCAGACTCGTCCGACTGTGGCGGCCTCCCATTGGGTTCGTGTACCTCAGGTCAAGTGTTTGCCTCCAGCTTCCTTCAGATTCCACCTCACGGTGGACACCCTTGCCTTCAGCTAACGGTAGGCGCTCGCCAGCCCCCGTTCGGGACTTTCACCCTATAGCGTCGCACCCATGCCGGGCGTACTGGAAAAAGGCGCCCCGGCCACTTGCCAGGACGCCTTGCGCCGTTATTCTTCAAGCAATCCGAACCCGTCTTGCTGCGGTTCGCTTGTTCCCTCTTCAACGTCGATGCCGTAATGCTGGCGGATGGCGCGGGCGATCTCATCGGCGATGTGCGGGTTTTCCTTCAAAAATTGCTTCGCGTTTTCCCGCCCTTGGCCAAGCCGCTCGTCTTTGTACGAATACCACGAACCGCTTTTTTGCACGATGTCCAATTCGGACGCCATGTCGAGAATTTCCCCTTCGCGGGAAATGCCTTCGCCGTACATAATGTCGACGTCAGCCGTTTTAAATGGCGGCGCAACTTTGTTTTTGACGACTTTAATTTTCGTCTTGTTGCCGACCATATCATTGCCTTGCTTAATTTGCTCGGCGCGGCGCACCTCTAGGCGGACGGAAGCGTAAAACTTGAGCGCCCGCCCGCCCGGCGTCGTTTCCGGATTGCCAAACATGACGCCGACTTTTTCGCGAATTTGGTTGATGAAGATGGCGATCGTTTTCGATTTGTTAATGGCGCCAGACAGCTTGCGAAGCGCCTGGGACATAAGCCGCGCTTGCAAGCCAACATGGGCGTCGCCCATCTCCCCTTCAATTTCCGCTTTCGGCACAAGCGCCGCCACCGAGTCGATGACGATAATATCGACCGCGCCGCTTCGCACGAGCGCTTCCGCGATTTCGAGCGATAGTGATAGGTAAGCCTTTGATGCAATCTCCGGCTTTTCCCCCACCCCACACCGTGCGTGCGAGTTTCCCCGCACACGGCGTTCCACCGGGACAGCTTCGATAGCCCCCTTTGGGCTATCTCTCCACCATATCACCTCGCGATGACATGGCAGCAGCACCTACAATTCTTCCAGCGAACAGGACTTTTATATTTTCAGCTTGTTCCTATATTTCGTTAGTTTGTCAAACATTTTTCGTTCTGTAAACGGCGGTTCTTGGTTGCTATGGACAAGCCTATGGCATTGGTTGCATAAGCTAATTAGATTAACGGTCTTATTGATCTCACTTAAAGGTTTACTCGGGTCAATATGATGGCAGTGGAAGTTACCGGGACTTAAGTATACGGCACATATTTTGCATTTTCCTTTATCTCTGTGAAATACATTCACCCTATTTAAGAAATATTCAAGATTATATTTCCCATCATTATGCTCAGATAAAATGTAGATGAATATCGAATCGTGATCGAACAGACTCATTTTATCCGGCAATCGTATTTTTCTATGCTTTTCTTCATACATTTTTCTGCCGTCTGCAGTGTATGGGGTCATTTCTTGTTTGAATACTGTTGCATACTGTATAGGCGTTATTTTTGCATGGGTAATCCCTACTCTTATGCCATCCTCTGTGACGACAGAAAAATGTTTCATTTGATAGCCTTTATGTCTGTCAATCCGATTGTGAAACTCTGACACAGGCCTTTTATATTGCGCCGCTTTTTCTTTCCCATACATTTTAACCCAGGTGCGGTAGGCTGTCTCTTCAATGACGCGATCTACTTTGCCCATAATGTACTTGGAAATGCCTATTTTTAGATGATTGGCTAATCCTATAATTTTGGTGTTAATGTTTTCAATATCAAGGGCTTTCTCTAATTCCGATTTTCTCGTTCTTAACAATCGAATATCGCGCTTAATTTCTTTGACCTTGGCATTGACTTTTTCCATATCGGGAATCATTCTAGCGGCGAATCCTTTTTTATGAAAACGCCGCTTTCCTGCCTCAATACAAAAGCCTAGAAACTTAACCCGTTGTTCGCGGATATCTGCAATGAACGTTTTCTCATCCGATAGAGTTAAGTGCAACTCACAGGCTAAATACTGCTTACATTGCTCCCTTATTTTTTCCGCATATTCTTTCGTATCCGTAAGAATAACCCAATCATCAGCATAACGAATGTAAAAGACGGGATGATGTCCCTTGTTCCTTAACGCCGCTAATGCGTTTTTCTTTTCCCGATAGTTTGCGTTATTAGGGTGATACTCATATTCTTGGCCAACCATCCAGTCAAAGCTGTTGAGATATACATTAGCCAACAACGGGCTAATAATTCCTCCCTGAGGAATCCCCTTAGCGGTTGGATAGAATTTACCTTGTATCACTTGCCCCGCCTTCAGCATTTTCTTAACGATGCATAGTACCCGTTTATCCCTAACGCCCATATTCCACATGATGTTCAGAAGCTTCTTATGATTGATGTGATCAAAATAACTTTCAATGTCACCTTTTACAACCCAATACAGTTTGCTTCCGTTGATGATTTTCAGCATCCAGGCTAAGGCATGTTCGGTGGAGCGATACGGTCTGAACCCATAACTGTGCGGATAGAATTGGGCTTCGAAAATCGGCTCGAGCACTATCCGTAGCATCTCTTGGATGATTCTATCCGTCACTGCGGATATTCCTAAGGGCCTCGTTTCCCCTTCCTCATTCGGACTATTGCCTTTTCTTTTTGAGCTTTTGGCATTTCCTTTGGGCTTGTTGCACCTTCTCACTGGTATAGGCTTATAGTCATTGAGTTTGGCTTTTATCATCCCGAAAACCTTTTCCGTTGGCATAAGCAAATAATCATCTACTATTTTCTGATCAATCCCCGCCGTTTTGCTACCTTTATTGCTTTTAATATTGCGAATAGCTTCTAAAATGACAACATCATTTTGAAGCAACTCAAGCATGCCGTAAAAATGTTTTCCCTTTTTAGCTTCTTGATAAAGAAGATCCAAGCAGTTTCTCAAGTCCTGTTCGCTTTTTACGACAAGTTTGTTTACCTTCATGCTCCTTTCTCCCTTTTTATAATACTGGGTGGAAGTGCCATGAATTAGCCTGCTTGCCGTAACATGTAGATACTTTGCCGCCCCGGCTGGTTCCCTTCACTCCAGAGCGTTTTTTCCTCCCCCATCGTTGCCTTTGGGGTTCAAACGGCGCTCCTTCATCATTACTATGGAACCGCTGACTCCCCCTAAGATATCATCGACCAGCCCTGTCTCCTCCTTAGGGGGCCTCTCACGTTCCCTACAGCCTATCCCTTCTTTTGAACGCCCTTAGGTGCCTACTCTACTCGGCAGGACCTCTGATTGGAACGTCCGCTACCCATCAGAGCAGTAACCGAACTAAGCCAGCCGGTTAAAGGAAACACCGCAAACAAGACACGGTGGTTCGTCCTGTATGGTCCCTTTTCAGGGAGCACCGGTAACCGAGCTTCACGCATAGGTTCCTTTCGTCACCATAGGCGTCTTTTAAGGAGCCCCGCACCACTTTCGCCATAGCCACATTTTGCGGCCTTAGGCTACTTGGGTTACGACTTCACCTGGCTTCATACATCCCGGTGAGGGTGCACCGGAATGCATGCAGGAGTCTCAGGCTCGTGGATATAGGACTATCACCACGGGAAGGAATTTCACCTTCCAACTCGGCTGTAGAGTTGTCCCGATGTTCCCATCGGACTCCGCTTTCGTGCCTACGCACTTATACGGAAACGTGACGCACCTTGCTCGCCCGTGTCAGGCTGGGAAAGCAGCAATTCATCGATATTGACCCCTAATTTTTGTGCGTAAATCGGATCGAGCGCATGCTCTGCGTCGATGAAAGCTGCTTGCCCGCCCCGCTTTTGCACTTCAGCGATCGCGTGAAGGGCAACGGTCGTTTTCCCGGACGATTCCGGGCCGTAAATTTCCACAATCCGCCCGCGCGGATAGCCGCCGACGCCTAACGCGATGTCGAGCGCCAGCGAACCGCTCGGCACGACCGACACTTTGCGGTCGACTTGCTCGCCGAGCTTCATGATGGCCCCCTTGCCAAACTGTCGTTCAATTTGTTTTAATGCCTGCTCCAATGCAGCTTGACGATCTTGGTTCACTAACCTACTCCTCCTTATTCTAGGACTACTTATACTATACCGCGTTTTGCGGCCATTGCCAAGCAAAAAACGAACGTCCATTCGTTTTTTTCGGTGGAGAAACTAGCAACAATCGCCATACTCATGCGGTGGAAAAAACGATGTGCGGTGGAGAATGGAGAAGGAAGGGGGCGGCCGATCAGCAGTCGGCCGCGAGCATCTCAAGCAGAAAAAAACAGCCGTATTTGGCGGTGCGGATGCGAATGGCATCACGCGTGCCGGACAGCGTCAGACGGTGGACAGTCGCATCGCGCCCGCGGACGGCGATGCCGATATACACGGTGCCGGGCGGGTGGCCCTCAAGCGGATCGGGTCCGGCGACGCCGGTGAAGCTGATGCCGATATCCGCATCGCACATCGCGCGGACGTTTTCAGCAAGCAAACGGGCGCACGGCTCGCTCACCGCCCCTTCTGCCTCAAGCAGCGGGCGCGGTATGCCAAGCACCTGTTCTTTGACGCCGTTTGTGTAGCAGACGACACCGCCCTGCACGACTTGCGACGCGCCGGGGATGGCGGTGAGCTGTTCGAGGAAAAGGCCGCCGGTCAAACTTTCGGCCGACGCGATCGTCCATCCTCTTTCTTTTAACCGCTCGAGCGTCTTTGTAAACAACGTTTCATCGTTATATCCGTAGCAGTGGCGGCCGACGCGCGCCAAAATGGCCGCTTCCACTTCGTCAAGAAGCCGCTTCGCCTCCGCCTCATCCTGATGCTTCGCTGTCAGACGAAGCGTCACTTCACCGTCGCCGGCCAGCGGCGCGATCGTCGGATTCGACTGGGCGTCGATCAAATCCGCAATCGCCGTCTCGAGCGCTGATTCACCGATGCCAAAAAAGCGGAGCACGCGCGACTCGATGCGCTCGGAAAGCGAAAACGTACGGCGCAAAAAGGCGTTTCCGTATTTTTTGAACATCGGCCGCATTTCTTTCGGCGGCCCGGGCAGCAGCATGTACGTAATGCCGTCTGCCACAAGCGCCATCCCTGGCGCCATGCCGTGCTCGTTTTTCAGCACCGTCGATCCTTCCAAGACGAGCGCCTGCTTTTTATTGTTTTCTGTCATCGGCCGGTTTGTGCGGGCAAAATACACCTCAATCGCTCGGAGCGCTTCCTCGTCGATCACGAGCCGGCGGCCAAGCAAACGGGCGATCGTCTCCTTCGTTAAATCGTCTTTCGTCGGGCCGAGGCCGCCGGTGAAAATGATGAGGTTCGCTCTCGTTTGCGCCGTTTTCACCGCCTGTTCGAGGCGGCCGGCGTTGTCGCCGACGACGGTATGGAAATAGACGTTAATGCCAAGCATCGCCAGCTGCTGCGACAAAAACTGGGCGTTCGTATTGGCGATTTGCCCAAGCAACAGCTCGGAGCCAACGGCAATGATCTCCGCGTTCAACAGACTTTCTCCCCCTTTGCGGCCGGCTATTTCGAATGGGAAAACGCATGTCTGTTTTTCGCAAAATAATCCCAGCCAGACCAAATCGTGAAAATGACCGCCACCCACAGCGCCAATTCAGCGAACGGAAACGAAATGAGCGAGAAAGGGAAGTTATGTAACAATAAAGCGGAAATGGCGACAATTTGCGTCCATGTCTTGATTTTGCCAAGCATGTTGGCAGCGACGACTTCCCCCTCGCCGGCAAGCACGAGCCGCAAGCCGGTGACGGCAAACTCGCGGCTGATGATGACAATCACCATCCACGCCGGAACGGCCCCGAGCTCGACAAGCACGATAAGCGCCGCCGACACAAGCAATTTATCGGCAAGCGGATCTAAAAATTTTCCTAAATTCGTCACCAACCCGTATTTGCGGGCATAGTAGCCATCGATCCAGTCCGTCGCTGAGGCGATGATGAAAATGAGCGCGCCGGCAAGATGGGCCACCGGAAGCTCTGTCCCGCCGATTTGGATGCTTCCCCACCCGAACGGAACGAGCATCACGATCAAGAAAAACGGGATGAGCATAATGCGCGCTACCGTAATTTTATTCGGCAAGTTCACCACAAATACCTCCGCTCATTCAACATAGTTCAGTCCGTGCGAAAAGCAGGCGCCTTCCTGCGGAAAAGCGCCCTGTTCCATCATTTCTTCAACACGAAATGCAGCTTTTGGTATACTTCCTCTTTCGGGGCAAACGGATAGGCAAACGGCTGGCCGTTTACCTTCATGTCGACGTCCAGCGTACGCCCGATTTTCACCCATACTTCGCTTTCGGCCGACAGATCGAACGTTTTCGTCTGCCCGCTTGTCAAGTTTCCGCGGTAAAACGTATGGCCTTTCGTATTGTATACTTCGACCCATGACGTTCCTTTGGATGAAAGCTCGATGGAAAACGCGCCGGAGCTGGCGACTTCAATCGTCGCCGTGTTGCCGCGCTTTTCCGTCACATTCATCGCCGCACCCGGCTGTTCTTCTTCGCCAGTCGGCGCTGGCTGTTCATTTTGCTGTCCGTTTTCATTCGTTGCCTTCTCGTCCGTTTCCTTCGCCGGCTGCTTTTGTTTCGCCTGCTCAAGCGGCGAATGTTTCGGCTTTTCGACCTCCGCTGTTTTTGGGCTTGTCTTTGTCGGCGGCTCATTTGCGGCGCCGTGCTGGAGCAGCACCCAAACGAGGACAGCCGCCCCGATGACGACCGCCGCGACAATCACTTTCGGCAGCCAATCGAGCCATTTCGCCCCCTCGGCAGACAGTTGCTGGCGCGTCTTCACGCGCGACAGCGTCTGCGGAATGTCATCTTGATAAGACTGGGGAATGTCCTGTTTATACTGTTCAAACAGCTCATCCGGATCAAGTCCGACCGCTTCAGCATATTGCCGGATGAAGGCACGCACATAAAAATTTCCAGGCATGATGGCATAGTTGCCTTCTTCGATGCCGATCAAATACCGCTTTTGAATTTTCGTCATCTCCTGCAGCTCGTCCAAACTCATCTTTTTTTCTTCCCGTGCTTCCCGCAAACGTTTTCCTAGTTCCGTCAACGGCCAACACCTTCCACTTTTTTTAAATTAAAACCCAAATTCGGAAAACCCGTCATCGCCCAACAATGACGGGCGGTCAATCGCTTCGTAGGAAATATCTTCGTCCGGTTCATGGCGCAGCTCAATAATATAATCAAAATCATCGAGCGTGTATTCCGTATGGCGAACAAACATGTCCGGATGCTCGACGACTTTCGTCGCCTCAAGGCGCATGAGCTCACGGATGAGCTGCCAGTGCTGCTCGTTCCCGCGGCGCGTTGAGACGATGCCGTCGATAATGAAAATGTTGTCCTCGCTATACTCATCTTCCATCAACTGCGTGCGAACCGTCTGTTTAATCAGCGTCGATGAAACAAACAGCCATCGTTTGTTGGCGCACACGCTGGCGGCGACGATCGATTCTGTCTTGCCGACGCGCGGCATCCCGCGGATGCCGATTAGCTTATGCCCTTTTTCTTTAAAAAGTTCCGCCATAAAATCGACAAGCAGTCCAAGTTCATCACGGACGAAGCGGAACGTTTTTTTGTCATCGGCATCGCGCTGGATATAACGGCCGTGGCGGACGGCGAGGCGGTCGAGCAGCTTCGGCTGGCGCAGCTTCGTCACCGTAATGTTGTCCATCGTCCGCAAGATCGTCGCCAACCGTTCAATTTGCTCGTTATTGTCGCACAAAAGCAACATGCCGCGGCGCGAATCCCGGACACCGTTGATCGTCACGATGTTAATGGACAACATACCGAGCAGCGAAGCAACGTCGCCGAGCAACCCCGGGCGGTTGACATGAATTTCATATTCCAAATACCATTCCTGCTTGCCCATCCCGTCTCCTCCCTTGCCGGTGTCCGCACGAACGCCTTATGCTAAGTTCATACTACTATAATTATAAATGGAAAAGCAACCGAAAAGGAGCATTCCCGTTAGGAGCTTTTCCGGGGACTTGATCAAAAAAAGCCCTCTTGGTATGATGCAGGGGTGTCAAACACATCACTCACCATACCAAGGAGGACTTCAAATGAATTGTACACAAAATCAGAAAATCAATCAAGTCACCGAACAAACGCTTGTCGTGGGCATCGATATCGCGAAACGAACCCACTACGCCTGCTTCGTGGATGACCGGGGGCGTGTGCTTCGCAAATCGTTCCCGATCTTCCAGTCGAAAGAGGGCTTTCGCCAGCTGTATGAAGCGATTCAGGAGGCGATGCAAGCGTTCGGAAAGCCGCAGGTGATCGTCGCGGTGGAGCCGACCGGGCACTACTGGTTGAACCTGGCCTACTTCCTCGAGGAGCACGGGATCCCGTTGGTCATGGTCAACCCGGCGCATGTGTGCCGGTCGAAAGAACTCGATGACAACCTGCCGACGAAACATGACGCCAAAGACGCCCTAGTCATCGCCAGACTGGCGAAAGACGGACGATTCCTCGTCCCCCGGCTGCTGCACGAGATCGAAGCCGATTTGCGCGTCGGGAGCACGCTCAAAGAGAAGCTCCGCAAGGAACAGACGGCGGTGAAAAACGCGATCGTCCGCTGGACCGACCGATACTTTCCAGAGTTTTGGACGGTGTTTCGCGACCTGGGGAAAACGGCGCTTTCGGTGCTGGAGTGGACGCCGCTTCCGGCCGATATGGCCAGCCGATCCGCCGAGGAGCTCATCGAGGTGTACCGGCAAAGCGAAGGGCTGAAATGCCCGCAGAAGGCCAAAATTCAGGCGTTGATCGACGCCGCGAAGGACTCGATTGGGGTGACGGAAGGGACGACGATGGCCCGGTTTGAAATCGCCGCGCTCGTCCGCCGATACCGCCAATTGGAGGCTGAGATCGCCGCGTTGGACGCCGAGTTGAAGGCGTTGGTTCAAACGACGATGGAGTATCAATGGCTGAAAACGGTCGACGGGTTGGGAGACGCCACGATCATCGATCTGCTGGCGGAGATCGGCAGCTTCGCCCACTATCGGGACCCGCGTCAATTGGTGAAGTTGGCGGGCCTGACGCTCAAAGAGAACTCCTCCGGCCAGCGCAAAGGGCAAAAGCACATCTCCAAACGGGGACGGAAACGGCTGCGATCGGTGCTGTTTCGGGCGATGATTCCGCTGATCCGGCACAACGAGGCGTTTCGCGAGCTGCATGACTATTACACGACCCGCCCCGTCAATCCGCTGACCGGAAAGCAGTCCATCGTCGCATTATGCCGGAAGCTGTTGAATGTGCTGTTTGCGATTTGTACGAAGAAACAAGCCTTTGACGCGGAGCGAATGAAACAGGACGTCTTGTCCCAGGTGCAACGGGCGGCCTAAGGCCTCCCCCTGCGAACGGAAGAATCGTTGGACAACAGGATGACACCGGAGAAGCTGGCGTGATTTTATCCATTCGACCTTGAGTCCCCAAAGGAGCTTGGCCGGCCTCCGCCTGATGACGAGACCGAACGAGGGAATGTTGGCGCCAAGACGCCCGGAGACATGGGAGGGTTCGTCCTCATCAGCGACGCGGAGATCCAAAGGGTGCATCGAATACGCTTCTCCCCACGGAAGGAAAATATCCCCAGCCGTGGCCGCGAAGCGCACCCTAGGTCTGTAAGATATCCACAAAACTGAAAAAGGATGTAAGGGATTTTGTCGAAAAATATTTTTTGGACACCCCTGAGGGGCCGAAAAGCCTTGATAAATCAACATTTCTAGAGGGAGGAAGAAAAAAGAGAGGGAGGCCCCTCTCTTTTACCGGGTGATTATTTTTGTTGGACCAGCTTGACCATCATGTTGGCAAGGGCGTGCTGCTCTTTTTCATCCGCAACGCTCCAAAGATCAGCGAGCACCCGTTCTTCCGGGTTTTTCGGGTCGACGTGTTTCGCCAAATAATCCCCGATTTGGTAAGCGACATCTGTGATCACTTGCTGAGTCAATCCTTGCTGTTGCGCTTGTTCTAAACGTTCCGCCAAAAAGTCTTTCCATTGTTCAAAGTTATCCAGTACCGACATGTCAATCCCTCCTTGTTGAATGTTTCAAGGATAGTTTGCCTGCCGAACCGGAAAATATACGTTCAACAATACCAGCCGCCGTTGACGGAAATGACTTGGCCGGTGATATACGAAGCGGCATCAGACAGCAAAAACGCCACCGTTTCCGCCACCTCATCCGGGGTGCCGAGCCGGCCGGCTGGAATTTCGTCAGTGAGCGCTTCCAGCTCCTCAGGACGAAACACCCGCAGCATATCGGTATCAATCGCCCCCGGTGCAACAGCGTTGACGCGAATGCCGCTTGGGGCAAGCTCCTTGGCCAGCGCCTTGGCAAACGCGTTCTGCCCTCCCTTTGTCATCGAGTACACCGCCTCGCACGAAGCGCCGCACAATCCCCAAATCGAGGAAATGAACACAATATGACCGCGCTTTCTCGCCACCATTGATGGGATCAGCCTTTTGATGAGCAACGCCGGGCTTGTCATGTGAAGCCGCACCATCCGCTCGATTAATTCATCGTTCATGTCGGTCAACAATCCGTAATAGCTTGCACCGCTGTTGTAAACGATGGCATCAACCGGGCGATCGATTTGCGAAACGAGCTTTTCCACCCCATCCGGTGCCGACAAATCGGCCTCAATCGGCACAATATGCACATCGTTAAGCTCTTCTTTCAGCGCTTCAACAGGCGCCCGTCGCCGATAGTAATGGAGAAAAAGTCCGTACCCCTCCCGAGCGAGCACACGGGCGATGCTTTGTCCGATGCCTCCAGAGGCTCCCGTAATCAAGGCGTAGCGCATGAAACCATCCTCTCCTTTTTGCCGCAAAAAAGCATCCTTCTCAGGAAGGATGCCTTATTGCCCTTTTGGAACGACTTCGCAAACCGCGATTTGCGAATCGCGGAAGCAAGAAGAGGCAACCGCCGCGATATCGTCCATGGCAAGGGATGAAAGCGCCGGCAAAATGTCAAACAAGTTGGATCCGTAAAACGCGTAGCGCGTAAACTGGTTGGCGATGTATTCCGGCGAGTTGAGCGCGCGCAAAAAGGCGCCGATTTTTTTCTTTTTCACCCGTTCAAACTCTTCCTTTTTGACTGCTTCCGACGAAAACGACAGCAGCACCGTTTGAATTTCCGAAGCGAGCCGTTCAGCGTCCCTTGTATCGCCGCCGATCAACGCGAAGCCGAACCCGCGCTCTTCTGTATAATCGTACATAAATGTATCATCGATCAATCCTTCGCGGTACAGCCGTTCATAATGCGGCGAGCTTTTTCCAAACAAATAGTCCAATGCGACGTGGAAGGCAAGCTCATGCCGAAGTTTTTGTTCGCCGGCTTCAGGAACGGACGGCGCTTTGATGCCGACAAAGCACTTGTTCGTCTGCACATGCATCGGAATCACTTTTTTCTTTTCCGCTACTGCGCTCGGTTCTTCATATGCAAACCGCTTCACTTCCGGGGCTTGCGGGAACGACTTTTTCGCCTGGTTGTCGCGGATTTGCTGCATGATTTTTTGTTCATCGACCGGGCCGACGACAAACAAAAGCATGTTGCTCGGGTGGTAAAACGTTTCGTAGCACTCATACAGCAACTCTTTCGTAATTTGGGCGATCGATTCAACTGTGCCGGCGATGTCGATTTTGACCGGATGGTTGTGATACATGCTTTCGATGGCGCCGAAATAGACGCGCCAGTCTGGGTTGTCGTCGTACATCCGAATTTCCTGGCCGATGATCCCTTTTTCTTTTTCCACTGTCTTGTCGGAAAAGTACGGGCTTTGCACAAAATCGATCAACGTTTCCAAGTTTTTCTCGACGTTGTCGGTGCTTGAGAACAAATAGGCGGTGCGGGTGAACGTCGTAAAGGCGTTCGCCGAGGCGCCTTGTTTGCTGAACTGCTGAAACACGTCGCCGTCTTCTTTTTCAAACAGCTTATGCTCCAAAAAATGGGCGATGCCGTCCGGAACGCGCTTCATCTCCGTTTTACCGAGCGGGACGAACTGGTTGTCGACCGAACCGTAGTTCGTGGTGAATGTCGCATACGTTTTGTTGAATCCTTTTTTCGGCAAAATGTACACGTCAAGGCCGTTGTCCATTTTTTCATAAAACAGCTCTTCGTGCAGCGTCTCATACACCCGTTTTTCCATCTTCCGTCGCCTCCATTCCGGTCAAAAAGTACACCGTATCAAGCTCCACCTTGTCAGCGACGCGCACCACATCCTCGCGCGTCACTTGATCGGTGCCGGCAATCCATTCATCGATCGGGCGCTTTCGCGTTGAGACGACGTTATGGTACAACACCTCCACAAGCCCGCGCGGCGTATCGAGCGTCTCAAGCAGCTGGTTGCGGATGACCGCTTTCGTCTGCGCCATTTCTTCATCTGTGAAATCGCCGTTTTTCATCGCCTGCATTTGCTCATCGATGATGCGGCGCGCCTTCTCATAGTTGGCCGGTTCAATGCCGGACATGACCATCAAAAGCCCTTTATGGCTCTCAAGCCTTGAGGCGGCATAATAGGCAAGGCTTGCCTTCTCGCGGACGTTGATGAACAGCTTCGAATGGGAAAAACCGCCAAAAATGCCGTTAAACATTTGCAAGGCGTAATAATCGTCATCTTCATACGTCACATTTGTCCGATAGCCGATGTTGAGCTTTCCTTGCTTCACGTCTTGCCGCTCGATGACTTCGCGAACTTCCCCTTGCGGCTTGACAGAAACCGACGATGCGCGCTCCCGCTTTGGACGATCCGGCAGAGAAAAACGCTGCTTCACCGCATTGAGCACCGCCTCTTCAGCCACGTCGCCAATGACATATAGATCCAGCTCATCCTCGGCCAGCGCTCGTTCATAATAGCGATACAGCCCTTCCGCCGTGATGCCGTCCACGTCTTCAAGCTCGCCGTTTGGAGAGAGGGCGTACGGTTCGCCTTTGCACATTTCTTCTACAAGGCGCATGTTCGCATAGCGCATTTTGTCATCATACACCGCCTGAATGCGTTGACGGAGCGCCCGCTTTTCCTGCTCAACAATGTCAGTGACAAACCGGCCGCCATCAAGCGCCGGGCGGAACAGAAGATCGGCCAAGAACTGAAACGCTTTCGCAAGAAGCGGCGTTTGCTCCGGCAAAAATCGTTCATTGGCGACATCGATGCGAATCGTCATGATATGATGTTCGCCTTTTTTCGTTAAATCGACGTTCAGCGTCGCCCCATACAGTTCATCCAAATAGGTGCGCAGCGCCTTAACGCTCGGATAGTCGGCCGTGCCGCTTTGCAAGACGTATGGCAAAAGCGCGCGCAGCGTGACCGTCTCTTTAGCAAGAGGGGCCTTCATTTTCCAAACGATCGTGTTCGTTTTGTACTTATCGGTCGAAATCGTATGGACGCGAACCGGTCCGACCGCTGTGACTTTTTCGTCGACCAATCCAACTCCTCCTTACTTTTTCTCTTTGCAGATATGCACTATCTTTCATTTATTGTAAAGCGTCTTATCAACAATATACCTTTTGCCAATGGAAAAATGCAAATCATTCCATTCAGCAAAAACGGCCGTCCATTTTTCGGACAGCCGCTTTCATCACCGTTTTCCTTTGATGTATGGCGTGCCAGCCGCTTTCGGCGCCTCAGCGCGGCCGATGAAGCCCGCCAGCGCCAAAATCGTGAGTGCATACGGGGCGATGAGCAAGTAAACGGTCGGGACGTTTTTCAAGAACGGAATCGTTTGCCCGACGATGCTTAAGCTTTGCGCCAACCCGAAAAAGAGCGCCGCCCCCATCGCGCCGATCGGATGCCACTTGCCGAAAATCATCGCCGCAAGCGCCATAAATCCGTGCCCGGAAATCGTCGCATGGCTGAAATCGCGGGAAATGATCGTCGCGTATACCGCACCGCCCAAGCCGCCGAGCGCGCCGCTGATCATGACAGCGATGTAGCGCATTTTGGCGACATGAATCCCCATCGTATCCGCCGCCATCGGATGTTCGCCGACCGCACGCAGCCGCAGGCCAAACGGCGTTTTGTAAATGACATACCATGATACAAACGCCAGCGCAATGGCGATATACGACGGCGCGTACGCGTTGGAAAACAACAGCGGCCCGATGACGGGAATGTCGCTTAACACTGGCACGTCAATTTTGTCAAACCCAACTTGAATTTGGTCCGTCTGCCCCTTGCCGTACATTTTCTTCACTAAAAACAGCGACAGACCAAGCGCCAAAAAGTTGATCGCCACCCCGCTTACGACTTGGTCGGCGCGAAATGTGACCGATGCGACAGCGTGCAGCAGGGAAAATACAGCGCCGACCACCATGGCAGCCAATAAGGCAAGCCACGGCGTCCATTCGCCAAACCGATCGGCAAACGTCAAATTAAAGACGATGCCGACAAACGCGCCGATGGTCATCAATCCTTCAAGCCCGATGTTGACGACGCCGGACCGTTCGCTAAACACGCCGCCAAGGGCGGTGAAAATGAGAGGAGCCGCAAAGAAAATCGTTGTCGGGACAATCGTTTGCAAGACGTCATACACGCTCACTTACTCCGCCCCCTTTTGCCAACGAGATAACAGCCAGCGGATCATGTAGCTGGATGCAACAAAGAAAATGATGAGCGCGATAATAATATCGACGAGTTCGGTCGGCACGCCGGCGCTTGACGGCATTTCCAACGCCCCGACTTTTAAGGCGCCAAACAACAAGGCGGAGAGCAAAATGCCAAACGCGTTGTTTCCTCCGATCAAGGCAACCGCGATGCCATCAAATCCAAGGCCGGTAAAGCCGGCTTTCGTCGAGATGTTTCCAAATGTGCCAAGCCCCTCCATCGCCCCGGCGACGCCGGCAAAAGCGCCGGAGATGACCATCGCTAAAATGATGTTGGCGCGCACATTCATGCCCGCGTACTGTGACGCGTGCTGATTGAAACCGACCGCCCGCAGCTCAAACCCTTTCGTCGTCCGCTCAAGCAAAAACCACATGACAAATGCGGCGGCGACAGCGATGAAAATGCCGTAATGCATGGTGGAATGATGCGTAATGGCATCAAAAAAGTCGGAGTGAAGCGATGCGCTTTCTTTCACCGGCTTTGATTTAAATCCCTCATCAGACAAAACGGAACGGATGATGGCGTTCGTTACATGCAAAGCAATATAGTTCATCATGATCGTAATAATGACTTCGTGCACTTTTAAATACGCCTTCAGCACACCCGGAATCAAGCCCCATAGCGCCCCGGCCAACGCGGCGGCCAACAAGGCAAGCGGCAAATGGATGATTTTGGGCAAATCAAAGGACACCCCGACCCAGACGGCAGCGAGCCAGCCGACGATCAGCTGCCCTTCAACCCCGATGTTAAACAAGCCGGTGCGAAAGGCAAACGCCACCGCCAAGCCCGTTAAAATGTATGGCGTCGTCTGGCGGATCGTTTCGCCGATATAGTACGTATCGCCAAACGCCCCGTACACGAGAGCGCCAAAGCCGGCGATCGGGTTGTAGCCGCTTGCAAGCATCACGATCGAACCGGCGATCATGCCAAGAAGAACGGCCAACAATGGTATCAAAAATTGCTGGAGACGATTCGACTTCATCACGACACACCTGCTTCCTTCCGTTTGCTTCCAGCCATCAACAGCCCGAGCTCCTGTTCGGTTGTTTCTTTCGGATCAACGATGGCGACGATGTTTCCTTCATAAATGACAGCGATCCGGTCGCTGACGTTCATCACTTCGTCAAGCTCAAACGAGACGAGCAGCACCGCTTTCCCGCGGTCTCGCTGTTCAATGAGCCGCTTATGAATAAATTCGATCGCTCCAACATCAAGCCCCCTCGTCGGCTGGGCGGCGATCAACAAGTCCGGGTCGCGGTCGACTTCACGGCCGATGATCGCTTTTTGCTGGTTTCCGCCCGATAGCGCCCGCGCCTTCGTATATTCATCCGGCGTGCGCACGTCAAATTCGCGGATGAGCTGGCGCGCTTTTTCGTAAATGGCTTGAAAATTCAACAGACCCCGCTTCGAGTACGGCGGCTGATAGTACGTTTGCAGCACCATGTTTTCGCCGATCGGAAAGTCAAGGACAAGCCCGTGCTTATGCCGATCTTGCGGAATATGGCCGACGCCGGCTTCGATGATTTTGCGCGGCGGCAAATTCGTAATGTCTCGGCCGTTGAGGCGGATTGTCCCTGATTCAGCTTTGATCAAGCCGGTTATGGCTTCAATGAGCTCGGTCTGGCCGTTGCCGTCGACTCCAGCAATGCCGACGATCTCGCCGGCGTGCACCGTCAAGTTCAAACCGTTGACCGCTTTGATCCCGCGCGCGTCCTTGACGACTAAGTCTTTAATTTCCAACACCGGTTTTCCCGGCTCAGCCGGTTTCTTAGCGGTCGTAAACTGCACCTCGCGGCCGACCATGAGCGCCGCCAGTTCGTTCGGATTCGTCTCCGCCACATTGAGCGTCGCAATTCCTTTGCCGCGGCGGATGACGGTGACGCGGTCGCACACTTCCATAATTTCTTTGAGTTTGTGCGTAATTAAAATGATGGATTTTCCTTCGCGGACGAGCGTGCGCATAATTTGCATGAGCTCGCGAATTTCCTGCGGCGTCAACACCGCTGTCGGTTCGTCAAAAATCAAAATATCGGCGCCGCGGTAAAGCGTCTTTAAAATTTCCACGCGCTGCTGCATGCCGACGGAAATGTCGGCGATCTTCGCTGTCGGATCGACCGCGAGTCCATATCGTTCCGACAATTCGCGCACTTCCCGCTCCGCCCGCTTCATATCGATCGTTCCGGCCCGCGTCGGCTCGCTGCCTAAGATGATGTTTTCCGTCACGGTGAACGTATCGACGAGCATAAAGTGCTGATGCACCATGCCGATGCCAAGATCATTGGCGACGTTCGGGTCGGTGATGCGCACCGGCTTTCCTTTCACGCGGATTTTGCCGCCGTCCGGCTGGTATAAACCGAACAGCACGTTCATGAGCGTCGATTTGCCGGCCCCGTTTTCGCCAAGCAGAGCGTGTATCTCCCCCTTTTTCACTTGCAGCGTAATGTTGTCATTGGCGACAAACGTGCCAAACACCTTGCGGATATTGAGCATTTCAATCACGTATTCCAAGCGATTCACTCCTTACTCAAGCAAGGTCAAAATCACAAAATGAAAGGCGACAGCGAAACAGCCGCCCTTCATTTCATGATTTTGAAGAAGGCTAGCGGCGCGCACTAGCCTTCTTCGCCGTTGTTCGTCACTTGATCGTCGCAGCGAATTGCTCGTACTCTTTCCGGTTTGTCGGAACTTTCACTTCGCCTTTGATGATTTTTTGCTTCCATTCGTCAACTGTTTTTAACACGTTCTCCGGAATGTTGTCTTGCGTCGGGGCAATGCCAACCCCATTTTCCGGCAACCCGTACTCAATCGTTTTGCCGCCCGGGAAGTCGCCCTCTTTCGCCCGTTTCGCCGTGTCATAGACAGCGACGTCGACGCGCTTCACCATCGAAGTGAGCGTTACGTTGTACGTTTTGCCGCCGACTTTCACTTCTCCCTCCGGCGCTTGGTCTTTGTCAACACCGATGACCCAAATTTCGCGGTTCGGATCTTTCTTCTTCAAATCTTTCGCTTCCGAGAAGACGCCGTTCCCAGTCGCTCCAGCTGCATGGTAGATGATGTCGATGCCAGACGCGTACATGCTCGAGGCGATCGCTTTCCCTTTATCCGCTTGGTCGAACGCCCCGGCGTATTGCACTTCCACAGTCGCCTTCGGATTGACCGCTTTCACGCCGGCGCGGAATCCGCTTTCGAATTTTTCGATCAACGGAATCTCCATCCCACCGACAAAGCCGATTTTATTCGTTTTCGTCATTAGCCCGGCGACAACACCGACAAGGAACGAGCCTTCATGCTCCTTGAACGTGATGCTGGCGACATTTGGCTCGTCAACAACAGTGTCGACGATGGCGAAATGTTTTTTCGGGTTTTGCTTCGCGACTTCTTTCACCGCGTCGCCCATCAAATACCCGATGCCGAAAATCAAGTCAAAGTCGCTGCGCACAAGCTTGTTTAAGTTCGTGGCATAGTCAGCGTCGCTCGATGACTGCAAATAGTCGTAGCCGCCGCGGCCTTTTTCAAGCCCGTTGTCTTTGCCGAACTTTTGCAGCCCTTCCCAAGCCGACTGGTTGAACGATTTGTCGTCAATGCCGCCGACGTCGGTGACCATGGCGACACTGAACGTATCTTTCTGATTGCCGCCTCCCGCATTGTTGCCGGCTTGTCCGCAGGCGCTAAGCAGCGTGCCGGCGGCAAACAGGACGGACAACACCAATCCCATTCGCTTTTTCATCCATCACTACCCCCTGCTTTGAAAATTGGTTCCTTTATATTTAGTATGAAACTTCCGGCTTCTTTCTATGTACCCTTTTCACCCCCCTTAAAAGCTGAACCGCTTCCGCATGACATGGAAGCTGAACTTGTCGGAGCGGAAGTAGTTGACGGAATAAAAAATCGGCTCATCGTTTTTATCGAAATGCATTTGCTTGAGCACAAGCAGCGCCGTTTCCGGGTCGCATTGCAAAATCGGCGACACTTTTTCATGATAGCCAAGCGGCACGATGCGCGCGACCGCATAGGCGATGTCGCGATGCGTTTGGTTGTGCAAGTTTTCAAACAGCGACTCATGTTCATAGGAGATGCCCTTCGGCAAATATTTGCATAAAATTTTATCCAAGCAATAAACGACCGGCTCCCCATCGGCGGTGCGCACCCGCTCGATGAGCAACAAATTCTCGTCCGGCCGGCATTGGAAGCGGCGCATATCGTCTTCCGTCGGCTGTTGGATGGAGGAAGACAAAAAAATCGTTCCTGGCTTGCGCCCCGCTTGACGAATCATATCCGTGACGCTTGAGAGCTGCTCGATGCCGGACGTAAACAGCGGACGGGCGTTGACAAACGTTCCGACGCCGTGGCGGCGGATGATAATGTTTTCTTCTTCAAGCACCCGCAGCGCTTCCCTCAATGTCGCCCGGCTGACGCCAAGCTGTTTGGCGAGTTCAAACTCGGACGGCAGTTTTTGCTTTTCTTTGTACACTCCCGTTTCAATATCGCGCTTGATGCGATCAATCACTTGCAAGTAAAGGTGGCGGCTGTCTGATTTGATTGACATGACAACGTCCTCCGTGTTACGCATTTCCGTTGAGATCAGACCTCTGACATTAGACATATAACCTTTTTGAGATTACTATATCATTTTTTACTGGGCAAATAAATAGGTGATATCAAATTTTGTCGAAGAAAAAGAAATAGGATTGGCAACGCTTCCAATAAGATGTATGATTGAGCGGGCAGGCTTTTTTCGCCCGCCCTTTTTCCCATTTATGATGTCTTTTTTAAATCTTCCTTCGACCAAAGAACGGCGCGCGGCTTGCTTCCTTCATACGGGCCGACGACGCCGCGCTCCTCCATGGCATCAATGAGCCGAGCGGCGCGATTGTAACCGATGCGGAAGCGGCGTTGCAGCATCGAGACGGAGGCGCTTTGCATTTCAACGACAAGACGGACCGCCTCATCGTACAACTCGTCTTCAAGAGCTGAGGAAGAGGGTTCGCTGTCTTCGACGAACATCTCCTCATAATATTGCGCCTGCTGCTGTCCGATGACAAACCGAACGACTTCTTCCACCTCTTGGTCGGAGACAAACGCCCCTTGGACGCGCACTGGTTTTGAGGCCCCCATCGGCAAAAACAGCATATCGCCGCGGCCGAGCAGTTTTTCCGCCCCGCCCATATCCAAAATGGTGCGCGAGTCGATTTGCGATGATACACTGAAGGCGATGCGCGACGGAATGTTCGCTTTGATGACGCCGGTGATGACGTCCACCGACGGGCGCTGGGTGGCGATGATCAAATGGATGCCAGCGGCGCGCGCCATTTGCGCCAAACGGGTGATCGCCTCTTCCACATCCGAGGAAGCCACCATCATCAAGTCGGCCAATTCGTCGATGATCACGACGATGTATGGCAAAAGCGGCTGCTGTTCCGACGCCGTTTCGTTATGGTGGCGGATATGCTCGTTATATCCTTCAATGTTGCGCGTGCCGGTATGCGAGAACAGCTCGTAGCGCCGCTCCATTTCTTGGACGACTTTTTTCAGCGCCTGGGCCGCTTTTTTCGCGTCGGTGACGACCGGTGTCAACAAATGAGGAACACCGTTGTACACACTTAACTCCACCATTTTCGGATCGATCATCATCAGCTTCACCTCATGCGGCTTCGTGCGCATGAGCAGGCTGACGATAATGCCGTTGATGCAGACGCTTTTGCCGCTGCCGGTCGCGCCGGCGATCAACAAATGCGGCATTTTGTTTAGTTCCGCAGCGACGACTTCACCGGAGATGTCGCGCCCAAGCGGAATCAAAAGCTTCGCCTTGTCCCGTGTATGCTCAATGGCTTCCAGCACTTCGCGCAGCGAAACAGTGGCGATCTCTTCATTTGGCACTTCGATGCCGATCGCGGACTTGCCGGGGATCGGTGCTTCAATGCGGATGTCTTTCGCCGCCAAAGCGAGCGCCAAATCGTCGCTTAAGCTGACAATTTTGCTCACTTTCACCCCGACGTCCGGATACACTTCATATTTCGTCACCGCCGGACCGAGGTGCACTTGCGTCACTTTCGCCTTGACGCCGAAGCTTTGGAACGTTTTCTCCAGTTTTCGCGCGTTGGCGTAAATGTTCGCATGATCGGCCGATTGCCCGGCCGGCTTCGGCAGGCGAAGCAAATCAAGCGGCGGCAGGTCGTAATTGGTGTTTTCATGCTCGGAAAACGCAAGCGGCGGCGCCGGTTTGTCCTCCTCCCCCCCACTGTCGCCTTCCACCAGTGGATTCTTCTCTTCTTCCGGCTCAGCGGCCGACCGGACCGCGGCAAAATCGGAAATGATCGGCGGCGGGGAAAGCAATTCCTCATCCGGCTCGACGCTGCTTGCTTCAGCCGGCTCGTCTTCCCGCTTTGCGGCCGCCCGCCGCGAGCGTCGGCTTCGGCCGCCGCTTTCCTTGCGCTTCCTCCCCGCCCGCCATTGCTTTATATCTTCGACAAACGCCAACCATTCTTTTCGCACAAACGCTGCGGCAAAAGCAACCCATTTGCCGGCCGTCTCGCGCAGCGATTTCCCGGTCAGCACGACAAAGCCGACGATGAACAGAAGGAAACAAATCCATTTCGTCCCGGGCGAATCGAACAGCTGGTAGCTGGCGGCAAATAACAGGGCGCCGACCATTCCGCCCCCTAAATCCACATCGGCCGCCTTGCCGCTTGCTTCGTTCCAAAACAGCCCCCACGTCGTCCGAATGATGCTCGGATCAAGCTCGCCGCGCCGCGACATGAGTTCAAACAGCTTGTCATGGCTCAAAAGCAGAAGCGCCGCGGCGATGGACGAAGCGCCGACAAACGGGCGGCCCGTCCATGACGGCCACTCCCGCCGCCACATGACGATGAGCGATAATATGAAAAGTCCGCCTACTAATAGCATGTACCATTCGCCGAAAAAAAAGCGGCCCACAAGCACGAGCGTCTCCCCGACAAGCCCGAGGCGGGCCATCGCAACGACAGCGACCGCGAGCAAGCCAAGTCCGATCAATTCAAAGCGGATTGTTTCCGTCCATGGCTGTGTTTTTGACGGCTTCCCTTTTCTTCTTCGCTTTCGTTTCGCCATGATCGTTCACTCCAGCATGAATGAATTGGCAAGCCGGAAAAAAGCAGCCAACAATGGCTGCTTTTTTCCGTTTGTTTACTATTATATCATGAACGGCTGAACAATTCATTACGATGTTGCCAGAGAAGCCGGAAATCGCGCCCCAGGCGCATATTTGGCGTTTAAAAAATGGAACGGATTGGTGCTTAAGTTTTGCACGATTTCATATTCTCCCGTTTCTACAGATTGGACGAGAAACGGAATGCCATCGTAATACACCATTTTCCGCTTCTCATAAACAGCGGCATCGACCGGAAAAATCAAATGTTCGGGCATGATCGTATACAAAATCATTGGATCATCTTCCCTTCCCCGTTTTTCCTCATCGCGATCAGCTCGCGCAGCTTCACCATCGCTTGGGACACGCCCCCGACTTCATCGATGAGCCCGTACCGGACGGCGTCAGGCCCAACGACGTTCGTGCCGATGTCGCGCGTCAAATTGCCTTTGGAAAACATGAGCTCTTTAAACTTTTCCTCGCTGATCTTCGAATGTTTCGTCACGAAGCGGACGACGCGCTCCTGCATTTTATCCAAGTACTCAAACGTCTGCGGCACGCCGATGACAAGACCCGTCAAACGGATCGGATGAATCGTCATCGTCGCCGTCTCGGTGATGAACGAATAGTTGCACGACACAGCGATCGGCACGCCGATCGAATGGCCGCCGCCAAGCACAACGGAAACAGTCGGTTTCGAGAGCGAGGCGAGCATTTCGGCAATGGCGAGCCCTGCTTCCACATCGCCGCCGACCGTATTTAAAATGACGAGCAGCCCTTCAATTTTCGGGTTTTGCTCGATGGCCACAATCTGTGGAATGACGTGCTCGTATTTCGTCGCCTTATTTTGCGGAGGCAGCTGAATATGCCCTTCAATCTGTCCGACGATCGTCAAACAATGAATGTTCGTATCGGGATCCATTTGCGGGACGTTCGTCTGCCCAAGCTGGGTGATGGCCGCAGTCGCTTCCTCGGCCTTTGTTTCCGGCTGTTCGCCCTCGGTTTCCGCTTGAAAATAACGTTCCTTCTCCATCCATTTCGTCTCCTTTCTTGTCGATCATACGCTTAGTATGGCCGAAAGAAAAAAGAAAAATGCCGGCAACGGCTGACCGTTTCCAGCATTTTCCGGTTGACTTTGAGCATGATTGCATTATACTTCCATAATAATAGGCAAAATCATTGGTCTGCGCTTCGTTTTTTCAAATAAAAACTGGCTTAACGCTTCACGGATGTTCGCTTTCAACGACGACCATTCAAGCATGTACGATTCAAGGCAGCGCTCGATGATTGCCGCCACCATTTTCTCTGCTTCCTCAAGCAGTGTCTCAGACTCGCGCATGTAGACGAACCCCCGCGAAATGATTTCCGGGCCGGCGGCGATCGTTTTCGCTTCTTTATTCAGCGTGACGACGGCGATCAAAATGCCGTCCTGGGACAATAAGCGGCGGTCACGCAACACAATGTTGCCGACATCGCCAATGCCGAGGCCATCAATTAAAATGTTGCCGTACGGCACTTTGCCGCCGGGGCGGGCGGCACCGCCGCGGAACTCGATCACTTCGCCTTTGTCGATTAAAAACGTCCGCTCCTCCGAGATGCCGACCGCCTTCGCCAACCGGGCGTGCGCTTTTTGCATCCGATATTCCCCATGCACCGGAATAAAGTATTTTGGCTTCATTAAATTGAGCATCAACTTTAATTCTTCTTGGCAACCGTGCCCAGATACGTGCACTTGCCGGTCGCGGTAAATCACGTTGGCGCCGGCCCGATACAAGGCGTCGATCGTTTTCGCGAACCCAAGCTCATAGCCCGGCATGACGGATGCGGCGACGATGACGGTATCCCCTTCTTTGATGTTCACTTGTTTGTTCGCTTGACGCGCCATGCGCCAAAGCGCGCTCATCGGCTCGCCATGCCCGCCGGTTGTCAAAATGACGAGCTCGCGGTCATTGTAGCGATCGATATCGTGCGCAGAAATCGTCACCTTGTCTGGAACGTGCAAATAGCCAAGGCGCACGGCGATGTCCATTACTTTATGCAGCGTTTTGCCGATGACTGCCACTTTACGCCCGGATTGGTGGGCGGCGTACAGCACTTGCTGGATGCGGGTGATGTTGGAAGCGTAGCAGGCAACAAACACACGCCCTTTCGCATGGCCGATCACGTCAGCGATCTCATAGGCGACTACCGTATCGGAGCCGCTGTAGCCGGGGCGTTCGGCGTTTGTGCTGTCCGACAAAAGACACAGCACCCCTTCTTCGCCGATTTGCGCCATTTTCCCTAAGTCGGTGCGGTTGTTGCCGTACGGGGTTTGGTCAAATTTAAAATCACTCGTGTACACGATCGCACCTTGCGATGTATGCAGACTGATGCCGATCGAATCGGGGATGCTGTGGATCGTGCGGAAAAACGTCACTTTCGCCTTGTCAAACACGAGCTCCTCATCCGGATGAACTTCATTGAGCTTTGCGCCCGACACCCCTTGTTCTTTTAACAGCGCCTCCGCCAACCCGAGCGTCAGCTTCGTTCCGTATACCGGCACAGACAGCTGCTTGAGCACGTAGGCGATCGCCCCCATATGCTCCTCGTGCCCGTGGGTGAGAAAAATTGCCTGAATGCGATGCTGCCGTTCAATCAAATATGTGATGTCCGGGATCACTTTGTCGATGCCGAGCATTTCGTCTTCCGGAAACATCACCCCGGCGTCGATGACAAAAATGTCCTCGTCCAATTCGACAACATACATGTTTTTGCCGATTTCTCCGACTCCCCCAAGGGCAAAAATGCGTATTTTCTCTACCGGCTTTATTTTCGATTTCAAGGCTGCGTCCTCCCAATTGTGATGCTAACCCGCTCAAAGTCACTTGCTTTTATTATAACGAATCGATGCTGAAAAACACAAGATGGTTCATTCACGAGCCAATGGATTTCACAGCCAAGGCAAAAAAAGGCCCCAACGCGCAAGCAAAGCGTTGGGGAATCGTTTCGTTACGACAGCGCATCGAGCAGGCGGCTTAGCTCCTTCCGCTCTTGTTCGGCAAGCGGCACAAGCGGAAGGCGCACCGAACCAACGTCCAGCCCGCGCAGCTGCAGCGCCGTTTTCACCGGCACCGGGCTTGGGGCGGCAAACAAGCCTTTCATGAGCGGCAGCCATTTTCGATGCAGCGCCGCCGCCTTCTGATGATCGCCCGCTAAAAAGGAACGAATCATTTCCTGCATTTCATTGCCAATGATGTGCGAAGCGACCGAGACGACGCCATTGCCGCCGATCGCTAGCACTGGAAGCGTCAAGCTGTCGTCGCCGCTGTAGAGCAAAAAGTCGTCCGGCGTACGCTCAATGATTTCCGCCATGGCGTCCAAATTGCCGCCCGCTTCCTTGACAGCGACAATGTTCGGAACTTCGGACAGCCGGATGACCGTCTCCGGAGCAAGACTCACCGACGTGCGCCCTGGAACGTTATACAGCATCACCGGAAGCCGTGTGCTTTCGGCAATCGCTTTGAAATGTTGATACAGCCCTTCTTGGTTCGGCTTGTTGTAATACGGAGCCACAAGCATGACAGCATCGACGCCCGCCTCTTCCGCCTTTTTCGTCAGCTCGATCGACGCGCGCGTATCGTTCGTGCCCGTTCCAGCAATGACCGGCGCTCGGCCGTTGACGACGGAGACGACATGGCGAAAAAGCGCGATTTTTTCCTCGGTCGTCAACGTCGGCGACTCGCCGGTCGTGCCGGCGACAACGAGCGCATCTGTGCCATTGTCAAGCAAATAGTTGACAAGCTCCGTTGTTTTTGCCAAGTCGAGATTCCCTTTTCGGTCAAATGGCGTAACCATCGCCGTTATGATGTTCCCGAACTGAACCACGGTTTTCACTCCTCGCTCCAAATCGCTTCATCTTCGCCCGCATCCGCCTCGGATAAACAGAAGGCGTCATGCAGAGCGTTGACCGCCTTTTCCATATCGTCTTGCTTCACTAACACCCAAATCGTCGTATGGCTGTCGGCGGACTGCAAAATTTGAATGCCTTGCTCCGACAAGGCAGTGACGATTTTCGCCGTCACCCCCGGTACGCCGGCAATGCCGGCGCCGACGACCGACACTTTGGCGCATCGGGGCGTCACGGCCGGTTCGTAGCCGATGCGGCGCAGGGCGGCCACCGCTTTTTCCGTCATGTCGCCGCTCACGGTGTACACAACACCGTACGGGGAAATGTTGATAAAGTCCACGCTGATCCCTTCATGGGCCATCGCTTGAAACACGTCAGACTGCAGCTCATAGTGGCCTTCTTTCGCCAGCACTTTGATTTGTGTGACGTCGGCGACGTACGTAATGCCGGTGACAAGCCGCTCTTTCACATCGCTTCCTTTTCGGCCGCGCACCGATGAAGTGACGAGCGTCCCGGGGGCATCGGAGTACGTCGAGCGAATGCGCAGCGGCACTTTCGCCTGCATGGCGATCTCCACCGCGCGCGGATGGATCACTTTCGCCCCTTGGTACGCCATGTTGCAAATTTCCGTATACGTAACGACGTCAAGCGGCCGGGCGCTCTCAACGATGCGCGGGTCGGCGGTCATGACGCCGTCGACATCGGTGAAAATATCAACCCACTCCGCGTTTAACGCCGCGCCGAGCGCTGCCGCCGACGTGTCGCTCCCGCCGCGGCCGAGCGTTGTTATGTCGCCGTTTTCCGCCATGCCTTGAAAGCCGGCGACAACGACGACGTCGTATTGCCGAAGCGCCTCAAGGAGGCGGTCGCAGCGCATTTCGAGAATTTTCGCGTTCGTATGATCGCTGTTCGTGCAAAATCCTGCCTGGGCGCCGGTGAACGCCGTCGCTTTGATGCCGTGTTCGTTCAACAAGTTGCTGAACACAACGCTTGAGATGATTTCTCCGCACGCCATAAGCATATCTTGCTCTCGTTTTGTGACATGGTGATGAACGCCGCCGATCAAACTAAGCAGCGTATCGGTCGCATATGGATCGCCGGAACGTCCCATAGCCGATACGACGGCCACGACTTTATAGCCATCTTCCAACGCCCGTTCAATATGGCGGCGCGCCAAGTTCCGCCCGCGCTCGTCGCGGACGGACGTGCCGCCGAACTTTTGAACAATGAGTTTCATGCTAACACCTCGATGCTTTTTCAAATGAGCCCGAGCTTCAACAAACTTTCTGCGATTTGCACCGAGTTCGAGGCTGCACCTTTTAGCAAGTTGTCAGCGACAATCCATAGATGGAAGCCGCGGCGGTTGTCCAAATCGCGGCGGATGCGGCCGACAAACACGTCGTACTTACCGACGCAATTGGCCGGCATCGGATACAACTGTTCGCTCGGATCATCTTGAAGCACGACGCCCGGCGCTTCGCGGAGCACCGCCTGCAAGTCAGAGGCGGTGACGCCGTCTTGTTCAATTTCGATGTACACCGATTCCGAATGGCCGCTCGCCACCGGAATGCGCACGCACGTCGCCGCCACTTTCAGCTCAGGCATATGCATGATTTTTTTTGTTTCATTGATCATTTTCATCTCTTCAAACGTGAATCCATTGTCTTGAAACTTATCGATTTGCGGAATGGCGTTGAACGCAATTGGGTAATGCTTCCGGTCCGATTTCACTGGCAAAATGTTCGCCTCAACCGGCTTGCCTTCGAGCACGGCTTTCGTCTGCTCGTTGAGCTCTTCAATGGCCTGCGCTCCCGCCCCGGAGACGGCCTGGTACGTCGAGACGATGACGCGCTCTAAGCCAAACGCTTTTCGAATCGGCTCCAACGCCACGACCATTTGAATCGTCGAGCAGTTCGGATTGGCGATAATGCCGTTATGCCACGTCAAATCGCTTTCGTTCACTTCCGGAACGACAAGCGGCACGTTTTCCTCCATCCGAAACGCGCTCGTATTGTCGATCACGATCGCCCCGCGCCGCACCGCTTCCGGCGCCAGCGCTTTCGATACGGCGCCGCCGGCGCTGAACAAGGCGATGTCGACCCCGTTAAAGCGCTCGGGCGATGCCGCCTGCACTTCGATCTCCTCGCTGCGAAAGCGCATTTTTTTGCCGGCTGACCGCTCCGATGACAACAAAGTCAATTTTCCAACCGGGAAGTTCCGGTCTTCAAGCGTCCGCACCATTTGCTGCCCAACTGCCCCCGTTGCTCCGACGACAGCGACATGATATTGTTTTTGAGCCATCAACCATTCTCCTTCCACATCGTCACTCTAAGAAGTGAATTCATAGTCTTTATTTTATCACATTCCGCTGTGGACGAGAGAACATTTTTATGCGGAACATTGATTTTTGATTCAGTTGTAGCGGAACCGCTCGATAATGACCGGCTGCAGCTGCTTCCCTTCAAGCGCGGCGAGAATCGTATCGCGCAAAAGCGGCATGTAGGCGACCATGGAGTTCGGCTTCGCCTGCGGGGCGTCTTGGCCGAACGGGATGAAATAAATGTTTTTTGCTGCCATAAGCCGCATTAGATTGACGCCGTTTAAGCCGAGCGCATCGTTCGTGGAGATGCCAAGCACGACCGGGCGGTGGTTGCGCATCGTCGCTTTCGCTGCCATCAGCACGGGGGAATCCGTCATGGCATTGGCCAGCTTGCTCATCGAGTTGCCGGTGAGCGGGGCGATCACCATGCAGTCGAGCGGGATTTTCGGTCCGAGAGGTTCTGCTTTGACGATCGTATCGATCACCTCGTTTCCGGTCAGTTGCTCCAGTTTTTTCACCCATTCTTCCCCTTCCCCGAAGCGGGTGTTCGTCGTTTTCACCGTATAGGTGACGATCGGCAGCACCTCCGCTCCTTCGTTGACAAGCTTCTCGATCTCCGGGAACACCGCATCATATGTGCAATGCGACCCGGTGAGGCCAAAGCCGATCCGTTTTCCTTTCAAGCTGTTTCCGCTCATGCATGATTCTCCTCCCGTTTTTGTAAATCTGCATATAACAGCTGCGCCAAGACGTTGGCGATGATTTGCCCAGCTGTCTTCGGCGCGACGATCCCCGGCAGCCCGGGCGCCAAAATGGCTTTCACTCCGCGTTTTTCGGCATAGCGGAAGTCAGTGCCGCCCGGTTTTGACGCCAAATCGATAATCAGCGTATGGGGCGGCATTTTGGCGATGACGCTCGCCGTCACGATGAGATGAGGCACGGTGTTGATGCAGACGTCAATGTCACGCACTTCTTTTTCCAAATCGTTTAAGTGAAACGGCACGAGCCCCATTTCTGTAATGCGGGCGAGATGCTCCGACCGGCGCGCCCCGACTTTCACTTTCGCCCCCAACGCGGCGAACGTCCGGGCGACGGTCATGCCAACGCGTCCAAGCCCCAAGACGGCAACGCATGAGCCATGGATCGTAAAATCCGTATGCTGAATGACCATCATCACCGTGCCTTCCGCGGTCGGAATGGAGTTGTAAATGGCGACATCGTCGCGCTCAAACAACTGCACGTGCTTGCGCCCTGTTTTTTTCACCAATTCGTCCAAATACGCGTTGCTGATGCCGGAATAAATCGTGCATTGCCGCGCCGTTTTTTGCACCATCTCTTCTGTAAACGGAATCGGTTCGTGGGCAAACACGCTGTTGACGTTTCCGTCCAGCGTCGTGCCGTGAACCGGCAAAATGATCGCATCCAAATCGGCAAAATCGACTTCGCCAATCGGCAGCTTCATCGCCCCGGTGAAATGATGGGCGAGCTGGTCGAAGCCGACAAGCGACAACTTCGCGTCGAGTTCAACGAGTTTACGGATGACTTCAAGCTGCCTAGCATCGCCGCCGATGATGGCGATATGCATTCCTGTCAGCATCATGTTGTACGCTCACCTTCTTTTCTGGCAAACTGCTCCGTTTCCTTTCCCATCTTATGTCGGAAGGAAAATATAGGTGAATATCCTTGCAGGAAAAAATGGGCGATATGCGCCCAAAGCTGACAAGAGGCAGTCATTTTTTCTGTTTTTGTTCCTTACATATAAAGTAAAGAAGCGAAAAAGGAGGAAACCAGCATGAGGCTGAGCGAATTAAGCGGAAAAGAAATTGTCGATGTAAGCCGAGCCGAGCGGCTCGGGGTGCTCGGGCAGACCGATTTGGAAATCAACGAGCAAACGGGGCAGATCGAGGCGCTGCTCATCCCAACGGGAAAATGGTTCGGGTTTCGCAAAGACGGACAGGAAATTCGCGTGCCGTGGAAATATATTCGCAAAATCGGCGCCGATATGGTGATGATCGACGTCCCCGAGGAAGGGTGAAAGAGGCGGAAACGAAAAAGCTAACAACCTAGCGAAAGGTCGTTAGCTTTTTTGAGCTCGGTCTATGAACGGAGCGGGCGCGGCAGCACGCCGTCCGGGCTGATTAAGGCGAGCGCGTAATCGTCCGTGAAAACCGTGCGCGCCAGTTCGTTTACTTTTTCCACCGTGACACTTTCAATCTCTTCAATGATCTCATCAAGCGAGCGGTGGCGGCCGAGAAGGAGTTCATTTTTGCCGTTGCGGCTCATCCGGCTGTTCGTGCTCTCGAGCCCAAGCATCAGGCTTCCTTTCATCTGCTCTTTGCTGTTATGCAACTCTTTTTCGGTCACTCCGTCCTCCTTCAGCTGGCGAATGGTCTGCTGGATCGTTTCGAACAGCACATCAAGCTGGCTGCTTCCTGTGCCGGCGTAAATGGCGAGCAGGCCGCTGTCTTGGTAGGCGGAATGGTACGAGAACACCGAATACGCCAATCCGCGCTGTTCGCGCACTTCCTGAAACAGCCGGCTGCTCATGCTGCCGCCTAAAATATTGTTCAAGATGAGGAGCGGGTACGCGTCCGGATGGCCGATCGGCAACCCGTTGAATCCGATGCATACGTGCGCCTGCTCAGTGTCCTTTTTGCGCGCGATCTTTTGCGGCACAAACGCCGGCGTCCCTGAAGAAGGCGGCTTGCTCTCTGCGGCGAACGAGCCGAAATAGCGCTCGACCTCATCAATAAACCGTTCGTCGACGTTGCCGGCGACCGAAATGACGACGCGATCCGGTGTATAGTAGTCCGCCATATATTGGCGCAGCGTGTCGCCAGTAAACGTGCGCAGCGTCTCTTCCGTGCCCAAAATCGGATAGCCGAGCGGATGACCCGCATAGCACGCTTTGCCGAGCAAATCGTGGACGATGTCATCCGGTGTATCTTCATACATTTTGATTTCCTCGAGCACGACGTTGCGCTCCTTTTGCAGCTCATCCTCCACAAATGTCGAGTGGAAAAACATATCGGCGAGCATTTCAAGCGCCAGCGGCGCGTGTTCATCCAACACTTTGGCGTAGTAACACGTATACTCCTTCGATGTAAAGGCGTTTACTTGCCCGCCGATGCTGTCGAATGCTTCCGCAATGTCCCGGGCCGTGCGCGTCGTTGTCCCCTTGAAAAACATATGCTCTAAAAAATGGGAAATGCCATTGGTTTGCTCCGTTTCATTGCGCGAGCCGGTCCCGATCCATATGCCGATGGCCACCGACCTTACAGTCGGAATTTGCTCGAGCACGATTCGCACACCGTTTTTGCACGTATATTTGTTAATCAACTCCATGTTCCTCCTGTTTGTTTGCCAGTCTTTTCTCATCGAATAAGGCCGTCAAGCTGCCTAGGGCGTAGCCTTTTTGCTTAATCGAGGTGATCAGCTCGTCAAGTGCAGCCGCCGTCGGCATCGTTGGGTGCATCAAAATGATGGCGCCAGGATGAACTTTCGATGTCACCCGTTTCACTATAACAGATGGCGACGGTTTTTGCCAATCAATTGTATCGACGCTCCATAGAATCGTTTTCATGCCGAGTTCCGCGGCGACCTCGACAACCTCGTCGCGGTAGCTGCCGCTTGGCGGGGCAAACCATTTGCATTTAACCGATGTCGCCGCCTTAATCACTTCGTTTGTTTTCTCGAGCTCGCGGCGGATGTTGTCGACAGCGAGCGTTTTCATATCGGGATGGCTGTAGGAATGGTTGCCGATTTCATGGCCGGCGTCTGCTATCATTTTTGCCATCTCCGGGTGTTTTTTTACCCATCGTCCTTCCAAGAAGAACGTCGCCTTGACATTGTATTTTTTCATCGTCTCAAGCATGTCGGGGAGGTATTCTTCCCCCCAAGCGACATTGACCGCAAACGCCACCATCGGCTTGTCAGGATGGCCGCGGTAAATCGGCGCCGGCGGCAAATCGTCCAAATGGACGCGCGGGGGCACTTGACGGAACACGAGTTTTCGCTCATCAAACATCCCCGTTTTCTTCATGTTTTGATAGGAGGCGTCAATGTCAACGGCGAGCCCGTTGTAGCCGGGCGTCGCCTTCCATACTTTATCGATGACCGCATCTTGGGCGGGAATTTCATATTGCTTCGCTTGTTTGACGATCGTGTCGTACAGCTTGTCGCGCTCTTTCATCGCGGTTGTTTCCATCGGGCGCCAGCTCGCGATGTAATCGCCAACCGGAGGCCAATGAACCGCCGCCCAGGCGGCAAGAAACATGACCGCTAGCGCCATATAGCGGGCAATTCCGTTGTTCACCCTTGTCCCCCTCCCTCTAGAAATGTTGATTTATCAAGGCTTTTCGGCCCCTCAGGGGTGTCCAAAAAATATTTTTCGACAAAATCCCTTACATCCTTTTTCAGTTTTGTGGATATCTTACAGACCTAGGGTGCGCTTCGCGGCCACGGCTGGGGATATTTTCCTTCCGTGGGGAGAAGCGTATTCGATGCACCCTTTGGATCTCCGCGTCGCTGATGAGGACGAACCCTCCCATGTCTCCGGGCGTCTTCGCGCCAACATTCCCTCGTTCGGTCTCGTCATCAGGCGGAGGCCGGCCAAGCTCCTTTGGGGACTCAAGGTCGAATGGATAAAATCACGCCAGCTTCTCCGGTGTCATCCTGTTGTCCAACGATTCTTCCGTTCGCAGGGGGAGGCCTTAGGCCGCCCGTTGCACCTGGGACAAGACGTCCTGTTTCATTCGCTCCGCGTCAAAGGCTTGTTTCTTCGTACAAATCGCAAACAGCACATTCAACAGCTTCCGGCATAATGCGACGATGGACTGCTTTCCGGTCAGCGGATTGACGGGGCGGGTCGTGTAATAGTCATGCAGCTCGCGAAACGCCTCGTTGTGCCGGATCAGCGGAATCATCGCCCGAAACAGCACCGATCGCAGCCGTTTCCGTCCCCGTTTGGAGATGTGCTTTTGCCCTTTGCGCTGGCCGGAGGAGTTCTCTTTGAGCGTCAGGCCCGCCAACTTCACCAATTGACGCGGGTCCCGATAGTGGGCGAAGCTGCCGATCTCCGCCAGCAGATCGATGATCGTGGCGTCTCCCAACCCGTCGACCGTTTTCAGCCATTGATACTCCATCGTCGTTTGAACCAACGCCTTCAACTCGGCGTCCAACGCGGCGATCTCAGCCTCCAATTGGCGGTATCGGCGGACGAGCGCGGCGATTTCAAACCGGGCCATCGTCGTCCCTTCCGTCACCCCAATCGAGTCCTTCGCGGCGTCGATCAACGCCTGAATTTTGGCCTTCTGCGGGCATTTCAGCCCTTCGCTTTGCCGGTACACTTCGATGAGCTCCTCGGCGGATCGGCCCGCCATATCAGCCGGAAGCGGCGTCCACTCCAGCACCGAAAGCGCCGTTTTCCCCAGGTCGCGAAACACCGTCCAAAACTCTGGAAAATATCGGTCGGTCCAGCGGACGATCGCGTTTTTCACCGCCGTCTGTTCCTTGCGGAGCTTCTCTTTGAGCGTGCTCCCGACGCGCAAATCGGCTTCGATCTCGTGCAGCAGCCGGGGGACGAGGAATCGTCCGTCTTTCGCCAGTCTGGCGATGACTAGGGCGTCTTTGGCGTCATGTTTCGTCGGCAGGTTGTCATCGAGTTCTTTCGACCGGCACACATGCGCCGGGTTGACCATGACCAACGGGATCCCGTGCTCCTCGAGGAAGTAGGCCAGGTTCAACCAGTAGTGCCCGGTCGGCTCCACCGCGACGATCACCTGCGGCTTTCCGAACGCTTGCATCGCCTCCTGAATCGCTTCATACAGCTGGCGAAAGCCCTCTTTCGACTGGAAGATCGGGAACGATTTGCGAAGCACACGCCCCCGGTCATCCACGAAGCAGGCGTAGTGGGTTCGTTTCGCGATATCGATGCCCACGACAAGCGTTTGTTCGGTGACTTGATCAATTTTATAGTTTTGTGTACAATTCATCTGAAGTCCTCCTTGGTATGGTGAGTGATGTGTTTGACACCCCTGCATCATACCAAGAGGGCTTTTTTTGATCAAGTCCCCCGGAAAAGCTCCTAACGGGAATGCTCCTTTTTTACTACTACAACATATGTCTTAGGGGGACAGGATAGAACATAACAAAAGAGCCTTAAGAAACAAATTCCTAAGGCTTCATGCGATGGCGCTCCGGCCGTCTTCCTCGTTTTTCCCTAGATTCCCGCGGCAGTTCCCCTCCAATGTTGCGGGCATCGCGCAACACCGCTTTGCGCGACAGGTTGACGCGCCCTTGCTTATCGATTTCCGTTACTTTCACTAAAATTTCATCGCCAATCGAAACGACGTCTTCGACTTTGCCGACCCGCCCTTCAGCGAGCTCGGAAATATGGACAAGCCCGTCTTTGCCGTTGAACAACTCAACGAAGGCGCCGAATTTTTCAATCCGTTTCACTTTGCCTAAGTACACTTGGCCGACTTCGACTTCGCGGACGATGTCTTCGATGATTTGCTTCGCTTTTTGGTTGGCCGCTTCATCCACAGACGAGATGAAAATCGTGCCGTCTTGTTCGATGTCGATTTTGACGCCGGTTTCGTCGATGATTTTGTTGATCTGCTTGCCGCTTGGTCCGATAACCTCCCGGATTTTGTCCGGGTTGATGTGCATGATCAAAATTTTCGGTGCATATTTGGACAGCTCTTTGCGCGGTTCGCTGAGCGTTTGCATCATATGATCCAAAATCTCGAGCCGCCCTTTGCGCGCTTGCATGAGCGCCTCTTCCAAAATCTCGCGCGTCAATCCTTTGATTTTAATGTCCATTTGCAATGCCGTCACGCCTTTTCTCGTGCCGGCGACTTTAAAGTCCATATCGCCAAGATGGTCTTCGATGCCTTGAATGTCCGTCAAAATCGTGTAATGGTCGTCGTTTTTCACAAGCCCCATGGCAATGCCGGCGACCGGTGCTTTAATCGGCACCCCAGCATCCATCATCGCCAGCGTGCTGGCGCAAATGCTGGCCTGCGATGTCGAGCCGTTCGACTCAAGCACTTCTGAAACGAGGCGGATCGTATACGGGAATTCGCGCTCCGACGGCACGACCGGCTCGAGCGCCCGTTCGCCAAGCGCCCCGTGTCCGATTTCACGACGCCCCGGCCCGCGCATCGGCCCGGTTTCCCCGACGGAAAACGGCGGGAAGTTGTAATGGTGCATAAACCGCTTCGATTCTTCAAGGTCAAGCCCGTCCAAAATTTGCACGTCGCCAAGCGCCCCAAGCGTACAAACGCTCAACACTTGCGTCTGCCCGCGCGTAAACAAACCGGAGCCGTGCGTGCGCGGCAGGACGCCGACCGCCGATGAAAGCGGACGGATTTCATCGACTTTGCGCCCGTCCGGACGGATTTTCTCGACCGTGATCAAACGGCGCACTTCCTCTTTTACGAGTTTATGCAAAATTTCCTGTACTTGCTTGAGCTTCTCCTCATCCGCTTCTTCCGCCTCATATTTGGCGATGACGCCAGCTTTCACATCTTCAATGGCAGCATCGCGCGCCAGTTTCTCCGGCACTTGCACCGCTCGCTTAATGTCCGCTTCGGCAAGCTGGCGGATTTCCGCCTCCAGCGCTGGATCCGGCTCGTAAAGGACGACTTCCATTTTTTCTTTGCCGACTTGGGCGGCGATTTCCTCTTGGAAGGCGATGAGCCGCTTCACTTCCTCATGGCCGAACATGATCGCTTCAAGAATCACTTCTTCCGGCACCTCATCTGCCCCGGCTTCCACCATGTTGATCGCATCTTTTGTGCCGGCGACGACAAGATGCAGATCGCTTTTTTCCATTTGCTCGACCGTCGGATTGATGACAAACTGGCCGTCGACGCGGCCGACGATGACACCGGCGATCGGCCCTTCAAACGGAATGTCGGAAATCGTCAGCGCCACCGACGAACCGATTAAGGCCGCTACTTCCGGCGCGCAGTCTTGATCAACGCTCATGACCATCGATACGACTTGCACTTCGTTGCGGAATCCTTCGGCAAACAGCGGGCGAATCGGTCGGTCGATGAGACGGCTCACCAAAATGGCTTTCTCGCTCGGGCGACCTTCGCGCTTAATAAACCCGCCAGGAATTTTTCCAACCGCATACAACCGTTCCTCGTAGTTGACGGTGAGCGGGAAAAAGTCAACGTTTTTCGCCTCTCGCGACGCGGTGGCTGTGCTCAACACGACCGTATCGCCGTAGCGGACGAGCGCCGCGCCATTCGCCTGCTTCGCCAGCTCGCCGGTTTCGACGATGAGCGGCCGCCCGGCCACATCGATGGAAAACACGCGTTTCTCTTGTTCCATACAGACGAGTACTCCTCTCTATGTACAGATGAAATTATAGATCCGCTGATGATTAGTATAGACGAATTGGCACCATTGTTATCATCGCCGTGTCAATCACGCCTATAAACTAGCAAAAAAGCGGGAATGCTCCCGCTTTTTTATCGACGTAATCCAAGTTTCTCAATCAATTCACGGTAGCGCGCCACATCTTTCTTGCGCAAGTAGGCCAATAAGTTGCGGCGCTTCCCGACCATTTTCAGCAAGCCGCGCCGTGAATGATGGTCTTTTTTATGAATGCGCAAATGCTCGTTCAAGTTGTTGATTTGCTCCGTCAGGATCGCAACTTGCACTTCCGGAGAACCGGTGTCGTTCTCATGGATTTTAAATTGCTCGATGATTTCGCGTTTGCGCTCCTGCGTCAATGCCATCCTTGTTCACCTCCCTAGTCCTAGATCCCCAATTGCCGAGCGGGCGTCGGTGACTCGCCTAGCCAAGCAATGGTTCGCATACATTGATTAGAATACCTCTTTTTCCGGCAAAATGCAAGTCTTTTCGCTGAAACAGCGGAAATACTGCTCCGCCTCTTTCTTGTCGCGGGCGATTTGCGCCGTCAGTTCGTCGACACTGGCGAACTTCTGCTCGCTCCGCAGACGGCGGTGCCACTCAATGGTCATCGTTTGTCCATAAATATCGCCGGAAAACTCGAATAAGTGCACCTCAATATTCGGCAATCCTTCGCGCGTTTTATGGAACGTCGGTTTGTAGCCGACGTTCGCCACCCCTTCATATACTTGCCCGCCGATCACCGCCTTGACTGCATAGACGCCGACTGCCGGCAAGACATAATCGCTGTTTAAAGCGATGTTCGCCGTTGGAAAGCCGATCATCCGCCCGCGCCGTTCCCCGGCAACGACCGTTCCTTCAAGCTCATAAAAGCGGCCGAGCAGGCGGGGAAGCTGTTCGACCGCCCCGTCTTCGAGCAGTTTCCGCACCCGGGACGAGCTCACTTTTTCCCCGTCGATCGCGAGCTTCGGAATGACCGTCTGTCCAAAGCGGCCGCGCGCATGAATCGGCATCGTCTCCATCGTTCCTTTTCCGAACCGCCCATAAGTGAAATCGAAGCCGGCGACGACATGTTTCACGTGCAACCCGTCCAAATATTGGTCAACGAACGCTTCTGGCGACAGCGCAGCAAACGTCGGCGTAAATTCAACGATGTACAGCCGGTTGACGCCAAGTGATGCAATCAGCTGCTCCTTTTTGCCAAGCGGCGTGATCGAGCGCAGCTCGGACTGTTTGCCAAGCACAACGGACGGATGAGGATGAAACGTCATCACCGCGCTTTCGTACCCACGCTCGTTGGCGATCTCGACCGCGGTGCGGATCACTTTTTGATGGCCGAGGTGGATGCCGTCGAAATAGCCCAGCGCCATCACCGTCGGAGGGAGCGCCTGGCGTTCGAGACGGTGCGGATGCGAAAGAAACAGCGTTTCCATGTCCATGACCTACCTTCTTTATTTCCGCGCTGCACCCGCGGCGTTAACGAAACACTTTGAGCGGTTTCATCAAGCCGGGGCGCGCCGGATGCTTCACGTACAGGGCCAGCGCTTCCCGCTCGGGCGAAACAAGCACGACCGGCCCGTCAAGCTTCTCTAAAAAAGCGGGAAGCCGGAGCAGCGCCCCGTTTTTTACCTTCTCTGCTACTTTATCATTGATTTCATATTTCGGCAAATGAAAAAGCGCCCGCTCGATCGGGATGAGCAAGGCATCAGCCGTCCCGTCGGCCGCCCGGCGCTCAACGTCTTCAAACGTTACGCAATCTTCAAGCCGAAACGGCCCGGACGCCGTACGGATGAGGTCGGACATATGCGCCGGATAGCCGAGCCGCTCGCCGATCATCACCGCCAGCGTACGCACGTACGTGCCTTTGCTGCACGTGACGCGAAAGCGAAATGACACCGTTTCCCCAAAGAATTGTTCACGTTCATCAAGCAGTTCGAGCTCATAAATGGTCACGCGCCGCGTCGGACGTTCGACTTCGATGCCGGCGCGCGCGTATTCATACAGTTTTTTGCCGCCCACTTTCACCGCGGAGTACATCGGCGGCGTTTGCTCAATTTCTCCGGTCAAGCTGTCAAACACCGCTTCGATTTCCGCGCGCGCAATCGGCCGGTCAACCGGACGGGCGGCGATGATGTCGCCGTCCGCATCTTCGGTTGTCGTCGCGGCGCCAAGCGTCACTTTTCCTTCATACGTTTTCGTCGTCCCGGTCAAAAACTCGGCGATGCGCGTCGCCTTGCCAAGGCAAATGGGCAGCACACCGGACACGTTTGGGTCAAGCGTGCCGGTGTGTCCCGCTTTTTTTACGCCAAGCAGACGGCGCACTTTGGCCACGCAGTCGTGAGACGTCATCCCTTTCGGTTTATTCAGCAGCAATACCCCGTCCATCGATGCACCCTTTCCGTTTCCATGATCATGAATGGAAATGGATAGACGGTTCGTCTATCCATTGTTCGGCTCCCCATCCGCCTCTTTCGCCGGGTGGTCATCGCTTGAAATTTGCCGGATCAGCTGTTCGATGCGGCTGCCGTATTCAATCGTTTCATCGATTTCAAAGAAAATTTCCGGCGTCTTGCGAAGGCGGATGCGCTGCCCGATTTCCGAACGGATAAACCCTTTCGCTTTCTCGAGCGCCTTCAATGTATTTTCCCGCTGCTTGTCATCGCCGAGGACGCTGATGTACACTTTCGCCTGCTGCAAATCACCGGTGACCCGCACATCGGTCACCGTGACAAAGCCGATGCGCGGGTCTTTCAGCCTGCGGCTGATGATGTCGCTCAACTCTTTTTTCATTTGCTCGCCAACGCGAGTTGCCCGTATATTCATCACCCATCACCTCGGTTACAACCACTCGAATGATGTGGCCGCCCGCTCCAGCTCAGGGAACGAGTCGATCAAAGCAAGCGCCCGCTCGAGCTCCCGTTCGGTCGCCCGGCGGCTGGACGTAATGGCAACAAGGCCGATGGTCGCTCGTTGCCATGCATCTTGATGATCGATTTCGGCCACAGAGACGTTATATTTTTGCCGGATTCTTGTCATGACCCGCTGCAGGACGGCCCGTTTATCCTTGAGCGAGCGGGCGTTGTAGATGATGCATTCGCACGCGGCGAAGCCGATCATGCCCGGGCCACTTCCTGCATGATGTATGCTTCGATGACATCTCCTTCTTTGATATCATTGAAGTTTTTGATCGTCAGCCCGCATTCATACCCTTGCGCCACTTCGCGCACATCGTCTTTATACCGCTTGAGCGAATCGATTTCCCCTTCGTAGACGACGATGCCTTGGCGAATGAGGCGCACCTTGCTGTCGCGGGTAATTTTGCCGTCCGTGACATAGCAACCGGCGATCGTGCCGACTTTCGATACTTTGAACGTTTGCCGCACTTCCGCCTGACCGATCACTTTCTCTTCGTACTCCGGATCGAGCATCCCTTTCATCGCCGCTTCAATTTCCTCGATGACATTGTAAATGATGCGATGGAGGCGGATGTCGACTTTTTCCGATTCAGCGGCGCGCTTTGCGTTTGCATCCGGACGGACGTTAAATCCAATGACGATGGCGTTCGATGCCGTCGCCAGCGAAATATCCGATTCGGTGATGGCGCCGACAGCCGCGTGGATGATTTTCACCCGCACGCCTTCCACATCGATTTTTTGCAAGGCGGCGACAAGCGCCTCAACCGATCCTTGAACATCGGCTTTGACGATCAAATTCAGCTCTTTCATTTCGCCTTGCTTAATTTGTTCAAACAAATCATCCAAGCTGACGCGCGTTTTGACGCTTCGCTGCTCCTGCAGCTGCCGCTGCGCCCGCGCCTCCGCGATTTGCCGCGCCTTTTTCTCATCCTCAAACACCATGAAGCGGTCGCCGGCTTGCGGCACTTCATGCAGCCCAGTAATTTCGACTGGCATCGACGGAGTCGCCTCTTTGACGCGCCGGCCGCTGTCGTTCACCATCGCGCGCACGCGCCCGTATGTTGTGCCGACGACGATCGGATCGCCGACACGCAACGTTCCCGCTTGAATCAAAAGCGTTGCCACCGGGCCACGCCCTTTATCAAGCTTCGCTTCGATCACCGTACCGACCGCACGCCGGTTCGGGTTGGCTTTTAATTCTTCCATCTCACTGACAAGCAAAATCATTTCCAAAAGATGATCAAGGCCCTCTTTCGTTTTCGCCGACAACTTGCAGAAAATCGTATCGCCGCCCCATTCTTCCGGAACGAGGTTGTATTCCATCAATTCTTGCATGACGCGGTCCGGGTTCGCTTCCGGCTTATCGATTTTGTTGATGGCGACAATAATCGGCACGTTTGCCGCCTTGGCGTGGTTGATCGCTTCCACCGTCTGCGGCATCACCCCGTCATCCGCGGCAACGACAAGAATGACGATATCGGTCACTTGCGCGCCGCGCGCCCGCATCGTTGTAAACGCTTCATGCCCCGGCGTATCGAGGAACGTAATTTTTTTGTCATTGACCGTCACTTGATACGCACCGATGTGTTGCGTAATACCGCCGGCTTCTTGCTCCGTCACTTTGGAATGGCGGATCGCATCAAGCAACGTCGTTTTCCCGTGGTCGACGTGCCCCATGATCGTCACGACCGGCGGCCGTTCAACCAAATCTTCCGGCGCATCGACAATTTCGATCGCTTCAAAGTTCGTCTCATCGATCGTCACTTTTTCTTCGACTTCAACGCCGTAATCCGAGCAGATGAGCTCGATGGCGTCTTTGTCTAAATCTTGGTTGATTGTCGCCATCACGCCGAGCATAAACAGCTTCTTAATAATTTCCGACGGTTCGCGGCCAAGCTTTTTCGCCAGTTCGGCCACGGTAAGCGAGCCTTCAAACGTAATTTTTTTCGGCAGCTCTTTTTCTTTTTTCGCCGGCTGCGGCGCTTGTTTTGCGGCTGGTGCTGCCTGCTTTTTCCCTTTCGCCGGCCCTTTTCCTTTCTTTTTCGCCGCTTGGAGCAGTTTCTTTTCTTGCTGTTGCGCCTCGGTTTTTTTCGTTTCCTTCCCTTTTGGCGCTCCCTTTTTCTTCGCCGGTTTCATTTTCGCCGCTTCTTTGCTGTCGTCAAAAATTTCCTCATCAGCAAAATCGGCCGCTTTCGCCGGCGTCGGCCGTTTCGGCTTCTCCGTTTTCTTTTCCGCTTTTTTCTCTTCTTTTTTCCCGGTGTTCGGGCGATATTGATGGTCGAGTTTTTCGACGACATCAGCCTCCAGCATCGCCATATGGTTGTTCACTTCAATGTTCATTTCTTTCAATTTATGAATGACGTCCTTGCTTGGAACGTTCTGTTTTTTCGCGTATTCATACACACGCATTTTCGACATACATTCACCCCCATTAAGATCGGTCGAGCATCGTTTGCAATTGGCGCGCAAACCCTTCGTCGATGACAGCGACAACGACGCGGGCGTCCTTGCCGATCGCGCCGCCAAGCACATACCGGTCCGGCACTTTGCAAAGCGGGACGCCATAAAACGTGCATTTGTCCGTCACTTTTTTTTCGGTGTTGACCGATGCGTCTTGCGAAAGCAAGACGAGCCGCGCCCGGCCCCGCTGCACTTCTTTGACGACAAGCTCCTCGCCGGAGACGACTTTGCCCGCCCGCTGCGCCAATCCAAGCAGCGATGCCCAACGGTTATGCTTCATGTCCGGCCTGTTTCTCCTTTTCCGCCAAGGCGAGCAATTCGTCATAAATCGCATCATCGATGTCTGCTTTTAAATGGCGGGCCAAAATGTTTTTCTTTTTCGCCTGCAAAATGCATTCCGGATCAAGGGTAATATACGCGCCGCGCCCCGCCTTTTTGCCGGTTGGGTCGATCGACACTTCCCCCTCTTTCGAGCGGACGATGCGCACCATCTCCCGTTTCGGCTTCATCTCTCCAGTGACGACGCATTTGCGCAACGGAATTTTCTTTTGCGCTGCCATTTTTCATCCCCCCTCACTCGATTTCCGCCGATTGATCAAACGATGGGCCGTTTTCTTCGCTATTTTCATTATCGGCCGCCGCATCGCTGAAATCAAGCGAAGTGGATGGCGCATGCGGATCAATGCCCATCTCCCGCGCTTCCGATTCGCTTTTAATATCAATTTTCCAGCCGGTCAATTTCGCCGCCAGCCGCGCGTTTTGCCCGCGTTTGCCGATGGCGAGCGACAGCTGATAGTCCGGAACGATGACCGTCGTCGCCTTTTGCTCCTCGTTGACAATGACGCGCAACACTTTCGCCGGGCTTAACGCGTTGGCGACAAACTCCACCGGATCGGCCGACCAGCGGACGATATCGATTTTTTCTCCGTTCAGCTCATCAACAATGGCCTGCACGCGTTGCCCTCTCGGTCCGACGCATGCGCCGACCGGATCGACTTCCGGGTTGTCGGAGTGGACGGAAATTTTCGAACGGTCGCCGGCTTCGCGGGCGATCGATTTAATCTCGACCGTTCCGTCGTAAATTTCCGGCACTTCGAGCTCAAACAGCCGTTTCAACAGTCCCGGGTGGGTGCGGGAGACGAAAATTTGCGGCCCTTTTGTCGTTTTTTCCACTTTCGTAATGTATACTTTCAACCGGTCGTGCGGCTTATATGTTTCATTCGGCATTTGTTCGTTTGCCGGCAGGAGCGCCTCCGCCTTGCCGAGGCTGACGTAGACAAAGCGCGGGTCGACGCGCTGAACGATGCCGGTCATAATGTCCTCTTCACGGTCGACAAATTCGGCGTAGATGATGCTCCGCTCTGCCTCGCGCACGCGCTGGGTGACGACTTGCTTCGCCGTCTGTGCGGCGATGCGCCCGAAATCGCGCGGCGTCACTTCGAGCTCGACGACGTCGCCGATTTGATAATTCGGATTGATCCGCTGCGCGTCCTCAAGCGAAATTTCAAGGCGCGGATCGGCCACCTCTTCGACGACATCTTTGCGCGTGAACACGCGGATCGTGCCGGTGTCCATATTGAGATCGACGCGCACGTTTTGCGCCTGGCCGAAATTGCGTTTATACGCCGAAACGATCGCCGCTTCGATCGCTTCCATCACGACTTCTTTGCTGATGCCTTTTTCCCGCATCAGATCGGCTAACGCCTCAAGCAATTGCGTGTTCATGCAACAAAAATCCCCCTTTTGCGATTAGAAGAAAATGACGGCTAATCGGGCGCTTGCCACTTTTTCATACGGAATGGCGACCGTTTTTTGCCGTCCGCGGTCTTTGACCAACAGCGTCACGGTCGTTCCGTCAAAAGCGGTTAGTTCGCCTTCAAACTGCTTTTCTCCTTCAATGGGCTCATACGTTTTGATATATACATTTTTCCCAATGGCCTTGGCAAAATCTTTTGCCTTTTTCAGCGGCCGCTCCGCTCCGGGCGATGATACTTCCAAAAAATAGTTATACGGAATCGGATCAACTTCATCCAGCTTTTCGCTCAATTTTTCGCTGACAGCACCGCATTGTTCAATATCGACGCCATCGTCAGAGTCAATGAAGACGCGCAAAAACCAATTTTTCCCTTCCTTCACATATTCAATATCGACGAGTTCAAGCCCCATTTCGTCTAAGATCGGTGTGACGAGTTGTTCGACCGTTTCTGTCACCTTTTTGCTCATTGTGTTCCTCCTTACCGAGCAAACGTGCATGCGTGGCATAATGAGAAAATCCCCTGCACAAGGCGGGGAATGAACGAGAGATGGGTGCCCATTCAAGACGAAAGAGTGGGTTTCCCCACTCTCTGCTTGCCATTATCTTTGCCAATTCCACTAAAACTATAACACATTGGGAAATATATTGCAACGGGAAACTGCCGCTCGGGCGAAAGAGCGCTGTCCGCTTCCTTCAGCGGCGGCGTTTCCACTAAAACAGCGACAGCTGGTTATGGTCTGGAAGCGAGTCAAGGCAGCCGCGGCTTTCTAGATACTCGAGCAGCGTTTTCGACAATTTGCCGCGCTGTTGCAAATCCTCCTTCGACAAAAACTCGCCTTCCTCGCGGGCGCGCACGATCGCCTGCGCCACGTTCGTCCCAAGCCCCGGAATGGCGTTGAACGGCGGAATGAGAGAATTGCCGTCAATGACGAATTCCGTCGCCTGCGAGCGGTACAAATCGATATTTTTAAAGGAAAAGCCGCGCTCGCACATCTCTAAGGCCACCTCAAGAACCGTGAGCAAGCTTTTTTCTTTCGCCGTCGCCTGAATGCCTTTGGCGTTGATTTCCTCAATCCGCTTGCGAATGGCGGCTGATCCTTTGATCATGGCGTCAAGGTCAAAGTCCTCCGCCCGCACCGTAAAGTACGACGCGTAATACAAAAGCGGATGGTGCACCTTAAAGTAGGCGATGCGCACCGCCATTAACACGTAGGCGGCGGCGTGCGCTTTCGGGAACATGTACTTGATTTTTTTGCATGAATCGATGTACCACTCCGGCACGTCATGTTTGCGCATTTCTGCTTCAAACTCCGGCGTTAAGCCTTTTCCTTTGCGCACGGATTCCATGATTTTAAAAGCGAGCGACGGCTCGAGCCCGCGGTAAATCAAATAGACCATAATGTCGTCGCGGCAGCCGATGACTTCCGATAACGTACACGTGCCGTTTTGAATGAGCTCTTGCGCGTTGCCGAGCCACACATCGGTGCCGTGCGACAAGCCGGAAATTTGCACGAGTTCGGAAAACGTTTTTGGCCTTGTCTCTTCCAACATTTGCCGAACGAAGCGCGTGCCAAACTCCGGAATGCCGATCGTGCCGACATTGCACATGATTTGCTCCGGCGTAACGCCAAGCGGCTCGGTGCTGCTGAAAATGCCCATCACATCCGGGTCGTCGGTCGGGATCGTTTTCGGATCGATGCCGCTTAAATCTTGCAGCATGCGAATGACCGTCGGATCGTCGTGCCCGAGAATATCGAGCTTCAACAAATTGTCGTGGATCGAATGGAAGTCGAAATGGGTCGTCCGCCATTCAGAGGACGTGTCATCGGCCGGATATTGAATCGGCGTAAAATCGTAAATTTCCATATAATCCGGGACGACGATGATGCCGCCCGGATGCTGCCCGGTCGTCCGCTTCACCCCGGTGCAGCCAGCCGCGAGCCGGTCGATTTCCGCGCCGCGCAGCTCTAAGTTATGGTCGCTCGCATACGCTTTGACAAATCCGTACGCCGTTTTGTCAGCGACCGTGCCAATCGTCCCGGCGCGGTAGACGTTGTCTTCGCCAAACAGCACTTTCGTATAGTTGTGGGCGCGCGGCTGGTATTCGCCGGAAAAGTTCAAGTCGATATCCGGCACTTTGTCGCCTTTAAAGCCGAGAAACGTCTCAAACGGGATGTCGTGCCCGTCTTTCTTGTATTTCGTCCCACATCGCGGGCAGTTTTTATCCGGCAAATCAAACCCTGAGCCGACTGAACCGTCGTTAAAGAACTCCGAATGCTTGCAGTTCGGGCAAACGTAATGCGGCGGCAGCGGATTGACCTCGGTGATTTCCGTCATCGTCGCGACAAACGACGAGCCGACCGATCCGCGCGACCCGACAAGGTAGCCGTCATCGAGCGATTTTTTCACAAGCTTGTGCGAGATCAAATAAATGACCGCAAAGCCATGGCCGATGATGCTTTTTAGCTCCTTCTCAAGCCGCTCTTCAACAAGTTTCGGCAACGGGTCGCCGTAAATTTCCTTCGCCCGCCGGTAGCTCATTTCCCTGATTTCCTCGTCCGCCCCTTCGATGCGCGGCGTATACAGCTCATCTTTGATCGGCTTGACATCGCCGATTAACGAAGCGATTTTTTGCGTGTTGTCAACGACGATTTCCTTCGCTTTTTCCGGCCCTAAAAACGAGAAGCAGTCAAGCATTTCATTCGTCGTACGGAAATATACATCCGGCAGTTCATGGCGGTTGAGCGGATTCGCCCCGCCTTGCGAATGGATTAAGATTTTCCGGTAAATTTTATCTTCTGGGTTCAAGTAATGGACGTTGCCAGTGGCGACAACCGGGATGTCAAGCTTCTCACCAAGGGCGACGATGCTGCGGATGATGTTTTTGATCATCTCTTCGTCTTTCACATAATCCATCTCGATGAGCGGCTTGTACACGTCCGGCGGATGCACTTCAAGAAAATCGTAAAAACGGGCGATGTCTTCGACTTCTTCCGGCGCCTTTTGGATCAAGTTGTCAAACAGCTCTCCTTTGTCGCAGCCCGAGCCGACAAGCAGGCCGTCGCGGTGCTTGACGAGCACGGAGCGCGGGATGCGCGGCACACGGTGAAAATATTGAATGTGCGACAATGACACAAGCTTGAACAAATTTTTCAATCCAGTCTCGTTTTGCGCCAACAGCGTCACATGGAACGGGCGCGCAAGCCGATAGGACGCTTCGCTGTGCGTGCGGCTGTTTAATTCGTCATGAAACAGTATGCCGCGCTCTTCCGCTTCCTTCAACAGCCGCATAAGCAAATGCCCGGTCGCCTCCGCGTCGTAGATGGCGCGGTGATGCTGCGTCAATTCAATGTCAAATTTTTTGCACAATGTATTGAGCCGATGGTTTTTCAAATCCGGGTATAAAAAACGGGCCAGCTCGAGCGTATCGATGACTGGATTCGCGATTTTGCCGCGCCCCATGCGAGCGAGGCCCGCGTTTAAAAAACCGATGTCAAAGCTGGCGTTGTGGGCAACAAGCGTCGCATCGCCGGCCCAGTCAACAAAACGGGCTAGCACCTCGTCCGGCTTCGGGGCGTCTTTCACCATCTCATCGGTGATCCCAGTCAGCTCCATCGTTGTCACCGACAACGGATGTCCAGGGTTGGCAAACGACATGAATCGGTCGATGATCTCGCCGTCTTTCACTTTCACCGCCGCCAGCTCAATGATCGTATTGTACACAGCCGACAGGCCCGTCGTTTCGACGTCGAACACGACGTACGTTTCCTCCGAAAGACGGCGGTGCGTTTCATTGTAGGCGATCGGCACGCCATCGTCGACGATGTTCGCTTCAAGGCCGTAAATGACCTTCATGCCGTGTTTTTTCGCCGCGCTGTAGGCCTCCGGAAACGACTGAACAACGGCATGGTCGGTGACGGCGATCGCCGGATGCCCCCATTTTTTCGCTTGCTCAATGAGTTTTGTCACCGAGGTGACCGCGTCCATTTGGCTCATCGGGGTATGCAAATGGAGCTCGACCCTCTTTTCCCCTTCCGGCGCCGTATCTTGCCGTTCGTTTGCGGCGATTTCGTTCAAATCGTTGGCGATGATGACCAAATCACGGACGAACGTATCGTTTTGCACGCTGCCGCGCACTTTCACCCACATGCCTTTTTTGACGCCGCTCATGAGCTCGGCGTCCTCTTTGTCGCGCGAGAACATTTTGACTAAAATCGAGTTCGTGTAATCTGTGATTTTCATGGTCAACAGCGTGCGGCCGCTTTTTAATTCGCTCACTTCGGCGTCAAATACATAGCCTTGCACAACGACGCGCCGCTCTTCTTCGACGATCGTTTCAAGCCGCCGCACCGGCTCCTCGTCGCGGATCGGATAGCCGATGACAAGCGGACCGGACAGCGGCGCAGACGCGGCCTTTTCTTCTCCCCTCGCTAAATCGGTCAGTACAGCAAGCGCTCGCTCTTCGTCCTCTTGCTGTTTTTGCGCCAAAAACTGTTCCATTTCTTGCTTGGACGGCTCGACGCTGACGTCAAGCTGAAGGGGGGGAAACCCAAACGAAGCGTACACATCAGCGATTTTTTTGGCGAACCGCCGTTTGATCGCCAGCGCTTCCGCTTCATGGCGGGCAACGACAAGCAGCTTGTTTCCTTTCAGCTCAGGCGTCTGCCGGTTGAGCCAATCGACAAGCGGCGACATGCCTTCTTGCAGCTCGGCAAGGCAAAGCGGCCAATACGCCTGCACATCCGCCTCAGTTACGCGCGGCGCTTCGACCTCCATCGTATGGCGGACGGCGGCGATATGGCGGAACGCCGTCTGCAGCCGATCGGCAAACGTTTTGTATACATGAACCGGCAGCACGTTGTCGAACTGAAAATAAAAATGCCAGCTTTTCTCCTCTTTATCGATCACGACTTTGCGAATGGCTGCCTCACGAAAATGCGGCATCCATTCGTCCGACGTCATCTTCAGCTGCTCAAGCAGGATGAGAAACCGCTCTTTTTGCTCTTTTGTCACCATGACGTCCGTTTGTTCCCCTCTCAACATCATTCTCTTTCTATATCATACCATAACAAAAGCGCCGGCGAAAAAGACAGAATTCTTTTTCGCCAGCGCCGGCACTCATGATTGAAGGAGACGGCGCGCAGTGTCGACAAGCTCGCTGACCGGCACATCGAACGTCTCGCCTGTTTTCCGCACTTTTACTTCCACAACGCCTTCGCCCGCTCGCTTGCCGACGGTGACGCGGAGCGGAATGCCGATCAAATCGCTGTCGGCAAACTTCACTCCGGCCCGTTCGGGGCGGTCGTCATACAACACTTCAAACCCAGCCTGTCCGAGCTTTTCATACCACTCTTCCGCCAACGCGCGCTGTTCATCGCTTTTTGCGTTCGCTGTAAGCAAATGGATGTGAAACGGTGCGACCGAAGCCGGCCACACAAGCCCGTGTTCGTCAGCAAACTGTTCGGCGATTGCGGCCACCAATCTTGATACGCCGATGCCGTAGCAACCCATGATCATCGTCTGCGTTTGGCCGTTTTCATCCAAATAGACGGCGTTCATCGCTTCGCTGTATTTTGTCCCCAGCTTAAACACATGCCCGACTTCAATGCCGCGGGCAAAGCGGATCGTCCCTTTGCCATCTGGAGACGGGTCGCCTTCTTTTACGAAGCGCAAATCGGCGTATTGACTGACGGCAAAATCGCGGCCCGGGTTGACTCCGATGTAATGGTATCCTTCCTCGTTCGCGCCGCAAACGCCATTGACGATGGCGGCGACAGCATGGTCCGCGATCACCGTGACGTCTTCGCTGACGCCGATCGGGCCGAGCGAACCGATTGGAGCGTTCATCACCCGCTCCGTTTCTTCCGGCGTCGCCAATTCGACGACCGTCGCGTCGAGCACGTTTTTCACCTTCACCTCGTTCGCTTCATGATCGCCGCGGACGAGAACGAGCACATAGCGGCCGTCCACATTGAACAAAAGCGATTTGATGCAGCGCTCCGGCGATATTTGTAAGTGCGAAGCGACTTCAGCGATCGTTTTTTGCCCCGGCGTCGCCACTTTTTTCAATTCGGCTGGCGGCTCATCGCTTTTTTCGTACGTCGCCACGACCGGCGCCATCTCGATGTTGGCGGCATAGTCAGACGCATCGGAGTAGGCGATCGTATCTTCGCCGATGTCAGATAACACCATAAACTCATGCGTATCTTTGCCGCCAATCGCCCCCGAGTCGGCGATGACGGCGCGGAAGTTCAATCCGCAGCGGCGGAAAATGTTCGCATACGCCTCATACATGTTGTTGTACGTTTCATCCAAGCTTTCTTTCGACGTATGGAACGAGTAGGCGTCTTTCATCATGAACTCGCGGCCGCGCAACAGCCCAAAACGCGGACGCTTTTCATCGCGGAATTTCGTTTGGATTTGATACAAGACAAGCGGCAGCCGCTTGTACGTTTTCACCTCGTCACGGACGATCGCCGTGATCATTTCCTCATGCGTCGGCCCGAGGGCGAAATCGCGCTCGTGCCGGTCTTTTAAGCGCATCAGCTCCGGCCCGTACGAGTACCAGCGGCCGGACTGCTGCCAAAGCTCAGCTGGCTGCAAGGCCGGCATGAAGAGCTCCATCGCTCCAATCCGGTTCATTTCCTCGCGAATGATGGCTTCCACTTTTTGCAAAACACGCTGCCCAAGCGGCAAAAACGTATAGACGCCGCTTGCGCTTTGACGAATGAAGCCGGCCCGCAGCAGGAGCTGATGGCTTTTCACTTCCGCATCCGCCGGCACTTCACGCAACGTCGGAATAAATGCTTGACTTTGTCTCATCCATTAGCCACCTCGTTTTCTCTCTATAGGAAAAATTTTTGAATGTCATTCCATGTCACCACAAGCATAAGCAACATAAGCAAGGCAAAGCCGATAAAATGAACCATTCCTTCTTTTTGCCGGTCGACCGGCTTGCCGCGCACCGCTTCAATGGCGAAAAAGAGGAGCCGCCCGCCGTCTAGCGCCGGCAATGGCAACAGGTTGACAATCCCCAGGTTGATGCTTAAAATCGCGCCCCATTTCATCAAGTAGTAGATCCCAGACTCAGCCACTTTGCCGGTCGATACGGCGATGCCGACCGGTCCGGACAGCATGTCAAGCTGAAACTGGCCGGTGATCAATTGGCCGAGCCCCGTTACAATTTCCCGCGTCCAGTAATACGTCTCAACCAGCCCTTGCTTGATCGAGCCCAACACCGATTTTTCCATCGGCTGATAGACGCCGATCAAGCCGATCGTCTCCCCTTGCACCGTTTTCGCCTCCGGAGTGACCGTCACACTCCGTTCTTTCCCATTCCGCTCAATTTGAAACTGAAGCGGTTCTCCCGGATGGGCGCGAATCGTGTTGACGATTTCCGTCCATGTTTCCATCCGTTCGCCGTTAATGGCGATCACTTCATCCCCTTGCTTCAAGCCGGCGGCGCGCGCCGCTCCTTCCGGCGTCAGCTCGCCGATCACCGGCTTGTCGACCGGATAGCCTTGCAAAAGACCGATGATGATAAAGACAACGAGCGACAAGAGAAAGTTGGCGAGCGGTCCGGCCAAAATCGTCATCGTTCGCTGCCCGAGCGTTTTTGCCGCAAATTGGCGATGGTACGGAGCAATTTGAATCTCTTGGCGGTCGACGACGAAAAACGCCGGCTCCTTGACCGTAAACCGCTCGAACCGCTCGCCGTCCGTATAGCCGGTCACATACATGCCATGCTCTAAATCGGCCTCTTCCACTTCCACTACGCGGATATTCGGATAATCGTCCTTATGGTTGAGGACGATTTTTTCCACTTGGCCGCTCTCATCAAGCAAAAGACCGACGACTTGCCCACGCTTCAATTCAATCGTCTCCGGGTCTTCACCGGCCATGCGGACGAAGCCGCCAAGCGGGAGCAGGCGGATCGTGTACACCGTTTCGTTTTTCTTGAACGAAAACACTTTCGGCCCGAAGCCGATGGCAAATTCGCGGCACAAAATGCCGGCCCGTTTTGCTAGCAGCAAGTGGCCGAGCTCGTGAAAAAAGACAAGAGCACCAAAGACGACGATAAATGAAATGATCGATTCCAACGTTTCAACCACCTTTATGATAGTAGTGAGCGGACGTAGGCGCGCGCGTCCGCATCGATTTCACGAATGTCCTCAAGCTGCGGATCGCTCACTGGCCGATGGCGCTCGAGCGCGCGTTCAATCCACTCCTCGATGGCCAAAAACGGAATGCGCCCGGCTAAAAACGCCGCCACCGCCTCCTCATTGGCCGCATTCAACACCGTCGGCAGCGAGCCGCCGCGCTTGCCAGCCTCATAGGCGAGACGCAAACAGCGATAGCGGTCGAAATCAACCGGGGCGAAATGGAGCGCCCCAAGCGAGATGAAATCAAGCGGCTTGGCGGATGGGAGCGGCAACCGCTTTGGATACGCAAGCGCATATTGGATCGGAACGCGCATATCCGGCGTTCCAAGCTGCGCCAATACACTTGTGTCACGGAACTGAACGAGCGAATGGATGATGCTTTCTCGATGCAAAACAACCTCAATCCGCTCATACGGCAGCCCGAACAGCCAATGAGCCTCAATGACCTCAAATCCTTTATTCATCATGGTCGCCGAATCAATCGTAATTTTTGCCCCCATCGACCAGTTCGGATGGCGAAGCGCCTCCTCAACCGTCACATGAGCGAGCTCTCGGCGCGTCTTGTCGCGGAAGCTGCCGCCGGATGCGGTCAGAATGAGTTTGTCAACTTGTTCCATCCTTTCCCCTTGCAGACATTGAAAAATGGCGGAATGTTCACTGTCAACCGGCAACAGCGGCACACCGCGCCGCTTGGCTGCAGCCATGACGAGATGTCCGGCGACAACGAGCGTCTCTTTGTTGGCGAGGGCGATCGCTTTTCCCGCTTCAATCGCCTTCAGCGTCGGCACAAGGCCGACGCTGCCGACGACAGCGGTGACGACAACATCGGCTTGTGGGCAAACGGCTGCTTCAATCAATCCTTCCTCTCCGTACACGATCGTCGTCCGCCCGCGGTACTCGCGATAAAGAACTTCATACGCATCACGGTCAGCGACGGCGACAAGACTTGGGGAAAATTCAGCGATCAGCCGCCTCGCCGCCTCGATATTTTTCCCGACTGATGCGGCGGCCAAGCGGAATTCGTCCGGATGGGCGCGGATGACATCGAGCGTCTGTGTGCCGATCGATCCGCTCGCCCCTAATATACTAATATATTTCAATCGTTTCACTCCTCACCCGCTTATCGTGCGATTTCAAGCAATATGTACAATATCGGCAGCACGAACAGCAAGCTGTCAAACCGGTCTAAAATGCCGCCATGTCCCGGCAAAATCGCCCCGGAATCTTTGACGCCGTAATGGCGCTTAAATGCCGATTCGATCAAATCGCCGAGCTGACCGAACACAGACAGCAGCAGCGCGACGCCAAGCGCGGCCGCCAAACTGCCAAACGGCGCCGCCGCCCACTCGTAAATCGCGGCGACAACAGCCGCGGAAGCGATGCCGCCGATGGCGCCTTCCACCGTTTTTTTTGGGCTGATCTCCGGCCATAGCTTGCGCCGGCCAAACGCGCGGCCAAAGAAATACGCCCCAATGTCAGTCGCCCAAATGACAAACAAGGCATAAACGAAGTACACGAACCCAACCAAACGAACAGCGCCGAAACAGAAAAACCCTACGCCGACATAGACGACCGCCAAAACGACAAACGCCGCCTCATCGAACGAGAGCGCATTTTTCGTCACGACCGTACCGACAAGCAACAAAAAAGCCAAAGCGGCGAGCACGCCAAATTTGGCGGTCCCAGACGCCAACCACTCGCCGCCGTAACGGGCGGGAACGAGCAACAGCCAAAGGGCGATCAATCCAGCCGCCCCGACAAACGACAACGGGTGCATCCCTTTCATCCGCAACAATTCAAACAGCCCAATCGTGGCCAATATATATGTTACTATTATAAACGGAAAGCCGCCAAAAATAACAATCGGCAAAAAGAGCGCCGCCGCTATGACTCCGGTGATGATTCGCTGCTTCATCGCGCTGACACTCCTCCAAATCGGCGGTCGCGCCGCTGGTAAGCGGCAATCGCCTCTAAGAAATGTTGCTCCGTAAAATCCGGCCATAAGACATCCGTAAACCAAAGTTCCGTATACGCCAACTGCCAAAGCATGAAATTGCTCAAGCGAATCTCCCCGCTCGTACGGATGAGCAAGTCAGGGTCAGCGAGCCCGCTCGTCATCAAGTACGAGGAAATGAGCGGCTCGGTGATGTCTTCCGGCGCGAGCATCCCGCGTTCAACGTCTTTGGCGATCTGCTTTACGGCGGCAGTGATTTCCGCCCGGCTTCCATAATTAAGGGCAAAGTTTAACACAAGGCCGGTGTTGCCGCTTGTTTCCTTCACGGCTTTCTCGACCGCCCGGCGCGTATGATCGGGCAGCGCCTCCGTATGACCGATCACTTGGACTTTGACATTTTCGGCGACGAGCTCGGGAAGAAACGTCGTCAAAAACTGTTCGGGCAGCTTCATCAAATAATCGACTTCACTTTTCGGACGTTTCCAGTTTTCTGTCGAAAACGCGTAAAGCGACAAAATCTGAATCCCCAGCTCATTCGCAAAACGAGTGATTTTGCGCACAACTTGCATGCCTTCGTAATGGCCGGCCGCCCTCGGCAGCGCCCGCTTTTTCGCCCATCTCCCGTTTCCGTCCATAATGATGGCGACGTGGTTCGGCATCGGATGCCTGAGCACCTCTTCTTTCGTCACCGGGACGTCTTTCTCTTTTGTTTTTCGCATTTTATTGAACATACGAGTCCTCCGGGATCGTGTTTTGCCTTTCCATTATAGCAAAAAAACCCTCCATCAACATAGAGGGTTTGCATCGTTTTGCCTATACTTCCATCACTTCTTTTTCTTTTTCTTTTGTGATGGCGTCAATTTTGGCGATGTGGTCATCGGTCAGCTTTTGCACTTCGTCCGTGTAGCTGCGGAGCTCATCTTCCGTAATCTCGCCGTTTTTCTCGAGCTTTTTCAATTCATCGTTCGCATCGCGGCGGATGTTGCGCACCGCGACTTTCGCGTCTTCTGAATACTTTTTGACAAGCTTCGCGAGCTCGCGGCGCCGTTCCTCGGTGAGCGGCGGAATGACAAGACGAATGACTGATCCATCATTCGATGGCGTCAGCCCTAAATCCGATGCTAAAATCGCTTTTTCCATTTCTTTAATGGCCGATTTGTCGTACGGCTGAATGACAAGCAGCCGCGCTTCCGGCACGCTGATGGAGGCCAGTTGGTTGATTGGCGTCGGCACGCCGTAATAGTCAACGGTTACTTTCTCAAGCAGCCCTGCGTTCGCCCGTCCGGCGCGAATGCTTGCCAGCTCGCGGGTGAACGCTTGCACCGCTTTATCCATCTTTTCTTTGGCCTGTTGGATCACTTGCTTTGCCATCATTATTTCCCCCTTACGATCGTTCCGATGTTTTCACCTAACACAGCGCGTTTAATATTGCCTTCTTCCATAATCGAGAAGACGATGAGCGGAATGTTGTTGTCCATGCAAAGCGAGGAAGCAGTCGAATCCATGACGCCGAGCCCTTGCTTGATGACGTCCAAGTACGACAGCTCATCGTATTTGACCGCATTGGCGTCGACGTTCGGGTCGGCGCTGTAGACGCCATCGACGTTGTTTTTCGCCATTAAAATGACGTCCGCCTCGATTTCCGCCGCCCTGAGCGCCGCGGTCGTATCGGTCGAAAAGTACGGGTTGCCTGTGCCGGCGGCGAAAATGACAACTCGTTTTTTCTCAAGATGGCGAATCGCCCGGCGGCGAATGTACGGTTCGGCCACTTGCCGCATTTCAATCGATGTTTGCACCCGCGTTTCCACACCGAGCTGCTCAAGGCTGTCCTGCAAGGCGAGGGCGTTCATCACCGTCGCCAACATGCCCATGTAATCAGCCGTCGCCCGGTCCATGCCCATTTCGCTTCCCGTTTTTCCACGCCAAATGTTGCCGCCGCCGACGACGATGGCGACCTCGACGCCCAGTTCAACAACTTCTTTCACTTGTTTGGCGATCGACTGAATGACCGCCGGTTGAATGCCAAACCCTTGCTTTCCGGCGAGCGCTTCCCCGCTCAACTTTAACACGACGCGTTTGTATTTTGGCTGTTCCATGTCCAACCTCCATGATGCGAATCACTTTGAAAAACAGGGAACACGCGCGTGTTCCCTGTTGCGGTCCGTCATTGTTTTCTGACTTGGCTCATGACTTCTTCTGCAAAATTGTCTTGGCGTTTTTCGAGCCCTTCGCCGACTTCGTAACGGATGAACTGCTTGACTGTTGCTCCGTTCGATTCGACGTATTGGCGCACCGTCACATCCGGGTTTTTCACGAACGCTTGCTCGAGCAGGCAGACGTCTTCGTAAAACTTGTTCAGCCGGCCTTCGACCATTTTTTCAACGATTTTCTCCGGCTTGCCTTCGTTTAAGGCTTGCTGCTTCAACACTTCACGCTCATGCGCAATCTCTTCCTGCGGCACGTCGTCGCGCGAGACGTATTTCGGATGAAGTGCGGCAATGTGCATGGCGACATCTTTGGCGACGTCTTCGCTCGCATTGCCGGCTAATAACGTTAATACGCCGATGCGCCCGCCCATGTGCAAGTACGCACCGAACGTTTCGCCGTCCGCTTTATTGACGACGGCAAAGCGGCGAAGCGTAATTTTTTCACCAATTTTGGCGATCGCTTCGTTGATGTAGTCTTGGACGGTCGAGCCGTTGTCCATCGTTTGACCGAGCGCTTCATCAAGCGAAGCCGGCTTTTGTTTCAGCAAGTGGGCGGCCAGCTCTTTGACAAGCGTTTGGAATGCTTCGTTTTTCGCAACGAAGTCCGTTTCCGAGTTCACTTCCAAAATGACGGCGGTATTGCCTTCCACCGCGATGTACGCCATCCCTTCGGCCGCGATGCGGTCCGCTTTTTTCGCCGCTTTGGCAATTCCTTTTTCGCGCAGCCAGTCGATCGCTTTCTCCATGTCACCGTTTGTTTCGGTGAGCGCCTTTTTGCAGTCCATCATGCCTGCGCCTGTTTTTTCGCGCAGTTCTTTCACCATTTGTGCTGTAATTGCCATAAAAAAATCCTCCTTCTCATTGTCCCGTATATGTATCGGTGCCGGCAGCGGCTTCCCGTTTTGCCCTTATTCGTTAGTATAGCCAAAAGTTGCTCATTTCTGTCTCAAAAAAAGGTGATAAAAGGCTTTCCCCTCTTATCACCTTTCTTGTGCATCGTTACTCTGCTGCGACGGCCGCTTCTTCGCCTTGTTTCGCCTCAAGCACGGCGTCGGCGATTTTCGAAGTCAACAACTTAACAGCGCGGATGGCGTCGTCGTTGGCCGGAATGACATAGTCAATTTCATCCGGATCGCAGTTCGTGTCGACGATGCCGATGATCGGGATGTTCAGCTTGCGCGCTTCCGCCACCGCGATCCGCTCTTTGCGCGGGTCAATGACAAACAACGCATCCGGCAGCTCTTTCATGTCTTTGATGCCGCCCAAAAACTTCTCAAGACGCTCTTTTTCTTTTTTCAAGCGAATGACTTCTTTTTTCGGCAGAACGTCAAATATTCCATCTTCTTCCATTTTTTCAATTTCACGCAGCCGTTTGATCCGCTTTTGGATCGTAGCGAAGTTCGTCAGCGTGCCGCCGAGCCAGCGTTGGTTGACATAAAACATGCCGCAGCGTTCCGCTTCTTCCTTCACCGACTCTTGCGCTTGTTTTTTCGTGCCGACGAACAAAATTTTGCCGCCATTCGCCGCCAATTCGCGGACGAAGTTGTATGCTTCCTCGACTTTTTTCACCGTTTTTTGCAAGTCGATGATATAGATGCCGTTGCGCTCCGTGAAAATGTATTTTTTCATCTTCGGATTCCAACGGCGCGTCTGATGTCCAAAGTGGACGCCAGCTTCAAGCAGTTGTTTCATCGAAATAACCGACATGTATGCTCCTCCTGTTTCCTTAGTGGTTTTTGGTCCTCCGCCTGCCTCATCTTTCAGCAAGACTGGAGTTGCCAGCACCGTTGCTGAAATCATCAGGCGTGTGTATTCACACCATGAAAAAATATATCACAACTGCAAGCGGCAAATCAAGCTGTTATTCGCCTATTGATTCGTTTTTTGCGCAAATTTGAGCCATAGCTCGACTTCTGTTTTCCCTTTGCCGAGCTGTTTGGCAATTTCCTCGACCGTCTCTCCTTCCGCATATAGGCGGCGAGCAAGCTCACTCGCGTCCGCTGGTCGGGTGAGTGAAAGTTCGAGCACATCCTTGACCGTTCCGATGTCTGGGAAATAGCCCGGAGCGGCGCTTGGGCGGCTTGTTTTGGCGCGTTTTTCGGTTTCTCCCCGCTCCGCCGGCTCGTTTTCCCCCTTTTTTGCTTCCGCTGTTCGCTTTTCGAACCCTGCTCCGATTTCACCGCCTCCTGCCCCCGGCATGGACGCCGTCTCTTTCCCGTTCGCGCCCCGTTGCACACTGGGCGCATCGTTCGTTTCCGGTGCAGAAACGAATGGAGCCGCTCCGCTGCCAAGCAACGAGTCAAGTTCAGCCAAAAAGCGCTCGTTTTCTTCCTTCCAAGCAGCGAGATAAGCGGTCATGGCTTCCTCGAGCTCCTCGGCCCGCCTCTCCGCCTCGCCAAGCCGCGACAGGCGAAGGAAAAGCACAATGATCAACCAAAACGACAAGGCGTGCAGCAGCAAACTGATCGTCAGCCAAAATGCCATCATGATGTTCACTATCCTTGAATGTCGATCGTTTTTCCTTTATAAGGGTGTCCTCCAAAACGGGACGCCTCCTGCTCAAGACGGGCGCTCGTTCGTTTATCCGTCACCCGACGGCGCGCACGCTCCGCCCGCTTTTGGCCGGCAGTTGCCATTTGCGCCTGCACTGCATAGGAGTGTTGTTGCGTCGAGGCTTGAAGCCTTTCCGCGTCGGGCGCTTTCGGCATGACGCTTTGCAACGCTGGAAGCTGGATGTCCATCGCTTTTTCTCTCCCCTCATGGCTCTTTTTCAAAAAAGCGGCGCAGTTTCCAAAGCGCTTTCGCATGAATTTGCGAAATTCTTGATGTCGACAAATGCAAAAGGCTCCCGATTTCTGTAAACGTCAGCTCCTCTTTGTAAAACAAACTGATGACGAGCTGCTCTTTTTCATTCAGCTGTCCGATGGCTTCAGCCAGCTTTTCGATCATTTCCTGCTTAACGATTTGCTCCTCGGGAAGCGGAGCGCGGTCGTCGCGAACCGAAAGCAGTCCTTCATCTTCGTCGACGGTCGTCTGCCCGAGCGGCAGCCAATGGGAAAAAAACGTTTCACTCGCCGCCGCCTGCACTTCCTCTTCCGTCATCCCGAGCTCAGCGGCGATCTCTTTCGCCGTCACCGATCGCATGTGCCGCTGTTCAAGCCGCTCGATCGCTCCCTCAATTTTTTTTGCCTTATCGCGCATGCTGCGCGGCAGCCAGTCTTCTTTGCGCAAACCGTCTAAGATGGCGCCGCGGATGCGGAACGAGGCGTACGTGTCGAACTTCAAATCACGCGATGGATCAAATTTCTCCAACGCATCGTATAAGCCGACGAGTCCAAGGCTGACGAGCTCATCCTTCGGCACGGAGCTCGGCAGCGTCGCCGAAAGCCGCTGCACGTGGTAGAAAACAAGCGGCATATAGCGCTGCACCAGCTCCTCGGCCGCGTGGCGGTCGCGGCCATGGATCCATTCATCCCAATATTTCCGTTCTTCTCCTTTTAGCGCGCTTCCCATTATTCTCCCCCTTGCCTTGCGGAAACGGCGCATCCCGGTCATATTTCCTTTATTTCTTGAGCGGCGGTGCGGATGGAGAGCACGCCCGTCTGCGGATTAAATTCGATCGTGCGGCCGCTATGGCCCCCGACATCTTCGGCGACGACCGGAATGTGAAGCCGCTCGAGCTGCTTTTTCACTTCCTCCACATTGCGCGCGCCAATGCGCATCATATCGCCGCCAACTGTCGAAAACGAAAACATTTGCGCCCCGCCGGCCAGCTTCGCTTTCAGCATCCCTTTCCGCCCGCCAGCGGCAATGACAAGCTGAACGAGCGCCTCGACCGCCGTATCAGCGTATTTGGCCGCATTGATGACTCCGCCGCGCGCCATCGAGGAATGCGGAAGCATGACGTGCGCCATGCCGGCAACCGCCTTGCCTGCATCGTAAATGACGACACCGACGCACGACCCAAGCCCGCACGTGCGGATGACATTCGGCGCTATGACGACCTCCATTTCCGCAATGCCGATTTTGACAGCCTGCGCTGTGCTCATAGGCCATCCACACCTAACGCTCGAAAGATGATGGAAAACGAATCCGGATCAGGAAGAAGAAAGAAATGGCCGTTGATGCTTTCGTCCGGACGCCGTTCATCGTAAATGGCCGTGTCGATCAAAATGGCGTAATCGCCAACACGCGACAGCTCAAGCAATCCGAACGACAGCACAGCCCCGATCATGTCAATGGCCAATGCCGGCACGGACGGGTGCAAGTTGAGCCGCGTAAAGTCGGCCAATGCCGACAAATACGAGCCGGCTAAAATATTGCCGAGCTCCTGAAGCGCCGAGCAGCCAAGCTCATGGGCTTCTCCTTGAAACGAAAACGAGTCATCGCCAATCATCCGGCGGACAAACCGCTCAGCCTGTTCCGGCGGCAACACGAAAAACATGTTTCCCGGCGCTTCTCCTTCGATGCGCAAATAGACGCACGCCACTACTTGTTCCGGTCCACCGATTGATTCCATCATTTCGGCAAACGTCGCAATTTGAACGCGCGGCACCGCCATTTCAATTTTTTTGTTTAGCAACGTCGACAAAGCCGTCGCCGCGTTGCCGGCGCCAATGTTGCCGATTTCGCGCAAAATGTCAATATGCATCCCCGTCAAGTTGCGAATATCGTCCAATGTCAACGCTCCTCTCCACGGGTTATCGGTCGAGCACTTTCGCCAAATCGAGCAAAATGAGGAGCCGATTCTCCACTTTCGCCACGCCGTCGATGTAACTTGCCTCAACGGAGCCAATTGCCTCTGGCGGCGGTTCGATGCTTTCCGCCGACAGATCAAGGACATCATTCGCGGCATCGACGATGAGCCCGACTTCCATATCCTCAAGAGCAACGATAATGATCCGCGTCTGTTCCCCATATGGTTCGGGGGCAAACCCGAACCGCTCGCGCAAATCGATGATCGGCGTCACAACACCGCGCAAGTTGATGACCCCTTTTACATAATGAGCCGTCCCCGGCACGCGCGTGATCGGCTGCATTTTCTCGATGGAACGGACATGCTGCACCGGCAGAGCATATTCTTCTTCTTTCAGGCGAAACGCAATCACTTTCCAGTCTGCTTGCACGCTGGCCGTCATCCAATCCTCCCCCTTTTCTTCGACATGCCACTGAAAACGGCAGATCAACGCCATAGGCGCCCCCGCACCGACACGGCCATCTCCTACTTCACGAGCGCGTTGCAGTCGATAATCAGCGCCACTCGGCCGTCTCCCAAAATCGTCGCCCCCGAGATGGCAAAAACCGAAGATAAATAGTTTCCTAGCGATTTCAACACGACTTCTTGCTGCCCGATAAACGAGTCGACCGCCAGCGCCGCCAGTTTTTCCCCTTTCCGGACGATCACGACCGCCACCGCATCTCCGTCATCGGCCGCTCCAGGAACAGCGAAGACGTCTTTCAGGCGGACGAGCGGCACGATTTTGCCGCGAAAATCGATGACCGGCTGGTTGTGGGCGGAAAAAATCTCTTCCTTTTTCACCAGCGCCGTCTCAATGATCGATGACAGCGGAATCGCGTACGTTTCCTCGGCGATTTGAACGAGCAACACAGAAATGATCGACAATGTGAGCGGCAGCTGAATCGAAAAGAGCGACCCTTTTCCAGGCTGCGAATCGACCGAAACGGTGCCGCCGAGCGACTCAATCGTGCTTTTGACGACATCCAAACCGACGCCGCGGCCGGAAATGTCAGAAACTTGCTCAGCGGTCGAAAAGCCGGGAGCGAAAATAAGCTCGTAAATTTGCTGATCGTTCAAATGCTCCGCCGCCTGCGGCGAGACAATGCCGCGGCTTTTCGCCTTTTGCAGCACCTTCTCCCGGGAAATGCCGGCGCCGTCATCCTCGATTTCAATAAAGACATGGTTGCCGCTATGGTACGCTCGCAATTGAACGGTCCCTTCTTCCGGTTTTCCGCGCGCCGCCCGGACGTCCGGCGCTTCGATGCCGTGGTCGAGCGCATTGCGGATCAAATGGACAAGCGGGTCGCCGATTTCATCGATCACCGTCCGGTCAAGCTCGGTATCCGCGCCGATGATGTCAAGGCGCACCTTTTTGCCGAGCTCGCGGGCTAGCTGGCGCACCATGCGCGGGAAGCGGTTGAACACCGTTTCGACCGGCACCATGCGCATATTTAAAATGATCGTCTGCAAATCGCTCGAGATGCGAGACATCCGCTCGACCGTTTCCGTCAATTCGGCATGGTTCAGCTCGCGGGAAATTTGCTCAAGCCGACCGCGGTCGACAACCAATTCTTCAAATAAGTTCATCAACCGATCGAGCCGTTCAATGTTGACGCGGATCGTTTTCGTCGCCTGTTTCGCTGTTTGTTTTTCCGGCGCCTCCGCTTCGGCCTGAACGGCCGCCGCCTGCTCCATAGCGGCCGGTTGTTGGGGCGCAGCCGCTTTCTCGCTTTCTGCCGACGGTTCATCGCTCGATAGCATAGACACCTTGACGTCATCAATTTCCGAAATGCCCATCAGCCGCTTTTGCAACTCATCGGCTGGCGCTTTGGATACGACCGTAACGAGAAACTCCCGGTCAAACTGTTCTTCCTCCAGCATCTCGACCGGCGGCGTTGCTTTCACAATTTCTCCGACTTCATTCAGCTGTTCAAACACCATATAGACGCGCGCTGCTTTCAACAAGCAATCATCGCGAAGCCGAACGCGGATTTCGTAGACGGAAAATCCCTGCTCCTTCGCCTGTTCGAGCACATGGTATTCAAATTCCCCATACGCATGTTCAAGGGGCGGTTCTTCCCTTGCTGCCTGCTTGTTCGGCATCTCCCCTTGCTCGATTCGTTTCAGCTGTTCGACTGTTCTCCTTACATCGCGCGTTCCGTCGCCGCCTGCAGCGATGGAACTGATCATCGCCTCCAAATGGTCGACGGCCTCAAAAATGACGTCAAGCAATTCCGGGGTAACGGAAAGCCGCCGATTGCGGATGCCATCGAGCACGTTTTCCATTTGGTGCGTCAAATTGGCCAAATCTTCAAACCCCATCGTGGCGGACATGCCTTTCAACGTATGGGCCGAACGGAAAATATCATTCACCACAGACATGTCCTCCGGAGTTTTTTCAAGTTCCAACAGCCGCTCGTTGATCGCCTGCAAATGCTCTTTGCTTTCATCAATAAATAAATCCAAATATTGGCTCATGTCCATGCCGTTTCCCCCTCACTCCCCGATCAATTGGACGATGGCAGCGGCGATGCTGTCAAGCGGAACGATGACATCAACGACGCCAGCCTCGATCGCCGCTCTTGGCATCCCAAAGACAACGGCTGTCTCGCGCGCTTCCGCGATCGCTTTTGTGTTCCCGCTTTCCTTCAGCTTTTTCAACCCCGATGTTCCGTCGCTTCCCATCCCGGTCATGATCACCGCGATTTTCCGACAGCGGCGAATGGCAGCGAGCGACTCGAACAACACGTCAACAGCCGGACGATGGCCGGCGCGCGGCGGCGATTCGTCGAAACGGGCTTTAAGCGCGCCGCCTTCTTCGCGAACGATGAGATGGACACCGCCTGGCGCGATATAGGCGGTGCCATTTTGCAGCACTTCCCCGTCTTCCGCCTCCTTGACCGTGATCGCGGCAAGCGCATCAAGCCGGTTGGCGAGCGATGTCGTAAATCCTTTGGGCATATGCTGGACAGCGACGACCGGAGCGGCTAGATCGGGCGGAAGCTGCGTCAGCACCGTCTCGAGCGCGCGCGGGCCGCCGGTGGAAGTGCCGATCGCGACGATGGCCTGTTGCGGCCGCGCCGCCGCTTTGAACGATGGGCGCCAAGACGGACGTTGGCGGCGCGGGGCAGTCAAGGCAGCCACGTTCGCTTCGCTCGCGTGCAGCACTTTGCCAATCAGCTCGTCTTTCACTTTGTACAAATCGAGCGAAATCGGTCCGGACGGCTTAGCGACAAAGTCGACCGCCCCGTACTGCATGGCGTCGATCGTGTTTTCCGCCCCTTCGGTCGTCGTGCTTGACACCATGACGACCGGCACGGGATGGTCCCGCATGATGCGCTGCAACGTTTCGAGTCCGTTCATGACCGGCATTTCCACATCAAGCGTCACGACATCCGGCCTTAGGGCAGCGATTTTCTCGAGCGCCTCCCGGCCGTTGCGAGCTGTTCCGATGACTTCGAGGCGCGGATGCTCGGACAAAAAATCACTGATCCATTTGCGCATAAACGCCGAGTCATCGACGACAAGCACCTTGATCGTCTTCATGTTCCGTCTCTACCTTTCTAGCAAAAGTTGACGCAGCTTCGCAAAAAAGCGGGGAGCCCGCTCCGGCTCTTTTTCTCCTCCCGCCGCATAGCGGCATGCCATTTGACGCACTGCCCGGCTCGCCTTCGCCGCCGGATCAAAGAGAACAAACGGCGTTTGCCGGACGACACAGCGCGCCACAGTCCGGTCTTCAGGAACGACGCCAAGCAAGGCGATGTCTTTATGGAAAAACCGACTGGCGGCATGCTGCAGGCGCGAAAAGACGCCGTATCCTTCCCGCTCGCTGCCGGCGCGGTTGACGATGACGGAAAACGGAGCCTCGCTGCCGGCGGTGTGCATATATTTCATCATGGCGTACGCATCCGTCATCGCGGTCGGCTCCGGCGTCGTGACAATAAACACATCGTCGACGGACTTTAAAAAATACAATCGTTCTTCTGAGGCACCCGCCCCCATATCGAAAATGAGATAATCATATCGCGACGCCACCGTCTGCAGCTCGGCCAACAAATAGTCGATAGCGGATCGATCGACACTCAACCATTGCGCGGCGCCCGTCCCCCCAGCAATATACGATAGATGCTCCGGTCCGCTTTTTACCAGCTCGGAAAGCGGCAACCGCGCGGAAAACCAATCCGAAAGCGTCAATGGCGACGACTGGCCGAGCAAAATGTCGATGTTGCCCATGCCGATGTCCATATCAAGCAGCAAGACGCGAAACCCGAGCTTCGAGAGCGACAGCGAAAAATTGAGCGAAAGGTTTGACTTGCCGACTCCGCCTTTCCCGCTCGTCACCGCGATGGTCCGCGGCCCCGCCGCCGGCGTCAGCCGGCGGCCCAGCTCATAGCGCAGCCGTTCTGCTTGATCGCTCACCATCGCTCCGCCCCAAACAGCAGATGAACGAGCCGGTCTGCGGACGCTTCCACCATGTCGTCCGGCACATTTTGCCCGTTCGTGAAATAGGCGGCGGCAAGCCGGCTGTCAAGCAACACATTGACGATCGTTCCAAACGAGTCCGTCTCATCGAGCTTCGTCACGATCAGCCGATCGATCGGCAGGCGGGAAAAGTGGTTGTAAATCGTTTTCATATCGTCATACTTTCCCGTGGCGGCGAATACAAGAAACGTTTCCGTTTCGCTGTCAAACTCGAGCGTTTGCTGCAGTTCATCCACGTATTGCGGGTTGCGGAAGTTGCGGCCAGCCGTATCGACGAACACGAGATCGCAGCCGGCCAATTTCCGCTTCGCCGTCCGAAAATCGTCGGCATTGTAGCATACTTCCAACGGAGCGTGCAAAATGTCGGCATACGTCTTCAGTTGGTCGATGGCGGCGATCCGGTACGTGTCGGCCGTGATGAACCCGACTTTTTTCCCTTGCTCGAGGACGGCGCGCCCTGCCATTTTGGCGAGCGTCGTCGTTTTTCCAACCCCGGTCGGACCAAGCAAAATCATATACTTTTTTTGCTCCGCCGTTTTGACAAACGGAAGCGTCGACAATAGATCGCGCACCGCTTCTTTCGTCCAGGCGGAGACCGCAGCCGGCGACCGGCCGTCTTTGTCGGCATACCACCGTTCAAGCAGGCGATCCATCACTTGGCGGACGTACACATCCGCCATCCCTTGCCGAACGAGGCGCCGTTCCGCTTCCGCAAGCGGTGGAGGATACAAAAGCGAAGACGAGCGGGCGTTGAACTGACGGATGAGCGCCTTGACTTCCTCGATCTCACGGGCAAGCGAGCCGTCTTCCTCCCGCTCGGCCGCCGGCAAAGGGGCAAAGGACGCAGCAGCACTCGGCTGACGCGTCAAAGACGCGGCGGCACTCGGCTGACGCGTCAAAGACGCGGCGGCACTCAGCTGACGCGTCAAAGACGCGGCGGCATCCGGCTGACGCAGCGGCAGTGGATCCGGATCAACGCCGGCCAACACTTCGATCTTTTTTTTCGCAAACAGACCGAAAAATCCGCCGGTCTGCACGACTTTCGAGTGCAAAATGACGGCGTCGCGGCCAAGTTCGGCGCGAACCATTTTCATCGCTTCGTTCATGGACGGGGCGACAAATTTTTTCACTTTCATTCGATTTCCACCATCCCCACGCTTTGAACTTCGACATCCGCTTCAAGCTCGTTGTACGACAGCACCGGAACAGTCGGAAAATGGCGCTCGGTCAGCTGGCGGACGTACATGCGCACCGCCGGGGAGCAGAGCAAAATCGGCGTCTGGCCGGCGAACGGATAGCGTTCAAGCGCCGCGGCGACCGCTTCCACAAACGCCTGCGCCCGCGCCGGCTCGAGCGCCAAATAGCGGCCGTGTTCGGTTTGCTGCACGGCGTCGGCGATCGTTTTTTCCGCCCTGCCCGACAGCGTAATGACGCGCAGCGGCTCGCCCGGCACGGCGTACTGCGAGGTGATTTGCCGCGCCAACGCTTGGCGGACGTATTCCGTCAACAAATCGGTGTCGCTGGTCAGGCGGGCAAAATCGGCAAGCGCCTCAAAAATGAGCGGCAAGTTGCGGATCGACACTTTCTCTTTCAGCAGCTTGGCGAGCACTTTTTGCACGTCGCCGACAGACAACGGATTCGGCGTCACATCGTCGACAAGCACCGGATACGATTCTTTTAAATGATCGATCAGCTGTTTTGTTTCCTGACGCCCCAGCAGTTCGTGGGCATGGGCTTTCAGCACCTCCGCTAAGTGTGTCGAGACGACCGATGGCGGGTCGACGACTGTATAGCCAAGCATTTCCGCCCGGTCTTTTACGGTCTCGGAAATCCATTTCGCCGGCAGACCAAACGCCGGCTCGATGGTGTCAATGCCATCAATCGAATCATCGTCAACTCCGGGGCTCATCGCCAAATAATGGTCAAGCAGCAGCTCGCCGCGCGCCACTTCCTCGCCTTTCACTTTGATCCGGTATTCATTCGGCTGCAACTGGATGTTGTCGCGAATGCGCACAACCGGGATGACAATGCCAAGCTCGAGCGCGAGCTGACGGCGAATCATGACGATCCGGTCAAGCAAATCCCCGCCTTGATTGGCATCAGCGAGCGGAATGAGCGCATAGCCGAACTCAAATTCAATCGGATCAATATGCAGCAGTTGGATGACGCTTTCCGGGCTTTTCAATTCGTCGGCGGCCGCCGCCTCCTCTTCCGGAGCGGCCAATGCCGCTTCTTCTTGCTTTTGCCGCTCGATAAATCGGTAGCCGCCAAGCGCCAGCAGCCCGGCAATCGGCATCGTCAACAAGTCGTTGATCGGCGTAAACAAGCCGAGCAGGAAAATCGTTCCTGCCGTGACGTACAACATTTTCGGAAACGCGAACAGCTGGCGCATAATATCGCCGCTCAAGTTGCTGTCCGACGCCGCCCGGGTGACGATGATGCCGGTCGCCGTGGAAATCAACAGCGCCGGAATTTGGCTGACGATGCCGTCGCCGACCGTCAAAAGCGTGTAGCGCTTTGCCGCCTCCCCTATATCCATTCCTTTCTCCACAACGCCGATCACCATGCCAAACAACATGTTGATGACGACGATAATGATGCCGGCGATGGCGTCGCCTTTCACAAATTTGCTTGCCCCGTCCATCGCTCCGTAAAAGTCGGCTTCTTGCGCCACTTTTTCCCGCCGCTTTCGGGCTTCTTGCTCCGAAATCATGCCGGCGTTCAAATCGGCGTCAATGCTCATCTGTTTGCCGGGCATCGCATCGAGCGTAAAGCGGGCCGCCACTTCCGAGACGCGCTCCGCCCCTTTGGTGATGACAACAAACTGGATGATGACCAAAATCAAAAACACGACAAACCCAACGACGACATCGCCGCCAACGACGAACGTTCCGAACGTTTCAACGACGCCGCCCGCCTCCCCTTTGCTTAAAATCGAGCGGGTGGTTGACACATTCAGCCCGAGCCGAAACAGCGTCAGCACTAAAAGCAATGACGGAAAAATGGAAAACTCAAGCGGCTCTTTCGTGTTCATCGCCGTCAGCAATACAAGCAAGGCAAGGGAAATATTGATGATGATCAAGACGCTCAACAGCCATGTCTGCAGCGGGATGACGAGCATGGCGACGATGAGCACGACAAGAAACAATACGGATAAATCTTTGATTTGCGCTTGCATGGTTTTCTCTCCTTGTTGCTACACGTTTCCTTTGAGCCGATAGACGTACGCCAAAATTTCCGCCACTGCCTTAAAAAACGCCTCTGGAATCATGTCGCCGACTTCCGTCTGGCGGTAGAGCGCCTGCGCAAGCGGGCGATTTTCGACCGTCACGACGCCATGGGTTTTCGCCACTTCCTTGATTTTCAACGCCATATAATCCGCCCCTTTCGCGACGACGACTGGCGCTTCCATCTTGCCGTCTTCATACTTGAGGGCCACGGCGTAATGCGTCGGGTTGGTAATGACGACATCCGCGTTCGGCACTTCCTGCATCATCCGCCTCATCGCCATCTCACGCTGTTTTTGCTTGATGCGCGATTTGATGAGTGGATCGCCTTCCGTCTTTTTGTATTCATCTTTAATGTCCTGTTTGGACATGCGGATGCTTTTTTCAAATTCAAACCGCTGATACAAGTAATCAAACAGCGCTAAAAACAAGAGCGCCCCCGCGGCGTACAGCCCCATTTTCACCGTCAAGCCGCCGACGACAGTCAAAGCCTCACCCGGCGTCTTGGAAACGAGCGCCGCAAGCTCGCTTCGTTCGGCCAACAGCGCCGCAAACACGACCGCACCGATGATTCCAGCTTTTAACACGGATTTCAACAGCTCGACCAAGGCGCGCAACGAAAACAGCCGTTTCATTCCTTGCACGGGATTGAGGCGGTTCCCATCCATTTTTAACGGTTCAACGGTGAACAAGGCGCCGATTTGCAAAAAGTTGGCCAACCCAGCCGCCAGCACTGCGGCGGCGAACAGCGGCGCCAAAAGCAAGGATGCATGGGAAAGCCAGTCAAGAAACAGCCGGTGAAGCGAGTCAACCGTCAACGAAGGGGAGGCAGAATCGGACAAGGCGCGGGCGAACAACCGCAGCAGACCGTCCCGCTCGTACGCCCCGGCCAAGGACAAAGCAAGAAATGAAGCAAGCAACACGGAAGCGGAGACGACATCACCGCTTTTGGCCACCTGTCCTTTTTCCCGCACTTCTTGCCGTTTGCGAGGCGTCGCCTTTTCCGTTTTTTCCCCAGCGAAAAATTGCAAATCGAGCCGCCACTCGCCCATCTTATCCGCCCCCCAACAGCCGCATCAACTCGCGCAACGAGGCAAACATGAAGTGAAATACACTGCGCGCCGCAAGCAATATCGTCCCAATCCCCGCCAACAGGAGCAAAAACGCCGCTGCCGTTTTGGCGGAAAAGCCGACCGCAAAAATGTTCATTTGCGGCACCGCGCGGGCGATGATGCCAAGCGCCACGTCGACTAAAAAGAGCGATCCGACAAGCGGGGCCGCCATTTGGAAAGCGGCGGCGAACATCGCAGCAAACGCCCGCACCGCGTATTCCACCGCCCGACCGTCAGCAACGTGCGGCAGGCGGTCAAGCGGCAACCAATGATAGCTGTAAAACATGCCGTCAAGCAGCAAATGGTGGCCATCGAGAGCGAGCAAAAGCAGCAGGGCGAGCAAATGAAGATATTCGCCAAGCAGCGGGCTTTGCGCTCCAGTTTGCGGGTCGATGACGTTGGCGATGGCAAACCCGATTTGAAAATCGATCAAGCCGCCGGCGATTTGCATCGCCGCCATGAGGATCGCTGCCAGCAGCCCAAGCGCCAATCCGACGAGCGCTTCTTTTACGACAAGCAATACATACACGCCGTCAAGCGCCAACACCGGTTTGGGCATCGCCAAAAACAACAGCCAGCTGAACAAAAACGCCAATCCGGCTTTATACGAAGCCGGCACGGTCCGGTAGGAAAACAACGGCATCGCCGCGAAAAACGAAGCGGCGCGGACAAAGACGAGCAAAAACGCCGGAAAATAAGTCCATGCTTGTTCCATCGCCGATCAACCTATAAACGAAGCAAGATTGTTGAAAATATCGTGCGCGTACGACACCATTTTCGAGAGCATCCACGGCCCAAAGAACACAAGTCCAAGCAAGACGGCGACGATTTTCGGCACAAACGCGAGCGTCTGCTCTTGAATTTGCGTCGCCGCCTGGAAAATGCTGACGACAAGCCCGACGGCAAGGGACAACAACAAGAGCGGCCCGCAGACGACAAGCACGATATACACGCCTTGTTCAGCAAGGCGGATGATGAAATCGGCACTCATAAACGCCACCTATCTTTATTGAAAACTTTGCAACAATGATTTGACGACCAAATGCCAGCCATCAACAAGGACAAACAATAAAATTTTAAACGGCAGCGAAATCATCACTGGCGGCAGCATCATCATCCCCATCGACATTAAGACGCTGGCGACGATCATGTCGATGACTAAAAACGGAATAAAAATCATAAAGCCCATTTGAAACGCCGTTTTCAACTCACTGATGGCAAACGCCGGCACGAGCGCGGTCATCGGGATGTCGTTGATCGTTTTCGGCTGTTTGGCGCCGCTGTATGATAAAAACAGCGCCAAATCTTCCTGCCTTGTGTATTGGCTCATAAACTGCTTCAGCGGAACAGCCGCCCGTTCATACGCCTCCTCCAAGTCAATTTTGTCGGCAAACAGCGGCTGCAATGCCTGATCGTTGATGTCTTTCCAAGTCGGCGCCATAATGAAAAACGTTAAAAACAAGGCGAGCCCGACGAGCACTTGGTTCGGCGGCATCTGCTGCGTGCCGAGCGCCGTGCGCACAAACGACAAAACGATGACGATGCGGGTAAAACATGTCATCATAATGAGAATGCCGGGTGCGATCGACAACACGGTGAGCAGCAGAAGAAGCTTCACCGCTGTCGACACGTGCTCGGGAGCCATCGAATCAAACATATGGACAAATTCACTCATCGCCCGCCGTTCCTTTCCCTTTCAGCCGCTTCAGCCACTCGTTCCGTTTTTCAGTCATTTGCTTCATCTCCTCAGCCAACAGCGTCGAAAACGACGGCGGCAAACCGTTTTTCCGCTTTGATTTCCCCGTCCACTCGCCTCGAAGGAAGGAGCCAAGCCGGCCGAACTCCGCCATTCGTTCCAACCGCTCGCGATGCTGCGCTAACAGCTCATTCATTTCTTGTTCGTCTTCAATTTCCGTAAGCAGCTGAATCGAATCGCCGACACCGATGACGAGCAGCCGACGGCCGACTTTAATGAGCTGTACAGAACGGTTCGTCCCGACGCTCGTCCCGCCGAGATGTTCGATGACACCCTTTTGGCTTGAAACAAACGACTGACGGCGGGACATCCACCTTAACACCGCATAAAGGAGAATGAGAACAAAGGCGGTCGCGCCGATGAGCCGAAGCACATCGGAAGCGGAAACCGCATCAGCGGCTTGATTCGCTGTCTGTTTTGTCTGTTGCCCGGAAGGAGCTGACTTCCCGCATGAATCGGGATGCTGCAGGCAGTCGGCGACCGTCGGGCTTTGGGCGGCTGATGCCGGCGTCGGCCCCAAAGCGATGGCTGCTGCCAGCAAAACGGCCGCCCAGCGCCAAATTGCCATCGTTTCCACCTCTGATCGCTCACCCGATCGTTTTGTTGATCGCTTCGATGACGCGGTCCGCTTGGAACGGCTTGACCACAAAATCTTTCGCTCCGGCTTGAATGGCATCAATCACCATTGCCTGCTGCCCCATCGCGGAGCACATAATGACTTTGGCGTTGCTGTCGATTTTTTTAATTTCCTTGAGCGCCGCAATCCCATCCATCTCCGGCATCGTAATATCCATTGTCACTACATCGGGCCGCGTTTCCTTGTATTTCTCGATCGCCTGCCGCCCATCGGCCGCTTCGGCGACGACTTCATGTCCGTTTTTCGTCAAAATGTCTTTAATCATCATGCGCATAAATGCCGCATCATCAACGACAAGCACTCTTGCCATGTCCCCTTACCTCCCAAACGCCTGTTTATTTTAGCTTTGTCAGCCGATCGCTTTGGCTGATGATGTCCGTGATGCGGACGCCGAAATTTTCATCGATGACGACAACCTCGCCTTTCGCGATCAGCTTGTTGTTGACAAACACATCGACCGGTTCGCCGGCCAGTTTATCGAGCTCAATGATCGATCCAGTCGACAGCTGCAAAATTTCCTGCACCGATCGCTTCGTCCGTCCGAGTTCAACCGTCACCTGCAGCGGCACATCAAACAGCAGCTCCAAATTGCGCGCCTCCGTTGCCGCAAGCGGCGGGGCATCGAACTCGACGAAATCGGCGGTTTGAATATGCCGAGCGGTTGCACCATCCCTCTCCTTGTCCGCGCGCCCAGCCGGCGGTTCATCCGTCGAGCGGCTCGCCGCTTCTGAAACGGCCGCACCGCCGTTCGCCTGAGCGTAAGTCGGAACAGGCTGCGGCTCGCTAAACGGCCGCGCGTCCGCCGACGACTTGAGGTTAACTTCCGCAGCCCCCGGCTCCTCAAGCGGCGAGCCGAGCAATTGGGCAACCAATTCTTTCGCGAAATCGACCGGCAACAGCTGCATAATGCTTGAGTCGATCAACTCGCCGATTTTCAGCCGAAACGACACTTTAATGAGAAAATCTTCATCCGGCAAATATTCCATCCCTTTTCCTTCCGCCAAATCAAGCAGGTGGAGCGTCGGCGGGGAAATATCAACCCGCTTGCCAAAGACGGTCGACATCGACGTCGCCGCTGAGCCCATCATTTGGTTCATCGCTTCTTGAACAGCGCTCAGCTGAATCTCTCCGAGCGGACCATCGGCCGCCGTTCCGTCGCCGCCAAGCATTAAATCAGCGATAATCGCCGCGTCTTGCTGTTTAATGACCAACAAGTTTGTCCCTAGCAGCCCTTCCGTATAGTTGACTTGGATGGCGACATATGGCTGCGGAAATTCATCAGCGACGCTTGTGCGCTCGATAATGGACACGCTTGGCGTCGTAATTTCCACTTTTTGGTTCAATAACATCGACAGGGCAGTGGCCGAACTGCCGAAAGAAATATTGCCGATTTCCCCAAGGGCGTCCTGCTCAAGTGGAGAGAGAATATCATGAAGCGCCGGAATATGTCCGTCGCTGTCCATTCCGCGCAACAAAGCATCAATTTCATCCTGCGACAACATTCCATCATTCATCATGGTCGTCTTCGTCCCCCTCGATCATCGCTAAAATTTGCACCGCCAGCTTTTTGTTCCGCTTCCCCGGCTGGCCGATAAACTTTGGAATATGGCCGATTTTGACCACGAGCGGCTCATGAATCGACTGCTCGAGCTGAATGACATCGCCGGCCTCGAGTTGAAGAAATTCATTGACCGTGATGACCGCCGTTCCCAGTTCAGCGATAATCGGCAATTTTGCCGCGCGGATGCGCTGTTCGATCCGTTTCGCTTCCTCGGGGGAACGCTCCTTTTTTTGCGCCTGCATCCAGTAATGCACCGACAGCCGCGGCATAATCGGCTCCAAGACGACATGCGGAATGCACACATTCATCATGCCGCGCGCTTCGCCGATTTGCGTGTTGAGCGAAATGACGACGACGGTGTCGTTCGGCGCAATCATGCGCAAAAACTGCGGATTGACTTCAAAATCGACAAAGAGCGGGTCGACTTCCGCCACCGATTCCCAAGCGTCGCGCCAATGGACAAACGCCTTGTCAAACAAATTGGACATGATGCGTGTTTCAATCTCCGTCAAATGCTCCACTTTATCCATGCCGACGCCGCGCCCGCCCATCACCCGGTCAAGCATGGCGTAAGCGATGTTCGGGTTGACTTCCAAAAGGACATGTCCGCCAAGCGGCGGCACCTCAAAGACATTGATGATCGTCATTTTTGGGATGGAGCGGACAAATTCTTCGTATGGAATTTGGTCGGCCGATGCGACCGAAATTTGCACATATGTGCGCAACTGGGCGGAAAAAAACGTTGTCAGCAGACGGGCGAAATTCTCATGAATGCGCGTCAGGCTGCGGATTTGATCTTTGGAAAACCGGAGCGCCCGCCGGAAATCATACGTTTTGACGCGTCGGCCTTCCTCCTCTTTTTTCAGCTCCTCCGCGCTCATCTCCCCTGCAGAAAGCGCAGCGAGCAACGCGTCAATTTCGCTTTGCGACAATACTTCCCCGGCCGTCATTTCATCTTCCCCCCTTCCAATGACAGGGCTACTGGAGGATAAAAGAGGTAATGTAGACGTTCTCCACTCTCCCTTCTTGCATCAATCCGTTGATCTCGCGCTTCAGCCGCTCTTTCAGCGCCGTCAGCCCTTCTTTTCCTTTAAAGTCGGCCGCTTTCATCTGCGAAAGTTGCTCGATGATCACGTCTTTCATCTGAAAATCGCGTTTCTCCGCCTCTTCTTTTCCTTGATCGCTGTCTGTTTCAATTTTAAATGAGATTTTAATATAACGCCCGTCCGCTAAATTGGTGGTCATTTCCGGAATGTCGATCGATCGTTCCGCCAGTTCGTCAGCGCTTGGCGCCCCTTGTTTTTCCGCATGCCCCATCTTCATCACCGCGACAAGCGCCGCCGTTCCGGCCAAGGCGATGACCGCCAGCACAATGATCATCGTTTTGATTGCTTTATTCCCTTTCACTGTCCAATCCTCCTGCTTTCGGTAAGCGAAACACACCAAGCTGCCGGTAAAATTCGCTCGCTCGTGCAGCCACTTGCTCGACCGTTTCGCGCACGACGAATTTTTTTCCGTTCGTCAGCGTCACGGTCGTATCAGGAAACGCTTCAATTTGTTCGATGTACAACGCATTGAGCACAAACCGTTTGCCGTTGAGCTTCGTTAACGAAATCATCGGCCAGCAGGCGCAAGACGCCGCTCACGCCCTACCTCCTATTCTATTTTTTCAAGTTGACAAGCTCTTGCAAAATTTCATCCGATGTCGTAATGATGCGCGTATTCGCCTGGAAGCCGCGCTGGGCGACGATCATCTCCGTGAATTCCTCGGCAAGGTCGACGTTGGACATCTCAAGCGCGCCGGAGACGATCGTTCCTGTTCCGTTCGCTCCCGGTGCCCCTGTCGTTGGCGTTCCAGAGTTGGTCGTTTCGCGGAACAAGTTGTTGCCGGCTTTTTCTAATCCGTCATTGTTTGCAAATTTGGCCAGCTGAATCGTGCCGATCGTACTTAAAGTCCCAGAAGCATCCACAATGGTCACTTTGCCGTCCGCCCCGATGCTCAAGCTTTTCGCATCTGTCGGAACTTGAAGGCGGCTATTTCCAACACCGAGCAAATATTGGCCATCAACATTGACAATATAGCCTTGCGAATCGAGATAAAAATTCCCGGCTCTCGTATACATGCGATTGTTGCCGGACGCATCGCCGACGACGAAAAACCCGTCGCCGGAAATGGCCAAATCGAGCACACGCCCGGTCGTTTGCAAGCTGCCTTGCGTATGGACGGTGTCGATCGCTGCAAGCTGCGAACCGAGCCCGACCTGCTTTGGATTCGTCCCGCCGCGGCCGGCATTGGGCCCGCTTGCTCCAGAAATCGTCTGGCTCATTAAATCTTTGAAAATCGTTCGTCCTTTTTTAAACCCGTACGTATTGACATTGGCAATGTTGTTGCCGATGACATCCAACTTCGTTTGAAAGTTGCGCATGGCGCCGATTCCGGAATACATGGAACGAAGCATCGGTTTCCTCTCCCCTTTTATCCTTTTTGTTCGACTTTCACGACCGCATCCGCGGCAATCGTTGTCCCGTTATCAAGCCCAAGAGTCACTTGGCCGTCTTTTTGCATGACCGATTGAACGACGGCGCTCATCATCGTCTCGCCGTCTTGCCAGTGCACCGTTTTGCCGATCCATTCGCTGTAGCGCAAAAGCGCATCGCGGCTTGACGCTTGCATCCATTGCTGCATCAAATTGGCGATGTTCATCATTTGCTCAAGCGAGGAGAAGTTCGCCATTTGCGCGATAAAGTCTTTATCTTCCATTGGATTGAGCGGGTCTTGATTTTCGAGCTGAGCGAGCAAAATTTTGAGAAAGTCGTCTTTTCCTAAAATTTGATTGCCCGTTTTCCGTTCCGGCTGAACCGCGTTTGCCAGCCATAAGCTTCCATCAATCGCATTCGTTGTCATCCTCGTTCTTTTCCCCCTTATGCGTCAGCTTCGATCCCGTCTAGCGCAAACGGGAAGGAAGATGATGGCTCCCGCTTTTGTTTTTGCCGCGATTCGCCCTGCTGCTGCCCTCCTTGGCGGTTCCCGGAATACGGCGGCATCGCGGGGCTGTCATAATCCGACCAAACGGTCCATTTTTCGACCGTGATGGAACTCGCATCAAGCTGCTGAGCAAGCTGCGGCAAATGAGCGTAGAGCAACTCTTTCACCGCGTCGTTCGCCACGAGCAGCTTGGCGGCGAGCTTTCCACCTTCCTCTGTCATTTTCACCGTCACCGTCCCGAGATGTTCCGGATGCAGACGGATGACAAGCTGCATGACACCGTTTGGAAGCTTCATCCACCGCGCCGACCTTAGCGCGTGGGCGACTTGATCAGCGACGCTTCCGCCAGCTGACGCCGGCATCTCGCCGACCAACCCGACAGATGAAGAGGAGGGTGATAAAAGCGCAGGAGGAGTGGTGAACGAAGGAGCGGCCTCGCCGCCATGCCCCTTGTCCCCCCTTTTTGGCAGCGAAACGTCTTTTTCGCCAGCCGGACGGACAGGAGAAGCTTCGTTAGGCAGCGCGACAACCGTCCTGTTGCCTCCCTGCTCATGGAATGGACGCTGGTCGCCGTCGCTCAGGAGCGGTGGAAACATCCCTGTTTTTCCGCTGGAAGGCGAACCCGATTCAGCATCGATATGACCACGTTTCCGTCCGTCGGTTATGAACGCACGTTCAAATCCCGCTTCATCGGCCGCCGGCTGAGCGGCAATCGTTTCTTCACCATTCATCGCACCGACAAACGGAAATGTCCAATGATCACTCGTTTTCCCTTCCGCCTGCTGATCCGCCTCCAAAAGCGGCGCGCCTGCAGCTGCCGAAATAGGTGCGACAGCCAAAGCTGTCATGATGGAAGGGGCAAGCCACAATGATTCGATTTGCGCCGGCTTCTTTTCCGCTGAAGATGGTTGTCCGGCTGCGCCCGTTTCCATTCCGCCATTTTGCCAATCTGGCTCTTTGTTTTTGCTCGACTCCTCTTGAAACAAGCTAGTCTCTGCCCCAGCGGGCAATAACTCTTGTTGCTTGTGCGCAAGCAACGCCGCAAACACGTTTGCGTTTTCCGCCTCTTTTTTCACCGCTATAGCGCCTGCCGATAGCGGCGCGTTTGCTGTGATCGTTACTTTCATTCGGCCGCCTCCTTCCCCATCGCCCTTTTGCTTAACGATGCCAACAGTTTCGCCGCCTGCCCAGCCGGCATTTGTTCCAAAATGGCTGCCGCTTTGTCGCCGTCAATCTGGCTCAGTACACGGAGCGCTTCGCTCTCAGGCAGTTCCGCTAAAATAGCCGCCGCCTGTTTTTCCGACATGGCGTCATACATGCGGACGACATCTTCTTCCGTCAAGGCCGGCTCGTCAACAGGCTCAGCCTGAGCGTCCGTTTTCCCGCTTGGCGCAGACAGCTGGGCGATTTCCTTTTCCTTTGCCGCCAATTCATTTTTCAACTGCTTGATTTGCTTTTGTTGGTCGGCGATCGTTCGTTTTTGCCGGTTGATCGTCTGCTGCTGAGCTTCAATCGTTTTTTGCAAAGCTTTCTCCCTTTTGCTCCAGTTGATCCACTCGGAGACAAACGGCGCCTTTATGGTCCACTGCTTTGCCGCCTTGGCCGCATCAACGCCGGCAATGTTTAAAATCAACAACAGAAAGGAGGCGGCAAACGCACTCGGAATGACAATGACAAACAACAGCCATTGCCACCAACTCGCCTGCATTTCCTGTTCAACTTTGCTCTCCGCCATCTATACCTCTCCTTGCCTTGCAAAACGTTGAACCGCCATTTCATCAAACAGGCGGCGCTCCGCTTCCCTCTCAAGCTGCTCGGCCCACTGCTTCATGCGCTCGCGCATTTTTTCGTATTTTTTCACTTCGATATTCAATTCCATCAAACGCTGCTGCCGGCGCTGCATCCGCTCGCGCGCCTGCATGACGACGAGCTGATAATGGTCGATCATCCGCTCTAAATTCGCCATATATTGCAGCCTAAGGCGAATGTCTCCGACGGACAGGCCGGCTTGAAGCTGTTCATCCCGAGCCGCCGCGCATTCTTCTTTTTCCTTGAGCAGGCGGTAAAGCGTTTCGGCTGCCTGCTCAAACCGGCGGACCGCCTCCTCGTATTCGCCAAGCGCCTTTTCTTTTTCTTTTTCTTTCATCGCCAGCACTTTTTGCAGCCGAAACGTCGGCGTCACATTTGTTCCCCCTTTCATCGTCTGAACATGGCGCGCGATTTCTCACCGAACCGACAGCAAGCGCAACAGGGCATCAATGCTTTCGGCGCGCGTCGTTTTTTCATCGATGTTTTGGCGGCAAAACGCCATCATTTGCGGATAAAATTCGATCGCCTCATCAATTTCTTGGGACGATCCTCGTTTGTACGCCCCAATTTGAATCAAATCCTCCGAATCGATATAAGTGGACAGAAGGCGGCGAAACCGGTTTGCCGCTTCGCGGTGCTCTGCGCTGATCATGTGGGGCATGACGCGGCTGACGCTTTTGAGCACGTTAATCGCCGGGTAATGCCCTTTGTTCGCCAGCTGGCGTTCCAATACAAAATGGCCATCCAAAATGCCGCGCACCGCATCCGCGATCGGCTCATTCATGTCATCGCCGTCAACAAGCACTGTATAAAACGCGGTGATCGTGCCGGAAGCGTTCGTTCCAGCCCGTTCAAGCAGCTTTGGCAGGAGGGCGAAGACCGATGGCGTATAGCCTTTCGTCGTCGGCGGCTCACCGACGGCAAGGCCAATCTCCCGCTGCGCCATCGCGACGCGGGTGACCGAGTCCATCATGAGCATGACATCCGCCCCTTGGTCGCGGAAATATTCGGCGATCGCCGTTGCCGTATAGGCGCCTTTGACGCGCATCAGCGCCGGCTGGTCGGACGTGGCGACGACGACGACCGAGCGGGCCAAGCCGTCCGGGCCAAGGTCGCGCTCTAAAAACTCGCGCACTTCGCGGCCACGCTCGCCGATTAAGGCGATGACGTTCACATCAGCCGACGTATGGCGGGCGATCATTCCCATGAGCGTGCTTTTGCCGACGCCCGAGCCGGCAAAAATGCCGACGCGCTGCCCCTTGCCGACGGCAAGCAGGCTGTCGATGACGCGGATGCCGACTTCAAGCGGTTCGACAATCGGCGGCCGAACGAGCGGATTGGGCGGATCGCGTTCGACCGAAACCGGCTTCAGCCCGGGCGGCAACGGGCTCCCGTCAAGCGGTTGGCCGAGCGGATCAAGAACCATGCCAATGAGCGCATCGCCGACGTGCACTTCAAGCGGCCGGCCGGTCGCTTCGACAAGGCAGCCGGGAGCGATATGGGTCGTGGCGGAAAACGGCATAAGCAAGACGTGCTGTTCATGAAAGCCGACGACTTCGGCGGGAATTTTCCGGCATCCGCTCTGTTCATGGATGTAACAAAGATCGCCAATGGAGCTTTTCGGTCCTTTCGATTCCATCATCAAGCCGATGACGCGCGACACTTTGCCAAACCGTTTATACAAGTCGACAGCGTCTATTTCATCAAGAAGCGCCTGCCAGTTCAGAAAACGCCCCCTCCTTCAATCGCCGGTAGAGCGCCTCGCGCAGCCGCTCAAGCTGTACATCGACGCCCGCCTCGATGCGCCCAAACGGCGTCTCCACGACACAGCCATATTCAGGAAGCGCATCATCCGGGTAGATGAATAGATCAACGCGATGCGGAAACACAGATTTCAGCAGCTCTTTTTGTTCTGCCACGATTTCGTAGCCGTGCGGATGCACATAAACGGCCACTTCCGTTTGCTGGCGCACTTCCTGCAATGCTTGGTGCACGAGCGGCAAAAAAGCGTTTCGATCGCCCTCAAGCGCGGCGCCGAGAATGCGTTCGGCCGCTTTTAACGCCACCTCCAGCATCGCCTCAGCCGTCGATTCGATGCGAGCGTAAAATTCGGTGTTCGCTCGCTCCGCCAAGCGGCGGGCTTGCTCGATCAACGCGCGGTGCTCGCTCAAAGCCTCCTCGCGCCCAGCCGCATAGCCGTCTTCATACCCGCGGGCGCGCGCTTCCTGCATGAGACGCTCTTTCTCACGCTGCCATTCCTCTTTTTCGCGGGCCAACTGCTCGCGCACCGATTCGTAATATTGCTCTGCCTGGCGGCGAAGCTTGGCTGCTTCTTCCTTGGCGGCGGCGACCGCTTCCATCTCCCGCTGCCGATCGTCGACGGACGATGGAAGATCGGAAACATGGCGCTGCACGATGATCGTCTTTTTCCCAGCGCGCGCCGCCAATTTCGGCGCTTTAATGACGTTAGACAATAATATCATCTCCTCCCCCGCGCGCGATGACGATTTCTCCGGCCTCTTCGAGACGACGGATCACTGCGACGATGCGCGATTGCGCCTCCTCGACATCACGCAGCCGGACTGGCCCCATATATTCCATTTCTTCTTTGAATGTCTCGGCCATTCTTGTCGACATGTTGCGGAAAATAATGTTTTTCACTTCGTCGCTCGCTACTTTCAGCGCCAACATGAGATCGTTGTTGTCCACCTCGCGGATGACGCGCTGAATGGCGCGGTGATCGAGCGTCACGATATCTTCAAAGACAAACATCCGTTTTTTAATTTCCTCGGCCAGTTCCGGGTCTTGAATTTCCAAGGCATCCAAAATCGTCCGCTCCGTGCTCCGGTCGACTTGGTTCAGCACTTCCACGACCGCCTCAATTCCGCCGGCTTGCGTGTAATCTTGCACGACGGTCGCGGACAGCCGCCGCTCCAAAATTTGCTCGACTTCGTTGATAATCTCCGGCGATGTGCTGTCCATCAGCGCGATGCGCCGGGCGACATCCGCCTGCATTTCCTGCGGCAGCGCCGATAAAATTTGCCCTGCCTGTGCCGGCTCCAAATACGAAAGAATCAGAGCGATCGTTTGTGGATGTTCATTTTGAATGAAGTTTAACAGCTGCATCGGGTCGGCTTTGCGGGCGAAATCAAACGGCCGCACCATCAGCGCTGATGTCAGGCGGTTGATGATCTGCATCGCCTTATCCGGGCCGAGCGCTTTTTCAAGCACTTCTTTCGCATAGGCGATGCCGCCTTGGGCAATGTAATCTTGCGCCAAGGCGAGCTGTCGAAACTCTTCAAGCACTTCCTCTTTTTGTTCGGCCGTCACTTGACGGACGTTGGAAATTTCTAGCGTCAGCTTCTCAATCTCTTCCTCGGATAAATGTTTATAGACAGAGGCCGACACATCCGGGCCGAGGGAAATAAGCAGGATGGCTGCTTTTTGCCTGCCCGACAGCCCGCCTTTTCGTTCGCGCTTTGCCATACGCCGTTCCCCCTACTCTTCCGATAGCCACGTTTTTAATAGTTTTGCAAACTCATCCGGCTTTTCTTTCGCCAGCCGCTCAAGCTGTCGACGGCGCAACGCTGCCTCCGTCTCCGGCGGCTCCGGCAAATCCGGCTCCGTCGAAAGCGGCGGAGTGAACAAGTGTTCTTCTTCCTCTTCCTCGTCTTCACGGCGGCGGCGCAGCCAGAGGAACAACAGCAAGGCAACGAGCAACAGCGCTCCTGCACCGGACGCATACCACCACCACGCCGGCCGGTCCGGCGCCAGTTCGGTGAATGTCGGCTTGCCGTTGAATTTTTGCACCGAAACGACGATACGGTTGTTGATGTCTTGATCCGTGAGCGTTTGCGCCTCGCTTTTGTCAATTGACGTCCGAACGATCGTTCCTAGCAGTTTTTGAATATCATTGACCGTCTCGGGCGGCAGCGAGTTCGGATCATTAGGGTCAGGCGGCTCGACCATCACTTGGATGCCTAGGTCGCGGATTTTATATGGACTTTCGACGATTTGCTTTTTGATTTTGTTTACCTCGTTGTTGATCGTCTCTTCGGTTCGTTCATAGTTGCCGTTTGTTGCGCCGTTTGCGTTTTGGTAGCCCGGCACTTCGTTCGCGCCCGTTCCAGCGGCGCCTCCGGGCGGCGCACCGCTCCCGGAGTACGTCTCTTTAATGCGCTGAACGCTGACGGCAATACCTTGCTTCGTTTTCTCGTCCACTGGAGAAACCAAATTTTCTTCTCGTTTCTCCTGCGTAAAGTCGACATCCGCCGTCACGGAAACGACGACTTTATCCTGCCCCATCATCGTGCCGAGCAGTTGCTGCACTTGGCGTTGAATGTCGCGCTCGATCTGCTTTTTGATTTGTTGCTGCGAGGCGAATGTCGTTCCTGTCGAATTTTCGCCGTCGTTTTTTAAATCGTAATACTCAAAAAACTGATTCATAATGACGATATTATCTGTAGAGAGATTCGGAACACTTTTGGCGACGAGATGATAGAGCGCTTTGATTTGCTCGTCGCTGAATTGATAGCCCGGCTTCGTCTTCAGCACGATCGAAGCCGAGGCTTCCCCTTTCTCATCGGAAACGAATACGCTCGGCTGCGGAAGGTTGATCATGACTTTGGCGTCCTCGACGCCGTCGATCGTCTTGATCAAGTTGGCGAGCTCCGTTTGCATCGCCTTCAGCTTCACCATATTGAACTCGTTATCCGTCATGCCGAAGCTCGCGTTTTGGCCGAAAAATGAATAGTCAATGACTCCACTGTTCGGGATGCCTTCAGCAGCGAGCTCGACTTTCAGCGCGTCCACTTGCTCTTTCGGCACTTTAATCGTCGTCCCGCCGTCCGCCACTTCGGCCGGAACGCCGCGCTGGTCAAGCGTTGCTTTAATTTGCCCCGCTTCTTGCGGCGACAAATTGCTGTAGAGGGGCACCATTTCCGTCCTTGTGGCGAAAAAGACGCCGACGCCAACGGCCAAAAGCACGGCCGCTGCCGCAGTGAGCACGAGCCATTTCTGTTTTTTTGTCCGTTCCTGCCAAAACGCGCGAGCGCGGCTCCACCACTCTTTCCATTTCCTTCTCATACAATTCCCCCGATGATCCAATACCTGCCGCCATAGCGCAACAATGGCGGCGGCTTCCGTATGTATTGCGATTCATTGCTGCTACAATGGCATGCGCATCATTTCTTGATACGCCTCGATCGCTTTGTTGCGGATCTCCAGCGTCAGCTGCAACGTGATGCTCGCTTTTTGCGCGGCGATCATCACATCATGCAACTGAACGTTCTCCCCGCGAACGAGCTTTTCCGTCAGCGCATCGGCTTGAATTTGCGCTTCGTTCACGCGGTTGAGCGCCTCTTTGAAAAATGCGGCGAATTGCTTTTGCGCCTCAGCCGGCTTCGCTGGGGGCGAAACGGCGGAAGACATCGTCAGCCCAATGCGGCTTGCTCCATCAATCATCGTTTATCCCCCTCGCATGCTATTTCCCGATCTCGAGCGCCTTCATGAGCATTCCTTTTGAAGCATTCAACACCGTAACGTTCGCCTCATACGAACGCGTCGCCCCGATCAAGTCCACCATTTCTTTCAGCGGGTCGACGTTTGGCAGACGCACATAGCCGTCGGCGCCCGCATCCGGGTGATTCGGGTCGTAGACGAGTTTAAACGGCGCCGGATCATCGACAATTTCGCGCACCTGCACTCCGCCGTCCACCGCGTCGGCACGGCCGAGCGCAGCCTGCAAATAGCCCGAAAACGATCCGCTCTGCGGTTCGATGATGACCATTTTGCGGCGGTACGGCTCCCATTCGCCGTTGACAAGGCGGGCGCGCGTCGTATCGACGTTAGCGATGTTGGAGGCAATCACGTCCATGCGCAACCGTTGGGCGGTCAACGCCGAAGCCGAAATGTTTAGACTTTGAAACAAAGACACCCGTTATTTCCCTCCTTTAATCACTGTTTTCAACGTTGTAAATTTGCCGTTGAGCCGCTCGATTAAGGCATTGTAATAAATTTGGTTTTCTGCTAGTTTTGACATTTCTTGATCGATATCGACACTGTTTCCATTATGATTGTAACTCACCGTTGTGTCCGTCGTCACGATGATTTTTCCATTTTGTTCGTTTGGAAACGAAAAATGCTTCGGATTCGTCCGTTTGGCCTCAAGCCGAAACGCCCGTTCCAATTCAGACTGAAAGCGCACATCTTTCGCCTTATAGCCCGGCGTATCGGCGTTGGCGATGTTGTCGGCGATCGCCTGTTGGCGAAGCGCAGCGTAGCGAAGCCCTTGTTCAAGCCAACCGATCGTCGCTGAAAAGAGCGCCAATGGAATCCCCTCTTTTCTCCTATTTTTCGACAATTTCTGCTAGTTTTCATTTTACGGGAAAGAAAACCCAATGTATAGACGGAACTTGGTACTATTTTTCGACGATGCCATTACAGAAAAACGATGCCAAGGATGTTTGTCAAAACAAAAAACCCGCCGGGCCAAAATACCCAGCAGGCTTAGGCGGCTACGCCGTTCAGCTCGATTTCAATTTTTCAAGTTCGCTTAAAAACTTGTCGTTCAATACTTTAATGTACGTTCCTTTCATGCCGAGTGAACGCGATTCGATCACTCCGGCGCTTTCTAGTTTGCGCAGAGCATTGACAATGACCGAGCGGGTGATGCCGACGCGGTCGGCGATTTTGCTCGCGACAAGCAGCCCTTCCGTTCCGTCAAGCTCCTCAAAAATGTGTTCGATCGCCTCAAGCTCGCTGTAAGAAAGGGAGCTGATCGCCATTTGCACGACCGCCTTGCTGCGCGCTTCCTCTTCAATTTCTTCCGCCTTTTCACGCAGAATTTCCATGCCGACGACCGTCGCACCGTATTCAGCCAAAATGAGATCGTCATTGTCAAACTCGCGGTCAAGGCGCGATAAAATGAGCGTGCCGAGCCGCTCGCCTCCGCCGTTGATCGGAACAATCGTCGTCAATCCGGTTTTGAACAAGTCACGATTTTCCACTGGAAACGCCGTATATTCGCTATTAATATCAATATTAGGAGACGTTTCCGTAATGTTGAACAAGTTTTTCGTGTATTCTTCCGGAAACTGGCGCTCCTCCAGCATCCGCTTCATCCGTTCGTTTTCAATCGATTGTTTAATGGCGAATCCAAGCAGTTTGCCGCGGCGGCTGACGACAAACACATTGGCTTCAATCACTTCGCAAAGCGTTTCTGCCATTTCTTTAAAATTGACCGGCCGTCCGGCCGCCTTTTGCAACATGGCGTTGATTTTCCGCGTTTTCTCTAGCAAGTTCATTGATTTCATCTCCTCCTCATAAAATAAACTCGCTTAAATCTTTGTTTTTGACGATGCTGCCGAGTTTTTGCTCGACATATTGCGGTGTGATGACGACCTTGTCGATTCCGATGTCCGGCGCCTCAAACAGCAAGTCTTCCAGCAGTTTTTCCAAAATCGTGTGCAACCGGCGCGCACCGATGTTGTCGGTCGTCTGGTTTACTTCAAACGCCACCTCGGCAATCTTACGAATAGCATCGTCAGAAAATTCAAGACTTATACCTTCTGTTGCCAAAAGAGCTTGATATTGTTTAATGAGCGCGTTATTCGGCTCGACTAATATTCTTACGAAATCGTCGACAGAAAGTTTCGCAAGCTCGACGCGGATCGGGAAACGGCCTTGCAGCTCAGGGATCAAATCCGACGGCTTCGCCATATGGAACGCGCCGGCGGCGATGAATAAAATATGGTCTGTTTTCACCGGTCCGTACTTCGTCATGACGGTCGACCCTTCGACAATTGGCAAAATGTCGCGCTGCACCCCTTCGCGCGAGACGTCGGCCGAGCCGGACACCGCTCCGCTGCGGGCGATTTTGTCGATTTCATCGATAAAAATGATGCCGGACTGCTCAGCCAGGCGGACGGCCTCTTGCGTCACTTCATCCATGTCGATCAGCTTTTGCGCTTCCTCGTTGATGAGCACTTTGCGCGCTTCACTCACTTTGAGACGCCGCTTTTTGCGCCGCTTCGGCATGAGGCTGCTCAAGGCGTCCTGCATGTTCATCCCCATCTGCTCAATGCCTGCCCCTTGCAAAAAGTCAAACCATAACGGCGTCTGTTCCTCGATTTCAATCGTCACCATCTCGTTTTCCAACTGCCCGTTTGCCAACTGCCAAGCAACTTGGCGCCGCTTTTGTTCCACCTGTTCATCCTCATGGCTGTAGCTGTTGTCCGCTTGGGCTCCTTGGCCGCCAAACAGCAGCTCAAGCGGATTTTTGATTGTCTGCTTTGGCTTGCCCGGAACGAGCAGTTCAACAAGCCGCTTGTTCGCCTGCTGTTCAGCCCTGTCTTTCACTTCGTTCATTTTTCGTTCTTTCACGAGCCTAACTGACGTTTCCACTAAATCGCGCACCATCGATTCGACGTCGCGCCCGACATAACCGACTTCGGTGAATTTCGTCGCTTCGACTTTGATGAACGGGGCGCCGACGAGTTTGGCGAGCCGGCGGGCGATCTCCGTCTTCCCGACCCCGGTCGGGCCAATCATTAAAATGTTTTTCGGCATCACTTCATCGCGCAATTTTTCATCGAGCAAACTGCGGCGGTACCGGTTGCGAAGCGCGATCGCCACCGCCTTTTTTGCCTCTTTTTGCCCGACGATGAACTGATCGAGCTTTTCGACAATCTGCCGTGGAGTCAACGTTTCCGCCATCATCGGCCTCCTCCTTTTTACAGCTCTTCAACAATAATATGGCCGTTCGTATAAACGCAAATGTCAGCAGCGATCTCGAGCGCCGCCTTGGCAATCTCTTTCGCGGTCATCGAGCCGCCGGCGTACTTCTTCAACGCACGCCCAGCAGCCAACGCATACTGACCGCCCGAGCCGATGGCAAGCATGCCATCATCCGGCTCAATCACTTCGCCCGTGCCGGAGACAAGCAACAAATGCTGTTTGTCCATAACAATGAGCATCGCCTCGAGGCGGCGCAACACTTTATCGCTCCGCCACTCTTTCGCCAGCTCAACCGCCGCGCGCGGCAAGTTGCCATTCCATTGTTCGAGCTTGCCTTCAAACATTTCAAACAGCGTAAACGCGTCAGCGACGGAGCCGGCAAAACCGGCGAGCACGTTTCCTTGGAACAGCCGCCGCACTTTTTTCGCTGTATGCTTCATGACGACCGCATTGCCGAATGTCACTTGGCCGTCTCCAGCCATGGCGGATGCGCCGTTATGGCGGATGGCAAAAATTGTCGTCGCATGAAAGGCTCCCATCATTTCCCCTCCTTGCCTGCGGGTTACGCCCGCGGATGCGCCTGCAAATAAATATGCCGCAGCCGGTCTTTCGTTACATGTGTATACACTTGCGTCGATGACAAATGCGCATGACCGAGCAGTTCCTGCACCGAACGGAGATCGGCCCCTTCGTTGAGCAAATGAGTCGCAAACGTATGCCGAAGCACATGCGGGCTGATGTTTTGCGTCAGCGCAGCGGCTTCGACAATCCGATCCAAAATATGGCGCACTCCCCGAGGCGTGAGCGGATTGCCTCGGGCGTTGACAAATAAATAGCGGTGGTCCGCCGGCAGCTTTCTTGTCAGTTCGCGTCGGCCCCTATGGATATACCGTTCAAGCGCTTCGCGGGCCGGACGGCCGAACGGAACGTAGCGCTGCTTGTTTCCTTTGCCGTGAATGAGCACGGTTTCCGCAACAAAATCGACATCAGACAGCTGTATGTGACAACATTCACTAACCCGAGCGCCAGTCGCGTACAACAACTCAAGCAGCGCCGCATTGCGCTGGCCTAGGGCCGTATTTTCATCATTGACAAGAAACAATGCTTCTAATTCTTTTGGGTATAAAAAATTAGGAATTTTTTGCTCTTTTTTTGGCAGTGTCGCGAGCGCAAACGGATTTTCGGCCACCCGCCCTTCGCGCAACAAAAACTTGTAAAAGCTGCGCAGACTCGAAATTTTGCGGGCGACCGAACGGCTGGCCAACTGTTGCTCGTATAGTTTCGTCAAATATAAACGAACGTCGCTGTAGGACACTTCATTGAGCGCGCCGATTCCTTCCTCATCCATAAACCGGAAAAACTGCTCAATGTCACGCCGGTAACACACAATAGTATATTGTGAATAATTTTTCTCGATTTGTAAATATTCCATGAATAATTGTAACGCAAGTTTCGAATTCTCCATCGCCTCACCCCGCAACGGCTACTACATCGTACCATATTCATCCGCATGAACGCAACTGTTTTTTTATAAAATTCTGAATTGTATCCGATGCCTATTCAGGCTTCTAGCCGCTCCTCATAGTCGCACGCCGTGCATTGCACTTGCACACCTTTTTTCAGCTCTTTCTCCACAAGCAGCCCCGCGCATTTCGGACACGGGCGGGCGAGCGGTTTATCCCACGAGACGAAGTCGCAATCCGGGAAACGGTCGCAGCCGTAAAACACCCGCTTTCTTTTCGTGCTGCGCTCGACGATGTTGCCCTCGCGGCATTTCGGGCACTTGACGCCGATTTCTTTGACAATCGGCTTCGTATGGCGGCATTCCGGAAAATTCGAGCAGGCGATAAACTTGCCGAAACGGCCCATTTTGTACACCATCGGACTGCCGCACACCTCGCAGTCAATGCCGGCCGGCTCATCCTTAATCTCAACTGCGCGCATTTCTTTTTCCGCCACTTTCAACCGTTTTTCAAATTCGCGGTAAAACTCGTCGACGACTTTGATCCATTCCACTTTCCCTTCTTCAATTTCGTCCAATTCTTTTTCCATTTTCGCCGTAAACTCGACATCGATAATTTCCGGGAAAAATTCGAGCATCAGCTCTACAACGATTTCGCCGAGCTCGGTCGGGACAAACCGCTTGTTCTCAAGGACGACATAGTTGCGTTTTTGGATCGTATCAAGCGTCGGGGCATACGTCGACGGGCGGCCGATGCCGAGTTCCTCCAACGTTTTGACGAGGCGGGCTTCCGTGTAGCGCGGCGGCGGCTGAGTAAAGTGCTGCTTCGATTCGATCGTTTCGCTCTCAACCGTTTCCTCTTCTTCCAAATCCGGGAGGATACGGTCCTGCTCTTCCGTTTGATCGTCCGTTCCTTCAATATACACTTTCATAAAACCTGGAAATTTCACCTTCGAGCCGCTGGCGCGGAACACGACACCGTTGTTTTCCAACTCGACGCTCATGGTGTCAAGCACGGCGGCCGCCATTTGACTGGCGATGAACCGTTCCCAAATGAGTTTATACAACCGAAACTGGTCGCGCGTCAAATACGGTTTCACTTTGTCCGGATCGCGAAATGCCGATGTCGGGCGGATCGCTTCATGGGCGTCTTGGGCGTTCGTGCTTTTCTTCTCTTTCCGCTTTTCCTGGTTGACATACATAGCGCCGAACGTCGCCTCGATATATGCCGCCGCCTCTTGCTGCGCCGTCTCGGCGACGCGCGTTGAATCGGTGCGCATATACGTGATCAAACCGACCGTCCCTTGGCTGCCAAGATCGATTCCTTCGTACAGCTGCTGGGCGATCATCATCGTCTTTTTCGTCCGGAAATTCAGTTTGCGCGCCGCTTCCTGCTGAAGCGACGACGTCGTAAACGGCGGCACGGGGCTGCGCTTGCGCTCTCGTTTTGTCACCGTTTTCACCACAAATGCCGTTCCGTTTAAGCGGTCCAGCACGGCTTTCACATCCGCCTCCGTCTTTAAATCGCGCTTTTGTCCGTCAATACTGTAAAACGAGGCGGCAAACGTCTCTCCTTCTTTTTGAAACGTCGCTTGAATCGTCCAATATTCTTCCGGCTGAAATTCGCGAATTTCTCGTTCCCGATCGATGATGAGGCGCAGCGCCACCGATTGGACGCGGCCGGCGCTTAATCCTTTTTTCACCTTTTTCCATAAGAGCGGGCTGATGTTATAGCCGACGAGGCGGTCGAGCACGCGCCGCGCCTGCTGGGCGTCAACAAGATTCATATTGATCGCGCGCGGGTGCTGAAACGATTGCTGAATAGCATCCTTCGTGATCTCATGAAAGACAACGCGGCATTCAGAGTGAATGTCCAGATCGAGCATGTGGGCCAAATGCCAGGCAATCGCCTCTCCTTCGCGATCGGGGTCGGCGGCAAGAAACACTTTTTTCGCTTTTTTCGCCGCCGTTTTCAACTCTTTGATCACCTGGCCTTTGCCGCGGATCGTAATGTATTTCGGCTCGTAGCCGTGGTCTATATCAACGCCCATTTGGCTTTTTGGCAAATCGCGGACGTGGCCCATCGACGCTTTGACTGTATATTTTTTTCCCAAGTATCGTTCGATCGTCTTCGCTTTCGTTGGCGATTCGACGATAACTAAGTAGTCTGACATCCATCTTCCACCCCTAGGAGGTAAATTGAAATCTTCATTATTATTAATGATTATTGCCGCATTTGTCAAACATGTGCATTACACGTACGGGAATTCATCCAAAATGTCCGCCGCTTCTTGCACTAGTTTTGCCCCGTGCTGAATGAGCGTATTCGGCCCAGCGGATTCCGCCAAACCGATCGGGCCGGGGACGGCGAACACTTCCCGCCCTTGCTCAAGCGCATACGCGGCGGTAATGAGCGAACCGCTTTTTCGCTTCGCCTGCACGACAAGCGTGCCGAGCGACAGCCCGCTGATGATGCGATTGCGCGCGGGAAACTGCCATGCCTGTGGGCGCGTTGCCGGCGGATGCTCAGCGATGACCAACTGTTCGTTCATCAGCAGGGTGGCGAACGGTCGATGTTCTTTCGGATAAATGTGGTCCAGCCCGCCGGCGATGACGGCGATCGTCGACCCGCCATACTGGACGGCGAGTTGGTGGGCGCACACGTCAATCCCAAACGCGAGCCCGCTGACGATCGTAAAGCCGGCGGCAACAAGCGGCGGCACCAATTTGTTCAACGCTTCGATTCCTTCTTTCGTCGGCCGCCTCGTGCCGACGATGCTGATCAGTTTCCACTCCTGAAGCAAAGCGGAGTCCCCCTTTGCATACAGCACCCACGGCGGGGCGTATATATATTTAAGCAGCGGCGGATAGTCGGAATCAAATACAGTGATCACACGAATGCACCGGCCCTTATATGTTTTTATCACACGTTGCACATCGATGGAATGCAAATCATGGAAAAAAGCGGTCCATTGAGCGTCGGAAAGCGGAACGAGCGGGCGGAGATCATTAGGAGGCAGAGAAAATGGAGCGGTGAGCGTCGGATCAACCTTAAGCAAGGAATGAATCGTCTTCCATCCTGCCCCGCGGCAATGATGGAGATGGATAAGTCGGTCGCGAACCGTATCGTACATACTGCTCCCCTTTCTTTTTTCACCTTCAGCATGGATCTATAGGTGCAACGAAAACGTTTAACATATCCTTGACGGAAAGGTCGCCTGTCTATTTTTTCGACTGTCGGAGGCAAGCCGCAGGCTTCCTCGTCACGCCTTGGCGTGACGGAAGACCGAACAGCCACCCGCTTCACAGACCCATACATGGGTCTGGAAGCGGCGTTGTTCGGTCGCCCGACAGTCGATCCAATTGCTCTGTAAAAGCGGCAAAAATGGTAAAGCTTCAAATTGCATCTATAGACATGATATGCAACACCCCGCACGAGGACGTGCGGGGCCAAACCATTAGTGCGTTTTGCATTTTTCGTACAAGCCGCGTTCTTTCAGCACAGAAATGAGCGTTTCGCCGATCACGGCCGGCGTTTCCGCCACTTTAATGCCGCATTCGGTCATTTTTTTGATTTTCTCTGCGGCCGTGCCTTTGCCGCCGGAAATGATCGCGCCGGCATGGCCCATCCGTTTGCCCGGAGGCGCCGTTTGCCCGCCGATAAAGCCGACGACCGGTTTCGTCATGTTCGCTTTCACCCATTCGGCCGCTTCTTCTTCCGCCGTGCCGCCGATTTCGCCGATCATAATGACCGCGTACGTTTCTTCGTCTTCATTAAACGCCTTCAACACATCGATGAAGTTTGTGCCGTTGACCGGGTCGCCGCCGATGCCGACCGCCGTCGACTGGCCGATGCCGGCTTGCGTCAGTTGGTGAACGGCTTCGTACGTCAGCGTGCCGGAACGGGAAACAATGCCGACATGTCCTTTTTTATGGATGTAGCCCGGCATAATGCCGATTTTGCACTCTTCCGGCGTAATGACGCCCGGGCAGTTCGGGCCGATGAGGCGCGTCTTTTTGCCCTCCATGTACCGTTTCACTTTCACCATATCAAGCACCGGAATGCCTTCGGTGATGCAAACGACAAGGTCGAGTCCAGCGTCAACCGCTTCCATGATGGCATCCGCAGCAAAGGCCGGCGGAACGTAAATGACCGAGGCGTTCGCTCCCGTTCTTTCGACCGCTTCCGAAACAGTGTCAAACACCGGAACGCCTTCGACTTCCGTGCCGCCTTTGCCCGGCGTGACGCCGCCGACGATGTTCGTCCCGTACTCGATCATCTGCTTTGTATGGAACAGCCCTTGCGAACCGGTAATCCCTTGCACGATCACTTTCGTGTCTTTATTGACAAAAACGCTCACGTGTCTCCCTCGCTTTCTTAACGTACTAGCTCGACGATTTTTTGTGCTCCGTCCGCCATCGATTCGGCCGCAATAATGTTTAAGCCCGACTCTTGCAAAATCTTTTTCCCAAGCTCAACGTTCGTTCCTTCAAGCCGGACGACAAGCGGAAGCGTCAAACCGACTTGCTTCGTCGCCGCGACGATGCCGCTCGCGATGACATCGCATTTCATAATGCCGCCGAAAATGTTGACGAAAATGCCTTTGACGTTCGGGTCGGACAAAATGATTTTGAACGCTTCCCTTACTTTTTCCTCGCTGGCGCCGCCGCCGACATCGAGGAAGTTAGCCGGCTCGCCTCCGTAATATTTGATGATGTCCATTGTCGCCATCGCCAAGCCGGCGCCGTTGACCATGCAGCCGATGTTGCCGTCAAGAGCGATGTAGTTCAAGTCGTATTTCGACGCTTCGACTTCTTTCGGGTCTTCTTCATCCAAGTCGCGGTATTCAAGGATGTCCGGATGGCGGTATAAGGCGTTTGAATCGAAATTCAGCTTCGCATCAAGCGCCATCACTTTGCCGTCGCCGGTGACGACAAGCGGGTTGATTTCGGCGATCGAGCAGTCTTTATCGACAAACACTTGGTACAAGCCCATCATAAATTTGACCGCTTGGTTGACGAGATGCTTCGGAATGTTGATGTTGAAAGCCAATCGGCGCGCTTGGAACGCTTGAAGCCCGACGGCTGGATCAATGTATTCTTTAAAAATTTTCTCCGGCGTTTTCGCCGCCACTTCTTCGATTTCCGTTCCGCCTTCTTCCGACCCCATTAACACGACGCGCGAGGTGGCGCGGTCGACGACAAGGCCGATGTAGTATTCTTTTTGGATGTCGCACCCTTCTTCAATCAACAGCCGTTTCACTTCTTTTCCTTCCGGGCCGGTTTGATGGGTGACGAGCACTTTGCCGAGCAATTCGCTGGCGTATGTACGGACTTCCTCGAGGCTTTTTGCCACTTTCACCCCGCCCGCTTTGCCGCGCCCGCCGGCATGGATTTGCGCTTTGACGACACACACCGGCGCGCCGAGCTCTTTCGCCGCTTCGACCGCTTCATCCACCGTGAACGCGACGCGGCCGTTCGGCACGCTCACACCATAGCTTCGCAAAATTTCTTTTGCTTGGTATTCATGAATGTTCATGCGCCAACCTCCTATGTATAAAATCAAAAAAGTCTTAGCGCTTTCATTTTATACCTAACATTTCGCGCTTGTCCACCGTTTCGCCGCAAAATTAAGAAAGCAGGGAATAGGAAAATTACCCCTTCCCCGCTCTTTCTCCTTTCGCTCCCTGATCAAGCTGATACAAAAACGCGAACAATTCAGCCACTAAGGCGTACAGCTCCTCCGGGATCGTTTCGTTGATCTCCACTTTCCCCAGCAGCTCAACAAGCGTCGGATCTTGGCGAATCGGCACGCCGTGCTCGCGGGCGGCGGCGATGATCGCTTCGGCGACCTTGCCAACCCCTTTCGCCTTGACGATCGGAGCTGCGTCAAGTGCCGCATCGTAAGACAAGGCGACTGCTTTTTTCCGCTCCTCGTTCATGCTTGGCAATCCACCTCGCTGCAACTGTCGGCAAACAGAAAAACGGAAGGCGGAGGAGGGGCGGAACGCGTTGCCTTTACATCAATGCCTGAAAGCGCATAGCCGTGCGCCTGAAACCGCTCTTTGACAAGCGGAGCCATCCGAGCGGCAGCAACCGCCAACCGCGGATCATCGTGAAAAATGGAGATGTGGACGATCCGTCGTTGCACGCGCATATCAACGATCACCTCTCCCAGCTCTTCAAGCGTCAGGCAACAAACAATGCGGTTGTAATCGGCATCAAGCGGCCCGCCTTGTTTCCTCCTTCCTTGCCAGCACACAGCAAAATCGCTGCTACGGCCGCCAAGCGGCAATGGAAACGAAATCCATACGTGCTCAATGAGCCCATCGCCGCCAGCAGCGATGGCCATGCCATCGAGCTGGTCGAGAATCGCTTCGGCCGCCCTCTTGGCCCCTTCACTCCCCGATTCATGAAGAAAGCGAAGAAGCAACCGTTTCAACGACGGGGCGGAAGGCAAATCCTCGATTTTCCCGACACGGACGAGCGCCGCCTCGTCCTCAAGCCCAAGCCGCACGGCCGCTCGCCTCAGCCAGCAAAACAGCGACAGCGCCGGATCTCTCGTCGCTCGAGCGGCCGCCCACAACTTCGCTTCCGCGGCGGGCAGCGCTCCGCTTTGATAGGCAGCATCGAGAGCGGCCCACCGTTCCAAAAACGCCTCCTCGTCCGTCAAGCCGAGCTGCCGAATGATATCGGCAAACCGGCGGCATTGCACCGCCTCCCGAAGCGCCAAGCGGCGGTCCTCCGGCAACGGGGCGAGCCCAAGGCGGGCAAGAAGCGCGCGGGCCGTTTCGGCCTCTTCCTCCCCTGACAGCAACAAACGCACGGCCGCCTCGTAAGCGGACAGCGGCGGTGAAAGAAACTTCTCCATCGCCCGGATGAGATTAAGCGCCGCCGGATGGGCGGAAAGGGCGGCAATGGCCGCTTTCAGTTTCCCCAAACCCTCAGCGAGCGGCACCCCGGTTTTGGCTGCCCATAGCGCGCGAAACACGGCTGAAGAGAACGGCAGCCGGCGGCGAAACAAATGGGCGAGCACGTCTTCGGCCGCGTCCGGCTGGCCGGTCTCTTTCACCGCTTCAGTCAGTGCGGCAATTTCCTCTTTCGTTGCAGCCGCGCCAGCTTTCAGCGCTTGGCGGAGCACCGGCAGCGCCGCATCCGGCAGTTTCCACGCTTTTTGCCACCCGCGCACCGCCTCTTCACCTGACGGAGCAGACGCCGGTTCGGAAAGGGGAATGGCTTTCCAATAAATTGTTCCTTGTCGTTCGTGAATTTCAAACAAATACAAACGTCCGACGGCAAGCGGCGCCTCCAAACGGGCGCGCACAAGCTGTCCGCCAGCGCGGACGAGCGCCGCCCGCTCCTCGGTTTCCATCTCCTCGACCCGCTCCACCCGCCCGACGACGGCCTGCCCCGGCTGAAACCGCCGGCTGGATGTCGCGTCGCGGACAGCGGTCGTTGGCATCGTCCGCTCCATGCGCTCGACCATTTCGTCCCATCCCTTCTTCTAGAGCTGCTCGCTCGCCTCGAGCACCTCCCTCACCGGTGCGAACGAACGACGGTGCTCAGGCGTAACGCCGTAGCGGCGGATCGCCTCGAAATGTTCCGGCGTTCCGTAGCCCATATGGCGCGCGAACCCGTATTGTGGATAGCGGCGATCCAGTTCTTTCATCCACCGGTCGCGCGTCACTTTGGCGATGACCGACGCAGCAGCGATCGAAGCGCTGTTGGCGTCTCCTTTTATGAGGCGCTGTTGCGGCAGTGGGCACGGCACCGCCATCGCATCAACAAGCAAATGTTCAGGCGGCGGGGAAAGGGCGTTCACCGCTTTCGCCATCGCTTGCCTTGTCGCTTCGTAAATATTCCTTTCATCGATCTCCGCCGCGCTGACGATGCCGATGCCGATGGCGACGGCGCACGCTTCAATTTGCGCAAACAATGCCTCGCGCTTTTCCGGCGTCAGCCGCTTCGAGTCATCAAGCCCCGGCAAATAGGCGTCTTTCGGCAAGATGACCGCGGCGGCGACGACCGGGCCGGCCAGCGGGCCGCGCCCGGCCTCATCAATGCCGGCGATCCGTCTAACGCCAGCGGCGTATAGTTCCCGCTCATAACGCATCAGTTCTTCCCACCGCTGCTCGATGGCGTGCCGGCGCGCTTTCTGCCTTTCAAAACGGGCAAGAAGCGCTTGCACGCTTTTTCGCTCATCCTGCCGCAGCATCTCCCAGCGCGGGTCGTCCTCGCCAAGCTTCGGAAGCAGCGCTTCAATGTCTTTCACCGTATACCGCTTCATGCTCCTCTCCCTCTTCTACTTATACTATCGGCTCTGTTTGGCCGACCGTAAAGCACCGCCGGCAAAAAACGCCCGCCGGACGCGCTACGTCCGTGAAGCGGGCGTTTCAAAGCTTAAGCGGCCTAATTTTTCCGTGCGGATGTCATACAAAACGATGTCAGCCACTTTATCGTAGTCAACAGCGCCGCCTGACGTCAAGCAGCCGCGCCGCCTTCCGATGGCGTCAAACAAGGCGACAATGTCATCCGGAATGTCATCAAGGCCGTAGCGCTCCGCAAGCCGGTTGGGATAGTGGGTCGACAAAAAGCGGAGCGCATAGACGGCGACATCCTGCAAGTTTAAAATTTCGTCCTTAATGGCCCCGGTCACCGCCAACTTGTAGCCCACGTCCTCATCCTCAAATTTCGGCCATAGGATGCCTGGGGTATCAAGCAGCTCCATTTCTTTGCCGACTTTAATCCATTGCTGCGCTTTTGTCACCCCCGGCTTGTCGCCGGTTTTCGCGATATGGCGGCCGGCGAGCCGGTTGATCAGCGTCGACTTGCCGACGTTCGGGATGCCGACGATGAGCGCCCGAACCGGGCGCGGGTTTTTAATCCCTTTCGCCCGCATTTTCTCGAATTTGTCTTTCACCATCTCTTTCGCTGCCGCCGCGATTTGCCGGACTCCTGTTCCGCTTTGAGCATCGATGGGCAAAGCCAGCCGCCCTTGATCGTGGAAATAGCGGATCCACTGTTCGGTCACCGCCTCATCGGCCATATCAGCCTTATTGAGCAAAATGAGGCGCGGCTTTTGTCCGAGAATCTCGTCGATCATCGGGTTGCGCGAGGACATCGGCACACGGGCGTCAAGCAGCTCAAACGCTACGTCGATCAACTTTAATTTTTCTTGCACTTCCCGCTTGGCCTTCGCCATATGGCCGGGGAACCATTGAATCACTGTCATTGGCATCACCTGCCTCGTTTATTTCACAATCCGGGCGTCAGAAAGCGGCCAATACACAAGATTCGCCTTGCCAACGACTTTTGACATCGGAATGAAGCCGATATGGCGGCTGTCTTTGCTGAAACGGCGATTGTCGCCCATGACAAACAAATGCCCCGGCGGCACCGTGCTTCGCCCGGTCAGTTCCTCCAAAGTGAACGATTCCGTCAGTGGACCGCCGTCGGACAACTGCTTTTTATACTCGTCCAAATACGGCTCTTCATACGGCTTGCCATTGATATAGAGCGTATCATTTTTGTATTCAATTCGGTCGCCCGGCAGGCCGATGACTCGCTTAATATAGTCTCTCCCTTCTTCAGCGTGAAAAACAATGATATCGAAACGGTGCGGCATGCCGATTTTATACGCCAGTTTATTGACGATCATCCGCTCATGGTTATGTAATGTCGGCATCATCGAATAACCGTCGACGATGATCGGAGCGAAAATAAAGTAGCGGATGCCCCCGGCGAGCAAGACGGCAACGACGATCGCTTTCATCCACTCGCGCCATTCGCTTTTTTTCTGTTCCATTGTCCACCCACCTAAATCAAAGTTTGCAGTCGTGGATCACTACCGTAATCATCATTGGCGGTAGTGAAAAAAGGAGCTTGAAAGCAAGCTCCTTTTCCGCTGTGATCCACCGTTGTCCATTATTGCGCTGCGTTCGTATTTTCCTTGATGCGCGCCGCTTTGCCGCGAAGTTCACGCAAGTAGTACAATTTCGCGCGGCGGACTTTCCCGCGGCGGATGACTTCCAGCTTGGCGATTTTCGGCGTATGCACCGGGAATGTGCGCTCAACGCCGACGCCATAGGACACTTTGCGGACCGTGAACGTTTCGCTGATGCCCGCTCCGCGCCGTTTAATGACGACCCCTTCAAACACTTGGATGCGTTCGCGGTTGCCTTCGACGACTTTCACATGAACGCGCACCGTGTCGCCCGGGCGGAAATCCGGCAAATCCGTCCGCAGTTGTTCTTTCGTAATCTCTTGGATTAAATGATGCATCATGATCCACCCCTTCCACAGATGTTCATGCCAATGATCTCTTCATTGCAGCGGAACATCGTTTTCCGTCCTCAAGCCAATCGCTTAAGGTCACACAAAAGACATGATAGCATAAACGGTTGACTCAGGCAATAGCTATTCGCGCTCCTTTTCCCACTCTTTCAGCCATTGCTTTTGCTTGTCTGTAAGCGGATATTCATCGAGCAAGTCCGGACGGCGCAAAAACGTGCGCCGGAGCGATTCCTTCTCGCGCCACTCGGCGATGAGCTGATGGTTGCCAGAAAGCAGAATATCCGGCACTTTCATGCCGCGGAAATCGGCCGGTCTTGTGTATTGCGGATACTCAAGCAGCCCGGAGCTGAACGAGTCATCGACCGGCGACGCCTCATTGCCGAGCACCCCGGGGAGAAGACGGACGACGCTGTCGACAATGACCATGGCGCCGAGTTCCCCGCCTGTTAAAATATAGTCGCCGATCGAAATTTCATCGGTTGCTAAATATTGGCGGATGCGTTCGTCATACCCTTCGTAATGGCCGCAAATGAGCACCAAATGCGTTTCTTTCGCCAGCTCTTCCGCCTTTTTTTGCGTGTAGCGCTCGCCTTGCGGGCAAAGCAAAATGATGCGGGCGCCAGGCGATCCAGCCGTCACGTGTTCCACCGCGTCAAAAATCGGCTGCGGCTTGAGCACCATGCCGGCGCCGCCGCCATACGGATAATCGTCGACCGTTTTATGCTTGTTGTCGGCAAACTCGCGAAAATCAATAAGGCGGATGTCGACGGCCCCTTTTTCTTGCGCCTTCTTTAAAATCGACTCGTTCAACACCCCGGAAAACATGCCGGGAAACAACGTTAAAATATCGATCCGCATCATTCAAGCAGCCCTTCCATCGGCCGGATGATGATCGTTTTCCGCTCCGGATCGACGTGCAAAACAACCTCGTCAATGTACGGAATGAGCGCTTCCGATCCGTCTTCGCGCCGGACGACCCAGACGTCGTTCGCCCCTGGAGTCAAAATTTCCTTTACCGCGCCGATGGTCTCCCCGCCTTCTGTCACGACAGTGCAGCCGATGATCTCATGGAAATAATATTCCCCTTCCGCGAGTTCGCCGAGCTGGCTTTCCGGCACCTTCAGCATCGCTCCCTTAAACCGTTCCACATCGTTGATGCTGTCATAGCCTTCAAACGACAACAAGTCAAACGATTTATGGACGCGGTGGCTTTTCACCGTGACTTCAATCGGTTCCGTGTCCCGTTCGCGGAAAATGTACAGCTTGTTTCCTTTTTTATACCGTTCTTCAGGAAAGTCGGTGCGCGAAATGACGCGCACTTCGCCGCGAATGCCGTGCGTATTGACAATTTTTCCGACATTAAACCATCGTTCCATCGCTTTCATCCCTTCTTAGCGAATCTCTTTGACGACGCCGTCTTCAATGATGATGGCGCGCGTTTTTGTCACCTCTTCCCAACGGTCGCCGACGTTCACCTCAACGAGCGCCTCGACTTCCCGCTCTTTCAATTCGCTCCCTAACGGTAGCACATTTGACACTCCACACGGCTAAAGCCGTGGGATTCTTGGGTCGTTCGCGTCCTCATCCATTTCTGGTTCGGACAACGCAAAAGCTTCAGGGGTGTGTCATCACCCCGTCCCATCGGGTTACGATGTACCCCAATGGGCGGCGCACCTGTGACCAGTGCGCTAGGTTAGGCGACAAAGCCCGAAATCGCTTTGGCGATGTTGATCGCGCCATTCAAGTCGGCGTGGAGGGTGTATCCGCATTGTTTACACTGAAAGTGGATGCCATTGCGATTTCCCTTTTCCCGATGTCCGCATTTACACGTTTGGCTCGTGTAGGTCGGCTTCACCCACTCCACCCGAATGCCCGCCATTTCGGCTTTATAGGCAATCATCGTTTGCAGTTGATGAAACGACCAAGAATGAAGGCTTCGTCCCGCTTCTTTGGCCGATTTTGCTCGCTTGCGAATCCCTGTCAACGCTTCCATCCGAATCACGCCAACACCGTTGGCGAGCGCAACATTCACGATTTGACGGCTGATTTTGTGGTTGACATCCTTCATCCAACGGGATTCTTTACGGCCGATTTTGCGAATCATCTGGAGCTTCTTCGCTTGGCCCAACGTTCGCCGCAAAGCCGCATAGCGTCGGCGCACAAAGGCGCATTGGCTCCCTTTGAAAAACAACGATTTCGTTCCCACGCTGGCCACGGCGATATAGCGAAGCCCAAGGTCAACCCCCATCACCTTTGTTTTGTGCCGCGGCTTGACTTCAAAGGTGATCGCGATCGCCAAGTACCATTTCTTTCGCTTTTTGTAGAGCTTGGCCGCCCCTTGTTTGACGGTTCCATCGAGCAGCCGATTCAGCCACGCTTCTTGATAGGGGAGCGTGACGACCGGCACGCCGATTCTCTTCTCCAGTGTAGGGAAGGAAACCGTGTAGAACGCTCCTTTCTTTTCCACCTTCACGTTTTGATTGTTAAAGCAGCACCAGAATGTTCGAAACTTCTTTGTTTTCTGGTTTTTCTTTTGGGACTTCACTTCTCGAATCGTTTGATTCACGACAGCGGAAGGAAACCGCTGCGACGAAAACTCCTTAAAAATTTTGCTCGTTGCTTGATTCAGCTCGGGATGATTCAACAGCCAATTCGCAAACGCGGTATTCACTTCTGTCATCCGCTCGTACATGTCTTGTTTGACTTTCGTTGGGTTGTGCAATTCCAGCCTTAGCATGATCGTCGGCATGGACTTACCTCCTTGCGACAATGACAGGATGCCATTTCCATATGAAGAAAACGGGTCACTTTCATCCCACGCCTAAATAGCGTGGGCTTTCTCGTTCGCGAATCTGTAATTGTTCAAGCGAAACTCAAGCCGTTTTATTTTCTCTACTCACATTTCGCACCCTGAATAAAAATTCGAAATAAGCCAGGTTTGACCGAATAAAAATTAATTATTTTACAATTTTTGTATAAAAAATTATTTTTATGCGCATATCCGGGTTGTATATTATGCAAAGGTTGCGAAATATGAGTCTCTATGCGTTCATCAATTTCTTTCGCAAAATATTGCTTCACTAAAGCGGGCGGATAGTTTCCGCTTTTCTCCATTCGTTTCTGTTCAAAACGAAGCTGGTCGCACTCGCGCTCGAGCTGGTGCTTGCGCGCCAAAAACGCGGCGGCAAGCTCTTGTTTGCTCCGTTCGGTGACGATTTGCCGCACCTCAACCGTTTGAATGAGCTTCATCCTCTTCCCCCTTTTGACACGGAATGAACGGCACCCGGGCCATTTTTGCGCCCTTTGGCATCATATCAAAAAAGGGAGAGGAACATCCTCACCCTTTGTCTTTCACTTGCACAACAACCCGCTTTGGCGATCCGGCCGCGGCGGCGGCAACGACTGTGCGAATCGCCTGGATCGTCCGCCCTTGTTTGCCGATCACTTTGCCAGTGTCGTCTTCATGCACGGACAACTCATAGATGACGGCCGTCTCTTCTTCGCGGCGCTCAACCGCCACCGCCTCCGGATGATCGACAAGCGCCTTGACGATCGTTTCAATGAGCGGCTTCATGTGCATCTCGCTTATTTGCCGTATTTCAAGTTATGGAACTTCTCTAAAATGCCTTGCTTCGACAGCAAGCTGCGCACCGTATCCGACGGTTTGGCGCCGTTTTGCAGCCATTTGAGCGCCAATTCCTCATCGATTTTCACTTGCGCCGGCTCAGCGACCGGATCGTACGTGCCGATCGTTTCGATAAAACGACCGTCGCGCGGCGAGCGCGAATCAGCTACCACGATGCGATAGAATGGTTTTTTCTTTGTCCCCATGCGTTTTAAACGAATTTTTACTGCCATAGTCAGTACGCACCTCCGTATAGAGTTCACACAAGATAGTATATTAACAATTCTTTTTCCGTTTGTAAAGGTTTTTCGCTTAACAGATCTTCATTTACATAAATGGAAAACGGAATCCTTTCTTTTTCCCTTTTGGCATATTCGTCATCATTTTCATCATTTTTTTCATCTCGTCAAATTGCTTCAAAAGCCGGTTCACTTCCTGCACCGTCGTGCCGCTTCCTTTGGCGATCCGCTTTTTGCGGCTAGCGTTGATGATTTCCGGATGCGTTTTCTCTTCTTTCGTCATCGAGCGGATGATCGCCTCAACGCGGGCGATTTGCTTTTCATCGACTTGGATGTTGGCGAGCCCTTTGATTTTGTTGGCGCCCGGCAGCATTTTAATCAGTTCGTCAAGCGGTCCGAGCTTGCGCACTTGGCCGAGCTGCTCCAAAAAGTCGTCAAGCGTGAAGGTGGCCGTGCGCATTTTTTGTTCGAGCTCCTTCGCCTTCTCTTCGTCGACGGCCGCCTGCGCTTTTTCGATGAGCGTCAGGACATCGCCCATGCCTAAAATGCGCGACGCCATTCGCTCCGGATGGAACGGCTCCAAAGCGTCAAGTTTTTCGCCCATCCCAGCAAACTTGATCGGCGCTCCGGTGACGGCGCGAATCGACAGCGCCGCCCCGCCGCGCGTGTCGCCGTCCAGCTTCGTCAAAATCACCCCGGTGATGCCGAGCTGCTCATGGAAGCTTTGTGCGACATTGACGGCATCTTGCCCGGTCATGGCGTCAACGACGAGGAAAATTTCATCCGGCTTGACCGCTTCTTTCATTTGCTTCAGTTCATCCATGAGCGCTTCATCAATGTGGAGGCGGCCGGCTGTGTCGATGAGCACGTAATCATAATGCTCTTCTTTCGCCCGCTCGAGCGCCTGTTTCGCGATTTCAACCGGATTGGCGTGCTCGCCTAACGAAAAGACAGGCATGTCGAGCTGCTTGCCAAGCGTCTCAAGCTGTTTGATCGCCGCCGGGCGGTAAACGTCGGCAGCCACCAGAAGCGGCTTTCGGTTATGACGTTTGCGCAGCAAGTTGGCCAGCTTCCCGGTGGTCGTCGTTTTCCCGGCCCCTTGCAACCCGACCATCATCACAACGGTCGGCGGTTTCTTCGCGACAGCGATTTGGCTTTGCTCACCGCCCATTAACGCCGTCAGCTCTTCCTTGACGATTTTGATCACTTGCTGGCCCGGCGTTAAGCTTTTCATCACTTCCTGCCCGACAGCCCGCTCGCTCACCTGTCTGATGAAATCTTTGACCACTTTAAAGTTGACGTCAGCTTCCAAAAGCGCAAGGCGCACTTCGCGCATCATCTCTTTGACATCCGCTTCGGTGACTTTCCCTTTGCCGCGAATGCGGTTCATCACCTGCTGCAAACGTTCAGACAGTCCTTCAAACGCCATGGCGGCCACCCCCTTTTTCAATCAAGTTCGTCAAGCTCGCGGACTAGCGCCGCCAATTCGGCGTCAGCGCCGTAGTGCCGGCTGATGTAGTCTTTCAGCCGCTCGATGATCTGCCGCCGCCGTTCATATTTTCGCAGCAGCCCGAGCTTCTCTTCATACTGCTCCAGCATCGCTTCTGTACGCCGGATGTTATCGTACACCGCCTGGCGGCTCACCTCATATTGTTCGGCAATTTCCCCGAGGGAGTAGTCGTCCAAGTAGTAAAGCGCCATATAGTTGCGCTGTTTCGGCGTCAACAGCGCTTGGTAAAAATCGTATAAATAGTTCATGCGCATCGTTTTTTCCAGCACCGGACTCTCCCTCCCTCATTGTTAAGTAAAATACCTTTACAAAAATGTAGTGTACCGTCTTTTCGGCAAGGTGTCAAGGGATGGAACGGACAAAGGGCTTATCGGTTACACCCCCGTGGACGTAACAACAAAGGGCGCTCCATTGTTTTGGGAGCACCCTCTGTTGACTTTTTTATGATTCCAGCAAATCAGCAAACAATCCGTAGACGTACTGTTCTGGATCGAACACTTGCAAATCGTCCATCTTCTCGCCGAGGCCGACGAGTTTCACCGGGATGGCCATCTCGTTGCGAATGGCAAGCACGATGCCGCCTTTCGCCGTGCCGTCAAGCTTCGTCAACACGATGCCGGTCACATCGGTCGCTTCTTTAAACAGCTTGGCTTGGCTCATCGCGTTTTGCCCGGTCGTCGCATCCAACACAAGCAATACTTCATGCGGAGCGCCCGGAATTTCGCGGCTGATGACGCGTTTCACTTTTTCGAGCTCTTTCATTAAATTCACTTTGTTTTGCAGCCGCCCGGCCGTGTCGCATAACAATACGTCAACGCCGCGCGCTTTCGCCGCTTGAATCGCATCATACATGACCGCCGCTGGATCGGAGCCGGCCGCCTGCTTAATGACGTCGACCCCAACGCGCTCGCCCCACGCTTCAAGCTGCTCGATCGCCCCGGCGCGGAACGTGTCGCCAGCTGCCAACAAGACGGATTTCCCTTCCGATTTCAGCTTATGGGCGAGCTTGCCGATCGTTGTCGTTTTGCCGACGCCGTTGACACCGACGAACAAAATGACCGTCAGCCCGCCTTCTTGTATATTCAAAGCGGAAAGTTCTTTGTCATCGGCGCCGGCGCGGTAAATGTCAACGAGCTTTTCGGCGATGACGTCGCGCATTTGCGCCGGGTCTTGAATGTTGCGGCGCTTCACTTCCATTTTCAGCTCATCGACAAGTTCCATGACGGTCGTGACGCCCACATCGGCGGCGATCAAAATTTCCTCAAGCTCTTCAAAAAACTCTTCATCCACTTTCCGATAGCGGGCGATGAGGTCGTTCACTTTCCCGGCGAGCGAATTTCGCGTTTTTGACAGCCCTTCTTTAAACTTTTCGGTTACGGCATCCGCTTGCTTTGTCCATTTTTCTTTCCATTTTTGAAAAAAACCCATCCAAAGCGCCTCCTTTCCATTATGACCGCACGAGCTCCTTCGAATCTTCCAAACGGACGGAAACAAGCTTTGAGACGCCCGATTCTTGCATCGTGACGCCGTACAGCACGTCCGCTTCTTCCATCGTCCCTTTTCGATGGGTGATGACGATAAACTGCGTGTCGCGGCTGAACCGTTTTAAATATTGGGCATACCGCTGCACGTTCGCTTCATCAAGCGCCGCTTCGACTTCATCAAGGACGCAAAACGGCACCGGACGCACCTTTAAAATCGAAAACAAGAGGGCGATCGCCGTCAGCGCCCGTTCGCCGCCGGAAAGCAAGCTTAAATGTTGCAGCTTTTTCCCCGGAGGCTGAGCGACGATGTCGATCCCAGTCTCAAGCAAGTCGTTCGGGTCGGTCAGCCGCAAATCGGCGCGCCCGCCGCCGAACAGCTCGCCAAATACCTCGCCAAAATGGGCGCGGATTTGTTCAAACGTTGTGAGAAACCGTTTTTTCATTTCTTCATCCATTTCATCGATCACTTGGTGGAGCGTCGCCTTCGCCTCTTCCAAATCGGTTTTTTGTTCGCTTAAAAAGCGGTGCCGTTCGGAAACACGTTCGTATTCATCGATCGCCCCCAAGTTGACGGTGCCGAGCTCCTCCATGGCGCGCTTGATCAGCTTCACCCGCTTGCGCGCCTCATCGGCGCCGATCTCAAGCGGGTACGCGGAGCGAGCCGCTTCAAACGACAGCCCATACTCTTCGCGCAGACGGACAAGCAGATTCTCCAGCTCCACATCAAGCCGGTTCAACTTTACTTCTTCGTCTTTCACGACATCGGCGAGCTGTTTATGCTGCCGCTTCGTCTCTTTCCATTCCTGTTCCAAATGTTCAAGACGGCGTTGGAAATCGAGCCGCTGTTCGCGACGGCTCGCGATCAGCTCCAATGTCTTTTGCTTGTCCTCAAGCTTTTGCTTTCGCAGCTGCTCAATCTCTTCCTCGTTCCATTCCGGCGCCTCCATTTCCGCATCCAAAGCGGCTCGTTCGCGCTCTGCTTCTTTGAGCCCACGGATCGTTTCGGCAAGCTCCGCTTCCCATTCTTCCACTTTCCGGCGTGCATGTTTCACGCGCTCTTTCGTTTCCGCCAAGGCGATTTTTTGCTCCGTGATCGCTGCCTGGAGCGCCTCTTTCGTCGTTTGCTCCGTCTGTTTTTGCGCCTGCAGCCGGCTGATGTCGTCATCGATCGTCTGCAGTTTCTCGGCAAGCTGCTCAAGCTGCCTGTCAATGGCGCCGAGGCGGCGGTTGAGCTCTGCCATTTCGCGCTCGTCGTTCGCCTTTTCTTCATCATACAGTGCGAGCCGCTCGTCGATCCGTTTTTTCTGCCATTCGAGCTCGCGTTGCTCGTCCTTTTGTCTTTGCAGGGCCTCCCGAAGCGCCGCAACCTCTTCTTGCAGCGCGGCCGCCTGCGCTTCCTGCTCCGCCAGCTCGTGTCGTTTTGCGGCAACAGCCCGTTCAAGCCGAGCGATCGTTTCATCCATTTCCTGCAGTTTGGCCGAAAGCATCTCAAGCTCGCGGTTTCGACTTAGCAACGACGCGGTCTTTTTCGCCGCCCCGCCGCCGGTCATCGCCCCGCCAGGGCTGACGACATCACCGTCCAATGTCACGAGGCGATAGCGATAGTGAAGAAGCTTGGCCAGCTCATTCGCGCCTTTTAAATCGGCTGTCACGATGACATGGCCGAGCAAATGGGCGATCGCCGCCCTATAGGCGCGGTCGTATTCGACGAGCTCGCTTGCGATGCCGACAAACGCCGGATGGCGGTCAATCGCCGCCCGCTCCCGTTCGGAAAGCGCGCGCGCTTTTATGACGTCAAGCGGCAAAAACGTCGCGCGCCCGTAGCCGTTCGTTTTCAAATAGTGAATCGCTTGCCGCGCCGCCTGTTCGCTGTCAACGACGATATGCTGCATCGCCCCGCCGAGCGCCGTTTCAATCGCCGTCTCATAGCGGTCCGGCACGCGGATGAGCTCAACAATGGCGCCATGAATGCCGGGCAGAAGGTCGCGCGCCTTTAATACTTCCTTTACTCCTTGGACAAAACCGGAATAATCATGTTGCATCTCTTCCAACCATTGCTGGCGCGCTTTGGTTTGCTGCCGGTATTGGCGCGCCTGATGCAGCAACGCTTCATGCTGCTCGAGCTCCGTTTTTTGCGCTGCGAGCGCCGCGGCGAGAGCGGCTTGTCTGTTATGCGCTTCCGTCAGCGCCTGTTCGAGGCGGGTCTGCTCGGCCCATAAGGCCGCCCGCTTCTGCTCAAGCTGTTCACGTTCGGCGAGATGGCGGCGGTTCGCTTCATCGAGCGCCGTCCGTTTGGCATGCAGCTTGCTGATGGCCTGCTCCACATGTGCACGTTCGTTTTTCAACGCCGCCTGTTCATGAACAAGGTCGATGTAATCACCTTTTCGCCGCTCGATTTCTTCTTCAATGTCGGCTTCATGCGCCGAAAACAAAGCCTGTTTTTCTTTCAGCTCCCGCTCGAGCGCTGCGGCGCCCGCCTCAAGCCGGGCGAGTTCCTCCCGCTCGGCATGCAGCTGCTCCGTCAAGCGGCGCCGTTTCGCAGCCAGTGCAGCCGTTATGTCGTCCAGCTGCGCTTTTCGCCTCGCGGCATGCTTTTTTCTCTCTTTCAATACTTCTTTCCGCCCTTCGAGCTTCTCAAGCTCTTCGCTGGCTAAAAGCAGCACTTGCTGCAAACCGTCGATCGATTCGTCAATGGCGGTCATTTGATCGCGCAGCTGTTCGATTTGGGCTTCCATTTTCTGCAACGCCGCCGCCAGCGCCCCTTCGTCCCGCTGGTGCCCATCAAGCGCTTCCTTCAACTCATTCCATTGCCCGCGCAGCTGCTCGATGTCGTGAACCATCAGCGCCACATCAAATCGCTCGAGCTCTTCGCGTTTTTCCAAAAACTCTTTGGCGAGCGACGCCTGCATGCGGAGCGGCTCAAGCTGCTGTTCGAGCTCGTGCAAAATATCGTTGACGCGGTGCAAGTTGTCTTGCGTCTCCGCTAGCTTCGCCTCCGCCTTTTTTTTCCGCAGCTTGTACTTCAACACGCCGGCCGCTTCTTCAAAAATCGTGCGCCGCTCTTCCGGTTTGCTGCTTAAAATCTCTTCGACCCGGCCTTGGCCGATGATAGAAAACGCCTCCTTGCCGAGCCCGGAATCGAGAAACAAATCGACGATGTCTTTCAAACGGCACGGCTGGCGGTTGATGAAAAACTCGCTCTCCCCCGAGCGATAGACGCGCCGGGTCACGCTCACTTCCTGGTACTCAAGCGGCAAAAAGCCGTCTTCATTGTCGAGTGTGATCGTCACTTCAGCCACATTGAGCGGCTTGCGCGATTCGCTGCCGGCGAAGATGACGTCTTCCATTTTCGCCCCGCGCAACGATTTTGCTGATTGCTCACCGAGCACCCAACGGATCGCATCGGTAATGTTGCTTTTGCCGCTCCCGTTCGGACCGACGACCGCCGTCACACCAGGGACAAACTCGATCGATACACGGTCGGCGAACGATTTAAAGCCGATCACATCCAATCGTTTCAGGAACATGGTATGACGCCTCACCATCTTTCCACTGTGATCCACCACAAACACCCCGGAGCCCTTTTGGGAAACCGAGACGTTCGATCTTTTCATCCTACCATATGAGCTATCGAAAAAAACGCCTTTCTTCCCCCGCTCAAGGCGCGCATGTTCATCGAAACACCCATGAGCAGCGTTTGCTCTCCATCCCTTCGCACGTTCACAGAAAAAAGACTGACGTAACAGCGCCAGCCTTCACTGCTGATCGGCAGCCCGCAACGTTTCGAGCGCCATTTGCGCCGCATGCTGTTCGGCTTCCTTTTTCGAGCGGCCGACGCCGATGCCAAGCTCTTGGCCGTTTAACGCTACGCGGGCGACAAACTCCTTGTTGTGGGCCGGACCTTTTTCCTCCAAAATGGCGTATTCAAGCGTTCCGCTGCCGTCCCGCTGCACCAATTCCTGCAGCTGGCTTTTAAAATCCATCACATGAGAAAAAGCACCTTCATCAATTTTCGGAAACATCGTTTTCTCCAAAAAGCGGATGACCGCGTCCATTCCTTGATCCAAATACAAAGCGCCGATGAACGCCTCAAAGACGTCTGCCAAGAGCGCCGGACGCGTCCGCCCGCCGGTCAGCTCCTCGCCTTTGCCGAGCAAGACGAGCTCGCCGAACGACAGGGCGTTGGCAAATTTCACAAGCGACGGCTCGCAGACGATGGCCGCCCTCAGCTTCGTCAATTGCCCCTCGCTCATATGCGGGAACTTTTGAAATAAATATTGAGAAACGGTCAGCTCCAGCACGGCATCGCCTAAAAACTCAAGCCGTTCATTGTCTTCGTGAAGCCGCCGCCGATGCTCATTCACATACGATGAATGGGTGAACGCTTGAATCAACAGCTTTTCGTTTCGAAAGGTGATGCCGATTTTTTTTTGCAGCTCTTGAAACTTCGCCCGCCTCTTTTCATGGATGCGCTCTTTATCTTTTTGTTTTGACATAAAAATGCCCTCCGACTTCGTTCCAGAACAAAATGGCCGTGTCTTCTTCTATTATATCCGTTCTCCGGTCCGCTACGCGAGCGGGAATCGTGCGCTTTTTTCCGCAAGACCCGCCGAGCATCCCTGAAAAAGCAGAGAAAGCCCCGTTCGAAGCAACGGGACTTTGCAAAAAAGCGGCATTACAGACGACTTTTTATGTAGTTCACAGCGTCTCCGACTGTGACGATTTTTTCCGCCTCTTCATCGGAAATTTCCATGTTGAATTCGTCTTCAAGTTCCATGACGAGTTCGACGATGTCGAGCGAGTCAGCGCCCAGGTCGTCCTTAAACGACGCCTCGAGCGTCACTTGCGATTCGTCAACCCCCAGCCGGTCAACGATGATTTTCGTTACACGTTCCAATACATCGGCCATTGCGTTCACCTCCCTTCATGATTATAGTCGATTGGCAGAAAAAATACTAGCGCTGTTTTTCTTACGGCATCACCATGCCGCCGTCAACATGAAGCGTCTGTCCGGTCATGTAGCTCGCGGCGTCGGAAGCGAGGAAAGCGACGACGCGGGCGACATCATCCGGCTCGCCAAAGCGGGCGAGCGGAATTTGCTTTAACATTTCCGCCTTCAGCTCCGGGCTGAGCGCTTCGGTCATATCGGTCGTAATGAATCCTGGTGCGACGGCGTTAACGGTGATGTTGCGGCTGGCAAGTTCGCGCGCCGCCGTCTTCGTCAGCCCGATGACGCCGGCCTTGGCGGCGACATAGTTCGCCTGCCCCGGATTGCCGATCACGCCGACGACCGAAGCAATGTTGACGATCCGCCCATAGCGCTGCTTCATCATCGGGCGCGTTGCCGCCTTCGTACAAAGAAATACCCCTTTTAAATTCGTGTTAATCACGGCATCCCATTCTTCTTCTTTCATCCGCATCAATAAATTGTCGCGTGTAATGCCGGCGTTGTTGACCAAAATATCGAGGCGGCCAAAATGGTCAATCGTCGTTTTCACCATGCGCTCAACATCTTCAGCGCGGGCGACGTCCGCCTGCACGGCGATCGCTTCGCGGCCGAGCGAGCGGATGGCCTCGACAACTTCATTCGCTTTCGCCTCGCTGCCGGCGTAATTGACGGCAACGTTCGCCCCTTGGCGGGCAAGCTCCAGAGCGACCGCCCGGCCAATGCCGCGCGACGCCCCGGTCACAAGAGCAATTTTTCCTTCGAGCATCGCTTTATTCCCCTTTCAGCGCCGCAACGGTCGCTTCGAAGGAAGCAAGATCGTTCACCGCATAAACGCGGGCGTTGCGGTCGATTTTTTTCACAAGGCCGGACAACACTTTTCCCGGACCGATTTCGACAAACGTGTCGACGCCAAGCGAAAGAAGCGTGCGCACCGACTGCTCCCAACGCACCGGCGAGTACAGTTGTTCAATGAGAAGGCGGGCGATGTCCTCTTTTTTCGTCACCGGCTCAGCAGTCACATTGGCGACGACCGGAATGACGGCGTCACGAATCACCAAACTGTCAAGAACCGCTTTCAGTTTTTCTGCCGCCGGCTTCATGAGAGCGGAGTGGAACGGACCGCTCACCTCAAGCGGAATGACGCGTTTGGCGCCGCGTTCTTTCAAAAGCTGCGCCGCTTTTTCCACTCCGGCTTTCGAGCCGGAGATGACAATTTGCCCCGGGCAGTTGAAGTTGGCCGGCTCGACCGGATCGCCTTGGGCGGCGATTTCATTTGTCACTGCTTCAAGCGCATCAGCGTCCATCCCAAGCACCGCCGCCATCGTCCCTTCACCGGCCGGCACCGCTTCATCCATCAGCTCACCGCGGCGGCGCACCGCGTAGACGGCATCGGCAAACGACATGGCGCCGGCGGCGACAAGCGCCGTATATTCGCCCAAACTATGGCCAGCGACATAGTCCGCTTTCAGCCCAGCGCCGTCGACAAGCTGGAGCAAGGCGATGCTGGCGGTCAAGAGCGCCGGCTGGGCGTTATATGTCAACGTCAGCTCTTCTTGCGGTCCGTTGAACATGAGCTTGGAAAGCGCGAATCCAAGCCGCTCGTCAGCCTCCGCGATGACGGCACGGGCGCGGGCGTCATGCTCGGCAGCGTCTTTCGCCATGCCGACCGTCTGCGATCCTTGGCCAGGAAATAAAAAGGCGATTTTCCCCATTTTTGATTCCTCCTTTACCGATTATGCCCGTTCCAGCTCCGCTCTGATCGTGCCGATGACATCATGAACCACCATCTCTCGCGCCTGGCGGATGGCGTGGAAGATGGCGTTCGCATCAGACGACCCGTGCGCTTTAATGACCGGAGCATTTAAGCCAAACAGCGCCGCGCCGCCATACTCCGAGTAGTCCATCATTTTTTTCAGCCCGGCGAGCTTTGGCTTGAGGACGGCGGCGGCCAGCTTCGCCGCGACGCCGCTTGTCAGCGTCTGCTTGAGCAAGGAAAAGAGCGCCAGCGCCGTCCCTTCAATCGTTTTTAACGCAACATTGCCGGCAAAGCCGTCGGCGACGACAACATCAGCCACTCCTTGCAGCAGATCGCGCGCTTCGACATTGCCGATGAAATGAAGGTTCGTTTCCTTGAGCAAGGCAAACGCCCGTTTCGTTGTTTCGTTTCCTTTTTGGTCTTCCGTTCCGACGTTCAACAAGCCGATGCGCGGTTTTTCGACGCCGCGCACGTTCTTTGCGTACGCATGTCCCATCAAAGCGTATTGCTGCAAATGTTCCGGCTTTGCATCGACGTTGGCGCCGACATCCAGAAAGACAAAGCCGCGCCCATCCAACGTCGGCAGCGTCGGGGCGAGCGCCGGGCGGTCGATGCCGGCTGCCCGCCCGACGACAAACAGTCCGGCTGCCATGAGCGCCCCGGTATTGCCGGCGGAAATGCAGGCAGCGGCGCGCCCTTCTTTCACTTCTTCCGCCATGCGCACCATCGACGAGTTCTTTTTGCGCCGCACCGCCCGCACCGGCTCATCATCTGCTTCGATCACTTCGTCGGTGTGGATGATCGAAATGCGCTCTTCACCCGCCACATGCGGGCGAATTTTCGCTTCATCGCCAATCAGCGTAATCTCGATGTCAGGGAAATGGGCGGCGGCCATAAGCGCCCCGCGCACGATTTCGCCCGGGGCATGGTCTCCGCCCATGGCATCAACCGCGATATTCATTGCTGTCCCCATCCTTTTTCTCTATGTTTGAACGATACATTTCAAACGTACCAGAAAAGACGAGCTCCTGGCCGACGTAGCTGTTCACCTCGACGATTGTGCGCCCGTGCGCCGTTTTTCCGGTCACTTTCGCTTTGGCTACGACCCGCTCCCCTTCTTTCACTTGACGCACAAAACGAATGGTCGCTTTCGCTGTCAGCGCCAGTTCATCATGGATGACAGCGACGGCAAGCGAGTTGGCCTGAGCGAACAAATGATGGCCGCGGGCGATGCGGGTGCGCCGAAAGACGTGCTCCTCTTTCACATCGAAAATCGAAATGGCGCTCGCATCCGGCTCGATGTCAATAATGTCGCCGATCACTTCTTCAAGCGGCAACGCCCGCACTTTATCAGCGAACGACTGGCGGGCGACATTCTTGATGCGCTCACGCAGTTCGGGAATCGACAGCTCAAGCCGATCAAGGCGGATCGTCTGCACGCTGACCGAAAATTTTTCGGCGAGCTCTTCATCGGTGATAAACGGGTTTTCCCGGATCGTCTCCTGCAACAACCGTTGCCGTTCGCGTTTGCTTTTTCTCATCGATTCGTGACACCGTCCGAATTTTATGACTAGGTACTAAAAGTAATATATAATATCAAAAAACGAAATGCAAGCACAAAAAATGAACAGCGCCACATGCTGTCGGCCGCTGTGAATCCGACGCCCCCCTCGCCAAACGGCTTTCTGCTCCATCCTCGAGGCCCACAAACGAAATAGTGGGACAGGCATCTCCTGCCTCCTCCGTCCGAGCAATGAAAATATAGGCTTCCACTGGCCAAAAAATCAATTACCATAAAAAACAGCGGGGCGCGAATGCGCCGGCCGCCTCCTCCCTGTCTATTAATCTAGCTTTTCCCCGTCGAGTAGGCCGGACGCTTCCAGCTCGGCGCGCAGCCCGGCGTACGCCTCATCGCGCCAAAACGCGGCCGAGGAAACGAGCTTGGCGGCATCGCGGCGGGCGACTTCCAAAATGCGGTAATCATGCACTGGATCGCCGTAGCGGAATTCCGGGAGCCCGCTTTGTTTTGTACCGAAAAAATCGCCCGGACCGCGCAGCTCCAAATCTTTTTCGGCCAACACAAACCCATCGGCCGTTTCCGTCATGATGCGCATTCGTTCTTTGCCGACTTCCGATTTCGGGTCGGCGATCAAAATGCAGTACGACTGGGCGTCGCCGCGCCCGACCCGCCCGCGCAGCTGATGGAGCTGGGCGAGGCCAAACCGTTCGGCGTCGTAAATGACCATCACCGTCGCATTCGGTACATTCACGCCGACTTCAACAACCGTCGTCGAGACGAGCACATGGATGCGGTTTTCGCTGAACGCCCGCATGACGCGTTCTTTTTCGTCGGCCGACAGCCGGCCGTGCATCAAGCCGATCTCATATTTCCCGCGATAATAATGGACAAGCTGGCTATGGACATCGATGGCGTTTTGCACATCCAATTTGTCCGACTCCTCAATGAGCGGACAGATGACATACGCCTGATGACCACGGCGCAATTCCTTTTCGATAAAATCGAGCACGCGGGAGAACTGATGATGCTTCACCCAATACGTCTCGACTTTTTTTCGTCCGGCCGGCATTTCATCGAGCACCGATACGTCCATGTCGCCGAACGCTGTAATGGCGAGTGTGCGCGGAATCGGCGTCGCCGTCATCATCAATACATCCGGTGCATGCCCTTTCTCACGCAAAACGCGGCGCTGTTCGACGCCAAACCGGTGCTGCTCGTCCGTAATAACGAGGCCAAGCCGGCGAAACTGCACTCCTTCTTGAATCAAGGCGTGCGTGCCTACGACGATATCAATTGTTCCTTCTTCCAGTTCGGCAAGCACCGCTTTGCGCTGCTTTCCCTTCACTGAGCTTGTCAAGAGCGCGATCGTCACATCCGTATCGGCAAACAGCTCGGCGAGCGAGCGGGCGTGCTGTTCAGCCAGAATTTCCGTCGGCACCATCAGCGCTCCTTGAAATCCGGACAAAGCGGCGGCGTAAAGAGCGACAGCGGCAACGACCGTCTTGCCAGAACCGACGTCGCCTTGCAAAAGCCGGTTCATTTGCCGCGGCGAGCGCATGTCCGCCAAAATTTCGCCGATGACACGGCGCTGGGCGTTCGTCAAGACAAACGGCAATCCGGAAAGAAAGGACGAAAGCCGCTCTTCAGAAAACGAATGAACGACGCCGCGCCGCTCATCGCGCATCAATCGACGGAGCGCCTGCATTTTCAGCTGGTACAACAAAAACTCCTCATAGATGAGCCGGCGCCGCGCCTGATGCAATTCTTCGCGCGTGCGCGGAAAATGAAGGGCGCGGAGCGCTTCTTGTTTGTCGACAAGGCGATAAGCGCGGCGCAAAGCGGGCGGCAGCGGGTCGGGGATGTGCTCGCCAAACTGTTCGAACGCCGCTTTCATCAACCGGCGCATCGTTTTCACCGTCAGCGGGCTGCGCACGGAGTAAACCGGCTCGATGCCGGTGGTCTCCGGAGCCGGTCCGAACCGAAGTTCGTAGGCGTTGATCGTTTGCCGATGCCGGTCCCATTTGCCGATCACCGTCACCGTCTCGTTCAGGGCGATTTTTTCCTTCAAATAGGGACGGTTGAAACAAACAACGGTGATCAAGTAGCGATCAGCCAGCATGCGGAAGGAAAGGCGCGATTTTTTCTTTCCGTAATACGTCAACAGCGGGGCGCTGTATACTTTTCCTTCCACTGTCACTTTTTCTTCATGGCGGACGGCGGCCAAATCTTTTTGTTCGTAATCATCATAGCGGTACGGGGCGTACGCGAGCAGCTCGCCGATCGTCGCGATGCCGATGTCGGCAAGCGCCGCCGCCGTCTCTTCACCGATGCCTTTGACCGCCGTCACCGGCTGCTGCATCGCTTCGTTCACTTCGATGCCGCAGAAGCGCCGAAAATGCGAGCCGCAATGGCGCGGCCAGTCGGCGTCGCGGCCAACCCCCCTTGCGCCGTTTCTTTGAGCGCCACCGGCATGGCTGCACCGATGCGATACATCGCTTCAATCACTTCATCGCACGGGATGCGGCTTTTAATGCCGGCTAGCGCCATATCCGCAGCGATCATGGCGTTCGCCGCCCCCATCGCGTTCCGCTTGACGCACGGCACTTCGACCAGGCCAGCAACCGGGTCGCATACTAATCCCAACATATTTTTTAAGGCGATGGCCATCGCTTCGGCCGCTTGAGCAGGCGTCCCACCGGCCAGCTCCACCAACGCCGCGGCCGCCATGCCAGCCGCCGACCCGACCTCGGCCTGACAGCCGCCGGCGGCGCCGGAAATCGAGGCGTTGTTCGCGACGACGTAGCCAAACGCCCCGGCTGTAAACAAAAACTCGATCATTTCCATCCTTGTCGGCCGCAGCTTCTCTTTCACGGCAAACAACGTCCCTGGAACGACGCCGGCCGCCCCTGCCGTCGGGGTGGCGCAAATAACGCCCATCGCCGCGTTCACTTCGTTCGTCGCCATGGCTTTGCTGACGGCGTCCAAAATCGTCTCCCCAGACAAAAAACGGCCGCCCTCAATATAACGCTGCATCCGCACCGCATCGCCGCCCGTCAGCCCGGAGCGGGACACAACCCCTTCGAGTCCCCTCTCGACGGCGCGCTCCATGACCGACAAATGGTGATCCATTTGCGCGATCACCTCTTCTCGACTTCTTCCGCTTACCTCCACTTCTTGGCGAATCATCACTTCAGCGATTTTGATGTTGTCCTTTTCTGCCATCTCCACGAGTTCAGCTACATTGCGAAACATATCATTTCCCACCTATCCTCTCTCCATCATGGTGCATCGGAAACCGATTTCTTTTTAATCCACAAGCTTCGCCACTTGAATGATGTTCGGCAACTGCTCCAATTCTTGAATCAGATCATCGGTCAACGGCTGGTCGACTTCGATCGCCATGAGCGCCTCTTTCCCTTTCTCCTTGCGCGACACTTCCATGTGGCCGATGTTGATCTTCCGCTTCGCCAACACGGAAGCCACCGCTCCAATCGTCCCGTACCGGTCGTTATGCATAATGAGCAGCGCTGGATGATGGCCGGACAGCTTCAAGGCAAACCCATTCAATTCGACGATTTCGATTTTTCCGCCGCCGATCGAAATGCCGACGAGCTCAAGCTCGCCTTCATCATCGCCAATCCGCAGGCGCGCCGTATTCGGATGATGCGGAACCGCCTCCTCAGCGGAAAACGACACATCCACACCTTCCGCTTGGGCGATCTCGAGCGCATTCGGAAGACGTTCATCGAACGTGTCAAACCCAAGCAACCCAGCGGCAATGGCAACATCGGTGCCATGCCCCCGATACGTTTCGGCAAATGAACCGTAAAACGAAATGCGCGCCCACGTCGGCTTTCGGCCAAACAACTTGCGCGCGACTAAACCGATGCGCACCGCCCCGGCCGTATGTGAACTTGACGGCCCGACCATCACCGGGCCAATGATATCAAAGACGCTTTTGTATTTCATCTCCGCTATTCCTCCACAAAACAGAAAAATAAGAAAATAGAAGGGAATGCTCCCTTCTATTATTCTAACATATTATTCGACGGAAATGATGAATGGATACAGCGGCTGCTTTCCGTTATGCACTTCCACTTCGACCCCGTCATGTTTCGTTTCCAAATAGGCAACGACTGTTTCCACATCGATCTCCGTTGCGTCTTCGCCGTACAAAATGGTCACGATTTCGCTTTCTTCATCAATGAGCGCATCAAGCAGCCGCTTCGTTACGGTGAGTTTGTCTTTGTCAGCGGCAATAATGCGGTCATCCCATAACCCCATGTAATCGCCCTTTTGAATCTCGATGCCGTCAATCGTCGTATCGCGCACGGAAAATGTCACTTGCCCCGTTTTCACTCGCGACAGCGCCGCCGTCATCGCCCGCTCATTTTGCTCGGCCGATTGCGCCGGATTGAACGCCAAGAGCGCCGCCAGACCTTGCGGAACCGTTTTCGACGGGATGACGACAACCCGTTGTTCAGACAACTCTGCCGCTTGTTTGGCCGCCATCACAATGTTTTTGTTGTTTGGCAGCACAAACACCGTTTCCGCGTTGGCGAGGCGGATGGCATCAGCGATTTCTTCCGTGCTCGGGTTCATCGTTTGCCCACCTTCAATGATGGCGTGGGCACCGATGCTCCGAAACAGTTCAGCCACGCCAGCGCCCATGGCGACGGCGACGATGCCGTACGGCTTTGCTTCCTCTTTGGCAACACCAGTCAGCGTTTTGGCCTCCTTGCCGACGATGTTGGCATGTTGTTCGCGCATGTTTTCAATTTTAATATTGATCAAGCTGCCGTAGCGTTGACCGTATGTCAGCACCTCACCCGGCGTTTCCGAGTGGATGTGCACCTTAACAAGCTCGTCATCCGCGACAACAAGCAACGAGTCGCCGAACTGGCTTAACTCGCGGCGGAACGTTTCTTCGGAAAACGGGTGCTCGGCCAGCTTTTCCGGCTCAAAACGGACCATGAACTCCGTGCAGTAGCCAAACTCGATCTCATCGGTATGAATATGACTTTGCGCGCTTTGATGGTGCACCATTTTCACTAAATCGTCCATCCGCGCCTCAGCGCGTGCGGCGCTCACGATTTCTCCTTTCAGAGCAGCAAGAAACCCTTCATAGATGTATACGAGCCCTTGACCGCCGCTGTCGACGACACCGACTTCCTTTAAGATCGGGAGCAATTCGGGTGTGCGCTTAAGCGCCGCTTTCGCCTCGGCGAGCGCCGCTTCCATCACGGCGATCACGTCGCGTTCTTTTTTTGCCACCTCCACCGCCTTGCGCGCCGCTTCTTTGGCAACGGTGAGGATCGTCCCCTCAACCGGCTTCATCACCGCCTTATAGGCTGTGTCCACCCCCGCCTGCAAAGCGGCGGCGAATTCGAAGCTGTTCACCGCTTGTTTGCCTTCGACTGCCTTGGCAAATCCGCGGAACAGCTGCGACAAAATGACGCCGGAATTGCCGCGCGCCCCCATCAACAGCCCTTTCGCCAGCGCCGCGGCGACGTTGCCGATATGGTCGGAGGCATTCGCCTTCACTTCTTTCGCCCCGGACGTCATCGACAAGTTCATGTTCGTTCCTGTATCGCCATCTGGAACCGGAAAGACGTTCAGCGCATCGACCGTCTTGGCGTTGTTCGCCAAATGTGCGGCCCCTTGCTGCACCATATCGGCAAATCGTCTTCCGTCAAGCGTCCTCATTGTCACCGGCTAACTCCTCCTTACTACGGGTTTGACACCCGAACCCCTTGAACGTAAATATTGATCGACTGAACCGCCAGCCCGAGCGTCTGATCGAGCGTGTACTTCACTTTCGACTGCACGTTATGGGCGACTTCGGAAATTTTCGTTCCGTAGCTGACGATGATGTACATATCGATATGTACCTCGCCGTTTTCTTCGCGGACAATAACCCCTTTGGAAAAATTCTCCCGGCGCAAAATTTCCGACAGCCCATCGCGAATTTGGTTTTTCGACGCCATTCCGACAATGCCGTAACAATCGACGGCTGCTCCCCCCGCGATCATCGCAATGACTTCATTGGCGACTTCGATGCGCCCGTATTTCGTTTGCCATTCAATCGACATGCTCGTTCCCCCTTTGCGTATCTCGCACAGCTACCCCTATTGTACTATAACGCTTTCTGTTTTCAAAGCGCTTCCCGTCCGCCCACTAGTATTATTTAGCCGAAAACTGAAATAGATGTCAAGGACAGTTTCTTGAAAGAAAACCGCACGTCTATTGCAATCCCTACGGTTGTATGGTAAATTATAATAGTGTTTTTAGAGGGATGTGAAAGCAAGGAGGGAAAAACGATGGCGAAGTGCTTCATTACCGGCAAGAAGAAATCGTTCGGCAACTCGCGTTCGCATGCCATGAACGCCAGCCGCCGCACATGGAAAGCCAACTTGCAAAAAGTGCGCATTTTAGTTGACGGCAAACCGAAACGCGTCTGGGTTTCGGCGCGCGCACTGAAATCTGGAAAAGTGAAACGCGTCTAACGGCCTAACGAAAAGAAGCCGCCCCAAAAGGTTGCAACCCTCCTTTTGTTCGGCGGCAACAAAAAAGCACCAAAAATGGTGCTTTTTTCTTATCCTTTTTTAAATGCGTTCAACACCGCCCGCACGATTCCGCCTAAAAATCTCGGCAGCTTGATCGTATAAAACTTCATCCCGATTCCCTCCTCACACCGATCATCACGAGCTTCCCGCCATTTCCTTATCCATTATATTCCGTCATAAGCCAAGCGCGACTACGGGCAGCCGGCAAAATCGCTGCTCCTTATCATCATTAATATGCCTTCTGAAAACGAAAAAGTACCGGAAGATTGGATAAGTTCATTACTAATACATAATGTCGAACCGCGAGAAATATGACAGTTTGTTAACGGATATTTAAATCCCATCAGCGTAAGTTCTGCCACCGTTTCGGAAATCGGGATGTATGACACATAACGGTATCGATCGTCTCGCGCGACCGTATGCACGCCGGGCAGATGGACGGTGAGCACGTTTTGCCGGTCGATGAGTTCAATGGGCCGCCCGGCGTACTTTAACAGCAGCTCAACGTTGCCAAACAAATGGTCAAGCCGCCCGCCGGTCGCCCCAAACAGACGGATGGCCCCATCTGTCTGCCTAACCGCCCAGTCAAGGGCGATCTCCATATCCGTTTTGTCTTTTTCCGCCGGCCAAATGTCAAGCTCCGGCAGCATCTCCCTTAGCCGCTTGACCTCCTCAGCCGGCAAGGAATCAAAATCGCCAAACGCCCGCACCGGGCGGAGTCCGAAATCCAGCAGCGCTTTCGTGCCGCGGTCGACGCCGACCCACTGCACATCGCTCCCATCATACGAGCGCAAATCGGGAAGAAGGTGGGGCGGACCGCCGCCGACAATATGAATCAACACATGCGTTTCCCCCTTTCGGCAAGGGCCGAGGCAGCCATCTTCCGTTCTTTTCTTTGCTCTCATCACCCTGCGGCTCAATAAGATGGCAAAAGCGGCGCTGCCTTTTGGCTAGTTGGCGCACGCTTTGCGAAGCGTGCGAATAGCGGCGGCTCGATCCCGTTCATTGTAGATGGCCGAGCCGGCGACAAGCACGTTCGCTCCGGCTTCCACGCAAAGCGGCGCCGTTTCCGCATTGATGCCGCCGTCGACCTCAATATCGACCTCTTTGTTTTGTTCACTGGCCATCCGGGCGACCTCACGGATTTTTGGCACGACCGCCGGAATGAACGCCTGTCCGCCAAACCCTGGATTGACCGTCATCAACAAGACGAGATCGACATCACCGATCACATGGCGGATCATCTCGACCGGTGTATGCGGATTGAGCACCACCCCGGCTTTGACGCCTTGTTCTTTGATAAAATGAATCGTCCGATGCAAATGCACGCACGCCTCAACATGGACGGAAATCACATCCGCGCCCGCTTTCGCAAACGCCGGAATGTATCGGTCCGGGTCGGCGATCATCAAATGGACGTCAAGCGGCAGCTTCGTCACCGGTCGAATGGCGGCCACGACCGGCGGACCGAACGTCAAATTCGGCACGAAATGCCCGTCCATGATATCGACATGAATCCAATCCGCCCCGCCTTCCTCGACCGAACGAATTTCCTCAGCCAGGCGGGCGAAATCGGCTGATAAAATCGATGGCGCAATTCGAATCATGTTCAATACCTCGGCTTTCGTTCTTTCATTTCGGCAACAAAACTAACGTAGTGGTCATAGCGGTACGATGGAATCTCCCCGGCCTCGACCGCCTCACGCACAGCGCATTTCGGCTCGGCGATATGAAGGCAGCCGCGGAACTTGCACCCTTCCCCGTACGTTCGGAATTCAGGAAAATAATGCGGCAATTCATCAAGCTCGATCTGGTCAAACTCAAGCGCGCCAAACCCTGGGGTGTCGGCGACAAGTCCACCGGCGACCTCAAGCAGTTCGACATGGCGGGTCGTATGCTTGCCGCGCCCTAAATGGGTGGAAATGTCGCCCGTTTTCAACCGCAAATCCGGACGGAGCGCGTTTAATAAGGACGATTTGCCGACGCCGGACTGCCCGGCGACGACGGAGACGCGGCCGCGAAGGCGCAACGCCAGTTCATCGAGGCCGCCCTTGGTCACTGCTGACGTTTCAATCACGTCGTAGCCGATGCGCCGGTAATCATGCACGTAGCGGGCGATCTCTTCTTTCGATTCGCCATCCAACAAATCGATTTTGCTGATGACAATGATCGGCGCGATGCGTTTCGATTCAACCAAGACAAGAAAGCGGTCGAGCAGCTTGGCGCTGAAGTCCGGGCTTACAGCCGAAAAGACTAAAATCGCCTGTTCGACGTTGGCAATCGGCGGCCGCACAAGCTCATTTTGCCGCTCGCCAATCTCCAAAATATAGCCTTCCGTTTCGCTCGTCGCCTGAAAAACGACGCGGTCGCCGACGAGCGGCGTCACTTTTTTCTTGCGGAACACACCGCGCCCGCGGCATTGGAACACGCGACCTTCGGACAAGACGTAATAAAATCCGCTTAATGCTTTAATGATTTGTCCTTCCGCCATAGCCTCACCCCTTTTTTTTCGTTATTTTCTGGGTACGGGATCGATCCTTCCTCTTTGACGACATTGTTGACAATGACGCGGTAATAAGCGGTCTCCCCATATGGAATTTCAAACTCGACCATCTCGGTCGCTGGCGCCGTCAGCCGGTATGTTTTGTATGGCGTTGACATATTGTGGTTGGCATCTTGGATGTAAAGCTGGGCTTCAACCATTTGCCCCGGCATCGCCGGTTCATACGGGATCATAATCTCTTTCACTACCGTTTTGGACGGCTTCGGCTCCGGCCCGCGGGAAATGACGACCGTGATGGTTTCCCCTTTTTTTACCTGCTCGTTCGCCGCTGGAGTTTGCGAAATGACAAGCCCTTCTGGCACCTCGTCCGAATACTCGTACTTCACGTCAATGCGCAGCCCTTGATCCGCGCCGTAGTCGCGCACGCTTTTTTCCGTATAGCCAGTCAAATCTTTAACGGTGACCTTCTCCGGCCCGAGGCTGACGGTGAACATCACTTCCGTTTCATCAGGCACGACTTCATCACCGGCGTACGGGTATTGATCCAAAATCGTCCCTTCCGGCTTGTCGCTGTAGCGGCCGCTGCGTGTGATGCGGGTAAATCCTTCGGCGCGCAGCTCCTCCTCCGCCGCAGCAATATCATCGCCAATGAAGCTTGGAAATTCGATTTTCTTTTTTCCAATGCTTTTATAAATGATGACGCCGGCCCCTTTCTTCACCGTCATGCCGGCTTCCGGATCGGTGCGCACGACTTTTCCTTCTTCGATTTGATCATCTTCCACATCAATCGTATCTTTGATTTCCAAACCGAGCGACGACAGCTGTTCAACAGCGTCATCATAGTTTTTGTTGACCACGTTCGGCATCGTCACTTCTTTTGGAAAAATGAGGCCCGGAATCCATGTGACCGCGCTGACGCCGGCAGCTCCAATGAACAGCAAGGCAGCCACAAGCCAGGCGATCCATGCCCGTTTCCGCTTTGGTTTCGGTTCGCCCGTCGTATGAACCGGTTCGCTCGTTTTTTCCTCGTACACAAGCGTCTCTTGCTCCAACGCCGCGCTTTCCGCATGTTTGATCATCGGAATGGCTTTCGTCGCTTCCTCATCGTCATCGGGTATGGTAAATTTCGGCTCGTTGCGCCGCCTTGGATCCAGCGCTGTCCGAATGTCCTCGTTCATTTCGCGCGCGGATTGGTAGCGGTAAAACGGGTCTTTCGCCGTCGCTTTTAAAATAATGTTTTCCACACTTTGCGGGATGTCGGGATTCCACGCCTTCGGCGGCGGCGTTTCCGCCTGCAAGTGCTTCAACACGATCGAAACGGCTGATTCGCCGGAAAACGGCAGCCGACCGGTGACGAGTTCAAACATGACAATGCCGAGTGAATAAATGTCCGATTTTTCAGTAGCGATGCCCCCGCGCGCCTGCTCCGGCGACAAATAATGAACCGAACCGAGCACCGAGTTGGTCTGCGTGATCGTCGTGCCGCTCATCGCCACAGCGATGCCGAAGTCGGTCACTTTCACATTGCCGTGCTCATCAAGCAAAATGTTTTGCGGTTTAATGTCGCGATGGATGATGCCGTTCTCATGGGCATGGGCGATCGCCGATGTCAGCTGGTCCATGATGCCAAGCGCCCGTTCGACCGGAAGCGGAGCGTGCTGCTGGATGTATTGCTTCAGCGTCGCGCCGCGCACATATTCCATGACGATGTAATAGACGCCTTCCTCTTCGCCGACGTCATAAATGGAGACGATATGTTCATGGTTTAAGCTCGTCGCCGCTTGCGCCTCGCGGCGGAACCGTTTGATGAACTGATCATCATTGGCAAAATCAAGGCGGAGCACTTTGACAGCAACATCGCGCTCCAAAATCATATCGCGGGCCAAATACACGTTGGCCATGCCGCCGCCGCCGATGAGGCTGATGATTTTATAGCGGTCATTCAATCGCTTTCCAATGAGCACGCCGATCACCCACCTTCACGTTCCGCTGAAACATCGATGACCGCCAGCGAAATGTTGTCTTCTCCGCCCCGCCCGTTGGCGAGCTGGATAAGCGCCTCCGCCTTCTCTTCCAGCGTGCCGGCACCCGTCAAAATATGTATCATGTCCGCTTCCGGCACTTTATTGGACAACCCGTCCGAACATAACAACAACATGTCGCCCTCGTCCAGCGCCACTGTTTTCACGTCGATTTTCACCGCCGGTTCCGTGCCGAGCGCCCGCAGCAGCACGTTTTTGCGCGGATGATGCTCAGCCGCTTCTTTCGAAAGCTGCCCGCTTTTGACGAGCTCATTGACCAACGAATGGTCGTCGGTCAGCTGCTGAATTCCGCTTTTGTTGAGCACGTAGCAGCGGCTGTCGCCGATATGGGCAACCGTCGCAAACGAATTAGCGCAAACGGCGGCGACGACCGTCGTCCCCATTCCTTGACATTCCGGGTGGGAAAGGGCATGGCGAAACAGTTGTTCGTTCGCCGACGCAATTTGCGTCTTGAGCCATTGCTCCGCCTCAGCCGGTGAAGCAAGGCCACTCTCTTTCTCCCATCGCTCCTGCAAATACGCCACCGCCATGGAACTGGCCACATCACCGGCGCGATGGCCGCCCATCCCGTCAGCGACAACCGCTAAATATTGGCCGCTTTGATTGACAAATACGCCGCCGCTGTCTTCGTTATGTTCGCGAATTTGGCCGATGTCAGTTCGGAAAACGGCTCGCATCCGATTCACCTCGTCTCCTCTTTTCGCTCCTTCGCGCGAAGCTGTCCGCAGGCGGCATCGATGTCGTGTCCATGTTCGCGGCGAATGGTGACATTGATTCCATGTTTTTTCAACGCCCGTTCAAAGGCGAAAATTTGGCTGCGCGGCGTGCGCACATAGTTGCGCTCCGGCACGTAGTTAACCGGAATCAAATTCACATGGCATTTCAGCCCTTTAATCAGCTCGGCCAACTGCTCGGCGTGCTCAAGCTGGTCGTTCACCCCGCCGAACAATCCGTATTCAAACGTCACGCGCCGGCCGGTTTTTTCAATGTAATACCGAACCGCCTCCATGAGCTTCGGCAGCGGGTACGCTTTATTGATCGGCATGAGTTTCGTCCGCAGCTCATTCGTCGGTGCATGCAACGAAATGGCGAAGTTGATTTGCATTCCTTCATCGGCAAACTGGTAAATTTTTGGGATGATGCCGCTGGTGGAAACGGTGATATGGCGGGCGCCAATGTTCAACCCTTTTGGGTGATTGACGATGCGCAAAAACTTGATGAGCGCATCGTAGTTGTCGAACGGCTCGCCGATGCCCATGACGACGATGCTGCTGACGCGTTCATTCGTGTCATCGAGCGCCTTTTGCACTTGCACGACTTGGGCGACGATCTCGCCCGCCTCTAAATGACGCTTCAGTCCGCCGAGCGTCGAAGCGCAAAACGTGCAGCCGATGCGGCAGCCGACTTGCGTCGTGACGCACACCGAATTGCCGTAGTTATGACGCATGAGCACCGTCTCAATCGAATAGCCGTCATGGAGCTCAAACAAAAATTTGATCGTTCCGTCTTTAGACGTTTGTTTGACCACGGTTTTCAACGTCGTGATCGAAAACGATGACGCTAGCTGTTCGCGCAGCCGCTTCGGCAAATTCGTCATGTCGGCAAAATCGGTGACGCGGTTTTTATACAGCCACTCGTAAATTTGTGTGGCCCGAAACGGCTTTTCGCCTTGAGCGACAAGCCATTCCTTCAATTCGTCTAGCGTGAGCGAATAAATCGATGGCAACGGAGGCTGCGTTTCGTCGACAGAGCGGCGGGCAGCCGGACGAACCATTTCCATGCTTTTACACCCTCTTTCGCAGTCGGGCGATAAAAAACCCGTCAGAGTCAAAATGATGCGGCAAAAGCTGCAACATGCCGCCTTTCACATGCGGCCGCACCGGTTTCGGCATCCGCTCGGCAAGGCTGGCGTCGAGGAAAAAGTCCGGATGATCCGCTAAAAAGCGGGCGATGGCTTCTTCATTTTCCTCGCGCTCCACCGTGCATGTGCTGTAGACAAGCGTACCGCCTTTTTTCAAAAGCGGGGCGGCCGCCCGCAAAATGGCTTGCTGAATCTCGACAAGCGCGGCGATGGCGTCTTTCCCTTTCGTATATTTGATCTCCGGTTTGCGGCGAATGACGCCGAATCCAGTGCACGGCGCATCGACCAAAACGCGGTCAAACGATTCCGGGGCAAACCGCTCGCCGAGCCGGCGGCTGTCAAGGGAGAGCGTCGCAACGTTGTCAAGCCCGAGCCGCTTGGCCTGCTGTTCGATCAGCATTACCTTATGTTCGTGGATATCAACAGCAACGACCTCGCCGCGCCCGTCCATCCGCTCGGCGATATGGGTCGTTTTCCCGCCCGGCGCCGCGCAGCAGTCAAGCACCCGCTCGCCGGGGGCTGGGTCAAGCGCTCGAGCGACAAGCATTGAGCTTTCATCTTGAATCGTCAGCCAACCGGCGCGAAACGTCTCCGTATGAGCCAAATTCCCTTTTTCCGCCCGGATGGCCTCCGGAGCGACATGGCCAGGGATTACCTGCATCCCTTCAGCGCGCAGCCGCTCAAGCGCTTCTTCGACAGTCGCACGCAGCCGGTTGACGCGGGCCGTTGATTGCGGCGGGCGCAAATTCGTCTCGCACATGCGCGCCGCTTCTTCATAACCATATTGCTGGATCCAGCGCCGAACGAGCCACTCGGGATGGCTGGTGGCAAGGGCGAGCCGCTTGCCCGCGTCATCAACCGCCTCGATCGACGGCAGCCCCTCGCGGCCGATGGCCCGCAATACGCCGTTGACAAGTGAAGCAATGCCGCGATGGCCGCGCCGTTTGGCGATTTCAACCGCTTCAAAGACGGCGGCGCGGTCGGGAACACGATCCAAATACACCATTTGATACAGCGTCAACCGAAGAAGCACGCGCACCCACGGCTCAAGCCGGCGCGCCTTGCGCAAAAACGGCGCCAAATAATAATCGAGCGTGTCGCGCCGTTGCACCGTGCCGTAGACAATCTCGGTCAACAGCGCCGCATCGCGCCCGTCAAGGCGTCCTTTTTGAATGGCTTCGTTTAATTGCAAATGACTGTACGCTCCTTTTTGTTCAATGGCTAACAGCGTATCTAAAGCAAGTTCACGTACGTTCATGATCCTCTCCTAGCTTCATGCCGACCGCCAGCCGGCTGCCGGCGCCGCGCAAAAATTCGCCCGCCGCCATCCGTTTTTTTCCGGCCGGCTGCAATTCGGTGATGCGAATGGCTGTCTCATTGCCGGTGGCCACGACAATGCCGTTTTCCTCGAGCGCCAAAATCGTGCCCGGCGGCGCCGAACGGGGCGCCGGCACTTTTTCACCCCACCAAACCTTCCAAATGTGCCCATCCTGCGTTGTATACGTGACCGGCCACGGATGGAAGGCGCGAATATGGTTGTAAATGGCTTCGCCGGGCTGCGTCCAATCGATCCGCTCCTGCTCGCGGCGAATGTTCGGCGCATACGTCGCTTTCTCCTCATCTTGCGGAACGGGCGTAATGTTTCCTTCCAATAAAAGTGGAAGCGTTTCTGATAGTAGTTTAGCCCCGGCGGCGCTCAATTTATCATGGAGCGTGCCGACCGTATCCGTTTCAGCAATCGGCACTTCGACTTGCGCTAACATGTCGCCGGCGTCCAACCGCTCCACCATATACATGATCGTGACGCCCGTTTTCGTTTTCCCTTGCCAAATGGCGTAATGGATCGGCGCCCCGCCGCGCAGCTCGGGCAGAAGCGAGGCATGGACATTGATGCAGCCGTATTTTGGTGCATCAAGCAGCGCTTTCGGCAAAATTTGCCCGAACGCCGCCGTGACAATCAAATCGGGCGCAAACGCCAGCACTTGTTCGTATTGCTCCGGCTCGCGAATTTTTGTCGGCTGCAGCACCGGGATGCCGCGGCGCTCCGCTTCCACTTTCACCGGGGGCGGAACGGGCTCGCGCTTCCGCCCTTTTGGCTTATCCGGCTGGGTGACGACCGCTGCAACGCGGTAGCCGTCATGAAGAAGCTGGCGCAAAATCGGCACGGCAAAGTCAGGTGTTCCCATAAACACAATGTTCGTCATTGGCATCTATCCTTCCAATTCTATCCTTCCAATTCTTCAAGATCGCAATACCGAATCACTTTCGACGTAAACAGCACGCCGTGCAAATGGTCGATTTCATGTTGCAGGGCGCGCGCCAAAAAACCGGTCGCGGAAAGCGTAAACGGGCGGCCGCGCCGGTTTTGCGCCCGCACTTTCACAAACTTCGCGCGCGGCACTTCGCCAAACAAGCCGGGAAAGCTCAAACAGCCTTCAACATCCACTTGTTCGCCGCGCGCCTCGATCACGACCGGGTTGATGAGCTCGATCCGACCGTGTTCATCACCGACATCGATGACGGCGATCTGTTCGGCGACGCCGATTTGCGGGGCAGCTAGGCCCACCCCGTCAGCGGCAAGCATCGTTTCATACATATCGTCAAGCAGCCGCCCGAGCCGACGGTCAAACGCCGTCACCGGCGCGCACGGCTGCTCCAAAATCGGGTCAGGATAAGTGACAATCGGCAAAACAGACAACGTCATTCCCCCAAGTTCACATCATCATGTATGGGTTTGTATCAATGGCGACCATCACTCCGCCATGGGCGGCATCGGCTTGGTAGCGGTCGATGATCGCCTTGAGCGCCGCGGTCAAATTCGGCTCCCGTTTGTATTTTATCATGCATTGGTAACGATATCTATCGTGAAGACGGGCGATTGGCGAGGCAACGGGGCCGAGAACGACCGCTTCGTGCGACAAATGCTTGCGCAAATAGGCGGCGATTTTCTCCGCCGCTTTGGCCGCAGCCGGCGCCTCTTCGTGGGCGGCGGTAATGAGCGTCAAATAATAGTACGGAGGATAGCCGTGCGCTTTGCGCAGCGCCATCTCCCGCTGGTAAAAGGCGCGGTAGTCGTGGCGGGCGGCCAGTTCAATGCTGTAGTGCTCAGGCGTATACGTCTGAATGATCACTTCGCCGGGCAGCTCGTGCCGTCCGGCGCGCCCGCTCACTTGCGTCAACAGCTGGAACGTTTTTTCCGCGGCGCGAAAATCGGGCAAATGAAGCATCGTGTCGGCCGCCAGCACACCAACAAGCGTGACATCCGGAAAATCAAGCCCTTTGGCGATCATTTGCGTGCCGAGCAAAATATCGGCTTCCTTGGCGGCAAAACGGGAAAGCAGCTCTTCATGCGCCCCTTTGCGGCCGGTCGTATCGACATCCATGCGGATGACGCGCGCTTTCGGCAGCAACCTCGTCAGTTCTTCTTCCACTTTTTGCGTGCCGGTCCCGAAAAAGCGGATATGTTCGCTTCCGCACGACGGACAGCGAGGAGCAAGCGGCTCTTCATGCCCGCAATAGTGGCATTTCATCCGTTCCCCGGCGCGGTGGTACGTGAGCGAAATGTCGCAGTGCGGACAGCGGATGACATAGCCGCAGCTGCGGCACATGACAAACGTCGAATAACCGCGTCGATTCAACAGCAACACTGCCTGCTCGCCGCGCTCAAGCCGGCCGCGCAATTCGTCAAGCAATCGGCGTGAAAACATCGAACGGTTGCCGCTTCGCAGCTCCTCGCGCATATCGACGACATGAACGTCCGGCAGGCCGCGGTCGCTGATGCGCTCCGGCAGCTCGAGCAGCTCGTACACCCCTTTGGCGGCGCGGGCGAACGTCTCAAGCGAGGGGGTGGCGCTGCCAAGCACGACCGGGCAGCTGTGGCGGCGAGCGCGGTAAATGGCGACATCGCGCGCATGATAGCGCGGCATTTCTTCTTGCTTGTAGCTCGTCTCATGCTCCTCATCGATGATGATCATTCCCAAGTTTTCAAACGGGGCAAACACCGCCGATCGCGCCCCGACGACAAGCTGCACTTCTTTCCGGTGAATTTTCCGCCATTCGTCATATTTTTCGCCGACCGACAGCCCGCTGTGAAGCACCGCTACTTTCGAGCCGAACCGGCTTTTGAAGCGCTCGACCATTTGCGGCGTCAGCGAAATTTCCGGCACGAGAACGATCGCTTCCTTTCCTTGGCGCAACGCTTCATCGATCGCCTGCATATACACTTCCGTCTTCCCGCTGCCGGTGACGCCATACAGCAAAAACGTGCGATGCTCCCCGGCGCGCACCGAAGCGGCGATCTTCGCCAACGCCGCCTCTTGCGCCCGGGTGAGCGCCGGCGGCTCACTCGGCTGAAACGTGCGATGCTCGTACGGGTCGCGGTACACCTCGACATCGTTCAGCACCACAAATCCTTTGTCGACGAGCGCTTTCAGCGGCGCTGAGGAGACGCCAAGCACCGCTTGCAGTTCGGCAACCGGCGCCGCTTCCCCTTTTTCAAGCAAAAATGAAAGCACCTCTTTTTGCCTTGCCGGCAGCGACCCGAGCTCCTGTTTCGCCTGTTCCGATGGAATGGCAAGAGCGGCGTGCTTCACCGTTTTCTTGCCCGCTTTTTCTTTCACCTTGTAGACCGCCTCGAGCACGCCCTGCTGCACCGCTTTTTGCGCCGCCCGCCATAAACCGGCCGCCTCAACCTCTTTCCAAGGGGCTTCCGTCCGCCCGGCAAACAGCGGCTTTACCTCATCCGGCAACCTCCCTCTCTTCTCTTCATCCGTCAAGCGGAGCGTTTTTTCATATTTCGCCCGCATCGCCGCCGGCAGCATCGCCTGGTACGCCGAAATGGCAAAACAAAGCGTCGTTTCCGTTAAATAGCGGCCAAGATCCAGCAGCTCTTCGTTTAACACCGGCACGACATCAAGCACATGCTCAATCGGTTTCAGTTGTTTGATGTCGGAATGGTCTTTCACATCAACGACAAACCCTTGCAAACGCCGCGCCCCAAACGGCACCGTCACCCGCATGCCCGGCTGGATGACGCCTTGCCAGCGCTCCGGAATCCAATAATCGAACGGGCGGTCCGTCTGCCGGGACGGGACATCGACAATCACGGATGCTACTTTCATCGAATCGCCTCGATATACGCGTGAATTTCTTTTAAAATTTCCTCGGCCGCCTCGCGTTTCGTCATGAGCGGCAGCGGCCGAACGACGCCGTCGCGGCGGAAGATGGTGACGATGTTCGTATCGCCGGCAAACCCTGCCCCTTCTTCGGTGACATTGTTGGCGACGACCATATCCAACCGCTTTTCTTCAAGTTTTTTTAACGCATACTGCTCGAGGTTGTCCGTCTCAGCGGCAAATCCAACCAAAATCTGTCCCGTTTTCCGCTCGCCAAGCGCTTTCAAGATGTCCACCGTCCGCTCCATCTCGACGACATAACCGCCCGGCTGCTTTTTAATTTTGGAAGCCGCGACATATTTCGGCCGATAATCGGCGACCGCCGCCGCCTTGATCACGATGTCCGTTTCCGCAAACCGAGACAAAACCGCTTCATACATCTCTTCCGCCGATTCAACCGCCACCGTCTCGACGCCATCGGGTGAAGAAAGCGCCGTCGGTCCGGAGACAAGCGTCACCGAAGCGCCGAAGCGGGCCGCCGCTCCGGCGATGGCGTAGCCCATTTTGCCGCTCGAATAGTTGGAGAAATAGCGGACTGGATCAAGCCTCTCCCGCGTCGGCCCAGCGGTGACAAGCACACGCTTCCCGCGAAACAGCGGCGGATCACCGGCAAAAAAGCGCTCGATATGGGCGATGATTTTCTCCGGCTCCTCGAGCCGCCCTTTGCCGATGTAGCCGCACGCCAAATAGCCTTCCGACGGCTCGATGAACCGGTAGCCGAACTCACAGAGCCGCTCAATGTTCGCCTGGACGGCCGGATGCTCGTACATATGAACGTTCATCGCCGGAGCAATCCAGACGGGCGCTTTCGTCGCCAAAATCGTCGTCGTCACCATATTGTCGGCGATGCCGGCGGCCAGCTTCGCCATCGTATTGGCCGTCGCCGGTGCGACCAAAACGAGATCAGCCCAGTCCGCCAAATCGATATGGGCGATGACGGCCGGGTTGTTTTCGGCAAACGTATCGACATACACTTCCTGGCGCGACAATGCTTGAAACGTGAGCGGTGTAATGAACTGGCACGCTCCTTCTGTCATGATCACTTTTACTTCAGCGCCGCGCTGGACGAGCTGGCTGGTGAGCGCCGCCGCCTTGTACGCCGCCACCCCCCCGGTCACACAAAGCAAAATATGTTTTCCCTTGATCATGTTGGCCACCCCCCGACATTGAAAAAAATAACAACCTAAAGCTAGGTTGTTATTTTTCCTCCTCCACTAATTCGACCTTGTCACCAGCGATTTCCTCGAGCGCCTGACCGACAAATTTTTTCGACACCGGCTTTTTCACCATCAGCTCCGCACCGTCCTGCAGCTCGCGCGCCCGTTTGGCCACCACCGTGACGAGCTTGTATTTCGAATCGACTTTTTGCATCAGCAAATCGATGGAAGGATACAGCATCGTCATTCCACCCCCAACATCCGTTTATATCGCTCGGCGACGCGTTCGCGCCGGCAATGTTCGGCGATGACGATCGCCTTGATCCGCTCGCAGGCGAGCTCCACTTCATCATTTTCCACGACATAGTCGTACTCGTCCATCATTTCAAGCTCCTCTTTCGCCGCCCGCAGCCGATTTTCAATCAGCTCTTTCGACTCGGTGCCGCGTCCCATGATCCGCTTTTCAAGCTCCGTGAGGCTTGGCGGAGCAAGGAAAATGAAGAGCGCCTCTGGAAACGCCCGCCGTACTTTCATCGCTCCCTGCACTTCGATCTCTAAAAACACATCTTTCCCTTCGGCAAGCGTCTTCTCCACGTAGTCGATCGGCGTGCCATAGTAGTTGCCGACGTATTCCGCCCACTCGAGCAGCTTGTTTTCCCGAATCATTTGTTCAAACTGCTCGCGCGTGCGGAAGAAGTAGTCGACGCCTTCCACTTCGCCTTCGCGCGGCTTGCGCGTCGTGACCGACACCGAATAATGAAGATTGATGTCCGGCTGCGAAAACAGCGCCTTGCGCACCGTTCCTTTGCCAACGCCAGACGGACCCGACATGACGATCAACAACCCACGTTCGTTCTTCAACGCCCAAAACCCTACCCTTCCTCGGAGAAATCGTCGCTTCCATATAAGCGGTTCGCCACCGTTTCCGGCTGCACGGACGACAAAATGACGTGATCGCTGTCCATGATGATGACGGCGCGCGTCCTCCGCCCGTGCGTCGCGTCAACGAGCTTGCCGCTTTCGCGCGCATCTTGAATGATTCGTTTGATCGGCGCCGAATCAGGGCTGACAATCGTAATGATGCGGGCGGCTGACACCATGTTTCCGTACCCGATATTGATAAATTTCATCATCATGACACGCCCACCTGCCATATCCGATATTGTTGCCGCCAACAAGTCGTTTTAAACAGTTATTCCACGTTTTGCACTTGCTCGCGCATTTTCTCAAGCACGCTTTTCATCTCAACGACTTGCGCGGCAATCAGGCTGTCGTTTGCCTTGGCGCCGATCGTGTTGACTTCCCGGTTCAACTCTTGCACCAAAAAGTCCAGCTTCCTCCCGATCGGTTCGTCCATTTCTAAGGCGTCTGCCATTTGCGCCAAATGGCTGCGGATGCGTTTCAATTCCTCATGAATGTCCGCCTTTTCGGCAAACACCGCCACTTCTGTGAGCAGGCGCGCCTCATCGACCGGAGCGGGCGCCCATTCGCGCAGGCGGCGCGCAAGCCGCTCGCGGTATTGTTCAATAACAAGCGGCGCCCGCTGTTCAATGGCTTCCACCCCGGCTTCGACTTCATGAAGACGGGCGCGCAAATCCGCGGCAAGCGCCTCCCCTTCGCGCCGGCGCATGGCAACAAGTGCCTTTGCCGCTTCATCGACAGCGGCCAAAAGCAGCGGCTCGACCTCCTCGTTCGCTCCTTCCTCTTCCACAACTTCGACCGCCCCATCAAGCCGAAGCAGCTCGGCCGCCGTCACGCTGCCGTCAACGGCAAATCGCTTTGCTGCCTCCTGCAACCCGGCCCAATATTGGCCGAGCAAATCCCAATCAATATGTACGTTCCGCTTTACAAGTCCTTCGCCGGCGATCGTGACGAACACTTCCACTTTTCCGCGCCGCACGTACGGCAAAATTGCTTTCTTTATTTTATCCTCAAACACGAGCCATTGTCTAGGGAGGCGAATGGAAATTTCGCAAAACCGGTGGTTGACCGATTTCATTTCCACCGCCACCATCAAACGATCTGTTTTTTTCGTGCTTGCGCCGAAGCCGGTCATGCTGTAAACCATATCATCACATCCGTTGTTGCCTTGATGAAAAAGAAAAGGTCATAGAGCGTTCCTCTATCACCTTTTTTATTATAACATATCCATCCTTTTATTTTCTCGTAAAAAGCGAGCCAGCAAACAAAAATGTCGGCAAGGCGGACAAGCCAATGATGAGCAGCCAATCGACCGCTGCGAGCGGCTTCGTATGGAACACTGCGGCAAGCGGTGGGTAATAGATGACGACAACGAGCAAAAGCAGCGACACGATCACCGCCGCGACAAGGTATATGTTCCCGAACGGACTGCGGTCAAAAACCGAATGGTCGCAACGGCAGTCGAACACATGGATCAATTGGGCCAACACAAGCGTCGCAAACGCCGCCGTCTGGGCGTAAACGAGATCCTCGCCGCTCCGTTCATAGGCGGTCAGAAACGCAGCCAGCGTAACAACGCCGATCAAAAAGCCGCGGCTTACGATTTTCCAGCCGAGCCCGCGGGCGAACACCCCTTCATCGGGACGGCGCGGCGGCCGCTTCATCACGTTTTCTTCTGGTTGGTCGAGCCCGAGCGCCATGGCTGGCAAACCGTCGGTGACAAGATTGACCCATAAAATTTGAATCGGCACGAGCGGCAGCGGCAAGGCAAGCAGCATCGCAAACAACATGACGAGAATTTCCCCGACGTTCGAGGCGAGCAAGTAGCGGATAAACTTGCGAATGTTTTCGTAAATGTTGCGCCCCTCTTCGATCGCGGCCTCAATCGTCGCAAAGTTGTCATCCAACAAAACGAGCGACGCCGCCTCTTTCGCCACCTCTGTCCCCGACCGGCCCATGGCGACGCCAATATCGGCTGCTTTCAGAGCGGGCGCATCGTTCACCCCGTCGCCGGTCATGGCAACAATATGGCCGCGACGCTTGAGGGCGTTGACAATTTTTAACTTATGCTCCGGAGCGACGCGGGCAAACACGTAAATCTCATCAACTACGCGTTCGAGCTCATCGACCGACAGCTTCGAGAGCGTCGCCCCATCCATCACTTTTCCGCCAGGCGGCAGCACGCCAAGCTGTTTGGCGATGGCAGTGGCTGTCAACACATGGTCGCCGGTGATCATCACCGTTTTCATCCCCGCCTCTTTGCATCGCGCCACTGCTTGCTTCACCTCAGGCCGCGGCGGATCGATCATGCCGGCGACGCCGAGGAACCGAAGCTTTGTCTCCGCATCCTTCTCCGACTCGATCCGTTCCGTTTCCGAAAGCGGCCGATACGCGACGGCGATCGTGCGCAAGGCGGAAGACGCCATCTGGCGAATCGCCTTCTCGATCGTTTCTTTCCACGCCGGGGTCAGCATCTGCTCGCGGCCGTTCCATTCAAGGCGGTCCGCCCGCTCAAGCAGCACATCGGGCGCCCCTTTCGTCACGACAAACCGACGGCCGTTTCGGTCGCGGACGATCACCGTCATCATTTTCCGCTCGGAATCAAACGGAAACTCCTGTTCGATCGTGTACTCACGCAAAAGCATTCCTTTCGCCAATCCAGCTTTGGCCGCCGCGACCAGCAGCGCTCCTTCCGTCGGATCGCCGTCGACGTAACGCCGGCCGTTTTCCTCTTTCAACTCCGAACTATTGCAAAGCACCCCCATTGTCAATAGGCGAGCGAGCTCGGGAACGCGGTTCGGATCAACCGTCCGGCCGCGTTCAGAAAACTCGCCATCCGTTTCAAGACCAACGCCGCTTACCGCAAATGTCCGCCCGCCTGCCCATACTTGCGTGACGGTCATCATGTTTTCCGTCATCGTCCCCGTTTTGTCGGAACAAATGACCGAAGCGCAGCCGAGCGTTTCCACCGCCGGAAGCTTGCGGACGATGGCGTTCCGTTTGATCATCCGCTGCACGCCAAGCGCCAAGACGACCGTCACAATGGCCGGCAACCCCTCCGGAATGGCGGCGACCGCGAGCGACACACCAGCCAAAAACATTTCATACAGATCGTGCCCTTGCATAACTCCAACCGCCACCACGGCGGCCGTCAACGCCAAGGCGACGACAAGCAAAATTTTCCCAAGCTGCTCGAGTCGGCGCTGGAGCGGGGTCGCTCCTGCGTCCGCCTCCTCCAGCATCGCCGCGATTTGCCCCATCGCGGTTTTCATCCCGGTGGCGATGACGATCCCAACCCCATTCCCCCGTGTCACAAGCGTCCCCATAAACGCCATATTATGCAAATCCCCGAGCGACGCCTGTGCTGTATGAAGCGGGGCGGCGGATTTGGCCACCGGCACTGATTCGCCCGTCAGCGCCGACTCCTCGATTTCCAGGCCGGCCGCCTCAATCAAGCGGACGTCGGCCCCGACCCGGTCGCCGCTTGCAAGCCTCACCACATCGCCGACAACAAGCTCGCGCGTGGGGACTTTCACCCACTCCCCGCCGCGCAACACAACCGCTTGCGGAGCGGACAACCGTTTTAAGGCGGCAAGCGACTTTTCCGCCCGCCGCTCCTGGATAAACCCCAGGATGGCGTTCATGATCACGATGACGACAATCGCCACCGCATCCACATACTCGCCTAAAAACGCGGAAATCACCGTCGCCAAAAGCAACACAAGCACCATAAAATCTTGAAACTGGCGAAAAAAGACGACGATGGCCGACTCCTTCTTCCCTTCCGCCAGCTCGTTGTACCCGAACTGCCGCAGCCGTTTTTCCGCCTCCGCCGCAGTAAGCCCGGTCTTGACATTCGTCTTCGTCTCGTGCGCGACATCGCTTGCCGCGAGCGTATGCCATTGCATCTGTCTCCCTCCGTCCTTTCATTTTTTCGCACGCCGTTCCTGCTTCTCTATGCTTATTCATACATGTCCCAAAAAATGATAGTCTCCGCCATGATGTTCAGCGACACAAACATAAGGAGTCGTAGACCCTTTGCCACGCCATCCCCCCATAAGGGAAAAAATCGTGTCAAAAAAGCAGGCCTCCCCATTTTATGCAACATGTTCGTCGGGCATCTTCGTCCGTCTTCAGGTAATATTCAAAGAAATGTTCAAAACGGCGGGTCGTATGGTAAGATCGAAATAGCAAACAAACGAAATAGAAAGGTGTTTTCCATGTCCTTTGACGGAGTGTTTACGTACGCCATTGTCAGTGAACTCGAAGAGGCGCTTGCGGGCGGGCGGATCACGAAAATCCACCAGCCGTCGGCGTATGAGATCGTCATGCTCGTGCGCGCCCGCGGCCATAATCATAAAGTGATGCTGTCGGCGCATCCGACGTACGCCCGCGTCCATTTGACAAACGAAACGTACACCAACCCATCCGAGCCGCCGATGTTTTGCATGCGGCTGCGCAAACAGTTGGAAGGAAGCATCATCGAGTCGGTCCGTCAAGTCGATTTCGACCGCATCATCGTCATGGACACAAAAGGCCACGATGAACTCGGCGATCTGCAGACGAAGCGGCTCATCATTGAAGTGATGGGCCGCCATAGCAACATCATCCTCGTTGATGCATCGACCAACACGATCATCGACAGCCTGAAGCATTTGCCGCCGTCGGTCAACCGCTACCGGACGGTGCTTCCCGGGCATCCGTACGTCGCCCCGCCGACGCACGGCAAGCTGAATCCGCTTGAAGCGACGGAAGAAACGGTGCTGAAAAAACTTGATTTTCACGCCGGCAAGCTCGCCCATCAGCTTGTTTCCGCCTTCAGCGGCCTTTCGCCGCTATTTGCCAATGAGGCGGTGTTCCGCGCTGGGCTCGCCAACCGGACAACGCTGCCGAAAAGCTTCCTCGCGCTCATCGATGACGTTCGGCACCGCCGCTTTGCCCCGATGATGTACACGAACGGGGAAAAAGAATGGTTTTACGTTTTGCCGCTTAAGCACTTAAAAATCGAAGGCCAACCGTTTGCGAGTGCAAGCGAGCTATTGGACCGCTTTTATTTCGGCAAGGCCGAGCGCGACCGCGTCAAGCAGCAAGCCCATGACATCGAGCGGCTCATGGCGAACGAAAAGGCGAAAAACGAGAAAAAGCTCGCCAAGCTCGAACAGACGCTCGAAGAAGCAAAGAAAGCCGACGTTTATCAACTGTACGGCGAACTGCTCACCGCCCATTTGTACGCCATAAAGCGCGGCATGACGGAAATCGAGGTCGCAAACTACTACGACGAAAACGGAGGCACCATCACCATTCCGCTCGACCCGCAAAAATCGCCGTCCGAGAACGCGCAACAGTACTTTCAAAAATACCAAAAAGCGAAAAACTCGTTCGCCGTCGTTCAAGAACAAATCGAGCGGACGAAAGAAGACATCGCCTATTGCGACACGATTTTAAGCCAGCTTGAAACCGCCTCGCCGAAAGATGTCGAGGAAATCCGCGACGAGCTCATCGAACAAGGCTATTTGCGCCCGCGCGCCGCGAAAGGAGCAAAAAAGCGAAAAACCGCCGCGCCCGAGCTTGACCGCTACGTCGCAAGCGACGGCACGGAAATACTCGTTGGCAAAAACAACAAACAAAACGATTATCTCACGACAAAGCTGGCCCATAAGGACGATGTTTGGCTGCATGTGAAAAACATCCCCGGCTCGCACGTCGTCATCCGGAGCAAGCAGCCGTCTGACGAGACGCTCTTGGAAGCGGCGAATCTCGCCGCCTACTTCAGCAAAGCCCGCCACTCCGGATCCGTGCCTGTCGACTACACGCGCATCCGCTATGTAAAAAAACCGAGCGGCGCCAAGCCGGGATTTGTCATTTACGAAAACGAGCAAACGCTCTACGTCACACCGGATGAAGAACTCGTCCGCACCATGAAACAGCGGCAAAAAGAACAAGCGGCGAAACCATCGTAAACGCGCCCCAATGGCCGCCCAACACGGCATCGGGCGATTTGCGCGAACTCCCGCAAACCGAAACGGTCTAGTGCCGCATAAAAGACAGCGGGCTGTCTGTAAGACCAGCTGCATTGGCCTTACGGACAGCCCGCTTTGCAAACTTGTCGAGTCAACCACAAGCCGCCATCACGAATGCAACTCCATGCACGTCTTGCCATCCGTCTCAACGAAACACATCCTCAAGAGCCACTTCAAGCCTAGGAAAGCATGCCGACTGCACCACACCCGTTCCCGCTTTCACATCCGCCTGCTCATACAGTCCTTCCTCGTTCAGCGTATAGACGGTAATCGCCTCTTTCATCGGATTGACGATCCAATACTCTTTCACACCGTACGCCATATACAAATTGAATTTGGTCACTAAATCGTGCGCCTGGTTGGAAGGGCTCAAGATCTCAACGATAAGAGTAGGCACGCCGACATACTTCGTTTCCGTAAACCCTTTTGAATCGCAAATAACGCTTAAATCCGGAATGACGACTTTGCGATCGGGAAACTTGTCGCTAGCCAGTTCGATATCGGTCGGCGCCGCAAACACGTTGCACGGCTTCCCACGAAAATAAAGGCCAAGTTCGGTATGAAGGTTGCTCGAAACAAGCTGATGCTTGATGCTTGGCGACGGAGCCATATACACAGCGCCATCAATATATTCAAGCCACTCATCGCTTTGTTCCCGCAACGCCCAATATTGCTCGTACGACACATTGGAAAACCGAGGCAAGGACATCGGCATCTTCTCCTTTGTCGCTTACATCTTCCCCAAAAGAAGAACACAACAGCCGTAATGGCCGGCTATTCCTCAAGCATCTTATCCAGCTTCTTATCAAAAGTATACACTTGATATCCCTTCACTTTGTTATAGGCGTATAAAGGGGTATCGACAAAGTCCAAGCGCCTTTTGCCAAACAGAGCAAGCGCCTCCTCTACGACCTCGATATCATCCACCTCGATATTATCGTATTTGAGCAATTCTAAAAGAATATCGCTGATCTCGTCATTTTTTACCTTGTACACTTTTTCAAGAACATAAACAACTTCAGCGATTACTTCTCTTAGCAACAATACTTTGTTATCTTCAATAATCGTTGCGGCTTTGCCCGACAACTCATCATGGTCATTAAGCAGATATCTTAAAATAATATTCGCATCAATGATTTTCATATTGATCCACCACAGCTTTTGACCAAGCATCGCTTTCTCGGGCTTGCAAAGTCTCATTTTTATATTTGGACAGAGCCCCTCTTAGATTCCTTTTTTTTTGGCTGTTCCAAATCTTCTTTATCCGCATAAGGAAGAATAATGACTTCCACTTTTCTATTTTTTAATGATTGAGGCAAATCGACGATCTTTTCTAAGTCATTGCTGTTTTTGATTACTCTTACAAAATCCATAACGTTTTCACTCCTTTCAAGGAAGATGGATCCTTTTAAACATATTATACCCGTTCATTGTACATCATAAGATGAAAATTCACTTTACGATCTAGGTTTCGCAGCTTTTATCAAGTCATTAACTGTTTTTTATTTCCATCTATATAGATGCAATTTGAAGCTTTAACATTTGTAGCTTTTACCGAGCATTTGATCGACTGTCGGGCGACCGAACAACGCCGCTTTCAGACCCATGTATGGGTCTGTGAAGCGGGTGGTTGTTCGGTCTTCCGTCACGCCTTGGCGTGACGGAGGCAAACCTGTGGCTTGCCTTCGACAGTCGAAAAATGGACAAGCGACTTTTCCATCAAGGATATGTTAAACTTTTTCGTTGCATCTATATAATAAACCTTTGTTTGGTCATGAAAAAAGAAACCTTGAAAGGCCTTCTGCCAATCAAGGCTCTTTATTGTTCTGTCTTAGCGTTCGGGATAAGGCTTCTTTACTTAGCGTCGTTAGAATAATACAAGAAAAGAGAATCCACAACCTCTTGCGGAAGCTGTTGATTGGCAAAATTCAACGCCACCCATGATAGAACCGTTTGATCCATTGGACGCCAAGTTTTTACAATCGGCCATGCATCCACACGATGGTTTGCATCTCGAAGTCCTAAAATGCAAATGCCGTAATTTCTGTCCCCCCATATAGCCCATTTCATGGAAGGAGGCAACCAAATAACTGTATACGAATTGTATAGTATTGCATCGGCTGGACTTTCCTTAGGCCCCAATTCCAGAACATTTACATATTGATCAGATGTTAAATGAACAGGGAGTTTCACCCAATTATAGTAACCAAATTCTTCGTAAAAGTATTCTACAGGATGAGGATCTAGTACAGCAGTAAGAATATACTCATCTTTCATTTTTTTCGACAATTGTTGAATTACGGTCCAAAAATCCCCATCCATTGTCCAGTCGAATTCTTCAAACCAAAAATAACGAAATGGTTCACGAAATACCTGTTTGGGCAATCGATTTTCTAATAAAAACACATCGTTCACCGTGCGGTATAACTGATAAAATTCTCTTTTTTCTCTCACAAACAATGTTTCTAAATTCACGAAGATCACCTATTTTTTAACCTGATTTTTAAAGTCATTTTTTTACTTCCCTTTGGATAATAGTCAGCGGTTGGCCCACCTGTAGATTTCGCTTCATCACGAAGAACGTATTTAGCTCCGTCCTTTGTAAATATCGTGGTTTTTCCATCTTTTGATTTCGATTTTCTCCATCCATTTCTAAGCAGATTTTTTTCGAACTCTGCTTTAGAAACATCCGTCTGTATGTTAATATAGCGGCTGCCGCTTTTAGTCACATTTTTGTATTTACAGGACTTGCATTTCCCTTTAAATAATGTTTTTAACCTGTTTACTAATTTGACTAAAAGCGATACAACAACTCTGTACTTCCCATCCGGATCCACGAACATCACCGGATTGTTGTTCGCATACGCATACCCATTTTGCGTCAAGAGGTCATCCGCATCACCCGGATCGGGGTCGAGCGACAGGAACACGCCATGCTCTGGGTGGTAGTACCGGGCAATCAGGTAATAAAGACCCGTTTCTTGGTCATATTGGTACCCCGCATATCGGTATGGGTTTTCGTCCGCCAAGGCGCCGGATTGAGAGAGAATATTCCCCCTCGCATCGTATTGATAACGGGCAACGATGTTTCCTTGTTCATCCGTCAGGGCGATGACATCGCCATGGGTGTTATAGTGGTAAAAATACGTCGCATTGCCTTTTTTCATGGCAAGGAGTTGCCCGTTTTCTCCGTATATATATGATCTTACCACATTTCCGCTTGCGTCGGTTTCATACAAGACGTTGAGGCTGTCGCCTTGGTAATGGTAGTTCGTAATGACGCCATTTACATTCTTTTGGATGCGCCGGCCGTCTTCATCATATTGGTACGTCACAAACGGCGTGCTTTCGCCTTTTCTTGTGATGGAGACGAGCTGGTCAGCTTCGTTCCATTCATATCGATACTGTCCGTCTTCGACACGGTTGCCGTTCGCATCGTACGTGATGGTTTCGTCACCGAAACGAACCAACTGATTCGCCGCATTATAATCAGCCGTGGTCGTCGTCGACTGCCCGTCTTTCGTTTTCACGATTTGCTTCCGATTGCCGAATCCGTCGTACGTATACGCGATCGTCGTTCCATCCGGCCATTGCTCTTCGACTAGTTGATCCAAGGCGTCATAACGATAGAGCGTCTTCGCGCCGGTCGGGGTGGCGATTTCTGTCCGATTGCCGTTTTCATCGTAACGGTACGTTTCCGATACAATTTCTGTTCCGTCCGCCGTACCGACCGAAACGCTTTCCACGAGGCCGCGGTCATCATACGTAAAGGTCGAGCCGGCTCCGTTTCCTGTCGTGAAGGTGCGAACGTTCCCTCTCTCGTCATAGTCAAAGCGATACGTATACGTTCCGTCTTGGACGACTGTATTTTGATCCAAGGCATTGTATTGGTATGTGACTGTTTGGCTAAACGATCCATGGGAGAACATAAACTGTTGTAATTTATCCGATGTCGTCGGATAGGTCCACTTTTGTAATCCTCCGCGGTCGGATTGTTCAATGACACGATTCGCGGAATCAAATTTTCTTGTCTTGGTCGTACCGTCTTTTACATATTGTACAGAAAGTTCGTTTCCATTTTGATCATAACGAAATTCGTAATACGGAACGTTGTTGTAAGAAATCGTTTTGACCCGTTCCGTTCCGTCATACGTCCATTGAATCGTGTTTCCTTTCGGCAAAACCGTTTTGATTTTATTTCCATTGGCATCATATTCATTCGTTGTCACATCATGGAGCGGACCAACGGTTTTCATGAGTTTGCCGGCCGCATCATAAGAATAGGCAAATGTTTGAGACTGGCCGTCGCTGGTTCGAATGACTTTTGAAGTCATATTGCCATTTACGTCATAATCGTAGTTGACGGAAGTACCGTTCGCTAACAACAGCTGTTTTAAGCGATCCGATAAATCGTACGTGTACTCTTTTTGGTTTCCTTTCTTTACCTCCACTGTTTTGTTCTTCACAACCTTAAACAGTAGAGGGGATTTTAGGAACTGGCAAGCCTTTTTTGCCATGAAGCTCTGCCATTTTGCACTAAACACACCCAGACGTTTCTGTTTCAAGCTCGGATGTATTGGCATCAAAAGAAGACATTCAAATCATTGAACGGAAAGCGCTCGATCTTCTCCAATCGTATTGGCACCAGTTGCTTTTGCATTCGCATAATGGCGGAATCAACCTTTTCTCTCTCCTTTCCCTGTTACGAAAACATGCCAAGAAAGGGCAAAGGAAAAGGGAAGAAACTTTACGGATGAGATTTACGTCAAAAAACCGGAACGGGTGCGGTATTGGGCTATTTGTTTCTGTTGGCCTTGGCCATTTACCACGTCTTCCAGCGCCGGGTGCGTCCGTTCATCACACCCGAACGCCCGTTAAAGGGCGCAGGAGGCCGGAAACGGACCCGACCAACCGGACAAGCGATTTTTCAATTGTTTTGGTATGTCAGAGTCGTCCTGCTGGAACTGCTCGATGGGCAAATCCAACGCAGGCTAGGGAAACCGCTCACCCCTGATCAGCGAAGGATTCTGCAGGGATTGGGCATGGATGAGAGCATTTACGTGTAACGTCATACGGAACGACTAGCGATGGTAAAAAAAGGATTGCCATCGCTAGTCGTGTTGGTCGGAAAGTTATTCTGAAAAACAAAATAAAAAATCCTTTCTTTACTACCCTGTTAGGGTGCGAAATGCGAGTAGTAAAGTATGAGAGGGTAGTGGGAATGTCCCCCTGCTTGGTGAGTTGTTCGTAGAATAGGGTCACGGGCATGGTGGGATGTTCCTTCCTCAATGCTGGAATATGATCCTCATCATCGGGGGACAGACGTCTGGAGCGGCCGCGGTCCGAACGGCGCTTCGGCTTCAAGGCGTCGAAGCCCCTTTTTTGTATCGGGCGCACCAATCCAGAATCGTCTTCGCCGCAATGGGTTTGTCCCCTTGATGGGGAATCGAGTACACTCGCCCGCCCACCTCATTCAAGTTGAACATACGACTATTTCAAGCGAATGAATGGGGCATACCTGCTTCTTAAGTACGAAAAAGGGCGGTGCTAGAGAGTGTTTCGATACACCGCCCAGACACCTCAAAGTCGTATGGAAGTTATTTTTCCGTTATCTATAACTTCGATCAGTTTTTCGAGTGTGTCGATAGTCCAAGTGGGGGGAACATTTCCTTGATATTCGCGTCCAACGTACAGCACTCGCATCCCGGCTCTTACAGCTGCCTCTACACCCGCTGTAGAGTCTTCAACAACAACACAATCGGCTGGAGCAACGTTGATTAGTTGTGCAACTTGCAAAAAAAGATTTGGAGCAGGTTTTGACGGAACTTTCGACGGATCTGCTATAGCGTCAAAGTAAGAAGTAAGCTGGAGACGGTCAAGGATAAATAAAGCGTTACGGGTGCTTGAACCCAACGCAATTTTAACACCTGATTCCCTCAAGCGTTTGATGAGCGGTATAACACCAGGGAAAATGTGCCTAGGCTCAAGCCCATTGATATATTCAAGAAAGTATTTGTTCTTGCGTGTAGCCAGAACTTGCTTTGCCTCCTCGTCTACCTTGAGATTAGCCCAATTAAGCAAAATGTTTAGAGAGCTCATTCTGTCAACACCTTTGGTTCGTTCAAGCACCTCTTTTGGACAAATAACTCCCAACTCTTCGATTACCCTTTTCCATGCTTGTAGGTGATACTTTGCAGTATCTACAATAACACCATCCAGGTCAAAAATTACACCCTTAACACCGTCAAGGTCAAAAATTACATCCTTCACCATCGAGAGCTTGCCCCCTTAAACGATTTTCCTCGTGTTCAATGCACTTTATCGTTTATTCTCCTGTCTAAAAGGAATAGCAAGAAGAAGCTCACGATTCAGGCCACAGCACAGCAAAACGATTCAAGCTGGGTTAAGTAGTACTACGATATTCATCTAGCGACCGCAGCAAGGGCAATGAAGCCAAAGAGATTATAGCGATCCCCAACCCACCCCCAATCAGCAACGACAAAATCCCATATTGTTCGACAATAACTGTACCAAAAAAAGCACCAAGAGGCTCCGCCGCTTGAACAACCACCAAGGCGAAAGATAATGCCCGCCCTTGCAAGTGCTTTGGTATAGCACTTACTAGTAGAGCAATGGCAAATGCGTTAAAAACAGCCGTAGCAAGTCCGGTACCTGCCCTGAGTGCGACCGCAACAGGCAAACTTGGAAACAAACCGAGTGCGATCTGAAAAACTCCCCACAAGAATAGCGAGAACATCATCGGTTTCCTTTGCTGCGAAAAATTCCCCTTAAAAATTCCCAACACAATGCCTGCCAAATATCCCGCCGAAAAAGACGATTGTAAGATCCCTAAGCCCATGGCGTTAGTTTTTACATGTTCAACACCATAAGGAATAATTGTTGGTGCAATGGCGGCAGAAGTTAGGTTTGCTACTGAAACAATGAGTAATAAAATCAACAATGATCGATGTGTTTTGTAAAAAGAGATTCCTTCGACCAATTCAGCTAAGTAAGCACGGTCTGTGTTATGGTGGGAGACGATTTGGCTGGGTACACCAACAGACCGAGGCAGGAGAATTATACATAGAGCAGAAATAGCAAAAGTCAAAGCATTAATCCCAAAACCAGACGCCGCTCCTGCAAAGCTCAACAATACTCCTGCCAGAGCTGCCCCGAGTAGTTGAGCACCTTGCAAGGAACTTTGCAAGATTGAGTTCGCTCGAACCATCTCCTTACTGTGCACTATCGAAGAAAGCACTGCAATACCTGACGGATAGAAAAGCGCAGCACTGGCTCCACCAATAATGGCAATTGCATATAAATGCCATAATTGAAGTTTACCTAACAAAACTATAGATGTTAAGGTAGCAAAGGCTACAAACCGCACGAAGTCCATACAAAACATCAAATATCTCCGGTCAACCCGATCAACAAGAGGAGAACCGAGTATTCGAACTACTATCTCTGGGATCACAAATGCAATATAGAGGTTTCCCATAGCCACTTGTGAACCGGTAATATTGTATACGGTCCATCCCATGAATAAACTTGCGATGCTGTCACCAACAGAACTGACAGCCTGAGCAACCCATAGAAACCAGTAATAGCGGTTCAGGTAAGCCATACCATTAGGCACTCCTATTCCTGATAAACTCCCTGGATGTCTCCTTCTATGTTTTCGCTAAGACAGACGCTTTGCGAAAATCAGAAAATCCTCACCATCGCTCCAATAGTCCCGTAGATAGCCTTCAAGAACAAAACCATTAGCTTTGTGGAAGGCAATCGCCGCCTCGTGTTCTGACTCGTTCCCTACATCGAGATAAACCTTTCGACAGCCCAAACGCCGAAGTTCTTCCTCAATATGACCATATAACTTAGTAGCAATTCCTCGTCGTTGCCATATGGGATCTACAAATAGCCATATTGCCCAATAAATGTCTTGCACACCCCACCGATCCTTCTCATAGCCCATTACTCCCACCACATGTCTGTTCTCTTCTGCAACAAAAAAACGAGCCGTTTCTTTACGATGCCCCTCTGAGATATCGCACCGGGCCAAATCAGCAAGTGTTGGATTATTTGCAGCCACTATCTCTACTACCCTTTCAAGATCTTCTTCTTTCATCTCCCTAATCATCACGCCTATCACCTCACCAGAGCCTTAATGATTCATCTTTCTGATTTTACATACGAAGAAGAAGCCCTCCATATACTCACTCACTTGGCAACACCCGCAATGCTTTGGAGAGGTCCGGGTGATACTTCTTTTCTCCCCATAATGTAAGACCAGATTGAGAACGGACTTCAATTTGAATTTCTTCTACACGGGCTGGATAATTCCTAAGCAAATAGTCAACTGGTTCCTCCTTTTCTTCCGGTGCAAAAGTACACGTGGAGTAGACCAAAATTTCACCTGGCCGCAGAAGCTTAAACGACGAGATGAGCATTTTTTTCTGAAGCCTGCTAAATTTGCGAATGCGATGTTCAGACCAGAAGCGAAGAGCTCGAGGTCTCCTGAGATCGATACGCCCTTCGCCACTGCACTGAACATCAAGTAAGATTCGGTCAAACTGTCGAGTTACGAATTTATCAATATACTGACCCGGATAGTTTGTTATTTCCGTCACGAAACAACGGTAGATCGCACAAACCTCCCGAAAACGTAATAGACGGGGTTTTATGGCATCGTTTAACAACAATTCAGCTTTATTGTTAACAAGTGCAGCAATAGTTTCCTCTTTTGCTTCTCAAATTTTTGGAGTAGCGGGCGCTGTGCTATTATTGAGGTCATGAAGCTCACCTCACCTCTGAATATCATTTCGAACATTAAGACACCGGTTCAATTTCTATTGACAAATGTTTCAAGGCATTCCTAGCTGACTTCAGTGCTCCAAGAGGATCTGAGTGCTCCGTCATAACAAAAGCTAATCCCAACCAACCAGGAGCCACGCGTTCTCCTATCTTGACTCGTAGCTCTCCGTGTACAACATTTGGCGCTGTCAACATTTCTTCAAATCCATGTACGCTCCTTACTATTCCTTCATACGGTGGAACGTACCAATCAAGGCAAACTGCACTACTTTTGGTGAAACGGAGATCTGGCTTTTCACCAAGAGCCAGCTTCAAACTGGCTTCAGCAAGATCAACCCCAAAAGCTTGGCGAACCATAAGCGGGACCAGACCACCCCCAAGTCGTGGATTAAATTCCAATAAACGCGGACCTTCTGGTGTCAATTTATATTCGACATGGACGGCGCCTAAATGGATAGGAAGAGCCTCGGCTAGTTTACTTGACATCAAAACGATTTCCCTATAGGTCTTCTCGGTAACTGGAGCCGGCAGAAAATAATCTTTGTAGTGAATACGGAGCGCTCTACCTCCGCGGGATGAATGATATTGATGCGCCTCTGTTATCGTAATTGGAAATAATTGTCCTTCAATGATCATACCCTCAAGACTTAGTACGCGTCCTTCGTCTCGGAGGTATTCCTCAACAATGACCTGACCGGGAGAAACGGGACTGCTTAAGCTTGCCTCGAAGGCTGCCCGCCAAGCAATTTCAATATCCTCCAAACGTTCCACTTTGGAAGCTCCCTCGGCTGACGAGCTAGCAATCGGTTTAATTACTACCGGGAGACCAATCTGGTTAACAGCTGACTTAAGTTCATCGAAAGAATTTGCTCTCCTATAGTTAGGGTTAGGAAGACCAATCTCCCGAAGACATTCACGGGTTTCCCACTTGTCAAGGGCTCTCCGCACACCTTTTGGGGATGGCCCGGGAAGCCTTAGGTATTGTGCAACGATGGCACTCAATTCGACAAGTTCGTCCTCGTGAGTAAAAACACCGTCCACACCCCATCTACGTCCATATGTTGCGATTGTTTCCGCCCATTGTACCGGGTTTTGATAGAGATCTGGAAGGATGAGTTTATCCAACACCACCTCAGGAGTTGGACGATCCCGATCCATTACCAGCAATACATTGACGCCCATACGAGCAGCGGCTTCTAACACATACCCTCTCCACTCTGAGCTCCAGTCCAAAATCAATAACTTACGCACCTTATTACACCACCTTGTGTAAATGTAATTTACCAAGAAAAGGTGCCTGAAAATCGCTAATACGCACCCCAAGATTCCGGTAGAAAAGATGTCCTTCAAGACTTAAATCGGACATACCTTCCTCACTATATCCCAGGCAAAACACCGGATCATCAAGCTTGGAAAACGATATAATTCTCTCCAAAACGTCGGAACTGTCCTCTCCATAAATCTGAGCCGGTATAGGGCGAAATCCGATTCGCCACTTAAAGCTGTACAACCCGACACTAACCACATGTCCGTAGAGATTCGGATCCACACCAAGGCTGGATATGGAATATCCAAGCTCCCGGGCTGTACGCAACAACAGGAAGTAAAGATAACGTGAAAGTTCAACAGAACCCATATAATTCGGGTCGGTTGCACTATACACTACCCTAAGCATGTTCATGTCGTTTCTACGAAGACAGAGGGTTCCGCCAATCATCTGAGATCCATCATAGATAAATAGGCCGACAAATTTTTCCGGCTGAGTTATAAACACATGGCGATCCGCCTCTGCTATGAGCAAACCTCGCTTCATTTCCCTAACACGATTTCTGTAGAGTTCGTACCATTTATCAATAGTTTTTATCTCTAACCCATCTTCTACCACAACTTTAAAGCGAGACTCCACAATATTAACGGCCTTTCGGGTACGCTGGCGTTGTTTTTTGCTCAAAATCGCAAGATACTCTTCATCCGACTGGTAAGATGGGCATATCCAAAGCAACCAACTCGGTTTATAAATAAATCCATTACACGCAAGCTGGCGGCGCTGCTCCAAGTTTGGATTATAGATACGGAGGATATCGTAGGAACCCATCTTTTCTGAAGTATTCATCCTATTTAATTTGTCGTAAATATCAGAGCCATAGAAGGATAGAAGGACAAGATCCATAAAGTGTTCACGTCGCACGCTACCCTCAAGCTCTAAGGCTTCTTTCCTTTCAGTGTAAGGGGTTTCTATAGTAATTTCAGGGATTGCAATCATGGAAAGATGACCACTCCTTCATTATCATTTAGTCAAAGCCGACTTCTCAAGAAAACGACAAAGACGAAAAACAATTTCTTTACTGTAGATGAGCAAATTCACTAACATAAATTGACAACCAAACAAAAAAGGAGACATGAACCCGACTCCTTGGTTAAAATAGATGTGCTAACCAACCATTCACAAGGAGGTTCATGTCTCATGAATAGATTAGCACATCATCAAGGAATCCACAAGTTTTTCTTCGCATTGGGGTTGGCATTGCATTTCTCGAAGCCGGTTCTGAAGCATCTCGTTCATATCGTCGATGCCTTGACCACCAAGGGATTCTCGGGAACGCTGACGGATCTCCATCACTGGAGTTTTCATCCCAATCATCGAACAACGCTCAGCCATTTTTTCACGAAAAGCCCTTGGGATGAAGAGACGTTGCTTCGCAAACTCCAGCAATGGATCCTTCATCGCATCAAGCGAATCGCCAAACGGGAGAATCAACCCCTTTTTGTTTCGATTGATGATGCCATTTGCCAAAAAACGAAGCCTTCGTCACGGGCTGCACACGCCATTCAAGGGTGTGATTGGCATTTCTCTCACAAAGATCATCAATCGGTCTGGGGGCATTCGCTCGTTTGGCTGATGGTGCACACCATGACTCAGGCATTCCCGTTCGCGTTTCGTCTTTATGATAAGACGGCGGGAACAAGCAAAGTCGACCTAGCGATGGAGATGCTTTCTTCGCTCAAAGTGAAGCGGGCTCAGCCGGTGTATGTGCTCATGGATTCGTGGTATCCGTCCAAAAAGCTCATTGAAGCCTGCTTGAAACAGGGATTCCATGTCATCGCCATGCTCAAGACGAACCGGATTCTCTACCCGAAAGGCATCGCCATCCAAGCCAAGCAGTTCGCCCGCTATGTCGAGTCCGAAGACACCCGCCTCGTCACGGTGGGTCAGGAGCGTTATCGCGTGTATCGCTATGAGGGGGCGATCCATGGCCTCGATGACGCGGTGGTGCTGCTGGCTTGGAAGGCGGATCAGCCGATGGCGCCGGAACATCTCCATGTCGTCTTGAGCACCGATCGGGAGCTCGGGGACGAAGACATCTTGCGTTACTATGCTCAGCGTTGGACGATCGAGTGCTTTTTCCGGCAGGCGAAAGATCAACTGAAGCTGGATGGATACCGCGTTCGCCACATTCGGGCGGTGAAACGGTATTGGGCGGTGGTGCTCTCCTCCTGCGTGTACAGCATAGCGGAATCCCAGCAAGACCTCTCCACCGGATTGGAGCTTCTTCGATCGCGGAAAGGCCACAGCGTCGTCGAGTTCATTTATAACGCCGCGAATCAAGAGATTCCCATTGATGTGATCAAAAAACAGCTCCATGTCGCCTAAGGGGTACCCTGTTTGTCTCTCTAACCATGGAAATTATTATAATGAAAAATGCTCATCTACAGTTCTGCTATTTATTTCGACCTGACCCGCGGTGCTAGATAAACTTGATCAAGCATAAAAATAGCCCTTGCCTGGCGGATCTCCTGTAGAATGAAAGTGTGACCTACCATTCGAAAGGAGAATCCCCATGCAAGAGCACTTTCATTTTACTACAGATCGGGCCAAGATTCAAAAGCAATATGCCGCCATTTTCGTTTTTGTTTCTGCCCAACTTTCATGCATTCAGGTGCATCTTCATCGTCGAAATCGCCATTTGGTCAAGCAAGAGGACGCTGTCATCATCGCCATTCATCTTTTAGGAAAGCTGCTCGGTTTTACTTCTGAACGGGCATGGCATCGTTTTGTCACGGAAAATTTGTTCACAAACGGCTCGTTTCTCGAACGTTCCCGGTACAACCGCCGTTGTCTGACGCTTGACTTCGCCATCAAATGGATCCGCCATGAGCTGGAAAAACGTGGCCAACATCATGCCTATGCTGTCGTGGACAGCTTGCCGCTCCCATTGTGCCATACGGCAAGAATGCATCGCGTCAAACGGTTTCAAGAGATCGCCGACATCGGGTATTGCACTTCCAAAAAACAATGGTACTACGGGTTGAAGCTGCACCTTCAAGTGACCGATCAAGGGCTGCCGATGGGGTATGTGGTGACGGAAGCATCTTACCACGATCGAATCGCAGCCGAAAGCGTTATGACCCAAATTCCTCACCCCTATCACTTCGGGGACAAAGGATTCATCAGCCGTGACTTGCAAAAAAGGCTGTACGAAGAATACCAAATGGCGCTTTGGACTCCGTCTCGAAAAAACCAGAAACATCGTGCGTCTGAGACATGGGAGCAGTGGATCCAACAAAAACGCAAAGGGATCGAGACGGTGTTCTCGGTTCTGGTTGACCACTATCGCATCACTGAGATCCGAGCCAATTCGATCATCGGATTTGAAGTGGCGTTAGACGGTATATTGTTAGCCTATTCCCTGGTTACACTTGGGCTAGTTGAGCGCTAAAGCTCAACTAGCACCACGGGTGACCTGATCTAAAAATATTCCTGTCTTAGTTAACATAGAACCGCCTCCTGAAATCACTTAATATTTCCTTTATTGTAAATAATAACACTAATTGTTTTTTGATTCAACTGTAAATTATCATTATTATTTCAGCACAAAACGCCCATTTTTTTGCACATTCTTTCAGAAAGCCCTCTCCCCTTTTCTGAAGGAATGTGCTAAATTTTTTGTGAATTGTTTCGGACGAAGATTTCCATTCGTTTCAAGGAGAGGGGAGAGGAAGTGTGATCCAGTTTCACGACTTTGGCATTGACATTCAAACGTATACGGATCGTGGGAAAGAGAACGATTTTCCCGACGTGAACCAATGCCCCCCACTGTCCATCCCGCCGCCCCTTGCATCGTCACGGATACGACCAACGCTATGTGTTGACGGCAGAGGGGGAGTATCACCTTTGGATCGCACGATATCGCTGTCAAGAATGCCGTAAAACCTTGAGTGTGCTGCCTTCTTTCCTCACATTTCGCACCCTTTCGACGAAAATCAGGAGGATTTTTTGTTCCGATGTCGAATGAATCCTTGACATACAAGGAACGTAAAGGAGTTTTTCTTTCATGAATGTGAAAGTCAAAGGGGTCTATCGTAATGGTTATTTGAATATCATAAGTGTTCTAGTCAAAAAACTCGACATCCCCCACTTGATTGACCATCTTGTGCCCGTCGATCCACAGTGCCAAACGCGAGTCAGCGATGCCGTTCAAGCCATCCTTTACCATCTATTTGACGGCCGGCAAGCCCTGGTTCACTTAGAACGATGGGCTCAGGAGATCGATCTAGAGAAACTCATCCGTCCCGGTCTCCAGCCTTCCTGGTTGAACGACGATGCCTTGGCCCGTCATCTCGACCGCTTGTATGAGGCCGATATTCACAAGGTCATCAGCACTTGCTTGATTCACATTTATCGCAAAGAAGGCCTTTCCCTCCGAGCCTTTCACGCTGATACGACGGACAAGACGGTTTACGGAGCGTATGAGTCGGCCTCATTAGAGGCTTTGCAGATCACACATGGCTATAACCGCCATCATCGTTGGCAAAAACCAATCGGCTTCGGACTGGTCGGCAACGAGGATGGCATCCCGTTTTACGGCGATGTGCATGACGGCAATCTATCGGATAAGGCGTGGAATCCTGAGGTGCTGTCGCGGATCCACGAACAGTTCAAACAAGCCAAGATCGACGACGAATGGATTTACGTGGCCGATTCCGCCGCGATGACGAAAGACACCTTGGCGCAGACAAAAGCCGCCCGTGCCTTTTTGATCACCAGAGGCCCTTCGTCGCTTCGGATCGTGAAACAGGCGCTCGCAGAGGCCGATTCGCCTCACATCCCGTGGAGCGAACCCTTTACCCTGGCGGAGAGAAACGGCGCCACGCATCGGGTATGGGAAACGGCCTCGACCTATGAAGGCCACCCGGTTCGGCTGATCGTCGTCGAATCGAGCGCGCTCGACCAGCGCAAAGGAAAGACGCTCGAAAAAGAGCGGGTCAAAGAAGCGGAGCTTCTTCGCGAGGAACAAGTCCGTTGGGAGCGCCACCCCTTCTCCTGCCGGGAAGACGCCGAACAAGCCTTGACCTCCCTCAAGGCGTCCCTTCGCCCTCGGTTTCATCGAGTGGAGGCCGCGGTCGAAGAGATCGTGCGTCCGAAAAAACGGCGAGGACGGCCGAAAAAAGGGGCGGAACCCGAGACGGAGACGCTGTACACCCTTCGCCTAAACGTCGAATTCGACCAACAGGCATGGGAACAGGCAAGACGGAAAGCGTCCCGGTTTGTCCTCGTCACGACCGTTCCGAAGGAATGGAAGGGCCAACAAATGGATGCCCAAGAGATCTTGAAGCTGTATAAAGGGCAAATCTCGGTGGAAATGAATTTCGCTTTTTTGAAAGATCCGTTTTTCACGGATGAGATTTATGTCAAAAAACCAGAACGGGTCGCCGTATTGGGCTATCTATTTCTCTTGGCCTTGGCGATTTACCGCGTTTTTCAGCGCCGGGTGCGTCAGTTCATCACACCAGAACGCCCGTTAAAGGGCGCGGGAGGCCGCAAGCTGACCCGGCCAACGGGACAGGTGATTTTTCAGCTGTTTCAATATGTGAACGTCATCCTGCTGGAGCTGCCAGACGGGCGCATCCAACGCGCACTCGATCGCTCCCTCAACCCGGATCAGCGAAGGATTCTGCAGGGATTGGGCATGGATGAGAGCATCTACGTCTAACATGATACAGAACGACTAGCGATGGTAAAAAAAGGATTGCCATCGCTCGTTGTGTTGGTCGGAAAGTTATTCTAAAAAACGAAATAAAAAATTCTTTCTTTCAGCCCTGCTAGGGTGCGAAATGTGAGGTGAAATTTCATCAAAAAGGGGCTTTTGAGTCAGCCCCTTTTCGCTTGCGTTGATGTTAGTTCCCCCACTTCTCCGGATTCTCCCGCCATTTTCGCAATGTCGCCAGATCGTGTTCGCTGACGGCACCAAGGCGGACGGCCGTTTCGATGAGGGTGTTGTAGTCCGTAAGCGTGTAGGCAGGCAAATTCTCTGCGGCAAACGCCTGTTTCGCTTTTTCGAGCCCGTATGTGAAGATGGCGGCGACGCCAAGCACTTCGCAGCCCGCCTCTTTCAAGGCGCGGACGGCCGCAAGCGAGCTGCCGCCCGTCGAGATCAAGTCTTCGATAACGACCACGCGCTGGCCCGGTTCGGCTTTGCCTTCGATTTGTTTTCCTTTGCCGTGCGCTTTCGCCTGGCTGCGGACGTAGCACATCGGCAGATCAAGCCGCTCGCTCACCCAGGCGGCGTGCGGGATGCCGGCGGTCGCCGTGCCAGCGATGAGATCCGCTTCCGGGAAATGGGTGCGGATGAGTTCGGCGAGGCCGTCGGCGATCGTGCGGCGCACGTCGGGGTAAGCGAGCGTCAGGCGGTTGTCGCAATAAATTGGCGATTTCAAACCCGAGGACCAGGTGAACGGCTCGCTCGGCTGCAGGGCGACCGCCCCGATTTCAAGCAATTTGGCGGCGATGTCGTGTTTCATTCTCTCTCTCCTCCGTTCCATTCGTGCTGCAAGCGATTGTACGCTTCAAGCGGATCGGCGGCGCGGGTGAGGCTGCGGCCGACGACGATGTAGTCGGCGCCAAGCTCACGCGCTTTCCTTGGGGTGACGACGCGCACTTGATCGTGCGCCGCATCATCAGCAAAGCGGATACCGGGGGTGACGGCAAGGAACGAGGCGCCGCACCGTTCTTTGATGAGCGGCGCTTCGTTCGCTGAACAGACGACGCCGTCAAGGCCGCTTTCTTTCGCCAAGGCGGCATAATGGGCGACTGTTTCCACAAGCGGGCGGGAAATCCACAGCTCCTCATGAAGCATTCGCTCGTCCGTGCTTGTCAGCTGGGTGACAGCGATGCAGCGCGGCCGCATTCTTCCGCTTGGCGTGCCGGCGTCAAGCCCCTCGATCGCCGCTTCCATCATGCGCCGGCCGCCGGCGGCGTGGACGTTCACCAAATCGGCGCCGACACGGGCGAGCCCTTTCATCGCCTGTTTCACCGTATTCGGAATGTCGTGCAGTTTTAAGTCTAAAAAGACGGCATGTCCTTGTTCTTTGAGAAACGCGACGATGGCTGGACCTTCCTGATAGTACAGCTCCATGCCGACTTTGACGAACAGCGGCGTTCCGGCAAACGGCCGCAAAAACCGCTCCACCTCTTGTTTTGATGGGAAATCAAGCGCGACAATGAACGGCGTGTGCACCGGTCTTCCAGCTCCTTCCTATGCATTCGGAAATGTGGCCGATCCCGAGGTCGTCCAACAGCGCCGGCAGGTCGGCGATGATCGTCGGGCAGACGAATGGATCGACGAAGTTGGCCGTTCCGACCGCAACCGCGCTCGCGCCGGCGTAGAAAAACTCGAGCACGTCTTCCGCCGTTTGAATGCCGCCCATGCCGATGATCGGAATCGACACCGCCTGGCTCACTTCATAAATCATGCGAATGGCGATTGGCTTGACCGCCGGGCCGGATAAGCCCCCGGTGCCGTTGGCCAAAATCGGCCGGCCTGTTTTCACGTCGATGCGCATGCCAACGAGCGTGTTGATCATCGTCAAGCCATCGGCGCCCGCTTGTTCAATGGCCTTCGCCATCGCGACGATGTCGGTGACGTTCGGAGACAGCTTCACGTACACCGGCACGGCGGACACTTCTTTGACAAGCCGCGTCAGTTCCGCAGCCACGTCCGGCACGGTGCCAAACGCAATCCCGCCTTTTTTCACGTTTGGGCAGGAAATGTTGAGCTCTAACGCATGGACATTGGGCGCTTTGGAAATCGCTTCGGCTACCTCGACGTACTCTTCCACCGTCGAGCCAGCGATATTGGCGATGATCGGTACGTCAAACTGTTCAAGCCACGGCAGTTCTTCTTCGAGCACTTTGTCAAGGCCGGGGTTTTGCAAGCCGATGGCGTTTAACATCCCGCCCGGCGTTTCTGCCACCCTTGGTGTCGGATTGCCAAAGCGCGGCTCTTTTGTCGTCGCCTTGATCATAATGGCGCCTAACACGCTTAAATCGTAAAACCGGGCGTACTCGCGGCCAAACCCGAAACAGCCAGACGCCGGCATGATCGGGTTTTTGAGCGAAAGACCCGGCAGTTCAACGGCAAGCCGGTTCATAGCACCACCTCCCCGGCCCGAAACACCGGACCGTCGCTGCATACTTTTTTATACGCCGTCTCGCTCCCTGACACATGGCAGACGCAGGCGAAACACGCCCCGACGCCGCAGCCCATCCGCTCCTCGAGCGACAAGTACACCGGCCGGTTCGGAAACCGTTCCGCAAGCGCCCGAAGCATCGGCTTCGGGCCGCAGGCGTATAAGACGTCAAACTCGAGCGAGCGCGCTTCGATCACATCGGTGACGCGCCCGACCGTTCCGTGCGAGCCGTCATCGGTCGCGACATGCGTCTCGCCGAACGCGGCAAATTCTTCTTCGTAAAAGACCGCCGCTTTCGTTTGAAACCCGAGCACGCTCACCACTTTGACGCCGCGCTTTGTGAGCTGTTTCGCCAGTTCATAGAGCGGCGGGACGCCGATGCCGCCGCCGACTAGCAGCGCCCGGCTGCCCGCCGGCGCGGCCTCGAGCGGAAAGCCGTTGCCGAGCGGGCCGAGCACATCGACCGTGTCGCCCGGCTGTTTTTGCGTAAGGAGCGCCGTGCCTTTCCCTTCCTGGCGGTAAATGATCGTGCATTGCCCCTGCTTGTGGTCGATATGGCAAAGGCTGAGCGGGCGGCGCAGGAGCGGATCGGCGGATGCGGCCACTTTCACATGAACAAACTGGCCCGGCTGTTTCATCTCTTGCACGAGGCGGCCGGAAAGCGTCAATTCATACGTCCGCTCGGCGATCAGCCGCTGGCTTGCGACCGTCATTCGTTCGCGGCCGATCATGACCGCACCAGCCCTTCCGTCATCGCCGTCGTTGAAAATGTCATCGATTCGAGCACTTGCAGCATCGCCCGGGCCGTATCGAGCGACGTCAAGCACGGGATGCCGTTTTCGACCGCTTCGCGGCGGATGCGGAAGCCGTCGCTTTCCGGCTGCTTTCCTTTCGTCAGCGTATTGATGACGACTTGCGCCTTCCCTTGGCGGATGACATCCAAAATGTTCGGCGACGCCGAGTGGATTTTATTGACGACCGTCACCGGAATGCCGGCCGCTTTCAATGTTTCCGCCGTGCCGTTCGTCGCCAACAGCTGGTAGCCGATGTCGGCAAAGCGGCGCGCCAGGTCGACCGCTTCTTCTTTATCTTTGTCGGCCACCGTCAACAGCACTGCTCCATGCGGCTGGATATGGATGCCCGAGGCGACAAGCCCCTTATAGAGCGCTTTTTCAAACGTCACGTCCTTGCCGATCACTTCGCCGGTCGACTTCATTTCCGGGCCGAGCGAAATGTCGACGTTGCGCAATTTCGCAAACGAGAACACCGGCACTTTCACGTACACGCCGGAGCGCACCGGGCAGACGCCGGTTGTGTAGCCCATGTCGGCGAGCTTCGCCCCTAAAATGGCTTTCGTGGCGAGATTCGCCATCGGCACGCCGGTGATTTTGCTTAAAAACGGCACCGTGCGGCTTGAGCGCGGGTTCACTTCCAAGACATAGACGTCGCTTCCCGAGACGACAAACTGGATGTTCAACAGCCCGACAATATGCAGCCCGCGCGCCAGTCGGATCGTGTAATCCGCGATCTTGTCGATCACTTCCGCGCTTAATGTCTGGGGCGGGTAGACGGCGATCGAGTCGCCGGAATGGACGCCGGCCCGCTCGATATGTTCCATGATCCCGGGGATGACGACCGTCTCGCCGTCGGCGATGGCATCGACTTCGACTTCCTTGCCAGTGATGTAGCGGTCAACAAGCACTGGGTGCTGTGGATTGACGCGCACGGCGTGTTCCATGTAATGAAGCAGCTCGCCGCGATTGTACACGATTTCCATCGCCCGGCCGCCGAGCACGTACGAAGGACGGACGAGCACCGGGTAGCCGATCTCCTCGGCGATGGCGACCGCTTCTTCGACCGAAACGGCGGTTTTGCCGGCCGGTTTGGGAATGCCGAGTTCCGAGAGCGCCTGTTCAAATTTGTCGCGGTCTTCGGCGCGGTCCAAATCTTCAAGCGTCGTCCCAAGCAAGCGGACGCCGCGCGCCTCGAGTTCCGCCGCCAAGTTGATGGCCGTCTGACCGCCGAATTGGACGATGACGCCGACCGGCTGCTCGAGGTCGATGACATGCATCACGTCTTCGGCCGTCAGCGGTTCGAAATACAGTTTGTCCGATGTGCTGAAGTCGGTCGAGACCGTTTCCGGGTTGTTGTTGATGATGATCGCCTCATAACCGGCCTGCTTAATGGCCCAGACGCAATGGACGGTCGCATAGTCAAATTCGATCCCTTGGCCGATGCGGATCGGGCCGGAGCCAAGCACGACGACGCTCGGTTTTTCCGTCACGATCGATTCGTTTTCTTCCTCGTACGTGCTGTAGTAGTACGGCGTTTCCGACGTGAATTCGGCTGCGCACGTATCGACCATTTTGTACACCGGCATGATGCCGTGTTGGCGGCGCAGCGCGTAAATGTCGCGCTCCGTTTTGTTCCATAACGCCGCTATCGCCGCATCGGAGAAGCCGAGCGCTTTCGCTTTCTTTAACACGTCAAGGTCGCCCGGGTGGTTTTTCAAGACCGTTTCCATCTCGATGATGTTCTGGATTTTATGCAGGAAAAAGCGGTCGATTTGGCTCCATTCATGCAGCGTCTCCACCGTCACCCCGCGGCGGAGCGCCTCGGCGATGTAAAAGAGCCGCTCATCGCCCGCCTTGCGGATCCGTTTTTCGATCACGTCGTCGGCGGCCGTTTTCGCCTCGTTCAATTCCAGATGATGCACTCCGATCTCGAGCGAACGAACGGCTTTTAACAGCGATTCTTCGAACGTCCGGCCGATCGCCATCACTTCGCCGGTCGCTTTCATTTGCGTGCCAAGGCGGCGGTTCGCCGATTCAAATTTGTCAAACGGAAAGCGCGGAATTTTCGTCACCACATAATCAAGCGCCGGCTCGAAGCAGGCGTACGTTTTCCCGGTGACCGGGTTGATCATTTCGTCAAGCGTCAACCCGACGGCGATTTTCGCCGCCAGTTTCGCGATCGGATACCCCGTCGCTTTTGACGCCAGCGCCGACGAGCGGCTGACGCGCGGGTTCACTTCAATGACGTAATAGCGGAAGCTGTCTGGGTCAAGCGCCAGCTGGACGTTGCAGCCGCCTTCTATGCCAAGGGCGCGGATGATTTTCAAGGACGCGTTCCGCAAAAGCTGATATTCGCGGTCGCTTAACGTCTGGCTCGGGGCGACGACGATCGAATCGCCCGTATGAATGCCGACCGGGTCGATGTTTTCCATGTTGCAGACGACAATCGCGTTGTCATTGGCGTCGCGCATCACTTCGTATTCAATCTCCTTGTAGCCGGCGATGCTCCGCTCGAGCAAGCATTGGTGCACCGGGCTCATCTTCAATCCGGTTGAGACGATTTCAATAAGCTCTTCTTCGTTCGTGCAAATGCCGCCGCCCGTGCCGCCGAGCGTGAACGCCGGGCGGACGATGACCGGATAGCCGATTTGTTCGACAAAGGCGTATGCCTCTTCCAAGCTGTGAATAATCGCGCTTTCCGGCACCGGCTCGCCAAGCTCGTTCATGAGGGCGCGAAACTGTTCGCGGTCTTCCGCCTTTTCGATCGCCTCGAGCTTCGTGCCGAGAATTTCCACGCCGCACTCCTCGAGCACGCCGGCTTTGGCGAGCTCAACCGCCAAGTTGAGGCCGGTCTGGCCGCCAAGCGTCGGCAAAATCGCGTCCGGCCGCTCTTTGCGGATGATGCGGGCGACAAAATCGAGCGTCAGCGGCTCCATATAGACTTTATCGGCGATTTCCGTATCGGTCATGATCGTCGCCGGGTTTGAGTTCACCAGAATGACTTTGTATCCTTCTTCTTTTAGGGCTAAGCACGCTTGCGTCCCTGCGTAGTCGAACTCGGCCGCCTGGCCGATGACGATCGGCCCCGAGCCGATGACTAAAATCGTTTCAATGTCGCGGCGTTTAGGCATGGATGACTTCCCCTTTCTTGTTGAACTCGCGGATGAGCGCCAAAAACTCGTCAAACAACGGATTCGCATCTTCCGGGCCCGGCGAGGCTTCCGGATGGTATTGCACCGTAAACGCCGGAACGTCCAAATGACGGAGCCCTTCGACCGTGCCGTCATTTAAGGCGATATGCGTCACCTCAAGCCGGGTGCCAGAAAGCGACTCGTGCGTGACGGTATAGCCATGGTTTTGCGACGTGATGGCGACTTTGCCGGTGCGCAAGTCTTTGACCGGATGGTTCGAGCCGCGATGGCCGAATTTCATTTTCTCCGTATTCGCGCCGCACGCCAACGCGAACAGCTGATGGCCGAGGCAGATGCCAAAGAGCGGCACTTTGCCGAGAATCCCGCGGATCATCTCGATCGCTTCCGGCACGTCTTTCGGGTCGCCCGGTCCATTGGAAAGCATGACCCCATCCGGATGCCAGCCGAGCACCTCTTCAGCGGTGGCGTTGTACGGCAAGACGATCACATCGCAATTTCGCTTGTTCAGTTCGCGCAAAATGCCGTGTTTCATCCCAAAGTCGATCAAGACGATGCGCTCGCCTCGCCCCGGGCTTGGGTAGGCGCTTTTCGTTGAGACGCGCCGCACTTGGTCGCGCGGCCACTCCATCGCCCGCAGCTTGGCTGCTGCTTCCGCCGGATCGACATCTAGCCCACAGATCATCCCTTTTAACGTTCCGTATTGGCGGATGAGGCGCGTCAGTTTGCGCGTGTCGATGCCGGAAAGGCCAGGGATGCCTTTTTCTTTCAAATACTCGTCCAACGTCAGTTCTCCGCGCCAGTTGGACGGCTTCACGCACGCTTCTTTGACGATGAACCCGTGCACATGCGGGCGGATCGCTTCAAAGTCGTCGCGGTTAATGCCGTAGTTGCCGATCAACGGATACGTCATCGTCACGATTTGCCCGCAATACGACGGGTCGGTCAAAATTTCTTGATATCCAGTCATCCCAGTGTTAAAGACGACTTCCCCGATCGTCTCTTTCAAGCTGCCAAACGCTTCGCCGACAAAAAACGAACCATCTTCTAAAATCAGCTGCCGTTTCATCTTTACGCCCTTCCTTTCTCCCATACGAGTGTTCCGCCAACGAACGTCATCACCGGCCAGCCTTGGCACACCCAGCCGGCAAACGGCGTATTTTTCCCTTTGGACGCGAACGTCTCGGGATCAATCGCTTCTTCTGTTTCCAAATCAATGACCGCAATATCCGCCGGCGCCCCGACGGCAAGCCGCCCGGCCTTGAGGCCAAAACATTGCGCCGGCTTGATCGTCAGCCAATCGACAAGTTGCTGTAACGTAAAGATGCCGGTTTTGACAAAATGCGTATATAAGAGCGGAAACGCCGTTTCCAATCCAACGATGCCAAACGGCGCCGCCTCGATGCCTTTCGCTTTTTCCGCGGCTGTATGCGGCGCGTGGTCGGTGGCGATAAAGTCGATCGTGCCGTCGAGCAGTCCTTCAATTAATGCGTCACGGTCCTCTCGGCTGCGCAGCGGCGGGTTCATTTTGTAGTTCGCGTCCAACCCCGGAATGTCTTCATCGCACAAGAGCAGATGGTGCGGCGTCACTTCGGCGGTGACGCGGATGCCGGCCCGCTTCGCGTCGCGGACGACGCGCACCGATTCTTTCGTGCTGATATGGCAGACGTGATAATGGCATCCGGCTGCCTCGGCAAGCAAGACGTCGCGGGCGATGTGCACCGCCTCGCAGACGGATGGAATGCCGCGAAGTCCATAGCGCCGGGCGAACTCGCCGTCATGCACCGCTCCGCCGTTTGTCAGCGTGTCGTCCTCGCAATGGGCAACGATCGCCATATCGAGCGCCGCCGCCTGTTTCATCGCTTCAAACATCATCCCGGCCGACTGGACGCCGACGCCGTCATCGGTAAAGGCGAACGCCCCTGCTTCTTTTAGCGCCGCAAAATCGGTCAGCTCTTCCCCTTTTTGTCCAATCGTGATCGCCGCGTACGGAAGCACGTTGACGCGCGCCGTTTCGCGGATGCGGGCTTGCAGCCATTCCATCTGCTCTTTCCGATCCGGCGCTGGGTTCGTGTTCGGCATGGCGGCAACCGTCGCAAATCCGCCTTTCGCCGCGGCGAGCGTGCCCGTTTCAATCGTTTCTTTCGCTTCGCCGCCCGGTTCGCGCAAATGAACGTGCAAGTCGATCAGGCCAGGAACGATGAGACGGCCGCCAACGTCGATAACGTCCTCCTCATTCGCTTCCAGCGGCTGTTCATAGAGGATCGCTGCAATGGTTCCGTGTTCGATTTTGATATGTGTCCGCATCAATTCCCCATCTTTATTGAACGACATGCCATTTTTCAGCCATACGCCCATGCTCCATTCTCCCTTCCATTGCCCGTTTTAAGACAGCCATCCGCACGTAGACGCCGTTTTCCATTTGTTTAAAAATGCGCGATGCCTTCGCTTCGACAAGTTCGCTTGCGATTTCGACCCCGCGGTTGACCGGCGCCGGGTGCAAGATGATGGCGCCCGATTTCATCCGCCGCGCCCGCTCAAGCGTCAGCCCGTACCGCGCATGGTACTCTTCTTTTGTCAGCCCCATCGTTTCCGCATGGCGTTCATGTTGGATGCGCAAAAGCATCACGACATCGGCGCGGGCGATGGCCTCATCGATGTCGACGTACGTCCCGTACGGATTCGTTTCATCTTTCCACTCCGCCGGTCCGGAAAACAGGACGTTTGCCCCCAGCCTTGTCAACACTTCCGCATTGGAGCGGGCGACGCGGCTATGACGGATGTCGCCGATGATCGCCACCGTCAAGCCAGTGAAGGCGCCAAACTCTTGGCGGATCGTCAATAAATCCAAGAGCGACTGGGTCGGATGGTGCCCGCAGCCGTCACCGGCGTTGATGATCGGAATGCCGACCGCATGGCGGAGCGCTTCGAAATACGCATCTTCGTGATGGCGGATGACAACCGCATCGACGCCGATCGCCTCAAGCGTCCGTACGGTATCGTACAGCGTCTCCCCTTTTTGCACGCTCGAGCGTTCCGGGTCAAATGGAATGACATGAAGCCCAAGCTTCCGTTCCGCCATCTCGAAGCTGCATTTCGTGCGCGTGCTCGGTTCGAAAAACAAGTTGGCGACGTACATCGGCGCCGCCGGGCGCCAGATGCGCCCGCTGCGGAACGCTTCCGCTTCATCGAGCAAACGGTGGATTTCATCAAGCGGCAGTTCACTTAATGCGAAAAGATGGGTCATCGGTCTCGCTCCTTTTCGTTTTTTCGCGAAAAAAACACCTTGCCGGCCAGGCAAGGTGTGACGATCGGCGCATGGCAGGGCCGAAGGTGCACTCCGGCCCTGGATGCGCCTGTTTTCACACCTTTTTAAGCCTCGCGGGACTTAATTAAAAGGTGCTTTCTCCTATTAGGCGACATGGTCGCTCTGGTTTTCTTCAAATAGGTTTTCCGCGGCTTGTGGACGCCCCGGCAAAATCAAGTTGAGGAGGACGCCGACAATGGCCGAGAGCGCCATCCCGGTAATTTGGAAGCTGTCGCTGATTTTCAGCACCGCTCCGCCGATGCCGATGACCAAGATGACGGAAGCGATGACTAAATTGCGCGTCTGGCCGAAATCGACGCGGCTGTCGATCAACATGCGCAGTCCGGACGAGGCGATGATGCCAAACAGCAAGATCGACACACCGCCCATGACCGGCGTCGGAATCGAGCTGATCAGCGCCGTGATTTTGCCGACGAAGCCGAAAGCGATCGCGATGACCGCCGCGCCGGCCAGCACGTAGACACTGTAGACGCGGGTGATCGCCAGCACACCGATGTTTTCCCCGTACGTCGTCTTCGGCGGACCGCCAAGCAAGGCGGAGATCATCGTCGCCGTTCCGTCCCCTAAAATCGAGCGGTGCAGCCCCGGTTTTTGAATGAGGTCGCGGCCGACGACTTTGCTTAAGACGAGCTGGTGGCCGATATGCTCGGACAAGGTGACGATCGCCACCGGCACCATGAGCATGACGATCTCCCATGTGACGCGCACCGGATAATCGGCAAACGGGATCAAGAAATCCGGCCATTCGAACCATTTCGCCGCCGCCACTTTCGACAAATCGACGAGCCCGACCGCCAACGCGTAGAGATAGCCGACGACAATGCCGACAAGCACCGGAATCAAGCTCAACATGCCGCGCGCGAGCACGGAGCAGACGATCGTGGCCGCGAGCGTCACGAGCGCCACCGAGAAATGGAGCAAGCTGTATTTGCCGTCCGGGCCGTTCATCGCCATCCCGACCGCCGTCCCGGCCAAGCCGAGGCCGATGACGATGATGACCGGGCCGACCACAACCGGCGGCAACAGTTTCATCACCCAGCGGTAGCCGGCTTTTTTAATGATGAGGGCGACAACCCCGTACACCAATCCGGCGAGGAAGCTGCCGATCATGGCCGCTCCCGGGCCGCCAGCCGTTTTCGCCGCGATGATCGGCGCAATGTAGGCGAACGACGAGCCAAGATACGCCGGCACTTGCCATTTCGTAATGAGCAAAAACGCCAATGTTCCGAGCCCGCTTGTCAGCAAGGCGATCGACGGATCTAAGCCGACTAAGTACGGCACTAAAATCGTCGCCCCGAACATGGCGAATAAATGCTGAAGGCTTAGCGTGATCCATTGCCCAACAGTCGGGCGGTCTTGAATGTCCAACACCGGTTTGTTCATCTTTCGTCACTCCTTTTGTAAAATGAGCCAACTTGTTTTTTAGTGTGCACAAAAACACCCTCTTTGCCCATAAAGGCGCAAAGAGGGTGCAGAAACAGCCGAAACGATTCCGCCCCTTTTGCAGCCTCACGGGACTGCGCTTAAAAGGGTGCTTCGCTATTTTTCATGAATGGAGACTTGATCGATGCCGTCCACTTCCGAAAGCTCCACGACGATCAGTTCCGAACGAGAGGTCGGCACGTTTTTGCCGACGAAATCAGCGCGGATCGGGAGTTCCCTGTGGCCGCGGTCAACAAGCACGGCGAGCTGGATGCGCGCCGGGCGGCCCAAATCCATGACCGCATCCATCGCCGCCCGCACCGTCCGGCCGGTAAAGAGCACATCATCAACTAAAATGACATTCCGCTCGGTCACCGGAAACGGCACATTCGTTCCTTTCACAAGCGGTTCATGGTCGTCCGTCTTCACGGTCAAATCGTCGCGGTACAAGGTGATGTCAAGCTCACCGACGGGAACGGACGCCCCTTCAATTTGCTCGATCCGCTCCGCCAAGCGGCGCGCCAAGTAAATGCCGCGCGTTTTAATTCCGACAAGCACGCAGCCGTCAATGCCTTTGTTTCGTTCGATGATTTCGTGGGCGATGCGCGTCAAAGCGCGGCGAATCGCCTGTTCGTCCATCACGACCGCCTTTTGCATACAAGCCACCTCCGTTGGCACAAAAAATCCCCCGCCTGTGAAGCGGGGGATGGCGCGCTTATCGCCAAACAAGATGGGCATACATCGCCCTTCTTTGTCATTCCGACCCCTTTTCAGCCTCACAGGACTGAACTTAAAGGTTCCTGTTCACCTGTTTTCATTGTAAAGGGGGCGTGTTCGTTTGTCAATCGTTTTTTCGCAGCCAGTCAAGCAGCTCGGCAAACTCCGGTGGCAACGGCGCTTCGAATTCCAAATACTCGCCGCTTCTCGGATGACGGAAGCCGAGCACCCCGGCGTGAAGCGCCTGGCCGTCGATGGCGAGCGTTTTTTTCGGCCCGTATTGCGGGTCGCCAGCGAGCGGATAGCCGATGTATTTCATATGGACGCGAATTTGGTGCGTCCGCCCCGTTTCCAGCTGGCACTCCACATACGTGTAATGGCGAAACCGCTCGAGCACGCGGAAATGGGTGACGGCTTCCTTGCCGTTTTCCTCGGTGACGGCCATTTTTTTTCGGTCGCGTTTGTCGCGGCCGATCGGCGCGTCGATCGTGCCATAATCGTGCGGAATGACGCCGTGGACGATCGCCTTGTAGCGGCGCGTCACCGTTTTGTTCACAAGCTGCTCGACGAGCGAGCGGTGGGCGGCGTCGTTTTTCGCCACCATCAATAGTCCTGATGTGTCTTTGTCAATCCGATGGACGATGCCGGGGCGAAGCACGCCGTTGATCCCAGACAGGTCGCGGCAATGGGCGAGAAGCGCGTTGACAAGCGTGCCGCGCATATGCCCGGGCGCCGGATGGACGACCATGCCGCGCGGCTTGTTGACGACAAGGACATCCTCATCCTCATAATAAATGTCCAGCGGAATCGGCTCCGGCTCGACATGAAGCGGCTCCGGCTCCGGCGGTGAGACGGCGACCGAGTCGCCCGCCTCGCATTTGTAGTTCGCCTTCACCGTTTGGCCGTTCACGGTCACAAGCCCGTTTTTGATCCATTGCTGCACTTGTGAACGCGACCATTCCTCATTTAACGCCGCGATCACTTTATCAATTCGTTCGCCGTCATATTCGTCTTCAATGTGAAATGTGATCGTGTCCATCTACTCATTCCCTTTCTCTGGTGTCGCGAAAAAAAACATATGGACAAACAGCAAGATGACGCCGACCGTCAGCGCCGAGTCAGCCACGTTGAACACCGGAAAACTGTACGTGCCGATGTACGCGTGGATGAAATCGACCACTTCCTTGCGAAAGACGCGGTCGAGAAAATTGCCAATCGCCCCGCCGAGCATCAGCCCAAGCCCTACGCCCGCCAGGCGTTCAGAAGGCTTCAGGCGGCGAATGTAGATCACGATCGCCGCCACGACAATAACCGTAATCAAATAAAAGAGCCAAAACTGCCCTTCGAGCATGCCCCACGCCGCGCCGCGATTGCGGTGTGACGTAATATAGAGCACATTGTCAATGATCGGGATGCTTTCCCCAAGCCGCATATAGCGGACGACAAGCCATTTCGTCCATTGATCGAGGATGACGACCGCCGCTGCAATCCAATAGTATGCCACCGTGCCAAGTCCCCCTGTCCTTCTCATTCATCCTTTTTGCATTGTAGCATAATTCGCCATGGCAAACAAATGAAGCGGCAAGGCCGCCCCAAGGCAACCTGCCGCTTTTCGTTACGCTGAATAATGTTCATTCACGATATGTGCGCAGCGCGGGCAAAGCGTCGGGTGGGACGGATCTTGTCCGACAGCTGGAGTCACCGTCCAGCACCGCTCGCACGTCTCGCCTTCCGCCGGGCGGACGAGGACGGCCACGTGGTCGAGCCGCTCGGCTTCGGCCGGCGCGGCGTCATACGGCTCATCGGCGATCGAAAAGGCGGAAACGATGAGAAGCTGGCGCAAGTCGGCATCAAGCGACGCCAATAGCTTCCGCGCCTCGTCTTTCGGGTAGACGATGACGCTCGCGGTCAGCGATTTGCCGATCACTTTTTCATTGCGCGCGTTCTCGAGCGCTTTTAACATGTCATCGCGCACGTCCATAAACGCATCCCATTTCGCCAGCAGCGCTTCTTCGCCGTCGATCGCGATCGGCTCCGGCATATCGGTGAGCTGGACGCTTTCGACGTTTTCTCTTCGATTCGGGATATGCTCCCACACTTCATCGGCGGTATGCGGCAAAATCGGCGCGATGAGCTTCGCCAACGCGACGACCGTTTCATACAGCACCGTCTGCACGGCGCGGCGGGCGCGCGAGTCGGCCGCTTCGATGTACAAAATGTCTTTCGCCATATCCAAGTAAAACGCGCTCAGCTCGACGGTGCAGAAATGGTTCATCTCATGGTAAACCGCGGCGAAATCGTAGCTGTCATAGGCCTTTTTCACTTTGGCGATCAGCTTGTTCAACTTCGCCAGCATATAGCGGTCGACTTCGCCAAGCTCCCCAATCGGCACGGCGTTTTGGTTCGGGTCAAAATCGAACAAGTTGCCGAGCATAAACCGGAACGTGTTGCGGATTTTCCGGTACACTTCCGACACTTGTTTTAAAATATGGTCGGAGATGCGCACGTCCGCTTGGTAGTCAACCGAAGCGACCCAAAGCCGCAAAATGTCGGCGCCGAACTGTTCCATCACTTTCGCCGGCACGACGACGTTGCCGAGCGACTTGCTCATTTTCCGCCCTTCGCCGTCCAAGACAAAGCCGTGGCTCAACACGCCTTTATACGGCGCTTTGCCGGTGACGGCAACGGCGGTGGACAGCGATGAGTTGAACCAGCCGCGATATTGGTCGGACCCTTCCAAGTACAAATCAGCCGGACGCATGAGATCGTCGCGTTCGACCAACACGGCTTGGTGCGACGAACCGGAGTCAAACCAGACATCCATAATGTCCGTTTCTTTCGTAAAGATGCCGTTCGGGCTCGACGGATGGGTGAATCCTTCCGGCAGCAAGTCTTTCGCCTCTCGTTCAAACCAGACGTTCGACCCGTATTGGCGGAACAGGTTCGACACATGCTCAATCGTCTCATCGGTGATGATCGGTTCGCCGTTTTCGCCGTAAAAGACCGGAATCGGCACCCCCCAGGCGCGTTGGCGGGAAATGCACCAGTCGCCGCGGTCGCGCACCATGTTGTGGATGCGGATTTCCCCCCACTCCGGAATCCATTTCGTTTCTTTAATCGCCTGAAGCAGCTCGTTGCGGATTTTATCGATCGACGCAAACCATTGCGTTGTCGCTCGGAAAATCGTCGGCTGCTTTGTCCGCCAGTCGTGCGGATACGAGTGGGTGATAAACCCGAGCTTCAACAAAGCGCCGACTTCCTCAAGCTTCTGTGTAATCGCCTTGTTGGCGTCTTCGTAAAACATCCCCTCAAATCCCGGCGCTTCCTCGGTCATGTAGCCGCGCTCATCAACCGGGCAAAGGACCGGAAGCCCGTATTTTTGCCCGACGAGAAAGTCGTCTTCCCCGTGGCCCGGCGCCGTATGGACGCAACCGGTGCCGGCGTCGGTCGTGACGTGTTCGCCGCAGACGACAAGCGAGTCGCGCTCATAAAACGGATGTTTCGCCACGACGTATTCAAGCTCTTTTCCTTTGACCGTTTTGACGACCGACCATGCGTCCCAACCGATTTCTTTCGCCACCGATTCCGCCAAGGCGGCAGCGACGACATACCGTTTTCCGCTGACATCGACAACATGGTAATCCAAATCCGGATGAACCGCGATCGCCAAGTTCGCCGGAATCGTCCACGGCGTCGTCGTCCAAATGACGATTCGCTCATCGCCCTCAAGCACGCCTTTGCCGTCTTTCACCGGGAAGGCGACATAAATCGACGGCGAACGCTTGTCTTTATATTCGATTTCCGCTTCGGCGAGCGCCGATTCGCTTGACGGGGACCAATAGACCGGCTTCAACCCTTTGTAGATGAGCCCTTTTTTCGCCATTTCGCCAAATACTTTAATTTGCTGGGCTTCGTACTCCGGTTTGAGCGTAATGTACGGGTTGTCCCAGTCGCCGCGCACGCCGAGCCGCTTGAACTGCCGGCGCTGGTTGTCGATTTGTTCATACGCATATTGCTCGCACCGCTTGCGGAACTCGGCGACGCTCATCGATTTGCGGTCGACGCCTTGCTTCGCGAGCGCCGTTTCGATCGGCAGTCCGTGCGTATCCCAGCCCGGCACGTACGGCGCGCAATAGCCGTTCATCGATTTGTAGCGGACGATGATATCTTTTAAAATTTTGTTCAGCGCATGGCCCATATGAATGTCGCCGTTGGCATACGGCGGGCCGTCATGCAGGACAAACAGCGGACGTCCTTTCGTCCGCTCCTGCACTTTCCGGTAAATGTCCATTTCCTCCCATTTTTTTTGCATTTCCGGCTCCCGCTTCGGCAAGTTGCCGCGCATCGGGAACTCGGTTTGCGGCATAAGCAGCGTCTCTTTGTAATCCATCCTTGCTCCTCCTTCGAACGATAGATTCCAAATAAAAAAACCGTTCTCCCCCGGCAAGGGACGAGAACGGTCTCGCGGTACCACCCTTCTTGGCCATGCAAACGACGCACAGCCCACTTTTCATTCGTAACGGGAATGACGCGCCATGGCCTACTTGATGTTCGGCATGGAACTCCAGGGTGATGTTCACTCTTGCGCCGATGCCAGGCTTCCACCATCCCCGGCTCGCTGCGACCGGTCGTACAAGAGCTACTGTCCCTTTCATCGTCGATGGCTATTTCGCTATTCATCCTGAAAAAAGCCAACCGCCTCCCACGGCGGCTGATGCGGCGATTTTTGCCAATTATTATAACCGAAACGTCTTCGGTTCGTCAAGGCTGTGACAGCGGTTCTCTCGCCCCTTCTTCCAAATCCGGCGCCTCATACTCCATCAACTCGTCCCAATCGCGGCTGTTGATCATATCAAGCTGCGCCTCGACAAGCATGCGGAAACGGGCGCGGAACACTTTCGACTGCCGCTTCAGCTCCTCGATCTCGAGGGCGATTTTCCGCGATTTCGCCAATGCATCGCTGATGATGCGCTCGGCGTTTTTTTCCGCCTCTTTAATGATCAGCTTCGCCTCTTTTTGCGCATTCCGCTTCACTTCTTCCGCTGCTTCTTGAGCGACAAGAATCGACTTGTTGAGCGTCTCCTCAATGTTCGCAAAGTAGTTCAGCTTTTCCGTCAGTTCGGCCACTTTCTCTTCCAGCTGCTTTTTTTCACGGATGAGCATTTCATAGTCTTTAATGACTTGATCGAGGAACTCGTTCACTTCGTCTTCATCGTACCCGCGAAACCCGCGGCTGAATTCCTTGTTGTGAATATCCAATGGCGTCAACGGCACAACGGCCACCTCCGTCTCCATCATTCCTTTTCTTCACTTTCATTCGACACGGTTTGCCGATTTCCTGCCGTCATTTGCTTATTTTTGTCGGCCGATCTGAACGAGCCAGCGCTCTTTTTTCGTCGGCCCTTCCACCGAAAACAGCTTGCAGCGGCCAAAACCGCGCGCCGACAGGACATCGCCCGGTCCGCAGAGGAAATCCGGCTTGTCCACCACCTTCCAGTTGACTTTGACAAGCCCGCTTTCAACAAGCGCACGCGCTTTCTCCCTCGCAAGGCGAAACGCCTGAGCGAGCACAGCATCGAGCCTTAGAGAAGACACCGTGACCGTTCCTTCCTCCCACGTTTCGGCAAGCGGCATGGCAGCCGACAACGGCAGCGGCTCAAGCGCAACCGGAGCTTTGCCGATCGTTTCGACATGCAAGCGGACGTAGTCGGCGACTTCAGCAGCAACAAAAAACTGAATTTCCCCATCCAAAACGAGAATATCGCCAAACTTGCCGCGCCGCAAGCCAAGCGACATCAGCGCCCCCAACACGTCGCGATGTTCAAGGGAAACGAATTTCGCCGGATAGCGGACGGCAAACAGCACAATGCCATAATCCTCTTCCTCAGGGTCGATATACGGCGGAGCGAGAAACGCCCGCTTCCGCTCGACAAACGGGGCGCCTCCGAAAAAAAACACGCGCACGTCTCCATCGCCGCCAGTGATGCTTTGCACGATTTGCTGCTCACGCGGATCGAGAAAATCGGTCAGCTTCGGAGCGTACTGACGGCTCACCATCTCCTTCCACTCGAGCACTTGATCAATGAACGGATGTTCCTCTTTGCGAAAATGCTGATACAGCTCCACTCGACGTCACCTTGCTTTCATGGAAGAAAGGAACCCACAATGGATTCCTCTCTGCGAGTTCCGCCCTTCCGCCTTTTTGCCTGCCGGACGGAGAGCGGCGGCGCCGTGCGCGCAAAACGAAGCTAAAACTGCGACTGAAGAATGTCGAATAGGGCATGAAGCCCTCTCGTCGCGAATTCAAGAACGATAAACGCGACGATTGGGGAGACGTCAATGATGCCAAGCGGCGGAATGACGCGCCGAAACGGCTCCAAATACGGCTCGCAAATGGCGGCAAGCATCTGTCCGAACCGCGTTTCGCGCGCATTGGGAAACCACGACATTAAAATATAAATGATCAGCGCATACGAGTACACTTGAATCACTGTCGTCAAAAACGTGAGTACATAATCCAACGGCTACCACCTCTTCATCGGTCTGTCATCCTCGCCGTCGAGCGAAATCGAGCCGCTGACGTCGACGTTTTCCGGGGTGCATAAAAAAATTTTTGTGCCGACTTGCTGAATGTCGCCGCCAATGGCGTACACCGTGCCGCTTAAAAAGTCGACGATCCGCTTGGCCTGCTCATGCTGAATGCGCTGCAAGTTGACGATGACCGCGCGCCGGCTTTTCAAATGGTCGGCGATCTCCTGCGCCTCCGCATACACCCGCGGCTCAGCAAGCACGACTTTCGCCGATTTTTGCACGCTTTGCAGGCTGACGACGTTCGCCTTGCCTGCCGTCTTCGGCGGCGCCTCCTCTTCCGGCTGCGGCGCTTCATATTCTTCATCATAGTCTTCGTAGTCTTCTTCTAAAAAATAATCGCGAAATTTTTTCATCAACCCCATCCGGTTTCACCTCCTACAATGATCCGACAAGCGCGCTGCCGATGCGCACAAACGTCGCTCCTTCCTCGATGGCGATCGTGTAGTCGTTTGACATGCCCATTGACAGTTCGGTGCATGGCGCATGGGCCATTCCCAACGCCTGAACGCGTTCCTTCAGCATCCGCAATTGGCGAAAGCAAGCGCGCAATATCGCTTCGTCGCCGGTATGCGGCGCCATCGTCATCAATCCGACGACTTCGATGCGCGAAAAGGCGCGAAGCTGTTCAATAAACGGAATCGTTTCTTCGGGGGCGAGCCCGTGTTTGGTCGCTTCGCCCGATACGTTCACTTGAACAAAACATTTTACCGGCCGCACCGCCCGCTTTTCGATTTCTTTCGCGAGCGACAGACGGTCGAGCGAATGAATGTAATCGACTTTATCAATAATGTCTTTGACTTTGCGCGACTGAAGCGTCCCAATGAAATGCCACGTCGCTTGATTTCCGATCCGTGCATGCTTTTCAATCAATTGGTCGGAGCGGTTTTCGCCGAGGTCGGCAATGCCGGCGTCAAGCACCTCGAGCGCCCGCTTTGCATCCACATATTTGGTGACCGCCACGATGCGCACGCCGGCTGGATCGCGGCCGACGCGGGCGCAGGCCGCCTCGATTTCTCGGCGAATGGCCGCCAAGTTGTCGCGCACCGTCATGTCCATTCCTCCCTTCGGCCAATGAACGCCAACATCCTTCCGGTCGTTCCGCGGTCGCGGCGGTGGGAAAAAAACAACGCTTCCTCACAGCTTGTACAGCGTTCCGACACATAAATATGGCTGTTCGGAACGCCAGCCGCGAGCAACTGGAGCCGGTTGGCTTCCTTTAAGTCGAGCGCATATTGCCCTGGGCTTGTTTCCCGCCATGGCAACGGGCTTTCCGGAGGAAGCGTCGGGCGCAGACTGTCCACGACCCGGTCGTCAACCGTATAACAGCACGGACCGATGGCAGGTCCGATGGCAACATAGATGTCGCTCGGCGCGATGTGTTCGCGCGTTTGCCAAAGCCGCACCATGTGACCAGCGATGCCGCCCGCCGTTCCCCGCCACCCGGCATGAGCAAGGCCGACTAACCCAGCAGATGGCGCCACAAAATAAATGGGCACACAATCGGCAAAACAAAGCGCGAGCAATACCCCCGCCTCGTCTGTATACAACCCATCGACCCCTGGAACCGCCGTGGCGAAATCTTGCGCCCCGTTCCCCCGGTCACTTTTCGTCACTTTCTGAATGTCGGCACCATGCACTTGTTCGCAACATACCCATCGCTCAAGCGGGAATGCAAGCCATTCCGCCAAGCGCCGGCGGTTGTTGACGACATCCGTGCGGTCATCGCCGACATGCAGCCCCATATTCAGCGAGGCGAACGGCCCTTTGCTCTCCCCGCCATGTTTCGTCGTCAATCCAGCGACGGCTCCAGCAAACGGAGGCGCCCCGCAACGGAGCCAGCCGCGGGCTTCTTGTTGAAAAATGTCTGGCATTCGCGTCAACCCTCACGCTACTTTTTGTAGTTTTTTATCACTTTTTTTCCTATTTTATCATAGTTTGTTTGTCCATGATAACCTTTATTTGCGATTTTGTCGAAACATTGCTGTCAACCCTAGGCCATCCTCGGGATTCAATCCGTATCATGAAGGCGGACTAAAATAACATCGGCTCCGATTTTGACGATGTTCTGCCATGGAATGACGACCGCCTCTTCGCGGCCGAACAGCCCGAGCATCTTTCCGGCGCCTAAAATAATGAGTGAGCGGATTTTTCCAGTATCTAAATCAATATCAATGTCCCCAATATTGCCAAGCTTCTTCCCATTGGCTACATTGACGACATCTTTCGTCTGAAATTCGGAAATTCTCATCACGATTTCTTCCCCCGCCTTTCCTCTCCCTCTTTTTCATCTATATGACGCCGAATGAGCAGTTATGTGCCAAAGAAAAAGGCTGCACCTGCAGCCTGTCACACTTGGATGTTTTTATTCATTTGCCGGATCGCCGCTTTTTCGAGCCTGGACACTTGCGCTTGGGAAATGCCGATTTCCTCGGCCACTTCCATTTGCGTCTTTCCTTGGAAAAAGCGTTTGCGGATGATCATTTTTTCCCGCTCATTCAACCGCCGAAGCCCTTCCTTCAAGGCGATTTCTTCGATCCATTGGCTGTCGCGGTTGCGCTCATCGCTCAGCTGGTCCATCACATAAATCGGGTCGCCGCCGTCGTTGTAAATCGGCTCAAACAACGAAACAGGATCTTGAATGGCATCGAGGGCAAAAACCACTTCCTCATGGGCGACGCCGAGTTCTTTGGCAATTTCCTCGGTTGACGGTTCTTTCGCCGTCTCGCTCATGAGCCGCTCTCGCACTTGCAACGCTTTGTAGGCGATGTCGCGCAGCGAGCGCGAAACGCGGATCGGGTTGTTGTCGCGCAAATAGCGGCGGATTTCGCCGATGATCATCGGCACTGCGTAAGTGGAAAACTTCACGTTTTGATTGAGGTCAAAATTATCAATCGATTTCATAAGTCCGATGCAGCCGACTTGAAACAAATCATCGACAAATTCGCCTCGGTTGTTGAAGCGCTGAATGACGCTCAACACGAGGCGCAAGTTGCCGTTTACTAATTTCTCTCTCGCCTCCAAATCCCCCTCATGCATCCGTCGAAACAGTTCACGCATTTCCTCATTTTTGAGGACGGGAAGCTTCGAAGTGTCTACGCCGCAAATCTCGACTTTGTTCCTCGTCAAGTTGTTCCCTCCCATCAGGAGATGCTAAGTCGTCAGTTTTCAGTATCTCCTTGGAAGGGAAAAATATGCACAGCCTGTCCGACGCGGAAAAAGCGGCGGAATTTCGCTCCCGCCGCCCGCTACATCATTTTATTGAATTCTTTGCGCAACCGTTTAATGATCCGCTTCTCGAGCCGCGATATGTACGATTGCGAAATGCCGAGCAAATCAGCGACGTCTTTTTGCGTCTTTTCTTCGCCGCCGGAGAGGCCAAAACGCAATTCCATAATTTGCTTCTCGCGGTCGCTCAGCTGGCGCAAGGCGTTTAAGAGCAAGCGCCGGTCGACATCCGCTTCCAAATCTTTCGTAATCACGTCGTCTTCCGTTCCCAACACGTCGGAAAGCAACAGCTCGTTGCCATCCCAGTCGATATTGAGCGGTTCATCAAACGACACTTCCGCCCGCACTTTGTTGTTGCGGCGCAAATACATTAGAATTTCGTTTTCAATGCAGCGCGACGCGTATGTCGCCAGCTTGATCTTCTTCTCTGGGTTGAACGTGTTGACCGCCTTAATGAGGCCGATCGTTCCAATGCTGATCAAATCTTCAATGTGAATGCCGGTGTTTTCAAACTTGCGCGCAATGTAGACGACAAGACGCAAATTGCGTTCGATCAAAAGCGATCTCGCCGTGTCATCGCCGGCGGCGAGCCTGGCGATCAGCTGCTCCTCTTCTTCTTTTGTCAGCGGCGGCGGGAGGGCTTCGCTGCCTCCGATATAATAAATTTCATCCGCCTTCAAGCCGAGCTTGGCCAAAAACTTATACAGCCAGTACATGAAACGAAGTTTCCACTTTTTCATGAAAATCCCCCTTCTAAACGGATCAAAAGCGAGTATGATATACTAACAAAACCTACGAAGCGGTCAGCTTTCTTCCCGCCTGCACCATTTTCGGATGGACGATGCAGTCGTACTCCCCATCCGTCGACAGCGGATCAGCGCTTAGCGCCACAAGCCCTTGCGCTACTTCCAACCATTCGTTTTCATACCGAAGCATAATGCGGTCTGGCTTGACCGCCGCCATGATTTGTGGACCGCTGCCGACCGCGCGGTACGGAATGAGACGTAGGCGATGGACCCACCGCTCCGGCGGGGAAGCCAGCATCATGTGAGCGCTGAGGCAACTCAATAGCTCTTCAGGAAGCACGGCCTTCGCTTTTTCCTGTTCGACTACCATCACCGGCGTTTTTGTCAACGGATCGACGAGCTGGTTGCCGCTGTCAATCAAGCCGCGCAGCATAAGCGGCCGCCCGTCCCATACGATCTTGACCTCAATGATATGTTCAAACCGCAGTTTTTTTTCGCGAATCGCCTCCACCCTTCGGCGGGAAAAAAGCCATAAAACCGGAAACCCGATGACAACAAACAGCCAGCTGACCGGATCGCCCGCCCCGGGATGATGCATGAGAAGCATTCCTTGGCGGACGGACAGTTGGTGCGCGAAAAAATAATGAACCGCCAGCATGCCGCCGCCGACGGCGAACGTGGCAAAGTAAAACGCCAGCATATTTTCAAGCAAATAGCGCGGGCGCTTAAAGCCGAAGGCGGCCCACACGATCAATACGGAAACGGCTGCTTTCATCAACGGGTGCTGGGCGATGGCGGAAAACGGGGTAAACAGCAGCACAACGAGCAGCGAACCGATCAACGCCCCGGCCAACAGGCGCCACCAGACGATCGGCCGCTTGAGCATGAGCGCCGTCAGCCAAAGAAGCAACGCGTCAAAACAGACGTTCAACAGCCAAATGACATCGAGATAGACGACCAACCGTCAAGCCCCTCCCCCCGCCCACATCGGCTTTGTCTGAAACAAGTATATAGCATCTCTTCGGGGAAAGTCTGTCAATCGGTGGCGGTGAAAAAGGGGAGGTTTTGTCAAAACAGGGGGAACCACGGCGGATCAAATCGGCCGGCACGAAAGCCTAACCCGCCTTCTCTTTTTCGCCCTTTCGTTGCGAGAGAGCGGGCGGCCAACGCGAGAAGTTTTTGGTCCTAATCGGAAAAGCGAGGCTGTCTCAAAAGATCGTCTTTCTTTAAGAGAGATACAATATATTGTTTCACCAAAGTGCTTCGTGCACGTTCGTGCATGCATCTTGTGATGAAGAAAGGGTGTCCCGTTGCTTTTGGGACACCCTCGTTTCGCCATCTAGCGGCGGCGGTTGCGGTTGCGCAAGAAAGCGGGAATGTCAAGCGGATCTTCTGCTTGCCCCGAGCGGAGCGCCGCATAGTCTTGTATCGGCTCTTCGCGCTTTTCCCGCTTTGGCGCCGGCGCCGCTTTCGGCACAGTGCCGATGCCAATGCGCGGCGGCCGCGGCTGCGAAGCGACGTTTTCGTTGAATCCGGTCGCAATGACCGTCACGATGATCTCGTCCTTTAAGTTCTCATTAATAACGGAGCCGAAGATCATGTTCACTTCTTGGTCGGCCGCCGAAGCGACGATGTCGGCAGCCTCCTGCACTTCGTACAAACTTAAGTTCATGCCGCCGGTGATGTTCATGAGCACCCCTTGCGCGCCGTCGATCGACGTCTCCAACAGCGGGCTGGAAATGGCTTTTTTTGCTGCCTCAGCAGCTCGGTTTTCGCCGCTGGCGATGCCAATCCCCATCAATGCCGAACCTTTATTCGACATGATCGTCTTCACATCAGCGAAGTCAAGGTTGATCAACCCCGGCACGGCGATCAAATCGGAAATGCCTTGCACCCCTTGGCGCAGCACATTGTCCGCTTCGCGGAACGCCTCAAGCATCGGCGTATTTTTGTCGACAATCTCAAGCAACCGGTCGTTCGGAATGACGATGAGCGTATCGACCGCCTCTTTCATGGCGGCGATGCCGCTTGCGGCCTGCGTCGCCCGCTTCCGCCCCTCAAACGTAAACGGGCGTGTAACAACGCCGACCGTAAGCGCCCCTAACTCGCGCGCAATTTGGGCGATGACAGGCGCCGCCCCAGTTCCCGTGCCGCCGCCCATGCCAGCGGTGACAAACACCATATCGGCGCCGCGAAGCGCTTCTTCAATTTGCTCTTTGCTCTCCTCAGCTGCTTTTTTTCCAACTTCTGGGTTAGCCCCCGCGCCCAAGCCGCGTGTCAGCTTCGCCCCGATTTGCAGCTTGATCGGCGCCTTCGACAAGTTGAGCGCCTGTGCATCCGTATTGACTGCAATAAACTCTACACCTTGCACCCCATGCTCAATCATCCGATTGACGGCGTTGTTGCCGCCGCCCCCGACTCCAATCACCTTGATCGTTGCCAACTGATCGACTGTTGTCTCAAACTCCAACATGGCCAAATCCTCCTAAAATTTCAATCTCTATTCAAAGAAAGAACCGAAAAATTTCTTGACCTTCTTCCCAAAATGGTCTTCTTTCTTTTTCGGTTTCGACTGCTGTTTTTGCGAGGAGCGCTCGACCGGCTCCACCGCAGCGGCAGCCGGGACCGTTTTCCCTTGCAGCTGCGCCTGCCGGTAGGCGAACTTGAGCAAGCCAACGCCGATCGTATACTGCGGGTCGCGCACACCGATATAATCCGGCATGGCAATGCGGACGCTCGTCCCTAAAACGACGTGGGCCAGCTCAAGCAACCCTGGCATATTGGCGACGCCGCCGGTCAGCACATAGCCGCCGGGGAGATCGCGAAACCCGAGACGACGCACTTCCTGCTGAACCATTTGCAAAATTTCTTCCAGTCTCGCCTCAATAATATCGGCGATCTCCAGCTGGCTGAACTGCTGGTGTTGATCGGTGCCCATGATCGGCACGCTGAACACTTCTTCCTCCGAAGCGTAGTCGTAAAATGCATGTCCGTGCTTCAGTTTGATTTTTTCGGCATCGTCCGTTGTCGTCCGCAATCCGATGGCCAAGTCTTTCGTAATGTGCTCCCCGCCGACCGGCAGCGAAGAGACAGCTTGCAACGTCCCTTGCTCAAAGACAGCGACCGTTGTCGAGCCGCCTCCCAGGTCAACGAGCGCCGCCCCCAAATGCCGTTCGTCATCGGACAGCACGAGCGAACCGGCCGCCAGCGGCTGAAGACAAATATCGCTGATTTCCAAGCCTGCCCGCTCCACACAGCGAAGAAGATTATGTAATACCGTCTTCGCACCAGTCACCATAGTGCCTTCCATTTCCAAGCGGACGCCGAGCATGCCGCGCGGATCATGAATGCCGTCCAACCCGTCGACGATAAACTGGCGCGGAACGACGCCGATGATTTCCCGATCGGGAGGAATAGAGACGACTTGCGCGGCATCGATGACGCGGGCGACATCTTCATCGCTGATTTCCCGGTTTTCGCTCGCGACGGCGACAATGCCGTGGCAGTCATGGAGCTGAATATGGTTGCCGGCCACCCCGACGATCACACGGCGGATCGATAAACCGACCATCCGCTCCGCTTGCTCGACGGCCCGTCTGATCGACTGCACCGTTTTATCTATATCAACAATCGCCCCTTTTTTGAGCCCTTCCGCTTTGACATTGCCCACCCCGATAATATTGATGGAGCTGCCTAGCATTTCCCCGATGATGACTTTCACGCTCGATGTTCCGACATCCAGGCTAACGACGATCTCATTGCTGCTCATTTTTTGGCATCTGCCTACTAAAAACGCGCCGGTGCCGGCCGGCGTTTCAGTAAGCAGCGACACCTCCTTTTTCGGCTGAAATTTCCCATCTCTTTGTCTATTGGTCTATGTCTAGTTTGCGAGTTTCGCAACAACACTATATTTTGTTTTACCCCATATAATTCAACACGCGAAAACACTTTCCCTGTCTTTTGCCTAACTTTTTTCGCGATTGTACCGCCGCTTGGCCCACTCAGCAAGCCAAAGGCGGCGGATGATGGCAATGTTTTGAAACAAGCGGACGCCGAAGGCGAACACAGCCGCTAAATACAAGTCTACACCAAGATGCACCCCAAGAAAAGTTAAAGTTGCGGCCAGAACAATGTTGAAAAAAAACCCGGTTATAAATACGGTTTCGTCGTACGTCCGCTGCAGGTAGGCGCGCCATCCTCCGATTAATGTATCAAAGGCGGCCAAAATGGCAATCGACAAATAATTGGAATATTCATCGGGAACTTCCCAGCCGGCGAGAACGCCGATGGCAAACCCAAGAAGCAATCCGAGAAGCGGAAGCCACATGCTATTTCTCCTCCTTGCCGCCGTTTTCTGTCTCCATGTATTTCACATCAGGGCGGCTAGCCGCGGGCGGAATGACAACGAGCGGCTGGGGCTTGGATATTGACAGCTCCAAGTTTTCCACGGCGAAATCATCGCGGATCGGCGAAACGGCGAGCCCGCTGTACAGCTTGTCCGCATCATCGGCGATTGCTCTCACTTCGACTGGCAGCCTCACTGAGCGGCTCCCGACTTTCGTTGCGCCATTGACATCGCGAATGGCCGTCCGGTTCGTCAGTCGCTCACCGTCGATGGCGATTTCTTTCGCCCCGTATTTGTTCAACTCATTCACTAACCGTTGCAATAGCTCGGGCGATACGGTGGCAACGGCCGGACCAACGTAGCCGGCCGCCGAAAGCGGCGCGATCGTCAACACGAGACCGCTTCCTCTCACTTCTGTCAGCCCGGCTTCTTCCCTCAGCTTCGCGACTGTCGCTTCAAGCTCTGTCGCGCCGCCCGCCTCGTGTTCCCGCCGGTAGCGGCGCAATGTTTCCTCGTAACTCTCTAGCTCCTCAAGCAGCCGTTGTTCAAGCTTCTGCTCTTTTGTCAAATCGGCGCGCAACTCCCAAATGTCGCGCGTGTCGCGTCCTTCCGGATGCAGCGTCGTCCGAAGCCCGACGGCCAGCATCACACCGAATATGGCAGCTACGCCGGCAAAATAGAATCGATTTTTCCGTTCCAATGCGCTTCACCGCCCCTTTCCGCCCGTTTTACGGCTCGGGCGCAAACACCGGATCCAACACGATCGCTCCTTGCTTTTCCACTTTTACGTCGATATGGTCTTCGACAAGTTCGTCGACGATGCCGCCGGGAAGCTCTAGAGCGGACATGAGCACGTCCGGATTGCCAATGGCCGAAATGACAAACGGAGCGGCATGCTGCGTTCCATCGACCTCAATGACTGGGCCGTTGCAGACGATGTATGAACGGTGGGAAATGCGCTGCCCATTAATAGCGACCGCTTCGGCGCCGGAAATGAGCAACTCGTGAACAACTTTCCATACGTGCTGTTCATGAACGATATAATTGGTAGCGCTCGCTTCAGAGGGGATATAAGAGGAATCGGAAAGGGTGACTGCTACACCTTTCCCTTTCACCCTCGCTTTTCCGACATGCATGCGCAGCTGTTCCGCTTCTTTTGCCAATCCGGCCTCGTTCTCCTGCTCCTCGGCCAGCTTCTTCTCCCATGCAGCCAGCTCCTCCTGCTTTTTGACAAGCTGCTGCTTGAGCGACCGGTTTTCTTTTTGCAAAGCAAGAAGCGCCGAGCGATATTCGTACTCTTTTTTCCACTCGCTGTCGCTCCACTCGCGGCGGGATGCTTCGTTTTTCGCATGTTGGTACGAGAACCCGAGCATGGCGCCGAAGATCAAGCAGATCAACGTCAGCAGGAGGCGGCTACGGGCTTGTCGTTTCATCGCCATCCTCCTTTTTCGGGGGGGGCGTAAGGAACAAAATAGCTGCCGACTTCCAAATGAATGACTCCTTTGACGTTTCGGTCAAGCGCGGCGGCAATCGCCGGATAATGCGACAGCTTGTCCGCAAATTGCCGGATTGTCGCGCTTACTTCATAACCGTCATTCATGTAGACGATGACGCGGTCTTCATATTCCCTCGTCGGATTGTAGTGAATTTCCGACATGGCGCCCAGCACGGCCGCGGGCAGTTCGGCGAGCTGCCCCGTCATTTCAGCAATGGCGTCGCCGTCTTTCCAGCCGACAAGCACCGGCGCATCGCTTGGCGCCGTCTTCGTCCCTTCTTGCTTTAACAGCCGCCCGTTTTCAAGCAATGGAAAAAACGTTTGCCGGTCATACACATAAGCGATTCGCCGCCATTCGCGGACGTGGATGGCGATCGTGTTCGGCAGCTGTTTTTCCACTGTTGCCTCCTTAATTTCTGGATGGCGAGTGAGCTTTTCTTCCACGTTTTGTTCATTCACTTTCCAAAAGCTTGTCCGCTTCGTAATGCCGCTTAAGCTGATGATGCGCTCCGCTGTGAGATGACGGTTGCCGCTCACTTCCACATGCCCGACAGCGCCAAGCGGCGACTGGAAGTAAAGGACGCACAAAATAAATAGAAAAAAGAAAGATAAGTACGCAATGAGCCGGCGGTTCGCTTTCTGGCGGCGCCGCTCCTTCAGTTTCGGCACGCGGTCCTCCAAGACGACGACTTTTCCTTTTTCCATCGCATTCCCCGCTTTCTTCTTCAACGCCCGCGCTGAAACGACCGGTATAAAAACAAACGGCATCCGCTGCCGTTTCTTTGTTTTTGCACTTATTTTCATTATATCACAAATGAATGCAAGAGAGAGCCTGTTTTTATCGCATTTGCCGGCACCGTTCGACGATGGGCTGCGTTCGAGAGACGCCAAAAAAACGGCGGACATCCGCCGCTTGCCTAATACCGGGCATGCCTGCTGATATTAAGCAGCACGCCGATGGCCATCAGCATCAACGTCAGCGACGATCCGCCGTAGCTTAAAAACGGGAGCGTGATGCCGGTAACGGGCATCAGTCCCGTCACAACGCCGATATTGATCATCACTTGAATCGCGATCATCGAAATAATGCCAAGCGCCAAAAAACTTCCGTACAAGTCAGGGGCGCCAAGGGCGATGCGCACGCCGCGCCAAAGAAGAAGGGCAAAGAGCAGGAGGACGAGTGAACCGCCGATAAAGCCGAGCTCTTCAGCTAAAATGGCGAAAATAAAGTCGGTTTGCGGCTCCGGCAAGTAAAAAAACTTTTGTCGGCTCTGCCCGAGCCCAAGGCCGAACAAGCCGCCCGGCCCAATGGCGTACAGCGACTGGATGATTTGAAATCCGCTTCCAAGTGGATCTTCCCATGGGTTTAAAAACGATGTAATCCGCTTGATTCGATATGGAGCCGACAGGATGAGGGCGGCAAACCCAGCGAGCCCCAAAACGCCAAGCCCGGCAAAATGGCTGAGACGGGCGCCGGCGACGAAAATCATCGTCACGCACGTACCAACCATAACGGTGCCCGTTCCTAAGTCCGGCTGCAGCATAATCATGCCGAACGCGGCAAACACAAGCAAAAGCGCCGGCAACAGTCCTTGTTTAAATGACGTAATTTTTTTTTGGTTTTCCGATAAATATTTGGCCAAAAAAGCGATCATAGCCAGCTTCATAAACTCGGACGGCTGGATCGAAAACGCCCCGACGCCGATCCAGCTGCGCGACCCGTTGCGAACCATGCCGATGCCGGGAATGAGCACAAGAACGAGCAGCACAAAACAGACGCCAAGCAGCACTTTCGACCAGTCGCGCCACACCCAATAATCGATGTTCATGACAAAAAACATAGCGATAATGCCGACGCCCGCAAACAATAGCTGGCGCTTGGCGAAGAAAAACGAATCGTTGAATTTGTATTCCGCCCAAATGGCGCTCGCGCTGTACACCATAATAAGTCCGATGGCCAAGAGCGAAAACGTCAAAATAATGAGCAAAAAATCTGGCGCAGACTTTTTCCGCGGCAATGCCCAACACCTCTATTTTTGTAAACTAGAGGGGAAGGGCTGTCCCTTTCCCTCTATTTCAACTTATGCACGGCATTGATAAAAATGTCCCCTCTCTCCTCGAAAGTTTTGTATTGATCCCAGCTGGCGCATGCTGGAGAGAGCAAAATGACGTCGCCCGGCTCGGAAAGCTCGAAAGCAACCGGGACGGCTTTTTCCACATTATCGACATATCGGATCGTTTCTATTCCCGCTTTTTGGGCGATGCGGCCGATTTTATCCGCCGTCTGGCCGAACAGTACGACCGCCTTCACCTGTTGCAAATACGGGAGAAGATCATCAAACTCATTGCCGCGGTCAAGCCCGCCGGCCAACAAAATGACCGGCTCGCCGGCAAACGCTGAAAGCGCCTTTTGCGTCGCTAAGATGTTCGTCGCTTTCGAGTCGTTGTAAAACCGCCGGCCGTCAATTTCCGCCACATACTGAAGCCGATGTTTCACGCCGGAAAACGTCGCCAGCACCTGGCGGATCGCCTCATCACTGGCGCCGGCCAGCTTGGCGGCCGCCATCGCCGCTAAAATGTTTTCCAAATTGTGCTGTCCAGGAAGAACGATGTCAGCGATTCTGATAACTGGATCACCGTTCCAATAGATGGCGCCATCTTGAACGTACGCCCCTTCGCCAAGAAGCTTCGTCGCCGAAAACAGCACTTTTTGCGATCGAACCGAGGAGGCAATGTTCATCACGAGCGGATCGTCGGCATTGACGACGGCATAATCGCGCTCCGTTTGATTGCGGAAAATGTTCGCCTTTGCCGCTGCATACGCCTCTTTCGTTCCGTGGTAGTCCAAGTGGGCGTCGAAAATATTGAGCAAAACCGCAATGGCTGGGCGAAACTTGTCAATGCCGGCAAGCTGGAACGAAGACAGTTCCGTGACAAGCCATTGCCCCGGCTTCGCTTCCCTCGCCACCTCGCAGGCGACAAGGCCGATGTTGCCGGCAAGCAGCGGATCTTGGCCATCCGCTTTTAACATTTCGTAAATGAGCGTCGTCGTCGTCGTTTTTCCGTTGGACCCGGTGATGCCGATAAACGGCCCTTCGGAAATGTGATAAGCAAGCTCCACTTCGGTCACAACCGGAAGCCCCTTCTCAAGCGCCTTTTTCACCATCGGGTTCGTGTACGGAATGCCCGGGTTTTTCACGACAAGGTCAAACGGCTCATCAAGCAGTTCAAGCGGATGACCGCCGCAAACGACGCGAATGCCGAGCGGTTCAAGCTGCTTAGCCTCCATGTTTTCCGAAAGCGGCTTTTGATCATTGACGACGACCTTAGCGCCTAACTCCGCAAGAAGCCGAGCTGCCGCCGCTCCGCTTTTCGCCAATCCAATGACAAGCACACGACGATGTTGATAAAAACGAGTCGGTTTCAATTACATCCACACCTCGATATAAATTCCTAGCATCGCAAATAAAAGGCCGACGGCCCAAAACGTCACAACGATCCGCCATTCTGACCAGCCGACAAGCTCATAATGATGATGAAGCGGACTCATGCGGAACACGCGCCGTCCCGTCGTTTTGAACGAAGCCACTTGAATGATGACCGACAGCGTCTCGATGACAAACACACCGCCGATGATGACAAGCAACAGTTCAAGCTTCGTCAGGACAGCGACAGCGGCGATCGCCCCGCCAAGTGCGAGCGAGCCGGTGTCGCCCATAAACACTTTCGCCGGGTGGGCGTTAAACACTAAAAAGCCAAGCACGGCGCCAACAACAACGACGCAAAATACAGCGACATCGTACTGGCCTTGATTCCAAGCCAAGACGGCATAAGCGCCAAAGGCGATCGCCGCCGTTCCGGCAAGCAGCCCGTCAAGCCCGTCGGTCAAGTTGACAGCGTTCGAGCCGCCGACAAGCATGAACAACAAGAGCACGCCGTACGCCCATCCGAGGTCGACCGACCAATCGGCGCCGGGAATATGTAACACCGTCGAAAAGCCGCTTTGGCGGTAGACGGCAAAAAAGATGGCTGCGATAAGGAGCTGGCCGATAAATTTTTGCCGGCTCGTCAAGCCAAGATTTCGCTTCATCACGACTTTGATCATATCGTCGAGGAAGCCGAGCACCCCATAGCCGACGGTGACCAACAACAGCAAATACGTCCTCGTCGACAAGCCGGCGATTTTCGGCGTGATCCATAAGGTCGTCGCCACAATCGCCAACAAAATCATGATGCCGCCCATCGTCGGCGTGCCTGATTTTTTTTGATGCGACTTCGGCCCTTCCTCGCGGATGCTTTGTCCGAATTTCAACCGCCGCAAAAACGGGATGAACAGCGGCGATAAAATGACAGTGATGAGAAAGGAAGCCGCCATGGCAATCACGATCACTTGTTCTGGCATGCATCGTCACATCCTTTAAACGGCCGAGCGTCCAGCCATCGCTTCTCCAATTCCGCCAGTCGGCGACGCACGGCCTCCCCTGCGATGGGGCTGTCTTCGGGAAGCTCGAAGAAAAACTGCGCCTCCCCCTCGCCGCCTTGCTCTAAATACCGCTCAAGCAATGCCTCTGCCGCCTCGAGCGGCGACGGAACGAAAAAAAGTGGAAATTGGTTAGGAATGTAGCGCGGCAACGGTTCGCCAAGAGGCCAAAACGAGCCGATCGCCCCGTGTTCAATAGCTGTTTTCAATGTTTCCGCCCCGCGGTCAAGCGGGACGAACAATCCTTTCTTCACCTGCTGGGCCGGGTCGACAAACACGGCATGAAAACGAATCGTTTCATCGACAATGCCGCGCGCCTCCACCGCCATCGATTGCACCATCCTGTATGCGATCATGGTCATCCTCTCTCCTTCACTGCCGCTCGGGCAACAGCGCGATCGTCAAACTCAATCACATCGTTGCCAATGATTTGATACGTTTCATGCCCTTTGCCGGCAATCAACACAACATCGCCTTCCTGCGCCTGGCCAATGGCGTAGCGGATCGCCTCTTCACGGTCAGGAATCGTCACATGCTTTCCGATCTCAGCGCTTACTCCCGCTTCCATGTCGCGCAAAATTTGCTTCGGGTCTTCCGAACGCGGATTGTCGGAGGTAAAAATAGCGACATCCGCATACCGCACCGCCACCTGCGCCATGAGCGGCCGTTTCGACCGGTCGCGGTCGCCGCCGCAGCCGATGACGACATACACGTTTCGCTTCGCCAATTGGCGCACCGTTTTTAAGGCATTTTCTAAACTGTCCGGCGTGTGGGCGTAATCGACGATGATCGTAAAGTTTTGCCCTTCATCAACCGTTTCAAACCGCCCCGGCACCGGCTCGACATCCGCAAGCGCCGCGGCGATCGTTTCAAGCGAAAAGCCAGAGGCAAGGCAGGCAGCGGCAGCGGCGAGAATGTTATAGACATTGAACGAGCCGACAAGTTTCGTTTCGACCGCCGCCGATCCGTGCGGCGTGCAAAGCCGAAACGCCATGCCGCCTGCGGTTATGCGGATCTGTTCCGCCATCACATCGCTTTTTTCCCTCATCCCGTATGTGACGATCGGCGCGGCCGTCATATGTTTATAATACTGCGAAACCGGATCGTCATGATTGAGAACGGCAAATTTCGGCCGCCGTTCGTCGTAGCGGTTGCCGAGCTGGGCAAACAAAAGCCCTTTGGCGTTCCGATATTCTTCCATTGTCCCGTGATAATCCAAATGGTCTTGCGTTAAGTTCGTAAAGACGGCCACATCGTAATCGCAGCCATGCACCCGCCCTTGGTGCAGCGCGTGCGACGACACTTCCATGGCGACAAACTCCACTCCTTCATCGACCATCTGTTTAAACGTGCGCTGCAAAATGAGCGACTCCGGCGTCGTATTGGCCGCCGGATAGGAGCGGTCGCCGACCTTGATGTGAACCGTGCCAATGAGCCCTGTTTTCTTGCCGGCTTTTCTCGCGATTTGTTCCATGATCGACGTTGTCGTCGTCTTGCCGTTTGTGCCTGTCACTCCGATTAAATGAAGGCGGTGGGTCGGCCGCCCGTAAAACGCGTCCGCTAAAATCGCCATCGCCCGCCGGCTGTCCGACACAAGAACGACCGGAACATCAACGGAAAGCGGTCGCTCGGCCACGATCGCCGCCGCTCCGCGCGCCACCGCTTCCTCGGCAAAGTCGTGTCCGTCTACTGTAAACCCTTTAAGGCAAAAAAAGAGAGAACCGGGGGCAACGCGGCGCGAGTCCATTTCGAGCGCCACGATATCGGGATTGCCTCCATGGTGCACCCAAAAACCGGGCAAGTGTGACAGCAGCGTCAGCAGTTTCATATTTCGTTCATCCCTTTCGCTTCGAAATCGTCCGCTCCGTTAGGCAGACAGCGGAAAAAGGGGCACAACCAACCCGATGTGTCATCGCATCGGTCGCCCCTTGCACGTTCGTCTTACCGTGTCTTACCGTTCTTCCGCCGCTTCGCGTTTCGCCAAATAAATGCGGACCGTTGAGCCTTCTTTCACTTTCGCCCCTGGCTTCGGGGATTGTTCCACAACGACATCTCCCTCGCCACTAACATCTAATTTTAAGTCAAAAAGCTGTTCTTGCAAATCATTTTTTGTCATTCCGATTAAGTTGGGCACTTCAATGACTTTCGGCTCGTTCCAGTCGCGCTCCTTCTCGAGCTGGTCTTTGCGGGGCTTCACGCCCAACGTGCGCAAACTATCTTCCATAATTTTTCCTACAATCGGGGCAGCGACTGTGCCGCCGAACTGAACCGTTCCTTTCGGGTTGTCGACGGCGACGTACACGACAAGCTTCGGGTCATCCGCCGGAGCGAAGCCGATGAACGAAACGATATGGTTGTTTGGCAAATAGCGGCCGCCTTGCGCCTTTTGCGCCGTTCCCGTTTTTCCACCGACGCGGTACCCTTCGACATACGCCTTTTTCCCTGTTCCTTGAGCGACGACGCTCTCAAGTGCGTAACGGACTTGTTTCGATGTTTCCTCGGAAATGACGCGCCGTTTCGCTTTTGGCGTGTTGCGGCGGACGATCTCTCCGGTTTCCGGGTCGACCCACTGCTTGGCAATGTACGGAGTGTACAAAATGCCGCCATTGATTGCCGCCGACACGGCAGCGACTTGCTGGATCGGCGTCACCGACACTCCTTGGCCAAACGCCGTCGTTGCCAGTTCCACCGGCCCGACCCGTTTCAAATCAAACAAAATGCCTGTTCCTTCGCCTTGCAAGTCGATGCCCGTTTTCTCACCAAAACCGAATTGCTTAATGTAACGAAACAACGTCTCCTTTCCAAGCCGCTCGCCAAGCTCGACAAACCCCGGGTTGCACGAGTTTTGCACGACTTCCAAAAACGTCTGATCTCCGTGGCCGCCTTTTTTCCAGCAGCGAAGCGTAGCGCCGGCTACTTTGGCGTAGCCCGGGTCAAAGAAATGGTCTTTCAGCAAATTCACCTTATGTTCCTCAAGCGCCGCGGCCAGCGTAATGATTTTAAACGTCGATCCCGGTTCGTACGTGCTCCAAATCGGCAAGTTGCGGTTGTAAATTTCCGGAGGAACGCTCCGGTAATCCGCTGGATTGAACGTCGGCCGGCTCGCCATCGCCAAAATTTCACCGGTGTTCGGGTCCATGGCGATCGCGATGATGCCGTCCGGATTGTATTTCGCCTCCGCGATGTCAAGTTCGCGCTCAATGATCGTCTGAATGCGCGAATCGATCGTCAACACCAAATTCAAGCCGTCAGTCGGCGGCGTATAGTCATCAGCGATATCGGGCATGCGCCGCCCTTTCGCATCGGAATAAAACTGCACGGAGCCGCGCTCGCCCCTCAGTTCCTTGTCATAATACAGCTCCAACCCGGTGAGCCCTTGGTTGTCAATGCCGGTGAAGCCGAGCACGTGCGACAAATAGCTGCCAAACGGATAGTAGCGCTTCGTATCTTCAGCGATATACACCCCATCCAAGTCGAGGGAGCGCACATTCGCCGCTTTTTCATCGGAAATTTTCCGCCCTTCTTTCAGGCGGACGATCGACGTTTTTTGCGTGATTTGTTTATAGATGGATTCGACCGAACCGCCCAGCACCCCGGCCAGCTTTTTCGCCGCCTCTGCCGGGTTTTTGACTTGCCGCGGAATGACATACACCGTCGGCGCGCTCATGTTCGTCGCCAGCGGGACGCCGTTGCGGTCCAAAATTTCGCCTCGCTTCGGCTCAAACGGAATGTTCCGGCCCCATAGCCCTTTCGCCCGTTCCGCTAATAGATCGCCGAGCCAAAATTGGACGTAGCCGAGACGGAGATCGATAATGGCAAAGATCAAAATCCCGATCAAAAACACGATCGTCAACCGCTTGCGCACGGTAACGTACGATACGCGCATATGGCGGAACCTCCTTCATGGTGGGCTCGTTCCACTATATGCTTGTACGCCCCGTTATAGAACGGCAAAAATCATTCGTGCGGCTCGGCTTCTTTCCGTAAAGCCGCCTCTTTCTCCTTCTCCGCCGCCGCTTTCTCCCATTGGCGCGGCGGAGCCAATTCAACAATTAAATAATCGCCTTTGCGCACCTCCGCTCCCGGACGAATGTTTTGGCTGACGACATAGCCGGTCCCTTTCGTGCTCGGCCGCAAGCCCAGAACGTTGGCCACTTTCATAGCGTCGCGCAGCGAGAAGCCGCGCAAATCCGGCATCGTTGCCGCCCCGTCCGTTTTTAACACGACCCGTTCGCCCAAAAGAACGTGATCGCCGCCTTGCGGAAGCTGCTGGTCAACATATTTGCCGCGGCCGATCACGACCGGCACATATCCCTTTTCCTTCAGCTGCTCTGCTGCCGAAGCCGCCGGCTGGCCGATCCATGAATCAAGCGCCTGCGGTTTTGCAGTCTTTGCTTTCATTCGTTTTTCCCCGTTCGGTTCAATATGCAAATATTGCAAACTGCTTTTCATCACCGTCGTAAAAATTTGCGACACCGGCGCCGCTCCGGTTTCGGTCACATCGAGGTGCGGCTGTTGGACCGCCACATACATGAGAAGCTTCGGATCATCCGTCGGCGCCATGCCTAAAAACGAAAAAATGTAGTTTTCCCGTCCGGTCAAATAGCCCCCGGAAGCCGACGGAATTTGCGCCGTCCCCGTTTTGCCGGCGACGCGGTAGCCGTTGATTTGGTACGGACGGCCGGTGCCGTGCTCGGACGTGACGACCGTCTCTAAAATGGCGCGCACTTTGCGCGCGGTTTCCGCCGTAATCGGCTCGCCGACCACGGTCGGCCCATGATCGAGCACGACTTTGCCGCTGTCTGGGTCGACGACTTTCTCGATGACATACGGCTTCATCATTTTCCCATCGTTGGCGATCGCCGTCGCCGCTTGGATTTGCTGGATTGGCGTCACCGATGTCCCTTGGCCGAATCCGGTCGTAATTCGTTCAATCGGGTAGCGATAGCGGATTTGCCCGACCGCTTCGTTCGGCAAATCGATGCCCGTTTTCCGGTCAAAATGGAAACGGTGCAAATATTGCAAAAACCGATCTTCACCAAGCTTTTCTTTCACTAAAATCGAAAAGGCGACGTTTGAAGAGCGCTGCACCCCTTCATTAAACGTGATCGTCCCCCAGCCGACATCGTTATGGTCGCGGATCGTGTTCGGCCCAACTTTGTAGGAACCGGAGCGATACGTTTCGTTGCCGTTATACACTCCTTCGTTGATGGCCGCCGCGAGCGTGAACACTTTCATCGTCGATCCCGGCTCATACGGATAGGAAATGGCGTCATTTAAAAAGTTCGTAATATCACGCTTGTTTGGGTCGAAGCTCGGACGCGTCGCCATCGCCAAAATTTTCCCTGTTTTTGGATCAGCGACGATGGCGATCATTTTTTTCGGCTTGTATTGCTTCTCGACACTGCTCATCGCATCTTCCAAAAACGATTGAATCTTTCCGTCGATCGTCAAATAGACGTTTGCCCCATTGTCCGGCTTGACAATGCGCTCTTTGCCCCCGGGGAGGCGGAAGCCGTTTGCGTCGCCGGCAAACGACACATAGCCGTCTTTTTCACGCAAATACCGGTCAAGTTCTTTTTCCACGCCCATTTTGCCGACCGTTTCGTTGGCTTCATTTTTTTGCGCGTAGCCGATGACGTGCGACGCAAACACGCCGTTCGGATAAAACCGGCTCGTGTCGCGGATGAAAGCGATGCCTGGCAAATGGAGCGCTTCGATTTTCCGTTTCAGCTCAAAACTGATGTTGCGGCCGTAGGACCCAAACTCGACTTGCTTCGCTTTTTTGGTCAAAATGCGCTCCATCGCCTCGACGTCCATGCCAAGAAGCGGGGCGAGTTGTTCCGCTGTTTTTTTCGGATCGACCACATGGTGCGGATGATCCGGATCGGTTGTCATCTTCGGATCCAAAACGGCCACAACCGTATACGACGGCACATCTTCAGCCAAAACGGCGCCGTTGCGGTCGAAAATCGTTCCGCGCTTCGCCTTGATCGTCCGCGTTTGTTGATGCTGCCGCTCCGCGATCACAGCCAGCGTTTGGCCGTCCGCTTTGCCGGTCCATTCAAGCTGCACAAAGCGGGCGAACAACAGAGAAAAGAGGAAGCCGAACAGGCAAAACAGGATGAACGCTCCTTGATGGGTGTTGCGATGCTTTCTTGCCTCCATCGCCGATCATTCCTGCACAACTTTCACATGGTTTTCGTTGAGCGACAAACCGAGCTCTTTTGCCTTTTGCAAAATGCGCTCGTACGCGCTCAGCCGTTGCACCTCGACATATAGGTCATTGTTCTCCTTTTTCTGCTCGTCAATCGACGCCTCGAGCTTTTGCACCCCTTTGTTCAATTCGTAAATGCGCACTTGGTTCGAGACGATATGAACCGCCGCATAGAAAACAAACAAGCAAAACAACACAAACAGCATCTTTTCAGCCAGCGACAGGCGAAAGCGTTGCTTCCGCCGGGTCTTCGGGCTTGGCGGTGACGCCGGATGTCGTTGTTCGCGCGCGACTTTGACTGCTGCATCGTTCACATTTTTCCCCTCCTGTTTCTCCATGCATTCGTTTTTCGCCGCAATGGGCGGCGCCCGCATTGAAATTTGGTTGTGTTTCCCCGCTATTTTCGTCATCTACAGCTTTTCGGCAATGCGGAGTTTGGCCGAACGGGCGCGACGGTTTCGTTCGAGCTCTTCCTCGGAAGGAACGATCGGTTTTTTTGTAATGATTTTCAGCACGGGGCGGTAGTCGTCGGGGAGAACCGGAAGCCCCGGGGGCAATGGCGGGCTTTCGCTCGCCTTTTTAAACGTTTCTTTGCAAATGCGGTCTTCAAGCGAATGAAACGTAATGACGCTCACCCGGCCGCCGGATGCAAGCAGTTCGATCGCCTGCTCGAGCGCCTCGCGAAACGCCTCAAGTTCGTCGTTGACCGCGATGCGAAGCGCCTGAAAAATGCGTTTGGCCGGGTGTCCGCCGCTTCGGCGCGCCGGGGCGGGAATCGCTTCCTTAATCACATCAACGAGCTCCCCCGTCGTTTTAATCGGCCTCGTGCGGCGCACTTCCTCGATTTTGCGCGCCACTTGCTTCGAAAACTTCTCTTCGCCGTAACGGAAAAAGATGCGGACGAGCTCCTCGTATGGCCAGCGGTTGACAATCTCCGCCGCCGTCAGCCGCTGCTTGCGGTCCATCCGCATATCAAGCGGCGCATCGTGCTGATAGCTGAAGCCGCGCTCGGGTTCGTCGAGCTGCGGTGAAGAAACACCCAAATCAAACAAGACGCCATCGACGGACTTGACGCCAAGCGCCGAAAGCTCCTCTTGCAAAAACCGGAAGTTCCGGTGCACAAACTGCACTTGCCGGCCGTAGCGGGCGAGCCGTTCGCGCGCATGCATGATGGCGGCTTCGTCTTGGTCAAAGGCAAACAACTTCCCACGTGCCGACAAACGGGAGAGCAAATACTCGCTATGGCCGCCGCCGCCCAGCGTACAATCGACGTAAATGCCGTCAGGGCGGATGTTCAGCCCATCGACTGCCTCTTTCAGCAACACTGTTGTATGTTGAAACACATGTCCACCACCTTCGTTGCATAAAGCCACACTCACATCGGCCAGTGGCCGCCTCCTTATTATATCGCAAAGATGGACAAAATTTTAGCTTTTTTTGTAAAAAACCGTCCTTTTTTGTTTCTTTTTGTCGGACGGACCAATCACGGCCATCCTGGCGGCTTCATCCCTTTACTTTTATTTCCATTTCGTGAATATTGTGGCTCTTCACCACAACATGTACTTGACAAGCAATACGGTTTCCTGCACAAAGATGTGCAAAAATCACTGATTTGTTGATTTTCCCTCACAAGCGTAAATAGGGTATGTTCAGAAAAAATCAAGTACAACTTTTGGTGAAGAGCCAATATTGTTTTTTTACAATTCATTTCACAAAAAAGAAAATCCTGCTCAAAGCAGGATGTTTCTTTTCGACTTTTTCTTTGAAAAAGCCTCACATATATACAATTTTATGCATTCCATTGCCAGGACTGCGAATGGCCAAAAGTTTTTCTACAAAATCAAATCCGTAGCGGTTGATGTAATAAAACACGTTCCAAACCCGCTCCTGGAGCGCACCGTTCGGCCGAAGCGACGTCTCGATGCGCCAAAATTTCCGCCACTCCGCCTCATGTTTGCGCAACAGCGCCCGCTCGAGCGCGTGCTGAAGAAACTCGATTTGCGCCTGAATGATGGCGGCATTTTTCGCCACCAATCCCTCCAATCCGCGGTCAATCGCCACCCCAAGCTCACGGAGCGGCCGGTGCGCCGCGTCAATGTCCGCCTTCGCTTTGGCAAACGCCGAAGCAAGCGGCGCTTGAGCGGTCGCCTCCCGCCACTCCCGCTTTGCTTCATCGAGCCGCCCGGACAATACATCAGCCACCTCAAGGCCGATATCGGACAGGTCGGTTTGCAGCGAACGGCTGACGATCGTCGCCTGCAGACGCGGCACGACCGGAGGCATTTCTAGGTCGAAAAGCGGAAACGCCTCTTTCAATTCCGCCCAATAAGCGATCTCCCCCGGTCCGGCAACGAAAGCGAGCGTCGGCAGCAAATGCTCTTGCATGAGCGGACGGGTGACGACATTGTTGCTTAAACGGGCCGGATTCGTTTCGGCAAGCTCAAGCAGCTCTTCTCTTGTCCAAACGAGAGTTCCCGCTTTATTGTGAAACAGGCCGCGTTCCTCATCATACTGCAAAAGCGAACGTTCACGGCCGTCGTAATAAAACAAGTTGGCCGCGTCACGACCGATTTCAATCAGCGGCGCATATCCGAGCGCGCGCAACGCCTCTTGCTGAGCGAGCACCACGGCCGTCACATCGCGATGGCGTTCAATGAGCGCGGCGAAAAAGCGGCGCTCAAGCGGCCGCACCGCCGCATCGCCAGCGTTCAAAACAACTAAACCGTGATCAGCGAACAACCGGAGCACAATGGCGGCAAAAAAGTCGACAAACGTGCGCGCCTCATCAAGACACGATGACAAAAAGAAGAGCAGCTCATTCGTCACGTCCGTTTCCCCATACGTTTTGACGACGCGCTCGACCCACTCTTTCGCAGCCATCCGGTCCAGCGGCACATCGGCGGCCATCCGTTTTTCGTTCGTTTTGTGTGGGTACGCTGCTTTTTTTACTTCTCCTTCCTCAACAACATAAACGTGATTGATTTCCGCGATGTCATGATCTTCGCCGGCGATCCAAAACAGCGGCACGACCGGCACGCCCAATTTCCGTTCCTGCTCTTTGGCAAGCTGGATGATGGTGATGATCTTATAAATCGTATACAGCGGCCCGGTCAACAGCCCGGCTTGCTGCCCGCCGACAATGACGACGCTTCGCTCGTTGCGCAGTTTCTCAATGTTTGCCATCGTAGCCACACTCGCCGAGAAGCGCCGGTGATAAGCGCGCAAATAGTCGGCAAGCCCTTCTCGGTCATAGGTTCTTCCTTGCAAATAGGCCAACCGCCGACAAAACGCTTCATCGTCCGCCTGGGCATAAGCGAAGCCGCTCTCTGCTGGAAACGCGCCGGTTATGTAATCAGCCGCCAATTTCGTCGCTGCTGGCAACGGAATTTCGCGAACTTCCATGGCGAAAAACTCCCTTTCTTATGTATTCTTTCATGAGTATAGCACGTTTATGGCCAAGAGAAAAAAAGCTTGCTCGGCCACACTAAAGGCTCATCGCAACGCGCATGGCCATTCCGTATACAAGCAGCCCGGCGTAAAGGGAGGCAAAAATAAGAAAACTCGCCCGCCAAAAGACGCGGAACACCGTCCGCAAACGAAAGTCCGCCGTTTTCCGCCAATAGCCAAGCGCGATCGCCGCGTGCAGACCAAACAAAAAGAGAAGAAGAGGAACGAAGTACGATTTCCCAAACAGCACTGTCAGCAAAAAATAGACAGCGGCGATGAAAAAAGCAGTCGCAGCGTTGACCGCGGCGTAAAACGCTGCCCGCCTCCGCCTGCCGACCAAGCGTGCTCCGAAGTAGACGAGCAAAAACAGCAGAAGCGGCGCGGTCACAAACGTCGCCAGCGTCGAAGCGAGCCAATCACCCATCCGTCTCTCCCCCTTCCTTCCCTTTCACCGCGCAAAAGACAAAGCGGACGACCGGCAGCATAGCGCCGCGCGCCTCCCCTTGTTTCAACACATAGCCCAAAATGGCGTCAATCTCCGTCCGGCGCCCGTTCGCCAAGTCCATATACATCGACGAATAGTTGTCCGCTGTTTTTTGGCATATGCGGACGACGCGCTCCCACGCCCGATTGGCGTCTTCAAGCGGCAGCACGTTCTGCACCTCATCAAACAGCTGCCTCATCATATCGCGGTACGGAGCCGTTTCTAGCAGCGCCCCGTTTCTCACTTGCAATAGAGCGGTGAGCGGATTGATGACTGCGTTGACGACAAGCTTGTCCACAAGAATGCGCTCCCAATCATCGGCCCATTCGATCGGAAAGCCGCGCTCCCCTTCCCGAAGCTCCCAGGCGTCGCCAAATGAACCATAGCGGGAAGCAAGTGTCAGCTTTCCGGCGCCCGTATGCGCCACCGTCCGGTCATCCAGCTTCATGGCACCATGCTCCACGACGCCGACGAGGACATTTTTGTCGGCAAACATCGTCAACTGCTCGAGATGCCCCATGCCGTTTTGCAAAAAAACGAGCGTGCGAACGCGGCGAAACGCGTCGATTTGCGCACAGACGGAAGCGAGATCGTACTGTTTGACGGTCACAAACACGAGCGGCTCGTCCAGCTCCGCTCCAGCAAACGGCTGCGCGCGCACCGCCACGACCGATGTCTCGCCATCTTTTTTCAGCGCCACACCATGTTCGGCAAGCTGCCTTGCTTGGGACGGACGCCTCGTATAGACCGTCACCCCATGGCGCCGCCCAAGATAAGCGGCGAGCAGCAATCCGATTGCTCCGCCGCCGACAATCCCAATGTTCAATCCTTCTCCCCCGCTTTCTTGCAACATGGCGTTAGCCTTATTTTAGCAGAGATCTTCTTCTTTCGTTAAGAAAAAAAGCCGGCGAAAAGCCAGCCTTTACCCTTCGTCGACGCCTTCAGCCACTGCATTCGGCGCCGGTTTCCCGCTGTCTGTCACCATTTTGCGCGCCCGCTCCATAATGGAAAGCAGCGTTTTATACTCCTCCTGGATCGCAGCTAGTTGTTTTTGCAGCGATTCTTTTTCCATTTGCAACTTCGTTACCATTTGCTGCAGCTGCTCCATATCGTTTTTGAGCGCCCGGTTTTCATCGGCCGTCCGTCGGGCGTCGCGCGCCTTTTGCTCCTCAGCTTGCAAAAAGGCCAGCACTTCCGCCCATGACAAATGGCTTTTGACTGCCGTTTCCACCTTCGCCTGCCCCTCGCTTTCCTTTGTCGATGGGGTTTCTTTTTTTCGCATCTTCCGTTCTTGCTTGGCTTGCTCGATCTCCTCCTTGTACTGCTTGCGAACGCACGAATTCCAGCGAAATCCGCACGCTGCCGCCGTCCGCGACAAGCGCCGCCCGACTTCGGCAAACGCCTCCAGCTGGGTGCCGCCTTCGCGAATATACTGAAGCACAACATTCGCCAACAACTCATCCTCTTCTTTCGTCCATGCGTCTTGACGCACTCCCGTCATCCCCTTCCCCCCTTATCGCCGCTTTGTCATTATATGTATGCGGCTAGTAGAAACGGTAGAAGGAAAAAATTACTTCTTACACAAAAAAGGACGCAATGCCTGTTCATGTTCGGCCGACCCCCACAGCTCGGCGCAACGGGCGATCTCGGCGAAAAACTGCTCTCGAAACCAAGCTGTTCGCCATTTTTCGCCGGCTGCGGCCTTATATGCCTGCAAGACGGAAAGCGACCGCTCCGCATAAGGCGCCAGCCGTTCACGCCATTGTTCGCGCCAATGTTCGGCTGGTAGGATGGCGTCAACCCAACCGCACGCTTCCATCGCCTCCGCCGTCATCGGCTCGGCGCGCAGCAATAAGTCAAGCGCCCGCCCGTACGGAAGTTTGGCAAACAGCATCGACGCTCCTCCCCAGCCGGTCGTAATGCCAAGCCGGCCTTGCACAAATCCGATCCGGCTTCCTTCTTTGGCAAAGCGAAAATCGCAAGCGGTCGCCAGCTCGCAGCCGCCCCCCATCGCTGTTCCGTTGACAAGGGCGGCCGTCGGCTTCGGAAACGTCAGCAGCCTGTACAGCAGCTCTCCCATGCGCATGAGCATCTGTCTTGCCTCCGTGCCGCGCAAATGCCCAAACTCACTTAAATCGCCGCCGGAGCAAAACGCCTCGCTGCCGGCGCCGGTAATGGCGAACACTTTCACCTGTGGATCAGCCGCCGCCTGTTCCATCGCCTCCTCAAGCGCCCCCATCACGGCAAAATTGATCGCATTCCGTTTCTCTGGACGGCAAATCGTAAACAGCGCAATGCCGTCATGATGCTCCAACATGGCTTCCATCAGCACGTCTCTCCTTTCTTCATCAATGAATTGGGCGCGTTCTCTTCAATTTCCTGCCTCACGACGAAAAAAAACTGCCGCCTGGACGAACAGCGTTGATTTTTTGCAGACAATCAAAAAGGCTGTCCTCTTTTCGGACAGCCTGTCGTTCGATGTCGGCCATTATTTGTTGACGACATCTCTTCCTTTGTATGTTCCGCATGCTTTGCAGACGCGGTGCGCCAATTTCCATTCGCCGCAGTTCGGGCATTGCACCATGCCTGGCACTTGCAGTTTAAAGTGCGTGCGGCGCAGCCGTTTTCTCGTTTTCGATGTTCTTCTAAAAGGTACTGCCATCATTCCCACCTCCTTGTCGGGCGCATTTTGGCATATCCATGCCGGCGGATCAGTCAACCTCGAGGCCGCCGTCCGCCGGCACACAAGGCGGCTGCCGGACGGTGCGCAATATTCGGCGCCATCGGCCGGCAACGCCGACTCACGATCATTCCTCTCGTTTTTCCTCGAAAAACTTGGCCAGCCCTGCAAGGCGAGGATCTACTTTCTTTTCCCGCTCTTGCATCGCTTTCTCCCATTCTTCTTCCGACAGAACGTCCCATCCTTCCCCATGTTGCGGAGCTCCGCCGGCAACCGGTCCTTCGGCGATAAGCTGCAACGGGATTTCAAGCAAAATCAACTCGCGGATGATGGGATTCAAATCAATCGTGTCCCCCGCCACCATATGGGTGTCCTCATCAGTCTCCACGATGCCGCTGCCATCCGCAAAAAACGTCTCTGTCGTCTGAATGGAAAACGGATACGCCACATCGACAAGCGTCCGCGAACAAGGCAACACCATCGTTCCAGACAACGTCAAATGAAACGTGAATTTCGTCGACCCGACATCCGCTTTTCCTTGGACGTGCACCGGCGAAATATCGCGGATCAACGTGTCAATTTGTTTTAAATCGGACACATCGACCGTCTCATCAATCGCCATTTCCTTATGTTGAAAACGGCGAAGCTGTTGGACCGTCCATTTCATATCATCACCTCAAGGCAACGAATAAAATTATACGTTTCGTTTCTAGTTTTGTCAATGTTTTTTCTTTACAACCACTCATTCCTTGGGAAAAGAACGGCATACTCCCATCATTTCCAAATGCCATTCCGAACATGCACGGTCGGCGCGCGGACATCGGAAAACGGTCGACCCCTTCGTTTCTTTTGCTGTCCTCACCGCATGTTGCCGTTGATCTTCGCCGCTTTCTATTCCATACTAAGTTCAGATAGAATAGACAGCCATTTCGTTGCGGCCAAGCCGCGCGAATCGCCATGAAAGGAGCGAAAAAAGGTGAAAGCCGTCGGCGTGATCGTGGAATACAACCCGTTTCACAACGGTCATTTCCACCATTTGAACGAAACGAGGCAAAAGACAGATGCGGACTGTTTGATCGCCGTTATGAGCGGAAACTTCTTGCAGCGCGGTGAGCCGGCCATCGTCTCCAAATGGGCGCGGGCCAAAATGGCGCTCGCCGCCGGCGTAGATGTGGTCATCGAGCTGCCGTACGCCTTCGCTGTGCAAGCGGCTGAACAGTTCGCACATGGGGCGGTGCAGCTGCTTTCGGCGATCGGCTGCCAAGAGCTTTGCTTTGGCAGCGAATCGGGGGAAATTTCCGCTTTTTTATCCGCGGCCAAAACATGGCTTGAACAGAAGGAAACGTTCGATTCCCTCATCCGCACCGGGCTTTCGCGCGGACAAAGCTTTCCGAAAGCCGCCGCTGAAGCGTGGCAAAAGTTCGGCGCCGCTCCGCTTGATTTGTCCAAGCCAAACAACGTGCTTGGTTTCGCGTATGTGAAAGCCATTTGGCAAAACAAGCTGGCGATGATGCCGCGCACGATTCCGCGGCTGGCCGCCGGCTATCATGACGAATCATTTTCCCACCCGTCGATTGCGAGCGCCACCAGCCTGCGGAAAACATTGCGACAAACCGGTCGTCTCGAGTCGATCGCGGCGTACGTTCCGCCCGCTGTGCTCGAACAACTCCGCCAATACCGGGAGACATACGGGCGCTTTCACGATTGGGAAGTGTATTTTCCGCTCCTAAAATATCGGCTGTTGACCGCCACAGAGGCCGACTTGCGCCGCATCGCCGGCGTGGAGGAAGGGATCGAACACCGGCTGAAGCAACACATCGCCCACGCCGAAACGTTTGCCGCCTTCATCGCCGCTGTCAAAACGAAGCGATACACCTGGACAAGGCTGCAACGCCTATGCGCGCATGTGTTGACGAATTTCACAAAGGAGGAGCAAGCCAAAGCGGCCAACCCGACCTATATCCGGCTGCTCGGCATGAGTGAAACCGGCCGCCGCTACTTAAAGCAGGTGAAAAAAAGCGCTGCGCTCCCGCTCGTCGCCAGAGCATCCAAACTCAACGGCGACCCTCTTTATGAGCAAGAAAAAAGAGCGGCAGCTGTGTACGCCGCCGCTTTTCCGGAGCCGCTCTACAGCGCCGCGCTGAAAGAAGAATACGCCACGGCGCCGATTTACGTTTCCGGCATCGAACGCAAATAACGAACTGCCTCGTCGAACGTATCGACCGGGACGATTTTCATATGCGTCCCGATTTTTTTCGCCGTCCGCACCGCCTCGCGATAGTTCGACGTCGGCGCACCATGTTCGTTCGGGGCGAAAAACACCTCGGCTCCTTCGCGGTCAGCGGCCACGACTTTTTGCGAAACACCGCCGATCGGCCCGACGTTTCCGTCAAGATCAATCGTCCCGGTGCCGGCGATTTTATGACCTTTTGTAATATCTTCATCGACAAGTTGGTTGTAAATTTCAAGTGAAAACATGAGCCCAGCCGACGGTCCGCCGATTTGTTCCGACTCCACGTCAACCGGCGGGTCGGTGCGGACGTCATAATCGGTCATGAGTGTCACCCCAAGGCCGACTTGGTTCGGGTGCTGTCGAAACGGCTTCAGCTCGAGCTCTGTTTCCTGCCGCTTCCGGCCGCGAATGAATGCGACGCGGACGCGATCACCCGCTTGTTTTCCGCGAATGTAGTTGACCATCTGCTCCGATGTGCCGAGCGGCTTTCCGTCGATCGCGACGATGCGATCGCCGGTCTCTAGACGGCCGGCGGCCGGCATATCAGGGAGGACGCTCATGACATAAACGCCATGAGGTTCATACGACACCGGCTTTCCGGCGTGGCGATAAGCGACGACGATCGCCGCTTCCTTCGACTGTTCCATGAGCTCAAGCTGGCGCATCGTATATTCCTTGTCGCTCTCCCCTTCCTGCTTGATTTCCTCGACCGGATGAAGCTCATAAAACGGGCGGATATGGGCAAACAAATACGCTATCACATTCGCCCGCCCCATCCGCACCGTCGTAAGCATAAACGTTCCCTTATCACGGTCGCCGTTTTCCACGTGAACGAGCGGCTTTAAACTTTGCGCGCTTCCCGGCATCGTCACATAATACGGCAGCTTCATAAAAATGAGCAGAAAGGTGAGGGCGGCGCCAAAGAAAAACAGGGCAATATACGTCCGTTTCTTCATTCGTGTGATGGCTCCTTCCACTGTTCGATCGCTTGACGGATCGCTCCCACTTGCTTCCGCGCTTCCTCTTCCCCGCGAGCGATGATTTCCTCAATATCCGTGAACGCCCGCGAGCTATACTGTTCGACTCGCGGCCGGATCATAACGTCTGAGGCGAGCTGACGGTGAGCTACCAGTTCCGCTTGCAAAATATCGAGGCTCTGCCAAATGACATCGGCGATCGACGCAATTTCCGCCTTTGTGTTGAGCGGAGAGACATCGACGGCGATGACAATATCCGCTCCCATCGCTCGGACGACCGACACTGGCACCCGGTCGACGACGCCGCCGTCGACAAGCAGTCTGCCATTCACCTCCGCCGGCACAAAAATGCCGGGAATCGAGATGCTCGCCCGCACCGCCTGGGCTGCTTCCCCTTGCCGAAACACGACTTTCTCCCCTGTCTGCAAATCAGCGGCGACAACAGCCACAGGCGGGGACATCTCCTCGATTCGTTTCCCTTTCGTCAACAAGCGAATAAACTGCGTGATGCGCTCGCCAGCGATCAGCCCCATTTTCGGCACCGTCCAGTCAAGAAAATCGTTGCGTCGAAACGATTGAGCCAACCGATAGAGACGATGGAGGCCATGGCCGCTTGCGTAAAGGACGGCGACGAGCGCGCCGATGCTGCTGCCGGCCAAATAGGAAATCGGAATATGCTCCTCCTCGAGCACTTTCAATACCCCAAGATGGGCGAACCCGCGCGCTCCTCCCGACCCGAGCGCCAATCCGACTTTTGGCGGCACGCCTCCTCCCCCCTTTGTCGCAGCGCTATCCGCTTTCATCTTATGGTCTAAAACGCCCCCCTATGCTCGTATATTAGGTTATATGAGGTTGTACTACAAGAAACCGCACGGCAAAAAAGGGGGGGAAAAAGTGAAACAAAATTGGGGGGCGAAATGGAAAACCGTATTGCTCGCTTCCGCCGCCACCTTGTTTGCGTTTTCGCTCATTTGCTATCCAAAACAGTCGCTTGAAGCGTCCATTCGCGGTTTAAATATGTGGTGGGAGGTCGTCTTTCCATCGCTTTTGCCGTTTTTCATCGTCTCGGAGCTGCTCATCAGCTTCGGCGTCGTCAGCTTCCTTGGCGTCTTGCTCGAGCCGCTCATGCGCCCGTTGTTTCGCGTCCCGGGCGTCGGCGGATTCGCCTGGGCCATGGGAATGGCGTCCGGCTACCCGTCTGGAGCCAAGCTGACCGCCCGCCTGTACCAGGAAAAACAGCTGACGACGATTGAAGCCGAACGGCTCTCGTCGTTCACCAATTCATCCAACCCACTTTTTATTTTTGGAGCTGTATCAGCGGGATTTTTCAACAACCCGCAACTCGGCCTTGTGCTGGCCGTTTCCCACTATTTAGGAAACATTAGCGTTGGGCTGATCATGCGCTTTCACGGCATCCGAAAAGAACAGAGGCAATCGAAGCGGCAGCCACGCTCATTTTCGCTCCCGTATGCGCTGCGCACACTGCACCGCACGCGACTGAAAAACGAACAGCCGCTTGGCAAACTTCTTGGCGACGCCGTGCGCTCTTCTGTCCAAACACTGTTAATGATCGGCGGTTTTATTATTCTTTTTTCGGTTATGAATAAACTTCTGTATATGATGCATTTGACCGAACAGCTTGCCCCATTGCTGCGCCATCTGCTCCGCCTTGCCCAGCTGCCGGAGCAGCTTGACATCCCAGTGTTTTCCGGCTTGTTTGAAATTACACTCGGCAGCCAAATGATCAGTCAGACCGATGAGGCGATGCTGATGGAAAAAGCAGTGGCAACAAGCTTCGTCCTCGCTTTCGGCGGTTTTTCCGTCCAAGCGCAAGTCGCCAGCATTCTCGCCGAAGCGAACATCCGCTTTCAGCCGTTTTTCATCGCGCGCTTGCTGCATGGAGTGTTTGCCGCTTCCTTTACATACTTGCTTTGGAAACCGTTGTACATCAAAACAGCCGGCGGGATGCCGACCCACATCCCAGCGTTTCTTCACGCCGCCAAAGACGGCGCTTGGAATGAAGGCTGGCGGTTGCTGCAGCAATACGGGCCGCTCCTGACACTGTTGTTCCTTTGCCTTTATATATGGCTCGTCATCAAGGCGGCCAGTGAATCGCGCGGGCGCTCATAAGACGCTTGAGCGCCCAGCTTTTTGGCAGCAAAAAGCCATCGGGGCGGTTCGCGTCGTCTCGGCCGTGAGCCGCCCTTGACGGCAAAACCGGGCCGGCGCCGACTGCAACGTTCGCTTAAGCGGCTTCATAAGGAAGCGTCAATCAGCGGCCGTGGACGCAAATTTCCGCTTCAGCGCCTGCTCAACAACCGGGGGCACGAGCTCGGAAATATCGCCGTTGTATTTCGCCACTTCTTTGACGATGCTCGAGCTTAAAAACGCATACTGGCTGTTCGTCATCATAAAAAACGTTTCAATGTTTTCATCAAGAACGCGGTTCATCGACGTAATTTGCATTTCGTATTCGAAATCGGACACAGCGCGCAAGCCGCGCAAAATGGCATTCGCTTTTTTGCTGCGGGCGTAATCAACAAGCAGGCCGTGAAACGCTTCGACATGGACGTTCGGAAGCGTCCGCGTCACCTCACGAAGCAGCTCGATCCGCTCCTCGACAGTAAACAGCGGCTTTTTCGACGAGTTGTTCAACACCGCCACATACACTTGATCAAACACTTTCGCCCCTCGTTTAATAATATCCAAATGCCCGTACGTCACAGGGTCAAAGCTCCCGGGGCAAACCGCAATGCTCGCCATCGCTTCCATCCCCTTCCCATCTATAAATCGTCACACCGGTGATACCGTATGTTTCCCGCTTCCATCGTGTCAGGCCGCCGACCTCCTCCGGCAGCTCCGCCTCCGCCGAGTGTTCAGCGACGACGACGCCGCGCGGCTCCAGCAACTGACGCTCGGCGATCGACGACAGCAACGTCGGCCACTGTTTCTCTTTGTACGGCGGATCAAGGAAAATAACCGCAAAGCGGAGGCCGCGCTTCGCTACCGCCTTCAGCGCCCGCTCAGCGTCGTTGCAGTAAATTTCCGCCCGCTTCTCAAGCCCGCAGGCCGCCACGTTTTTTCGGACCGTCTGCACCGCTTTCCTGTCATGATCGACGAAAATGACGCGCTCGATTCCTCGGCTGAGCGCCTCGATGCCCAAGCCGCCGCTGCCAGCAAACAAATCAAGACCGTTGCCGCCTGAGAAATATGGCCCGATCATATTAAATATCGCTTCTTTGACTTTATCGGTCGTCGGCCGCGTCGACATCCCTGGAACCGCTTGCAGACGCCGTCCTTTGCATGTTCCGGAAATGACTCTCATCATCTTCACCCAATTCACCGTTTCAAGGTGCCTTGTCATCCATTTGATTCGTTGTTTTCATGGTAATCTTACCATAAAGTTGATGATCGTCAAACTACGGAATTTTTTCGCCATTCATGTATAGAAATCGGCAAACGGTCCATAATGAGTAATGGCAACACGCTTGACGCGTTGTTGCCAGTGACGGAGAAGACTTACGTTTCCCCATAAGTTCTTCCTCCGGTTTCTCCTCTCCCTTTTCTTTATTCTTTCCGATCCTTGTTCCGCCCTGCGCGGAGGCAAGGAACTGGAAAGGGCCTTGCGGGTTCATTTCCGCAAGGTTTTTTTTTGATTGCAATTCGCGAAGATGGCCGGTAAAGTTAAGGGTGGACGATGCTTGCAAGGGGGAACGATTCATGATCCAACGATTTATCGAACTTGGCGAAGGATATTCCGATATATATGAGCTGATTGCATTGGCGAAGGCCAACCGCCATCGTTTATCCGGATTCTTTGTCTTCCATACGGTGAAAAAAGGCCAGGCGGTTGTCTCCTTGGCCATTGTCCTTCATCCGACGGACCCCGGCGATTTCCAACCACTTTACATTTGCCGTGAAGGCATTCCCGATCCGTCCGTCAAGCCAAACAAACGGTACGAACTATTTATGGAAACCGCAAAGGAGCTGGGCATGGACGTCATTCACCTTGATGTTAAGCCATCGACGATGTTCGCTGAACTCGATTTATATTACCAACATTTGATCGGCATTATGCGGATGAATCGCTTCATCCCGCCGCTGCAGTAAACAAAGAAACAGCGGGCCGGAAAGCCGGTGCCGGCTTTTTTTCGACCCGCTGTTTTCCTTTATCCAAGCGGATACGGGGAGTCTTTTTCCTTCTCCCCTTTCGATTCAAATTCCAGTTTTAAAAATGGGCGGTACGACGGCTCGACCCGCTTGACGAACGGAAGCGAGGCGAGCTTTTTCATTACATGGTCGACTTGCTCCATATCACAATACAGAACAGCATACTTCAGCCGTTTGGAAATGTAATGAATGTTGCCGAACTTGCGCAACTGTTTCCCATATTTCAGCGAATGAAGCCAAACGATAATCCCTTGCCGTTTTGGAAACATAGTCCCTTCCCCTTTTTTATGTGCGGCAGCCGCAGCTTCCGCCCGCCCCGCAGCCACCGGAACAGCCCGCCGACAAAAAGTACGGATTTCCGGTCGGCACTTTCACATGTTCGGACACCGCTTTGCCGATCAGCACGCTGATCTCATCAAGCAACTCTTGCATCGCCTTCTCCGCCTCCTTAAAGGCGGCGACCGTCTCATGCAAATCGAGCTCCCGCTTCGCTTCGCGCACTTCTTTCATCACGTCGCGGTAATCAGGATGGTATTTTCCGAAGCGCTGCACTTCTTCGTAGCGCTCCTTCAGCTTGACAAAGCGAGCGATCAGCTGCTGGGCGCGGCGGTCTTGCTTCAGCCGCCAAAAGGCGCGGCGATATTCGTCCGCCACGTCCGACTCGACAATCATTTTGGCCAACGCTTCTGCTTTATCTAAAATCTCGATGCGCTCGAGAGTCGCAATCTTCACCAAATGGCACCTCCATTATCCATCATACCATGAACGAAAAGAAAATGAAAAGGAAAGAGATAGAAAAGAAGCAAACAAAAAAGGCGATCCAGACTGTGCCGAATCGCCTCTGTCCGCCTTTTAAACGATCATCGTCATCTCTATCGGATGGCGACGTCAAATTCGTGCGTCATGCCGGTTGCTTTCCCATCATTGTAGACGAGCTCAAGACGGATGGTATGTTTCCCGCTCGGCAAACCGCGCACGATAAAGGCGGCCGTGTATACTTCCGTCATTTTTTGCCCGTTGACATAGACATTAATGTGTCCGCCGCCGCTCCCTTTGCGGAACGGAAAGTGGACGGCAACACATTCAATGAATACGTCACTTCCTTTCACTTCATGCTTCACCTGAAGCGGACCGCCCACTGCTTCGGCGTGAGCGGAGGACGACGGCGCCGGCTCAAAGAAGGCATACGCCGCAAGCAATATGACAACCGCAAACCATGCGAACCACTTTGGCAAAGACATCACTCCCTTTCGAAACTAGTCTTTGCCATTGGCCGCCCGATTAGTCGCGCATGGCTTTAAACATTTGCCACATAAGCGACGCCATTTGCAACGATTGGGAGATTTTTTCCACTTTGTCAGGGATCGTCAGCTCATAGTGGCGCAAGGCGGCCAATTGGAACGTCGACAGTTCATGCGGACGGCGGGCAAGGAGCCGGTACCAGCGCGGCTGTTCGCGCAAAAACGCGCGCAACATCGGTGTTCCTTGCACATATTGCCATACATCTTTCCTCATCGCCACCACCCTTTAATCTTTGCGGAACGAAAACGGATGCGCTTCTTTGTTTCTTTGTTCTTGACCGGCCCCTTGAAATTCGGAAAGAATGCTTTGGATCGCCGCGATCGCCTGCTGGACATTCGCCAAATGTTTTTGCACATCGGCTGCATCGATCTGTCCAAGCATAGCCGCGAGCTTATCGAGCCATTTGTTCGTTCCTTTTTCCTCCTCTTTTGCCGCACCGTTTGTTTCCCGATACGGCTCCCATATGTCATCGTCTTCCCCGAACAAATACCAATCCTCATACACTTGTTTCCACGTCTTTTTGCCACTGCGCACCTCTTGGATGATTTTTGGATGTTTTTTCACAAACTGTTTAAACTGTTCAACGGAAGGATGCAGAGGCTTGACCATGGCGGTTCTCATCCCTTTCGTCCACTCATGCCTATCTGCCATATCATATCGCATCCAACAAAGAGAGGTGCGCCCAATTTTTAGAGCGGCGTAAAGAAGTTTTGCGTATAGTAATCGGCGTAGACGCCAACGCCCAAGCGGGTGAACTCTTCATTCAACATAATGTTCCGATGGTTTTGGCTGTTCAGCCATCCGATGGTCGCCTCAACGCCATCGACTTGATGGGCGGCGATATTTTCCCCGGCAAGCTGGAACGGAATGTGAAGCGCGCCAAGCCGCTTCGATAAATCGCCATACTGCGGCGACTCATGGGAGAAAAACCGGTGATCATGCATATCTCGGCTATGTTTTTCCGCGGCGGCAGCGGCCTTGTCATCCCACATGAGAGAGGAAAGCCCATGGCGACGGCGGATCAAATTCGTCCAGTCAAAAATTTGCTTCGCGTTGGCCGCATCAACAGCCTGTCGCTTTTCTTCCGACAGCGGCGCGGCCGCCGGCAGGCTGCCGCGGTAAACGAGCTCGTACGGCCGCAACTTGACGAACGTTTCTGCATCCATCAGGCGGATCGCCGCCACCTCGCCGGTAAAGCGGTCAACATACAGCTGAGCGTAGACGCTGCCAACTTTGACAACCGGCCTTGATGAGTAATCTTGTTCAGACAGCTCAAACCGGTATGTCCCGCTGCCTAGCTTAATCTCAATGTTCGATAGCACCGGCATCGTTTGAAAAATCGCCTGCAACCGCTGGCCGACCGCAAACGGTTCAACGTTCACCTTCTCTCCGCCGACAAGGGCGGTGACGACGCGACCGCGCAAGATGCCAATCTGCACGTACGACTCGGGTCGACGGCTGTACACCCACCAGTCATATCCGTAAGCTGACGGGTCGATTCGGTCTGGAGCGCCAAGCAGTTTTTTCGCCTCTTGCGCCGATTGCCCGATCAACGCAACGATGCCGGCCGTCGCCTTCGGCTCTTTCAACATGTATCGATTCGTCTTTGGCTGCTCCGGGGGGCTCGGGGGCGGCGGACTCGGCACAAAATAATACAATCCAATCAAGAAAAACAAAAAAAGGAAAAACCATTTCACACGGCAACTCCCGCTTTCTGCGCAATCTCCTTATTGCCATTATAGCCGTTTTTTAGAGGCAAAAAAAAGAGGACACCCAAAAAGAGCGCTCCTCCTCGAAAGAAGCCGTGTCCGTTGCGTTTGTCAATGGATGGCGTCTTGTTCGGAAATCTCGCTTAACGCACGACCCGCGCGTTCATCAGAATAGCGGTTCGTCGCCAAATCGCCGATCGAGATGATGCCGACCAAACGCCCGTTTTCTACGACCGGGAGGCGGCGAATTTGGTGACGTGCCATCATATCTGCTGCCTTTTGCACCGAATCGTCCGGGGAAAGCGTGACGAGATCGCGGCTCATCACTTCCGTCACCGCAGTCGAACCGGGACGTTTTTCAGCCATGCCGCGCACGACAATATCGCGGTCGGTAATCATTCCGACAAGGCGGCCGTCATCGACAATCGGAATCGCCCCGACGTTGAAATCGCGCATTTTTACCGCCACTTCGTAGAGATTGTCAAGGGGCGTGCAATATTGCACATCCGTTGACATGACGTCCCGTACCGTTTGCATTCTTCGTCTCTCCTTTCTACCCGTATTGTGCGCCGGATCACACAAAAAATGCGAGCGAAACGGAAACAATGGCAAACAATTCGTTGAAAAGCAAACCGTTTTCGTACTATTATAAATGAGGGGATGATTTCCTGTTTGGCGCTTTTACATACTGTGTTGTTAGGAGGAAGAAAGATGAAGTTTGAAAATACCGGACTGGAAAATCAGACGGTCGAACTGTCCCGCCTTGATGACATTATGGAGCGCCTCGGCTTTGTCCGCGCGGCGCAATGGGATTATGAACGGGTCACATACGATCGGAAATACGTCGTCAAAGAAGGCACCTACTATTTGCGCGTTCAAGGATACGCCATTGAGGGAGATGTCGATTCGCGCTATGCACTCATTAAGCTGCTCACGCCGATTTTAGGGAAACATTACTATCCACACGGCGTCGAATACGGCGATGATGAACATTTTCCGTCCTCTCTTGTCAGCCAATGCCAAAACGTGTTGGCGCAGGTCAAAAGCGAGCTTGAAAAAATCAAAGAATAATCAAAAAACGCATGAGAGCGCGGTTCTCATGCGTTTTTTTCCGGCATGACAAACCGTTTGACAACAATGTCGACCGCCTCGGCGACATATGGCGTCATCGCGGCGATCTCCTCGGCAATATGCTGTTGCAGCTGGCGGCAAACTTCCATCACCGGCGCCCCATATCGAATGGACATCTTGACAGTGACGCGGCACCGCTCGCCTTGAGCAACGGTGATGAACACCTCACAATCGTCAAGAGCGACCTCCGTCTGGCCGCGCACACACATCATGACAATTGTCAACAGCGTCGCCTCTACGGCGCTCCGTTTCCGATAGCGAAACGTGTTCACCGCCTTCTCCTCCCGCTGCACAAAATCACGTCTATACAGGCGTGTTGTATTCTATATAGATGCAATTTAAAGCTTTAACATTTTTCGTTTTTACCGGTCATTGCATCCGACTGCCGAGTGACCGAACAACACCGCTTTCAGCCCCATGTATAGGTCTGAGAAGCGGGGGTTTGTTCGGTCGTCCGTCACGCCAAGGCGTGACGGGGGCAAGCCTGCGGCTTGCCCTCGACAGTCGAAAAATCGATAAGTGGCTTTTCTATCCAAGATATGTTAAACGTTTTGGTTGCATCTATATATATGTTATGCAGCCATCCTTGCCCTTGCTCCTTGCCCGCCGGTTAAAAACCGAGCACCGCCTTGATGAGCGACGTCGTTTGGCCCCCTGGATAGAGGACATAAAGCAGCCAGTAGACGACGACCCCGGTTGAGGCGCTGCCAAACCAAATGATGCTGGTGATCGGCCCAAGCCGACGATGGCGGGCCCTCTTGTCTTTCAATCCCGTCCAAATCGTGACAAGGCCAAATACGGCGCCAACTGTCGCCAGCACAATATGGAAAATAAGAAACAGCGTATAGTACACTTTGACGTTCTCCGGCCCGCCAAAGCTCGTATTGCCGATAAACAACGTCCGCGACATGTAAATGGTGAAAAACAGCAAAGCAAACACCGCTGCCGTCAGCATCACCTTTTTATGCGCTTCGATCCGCCTGCGGCTGATCAAATACCACCCATAAGCAACAAGCAAAGCGCTGATCACGATGCAGCTCGTGCTGATTGTCGGTAAAACGGCCATCGCTTCTCTCCCTTTCTTCTTTGTTCATCGTTTAGCGGCCAACCGCGCTTTACAGTTTGGTCGGCCGCAGCTCCATATCCATGCTTGGCTCTTTCTCCCGCTCCTTCCGATACCATTCGGTGAAGATGAAGAACAGCATCGTCCCGTACACGATTTCCTGGATGATTTTCATCAACACTCCGCCGAGCTGCTGGTCATGGAGCGGGGACATCGATAAAAACATTTGCGGCCCGGTCAAATCAAGCGAAGCCAGCGTCCCTTGAGGAACGCATAGAGCCAGCGCGGCCATCCATGCTTTCGGGTCCGTATACGTCGCATAAAGCGGCGTATCGGTAAAAATGATGAGCGCGCAAGCCGGGGTCAACAGCATGCCGTCAGCGAAAATGTAACCCATTTTTTTTAAGCCGGACAATGTTTGCCACTCAGGAAGTTTATTAACAAGCGGCCACCACATGCAAAACGCGGCAACGAAAATGACCGAGGTAACAAAGGCATGCAGCCACATATTCATTTTTACGGCGTCAAAAATGAATGGAACATGATAAAGCGAAAACAAACCGTTAAACAGCAGCAGCGCCACAATCGGCTTTGTCAACAGCCGAAACACGCGGCGCACCGCTGCGATGCGGAACGCTCGCTCATAAAGCGGCGCCGGAATGCCTAAAATAAAGCATTGCGGCACGATCAAATACAGCACTGCCATTTGCACCATATGGGCGGTGAACGTCAAATGGCCCATCAAATCCAACGGAGACCCTTTGCATATATAAAGAAGCGCCATCCCGGTCAAAAAATATGCTTTCTGCTTCCCCGAAACGGCATCACCGAGGCCGAAACGCTGCCGCCATGGCCCGGTGATCCCAATGTACAGCAATGCAACCGCCGCTAACACAAGCAAAAAAAACGGACTCCAAAGGGCAACGGGGCCAAACATTTGCAGCGATTGAAACATACGAATCCCCTCCTGATTTGTCCTTTCCCATTATACTACACGACGCCGCGCCAGGGCTATTGAAAAAAGGGGAAACCGGCGCAAAACCGATTCCCCCTTTTCTTACCACCAAATGACTGTTGTAAACGCCCAAACAAGTAGAAGCATAACCGCCACACCGCCGTAAATAAACATCGCCGGGAATTCGTGGCCTTTATGGCTCATATGCATGAAATAATAAAGCTGGAATGCGACCTGCACGGCGGCTAAAAGCAAAATAAACGGAACGACAAACCAATGGGAAAACTCTTCGTAACCAACGGCGGCGAAGGCGATGAGCGTCAACAAAATCATCAAAACGAATGCAATCATTTGATGGCGCATCTCTTCCGCGTTTTTCCGCCGGCGATACGCCAAATCGACGCGTTCATTTCCTGAATTCGTTTGATTCGCCATACGTTCACCCCACCATTCCCATCAAGTATACAACGGTAAAAATGAACACCCAGACGACGTCGATGAAGTGCCAATACAGGCTTGCGACGTAAAATTTCGGGGCGTTGTATAAATTCAACCCACGCTTAGCGTTGCGAATCATGAGCGTCAAAATCCAAAGCAATCCGAACGCGACGTGGCTTCCGTGCGTGCCAACGAGCGTGTAGAACGCTGAAGCGAAGGCGCTCGTCGTAAACTTATGGCCTTCATGCACATATTCATTGAACTCGTAAATTTCCAAGCCCAAAAAGCCGGCGCCAAGCAAAACGGTAATGCCAAACCAGAGCTGCATCTTTTTAAAGTCAAAGTTTTTCATATGATAAATGGCATACACGCTCGTCAAGCTGCTTGTTAGCAACAGCATCGTTGCCATGAACACAACCGGCATTTGGAACAGTTCTTCCGCCGAAGGGCCGCCGTTCGTTTTATCTTTCAGCGCCAAATAGGTGGCGAAGAGAGAGGCGAACAGCACCGTCTCTCCGCCTAAAAAGAGCCAGAAGCCGAGAAACTTATTTTTCCCCTCAAGGGTGGCGCGTTCCGGCGCGGCCGGAAACGTCTCGGCCGTCAATTTTTCCTCTGCATGCATCAGGCGTTCGCCCCCTTCTTCTCAAGTTCAAGCACTTCTTCTTTGTGGATGTGGAAGCCGTGATCATCGATCACCGAGCGCAAGAACATCGAACCGAGCGTAATGAGCAGGCCAAGAATGCCGACCGGCAAGCCCCATCCGGCGTCGTTATGATACGTAAAGCCGAAGGCGGCGACAAACAGGCCGAACGCAATGACAAACGGCAAAAACGACGAATTCGGCATATGGATGTCGCCAAGCGGTTCAGCTGGCGTCAATTCTTTTTTGCCTTCCATTTTTTCGAGCCAGAAAGCATCCAAGCCGCGGACAAGCGGTGTTTGCGCAAAGTTGTACACCGGCGGCGGCGAAGCGATCGCCCATTCGAGCGTGCGGCCGTCGCCCCATGCATCGCCCGGCACTTTTTCGCCTTTTGCTGTCGTTACCACAATGTTAATAAGTAAAATAATCGTGGCAGCCGCCATAAAGAACGCACCGACCGTACTGACGAAGTTCCCTGTCTCCCATCCTTGGTTCGGCAAGTATGTGAAGACGCGGCGCGGCATTCCTGTTAAACCAAGGAAATGTTGGATAAAGAACGTTAAATGGAAACCGATAAAGAACAGCCAGAATGTCATTTTGCCAAGCGTTTCGTTCAACATGCGGCCAAACATTTTCGGCCACCAGTAATGCGTGCCGGCAAGCAAAGCAAACACAACCCCGCCGACGATGACGTAATGGAAGTGCGCGACAACGAAATAGCTGTCATGGTATTGGTAGTCCGCCGCCGCCGCCGACAGCATAACCCCAGTCACCCCGCCCATGACGAACGACGGGATGAAGGCGACGGCATAATGCATCGGCGTTGTAAACTTGATGCTTCCGCCCCACATCGTAAACAGCCAGTTGAAAATCTTGATCCCCGTTGGAACGGCGATCGCCATCGTCGCGACGGCAAAGATGGCGTTCGCAATCGGCCCCATCCCGACCGTGAACATATGGTGCGCCCACACCATGAACCCGAAAAAGGCGATGAGCACGGTCGCAAACACCATTGACGAATAACCGAACAGCCGCTTGCGCGAGAACGTCGCAAAAATTTCCGAGAAAATGCCGAACGATGGCAAGATTAAAATATATACCTCTGGATGGCCGAACACCCAGAACAAGTGCTCCCAGATGATCGTATTGCCGCCGGCAGCGGGGTTAAAGAAGTTGCCGCCAAACAGCCGGTCCATCATCATGAAAATCAAACCGACCGTCAGCGGTGGAAATGCAAACAAGATGAGCGCCGACGTCACAAACGTCGCCCATGTGAACATCGGCATGCGCATAAACGTCATGCCCGGAGCGCGCATGTTGATGATCGTCACCAGAAAGTTAATGGCACCCATGATCGTTCCGAAACCGGAAATTTGCAGCCCGAGCGTATAAAAGTCGATGCCATGATGCGCTTTTGAGTCAAGCGACAGCGACGCATACGACGTCCAACCAGCGTCCGGTGCGCCGCCTAAAAACCATGAACAGTTCAAAAACAAACCGCCGAAGAAAAACATCCAGAATCCAAGAGCGTTCAAAAACGGGAACGCGACGTCGCGCGCGCCGATCTGCAGCGGCACAACTGCGTTCATAAAGGCGAAAATAAGCGGCATCGCAGCCAAGAAAATCATCGTCGTCCCATGCATCGTCAACACTTCGTTATACAACCCGCCGACAAGGAAATCGTTGTTCGGCTTGGCGAGCTGAATGCGGATGAACAACGCCTCGAGACCGCCGAGCAGGAAGAAAAACCCGCCGGCAATCAAGTACAGATGGGCGATTTTTTTATGGTCGACCGTTGTCAAGTAATCCCACAAAACGGCGCCAACACCCTTTTTGCGCGCGATCGTACTCACGGTGAAACCTCCTTCTCATGCTTTATTCCACTTTTAAGCTCATCAAATATTTCGTCAATGCATCAATTTGCTCTTCCGTCAAGTGGCCATATGTACCCGCCATTTTATTTCCAGGCTTCACGCTGTTCGGGTCTCTCAGCCATTTTTTCAGATTTTCTTCGTTATGCTCCAAAATACCGGCGATTCGTTCGCGATCGCCAAAGTTCGCCAAGTTCGGCGCCGTGCGCGCTTGCACCGGACGCTTGTCCACAGGCGTCACCGCATGGCAGCCAATACAGCTTTTATTGAAAATCGCTTCCCCTTCTTTGGCGACCGGATCGGTGACAACCGGTTTTTTCGCATTTTGCATCTTTTTCACCCAGACGTCAAATTGGTCGCGCGGCAACGGCCGAACTTTAAAATCCATCAGCGCATGGGACGGACCGCAAAGCTCCGCACATTTGCCGTAAAAGACGCCGCCGGCTTTATCGGTCGCCTTTTGGTCAAAAACAAGCCAAAATTGGTTTTTGTTGTCGGTGTTCGTATCCATTTTGCCGCCGACCGCCGGAATCCAGAACGAATGTTTGACATCCGACGCAATCAAGTTGAAATACACTTTTTCATTCGTCGGCACGACCAAGTCTTGGCTCGTGATAATGCCGTAATCCGGATATTCAAACTCCCACCAGTATTGGTTGGCGCGAACATTGACGACAACTGTATCCTTATCGCGTTTTTTGTCATTCATCGCCTTGACATCAGCCAGTTTAAACGTGGTTGATACCGTCGGCACGGCCAAAATGAGCAAGAGGATGATCGGAATGACAGTCCAGATAATTTCCAGTTTATGGTTCCCTTCCACTTGCTTCGGGATTTTATTTTCTTCCCCCTTGCGCCGCCGGAAGCGGATGACAACGTAAACGAAGATGATCGCCACGACGACAATGACCAAAACCATGATCGTCGTGCTCAACAACATGAGCGAATACTGCATGTCCGCTACTTCACCGGCGGGCTGGAGCGTCGATAAAAACGGCTTGCCGCAGCCAGCGAGCAACAGCGCCATCATCCCGAACAGGGAAAATAAGCGCCAGTTACAGAGCCCCTTGTTCATAGCCTAATCAAACCCCTCTTTCTTTCTTTGATGTGATGGATATATATAAATTCTTTCACTAAAGAAAGAATTTTATCTTAATTCACCAAAGCGTCGCGATGACCATCGCCACGAACAAAATCGTCAAATAGTTGAGCGAATAGACGAACATCCACTTCGCCCATTTGATGTCATCTTTCATTTTCAAACCCGCCAATCCCAGCAGCAGCCAGCCGACATTGAGCAGCGTGGCCACGACTAAAAATGGAACGCCAAGCGAGAACAAGTAAAACGGCAACGGCAGCAAACATGCCACCCAAACGATGATTTGCCGCTTCGTCATGGCGAATCCATGGACGACCGGCAGCATCGGGATGCCGGCTGCACGGTATTCTTCGCATCGCTTCATCGCCAACGCCAAAAAGTGCGGCGGCTGCCACAAAAACATGATTAAAAACAGGATGAGCGGAACAATATGAAACTCCGGATCGACCGCCGTCCAGCCGATGACCGGCGGCACCGCGCCGGAAATGCTGCCGACAACGGTGTTGATCGTATAATGGCGCTTCGTCCAAAGCGTGTATAAAAAGACGTATGTCACCATACCGATCAATCCAACGACGGCAGCCGTAACCGTTGTCATAAGCAAGCTCATCTCGCCGATTGCGACAAGACCAATCCCAAGCCAAAGCACCCGCCGCGGATCCATCGTCCCGGTGACGGTCGGGCGTGCTTTCGTTCGCTCCATATATTGATCAATGTCGCGGTCAATGTAGTTGTTGATGGCGCATGAACCCGCAATGACAAGCGCTGCTCCAAACAGTGTGAAAAAGACAAGATGCAGGTTCTCCAAAAAGTGTTCCCCAGTAAAATAAAACGCCAGCCACATTCCGGCGAACGTCGTAATCAAATTGGAATTGACGATTCCGATTTTCACAACAGACGACAACTCTCTCCAAACTGCCTTGACGCTCACATGCGAGCGATGACCGGCATCGGCCGCATCCTGGTGCACCGCTTTCAATTCGGCCATGTCTCCTGTTCCTCCTCGCTGCGCCGCTCCTTGCCCGGCCGGCGCCGTGATGTTGCCTGAAATTCTTTCCAACGCCAAATAGCAAAAACGGGCTGTTTCCTCTTTATATTAAATCACATTTTTTCCTCATCATGTGAACTTTTTTTGAATAATTTGTGTCAAATTTTTGAATGCGCGCACCCAAAACGGCTCATTCGCTTGTCCCATTAATATTTCTAGCAAACTTAATCGACTTATTCAATATGCAAACGTCATTTTGTGTTTCCGGCCGCCATCGTGTAAAATAGATTTGGCTTGGCAGCACGGTTGGCTGCAATAAAATCCATCACTTTACTAATATGGACAAAATCACAGTTTCTCAATACAAGAAGGTGAAGATTTTGCAACGTTCACTCAAATGGTTTGCCTCGGCAACCACGTTGGCAATGTTGTTTGTTTTAATTGGCGGAGCGCTTGTGACCAAAACCGGATCCGGCATGGGGTGCGGCCGATCATGGCCGCTGTGCAACGGCCAATGGGTGCCGGATCACATTACGCCTGAGCTCATCATCGAGCTGAGCCATCGACTCGTTTCCGGCCTTGCCGGCATCATGGTGCTCATCCTTTCCATCTGGTCGTGGAGAGCCATTGGCCATGTGCGGGAGACGAAGTTTTTAGCTGTCATATCGTTTGTCTTTCTCGTCTTGCAAGGGCTGATCGGCGCCGCCGCGGTCGTGTGGGGGCAGTCCGATTTCGTCCTCGCCTTGCATTTCGGCATTTCGCTCATTTCGTTTGCCGCTGTGTTGCTGTTGACGCTATTGATTTTTGAAATCGACAAAACGTTTTCCGCCGCTTCCCTTTCGCTTGACGGCAAAATGCGGTTTCATATTTACGGCATCACCATATACTCATACATCGTCGTCTACACCGGGGCGCTCGTGCGCCATACGAACGCCAGCCTTGCTTGTCCGAGCTGGCCGCTTTGCGCGAAAACGCGCCTCCTCCCGGTTCAGTTTCATGAATGGGTGCAGATGGGGCATCGATTGGCCGCTCTTGTCATCATCATTTGGATCGCTGCTGCCGCCATACACGCCGTGCGCCATTATCGCGAACAGCCGGTCATCTACTACGGATGGCTCATCGCTCTTTTGCTCGTGCTCGCGCAAATGACAACCGGAGCGCTTGTCGTTTTTACGCAGCTGAATTTATACATTGCCTTGGCGCATGCCTTTTTCATTTCCTGCCTGTTCGGTGTGCTCAGCTATTTATTGCTTTTGGCGCTCCGCACCCGCCGCGCGCCGGTAAAAGCCGCCGACCATTCAGCCGGGGAAACGGCGCCGGCCACGTTGAAATGACGGCCATCCATCCGCAAACAAAAAGGGATGCCCGCAAAAACGTGGGCACCCCTTTTTTTGTTCGGTATAGACCGTTTCATTTGGACAGCTCGATCAGCAAATCCCCCGCTTGAATGGCATCGCCGCTTTTGACGTAAATGTCTTTGACAATGCCGGCAAACGGCGCCTGCACCGTCGTTTCCATCTTCATCGCTTCCGTAACCATCAAATGGTCGCCTTTGTCGACTTTTTCCCCTTTCTCCACGAGCACTTTCACAACCGTGCCCGGCATCGTGGCGGCAATGTGGTTCGGATTCGTCCGATCGGCCTTGATGCGCTCAGCGACAGCGGCTTTGATGCTTTCATCGCGGATGATGACTTCGCGCGGCTGGCCGTTCAGCTCGAAGTAAACGACGCGTGTGCCGTCCGCCTGAGGCTGGCCGATGGAGACGAGTTTGACGATGAGCGTTTTCCCGCGCTCAATCTCCACTTCAATTTCCTCGCCGAGGCGCATGCCGTACAGGAACGTCGGTGTATCGAGCACTGAAATATCGCCGTATTTTTCGACCGTTTCGGCATATTCCAAAAACACTTTCGGATAAAGCGCATAGGCAATGGCGTCAAAGTCGGTCACTTCGCGGCCGAGCTTGTCATACAGCTCCCGCTTGATTTGCTCGAAATCAACCGGCTCAAGCAGCTCGCCCGGACGAACGGTGATCGGTTCGCGCCCTTTCAAAATAATGCGCTGCAACTCTTTCGGGAACCCGCCATGCGGCTGGCCTAAATAGCCTTCGAAAAACTCCACGACCGAGTCTGGGAAATTGAGCGTTTCGCCGCGTTCAAAAATGTCTTGCTCCGTCAAATTGTTTTGCACCATGTAAAGCGCCATGTCGCCGACAACTTTCGATGACGGCGTCACTTTGACGATGTCGCCGAACAAGTCGTTGACGCGGCGATACATTTCTTTCACTTCATCCCACCGATCGCCGAGGCCGACCGCTTTTGCCTGCTGCTGCAGGTTGCTGTACTGGCCGCCTGGCATCTCATGCATGTATACTTCCGTATGCGGCGCGTTCATGCCGCTTTCAAACTCCTGATAAAATTTGCGCACGTCTTCCCAATAGCGGGCCAACTGCTCAAGGCCGCAAATATCGACCTCCGGCGCCCGCTCCGTTCCTTCAAGGGCATAGTAGAGCGTATTGGCGCTCGGCTGCGACGTCAAGCCGGCCATCGAGCTGACGGCGACATCGACGATATCGACGCCGGCTTCGATCGCTTTGGCGTACGTGTAAATACCGTTGCCGCTCGTATCGTGCGTATGCAAATGGATCGGAATGCTGACCGTCTCCTTAAGCGCGGAAATGAGCACGTACGCCGCCTGCGGCTTCAACAGACCAGCCATATCCTTAATGCCTAAAATGTGCGCTCCGGCTTGCTCGAGCTCTTTCGCCAAGGCTTTGTAATAATCCAAATTGTACTTCGGCCGATTCGGGTCTAAAATATCGCCCGTATAGCAAATAGCCGCCTCGGCGATTTTGCCGCTTTGCCGGACGGCATCGATCGCCACCGTCATCCCTTTCACCCAGTTTAGGCTGTCGAAAATGCGGAACACATCAATGCCGGCTTGCGCTGATTTGTCGACGAACTCGCGGATGACGTTGTCGGGATAGTTTTTATACCCCACGGCGTTGGCCGACCGAAGCAGCATCTGGAACAGCACGTTTGGAATGCGCTCGCGCAGCTTCAAGAGGCGGTCCCACGGATCCTCCTTCAAAAAGCGGTACGCCACATCAAACGTCGCTCCGCCCCACATCTCAAGCGAGAATAAGTTGGGCAGCAAACGCGCCGTCGGCTCAGCGATCCGCAACAAGTCGATCGTGCGGACGCGGGTCGCCAACAACGACTGATGAGCGTCACGGAACGTCGTATCGGTCAAGAGCACGCGCGGCTGCTCTTGGATCCAGCGAACAAGCCCTTCAGGTCCGCGTTCATCCAAAATTTGCTTCGTTCCCGCTGGGATCGGTTCCGTTTGGCTCACCTTCGGCACGCGCGGTTTGTCAAACACCGGCTTTTTCTTTTTGCCGATGCCAGGGAAGCCGTTGACCGTCACGGTGCCGATGTACGTAAGCATTTTCGTCCCGCGGTCTTTTCGGCGCGGGAATACAAACAATTCCGGCGTCGTATCGATAAATGACGTATCGTATTCCCCCGACAAAAATTTCGGATGCTGAACGACGTTTTCCAAAAACGGAATGTTCGTTTTAATGCCGCGGATGCGGAATTCGCGCAAGTTGCGCAGCATTTTTCTTGCCGCCTGCTCAAACGTCAACGCCCATGTCGACACTTTCACGAGCAGCGAATCGTAATACGGCGTAATGACCGCCCCTTGGAAGCCGTTGCCGGCGTCCAAGCGCACGCCAAAACCGCCGCCGGAACGGTACGCCATAATTTTTCCCGTATCCGGCATAAAGTTGTTGAGCGGGTCTTCCGTCGTCACCCGCGACTGAATGGCGTAGCCGTTGATGCGGATGTCTTCCTGCTTTGGAATGCCGACTTCCGGGCTGTGGAGCGAAAATCCGTCGGCGATTAAAATTTGCGACTGGACGATGTCAATCCCGGTGATCATTTCGGTGATCGTATGCTCAACTTGAATGCGCGGATTGACTTCGATGAAATAAAACTCATCTCCGGAGACGAGAAACTCAACCGTGCCAGCGTTGACGTAGCCGACGCTTCTCATGAGCCGGACCGCCACCTCGCAAATGCGCTCGCGCAGCTCGTCCGACAACGAGACGCTCGGCGCGACTTCCACGACTTTTTGATGGCGGCGCTGCACCGAGCAGTCGCGTTCATAAAGGTGAACGATGTTTCCTTCGTGGTCGCCCAAAATTTGCACTTCAATATGCTTCGGCTTTTCGATCAGCTTTTCAACATAAACGTCATCGCTGCCAAACGCCGCTTTCGCTTCCGACTTGGCCCGCTCAAACGCTTCCTTCACTTCCGACTTCGAGCGGACGATGCGCATGCCCCGGCCGCCGCCGCCAAGCGCCGCTTTAATGATGATCGGGTATCCGTGCGTCTCAGCAAAACGGACGACGTCTTCAAGGCCGCCGACCGGTCCATCGCTGCCCGGGATGACCGGAATGCCCGCCTTCATGGCCGCATGGCGCGCTTTCACTTTATCGCCGAACATATCCAAATGTTCTTCGTTCGGGCCGATGAAAATAATCCCCTCTTCGCGGCACCGTTTGGCAAATTGAATGTTTTCCGACAAAAACCCATAACCCGGGTGGATGGCATCGACATCGTGGGCTTTGGCGATCTCAATGATGCCTTCGATGTCCAAGTAGGCTTCGATCGGCTTTTTCCCTTCCCCGACTAAATACGCCTCATCCGCTTTGTAGCGGTGGTACGATCCGGCGTCTTCCTTCGAATAAATCGCCACGGTGCGGATATCAAGCTCCGTGCAGGCGCGGAAAACGCGAATGGCGATCTCTCCACGGTTGGCTGCCAGCACTTTGCGAATTCGTCTTGTCCTCATTCTGTCCCTCCTCCTTTATTTAATAAAAGTATAAAAGTTTTGCCGATTTGTAAATACACTTTCTAAAAAGTCAGACCTCTTTTCTGTTTGCTGACCATCGTTTTTTCAGCTTTTTTATACCGTTGTTCGTACTTTGCAAACATAGAAATGTTCACCAAAAGACCGAGCGAAGCCATGGTCAGGACAAGCGACGTTCCCCCATAGCTGACGAGCGGCAGCGGCACCCCTGTAATCGGAATAAGGCCAACGACCCCACCAACGTTAATGAACGTTTGAAAGCCGATCATGACGGAGATGCCGATCGCAAGCAGGCTCCCAAACGCATCGTGGGAGCGGCGGGCAATCCAAAGCCCGCGCAGCACGATAAACGCCAATAACCCAAGCGTGAACGCTACACCAAATAAGCCGAGCTCTTCGGCGATGACCGCCATAATAAAATCGGTGTGCGACTCTGGCAGGTAGCCGTATTTTTGAATGCCTTTGCCAAGCCCCACTCCTTTCAGCCCGCCAAGCCCGATCGCCAAATACGAATTCACGAGCTGGTAGCCATCGCCGTTTGCGTATTGAAATGGATCCAAAAAGCTGTAAAGACGCGATACCCGTTCAGGAGAAAAAATTTTTTTGCCCGCAACCGGGAGCCAAAACGGTGACAGCACCGTCCCGATCAATGTAAAAAAAAGCAGCTGCTTCAGAAGCAACACGAGGCGCAAACCGGACGAAACAATGATGCACATCGCGATGGCAAACACGATCGCCGCCGTTCCGAAGTCAGGCTGTATGGCAATCAGGAAACAAATCACCAATGTATAATAAATGGGGAACAAATTGCTTTTCGCCGGCTCGGCCAGCCGCTTCCGCTTGTTGGCGAACGCTGCGGCCAAGTATAAAATCAGACCGAGCTTCGCGAGCTCCGCCGGTTGGATCGAAAGCGCCCCGACGCGAAACCAGCTTGTTGCGTTGTTGGCCGTATGGCCGAGAAAAGCGACGGCGATCAGCATCAATGGAGAAGCAAAAAAGACGAGTTTCACCCATCGCTCCGCCCGCCACACTTTATACGGAATCGCCATCATGATGGCGAACGCGATGAATCCGGCAATCAGCCACAGTTTTTGCCGCTCGTAAAAATAGTCGCTTGGCACTTCAAAACGGATGACAGCGGTGACCATGCTCGAGCTGTACACCATAATCAATCCGAACAACGACAGCATGATGACCGCGGCGATCAGCGGATAATCATAGCACTTCAATACTTTTTTCCATAATTGTCGTTCCATCGTTCCTCTTCCCTGTGAACATGTATGTACTTAAAATCATTCGCAGCGGCGCGCTGTTTTCCTGCCGAAAAACAGAAAAACTCAAACGATGGTGTGCCAATCGTTTGAGTCGCCTTATATTCTTATCGTACGCGCTTTTTGGCCACGGCCTCGTGCAACGCGGAAAGTTCGCGCTCAAGCCGGTCAAGGAGCGCCTTTCCGTCTTTCGCCTCCACAAGCCCGAGGCGCACCGCAAAATCAATTTCCCGTGACAACCCGAACATTTGCGTGTCAAGCACTTCTTCATACACCGGACATTGCGGCATCGTCAAATGGTCCATTTGCACGCGGATGAGTTGGATGATCTTCTCTGCATCCGCTTGTAAAAGCGCGTACGCCTTCTCCCGATAGCTCATCGATTCGTCCGTCACATCGATCCCTCCGTTCTCTCCCCTATCCTTCTTTACATCTTAACGTGAAACAAGCCATTTTGCAAGTTGAAACCGTTGACAGCAACCCGGCCTGGAACATGACAAGCTCTTTCGTTATTATTATACTAAAAACGGTGGGAACATGCAGAGGAGAGGTGTTTCATGAACGATATTATTGTACTGACAGGAAAGGTGAAGTTTACGATCACGCTTGACCCCGGCGTCTGGATTTTCGACGATCGGAAAGTGGACATGGATGCGTATTTTTCGGAGCCGGCTCCACAGCCGACGGAAGCGGAGCAAGAGGACGAGGAAATCAAAAAGCTGTCGGCATTTTGGGACCGGGAAATTCAAGAGGGCGCGGTTTTTCCGCCGACGTTGAAAACGGAGCGGCGCTTTTTGAAGGAGAAAATCATCACCGGCTCGTTCGGCATGCCGTTCGCCCCATTTTTGCGAAACGCTGAGCCACATGAAGACGCGTCTGAACTTGTCATTGAGACGGAACATGGAGAAACCGTGATCCCTCTGGAAAAGGCGTACGACCTGATTTTCGCTTTTTCCCAAAACGGAAAACCGTTGCGCGACGACGGTCCTGTGCACATTTATTTTGGCGACGGCTCCAACCGCGAGGCGCCGATTACTCATGTGCGTCGGCTCGTCGTCCGATGACCGGGCGCCCCATGAAGGGGCGGCCCGGTGTTTGAGGTTTTGACGCCTTCAACCGCCTCAAGCGCTTGGAACCTAGATGTTTTCCACAGCGCCCCAGGCGGCGGGCGCCTTTCGAAACGTTCGCGGCGTCGGACCGCGCGCCTGGCACCCGTTCTTTAACGGCGGATGCTCTGAGGAACGCCTAGCTACAGCAAATCAGCGGCAAGCTGGGCGAGCGCCGAACGCTCCCCTTTGACGAGCCGGATATGACCGGCGATTTTTTGGTCTTTAAACTTTTCGACGACGTACGTCAACCCGTTGTTATATTCATCCAAATACGGATGGTCGATCTGTTCCGGATCGCCCATTAAAATGATTTTGCTTTTCTCCCCGACGCGCGTCAAAATCGTCTTCACTTCATGCTTCGTTAAATTTTGCGCCTCATCAATGATGATAAACTGCTCCGGCAGGCTCCGGCCGCGGATGTACGTGAGCGCCTCCACTTCAATCGAGCTCATGCCGGCTAAAATCGCATCGAGCTCCCCCGGTTTTTTCGTGTTGAACAAGTATTCCAAGTTGTCAAAAATCGGCTGCATCCACGGGCGCAGCTTTTCTTCCTTTTCCCCCGGCAGAAAGCCGAGATCTTTCCCCATCGGCACAATCGGCCGAGCGACGAGCAATTTTTTGTATGTGCGCAAATCTTCCGTTTGCATCAACCCCGCGGCAAGGGCAAGCAACGTCTTGCCCGTTCCGGCTTTGCCGATTAGCGTCACAAGCGGAATGTCGTCGCGCATGAGAAGCTCAAACGCCATCGTCTGCTGCACGTTGCGCGGGCGAATGCCCCATATATGTTCGTGATGGAAGATGAGCTTTTTCACTTTTTTGCCGTTTTGGTCGACAATGCCAATCGCTGACGCCGAGCTGCCAAACGCGTCTTTCATAATAATGAACTGGTTCGGATAAAACGGGTGGTCGGCGATATCGGCGAGCACGAGCTCCCCTTTGTCGTAAAACCGCTGCAGGTGGTCCTTTCCTATGTACAGCTCCAAAAATCCGCTGTAAATATGGTCGACATCAACGACGCGGTCGCTTAAAAAGTCTTCTGCCTGCAGCCCGATGGCATCCGCTTTGACGCGCACGAGCGCATCTTTGCTCACCAAAATGACGGAGCGTCCATCTTCCTTCGCCTGCTCTTCAAGCGATAAATTTTTCGCCACCGCCAGAATGCGGTTGTCATTTGTTTTTTCGACAAAAATTTCTTGCAGTTGATGAAACGAACGATGGTTCAACTCAATGCGCAGCGCCCCTCCGTTTTCAAGCGGAATTTTTTCATGCAGCTTGCCGTTTTCGCGCAGACGATCGATGAGCTTTGACACTTGGCGGGCATTTCTACCAATTTCATCCATATACCGCTTTTTCGAATCCACTTCCTCAAGCACGACCGCTGGAATGACGACCTCATTATCCTCAAACGCGAAAATCGAATACGGATCTTGCAACAGCACGTTCGTATCGAGCACGTAAATTTTTTTTCCCAAATTCCGCTTCCCCCCATGTGAGTTTTTCACGTTTTTCCGTTGGATGGGAATGGCTGTAATACAACATATGAAAACATGTATAAAGATAGAAGGACATTTGCAAACTAAAGAAAAAAGTCGAGGTGGCCCATTATGAAGAGAAACTGCTGGCTCGCCGTTTTCTTCCTTCCCCTTTTGATTTTCAGCGGCTGCACGTTTGGAAACGATCATGAAGCGAACGAGCCCAATCGTTCACTCGTGCGCGTCAAAAATACGGTCGATGAACGCGTCGAGAACAAATCCGGGCAAGAGATCGCCCGCCGGCTTGCAGAAATCGCCGACCGTGTTCCAAACGTTCACAATGCCGCCGCGATCGTCGTCGGCAAATATGCCATCGTCGGCATTGACGTCGGCGCCAATATGGATGCCTCACGCGTCGGCACCATCAAATATTCCGTCGCCGAAGCATTGCAAAAAGATCCGTACGGTGCGAACGCTATTATTGTCGCTGACCCAGATCTTTACACCCGCGTGCGCAACATCGGCCGGCAAATCGATGAGGGGAGGCCGGTGCAAGCGTTCATGAACGAAATCGCCGACATCGTCGGACGAGTGATGCCGGAAGTGCCAAGCGACCTATTTGAAACGACGCCGAAGCCGACCGAAGAAAATGACGGACAGCTGAACGAACGGGAGGAGCGGCAACTGAACGAACAGCAAAACAAGCAATCGAATGAACATTTAAATCGATAAACGGTTTCTGTGTGGGTTATAATGGAACAGAAAGCGCGGCTCATTTCCGAGGAAAGCGGGAGTGAAATGCATTTGAATCAACAAACGATGGCGGGAAATGTGGTATAATGGGAACGAAAGAACACTCTACCATTTCGCGTTTGGATGTATTGAGGTGAACAATGAGAGTCAAATGCGTGCTTTGCGACCAAATCGATACGATCGACGATGAATCGCCGCTCGCCAAGCGGCTGCGCAACCGCCCGATCCACACGTACATGTGCCGCGAATGCCACGACCGCATCACCGAAAAAACGAAACAGCGGCTGGCAACAGGAAAGTTCCGCTTCTATCGCGGCCGCCGCGCAGACGATGATTGGTGATCCCGCAAAAAAAAAAAACGGTGCGGAAGAGCGATCGCTTTTCCGCGCCTTTTTGGTTGTCATCATCCATACTTTTCCGGTTCGGCTTCGATCTGCCGCCACATCGCCTCAGCCAGCTCAAGCGGGAAACACGCCGCCCTTGTTTCCCCGCCGCGCACATATTCGACGATGTATTGCCCATTCGTTTCATCTTTGACGGCGTCTACGGCCGTCACACCAAAGTCGTTTTCCAAGATGGCGCGGAAAAACGAGGCCGTATCGCGCGCCGCCGCATCGTGCGGACGGGCTTTGGCGACGATGTGGATCGTCAGCCAGTTATAAAGGGCATCCTGCACGGATTTCATGACTTTTCTCCCTCTTTCGCCTGCTTCAGGCGCACTTTATAAATGATTAATACGAGGGCGGCGACGGCCAATCCTTCTGCCACCGGCAAAAAGACGGCAAAAAAGGTCAAAACCGTGCAGCCAAGCGCCAGCAAGACGTAAATGATGACATTTTTCAACAGCGGCAGGCGGCGGGCAAAACCGAGTCGATACACAAGCGCGGCAAGCAACAACACTGTCACATACAATAGCCACATACCGCGCTCGGGATGATCGTGCACCTTATAAAGCGAGGCGAAAAACGTGAGCCGTTCGAGCACATTCACACCATTCCCCTCCTGTTCATCCTAATAGCGCCCTTCTGCAAGGCGTTTTCGATTGTTCGCAAACCAAAGACGCGCGCATGGCGCTTCCGGCTATTTCGCCTGCTCAACCGCTTTCTTTTTCTTCTCCGCCTTTTCACGCTCGCTTTTATTCAAGATTTTTTTGCGCAACCGGATCGAGGCTGGCGTCACTTCACAATATTCATCATCATTCAAATACTCGAGCGCTTCTTCAAGCGTCAACAGACGCGGCTTTTTCATCGTCACCGTCTGTTCTTTCGTCGATGAACGCATGTTGGTGACATGTTTTTCGCGGCAAATGTTGACGACCAAGTCGTTTTCGCGGTTATGCTCGCCGACGATCATCCCTTCGTACACCTCAGTGCCCGGCTCAACAAAAATGGTGCCGCGATCCTCAAGTTGCATGATGCTGTAAGCCGTCGCCTTTCCGGTTTCCATCGAGACGAGCACCCCTTGGCGGCGGCCGCCGATTGCGCCAGGCTGCACGGGGGCATAATGGTCAAACGAATGGTTTAAAATTCCATATCCGCGCGTCAACGACATAAATTCACTCCGATAGCCGATCAAGCCACGCGACGGCACAAGGAAGACGAGACGCACTTGCCCGTTGTCGCCGTGCACCATATCGACAAGCTCGCCCTTGCGGCTGCCGAGCGACTCCATGATCGCTCCCGTATATTCCTCCGGGATGTCAATGACGACCCGCTCGATCGGCTCGCACGTGACACCGTCAATCTCTTTTAGAATGACTTCCGGCTTCGATACTTGCAGTTCGTATCCTTCGCGGCGCATGCTTTCAATCAAAATCGCCAAATGAAGCTCCCCGCGGCCGGAGACAATCCACGCATCCGGCGACTCGGTCGGCTCAACGCGCAGACTGACATCCGTCTCCAGCTGGGTGCGAAGCCGCTCCTCCAGCTTTCTCGCCGTCACGTATTTGCCTTCGCGCCCCGCAAACGGGCTGTTGTTGACGAGAAACGTCATTTTCAACGTCGGCTCATCGATGCGAAGCGGCGGCAGCGGCTCTTGATGATCGGGCGGGCAAACCGTTTCACCGACATTGATGTCCTCCATCCCGGCGACCGCGACGATGTCGCCAGCGTGCGCTTCTTCAATCTCAATCCGCTTCAACCCAATAAAACCAAACAGCTTCGTGACACGAAACATCTTGACGGCACCGTCGCGCTTTAAAAGAGCAACTTGCTGGCCTGTTTTCATCGTGCCGCGGAAAATGCGGCCGATGCCGATGCGTCCGACATATTCATTATAGTCGAGCAGCGCCACTTGAAACTGCAACGGTTCGTTGCGGTTGTCCGCCGGCGCCGGAATATGCTCGATGATCGTCTCAAACAAGGCGGTCATGTCACCGTCCTGGCGATCCGGATCGAGGCTTGCCGTCCCGCGCAGCGCCGATGTGTACACGACTGGAAACTCGAGCTGCTCCTCAGAAGCACCAAGTTCGATAAACAGGTCGATCACCTCATCGACAACTTCCGCCGGCCGAGCAAATTCGCGGTCGATTTTGTTGACGACGACGATCGGCACAAGCTGCTGCTCAAGCGCCTTTTTCAGCACAAACCGCGTCTGCGGCATGCAGCCTTCATACGCATCGACGACAAGCAAGACGCCGTCGACAAGGCGCATGATCCGCTCCACTTCCCCCCCGAAATCAGCGTGTCCCGGCGTATCCAAAATGTTGATGCGCGTTCCTTTATACAAGACAGCAGTGTTTTTTGCCAAAATCGTAATGCCGCGCTCCCGCTCCAGATCGTTGCGGTCAAGCGCCCGCTCCGCGACTTGTTCGTTTTCGCGGAACGTCCCTGACTGCCGAAGCAGCTGGTCAACGAGCGTCGTTTTCCCATGGTCGACGTGAGCGATGATCGCGATATTGCGAAGATCGATTCGTTTGTTCGTCAATGTCGGTCACTCCTGTTCGGCAAACTGCTTGTCTATTATATCACAACCGATAGAAAATCGGCATGTTTTCCGGTACACTAGAAAAAGACGCCCACTTTGCCAGAAAGGAGTCAACCCAATGAAACGGATCGAGCCTGTACCGCTGTTGCTCGCCATTCTTGCCGTCGCCGCCATCATGGCGATCGGCGTCTTCATCGCCGAGCAAAGTTTGATCGGCATCGCCGCTTCCACGCTCATCTTTATCGCCGCCATGGGCGCCGGGTTCGCCCATAAAAAACGGACGCGTTGAAAAACGGGACAAGCTGGATGCTTGTCCCGTTTTCGCGATTTCGCGCCTCATCAATCGTGAAGATAGCGCCGCAAAATTTCTTCGTGCACCCCAGGTTTCGCAGCAAGCACCGAATTGCGGCCAAGCAGATCCAGCGGCTTCCCGTCAAGGGTCGTCACCATTCCGCCCGCTTCTTCAATCAAAATCATCCCGCCGGCGAAATCCCACGGCGACAGGCGCGGCGAAATGTAGGCGTCCAAACGGCCGGCGGCAACATACGCGAGCTCAAGCGCCGCTGAACCATACGAGCGCGTGCCGCGCGCCTCTTTCGCCAGCCTCATGAGCGGGCGATGGTCGAGGCGCTTGTTTTCCATGAGCCATGTCCCGTTGATGGCGATGATCGACTCCGCCACTGGCGCGGGCTGCAGGAGGCCGAGCGGCTCCCCGTTCAAAAACACCCCCCGCCCTTTTTGCGCCGCATACAGTTCGTCAAACACGACGTCATACACGTAGCCGAGCTGCCCGATGCCATCTTCAAAAATGCCGATCGATACAGCAAAATGGCGCCGCTGATGAACGAAATTCATCGTGCCGTCGATCGGGTCAATCACCCAAACAACGCCGTCCAAGGCATCGATCCGGTCGCCAAATCCTTCTTCCCCCAACAGGCGGTGGCTAGGGAACTGGCGGCGGATGTGCTCGGCGAAAAACTGCTCAATGGCGCGGTCAACATTCGTCACTAAGTCGTTCGGGTTCTCTTTCGCTTCCACCGTCAGCTGTTTGGCAAACGAGGCGCGGATGCGCTTTCCTGCTTCGTCGATCCATTGCCGGGCGTATCGGTCGATTTCTTCCCATTTTTCTGCCATATTGCTTCCTCCTGCCTTCGGTTATGTATAGATCGCAACCGGAACGGGGGCGGACACCGCTCAAGAAAAAAACGAACCGGAAAGATGGTTCGCCTTGAATCAGAATCATACTTGAAGGCGCATCAGTTCTTGGCGCAGCTTTTCAAGCCGCCGTTTGCACTCTTTTTTCTTTTCTTCATCGTTTTCCATCATGGCCTCGTACAGCGTCGCTAATTCGTAATCGAGTTCGAGCCGCAACACCGCCATGCGTTTGTCTCCATCTGGCCGCTTCAGCGAATTGGCGGTTTTTTTCATATTCGTCCGCACCCCTTTCCCTATCATCCGCTAAACTTCCGGCGCCCGTCACGAATGTGCTGCTTCATTTTGTTTTATATTATATTATTATGTGGAAAAAGGGGTGTATGCAACTAATTTGTGCGTTTACCTACCGCGCTTCCGTTGTGGCTCGAATTATACCACAGCGATAATCCCAGGGGAACTATGACCATCAATGATTTCTTGTGTTGACCAGTCGTAGGAAAATGGACAGGAATAACCCATTGTTCCACCTCCACCGTTAGTTTGCCCAACGGCGCCGAATTTGTTCCGCCTCTTCCATCATGCGGGCAAACAACTCAGCGACGGACGGAACGTCGTGAATGAGCCCGATCGCCTGCCCGGCCCAAGCGAATCCTTCGTCCACCTTTCCATCGTAAATGAAGCGCCGGTTCGCTTCTCCGCTAATATATTCTTTTAAATCATCATACGTACCGCCTTGGCGCTCGATTTCCAATATTTTTTCCGCCCAGGCGTTGGCCAGCACCCGCCCTGGCGCCCCGAGCGACCGTTTAATGATGACCGTATCGTTTTCGGTGGCGTTGAGAATCATTTCTTTATATGCGGGATGAGCATGAACGCATTCTTTCGTGGCGATAAACCGCGTTCCCATCTCAATCCCTTCCGCTCCAAGCGCCAATGCCGCCATCAACCCGCGTCCATCGGCGATGCCGCCCGAGGCGATGACCGGAATCGATACGGAGTCAACGACTTTCGGAATGAGGACGAACGTGCCAGTATCGTATTTGCCGAGATGCCCGCCCCCTTCCTGACCGACGACCATCACCGCATCAGCACCGAGCTCCTCTGCTTTCACTGCCTGGCGGACGGCGGCAACGAGCACGAGCTTTTTCACGTCCGTTCCTTTCAATTGTTCAAAAAACGGCGCCGGATTGCCGCCGGTGACCGAAACGACCGGCACCCCCTCATCAAGCGCTGCTTCAAGCATATGAGCAAACGGGCGGCCGTGCTGGCCAATGGCGAAATTGACGCCGAACGGCCGATCGGTTTTTTCCTTCACCTTGCGGATTTCCTCGCGCAGTTGCTCCGGTCCATCGAGCGACATCGCCGTAATTTGTCCGAGCCCACCGGCGTTCGAGACCGCTGCGGCCAAATCAGCGTACGCCAAGTAAGCGAGCCCCCCTTGAATGATCGGATATGTAATGCCGAGCAGCTCTGTCACCCTCGTTCTCCATTTCATTTCGATAACGCCCCCTTTTTGTTTTGTCTTTCTTTTATTTCTCTCTTGAACCGCTGTTTTCCTTTTTCAGCGTCCATTCATTTCTTCTTTGCAAACGGAAAAATCCATGCTATAATGCACTTGTTTTATCCTCGAGATAAAGAGGTGTGAAAAACCATTGTCGCAACTCGAGACACCATTGTTTACCGGTTTGTTGGAGCATATGAAAAAAAATCCGGTTCAATTTCACATTCCCGGCCATAAAAAAGGGGCCGGCATGGATCCGGAGTTTCGCGCTTTCATCGGAGACAACGCCTTGGCGATTGATTTAATCAACATCAGCCCGCTCGATGACTTGCACCATCCAAAAGGGATGATCAAACGGGCGCAGGAGCTCGCTGCCGAAGCGTTCGGCGCCGATTATACGTTTTTTTCCGTGCAAGGAACGAGCGGCGCCATCATGACGATGGTCATGTCGGTCGCCGGGCCGGGCGATAAAATCATCGTGCCGCGCAACGTCCATAAATCGGTCATGTCGGCCATTGTCTTTTCTGGAGCGACGCCGATTTTCATTCATCCCGAAATCGACAAGGAGCTTGGCATTTCCCATGGCATTACGCCGCAAGCAGTGGAAAAAGCGCTCCGCCAGCACCCGGACGCCAAAGGGGTGCTCGTCATCAACCCGACGTACTTTGGCATTGCCGGCGATTTGAAAAAAATCGTCGATATCGCCCACTCGTACAACGTTCCGGTGCTTGTCGACGAAGCGCACGGCGTGCACATTCATTTTCATGAGGACTTGCCGCTCTCAGCGATGCAAGCGGGCGCTGATATGGCGGCGACAAGCGTCCATAAGCTCGGCGGATCGCTGACGCAAAGCTCGATTTTGAATGTGCGCGAAGGACTCGTCTCCGCGAAACACGTGCAGGCGATTTTAAGCATGCTGACGACGACTTCAACGTCGTACTTGTTGCTCGCTTCGCTTGATGTCGCCCGCAAACAGTTGGCGACGAAAGGGCGTGAACTCATCGACAAAGCCATTCGACTCGCCGACTGGACGCGCCGGCAAATCAACGAGATTCCATATTTGTACTGCGTCGGCGAAGAGATTTTAGGCACGGAAGCAACGTACGACTACGATCCGACAAAGCTCATCATTTCGGTTAAAGAGCTCGGGCTGACCGGCCATGACGTCGAACGGTGGCTGCGCGAAACGTACAACATTGAAGTCGAGCTTTCCGATTTATACAACATTTTGTGCATCATCACCCCGGGCGATACCGAACGGGAGGCGAGCCTGCTCGTTGAAGCGCTCCGCCGCTTGTCGAAGCAGTTCAGCCATCAGGCAGAGAAAGGGATCAAGCCGAAAGTGCTCCTTCCGGACATCCCGGCGCTCGCCTTGACGCCGCGCGATGCGTTTTACGCCGAAACGGAAGTCGTGCCGTTTCACGAATCGGCCGGCCGAATCATCGCCGAATTTGTGATGGTGTATCCGCCTGGCATTCCAATTTTTATTCCAGGCGAAATCATCACGGAAGAAAACTTGAAGTATATTGAGACGAACTTGGCTGCCGGCCTCCCTGTCCAAGGGCCGGAAGACGACACGCTGCAGACGTTGCGTGTCATTAAGGAATATAAACCGATCCGCTGACCGCACAAGCCGGTTTGCCTGGCTTGTGCTTGTTTGCCAAAAATAAACGGCGCGCATGTGACTTGTCGACATGCGCGCCTCTATCCGTTCCTTTCCCCCATCGGTTTGACCGTTTTATTCTTTTTCTCCGCCCTCATTGTCATGCTCGCAGCAATCACATTTCCCATAAAGCGTTGTCACTTTTTCATCTTCGAAATACGCAATCGTCGCATCACACGTTTGACATACGATCGTGCCCATCCCCAAAACCCCTTTGTGATGATAAATTCGCTTGTTGATTTCATAATAATATATCACATTTCAATTGTCAATCCTAATTTGTATATCACATTTAATAAAAAAGAACTTTTTTGAAACCGCTCTTTTTCCATTTATTGTCCGCCAACATATGGTACAATAAGGATAAAGACGCAATGGAAATGGTGGGAGGGGAAGGAATGATGAACACCGATCTAAAGCTGCCTGCGGGGAAAACGATGACCATCGAGGACGTCAAACAGCTGCTCGAGCGCTACCAGATGGCGCTCAAAAAGACAGGGGAACAGCTTGGTTGGGCGTACGAACAGGCCGCTTTCCCGTATACGGTCCGCATACACGAATCCGTTCTCTACTTGCAAGGCGACGGCCGTTTGTACAAAGGGATGGCGATTTCCGTGCGAACAGCTGGAGAAGAGACATTCATTGACATCGCACTGCCGCCGGGGGCGACGCATGGGGATAAAGGGAAGGCCAATGAATTCAGCAAATGGCTGGCGAAAACGCTCGGCGGTGAACTGCACTTGTTCAGCGGCCGGACGATGGTGTTTGGCAGCGCGTAAACAGCGGGCATTCGACCGCTGTTTTTTATTGAACGGCCTGCCAAATGACATGCTGACCGGCAAAGTACACCGCCGCCGTCCCAATCGTCGTCAGCGCCGCCTTGCGCGTCGCCAAGCCGAGCTGGCGGGCCAGCAAAAACGCGATGTACATAAAGATGCACAGCATCAGCCCGCGGAAAAACAGGCGGTCTCTTCCTGACAGCCACTCGATCAATGAGAAACTGCTCCAAATCATCATCTGCATCAAAAATGCAACGTAAGCTTTCATTTCAACTCCATCTCCCGCTTGTTCTTTACCATAACGATATGAAGCGAGAGCGGAAAATAGTATGGGAAATTGGACAAGAAATGGACCAGGCCGCTTCTTTGGACAAAAGACTGTCGACCGAGCGCAGCAACAGGCGAACATACAGCTGCCGCCGCAGATTCATTTCTTTTCTGCCAATCATCTTGCTTCTGGATGATGTTCCCTGCTTATTGCACCGCAGAAAAAAGGTGCCCCGCTGTGTTTGGGGCACCTTCGTTTTCCGTTACTTCGCAATGATATGAATCGGCGTGCCAAGCGCCACTTCCGCCGCTTCCATGGCGATTTCGCCAAGCGTCGGATGGGCGTGAATCGTCAAGGCGATATCTTCCGCCGTCATGCCGGCTTCAATGGCCAGCCCAAGCTCGGCGATCATATCCGAGGCGTTCGGGCCGATGATTTGCGCTCCAATCACAACGCCGTCTTCTTTGCGGACGACAAGCTTCAAGAAGCCGTCCGTATCGTTGAGCGACAGAGCGCGGCCGTTGGCGGCAAACGGGAATTTCGCCGTAATGACGTCGATGCCTTCCTCTTTCGCCTGTTGTTCAAAGTAGCCGACCGAGGCGCATTCCGGATCGGAGAAGACCACAGCCGGAATGGCGATGTAATCCACTACCGACGGATGGCCGGCGATGGCTTCCGCCGCCACTTTCCCTTCATACGACGCTTTATGAGCAAGCGCCGGGCCTGGAACGATGTCGCCGATGGCGAAAATGTTCGGCACGCTTGTCCGGCATTGTTGGTCCACTTCAATCAAGCCGCGGTTCGTCATTTTGATGCCGATTTGTTCAAGACCAAGTTCATCTGTATTCGGTCGGCGGCCGACCGTCACCAACACATAGTCGGCGTCGATCGTTTTCGTTTCGCCGTTCGCCTCATACGTGACCGTCACGCCGTCTGCACGCTCTTCGGCTCCTTTTGCGAGCGCATTCGTCACAACTTCGACCCCTTTGTTCTTCAGACGGCGCTTAATGATGGACACCATTTGCTTTTCAAAGCCGGATAAAATCTCACCGGCCCCTTCAAGAATCGTCACTTTCGCACCAAAATTGGCGTAAGCCGTACCGAGTTCGATGCCGATGTAGCCGCCGCCGATGACAACGAGCGATTTCGGGATTTCCCCGAGGTTGAGCGCACCGGTCGAGTCGAGAATGCGGCCGGAAAACTTGAAGTTCGGCAGCTCGATCGGACGCGAACCGGTGGCCAGAATCGCGTTTTTAAACGTATACGTCTGCGCGCTGTCGCCGTTGACCACGCGCACCGTATTGGCGTCGACGAAGTACGCTTCCCCTTTGACAATGTCAACTTTGTTGCCTTTGAGAAGTCCTTCGACGCCGCCCGTCAATTTTTTGACGATGCTCGCTTTCCATTCTTGCACTTTCGAGAAATCAACCGTGACGTTTTCCGCCTTGATGCCCATCTCGTCGGAATGTTTCGCCTGCTCGTAGCGATGGCTTGCCGAGATGAGCGCCTTGGACGGGATGCAGCCGACGTTTAAGCAGACGCCGCCCAAATTTCCTTTTTCCACAATCGTCACTTTTTGGCCGAGCTGTGCGGCGCGGATGGCGGCGACATAGCCGCCAGGGCCGGCGCCAACGACGAGCGTTTCTGTTTCAATTGCAAAATCGCCAACTACCATCGTTTTACGCCTCCATTAATAATAATTCTGGATCGCTTAACAGCTGCTTGATATGGTTGAGCGCTTTTTGCGCTGTCGCTCCGTCGATCATCCGATGGTCAAAGCTCAACGAGAGCGCCAAGACCGGAGCAGCGACAATTTCACCGTCGCGGACGATCGGTTTTTCCGCAATGCGGCCGATGCCAAGAATCGCCACTTCCGGATGGTTGATGACCGGCGTAAACCATTGCCCGCCGGCTGAGCCGATGTTCGTGATCGTGCACGATGCGCCTTTCATTTCGTTTGGCATCAGTTTGCCTTCGCGCGCTTTTTCAGCGAGTTCGTTGATTTCCTTCGCCAGCGCGAAAATCGGCTTCCGGTCGGCATGTTTAATGACCGGCACGAGCAACCCTCGATCCGTATCAGCGGCGATGCCGATGTTGTAGTAATGCTTATGAATAATTTCCTCCGTCGCATCGTCGATCGACGTATTCAGCACCGGATATTCACGCAGCGCGGAAACAAGCGCTTTGACGACATACGGCAAGAACGTCAGCTTGATGCCTTTTTCCGCGGCAATGGCCTTGAATTTTTTTCGGTGAGCAACAAGCTTCGTCACATCGGCTTCGTCCATCAGCGTCACGTGCGGGGCCGTATGTTTCGAATGCACCATGGCCTTGGCGATCGCCCGACGGATGCCGCTCATTTTCTCGCGCGTTTCCGGGAATTCGCCTTCCGGCACAACCGGTTTCGCCGCTGGCGCTTGCGGCGCTGCCTTCTCTTCCGCCGCTTGCGGCGTCGGCTCAGCCGCGGCTTTCGCGCCGCCGGCGAGGAAGGCATCAATATCTTCTTTCAAAATGCGGCCGTTTTTCCCCGTGCCTTGGACGAGGCGGATATCGACGCCTTTTTCACGCGCATATTTGCGCACAGACGGCATCGCGATGACGCGGCGGTTCGGGTCGGCTTCCGCTTCGGCCGCCGGTGCGCTCGGAGCAGCGGTCTCAACCATTTCCTTTTTCGACACCGTTTCCGCTTTTTCCTCTTTTTTCACTTCTTCGTGTTCTTGTCCTTTAAACGTCATGTTTTCATAGCCCGGCGCATCGAGCGTAATGAGCGTTTGCCCAACCGTCGCCACCGTTCCTTCCGGGACGAGAATCTCAAGCACTTTCCCCTTGACAGGAGATGGGATCTCGACGACCGCTTTGTCGTTTTGCACTTCGCACAACACGTCGTCTTCGTTCACTTCATCGCCCGGCTTGACGAACCATTTGACGATCTCGCCTTCGTGAATGCCTTCGCCAATGTCCGGCAGCTTAAATTCAAATGCCACTGTAGGTCGACCTCCTATCGTTTGCCGAAAATGAGCGGGGGAAGGCGCTTCGCTCCCCCGGACTTGTCCACATTAGAAGTTGATCACTTTTTTCGCCGTCTCGATCACGTCTTTAAAGTTCGGCAGCCACACCGATTCTGCTTGAGCGAACGGATAGACGGTATCCGGCGCGGCGACGCGCAATACAGGCGCCTCAAGGCTTAAAATCGCGCGCTCGTTAATTTCAGCAACGACGTTGGCGGCGATGCCGGCTTGCCGTTGCGCTTCTTGAACGACGATGGCGCGGCCCGTTTTTTCGACCGAACCAATGATCGTCTCAATATCGAGCGGCTGCACGGTGCGCAAGTCGACGACTTCGGCAGAAATGCCTTCTTTCTCTAATTCTGCCGCCGCCTTTAACGATTCATGCACCATGGCCCCGTACGCGATAATCGTAATGTCTTTCCCTTCACGCTTAATGTCTGCTTTGCCGATCGGAATTGTGTACTCTCCTTCCGGCACCTCTTGTCGGAACGAACGGTACAGTTTCAAATGCTCAAGGAAAATAACCGGGTCGTTGTCGCGGATCGCCGAGATGAGCAATCCTTTCGCATCATACGGCGTCGACGGGATGACGACTTTCAAGCCCGGCTGTTGGGCGACGAGTCCTTCTAAGCTGTCTGAGTGCAATTCTGGCGTATGGACGCCGCCGCCAAACGGCGAACGAATCGTAATCGGAACATGGTAGCGGCCGCCAGTGCGGTAGCGGATGCGCGCCATTTGTCCGCAAATCGCATCCATCGCCTCATAGACGAACCCGAAAAACTGAATTTCCGGCACCGGGCGAAACCCTTGCAAAGCCAAGCCGATCGCCAAACCGCCGATCCCCGATTCGGCCAGCGGCGTATCAAACACACGTTCTTCGCCAAACTCAGCTTGCAGCCCTTCGGTCACCCGGAATACGCCGCCGTTGACCCCAACGTCTTCGCCAAACACCAGCACGTTCGGATCGTTTCTCATCTCGATGCGCAGCGCATCGGTGATCGCTTGAACCATTGTCATTTGCGCCATGGCTTACTTCGACTCCTTCTCTTTATAAATTTCATACTGCTCTTTTAAGTTCGCCGGCAGCTCTTCGAACATGATGCTGATTAAGTCGGTCACTTTTTGTTTCGGCGTTTCGTCCGCTTTTTTGATCGCTTCCTTGATGTCCTCTTTCGCCTGCTCGATGACGCGGTTTTCTTCCTCTTCGCTCCATAAACCTTTCGCTTCTAAAAACTTGCGGAAGCGGACAAGCGGGTCTTTTTTCGCCCATTCGTTTTCGAGTTCTTTCGAACGATAGCGCGTCGGATCGTCGCCGGACATCGTGTGCGGACCGTAGCGGAAGCAAAGCGTTTCGATGAGCGTCGGCCCTTCGCCGTTAATGGCGCGTTCGCGGGCTGCTTTCACCGCGGCGTAGACCGCAAGCGGATCCATGCCGTCGACCTGAATGCCCGGAATGCCGGCAGCGACCGCTTTTTGCGCCAATGTTTTGGCGACCGTTTGCTTCTCCACTGGCGTCGAGATGGCAAAGCGGTTGTTTTGCACAACAAAGATGGCCGGTGCCTTAAACGCCCCCGCGAAGTTGATCCCTTCATAAAAGTCGCCTTGCGATGTGCCCCCATCGCCGGTATATGTAATGGCCACCGCCTTTTTGCCCCGCATTTTCAAACCGAGCGCCACGCCGGCCGCTTGAATGTATTGAGCCCCGATAATAATTTGCGGCGGCAAGACGTTGACGCCTTCAGGAATTTGATTGCCATGAAAGTGGCCGCGCGAGAACAAAAACGCTTGATAAAGCGGAAGCCCGTGCCAAATGATTTGCGGAACGTCGCGATATCCCGGCAAAATGAAATCTTCTTTCTCAAGCGCAAAATGGCTGGCGATTTGGCTCGCTTCTTGCCCGGCGGTCGGCGCGTAAAACCCGAGTCGGCCTTGGCGGTTCAACGAAATGGAGCGCTGGTCGAGGATGCGCGTATACACCATGCGGCGCATCAGCTCTTTCAGCTGCTCATCGCTTAACTCCGGCATCGCCTCTTCGTTGACGATTTCGCCTTCTTCATTCAAAATTTGAAACGTCGGGAACTGCTCGGCTACTTTCTCGAGCTGCTCCGCAAATCGAAACTGGGAGGTTTTCACACCCATGTTATTCACCTCTGCCTTTCATTAGAAATTTTAGAAATGAGAATACATTCGCCCATATACTATTAATGTACCCAAAATGAAAGAGAAATAAAAAACGGCCGCCATCCGGCGCCAACGCAAGCAACAAAGGCGCCGAAATCTGTTTCACTATTTTTCAAGATTGAATTAGTACAATACGCATTTGCAAGTTTTAGTTTACACGTTCTTGGATCAACCGTCAACGACTTTGATTTCTCATGTTTTTCCGCTTTATCTTTTGGGTGAAATTGGAATTGGTAATATTCCGCCCACAAACTGTTATATTACATTCCTCACCATCTGTACGAGTACTGTATTATATTTTCACAAAATACAAAACACACAGTGGCTTGACAAGATAATGAAAACGTTTTCTCGAATTTGTCTTATTGTTTTCCTTATACTCGAATAATATATTCGTGCGGTTGCGTTTTTATTTACGATCGATGCTCATTTTGTTAGACTAAACGATAGACAGCGATGCCAAACGTAGGGAGTGAACGAAGCGAATGATCACGATGAAGGACATCATCAAAGAGGGGCATCCGACATTGCGGAAAATCGCCGAACCCGTTCCGTTGCCGCCTTCAGAGGAAGATAAGCGCATTTTGCAAAGCTTGCTTGACTACGTGAAAATGAGCCAAGACCCGGAGCTGGCAGCTAAATACGGCCTGCGGCCCGGCATTGGCCTTGCCGCCCCGCAAATCAACGTCTCAAAGCGGATGATCGCCGTCCATGTCACCGATGAAAACGGGACGCTGTACAGCTACGCCTTGTTCAATCCGAAAATCGTCAGCCATTCCGTCCAGCAATGTTACTTGACGACCGGGGAAGGCTGCCTGTCGGTCGACCGCGACGTGCCGGGGTATGTGCCGCGCTATGCCCGCATCACGGTCACCGGAACGACGATCGACGGCGAAGAAGTCACACTGCGCTTGAAAGGGTTGCCGGCCATCGTCTTCCAACATGAAATCGATCATTTAAACGGCATTATGTTCTATGACCGCATCAACCCCGATGACCCGTTTCAAGTGCCGGACGGAGCGATTCCAATCGGGCGCTAAAAAGCCCGCTGTCAATGGCGAGCGGCCTCGCCGAAAAGGCCAAGGCCGCTTTTTATCGGATGAGCTGCAGCTGTTTCAATCCATACCAAATGCCTTCCTTATCGACCGGCTTCGTAACGAAGTCGGCGACCCTTTTCACTTCCTCATGGGCGTTGCCCATCGCCACCCCGGTTCCGACGAACGAGAGCATTTCAATATCATTCAATCCATCGCCGAACGCGTACACATCCTTCTTATCGATCCCGAGCTTTTCGATCATCATGCGGATGCCTTCCGCCTTCGAGCCCCCTGCCGGCAGCACATCCGTCGAGACGTCGTGCCAACGGACGAAGCGAAATTCGGGATAGTTGCGCACATACGGTTCTTCTTCCTCGGCGCGGCAAAACAGAAGCGCTTGGTAAATGTCTTTGTTCTCATAATAAAGAGGGTCGACAGGCGGGTGGGCGAATTTTAGGCTCGCCATGCTGACGTGGATGTGCGGATGGTCGCTGATGCTCGCTCTCATTTTCTCCGCATCCATAAAGACGAGCGGATGGCCGTTTTTGTGGGCTTCCTCCGTCAGCGCCCTGACTTTCTCGCGCCGGAGCGGCTGCTTGTATAGCACATTCCCTTCAAAAACGACGTATTGGCCGTTGAAACTGACGAACGAATCGATGCCAAGCTGTTTGCGCACATGCTCAAACATAAACGGAGCGCGTCCGGTGGCGATGGCGACATAAACGCCCGACTGCTTCAGGCGGCGAACCGCTTCGATCGTTGACAGCGGCAGCTGCTTTTGCTCATCAAGAAGCGTGCCGTCGATGTCGAAAAAGACGATTTTTCTGCCCACGTTCACTTCCCCTTGTAAAAAAATTGTTCATTGTTTACCGTACTGAAAAACGCCCGGAATGTCAACCAAGAGGCACGATCTGTTCCATTTTTACCCATGAAAAACAAACCTCCGCCTACATATCATATATAATAGAACATTTACTTTCGCCGCAAAATGAGTACAATAAAAGGTAAGGAGTGATGAAACATGTTGAAAAAGCTGAAAAAAAAGCTGCTTCAACAGTGGAAAGACCTGCTCCGGAAAAAATTGATCGCCTGACCGTTACAACAACAGCCCTTCCATTCGAAGGGCTTCTTTCCCACTTTGGCGAATAAAGCGGGCAACATTCGTCAAAGATGATGCATATCGTCGGCACATCTCACGCCTGTTTTTTGCTTTTGGCAACAAAATACATGAAAAGAACGTTACATTCTTATATAATAGATAGAGCAACCATTGTACGATAAGGAGAGATTTCACGATGATTTTCAAAGTGTTTTACCAAGAAAACGCAGACGAGGTGCCCGTGAGAGAAAAAACGAAAACACTCTACATCGAAGCAGAATCAGAGCGGGATGTACGCCGAAAACTCGAAGGCCGTCCGATCAATATTGAGTATATTCAGCCGTTAGAGGGAGCGCATCTAGAATACGAAAAGAAAAGCCCGAACTTTCAAGTATTGGAGATTTCATCATGAAGCTGTTGACAGACCAGCAAGTTGGCGTTTTTGCCCTCGGCGGACTGGGTGAAATCGGAAAAAATACATACGGCGTACAATTCCAAGACGAAATCATTGTCATTGACGCAGGCATTAAGTTTCCGGAAGATGAGCTGCTTGGGATCGACTATGTCATTCCAGACTACTCCTATTTAGTGAAGCACGCGGACAAAGTGAAAGGACTGTTCATCACCCACGGGCACGAAGACCATATCGGCGGCATTCCGTATTTGCTCCGGCAGGTGAACATCCCGATTTACGGCGGCAAATTAGCGCTTGGGCTGATTCGCAATAAGCTTGAGGAACATGGATTGTTGCGCCAAGCGAAACTCATTGAGATTCGCGAAGACGATGTCATCCGCTTCCAAAAAACGGCCGTCACCTTTTTCCGGACGACACACAGCATTCCGGACAGCTACGGTATTGTTGTGAAAACGCCAGTCGGGCAAATCGTTCACACTGGGGATTTTAAATTCGACTTTACGCCGGTCGGCGAGCCGGCCAATTTGACAAAAATGGCTGAAATTGGGAAAGAAGGAGTTCTTTGCCTGCTGTCGGACAGCACGAACAGCGAGATCCCGCATTTTACGATGTCGGAGCGGCGCGTCGGTGAAAGCATTCACGACATTTTCCGCAAGGTGGAAGGACGCATCATTTTCGCCACATTTGCATCAAACATCCACCGTCTCCAACAGGTGACGGAAGCAGCCGTCGCCAACAACCGAAAAATCGCTGTCTTCGGTCGAAGCATGGAAGCGGCGATTGAGATCGGACAAGACCTCGGCTATATCAAATGTCCGAAAGGCACGTTCGTCGACGCGAACGAAATCAACCGCCTGCCGGCCAACCGGGTGACGATTTTATGCACCGGCAGCCAAGGGGAGCCGATGGCCGCCTTGTCGCGCATCGCCAACGGCACGCACCGGCAAATTCAAATCATCCCGGGCGACACGGTCGTCTTTTCCTCATCGCCGATTCCGGGCAACACGGTGAGCGTCAACCGGACAATCAACATGCTGTACCGCGCCGGCGCAGAAGTCATCCATGGCCCGCTCAACGACATCCATACGTCCGGCCACGGTGGGCAGGAAGAACAAAAATTGATGATCCGGCTGATGAAGCCGAAATATTTCATGCCGATCCACGGCGAATACCGCATGCAAAAAATGCACGCCAAGCTCGCCATCGACTGCGGCGTGCCGGAGGAAAACTGCTTTATTATGGACAACGGCGAAGTGCTTGGCATCAGCGACAAAGAAGCGCGCATCGTCGGCAAGATCCCGTCCGGCTCCGTCTACATCGACGGCAGCGGTGTCGGCGACATCGGCAACATCGTCTTGCGCGACCGCCGCATTTTGTCTGAGGAAGGGCTCGTGATTGTCGTCGTCAGCATCAACATGAAAGAGTTCAAAATCGCCGCCGGCCCGGACATTATTTCTCGCGGCTTCGTCTATATGCGTGAGTCAGGTGACTTAATCAGCGAAGCGCAAGTGTTGATCTCCAAGCATCTCGAAAAAGTGCTGGAACGGAAAACGAACCAATGGTCGGAGATCAAAAACGAAATTACGGAAACGCTCGCTCCGTTCTTGTACGAGCGGACGAAACGGCGGCCAATGATTTTGCCGATCATCATGGAAATCTAAAGAAAAAAGGGCGTCCTTGCAAAAGGATGCCCTTTTTCCGTCATCATCATGCACAGGCCGCCTGCCAGCCGTCAACCGACCACTTTTTCCTCAAACCGGTCAATGTCGCTGTCAGCGCCGATGACGACCAACACGTCGCCTTTGCGGATGATTTCCGAAGCGAGCGGGGAGACGATCACGCTTGCTCCACGCTTGATGGCGACGATGTTGATGCCATAGCGGGCGCGGATGTCAAGCTCCAAAAGCGAATGGCCGTCAAGCCGCTCGCTTGCCACGATTTCGACAATGCTGTATTTGTCCGACAGCTCCAGATAATCTAGGACGTTGTTGGAAATCAAATTGTGAGCGATCCGCTCGCCCATGTCGCGCTCTGGATGCACGATTTGATCAGCGCCGATTTTTTTCAGCACTTTCTCATGGTAATCGTTCGTTGCCTTGACCGTAATATGGTTGACGCCGAGCTCTTTTAAAATCAGGGTCGTCAAAATGCTCGCCTGGATGTTGTCGCCGATCGCGACAATGACATGGTCGAAGTTGCGGATGCCTAAACTTTTCAGCACGTTTTCATCGGTCGTGTCGCCGACGACGGCGTGCGAAGCGATCGACGCAAACTCGTTTACCCGGTCTTCATCAATATCAATGGCCAATACTTCCATCCCTTGTTCGCTCAGCGTTCGGCAGATGCTGCCGCCAAAGCGCCCGAGGCCGATGACGGCAAACTGTTTCTTTTTCATTGACACTCCTCCATCGTTGATCAAGCATTGTTTCTTCCCCTTATTTTAGCAAAAAAGAAAAAGGAACGAAAACGTTCTTCGTTCCTTTTCCATTCCTTTACGCTATGCGATTTTGCCATTTCGCCAAAAACGGGCTGCCAGCGCACACAGCCCGAATGTTCGACATCAGCGAAGTTTTTCTTCGACTTTTTGGCAAATCTCGTCCGCGGTGAGCCCGCTCGCTTCAATGACCGGACCGGACGTCACGATGTTGTGAATGCCGACGATATTGGCGTCCAGGCCGGTAATGACGCAGCAGTCGCAGCCTCTTGCGTCTTGCTCCCCTCGGAGCGGCACAACGTCATATCCTCGCTCTTTCAACGCTTCCTGTACGTCCGTCAACGATGGCTCAACACCAATTTTCGCCATCACAATCCACCTCCTCACACTCATTAATGTGTGTTGCTAGAGGCGGAACTATACTTCATTCTGCGTTTCCTTTCCATGAAAAATAGTCGATTAAAAACGCGATGGCGCGGTCGATCGCTTCCTCGTTCGGAGCCAGTTTTGCATGGTGCAGCCCATATGGCGAATCAACACCGAGCCAAAACATAAATCCAGGAATTTCCGCCAACATATAGCCGAAATCTTCGCCAGTCATCGCTTCTTTGCAACGGATCACATTCACGCCGCCGTGCCCCTTGGCAAACTTCATAAATTCCGCTGTCAGATCCGGATCGTTGTACACTTCATGGTACATGGCACCGTAATCGATGGATGTTTCACATTCGTACGCGACTTCAATGCCATGCACGATCGCTTCAATCCGCCGCTTCACCTTCTGCATCGCTGCAGTCGACAGCGTCCGAATCGTTCCTTCGAGCCGGGCGTGCTCCGCAATGACGTTTTGCACCGTCCCGCCGGCAATTTTTCCGATCGTAATGACCGCGCTGTCAAGCGGATCGACGTTGCGGGCGACGATCGACTGCAGCTGCGTCACCAATGCGCAGGCGGCGACGACCATGTCATTCGCTAAATGCGGAAACGCCGCGTGGCCACCTCTTCCCTTCAAATCAATAAACAGCTCCGACGTATTGGCAAACAGCAGCCCTTCTTTCGTTGCAATCGTACCGACTGGATATTCCGGCGCAATATGCAAGGCGACGATCATATCCGGCTTCCATTCCCGCATGATGTCGCTTTCTAACATTGGCTTTGCTCCGCCCGGTCCTTCCTCGGCCGGCTGGAACACAAACAGCAAATCATCTTCCAATGGATGATGAGCAAAATGGGTGAGCACGCCAAGAGCGATGCTCATATGCACATCGTGGCCGCACGCGTGCATGTGCCCTTCATGTTTCGACCGATACGGCAAACCAGTCTCCTCACGAATCGGCAGCCCGTCCATATCGGCGCGGTAGCCGATCGTTTTGCGCGGCGATGTTCCGTTGACTTTGACGAAAATCCCGGTTTTCCACGTCCGGACTTGAAGCCGCTCTTGCGGCAGGGACTGGATATAGCGAAGCAAATATTGCTGCGTCTTAAGCTCCTGAAACCCAAGCTCCGGAATTTGATGCAAGTCGCGGCGAATGGCGACAAATGGGCTGATCGCAGACATCGTCTCTCCTCCATGGGTAAAAAAGCTGTCCTCATGTGAAGGGACAGCTTTTATGATGATTATAATTGGCGAAGCTCCTGCTTAATCTCCGTTTTCGCCCGCGTTTGCTCGTCGATCTGCTTAATGACGCGCGCCGGCACGCCGGCCACGACCGTATACGGCGGCACGTCTTCGACAACAACGGCGCCGGCAGCCACAACCGCTCCTTTGCCGACCGTGACGCCTTCCAAAATAACGGCATTCGCCCCGACGAGCACATCGTCTTCAATGACGACCGGCTTGGCTGATGGCGGCTCGATCACGCCTGCCAACACCGCGCCGGCGCCGATATGGCAGTTTTTCCCGACCGTCGCCCGGCCGCCGAGCACCGCGTTCATGTCGATCATCGTTCCTTCGCCGACGACGGCGCCGATATTGATGACCGCTCCCATCATAATGACGGCGTTGTCGCCGATTTCGACATGGTCGCGGATGATAGCGCCCGGCTCAATGCGCGCCTTGATGCCTTTCAAATCCAGGAGCGGAATGGCCGAGTTGCGGCGGTCGTTCTCGACGACATAGTCCTCGATTTTGTCTTGATTCGCTTCGATTGCCGCTTGAATGTCTTGCCATTCGCCAAACACGACGCCGACGTTGCCGGTAATAAACGTTTTCGCGCTTGAGCCGAAATCGATGCCTTCGAGATCCCCTTTTATGTATACTTTGACTGGTGTCGATTTTTTGCTGTTTTGAATAAACGAAATGATTTCATTGGCGTCCATCATCTTCATGGGCGATATCCTCCTTTACACCTGTATTCTTTTTTACTTTAGCAAAACAGAGATCATTGTGACAAGCACAAATTCATCGAGCAAAATGCTGTAAATATCTTCTCGAAGGCTTGTACTTGCGGAAGTTGCCACGCAGCTTCCGAACTGATCAGCCAAAGCCAGCTGCTCTTGTTATTGCACACGATTACCTTTCTGCTCATTGTTCAGCTTCTTTTCGGCCTAGCTTCCGGCCGCCATTAGGCCTGTGCAGCTGTTTATTCAGTTGCTTCAGTACTTCCCGTCGAGTGAAAATGCCTGCAAAATAGCCGTCGTCATTTTCCACACACACGAACGGATGGTTGACAATAAGCCCCACTGCCTTCATCAGGCTGTCGTCAAGCCGCAGGCGCGGAATGTTTCGGTTCATCACTTCTTCAACCTTCATCGTCTCGAGACGTTCAAATTCGATGCGCTCCAATCCTAAAATTGCATCCATCATCATCGTCATGCTGATGAGCCCGTGAAGCTTATAAGATGTGTCCAATACCGGAATCGCCGAATAGCCGGTTTTCGTCAGGACGAGCAGCGCATGATCCAAATAATTTCCCGGCTGCACATGCGCCACTTTATCCGCCGGAATCAGAAATGGCTTGACAGTCATTTGCATGAATTCATTGTGTTCCCATGTCATGCCGATGTTCCGCCTTTCTTCTGCATCTTCTCCTCTCCACACTGTTATCATACCATAAAAAAGACTATCGCTTCCTGCGATAGCGATAGTGCACAACAATTTTTATCCTTCCTCTTCCTCTGTCAACAGGCGGTCGTATAAACGCAACAGCTGCCGGTACCGGTGTTCATCGACCTCCTTGTCTCCGTTTTCGATATCCGCCAGCTCGGAGCGGATGAGCTCGAGTGCATATTGCTGGCTGAACAAAACGTCAAGCAATAACGCCGCTTCCTCGCCCGACAGCCTTGTCGGCAGCCGCTTCGTCATCTCCATTCCCCCTTTGCCTCTTCCGCTTCCATATATATTCGCCGGCAAAGGAAAAAAGTCATGGAAAAAACCGTCATTTCCAAGCGACCAAAAAACGGTTTTCTCTCCTTAAAGCAGACAGATGCGCGACATTTTGTGCATGGCAACTATCAAAAAAGGTGCCCCCTCTGTTGGGACACCTTCTGCTCAATAATATCGAAGCGCCAAATAACCGATGGCAAACACAGCGAGCAAGACGGCGAGCACATACGCAAGCAACATTGGGTTGCGCAAATAGGCATGCTCCTCGACCGCCTTGGGGATCGGTCCGTCAAGCTCTCCTTGCCAGCGCTGCTGGCGGCCGAGACGGACCGTATAGATAAATCCAATCACCGCAATCAATACAGAAAGGACAGATAATACGAAAGTCAGCTGTGCCATACGTTTCACCTCATGCTTACTTTGCCGCAATGAGGCGATTTTATGCAGTCAATAATGGGCGTCATGCTCAAACAAATAGCTGTACGACAAGTCAATAAACAAGTAATGGCGCTCATCGATCGGATACGAATACGTCCGGATCGTTTCCCCTGTTTCAATATCCGTGTATAAATCGGACAAAATCCCTCTTCGGCGCGAGCGCATGCGAATAATGTTTTCCAAAAAATATGGGCGCCAGCTCCAGTTTTTCATATAATATTGCGGCTGAAGCTCCCACCGGCCGCCGCGCTTGAACATATTGCCCGACTGCTGGAAGCCGTCCTCATCACAAACATAAATGCGGAAGCAAACATCGTCGAGCTCGCCGGCCAACAGGGAAATGAGCTCGTTAAAATCGGCGGCTTTTTTGTATTTGCCAAGCAGCGCGCTGATCCGCTGCTGAAACTGCTCAGCAATTTGATACAGCGTTTCAAGCTTTTTCTTTTCCTGCTGGATGAAGCGATGGCACTCTTGGCGGAGCAAGTCTTTCAACAAATCGCGCGGCACAACCTCAGGCGCCGGCTTGGCCAAATAATACCCTTGATAATAGCGGCCGCCATGCCGCCAAGCATACTGAAGCTGAAATGACGTTTCGATGTCCTCATACAGGAGCGTCGCTCCGATTTTGCGCGCCAACAGCGAAATCGAGTGAACGATTTCCTGGTATGCTTGATGAACGGACGTTTTCCGCAATTCACGCAAATCGATTTTTAAAATGTCAGGCGACAAGACGCCGATTCGCTCAAGATGAATGCTATGTTCGGCGATGTTGTCGACCGCCACTTTAACGCCGTATGTACGAAGATACGTCAATAAATGGCTGAGCTGATCGACGTCTCCCTTGAAATGCTGCTCGTTGATTTCCAAAACGATGCGGCTTAGCGCCAACCCTTTCGCTTCGTAGGTGAGAAGCAGCTGCAAAAACGACTCGCCGCGGTCAAGCATCAGCAAGTTGGCATCACGGTTTAAAAAAATGAGCAGCGTTTGATCATCAAGCGACAGAAAATAGTCGAGCGCTTTTTTCGTGATCACATCATCCACTTCGATGCGAAATTCTTCTGGAATGGTTTCATCGTGAAAAAACGGCCCAAGGCTGACCGGCCCTGTTTCCGTTTGAAACCGACCGAGCACTTCATAGCCGACGACCCCATGCTCATCGGCGCTGAAAATCGGTTGATAGTGCGGAATCACTTGCGGCAAGTTGGCCATAACGTCTAATGCATCCATCGTGCCCACCTCATTCCCATCGACCATCTTTGCCTTTATTATAGCATAATTGCCCAATCGTTCCTGACGTAAAAAAGCGGCTCCCCTGACAGCAGGGAATCCGCTTGTGACAAAAGCCGTTACGTGCAATGAGCCGGTTGCCCGCGATAAATGAAGAAATACCGCCTGCAATCCCTTTTGGGTGAGGACCATCTTGCTTTACGGCAAATTTGATTAAAACGGCCGCCGGTTCAGCCATTGGCCGCCGTCGACTGTAATGCAAGCGCCGTTAATGTAAGCGGCTTCATCCGAAAGCAAAAACGAGGCGACCGCCGCGATTTCTTCCGGCGTCCCGAGCCGCCCGAGCGGCACGCTTTCCAACGTCATCCGCTCCGCTTCCTCTGATTCCCAAAGCCGCTCCGCCCCGCCGGTCCGTTCGATCGGTCCGGGAGCGATCGCATTGACGCGGAAGCCGTACTTTTTCCCCCATTCCACAGCAAGCGTGCGCGTCATTGCCAGCACTCCAGCCTTGGCGCTCGCTGAATGAATGACCCCGGCGCCGGCATGCCAGGCATATGTCGCAACGATGTTGATAATGTTCCCTTTCAAGCCGCGCTGAATCCAGTAGTTGCCGACTTCCCGGCTGCAGTAAAACGTGCCGTTTAACACAATGTTAATGACGCTGTTCCAGCCGTTGATCGACAACTTTTCCGCCGGGCAAATGAAATTGCCCGCCGCATTGTTGATGAGGGCATCGATGCGGCCGAATTCCGCATCAGTCCGCTCCACCATGTGCGCCACTTGTTCCGGGTTGCGCACATCCATCGGGATCGTAAGCACTTTCCCTCCATCCGGCGCGGCGATTTCCCGCTTGGCCTCTTCGAGCGCCTCGGCCCGCCTTCCCGTAATGACGACGTTGGCCCCCTCAGAAACAAACCGCTTCGCCATATATTTCCCCATTCCGCTCGACCCGCCGGTCACAATGATCACTTTTCCGTTCATCCATTTCTCCTCCTATGACTGATTACTCATTCATTTCTATCATATCATAAAATAGCGGAATATTCGAACATTATTGTTCCCCTATTGTCCTTCTCTCCCCCTTTTCGTTATAATAAAGCTACTTGTGAAAGGACGGCGAAACGATGCACCATATCGAAACAACCAAACTAAGCCGGCGCGCCTTTTTGAAAAAGCTGGCGCGCACAAGTTTCAGCGCAGCGCTGGCGATGGCAGCCGCCTCTGGATACGCCCGCTGGATTGAGCCAGCCGAGCTGACCGTGACGCACCATGCGCTGTCGCATCCGCTGATCCCAAAGTCGTTTGCCGGCGTCAAGCTGCTGCAGTTCAGTGATCTCCATCTCGGCCATTATTACGGCTTGGAACGCTTTTACCGCATCATGGGCCGCATCAACGAACTCGGGCCCGATCTCGTCGTATTCACAGGCGATCTGCTCCATGAGGCGAACCGGTATCCGCACGTCGACGCGGTCGCTGAGGCGTTGGCCGGCGTCCGCGCTCCTCTTGGGAAATTTTGTATTTACGGAAACCATGATCACGGCGGCTATGGAACAGATATTTACCGTCGATTGATGGAACGAGCCGGGTTCCGCGTTCTCGTCAATGAGCATGCACTCGTCCGGCGCGGCCACGGGGCGATCGCGATCGCCGGCAGCGACGATATGATGCTCGGACGCCCGGACTGGTCGAAAATGACGAACGGCATTCCGCGGGCGACATATACGATCGCCCTCGTTCATGAGCCGGACGGTGCCATTGAGGCTCGCCGCTTCCCTATTCACGTTCAACTGTCTGGCCATAGCCACGGCGGGCAAATTCAGTTGCCGTTTATCGGACCGCTCATCACGCCGCCGTTGTCCGAGCGGTATTATGAAGGGTTTTACCACGTCGGCGGACTCTTGTTGTACGTCAACCGCGGCCTTGGCACGACGCGGGTGCCGCTTCGCTTCTTCGCTCCGCCGGAGTTGACCGTTTTTTCTCTTGCTCCCGGCTAGAAGTAGGACAAACCGGCCAACAACGCTGCTTCCTATGTTATAATAGAAAGAAAAAAGAAAAAAGGAGACATGCCGATGAAACCGGTGCAATTGACGGTCGACAATATTGCCAAAGCGATTTTTACCGTCAACCGCCATGCCAAAACAGCATTGAACCCTTCGTTTCTTTATCTTCTGAAGAAAAAAGCGATCGAGAAGCTGCTTGAGGAGGGCAAGGCGAAAAAAGTGGGCCTCCATTTTTCCCGCAATCCGAGATACAGCCAACAACAATCCGACGTGCTTGTCGCCGTCGGCGACTACTACTTCCACATCCCACCGACAAAACAAGATTTCGCCGCCCTTCCACACCTTGGCTCTCTCAACGATTCATACCGCAACCCTCCAGCTCGGATGCCGCTGTCAGAGGCAAAAGCCATTCTCATCGCCTACACCGGACTGAGGGAAAAGCCGGAACAAAAGCCGAAACGGCTGACAAGACCCGTATTTAAACGGCTCGGCGACCGCTATTAAGCGGACGCCGAACCGTGTCCTGGCTTTTCGCTTTGAATTCATCATGTTTTCGTGAATATTCCTCTTTTTGTTCGACCACGATCGCTTGGGGAGACATGCACTGATTCGTCAGGCCGAGGCGCAGCCTTTTCGCTCTATTCTCTACCTATGTTTACGTCGACACTCCTTTTCGCTTGATGCTCCCCCATTGCTTTTTCCGGCGAACAGCGTCGATCACCCCTTCACACCGCCACCAGGCTGTAAGCGGCCGGTACCAAAGCGTCTCCGTCAATGAAAAGAAGAAAAGCCGCACTAAATCAGAGACGTTGGGGAACTTCCGATCCGTCCATTCTTCAAGCAAGACGGCAGCGGCTGACAACAGCGAACCGTACAAAACCGAAACCGTCAGCAAAAGAAGAGCGAATTCGACGTACAAATTTCCGAGGAACAAGGAGCAAACAACGACCATATAGCCGATCAACTCCACGACCGGGCCGAGAAGTTCAATGAACCAAAAATACGGCAGCGAAAGAAGGCCGATGGAACCGTACTTCGGATTGAACAGCAACGACCGATGGCGCCATAAACTCTCAAACAGCCCGCGATGCCAGCGCCGCCGCTGCCGGCGCAAATCCCCATACGTTTCCGGCGCTTCCGTCCAGCAAACCGGGTCGGGGATGTAGATGATTTTTTTCGTCTCGTTTTTTTCCCGCGCCAGTCGATGCAGGCGCACAACGAGTTCCATATCCTCGCCAGCGGTATCGGCATATCCCCCGGCTTCCATCACCCACGGTTTGGAAAAGACGCCGAACGCCCCGGAGACAATCAGCAGCAAGTTGTGTCGGCTTAAGCCGAGACGGCCGAGCAAAAACGCGCGCAAATATTCAATCGTTTGCATAATAACGAGCGGCCGCCGCGACAAACCGACCTTGACGATTTCACCGCGTTCAATCCGACAGCCATTGGCGATGCGAACACTTCCTCCAGAAGCAATGACTTCTCCGTCGGATTCAAGCATCGGTTTCATCACCTTCAAAAACGCGCGCCGCTCCAAAACCGAATCGCCGTCAATCGAGCAAATGTACGGGTAACGGGCGGCGTTGATCCCCGCGTTCAACGCATCCGCTTTCCCGCCGTTTTCTTTATCCAGCACAAACAAATGCGGGTAATCGGGCGACTGGTAAACCGCCTTGATTTCCTTTGCCGCCAGCTGGCGGCGAATGACGCGATAGACCGGCTTCAGATGGAAATGATCGATCAACCGTTCAAGCGTCTTGTCAGTCGACCCATCATTAATGACAATGACTTCATACTGCGGGTATTCGATGGCTAGCAGTGAGCGAACCGAACCAACGATGCCCGCTTCCTCATTATAAGCTGGAACGAGGATCGATATCGGTTTTGCGTAGCTGGCATCGAGCAATTCTTCATACGGCTCCCAATCGTCAAGGCGACGAGTGCGGCGCAAGTGGATGAAGGCGACAACAAGCAAAAACGTATAAAAAATGAGAACAATCGTCATATAAACGAGCACAACATGCCCGACCGTCAAGAGGACCCCCCGCCATGCTTCCACTATCCTCCCTCCCCTTGAAGCCATTGCTTGGCCATGTCGCGAGCGTAACGGTCCGCTGCTGTGCGCGCCGCTGTGCGCAACACGGCCCGACCGCCTGGCAGACGGGCGATGGCCGCCGCTGCTTCAGAACGAACGACAAAGGAACGATCACCTAGCCGCTCATAGAGCAAGGGAAGGAGCCGCTCTTCACGGCATTTTCCCGCAAGACGGGCGGCCATCAGCCGCTCTTGCCAATGGGGCGAGCACAAGTGACGCTCGAGCCTCGCCGCCTCAAGCGGCATGCCGATTTCCGCCATCGCCTTAAGCGCGCGAACACGAAGCTCCAACTCATCTGATGTCAACAACTCCAGCAAAAACGATCGCTCCCTTCGTCGACGGATGCCGATCATATCGATGAACGCGCATTTCCCCGCCCGCGGCAGCTCATCAAATCGCTGTTCCACCTGTCGAAGCAGCCGCTCGCTCATATGGCCAAAAATGGCCCGGTACGTAAATTCCGTCAATTCGTATTTCGGCTCGAGCACGTAGGCCACAACTGGGCTATGGTCAAATTGGGCGAAGATAGCCAACAGTTTTGCTTCTTCCCCTCTCGTCACCCGATCGGTGCGGTACAGCCGCTCCATCTCCGGCAGCATCGCCTTCACCTGCAAATCCTCGATCAAAAACAGCGCGTTCATCCGCTCGCTCCAATGACGGCTTGACAGCCTTCGACGCAGCCATCCTTGAAAATGCATCTCCGCCAATGTTCGAATTCGCTCCTGCACTTGCTCCCCTTTCAAGAGTAAAGCAAAATGGTCAAGGAGCTCCATCATCGCTTCACGCTCAAGCGGCGAAGACAGCAAAGGCAACTGCTCCTCTTCACCGAGCAAATAACGAAGCAACGGTAGATGGTACCGTTCCTTCAAAGCGCACAGCTGAGCATGGCGCCGGTTTTCCCGCCGCTTTTGCACAACCAAATAGAGAAACAAGCTTACCAACAGTGCAAGGAAAACGGCCGTTGCGGCCAAGGCGAAAAGCAGCGCCATCATGCATCCAGCTCCTTTAACAGCCGGCGCAGCCGCGCCTCAAGTTCAAACCATTTGAACGGCTTTGTCACATATTCGTCCGCTCCTCGGTTCAGCGCATGGGCAATATCCCGCTCATCTTGGCGCGACGTTAGCATCATCACCTTGCATGGTTTTCGCTCTTGACGGAGGCGGTGAAGAACCTCCAGTCCATCCATTCTCGGCATCACCCGGTCCAAAATGACAACAGAGCGCCGCCCGCTTTCATAAAGCGGCGATTCCAAAAAGGAAAGGCCGTCGTCGAACTCGTAAATGTCTGCCTGCCTCTCCTGCTCAGCAGCAAGCTTGCGGACAAGATCGGCGATCATCACCCGCACGAGCTCATCATCATCCACGATGGCCACTGACCATCGCTGTTGATCCGTTTGCGTCGGACGGACGTCCTCATCCAAAAATTCGCTCCCTTCACATGCCGCCTCTTCGATTCGATTGCCGCCGCCTCGTTTCGCCGCATACAGCGCCCTGTCGGCCACACGCAGCCAATAGTCAAGCGGCTGATCCGGATCACAGAATTCAACCAAGCCGGCAGAAAACGTACAAGATAGACGCTCGCCGTCCGCATCGATCGTTTCGGCGGCGAACTGGCGCCGCAGCCGCTCCAGCACTGCACGAGCCTCGCTTTTGGACGTTTTGGCCAGCCAAACGACAAACTCTTCGCCCCCCAAGCGAACGACCGTATCCACTCCACGTGTATGTTGGCGCAAAAAGGCAGCCAGCTTTTGCAATACCGCATCGCCTGCAAGGTGGCCGAAACGGTCGTTGATTTGCTTGAAATGATCCAAATCGAGCAGCGCCAAACAGCTGGGGGTGCCAGAGCGTTCAAGTTCGCTGCGCAGGCGCACGTATACTTGCGGCAAATACTTCCGGTTGTACACACCTGTCAATTCGTCAATGAGCACAAGGTCATCGATTTTTCGTTTTTTTTCCACGAGCCGGCGAACGCGAACGAACAGTTCATCTGCCGCTGGGGTGGTGATGACATCATCTGCGCCAAGCTCATAACCTTTCAACCGCCCCTCTTTGCCCTCGTCTCTCCTTACAATGACAACAGGAAGATAGGGGCGCTGTCCGGCGCGCTCAAGCAAAACCGTCAAGTCCGGATTCTCCCACTCTCCCTCCTTCACGCTGACGATGATGCAATCCGAGCTGAGACGAAACATCGACGCGGCCGCCTGCTCAAGGGAGAGAATCGTCGTGAAAAGCCATGGCACGGTTTGCAGGGCGCCGCGGACGTAAGCAAAAAACAGGGGATCATTTCCACAGAGGAGAATCGCTGCTTTCGGCCCTTGGCGGTGCGAAGAGGGAATGGTGGCAAAAGCCGCTTCCCCGGCTTCATAGAAGCAGCGAAGGAGAGGAACCATCTCCATCAGCGCCTCCTCCGCTGTCCATTGCCGTTTTGTTTGGCCGTTCAACCGATGAATGAGCCGCTCTGCTTCAGCAACGATGTCGCTGCGACCAATCACCGCCGCCGTCCGGCCGACAGCATTGAAAAATCGGGCCAATTCCGCACCGTCAAGCGGCGGTCCCGTCCTCCATCGTTCGTATTGTTCATGGATGCGATCCAACAGCGAGGCGACAGATCGATCCATATTCCCTCTCCTTTCGATCATCGTTCCGTTTTCCCCAACCGACTGACATCCTCCTTTTTTCCTATTACTAATATAATCGATCCAAGCAAAAAAATTAAAAGAAAAGACGCGCAACAGCCAACAATTTCCCAGCCCCATAAAAAAGCCGCTGCCTTTTTGCAACGGCTTTGTTCAATACAAAAAGTCCAATAGGCGTCGGTCAGCTAAATTCGTGTCAACCGGGCAGACTTCTGCATCACGCCCGTACTGCCACACCCAGACATTCGCGCTGCAAGGCGGGGCAGCCGGCTGATAGCGCGGCGCTTTCTGCTCTTTCGTCGTTCCCGGCCTTGGTGCGGCGCTCCAAATGACCGCCTGCACCGCCACTTTGTTGTTCCGGCTGACCGCCTCGCAATAGGCAGCGGCGAAATCCCCTTTCGTCGGGTCCGCGTACAGCCCCGGCCGGTATCCGGTCGGATAGAGCGTTTCCACCCAAGCAGCGATCCAAGCGGCATCCACAGCGAAAAAGTCTTCGATGTTGGCAAACAGCAGTTTATTTTTCGGAATGCCGAGCCGCCGCGCATGGAACACCGCGTTGCGCGCCGCCACCTGACCGTTCGCATAGCCGACCGCTTCGCGGAAGGCGTTATAAATCGGCAGCACCTTTACGCCATAGTTGCGGATGCGGGCGATCTCGTCGCGTGTCAACCCTTCGGACACGTTCGGCACTTCCGACAAATAACGGCCCCAAAATTTCGGATAGCCAAGCTCCGTCCGCACGCATTGAAACAGCTGATCCGTTACGACTTGCGCCGAGTCGACGCCCCAAATTCCTCTTGCCATCGGTTCCCCTCCTTCGCGCTTACGCTGCCGTCATTATGTAATTATGTATATGAGGGGAACAGCCCGTTTTATACGGCTACTGGCGGCGCTCTCGCTCCTCCTTCGCCCAGTCGCCTTTCAACAACTGAAACCAGCCGTTGCGCTTAAACCAGACGAACATCGTCATGCCGATCACCGCCATGGCGGCCAATACAACAAAGTATCCGTACTTCCAGTGCAATTCAGGCATATAATCAAAGTTCATCCCATAAATGCCGGCAATAAAGGAGAGCGGCATGAAAATGGTCGTAATGGCTGTAAATGTCATCATAATATTGTTCATTCGATTCGAGTTGAGCGATAAATAGCTGTCGCGGATATCCGCGGTAATTTCTCGGTTTGTCTCAATCATTTCCGACAGCTTCAGCAAATGATCATAAATGTCATGAAAGTACAGCTGCCGTTCTTTCATGCGCTGCAGCCGGTCGGAATGGATGATGCGGTACAACAAGTCGCGCATCGGCACGATCGTTCGGCGCAGCTTCGATAAATCGCCGCGGATGTCAAACACTTTTTCAATAATGTCGTGAATCGGTTCATTGTTCGTATTCTCCTCTAAATCGTTCAGCACGTCTTCAATATGGTAAAGCGGTGGAAAATAATCATCCACAAGCTTGTCGATCAGCCGGTACATGACGTGAAACGGCCCCTGCTGAACATCTTCTTCATGCTTCAATCGCTCCCACACCTCGTCGACGGCATGAATCGGCGACTTATGAAACGAAACGATGAAGTTTTGCCCGACAAACAAATCGACTTCCTCAGCCTCCAGCGTCATCCCGGCAATGGCATGAAGCACAACAAACAAGTAGCGGTCATAAAAATCGAGCTTCGGCCGCTGCACATATTCGAGACAGTCTTCAATCGCCAGTGGGTGAAAACGGAAAAAGGAGGCGAGCAGCGCCGATTCCTCATCCGTCGGCTCATGAAAGTCAACCCAATACCATGAGACATCCGGGCTGTTGACAAGCGTTAAGTCAACATCATACAAAATCTCAAATTCTTTTGTCACGACACACGTGCGAATCATCGCCATCACCTTTGCCTTGTTCTCCTCTTATCATAACCGAAAAACTGTTAAGTCCCAACAAAAAACGGGTATAAAAATCATGTAGAGAAAAAATTGACAAAAAATATTTATCTAAATTTTCTTTACATTAGCATCAAAAACGACGATAATATAAGAAAGGGAACTGTTTCGTTCCCATATGGGAGGGACTGAATCATGTACGAAAAACAATACCCGAATGAAGGCGCCGTTTTGTTCAACCAGCCGGAAGAAAAAAGCAGCTACGGGCCGATGGCCGAACAAGTGCTGAAAGAAGCGATCTTCCAGTTTCAAAGAAAAAAACTGATGGAACAAATTGATGAAGCGCTCGCGGCCGGCAACAAGCCGTTGTTTTTCAAGCTTTCCGCCCAATATAACGACCTGTTGAAAAAATACGGCGCGTAAAAGGAGCGAACGAAGTTGGAAAGTGAATCGTCGATGACCAAGTGAGCCCCATTTCCGTTTGTGGGAACCATCCGGACGGAAAGGGGCTCATTTTTGTTTTTTCGTTTTCCTCGCCAATGGTACAATAGAAACAAAAAAGAAAGGTGGACAACCGTGAAACACCTCATTCAACCACGTGTTCAAGCCATTCAGTTATCAGGCATCCGCCAATTTTTCAACCTTGTCGCCGACCGGCCGGGACTTGTTTCCCTGACGATCGGCCAGCCTGATTTCCCAACGCCCGATCATGTCAAAGCAGCCGCTCAGGAGGCAATCGCCGCCGATTTCACGACGTATACAGCGAACGCCGGCCTGCTGGAACTGCGCCAGACGGCTTGCCAATTCGTCGCTGACAAGTACGGCCTTCGCTACACGCCGGACGAAGTCATCGCCACCGTCGGCGCCAGCCAAGCGCTTGATATCGCATTTCGCACGATTTTGGAGGAAGGGACGGAAGTGCTTCTTCCCGCACCAGTCTATCCCGGCTATGAACCGCTCATCCGCCTGTGCGGAGCGAAACCGGTGTACATCGACACAAGGCCAAACGGTTTCCGTCTGTCGGCTGAGCTCATTGCGCCTTATTTGACGGAAAAGACGCGCTGCCTCGTTCTTCCATACCCATCAAATCCAACCGGGACGGCGCTGTCAGCCGAAGAGCTTGAGAACATCGCTTCCCTTTTGAAAGGACGGCCGATTTGGATCGTTTCCGATGAAATTTACAGCGAGCTCGTTTACCACGGACGCCATCACTCGATCGCCGAGTGGCTGCCGGAGCAGACGATCGTCATCAACGGTTTAAGCAAATCGCACTCCATGACCGGTTGGCGCATCGGGTTTGTCTTCGCTCCAGCGTTCGCCGTTGAACAAATGGTGAAAGTGCACCAATACAGCGTCTCGTGCACGTCATCGATCAGCCAAAAAGCGGCGGTGGAGGCGCTGACCGCCGGCAAAAACGACGCCGAGGTGATGCGCGCCGCCTACGCCGAGCGGCTTGAGTATGCCTACAGTCGTCTCACCGCCATGGGGCTGCCGGTTGAGAAGCCGGATGGAGCCTTTTACTTGTTTCCGTCAATCACCGCCTTTGGCATGTCTTCGTTTGATTTTGCCCTCGATGTCGTCGAAAACGCCGGCGTCGCCCTCGTTCCCGGCAGCGCCTTTTCTGAATACGGTGAAGGCCATGTCCGCCTGTCGTACGCTTATTCGCTCGATGTGCTCAAAGAAGGGCTTGACCGGCTCGAGCGGTATATCCAAACGAAGCGCCGCAGACCGTAACGGTTTTCAAAAATCGTATCGGTTTAGGCCGCCATGCCCCCATAAGAAAAAGGCTGCTTTTCTTTCGACTCACATTTCGCACCCTAACAAGGTCAAAACAAAGGATTTTTTATTTAGTTTTTCAGAATAACTTTTTGACCAACACAACGAGCGATGGCAATCCTTTTTTTACCATCGCTAGTCGTTCTGTATCATGTTAGACGTAGATGCTCTCATCCATGCCCAATCCCTGCAGAATCCTTCGCTGATCCGGGTTGAGGGAGCGATCCAGTGCGCGTTGGATGCGCCCGTCTGGCAGCTCCAGCAGGATGACGTTCACATATTGAAACAGCTGAAAAATCGCCTGTCCCGTTGGCCGGGTCAGCTTGCGGCCTCCCGCGCCCTTTAACGGGCGTTCTGGTGTGATGAACTGACGCACCCGGCGCTGAAAAACGCGGTAAATCGCCAAGGCCAAGAGAAATAGATAGCCCAATACGGCGACCCGTTCTGGTTTTTTGACATAAATCTCATCCGTGAAAAACGGATCTTTCAAAAACGCGAAGTTCATTTCCACCGAGATTTGCCCTTTATACAGCTTCAAGATCTCTTGGGCATCCATTTGTTGGCCCTTCCATTCCTTCGGAACGGTCGTGACGAGGACAAACCGGGACGCTTTCCGTCTTGCCTGTTCCCATGCCGGTTGGTCGAATTCGACGTTTAGGCGAAGGGTGTACAGCGTCTCCGTCTCGGGTTCCGCCCCTTTTTTCGGCCGTCCGCGCCGTTTTTTCGGACGCACGATCTCTTCGACCGCGGCCTCCACTCGATGAAACCGAGGGCGAAGGGACGCCTTGAGGGACGTCAAGGCTTGTTCGGCGTCTTCGCGGCAGGAGAAGGGGTGGCGCTCCCAACGGACTTGTTCCTCGCGAAGAAGCTCCGCTTCTTTGACCCGCTCTTTTTCGAGCGTTTTTCCTTTGCGCTGGTCGAGCGCGCTCGATTCGACGACGATCAGCCGAACCGGGTGGCCTTCATAGGTCGCGGCCGTTTCCCATACCCGGTACGTGGCGCCGTTTCTCTCCGCTAGGGTAAAGGGTTCGCTCCACGGGATGTGAGGCGAATCGGCCTCTGCGAGCGCCTGTTTCACGATTCGAAGCGACGAAGGGCCTCTGGTGATCAAAAAGGCACGGGCGGCTTTTGTCTGCGCCAAGGTGTCTTTCGTCATCGCGGCGGAATCGGCCACGTAAATCCATTCGTCGTCGATCTTGGCTTGTTTGAACTGTTCGTGGATCCGCGACAGCACCTCAGGATTCCACGCCTTATCCGATCGATTGCCGTCATGCACATCGCCGTAAAACGGGATGCCATCCTCGTTGCCGACCAGCCCGAAGCCGATTGGTTTTTGCCAACGGTGATGGCGGTTATAGCCATGTGTGATCTGCAAAGCCTCTAATGAGGCCGACTCATACGCTCCGTAAACCGTCTTGTCCGTCGTATCAGCGTGAAAGGCTCGGAGGGAAAGGCCTTCTTTGCGATAAATGTGAATCAAGCAAGTGCTGATGACCTTGTGAATATCGGCCTCATACAAGCGGTCGAGATGACGGGCCAAGGCATCGTCGTTCAACCAGGAAGGATGGAGACCGGGACGGATGAGTTTCTCCAGATCGATCTCCTGAGCCCATCGTTCTAAGTGAACCAGGGCTTGCCGGCCGTCAAATAGATTGTAAAGGATGGCCTGAACGGCATCGCTGACTCGCGTTTGGCACTGTGGATCGACGGGCACAAGATGGTCAATCAAGTGGGGGATGTCGAGTTTTTTGACTAGAACACTTATTATATTCAAATAACCATTACGATAGACCCCTTTGACTTTCACATTCATGAGAGAAAAACTCCTTTACGTTCCTTGTGTGTCAAGGATTCATTCGACATCGGAACAAAAAATCCTCCCGATTTTCGTCGGAAGGGTGCGAAATGTGAGTTTCGACTTTTGTTCACCATTGGCTTTAGGGGAATATGCAAGAAAAGGGTGTCCCAAAAGGATCGGGACACCCTCTTTCGTCTCTATATATACGCACTGACCGATTATTCCGCACTATATTTTGTGTCTACCCTGAAGGCAGACAGCCTTTTGGGTCAGCCCCCTCTTCTTTCCTTATGGCACAAGCAGAAGCTTGCCATACGTTTTCCGCCCCTGCAGCAGCCGATGCACTTCAGAAGCCTGCTCAAGCGGGTAGACGCCGCCGATCATCAGCTTCAGGCTTCCTTCCTGCACCCACGCGAGCAATTCCCGCAAACTTTGTTCGTACAACGCCCGCTTTTTCATGATTTGCGGCAAGAAAAAGCCGATCACCGACCAGTTTTTCGCCATCAGCCGGACTGGATTGAGACGCGTCATTTCCCCGCTCGCCGCCCCATATACGACCAGGCGGCCGAACGGAGCGAGGCAATCGAGCGTCTGATGAAAGACATCGCCGCCCGCCATTTCCAAAGCGACATCGACGCCGCGCCCACCGGTCGCCTCCATCACGACCGCAGCCCAGCTGTCTTTTGTATAATCAATGGTGACATCAGCGCCAAGCTGTTTGGCGAGCGCTCGTTTTTCCTCCGTGCTTGCCGTGGCGATGACCATTTTGGCGCCGAACCGTTTCGCCAATTGGACGGCAATCGTCCCAACGCCGCCGGCTGCGGCATGAACGAGCACCGTCTCCCCTTCTTCCAAGCGGCCCATCGTTTTGAGAATATGGTAGGCGCTTAGCCCTTGCACCGGCAAGGCCGCCGCCTGCCGGGCATCCATTCCATCCGGAAGCGGCACGACCGCCCGTTCATCGACGGCGACAAACTCAGCGTAGCCGCCGGATTCGATCAACGCGACGACGCGTTGCCCCGGGAGGACCGTTTGCACCTCCGGACCAACTTCACGGACAACGCCGGCCACTTCCGTCCCAGGTATGAACGGAAGCGGCGTCGGCACAACATAGCGGCCTTCCCGTCGGGCTGTATCCGCATAGTTGACGCCGATCGCTTCAGCTTCAATCACGACTTGCCGCCCCGTGGGTTTCGGACGTTCGCCTTCGCAAACACGCAAGACATCCGGTCCACCGTATTCAACGAATTGGACAAATTTCATGGCGATATCCCCTCTTTCGTTACTTTTGTCGACGCCATATCGCGCAGTTCCGGGCCGAACGGCCCCAGCTCAAGTTTTGGAACGGCAGAAAGCGACCCGTGCCGGTTGATGTAGTCGATTTCTTTTTCCAAGCCGTACGCCGTCATCCAACGGCCGACGCGCGAGGCAGACAACACTTCTTTCGCCTTTCCTTCATCCGAATATTGCCGGTAAAAGAGCCATGCGGCCGTCGCGCTGTCGGACAGCTCCGCCGCGTTGATCCCTTGCTCGATCAAGCAGTGCACAAAGTAGCCGGCGCCATAAAAGTCTTCTAGGCAAAAACGGCCCGACGAGCCGGAACAAATCACAATGATCGTCTCTTCCTGATGTAAACGGCAAATATGCTCGCTGACCGCCGGGCTGTTCAGCAAGCTCGCCGCGTACACCGCACGGGCTGGCTGAGCTCTGCGAATCGCCACCGTGCCATTGGTCGTCGATAGCACGACTGTTTTCCCTGGACAAACCGTTTGCAAAAACAGCGGCGCCGGCGGATGAAAACCGGCGATCGTCCGCCCTTCGTATTCGCCGACGAGCCCATAGCTGCCCTCTGGCAAGCGAAGCGCGATCTCCTTGGCCTCCTCGGCATCGCGCACCGGGATCACCGAACGAGCGCCGGCAGAGAGAACTGCTGTAATCGACGAGGTGGCAAGCAAAACATCGAACACGACAGCCACCTTTCGATCAGCAAGCGCCATCTCATCAATGTCTTCTTTGCGCAGCACGACATGCACTTTTGTCATCACGCCGCCTCACCGTCCTGTCGCCAGCTGCCATGCATGCTCAATGAGCGCTTCGACAAACTGGCCAAAATGGCGAAACCGCTCATCGTTGGTCTGTCCGCGGCGGTAGCGGTAATAAATTTGCTGGCAAATGACCGCTAATTTAAAGTAGGCAAACGTTAAATAAACGTGTATATCGGACACATCACGGCCGCTTTTTTTGGCATATGCCTCAATAAACTGTTCGCGCGTATAAAAACCGGGACGGACGGTGACCGGCGCGCGGCCAAATCCATTTTTCACAAGCGGCGGATCATCTTCTTCAATCCAATAACTCATCGCCACCGCCAAATCCGCAAGCGGATCGCCGACGGTCGACATCTCCCAATCAAACAGCCCAACCATTTTGGTGATGTCGTCTTTGGCAAACAAAGCGTTATTCAGCTTAAAATCGTAATGGATTACGGTTGCTTCGCGCTGCGGTGGAATATGATAAGCGAGCCACTTCATCAGCGCCTCGGCTTCCGGAATATCATCCGTCTTGGCCCGCTCATAGCGCTGGATCCATCCGTGCACTTGCCGTTCCATAAACCCATCCGGCTTTACCATCTGAACGAGGCGTGTGTTCGTATAATCAATTTGATGGATACGGACAAGCGTCTCGACCATCGTCTCAGAGATGCCACGGCAAACGTCTTCTGTCGGGATGACGCCATCGGGAAAATCACTGTCAATCACGACGCCATGCCGCCGCTCCATGACGAAAAACGGACTGCCGATCACCGATTCGTCTTCACAAAAATAGAATGGTTTCGGCGCCAACGGGAACAGCGGATGGATTTCAGAAAGCCACGTGCTCTCCCGCTTCATATCGTGCGCTTTCGGCGGCACCGGGCCAAACGGCGGCCGGCGCAGCACCGCCTCCCACTCCCCACAGCGGAGCAAATACGTCAAATTCGACCGGCCGGCGGAAAATTGCTGGATCTCGAGCTCCCCATCCGGCATGTCCGGCAGCACCGTGCGCAAAAACTTGGCCAGCTTCCCTGCCGGCAGTTCTTCCCCCTTGCGCACTGGAATAATCGCTGTCATCTCCCTCTCCCCCTTGGTCAACAATTCAAGCGCGCCATTGCCGCCGCACGAACAGCATCCATCGACACACCTCGGATCAAACTTGTTTGTCTCTCTTTTCACTCGGCTTTCGAGACAGACGGCGCGCTCATGCCATCAAGCAGGATCTCCACCATCTGCTTCGCCACCTCGGCATCGGTCAGCTCGCCGTCCGGACGAAACCATTGGTAGCTCCAATTGGCCGCCCCAAGAACGGTAAGCGTGGCGATCGATGGCGACAAATCGCAGCGCAGTTCACCGCTTTTCATTCCTTCCTCAATCAACGACTGCAGCCGATAGCGGAACAAATCGCGCTTTTCTTTTACTTTCTGTAAATGCTCCTCATTCAAATGCTTCATTTCACGAAAAAAAATGCGAGCTTCCCTTCCTTGCCGTTCGACATTATGGATGAGCATGAAGATAATATCATACAGCTTTTCCTGCACCGAGCGCCGTTTGTCGCTTATAATCCGCTCCTCTTCGTCAAGCAGCCTTTCAATGTAGCGAAGGTGAATATCCATCAACAGTTCTTCTTTGCTTGTAAAATAGTAATAAAACGTCCCTTTTGTCACCCCGAGGGCGTCAACGATGTCTTGGATCGATGTTTCGCTGAACCCATTTTGTTCAAACAGCTCAATGCTGGCAGCCATAATTTTCTCCTTCACGTTTTTACACCTCTTGCCTAAAATGTAGTCGCTGCCAGCTATTGTACCATAAAACGGCCAAGCCTGCTTCGGACTTGGCCGAAAGCCGCGCCGTTATTGCGAGCGGGATGCTTCTTCACGCAAGGCGCGGCGCAAAATTTTCCCGACGTTCGTCTTCGGCAGTTCGGCACGGAACTCGACAATGCGCGGCACTTTGTACGCCGCTAAGTTTTTTCGGCAATGGGCAAGAATTTCTTCTTCGCTTGCCTGCATTCCATCTTTTAAAACGATAATCGCCTTCACCGTTTCGCCGCGATACGGATCCGGCACACCAACTGCCGCCGCCTCTTTCACCGCTGGATGTTCGTACAGCACTTCTTCGATTTCACGCGGATAAATGTTATAGCCGCCGGCGATGATCAGATCTTTTTTCCGGTCGACAATCGTCACATACCCTTCCTCGTCAATCGAAGCCAAATCGCCAGTGTACAGCCAGCCGTCGCGCAGCGCCGCCGCCGTTTCTTCCGGCATGTTCCAATAGCCTTTCATCACTTGCGGTCCACGGATAATCAGCTCGCCGACTTCGCCTGGCGGCAACTCTTGCGTGCCAGTCGCCACATCGACGACTTTGTACTCGGTCAGCGGCATGCCGATGCCGACCGTGCCCGGCTTGCGCGCCGCAAACGGCGGATTGCAATGCGTCACTGGCGAGGCTTCGGACAAGCCGTATCCTTCAAGGACAACCGCTCCCGTTTTCGCTTCGAAGTCGCGCATCAACTCAAGCGGCATCGGCGCGCTGCCGCTGTTGCACGTTTTAATGCTACTGATGCCATATTGCTCGACTCCAGGAGTATTTGTAATAGCGACATACATCGTCGGCACGCCCGGAAACACCGTTGGCTGTTTATCGCGAATCGTCTCCAACACTTCTTTCAGCTCAAAGCGCGGCAGCAAAATGTTTTCCGCTCCTTGGTAAATGGCCAAGTTCATTCCCGACGTCATCGCGAACACGTGGAACAACGGGATGACAGTTAAATATCGCTCTTTCCCGAACTCAAATGTCCCTTTGAAAAATTCGGCGCATTGCAAGACGTTGGCGAAAATGTTGCGGTGGGTGAGCATCGCTCCTTTTGAGCGCCCTGTCGTCCCGCCAGTATATTGCAGCACAGCGACGTCATGCGTTGGTTCGATCGGCACCGGGCGCACAGCTCCGCTTCCTGCGGCAAGAAATTCGTCAAATGTGACATCTCCTTCAGCCAGCGCAACGGATGGCGGCGCTCCGAAGCTGACGGTGATCGCTTGTTTGACGGCTGTCTCCCCTCTGACCGCGGCAAGGCGCGGATAAAGCGGTTCATAAATGACGATCATCTCCGCTCCGGAATCGTTCAGCAAATACGAGAGTTCACGTTCGACAAGCATCGGATTCACTTGGGTGACGATGGCGCCCGCCTGCAAAATGCCATAGTAAGCGATGACATATTGCGGACAGTTCGGCAGCATAATCGCGACCCGATCCCCTTTTTGCACCCCAAGCGCCTGCAGGCTTGAGGTGAAACGGTTGACTGCTGCAGCGAGCTCGGCATAGGTGATCGTTTGGTCATAAAACGTCAGCGCCGGCTGAGCGCCAAATTCCGCCGCCCGTTCATGCAGTACATCGCATACCGTTTTGTCGGGAATATCCATATAGAACGAAATGTGTTCCGGATAAAGAGACAACGCCCGTTTTTCGCTCATTTGCGTTTCCCCCTTTTTTAATTAAATGCCGGTCGCATGGCTGCCGCCGTCAACGACGAGGAGCGCGCCCGTGACAAAGGCGGACGCCGGGGAAGCGAGAAACAAGACGGCCCCTTTCAAATCATTCTCTCCGCCAAAGCGGCCGAGCGGCGTATGCTCGAGCACTTTTTTCCCAACGCGTTCAAGAACGACTTTTGACATTTTCGTCGGGAAAAAGCCCGGCGCCACCGCGTTGACGCGAATGCCGTGCTTCCCCCATTTGGCTGCTAGGTCCCTCGTAAACGTAATAACCGCCCCTTTGCTCGTGTTGTAGCCGATCGTATTTAAAATGTCCGGGTGCGTGCCGCCAAGGCCAGCGACGGAAGCGATATTGATGATGGAACCGCCGGTTTGTTTGGCGATCATCACCTTGCCGACCGCCTGGCTCATGAGAAACGTGCCGGTAACGTTGACGTTGATCACCTTTTGCCATGCCTCAAGCGGCATTTCCTCGACCGGCGCTCCCCACGTTGCTCCGCTGTTGTTGACTAAAATGTCGATGCCGCCAAACTCTTTGACGGTCGTTTCGACGACATGTTTGACCTCCTCCGGATTCGTCACATCGCACCGCAGCGCCAGCGAACGGACGCCGAGCTGTTCCAGCTTTTCTTTCACTTGCTCGCACGCTTCCACTTTCCGCGAACAAACGACGACGTTCGCCCCGGCTTCGGCAAGACTGACGGCAATTTGCTCGCCGAGCCCGCGCCCACCGCCAGTGACAATGGCGGTTTTCCCCTCGATTTTAAATAAGTCCAACACATGCATATGACCACTTCCTCTCCCTTATTGTTGATATTGCCGCAATTCAAGCTTGGCCACTTGCTCTTTATGCACTTCGTCCGGCCCATCGGCCAGACGGAGCGTGCGCGAGTTCGCCCACATGGCGGCAAGCGGAAAATCGTTGCTCACCCCAGCGGCGCCAAACGCCTGAATGGCACGGTCGATGACCTTCAAAGCGACATTGGGCGCCACCACTTTAATCATCGCAATTTCTTTGCGCGCCGCTTTGTTGCCGACCGTATCCATCATGTACGCCGCCTTTAGCGTCAGCAAGCGCGCCTGCTCGATCTCAATGCGCGACTGAGCGATCCACTCGCGGATAACGCCGTGTTCAGCGAGCGGCTTGCCGAACGCCACCCGCGACTGTACGCGCCGGCACATGAGTTCAAGCGCTCGCTCCGCCGCTCCGATGAGGCGCATGCAATGGTGGATCCGTCCCGGGCCAAGCCGGCCTTGAGCGATGGCGAACCCTTTTCCTTCGCCCCAAATGATGTTTTCTTTCGGCACGCGCACATGGTCATACGTAATTTCGGCATGCCCGTGCGGCGCATGGTCAAAGCCGAACACCGGCAGCATCCGTTCGATTTTCACTCCCGGCGTATCGAGCGGAACGATGATCATCGACTGTTGCTCATGTTTTGGCGCATCGGGGTTCGTTTTTCCCATTACGATGGCGACTTTGCAGCGCGGGTCGCCGGCGCCAGACGACCACCATTTCCGCCCGGTGATGACATACTCATCGCCGTCGCGGACGATGGAGGCGCGAATGTTCGTCGCATCACTCGACGCGACATCCGGCTCCGTCATCGAAAAGCAGGAGCGAATTTCCCCGTTCAAGAGCGGGATCAGCCATTTTTTCTTTTGCTCCTCTGTGCCATAGCGGACGAGCACTTCCATATTGCCGGTATCCGGCGCATTGCAGTTGAACACTTCCGGAGCGATGAGCGAACGGCCCATCATTTCGCAAAGCGGCGCGTATTCGACATTCGTTAATCCCGCACCGTATTCGCTGTCTGGCAAAAACAAATTCCACAGTCCTTCTTTTTTCGCCTTTTCCTTCAATTCTTCCATGATCGGCGGCACGCCCGACCATCTCGACTCTTGTGCGTTCAGCTGCTCCTCATACACCCTCTCGTTCGGATAAATGTAATCCTCCATGAAAGCGCTTAATTTTTTGATCAACTCTTTCACTTTTGGCGAATAGGAAAAGTCCATATGCTCCCCTCCCCTTTATACTAACCGGTTGGTATGTTGTTTCTACTTTTACTATACCTCCACAAGAACAAATATTCAATATTTTTCGATAAATATATCCGAATTTGCGCTTTCCATCTCCCCTGCTTCGCTGAGAAGACAGAGAGGATAAAAAAGGGGCGAACAACCGCCCTGCTTACGCCTTAACATACCGCTTGTATAGCGCTTGCGTGCCGCTGTTTTCCTCACCGGCTTGCGCCAACTCTTCGTACAGTTGTTTGGCGAGCGCCAGCCCTGGCAGCGGCAAGTTCATCCGCTCGGCTTCCTCAAGCGCAATTTTCATATCTTTAATGAAATGCTTGACGTAAAACCCAGGAGCAAAATCTCCTGACAACATGCGCGGCGCCAAGTTGCTCAGCGACCAGCTGCCGGCCGCCCCTTTGGCGATGCTTTCAAGCACTTTGAATGGATCAAGACCAGCCCGCTTCGCATACGCCATTGCCTCGCACACCCCAATCATGTTCGTCGCGATGGCAATTTGGTTGCACATTTTCGTATGCTGGCCGGCTCCAGCTCCTCCTTGCCGCACGATGTTCGTGCCAAGCCGCTCGAGAATCGGCTTGCACGCCAAAAAGACGTCCTCATCACCGCCGACCATAATCGTCAACGTTCCTTCGCGCGCGCCGATGTCGCCGCCGGACACCGGGGCGTCCAAAGCATGGATGCCCTTTTGCTTGGACGCCTCGTAAATCGATTGCGCGAGCGTCGGCGTTGACGTCGTCATATCGATGACATATGTTCCCGGCCGCGCATTCTCCAAAATGCCGCCCTCGCCGAAATACACTTGCTCGACATCGCGCGGATAGCCAACCATCGTAATGACGACATCCGCCTCCCGCGCCAAATCAGCAACCGTTTCCTTCCAAACCGCTCCTTCTTGAAGCAAGCCTTCCGCCTTTTCTTTTGTGCGCGTATAGACGAGAAGCGGATAGCCCGCCTTCAGCAAGTGGCGCGCCATGCTTTTCCCCATGACGCCAAGGCCGATGAATCCGATTGTTTTCATCCGGTCTCCCCTCCTGTCGGTTTGCCTTAAATCGCCTTCACCATGCCGCCATCGACAATGAGCGCTTGACCAGTAACGTACGAATTCGCTTCGGACAGCAAGAAGACGACGACATTGGCAAACTCTTCCGGGGTTCCGTAGCGGCCGAGCGGAATGGCGCTTTTCATGCGCGCTTCCATTTCTTCTTTCGTAATGCCGAGTTTCTCGGCATTCACTTTGTCCAAAAAGGCGACGCGCTCCGTCGCGATCCGACCAGGAGCCACCGTATTGATTAAAATGCCATCCGGAGCCAGCTCAACAGCAAGCGTTTTCGTCAGCCCAACGATGCCAGTGCGGAACGTGTTGGATAAAATAAGTCCCGGAATCGGCTCTTTAATCGATGATGAGGCGATGTTGACAATTTTTCCTCCCTTTTTCTTTAAGTAAGGGAGCGCTTCGCGAATGAGGCGAATATAGCTCAACAAATTGAGCTCAAACGCATATTGCCAGTCTTCGTCGCTCACCGTTTCAAACGTTCCCGCCGGAGGGCCGCCGGCGTTGTTGACGAGCAAATCGATCGTCCCAAACGTCTCGACCGTTTTGGCGACAAGCTGGCGAATGTCGTCGGCGTTGGTGACATCTGTGCGCGTATAAGCGACGCGTCCCTTATGTAAACTGTTCAATTCTTCCGCCACTTCGTGCAACTTTTCTTCGTTTCGGCTCGTGATCATCACGTTTGCTCCTTCAAGCACAAGCGCCCGGGCGATCGCCTTGCCAAGCCCTTGGCTCGAGGCAGCGACAAGCGCCGTTTTTCCCGCCAATCCAAGTTCCATCGTCATCCCTCCAACAAAAGAATGGTGTTAAGTAACCATATTCGCGCTCATTCGTCATTTTCCTTCTTTCGATCAGCGAAAAAAGTGATCCGCTGGGCGGATCACCTCTCTTCGAAAAGCGACTGAAACCGTTTCATCCCTTCCTCGACGTCAAGGCGATCAACGTGAAACGGATTCGGATTGGCAGCCTTCATCGGATCAGCATCAGTCCGCACCCCAATCGCCTCGGCGCCGTCGGCGGTCGGATCGTTGATGACGCTTTCGCGGGCGCCGTCGCGGTAAAACATGTGCGGGTGATCGTTTCGTCCACGCTCTGGCATCAAATTCCCCCTTTTTTCCGGTAGTGTTCCGTAAGACATGGAAAATCATTCACCGATCAAGGAAAGGCGGGGAAAAAGAAAGAGCCCGCGCATCGCAGGCTCCCCTTTTCCTTCCTAATCAGCTTTCAAGCAGCAAATCTTCCGGATTTTCGATCAAGTCTTTCACCGTTTTTAAGAACCCTACGGCCTCTTTGCCATCGATGATGCGGTGGTCGTATGACAAGGCGACGTACATCATGGGACGGTTTTCGATCCGCTCTTCATCGACGGCGACCGGACGCAGTTTGATCGAATGCATCCCTAAAATGCCGACTTGCGGCCCGTTGAGAAGCGGAGTCGACAACAGTGAACCGAACACGCCGCCGTTGGTGATCGTAAACGTGCCGCCTTGCAAATCGGCAAGCGACAACTTATTGCTGCGCGCTTTCGCCGCCAATTCGGCAATGTCGCGCTCAATTTCAGCGAAGTTTTTCCGGTCGCAGTCGCGCACAACCGGAACGACAAGCCCTTCGTCCGTCGACACGGCGACGCCGATATCATAATATTTTTTCAACAAAATTTCATCGCCTTGAATTTCCGCGTTGACGTACGGATATTTTTTCAGCGCCGCGACAGCCGCTTTGACGAAAAATGACATAAAGCCGAGGCGGACGTCATGCTCTTCGAAAAATTTATCTTTTTTCCGCTTGCGCAGATCGATGACCGCCGACATGTCAATTTCGTTGAACGTCGTCAACATCGCGGTCGTTTGCGTCACTTCAAGCAGCCGTTTGGCGATCGTTTGCCGACGGCGCGACATTTTTTCGCGGATGACCGGCTTGCCGGCCTCAGCGGCTGGAACGGCGGCCGGCGTCGACGTCGGCGCGGCTTGCGGAGCCGGCTGCGGGGCGGCGGCCGGTTGTGCGGCAAACGAAGCGACGTCTTGTTTGCGCACGCGCCCAAGCGGATCAACGGTCGGCACTTGCGTCAAGTCGATCCCTTTTTCACGCGCCATTTTCCGGGCAGCCGGAGAGGCGATTGGCCGCTGGCTCGGCGCCTGGGCAACCGCGACTGGCTGCGGCGCTGGCTGTTCATTGCTGTCGGCCGGCGCGACCGTTTCCGTTTCATCGGCTGGCTGCGGAGCAGCTTGCAAAGCGGCAGTCGGTGCTGCCGCTCCTTCGCCGATAATGGCGATCGCTTGGCCAACCGCAACCGTATCGCCTTCATTGGCAAGCAGCTGTTGCAAAACACCCGACTCTTCCGCCATAATTTCCACGTTCACTTTATCCGTTTCAAGCTCGCAAATCGATTCTCCTTTTTCCACGTAGTCGCCCGGTTTTTTCAGCCATTGGGCGATCGTTCCCTCCGTGATGGATTCTGCTAACTCTGGGACTTTGATCTCAGCCACGTTGATGCCCTCCTCAAATGTTCCGTAGTCATCATTCATGCTTCGTCAATGCACAGCGGATGATGCGCTCTTGCTCTTTTCGGTGGACGACCGGATCGCCTTCCGCCGGGCTGGCCCGCCGGCGCCGCCCAATGTAACTGACATCGACACCCTCTGGAGCCAACGCCCGCAGGCGCGGTTCCATATACAGCCATGCCCCCATGTTTTTCGGTTCTTCTTGCACCCAGACGAGCTCTTTGACGTTCGGATAGCGGGCGATGATGTCTTTCACCGCTTCTTCCGGGAACGGATACAGCTCTTCAATGCGCACGATATGCAGCCAGTCAAGACCTTCCATTTTGCCGATTTGTTCCGCCAAATCGATCATCAATTTTCCGGTGCCAAACACGATGCGTTCCACTTTGCCAGCGTCAGCGCCCAATCCCGGCTGTTCGAGCACCGGCGAGAACGCACCGTCAACGAACGCTTCCGCATCCGACGCTGCCAGCGGATGGCGGAGCAAGCTTTTTGGCGTCATAATGATGAGCGGACGCACTTCTTCTCTTGTCAACAGCGCCGCCTGCCGCCGCAAAATATGGAAATATTGCGCGGCCGTCGATAAGTTGGCAACCGTCCAGTTGTTTTCCGCCGCCAGCTGCAAAAAGCGCTCGACGCGGCCGCTTGAATGTTCAGGGCCTTGCCCTTCGTAGCCGTGCGGCAATAGCATGACAAGCCCGGATTTTTGCCCCCATTTCGCCCGGCCGGATGAAATGAATTGATCAAACATCACTTGCGCCATGTTGGCGAAGTCGCCAAATTGCGCTTCCCAAAGCACGAGCGTCTCCGGCGCGTAAACGTTGTAGCCGTATTCATAGCCGAGCACAGCGGCTTCCGTCAGCGGGCTGTTGTACACGACAAACGACGCTTTGGCGCCGCTGATGTGGTGAAGCGGCACATACTCTTCTCCGGTTTTCACGTCATGGAGCACCAAATGGCGCTGCGCAAACGTGCCGCGCTGTGAATCTTGCCCGGTCAAGCGGATCGGCACGCCGTCTTGCAAAATCGTGGCAAACGCTAAAATTTCCGCGTGCGCCCAATCGACTTTGCCGTTTTGCGCAAACACGCCGCTTCGCCGTTTTAAAATGCGCTCAAGCTTGTTAAAGACGTTGAATCCGTCCGGAAACTGCAGCAATTCTTCGTTCACACGATGGAGCACGTCTTTCGCCACGCCCGTTTTCACTTCCGGCAGCCGATCGACGACCGGTTTGGGCGGATCCATGATGAAATCGAGTTCGTCTTCGTTTTTCGGCACCCGCTCGTAGGCGATTTTCAGCCGTTCGGCCACCTCTTGCTCCATTTCGTCGACTTCCCGCTCGGTGATGATCCCTTTTTCCATCAATTTTTGCGCATACAGCTGGCGTACGGTCGGATGTTGGTTGATGATCGCGTACATCGTCGGGTTCGTCGCCATCGGCTCATCCATTTCATTATGACCGAAGCGGCGGTAACCGATTAGGTCAATGACAAAGTCTTTTTTAAACCGCTGGCGGTAGGCAAACGCCAAGCATGCGGCCGCCAAACAAGCCTCCGGGTCGTCGGCATTGACGTGCACAATCGGCACCTCAAACCCTTTCGCCATATCGGAAGCATACGTCGTCGAGCGTGAATCGTAACTCTCCGTCGTAAAGCCGATCATGTTATTGGCGATGATATGGATCGTCCCGCCGGTCGTATAGCCGCGCAGCTGGCTTAAGTTGAGCGTTTCCGCGACGATCCCTTGTCCCGGGAACGCGGCATCGCCGTGAATCAAGATGGCAAACGACGCATCAGTATTTTGCACCGGCACTCCTGGTTTTGTCCGATCTTCTTGCGCGGCGCGCGTGTAGCCAAGCACAACCGGATTGACCACTTCGAGATGGCTTGGGTTGTTCGCGAGCGTAATCCGCATCGTATGCGCGCTTTTATTGCGAAGGCGGCGCGCCGCCCCTAAGTGGTATTTGACATCGCCCGTCCACCCGTACGTGATCGCCACTGATCCTTCAGACGGAATGAAATTTTTGCTTTCCGCATGCTGAAACTCGGCGAAAATCATTTCGTACGGCTTGCCGAGCACGTGAGCCAGCACGTTCAACCGGCCGCGGTGCGCCATGCCGATGTTGACGGCGTCAATTTCATGTTCGATCGCTTGGCGAACAAGCTCATCCAAAAGCGGCACCATGGAATCAAGCCCTTCGATCGAAAACCGTTTTTGCCCGACATACGTCCGGTGGATGAACTTTTCAAACCCTTCCACTTCCGTCAGGCGGCGCAACAAAGCAACCCGCTCTTTGTTCGCCAAGCTCGGGTAATACGCTCCGGACTCGATTTGCTGAATGAGCCAGTTCCTCTCTTCGAGATTATGTACTTGCGAGAATTCAAACGCGATTTTGTCCGTGTAAATTTTGCGCAAATGCAAGATGGCGTCCCAGCCGTTTTTGACATGCGCCGGAGCGTGCGGGCAAAGAAACGCGACCGGAATGCGCTTTAAATCCTCTTCGGTTAAGTCGTATTCGTCAAGCTCCAAGCGGCGCAGCTTTTTCTCCTTTTTGACAAGCGGATTCGTATCGGCAGCCAGATGGCCGTAATGGCGAATGCTGTCCGCCAGCTTGACGGCAGCGACAAGCTTGCTGAAAATCGTCGGCGTCTCCGGCAGCCGGAACGTTTGATGCGTTTTGGTCGCCTCGTCATCCGCAGGAGAAACCGGTTCTTCCAAGACCGGCGCCCCCCACTGTTCAAACAGTTGCTTCAGTTCCGGGTCGATGCTGTTAGGGTCATCGAGATACTGTTCGTACATTTCGATGACATAACCGAGGTTCGGCCCGTAAAACTGGCTCCACGGTTGAGCGTAGTTCGTCTGTTTTGCCATCGTGAAAAAACCTCCACCTTGTTTTCGCATCGTTCGGGCTGGGCAACAGCTATGCATGAAAGTCCTCATTTCGCTGCCAGCATCCCCAAACGTACAGCAAAATAACGGTATAAACGTTTTCACTGTTTATTTTAGCACTATCGCTCACTAAAATCGACGAAGAAGCTGAAAAAATTTCACTTATTATCACTGTATGAATACACTCGGCTGGAGGCGATAAAAAGAACGCCCCGCTGCCATCAGGGCGTCCTCTGCTTTTTATGAAATTTTGAACTTCTCCACCAGTTGTTTCAACTGCCGGCTCATTTCGCTTAACGCCTCCGCCGATTCAGTCACCGTCGAAAGCGCCTGCAACTGATCATCAGCCGAAGCAGCCACTTCTTCCGCCGCTGCCGCTGCTTGTTGGGCGATGGCAGCGATGTTTTGCATCGCCCCAACGACATCGTCTTTGCTCGCGTTCATCCGCTTTGCTTCCTCCATAATCCCAGCGAGCGCTGTTGCCACTTGCTCCATCATGCCAGTGATTTTGACAAACGAATCGCCGGTCGTGTGCACCGCTTCCCGCTGTTCGTCATACGCCTGCTTCGAGCGGCCGACCGCCTCGATCACCAGCCCGGCTTGCTGCTGGATGGCGGCGATCGTCGCGCGGATCATCTCCGTCGCTTTCGCGGATTGTTCGGCCAGCTTGCGCACTTCATCAGCGACAACGGCAAACCCTTTCCCATGCTCGCCAGCCCGCGCCGCCTCGATGCTGGCGTTTAACGCCAGCAAATTCGTCTGTCCAGAAATGGCCGTGATCGTTTGAATAACGCCGTCAATTTCATCCATCTTTTTCACAAGGTCGCTAATGACATTTTCTACAGACTCGAGTTCATTTTTCGCTTCCTCCGATTTTTTCTGCAAAATGTTTAAATGCTCCAAGCCATCGTAGCTCGCGGTTTTCGTTTCATCGGACAGCGACTCCATGCCAGCCGTCGCATTCGTAACCGCTTCGATTTGCTGCGACAGCGTCGTCGTCCGCTCATTGATCGTATCAAGGCTTCCCGCTTGATCAGTCGTTCCTTTCGCGATTTCGCCGATCGCTTTCGCCACTTGTTCGCTTGTGGCCATCGTTTCTTCCGAGACAGCGCTCAAATGGTCGGCCGAAACGGCCAATTCATTGACCGATCGGTTCACCTCGCTGATCAGCATCCGCATATGGTCGATCATGTCATTGAAGTGGCGGGCGAGGCGGCCAATCTCATCTTTGGCAGTGACACGCGCGTGCACCGTCAAGTCACCGCCCGCCGCCTTTTCGACTTGCTCTTGCAGCGCCACAATCGGCCTTGTGATCGAGCGCGCTAAGAAATAAACGGCAACAAGCGCCACAATGAGCGCAATAATGGTAATGACAAGCATGTTTGCTCCAAGCGAGCGGCTCATCGCCGATAAGTCCTTTTCTTTATAGACGACGCCGACTTTCCAGCCGAGCTCTGGAATGGTAGTGAAGTACATCACCTTTCGCTCGCCATCTTGCTCATATTCGTGCATTCCTTTTTCATGCTCGAGCATATAGCGGACCGTCGCGTTTTTCGCCATGTTTTTCCCCTTATATTGCGGGTGGACGACCGCCGTCCCTTTCGCGTCAAACAGCACCGGATAGCCGTGATAGCCGACGTCGCTCGCATTGACGATTCTCGTCACCGCATCGAGCGTCATATCGATGCCAATGACCGCAGCAATGCGGCCGTTTTCACTCACTGCTTTGGCCAACGTCACAACGTGCTTGCCGGTAATGGCATCGACATAAGGTTCGGTCCACACGACTTCATCCGGCCGCTTCATCGCTTCTTTATACCACGGGCGGCTCGTCGGATCGTATCCGTCCGGGAGCTCTGTCATCGGCGTGATGTACATTTTCTTCTGCTCAGTGCCAATATAGATGAATTGCACATTCTCATGCAGGCGCAAAAACGTACGGAACTGCTTTTCCAGCCCGGGCCAGGCGCTTTCGTCCCGAACCATTTGCAAAGCCAACGGCGATTCACTGAATTGCACTAAGCTGTTCTCTTCACTTTGAAAACTGTCGCGAATATCGCCGAGCAGTCCGTCAAGCGCCGTCTGCGCCCGTTGCTTCACGTCAGCATCCACCATCTTCCGCATTTGCACAACCCCAACGAGCTGCGTCGCTGCCAAGGAAATCACTAACAATAAAGCCATCAAGACGATCAATTTGCTGCGCAATGTCCGGAACACTCTCTATTTCTCCCCTCTGTTTCCTCTTTTTGTCGCACTAATTTTCATTATACAAAGGACGATCGTCCCCCGTCTATAGGAGGACCTTCTTAATTCATACATAACGAATCGACGCACATGGGACAATAAACTAGAGGAAGGTGAATGACAATGGGTGCCATCGAACACGAAGGATATCGATTTGAGATCGAATACAGCGTCCTGTTGCAAAAAGGGGCGCTGCATGTTTACCGCAACGGCAAATTCATCGATGAAATTGTGTTTCCCTTTCGCGGCGAAAAGCCCGATGAACAGCAAATTGAAGCGCTTGTGAGCGAGTATGTCGAGCAAAAAACCTCCGGCCGCTGTTAGTTGTCGGAGGCTTTTCTTGCCATTTTTTCGAGTTTTCCGTTATGATGAAGGTAAAAAGCAAGGGGGATCGGCATGTACGATAAACGTTTATACGTCTTTGACGGCAACACCCCGCGCGAAGCGGTCATCCGCAACTATACGAAAGACGACTTTGCTGATCTCATCCGCGTGCAGCAAGAAAGTTTTCCGCCCCCGTTTCCATCGGAGTTATGGTGGAACGAACAACAGCTTCACAACCATGTCACCTTGTTTCCCGAAGGAGCGCTTTGCGTCGAAGTCGGCGGGCGCATCGTCGGATCGATGACCGGCTTGATCGTTGACTTTGATCCAGCCCATACCGATCATACATGGGAAGAGATCACCGACGGCGGCTACATCCGCAACCACCGCCCGGATGGCAACACGCTTTATGTCGTCGACATTTGCGTCTCGCCGCCATACCGGAAGCTCGGCCTCGGCAAGTGGCTCATGCAGTCGATGTATGAAGTCGTCGTCCATCTCAGCCTCGACCGGCTGCTCGGCGGCGGGCGGATGCCTGGCTACCATCGTTACGCTAATGAATTATCACCCGAAGCCTACATCGACAAAGTGGTTGCTGGCGAGCTGAACGATCCGGTCATTACGTTTTTGCTCCGCTGCGGGCGCACTCCGCTGGCGGTCGTTCACAATTATTTGGAAGATGAGGAATCGCGCAACTATGCCGTCCTGATGGAATGGCGCAATCCATTTAGGCAGATGACAAGAAAAAATTAACAGACACCAAATGACAGGAATTGTCGGCAACGAACGCAAAAAAATAAGGTTCCTCACCACAACGTGTACTTGACAAGCGAGGCTTTTTCTCGTGTCACCATGTAGGAAAATCGTTGATTTACTGATTTTCCTTATGCATGTAAGTAAGACATGATCTGAAACAGTCAAGTACAACTTTTGGTGAAGATCCATTTTCTGTGATTTCTACTCAATCCTAGAAACATGTTAGCTGGATGAAATCGGTTCATCAGTCAGGACCCTTCTTCCGCATACAGACCACGAAGTTGGTAGAATGGAAACAGTCAAATGCTTTCCTTGACGGGTTCCATTCTCCATCGGCGTTAGAGGCGATTGCCCTGCAGTCGCGGGGATGGCCCCGTGTCATCAACACGTTGGCCACGACTTGCCTGCTGTACGGGCATCAGCTGAAAAAGGACGTCATTGACGAAGAAGTGGTGCGCATGGCTGCAGAGGAAATGGGGTATTAGCACGAAAGGGGCCAAATCGGCCTCTTTTGTGCTTCCTCTTTTTCATCGGTCCATCAGGCGCGCTGGAAATCTTCATCTGAAAGAGCGTGCAAACGTTCCGAAAGAATGTGCAAAATCCGGAACAATCCGCAAACATTTTGCACATTATTTCGGAATCCACCTGAAAATAATTTGAAAAAGGGATTCTGAAATAATGTGCTAATTTACAGCGAAGTGACCTTTCGATGGAACGACTACTATGAATTTCGTGGAGAAATGGGCGATTGGAGGAGGAAGAGACCCGGACCGCAGCCTCGGCCAAGCCAGCTCGGATCGAACAGGACAAACGGAAGACAGGGCGGTTGTTGGCGGATGTGATGCGTCAAAACATCCCGTATCTTCAGCGGTCATCAGGGACGCCGATGTATCAAGCGCCGTCGGCACTTCAGGATGTTGGTTAGGTGTAAAAAATGGAATACAATATCACCGCCTCAAGATGAGGGATGAGAGTCCGAAAGCGTTTGCGATATTAATTCCTGAAAATGGTTCACTAACCATCCATTTACAACGTCCGTAGTGAACCAAAAAAAGTTCCCACAAAGTCTTGACTGACTCCGCCAAAGTTGTTAAGTTTAAATAAGGAATATTCAGAAAATATAATGATAGGGGGGAGTTAAAAGTGGTGAAACGTCTATCATTATGTTTAGGAGCCTTTCTACTCGGACTAGGATTATTTATTTCGCCTAAAGATGCTTCCGCCCATGATATGGAAGACAATTGGGCCAATAACGACACGATCGGCTATGGATACGAGACAGACGGTGGGTATGTTCTAGCCATTCAACGAATGCTAAAAGATACACCTTGGGGTTATAGTGCAGTCGACGGATATTGGGGTTCTAAAACCTATAATGGAGTGGTTAATTTTCAAAGAAACGAAGGTATAGCGGCCGATGGTATTGTTGGACCTGTTACATGGGAAGAGTTTGAGGATTATCGGGTCTATGTTGGTTATTTAGGTTCTACTCAATATTATGAATGGAACTATAACTTAACCGATAGCTATCCGGCTACCTATTTGCGTGATGCATGTTATGGATGGTATATTGATGTAACAACTAACAATTCCGAGGACTATTGGCATGTTGACCATGATTTTGAAAGATTAACGTACATGTGCTTATAAGGGGAGTTATCATGAAGAAGAAAAATCTCATAATTGGCGGTATTGTAGGAGCAGCACTTGCTGTTGTTATTTCCGGTTTTGTTTCACAAGAAAAAGCAACATCAGCAAATTCCTATCAAAACACGAAAGTGACAGAAGATACAAAAATAAAGGTCGAACGTTTTAATGGAATTGCCCAAGACAAACTGTCGTTTAAAGCCAAAAAACCGACTGTGCTTCCGGAAGATGTGAAAGAACTTGAACCTAAAACAGAGGTAGTTACTCAAGGAGCCAAAAAACTAACGGTTGTCAAACAGGCGTGGGTGGATAAAGACGCTGATAAGAAGTTAAAGTATCAACGAAAAGAATTGTTAATCATTCAATCCGATGATGATGGAACAGTTAAGCCGATGAATGTTCTCTCAAAAGGAGAAAAAATTCAAGTAGCTGGCGTAGATGCATGGTTGATTAAGCGTGGCGAACATGATCCTATTCAATTGATATTTTGGAAAGATGGTCGTTACTTTAATGTCCGAGGTATGAACATTAAAGCCGACAAATTAATCAAGATTGCAGAATCCCTGCAATAATCAAAATCTCGGCTATCTGCCGGGGTTTTTTTATCTTTTTAACATAGTCCCGAAAGAAGTCTCCCGCTTCAAGCGCGTGAAAGGGCATAGCCCAACGATAAGCGGGAGATGAGTGTGAGTAAAATATTTGTGGGCGAAATTCAATATTGAACTGTAGATGAGCAAATTCACTAACATAAATTGACAACCAAACAAAAAAGGGGCTCTTCACCACAAGTTGTACTTGAGATTTTAAGATAGGTATGCATAGGGGAAAATAGAGGATACAAAAAATGCGAATTTTCCTGTATGGTAAAGGTGACAAAACCAAACCATTGGAGGAAAACTCGCATGTACGCTCAGTTTATCAAAGAACTTATCGATTTATCAGATGTTTTGATTCAAAAGGTGCGAAAAGAAGAAGAACGTTGGATTTTCGAACTTTCTCTACCCGAACAATGCCCGTTATGTCCTGTTGGCTTGAAACGCACGATCAAAATGACAGGCAAAAAGAAGCAATGGATGCATGGGTATGCTCAACGGATCGGCATCTTTTGGGTGGAACTCCCTGTGGAGCGTAGACGTTGTGGTACATGCGGCATGACATTCAGCACGTCTTATCCCGGAATTTTCCCTCGAAGTGTAGCGGCGGATGCGTTTCAGCAATGAGTGGCGCAATCTTGCATCGGAACATCCATTCAGGCGGTGGCTCGTATGCTCAAGCTTCCTTACACGAACGTGGAACGTTGGTTTTATACCCATGCCCCTTCCTTCCTATCGAATGACATCCAACCAAAGGCAGTTTGTGTCGACGAGTTTGCGTTTCGAAAAGGGCATGATTACGGAGTGGCAGTCATGGATGCCGAAACGGGAGAAGTGTATGCCGTTGAAGCAGGAAAGAACGAGGAAGCCATTGGACGTGTGTTGGCTCCTGTGTCTGATTCTGTTCAGTATGTCGTGAGCGATTTGGCTCCAGCGATGAAAAAAGCCATTCAAGGGGTGTGTCCGGAAGCGAAGCATGTGGTCGATTATTTTCATGTGATTCAATTGTTTACGGAAGCGTTGGATCGATGCCGCAAATCCTTCGGAAAAGGGAACAAGAAACATGGGCATGTTCGGTATGTTTGCCGCTTATTGACCCAGTGCCCCGAGAAACTCACCGAGGAGGAGCGCCAAACGGTGCGAGAGTGGCAGAAAGAGAGCGATTCCTTGCAGGCTGTCTATCAATCCCTTCAACATTTTCGTTATGTATCCAAAAGCCAAAACGAGCGACAAGCGAAACGTCGTTTGAACGCCTGGGTTCATCGGTATTTGTTTTGTCCTTGTTCTGCTGTTCGCGCCATCGCAAAATCACTCGTCAAACGAACAGACGAAATCATATCGTGCATTTTATCCCCTTATTCAAATGGGAAAATGGAGGGAACAAATAACAAGATCAAGCTGATGAAACGTCGGGGATACGGATACAGAAATATCCAGCGTTTTGTATTGCGGGTTCGGCTAGAAACAGCTAACATACTTTCATGACAGGTGCAAGTACAACTTTTGGTGATGAACCAAAAAAGGAATCACCAGCATCGGCCGCGAACTAAGAAAAGGAGAACGACCGAATGGAAGATACCGCCGATATGAGCGCACTTCCGTACACGAATTTGCACATTGTTTACCAAATGGCGAAAGTCATCGCTTTAGGCCTTTCACTTACGATCCGGCAGCGGTATGGCTATGAATCATCGACACCGCTGTTGGCTTGAACAGAGCGCGGAAACATATGTCTTGCCTTTAAAGGCAAAAAAAGGCGCAGCGGCCGATTCATGCCGCTGCACCTTTCGCTATGATCAAGCCATATGGAACGTTCGTTTGACAAACGACACTACTTCCTCAGCCGTACCAAGCGACAGCACTGTCTCTTTCACGCGGACCGCATCCTCTTTTGACAGCCGCTTCAGCTGGGCGCGCGCCGGCAAAATCGAGGTGGCGCTCATGCTGAACTCATCAAGGCCAAGAGCAAGCAAAATCGGAATGGCGATCGGGTCGCCGGCCATTTCCCCGCACATCCCAACCCATTTCCCTTCGCGGTGAGCGGCGTCAATGACATAGCTGATGAGCCGCAAAATAGCCGGGTTGTACGGTTGATATAGATACGCCACCCTCTCATTCATCCGGTCGGCCGCCATCGTATATTGGATCAGGTCGTTCGTTCCGATGCTGAAGAAATCGACTTCCCTGGCAAACTGATCGGCCATGACGGCGGCAGCCGGGATCTCCACCATCATGCCGACTTCAATGTCATCGGCGACCGGGACGCCTTGGCGGAGGAGCGCTTCTTTTTCTTCGAGCAAAATCGCTTTCGCTTGGCGGAATTCATCGAGCGTCGCAATCATCGGGAACATGATTTTCAAATTGCCGTGCACGCTCGCCCGCAGCAAGGCGCGCAGCTGGGTGCGGAACATGTCTTGCATTTCCAAACAAAGCCGAATGGCTCGAAACCCTAAAAACGGGTTCATCTCTTTTGGCAAGTGTAAATACGGGAGCTCTTTGTCGCCGCCAATGTCAAGCGTACGCACAACGACCGGCTTGCCGCCCATTTGTTCAAGCACCGTTTTGTAAGCCGCAAACTGTTCGTCTTCCGTAGGCAGCTCCGATCGTCCCATGTATAAAAATTCCGTGCGATACAATCCGATCCCTTCTGCCCCGTTGGCCAACGCTCCTTTCACATCGTCCGGCGTGCCGATATTGGCCGCCAGCTCAACGTGCACGCCATCAGCGGTGACCGTCGGTTGATCGACAAGCTTCGCCCATTCCGCTTTTTGCTCCTCATAGCGAGCCCGCTTCTCTTCATAACGCGCAAGCAGCTCCGGGGACGGATTGACGACGACTTGACCGTCGAGCCCATCGACGATGACCATGTCGCCGTTTTTTACTTCCGCCGTTACCGCCTTCGTGCCGACGACAGCCGGAATTTCGAGCGAGCGGGCCATAATGGCCGAGTGCGACGTTCGCCCGCCGATGTCGGTGGCAAATCCTTTCACATATTGGCGGTTCAGCTGCGCCGTATCGGATGGCGTCAAGTCTTCAGCGATGATCACGACTTCCTCAGAAATGAGGCTCGGGTTCGAGATCGTGACGCCAAGCAGATGGGCGAGGACGCGCTTTGTCACATCGCGGATATCGGCGGCCCGCTCTTTCATATACTCATTGTCCATGCCTTCAAACATGGAAATGAAAAACGATGCCGTTTCATGGAGCGCATATTCCGCATTCACTTGTTCTGTTTTGATTTTTTCCTTAATTGGGTTCAGCAGTTCTGGGTCGTCAAGCACAAGCAAGTGGGCGGCAAAAATGGCGGCTTTGTCTTCACCAAGCTTTTCCAAGGCATGCTGTTTGATGGCTTCCAGCTCTTCTTTCGCTTTCGCGACCGCCGCCTCAAGCCGCGCAATTTCCGCCTCGACATCGGTGACCGTTCGTTTTTCGGCCGTCAAATGAGGCGTCTCTAAGCGGTAGGCCTTGGCGATGGCGATGCCGCTTGAAGCGGCGATGCCATGAATCGTCTTTTCCATTATTCCGCAAGGCCTTCCTTTGCCAACGTATCGGTTAACGCCGCCATTGCTTCTGCCGCATCGGCCCCTTCTGCCGTGATTTTGATCGTTGCCCCTTTCGGAATTCCTAACGACATAACGCCCATGATCGATTTCAAGTTCACCGTTTTGCCGTTGTACTCAAGCTGGATTTCGCTGTTGAATTTGCTCGCCGTTTGCACCAAAATCGTCGCCGGACGAGCGTGGATGCCGGAATCAGAAACGACTTTAAACGTTTTTTCTGCCATGTTCATCATTCCCCTTTTCTTCAATTTTTTCTTTGCCATCATATCAAATGCAGGGGCGGGGAGGCAACGGAAAATGCTTGGTCCCGCCCCGCTGCGAATAAGCAGTTTAGCTGATCGTCACAACAGCGTCTTCTCCTCGAGCAACCGGGCCTTGCTTGTTGACGTGAACCGTTTCGCCGGCTTTGAGATTCGTGAAAATCACCGGCGTGACGATCGATGGCGCGTTCTGTTTTACATAATCAAGGTCGACGCGCAAAATCGGCTGCCCTTTTTTCACTTCGTCGCCTTCCTTCACAAGCGCTTCAAACCCTTGGCCGTTCAGCTTCACCGTGTCGATGCCGACGTGGATTAAAATTTCATGCCCGCCGGCCGACTGAATGCCAATGGCGTGCTTCGTCGGAAATACGTTGATGATTTTGCCATCAACCGGAGAGACGACCGTGCCGTCCGTCGGCATGACCGCGAAGCCGTCGCCCATCATTTTTTGCGAAAACACTTGGTCCGGCACTTCAGCGAGCGGAACGACCTCTCCTGACATCGGCGAAGCAATCGTTTCGGACTTCGCGGTTTCTGAAGCCGCTGTTTTCGGTTCTTCTTCCGCACGAGCCGGCGCTTTTCCTTGCATGATGTCTTGAATTTGCCCTTTTAACATATCCGATTTCGGACCGAAAATCGCTTGCACGTTGTTGCTGACTTCAAGCACCCCGGCGGCGCCGAGCGCTTTCAACCGGTCTTTATCGACCCGGCCGATATCATGGACCGAAACGCGCAAACGTGTAATGCATGCGTCCAAATGTTCGATGTTTTCCTTTCCGCCAAGGGCAGCGAGCACTTCATACGGCAGGTCGCCAGCGGCGGCTGCCTCGGCTTTCGGTGCTTCCTCGACCGTTTTTTCCCGGCCCGGCGTCGCCAAATCCCATTTGCGGATCGCAAAGCGGAATCCGAAATAATAAATCACGGCAAACACCAAGCCGACCGGAATGACGAGCCACCATGCCGTCCGGTTTGGCAGAACGCCAAACAGCAAGAAGTCAATGACCCCGCCGGAGAAGGTCATCCCGATTTTGACGTTCAACAAGTGCATGATCATAAACGACAAGCCGGCAAAGACGCAGTGAATGGCAAACAGCGCCGGGGCGACAAACAAGAACGAAAATTCGATCGGTTCGGTAATCCCGGTCAAAAACGATGTCAACGCGGCCGACCCCATGATGCCGGCAACGACTTTTTTGTTTTCCGGTCGCGCTTCATGGTAGATCGCGAGCGCCGCTGCCGGGAGACCGAACATCATAAACGGGAACTTCCCGGTCATGAACGTGCCGGCCGTCAATTTGACCCCGTCTTTCAGTTGCTCGAAAAAGATTTTTTGATCGCCATGGACCACTTGCCCGGCTTTATTGACGTACTCGCCAAATTCAAACCAAAACGGTGCATAGAAAATATGATGCAAACCAAACGGAATGAGCGCCCGTTCGATGACGCCGAAAATGAACGCGGCCAACGTTTTGTTCGCATCGATCATATTGTGCGAAAACGCATTGAGCCCGTGCTGAATCGGCGGCCAAACGAATGTCATGATAATGCCAAGCACGACTGCGGACGCCGCCGTCACGATCGGCACGAACCGCTTGCCGGCGAAAAAGCCGAGATATTGCGGCAGTTCGATATTGAAGTATTTGTTGTACATGTACGCTGCCAAAATCCCGACGATAATCCCCCCAAAGACGCCGGTTTGCAGCGTCGGGATGCCGAGAATGTTGGCGTACGACGGGTCGGCGCCGATCATATCGGAAGTCACGCCCAAGATGACGCTCATCGTCACATTCATAATCAAGTAGCCGATGATCGCCGCCAAGCCCGCGACCCCGTCCCCGCCGGCAAGGCCGATCGCCACACCAACCGCAAACAAGAGCGACAAGTTGGAGAAGACGATGCCGCCTGCTTGCTCCATAACGTTGGAGATGAGCACGACCCAGTCGGCTTTGAGCGCCGGAATTTTGTCAGTGAGCGCCGGGTTTTTCAAGGCGTTGCCAAGCGCCAACAAAATCCCGGCCGCCGGCAAGATCGCCACCGGCAGCATGAGCGCTTTCCCGACCTTTTGCAACGTGCCAAACGCTCGTTTCATCTTCATAACCTCCTTTAGTTTCCTTTTCTTAAGTTTTACAGCAAACAACCGATTCATGCACCGAAAATGGAGCGGGCGTTTCCGAGGGAGCCGGCGCAATAAAAAAGGCATGACTAAAGAGAGACAAAAAGAACGCTTACAACAGCGCAAAGATGAATTTGCAACTGTTGCCGCCTTGTTTGCCCTCTTTACTCATGCCTGATCGAGTCAGTAACACGTAAAGCGAGACAACCTATGCAGTTGTATTGTTCTTTTTCTCCGCCAGCCGTTGCAAATGCAACGTCAAATAGACCGCCTCGGCATCGTCCGCCGGCAGATGAAGCGTTTGCTGCATGACTTTGACCAACTTCCATGCTAGATTATAGCATAATGGATACGCTTCCTTCAAGATTTTCGACAAATTTTTTGGTTCTTCGACTTTTTCGCCTTTTTTCATCCGCTCAATCGCATAGCGCAAGTGACGGACAAACCGCAAATAATGAACGCTCTCGCGGTCGATGTCAACGCCAAGCTGTTGCTCGACGATCTTGACAAGATCAGCAATGAGCTGGGAATATCGATTCGCTTCCGACACGCTTTGTTTGGAAATCGCGCTATGAATATGAAGGGCAATAAAGCCTGCCTCTCCTTCAGGCAGCACAATCCCGAGCTTTTGTTCAATCATGCGGGCCACTTCATTGGCAATTTCATATTCCAACGGATACAAGCTTTTCGTCTCAGCCAAAAACGGGTTTTTGACATCCAATCCTTGTTCAAGCCGCTTTAATGTAAAAGCGATATGGTCCGTCAGCGCCACATGGATGTGCTCGTCGAGCGGCGCGCCCACGCGTTGCTGAATATGTTGAACCACCTCGCTCATGAGGGCGATGAATTCTTCGCTCAATTCCGGAAGCAGCTTTTTGTATTGCTCTTGTTCGCGTTCGTTTTTCAGAACGAAACATTTTTCAACAGCGCTCTTGGCAATCTCGTCCCCCCGTTTTTTGCCGAAGCCGATTCCTTTGCCGAGCAAAACGACTTCGCCATATGCCGGATGGGAAGCGATTAACACGTTATTGTTGAGCGTTTTTTCGACGCGAAACGGCTGTTCCATCAGGCTCCCTCCTTTCCGCACCCATCGTCTGCCGCTAGTCTATGCAGACTACATTATAAACCGGACGGGCCATCGCTCTCAATGACGTTTTTTGGATGGGACGCCGCTCTTCTCGACATACTAATAAGAGGGCTGGGAGGGAGGAAAGATTTTGCGGGCATACGGCAAGCGGAGCGAAACTGGCCGAAAGGAGGGGATCGCATGTCGAACAAAGGGAGACAAAACAAGGTGAGCCAAGAAGTAGCCAACCCGACCGTCTCCAAGGCGGAGGCAGAAATGGCCAAAGACAGCGTGGATACGGCGAAACAAGCGAAAAAGAACCGCTCGTAGCGACAGCGAGGCTGCCCTTTTTTGGGGACAGCCCCGCTGTTTTGCCGCTATAGCGCCGGCCATCGGCCCGGCCGCCCACTTCGACGGCGACTAGGCCGTCCGGCGCACCGGATGAAGACGGCTGAAAATCATCTTCAGCAGCGGCGGAGTCACGATGGTCGTCACTAATACGACGATGATCATGACCGCAAACATGTCTCCATCAAGCAGGCCGGCTTCCAAGCCGATGCCGGCGATGATGAGCGCCACCTCACCGCGCGACACCATGCCAGCGCCGACCGCCAGCGAGCTTCCCCACGAAAATCCGGCCCATTTTGCCCCCAGCGCGGCGCCGACAAGCTTTGTCAAAATCGCGAGCGCACTCCAACCGACAATCAGCGGCCAATGCTCGATGATGCCGGAAAAGTCGGCCGCAACCCCGATGGAGGTAAAAAAGACAGGGACAAACAAAGAATAGGCGATCGTTTCCACTTTCTCAAATACTTCTTCCCGATAGTCCGTAAAACTCGCGCCAAGCCCGGCCATATAGGCGCCGATGATCGCCGCCACCCCCATCGCCTCAGCAAAATAGGCAAAGGCAAAACAGATGACCAGTCCGGCCGAGACGACCGCCTCTGTCACACGCAGCGGGGCAAACCACTTTAATACGAGCGGGATGGCTTTCCAAGCGAGCAAAATAGCGACGGCAAAAAAAACAGCTTTTTTCAGCACGACCGCACCAAGCTCGACGTCGCCGCCAGTTAGGCTTAATAAAAACGCCAAGGCAATGACGACCAGCACGTCGTCGATGACCGCCGCGCCAAGAATCGCTGATCCTTCCTTCGATTGCAGCTGTCCCATCTCTTTAAGCGCCTGCACAGAAATGCTGACGCTTGTCGCCGATAGCAAGAGGCCAAGAAATAGAGCCGTGCCGGTTTCCATGCCGAACGCTGCGCCGGCCGCATACCCGGCGAGCAGCGGAACGAGAATGCCGAGCACTCCGACTGCCACAGCAGCTTTTCCAGTGCGCCGAAACTGATCCATATCCGTCTCAAGGCCGGCTATAAACATAAGCAAAATGACGCCGATTTGACTTAACTCCTGCAAAAGATCGGTATCCTCGATCACACCCAGTACGCTCGGACCAAGCACAATACCGATGAGCAGCTTGCCGAGCACGGCGGGCTGGCCAAGGCGCACGGCCGCATCACCGGCAAGTTTGGCGGCGAACAAAATGACTGCCAGTTGGGCGATGAACACACCATCACATCCTTTTCCCATTATTCCTCCCCAAACTACGTTTATCATGTGCAATAGGTTTCATTTTTAACGGATTTCCGAAAGAAGTCTCCCACTTCAAGCAAAGCTAAGTAGGAATTGTTCCCTGCACGATCGGCAGTTTCGACCCTAAACAACTGAAAGAGAAATTTTACGAACCAAAACGCGCTGTGCACCGACAGGGCCTATGATGATCCGCAAAGCATCGGCCTCTGCCTGCCATGCAACTCGGCTGCCTATCAGCCATCGATTGAGCCGTTAGCCAAAAAAAACAGACATCCTCGCTCTGCGTGGACGCCTGTTGTTATGACAGCGCATTTGGCCGGCCGTTTGCGGCTTTGACGCCGCCAGACGGAAACGTCAAATGAACAGTCGTTCCCTTCCCAACCTCGCTTTCGATCCGCATCGTTCCTTTATGTTCTTGAACGATTTTCATGCTTGTCGTCAGCCCGAGCCCCATTCCTTTTTCTTTCAAAGTGAAAAACGGTTCACCGATTTTCTGCAACCGCTCTTTCGAAATGCCGACGCCGGTGTCGGCAACATCGACATAGATCTTCCCGTCCGCTTCCGCAACGTGGACGTATAAAATTCCGCCATCAGGCATCGCTTCGATGGCATTTTTCATAACGTTCAACAACACTTGAACAATTTGGTTTTGATCGCCGTACACACAAGCTTTCGGAGCGGTGTTATGAACGGAAATGGAAACACTGTTCAACGTCGCCTCATGGCCAATCAAGCTGATGACATACGAAATGGCCTCGTCTAGCAAAAACGGCCGATAATCGTGGCTTTGCGGCTTGGCGAGCACCAGCAGCTCGCTGACAATTTGGTTGATGCGGCCGAGTTCACTTAACATAATGCGCATGTAATGATCATTCACTTCGCGCGTTTCTTGCATCATCTGAATAAATCCTTTCATGGAGGTGAGCGGATTGCGGATTTCATGGGCAATGCCGGCAGCCAGCTCGCCAAGGACGGACAGCTTTTCTTTTTTCAAGAGCAACTCCTCGGCAAGCTTTTGCTGGGTAATGTCGCGGCCGATCGTCAACAACCCTTTGCGCGCTCCGTTTTCGTCAAAGAGCGGCACTTTAATGACGTCAAACGTCTTCACTTCCCCATCCGGCGTCGCAAACGACTCCTCGCAGCGCGTCACCTTTCCGCTCTCCCACGCCTCGCGGTCTGATGCAATGCACTGCGCAAACGCTTCTTTAAAAAACGGCACAAGCTCGCCAAGCTCGCGGTCCGTCTTCCCGATATAATCGATCTGTTCGAGGCGGTACAGCCGCCGGCCGAAATCGTTGACGCGCAGCCATCGCCCCTCGCTGTCTTTAAAGCAAACGAAATCGGGCATCGAATTGATGAGCGTAAGCAGCTGCTGTTCATTTTCCTCGGTCTTTTCCAGCTGCTCGCGCTTTTTTAACAGCTGGTACAAAAAAATGGCCGAGAGCAAAATAAACACGGCCCCTTTGGCGGCGCCAAGCGCCATATATACATCGCAGCTGATCGACAGCATATTGAGCAGGGTGTCGGTGGCGGCAATCCATAAAATGCTTCCTATGATATATACTGCGATTACTTTTGTTTTGTTGACCACGTTGTCATCGAACCCCTAACATGCAAAGTCGCTGGCGGCCACGGTCGCCCTCTAGGCTACATTTCCCGCGCCCAGCCGAGCAACCGCACGGCCAAGAGGGCGGCGCGCTCATGGTCAAGCCGCTTTTTTAGCGATGCCTCAAGCCGCTCGGCCACCGCCTCCGCCTCTTCCTCATAGGCGAACGAAAATGACCACTCAAGCGCCGGAATGGCAATCACGATATATTCTTCTTTTCGATTTTCGTAAATGTAGACATTAGCCGGAGCTTGTCCGTCCATCACCGGCGTTTTGCGGATTTTCATTTTTCCGTCCCACCTTTTCCTTTGAAACCGTCCCCATTTTGTTTATTTTAACAAACGCCCGCTCCCTACTCAATATAAATCATTTTCCTTGTCATTCCCCCGTCGATGACTAAATTGACCCCGGTGATAAAATCGTTTTCCTCATCGCATAAATACAGACAAGCGCGGGCGATATCGTCCGGTTTGCCGACGCGGCCGGCCGGGTGCTGCCGGTGGTCAATGTCTCGCAATTGCCCATAATCGCCCGTTTCAATCCAACCGGGGCTGATGCAATTGACGCGAATGCGATCATCCGCAAACGACACCGCCAGCGCATGGGTCAAAGCGACAAGGCCGCCTTTCGATGCAGCGTACGCCTCGGAATTCGGCTCGGACATGAGCGCCCTTGTCGAGGCAATGTTGACGATTGCTCCGCCTTTTGCATTGCGGCGCATATATTTCGCTGCTTCTCGAGAAGCAAAAAAAGCGCTGCGCAAATTCGTTGACAGCACGTCATCCCACTCCTCAACCGTCAGCTCATACGGCGACTTCCAGCGTGAGACGCCAGCATTGTTGATCAAATAGTCAATGCGGCCGAAGCGGCCGGCAGCTTCTTGTACAAACCGTTCAATATCGTCCACCTTCCGCACATCCGCTGCCACAAAGATCGCCTTGAACCCGTCCGACTGCAATTGCGCGGCGAACGCTTCACCGTTTTGAATATCGCGGTCGATGATCACGACGTTCGCTCCCTGTTTTGCGAATGCTCTAGCGATCGCCTTGCCGATCCCATTCGCTCCACCGGTGACAATGGCTGTTTTCTGTTCCATGCTCATGTGCAATCTCTTCTCCCTTCCTTTGGTCCGTTTGCTTTCGGGTGGGATCCAACCGAAAGAGGTAGGCTTTATGCATGACCTTCCCTCCTACGATAAGGAACGTTTGTTCTATTCATGACCATTTTATACCTTTCGTTCTTTTGATGCAAGAGAAAGGTGGATGAGGAAAGATACCGATTCATCCCCCACTTGCGCTCACGCATGGAAGTGAGGATTTTCTCAGCCCGAGATGTGAAAAAGACCGCCATTCGGCGGTCTTTTTTGGCATCTTACCGATAGGGGCCATACGAGACTGGAAAGCCAGGCGCATACGGGGTTCCTCCGCCATAATATGGAGGCAGCGGAGAAGCAGGATAGCCATACGGCATCACCGGGGCATACGGCTGCGGCGCCATCGGTGGATAGTACAGCGGCGCATACGGATATGCGCCAGGAACGAAACCTGGTGTTGCACCAGCAGCCATTCCAGACAGCGTGCCAGGAACGGCCACGGGAGCCGTGCTGCCAGCCGGGGGGGCGTTTTCTGCATACGGGGCCGTCATGCCATACGGAATAGCGGCGTCATCAGGCGTCATCGGCGGCGTGTTTTCTTTCCCACCCATCGGCAAAACGGAAGCATGGGCCATATTCGGCCCGGCTCCTAAACCGAGCGGCGGCGCCGGCAGCATCATATCGGAGCTGTCCGGACTGTCTGGACTGTCAAGATGGACCGGACTGACAAGCGGCGCTGGCGGCGCAACCGGTGGACACCAATAGCCATAAGGCGCTGCGGGCGGATAATACGCCATCGGCATCACTTGAGTCGGCGTCGCTTCATTTGGCGTCGTTGCCGATAGCGGAGCCATCGGCGGCACGTTATTCTCCATCCACCCGGCTTCATTGTCATGGCCGGAAGAAGTTGAAAACGGACCATTCATATACGGATCCCAATGATTCATTGTTCTCTCCCTTTCTTGCTTATATTCTCGGGGCGCGTACCCACCCATATTGTATGTCGGAACAAGCAAAGGGTGTTTGCCCGGCCAAAATATAGGTATTTAACCCAACAGGCGTCTGTGATACGATAAATAACGGTGACGATGCCGAATCAACGCTTGGGGGGACATGCGATGGATGAAGCACTGGCGGCCAAGCAAATCGATGAATTGCGCAACGGAATCATCTCCGAACTGTTGGTGAAAAAAGAGGACTTCCCTGTTTTTCGTGCCGTGCTCGTCAAACAGCCCGACTTCAAACGATTTCGCGGCATCGCCCAGCGCGGCGGTCATGTCATTTACCACTATATGGATGCTCCGCGCAGCTAAAAGCCCCTCTTCCCATGGCTTCACACCCGGCTTTCCGTCCTGGAAGCCGGGTGTTTTTGCTCGCGGAGAATTTTCCATCCCTCTCTATGAAACTAGTCATTTCAATGCCTGACGCGTTTTTTCCATCATTTCGATAATGACTCATCGCGTGATCCTTGTTACTCTAGTAGCGAGTTTGCAAGACAAAAGGAGGGATGTGGATGAAACAAGCAAAAGCATGGGTGACGGCTATGTTGTGCGGCATATTTTTCTTTGCCGGCCATGCCGATGCGGCGACGATCCACACCGTCAAGCGCGGCGACACGCTTTGGAAAATCGCGAAACAATACGGTGTGCCGCTGAAACAACTGCAGCAGACAAATCGCAAAGGCGATTGGCTATATCCTGGTGAAAAACTCGTCATCCCTGATGCCGGCATCACGGCGGCAGAGAAAGATTTGCTCGCTCGCCTCGTCCATGCCGAGGCGAAAGGGGAACCGTACGCCGGGAAAGTGGCCGTGGCAACGGTCGTGCTCAACCGCGTCGACCATCCGGATTTTCCGGATACGATCCGCGCCGTCATTTATGAGCGCTCTGGCGGCCATTATGCATTCACGCCGGTCGCAAACGGATCGATCAACGAACCGGCCGACCGTGAATCATACCGCGCCGTTGAAGAAGCACTTGCTTTTCGCGGTTTAGGAAACGGCTCGCTCTATTTCTATAATCCGAAAACGGCGAAAAGCAAATGGCTGCGCTCGCGTCCAGTGACCGTCGTCATCGGCAACCACGTCTTCGCCAAGTAAAAGAAGGATAGGCTGCCTCAAAAGACCGTTTTCTCCTAAGCGAGGCGCCATATATGGTCTTTTGAGCATATTGGATGCATATATGCACCCATAAGGAAGGTGCCCAAACTCTTTTTCAGGGCACCTTTTTTAAATATTTAGGAAATAAATCTCTTTACTTGCGCATAAAAATAAGGCACACTAGTAAAAAAGCGCCTAATCCCCGCCGACCGGGGAGCGGCGACGGAATCAGGCAAGCCTCGATTCCCGCGGCCGTTCGCTTGAGCGGTCCATCCATCATTTTGATTAAAGGAGAATGATGATGATCAAAAAAGCGAAAGTCGGAGATATTATCGAATTTAAAAATGGGCTACGCGGCATTGTGGAGAAGGTGAATGAAAACTCCGTCATCGTGGATTTAACGTATATGGAAAACTACCGTGAACTCGATTTGCAAGAACGGACAGTCGTTAATCATAAAAACTATAAAATCGTCGAATAAAAAAAGAGGCTGCCAAGAGCCTCTTTTTTGTTTACGAAATGCGGGCGAGTTCATCACATTCATAGATATGGACGCCGCTCGTTGCTGACGCCGCCCGGTAAAACATCGCCAAAGCAAGCTGATGGGCGTCAACCGGCTTATACTTTTTCCATTTGCCGACGAACAAAAACGGAAGACGGCATAACAACCACCCGCCTAACGCTTCGCCAAGGCGGAACTCCCGGCGCTTGCCGACAAGCAGCGACGGGCGAAAAATATGGAGCGACGGAATGGAAAGCCGCTGCAACGCCTCTTCCGTCTCTCCTTTGACTCGCTGGTAGAAAAACGGCGAACAAGGGTTGGCGCCAACCGAAGAGACGGTCAAAAAGCTTTTCACGCGGCACTTTTCCGCCAGCGCCGCGGCGCGCAGCGTATATTCATAATCGACTTGAATGAACTGCTGCTTTGTTTTCGCCTTTTTGCGCGTCGTCCCAAGGCAGCAAAACACATCGTCCACATAAAAATATCGTTCGTACGATTCAAGCCGCGCAAAATCGACGACGACTTGCTGCAGCTTTTCATGTTCCACCGGCAGCGGAGTGCGGACGAAAATCGTCACACAGCGGTACAAATCCGACTGCAGCAACAGCTTCAGCAACTCTCCGCCGACCAAACCGCTCGCCCCAAGCAAAAGAGCTGTTCTTCGCTCCAACGCCAAAACCTCCAAGGCAAACATTCATTGTCCATTATATAGGAGTTGGAGCGAAAAAACTACCTCTTTTTTCATCTCTAGCGGTTGTCGACTTTTTCTGGATACAAGTCATGATTGAGCAGCCGGTATTCCGCCATTTTTTCGTATTTCGTCCCCGGGCGCCCCCAGTTGCAGTACGGATCGATGGAAATGCCGCCGCGCGGGGTGAATTTGCCCCACACTTCGATATAGCGCGGTTCCATGACTTTAATCAAATCGTTCATAATGATGTTGACGCAGTCTTCGTGAAAGTCGCCATGATTGCGGAAGCTGAACAAATACAGCTTCAACGATTTGCTTTCGACGCATTTTTTGTCCGGGATGTAGGTGATGTAAATCGTCGCGAAGTCCGGTTGTCCGGTTTTTGGACACAACGTCGTAAACTCCGGACAATTGAACTTCACGAAATAATCCCGGTCAGGATGTTTGTTGTCAAACACTTCAAGAAGATTGGGATTGTACGTAAACGAATACGTTGTCCCTTGATTGCCAAGCAGCGTCAAGTCTTTCAATTCTTCCTCTTTTCTTCCTGCCATTCCTTCATTCCTCCCTCATTATTCATTGCCGGGCGAATCGCCGCACCCCGCTTTACACGCCGCGCTTGTTTCCCCAAAGAAGCGTGTGCAGCTGCGGCAGGATGTGGACGTCTGCCAGCTCCTCCGAATCGGCGGCTTGTTCCACCAGCCATTCCAACCGACTGAGAAGCTTCGCGCGGAGTGCATCCACATCCGAATCGGCCACATCGGCGTTTCCTGTCTGCAAATAAAACGGAACACCTGGGTAGCGGCAGTGCACCTCTTTCGCATACGCCAAATCGGCGTCATCAAAGACGACGACTTTCAAGCTGATGCGCCGCACCCGGCTTTGGTCAGCCTGCAGCCGTTCAATGATTTGATCGAGCGCCGACCAGTCGGTGTCCATCCCCGAGCTTGGCGGCTTCGGGGAAAGGGTGACGTCGTCAATGTCAAGCAGCCAATCCTGCCAACGGCTCCCTTGCGTTTCAACCGCAACCCGCATCCCTTTTTCATGAAGAAGCGCGATGAGCTCCCCAAGAGCCGCAATCAGAAGCGGGTTGCCGCCTGAAATCGTCACGTGGCGGAAGCGGCGGCCGCCAATGGCTTCAAGCCGCCGCCAAATTTCGTCTGCCGTCAGCTGCTCGATCTCGTCTTTCGCTGATCCGTCCCACGTAAACGCCGAATCGCACCAGCGGCAGCGGTAGTCGCAGCCGGCTGTGCGGACGAACATCGTCTTTTGGCCGATCACCATTCCCTCTCCTTGGATGGTCGGACCAAAAATCTCCAACACCGGAATCGTGCGCGCCATTACCGCTCCCCCGCTTTCGGCCGGTAGACGACATAACTTGTCGGCGTTTCGCGGACAAACACTTGCAAACATTTCGGCTTGTGCGGCAGCGTATCCAAATAGCGCTGAATCGTTTCATAAATCGTGCGCGCCACCACTTCCGACGTCGGAAACCGATTCGGGTCATGACCGTCAAACCAATCGCTATGGTCGTTGAGCAGCGTATGGTCCAGCTTGCGATGAACGAGCTGTTTTAACGTTTGAAAGTTGACTAAAAAACCGCTCTCATCGAGCTCATCGCCGGCGACCGTCACATTGACGATGTACGTGTGGCCGTGCACGTTTGCGCAGCTCCCGGCCGCTTCGTGCGGGATGAAATGGGCGGCGGCGATGTGCATATCTTTGTTCAACTCATAGCGGTAATGATGCGCCACCTGCGGATAGAGCTGATGCATCATCGCGACTCCACCCCCGCTTTTTCCCGCAAATATTCATCCAACCCGCGCTTGCGCAGCACGCACGCTGGGCATTCGCCGCAGCCGTCGGCGATGATGCCGTTATAGCACGTCAGCGTCTTCGTGCGAATGAACTCGAGCGCCCCGAGCTCATCAGCGAGCTTCCACGTCTCCGCTTTCGTCAGCCACATGAGCGGCGTATGAATGACAAATTCGTAATCCATCGCTAAATTCAGCGTGACGTTCAATGATTTGATAAACACATCGCGGCAGTCCGGATAGCCGCTGAAATCTGTTTCGCACACTCCAGTCACAATATGGCGCGCGCCCCGCTGTTTGGCGAACACGGCAGCGAATGATAAAAACAATAAATTGCGTCCGTCCACAAACGTCGTCGGCAGCTCGCCTTCCTTTTGTTCAATGGCAATGTCGCGCCGCGTCAAGGCGTTCGGCGCCAACTGCCCGAGAAGCGACAAATCAAGCACTGTATGGCGGACGCCAAGCTCGTCAGCGATCGCTTGAGCGACGTCAATTTCCCGGCGGTGGCGCTGGCCGTAGTCAAACGTCACCGCTTCCACTTCACCAAACTGCTCTTTCGCCCAAAACAAACACGTCGTGCTGTCTTGGCCGCCGCTAAAGACGACGACCGCCTTTTCTTCATTCATCTTCATCATGATCAACCTCCTTCTGAATCAGCAGAAGAAGAGGTTTCCAAAACAAAAAAGGCCATACCCCTAGGATACAGCCGTCCCTAGTTTTTTATAGAGGGTTTTGCTAGAAACCTCTCCCGTACAAGCGTACGGAATTGTGATTCTTCTGTTTTCTCTATTTTACTATACCATACTCATGGCTTTTGTTGTAGCGCCTTTTTCACTTTTTCCGCCGTCCATACGTACACATACAGGAGCGGAACATACACCGCGACAAGATAAAACCCTGCCTTCGCTGTCCATTCCGTCAACCGCTCAATATCTGTCTTCTCTTGGAAAAACAGCGTCCCGACAAACAAGCAAGCGAGCAACACTGGAAGCGAACGGCGCTGCTGAACGGCAAACAGCTGTTTGACCACGCGCGTCGCCGCCCAAATAGAGACCGCGATGATCGGGAACACAACGAGTACGTAAATCGAGATGACAATATACTCCATCCGCTCGATAAACGGCACTTCTGGAATTTTGGCAAGCGTCAGCGTCGGCCATGTAATATGCTGGATTTGCTCTTTGTTATAAAACACGACGGAAATGAGGATCAAAACAAAATAAATGAACATCGTAAACGCGTTGGCCGCATGCGCCCACTTTTGCGAGGACGGAGCGTTTTTTAAAAACGGGTAATACATAAGCAGCATTTCAAACCCTAAATATTGCAGCACCATCTCTTTCGATGCTTTTGCCAATTGCCCAAACGAATGGTCGAACACCGGCAATAAGTTCCGGTATTGAGCATACTCAAGCGGAAAGAAAACCATCGGAAAAATCGTCAACAGCGGAATCACCACCCCCCAAACGCATAAGCCGACAACGACGCGAAACCCGCCGGAGACGGCGTAATACGTCAGCAGCAAAAACACGAGGCTGAACTGCCACGCCCCAATCAACGGGAACACCCATACTTTAATGATTTCAATGTATGATTGAAGCACCATAAACGCCGCCAACGCGTAGTAAAAAAGAAGTCCAAGGCTCAGCACCCCGCCGAGCCACCGCCCGAAGTACTGTTCATGAAGCGACACGAGGTCTCCGCCTAATGGAGAATGCGACAGCAGCCGATACATCAGCCAAATCAACACGTGCGCCGCCAGCCCGGCCAGCAAGACAGCCATCCAGGCATCCTGTCCCGCCTCTTTCATCAGAGGACGCTGAAAATTGAGTGCCCCGACCCCAACTTGCGTAGCGTGAATGACAAAGAACACAAGAAACGGGGAGATGAGAAACCGTTCCTGAATGGCCTGCTTCATCCTAATCCCTCCTCAATGTTCCCCGTCTTATTCGCCAATGCCTGTATGGACGATATCCACCGTGACGTGCGGGCGGATGTCCAGATTCGGGTATTCGCGGTAAAACGAGTCGGAATCCCAATGTCTTGTCACGCTGCGAACAAAATCTCCAATGCCGAGCGGGTCAATCCGTTTTTTCTGAAAATAGTGGAATAACCGGCGCATATTATGCTCCAATTCGTTTTGCATCTTTTTCTTCACATCAGCAAACAAATCCTGATCCGGCTGATCGAGCCATGACGGGTAATCCTTCACCGACGCATGGATATGGACGAACACGTCAAGCACATGGCGGCTTCCATCACGCTTCCATTCATATTTCGGCTTCGCCCATAAGTTTTGCAGCATCACCCGATCCTCGCCCTGTTTTCCGCGATTCCCAACATTCAGCTGGTAGACGCCGTTTTTCGTTTCCCCGAGCAAAATTTTCATCAAAAACGAATCGCGCAAACTTACATGCCCGACATATTGGTCGTCGCGAAACAACGCGACCCCTTCAAGCTTGACGAAATCTCCTTTTTTCTCAAAATACGGCAAAAATGGGTCGCTCCCCGGGGAAAAATAGCGATACAAAAACAAGTGCAAATTCGTTTTCGGCAAGTTCATCGACTGCTCGTTCTGCTCCACAAGATTCGGCAAATACAACGTATCGCTCAGCGTCGTTTTCGCCGTGATTTTCAGCAGCTCCTTAGCGCTTTCTTCCGCTACGCCAAGCAGCAAATGGCTGCCGACTTTGTTGTTGCGCGCGAGGCTGTGCGTAATTTGCGTCACCCCACGCCGAGCAAACTCCTTGCCGAACAAAATAAGCCGCAGCTGCCCTTCCTCAATCGGCAGCGCTGATTTCGATGACAGGCGCGGAATCAAGTCGTAGATCGTCGGCGACGTCGTCGTCAGCATATTCGGCTTTGTCATCGGCCCTTGCTTGAACGTCGGGTACACCGCAGTGCCAGTGTAGCGGCCGTTCTCGAAATCATACCCCATCTGTTGAATAATTTGAATTTCGTCAATCGGCCGCGAACTGACGCAGCCGCCAAGCAACAGCAGCGCACCGACCCATGCGAGCCCACGCCTCATCATGATCCCCCTTACTCATCAATATCGCGTTTTTGCTTCGCCGCATTCGGATCGTAACGAAACCGCGACCGCGGACGAAGAAACATCGGCCGCTCCGCCGTTTCACTGTATGGCGAACGAATGAATGTATCGCGGAAGCTGCGAACACGAAATGGATAAAACGGCAGCAAATACGGATAACCAAACGACTGCAGCCTCCCTAAATGAATGAGCAGCCCGCAGACGGCAAAGATAATGCCGATCCCGCCCCAGAAAGCGGCAAACAAAATAAATGGAAACCGGATGAACCGGATCGTGTTGGACATTTTGAAAATCGGCGTTGTAAACGAAGCGAGCGCCGCCAACGCGACGACAATCAACAAAATCGTACTCGTCAGCCCGGCATCAACGGTTGCTTGCCCGATGACAATCCCGCCGACAATCCCGAGCGTTTGCGCGACTTTCGTCGGCAGCCGCGCTCCGGCCTCGCGCAACAGCTCAATCGTAATTTCCAAAAACAGCACCTCGAGCATCGGCGGAAATGGCACGTTCGAGCGTGAATAAATGATCGGTCCAAGCAAGTCTTCGGGAATCATTTCATAATGATACGTCAGCACCGCCACATAAATCGGCGACGCCAACACCGAAAACGCAACGCCGAAAAACCGAATGAGCCGGAAAAACGTACCGAGCACCCATGGCAAATAATAGTCTTCCGGCGACGTAAAAAAATCGAAAAGAGCGGCAGGACCGATCACGGCATACGGGGAGCCGTCGCAAAAAATGGCCACCTGCCCCGACACAAGTGCATAGATGGCCCGATCGATCCGCTCAGTCGAGATAAAAAGAGGAAACGGCGTCCGCGAATTGTCCGCGAGCAGCTGATCCAAAATAGCGTTGTCAAACACGACGTCAAAATGAATGGACTCAAGCCGCTGCGTCACCGTCTGGATGATGTCCGGATTGGCCACGCCGTCGATGTAGGCGATGACCACTTTCGTTTTCGATACCGAGCCAATCGACATTTCCCGAAACACAAGATTTGGCGTCACCACTTGCCGGCGGATGAGATGCAAGTTGACGCCGACATTTTCCACAAATCCGACTTTGGGCCCAACGACGCTGAATTCGTTTTCCGAATCATTGTTTTCCCGAAGCCCTAAATTTTCGGCGGCGGCGCTCATGAGCGCCGCTTTGTTCGGTTGCTCGCGGAATGTGACAGCGACAAACCCTTTCAGCACCTTCTCTTCAATCAGCGCCGTGTCTTCGCTCACTTCAATGCGCTGAATCGGCACGATTTGCTGCAAGTCTTCCAATCGGACAGTCGGATGCTTTGGAATGTCGTTTTGCAAATGGCAAAGAATCCGCTCTTGCAGCACTTGCGGATCGACGAGCGAATCGAAATAGTAAATCGACAGCTCCTTGCCCCCAACGATGAACGACAATTCAACAAAATCGCTTGATTGCCGAAGCTTTTCCCAAAGTTGCGAAAGATTCCTCTGTGCGGGGCGCTTTTTCTTTTTCTTCAAAAACGAGAACCAACCCACGATGATCCCCTCGCCTTTCCGTTTACGGCATAGTCTTCCAATTGATCAACATTTTTATGCATACCTCTCTCATCCTATTGATTCGACGAAATCTTCTATATATTATTGAAAATAGACAAATAAAAAAAGGAGAATCGTCTATGAACAAATTGACGAAACGGCGCCGGGCAAAACAGGCGTTAAAAAAAGTAACAGCAACGGCGGAAGCACTGCGGCGGTCAATCGACGGAACGCGCCCGCTTGAAGAGCAGCTCGACCGCATCCGCGCCTTGTTGGATGAACAGCTTGGCCATGATGAATATTTTGTTCTTGTCGATGAAAGCGGATACGGAATTGTCCATACGAACCGCCTTCGCGAGGGAAGGGTGTTTGCCGACCCGGTCGGGCTGGCCGCCGCCCGCACGAACGAGCCGCTCTTGCAAGTGTACGAACGCGATACAGGCGAAGTGTTGATTGACGCCAGCTGCCCGCTTTGGACGGAGCCGGGCGGAAGGCGGTTCAATTTGCGGATGGGGCGGCTTATGCACCGTCCGTATTTGCAATGGGTGTTAGCAAGCATCGCCATCGCGCCCGCAGCCGTTGGGCTGGCCGCTTCCATCGCAGGGGCGCCGCCCGTTTTTGCCGCGCTGTGCGCCGCTCTCGTTGGGCTTGGGCTTGGCGCCGCCTGGCATCAGGCCATTGCCGCCCAGCTTCGCCATTGGTACGGCGTTGCCCGCACTGTCTCCTCGGGTCAATTGCAGACAGAAGTGAAAACGACGGGAAAACGGGATGAATTTCATCAAATCGCCTACGAAATCAACAAAATGATTCTCGGCATCCGCACGATCATCAATGAGCTTGGCAAAGCGGCCAAAACGGTGCATGATGTCAGCCATGAGCAACAAATGGAAATGCGCCGCCTCTCTGAATCGTTTGACGAAATCGCCGCCGCCGTCGAAACGTTCCGCGAAGGGGCGAAACAACAAACGACCGCCGTCGAGCAAGCGGGTGACGTCATCGGGCAGATGGTGGAACGCGTGCAACTCATGCGGGCCGCCGTTGAACGCGTCGTAAGGCAAGCGGGCGACGCTTGGTCGTCAGCAGCAGAAGGCATCCGCCTCATTGAGGAAACGAAAACAAACATGGACGCGATGCAGCGCGGCATCGGCGAAATGACTGCCCTCATCGACAAAGCAGCCAATGAAGCAGCGCGCGTTCATGAGATGATCGCCGCCATTCGCACGATCGCCAAACAAACGAACTTGCTCGCCCTAAACGCCTCGATCGAAGCAGCGCGGGCCGGTGAAGCGGGCCGCGGTTTTTCGATCGTCGCCGAAGAAGTCCGAAAGCTCGCTGAAGATACAAACGCGTTCGCCGCTGAAATTTTTGCTTCGCTCGACGCCATGACGAACGCGCTCAAAGAAACGGTGCAAGCTGTACAAGGAAGCGGCCTCCGCGTTGAAACAACGAAAGACTCTCTTTGGAAAACAGGGGAAACGTTCACATCGTTTCAAGGCATGTTCGCCCAACTGAACGACTTGCTTCAGCAAAACGAAGCGTATGTTAACGCCATCACCGCCGACAGCGAGCAGCTCGGCGGACTGATGGAAGACGTACGCACCGTCGCCGCCGATTTTTCAAACATGGTGCAAGAAACGGCGGCTGGGCTTGAGCAACAAACGCTCGCCCTTCACCAGCTGGCTCGGGAAGCCGACACGTTGGCTGCGGCAGCGCGCGATTTAGAAAAAATGATCGCCCGCTTCCACTCATAACGAAACGAAGCCCTTTCGTCCCCCTTCACCAAAAAACTTTGGGGAACGAAAGGGCTCATTTACCGGCGCGGCAGCTGCCGGCGCCAAAGAAGCCACAAAAGCACAAGACTCATATAACCAAACAGCGGATAGATGAATGACAGCAGCTCCCCATAATGAAACGGGCTGACCGCCGCAAACAGCAAAACGAGCAGCACGCCCAGCCATTTCCCGCCAAGCGGCGCCCAAACGCGCACTTGGCGTGCAAGTCCAAACATGCCGCCGATGACCGATGTAAAAATTTCTCCGTAAATGACGACGACATAAAGCCAATACAACACAGTAAAAAACGTATGAACGACTTCGGCCATTGGAATATCATAATCGTCCTTGTGTGGAAACGACAGCAGCACCATATGGTTCAACAGCAGCAAAACCGTCAACACCATTCCGCCTAACATCGCTCCGCGCCTCACCGCTCGCTCATCGGTCGCTTCGCGGGCGATGGGGACAAGCACCGCTTGGGCCATCGCCAAGTTAAAGGCCGCATAGGAAAACGGGGACAACATCGCCTTGAGGGAATAGTCCACCGCAGCCATGTCCGGACGGCACAAATCGCCAGCCACGATTGTTTTCACAAAGGCGATGGCGCTGAACAGCACCATCATCGGCGCGACAAACACGTTGACGCCAAACAGCCCTTTGCGGTCAAACAACATGACAAGAAGCGCCAAACCGAGCGTCAGCGTGACGCCCGCCTGCCTCGGCCAGCCGATCTGCTCTTCAAACACGGCACCCGCCCCGGCGATCATCACCGCCGTCACCCCCGCGATCATCGCCGTCATCACAAGCGTCACAAACGGACTCAACATTCTTCCGAACAAATAGCGATTCAATTCATCATATGACGCGGCTCCAATGCGGCGCGCCATCACCATCAGGCGCGCGCCGCCCCATGTGAACAAAACGCCGCTGACCGCCACCCCGATCGTCCCAGCCATTCCGTAGCGGGTAAAAAATTCAATAATTTCCCTGCCAGTCGCAAATCCCGCTCCAATCACCGTGCCGACGTAAACAGCGGCGATTTGCCATGCTTCCGACCATTCCGCTTTCTTCTTCACTGACTGCCCTCTCCTTCTCCTTGTCCGTTGCTTTACTTCTATATATATGTCCGCAGCGGACAAGAAAGACGAGTAGAAAAAAAGGATGCCTCCCTCGGCATCCTTCGTTACTGAACCGTCACTTGTTCGACTTGATGTTCGTGCAGCCCGCCGCTTCCTTCGACGTGCACTTTCACCGAATACGTTCCTTTGTTGGCAAACGTGGCCATTGCTTCGTATTCGCCGTTTCCTTTTTTATCTGCATCAACAAATTCATGCTTGTTGTCCGCCTGCCAAATCTCAAAGCGAACGGTGGCGTTCGTAAACGGCTTCCCATCTTTGGTGAGGTGAACGGTCAATGCCGCCGGTTTTCCGGCTTCGAACGAACGGGACGACAGCGAAATGGCGACGGCGCCATGATGGTGTTCTTCAGCACTGCCTTGGGAATTTTCGCGCGCACCGTCGGCCGTCGCCGCCTGTTCCGGGGTGCCGGCGACAATATCTTTTTTCGGCATGTTATGCATATCGCGCGCCGTCACATGGGCGACGACCGAATATGTTCCCGCTTGGGTAAACGTTTTTTCCACCGAGTAACGGCCATTGCCGTCATGCTTCGCTTCAAGCATTTCCCGCTCGTCGCTTCCATGCTTCCATACTTCAAACTTGACTTCGTTCGCATCGTCCACTTTTTCACCGCCGTACGTCACGACACAGGCGAGCTTGGTCGGTTTGTTCAAATCGATGTGATCCGGCGCATCGATTTTCACGTCAAGCACGGCCGGCGTCTCGGCTTGCTTGTTGTGATTTGTACAAGCAGCCATGATCATCATCCCCAAAAGTACAACAGCAAACGCGAAACCAACATGTCTTCTCATCTTCACCTTTCTCCTTTTTCCTTCAAATTCATGATCATCGTCAGCACCAAAGACAGAGTCTTTTCCGCCTCTTTTTCTGTTTTTCACTTTATCATAGCTTTGCCGCACCTACATTAGTATTCACCATTTTTTCAAAAACATTTCATCGTTATCACAATTTTTTTGTACAAAACACTTGAAAGTCAAAAAAGGTCAAAGTATAATAAAGTCGTAAGGTCAAAGAAAGTCAAAGTCAAAACCTGAATAATGGAAAAGGGGGTATGCCTCATGCGCTGCCAAGCATGCCAACAACGTGAAGCAACGGTGTTTGTCAACTTGCAATGGAACGGTGAAAAACAACAACTTCACCTGTGCCATGAATGCTATGAAAAACAAAAACAACAATTGTCGATTCCGATGATGAACTTCGGCTTTTCGCCGTTTTCCTTTGATGACTTCTTTACTAGCCCGTTCACAGCCGCCAACGCGGGGATGAGCTCGCCAGAAACGATGGCGAAACGCCCGCAAAGCCATAGCGGCGGATTTTTGGATCAGTTTGGCCGCAACTTGACGCAAATGGCCAAAGCGGGCTTGATCGATCCGGTCATCGGCCGCGACAAAGAAATCGCACGCGTCATGGAAATTTTAAACCGCCGCAACAAAAACAACCCGGTGTTGATTGGGGAGCCGGGCGTCGGGAAAACGGCCATCGTTGAAGGGCTGGCGCTGAAAATTGCCGAAGGGCAAGTGCCAGAAAAACTGTTGAACAAAGAAGTGTACTTGCTTGACGTCGCTTCGCTTGTTGCCAACACCGGCATCCGCGGCCAATTTGAAGAGCGGATGAAACGGCTCATCGCCGAACTGCAAGAGCGGAAAAACATCATCTTGTTCATTGACGAAATCCATCTGCTCGTCGGTGCTGGAGCCGCTGAAGGCTCGATGGACGCGGGCAACATTTTAAAACCGGCGCTTGCCCGCGGCGAGCTGCAAGTCGTTGGGGCGACGACACTCAAAGAATACCGGCAAATTGAAAAAGACGCGGCTCTTGAGCGCCGCTTCCAACCGGTCATCGTCCAGGAGCCGACCGTTGAGGAAGCGATCGCCATCTTAAAAGGCATTCAGCCAAAATATGAACAATTCCATCATGTCCGCTATACGGACGAAGCGATCGAAGCGTGCGTGAAATTGTCGCACCGCTACATTCAAGACCGCTTCCTCCCGGACAAGGCGATCGACTTGCTTGACGAGGCCGGCTCGAAAGCGAACTTGCGCCTCGGCCCGACCGATGAAAAACAACTGCAAGAGCGGTTGATCCAAATCGCGAAAGAAAAAGAACAAGCTGCGAAAGAGGAAAACTATGAACTGGCGGCGAAACTGCGCGCTGAAGAGCTGAAGCTTGAGAAACAACTCGAGCAAGGCGTCACCCAAGAACGCCCAACAGTCGATGTGGCGGACATCGAGCAAATCATTGCCGAGAAAACCGGCATCCCGGTCGGCAAACTGCAAGCCGATGAAAAAGAAAAAATGAAACATCTCGAAGAAAACTTGGCGAAAAAAGTGATCGGCCAAGCGGAGGCGGTGAAAAAAGTCGCGAAAGCCATTCGCCGCAGCCGCGCCGGCTTGAAAGCGAAACACCGCCCGATCGGTTCGTTCTTGTTCGTCGGCCCGACCGGCGTCGGGAAAACGGAGCTCGCCAAAACGCTCGCCGAGGAGCTGTTTGGCACAAAAGACGCCATGATTCGCCTCGATATGAGCGAATACATGGAGAAACATTCCGTCTCGAAGCTGATCGGTTCGCCGCCGGGCTATGTCGGCTTTGAAGAAGCCGGCCAGCTGACGGAAAAAGTGCGCCGCAACCCATACAGCATCATCTTGCTTGACGAGATTGAAAAAGCGCACCCGGATGTGCAGCACATCTTCCTACAAATTTTGGAAGACGGCCGCTTAACCGACAGCCAAGGCCGCACCGTCAGCTTCAAAGACACGGTCATCATTGCGACAAGCAACGCCGGCGCAACCGATAAAAAAATCACCGTCGGCTTTGAAAAAGAGGGCAACGGGCAAACAAGCGTCCTTGACTCGCTCAGCGCCTACTTCAAGCCGGAATTTTTGAACCGCTTCGACGCCATCATCGAGTTCAAGCCGCTCGAAAAAGCGCACTTGCTTGAGATCGTCGACCTGATGCTCGCTGACGTCAAAGCAGCGATGCGCGAACAAGGCATTGAACTCGAAGTGACCGAAACGGCGAAAGAAAAACTGGCCGAACTCGGCTACCATCCGGCCTTCGGCGCCCGCCCGCTCCGCCGCGTCATCCAAGAGCATGTCGAAGACAACATCGCTGACTGCCTGCTTGACGCGGATCAATCGGTGCGCGCAATCCGCATCGACGTTGAAGGGGACGCCATTGTGGCGAAAATCGAATCATAACTTACAACAGAGGATCCGCCGAACATGAATTTTGGTTTCGGCGGATCTTTTTTCCGATAGACCGTTTATCAAATCGATTTTTCACCTCGATTAAGTCAAGTCAAGCGTACTTTCAGTGAAAGGGAAATATTTTATAAAATATTTCTTTTGGAAATATTATTGACACTTACTTTTTTTTTTGCTAAAAATAAGGGCTCTTCACCACAACATGTACTTGACAAGCAATACGGTTTCCTGCACAAAGATGTGCCAAAATCACGGACTTGTTGATTTTCCCTCACAAGCGTAAATGGGGTATGTTCAGAAAAAATCAAGTACAACTTTTGGTGAAGAGCCAAAATAAGTTATAAATTCTAAATATTAGGAGGGATTGTGATGTTCAAAAGAAAGATGATCCAAACCATTAGTCCGCTTCTTTTGGCCGCATCGCTTTCTCTTACTCCATTTCATAAGACAGAAGCTGAAATCAATCCGACCTATATCCCTTATGATGGATATGAATACGTTCACAGCACAGATACAAGAGGGCTGACCATTTATTGGACCCATACCCATGTAAACAACAAATCGACTACTGACACAGTTTCCCACACAGTCAAGAGAGAAGCGTATGCAACCGCTACTGTTTCTTCGTCGTCCACATTTAACGAGATGGTCCTGGAAGTAGGAATTAGTACGGAAGTCAGTTTAGGAGCGCGGGTGGAGAAAACAACAACTGTTACTTGAACGATCCCTCCTTATTCCACCTATACCCTTCGATATGGAAGCCGTTGGGTGAAAGCGACCGGTAAAGAAAATTACTACAGCAGAGGAACCCTCATCAGCTCAAAAACCGTCAGCGGACAATGGACATATGAGGGATATTCTGACAGCATTAAACAAAACTAAACATTCATGACATGGTGATTTTATGAGCAAAAAATTTTTCCATTCCCTTTTCATCTTCTTTCTCTTGCTGGCGGCGTGCGAACGCGAACACGATCCCGCCCCTGTCGCGCCGCATCCGGTGGAGAAAGCGAAGCAGGAACATAAACAAGCGGAGACGGAACAGAAGCCGCTATCGTTGGAACAGAAATTTCTCCCCCCTCATTTTCTAGTCAATCAATTTATTGCAAAGGCGACAAGTCGATCAATCGAGCTGACGATTCATTACACCATCTCGGAACAGCTGTACCGTTTGCTTGAACAGTATCAAGATTACTATTTCGTCATTCAATATCCAGAGGAACTCTCTCGCCTGACCCATGTTGATCATTCCAACGCGCTTAAAGGCCCTTTGCCGACAAACGGGCGACTGTCGTATGCCATCACGATTACTTCCACCTGGGCAACCGATATCCCCGAGGGCCTGGTAGATCGAATCAATCATGGAGACTTGCGGTATAATCTTCTTATTTTGGACAAGGAACGGTTCCCCGTGCATATTTTCAACGATGTTCAATGGTACCAATCGTTCGATCCAACCAAAGGATCCAACGTCATTTCAGAAGACGATGGTGCAAGAAAATGACGGCCGTTCGGTCAAACTTTTTCGACGACCGCATGTCTGATTCTTGAGGTCAAACTCTTTCGCACGAATAAAAGATTTTCGCTGTAAAAAGGGCGGCCGCCATCGCCCCTTTTTCTTTTCCGCCTTTTCTCCAGAGCGAAAAGATTTTGCTATAATGAAGAAAAACGCAAGGGGGCATCGCGATTGCCAAACGAAATGGAGACGATCATCATTCAGACGCTCCGCCCGGCTCTTCACCCGTTCGTCATCTACCTGTTCGGTTCAGCCGCCCGTGGGGCGATGCGCTCGGACAGTGATGTCGATATCGCCTTTGTCAGCGACGGCGAACCGCATGATCCGTATGAGCTGTTTCGGCTCGCCGGGGAGTTGGCTGACAAGTTAGGGCGCGATGTCGATCTTGTCGATTTGCGCCAAGCCAGCACCGTGTTTCAAGCGCAAGTCGTCTCAAGCGCAAAGGTGATCGATTGTGGCGACGAACGGAAACGAATGGAGTTTGAAATGAAAACGTTGAAAATGTATGCAAAGCTGAATGAAGAGAGGGAGCCGGTGTTAAAACGAATTGCGGAAAGTGGGTCGGTGTATGAAAAATGATGTGAACTTGGGCGTGGTCTGAACCAGAAATGGATGAGGACGCCAACGATCCAAGAATCCCACGGCTTTAGCCGTGTGGAGTGTCAAGCCAAGAAAAACAGCTAGGCCGGCTCCCACGCGGAAGCCGGCCGTCTAGCGCCGCAAACCGTTCATCAGCACGCGGATCGTCCGCTCCATTTCCGCCTCATCGTCCCAATTGTGGTCAGGCAAAAGGAGAAAACGGGCGGCCAAAAAGCCGGCGAGCGATGTGATCGTCAGGCGGATGACCGAATCGACCGGCAGCTCGGCCAACTCCCCTTTCTCTTGAAAATGGCGGACAATGCGGGCAAATTTTGGATACACGTGCTCTGTAAACACGCGTTGAAAACATTGTTTAATCTCGGAATGAAAGGCGAGCTCCTGCCAAAGCACACGAATCGCCGGCAAATATTTTTTCACAAACGCATAGCGGTTGGCGAGCACCGCGCGCAAAAACTGTTCGTACGTCTCATATTCGTTGTCAAACACTTCGCGGACGAATTCTTTCGCCAAAAATGGGGCGACGGACTGAAACAATGTCGGCGTGACGATGGCCAACAGCAAGTCTTTTTTCGTCTTATAATGGCGGAAGATCGTCCCTTCCGCCACCCCGGCCTTTTTGGCGATTTCGCTCGTCGAGGTCGCCGCATAGCCTTTTTCGGCAAACATTTCAATGGCGGCTTCCAAAATTTTCAGCTGCTTTTCACTGAACTGCTCTTTCCTGCCGCCTATTTGCAGCAGCTCTTGAATCCATGGATGCTCACTCATGGCTATACTCCTTACAGCTTGCGGTATTTTTTCAGCGCTACTACATTTAATAGCATAAACAGCAACGTAAAGCCAAGCAGCACGTACACATCCACGGCGATGGCGCCAAAGCCCTCTCCGCGCACCATAATATCGCGCAGCGCGTCCGCCCCGTAGGTGAGCGGCATGATGACGCTCAGCGAGCGAAGCCATTCTTCCATCGTGTCAAGATTGAACAAGCCGGAGAAAAACACTTGCGGCACGACGACAAGCGGGATAAACTGCACCATTTGCAGCTCGTTGTTGGCGAACGCCGACAGCAGCATCCCAAGCGCAAGCGCCGTCATCGCCAGCAAAAACGTAATGAGCAGCACATACCAAAACGAACCTTCCATCATCATGTCCAGGACATCAATGGCAAACCATGAAATTAAGCTTGCCTGAATCGTCGTAAACAACCCGAACCCGATCATGTAGCCGGCGACCATTTCCCAGCGCCTGAGCGGCGTCGCCATCAGCCGTTCGATCGTCCCGTTCGTCCGCTCGCGCAAAAATGACACTCCGGCAATCAAAAAGACGAAAAAGAAGACGAAAAAGCCGATCAACACGGGGCCGAAATAATCGAATGACGCCATGTCGCTTGACCCGTGCCAATACGTGGTTTTCAGCTGAAACGGGGGCTTTGGCGCCATGGACTGAAACGCCTTTTGCACCGCGGCCATCACCGCCTGGTTGGCAGTCGGGTCGCTTCCTTCCAGCGTGACGTGCAGAGCGCTTCCGTTCATGTCAAGCCATGCGTCAATGTCTTGATCGTCCAGCTGCTTTCGCGCTTGTTTAACCGACAGCTCTTTCACTTTCGCCCCTGCTTCTTTCAACTTGTCCACAACCGCCTCAGGCACGTGTTCGCTGACGGCAATGGCTGGTTTGTATTCTTCTCCATTAAACACCAAATCCATTAACAACAAGACGAACATCGGCGCGACAATCATGAGCGCCAGCGTGCGCTTGTCGCGGAAAAACTGGCGGATGATGCGGACGACAATGGCCAACACTCTCATCGACGGACACCTCCAAACGTCAAAAACGCTTGCTCAATCGTTTCCGCCCCTGCTTCCTGTTTCAGCTCATCCGGGCGGCCGACGGCGATCAAACGGCCTTCGCGAATCATGCCAAGCCGCCCGCACTTTTCCGCTTCATCCATCACATGGGTCGTGACGACAATGGTTGTGCCGCGCTGGCGAATCCGCTCGAGCTCCGCCCAAATCGATTGGCGCAGCACCGGATCGATGCCGACCGTCGGCTCATCCAAAATGAGCACGTCCGGTTCATGAAGCAAGGCGATCGCCAGCGACAGCCGGCGCTTCATCCCTCCTGAATATTGGTGCACCGGCTTTTTTCGATCATTCGTTAAGTTGACAAGCGCCAGCATGTCATCGATCCGCTCTTTTTGTTTTTTCCCTCGCAACCCGTAGATGGAAGCAAAAAATTGCATGTTCTCCAGCGCGGTCAATTCTCCGTACAGGGCATCCGACTGGGCCATAAAGCCGATCCGCTTCATGACGCCAAGATTGGGCATATTCACGCCCAGCACGCGAATCGTCCCTTCACTCGCTTGATCAATGCCGGCGATCATGCGCACCAACATCGTCTTGCCCGCCCCCGACGGGCCGAGCAGGCCGAAAATTTCTCCCGCGCGGACATCCAACGACACATCGTCGATGACCACTTTTTTTCCAAACCGCTTGGAGACACGCTCGACTTGAATACATGGATTGGCGGTCATTGTTTTTCTCCCCTTTACATAGTAGTGAGCAATCACTCATTTATAGTATAATGAAGATAAACTCTTTTGTAAAGTGAGTAATCACTCACAAAATGAATTTTTTAAGCTGCCGACGGTTCGGCAGCCCACCTACTGTTCCATCAATTGGACGTCTCGCCAGCCGTAGCACCACTCCCATAACGCTTTCCCTCCGATTTCCACCCTTTCCTCGGCTGCCTTTTCACCGCCAAGCCGTTCGTAAAAACCGCGTGACGGATTGTCGGCAAGCACCCAAACAGCCATGGACTGAATACCCTTTTTCGCCAAATCGCGGGTCAACGCCTGAACGAGCTGCCGGCCGAGCCCTTTTCCTTGCACCTCTTTAAGCAAATAAATGGCATAGAGCTCCCCGTCATACTTCGCTATCGGACCGTCGGCTGCCCGATTTGGTCCGCCGGAGACAAATCCAACGACGCGCCCGTTTTCCTCGGCGACAAACACAGAATGACCCGATTGGCTGAGCACCTTCTCCCATAAGGGTTGTTTTTCTCCCACTGACAACGTCTCCAAGTACGCGTCCGGCACAATGCCGCTGTATGTCGTCTTCCAACTTTCGACGTGGACCGAAGCGATGGCCGGTGCGTCGGCCCATGTGGCTTTACGGATCATCGTTTTCCCCCTTTTCCCCAGTTTGATAGAAGTTTTCAAATTGAACGCTCTCCCACCTACGCTTGAGCTTTGAGGTGGGAGATTCTTGGGAACACCCGCCCCACAGCAGGCTGTCAACCAAGCCATCCCCGCCCACTTCCGCTCACGCGTGGAAGTGGGGGTCTTCTCGGCGAAAGATGATAAAGAAAAGCAGGGCGGTGCCGTTCCCGCCCGCCTTCTTTGCTTCTTTTTACAAGGCTTTGTCATCGACGCTGTCCAACCACCGCTCGATATGGCCGACGACCGAAGCGACCGCCCCGTCAGCAAACGGCGACTGTAGGTTGGCGCTTTTGACGAGCTCGGTAAACGGCCGGCTGCCGCCCAATCGACAAAGCGCCACATAGTCGCGCCACGCCGAAGCCCGGTCGTCTTGCGCCCGCTTCCAAAACTGGAACGCGCACACTTGCGCGAGGGTGTAGTCGATGTAATAAAACGGGTCGGTGTAAATGTGCCCTTGCCGCTGCCAAAATCCGCCGCGCTCAAGATAGTCATGGCCGGCGTAGTCTCTTGTCGGCAAATACGCTTTTTCGATGCTGCGCCAGACACTCTTCCGCTCAGCCGGCGTCATATCCGGGTTCTCGTAGACAGCGTGCTGAAATTCATCGACCGCAACGCCGTACGGCAAAAACAAAAGCGCGTCGCTCAAATGGGCGAACCGGTATTTGTCGGCGTCTTCGCCGAAAAAGAGCTCCATCCACGGCCATGTGAAAAACTCCATGCTCATCGAGTGGATTTCACACGCCTCAAGCGTCGGCCAGTTGTATTCCGGAATGTCGTAATGGCGGCTCTCATACACCTGGAACGCATGCCCAGCTTCATGGGTGAGCACATCAATGTCGCCGGACGTCCCGGTAAAGTTCGAGAAAATAAACGGCGCCTTATAGTCATCGATATAGGTGCAATAGCCGCCGCCCGCCTTTCCTTTTTTGGCGACGAGGTCCATCAATTCATGTTCGACCATATAGCGGAAAAACTCGCCTGTTTCCGGCGACAGCTCTTCATACATTTGCCGGCCGTTTTGGACGATCCAATCGGCATCCCCTTTTGGCGTCGGATTGCCGGTCGGGAACATAAACGGCTCGTCATAATAGTAAAGCTTCTCCACCTGAATCCGTTGCCGCTGGCGCTCGCGCAGCTTTGCTGCGAGTGGGACGATGTGCGTTTTCACTTGTCGGCGGTAGCCTGCGACCATGTCGGCATTGTAATCCGTTCGGCCTAAACGGGCATAGCCGAGTTCCACAAAGTTTTGGAAACCGAGCTTGCGAGCAATCGCCGTGCGGACGTGGACAAGCTCATCATACAATTCATCGAGTTCTTTTTCATAGTCCGTGAAAAACGAAAATCGTGCCTCACTCGCCCGTTGGCGCATCGCGCGGTCCGGCGACTCAACAAACGGCTGCAGCTGCGCGAGCGTCCGCTCTTCCCCTTCAAACATGATTTTCGCCGATGCGATGAGCTTCGTATATTCGCTTGCCAGCTTGTTTTCTTTTTGCAAGTCCTCTACAATCGCCGGTGCGTATGTTTTCAGCTGTGTTTCGGCCAACGCAAACAGCTGTTTCCCCCACACTTGTTCCAATTCAGCGCGGAACGGCGAGGAAACAAGCGCGCGGTAATAATCGTTGACAAGCCCCTTGACGACTGGCTCCGTTTCGTCGAAAAAGTCTTGCTCTTTTTTATAAAATTCATCGTTCGTATCGATCGTATGGCGAATATGGCAAAGGTTCGCCATCGTACTGTAGCGGCGGCGCAGCTCATTGATCCGCTTCATCGCCTCGTGTTGCAAGGCGGCGCTCCCCGCACGGCGGAACGAATCAAGCGCTTCTTGAAACGATGCCTGCAATTGAGCGATGTCCGGCCGCTCATAACGAAACTCAGAAAACTTCATGCTCATCCCCTTCTTTATATGATGATGGGAAAAGATCCATCCCCAGTGAAATGAACCTTTTCCATGTTTCACCAACCAATTGTATATTCGTCGAACTTCAAAAATATCCTCCTTTTCCAACTCCTTAAATACACTTCCATTTTACCCCACAAAAACAATACAAAGCAATGATCATGTCTGGTATGTAGAGGAGAGTGTCCATGAAAATCCAATGTCTTGACTCACTCTTCCAACCAAAAGATATTGACGGTTTTTGTCGAATTGAGTAATATAATGTCGGCAACCATATACCCTCTCTCCACTTTAATGGGATAGAGGTTGCGGTGAACAAAAGTAGCGCTGCCGAGGCTCGGAGCGGTCCATGACGCAGCGGGAAAGGGTTCACCGCCGAAGTTTGCGGCGCGCTCCGGCGGCGCAAGCTGGGCCTGCGGCCGAACAGGTGCAGGACTGCCATCGCCTGTCAGGCGGTGGAGCGCTATCGCCATTCAGTTGGATGCGAACCGATCATGCACCCGCTGAAGAGGCGCGGGTGCTTTCTTTTATTTTTGCTTATTTTCAAGGAAGGAGCGTTTTCATCTTGGACAATCAGCGAAAACTTGGAATTTGGGTATTAACGGCGCTCGTCGTTGGCAATATGGTTGGTTCCGGCATTTTTATGCTGCCGCGCTCGTTGGCGGAGGCGGCGAGCCCCATCGGCGTGATGCTCGCCTGGCTGCTGACCGGAGCCGGCGTCCTCATGACGGCGCTTGTGTTTGGCAACTTGGCAATCCGCAAGCCCGACTTAGGCGGCGGTCCGCAAATTTACGCGAAGGAGCTGTTTCCGAAAGGTTCGAACTTGTCGATTTTATCCGGCTTTATGTCATCATGGGGCTACTGGGTCGGCAACTTTGCCGGCAACGTCGCGATCATTACAACATTTGCAAGCTACTTGTCGACGTTTTTCCCGGTGCTGACGAGCGGCCAAACGGTGTTCTCCGCCGGGTCGTTCACCTTGAAGCTTGGGAACTTGTTGACGTTTCTTGTCTGCACGGCGCTCCTTTGGGGGATGCATATCATCATTTTGCGCGGTGTAGAAGGCGCTGGCAAGCTGAATTTTGTTGCCACCGCGGCCAAAGTGCTTGGCTTTTTCCTATTTATCGTCATCGCCTTGTTTGCCTTTGACAAAGCGGTCATCGGTCCGCTTGATGCCCCTCGCTATGACAGGAACGGACAGTTGATCGGTTTGCTTGCGCAAATCAACAACGCCGCTTTATCGACGCTCTGGGCGTTTGTCGGCGTCGAATCGGCGGTGGTGTTCGCTTCCCGCGCGCGCAAACAAGCGGACGTAAAACGGGCGACGATCGCCGGCCTGCTCATCGCCTTAGCCATTTACATCGGCATCAGCTTTTTGGTGATGGGCGTCTTGCCGCAACGCGAACTGATTCAATCGGAAAAACCGCTCGTGGACGCCATCAATGCCATCGTCGGACCGGCGGGCGGCTACGTGTTGGCTGGCCTTGGGCTGATCAGCTTGCTCGGTTCGACGCTCGGCTGGATTTTGTTGAGCGCCGAAGTGCCGTACCAGGCAGCCAAACAAGGGATGTTTTTGCCGGTTTTTTTGAAGGAAAACAAAAAAGGGGCGCCGAGCTTCTCGCTCACATTGTCAAACGCCCTGGCGCAATTGTTCATTTTCTCGACCATTTCCAACTCGATAGCAACGGCGTTTGACTTCGTCATTTACATCGCCACGCTCGCTTATCTCGTTCCATATTTGATTGCTTCCGTCTTCCAGCTGAAGCTCACGCTCACTGGGGAAACGTATGCGGCAGGACGGGAGCGGCTCGCTGACGGCATCGTTGCGGCGCTGGCGACCATCTATTCCGTCTGGGTCGTCATTGCCGGGACGGCGGATATGAAAACGTTCCTGCTGGGCGTTGCCTTGCTGGCAAGCGGCGTGATCTTCTACCCGCAGGTGAAAAAGTCAGCGCAACAGGCAAATGAAAAACAAAAACTGTCGGCATAGCCAAAAAACGGACGCCTATCGTTTGGGCGTTCGTTTTTTTCTGTTTTGGGGCAGGATCTTTTCTTTCGTAAGACGAAATATACAATGTAGTTCCATTTTACTTAAAAGAAAGAGGGGGCCCACTGATGAACAACAACGAACACCCGACGAAACGCCGCGGCATGACGACGGAAGATTTGCTTCGCCTCCGCTCGGTGCGCGACCCGCACTACGCCCCGGACGGAACGCGCGTCGTGTTTGTGGAAAAATCGATTGATGAGGAAAAACAATACCGCTCCCATTTATGGCTATGGGCGGCAGACGGCTCCGTCCGTCCATGGACGTTCGGACGCTGGCGCGACACGAAGCCGCGCTTTTCCCCAGACGGCCAAACGATCGCCTTTTTGTCCGACCGCTCGGGGCGCACGCAGCTTTGGCTGTTGCCTGCCAATGGGGGCGAAGCGCGCCAGCTGACGTTTTTCAAAAACGGTGTGCGCGATTACGTTTGGTCGCCGGACGGGACGTTTCTCATCGCCCTAACGACGCTTGGCGACGAAGAAACGATCGAAGACCGAGAAGAGCAGAAAACGGCGGAACAAAAACCGGCCGATTCGAAACCGCGCGTTGTCGAGCGGCTGTATTACAAGTCGGACGCCTCCGGCTTTCTTGACGGCAAACGGGCGGTGCTCGCGCGCATCGATGCGCTGTCGGGAAAAATCGAAGCGTTGACGGGCCGCGAGGAGGAAATCGGTTCGTTTGCGATTTCGCCCGATGGACGGACGCTCGCCTTTGTCGCCAACCGAAACGAGGATCCGGACACCACCTTTACCCGCGACATTGTGTTGCTTGATCTCGAGTCGAAAGCGGAAACGAACTTGACGAACGGATGCGGCACATTCGCTTCGCTCGCCTGGTCGCCGGACGGAACGAAGCTCGCCGCCATCGGCCATGATCTTGCTTATCTCGGGGCTACGCTTCACCGGCTTTACGTCTTTGAGCCGGAACGTGGAACGAAGCGGGTGTTGACCGCCGATTGGGACGTCCATCTCGGCGATGCCATGGTCGGCGACACACACGCTGATGCGAAAGGGCCGGGACCGATTTGGGCGAGCGACGGAAGCGGCCTGTATGTCACCGCCTCGGAGCGCGGACGCGTCAACTTGTATTTCGTTCCGATCGACGGCCCGATCGTTCCGGTGATCGAAGGCGATTTTCATCTATACGGATTCACCGTCCATCCGAATGGACGGCAAGCTGTCGCCGCCATCAGCTCGCCTACGTCCGTTGGCGATTTATATGCGGTCTCACTTGCGGATGGAACGAAAACACGGCTTACGCGTGCCAATGAAGCGCTCGAAAACGAAGTGGTGTTCGCCGATGCCGAACCGTTTACGTATCGATCGGCGGATGGTTGGGAGATTCAAGGCTGGATCATGAAACCGCCCGGACTCTGCGAAGGGAAAAAGGCGCCGCTTGTCGTCGAAATTCACGGCGGGCCGCATGCGATGTATGGATTTACGTTTTTCCATGAATTGCAGCTGCTCGCTTCATCCGGTTATGCCGTGCTGTTTACGAACCCGCGCGGCAGCCACGGATATGGACAGGCATTCGTCAATGCCGTGCGCGGCGACTATGGCGGCATGGATTATGAAGACATTATGGCTGGCGTCGACGCCGCGATCAGCAAGTTCGACTTCATTGACGAGACACGGCTTGGCGTCACCGGCGGCAGCTACGGCGGGTTTATGACCAATTGGATCGTCGGGCATACCGACCGGTTCAAAGCGGCTGTCACCCAGCGTTCCATTTCCAACTGGCTCAGTTTCTCCGGAGTGAGTGACATCGGCTACTTTTTCACAAAATGGGAGGTCGGCTGCGACATCTGGGAAGACGCGGAGCGGCTTTGGCATCATTCACCGCTCAAATACGTCAAACATGTGCGCACGCCGCTGTTGATTTTGCACAGCGAGCGCGATTACCGCTGCCCGATCGAGCAGGCGGAACAGCTGTTTATCGCATTGAAACAACTCGGGCGGGAAACGAAACTTGTCCGCTTCCCGGACGCCAACCACGATTTGTCCCGCACCGGCAACCCGGTGCTCCGGCTTGAGCGGCTCCGCCATATTGTCGGTTGGTTTGATCATTATTTGAAAGGACCACTTGGTTAATTGCCATGCACGCACTCGTCATCGGTGGGACAGGCATGTTGGCTGATGTGTCGCTTTGGCTTGTGCGGAAAGGATATCATGTGTCCGTCATCGCCCGCCGCCGCGCACGGATGAAGCAGCTCATCGACCGCACTGGACAGAGGGCATCCATCACCCCGCTTCTTGTCGATTATCGCGATCAAAAAACGCTATGTTCTTTGATTTGCCAAACGATCAGAAAAAATGGAACATTTGATCTGATCATCGCGTGGGTGCATACGGATGGAAAGCGGGCGTTGCCCACTGTCATTGAAAAAAATAGCGGACATCCCGGCTCTTGGCGGCTGTTTCACGTGCTTGGCAGCCGCGCCGATCCAACCGAGATGAAACAGGAACTCTGTTTGCCTGCCGCTTGCCTGTACCGGCAAGTTCAGCTCGGCTTTGTTGTGGAAGAACGTAGTTCGCGCTGGCTCACCCATCAAGAAATCAGCGGCGGCGTCATGGACGCCATCCGGCGTGATGCGCCGTTTCATCTTGTCGGCACACTAGAGCCATCCAAGAAACGCCCGCGTTAACGGAAAGCGCCCTCTCGGGACGAACGAGAGGGCGCATTGTCTCCCATTGCTGCGGATGACTTCACGACGGAAGCAGTTCGACATAATCGCCGGTTTTCAAGCCAGCCGCGTTCGCTTCATCCGTGTCAATGTGCATATCTAAAGCAAAATCTTCGCTGACGCGGACGATGACTTCATCGAAAATGAGCGCCCGTTCCCCTTGCGTTTTCACTTTCACGACTTGTTTGTCGCGGACGCCAAACGTTTCCGCATCTTTCGGCGTCATATGAATGTGCCGCTTGGCAATGATCACCCCTTTGTCGACGGTCACCGTCCCCTTCGGCCCGTGAATCGTAATGCCTGGCGTTCCGTCAATATCGCCGGATAAGCGGACCGGGGGCGCGACGCCAAGCTTGAAGCTGTCGGTTTTCGAAATTTCAAGCTGCGTCAGCGAACGGACCGGTCCGAGGACGCGGACGTTTTCAATTTTCCCTTTCGGCCCTTCGACCGTCACCGTTTCCTTGGCGGCGAACTGTCCGGGCTGCGACAACGGCTTGAGCACCGTCAGCTCGGCGCCTTCGCCAAACAGCGCCGCCATATGCTCTTTCGATAAATGAATGTGGCGGTTGGACACCCCAACAGGAATCATCAATGGTGATCTCTCCTTTTTCTTGCAGTGTTATGTTCTTTATATAACGTATCCATTTTCGGAAAAATTAAAGAGACTGACGCGAGGTCAGTCTCTGCTTTTTGCGCCGTAGCCTAATTTTTTCAGCAACACGATGGCCTGTTCCTTTTCTTCCGGCGTCAGGGCCGCCACCGTTTCATGGATGGTCTCGGCATGTTCGGGAAACACGCGCTGGATGAACTGCCGGCCGCTGTCGGTGATCGACGCATACGTCACGCGGCGATCCCGCTCACAGGCGCGGCGGATGATCAAGCCTTTATTTTCAAGCTTGTCGATGACATACGTGATGCTGCCGCTGGCGAGCAAAATTTTTTCCCCGATTTGCTGGAGCGGCTGATCGCCTTTATGGTAAAGCAGTTCGAGCACCGCAAATTCGGTCGGATTCACGCCGAACGATTGAATCGACTTGTTTACTTGGTCGCTGACCGATCGATATGCCCGCGATAACACGATGAATAATTTTAATGACTGCTGCAACGCCTGTTCCTTTTGTTCCATAGCATCCAACCCTTTAAAGTTGACATTTTCTTACTTTCATTATACTGGAACAGCGAATTCCCGGGCAACCGTTTTTTGTTTGCGATGATGCATTTTCCTGGTTCACGGCTTTTCCTTCGGCTATGATAAATTTATTATAATGTCGGCGCTTGGGCGACTGTCACATTCCGCTGAATGATGCATATGTGAAGAAGGAGAAAAGATGTCAGGGAGGGAAGTGGATGAACCAAGTGTTGGTTGGAAGCGTGCTTTCCGCCTTGTCCACCGGGCTTGGCGCCGTGCCGATTTTGTTTATGGCCAAATCGCTCACCCACCGGTGGCGTGACGTACTGCTGGCCTTTTCCGCCGGCATTATGATGGCGGCTTCGATGATGAGCCTCATCCCAGAAGCATTGCGGTCCGGCGGCTTTTGGGCGCTTGTGATTGGGCTGGCAGCGGGGGTTTTCGTATTGACGTTGCTTGAAAGGACCGTCCCTCATATTGACTTGGAACATACAAAAAGCGGCTTGCAATTTGATGAAAAAGCGATGCTCATTATTGCCGCCATCGCCTTGCACAATTTGCCTGAAGGACTGTCGGTCGGGGTGAGCTACGCCTCGGACAGCTCTTCGCAAATCGGCAATTTAATCGCCCTGGCGATTGGCTTGCAAAATGCACCGGAAGGGTTTTTGGTCGCTTTGTTTTTAATCAACCAGCAAATCGGGCGCTTGAAGGCGTTTCTGATCGCCACGTTGACCGGTGCGGTGGAAATCGTCACATCGCTGCTTGGTTTTTACTTAACCTCCCTTTTTCGTGAGCTCGTTCCGTACGGGCTGGCGTTCGCCGCGGGGGCGATGCTGTTTATCATTTACAAAGAGCTCATTCCCGAAAGCCATGGCGATGGAAATGAACGGACATCGACGTATGCGTTTATTGTCGGCATTTTGTTTATGATTTTTCTAACACAATCGTTTTAACGGAAACAACCCCGCCGCCTGTATATAAGCAGCGGGGTGTCCGTTGTTATTGGACGGCTTCCTCTTTTTCTTCATATGGATGAGCGACCCAGCCGGACGGGTCGATAAACAAGCGCACCGCAACGACCCGACGGTCATCCATGAGCGTAAAGTAATGCGGATTCCCTTCCGGCACGGAAATGACGTCGCCGGCTTCAAGCTCTACATCAAAATAGCCGGTTTCTTTGTCGCCTTTGATGATGAAAATGCCATGGCCGGCCGTAATGGCGCGCACTTCATCTTCCGTATGGATGTGCACTTGTTCAAATTTTTTCAGCAGTTCATCCAAGTTCGGCGTCGCGTCGGACAGAGCGACGATATCCCACGTTTTGTAGCCGCGGCGCGCCGCCAAATCTTCAATTTCATCTTTGAACGCCGCTAAAATTTCATTTTTTTCTTCATCCGTGAGTACGTATTTGTCACGCAAATGCTCCGGCAGTTTCGTGATGTCCCAATGTTCATACAACACCCCTTGACTGTTCAAAAACGCGCGCACATTGTCTTCTCCTTCAATCACTTGACCCGTTTTTCTCACTTTGATGACGGCCATTGTTCACATCCTCCTTTGGAAAAATGTATATGGATTAGCCAACCGGCAGGCCGGCCCGCTGCAAAAGCAGCCGCTTCACCTGCCAGCGGAACAAAAACTCCCATGCCTCCAAATGTTTTTTCGCTTCAAACGCTGTACGCCCCCAGACCGTGATGCCGTGGTTTTGGATCAACACCGCGCCGGCGTCGCCATGGATATAGTTCGCAAACTCCCGAGCGAGCGTCGGAATGTCGGCGTAATTGTCAATGATCGGGATGCGCACTGCGGCATTTTCCTCCCAAATGCCGAACGCCTTGATGATTTCCTGGCCGGAAAAGACCGCTTCCCCGTTTTGCGCATACAGTTCAGAAATCAAGTTGTTGTCGACAGTATGAACGTGCAAGACGCAGCCGGCATTCGTCCGTCCGTAAATTTCCGCGTGCAAGAGCGTCTCGGCCGAGGGCTTCAAGTTTGTTTCCTCCGCCGGTTTTCCGGCGGCGTCAACGAGCAGAAAATCCTCGTCTGTTTGCTTCCGCTTATCCTTGCCGCTCGCTGTCACCAAAAACGTCAATGGGTCGTCCGTCACCTTGATCGACAAATTGCCGCTTGTCGCGAAAAACCAGTCGCGGGCGGCGAGCTCGGCTTTCACTTCCGCGAGCTCGTTCCACTTTTTCACGACGATGCTCATACGATCACCTCCATTCGCTGCAACGCATCAATCACGTCAAAAAACGTCGCAAACGGCGCATGCGGCAAGCCGAGCTCTTGGCATTTTTGGAGCAGAAAATCGCGCGCCAGCACGTAATCCGCTTGCTTCGCCACCGCTAAATCCGTAATCGAATCGCCAATGACGACATGGTATCCGTCCGGGCGGGCAAGCTTGCGAAGGAGCGATGGCTTGCAGCAGCCGCAGCCGTTTTGGCATTCAACGTCGCACGCATGCGGCCATGTAATGCGAATGGTCTCGCCGCTGAAATCAGAGCCGTTGCAAAAAATGCGCTCCGGTTCAATGAGCCCTTCAAGCAGCGGATAGACGAAAAAGTCGATGCCGCCGCTGACGATATAAAGCGGGATTCCCCGCTCTTTCGTAAACGCGACAAACTCTCGGAATCCCGCGCGCAACCGAGCGGTGCGCCGCAGGAAATCCACAATTTCATCCTTCAACGTGGACGGAAGGAGGGAAAACATCTTCCCGACTCCTTCCTGAACAGAAATGCGCTCAGCGAGAATGTCGTCTTTTAACGCCTCCCACTCCGGCGGGGCGAACTGTTTCATAATCGCGATGATGTTGTCGTTTTCCGTAATGGTGCCGTCAAAATCACAAAAGAGAACGAGCTGTTTCGTCATGCTTCCACCTCAACGACGCCCCAGCGGTCGATCGCTTTTTGCAGCGCTTCGTTTTCTGCTGCCGCCGCACGCAGCGGACGGCCGGCCAGCACCGCGTCGATCGCCGCGCGAAACGCCCGTCCGCCACCGATCGCCCCGTCCGGATGGCCGTGGATGCCGCCGCCGGCGTTGACGATGCTGTCAAGGCCGAAATCGCGGACAAGGAGCGGCACCAATCCCGGGTGAATGCCGGCCGACGGAACCGGAAATGCCCGAGCGAACGGCTCTTGGTCGTCGGTGAGCGCCCTTGCGATGCCAAGCGCCTGCTCACGCTCCAAGGCGACGCTGCCATACGGCGACGGGAACAGGACAAAGTCGGCGCCGGCGAGCCGCAAAAGCTTTCCAAGCCAAAGCGAAGGAGCCACCCCATAAAACTCCGACGGCGTAACGGCGCCGCTGAACGCCGGGTGAGCCATAATCGGCAGCGCAATCTCCTCGTCTTCACGCAACGCTTGCAGCACATCAAGCCCATAAGCGAAGACGTTAAACAACAGCACATCAGCGCCAAGCTCGGCGGCTCGTTTCGCTTTGTCCTTTAACGCAAACGTTTTGCCGGTCAAGTTGACGGCATACAACGTCCGCTTGCCCGTTTGTTCGTACACTTCCTGAAGCGCCGTCTTGCCCTCGGTGATCCGCTTTTCAAACGGAAGAAGTTCGCTGTCAAACAAAATTTCGTCATCTTTCACCAAGTCAACGCCGCCGAGCGCCTGTTTTTTCAATTCCGACGTCAAATACGCCAAATCGCGGCCGATCATGCCTTTAAAAATGCTCATCAACAATGGGCGGTTATGGACTCCGACTTTCTCGCGAATGCCGGCGATGCCAAAGCGCGGCCCGGGAAACTGCCGCTTCCATTCATCCGGAAACTCTAAATCAAGCAGCCGCACTTCACCGTCGAGCGACAGCTTGCCGAACGTCGTGACCAACAATGCCGGCAAATCGGCGCTGAAGTTGACTGTCGGGTAGGCGATTTTGACGATCGCCCGCTTCAGCCGCTTGCCGAAATACGCGTTTACCCGCTCGCTTTCGCCAAGCTCTTCGATCGCAACGACTTCCCCTTTATGTTTGCGGAGCTGCTCTTGCTCTAATGCCGGCAAGTCCGTCCATGTGCCAACCGTCAAGCCGAGCGCGATCCCTTCCGCCTTTTTCCGAATGTCTGTTTCATCATGAAGCAAATACGTTGCAATCACTGCACTCATCGTTCATCCCTCTCAATCTCGAAATAAAAACGCCTCTTCATAAGAAGAGGCGTCACTCATCCATGGCGCTCTTCTTATCTCTCAGCGTTTCCGCTGCAAGAATTAGCACCGTGCTTGGCGCGCGCCAAGCCGGTTGCCGGGCTTCATTGGGCTCGTCCCTCCGCCTGCTCTTGATAAGAAAGCCTGCTCGTTTATGCACTTGTCAAACAATTGGCAAATTTACTTTGAATTATGACATCACCGATTGGCGTTGTCAATCATTTTTCAAAAATTTTTTTCGAACAATCCAAGGCGGCCGATCCGCTCCGCTGCTTCGCGAAGCCGCGCTTCATCGGTCAAGAGGCCGACGCGCACATACCCTTCGCCGTGCTCGCCGAACCCGATGCCTGGGGCGACGGCGACATGCGCCCGCTCAAGCAACATGTCGGCAAACTCAGCGGATGATATGCCTTTTGGCAGCGGAAGCCAGGCGAAAAACGACCCGGATGGCGCCTGCACCTCCCAGCCGGCCTCGCAGAGCGCAGCGATGAACGCATTGCGGCGCGCCTCATACAATGCGACCAGCTCCGTGACACAATCTTGCGGACCAAGGAGCGCCGCGGCGGCCGCTTCCTGGATGGCGCCGAACAAGCTGACATACAAATGATCCTGCAAAAGCTCAAGCGCCCGAATGATCCGCTCGTTGCCGACGGCAAACGCCACACGCCAGCCGGCCATATTGTATGTTTTCGAAAACGTATAAATTTCGACGCCGACGTCTTTCGCCCCATCGACTTCCAGGAAGCTGACCGGTTTCCGGCCGTCAAAGCCGATCGCCCCATAAGCGAAATCGTGCACGACGGCAATGCCGTGCTTGGCGGCAAACGCCACTGTCTCCGCGAAAAATTCCTTTGTCGCCGTCGCGCCGGTCGGATTGTTCGGATAGTTTAAAAACATGAGCTTCGCTTGGTCGGCCACTGCCGCCGGAATGGCTTCATAGTCCGGCAAAAAACCGTTTTCCGCAACAAGCGGCATCATTTCCATCCGCGCGCGGGCAAGCGCGATCCCCGACCAATAGTCCGGATAGCCCGGGTCCGGGACAAGCACCACATCGCCCGGGTTGACGAGGCAAAGCGGCAGTTCGACAAGCCCGGCCTTGCCGCCGAACAAAATGGCGACTTCGCGGTCTGGATCGATGTTCACCCCGTATTCACGCGCGTAAAACGCGGCGATGGCTTCTTTCAAAAAGAAGTAGCCTTGAAACGGCGAATATTTATGGTATTTCGGATTGGCCGCCGCCCGCTGCATCGCCTCAACGATATGCTTTGGCGTCGGCTGATCCGGGTTGCCTTGCCCTAAATTGATCACGTCGCATCCGGCCTTGATTTTCTCCCCGACTTTTGCGACAAGCGAGGCGAAAAATTGCTTTGGCAGCTGCTCAAGCAACTCGGAAAAAGGAATTTCCATCGTCATCGCCCACACCTTCTTAAAAAATTCTTGAAATTCTAGTGCAACATCATATATCGTAAAAAGCAAAATGTAAAGCAAAATTTTTTCGAGGTGAAAACTCATGACGATCCGCATCGCCTGCCTCCAGCTTGATATTGCGTTTGGCGACCCGAACGAAAACGAACGGCGCGCGGAAAGCGCCATTGAATCGGCCGTCAAGGACGGCGCGAATATCATCGTGCTGCCGGAATTATGGACGACCGGCTACGATTTGACGCGCCTAGATGAGATTGCCGACGAAGGCGCCGAACGGGCGAAAGCGTTCGCCTCCCGCCTAACGCAAGCACACAGCATCCATCTCGTCGCCGGCTCGGTCGCTAAAAAAACAACAACCGGCGTGACGAACACGATAATCGTGGCCGACCGGAACGGTCAAATCGTCGGCGAATATAGCAAACTCCATCTGTTCCAATTGATGAATGAACATTTGTATTTGCAGCCGGGAAGCAGCTTAGGCTTGTTTTCGCTCGACGGGCTTTCATGCGCCGGGGTCATTTGCTATGACATCCGCTTTCCGGAGTGGATTCGCGCCCATGCTTTGGCTGGGGCGGAAGTGCTGTTTGTCGTCGCCGAATGGCCGCTTCCCCGCCTGCACCATTGGCGGACGCTCTTGATGGCGCGGGCGATTGAAAACCAATGCTACGTCGTCGCCTGCAACCGGGCTGGCCGCGACCCGAACAACGTCTTTGCCGGCCATTCGCTCGTCATCGACCCATGGGGCGAAGTGATCGCCGAGGCGGACGAGAAGCCGGGCATTCTCTCGGCCGACATCGATCCCGCGCTCGTTGCGGACGTCCGCGCGCGCATCCCGGTGTTTGCCGACCGCCGGCCGCACGACTATGAAACGGCAAAAAATTTTTTCAAAACGTATTGACAATCGATTGGCCGACCATGTATCATTCGAATCAAACAACCAAACAATTGATAACATCGTGAAAATTGCAAAAACTGAATACACGAAGTCAGTACTCTTATCAAGAGTTGGCTGAGGGAATTGGCCCAATGAAGCCCAGCAACCGACCGTAATGCTATCGTGAGATAGGGCGCACGCCAAGGGCGGCGCCGGAAGCGTCATGCTTCCGCAGGGCACGGTGCTAAGTCCAACAGAAAGACCGATGTCTTTCTGAAAGATAAGAGGCGCGAAGAACGAATGAATCTTCAAGCCTCTTTCCGTATGCGAAAGAGGCTTTTTCATTTGCCGGAAACGCCGAGTTTTAGCGCGCATCAGAACCGGCATTTGAAAACGAGCGAAATGAAAAAAGGGGGAACAAGGCAATGACCACTGTTCAAACATCGGTTTACGAACCGCTGACCGAACCGAAGGCGGTATCTCTCGCTGTCCGCCTCGGCTTATTCCGCGACGGGGCGCCTCTTGCATGCCGCGAGATCGGCGACGGGAACTTGAACCTTGTTTTTCATATCGTCGATCAAGAAACGAAACAAGGCGTCATCATCAAACAAGCGTTGCCGTACGCCAAAGTGGTCGGCGAAAGCTGGCCGCTCACGTTAAAGCGCGCTGTCATTGAAAGCAACGCGCTGCGCACGTTTGCGAGCTACGTGCCGCAATACGTGCCGAAAGTCTACTATTCTGACGAATCGCTCGCCATTACGGTGATGGAAGACTTATCCCGTTTGCAAATCGCCCGCAAAGGGCTGATCGAAGGGAAAACGTATCCGCTTTTGTCCCAGCATATCGGCGAGTTTGTCGCCAAAACGGCATTTTATACGTCTGACTTCGGCATGAACCAGCAAGAGAAAAAGAAATTGGCGCAAAGTTTCGTCAATCCCGAACTGTGCAAAATTACCGAAGACCTCGTCTTCACCGACCCGTTTTTTGACCACGAAACGAACAACTTTGAAAACGAATTGCGCCCAGACGTTGAAGCGCTTTGGCGCGATGACCGCTTGCACCTAGAAGCAGCAAAGCTGAAGCGCAAGTTTTTAACCGAAGCCGATGTGCTCTTGCATGGCGATTTGCATACCGGCAGCATTTTCGTAAGCGCCGACGAAACGAAAGTGATCGACCCGGAATTCGCCTTTTACGGTCCGATCGGGTTTGACCTTGGCCAATTTTTCGCCAATTTGCTGTTAAATGCGTTGTCCCGCTCTGAATTAGAGCGCCAACCGCTCTTTGACCACATCGACCGGACATGGGACGTCTTTGCGTCCGTGTTCTCAAACCTTTGGCGCACCGAGAGCGTGGAAACGTACGCCGCGACGCCGGGCTTGCTCGAGGACGTGCTCCGGCACGCGTTCATCGACGCCGTCGGCTTTGCCGGCTGCGAAGTCATCCGCCGGACGATCGGCCTCGCCCATGTGGCGGACCTTGACGGCATCGAGCACAAAGATGAACGGCTTGTTGCCAAACGGCATGCCCTCCGTCTCGGCCGCCGCTTGATCATTGAGCGCCGCGTGTTCACCGGAACGGAAGACTTCCGCCGCCTGTTTGCCGAAACGGAACAATAATGCCATACAATCGTCCGGGTCTCGACGCAAGCTGCGCGGCGCTGACCCGGACAAACGAAAAAAAAGAGAAAGGAAGATGGCGATGAGCACCTTTGCCATCCCACGCTCCGTTGAATGGCGCGAGACGCATGTGACGATTTTAAACCAGCAAAAGCTTCCATCCATCATCGAATATATCGACTTGCACACTCTGGAAGACGTCTATGAGGCGATTGCCACGCTGAAAGTGCGCGGCGCGCCGGCGATCGGCATCACCGCCGCCTATGGCCTGGCGCTTGCCGCACTGGGCTATGACACCAAATCGCTCGATGAATTCCGCCGCCGCTTGAAACGAGATCGTGACTACCTAGCCAGTGCCCGGCCGACCGCCGTCAACTTGTTTTGGGCGCTCGATCGGCTCGTCACCGCTGCGGCCGACGCCCTTTCCGTCAACGAGGCAAAAACGGCGCTCATCCATGAGGCGATCCGCATTCAAGTGGAAGATGAGGATGTGTGCCGCCGCATCGGCGAATACGCGTTGTCGCTCTTTCGTCCGGGCGATCGTGTGATGACGATCTGCAACGCCGGCTCGATCGCCACCACCCGCTACGGGACGGCGCTCGCCCCGTTTTATTTGGCGAAAGAAAAAGGAATCGAGCTATCCGTTTACGCCCTTGAGACACGTCCCGTTTTGCAAGGGGCGCGCCTGACCGCTTGGGAACTGATGCAAGCGGGCGTTGATGTGACGCTCATCACCGACAACATGGCGGCGCAAACGATCAAAGCGAAACAGATCAGCGCCATCATCGTCGGCGCCGATCGGATCGCGCAAAACGGCGATACGGCGAACAAAATCGGCACGTTCGGCCTGGCCTTGCTCGCGAAGTCGTTTGACATTCCGTTTTACGTCGCTGCGCCGTTGTCCACGATCGATTTGACGACGAAAACAGGTGCGGACATCCCGATCGAAGAGCGCCATCCGGATGAAGTGACCCACATCGCCGGCGTGCGCATCGCCCCGGAAGGCGTCAACGTATACAATCCGGCGTTTGACGTAACGCCAAACGAACTCATTACCGCGATCATTACCGAAAAAGGCATCATTCGCGGCAATTACAACGCAACGCTGCCATCATTATTCACAAAGGAGGAGCAACATGAAACGATTTAAGGCCTTATCTTCCCTTTTTCTTCTTTTCTTTGCCGTGTTCTCCATCTTGGCCTGGCTGCACACACGAGCAAGATGCCGTGAGCTCCAAGCCAACCAACGAAGCCAAGACCACGAACAACAAAATAGAAACGACATCCAGCCACTCGACGGCAACAAGCGACGAGCAAGCGGCCATTCCCGAAAAGTTGAAAAAGCCGGTGAAAATCGCCGCCATTATGCAACTGTCCATCGGCACGTTCTCATCGCAATACATCGCCGGCGTCAAAGAACAAGTGCAAAAATTCGGCGGCGAGGTGCAAATTTACAACGCCGACAACGATTTAACCAAAATGGCATCGTACGTTGAGACGGCCATTACACAAAATGTGGACGCCATTTTGCTTGATCACGGCCGCGCCGATGCGCTCGAAGGCCCGGTGAAAAAAGCCGTCGCCAAAGGCATTCCAGTTGTGGCGTTTGACAACGATTTGAACATTCCCGGCGTCACCGTCATCGACCAAGACGACTACAGCCTCGCCTGGAAAACATTAAAAACGCTCGCAGAAGACTTAAACGGGGAAGGCAACATCGTCACGATTTGGGTCGGCGGCTTTACCCCGATGGAACGCCGCCATGTCATTTATGACGCGTTCAAAAAACGCTATCCGAACATTAAAGAAATCGCCAAGTTCGGCACGGCGAGCGCCAACACAGCTTTGGACACACAAACGCAAATGGAAGCGATTTTGAAAAAATACCCGAACAAAGGCGACATTGACGCTGTCTTCGCAACTTGGGACGAGTTCGCCAAAGGGGCGACGCGCGCCATCGAGCAAGCCGGGCGCACGGAAATTAAAGTGTATGGCATCGATTTGAGCGATGAAGACTTGCAAATGATCCAAAAACCAAACAGCCCATGGGTGGCGACAACGGCGACCGACCCAGCCGAAGTCGGCCGCGTCCAAGTGCGGTTCGCGTATCAAAAAATCGCCGGAGAAAAAACGCCGAACATTTACTCGCTTGAGCCGCATTTAGTGAAACGGTCCGATCTTCCGGACAAACAAGTGTCGATGAATGAGCTTTCGCAATACATTCCGGGCTGGGGGCAATCCAATGTCGCCATCTCGCCGTGGATGAAAACGTTGGAAGCCCAGGTGAACAAAAAATGAACGGGTTGTCAATGCGGGGCATTGAAAAATCGTTTGGCGCCGTGCGCGTGCTTGACGGCGTGGACTTCGACGTTCGTCCTGGCGAAGTCCACGCCCTTTTAGGCATGAACGGCGCCGGCAAAAGCACGCTCATGAACATTTTGGCCGGCGCCATTCCGCCTGACGCTGGTACGATCACGATCGACGGTACGATATACACGTTTTCATCGCCGCGCGAAGCAAAACAAGCCGGCATCGGCCTCGTCGTTCAAGAAGTTGACACAGCGCTCTTTCCCGGCTTGCCGATTTACGAAAATGTAGCGGCGGACGAGTTCGTCCATGTGAAGCAACGGCCGATTCGCTCGCTGCGTCAAGAAAAAGAGCGGGCCGCCGTCCTGCTTCGCCGCGTCGGCCTGTCGTTGCCGCCGACGAAATTGGCTCGCGACTGCTCGCTCCATGAAAAGCAGCTGATTGTGCTCGCCAAAGTGCTGTCATCCAACGCGCGCTATATCATCCTAGACGAACCGACGGCCGCCTTAAGCGAGGCGGAAACAAGGCGTCTGTTTGCCATCATCGATGAACTGAAGCAGCAAGGCGTCGGCTTTATTTACATCTCTCATAAGCTGAAAGAAGTTCAGGAGATCGCCGACCGGCTGACGATTTTGCGCGACGGCCGCGTCGTCTATCACGGAGGCGCCCGCAGCCTGCCGCTTGAGGACATCATCCTTCATATGACTGGAACGAAGCGGACCGCCGCCGCGAAACAAGCACGCACATACAGAAGCGACATCGCGTTTGCCGCCCGCGGAATGTTGATCGACAAAACCGGGACAACAGTCGACCTATACGCCAACCGCGGCGAAATCGTCGGCATCGCTGGCCTCGTCGGCGCCGGCAAGACGGAGCTTGCCGAAAGCCTCATCGCCCACCGGAACACATCCGGCGAGTGGGAAATTGATGGCAGACGCTATGTGTTCTCATCGCCTTATGAAGCCATCGACGCCGGCCTTTGCCTCATCCCGGAAGAACGGCGCAAACAAGGGTTGTTTTTGCCCGAGTCAGTGAAAACGAACTTGACCGTCCGCCTTCTTTCCCGCCTGTCGCGCTGGCAATGGATCAGCCGGGCGAAAGAAGCGGCTGAAGCCGACGGGCTCGTCCGCTCGCTAGGTGTTCATCCGCCGTCAAGCGCCACGGCCGTCCGCCACTTAAGTGGCGGCAACCAGCAAAAAGTCGTCATCGGCAAATGGCTCAACACAAACGCACGCGTCTTTTTGTTTGACGAACCGACCAAAGGGATCGACGTCCATGCGAAGCAGGACGTGTTTGCCATCATCCGCTCCCTTGCCGATGAAGGAAAAACGGTGCTGTACTTTTCCAGCGAATTTCAAGAGCTGCTTGACATTTGCGACACCATCTACGTGATGGTCGACGGCCGGCTGCTCGCCCGCCTGCCGGCCGCTGAACTGACGTATGAACAGCTTGTTTACTATTGCAGCGGAGGTGAGATCCATGAACCAGCCGGCTGTTTCCACAGCGCCGTCGAAAAAAACGGCGCCGTCCATTCTTGAATGGTTGTATAAACACGGCACCTTGCTGGCCATTCTTGCCGTTATCGCCTACTTCGGCATCACGCAAGACCGATTTTTTACGTATGAAAACTTCAGTGACATTTTGCGGTCCATTTCGATCGTGACGCTCGTGGCAATCGGCATTACGTTTTCGCTCATCGTCGATGGCTTCGATTTGTCTGTCGGCTCGACGGTGAGCCTAGCGACGATCGCGAGCGCAGCGGCGCTCGTCCTGTACCGCCAAGAAATTTTCATCACCCTGCTCGTGCCGCTGTTGCTCGGCATTGCTGTCGGGCTCTTGAACTCGTTGTTGATCGTCAAATTCAAATTGCCCGATTTGCTCGCGACGTTGGCGACGATGTACGCCATTAACGGCGTGCAGCTCACCTATACGAAAGGGTTTTCGATCTACAACGACATGCCGCTGCCCGATGGCGGCACGGCGCCGGGCAAATTCATTCCTTCCTTTTTGTTTATCGGCCAGGGAGAGCTGTTCGGCGTACCGTTTTCTGTCTTGCTTATGCTGTTTGTCGTCATTGCCGCTCATCTGTTTTTAACGTACACGAAACCCGGCCGCCTCTTTTATTTGACCGGGGAAAACCGCGAGGCGGCAAGGCTCTCAGGCATCCCGGTCAACCGCTATCGGACATATGCATACGTCATCAGCGGGTTTTTTGCGGCCTTAGGCGGCATCGTCCTTGCCTCGCGCATCGGCACCGGGCAAGTGTCGGCCGGCGCCTCTCTTTTAATGGACAGCGTCGCCGCCGCTTACATCGGCTTTTCCGTCTTTGGCGCCGGCAAGCCGAACGTCATCGGCACATTGTTCGGCTCGATTTTAATGGGCGTGTTGCTGAACGGCTTGACGATGATGAACGTTCCGTATTACGCCCAAGACATTATAAAAGGCGCCATTTTAGTCGGCGCCCTCGCCTTGTCGCATTGGCAAAAAAAATAACGCCCGATCTCTGCCCCCGTGGATGTCGCCACTGGGGCAGACGCGTTTTTCTAGGCAAGCCGTCAGCCTCTTTTTCCGCCTGCTTCATTGCAGCATCCGCATACAACGCCTTCCAAACTCTTTGCCTGTTCCACGAACGCAAGAGCGTCATCTACGTAAGCGGCGCTCAAGCTCCAACAGCTTCGCCTTCACATCGGTGCGGCTTCCGGCATAGCCAATGAGAGCGCCGTTTTTGCCGACAACACGGTGGCACGGAACGAGAATCGACAGTTCATTCGCCCGGTTTGCCTGGCCGACGGCGCGCACCGCTTTCGGGCGGCCGATTTGCGCGGCGATGTCAGCGTATGTCGCCGTCTCGCCGTATGGGATGCGGCAAAGCGCCGCCCACACCTCTTCTTGGAAGGCTGTTCCCTTCCACTTCAGCGGCAAGTCAAATGCTTGGCGTCGACCGTGGAAATACTCATCCAGCTGCCTAAGCGCGCGTTCAAGAAGCGGCGACCAGCTTTTGACAGCCGGATGTTCGCCGGCGAACGCGCGCCATTCTTCTGGAAACAGCTCGACTTTGACAATCGCGTCGCCGTCGGAGGCGACGTAAATGTCGCCGAGCAGCTCTGAGCGGTATACTGCATATTCAATCGTCATCGTCGTCCTCTCTTTCCATTCGTTCGATCGGCAACGTGATATGGAACGTCGTGCCGACGCCGACTTCGCTTTCCACTTCAATTTTCCCTTGGTGCTCTTCTATGATTTTATAGCTGACCATCAAGCCGAGGCCGGTGCCGCGTTCTTTCGTCGTATAAAACGGCTCGCCAAGCTTTTTGATTTTATCTTTTGGAATGCCGCATCCTTGGTCGGTGATGGAGATGCGCACATAGCACCCGGCGCGGGTGATGCGCACCGTAATGTCCCCGCCTTTTGGCATCACTTCGATGGCGTTTTTCAAAATATTGATGAACACTTGCTTCAACTGATTCGGCTCGCAATACACCGGCGGCAGCCCGCGCTCGAAGTCGGCGATGATTTGCACGTTGTGCATCATCGCTTGGGCGCTGATCAAATCGATCGTGTCTTGCATAATTTTGCAGATATCATTTTGTTTGTACTGCACCGCCTGGGGCTTCGCCAGGACCAGAAACTCGGTGATGATCGACTCAATCCGTTTCAATTCCGACATAATGACATTAAAATACATCGAATAGTCGCCGTCAATGCTTCCTTGCAACAGCTGAATGAAACCCTTTAGCGCCGTCATCGGATTGCGGATTTCATGGGCGATGCCGGCGGCCAATTCCCCGACGACGTTGAGCGTATCCGACTTGCGCAGCTGCAGCTCCATCTCCTTGCGCTCGGTCACATCGCGCAGCATCATCATCCCGACGCCGGGAATCACTTCCTTTTTCAGTGAAAACTCAATAATTCTCCCTTTTCCCTCGTCGAAAAATTCGACCTCGCCGCTCGCTTCGCCGGTGCGTTGGCATTGTTGAAGCAGCTTATTGAGCTGGCGGCGCGCCCGCTCCGGAACGAGCTCGACCACCATTCGGCCAAGCAGCGCCTCCTTTTCGACGGAAAAAATGCCGCAGACAACCGGATTGGCGTCGATGATCCGATGCTTGGCATCCCAAAGCAAAATACCATCCATCGCATGATCGAAAATGCTCCGGAACTTTTGCTCGCTTTCGCGCAGCTCGCGCTCGATTTTCCGCCGCTCGCTCACATTGCGGAAAATCGTCAAGTGGTACCCGTCGATCGCTCCTTTTTTCATTGTGAACTCGAGCTGCTTATCCTCACCGTTCGGCATATGAAACGTCAGCTCGTCACGGATTTCCCCTTTGCGCCGGAACTCGCTGAAAATGCGTTTCACCTTTTCGTCCCCATAGTCGACAAAATCAAACAAATTGCGGCGCACAAGCAAATTCAAGGGCAGCTCAAACGTCCGGCTCGCCGCCGGATTGGCGTTCAATATGTAGCCAAAATCGTCCCAAATGAGGATCGCCTCATGCGCTTGTTCGAAAATAGCCCGGAACCGTTCTTCACTTTTTTGCAACTTGATTTCCATATTTTTTCTTTCTGTCACATCGCGCATAATGGCCATGTAAAACCCGCTATAGACGTTGGAAGTCGCCGTCAGCTCAAACATTTTCACCGTTCCGTCCGGGCGGACAAGCGACAACTCGCCTTTGGCCGTTCCCTTTTCTTTCACTTCCGCGAGCAGCCGAGCGAACTCATTGGCGCATTCGCGGGCGACGAACTGCTGAAACGACAAATTGAGCAGTTTTCCTTTTTCCAAGTTCAAGCTCATCGAAAACGCCGGATTGACATCGATAAACCGCCCAAATTCATCGAAAATGACGATGCCGTCAACGGCGCGGTTGAATACGTCGCGAAACAAAAACTCATGAATGATGCGTTCGCGCTCAAGCGCCTTATGGGCTGAGATGTCGCGCATCATGACAAGGTCAAATTCGTCGAACACATCCTTTTTCATCGAAAATTCCACATGCTTCACTTTGCCGTCCGGCAGTTTGATGAGCAGTTCATCGCTGAACGAACCAAACTTTTGCAGCATCGAGCGCTGAAACAGCAAAATATCGGGCGGCACAAGTTCGAGGAACGAAGAAAACGAATGGCCGATCAACGAAAACTTATCCATCTCAAACAGCTTGCACGCCGCTTCGTTCACATCGACAAATTCACCGTTTTTATTTAAAATCACGATCGCATCGAGCGACCGCTCAAAAATGATCGAATAACTGTTCAACCGCTCTTTTAACCGCCGATTTTCCTCTTCAAGCGACCGCACATCCGGCGATGCATTTTGTTCTTCCCGAGGAGAAAGGCTTTGGGCCATATCCATCTCTCCTTGTCTATTCAAACCATTCAACGAAATATATATTCGATGTGGAAAAATTTACTCCTCCCTTGATTTACGAAGATTTTTTAAAATTCTTTTCCACAATGTTCGACAAGTTTTTCTGCTTTTTCATTTGGCTAAACTGCATGATAGTCAACTCTCCCCCCTCGCTTAAAGCCAAATGAAAGCTTCCAATTGCATCTATAAATTATAGACAAAGGAGTTTTGCTGCTATATTATAGACAAAGGGGTTTTGTTGCGATGAACATCGTCTGTGCGACATTGAACGCCAAATACATTCATATGAATTTAGCCATCCGCTATTTAAAAGCATACGCTCAGCCCGAATTTGACGTCAAGCTTGTTGAGTATACGATCAAAGACCCGGTGCTGAACATTGTGACAGATTTGTACCAACGCCGTCCGGATGTCATCGGCTTCAGCTGCTACATTTGGAACATTGAAGAAACGATCAAAGTCGTCAAGCTGTTGAAAAAAGCAGCGCCGAATATTGTCATCGTCGCCGGCGGACCGGAAGTGTCGTACGATGTGCGTGAATGGATGGAGCGGGTGCCGGAATTGGATTTTATCGTCATCGGTGAAGGGGAAGAAACGTTTAAACAGCTGCTCTTTGCCTTAGAAGGCCGCAAAGAAGTGGCAGATGTCGCAGGGCTGGCGTTTCGCGATGGAGACCGCATCGTCATGAATCCACAACGGAACAAGCTCCGCCTTGCTGATATGCCGTCGCCGTTTCGCTTTCCGGAAGACATCCCACATCTTCCGAACCGGATCATCTACGTGGAGACAAGCCGCGGCTGCCCGTTCAGCTGCCAATTTTGCCTGTCCTCGATTGAAGTAGGTGTCCGCTATTTTGACCGTGAAAAAATCAAGGATGATTTGCGCTATTTAATGAAGCACGGAGCGCGGACGATCAAGTTCGTCGACCGGACGTTCAACATCAGCCGCAGCTATGCAATGGACATGTTTCGCTTTTTAATTGACGAACATGTACCGGGAACGGTATTTCAGTTTGAAATTACCGCCGACATTATGCGCCCGGAGGTCATCGAGTTTTTAAACAAGGAGGCGCCGCCCGGGCTGTTCCGCTTTGAAATCGGCGTCCAGTCGACAAACGACGAAGTGAACCGTCTCATTATGCGCAAGCAAAACTTCGCAAAACTTTCGCGAACGGTGACGATGATTAAAGAAGGCGGGAAAATCGCCCAGCATTTGGATTTGATCGCCGGTCTGCCCGAAGAAGACTACAACTCGTTCCGAAAGACGTTTAACGACGTGTTCGCCCTTCGCCCGGAAGAACTGCAGCTTGGCTTTTTGAAACTGCTGCGCGGCACTGGGCTGCGCCTGCGCGCCGAGGAGTACGGCTATGTGTATATGGACCATGCGCCATACGAAGTGCTCGCCAACAACGTCTTGTCGTTTGATGACGTCATCCGCATCAAGCAAGTGGAAGACGTGCTCGAAAAGTATTGGAACGCCCATCGAATGGACGAAACGATCGAGTACTTGGTGACCGATGTGTTCCCATCGCCGTTTGACTTTTTCCAGCAGTTTGGCACGTATTGGGATGAGCGCGGCTGGGCGCGCATTGGCCATCAGCTTGAGGATTTATTCCGCCGCCTGCATGAGTTTTTACGTACGTGTGCGCCAGAGGCCCTGCCTGTCGCCGAATCGCTCATGAAATACGACTACTTGCGTGGACAAAAGCATAAGCCGCGCAAGCCGTGGTGGGAAGAAAAAACGGAGAAAACGACACGCACGACCGTCTACCGCGCGCTGCTTGAGCGCCCCGAGGCGCTTGGGGAGGACTTTGCCGCCCTCGGGCTCGGGGAAAAGGAATTGTTTAAACATACGGTCGTTGAAATCGTGCCGGTCGATGTCGGCCGCTATATCGCCGCGAAGCAGCTCTCGTTTGCGCCAACGGCCATCGTCGCCTATTTCGACCCGTCTGGCACAGGAGCTACGGTCTTTTCTGCACCGCTTTCCACCCTGTTTGCGTCATCCGCATCGGCTTGAACGCCCAAGCGAAAAAGAGCGCTGTTTCCAGCGCTCTTCTTTGTCCACCCACCGATCCAATCCCATCAAAACGGCGGCCTCACCGCGGCGGCTCTTTTTGTTTTGTCTCCTTCTCCTTTGCTTGCTTTTGCTCCTCGATCAGCCAAAACGGCTGATCACGAGCGAAATCGCCCCATTCAAACGCCATTTCTTCATTCGTTCGAGCGGACCGCTCCTTATGCTCTTTACCCATCGCCGCCTCCTTGTCTCCCTTTTTTCGAATTGCGGTTCGCACCGCGGATCATGTCCTCCTCGCCGGCATATTGTGCCGCAAATTCGGTATCCGGCAAACTTTCCGTTGGCGTTTTATTGTTGTTTTTCGCTGCATCAAATTTCACTTTTCGCTTCATCATCGTTTCGTCTCCTCCTCATCAACCGTTTTCCGCTCATAAGCGACAAGCACAATTTCTTCTCCTGTTTCTTCACGCAGCCGCTGTTCGAGTTGCTGGAGCTGGCGAAGCGTCCCGTCATGAAGACGAGCGACTGGAAATGCGACGTTGGCCACACCCATCCTCCTTTCGCATTTTTTCTTATCATGCCTCGTTCAGGTGCGTTTTATCATAGTTCCGAAAGAAGACTCCCACTTCAAGCAAAGCGAAGCGGGAGTAGTTCACGCGTCTCCATAGCCGGTACATCTCCCGTCTGTCATCATCTGATCCAGAGGCTTTCATTCGGCAAGAAAGAGGGAAATTGAAAACGCCCCACTGTCCCATATTTCCCTTCATGACAGCTTTTCTCTTTGAGCATGTTCAGGATGAATGAGCCAAACAGCCATGCTACCGGCGATCAGTGCTAGTGCGCTGAGCACCAAAAGAAGCCAACTTGCACCATTTTTCATCAGCCATGCCGCCAGCGGCGGTCCGGCAGCCACCCCGATAAATCGAAGTGAACTGTAAAATGACGTCACCGTCCCACGCTCGCTTCTCTCAATTCCTTCCGTAATCAGCGCATCCAAGCATGGAAGCGCGGCGCCAATGCCGATGCCGGCAGCCGAAAACAACGCCATCCAAACAGAGAGAGACGGATGAAACGAAATGATGGCCAACGATGCAGCTGACAAGAGGCAACCGGCGACCGCTCCCCATTTCATCCGTTTTTTCCGGCCGCCAATCGCTTTCCCAGCGGCAAATGAGGCGAGGCAGAGCGCTCCGAGCGGGATGGCGAGCATCCATCCTTTCTTGATTCCGTCAATGCGATAAACGTCTTCAAGACGGTTGGAAAGAAAAAACAAAAAGGCAAATAACACGAGCATCAATAAACCACCGATCATAAAAACACCAACAAGCCAGCGCCCTTCGCGGCGGAAAATTGCCGCCACCGCTGCGGCAAAATCCCGAAACGGCTGCGGCTGCTCCCGCCGCACTGACGCTTGGACGGACCAAATCATCAGTGCCGCTGACAGCAGACAAAAGACGGGAAACGAAAAAAACGGCAAAAACCAAACAATCCCGGCCAGCATCGCCCCGAGAATCGGGCTCAACACTTTGCCAAACGTATTCGCCGTTTCAACCACTCCCAACCAGCGGCTCGCCTCATCATCATCCGGAAACAAATCACCAACAAGCGGCAAAACGATCGGAAACGCCCCTGCCGCCCCGAGCCCTTGCAGCATGCGCCCGGCGATCATCCAGCCGTACGGGTCGCTCACCCGCCAAGCAGCCCATCCCGCCAGCCCCCCTCCCGCGGCCGCCAGCAACAGGCTTGGAATGATGACCATTTTTCTCCCGATGCGGTCGCTTATATATCCGGCCAGCGGAATCAACAAAATGGCGACAACGGAATACATCGTGATCAGCAGGCTCGACTGCAGCGGCGTGATGCCGAGATGCCGTTCCATCGCCGGCAGCACCGGGATGAGCATCGAATTGCCCAGCGTCATGACAAGCGGAATCGAGGCAAGCGCAGCGACCGCCCACCCCCGACCGGCCTGCCTCCCTGCCGGTTTTGGCAGCCGCATCGTCCATTCCATCGCTTTAGATTCCTTTCCTAATGGAGTCTATATTTCCACCTATATGATGTACGTTTTTTTTATGGATATGCCGAATGAAAAAGGGCTGCCGCCAAAGGAGGACAACCCCCCGTTTGGCGAACAGCCCATTCTTCTTGCATTAATCAGGAAACCATTGGTGCAAAACACCTATTATTTCCCGCCTGTGAACGAAATTCCTTTGATAAAGTAGCGGTTGAAAAAGGCGTAAATGACCAACACCGGCAGCGTAAACACCATGGATGCCGCCATAATGTAGTTCCAATAGCTGATGTACTGTCCTTTGAAGCTGTTGAGGCCAAGCGGCAGCGTAAACAGCTGCGGATCGGACAAAGTAATGAGCGGGCGCATGAAATCGTTCCACGAACCCATGAAGACGAAAATGGCTTGAGCCGCCAAAGCCGGACGGGCAAGCGGCAATACGATTCGGAAAAAGATCCCGAACCGCCCGAGGCCGTCAAGCTCCGCGGCCTCTTCCAATTCTTTCGGGAAGTTGATAAAAAACTGCCGCATCATGAAAATAAACGTAGCGTTCACCATCGTCGGCACGATCATCCCTTGATACGAGTTCAGCCAGCCGAGCTGTTTCAAAATCAAATAATTTGGAATCATCGTCACTTGCGCTGGAATCATCAAGACAGCCAAAATGATCAAAAACAGCGGTTTTCTGCCGGGAAATTGCAGTCGGGCCAACGCATAGCCAGCCATAGAGTTGAACAATAAATTCAGCACTGTCACAGTTCCCGCAACCACGACACTGTTTAGCAGCCAGCGCGGAAATAGCTCCTGTTCGACAAAAATCTGCTTATAATTATCAAGCGTAAACTTTTTCGGAATAAAAGACATGGTTCCGCTCACAATTTCTTCAAGCGTCTTAAACGACGAGGACAGCGCCCATAAAAACGGAATCATCGTAATCACCGCATATGCGATCAAGATCGCATACAGCAGAAACTTTCCAATGCCCATTTTCTTTTTCATCCATGTTCATCCCCTTAATAAAGAGACTCTTCTTTTGACAACTTCCGTTGCAACAATGTCGCGATGAAAATCAAAATCGCTAACGCAAATGCAAGCGCAGCGGCATATCCCATTGTCTCTAATGTTTTAAATGCATATTGGTAAATCAAAAGCACAACCGTCAACGTCGAGTTGTTCGGACCGCCGGAACCGCCCGAGAAAATATACGATTGGTCAAACAGCTGGAATGTCCCAATCAGCCCCATGATCACGACAAATGAGGTCACCGGCCGCAAATAGGGAACGGTTATATGCCAAAACTTTTGCCAGGCGCTGGCTCCGTCCAGCTCCGCTGCTTCATATAATGAATCAGGGACATCTTGCAGCGCGGCGAGATAAATGACCATAAAATACGGCGCTGTCGCCCAAATGTTCATGATCATAATGGCATTCAATGCTACATCGGGATCGCCGATCCAGTTATATGTCGGCAAACCAACCGCTTTCAATACGTGATTGATAAGTCCATTTTGGTTGTACATCCACATGAAAATGAGCGTCAGCACGGCCGAGGACGTCAACGTCGGCAAAAAGTACACAATGCGGAAAAACTTTTGTCCCTTGAGCCCTGCATTTAATGTCGCCGCTAATACAAGCGCTAAAATGGTCTGGCAGGGAACGACAATGACGACATATTTCAGCGTGTTCCATAACGCGATTTTGGCCCGAGTATCATCGGCCATGCGCTTGAAATTGTCCAACCCGACGAACTCAAACGAAGTCGTACCCAACAATTGCACTTTGTGAAAGGCCAGAAAAATCGCAAACAAAATCGGGCCGATAATAAAAAGAAGCAGCACAAATAAAGTAGGAGACAAAAACAGGTAGCTTGCCCCCGCTTCGCGCCACATTCGCTTCGTTGACATTCTTTTCATCTTATTCCCTCTCCTTGCCGAGAATCGAAAATCGCTATTCCTCTCTTTCTAACGCAGCCGAAAACAGCTGCGGTTAGAAAGAAAGGAACAGCTCCCTGGCAGAGCATGCCCCATCTGCCAGGGGGTGATTCGCCTTATTTGCTCTCGATTTCGCTATTCGCCGTTTTTTGCGCTTCTTTCAATGCCTCAGCAAGCGGACGTTCACCGAGGAAAGCGCTGACAAATTGGTTATTGAAGTTGTTCATAATAATCGGCAAGTTCGTTCCGTTTTGCCATACAGTTGCATACGATGCTCCAGCGACTAATGGCGCCCGCAACGGATCTTTGTCAAATCCCAATTCAGCAGCGACCGATTTCCGCGTCGGCAAAGCATACCCCTTGCTCGTCCATGTTTTCATGCCTTCTTTGCCAGTCAAATACGAGATGAGCTCCCAAGCCGCTTCTTTCTTTTTCGAGTCTTTGTTCATGACATAAGCCACTGTGTACGCCATCGTCGCCTTTTTGCCATTGATCATTGGAACTTCCGCTGTACCGAATTCTAAATTCGGGAACGTGTCTTGTAAAAATGGAATCGCCCAGTTCCCTTCAATCACCATAGCAGCTTTGCCTTGCCCGAACATCTCGCCGCCCCATGTCGCCCCAACTTCATTCGGTTGGGCCGCCGACTTATCTTTTAAGTGCATATCAACGATCGGCTGGAGCGCCTCGACGACTTTCGGATCGGCAAAGCTCGCTTTATTATCCGTCACAACTTTGCCGCCTTTGGATTCAGCAATGTAGTATAAGCGAGCCAGTTCCGGTGCAACGCCAAATCCGTATACTTGCTTCCCTTTTGTCAGCTTTTTCGCCACTTCCCGCAGTTCATCCCAAGTTTTTGGGACTTCAACGCCTGCTTCTTCGAACATCTTTTTATTGTAAAACAGTGCTAGCGTCGAATAGTCTTTCGGGAATCCGTAAATTTTCCCGTCTTTCCCTTTAAACGCATCAAGCATCGGCTTTTCAAAATCGTTAATGTCAAAATCGTCCGTTACATATTTGTCAAGCGGCTCAAGCGCCCCTGTTTCAATCAGAGCTGGGGCTTCAAATGCATCAAGGTAAAACACATCCGGCCCTTGCCCACCCGCTAAACGGGTTTTGATGACATCCATATACTGGTCGGCAATGACTTCATACTTGACCTTAATATTAGGGTGTTTTTTCTCAAAATCGTCAAGCGTTTGTTTCAACAACTTTTGCTCCGTTGGGTTGCCGCCCCAGCCAGCTAACGTGACTTCTACTTTCTCGCCTTGCTTACTCCCCCCGTTTGCCTTCTCACTTTTCTCACCACCGCCGCAACCGGCCAAAAGGCTGCCAAACAGCATCGTTGTGATGCCTAGCGCTGCCATCCACTTTGTTTTGCCCATGTAAACAACCTCCCCTAAAAATTGGTTTATATACACAGGGAAAGGAATGCTTCCCCTGCTGTTAACGAAGGACAATATCCCAACCCGTCGTATTCTCATCGATTTGGACATGGAAGTTATCCTGTTCACGGGTAACCGTCAATGACAACCGTCCGCCGCCGATTAGGATGTTTTCCACACGCAACATATTCATCGAATCAAGCAACGTCGGCGACAAATAAATATTCTTTTCCAACGCATTAGGAAACAATCCTAATAACGCCTGAACAAACACAAGCGGCGTCCCAGCCGCCCATGCTTGCGGCGAGCAGGCGACAGGATAGCGGACCGGTTTTCCCTCTGACCGGCTGTAGCCGCAAAACAACTCCGGCAAGCGATCATACTCAAAATGCATCGATGCTTCCATGAGTCCTTCAATGACCGTCTTTGCCTCGCGCCGCCGCCCCAGTTTGCTTAAGCCAAGCAAAATGAGGCTGTTGTCATGCGGCCAAATGCTTCCATTATGATAGCTCATCGGGTTATATCCCGCTTCTCCTTCGCCCATCGTCCGGATGCCGTAACCCGAAAACATTTTTTCCGAAAGAAGGGTGTCAATGACGGCATCCGCCCGCCTTCCTTCGAGCATTCCTGAAAACAGCACATGACCTGGGTTCGATGTAATCGTTCTGACAGGGGCTTTGTTTTCATCTAACGCAAGAGCATAAAATTTCCGATCTTCCATCCAAAACTGTTCTTCAAAGCGCTTTTTCAAAGCTTCCGCCTGCGTTCGAAGCGCTTCTGCTTTTTCCACTTCCTGAAGCTGTTCGAAAATGTCGGCAAGCCCCATTTTGGCGTGATAAACGTAGCCTTGGACTTCAACAAGGGCGATCGGCGCGCGGGCATACTCGCCGTTTTCGTGCACAATCGAATCGCCTGAATCTTTCCATCCCTGATTGGCAATCCCCTTGCTCGATTCCTGGAAATACTCGACAAATAAATCGCCGTCGCGGTCGCCATACCGGTCAATCCAATGGAGCGCCGCATCAATGTTGGATCGAAGCTGCCGGACGAGATCGAAGTTGCCGGTCCATTTGACATACTCCACCAACAGAACTAAAAAGAGCGGCGTCGCATCGATCGTTCCGTAATAAGGGGTAAACGGAATTTGATTCGTATTGGCCAACTCACCGAATCGGATTTCATGCATGATTTTTCCAGGCTGTTCATCGCGCCACGGGTCTACTTTCGTTCCCTGATAGCGGGCCATTGTCAACAACGTGCCTTTGGCTATTTCATGGTTGAACGGGAGCAGCTGCAAGGCCGCAATCAAACTGTCCCGGCCGAAGGGAACGCCAAACCACGGAAGTCCGGCCACCGGAAATGGCCCACAGCCAAGATCCGTAAGCAGCACCCGCAAATCCCCAATGCCCCGGCGGACTAAACGCTCAAACTGTCGTTCGTCCGTGATGACGTTCGCTGTTTCCCCTTCCCAACGCTGATAGGATTCTTGCAATCGTTGAAGCGCCTGTTCAGGCGGAATGACCTCCACTCTGCCTGTTTTGCCGGTGATCGGTTCGACCATCAACGTAACCGTCTGCTCTTCCGCCCGGTCGAGCGCAAAGTCAAAAACAATTTCTCCATGTTCCTTAACGGTTTTCTCCTCTCGATCCCAGCTGACCTTCGTTGCCCGTTCCACTCCGTCGGCTCCCTCGTAATGGAACGTGAGCGAACGTTTTCCAATGGTCTGGCCTGTCCGCTTTCCCACCTCTCCTGTCTGAAAGCCGCGAACGATAAACATATCGGCAAAATCGGCATCCATGTGCACGCTGATTTCCAATTGCACCGGCTTGGGATGATAATTTTTCAGCTTAATGGTTTCATAGAGCACACCCGCATAAATAAATCGTTTGCGCTCAATTTCGACGGATTCGCGCCACAAAATCAGCTCTCCGTCCCGTTCAATATGAGGGTTTGTCAATAAAATGGTAGCGACATAATTTTGTGCCGCATCAGACGCCAGCAGCACGGGTTCTTCCCCATTGATGCGCAAACTCCATTTGCTCAAAAAACGGGTGTCTTTTGTATACAGCCCTAATCCGTACGGATGATGTTCAGGGATATTCCCGTCTTGATCCGTCAATAAAAACACATCGTTTTCTTTAATCACTCGATAATCCATGTTGCTTCCCCCTGATTCTAGGTTGTCATCATCGGCTCAACAGCACGATGTCTTTTCTGCGTCAATTATGCTTTACAAGCGAATTCCAAAACGTTTTCATTCCTGATTCAAAAAAATCTGTCTTCATGACACCACAACAATCCGAAACGTTTTGGATCATAACTGAAACTGGCTCAGGGCGGTGAAAAAAGCCCTCATCCATCTTTTTTCACCGTCGACCCCCGTATTTTCAGTTCTGTTTCCAGAATCTTGACATGGGACTGAGCGTTGCCTTCCAACATATCAATCAACAGCTTGGCGGCCTCATATCCCATAGCAAATTTGTCTTGGGCGATGGTGGAGAGTGCAGGCGATGAATAGGACGCTAAAATAATGTCATCGTAGCCAATCACGGCCACATCGTCCGGAACCCGCTTTCCAATCTGTTTTACTGCCTTGATGACACCTAGCGCCATTAAATCGCTTGCACAAAAGAAAGCCGTAATTTCTGGATATTGCTGAAGCAGCCTCAATGCCTCCCGCTCCGCGATTTCTTCGCGGAACGCTCCATTGGCAATCCAATATTCGCGTACGGGCAAACCTGCTTCAATCAACGCCTCCTTGAATCCTTTCACCCGCTGTTCGCTCACAAATGCGTATTCATATCCATTGATCATAGCGATCCGTTTATGCCCGAGCTCAATTAAATGACGCACCGCTTTTTTCGCACCCAGCACATTGTCCGTTGTCACATAGCCAACGGTTTTGGACTCGATGGGAATATCAATCAGGACACATGGAATTTCGCTTTCCACGACCTCATGCAAATACGGGTCATCCGTACGAATCCCTTGCAAAATCGCCCCATCGACGCGCCGCTCCCGACAAAGCTGTGTATACGTTTTTTCTCTTTGCTTGGTCGATGTCGTGCTGAACAGCACCATATCATAATCGACTTCACTGACATACTCATTGACGCCGGCCAGCACCTCAAAGGTAAAATTATCCTTGGCACTTTCCCTTGTTAATCCAGAAACGAGCAGCCCGATCGTCTTCGATTTATTCATGACAAGCCCGCGCGCCAGTGTATTGGGGCTGTAGTTCAACTGCTTCGCGATATCCATGATTTTTTGTCTCGTTTTTTCATTCACATCGGAATAGCCGTTCAGCGCGCGTGAAACCGTCGTAATCGAAACTCCCGCTGCCTTGGCAATATCTTTAATGGTTGTCACTGCCATTCCTCCAAAACGTTTTCGGTCATCTGCTCGTTTACATTATAAACAATAACCGAAAACGTTTGCAATCTTTTTTTAATGAAAAATTCCTCCTTTAATTCCCAACCATATCTCTTTGTTAGATCGTCCATACTAATCATACCTCATCAAAAAAACCATCAAGGAGGAATTTCATATGGCTCGTTCAAGCAACAAACTGCTTGTTCCAGGCATCGAACAAGCGTTGGAACAAATTAAGTACGAAATCGCCCAAGAGTTTGGCGTACAGCTCGGGGCTGGCACGGTTTCGCGCGCCAACGGCTCCGTCGGCGGAGAAATTACGAAACGGCTCATTGCTCAAGCACAAAGCGAATTGGCAGGCCGAAAAACGGAATAAAGCCGAGCGGAATCACTCGGCTTTTTTCGTTTTGGCATCCATCGCTTTCAAATGGCGGTGGACGTCGGCTTGGCGGCGATCTTTCTTTTTCTTTTTTCAATCGAAGAAATTCCCCTTCCGGCGTCAATACCGTGACGAACTCTTCACCTAACTCCAGCACAATTCCCTTTTTCACAATGAAAGCACCCCTTTTATCACCATGAACCGAGAAGTCCCCACTTCCATGCGTGAGCGTAAGTGGGGGATGAATCGAGATTTGCCGTCGCTCTTCCTCTTGCTTCCACAGAACAGAAGGTGTAAAATGGATAGTGATAGAACACACGTTCCTGTATGTAGGAGGGAAGATCATGCATAGAGCCTACCGCTTTCGGTTGTATCCCACCTCAACACAAGCGAAGCTCATCAACCAAACGATCGGGTGCTGCCGATTTGTGTACAACCACTTTTTGGCCGAGTGGAATGAGGCGTATGAAACCACCGGAAGAGGGCTCGGCTACAACGAATGTTCCAAAAGGCTGACGGCATTGAAACAAACGATCCCGTGGCTGAAGACTCCCGATTCGACCGCCTTGCAAAACGCGTTGCAACAGCTGTCCGAGGCGTTTGACCGGTTCTTCGAGGGAACGGCGAACGCTCCCCGCTTCAAAAGCAAAAAACACCCGAACCAATCGTACACCGCTCAGTGCAACTACCCCAAGAACGGACGCCCTACGATCGAAGTGGACGGCCATCGATTGAAACTTCCCAAGCTCGGATGGGTGAAGTTCGCCAAAAGCCGTGAGGTTCAAGGCCGCATCCTCTCGGCCACCATTCGTCGCAATCGAACAGGGAAGTATTTCGTCTCCATTCTCGTGGAAACGGATATTCCCCCATTGCCCCAAACCGACAAGAAAGTGGGCGTCGATTTGGGGTTGAAACAGATCGTGGTGCTTTCCACAGGCGAAACGATCGAACACCCCCGGTATTGGCGCCGGTATGAAGAAAAGCTCGCCTACTGGCAGCGGGTGATGGCTCGTCGGAAGCCGGGCGGTTCGAACTGGGAGAAAGCCCGTTTGAAAGTGGCCAAGCTTCATGAAAAAATCGCCAACTGCCGGAACGATTTCCTGCACAAACTGTCCACCCGCCTCATCCGCGAAAACCAAGTGGTGTGCGTGGAGGACTTGCGTGTTAGGAACATGCAAAAGAACCGCAAGCTGGCCAAATCCATTTCTGATTCCGCGTGGGGGCGTTTTCTCAACATGCTTGAGTATAAAGCGACATGGTACGGGCGGACGGTGGTTCGTGTTGCGTGCACGTTTCCCTCGAGTCAATTGTGCTCGTGCTGCGGGCATCGTCAGGTTGAGGTGAAGTCGCTCGGCATCCGCGAGTGGGTGTGCCCGAGCTGCGGGGCCGAACATGACCGGGACCACAACGCCGCCCGGAATATCCTGAATGAAGGGCTTCGTTTGCTGTCGTTGTAAGACAGCACAACCGTGGGACGCACGGGGATGGCTTGGTGGACAGCCTGCCGTGGGGCGGGTGTTCCCAAGAATCTCCCATCTCGAAATACGGGCGGGAGAGCGTTCAAATAGTCCTTTAGGTAAATGTAATCGCCTGCCAAAATAACCGCGACCGCAATAATGTATTTTCTATTTCTCTCAATCGTCTTGCGGCTGACCGACGCCATCGTTTCCAGCTGTTTGATTGGCAACTGCTTTTTTCGAAACAACAGGACGAGCCATTCCTCGTTCGCCACAAGCAACTCGGCGACGCGAATGGCATTGAGGCGGGCGTCTTTATGTTTTGGCAATTGTTCGACTAAATCGTGAAAATGAAAAAGTGGTGAAACGCGGTGTTGCCGAAAAGTTTGACGAAATGGAAAAAGGGGCTGTTTCCCCATTGGGACAGCCCCTTTTTCATTGTTTGGCCGCTCATCCGGCCTTTTCTTCCGTCCGTGCCATTTCATTCAGCTCACTATGCTTGCGGCCGTAGATAAAGTAAATCACTAAACCGATCAGCAGCCACGAGACAAAACCGATCCATGTCGTCGCCGGAAGCTGAAGAACGAGGTAGCCGCAGAATAAGACAGCCAAAATCGGGATGACTGGGACAAACGGAACGCGGAATGCCCGCTTTAAGTCCGGCTGCGTTTTACGCAACACCAACACGCCGATCGAGACGGTGATAAAGGCAAAGAGCGTGCCGATGTTCGTCAGTTCCGCCAATTTGTTGAGCGGAATGATGCCGGCGAATACCGCTACAGCCGCTCCCGTCAGCCACGTATTGACATACGGCACTTGGCGCGTCGGGCTGATGCGAGCAAACACTTTCGGCAGCAAACCGTCGCGGCTGATGGCGTAGAAGAGACGCGTCTGCCCATACATCATCACAAGGAGCACGGTCGTAATGCCGGCGATCGCCCCGAGCGAAATAAAGCCCGCCACCCAGTCTTGGTGGATATAGTTTAACGCAAACGCCACTGGGTTTTTCACGTTGAGCTGCTCGTACGGAACGATGCCTGTCAATACGAGCGAAACCGCAATATACAACAATGTGCACACAAGCAACGAGACGATGATGCCAATTGGCATATCGCGCTGCGGATTGCGCACTTCCTCCGCCGCCGTCGACACCGCATCAAAGCCGATGTAAGCGAAAAACACCGTCGCCGCGCCGGTCGCTACGCCAGAGAAGCCATACGGCATAAACGGCGTCCAGTTCTCCGGTTTGACGTACCAAACACCGACCGCCAAAAAGAGCAGCACGACCGCCACTTTAATGGCAACGATCACCGCATTAAAACGAGCCGATTTTTTCGCCCCTAAATTCAACAAAAACGTAATGAACAGGACGATGATAATCGCTGGCAAATCGATGAACGTTCCTTTCGCCGGATCATACGCACTCGTCAGCGCCTTTGGCAGTTCGATGCCAAAACCGGAAAGCAACCCCTGGAAATAGCCGGACCAACCGACAGCGACCGCCGACGAAGCAACCCCGTATTCCAAAATCAAATCCCATCCCAAAATCCAAGCGATGAGCTCACCAAACGTGGCATAGCTGTAAGTGTAAGCGCTCCCCGACACTGGCACAGTTGAGGCAAATTCTGTGTAGCAAAGCGCCGCAAACACACACGCCAACCCAGACAAAACGAACGAAAGAACGAGAGCCGGACCAGCATGTTCTGCCGCCGCCACCCCGGTCAAGACGAAAATGCCTGTCCCGATAATGGCGCCGATGCCGAGCATCGTTAAATCAAATGCGCCTAACTCTTTTCGCAGCGAGGCTCCTTTTGCCCCCGATTCTTTCATGAGCAACTGAATCGGTTTTTTACGAAACAAATTCATAGATGTCTCCCCTTGTCGTTTTTTGTAGAAAATTGTTGAATTTTATTGTCGAATACAGTTGTCATTCTACATGATCCTTGTTTTTTTGTAAAGTGCGAAAATAAGAAAAACAGCAAAAAATTTTTTCCGTTTTGTGCGGCAAAGCAAAAAATAGTTTTTAAAAATAACGAAAAAGATCAATTTACAAACTTTTCAGATAAACGTATAATGAATGTGTGACAAATTTGTGTCAAGAAAGGGGGATTCACATCCGCCGCTTGCGGAAGAACATTCCATTACTCTTTTTGAAAACGCTTTAATACAAACAAGGAGGGATCACGATGGCAGTGAAAAAGGAATCGTTGGCCGGACAGGGAGGCATCAACTATGAAACCATCGCCCAATCCGCTTCGTTTCGCGAACTCATTCAGGCGAAGAAGCGGTTTATCATCCCGGCAACCATCTTTTTCTCCGTCTTTTACTTCGCTCTTCCGGTGTTGACGTCCTACTCGAAAGCGTTGAATGCGCCGGCGGTCGGGCCGGTCAGCTGGGCTTGGCTGTTTGCCTTTGCGCAATTTATCATGACATGGGCCTTATGCATCCTTTATTCGAAACGCGCAGCACAATTTGATGCCATCGTCGAGCAAGTGAAGCAAGAAGCGAAGGAAGGAGGAAACGCCTAATGCACGGGTTGGCCTTTTTCCTCTTTCTCATCATCGTTGCCTTGACGCTCGTCATTACGTACTACGCCTCCAAGCGTACGAAAACAACGAGCGAATTTTACACCGCTGACAGCAGCCTTACCGGCTGGCAAAACGGGCTCGCCATCGCCGGCGACTATATGTCCGCCGCCTCTTTTCTCGGCATTGCCGGCATGATCGCGCTGACGGGATTTGACGGTTTCTTTTACAGCATCGGCTTCCTTGTCGCTTATCTTGTCGTCTTGTACATCGTTGCCGAGCCGCTTCGCAACCTCGGCAAATACACGATGGCCGATATGATCGCCGCCCGTTTTGATGATAAGAAAGTGCGCGGCGTCGCGGCGTTAAATACGATCGCCATCTCGATCTTCTATATGATCGCCCAGCTCGTCGGCGCCGGCGGCCTCATCAAGCTTCTGTTGGGTCTAGACTACGTTTATTCTGTCTTGATCGTCGGCGTTTTGATGACGGTGTACGTCGTCTTCGGCGGCATGACGGCAACGAGCTGGGTGCAAATCGTCAAAGCCGTCTTATTGATGGTCGGTACGTTTATCATTTCCATCATCGTCTTTGCTAAATTCGATTTCAGCATCGCCAAAATGTTCCATGAAGTCAAAACCGCGACACCGCTTGGCGAAGCGTTTTTAAACCCGGGCAACAAGTTTAAAGACCCGCTCGATACGATTTCCTTAAACTTGGCGCTCGTTTTGGGGACGGCCGGGCTGCCGCACATTTTAATCCGCTTCTTTACGGTCAAAGACGCCCCGACTGCGCGCAAATCGGTCGTTTATGCAACATGGATCATTGGGCTTTTCTACGTCATGACGATCTTTTTAGGGTTTGGCGCCGCCGCGTTCGTCGGCTATGACAAAATCGTCGCCGCCAACCCGGCCGGCAATATGGCTGCCCCGCTGTTGGCAGAAGCCCTTGGCGGAGATTTCTTGTTCGCTTTCGTCTCTGCCGTAGCGTTTGCGACCATTTTGGCCGTTGTCGCCGGGCTTGTTCTGTCAGCCGCTTCGGCGTTTGCCCATGACTTTTACAGCCATATTTTGCGGCGCGGCCAAGCGACGGAAAAAGAACAAATGCTCGCCGCCCGCTGGGCGTCGGTCGGCGTTTCCGTATTATCGATTTTGTTGGCGCTGTTCGCGCAAAAAATGAACGTCGCGTTCCTTGTATCACTGGCATTTGCGGTCGCCGCAAGCGCCAACTTGCCGACGATCGTATTCACCATTTTCTGGCGCCGCTTTAACACGACTGGAGCGATTACGGGGATGCTTGTCGGTCTGATCAGCGCCTTAGTGCTCGTCTTCTTCAGCCCGAACGTCTGGTCGCCGCAGCCAGGTGCCGCCATTTTCGTCGGCGAACCGCTCTTTAAGCTCGCCAACCCGGGCATCATCTCGATTCCGCTCGGCTTTGTCGGCGCCATCGTCGGCACGCTCGTCTCGTCGAAAAAAGCGGATGAAAAGAAGTATACGGAAATTGTCGTCAAGGCAAATACTGGGATCGGACGCGTGTAACGCAACGAAGAAGGGGCTGGCCCAAAACGTGCTTGCGTTTGGGCCAGCCCCAAATTGGCGTTACAACAGTTTGTATAGGTAATATTCATTGACAAATTCTCCGCCCACTCTTAACGATTGAACCCTCTCGCCTTCTAATACGAATCCCATCTTCCTATATAAGTTGAACGCCTTATCGTTCCCTTTCATGACCATAAGTCCTAATCTCAAAATTCCAACTTCCTTTGCCCACTCAAACGCTTTGTTGAATAGTTTAGTGGCAATGCCCTGTCCTTGATAGTCTTCAAGAACTCCCAAAACAACATTGGCAGAATGTCAATTTCGTTTTACATCGCCTCCTATGACAGCAAGGAACCCGACAAGCTTGTTTTCAGTTTCAGCAACAAAGATCATTTTATTCGGTTCAAACAACATTCTTTCAATCGATTTACTTTGTTGTTCAACCGTTGTTTGCCGTTCGCCAGGCTCAAATAACATAAAACCAGATTCATCAATTTTTTTGCACAACTCCAAGAAATTTTCCGCATCGCGAACTTCAATCGGTCTTATCATCATTTTTTCTTTCTCCCTTTTATCATCCTTTATGCCGTCGCCGTACGATGAAACACCTTCGCAAACTGCGTATACCGCTCCACTTGGCGGCGGTCGACTTCATAGCCGATGCCCGGGGCGTTCGGCACGCGGATCAAGCCGCCTTGCACCTCGACTTCCGGTGTGATAATATCCCGCTCCCAATAATGGGACGACGCGGCGGTGTCGCCGGGAAGCGCGAAGTTTTCCAACGTCGTGATCGCGATGTTGTGGGCGCGCCCGACCCCTGCTTCCAGCATCCCCCCGCACCAGACCGGAACGCCGCGCTCAGCGCAAAGATCGTGGATGCGCTTCGCCTCCCAAAGCCCGCCGACGCGCCCGATTTTGATGTTGATGATGCGGCAGCTGCCAAGGTCAAGCGCCTTGCGCGCATCGTCATAGGAACGAATGCTTTCATCAAGGCAAATCGGCGTCTGAAGAAGCGGCTGTAGCCGGGCGTGATCGACAAGATCGTCAGCGGCGAGCGGCTGTTCGATCATCATCAATCCGAATTCATCGAGCGCCTGAAGCCGCTTGGCGTCAGCGAACGTATACGCCGAATTGGCATCGGCCATGAGCGGCACGTCGGGAAACGCGCGCCGCACGTCGCGAATGACATCAACATCCCATCCCGGTTTGATCTTCACTTTGATCCGCCGGTACCCTTGCGCCACATACCGCTCAATCACCTGAAGCAGATCGGCAACCGTCGGCTGGATGCCGATGCTGACGCCGACTTCAATGTCCTTTTTCGTTCCCCCGAGAGCTTGACAAAGCGGGACGCCGATCCGCTTGGCATACAAATCCCATACCGCTCCCTCAAGCGCCGCTTTCGCCATGTTGTTTTGGCGGATGGCGGCAAAGCGCTCTGGCAATTCCGCTGGATGCCTAAGCGGCTTCGAAAACAAGAGCGGCACGAGAAACTCTTCAAGCATATGCCAGTTCGTTTTCACCGTTTCCTCGCTGTACCACGGGGCGGAAAACGCGACCGATTCGCCCCAGCCGGAAACGCCGTCGCAATCCACGGCTTCCACTAAAATAAACTCTTTCGTTTGAAACGTGCCGAAGCTCGTTGTAAACGGCGCCTTCAACTCCATTTGCAAATGGCGCAATATGACGTACTCGATGTTGATCGCCATTCCTCTTCCCCTTTCTGCTGCCATCGTTCACTCCGCCGCTTCCATATGTAATAAAGCACCCCTTCCTCCAGGCGGCGCCAAGCATCGAAGACAATCCATCCTTCCGCAAGCAGCCGCTGAAACAGCGCGCGTGTCGCCAGCCGCCACTCAAGCGCCAGCGCGAAATCCCGCTCTTTCAGCTGCGGAAAGTCAAGTGGAACAGCAGTCAACAGCAACGGCGCCGCTGTTTCATCGATGTCTCTCGGCACCGGGCGCAACAGGCCGTCAGCCCTTTGACTTGCCTCGAGCACCGTCAGACTTCTGGCCTTGAGAAGATCAGCTTTAGCCAAGCTCCGCTCCCCGGTCGGACGCTCATCAAGCCGCCATTCGACAATGAAGCGGTCGGACGGAAGTTGACCGTTCAACGCGTCATTCATTTCGCCGTAGCAGTTTTCCACATACTCGACGCCAAGGGCCCCAAGCTTCGCCAAGTTCAAATAGCCGTTGCGGCTTTGCAACGGGTCATACGTCCAGCGGATGACTCGATAACCGCGCCGCCGCGCTTCTTCCGCCTGTTTCATTTTCAAGCGATAGCCGAGGCCACGATCACGAAACGATTCAGCAATCCCCATCATATGGGAACAAAGATACACTTCCCCATTTCGAAACCCAGGAAAGCTGTAGACAAAGCCGACAAGCTTCCCGTCCGCATACGCCCCGATGATAATGCCCCCGTTTTTCGCCGCCGTCAGCGTTTGATGGAGCGGAACCGGCGCCGTTTTCCAAATCTCCTCCTCAAGCCTGGCCATCTCTTTCAACTGTTCGATCGTCTCAATGATTTGCAGCGACAGAGGCACGTTCGTTCTCCCCCTGCGGCGCAAACGTCGCAAACGTGTTCATCACAACCCGCGCCAAAATTTCCACGCCGGAAAGCAAATCATCGCGCCGGAACGTCATGTTCGGGTGATGGAGCCCTGGACGCAAGTCGCAGCCCAATCCGAGCATCGTTGTTTTCAGCTCCGGTTTTTTAAAGGAATAAAAATGGAAATCCTCTCCTCCCGACGTCACGACCGGCGGAACGCATTTTTCCGTCCCCAAAGTCGTGATAATCGCCTCCTCCATCAGCCGCACAGCATCTGGATCAGGATCAGCGGCGACGATGCGCGTCCGCTCAACAAGCTCAATATCAGCTCCGTAAATCGCAGCGACCCCGTTGATCACATGGCGTAGCCCCTCGACGAGCCGCTCCATCGCCTCGTTCGTTTGCGCCCGCAAATCAAGGGCAAATTCCGCGTAGTCCGGGATCGTGTTCGCATCTTTTTCACCGGCGTGAAACTTCGTCATTTTGATCGACGCTGGCACTTGTGGATCGATATGAATTTTGCCGAGCTCCTGCACGATGGCGCTGCCGACTTCAATGACGTTGACGCCTAAATGCGGCCGCGCGGCATGCGCCGCCACGCCGCGAATCCGCCCCTCGATGCATTGCGCCGCTCCGTGAATGATCGCCGGAGACGCATAACCGCCTTTTACCTCTTGAATTGGGCGCAAATGAACGCCGTACAAAAACGTTAGGCCATCAGCCGCTCCTTTTTCGATCATCTTCAGCGCCCCCGTGCCTTTTTCCTCAGCCGGCTGGAACAAAAACCGCAGCGTCCCCGGCGGCTCATAGCCGATGCGGCGAAGCAGTTTCGCCACCCCGAGCACGATCGTCATGTGGGCATCATGCCCGCACGCATGGTTCGGCTGCCAAACGCCGTTCACTTCTTGCCAAAGGGCGTCCATATCGCTGCGCACCCCAACCGTAAACGGCCCGGCGCCGATTTCCGCCACCACACCCGGGCAATCGGCAAACGTCCGCACCCGATACCCTTCGCGCTCCAACTCTCGGCGGAGAAATTCAGTCGTTTGCCACTCTTCCCAACTGATTTCTGGATGGTGATGAAGGTGATCGAAAATCTCCCATAGCTCCGCTTTCATCTGCTGAACAATTTCTTTCATCCCGCTCTCCCCCGCTGGTTGAAGTCGATAGAAAAAACATCGTTATATCCATTATAATATTCAAGCAAACAAATACAACGATAGGCAAATGATTGGAAAAAACAACTACACGCAGTTAAGGGCGGCGCTTTACCAGTTGGTTGACGACCTCAGAAAAAATGAGCCCCATCGCAATCGCCCCAGAAATCATGAACGCTTTTGCCGCTAGTGAAATCGCCGCATTGTAATCGTTCATGACAACATGGCGCATTGCCTCAAACGCTGTTCCGCCCGGCACAAGGGGAATAATGCCAGAGACGATAAAAATCGTCGCCGGCGTTCGATAGCGGCGGGCGAACCCGTTGCTTAAAAAAGCGACGAAAAACGCCGCTGCAAACGTGGCGGCGACACCGTCCATCCCCGACCGGGCGGCGGCCATATACATCGCCCAGCCGCTCATGCCGACAAATCCGCTGTGCGGCAGCAATCGTTTCGGAATATTGAAAATGACGCCAAACAGCGATGACGCCACAAAGCTAAGCAACAGCTGCACAATCATTATCGGTACTCCCTGCTAACGAATCGATAAAATAAAGGCAATGCCGGTGCCGATCGCAAACGCGGTTAAAAACGCCTCAGCACCGCGCGACAAACCGGCGATCAAATGGCCGGCCATTAAATCGCGCACCGCATTGGTAATCGCCAGCCCCGGCACGAGCGGCATCACCGAGCCAATCATCATGTTTCCTACGTCTCCGACAAATCCGGCCCTTTCCATCAACAGCACGATCCCACCGGCGACAAAAGCGGCAAAAAATTCAGCGAAGAACCGGATTTTCACGAACCGATGCATCATTTCAAAACACCAAAACGCCATTCCACCAGAAAGAAGGGAAGGGAGAAAATGATTCATGCCGCCTAACAGCGAGGCAAAACAAGCGCTCGCCGCCGCTGCGGCAGCAGTTTGCTGCCAAAGCGGATAACCGAGTGGCTGCTGCTGAACGCGTTCCAGTTCTTTGCGCGCTCCGTCGAGCGACAGTTCGCCGCTGCTGATGCGGCGGGAAATGTGATTGACAAGCGCCACCTTGGATAAATCGGTCGAACGCTCGGAAATGCGAATAAACCTTGTTACATTCGTTCCCTCAACGGAAAACATAATGCCGGTTGGGGTCACATAGCTGTGAGAGCGGGAAATACCGAACGAAGCGGCGATGCGCCCCATCGTATCTTCCACCCGGTACGTCTCCCCACCGCTTTCAAGCATCAATTTTCCCGCTAATAAACAAACATCAACAATGTCATCCACCCGCTCCGTCATGACCGGTTTGCTCCTTTCGTTTTCGCCCGGCATGGCATTGGCCGGTGCACCCTTATCCCGTTAGCCCCACTAGGCGCTCATCGCAAAAACAAACTCCCACCAAACGGATTGGCAGGAGTCGCCTTGGATATCGTCTTTACCAAACTTATTTCCATTATACCAAACAGGCGGCTAACTGCCAAACCGTGAAGGGAATCTCACCGTTTCCCTTTCTTTCCTATTTTTCTGCTTCTTTCGCCTGATTTTTCGCGCCTCTACAGTCGAAAAAAGGCGCGCCAACGGCGAAATCGTTATAGCGAAGCAGCGTTCCGCGCCTCTGTCTCTGTTTCACAACCTTGGAAACAAACAGCCAAACCGCAGGTGAAAAACGACCATTCGCCGACCCATAGAAAACAAGACAAGGAAGAAAAGAATGGAAAATAAGCTTAAGCAATGGCTGTTTCCGAAACACGCTGGAAACAGCCTCTTCTTTTGACTATGCAGCGCGTCCGTTCCTTTTTTCCCTCTTCCAAAATGCCTCTGCAGCAGTATACGAGTGAATCACTCACCTCGTTTTCACGCCAATGACCCGCAAACGCCACGGCTCAATCCAAGCGAATACTTCCCCTTCTCCTGCATCCTCGCCATCCGCGTGGATCGGGACAGGAGCGGCAGGGCGGATGCGCACGTTTCGACCAGTGAACACGCAAACTTCTTTCATTCGTACATGCCCGCCCCAAAATACGGTTAAAAACAGCGCAAGAATTTTCCAACGCGGCATCGGCCCGACGACCGTCACATGAAGCAAGCCGTCATCGGCCCGGACGGACGGAGCGATGCGCATTCCCCCACCGTAGTATGGGTGATTCGAAACCGTTGCCAGCCAGGCCTTCAAAAACGAATAATTCTGTCCATCCACACAAATATCAAGGTCAACCGGTTGATAGCGAAACAATTCTCTTACTAAATAAAACACATAAATGAACGAACCGAGTCCAAAACGATTCAGCCTCCCTTTCCATTTTGAACGGTTGGCCATGCGGGCGATATGGGCGTCAAAACCGCAGCCGATGCTGTTGGCAAACACGCCGTCGGGCGCGGCGCTGCTGGCAAAACGGCCGAGATCGAAAGCCAAATCCTTGCCGGATCGAACGTCACTCAACAGCCGTTGGAGCGCCTGTTTCGGTTTTCGGGCAAGACGGAAACCGCGGACAAAGTCGTTTCCCGTTCCGGCGGGGATGCAGCCAATCGCAACGTGCGGAAACGAACCCGCTCCGTTCACCACTTCATGCACGGTCCCATCGCCCCCGACCGCCGCAATCACCGTCGGCTCGACGCTTTCCTCGCCGATTCGTCGGGCGATTTCCTTTCCTTCTCCCTTTCGGCTCGTCCAATACGCCTGATAGGCGATTCCTTCCCGATCCAGCAGCGGTTGCAGCTGCTTCCAAATGGACACGGACCGGCCGTTTTTGGCGGCTGGATTGATAATGAAATAAAGGTTCATCCTCTTCCCCCATTCATAACCCCTTTTCTTACCTATTTGCGGTTTGTTTCATTTTTCCTCTCGTCGAAATGAGAAAAATCCGAACCCGCAAACCGGATTCGGATCCCTCCGTCATTCCTCGCCAATAATTTTGACTTCTAATTCCAGATCGACCCCGAATTTTTCTTTCACTGTTTTGCGCACCATTTCGATCGTCGCAATGTAATCGGCAGCGGTCGCATTGTTTTTGTTAATAATGAATCCTGCATGCTTCGTCGACACTTCCGCACCGCCGAATCCTTTTCCCTGAAGGCCGCTGTCTTGGATGAGCTTGCCGGCAAAATAGCCCGGCGGACGCTTAAACACGCTTCCGACCGACGGATACTCAAGCGGCTGTTTCGATTCGCGCTGAAATGTTAAATCATCCATTTTCGCCTTGATTTGTGCATAGTCGCCCGGCCGGAGCGCAAAGACGACTTCAAGCACAATATCATGCGTCCGGCTGATAATGCTTGTTCGATATCCAAGCTCCAGCTCCTCGTTTTTCAGCGTTTTCAACTCACCGGAGAGCGTCGCCACTTTGACATGGTCAAGCACATCTTTCACTTCACCGCCGTACGCTCCGGCGTTCATCATAATCGCCCCGCCGACCGATCCCGGAATGCCGCAGGCAAACTCCAACCCGGTGAGGTGCTGTTCCAACGCAAACCGCGACACCGCTTTAATATCCGCCCCACTTTGGGCGATCACGTTGTTTCCTTCACGCCAAATGCGGTTTAAATGCCTAAGCTGCATGACAATGCCGCGCAGCCCGCCATCGCGGATGATGACGTTCGAACCGTTGCCAAGAAGCGTAAACGGCAGGCCGTACTCTTCTTTCAACCGCAACACCTCAATGACCTGCTCGTACGTCTCCGGCCAGACGAGAAAATCGGCCTTGCCGCCGATCCGCACCAATGTATGGTTTTTCATCGGCTCATCGCGAAGGACATTTCGTTCTCCACAAATCTCTACGAGTCTTTGATAAATCTGTTCCGCATGTTCCATCGTTCTGTCACCTTCTTTACTTCTTCCGTGCCGCTTGGCGGCATTCATTCCACATCGTTTCCATTATCGCTGGAATCGCGTCGCATATCAAGTGGGCAATGTTCCTTATTCTGTTTTATTCCGGACTGGGCCAAAAGGTGACGTCGGATGGAAAAGAACAAAAAACCGGACGGGCAGCCGTCCGGAAAATGGATTCCTGTTTCTCGCCAAAATGGCAGAAACAAAGCAGCATATCCTCATTCCCATCCCCTATAATTCTATTTCTTGTCCTACTCCGAGCTCCTTCGCTTTTTGATAGACGCCAATCGCCACAGCCAAATCATAGAAAGCCGCTCCGACCGATTTAAATAAGGTGATTTCCTGATCGTGTTGCCGCCCAGCTTTCTCTCCGGTGACGAGTTCCCCGATTTCGGCATCAATTTGAGAAAAAGACCATCTTCCACTTTCGGCCGCCTGAATGAGTTCCCCTGCCTCATGCTTGGCGCCTTCCACTGTGTCAACAACAATGCGATCAGCCATGACGACTGTTTCCACATCCAATTCACACATATGCGGCATATACGAACCGATGGCGCTAACGTGCGTGCCCGGCTGCAGCGCTCGGCTTGAGAATACCGGTTGTTCCGAGCGCGTGCTGCATACAACGATGTCCGCCTGGCGGACCGCCTCATCTGCCTTATCGAAAATGTGCACCTTTCCTTTCCAGAAAGGATTCATTCGCTGAATGTCTAATGCAAAACGTTCCGCTTTGCTTCTCGTCCGATTATACAAGAAAATATGTTCGATCTCCCTAACCTCGAGCATGCCAGCCACTTGTTCCCTCGCCATCGCCCCTGTTCCGATCACAGCCAATCGCGACGCCTCTCGTTTCGCTAAATAATCAGCCGCAATCGCGGATAGCGCTCCTGTTCGCAGCCGCGTCAAATAAGTGGCATTGCAAAGCATCCGATGCTCCCCTGTTTTCGTATCAGTTAATATGATGACCCCTTGGGTTGTCGGCTTTCCCAACGGTGGATTGTGCGGAAAAATGCTCACCACTTTCACCGCCGCCGCTCCCGTCTTGACGGAAGGCATATACAAGATCGAAGCGTCATAGTGCGGAAAAGAAAGCACTGTGCGCTCTGGGGTATTCACATTCCCCGCCTGTTTTTGGCGCAAGATTTCCTTTACATCGGATATGGCTTCCTCCATCGTATACAGGCGCTGAATCTCTTGCTCCGACAAAATGAGCATCCTTCCTCCCCCCACTAGAACGGAACGAAACCGCGTTACGCAATCCCGTCTTCCTTATCAAGTTCCTGTTGTTTGCGATCACGCACTGACCAAACCGCGATCAGCGAAACCAACGATACGAATATAATGTACAAGGCAACCGGGACATAAGAGTTCCCATACGCCGCAAGCAAAGCTGTAGCGATTAAAGGCGCTGTTCCGCCCGCTAATGCAGCGCCAATTTGGTAGCCGAGCGAAATCCCTGTGTATCGAACATTGGACGGGAAAATTTCCGAGAACATCGTGCCGAGCACGGCCGTAATCGGCGCCCAAATAATGCCGAGACCAATGACGGTCGCTATTATCAACAAGGCGACTGATTTTTGCTGCAAAAGCCAAAAATATGGGAAGGCATAAATGATCATCCCGATCGTTCCTGCTATATAAAGTGGTTTGCGGCCGTAACGATCCGACCACTTGCCCATCAACGGAATCAGAATCGTTGTTACGATTGTCGCCACGGTGACCGCATTCAATGCCGCTGTTTTCGAGAAACCTAAGTTCGTTGTCGCGTATGAAACGATAAACGTTCCAAAAATGTAAAACGGCGCGGTTTCAACCACTTTTCCGCCGACTGCAATCAATACTTCCTTCCATTGGGTCCGCAACGTCTCAACAAGCGGTACGTTCGCCACTCGCCCGGTTGCTTGCACCTTCTTAAACGAGGGCGTTTCATCAATGCCGTGACGCACCCATAACCCGAAAACGACAAGCAGCGCACTTAACAGAAAAGGAATGCGCCATCCCCATGACATAAATGTCTCGTCCGGCATGAGTGTCATAAGCGACATAACAAACGTTCCAAGAAGCAGGCCGATTGTCACTCCCATTTGCGGGATGCTGCCGAACAGCCCGCGCTTTTCTTTCGGTGCGTATTCCACTGCCAACAGCAACGCCCCGCCCCATTCGCCCCCAAGGCCAATTCCTTGAACAAGGCGAAGCAAAATGAGCAAGATAGGCGCCCAAATCCCGATGGTTTCGTAGGTCGGCAACAGTCCCATTCCAGCTGTCGCGATCCCCATGAGGCTTAATGTCATTACGAGCGTCTTCTTCCGCCCGATTTTATCGCCAATATGGCTGAAAACAATGCCGCCTAACGGACGAATGAAAAACGAAAGGGCAAATGATGCGTATGATAAGAGCAAGCCAACAGTCGGGTCTTCGCTTGGAAAAAACAGTTGGTTGAACACAAGCGCTGCGACCGTTCCATACAGAAAGTAGTCAAACCACTCAATCGAACTGCCGACAAGGCTGGCGACTAAAACCCGCTTCGATACCCCTTTTTCCATTGTCTCCCCCCTAGGTTGCGATATCTTTCATCACTTTGAATATATCAAAATAATAATTGACAGTAAATACAGAAATATTAAACAAATTAATATATCCCTCTAGCTCCTTTACTTTCAACACCTATGGGAAGCGTCCTTCTCATTGCACACCCTTTAAATAGCTCTTCAAGAACAGGACGATCTTTTTCTCATGACAACGTACCGACCGCCGGCAAGTGCTGTCGGCCACACGCTGTCTACATGTAATGCGGATGAGAGCAAAGATGTTTACAATCCTATTCATATGGAAAGAATGGTAACAACGATTTCATGGGAGGGAGTCCATTGTACGACACGTTAGCGGAAGTCAGCGCCATTCTCGGCCGGTCGAAAGAGGCGCTCAGCCAGTTTCAAGCGATTTTAGAGCCGACGATTGAAAAGGCCGCGGACGACCATGAACGGCTGTATTGGCATCATATTTACGAAGAAGAGGAACACCGGTTTGACCGTTTGACCGCCTTGCTTCCAAAGTTGGAGGAGGCATTGGCGGACGAAGCATTCTTATCGCGGGAAAACGGCGACTTTTTGCGCCTGTTGCAAGACATCAGCCTTGAAAAATTCGGCTTGCACAACTTTTTGGAGCATCTCGATTTGTCCCTCTTCCACTATAAAGGGACGGAACATGAACCACCCATTACGGCACTGCGCGACATGACCGCTGCGGACTACCAGCGGATGAAAGCTGCTCTCGAAACGCTCAATCGCGCGCTGGACGCACCGCTTTCCTTCGCGGCCGCGGTGCCGACAGACGAAAAAGAGAACCAAAAAGATCACCTAAAACTAGCTCAGTATGCCGCCCTGCCCACCGCGTCGTCATCCTTCAGCCCATCGTCCGAAGCGCGGCGGCAACTGACGGTCGGCAGCTTAAAAAACATAAACATATAAGAAAGGGGAGGAAACATGGATAAAACGAAACTGTACCCAGAAGCCCCGCTCACAAGCAGCCAATGGGGCGAGCTTGACGAACTGGTCATTGAAACGGCACGGCGCCAGCTCGTCGGCCGCCGATTTATCGATTTGTACGGTCCGCTCGGCGAAGGTGTCCAGTCGGTCGCCAACGATATTTATATGAACCCGGAACAGGGGGACATGAGCTTCCACGGCAAAGAGCTGAGCCTTTCCGAGCCGGCGCGCCGCGTGCATTTAACGATCCCGCTTTTGTATAAAGACTTTATTTTGTACTGGCGTGACATTGAACAGGCGAAACAGCTCGGCAGCCCGATCGACTTTTCCGCCGCCGCCAACGCCGCCCAGCAGTGCGCGCTGCTCGAGGACGATTTGATTTTCAATGGTTCAACTGAATTTGATGTGCCGGGCATTATGAACGTCAAAGGAAAAATCGCCCACATTCGCAGCGATTGGATGAAATCGGGCAACGCCTTTACTGACGTCGTCGAAGCGCGCAACAAGCTGCTTCAGCTCGGCCATACCGGCCCATACGCGCTCGTCTTGTCGCCGGAATTGTATGCGTTGATCCACCGCGTCCATGAAGGAACGCACGTGCTTGAAATTGAGCACATCCGCGAGCTGATGACCGCCGGCATTTACCAAACTCCGGTCATTAAAGGCAAACGCGGCGTCGTCATTGACACCGGCCGGCAAAACATCGACCTCGCTGTCGCGGCCGACATGCAAACTGCGTTTTTAGACACAGAAAATATGAACTACCTATTCCGCGTCTATGAGTCCGTCGTACCGCGCATCAAACGTCCAAGCGCCATCTGCACGCTCGAGGATCCGAACGAGTCAGCATGAGCAGCGCCTGATCCGGAGAAGCGGCACGCGGGCTTCCCTTGCCATCAAACAGCAAGAACGGCATATGGCCAGCGATCCGCGCCATGAAAACGAGGCACAGCAAATTCCCTTTAGCGAAGACGCGCCCGGACGATAGGGGAGATCGCCGGGCGGTTTCTTGATTTTCCCATTAAGCGGTGCGGGCCGTTTGTCCTTGAACGTTGGAGACGAGCAGCGACAATTCGGGGCTGAGCGCCTCAACACCGATGTCATCGATAATCATTTTCGCTTCCCGCCAAAAATGAACGGTATAACTGCCTTCATAAATCTCAAAGAGGCGTTTTAAATAGCGCCGCTTGTTGTTGATGGCTTCCCGTTTATAAGCGGCGTTGTTCAGCTCACGAATTTTTTTATGTTCAGGCGCAGAGATGACGCTGATGTCATGAACGTTGACGATGAGCCGTTCCCCTTGTTCGGTCACAAAACCGACCGAATAGTATTGGGCGCCTAGTTGATCGATATGAACGATGCAGACGTTTCGATATTCTTCGCCGGAACGGAGGCGGAGAAGCGCCGCTTCCACCGCGCCGCCGACTTTTCGCTCGTTGGCCAAAATCGCTTTCATATCGCGCAGTCCGTTCATCGGAATGCCCATGGTGTCTCCCCCTTGTCCCTAGCCAAGATGGCGTTTTCGCAATTCCTTTTACTATTATGATACCAATCATTCACTCGGATGTAAATGAGATTCATTTTCAAACTAACCATGTAATTTAAAGGAGATGTGTAAAAAAATGGGTAAAACATTCACGGTCGGCTCACTGAAGCATGCCGTCCGGTCATCGGAGCGCCCCATTTCTGCCGCGCCGCCTAAGCCCGATGGGCCGTCCGCCGTGCGGCCATCTGTCATTCAAATCGAACAAAAAGGGAAAACGTTCACCGTGCAGCCAGCCCCCGGCGTTTCGCTTCTTGACGCCGCCCTAGGACAAGGTGTTCTGCTCGATCACAAATGCAAAAAAGGAACGTGTGGCCGTTGCATGGTCACCGTTCTGGCCGGCGCTCACCTTCTCGCTCCGAAAACGCGGCGCGAGCGCGAAAAAACGGATCAACCAGCCAAACGGCTTGCCTGCCAAGCACAAATCCAATAAGCTGAGCGCTATTTTAGCACGATCGGCTTATTTTTTCCCATGCAACCGCTCCCACCTACTTTCTCTCATTGCCTGACTCTTTACGCCATGGTATGATGGTGAGAAATACAAAAAACGGAGGGGATGCCTATGAGAACGGTCACCTTAACCGACGTCTTTGCCCATCCGATTGCGCAAAAATATTTAAAACGATCCGGCCTCGCCCACGCCATCACCGCGGCGTACCATGCCTACCACCTTGCCCTCCGCCACGGAGTGAACGTCGACTTGGCGACAAAAGCGGCACTGCTTCATGATATCGGCCATTACACATGGTACAAAAACGGCCGTTGGGACTACGAACAATACCGGCAAAACGACATCCATGCCATCAAAGGGGCCGAGCGCGCCCATAAGCTGCTGATCCGCCTTGGCGAACATCCGCAAAACGCTAAGGAAATTGCCCTGGCGATTTTGCTTCATACCGATTCCTACCTTCCAGAAGGAGAATGGAAACGAACGCCGCTTCAAGCCATCGTCAAATGGGCCGACGAAGCCGACGAGGAGCCCGGCGGCCGCCACCATTATCGAACGATCAGCGACGACTTAGCGTGGAAAAAAATCCGCCAGCTCGACGAACTCGTCAGCCGTCAGCACGGAAAAGAGCGGCTCGGGGATATTGTTTGACCGCTTGCCTTGATGTCGCCATTCCCCTTGAACAGACGCGAAACATCGCCACGAACAATGTATGCTCTGAACGGAAACAGCTCACCCTTTCATCAGGTGGGCTGCTCGCGCGCCAGCGACACAGAACGATACACACCATCGAATGCCCTCTTATATCCTCATCGTCCACTCACGCTTTAAGACTGCTTGGCACCATCTGTCCCGCCAAAACGCCCGCTGCCGTTCTTCCCAAAAAAAAAAAACGGCAAGCCTTGGAGCACCGCCGCAACGCACCGTTTTCCTGCACTTACCGCTCTCTTCTCCGTAAATGTTCAATATGACGCCGCACCCGCTCGGTGTAATGCGTGCTTAAAAGAGATGCCCCTTCATCAAGAATAATCGAAGCGTACGATTCGCTTGGCGCGATTTCATCCAACTGTTTCTCGACGACAATGTACGTGAGGGCGGAAACAAGCTGTCCGTTACACTGCACATCGACGTATTCACGACGGTACACGCCGGCTGGGACGCCCTCGCGCCAATCAAGTTCCGTCACATAGCGCGCCGGAATTTTGTATAGCACGCCTTCGACCCGGTCGCCCGGAGAAGGGACGATATCTGCGACCCCTCCTTGCCGACCGCGGGAATACCGGGTGAACGCCAACCGGTGATCGTCAAGCACCGCTCGGCCCATCACCTCAAAATGCGGGACAGTGCGGCGAAAATCGCGTTCGCTCATGCAAGAGCCATAGGCAAAGTACATCACTTCATCTTTGGAATGGAGAAACACCATCCAATCACCTCCAAAAACTTGTTCGGCGTGTTGCTCAAGCCACTCTTTTCGTTCTGATGGGTACACGTACGTGTAACACGTGTACTTCTCGCCATCAGCATCTATGGCGGTCACGGTGATCCGTTCATAATGGTTAGGCTGTCCCGGGCCGTGATACCCTTCAAGCTGGTCAAGTATGGCAAGCTCCGTTTCCGGGTCGCCGAGCTGGTTGTAGGCGATGGCGCTTGAACAGAGCGCGCGAATATAATGGTACGGTTCAAGGTGTTTGCTTGTTGACTGCAAAACGATCTGGAATTGACGAATCGCCTCCTTCCAACGCCCGTCATACAGCTCGAGATGCCCCCAATGGTAGCGGCAAACCGGATCGCCCGGGTCAAACCGGAGAGCTTGTTCAAACAATTTCCGGGCCTTTCGATAATTTTCTTTCCTTAACTTGATATCGCGGCCGTAATCGCGCAACAGTTGCGCAAACCATATCTTCAACTTCGTATTTTCCGGCTCCAGCTGAGCGAAACGTTGAAAAATCGCTTCCCCCCTCTTCAGCCATACCTCGTCATTGTCGTGCTCCTCTTCCACGAGCCACTGATTCAATTGCTCGCGCAGCCGTTCGATTTCCTGTTTTTTCCCCACTTCTCCCGTCCCCTTTCGCATTCAAAAGCAAGTTTTTTCTCATTATACCAAGGTAAGGCGCCCAAGCCTACCGTCCGACAACAAGCCGCAACATCTCTTTTCCTTTTCTCTTCCCCATTGTATAATGCAGCGAGAATCCCTCCGTTAATCATGTTTTCCGGTAAAAAACCGCGTTGGACGATGCCCCAACGCGGTTTTCCTTACAGCTCATCAAACCCATTATCCACTTGCACTTTCGTATATTGGCGCGGTTTTTGCTCGAAGAAGTCTGATTTGCCGAGGTCGACTTCTTCATACGCTTTAATCCAGCGGAGCGGGTTCGTCCGATAGCCGTCAAACGGGCGGTCAAAACCGAGCTGATGAGCGCGGACGTTGGCGTAAAACTTAATGTACGCTTCCAAATCAGCCAAGTCGATGCCATCGATGTCATTCCCGATGATTTCCCCGGCCCATTCGATTTCCAGCTCAGCCGCTTTCGTAAACGTTTCACGGACAAAATCGGAAAGCTCCGGCGTCCGATACTCCGGGTATTCGTTCAACACTTCTTTGAAAATTTTCGCAAACAAATCAACATGAATGTGCTCGTCGCGGTTGATGTAATTGATCATCGTGCTCGTCGCCACCATTTTTTGCTGGCGCGCGAGGTTGTAGAAAAAGGCGAACCCCGAGTAGAAAAACAATCCTTCTAAAATGACGTCAAAGACGATCGACCGCAGCAAATGTTCCACGTTCGGCTCTTCGGCAAACGCCTTGTAGCCGTTCGTCACAAAATCGTTCCGCTTGCGCAGCGTCGGTTCGTTCCGCCAAAAGTCGAATACTTCATCTTGCTTCGCTTTCGGCACAAGGCTCGAGAGCACGTACGAATAGGAATGGTTGTGAATGACTTCCTGCTGGGCGAGCATGATCATGAGCGCATTGATGCTCGGGTCCGTAATGTAATCAGCGACGCGCCCAGCGTAGTCGGTTTGGATGCTGTCAAGCAGCGCCAAGAGTCCGATGATTTTCAAAAACGCATCCTGCTCGCGGTCGGTCAGCTGCGGAAACTGCTTCACATCTTGCGACATATTGATTTCAAACGGCGTCCAAAAGTTGGCGAGCATTCGCTTATATTTCGCATACGCCCATGGGTAGGCGATATCGTCCCAGTTCAACACATTCGAGCAACGGCCGTTGATGATGCCCGTCGAACGGTTCGGCGCCTCTGGATCCATAATCGGCCGTTTGACTAAGCTGATCGTCATTGTGTCGATTCCTTCCTTTCTCTTTCAAGTATCGTGATGCGCGACCAACCGCGGACGCCCCTCCCGCACAAGGAAGGGAAAGCCCGACCAAAGGCGTTTGTTGCGCCCCATGGTCAGCTCGCGCAAGAATCGCACTCGTCGATCGTCCCCGATGTCGAACGCACGTAATACGTCGTTTTCAACCCCGACTTCCACGCCGTCAAATGCAAATCGAGCAGCTCTTTTGCCTTAATCGTGTTCATGACGTAGAAGTTAAAGGAGATGGCTTGGTCGATATGGCGCTGGCGGGCGGCGTTTTGCTTGATGCTCCAACGTTGGTCGATATGGTACGCCGATTTGTAATACCATGTCGTCTGTTCGTTTAAATCCGGCACCGTAACGGGAATCTTATAATCTTTCTTTTCCTCGGCGTATACTTTTAAGAAAATGGGATCAATGCTCGCCGTGCTGCCAGCGATGATCGACGTCGATGCGTTCGGGGCGATGGCCATGATATAGCCGTTGCGCATCCCGTAGCGGGCCACATCTTGCTTCAGCCGATCCCAATCGAGTTCACCGTGGCTTTCGTAGCCGCGCCGCTCAAAATAAGCGCCCGTCTGCCAGTCCGATCCCGGAAACGCCGGGTAGCTCCCTTTCTCTTTGGCGAGCTCCATGCTCGCTTGAATCGCCAAATACGCGATCGTTTCATACAGCTCGTCGGCATAGCGGACCGCTTCCTCCGACTCCCAGCGAATGCCTTTTAACGCCAAAAGATGATGCCAGCCAAAGGTGCCAAGCCCGACAGCGCGGTATTTTTCGTTCGTCAGGCCGGCCTGCAGCACCGGAATATTGTTTAAATCAATGACATTATCGAGCATCCGCATTTGAATCGGGATGAGCCGCGCCAAAACCCCATCGGTCACCGCCCGCGCCAAGTTGATCGACGATAAATTGCAGACGACAAAATCGCCTGGTATTTTTTCAATGATGATCATCCCGTCTTTTACATATTGCCGCTTCATCACGGTTGGGCTTTGGTTTTGCGCGATTTCCGTGCAAAGGTTGCTGCAGTAGATCATCCCGAGATGGCGATTCGGATTTTGCCGGTTCACTTCATCGCGGTAAAACATAAACGGCGTCCCCGACTCGAGCTGGCTGCGCATGATGCTTTTCATCACTTCGATCGCCGGCACTTTTTCTTTCGACAGCCTTGATTCGTTGACGCATTGCCAGTATTTCTCGCGGAAACTCCCGCACCCTTTTTCCTCATCATAAAAATCTTCCAAGCTAAACCCCATCACCTTCCGCACTTCATGCGGATCAAACAAATACCAGTCGCCGCGCTGTTCGACTTGCTCCATGAACAAATCAGGGATGCAAACGCCGGTGAACAAATCATGCGTCCGCAGCCGTTCGTCACCGTTGTTGAGCCGCGCATCGAGAAACGCAAAAATGTCTTTATGCCATACATCCAAATAGACGGAAATGGCCCCTTTTCGCTGTCCCAACTGATCGACGCTCACCGCTGTATTGTTCAACTGCTTCATCCACGGGATGACGCCGGAGGAGACCCCTTTAAACCCTTTGATGTCGCTGCCGCGCGAACGGATTTTGCCTAAATAGACGCCGATGCCGCCGCCCGATTTCGACAAATTGGCGATGTCGGTGTTGCTGTCATAAATCCCTTGCAAGCTGTCATCGACCGTGTCGACAAAGCAGCTCGACAGCTGGCCGTATGACTTCCCGGCATTGGCAAGCGTCGGCGTCGCCACGGTCATGTATAAGTTGCTTAACGCCCAATACGCTTCCTTCACGAGCTCAAGGCGCCGCTTGGGTGGTTCATTCACCATTAGCGTCATGGCGATGACCAAAAACCTCTCCTGCGGCAATTCATACAGCCGCCGCTCATAATCGCGGGCCAAATACCGGTCAGCGAGCGTGCGCAGCCCGATGTACGTAAACAGCTTGTCCTTCTCCGGATCAAGAAACGCACCGATGGCATCAATTTCTTCTTTCGTATAACGTTCAAGCAGCAGCGGACTGTACACCCCTTGTTCTGTCAGCGCAACAAGCAGCGAGTAGAAATCGCCATACCGCTCGCGCTCGTCATACCCACGCTGCCGCGCCGCTTCACGGTACAATTGCCGCAAATACAGCCGGGCGCACACAAATGTCCAGTCCGGCTCATCTTCATCAATGTAAGAAAGTCCTTCCAAAATAGCCGTTTGGTGCAGCTGTTCTACCGTGACGGACTCCTTTCGACTGAGAAGCTGCCAAACACGCTCGACGTATTCATCAAGCGACAGACGGCCGAATCCAGCGGCGGCTTGCCCAATCAGCGACGCAAACTCTTCACGTGAAAAAGAAACCGGCTTCCCTTGGTCATCGATGATGATCATTTTCGTCAATGCGGTCATTCGTTTCCCCACTCCTTCAATAAAAAATCCGCTCGGGCAGGCGAGCGGATGAAACGACAGACGGAAAAAAGGCATACGAAACCCTTTTTCTTTTCCCCTATCGTTTCATCTTCTCACACCCCGAAGAACATGAAACGTTCCAAGCAAGGCAGGTCTCCTGACTCGTGCATCGTCCTACTTTGGGGCCTTCCCAGCGGCGCGCCGAATGGCTCTTGCCGCCAGTGGCCATCCCATTTCGTCCGCACATACAGTTGCGGGGGCAGTTCCGGATTCACACCGGATTCCCTATTAAGTCCTGATGGACACCATTGCTTGGCAGAACGATATGTAGTTGTACAACAAGACTTCAAAACCAATATATAGTATTTAGCATCCTGATGGAACAAGCATATACCAAAACCGGGAAAATTGCAAGAGTGAGCGAATCAAATTTTCTCTTCCACTAAAAATCGTTCCTTGTTCATATTTCGTTCATAAAAACTTGCTACGATTCACCATGTACGAATCATATGAAGGAGGGGACGCAAAATGGGATTCAAACGCCCAATCTCAACCGCCCATCAAGAGTGGGCAGTGGAAGCGCATGGATTGGTAAAAACATTCGGTAACCATCGGGCCGTGGACGGCCTCGATTTATACGTGCGCGCAGGCGCCATCTATGGCGTGCTTGGCCCCAATGGAGCCGGCAAGACAACGACGATCCGAATGTTAGCAACGTTATTGCGCCCGGACGCTGGTTCCGCCAAAATTTTTGGGTATGATGTCGTCAAACAACCGCAAATCGTCCGGCAATTGATCGGTGTCACCGGCCAATACGCATCCGTCGACGAAACGCTAAGCGCGACAGAGAATCTAATGATCTTTTCTAGGCTTCTCGGTCTGAGCCGGGCAGAAGCACGGCGGAAAACAAGCGAATTATTGGAGGAATTTGGTTTGACGGAAGCGGCTAAACGCCCATTGAAACATTTCTCCGGCGGTATGCGCCGGCGTCTGGATCTCGCCGCCAGCCTCATTGCCCAGCCGCCGCTCATTTTTCTTGACGAACCAACCACTGGGCTCGATCCGCGCACGCGCAATCAAATGTGGGAAACGATCCGGCGCTTGGTGAACATGGGGACAACCGTGCTGTTGACGACCCAATATTTGCAAGAAGCGGACGAATTGGCAGACCGAATCGCTGTGATTGATCATGGCCGGGTCGTCGCCGAAGGGACACCCGATGAACTCAAGGCGTCTGTCGGTCAGTCGTCATTGCAAGTCAAGCTGCAGCATCCTGAGGAGATCGAAACGGCAAGGCGCATCATTGAACGCGTTCTCCGTGTCCGGTCGACGGTGTCCTTGGAAACCGGGAACATCACGGCGCCGATGGCCGATGCAGACCATGTGACGGACTTGCTTGTCGCTTTGCGTCAAGAGGGCATCCGCTTAGCCGAGTTAAGTGTGCAAAAACCGACCCTTGATGAAGTCTTTCTGACCATTACCGGCCATGGAGTGGAAAAAAACGCAGAGGAATCCAACATTGTAAGGGAGGGAACGATGGGATGAAACACATGTCTCCACAATCAGCCGCCCATCGCCAACTGAAAAACCGGGCAAGCGTTTCCCAAGCCGTAAGCAACTCCTTGACGATGGCCTATCGCAGTTTGCTGAAGGTGCGGCGCACGCCAGAACAATTATTTGACGTCACCTTCCAGCCGATCCTATTCACTCTGATGTTTACCTACATCTTTGGCGGAGCCATCGCGGGAAATGTGCATGACTACTTGCCGATGATCGTTCCCGGCATTCTGATCCAGACGTTGATCGGGGCTTCCGTCGCCTCGGGGGTTCAACTTCGCGATGATATGGACAAGGGCGTATTCGACCGTTTTAAATCGCTGCCGATCGCCCGCATCGCTCCGTTGGCAGGGGGGTTGGTGGCCGATACAGTCCGGTACGCCATCGCCACCGTGCTGACGTTCGCCATGGGATTTCTCATCGGCTACCGCCCGGAAGGAGGCATCGCCAGTATGGCGTTTGCGGGCGTTTTCGCCATCGGGTGCGCGTGGGCCGTCAGCTGGATCTTTGCCTTCTGCGGCGTCATTGCGCGTCATGCGGCCGCCGTACAGGGGATCTCCATGATGGCGCTGTTTCCGCTTATGTTTGTCTCGAATGCGTTCGTGCCGATCAAGACGATGCCCGATTGGTTGCAATGGGTTGCCAAAGTCAATCCCATTTCCCATATGATCGCGGCCGTCCGCGAGTTGACGAATCACGGAACAATTGGCACCGATTTCGTCGTCTCCTTGCTCGGCGCGGCAGCGATTGTCGCGATCTTTGCGCCAATCACGGTTCGTGTCTATATGCGCCGTGCATAACACTCAGGATGTCCGATGGGCATCCCCGTTCTTCTAATGAACATCAAGAACCAACAAAATAGATTCGTTCACGATCCACAGTCAAGACGAAATCATAAACAGATTTGCTTCCGCATTGACGGAGGCCGAGCGAAAGCGGCACAATGAAAATAGAACAAATGGAAAAGAAAGGGGATGGAAATGGCACGAATTTTAGTCGTCGATGATGATGCTCATATTCGCGAACTCGTCAGCCACTTTTTAAGCTTGGAAGGATTTACAATCCACGAGGCGGCTAACGGAAAAGAGGCGCTTGATGTGCTGGAAACGGTGAAAGTGGATTTGGTCATTATGGATATTATGATGCCGGAAATGGACGGATGGGAGCTATGCCGCGAACTGCGCGACTATGACGATGTGCCGATTTTGATGTTGACGGCCAAAGGGGAAACGAAACAAAAAGTGAAGGGATTCGAGCTTGGGGCGGACGATTATCTCGTCAAACCGTTCGACCCGCTTGAACTCGTCGCCCGGGTCAAAGCATTGCTCAAACGGTATCGAATCACCACCTCGCAAATCGTGCAAATCGGCCATTTATCGTTAAACCGCAAGACGTACGAATGCCGTTTGGGAGACCAAGAGATCACCTTACCGCCGAAAGAATTCGAACTGCTTTTTAAGTTGGCCAGCTATCCGGGCAAAACGTTTACGCGCGACGAGTTGATTGAACAGATCTGGGGCTACGATTATGAAGGAGATGAACGAACGGTGGACGTGCATATCAAACGGCTGCGCGAACGGTTTGCCCAACCGGATTCCCCATTTTCCATCCGCACAATTCGTGGACTCGGCTATCGGCTGGAGGCATGTCAATGAAACGATTGCGATTTGTGCTCAAATCCGTCTTGACAGTCATCGCTGTCATGACCATCATCAGCCTTTTTTGGACTGCGGCGTATTTCATCACGGAAGCGATCTACACCCGATTCGCTTGGCGGCCGCAGCCGCTCGTCCGGCAAATCATTACATCGATTTTCGGCTTCTTCTTATTTGGGATCAGCATGAGCGCGATCAGTCCTTTTCTGCGAAAGCGTGAAAAAATGTTATGGCAGCACTTGATGGACGCCCTCAATCGAATCGCCAAAGGCGATTTTCGCGTCAATCTCCGCGTTGACTGGGGGGAACGAAATCATTGGTTTGGCGAACTCGTGACACGCATTAACGACATGGCCGCAAATTTGCAAGCTATGGAAGAGATGCGGCAAGAATTTATTTCCAACGTTTCTCATGAAATCGGCTCTCCGCTCACATCGATCCGCGGGTTTGCCCGGGCGCTGAAAAACGAGAACCTAAGCCGTGAGCAGCGGATGCATTATCTCGACATTATTGAAACGGAGTGCGTCCGGATGTCGAAGTTAAGCGAGAATTTGTTGCGGTTGGCGATGTTAGACTCCGATCGCCACCCGTTTCATCCCACATCCTATCGCTTGGACACGCAGCTGCAAACGCTCATTCTTCACTGCGAGCCGCAGTGGGCGGAAAAAGAATTGGACATGTGTGTCATGCTTGAAAAAGTCGTCATTACGGCCTATGAGGATTTGCTCAGTCAAGTGTGGCTGAACTTGATCCATAATGCGATCAAATTTACACCGAAAGGAGGAACGATCACCATCCAGCTGCAGCGCCGCGGCGAACAAGCCATCATCACCTTCTCCGACACAGGACCGGGAATTAGCGAACACGACCAGCCCCGCATTTTTGAACGGTTTTATAAAGCCGACAAATCCCGCCATCGCGCCGCAGGCGGCAGCGGGCTCGGCTTGTCGATCGCCAAAAAGATTGTCGATATCCATCATGGAACCATCTCCGTTCAGAGCCAGCCGGGAGAAGGAGCGACCTTTATAGTGGAACTCCCCATTCAAGGTCCATCTTCTTAGCCTTCTCCATTCCCTATGGCCAAAACAAATGAGCAGTATGTTCTCCGTTCGGTGAAACACAAATTTCGCGTCATCGCTCTCGTCATCTAGAAAGCTGGTGATGGAATAGAAAACTTGGTTGGGCAGGGGGATTTCTAAAATTAAGAAACCTTATGTAATCGTTTTTTGTCTGAACAGAAAAACAGACAATGCCCAAGGGAATCATTGTTTTTCACCCCCCTAAAACAGTGGGTTCCTGTTTCGAACATCAAAACGGGCTGAATTCCTTCATTTGGAAATCATCCTTTTTCCATCAAGAGAATAGCAAGCGTCCCGGCTGAGTCCCGGGACGCTTCATCGCTCGTTTCCCTGCTACGCCTCCAAAACAGACGCTGGCCGCTTCTCGCTTTGTGCGGATGGAGCAAAATCGTACTTCTTTTCCACATAGACTTGATGCCAAACCATAAACGCCAAGACCGTCCACAGCTTGCGGCTATGGTCCGCCTTGTGGCGGGCATGTTCATCCAGCAGCCGATAGAGCACGTCCTTATGGAACAGATGATCGGTTTCGCTTTCGTTGATGAGCTGTCTCGCCCAGTCATACATTTCGTTTTTCAGCCAGTGGCGAATCGGCACGGGAAACCCTAATTTTTTCCGGTTTAACACATGATCCGGTACGATGCCCTCAGCCGCTTTGCGCAAAATATATTTCGTCGTGCCGTTGGCTGTTTTCATGTCAGGGGCGATTTGCCTAGCAACCTCAAATACCTTTTTGTCTAAAAAGGGAACGCGCAGCTCAAGCGAATGGGCCATCGTCATTTTGTCCGCTTTGACTAAAATATCGCCCCTTAGCCATGTATGAATATCAATATACTGCATCCGGTTGACGGGTGGGTAATGAAGCGTTTCGCGGTAAAAAGGAGCCGTCACCGCCGTATATTCGCGCCCCTCTTGGTACGTTTTGAGCAACGCCGCTTTTTCCTTTTCGCTATAGATTTTCGCATTGCCGACATACCGTTCTTCAAGCGGCGTCGTTCCGCGCTCCAAAAAGCTTTTTCCTTTCATTCCGTCCGGAAGCATCTTCGCGATCACCCGCAACACCGCTTTTACGATGTTTGGCATGCGCGCAAACAGCCGCAACGACTCTGGTTCGCGGTAAATGTTGTAGCCGCCAAACAGCTCGTCCGCCCCCTCGCCGGAAAGCACAACCGTGACATGCTTTCTCGCCTCACGAGCGACAAAATACAGCGGCACAGCCGCAGGATCGGCAAGCGGATCGTCCATATGCCACATAATTTTCGGCAGCTCTTCCATATACTCCTGCGGTGAGATGACATAGCTAATGTTGTCTACCCCAAGCTTCTCTGCGGTTTCTTTTGCGACATCGATTTCGCTGAACCCTTCCCGCTCAAACCCGACGGAAAATGTCTTCAGGTTCGGATGGAATTGTTTCGCGATGGCGACGATGAACGATGAATCAATGCCTCCCGACAAAAACGCACCGACCGGCACATCGCTGCGCATATGGACGTTGACCGAATCAAACAGCGCATCGCGGATTTTCTTTACAAGCTCCTCTTCCGATTGGCGAATGGGCTCGAAGGATGCCTTCCAATAACGATGAATCATAAGCGGCTCCCCGACTTTTTTCTTGAGATAATGCCCCGGTTCCAGCTTGTAAATGCCGGCCGACATCGTCAGCGGCTCAGGGACATATTGGAACGTTAAATAATGCTGCAGGGAATCACCGTTTGGCGATTCCTGTCTGAGGGCCAGCAAGATGCTTTTCTTTTCCGAAGCGAAAAACGTGCAGTCTCCTTGCTCCGCATAAAAAAACGGCTTAATGCCGAACGGATCGCGCGCCGCAAACACCGTTTTCTCTTGCTTGTCCCAAATGACAAACGCAAACATCCCGCGCAGCTTTTCGACCGCTTTTTCTTTTTCCGCGCTGTAAAGGGCAACAATCACCTCGGTATCCGAATGCGTCGCAAACGAATATCCTTTCGCCGCCAGCTCTTCCCGCAATTCAATATAGTTGTAAATTTCCCCGTTAAAAATGATCCAATATCGATCGTTTTCATAAGACAGCGGCTGATGTCCCGCCTCCAGATCGATGATGCTCAAACGCCGAAAACCAAAACTCACGTAGTCATCAAAAAAATACCCCTCATCGTCGGGGCCGCGATGCGTAATCAGGCGGTTCATCTCTACCAACGTTGTTTTCCATGTTTGCTCAATCGCTCTTGGGCGATCATGAATACAGCCAATAAAACCGCACATGGCGATGATTGTCCCCCCACTTTGCTAAGAAGAATCCAAAAACAACACCAAAAACCTTTTTGTTTAAAACTAAAATGATTTATACAAAGACACTTTCATTCTATCGTACACAACATCAAGTTTCAAAAACAATCTGTTTCCATTTTTTCAGGAAAACTGCTTGCAAGATTTTCAGTTCCTCATAATATTAACGATAAAGTATGGAGAAAGTGTGAATTTCACCATTTTTGCACATCGATCTGTTACTATAAAAACACACACGTGTTATAAAGGAGTTGAGAATGGCTTGTTAGCGTTTATCCTTTTTTTGACTTTTCTCATCGTTTCCCTTTGTTTTGTTCTCTTGAGAAGACCTCTAAACGGGAGGATGGATCAACTGTCGCTCGGATTGTATATTTCCTGTTTCTTGCTATTGTCCGCCTCATTATCCTATTATGCAAGTTCGGCCCAGACAGGCGATGCCATCAAAGCCTTCATACAGAACAGAAACAGCAGAGAAACCAATCCGTCCCCCAGCAATCAAGCAAAGGAGGCGAATCGATCAGTTGCCTCTTCAAAGAAACAAGCGCTAAGGACATCCGTCCTGATTGACGCCCCCCTTTTGTCTCAGCTTCCGGAACTGCCGAGGGGATGCGAAGTAACCAGCTTGGCCATGCTCTTGAATCATGCCGGCATTCGCGTCGATAAGATGACGTTGGCGAAACAAATCAAGAAAAATCCTACTCCGTATCAAGTGCGAAATGGCCAAGTGTTTTACGGCCACCCAAATGAAGGGTTTGTCGGCGATATGTATACGTTATCGAAGCCTGGATACGGCGTGTACCATAAGCCGATCAAGCAGTTGGCTGAGCGGTACTTGCCTAACCAAATCATCGACTTAACAGGGCAATCGTTTGAGAACATCTATACATACTTGGCCAAAGGCACACCGGTTTGGGTGATCACCAACACCACCTTTCGTCCTCTTCCTCCCTCTGCCTTTCGGGAATGGCAAACCCCGCAAGGCCCGATCAAAATCACGTACCGGGAACACGCGGTGCTCATTACGGGATACGATGAGCAGTACATTTATTTCAATGATCCATTGACCGCTGTCAAAAACCAAAAAGCGCCGAAACAAGACTTTATCGACGCTTGGGTTCAAATGGGACGGCAGGCGATTACCTACCACCGTTAGACATCGGTGAATCCGAATCGCTTGCCTTTTTTTACATTTCAGTTGAACGATTTTCTCCATACATTTTGCACATCTATTTTTTATCATATCATTGCATCTCCCACTACAAGCTTAAGGAGGGAAAACGACATGAAAAAATGGCTGCTTGGCGCCATTTTCGCAGGAGTAGCAGCGATTGGCGCAGCTTGCTCAAATCCATCTTCCATGCAAGGAGTTTATCGCCAATAACCCGGGTGAATGGCTGCTGGAATGCCACGGCAATATGAAAGGCACCGATGGCATGAAAGTGAAAATTCAATACGAAGGACAAGCAAACAATACGGACAAAGCAAATGCAAAAGAAAACCTCCCTGTCGTGGATATGACAACATATGGAAAATATGAAACAGGTCCATTTACGTTAGACCAAAAATATGATGTAGAGTATACAATGGATTTAGGAACGGCCATGGGCAAAAATGGCATGATTTTCACGATTAATGGGAAAACGTATCCTGACACAGCGCCTATTCATGTGAAGACAGGAGATTTCGTAAAAGTAAAAATCGTGAACAACTCGCCGATGGATGTACATCCGATGCATTTACACGGCCATTTCTTCCAAGTGTTAAGCAAAAACGGCAAGCCGGTCACAGGCTCTCCATTGATAAAGGATTCCTTAAATGTAAACCCTGGTGAAGAATATGTCGTCGCGTTTAAAGCGGATAATCCGGGAAATTGGATGTTCCATTGCCATGACTTGCACCATGCTTCAGCGGGAATGGTGACAGAAGTCAAATATACCGACTACAAATCGGACTATACTCCAGATCCGAATGACACAACCAATAAAGGTGAATAAAAAAGCTCAAGGGGCTGACCCAAAACACAAATGCGTTTTGGGTCAGCTCCTCTTTCCTTATTACCATGTATAGGTGTGAACCACCCGCCACCTACGCTTCGCTTAGAGGGCTGACGATTTAGTGAAAAATGCTGGCTGATCCTAGTCGTTTTTCCATTTGTCTGAAGCAGCCAAAATATCTTGCAAAAAGACGCTAGGATCCCTCTGCATACTTAACACTCCTTAAAATAGTTGGCTTTAATCCTGGTTTGATATCATCTACAATCACTAAATCCACTGGTTTTTGAAAATGATCTTCCAAACTCAGTTTCAACTCCATATAATGATCAAACGTCACCGCATTATCCATAAATTCTACCAACACATCAATGTCACTTGATTCCCTTTGTTCCCCCCGACTGTACGAGCCAAATAACCCGATTCGCTTCACACCATACTTTTTCTTCCACAAATCTAAACATTTCGACATTTCATTAAGGATGTCTTGTTGTGATAGCAAATAAATCCCCCCCTTTTTCCGCGCCTGTTATTTTCATTATAACATCTCGCTTTCTCGATATTCTTCAAGAAGAGAAAAAACTTTCCCCAGCCGAGAACTCGTTTAGGCGATGACAATGTCCCGTTACGCTCTGGATAAAAAAGTGCCCCGTCATCACTTCGGGGCACCTTCCGTATGTTATTTCACATCATATCCTTGCTCTTCAATCGCTTCTTTCAGTTTTTCTACGCTGACCTTTGTTTCATCATACTCCACATCGACAGTTCCTTCTTGCAAATGCACTTCTACACGGCTGACGCCATCCAACGCTTGAAGGGCATTGGTCACCGCCGCTTTGCAATGTCCGCATGTCATTCCTTGTACTTGTAATGTAATCGTCATCATCCATTCCTCCTTAAATGTTTATATTTTCACGCGTTTCAAACGAAGCGCGTTGGTCACAACGGATACAGAGCTAAATGCCATCGCTGCCCCCGCGATCCATGGTTCCAATAATCCGAAAGCGGCGACCGGAATGCCAATCGTATTATAAAACAACGCCCAGAACAGATTTTGCCGAATGTTTTTCATCGTTTGGCGGCTCAACTCAATGGCTTTCGGGATATGGCGTAAATCGCCGCCGACCAAGGTCACGTCCGCGGTCTCGATGGCGACATCAGCTCCCGTGCCAATCGCCATCCCAATATCCGCTTTGGCCAGAGCTGGAGCGTCATTAATTCCATCACCGACCATCGCCACACGTTTTCCTTGCTTTTGCAATTCCTGGATGATGTTCGCTTTGTCTTCCGGGAGCACCTCGGCGTACACATGCTCAATGCCGACTTCATTGGCGATCGCTTCCGCTGTCCGTTGATTGTCCCCTGTTGCCATATAGACATCGATGCCCATTTGTTTTAATGTTTGAATTGCTTCTTTGGAGCTTTCTTTTACCGTATCCGCGACAGCAATGATGCCGGCAAGCTGTCCATCGATGGCAACGAGCATCACTGTTTTCCCTTGTTTTTCAAGCTCTACCATTTTATCTTCATGCACAGAAATCGCTACAGAGCGTTCCTTCATCAATTTTCGCGTCCCAATAAGGATGCTTTTTCCGTCAATGACAGCTTCAATTCCGTGGCCGGTAATGGCGGAGAAGTGCTCCAATGGCTTCATCGAAATCGCTTGTTTCTTCCCGTATTCAACAATCGCATGAGCCAGCGGATGCTCCGAAGCGCTCTCGGCGGAAACCGCATAATCGAGCATGTCCTCGCGGAAGGCCAGCACATCGGTGACTTCCGGTTTTCCTTTTGTCACGGTTCCTGTTTTATCGAGTAATACGGCATTGATTTGATGCGTTCTCTCTAGGTACTCACCTCCTTTAAAGAGAATTCCCTGTTCTGCCCCTTTGCCGGTGCCGACCATAATCGATGTCGGTGTGGCCAAACCGAGCGCACAAGGGCACGCGATGACAAGAACGGCGATGGCCGCCTCAAGCGCTTTCGCCAAATCACCCGGCGCAGCAAAGAAGTGCCAGATCATAAATGCAACAACCGCAATTCCGACAACAATCGGTACGAAAATACCCGAAATGACATCCGCCATCCGCTGAATCGGAGCTTTCGAACTTTGCGCCTCTTCGACGATTTTAATGATATTGGCAAGTGCTGTATCTTTTCCTACTTTTTCTGCTCGAATGGTCAGCACCCCATTTGTATTAATGGTCGCTCCGATCACATAGTCGCCTTCCTTCTTATCAACCGGAATCGATTCACCGGTAATCATCGATTCGTCTACGGAAGAGGCGCCGGAGATGACTGTACCGTCCACCGGGATTTTTTCTCCTGGCTTGACAAGGATCGTATCGCCGATTACCACTTCCTCGAGCGGAACTTTCATTTCTTCTCCATTCCGAATGACGGTCGCTTCCTTCGCCTGCAGGCTGACTAGCTTCGAGATCGCTTCGGTTGTTCGCCCTTTCGCAAGAGCCTCAAAGTATTTGCCGACAAGCACAAGCGTAATCAAGACGGCGCTTGTTTCAAAATACAGTCTCGGCATATAGTCAGGATTCCCAAGTGTCCGAAAAGCTTCGTACAAGCTGTAAACGTACGCGGCCGATGTTCCAAGCGCCACTAGGACGTCCATGTTCGCGCTCTTGTTTCGCAACGCCCGGTACGCCCCGACATAGAAAGGACCGCCGATGTAGAACTGAACAGGTGTAGCTAAAAGAAGCTGAAACCACGGATTCATCAAGAGCTGCGGCATCGGCAAGCCAATAGCAAACGGCATATGAGCCAGCATCGTATAAAGCAGCGGCAACGATAAGATGATAGAAATGGCAAGTTGCCGTTGTTTTTGTTTCAGCCGCTCTTCTTTTCGGCCAGCATCGTCTTGTTCTTCGTTTCGAATTTGCCCCCTGTACCCAAGCTTTTTGATTTTCTCTAAAATGTCTTCGACAGATGCAACACCCTCCTTGTATTCAACCAGCGCGCTGTTTGTCGCCAAGTTGACAGCAGCGCTTGTCACACCTTCCATCCGATTCAACCCTTTTTCAATCCGCGTCGCACAGGCCGCACATGTCATTCCTTCAATATCAAGCGTCACTTTTTCCGTCGCAACGCCATACCCCAAATTCTCAATTTTCGTTTCGATATCGGCGATCGTTTGCTTCGATGGATCGTATTGAATCGTTGCTTTTTCCATGGCCAAATTGACATGGGCTTTGACGCCATCCATCTTATTCAATACTTTCTCAATCCGATTGGCGCACGCGGCGCATGTCATGCCGGTCACCTTCAGCGTCACGGTTTTCGGCTCTCCCATTTCCCTTTCCCTCCCTTACTTCGAAAATTGTTTCATCACATCCATCAATTCGCGAATCGATTCGTCTCCGCTCCCTTCACGGATCGCTTTGGCCACGCAATGGCTCACGTGGCGTTCAAGCAGCTGCAGCCCGACTTGGTTCAACGCCGCTCTGATCGCTGAAATTTGCACTAAAATATCGATGCAATACCGATTGTCCTCCACCATTTTTTGCACACCGCGCACTTGTCCTTCGATGCGCTTCAAGCGCTTGATAATGCGTTCGATTTCCTGTTCTGTTCGTGGAACCATTTTTTTATCCACATGATGATCTTCATAATGGTTCATCAAACATCACCTCTTTTAATTACATTATACGGGTAATGGGTATAATGTGCAACAAGGATGTCCTGTACTCAAGGGACGAAAGAGGCACCATCTCATTCTGTAAGCAAGATAAACTTAAAAACAAAACAAGGCGTGGCCACAATTGAAACAGGAAACGGAGCACATGAGATCGTCACAAGCCCGGATGACAAGTATGTTTTCGTTACAAGTATGTTCGACAACACCGTGAGCGTCATTGACCAAGAACAAAATAAAGCAATCCAAACGGTTCAAGTAGGCGAAATGCCCAACGGGATCAGCATCATGCCGTAAAGGAAAAAGCAGCAGGTTGGACGTTCCAGCCTGCTGCTTTTCTGCGGAATAACGGATTTTCATTTTTCCCTTTTCCTCGGGCTCAGTACGGCAATATACACATTGCCATCTTGAATATAAGCGTCAAATGTATCTAACGGTCTTGGCGGTGGCCCCCCTACATTGATACCGTATTCGTCATATTGCCCTGCGTGGCACGGACATAAAAAGCGGATGCCTGTTTTCTGCATGTTCTCCTCAGCATCTCCAACGGTACACCCTAGATGGGTGCAAATCGGGGACATAATGAGTAAAGAACCATCTTCATTTTTGTTAATGTAGACAAACCCTTCCCTTTCCTGTTTGGTCCATGCATCTTTTATGGTGACTTTATACGGCACCTTTTTAGGGAATTCTCCCTTTTCTAATTCGCTTAGAGGACCGAGATTGGCCATTGAACTTGTATTGACTGTTTTCTTATCGTTGCTGCAGGCAATACCGAAACAGCCAGCAGTCCAGCCGCCCCCTTTAACGACCTGCTAAGAAACTCTCGTCGATTCAACATAAGATTTCCCCTCCTTGCCTCCTCTAATAGTAGGGAGGTGCGTGAAATAAGAGGCGAATCGATCAGCGTTTATCGCGCAATGCGAGTTTTACTGCAAAATACACGACCAATCCAATGGCAAGCAAATTAAGAAACCAGCCGAGAATGCCAAACCCCATCATCCCCCAGCCACTCATCATCCCGCTCATCATCCTCATCACCTCCTCCATGATCTAAAAATCATTCTCACCTATCGCTAACCATTTATGTCATAATTTCGCCTGACTTGAATGAAAAATCTAATTGGAACTCCAAGCACCCTTTTCCGCATCTTTAGCATTTGTCAATACTCCCATTCACACTTGATGCAGCCAAAAATTGATCCACAACGTTTTCATCCTCTCCCCTTTTGCTTTACTTTCAGAATAGAGAAAAAGTGTGGAGAAAATATTGACTGTAGATGAGCATTTTTCATTACAATAATTTCCATGATTAGAGAGACAAACAGGGTACCCCTTACGCGATACGGAGCTGTTTTTTGATCACATCAATGGGAATATCTTGCTTCGCAGCGTCATAAATGAACTCGACGACGCTGTGGTCTTTCCGCGACCGAAGAAGCTCCAGCCCGGCGGAGAGGTTTTGTCGGGATTCGGCGATGCTATACACGCAGGCCAACAGCACCACCGCCCAATACCGTTTCACCGCCCGAATGTGGCGAACGCGGTATCCATCAAGCTTCAGTTGATCTTTCGCCTGCCGGAAAAAGCACTCGATCGTCCAACGCTGAGCATAGTAACGCAAGATGTCTTCGTCGCTCAGCTCCCGATCGGTGCTCAAGACGACATGGAGATGTTCCGGCGCCATCGGCTGATCCGCCTTCCAAGCCAGCAGCACCACCGCGTCATCGAGGCCATGGATCGCCCCCTCATAGCGATACACGCGGTAACGCTCCTTCCCCACCGTGACGAGGCGGGTGTCTTCGGACTCGACATAGCGGGCGAACTGCTTGGCTTGGATGGCGATGCCTTTCGGGTAGAGAATCCGGTTCGTCTTGAGCATGGCGATGACATGGAATCCCTGTTTCAAGCAGGCTTCAATGAGCTTTTTGGACGGATACCACGAATCCATGAGCACATACACCGGCTGAGCCCGCTTCACTTTGAGCGAAGAAAGCATCTCGATGGCCAGGTCGATCTTGCTTTTTCCCGCTTTCTTGTCATACAGGCGGAACGCAAACGGAAACGCTTGTGTCAAGGTGTGCACCATCAGCCAAACGAGCGAATGCCCCCAAACCGATTGATGATCTTTATGCGAGTAGTGCCAGTCGCACCCTTGAATGGCGTGCGTTGCCCGTGACGAAGGCTTCGTTTTTTGGCAAATCGTATCATCAATCGAGACAAAAAGAGGCTGATTCTTTCGCTCGACCAGGCGCTCGATTCGGCGGAGGATCCACTCTTGAAGCTTCCCAAGCAGCCTTTCCTCATCCCAAGGGCTTTTCGTGAAAAAGTGACTGAGCGTCGTTCGATGATTCGGATGAAAGCTCCAGTGATGAATATCGGTCAATGTTCCCGAGAATCCCTTGGTGGTCAAGGCATCGACGATATGAATGAGATGCTTGATGACCGGTTTGGAAAGCTGCAGCGTCAACCCCAAAGTGAAGAAAAACTTGTGGATTCCTTGGTGATGTGCTAATCTATTCATGAGACATGAACCTCCTTGTGTGAATGGGTTTTGAGCACATCTATTTTACCCAAGGAGTCCGGTTCATGTCTCCTTTTTTGTTTGGTTGTCAATTTATGTTAGTGAATTTGCTCATCTACAGTATTGATAAAAACCTACAAATATTTGTCAAGGCTTTCACAAAAGTTCATTTCCCTTTTAGTCGCCACGCCTTCTATTGGTCAAAACAAATGCCGAGAAGATCTCGGCAGCCAATCATCTTATGAAACTTTCGCAAATCCAACCATACCAGATTCTTTATGCCCTGGAACCGTACAATAAATCGAAACACACCGCGTTCGATTGGTATGAACGTCACCTCGGCTGTTTTCCCCGGCAAGGAATGAACATGAACTGTAAATTATCATTTTATTTCAGCACAAAACGCCCATTTTTTTGCACATTCTTTCAGAAAGCCCTCTCCCCTTTTCTGAAGGAATGTGCTAAATTTTTTGTGAATTGTTTCGGACAAAGATTTCCATTCGTTTCAAGGAGAGGGGGGAGGAAGTGTGATCCAGTTTCACGACTTTGGCATTGACATTCAAACGTATACGGATCGTGGGAAAGGGAACGATTTTCCCGACGTGAACCAATGCCCCCACTGTCCATCCCGCCGCCCCTTGCATCGTCACGGATACTACCAACGCTATGCGTTGACGGCAGAGGGGGAGTATCGCCTTTGGATCGCACGATACGCTCGCGAGAGTGCCGTAAAACCGTGAGTGTGTTGCCTTCTTTCCTCCTCCCGTATGTTCAATATACACGATCGGTTATTTGGCAAGCGGTCAAAACGTGGCTGGAAACGCCAAGGCGAGGAGCGAAGACCAAACAGGTTGGTTTTCCCACCAAGGAGGTCATCTTATTTTATGTCCGACGATTTTTACGGAATCTCTCCCGCTTGCATCACGCGGCGGCGAGAAGGTGGGGGATCATCGGCCCTGTGGGGAACGCAAGAACAGAACGGGCGGTTTGGTGGATGCAGACCTTGGAGGGACGGGGGGTGGGCTCGATCATCCAAGACCTGTGGACAAACGAGAGGTGGCATCCGTTTGCGGATCAAATTGCTTCCTGATTTTCTACTTAACACCAAAAACGGAGATGGTTGATGTTCCCACAAACCCTTCCTCTCGACGAATCTCGAGCCGTTTCGTAAGATAGGAGGCAGAGGGACCGGAACGGTCCAACATCACAGGGAGACAGGGAGGAGATCCGGATGGATGAATCGATGAGACACGACATCGCGCTGTTTCGGTACGGGCTGATCGCTCCGTTGGTGAATGGCCAGGTGGAGCCCAAGGCGTATTTGAATGAGGTGGGCGGGCGAGTGCATTCGATTCCTCATCAAGGGGACAAGCCCATTGCGGCGAAGACGATTCTGGATTGGTGCGCCCGATACAAAAAAGGGGGCTTCGACGTCTTGAAGCCGAAGCGCCGTTCGGACCGCGGCCGCTCCAGACGTCTGTCCCCCGATGATGAGGATCATATTCTAGCATTGAGGAAGGAACATCCCACCATGCCCGTGACCCTATTCTACGAACAACTCACCAAGCAGGGGGACATTCCCACCACCCTCTCATACTTTACTATATACCGACTGTTGAAAAAACACAACCTGGTGGGAAAAGAAATCTTGCCGATGCCGGAGCGAAAACGCTTTGCGTATGACCAGATCAATGAGCTATGGCAAGGGGACTTATCCCATGGACCCACGATTCGCGTCCATGGGAAACCCCAGAAAACGTTTTTGATCGCTTATATCGATGACTGCTCGCGGTTGGTGCCGTATGTATAGTTTCCCTTCGGAGAAGTTTGACGGGCTGCGGATCGTCACAAAGGAAGCGGTGCTTCGTTGCGGGAAGCCAAAACGCATTGACTCGGACAACGAGAAAATTTATCGGTCCGAGGTGCTGCAGTATGCGTGCGCCGAGATGGGGATTACACTCATCCACACTCAGCCGTATGACCCGCAAAGCAAGGGAAAAATCGAACGGTTCTTCCGCACCGTACAGACACGGTTTTATCCACTGTTGGAGCTGAATCCGCCGAAATCGCTTGACGAGTTGAACGAGCGTTTTTGGAAGTGGCTTGAAGAAGAGTATCATCGAAAGCCTCACGCCTCGCTGGATGGGAAAACGCCGCATGAGGTGTTTCAGTCCCAAGTGGAACGAGTGGTGTGGATCGAAGACATCGATTGGCTGGATGCGATTTTTCTGAAACGGGAACACCGCAAGGTGAAAGCCGATGGCACGATCACCCTGAATAAGCAGCTATACGAAGTGCCGCCTCGGTTCATTGGGCAATCGATTGAGCTCCGCTATGACGAACGAGGCGTCTATGTGTACGAAGAGGGCAAACGGGTGGCGGAAGCCATTCGGGTGCGTTTGGAGGACAATGCCTATGTGAAGCGCCACCGGTCGCCGTTTGCGGCGGTTTCGGCGAAGGAGGGCGAACAGGATGTATAAAACGTTTTATTCCCTCTCGCGGGAGCCGTTTGCGAAAGAAACAGATCCGTCCGAGTCGTATCAAGGGGCGGCGTTTCAAGAAGCGCTGCGGGCGCTGGAGTACGTGAAGCGAACGCGGGGAATCGGGCTGTTGATCGGAGAGCCGGGGGCGGGCAAGACGTTCGCCCTTCGGGCGCTGAAAGAGTCATTGAATCCATCATTGTATCATGTCGTCTACTTTCCGTTATCCACCGGAGGCGTGATGGATTTTTACCGCGGTCTGGCCCTTGGGTTGGGGGAAGAACCGAAATACCGCAAGGTGGACCTCTTCCGCCAAATCCAGCAGGCGATCGAGCGATTGCATCATGAACGACGGATCACATCGGTGTTCATTTTGGACGAGATGCATTTAGCAAAGGATGCATTTTTACAGGACATCGCCATCTTGTTCAACTTTGAGATGGATTCAACCAACCCATTTGTCTTGATTTTGGCCGGGTTGCCTCATTTACAGGGGAAGCTGCGGCTCAATCAGCACCGCCCTCTCGACCAGCGGATCATCATGCGATACCGGATGGGGCCGATGGAGAAGGAAGAGGTGGCGGGCTACATCGAGCATCGAATGAAACAGGCCGGGGCGAAGCATCCGATCTTCACCCCATCGGCGTTAGAGGCGATGGCCCTGCAATCACGTGGTTGGCCCCGTGTCATCAACACGTTGGCCACGACTTGCCTGCTGTACGGGCATCAGCTGAAAAAGGACGTCATTGACGAAGAAGTGGTGCGCATGGCTGCAGAGGAAATGGGGTATTAGCACGAAAGGGGCCAAATCGGCCTCTTTTGTGCTTTTTCTTTTTCATCGGTCCATCAGGCGCGCTGGAAATTCTTCATCTGAAAGAGCGTGCAAATGTTCCGAAAGAATGTGCAAAATCCGCAATAATCCGCAAAAATTTTGCACATTATTTCAGAATCCATCTGAAATAATTTGAAAAAGGGATTCTGAAATAATGTGCTAATTTACACTCAAACGCCTATTATCACGCCCAATGTAAAAGATGCGCCATTTCGGGTTCTCAAAAACGGGGTAAAACAATTTCACTTGCGGGCGGAACCGGTCGTGCATGAGTTGGTAAACGGAATTAAAATCCGCGGGTATGGATACAACGGAAGTATTCCCGGGCCGACAATTCTTGTCAATCAAGGGGACTATGTTCAAATTACAGTCGAAAACCGTTTGCCAGAAGCGACATCCGTCCATTGGCACGGATTAATTGTTTCCAACCGAATGGACGGCGTACCCGGCCCTGGGGGCAGCCCGATTATCCAACCGGGAGAAAGTTTTACGTATGAATTTCGCATCCAACAGTCAGGAACGTTTATGTACCACAGCCATGTCCATGATACAAAACAAGAGTTAATGGGATTAGCAGGCATGCTTATTTCGCGCGGCATATACGAAGAACCCGTGGACCGCGATTATGTTCTGTTGCTTCAAGAGTGGGCTGTGCAGATGGAGATGCATCAGCAAACTAGCAGCCATCCAATGAATGATCACCCTTCCAAACAATCGGCATCAAATATATATGACATCGATCCAATGTCAATGATGTTTAATTTTTTCACAATTAACGGCAAAGCCTATCCTGATACCGCTCCTTTATTTGTCCGATATGGCGAGCGCGTCCGTATTCGCCTTGGCAATTTAAGTATGGATTCTCATCCGATGCATTTTCACGGGCATGAGTTTAGTGTCACCGCGGTTGACGGAAATCCGATTCCTATGATGGCAAGATTAAAACGAAACACGATTAATGTAGCGCCAGGAGAAACATGGAACATCGAATTTTTGGCCAACAACCCGGGAAATTGGGTCTTTCACTGTCATAAACCTCACCATACAACCAACATGCATTCGATGAAAGACATGGGCGACATAGTTACGATGGTTCGCTATGCGAAATAGATGAGCATTCAAGAAAAAACGGCATCGCTGCCGTTTTTTCTTCTCTCGATTCTCTTGCACCTGCTTGATAGTCAAGCAAATTATTTAACTTACTCGGACTCACCGCCACCCGAAAGAAAAAGTGAACGGCGCGCTCACCGTTCGCGATGCGTATGAATCCATTGCACAAACTGTTCGATCACTTGATCCAACAAGTCGATGGTTGCCGTATCTAATCGATTGGCGTTAACCGAAACGCATGATAAACTAAGCGTATATTCAAACAAAGTTTGGAGGGACAACCTTGGATCAGTTGCTATACGTGTTCGTAAAAGTAGTGGAAAAAGGAAACTTCACGAAAGCAGCTGAGGAGCTGCATATGACACAGCCTGCTGTCAGCCAGCACATCCAAACGCTAGAGCGATTATTCGATACGAAACTTCTGTACAGGACAAACAAGTACGTCAAATTGAATAAAGCCGGCGAAATTGTTTATCACTATGCGAAAGAAATACTCGGACTGTATACACGCATGAATCAACTGCTTGATGATTTAATGAATCGAGCCAGCGGAGAGCTGTCAATTGGGGCCAGCTACACGTATGGCGAGTATGTTCTTCCACAGATGATCGCAAAATTGCATCAACACTATCCACTCATCAAACCAACCATCACGATCGGGAACTCGAATGAAATTGTTGAAATGGTGCGCGGCCATCAGCTGGATGTGGGGATTATCGAAATGGATATCGAACCGAAAAATGTATATATTGAACCATTTGCCCAAGATCAAATGGTTGTCGTTGCTTCTGCTCATCATCCGTATGCCCAAAAAGAGACGGTGCAGATGGAAGACCTCCGCAACGCCACATGGATTGTTCGTGAAACAGGATCTGGAACAAGAAAAGCAACGGACGAATTTTTTCTCAAACACAACTTCTTTCCGTCTTCCATCATGGAATTCGGCAGTACACAGCTCATTAAAGAAGCGGTAGAAGCTGGTTTGGGGCTGACCTTTCTCTCTCTCTGGACGATAAAAAAAGAACTTTCATTTGGTACGTTAAAAATCATCCCGATCAATGATGAACCATTTTTTCGCCACTTTTCTCTCGTTACACCGAAAACTCCGTTTTATACAAAAGCCATGGAACTGTTTTTAACCATAGTACGTACTCACCAACCTTCAATCAGCCATTCACCACGACCACCATCTCCCTAATAAAAAGACGACCGGCAGCGTTTGCGGGCCGTCTTTTTCCTTGAACGTTAAGCGATAAAAAAAGATAAAAAAGACAATAAAAGAGACACAATACACATGGCAAGAAGAGGACGCAATCCGTTTGTCCGCAATTTTCGTAAATCAACATTCAATCCAAGGCCGACCATCGCCGCCGTCAAAAGAAATGAGGTGAAGGAAGAGATATAGCTCAAGACGTTTTGAGAAACAAGAATGGCGTTTCCAAGCACATAACTACCAAGTAAACTCATCATGATAAATCCAAGCAAAAACCAAGGAAATTCTACTTTCGTTTCTCCTCTCTCTTGGCCACCGTCTTTTTTTCTTCTCCAATAAATGAGGGCAAAACTGAGCGGCACAAGCCAAAGCACTCTTCCTAACTTTGCCAGCAACGCCATAGCCAATGCATCCTGCCCAGCTGGAGCGCTCGCTAACGCGACGTGGGCAATTTCATGCAAACTCATCCCGCTCCAAATCCCGTAATGTAAAGACGAAATGGGCAAAACAGGTCGAAGCAGTGTATACGCGATCGAAAACACCGTTCCGACAAGCGCAATCATTCCGATGGAGATGGCGGTTTCGTCGTCGTCCGACTGCAAAATGGGAGAAACAGCGGCAATCGCAGCCGCCCCGCATACCCCCGTCCCGATGCCCAACAATAAAGATAAAGAAGGGCTTGCTTTCAACATGTTGCCAAGCCAAATCATCATGAAAATAGCCAATATAATGACCGCTGCATCACGAATGACAAGCCCCCATCCTTGATGAATCAAAACATCCATATTCAACTTTAGACCAAATAACATAATGGCCAATCGCAACAAATATTTTGAAACAAATTGGATGCCCGGTTGAATCGCTTCTGGATAACCAAACAGCTGCCGATACATCACAGCAAGCAAAATGGCGCAAGCGAGCGAACCTAAATGATCCAGTCCAGGTATGGAGGCCAATGCCATTCCAGTGGCGGCCACCGAAAACGTAAAGGCTACTCCTCCTAACCAAAAACGTTTACTTTTTTCATGGGCAGTCGAATATGGCCAAACAGCCATCTTTCGCTTCTCCACTCTAATCCCCCCTATTGGTATCACATAACTGTTTTTATCATATGTCCCTTCTATCAATAAGTAAAATAATAGTTTATTATTTTTATAATAAGAAATCACTTATTATAAATCCCTAAAAGTGATAAACGAGAAACTAATATTTTGATTAACGAAGAGGCAGATCCTCCCGTTCCCTCAAAACGCCGCCATGATCATTGACATGAACTTTCCAACTTCGCCCACGAGGCTGCAATCAATCAAATGAAAACGGAGAAAAAGCTTGTTCAAAACGTAGTTTTCTTTCCCCACTCCACGTTGTATAATCAAAAAAGAGGAGGTGAACAAGCATGGAACGCGACACGGTTGTGAAAGAAGTGGTCGAGGCGCTGAAAATATTCTCCCGCGACATCCGCACCCAAATTGACGAAATGGGAAGCCAGCTGAGGGCGGAAATCCAAGACACTGCTAATCAGCTAAGAGCAGAAATCCAAGACACCGCTAATCAGTTGAGAGCGGAAATGCAAGAAACGGCCAACCAGCTGAGAGCGGAAATGCAAGAAACGGCCAACCAGCTGAGAGCGGAAATGCAGCAATTTCGCGCCGAGGTGAACGAGCGGTTCGACCGACTCGAACAAAAATTCGCTGGCTTGCGCGTGGAGCTGACCGAAACGCAAGAAACCGTCCATTTCCTCGCGTCCAAAACCATCCAGCATGAGAAGAAACTCCACCATCTTGCCAAGCAGCTTGAATCCATTCGCTAGTTTTCCTTCATCCGAAAGCCGCGTTTGACTGCGAGTCAAGCGCGGCTTTGATTTTTTGCATCTCGACTTCTTCGATCTCCGATCAAATCCCCCCTGCCCGGCCGCGCACGAAGGCGGAAGAGAAGCTGACGATTTATCCGTCATCATAAACACAATGGTTTCCAATACGCAGCCAAAACTCTGTCCCCGGACAAAACGCCAAAAACAGAGAACGCGCGCCGATAAAGTATGATGGGGCTTTTGCGTGCATAATTGCTGCTCCTTTTGACGCACAATATAAATACGAAAGAATCCTTTTCATGATTTGAGGGAGGAATCATCCATGTCATTTTTGTGGAGCTTGATTGTCGGGGGCGTCATCGGTTGGCTGGCCGGTCTTCTGACGGGCCGCGATATTCCAGGAGGGATCATTGGCAACGTGATCGCCGGATTTATCGGAGCCTGGCTTGGAACGGCGCTCTTTGGCAACTGGGGGCCGACCATCGGCGGATTTGACATCATCCCCGCGCTGATCGGTTCCGTTATCCTCATTTTGCTTGCAAGTTTTGTCATTCGTATGTTGCATAAAGCCAAGTGATTTTCCTGCATCAACCACCAGATCGTTTTTCGTTCGAATATGATAAAGGTGAAAGGTTTCGTTTCTCACCATTACTACCTAAAAGCCGGGCGGAAGTGGCCCGGCTTTTAAACATTTAGGATACACTATAGAACCCCAATTAGGAACAATACACTATTTATCAATTCCTCTTTTGTTACTATAATGATGGATATGTTTGACAAAGAATGGAGAGGAGGAGCACTCATTGAAAACCTTGAAGCTAGGAACAAAGATCAATATTTTGTTTTTTTGCATCATCGTTCTACTAACCGCTGTTTTGACGGCTGCTGCCATCATCCAAATCAAAAAGGGAATCCAAAAAGAAACGCTTGAAAGAGTCAAATCCAGTCTTTCCTTGGCCTATCGCTATCTTGACGAAAAATATGAAGGGAGTTGGGCTGTCAAAGACGGAGCGCTTTATAAAGGAAACAAGAAAATCAATGGCAACAATCAACTCGTTGACGAAATCGGAAACCTAACGGGCGGAACGGCAACGATCTTTCAAAATGAAACACGGGTTGCCACCAACATTATTGTGAACAATCGACGGGCTGTTGGCACAACCGCGCCGCCAGAAGTCGTGGAACAAGTGTTAAAGAAAGGGAACACCTTCTTCCGTGAAGTGAATATTTTACATCAATGGTATCAAGCTGCATATATGCCGATCAAAAACGATCGCGGAGAAATGATCGGGATGTTTTATGTTGGGATTCCCCAAACATATGTGGACACAGCCGTGTCTTCCCTTTTGAAAACATTGGTCCTTTCTGCAGTCATCATATTCGTGATTGCATCAGCAGCCGCAATATGGTTCTCGCGTCGCATCCATGCTCGATTGGCCGCCGTCTCTAGCGCCCTCCAGCGAGCAGGGAATGGAGACTTTACTGTTGCCATCAACGACAGAACTCGTGATGAAATTGGACAAATTGTCGAAAGCTATAACAAAATGAAAGACGATCTTTCTCAAATGCTGACCCGAGTCGCGGATGCATCAGAGCAAGTCGCCGCGGCTGCAGAGGAACTGACAGCGAGCGCGGAGCAAACAGCCTTGTCAACGGAACAAGTTTCTGTCGGCATCCAAGAAGTCGCCAGCAGAGCGGACAGCCAAAGCAGCCAAACTGATGAAATCGCCGCCGCCATGGAGCAAATGACGCAGGGCGTCTCTCAAATCGCGGAGCGCACGACAGCCATCGCCCACTTGTCCGTCCATATGACAAACTTAGCCGAAGACGGGAAAACATCGGTCGAAAAAAATGCCGAGCAGATGCAGGACATTCATCAAGCCGTGCTCCGGTCAGAACAACTGATTCACACGTTGCAGGAGCGGTCAAAAGAAATCGAAGCGGTCGTCCACACGATTCATCAAATCGCGGAGCAGACGAATCTCCTTTCCTTAAACGCCGCCATAGAAGCGGCGAGAGCAGGAGAACATGGGGCGGGATTTGCCGTCGTGGCCGATGAAGTGAGAAAATTGGCCGAACAAACGCAAGCAGCGACAAAACAAATCACCCATTTGTTGTCCAGCATCCATCAAGATGTAGAGAACACATCAACGAGCATGGAAGATGTGATGCAAAAGGTTCAAGACGGCATCGATGCTTCCCAAGAAACAGCAGCGAAATTCAACACGATTTTCGCAAACTCGAAAACCATCTCAGCCCAATTGGAAGACGTATCAGCATCCGTACAGCAGCTGTCAGCCGGCATACAAGAACTGGATTCAGCCATTTCGGAACTCGCCGCTGCAGCCGAAAAGACAATGGAGACGTCCAAAACAATGGCCCATTCCGCCGAAGAGCAACTCGCTTCCATGGAAGAGATTGCGTCAGGAGCCGCTTCATTGGCGAATGTATCCGAAACGTTGCAAGAAATGGTGCAAAAGTTTACGATTGCACCAAAACACTCCCTTGATTCAAACGGGTAAAACAAAACATGTATATGTTTTACATTCCACCTTGTTAATCATTTGATCATTCTGATTCAACCGGGTTCGACAGTAGCCGGGCAGACAAAATGCCTCTCATCCTTTGAGACAGAAAGGTTGGGAGGCATTTCAGCCTGCCTCGTGATGATTCAGATGGCTATGTTGAAAGAAAGTTTCAGCCCCAAATCTGTAAAGCACTGCGCTTATTTGACCGTCAGTTTGGTTCATGAGCAACTGAAATCGTTCTGCGTGCTTCCACAATCCTTTGCAGCTTTCATCGTCATCCCCCACAATGCAAAATCATGATTCGATCAAGCGAACAGCGTCACCGCTGTCCGCTTGACGAGAGCAACGCTTCTTTGACCAACTCCATCGCGTGTCCATCGTTCGGGTCATTCGTCCCCAACTCGCCGCGGAAGGCTTTCTGGAGAACGGATTGTTTTAATAAATCGAGCTTTTCCTCCACTGCCAAAACGAGTTGTTTTTCGTTCTCTAATTTTTCTAATAAGTTGTCGAGTTTCTCGGCGATGCGTTTTTGTTCTGGAACAGGCGGCAATGGAACAATGAGTTCCCCAATAATCCGAGCATTGGCTCCCGGTTGAGCAATGCCCTTTTTTACAATAGTGATTTGCTTCCAATACATCGAGCTTTTTAAATAATTCCATAGGTAGTATGGATTCAAATTTTCATTCATCGTTAAGCGAATTAAATAAGAAGCAAAAACAGAACAAAATGGCATATCATCAATCAAAAAGCTTTTACCAGTAGTAGCCCCTGTTCTTGCAATAACGATATCTCCCTTATTCAATTTGTATTTTTCTAATAATTTATCATCTATTTTACAGTACGGAACCGTTTCCCAGTCAACATTGTCATTTTGTATATCTGTGATACGCAGATACTTCGGTCCTTCTGTTAAAGTCGATGATGTTGCCGTGTATCCATATTGCAATCTTTTTAGACATGATTTCAGCTTTATCCAAGTCCAATTCCCCGGCACCTCATAAGGCCATTGTTCTTTCGGAATGACGTCTTTTTCACTTAGATCATCGGATGTTTCCAATATACTTTTCTCGCTCGGGTCATTTGTCCCTAATTGCCCTTTAAACGCCTTCTCCAACATGACCGCCCGCCGCTGTTCGATCGACTCCTTCACTTCTTCAATCAGCCTCTTTGCTTCGTCGATTTTCGCAAACAGCCGCTCAATTTTATCGGCGATGCGTTTTTGTTCGTTTAGGGGAGGCAAGGCAAAAGGAAAATCTTTGATTATCGTTTGAGAGATATTCGGTTGGGCTCCACCTTTACCTAACGCTACTAAATCACTTCTTCGTGCAAAAAAATAGTAAAACATATATTTTGAATCTAAAAACTCATACGGTTGACCGACTGCACAGGCCTGATTTGTAGCAGCATCTATACCAAGTATGCCAAGTCTTCCAATTGTTGCACCATACATTGCAATGACTATAGATCCTTTTGGAAATATTTTTGCACTGGACTTCTGGAGTCCCTCTTCTGTAATAGTTTCTTCAGAGCCGGTGATTATTCCATCATTTAATTCGCCCGTTTTAATCCAAGGAATATCCCCACCGTAATATTCTAATCTCTTTCTTGAAGGGGTCCCCCCTGACCCCCACTTTGCTACATGGCCTGATCGAACCCACACCCAATTCCCCGGCACTTCGTACGGCTGCTCGTCTTTGGGCACGAGCGCTTCTTCGAGCAGCTGTTCCATCGATTTTGGTTTGGCCTTGCTCATCGTTCTGACACCTCGAGTCGTTCAGCGACGTGGAGCATTTCGGTTTTGGCCGGTTCGTAGCGGGGCGGGTGTTCGGCCGCTTTCAGTTCGGCAATGACTTCATTGAGCAGCGAGATGGCGAGCTCTAATTTCTCCACCGCTTCCTCAGCTGAATCAATCGGGTCGGGCAAGTTGTCGTACACGGACAGCGATTCGTCGGCGATGAGACCGATGTCGAGGCTGTCGCCTTTTTTGGCGATGTCGTCGCGGGTGAAGACGTTCCACCGTTCATCGTCGACTTGATGGCGGTCTTCGGCGGTGTAGGCTTTCATAAATCCGGCGAAATGGTCTTTCGTCAGCGGATTGCGCTTGCCAAACGACGGCATGTTCGTGCGAAGATCGTACACCCATACTTCTTTCGTGTTGCCCGTGTCTGTTTCCCCGCGGGTGAAGAACAAGACGTTCGTTTTCACCCCTTGGGCGTAGAAAATGCCGGTCGGCAAGCGCAAGATCGTATGGACGTTGCATTTGTCCATCAAGTCGCGGCGGATGTCGGCGCCGACGCCGCCTTCAAACAGCACGTTGTCGGGCACAACGACCGCGGCGCGCGCCTTGCCGTTTGGTCTGAGCGCCCGATAAATGTGCTGGAGGAAGTTCAGCTGCTTGTTTGACGTCATAAACGTAAAGTCGGTCCGTGTCGCCCGTTCCCCGCCTTTTTTTGTGCCAAACGGCGGGTTTGTCAAAATGACGTCATACCCTTTCAGCTGTTCGCCAAGGGGAGAGAGCGTGTCGCCAAGCAAAATGTCGCCGTGCACATCATGCAAGAGGGCGTTCATGACCGCGAGGCGGTGCGTGTCGCGGACGAGCTCGACCCCGGAGAACGCTTTATATTTCTGGAACCGAATTTCTTCTTCCGATAAATCAAAATAGTCGTCCGTTTTCGCCCGGACGTGGCGGCTGGCGGCGATCATAAAGCCGAACATCCCCGCCGCCGGGTCGTGGCAGCGCTCGCCGGGCTTCGGGTCAACGAGTTCGACGATGACGTCAATCAGCACGCGGGGGGTGAAATATTGCCCCGCGCCTGATTTCAATTCGCTCGCGTTTTTCTCGAGCAGCCCTTCGTACAAGGCGCCGAGCCCTTCTTCTTTCGCGTTGTACCAGTCAAGGGCGTCGATGGTGCGGATGATTTTTTCCAAGTTTTTCGGCTCACGGATGTTGGACGTCGCGTCGGTGTAAATTTGCCTTAACAGTTCGTTCTCTTCCTGCCCAAGCGCCATGAGCAGCTGTTGGTAATACGTTTTCAGCTCGATTCCATCCTTTTTGGCGAGCACGTCCCAACGGTATGGCTCGGGGATGATGTATTCTTGCCCGGTTTCTTTCATCATTTTCAAAAACAGCAAATACGTCAGCTCGGTGACATATTGGTGGTACGTGATGCCGTCGTCGCGCAAGACGTTGCACAAGTTCCACAGCTTTTGGACAATTTCTCGGTTGTTCATCTCTAGGCTTGCTCCTTCTTGGCGTAGTTGTACAAGTTTTCATTAATTTCGCGCACGATTTGCGGCAATTGACCGCCGAAAATATTGTTCAGCTGCTTAAAGCCGCCGTGGCTTTTAAACGGTTCGTAGTCAAACGCTTTTTCCGGGTCGGGATGGAGGACATATTCTTGCAGCAGCTGTTTTTCGATCCGCTCAAGCCATTTCTTTTGCAGCGGCGGCCATGGTTTCATCCGGTAAATGGCGTTCATGGCGCGGCGAATTCGTTCTTCATGACTGATGAGCGGGTCGCCGAGCGCCTGTTGGCGGATGAAGGCGATAATGTCGGCGGCGATGTCGTCATTTTTCGCCTCCCGCCATGCCGCCTGCAGTTTTTTCTCGGAAAAGCCTCTTCGGTCAAGTTCCAATCGCAGTTGTTTCAACTCTTCCCTCGTCAGTTCGGACGGCCGCTGGCAGACAATCATCAGCGCCGGGATTTTATTCATGTTCGTGCGGATAAATTCACCGAACGCCTCTAAATAGTCGTCCGGTTTTTCCGCATTGCCGTAGCCTCGTTTGACGCCAAGCAGCTTGTCTTCATGGTGGGAAATGTATTGCTTGCGCTCGCGGTACCGGTTTTCGTCCAAATAGCGGAACATCGATTTATATTCTTTCAGCCCGTCTTTCAGTTCATCAGACGGCAGCGATTTCAGCCAGTCGATGAATTCATCGACCGTTTTTCCGCCGGAAAGCACGCGGAAATCTTCGTGTTGCCTGTCGGACCACGTCCGCTTTTTCCGTTGCATCTTCGCAATGATTTGTTCTTTTTGGTATTCCAGATGGGCGGTCTGTTCAAGCTGTTCGAGTTCATCGAACAGCTCCGTCAGCGTCGCCTGCGGGCGGGCGACGACCGGTTTCATGCTTGTATACGGCTTTAACGTTTCGTAAATGCCGACGGCGTCAAAGATGTTGAAATGGTCTTTCCCAATCTCATCGCACCGCCTTGTCGCCCGGCCGAGCATTTGTTCATACAAAATGCGCGAGCGAACGCGGCGCAAAAAGACGAGGTTCGTAATCGCCGGCACATCGACCCCTGTCGTTAACAAATCGACCGTCACCGCGATTGTCGGGTATTTTTCGTTTTTAAACCTGCGGATCGCTCCTGACGGGTCTTTGATCGATCCGGTGATTTTCATGACCGCATTGTCATCGAACTCTCCGTATACGCGCGCAAATTCTTCTTTCAGCAGTCGGACGACGAGATCAGCGTGATCGTCCGTCGCGGCAAAAATGAGCGTCTTCCCTTCATCATCCGGAGCGATATAGTTGACGAGCTCGCGAATGATGACGCGGTTAAAGCTTTCCGTTACGACTTTCGTGTTAAAGTGCGAAACATCAATGTTCAGTTCATCCTCCAAATACTCTTGCGACACCGTATGGGATACGGCGTCGTAGACATCAACCGTCTCTCCTTTCGCCCACGTAATCCCTTCCCGTTTCAGCACCGTATCAAACTGATACGGCGGCTCATGGTCGACCAAATACCCGTCGATGACCGCCTCGCGATACGAATACGTAAACACGGGCGGGCCGAAAATGTCCGTCGTATGCAAGGCGGGCGTCGCGGTCAAACCGATGCGGACGGCATCGAAGTAATCGAGCACTTGCCGATACTTGCTTACATAATCGCGATGGTCTTTAAACTCCAGCTCGATTTCGTTCATTTCTTTATCCAACGTATAGCCGCGGTGGGCTTCGTCGACGATGATGCAGTCATACTGGTCAATCGGCGGAACGTCTTCGGGACGGTCGTTGTAAAAAATGCGCTTCAACATTCCTTGAACGGTGGCGATATGCACTTTCGTCTCCGGATCGGGCTTTTGGTCGTACAGCGACTGCAAACCGTAAATCTCGGCAAACGTCTGAAAGTGCTCCATTCGGCTTTCTTTAAACGCCGCTTCCGCTTGTTCGGCGAGCGCTTTTCGGTCAACGAGAAACAAAATGCGCCGAAACCGTTTCGCTTTGAGCAAGCGGTAAATCAAGCCGATCGCCATGCGCGTTTTTCCCGTTCCCGTCGCCATGGCGACAAGCACGCTCCGGCGCTTGTCTTCAAGCGCCCGCTCAACAGCCTGAATCGCCCGCACTTGGTACGGCCGCAGTTTCAAATAATCGAACGTCTCATCGCGCAGCCGCTGTTCGGATCGTTCAATGTCTTGTTCCAGCAGCTGTTTCAACCCGTCCGGCGTATACCAGCCTTGCAGCGGGCGCGGATGGTTCGTCGATTTCCGGGCGTCCAAAAACCAAATGCCGGACTTTTGTTCAAGCTGTTTCACGTACGGACGGCCGTTGGTGGCGAACAAAAATGGAACGAAATACTCCCCCCACGGCTCGTGAATCACTTCTTGCCCATGGCGCACAACGAGACGGGCGTATTGTTTTGCCTGTTCGATATCGGCGGGGATGTCTTTGCTTGCGCGTTTCGCTTCAATGAGGCCGACCAGCTCCAAGCCGATAAAAAGAGCATAATCGGCAACCCCGTGCCGAAGCGGCCATTCGGCAATCGCCAAATTCCGCCCCTTCTCTGGCCGCGCGCCTTTGGCAAAGCGCAGTTTTTCCGAATCAGCCTCCCAGCCAGCCGCCCGCAGCTGTTCATCGATGAAGAGGCGCGTCTCTGCCTCAGTCAGTTCGAAATTCGCCACCGCCCGCCGCGAATAGTCACGCCGCTTTTGTTTTTCCTCGGCACTCGTATACAGCCCCGCCTCGCGGATGTGCGAAAGCTCCGCTTCCAAGTCGGCAAGCCGCTGTTTATACGATTCGATGAGCCGATTCAGTTCATCCGTCGATTCAGACGATGACGGCAGCGGCTCTCGATACTGGGGAGCTTCGAACGACCAGTCGCCGTACACTTCCATAAACCATACAGCTAGGCGAAACGCCATGTGCAATAGCGTCTTTGCCTCATGCACGTCCCCATAATTGGGATCATGCACCGCTTGATTGCCTTTTAAGCGGATCATCGTGAAGATGTCATATATCTCTTTTGGGATGATTTGTTCATACAGCAGCACCTTGAGGCGGTCTTGCTGATCGGTGCCGCGCTCTTCGCGAATGCCTTCGAACGCCAATATGTATTTCGTCATCGTCTCGGCCAACTTGCGCAGCTCGCTGATCGCCACGTTTGGGTTTTGATGCACATGCCGCTCGGCCGTCTCCCCTACCCGGGCAAGCACATCCCATTTTCCTTCTAGAAATTGAAAGTTATGCGCCACGTCCATCCCTCATCTTCGTCTCTTTTGCAACTTTCTTCTTTTGCCATTATCATATCATGAAAAAAAGCCCGCTGAAAACGGGCTGTTTGTGTTCACCGGCAGAGCAATAAAATTCGCAGTGTCATTGCTGATGTGAGAATCAACTTGCGATGGCAAGGAAAGAGCAGCGCCAATGAAACATCTTTTAACAAATTCGAAATCTTTGATTGCTCATGATTTCATCAATCATCTCATCTATGTCATCCTTACGTTTCCCACTAGTATCCAAAAGATGCTTTCGATCGAATCCTGATGCATGGAACTCATTCAGCAAAATGAGGCAGCGTTCCCCCATTTGTTGCTCGGGAGGCCTCATCTCATCCCTTTGACTTAACGTTTTCCCATCTGCCCACAAAACAACATACATAACCGTTACGTTTAAATCCTTTACATTTTCATACAACCATATCGCTTCTTGGGGAAAGGCAATATAATCCACTACCACATCATTGCCGTATTTTACAAAATTTCTTACAAGACTTAGAATATTATCCCAAATTAATGAAAGCTCTTCTTTGCTTTCCCACGGTTTTTTCCGTCCATTGATATGCATATGGCTGATGTCATCGCCGGAAATATACGCACTACGCTCCAACTTGTTCGCCAATGCTGTTGAGATTGTTGATTTGCCAACCCCAGCGGGGCCTGATATGACATAGACTGCGCTTGTTTGATGATTTTTCATACGCATCCCTTTTTACCTGCTCAATATAGTTTTATTACCCGTGGCAATAAAAACGACAACATAAACAAAAAATCCCTTGGAGCCTTCCAGCTCAAGGGATTTCGCTCGATGATTCCGACTGGGCTCGAACCAGCGACCTCCACTCTGTCAAAATAGAAAGGGGAAAAACAAGTGAGTTAAATGCATAAAATGAGTTAAATCGCATTAAAATGCGTCTTGTGTCAAGGCCGATTACTTTTCCCCAAAATCGCCAGTTTAAAATTCCCCGGAAGGCCCTCATTGATCATTCTGATTTCTTATTGGAACTTTTTTCAAAATCAATGATTTTCCTCCTTTAGGTTGAAAATAATAAAATGATGCAGCAATCAATCTAACATTGCCGTCGCAAGAACCAAGTCTCCCACGATTTTTCCCATTCCCCAAAGCAGGTGAGGCTCATTGAGGCATGTTCGTACCGATGAGTGATGACCTGAAATCAGTAATGAGACTGTAGATGAGCAAATTCACTAACATAAATTGACAATCAAACAAAAAAGGAGACATGAACCGGACTCCTTGGGTAAAATAGATGTGCTCAAAACCCATTCACACAAGGAGGTTCATGTCTCATGAATAGATTAGCACATCACCAAGGAATCCACAAGTTTTTCTTCACTTTGGGGTTGACGCTGCAGCTTTCCAAACCGGTCATCAAGCATCTCATTCATATCGTCGATGCCTTGACCACCAAGGAATTCTCGGGAACATTGACCGATATTCATCACTGGAGCTTTCATCCGAATCATCGAACGACGCTCAGTCACTTTTTCACGAAAAGCCCTTGGGATGAGGAAAGGCTGCTTGGGAAGCTTCAAGAGTGGATCCTCCGCCGAATCGAGCGCCTGGTCGAGCGAAAGAATCAGCCTCTTTTTGTCTCGATTGATGATACGATTTGCCAAAAAACGAAGCCTTCGTCACGGGCAACGCACGCCATTCAAGGGTGTGATTGGCATTTCTCTCACAAAGATCATCAATCGGTCTGGGGGCATTCGCTCGTTTGGCTGATGGTGCACACCTTGACACAAGCGTTTCCGTTTGCGTTCCGCTTGTATGACAAGAAGGCCGGAAGAAGCAAAATCGACCTGGCGATCGAGATGCTTTCTTCGCTCAAAGTGAAGCGGGCTCAGCCGGTGTATGTGTTGATGGACTCTTGGCATCCGTCCAAAAAGCTCATTGAAGCCTGCTTGAAACAGGGATTCCATGTCATCGCCATGCTCAAGACGAACCGGATTCTCTACCCGAAAGGCATCGCCATCCAAGCCAAGCAGTTCGCCCGCTATATCGAGCCAAAAGACACCCGCCTCGTCACGGTGGTGCTGCTGGCTTGGAAGGCGGATCAGCCGATGGCGCCGGAACATCTCCATTGTGTCTTGAGCACTGACCGGAGGCTCGGGGACGAAGACATCTTGCGTTACTACGCCCAGTGCTGGACGATCGAATGCTTTTTCCGGCAGGAGAAAGATCAACTGAAGCTGGATGGATACCGGGTCCGCCACGTTCGGGCGGTGAAACGGTATTGGGCGGTGGTGCTCTTGGCCTCTGTGTACAGCATCGCCGAATCCCGACAAACCCTCTCCGCCGGGCTGGAGCTTCTCCGGTCGCGGAAAGACCACAGCGTCGTGGAGTTCATTTATGACGCCGCGAAGCAAGGAATTCCCATTGATGTGATCAAAAAACAGCTCCGTATCGCGTAAGGGGGACCCTGTTTATCTCGCTAACCATGGAAATTATTGTAATGAAAAATGCTCATCTACAGTAATAAGTAAACAAAAATTCAGAAAAAAATAAAAAGACGCACTTCATCGCGCGCCTTTCCTATCCCATATAGTTTCTATACTAATTCACTTATTCAATCCTTTACATTCCATCATCGTTTATATCATACAATAGCACCTCGAACTCAAATGAGTTCGAGGTGCTTGATAATGACCTGTGAGGGATTTGAACCCCCGACCCCTTCCCTGTCAAGGAAGTGCTCTCCCACTGAGCTAACAGGTCGTATCGCTATCGAACACATCTTTCATTATATAGACGAGCATACAGGTTGTCAACAACTTTTTTAAAAATCGTTGTTCATGATGAAAAAAGAGAATCCTTCTTCAAATATCATGCATTCGAACGATTGAAGCAAGAGTGGAACACGGGGACGGGGAATCTTCGTCTAGGGCTTTTGTTTCGCGCAAGCTCGTTTCAAACGGCTGTCTGGCAACGAAGTCGAATATAGCAATTGACGCCTAGGCAGACGAGTAGCCAATACGGAAGAAAACACCTAACAACTTAGTCATCGCATTTTTTCTACATTCTGATTGTTCTATCAAGCGAGAATTAGTATATTAGAAATAAGCCCATAGCCTTAAAAGAAAGGCGGAAAACCATGTATCGTTCATTCGTGCACCAGTTGTTGCGTCATTATGTTACCGGCTCAGCGATTGCGGTGATGGGCGTCGGCTCGACGTTAATGTTGACGACGCTCGCCATCTCATGGGAAGAAGCGAAATGGCTGATTGGCATTTTGTTGTTCTCAGCCATGGTCATGGGAGCGGCCGAGTGGATCGTTTTTCGCCGTGACTTGGCGCCGATTCGCCGTTTTTTTGCCGTCAAACAGCCGGACGAGAGGTTGGCCGCAAAGGCCCTGGAACAAACGCGCCGCTTGCCGTTATTGGCGGTGCGCCGCATTTTAGGCCCGCATCTGTTTGGATTGTCAATCCCCGGCATGGGGCTGACGGCTTTATGCATCCAACACCATGTGCTATCCCTTCCGTATCGATACATCTTGTACGCCTTTATCGGCGCCATTTTGATCGCGTCGCTCCATGCGCTGATTGAATTTTTCTTGACAACGAAGGCGTGCCGGCCGCTGATGGCGTATTTGTTTACGAAGGCTGGCAAGATCGATGAAAGGCATCCGCCGCTTCCGGTGCCACTCAAAACAAAATTGCAGCTGACGGTCTTGTTCAGCAGCATGTTTCCTGTTTTATTGTTCAGCTTAGCGACGGAAATCAAATGGTCGCTCGCCGGACCGAGTGCATCCCACTGGTCATACTGGCCGTGGGCAGCCGTGATTTTGCTGTTTTCGATCGCATTTTCCGTTTTCTTGACTCGCCTGTTGGTTGACGAAATCAACGAGCCGGTCAGCGTGCTGTTAACTCATATGAAACGGGCGGAAAACGAAATGTATGAGCTGATCGCTCACAATGTCTATACGGACGAATTTGCGTATTTGCTTCGCGGATTCAATCATATGATCGATGCTGTGCATCGGCGTGATCGAACGAACAAAGAACTGCTCAACAGTTTCATCACCGTCTTGACAGCGGCGCTTGACGCTCGCGATCCTTATACAGCGGGACACTCGCTGCGCGTGGCCCGTTACGCGCTCGCGATTGGGGAAAAGCTTTCCCTTCCGGATGAACAGCTGGATGCCTTGTATCGCTCCGCTCTGCTGCATGACATTGGAAAGATCGGCATTCCAGACGCCATTTTGCTGAAAGACGGAAAATTAAGCGATGACGAATTTGCCTGGATCAAAAAGCACCCTGCCCTTGGGGAGGCCATTTTGCGAGAAGTCAGGCCGATCGAACCGATCGAACCGCTTTTGCCCGGCATTCGCTCCCATCACGAACGCATCGATGGCAAGGGATATCCGGATGGCTTAGCAGGCGACGACATTCCGTTGTTTGGCAAAATCATCGCCGTGGCCGATGCATTTGACGCCATGACTTCGGACCGCCCGTACCGTAAAGGGATGGATATTCATCAAGCGGCAGACATCTTGAGAAAAGGAAAGGGAACGCAGTGGGACAGCGAACTCGTCGACCTTTTTTTGAAACACTTACAAGAGGAGAAGCTGTTGTCAACCTCAGCGGCATCTTGAACCGCCCGCCGAGCTTGGAAGGCTTGGCGGGCTGATGGCTATGTCGTTGAAACCGACGGCCGCTCTTTCACAAACGACAACGCCTGCTCGAAATCGCGGATCAAATCGTTCACATCCTCAAGCCCGACGCTCAGCCGCAGCAAGCCGTCGGTAATGCCGCGCCGGAGCCGCTCTTCTTTTGGCATCGCCGCATGCGACATTTTCGCTGGATGCGATAAAATTGACTCGACCGCCCCAAGGCTGACAGCAAACACCGGCAGGCGGACGTTTCGGACGAACGTCCGAGCCGCTTCTTCATCGGCTAAGCGGAACGACAGCACAGCGCCAAACCCGGCCGCCTGATGGCGCTGGATGTCATGGCCTGGGTGGTGCGAAAGCCCCGGATAATACACTTTTTCGACCTTTGGATGACAAGCCAAATACTTGGCGATGGCGGCCGCTGATTCAGACGACTGCTTCAGCCGAACGTGGAGCGTTTTTAATCCCCGCAGCACAAGCCACGCATCTTGGACGCCAAGGACAGCGCCAAACGCGTTTTGCAGTTTGTACAATTCTTTTCCCAATTCTTCATCTTTCACCACCGCCAATCCTGCGACGACGTCGCTATGGCCGGCTAAAAATTTCGTGGCGCTGTGAAGGACGACATCGACTCCAAGATCAAGCGGCCGCTGCAGCGCCGGCGTCATGAACGTATTATCCAAGAATGTCAAACAGCCATGCGCCTTCGCCAACTTGACGACGCCTTGAATATCGGTCACTTTTAACAATGGATTGGACGGCGTTTCCATATAAATGACTTTCGTGTTCGCCCGGATGTTTTCCGCCACTGCGTTTAAATCGGTCATATCGACAAACGTATATTCAATGCCAAAGCGGCCGAGCACCTCCGTAACCATCCGGTACGTGCCGCCATAGACGTCTTCGGTCACAAGCACGTGGTCGCCTTTTGAGAGAAGCAAAAACGCCGTTGAAATAGCCGCCATACCAGAGGCGAACGCAAACCCGCGCGTTCCGCCTTCTAACGCCGCGATCGTTTCCTCAAGCGCCTCGCGCGTCGGGTTGCTGGAGCGGCTGTAGTCGTATTTGCCGAATGAATCGAAATCGAACTGATGGAACGTGGAGGCGTGCTGGATCGGCACGCTCACCGCCCCCGTTTCGCGGTCGACTTTCCATTCGTTATGGAGCAGTTTCGTCGAAAACGCCCATTCCTGTTCCATCGCTTACACCTCTTTCATGTTTTTCAATGCCTGCGCCAAATCGGCGATCAAATCGTCAGCGTGCTCAATGCCGACCGAGAAACGGATCAGCCGGTTGCAAACACCGTTTTGGATGCGGATTTCCTCAGGAATGTCCGCATGCGTCTGCGTCGCCGGGTACGTAATAAAGCTTTCGACTCCGCCCAGGCTTTCCGCGAACGTAATGAGGCGCAAGCTTTTTAAAAACCCGTTCACCCACTTTTCATCGGCAATCCGGAACGACAGCATCCCGCCTCTCCCCGGATACAACACATCGGTGACATCTTCATGTTCGCGCAAAAAGCCGCTGATGCGCCTGGCGTTTTCTTCATGCTGGCGCATCCGCAGCGCCAGCGTTTTCATCCCGCGAATCAACAGCCACGAATCAAACGGCGACAACACCGCGCCGATGGCGTTCTGATACTCGGCCAGGCGCTGACAGAGCTCCTCGCCCTTGGCGACGACAAGGCCAGCCAACACGTCGTTATGGCCGCCTAAATATTTCGTGGCGCTGTGGATGACAATATCGGCGCCTTGTTCGATCGGGCGTTGAAGCACCGGTGTATAAAACGTGTTGTCAACGATCAACAAAAGCCCATGCCGCTTGGCGAACTCGGAGACGGCGCGGATATCGGTCTCATGCATAAGCGGGTTCGTCGGTGTTTCCAGGAAAATCGCTTTCGTTTTTTCGGTGATACACGCTTCCACCGCAGCGAGATCAGTAAAATCGACGTAATGGAATCCAAGACCGTACTTGCGCCAGCCGCGCTCAAACAGGCGGTACGTGCCGCCGTAAAGGTCGGCCGATACGAGAAACTCGTCTCCGCTCTCAAACAAGGCGAGCACCGTCTGAATGGCGGCCATGCCGGAGCTGAACGCATAGCCTTGGTCGCCGCCTTCCAGTCTCGCGATCGCTTCTTCGACGATTTTGCGCGTCGGGTTGCCGGTGCGGATGTAGTCAAACCCGGTCGACTCTCCGATGCCGGCATGGCGGTAGGCGGTGGAAAAATAAACCGGCGGGTTGACCGTCCCCGTCACTGTTTCGCTCCGGTTGCCAATTTGCGCTAACAACGTCTCCAGTTTCTCCATCTCATCTCTCTCCTTCTGCTGAAAATTCCATCATGGATCAACGGCCGACCACTTGACGCCCAACGAAGCGCCGCTGTCTGTCGGGCAGCGGCCGAGCGCCTTGGTCCTAGACCGCCTCGCGGTTGATGGGAGCGGCCTCTTGAGTAAATAAAAAAAGTCTTCTAAGAAGAAGACTTTTCCATACGCACATGGTCATGCTTCTTCTTATCTGCCGAATTGAACGCTCAATTCGCTGGATTTAGCACCTGGCCGCCGGGCGGCTGGTTGCTGAAGCTTCATTGGGCCAGTTCCCTCCGCTTCTCTTGATAAGAATGAGACGCGTATTCAATTTTTCTAATTTTAATAAAAAATGTAGCGCATTCCCCCCGTTTTTGCAAGCCATTTTTTTGTGAATGGCACGATTCGGCAAATTCGCAAAAAATTCGAGCCCTTCGTTAACATCTTTTGGCGCAAATATGTTACAATAACAGATGAACTTACGCTTTCATGGAGGATGGTCATGGCGACAGCAACAGGAACGATGCGCGACTGCAAGCTGTACAGCGGAGAGCTGCAAGAAGAAATCGAACTGCTCGTCTACTTGCCAAGCAATTTTTCGCCGCTTTACAAATATTCTTTATTAATCGCGCAAGACGGCAAAGATTATTTTATGTATGGAAAAATGAAAACCGTCATCGAAACGCTGATGGAAGAAGGAACAATCGACCGGACGATCGTCGTCGGCATCCCGTATCGGAACGTCAACGACCGCTACGAGAAATACCACCCGGAAGGCCGAAAGCACGAAGCATACCTTCGTTTTTTAGCCCATGAACTCGTCCCGTTTTTGGACCGCGAACTGCCGACATACCAAATGGGCAAAGGCCGGGCGCTGATCGGCGATTCGCTCGGCGGAACGGTGTCGCTTCTAGCCGGGTTGTTGTATCCGCATACATTTGGGAAAATCGCCATGCAGTCCCCCTATATCGATGACTCGGTATTGGCGCGCATCCGCTCATTCCGCGATCCATCGCTCCTTTCGCTTTACCATTCTGTTGGCACAGAGGAAACAGCGGTGAAAACGACGGATGGCCATGTGCGCGATTTTATCACCCCGAATCGAATGGCGCGGGACTTGTTTATGGAAAAACGGTTTGCTTATACGTACCATGAGTTCGAAGGCGGTCATGCGTGGACGTATTGGCAGCCGGATGTACCCCGGGCCGTAGCCGCTGTTTTATCGTTATAGGACAAAACGGAGCAACTTCAAAGATGTCGAAGCCGCCGCATCCATTCCGTGCGTTTCCTGCGCGTGGAAAAAGAACTGGTTCAAGGAGGGAAAACAAAATGAAGTACGGCATTGTGATCTTTCCGCCAAAACGGATTCAAGACTTCGCCAACTCGTACCGGAAACGGTACGACAGCCATTACGCCCTCATCCCGCCGCATATTACGCTGAAATACCCATTTGAAGCGGATGAGGAGCAAATAAAAAAAAATGGCGAAAGAGTTGCGCCGCATTGCGGCGGAAACACCTCCCATTCCGATCAAAGTGACGAAATTCAGCTCGTTTTACCCGACAAGCAACATCATTTATTTGAAGGTGGAACCAAACGACGTGCTCGAGCGCCTTCATGAACAACTGCACAGCGGCTTGTTCGCCGGAAAGCCGGAGTTTGTGTTCGTGCCTCACATTACGATCGGCCGTGATTTGCCGGGCGCAGAATATGCGGACGTCTACAGCCAGCTGAAGCTGCAAGATGTGCACTTCGAGGAGACCGTCGACCGCTTCCATCTTCTCTATCAGCTGGAAAACGGCTCGTGGACCGTCTATGAAACGTTTATCGTCGGAGGAAAGGAAACGGTCTGAGATGAACATTGCGATTGGCACAACGCAAGATCGCGCTTTGTACGAAGACGCCTTGCGCGTCCGCCGGCTCGTATTCATTGAGGAGCAAAACGTGCCGGAAGACGAGGAAATCGACGCATTCGAGGACGACTCGTTCCACCTCGTCCTGTATGATGGCCAAACACCGGTCGGTGCTGGGCGACTCCGTTTCATTGACGAAGGCGTCGGCAAAATCGAGCGCATTTGCGTCCTGCCGTCCTACCGCGGCCGCGGCGCCGGACGGATGGTGATGGAAGCGATCGAACAGCTGGCGAAAACAAAAGGGGCGAAAACGGCGAAACTGAACGCCCAGACGCACGCGGAACCGTTTTACAAAAAGCTCGGCTACACGACCGTCTCCGGCGTCTTTATGGACGCCGGCATCCCACATGTGACAATGGTGAAATCGCTCGAATAACCAGCTGAGCGTTCCTCGCCTACATTGCATCAAGTGCTGGGGATTTCTAGAAGGCCGTTGAAAAACAACAGATTCGCTCGATTTGTGAGAAATCGCAAGGAATGAAGTGATGACCTTGCAAGGTTTTTCAATTTGAGAAACACTGTTGGAGAGCAGTATTTCCCCTTAAATCACCGGCCTCCTAGACACCTTTTTTTTGCATGAGCAAAGAGGATAAAAAAAGGGAGCTGTGCGCACGCAAGCTCCCTTTTGCTTACTTTTTGCTGTTCAGCATATTGGCGATCGTATTGAAATCAATTTGTTTGCCGTTATGGACGATCGCCTTGACGATTTGATCCTCAAGTTCTTTTGGCACTTTCCGGTTGGCAATTTGCGCCACCCGCTTCACCACTTGGCGCACCGTTTTTTCATCGCTGAAATTGGCGTTTTGCAGCGAGTTGGCGAGCTCAAAAACGTCTTTCATATTGACACCTGTTTTCTTTTCGATGTTTTTAAAAAATTGCTGATCCATCGTTCCGCCTCCTTCTCCCTGCTATATCGTATGATGCTCCCGCCTCGGCGTGCATCAAATCTAGGGAAAGAAAAATACGAGCCGCTCCGTGGCGCCGAAACGGCCCGTATCCCATTCGCTTTTTCCGTTAGGCGACAAATGCCGCGCCGACAATAATCAACAAAATGAACAACACGACAATCAGCACAAAGCCACCGCCATAGCCACCGCCATAGCCGTAGCCGTAAGGATAACCATAACCGCAGAAGCCCATCATAATGTGCACCTCCTTCTCCGTTTACTGTATCGTATTCACCGGCTTAGCGGGGCGTATGGGCGCAAAGGCCATTTTGTCATCCAAATCGGCGGAACAGCTCGGCAAATTCCCGCTCCTTCTTCGCAAACCATTGCTCGATGTAGTCTAAGTTGCCTTGCACACTTTTTAAAAATCCATTGTTCAATTTTTCGATTTCTTGCAGCTGTTTGTTAAAGTCCTTTCCCCATTGTTCAAACAGGCGGATGAACGTTTCATGCCCTTCTTTGCGCGACGCAACCCAACCTTCGAGCGCCTTTTCCAGTTCTTTGCTCACACTTTCCCCCCCTTTCTTACTGTTGTATGCAAAAACGACTGCCCGAGGTGAAGACATCCCCGTTCTTTTTTTGCCTCGCTATATGATAAAGTAAAGATGAACGGCAACATGAAAGGGAGGGAACGAACGTGAAAAACATTGAAACGACTGAACAATTCCAAACTGCCATTTCCGGCGGCAAACCGGCCATCGTCAAATTTTATGCGACTTGGTGTCCAGACTGCGTGCGCCTCAATATGTTCATCGATGACATCGTTCGCGACTATGGACAATATGATTGGTTTGAAATCGACCGTGACCAGTTTCCGGAACTTGGCGAGAAATACCAGGTACTTGGCATCCCGAGCCTGCTTGTCTTCCGCAACGGAAAAAAAATTGCTCATCTGCACAGCGCTGACGCCAAAACGCCGGAAGAGGTGCGCGCCTTTTTGCAGTCTCTGCCGGAGTAAGGCGGGGCGGCGCCCTTGCGTCGCCAGAGAAGAAGGGCAACAAAAAGAGGCTGTCCGAGAAGGAAGTTTTCCTTCCCGGACAGCTATGCGAATGAACAGACAGTTCCTTATGGATCGCCGATTGTGGAAACGGAAGCCGTCAATATTCGATTTCGTCGTAGTCTTTCGGCTGGCGCGTCAGCTGCGGGCTGTCAAACATCAATTCAATCGAAATCTCCTCATCGGTCGTCCGCATCCGCTCGGAGCGGTCGTTCGTTTTCAATTGGATTTGAATTTCCTCATCCGTCGTTTTTGTCCGTTTGTCTTCCATCGTCTTTTCCTCCTGTGTCATCAGTTTCGCAAGAGCGGTTCGACTTTTTGCACAAGCTCTGCCATTTTTGCGGCGTTTCGTTCATACAGCGCCTTCGCCTCTTCGGAATTCGTCTGCAACGCATACAGCTCCAGATCAGCCTGCACTTTTTTCATCGCGGCCAAGAGCAGCTTTTTCTCCTGTGGCTCGGCAATTTGGATCTTATCATCGTACAAATCGATCGTCAGCTGTCCGTATGAATCGACTTGGGCGAGAAACACATTTTCAATCGCCACTCCTTGTTTGTCAAGCTGTTCCTTCAGCCAGCCGCGGCCAAGCCCCATCGTAGCGAGCGGCTCATCCAAAATCATGCCGTCCATAATGACCGTTTGCGGCTCTTTTTCCCGCGGCGGGTTTGGGAACACATCTCCGACGGTGAGCGGCTGCTTTTCCCGCTTCAGCAACACGTTCAAGTCGCCGTTTGGCTCAAGCACCGCAAACTCGACGTCGGCGACGCGGAACACATCTTTTTTGCGCAGCTGTTCGAGCAGCTCGTCAACCGTATATTTCTCCCGTTTCAAGTTTTCCTCTAAAATTTTGCCGTTTTTAATAAAAACCGTGGAATTGCCCTCGACAAAATCGCGAAATTTCTTGTTGCGCAGCGAGAGACGAGCGACAGCCACTGGAAACAGCGACCAAATCAAAATGCTGGTGATGCCTTCTTGCAACGAAATTCCTAAATCGACCGACATCGTTCCAGCGATATCGCCGACGGTAATGCCGACGATGTATTCAAAAAACGACAATTTTGATAATTGCTTTTTGCCGAGAATGCGGGTGATCACAAACAACCCGATTAAAATGCAAATCGAACGAATGGCGGTTTCTAACCATATAGGCATTGATCATGCTCCTTACTTTCCGTGGTATTGCGGCTCTTCGAACTCGAGCCGGCCGATCCGGTCTTTGATGTCCGCGATGATCTCCTCTGTCGCAAGCATCGCTTCATGAAACGTCCGCTGCGCCGTTTCATCCTGGGAAGTGAGCGCCAGCTGTTGCAGCCCAGCGTGAATGCCTTTTAAGCTCGCCAACGTTTGTTTCACCTGCGAAGCAACGGTCATGGAAGATCCCTCCTATCCTTTCGGGCGGAACAAGAGCGCCCCGATAAACCCAAAGACGATCGCCGCGGAGATGCCGGCGCTCGTCACTTCAAACATGCCGGTCAATACGCCGATAATGCCGTGTTTTTCCGCCTCTTGCATCGCGCCGTGAACGAGCGCGTTTCCAAAGCTCGTAATCGGAATCGTCGCCCCGGCGCCGGCAAAATCAATGAGTGGCTCATACAAACCGAATCCATCCAAAATCGCCCCGACGACGACGAGAATCGTCAACGTATGCGCAGGTGTCAGTTTAAACACATCCATCAAAATTTGCCCGATCACGCAAATCAGCCCGCCGACGACAAACGCCCAAAAAAACATAGCCAACACGCTACGCCTCACCTCCATACTCGATCGCCACCGCGTGAGCGATGCATGGAATCGTCTCGTTTTGCTGGAACGATAGCGGCGACAATAGCGCTCCTGTCGCGACTGCCAAAATGCGCTTCAGCTCGCCGCGCCGCATCCGTTTGATGAGATGCCCGTAAACGACAACGGCGGAACAAGCCGCCCCACTTGCGCCGGACAAAACCGGCTGCCCATCGCGGTAAATGAGCAGCCCGCAATCTTGGTAGCACTCTTCATCGATGTCAATGCCGTGCTGACGCAGCAAGTCAAGGGAGACTTGGCGTCCGATTCGCCCTAGATCGCCGGTGACGATCAAATCGTAATACGATGCATCGATTTGCATGTCGCGCAAATGCGCCTCAATCGTATCGACCGCCGCCGGCGCCATCGCTCCACCCATGTTGAATGGGTCGGCAAGCCCCATATCCACAACGCGGCCGATCGTCGCCGCGGTCACGCGCGGCCCGTCCCCTTTCGGGCTGACGATCGCCACGCCAGCTCCCGTTACTGTCCACTGCGCCGTCGGCGGCTTTTGCCCTCCGTATTCCGTCGGGTAACGAAACTGTTTTTCGACGGCAGCATTGTGGCTTGAGGCTCCGGTTAATATATAATCTGCCCCGCCGTAGTTGGTAATAAAAGCGCTTAGCGCCAGCCCTTCCATCGAAGTGGAACAGGCGCCAAAAACACCGAGATACGGCATGCCGAGCGTTCGGGCAGCAAAGCTTGTCGGGGTCATTTGGTTGATCAAGTCGCCGGCGATGAGAAATTGCACTTTTTCTTTCTCCAGGCCGGCTTTTTCCATCGCCTGAAACGCTGCTTCTTCCATGAGCACGCGGTGCGCCTTCTCGTACGACTCCTCTCCGAGCCATAAATCTTCGTGAAGAAGATCAAAGTCTTCCGCGAGGCGGCCGTTCGCCTCAAACGGCCCGCCGACCGCCGCTGTTGCGATGATTGCCGGCTTGTTCGCAAACACCCATGTGCGCTGCCCTTTCAGCATTACAATCCCCCCCACTGGGTCGCAATCGTTTTGACAAGGGCGATAACAAAGGCGGCAAACGTACCGAACAAGATGACCGATCCGGCGAGCTTGAACATGTTCGAGCCGACGCCTAACACAAATCCTTCCGTCCGGTGCTCAATCGCCGCCGAGATGACGGCGTTGCCAAACCCTGTCACCGGCACGGCGCTTCCCGCCCCAGCGAATTGGGCGATCCGGTCATAAACGCCAAGCCCAGTTAAAATCATCGACAAAAAGACCATCGTCGCCACCGTCGGATTGCCTGCCGTTTGCTCGGTGAAATCAAAGAAGTACATATAGAAATAAGAGACCGCCTGCCCGATCGTGCAAATGATTCCGCCAACGAGAAACGCGCAAACACAGTTGCGAACGATAGGGCGCTTCGTTTCCCGCTCTTTTTCGAATAAATGATATTCCTGCTGAACCGGGGTCAGCTTTTTCCGTTTTTCATTCGCCATAATGACACCTCTTATGTTTGCTCTTTGCTTAGTTTTTCAATGCGCCTGATTTCCCGATTGACTTTTCGTTCATCCCAGCGTCGATTGTCCATGTTGGCTTTTAATTCCTTCGTCTTCCAAAAAATTTTCAAATCGCTCGAGGAAACAACGTCATAGCCAGGAAACAGGTCGCGCAGTTTTTGGTCAATGTCTTTCTCAATTTGTTTTCGACTCCACCGCTTCATATGGGGAATTTGATAAGCAATGAGCAACCGATCCCCGCTGTTGACCGCCACCACGTCCCGAACATCGTCGCGCCCGCGCAAATAACTGGCCGCCCGCTCGGCCGGACCTTGGTTCAGCTCCGCATGTTTCGCCGTCCCGGACGTTTGGGTTCTCAGCAGGTTTGCACCTTGCAGCGATTGTTTTTGTTCCGTTTCTTCTTTGGCGCAGCCGCCGACCGCGATCATCGCAACGACGGCCGCCAACCACCATTTTTTCATCTTCATCAACCCATTCGTTTTTATGTATTTCCGCCAAGTCGGGAAAGGTTGGCGTGCTGTGCCAACCTTTCCGCCTGAACCATCCCATTCGCTTCTGCGAAGGTTATTGTTGTTTATATTGTGGCTCTTCGTTTTGAATTTCTTGCATGCGCGAGTTCACCAAATCAATGACCGCCTGCGTTTGTTGGGCAGCTTGTTGGTAAAGCTGTTTCGCGGCTTGGTTTTCGGTTTGCAAAGCAAACGTTTCGAAGCTCGCTTGAGCCGATTTTAACCCCGCCAATGTTTGTTTCACTTGTGTTGCAACCGTCATGATTCATGTCCTCCTTATATGGTGTAAGAATTGGTAGTGACAATGTTTAGAGTGGTTTTTCGCCGCCAAATTATAATTGTCATTTTCTGCAAAACGTTCTCCCGCCTTTCCAGCCTTTCCGGGCACGAAAAGGGCGCCTTCTGCAGGCGCCCATACGGTTTACGACTTGTTATCAACTTTATCAGAATAACCGCGGCCGAGCGACGGGTTGTTTAAAATACCGGCCATCACCAAAATGCTTAAGAAGGCATGGTACAGTTGTTCATATTTGCCAAGATCAATGTCGACGCCGAATGTCTCAAGCGCAATCACGGCAAACGATCCGATTGCCAGCCAAAGCCCGTAATTTTTAAAACGCTCCACCGTTTGCGTCCCCCATTTGCTTTATGGCTAGATCCACGAGAACGGTCTCCGTTCTCCTTCGTTTCGATCATGGCCTCCTTCACCATGTTCTTCCTTATCCCGGTCCCGCACATCTTCAACGGCTTCCATTTCCGTATCATCGCGGTGCGGGAACAACCATGGATCGCGGATGCGGCCGCGCGGCATAATGACGATGTCATCGGCATGAATGATCAATTTATCGACATGAATCACTTTCGCTTTTTTCCGATCCGACATGCCCTTCCCCCCTTCCTTTCGCCTAGTTGCACTGTTAGACTATGCAAGGAGGCGAAGCGAAGTATAGGCATCTCTCACAGATTTCCGTTATTTCTTCTTGATGACGGCTGGCCGACCGCATCCGCATCCGCTCGGACGCCGCACAGGCTGCGTTGTCGAAGAAAGCACCCTTGTCACCGGTTTCGACGGAGTAGGCTTCTTCATTCCTCATCCCTCCATCCCGAAAAAGTGTAGCCCTCGCCGATCAACTATTTGCAAACTCTTCTCCAGTCAGAGCAATATAAAACAAAGTTCAACGGCGAGAGGAAAAGCGAGCGGCTACTGCTATTGTATGGCTTGGCGAGCCAAGGGTGCCTCTCATTTTTCGTTTCGCTCCGGGTGTGGCATGATGGCATTTTCTTGCCTCAGTGTGCGGAAAAACCAGCTGTCCGGCCGTTCGTCCTCATCCATCTTGTCCGTTTTTTCGCTCCATGGCGATTGCAGCAGCTGGCGGCGAAGCTCGTCATTTTCCTTCGCCAGCTGTTTGAGCTGCTCGTAGCGCTTGGCGCTTTGGTAAGCCAGTTCCTTTAACACAATGTTTTCGGCTTCCACCTCTTTCAGCCGGCGCTCCAGTTCAGCCATTCGCTCAGCGAGCCGCTGTTCACCCATCCCCCTTCTCTCTGCGTTCATCGCCCCGTGTTTGTCTTTCATCATTCGACATCTCCCCCTTTGATTCATCGTTGTCTGCACCCACCAGCAAAAAATCCGCATCTGTCCCAACACATTTACCTAAGCCGTTCCATAGTATACAGTAGTCCCAAACCACCAGGCGTTGGGGAACAAATGAACGATAGGAGGAACGAAGAAAATGGGTCATCATCACCGTCGCGATACAGAAAGAGTATGCATCAGAACGCGCAAAATTTACGACTGGGTGACGCGCCAAGTCGATGTGCCATTGCGAAGCTTCAGCGGCGAGGATTTGGAAGCAATTTTCCCGATGAATCACTGCCATCGGGAAGGAACGATTTGCGATTTTTTGGGAGCGCAACATACAAACCCGCAACACTTGACGATCCGCTGCTTCCTGACAGACGCCGACGGAAACCCGATCGACTCGGTCGTTGACCAGGACGCATTGATTTGCCAGGAAATTACGCAACCAAACGGCCGGCAGTCCGTAAACGTCACCCTTCCTTCTGGGGAAACGGTGACGTTGCAAAAAGTCAAAGCGCTCATCAAAGGGCATGTCGTCGTGCAAATTGTCAGCCCAGCCGGCACGGTCATTTGCCAATCGAAGCCAATTCCGTTCGCTACAGCACAAACGTTCATCTTGTGCGCCCCGGAAGGCACGCAGCTCAACTGCCATATTTCGTTCTTCGAATGCGACACGAGCCTAGTCTGCACAGACAACTTTGCACAACTTGATGTTTCCATCACCTTATGCCTTGAAGTCCAAGTGGAAGCTGATGTCAAAATCGAAGTCGAAGCTCGTTTCTGCCAACCGCGCGAAGAATTGGCCGAAGCCGTGCTTTGCCCGACAACCAAATTCCCGCCGCAATGCCCGGACGTATTCCCGGCCATGTAGCGTCCTGCACCGTTCAGGCTGTTGTTCCAACAACAGCCTTTTTTATATGGCATGCACCCGCAATGGATACATAAGATGAGAATGGAAGGGGTGGAAACCGTATGAAAAACAAAAACGACCAACATCTCCGTCTGCAGCAGCAAATCATCCACTACCGGTCAGAAGCAGCCTCATGCCGGCAACAAGTGCAGCAGCTGGAGGCCGAGTTGGCCAAGGAAAAAATGCGCAGCGCCTATTTGAAAGAGAAGCTGCGTGAAGCAGAAACAACCAACGTTGAAACGTACAAGAAAAAAATCGCCGCCTTGGAACGCCAGCTTCTGTTGTGTGAAATTGCACTGGAAGAAACGCGATATAACACCTCAAAAGAGACACAGACACCAGCGTTTGAACGAGCTGCTGCCGTGTCAGCGTTGTTTCACTATTCTGTCGTCGTTCCGACGCATCTTGATGAGGAGGAGCTGACCATCATCGGCGATTTCATCATTCGCAATCACGGAACAGCGCCGCTTCACCATTTGATTGTCTGTCTCCGCCTTTCGCCTCCAAAAACGGCGGTGCTCAGCGGGAAAATTGTTTTGCCAAACAGCGGACGGGCCGAGCAGGAAGCGCTGATCTCCAATAGCGCGGAAAGCTGGACGTTCACCCAAGAAAACTGGCGGGAAAAAGTGCGGCAAAGCGGGGAATACTGGCTTGCCCCGCTTTATGACGCCCCGCTTGAACCAGGCGAGGAGCGGCGCTTTTCCCAGTTTGAAATCACTGTTCCCCCGTCCAGCAATGCCCGCTCATTGACGGTTGATGGATTCGTGTATTGCGCAGAACTGCCAAAGGGCGTTCCTGCCGCCAACCATATTGCCATTCAATGGTGACCCGCTCGTTTTCCGCCTTCATGCCGACCAGCGGCGCACCTGCTGTTTGGGCCGGCCGTTTTGGGCCGGCTCCGCTATTTCCTATTTCAAACAATAGGAGTTGGACGTTTCCTTCCATCAACGTCATCCCGACAAGCTGCGCGGCTGTTTTTGCATCACCGGCTGACGACGGCTTGACGACTTCCATCCACACCGCCGGCCATTCCTTCAGCGAACGTTGCCCAACCAGCATCAGCGGTTCGCTGTCCATTTTTTGACCAAAACGACGCCCGCCGGCATCCCTCATTGGCTGTGTCATGATCTCAATAGCCGCCTTTCTCCTTACGACAGCCATTTACTGACGATCGTCTCCATGATCGCCGCCCCGCCGGCAATCGCTAGAAGCATAATGAGCGGCTCAAAAACATTCGGCCAAAGCATTAGGCCAGTATAACAAAACGCCGCACACCAGATCCCCGTGCACCAGTAGCAGCTCAGCAGTTCGCCAAACCAGCGACGCAGCCCGCCTCCCTTGAAAGAAAGAAATACTTGTTTGCTTCCGTCTGGAAGTTCCTGCTCCGTCCATTCGTGAAATGGACGGCGAATCCAGGCGGTGATCGCATCATATACAATCAGCCGTGTCAGGCGAAAGCTGGCTAAACAAAGAAGGACAAATGAAAATGGATCGTCCATGCTCCCCTCCCCCTTTCCGTCGGTCATGACTGCTAAAAAACCGATTACCTCTCCGTCGTTCCAACTTGGCAGCCAGTGAATTCTCTTTGACGCGGACGTTTGCCCAAACGCTCTCCTAAGCCAATCATATGATGGAGTATAGGTTTTTAACACAAGGGACAAGAAAGGAGGCGACGCGATGTACCATGTCTTTTTCAACCGACGCCCAACCCGACCCCGCCTTCCCCGTGCTCTTTACGAACAGCTGGCCGCGCTTCCACTCAACACTGAGGTTAACGTGCACACCACCAACGAGACGCATTACAATGCGCTTTTTCTCGGCTTCGAGCCGCGGACGAACAACGTCTCACTGTTGGTTGACCGCTTTTATAAAGACGGGGGGCGCTCCCTTGCGATCGATGCAACCACAATCACCGCAATCGATCTCCCTGTTTCCATGCGGCCGGCTTCATCCGCTGATTCGGATGACGAGGAAGAATAACCAAGAAAGAAAGCACAGCCGGCTGACGCCAACCAGCGCGGTCGGCGCTTATTTTTTTGGCGGCGCCGTTTTCTCATTGACTAGTGCGCTTGTCCATACATTCTCTTCTCGTATTACATACACTTTTACTAATCGACAATGGATGCTAGGAGGAACTGATCTTGGCTTCGAAACGATCTCGCTTGTTGTTTGACATTTTAAGCCGTTACGACCTGACTGGAACTGAAGTCGATATCATGAAGGAACTGAAAAAAGAAAAAGTATGGCTTGTGCGAAACAAAAAAACGAGGGAACGGTACGTGCTGAAACGGCTGAGCGAAGACAAAACGAATTTTCCGATTTTGCTTCATTCAAAGCTGTACCAAGAAGGATTTCATGTCCCAAAAATCTTCCAAACGAAAACAGACCAATATTACATCCACCGAAAAGGCCATTACTACTATTTGATGGACTACATCGTCCCAAGCGGAACGAAGCCCTCTTTCCAACAACGGATCGAAGGGCTCGCCCGCTTTCATGCTCACAGTCTGTTTGCCGATTGGATCGGCCCCTGCCCTTCATCGTTTCCGGAGCCGAAAGACGTGCTGAGCGCACATCGGCAAAAAGCAGCACAGTTAGAGGAGCAGGCAAAGGCCATCGATCATGGTGACACTCTTTCTCATATAATGGAACAGATGGCCCGGATCGCTAATCAAAGTTATGCATGGCTTGAAAAAAGCAATCTAGCTGATTTTTGCCGCACAGCGAAAGAACGAAAGGCCATTTGCCACGGGGATTACAACAGCAACAACCTTTTATTGGCGGAAAACCACGAAGTCATCATGATCGACTTTGACCTCGCCTACTATGGTCTTCCGCTTGATGATTTTCGCTTTTTGCTTATTTCTTTGACGAAAAACCCGAAAAACGATGCGGTAAAACGAACGGAGCTGCTATTTGACCTTTATTTCTCCGTTTGTTCCCTGTATGCTCCATACAAAAGTGTCTATTTGGCTGATGCCATGTTTCCGCACGTGTTTTACAGCGAAACGGTCGGCCAAGAAAAGCAAAAGCGGGCGGTAAACAGCCCAGCGTCCTTGAACTTGCTCACCCGCCTCGCCGAACAGGAAACAAAAAAATTCGCATTCTTGTCCGATTTTTTCAAAAGCGAGGGATAGAGAAAAATGAAACAAACGATCGCCCACTTTCTTCATGAAAAAATGAAAATCAATCAACGTTTTATTTACAATCAAATGGTTCATTTAAAAAAATACCGCCCGATCATGATCGGGTCATTCGCCGATGACGGCAGCCATCCGTTTCCTCTCATCAACTATTATCACCTCAACGACATCGACGATTTCGGCCGCTTCGCCAAAGAACAAAATATTGTCGCCATTCACGCTCACCATGGAAAGCATGCCGTCGAAATTCTTCCGCTTTGCATCGCCCATCGCATTCCGCTTGTCGTCAGCATCCGCGGCCGCGATGGATCGGCGAAATATCAAAGCTTGCGGCGCAATCAAAAACGGTACAATTTGCTCAAACAGCACGGGGCGCTCTTTCTTCCTGTCTGCCGCTACCTTGCCAATGAACTGACCACACTAGGCTTTCCGCCGGAAAAAATCCAAGTTCTCTACGGCGGCATCGAGCTCGATTTATTTCCGTACCGAGAGCGGACGATTCCTGAGAACGGAGACATCATCATTCTCTCAATCGGCCGGCTCGTCGAGAAAAAAGGCTTTTTAACGCTCGTGCGCGCCTTTTGGCGCGTGCATGCGGTTCATCCGCGCTGCCGCCTCCGCATCATCGGCAGCGGCAAAGAGGAAGAAAACATCCGCCGGCTTGTCAGCGAGCTGAAGCTCGATCCGTTTGTCGACCTGCTGGGTGCCATGGATGCCGCTTCAATCGCCCGCGAAATGGAACGCGCCCATCTATTTTGCCTGGCGAGCGAGACCGCTTCTGATGGAGACATCGAAGGCATCCCCAACGTGTTGAAAGAGGCGATGGCAAGCGGGCTCCCGGTCGTCTCAACGAATCACGCCGGCATCCCCGAATTGATCGAACACAAACGCACCGGCTATCTCGCACCAGAAAGAGACGATCTTGAGCTAGCGAACGGCATTCGCTTTTTTCTGGAACATCCGGAACGAATTCCATCCTTCACGAAAAAAGCGCGCAAAGTGATTGAACAGCGGTTTGATATCACGAAACAAATCAAGGTGCAGGAGCGGTTGTATGATGAGTTCATCAAAAGGGGCTGACCCAAAAGGCTGTCTGCCTTCAGGATAGACACAAAATATAGTGCGAAAGAAGCGGTCAGTATGTATATATAGAGACGAAAGAGGGTGTCCCGATCCTTTTGGGACACCCCCTTTGTTGCTTAATTCTTCCCCTTTCCTTTCCAAACAGTAGAAAGGTTGTCCGACGAAAATAGGCCGCACCATTTCCAGCGTTTTAGGCGCTTGCCATGTAGCAAACCACGCTTGTCTGTTAATACGCTATAAAAGCCGGAGATTTCACGAAGGAGGCCTATTAGCATGAACATCTGCATCATTGGCGCTGGCTACGTCGGACTAACCACCGCTGCCGTCCTTGCTGAACTTGGGCATGAAGTGCATTGCATTGATCATGATGAACGGAAAATCCGCCTGCTCAATAACGGGGAAGTTCCGTTTTATGAGCCAGGGCTCGAAGAATTGATTGCCAAAAATGATCATTATTTGACGTTCAGCGGCCGCTGGGATGATATCAAACGGGCGGCCGTCGTTGTCATTTGTGTCGGCACCCCGCCGCGGCCCGACGGCGGCACCGATTTGCGCTATATTGAAGCGGTGCTCGACCGCTTGGCAACGACGATCAAATCGTACAAAACGATCGTCACGAAAAGCACCGTCCCTCCGGGGACGAATGAATGGATGCGTGCCGAGCTCATCCGCAAAGGAGTGAAACCGCAGTTGTTCCGCATCGTATCCAACCCAGAGTTTTTGCGGGAAGGGTCGGCTGTCTACGATATGTTTCACCCAGACAAAATCGTCGTCGGACTCGAACCGGATGATGACCAATCGCTTGCCGTCATGCAGGCGGTGTATGCCGGCATCAATGCCCCTTACCTCACAACGAGCCTGACCGGCGCGGAACTGATCAAATACGCCGCCAACGCGTTTTTGGCGACCAAAATTTCCTTTATTAACGAAATGGCGCGCATCTGTGACGCGTTTGCCGTCGATGTCAATGACATCGCCCGCGGGATCGGCCTCGACCCGCGCATCGGCCCACACTTTTTGCGGGCCGGCCTCGGCTATGGTGGCTCCTGTTTTCCAAAGGACGTCAAAGCGCTCGAACATGCGGCGCGCTCGCGCCAAGTGGAGCCGCATTTGCTGAAGGCAGTGCAGACCGTCAACGCCACCCAGCTTGACGTTTGCTTCCAAAAACTCAATGAGCAACTTGCCCCATTGACGGACAAAAAGATCGCCGTGCTTGGCATCTCCTTCAAGCCGAATACAGACGATACGCGTTTTTCCCCCGCTGAAGCGCTCATCCGCCGATTGAGTGAAAACGGCTGTACGGTTGCCGCCTACGACCCGAAGGCAACGCTCTCGGAGCCGCTCGCCCGTGTCACACAAGTCCAGTCGGTGCACGAAGCGATCCAAGGGGCGGATGGCTTGGTCATCGCCACCGATTGGGACGAATTCCGCACGCTTGACTGGGGGCAAGTGAAAGCGGCGATGAATGGGACGCTCGTGTTTGACGGTCGAAACTGTTTGGATCGCCATGCAGTCGAACAAAGCGGTTTGCGCTACATGGGGGTGGGGCGCCCGTGAACATTCTCGTCACCGGGGCGGCCGGATTTATCGGCTCCCATTTATGCGAAAAACTGCTCGAAAACGATGAGCGTCATGTGATTGGCGTCGACGGCTTTCTCGGACCGACGCCGGCGCCGCTAAAAGCGAAGAACATTGCCCATTTGCAGTCTCATCCACGGTTTACCTTTCTTGAACTGGATTTGTTGACAGCCGATTTGCCGTCCTTGCTGCAAAACGTCGAAGCGGTCTACCACTTAGCCGGCATGCCCGGTGTGCGAACGAGCTGGGGGACAGAGTTTGCCGCCTATGCTGCACACAACATTTCCGCTACCCAGCGGTTGCTTGAGGCATGCAAAGGCCGGCCGCTCAAACGGTTCATCTACGCTTCGACCTCATCCGTCTACGGCGAGCGGAGCGGCCCGTTGTCGGAAACGCTTGAACCGGCCCCGCTCTCCCCATATGGCATTACGAAGCTCACCGGCGAACATTTATGCCGCGTTTATTTTCGCGAGTTCGCCGTACCGATCGTCATTTTGCGCTATTTCACCGTCTATGGCCCGCGCCAGCGCCCGGACATGTCGTTTCACCGCTTCATCCGCCAGCTGCTCGCTGGACAACCGCTCACCGTGTTCGGCGACGGAACACAATCGCGCGATTTCACCTATATTTCTGACTGCGTTGATGGAACGATCGCCGCGCTCGAGCGGGATGGCGTCATTGGAGAAACGATCAATATCGGCGGAAAAGAACGAGCATCGGTCAATGAGGTGATCCGTCTGCTGGAAACGCTGACGGGAAAACAAGCGATCATTCAGTATACCCCCGCCGCCCGCGGAGAGCCGAAACAAACGTGGGCCGACTTGACAAAAGCGGAGCGGCTGCTCGAGTACAAGCCGGTTGTAACGCTTGAGGGCGGCCTACAAAAAGAGATCGAATACATCCGTTCGCTGTATGAGGGTGAGCATTCATGAAAATCGCCTATGTCTGCACGGAAAAACTGCCCGCCCCGGCAGTGCGGGGCGGGGCCATTCAAATGATGATCGATGGGATTGCTCCCTTGATCGCCCGTCGCCACGAACTGACGATTTTTTCAATCGCTGATCCGCTTTTGCCGCCTGAAGAGACAGACGGAGACATCCGCTACATCCGTTTTCCAAAAGCCACGTATGAAACGGATGTGGCACGTGCGCTGGCTGCGCACAAATTTGATGTCGTCCACGTTTTCAACCGTCCTGTTCCGCTCATCGATTACCAAGCGGCGGCTCCGCAAAGCGTCTTTGTGCTAAGTCTTCATAACGACATGTTTTCCCCGCTGAAAATTACAGCAGAACAGGCGAAGCGGGCGCTAGACGCCTGCACCTTGCTGACCGCCGTCAGTGAATACATCAAACGGACGGTGACTGAACGGTACTTGGTGAACCCGCAAAAAATCAAAGTCATTTATTCCGGAGTCGACCTTGCCCAGTACATCCCCGTCTGGACAGAAGAGGGCAAGCGCATACGCCAGGCAGAACGCGAAGCGTACGGACTCACTGATAAAAAAGTCGTTCTCTTTCTAGGCCGACTCAGCAAAGCAAAAGGACCGCATTTGCTGATTCAATGCTTGCCATCCCTTTTGGTCCGCCATCCCGAGGCAGCGCTTGTCATCGTCGGCGGAAAATGGTTCGGCGACACCGGACGAAGCGAATACATCGACTGGCTTCATGAACTCGCGGCGCCGATGGCCGATCGCGTTCTGTTTACGAATTACGTTCCGCACAGTCATATCCCCAAACTGCTCTTAATGGCCGATGTGTTTGTATGCAGCTCGCAATGGCACGAGCCGCTCGCCCGCGTTCATTACGAAGCGATGGCCGCCGGCATTCCGGTCGTGACAACCAACCGCGGCGGCAATGCCGAAATCGTCCGCCACGGCGAAACCGGCTTTGTCATCGATGACTACCAAAACCCGCACGCTTTTTTTAAAGCGATTGATTACATGCTTGTGAACAAACATGAAGCGGAAACCATGGCGAAAAAGGCAAGAAGGCTCGTTGAACAGCAATTTCAATTCCACCATGTGGCCAAGCGGTTTGAAACGGTTTATATCGAAGCATGTTCCTCCCTTTCCCCAAACCAATAAGGGCTGTCTAAGAGAAATGTTTTCGGGACAGCCTTTTTCTCTTTCTCCGATGAAATCAACCATGCCGCTCCTTGTGCATCGATCCCCAACTCGTCACACTTTCGCCGCCCCCCAGTTCGTCAAACTGCAGAGGCTTCGGGAAATATCCTCTATTTAATGAGCTTACCCAGTCCAATTTCGTTCTCCATACATATCCTAGTAGCAATCACACATATTTCGCTTCATCCATTCCCAAATACCTGACAGGAGGGATAGCATGAAAGACATCGTTATTGAACCATGGCTCGTCGATGAAACGACCCATGAATTTTTTATCCCTGAGTATATGATCCAGCTGGCAGAGGAAGTGCTGAAAAACTACGATTTATCCGTTCAAAACATGCAAATCGTTACGACAAAACCGGACAAGGGAGGAGCGATTTGGAAGCTCGAAACGAAATCAGGCCCGAAAAGTTTGAAGCTGCTGCACCGGAGGCCGACAAGGAGCCTATTCAGCCTAGGAGCACAAGAATATTTAGTGGAAGTGCGCAAGGCAAGAGTGCCGCCAATTGTAAAAACAAAGGATGGAAAAAGTTATGTCGAGGCAGGAGGAAAACTATGGTTTGTGGCGGAATGGATTGAACCGTTGACGCCAGTTACAAAGGATTTGGAAGGAGCAAGAAAGCTTTGTTATGCCCTTGGTGAATTCCATCGGCTAAGCAAAGGGTATGTCCCCCCAAAACAGGCGGAAATGGCTTCGCGGTTGCACAAATGGCCAAAAAACTATGAAAAAATGATTACGAAAATGAGCTGGTTTCGGAACATTGCCAAATACTACCCTGAAATGCCGGCAAGCCCACCGTTATTAGAGGTAGTTGACCGATTTGAAGAACAGGCGCGAAAAGGCATGGAACGATTCCTGCAATCCAGCTATGTTGAATTCGTCAAGCAAGGAACGGCTCATTGGGGGTTGGTTCACCAAGACTACGGTTGGTCCAACGGCCAAATGGGCGCGGACGGAATGTGGATTATTGATCTCGACGGAGTTGCCTTTGACCTTCCGATTCGTGATTTACGAAAACTCATTAGCGGCACAATGGCGGATTTATACAAATGGGATGCAACATGGGTGCGGGAAATGATTCTAGCGTACCATGAAGCAAATCCAATCACACCTGAATTATACGAGCTTTTGATGATTGACTTGGCCATGCCAAACGAATTTTATAAAAATATGAAAGAAGTCGTCTATGAACCGGAAATCTTTCTCAATGAACAAACCGCACAGCTCATTCAAACGATTGTCGAAACTGACCAGTCAAAGTGGCCTGTATTGGCAGAAATCGAAAATGACTGGAAAGGAATGGGATAAATATGAGGATTTTGATGGTTTGTACAGAAAAACTCCCCGTTCCCCCTGTACTCGGCGGAGCCATTCAAACGTATATTTCCGGCATTCTTCCACATGTAAGCCAATTCCATGATATTACCGTTTTAGGCATCAGCGATTCGTCGCTTCCCGAGCAAGAAACCATCCAAGGCGTTCACTACGTGCGCGTACCGGGAAAAATATTTGAAATATACCGGGAAAACGTTGTTCGTTATGTGGAAGCGAACAAGTTCGATCTCATCCATATCTTTAACCGCCCCCGCCTTGTTCTGCCCATCCGGCAGGCAGCGCCCGACGCCAAAATGACGTTAAGTATGCACAATGATATGTTTCAACCGGAAAAAATCGATCCAGAAGAAGCAACGGCGGCCATCGCAGAAGTGGCCTACATCGTAACAGTGAGCGATTATATTGGCAATGTCATCCGCAGTCTATATCCGCAGGCATCGCCAAAATTGCGCACGATTTATTCTGGAGTAGACAGCGAACGATTTTTGCCGGGAAATCATCCAAAAATGCAGAAAATACGCAACGACATTCGGCGGGCACATGGGTTGGAAAACAAAACGGTCATTTTGTTCGCCGGAAGGCTGTCGCGCAATAAAGGGGTCGATAAACTCATTCTAGCATTGCCGGAGCTGGCAAAAAAATTTAAAAACTTAGCCCTGGTGATTGTCGGGAGCAACTGGTTTAGCGAAAATGACATTACTGATTATGTCGCATATGTAAGAGCACTGGCGAAACGAATGCCTGTCCCCGTTGTCACGACAGGCTTTGTCCCACCGAATGAAATCCAAAATTGGTTTGCGGCGGCTGATTTGTTTGTATGCACCTCGCAATGGCAGGAACCGTTGGCGCGCGTCCACTACGAGGCCATGGCAGCAGGCCTTCCGATCGTAACGACCGCGAGAGGCGGCAATCCGGAAGTCATTTTCGCCAATGAAAACGGCCTTATCGTAGAAAATCCGGAGGACCCGAGTGATTTTGCCAACAAGATTGCCCAAATATTATCGGATCAATCATTGATGAGAAGAATGGGAGAAAAAGGCCGGCAGCTTGCGATTTCGATCTATCATTGGGAGCGAGTCGCTTCCGAGTTATTGGAAGTTTGGGAGCAGGCGGAGAAAACAGAACAAGCTGTAGTGAGTGAAGAACAAGCAGCCGGCATGACAATAGAACCGCTGAAAGAAGATGCAACAGAACAACTGAACCGGCCAACCCCTAAAGCGGATGCAAAAGAAAAAGTCCACTCGAAAAAGAACGCGGCAGCGTCATCCAACAAAACGAAAAAGGGAAAAGCCAAAAAAGAGCGTGCCATATCAATGGAAGACCATCAACAAACAGCCAAACAAAAAGAAGCTGCGGCAGAGCGAACTGAACTCGCGAAAAGCGCCCCAGCTCCTAAACAGCCCCAAACCGGCCGCCACATAAAACCTTTTACCATTGCAAGCGGCAACCAACAAACGCTGGACGCGCCGCCTAAAACGCATTTGAACCGCAAATTGGCTCAAGCGAAACATGACACCAAACATTTTACGATTGCAAGCTCACACTAACACGAATCGAAAATCGCCAACGAAGAAAATGACGGACATCCAAAATAAAAATGAGAATACACTCCCACAGCAAATGAAGGAAACAAACCCTCATCATCCTTTCCTGGCGCCGCAACGCATTCGGATAAAGATGTGCTTCCTCACAGGAAAGGGAAGGCATTACTGCATAAACCCGATCATCGTCACCGCGAGAAGCTGCGCGCGCCCGATGACCGTTTCGTTTCCCTGTTCATCGGCGATCGTCAACTCGGTCGCCGTGCACTTCTTTAATATGCCTTCATAGCTCTTATCCTTCATGACAAATTGGCATTTCAGCGGCGGCAAATGGCCGGGCAGCTCCGCCAAAAAGGCCAGCCGCTCGTCGAGCGCCATCGCTTGGAATTCTTTTTTGGCAAAAAATTCAGTCGGTTCCTCCTCGCCGCCTCGTTCATCGCTGGAACTTCCTTCCTCTTCCTGTTGCATTCGGCTAGTCCACATAAACGTTTCTTGCATATGCGCCGCCGCCCGCATCGCTTTTGGCTGCACAATGTAAAGCAACGGCTCCGTCTCCACAACGTTTTGTTTCCGCACGTCGATCCCCCTTTCCATGCTTGCCTTACCTTATATATGTATGCCCGTGATCTCAATAATTGCCCAAGTCAAGCAAAAAACAGCCGCTCCATCAACAGGAACGGCTGCTCGCACGTTTTTAATATCCTAAAATGTGGTATCCCGAGTCGACGTGAATAATTTCCCCGGTGATGCCGCGCGACAAGTCGCTGAACAAAAACAGCGCCGCATCGCCGACTTCTTCTTGGGTCGTCGTCCGGCGGAGCGGAGCGCGTTCTTCGATTTGCTTTAAAATCGAGTTGAAATCGCTCACCCCTTTGGCCGACAGTGTGCGAATCGGTCCAGCGGAAATGGCATTGACGCGGATGCCGTATTTGCCTAAATCGTTCGCCAAATATTTCACGCTCGCATCAAGCGACGCTTTCGCCACACCCATAATGTTGTAGTTTTGCACGACGCGCTCGCCGCCTAAGTACGTGAGGGTGACGATGCTGCCGCCTTCCGTCATCAGCTCTTTCGCCTCGCGCGCAACCGCGGTGAGCGAATATGCGCTGATATTGTGGGCGAGCAAAAAGCCTTCGCGGCTTACGTTCATATACTCACCGCTCAAGTCTTCTTTATTGGCATAGGCGATGCAATGAGCGACGCCATGGATGACACCGACTTGTTCTTTGATTTGCGCGAAACATTGAACGATGTCTTCGTCTTTTGCCACATCGCATGGCAGCAGAAGCGAACGTTCGTCCCCAAGCGTATCCACAAGCGCCCGCACCTCTTTTTCAAACCGCTCTCCGGCATACGTAAACACCAACCGAGCGCCGGCAGCGTGAAGCGAACGAGCAATGCCCCAGGCGATGCTTCGTTTGTTCGCCACCCCCATCACGACATATGTACGTCCTTCCAACGATAAGACCATTCGTTCATCCTCCCAATTATCATTTATTCTTAGCATCAGGTGTTAATTCTATTATAGGCGATGCGGCGGGCGATTTGACACTCCACACGCCTAAAGGGCGTGGGATTCTTGGGTCGTTCGCGTCCTCATCCATTTCTGGTTCAGACAACGCAAAAGCTTCAGGGGTGTGTCATCACCCCGTCCCATCGGGTTACGATGTACCCCAATGGGCGGCGCACCTGTGACCAGTGCGCTAGGTTAGGAGGCAAAGCCTGAAATCGCTTTGGCGATGTTGATCGCGCCATTCAAGTCGGCGTGGAGAGTGTATCCACACCTTTGGCATCGGAAGCGGATGCCGTTTCGGTTCGCTTTCTCTCGATGCCCGCATCGGCATGTTTGACTTGTGTAGGTCGGCTTCACCCACTCCACTCGAATGCCTGCCATTTCGGCTTTATAGGCAATCATCGTTTGCAATTGATGAAACGACCAGGAATGAAGGCTTCGCCCCGCTTCTTTGGCCGATGTTGCCCGCTTGCGAATCCCTGTCAACGCTTCCATCCGAATCACGCCAACACCGTTGGCGAGAGCAACATTCACGATTTGACGGCTGATTTTGTGATTTTGGTCCTTCATCCAGCGGGACTCTTTGCGGCCGATTTTGCGAATCATCTGGAGCTTCTTGGCTTTTCCTAATCTCCTTCGCAAAGCCGCATATCGTCGGCGAATGAAGGCGCATTGGCTCCCTTTGAAAAACAACGATTTCGTTCCCACGCTGGCCACGGCGATATAGCGAAGCCCAAGGTCAACCCCCATCACCTTTGTTTCGTGCCGCGGCTTGACTTCAAAGGTGATCGCGATCGCCAAGTACCATTTCGTTCTCTTTTTGTAGAGCTTGGCCGCCCCTTGTTTGACGGTTCCATCGAGCAGCCGATTCAGCCACGCTTCTTGATAGGGGTGCGTGACGACCGGCACGCCAATTCGCTTCTCCAGTGTGGGGAAGGAAACCGTGTAGAACGATCCTTTCTTTTCCACCTTCACGTTTTGATTGTTAAAGCAACACCATAATGTTCGAAACTTCTTTGTTTTCTGGTTTTTCTTTTGGGACTTCACTTCTCGAATCGTTTGATTCACGACGGCGGAAGGAAACCGCTGCGGCGAAAACTCCTTAAAAATTTTGCTCGTTGCTTGATTCAGCTTGGGATGATTCAACAGCCAATTCGCAAACGCGGTATTCACTTCTGTCATCCGTTCGTACATGTCTTGTTTGATTTTCGTTGGGTTGTGCAGCTCCAGCCTTAGTGTGATCGTGGGCATGGATTCACCTCCTTGTGGCGATTACAGGATACCATTTTTTTCAGGATCATTCAATATGAAGAAAGCGACTCGCTTTCATCCCACCCCTAAAGGAGTGGGCTTTCTCGCTCGCGGGTCTGTAAATGCACGCTTCCCTTTTGCCTTCCGATTCCTTCATGCTGGCGGCGGTTTTTCCCACTTTGCAAAACCGGCGCGATTCGCTAATATGGTATATGGCACATTTGAATGGAGAGGATCGTTCCATGGATCATGATCGTTTTTCCAAATCGAAGCTTGATTACCATATGCTGTTCCTTTTATTCTTGATGGCCGTCATCAGCGCCATCGCCATCCATAGCGCAGAACCGATGCTGCCGGAGAAACTGCAAAACGTCAACTTCGCTTCGAAACAGCTGCAATGGTACGCCATCGGCGCTGTCGTGATCGCCTTGACGATGATCATTGACTATGATCGGCTGTTTCAAATCGCTTGGTATTTGTATGGATTCGGGATGTTGCTGTTGCTTGGGCTGGAATTGAATGTCCCAGGATCCGTAACCATTAAGGGGGCGACGAGCTGGTACCATCTACCTGGAGGCAACTTTCAGCCATCCGAGCTGATGAAAATTTTTATGATCATCGTCCTAAGTCGCATCATCGTCAACCATCGGGAAAAATATCCCGAACCGACGATCAGCGATGATTTTAAATTGCTTGGCAAAATCGCTTTGACCGTCTTGCCGCCGCTCATTTTGCTCGCCAAGCAGCCGGACATGGGCATGTCGATGGTGTTTATGGCCATCACCGCCACCTTGGTGCTCGTTTCCGGCATCCGCTGGCGCATCATTTTCGGCATTGTCTTTTCCGGTGTAACAATGGTGGCAGTCGTTGTGTTCATTTTCTTTTATTTTCCTGATTTCTTCCATAAATACATTATTAAAGAAGATTATCAGTTGAACCGGTTTTACGGCTGGCTGGCTCCATATGAATATTCCAACGAACAAGGCTTCCAGCTCATCCGTTCGCTCATGGCCATTGGGTCAGGGGAACTGTATGGGAAAGGATTGGGCAACTTACAAGTCTATTTGCCGGAGGCGCACACAGACTTTGTGTTTGGCGTCATCTCAGAACAGTTCGGATTTGTCGGCTCAAGCATCGTCGTGTCTCTCTTTTTCTTGCTCATTTATCGCATGATCCATATTGCCTTGGAGAGCAACGATTTATACGGCAGCTATTTATGCGCCGGCGTCGCGGGCATGATTACGTTCCAAGTGTTCCAAAACATTGGCATGACGATTGGACTTTTGCCGATCACGGGGTTGCCGCTTCCGTTCATCAGCTATGGAGGAAGCTCGCTGGCTACTTATATGCTGGCGATCGGCCTCGTCTTAAACGTTCATTCGCGAACGCGGAAGTTTATGTTCTCGAGCGATGAATAAAGCCGCTTGCTGTGTCCGCAGGCGGCTTTATTTTGGCCGTCACCCGGGCCAAGGCCCCTTCTTTGTTCCACTCTCCGCCGTGGCCTCTGCTCCTTGGACAGCGCCTCCGCTCGCACGCCTTCGATGGATAGAGCAGGCTGCCTCATCTTTTCTTTTCTTTGTCGAACGGACATACTGGTAGTATAACGATTCGGGCTAGAAAGGAGCTCATCCTATGCAGGTGGACATCATCGGCGACATTCATGGCTGCTTCCGCGAATTCGCCGCATTGACGGAAACACTCGGCTACCATTGGGACGAAGGGGTGCCGATTCATCCCGACGGACGAAAGCTCGGCTTCGTCGGCGATTTGACCGACCGCGGTCCTGAATCGCTGAACATGATCGAGATCGTCTGCGCCCTTGTTGAGCGAAATTTGGCTTACTACGTGCCAGGCAACCATTGCAATAAACTGTACCGCTTTTTTTTAGGACGAAACGTGCAAATCGCCCACGGGCTTGAGACGACCGTCGCCGAGTACCGCTCCTTGCCTCCAAGCGAACAGGAGATGATCCGCCGCAAGTTCATCCGCCTGTATGAACAGGCGCCGCTGTATGCGGTGCTCGATGAGGGGCGCCTTGTCATCGCCCACGCCGGCATCCGTCACGACTATATCGGGCGGACGGACAAAAAAGTCAAGACGTTCGTCCTGTATGGGGACATCACCGGCGAAACGAACCCGGACGGGACGCCGGTGCGCCGCGACTGGGCGAAACGGTATCACGGCAGCGCATGGGTTGTATATGGCCACACGCCGGTCGAAAAACCGCGGTTTGTCGGGCGGACGGTCAACATCGACACCGGCTGCGTATTCGGCGGCGCGCTGACCGCCTTGCGCTATCCGGAAATGGAAACAGTCTCCGTTCCTTCCTCGATGCCGTTCGTTCCGGAAAAATTCCGCACGTTCTCCTAATCATCAGCGCACCGTCTGCGCGCTGCCTCGATGAGGAGCTCCATATCGTCAGGAAGCGGGGCGGAACATGTATACCAGCGCCCGGCAAACGGGTGAAAAAACGACAGCTGCCGGCTATGAAGCGCCTGGCGGCCGATCATCTCCCGGCTCCCGCCGTACAGTTCATCGCCGGCGAGCGGGTGGCCGAGATAAGCCAAATGGACACGGATTTGGTGCGTGCGCCCCGTCTCCAGCCGGAGCGAAACGTATGTATAGCCATAAAGCCGCTCAAGTACACGAAAATGAGTGACAGCCGGCTTCCCGTCTTCCCGCACTTCGCGGGCAATGATGCTGTCGCTTTGGCGGCCGATGGGGGCGTCAATCGTCCCTTCATCCTCGACGATGACGCCATGGCAAATGGCCTCATACGTGCGCACAACGTGCCCTTTTTGCTGCAATGCCGACAACAAATGATGAACGTGGCGGTGCTTGGCGACGAGCACGAGCCCGGACGTGTCGCGGTCAAGCCGGGTGACGATATGGACGGTCGAGTCGAGCTGCTGCTTTCGATAATGGTGAAGCAAGCCATTGGCGAGCGTCCCGCCCGGATGGTGGCGCGACGGAATCGTCGCCAATCCCGCTGGTTTGTTGACAACAAGGACGTAATCGTCTTCATACAGAATGTCAAGCGGCATCGCTTCTGCGTCCATCCAATCGCTTGTCCGCTCCGGCGGAAAGACAACCGACAGCGTCTCGCCGGCGCGCAGCACATGGCGGACGGTGACGGGCCGACCGTCAACCAACAGCGCCCCGCCATGGAATTTAATATCGGTAAGCGCCGTCCGCGAAATGCCGTTCTCTTGCAAAAACTGGCGCAGCAGCTTTCCGTCGTGCTGTTCATCGATGGAAAAGGTCATGGTAAACGGCGGCAATGTTCGTCACCTTTCTGATCAAAAATCTCCGTCTTGCTCATCGTGTTCCATCCACTTTTCTTTGGCGCCGCTAAAACGGAATCGGCATCCGCGCCAAAAGACCATCACCTCGCCGCAAACAGGAAGCGTTGCCTAACCAAGGAGGCGGGCTTTCCCTCAGTCGGCGATAAACGAGTCGCGCACCCGCCGCCAAAACGGAAACGGCCGAAAGCGGGCGAAACGCACCTTTTCATCGGCCACCCGGCATTGAATCGACTTCACTTCTTTATGCAACAGTGACAAATGGTCGATCGTAATTTGAAAATCGACGTGGTTGACCGGCTTGAGTAAACACGTATGGTGCGCCGGCAACACGAGCGGCGAACCGATTGTCCGAAACACGCGGTTGTTGATCGACGCCATCTCGGTCACTTGAATCGCCTCAAGCGAAGGATGCAAAATCGCGCCACCGAGCGCTTTATTGTAAGCCGTGCTGCCGGTCGGCGTCGAAATGCACAACCCGTCGCCGCGGAACCGCTCAAACAAGTCGCCGCGAATCTCGACATCCATCACAAGCGTCCCGCTGACGCACTTGACTGTGCATTCATTGAGCGCTAAATACTTTGCCTCGCTTCCGCCGTTGAGATAGCGGATCGTCACCTCAAGGAGCGGGTATTCGACCACTTGGTACGGCGTCTTGGCGATGGCGATGACGAGCTTTTCGAGTTCCTCCGGCACCCAGTCCGCGTAAAAGCCGAGATGGCCAGTATGGACTCCGACAAACGCCGTCTTGTCCAACCGATGGCAATAGCGATGGAACGCATACAACAGCGTTCCATCACCGCCAACCGAAATGACGAGATCAGGTTCCTCTTCATCGTAACGCAAGTCAAAGTCAAGCAAATACGTTTTCATTTTTTGCGCCAGAGCGTTTGATATGTCGTCGCCTTTGGACGTGATGGCGAACACGAGCGGCGCGTCCGTCCGTTTCATTGCCCTTCTCCTTTTGCTTCTTGTTTTCGAGAAAAAGCAGCCTGCGCTTCTTGAATTTCAAAGCGGATTTTCGACATCTCCTCATCGAGGCGATAGGCCGCCTCCGCGGCGCGCTGCAGCCGAACTTTGATATCTTCGGGGAAACGCCCGCTGTACTTATAGTTCAACGAATGCTCAATCGTCGCCCAAAAGTTCATCGCCAACGTTCGAATTTGAATCTCCGCCAAGATGTTTTTTTCACCGCGGATCGTCTGCACTGGATAGCGGATGACGACATGGTACGAGCGGTAGCCGCTCTCTTTTTTTTGCGTGATGTAATCGCGTTCTTCGACAATCGTAAAATCGTTGCGCTGGCGCAATAGCTCGACGACGGTCTTAATGTCATCGACAAACTGGCACATGATGCGCAGCCCCGCAATATCTTGCATCTCTTCCTCGAGACGGTCGAGCGGGATGTTTTTCTTTTGCGCCTTATCCAAAATGCTGGCAACTGGCTTCACCCGTCCGGTGACAAACTCAATCGGCGAGTGCGCTTCAATCATCTCGAATTGGGCGCGAATGCCCCTTAGCTTCACTTTCAGCTCCTCAACCGCCTGCTTATACGGGGCTAAAAACAAATCCCAATGGTTGACCATCGTACCACCTGCCTACATGTTTTCGATCTCCCACGGCTTACGTCTCTTGCTGCTCGATGGACCGCTCATCTGTCGAATTCACCGGGCCGCTCCCTATCCTAACGCGCCGGAAAGGGAACCCCCCGGCTTATTGCTCAAAAAACACGTCTTGCACCGCCTGTTCAAGCGCCTCGCCATAGTTGGCGTTGCCGCGAATATTTTCAAGCAAATAAGACAGTTCATCGTGAAACTGTTCAAGCTCAAGCGTCCTCTCTCCACATCGAAGCCAGACCGGCTCCTCGGCGTCAAGCGCCGCCTTTAGCTCAAGCCACCACGGCTTCGGAACCATGACATATAGAAAGCGGTCATCGGTTTCCAAAATGTACGCAAACGCCAACGCATCCGAGTCAACAAGCATATGGCGTTTCGGCGTCACGCGGGCAAGCGGAACCGGAGCATCATTGACATACAGCCAAAGCCGGCCGCCTTCCCGCTCCGCCCGCTCGACGATCCATTTTTCGTTCATGTTTTCTCTCCTTCCGCATCAACCATCCGCCCTTTATTTTACCATATTCACCCTATACAGGCGAAATAATTGATATTCGCCGGGAAACAGCTGATAATAGAGGGAGACGACTATCCTGTCTGAAGGGGATTCACGATGCATCAAGAAATCGAAATCGAATTAAAAAACTTGTTAACAGCAGCGGAGTTTGCTGCCGTCCGCGCCGCCTTCCGCCTTGATGATGGCGCTTTCTTCCGCCAGGAAAACCATTACTTTGACACCCCGTCATTCGCCCTGAAAGAACGAGCGGCAGCGCTGCGCATCCGGGCGAAAGAGGGACGCCTGACCTTGACGCTGAAACAAACGCGGGCGGACGGGACCATTTTGGAAATCCATGAGCCGCTTTCGCTGTCTGAAGCGGAAGCGTTGCTTGCTGGTATAGCGGCGCCGCGCGGGGCGATCGCCGATTTGCTTGCAGAACTGGGCATCAACCCACACGAGGTGCGCTGCTTTGGCTCCCTTGTCACCGACCGAGCCGAATGGCCGCATGAAGGCGGCACGCTATGCCTTGACCATAACTGTTACTTGCAAAGCGAAGATTACGAACTTGAATATGAAGTGGATCACGTGGAAGCGGGTGAAAAGCGGTTTTTGCGCCTGCTTGAGGCGCTCGGCATCCCGCGCCGCCCGGCGCCAAACAAAATCGCCCGCTTTTACGCCCGCATGAAAGAAATGGAGGAAAGACGATGACCGTTTCGCCATTAAAGCTGCTCATCGAATGGCAGGCGCTCAATGCGTTCTCACCCGGACGCTCCAGCCTGTTGCCATCGCCGGTGCCATCCTTGTTTTCAAGCTTGCTTGCCGAATCTCTCAGCCGCGGTGAGGAATCTTCTGCCGAGGCGCCTCAAGCTGCCCTAAGCGGTCAGCCCCCGGCGCCCGCCGGCCATCGCAGCGCCCCGCTCGAACATGAAGCGGGTGCTGCAACCAACTCATCTTCTTCCATCGATGCTTTAATCGCGGCGGCAGCGGAAAAATACGATGTTGACCCGCAGCTCATCCGCGCCGTCATTCGCCATGAGTCAAATTTCCGTCCCGATGCGAAAAGCCCGGCTGGAGCGCTTGGACTCATGCAGCTCATGCCAAGCACGGCAAAAATGCTCGGCGTCAACAACCCGCTTGATCCGGCGCAAAACATCGACGGCGGCGTAAAATATTTGCGCCAGCTCCTTGACCGGTACAGCGGCAATATCACTCTCGCCTTAGCCGCCTACAACGCCGGGCCCGGGCACGTCGACCGCTATGGGGGCGTGCCCCCATTTGCCGAAACGCGGGCGTATGTCGAACGCGTGTTGAAAAGCTACCGCACATAAACGAGCGGTGCTCGAGTCACTTTGTTTGAGATCCATGCGTGCTGTTGATAAAATAGCAATCAAACGACAACGAATGATTTTCAAACAAAAGGAGCATCCGCGATGGGTGAACAATGGCAAACTCTTTATGAGGCGATCGGCGGAGAGGAGACGGTTGCGAAACTTGTCGAAGCATTTTACCGTCGCGTGGCCGCGCATCCGGACTTGCGGCCCATTTTCCCTGACGATTTGACGGAAACCGCCCGCAAGCAAAAACAGTTTTTAACACAATATTTAGGCGGCCCCCCTCTTTACACGGCAGAGCATGGACACCCCATGCTGAGGGCGCGCCATCTCCGCTTTGAAATCACGCCGAAGCGGGCGGAAGCGTGGCTTGCCTGCATGCGGGCAGCCATGGACGAAATCGGCTTGTCCGGGCCGGCGCGCGAACAGTTTTATCACCGGCTCGTACTCACCGCCCATCATATGGTCAATACCCCAGATCATCTGGACAGAAAGGAGCATACCCTTGAGTGAGAAGTTTGCTGGGAAGACGACATCAACTTGCTACCCTTCCCAGCCGCTAGGCAACACGAACAAACCGCTCGAGCTGTATTTGTTTATCGATCCTTTATGCCCGGAATGCTGGGGGCTTGAACCAGTCATCAAAAAACTGACGATCGAATACGGCCGTTTTTTTACCTTAAGGCACATATTGAGCGGAACATGGGCGACATGGAGCGCGCGCAAAGGAACGAAGCCGGAGGCAATGGCCAAAGCGTGGGAGTGGGCGGCGAACCGCACCGGCATGTCATGCGACGGCAGCGTTTGGCTCGAAAACCCGATTTCGAGCCCGTTCGCCCCATCGCTCGCCATTAAAGCGGCGGAAATGCAAGGAAAGCGGGCTGGCCTTCGCTTTTTGCGCAAGCTGCAAGAACAGCTCTTTCTCGAAAAACAAAATGTCGCCGATTTGTCGGTGCTCGCCGAATGCGCCGTCAAAGCGGGCTTGGATGTCGATGAATTTTTGCGCGACATGCACTCGCCGGGAGCGGCGAAAGCGTTCCAATGCGATTTAAAAATCACCTCGGAAATGGACGTCGACGAAATTCCGACGCTTGTGTTGTTTAATGAAAACATTGAAGACGAAGGCATTAAAATTTCCGGATGCTATCCGTACGACATCTACGTCGAATTGATCGCTGAAATGCTCGGCTTCCATCCTGAACCGTCCTCTCCTCCTCCGCTGGAATCATTTTTAAGCCATTTTAAATTCGTCGCCACAAAGGAAGTTGCCGTTGTGTACAACTGGACGATCCAGGAAGCGGAAACGGAAATGAAAAAGCTGCAGCTAAAGCAAAAAGTGGAGCGGGTGCCCGTCAAACACGGAACATTTTGGCGCTATATCGATGATTCCCGTCCCTAGCAGCAGGGATGGGCGCAAGAAAAAGCCCGGCTTACGCCGGGCTTTTTCTTGTTGCCAAGACAACAAAGGGGATGGGAGAAATTGTTCACGGTCAAACAAAGGGGTATCAGGTTTTGTCTTCCGTTCACGTTTTTATCTTACCAAACGTCCAACCAAATTGGCAACCCGTTTGCTCGTTTGTTCACATTATTGTCATAATTCGCCCTGCGTCATGATCAGGCAGACAAACAGCATATAATCAACTAGGCTCTTCACCAAAAGTTGTACTTGATTTTTTCTGAACATACCCTATTTACGCTTGTGAGGGAAAATCAACAAATCAGTGATTTTTGCACATCTTTGTGCAGGAAACCGTATTGCTTGTCAAGTACATGTTGTGGTGAAGAGCCATCAACTAAAGCAAATGGGAAGAGGTGGCCATCGCCATGAAGCAGCGCATCGTCTTATCCCTTTGGGCGGCGGCATCCGCTGCCGCCTTTATTCTGAACTTGTTGGGCCTCATGCAGCTCCTTCCGCTTTGGGCGACCATGCCGCTTTTGTTTCTCTCCTTGCTTGGATTGGCAGCGACATGGAACCGCCGCCATCAGTTTCGTGGATTTCCTTCCAAACGAATGCGGCTGTAGCGCCGCATTCGTTTCATTTCTCAAGCAGCCGCTCCATCTCATCAAGCTTCTCCGCAAACACTTGGCACGCTTGGCGGATCGGCTCGGCGCTCGTCATGTCGACGCCGGCTTTTTTCAATACTTCAATCGGGTAATCAGAACTGCCGGCTTTTAAAAAGTCGATGTACCGTCTCACCGCCGGTTCGCCTTCTTCCAAAATTTGTTTACTAAGTGCAGTCGCCGCGCTGAAGCCGGTTGCGTATTGGTACACATAGTAGTTGTAATAAAAATGCGGAATGCGCGCCCACTCGAGGCCGATTTCTTTGTCCACGACAATATCATCGCCAAAATACGTTTTATTTAAGTCGTAATAAAGGGACGTCAACGTCTCGGCCGTCAATGCCTCGCCTTGTTGCGCCTTCAAATGGATCAAATGCTCAAACTCCGCGAACATCGTCTGGCGAAAAACCGTGCCGCGGAACCCCTCAAGATAATGGTTGAGCAAATAGAGCCGCTTTTTCTCATCATCGATCGTTCTCAGCAAATAGTCGTTCAACAGCGCCTCATTGCACGTCGACGCCACTTCGGCGACGAAAATTGAATAATGCGCATACGGATACGGCTGCGTTTTGCGCGTATAGTAGCTGTGCACCGAATGGCCAAACTCATGCACAAGTGTAAACAAATTGTTCACATTGTCCTGCCAGTTGAGCAAAATGTACGGATGGGTGCCGTACGCTCCCGACGAATAGGCGCCGCTTCGCTTTCCTTTGTTTTCGCGCACATCGACCCAACGGTTGTCAAGACCTTCTTTCACGATCGCCACATATTCCTCGCCAAGCGGCGCGAGCCCTTCAAGCATATATTGCTTCGCTTCCTCGTACGTCACTTCCATTTTCACTTCTTGCACAAGCGGCGTGTACAAATCGTACATATGCAGCTCATCAAGCCCAAGCACTCGTTTGCGCAGCCGCACATACCGGTGCAGCAATGGCAAATGTTCATGAATCGTAGCAATTAGGTTGTCATAGACGCTCTCCGGAATGTTGTTCGCATCCAACGCCGCTTCCCGCGCCGAACGGTAGCGGCGGATGCGGGCGAAAAAGTTGTCTTTTTTCACCGTGCCGGCAAGCGTATTGGCGAACGTATTTTGAAACTTCTCATACGTATGGTATACGGCGTAAAACGCATCGCGGCGGACGCGGCGGTCCGTGCTTTCTAAAAAGCGGATGAACCGGCCGTGCGTGACTTCGACTTCCTCGCCGTTTTCATCGATGATCGTCGGAAACGTCAAATCAGCGTTGTTCAACGCGCTGAACGTGTCGGATGTCGCCTGCATCACCTCGGCTGCCTGCGCCAAGATCGCCTCCTCTTCCGCCGACAGCACGTGCGGGCGCTGGCGCGTAATTTCGTCTAACGCGTGCGCATACAAGCGAAGCGGCTCGTATTGTTCCAAAAACGAGCGCAGCACCGCTTCATCGATCGCCAAAATTTCCGGCACGATAAACGCCATCGCGCTCGATGCTTCGCTGTACAAGCTTTTCGCCCGGGCGTCAAGCCCTTGGTAAAACGAGTTGGTCGTATCTTGATCATAGCGCATATGGGCGTATGTATACAGCTTGCCGAGGCGCATCGATACGTCATCTTGGCATTGCAATGCTTCATACAGCACTTCCGGCGATTCGCCAAGCCGCCCTTTGTATTCGCCAAGCTTTGGAATCATTGCCTTCACTTGTTTGAACTCTTCTTCCCAGGCGTCATCGGTGGGAAAAATGTCCTCAAGCCGCCACGTTTCTTCCACCGGAATCTCGCTTCGCAGCGGCAGCGACTTTTTCGCTTTCTTTTCCTCCACCGTCATCATTCCTCCTTATACAAATAATCGATACACGAATTATTATTCACCATTCCGTTCATCTTTTCCTGTTTTCTGTTCATTTTCTCCGCGTTTTGAAATTCAAGCGCCTCCCAATAGCGGCTAAGTGCTGGCGTTTGATGAATTTGCTCAAGAAGCGCAGCATCTTGATGAATCATCTGATCGACGGTCGACGGAAACGACAGCGGCTTCACCAAATGAAGCTGGTCGCCCTCTTCGCGGCGGAGATAGCCGAGCAGGCTCAACCAATGCAAATACTCGCCGACGGCCTCACGATACGTATCCCGGCCGACAAGCGGCAGCCGGCGCGGAACGAGGCGGCCGGTGCGGATTTTGTCGTCGAGCCACTGAAATAAAGATACTGCCGTTGCCGGCCGTCCAGTCTTTCCAAGAAGAAACAAAAGGACATACGTTTGCCAAATGAACGGCGCCGTCTCCCATAAATACCCGCGCGGCACTGGCCAGCCTGCTTCGGTCGGAAACAGTGACGGAACGATGCCCGCCTGGTAAAAATCAGCACAAATGCGGCGCACGGTTTGGTTCGGATAAAGCGGAAACGTCCGCCGCCATTGTTTTTTTCGTTCGAGCCATCGTTCCCAAAACTCGGATGGAAGCGGCAGCGGGCAGGAGGCCATCCAATCGGGGAACGAAAACGACGAAAGCGGAATCGAATCGACCGCGGCCAATGTTCGCTGCACCGATAGCGGCAACGGGCGAAAAAGGCGGATGAAGCGTTTCGTCTCTGGACTGTAGTACCATATATGTGGAACGACTGAATGTGGAGCGCGATGGGCAAACAACCATTGAAACCGGGAGAGCTGCACTTCCCCCGAATATTTTGGCGAACGCCGCAAATGATGGGCTCCTAACACCCACAACGGGCGGATGCCAAGGAGACGGTAGCCGTCATTGCGTTCGCGAAACAGCGATTCATCGATCGTGGAACATTGGTATTCGAGGGCATAAAGGTGTGGGCCATGGCGGAACAATATGTCAGGACGCTGCTTGATGGCGGGCAAATACGGCTCGAGCTTCGCCTCCATGCCTTGGCGAATGAGCCACGCGAACAAGTCTCGCTTCCCAGTTAAGTGACGCTCCGACTCCGGTTCGTGCTCGACCGGGCAGGCCGCCCCTTTTCGATGGGCGAAATGCGGCAAACGGTAGCGGCCCGACCGGAGCACCACTTCTTGACGGCACGCGGGACAAAAAAACGGTTCCTGTCGTTTCAGGCGCATCAGCCCCTCTCGTTCCCATCTTTCCGCCCCGGCAAGCGAAACCGTCCTGCCATCAGCTGAGAGAGCGACAAACAACATGATCACTTCCTTTCCAGTAAAAAATAGTTGTCTGTGAGCGGGAACAGCTGGAATTGTTCTCTGCTGCCCCCTTCACCGTCCGGTTCTTCCCTTTTATTCGTTGACCATCGCCGGTTTTCCTGCCCAAAGCCAAACTGCGCCGAAAAAAGTCCGCCGATTCGGCGGACTGGCGTTTACAAGCGGTTGGTTACAACAGAGGCGACAACAGCCGGGAGACCGATTCAGCGATACGCACCCGGAACGGGCGCTGTTGAAACTGTTCGTAGTCGATCATGGAAGCGTGGCGAAAATCTTCCAAAAAGTCGCGGACGAGTTTATGAATGCTGTCGGTATAATACAAAAAGGCGTTCACTTCAAAGTTTAAATGGAAACTGCGCATATCCATGTTCGCCGTGCCGATCGAGGCGAGCTCGCCATCGACGACGATGACTTTGCTGTGCAAAAACCCTTTCTCATACTCGTAAATTTTCACCCCAGCCTCGAGCAGCTCGGGAAAATACGAGCGCGAAGCGTAAAAGACAATTTTTTTATCCGGACGCTTTGGCGCCAGCAGGCGAACATCGATGCCGCTTAACGCCGCCACTTTGAGCGCCGTCAAAATGTCTTCATCCGGCACAAAGTACGGCGAGGCAACCCAAATCGATTGTTTCGCCGACGTAATCATGGCAAAATACAGCTGTTTGATCACTTCCCACTTTTGGTCCGGACCGCCGGCAATGAGCTGCACCCCGCCTTGCCCTTCCTCGACGATGAGCGGCGGCGACAAATAGTCCGGCGTCAACAAGCGTTCTCCCGTCATGTAATACCAATCTTGCAAAAAAATGAGCTGGAGCGTCCGGACGGCTTCACCGCGGATCAATAAGTGCGTATCGCGCCAAAATCCGAAATATTTGTTTTTTCCTAAATACTCATCTCCGATGTTCAGCCCGCCGACAAAGCCGACGCCTCCATCGATGACAATGATCTTTCGGTGATTGCGGAAATTGATTTGGTTGCTTAAAAACGGGAGGCGCACTGGTGAAAACGGGATCATCTCGACTCCAGCCGCGCGCAGCTCCTCGATATAGGCGTTTGACAACTTCCAACTTCCAACGGCGTCGTACAAAAAACGGACGCGCACCCCTTGGCGCGCCTTTTCCATCAAGACGCGCTTCAACTGTTGGCCGATTTCATCATGACGGACGATATAATATTCTAAATGAATATGGTGTTCCGCTTTTTCCAGTTCAGCAAAAATAGAAGAAAATGTCTCCTCTCCGTTCGTCAACACTGCCGTCTGCGAGGCGAGTGAAACCGGATGCTGGCCGATGCGATAAGCAAGGCGCAAAAGCGGACGCTGATGGGGCGCCATCGGCAGCCGCTCGACGGCAATCGGCGACGGCTCTTGAAACTTGAGCAGCACCGCCTCATCAAAATCGGCTTTCTTTTTATAGCGCCGTTGTTGCCAATAGTTGCGTCCGAACAATAAATAAAACAAAAAGCCGACAATCGGAAAGCTCCCCAGCACCGCCAGCCAAGCGATCGTCTGCGCCGGCTTTCGATTCTCAAGAGAAATGACCAGCGCAATAAAGATGACGGAACAAGACATCAATACGCTGAAAAGACCAAGCAGCTTCCCTTCCCAAAACCCGTTCGTCAATGCCAGCAACGCGCCGACAATGACGACGAGAATCGCCACTCTCGATGTGTTTCGCAACAAAACCCCTCCACCCGGCTCTTCATGATGGCCGTTTTTCTTCCGCTAACGTAGAAAACGCCGATTTCTGGCGGCGAAATCGGCGGAATGGAAACATTATGAGGCTGGAAAATACGTTTTGATCGTTTCGAGTGCATTGTCGCCCATAATTTCAGTCCCGTATTCTTCAAGTCGATAAATCGTCAGCTGGGAATCGCTTCCGTATTCCAACAGAAGGCTGAGCATATTGTCCACTTCCTGCTCGGTGTAGCGCTCGTCAAACTCCACGAACAAGTAATAGCGGCCTTCAAATTGGAACAGGCGGTTCGACAACCGAGAGAAGTCAGCGCGATGGGCCAAGGAAATGACATCCTCGATATCCTTGAACGAAAGGATGAATTGAAGGACATCTTGCTCTTCTCTCTCCTCGGCGTCCCCGTTTTGACCAAAGTGGAAATGGTGGCCGAACAGCGATTCCACCTTTTCATCAGCTGACAGCGAAAACTCGCGCCATTTCTCTTCTGGAAGCGGCAGCTCGAGCTTGCTTCCGTCTTTGGACAACTGCGCTTTCGTCACGACGACTTCAAGCCCTTTTTCGAGCGCCTGCACTTGGATCCAAAGCGGGCCATCGAGCGAAAAATCGCTTTCCCCATGAACTTCATCCATCATTTCCCAAAATAATTCTTCGCTTCGTTCCCGATTGTACCAAATTTCCTCGCGGTCAAAGCCGCGCTCCTCTATATCAACATAGGAAATGTAGAACTTCACCGTATGTTCATTGATGCGTTCGATTTCCATTTCTCAACTCTCCCTTCTAAAACAGAGAAATAAAAAAGGAAGGGATTGTGCCCCTGAAACTATTTAAATCAAAACTTATGATCTTGTACTTTTATTTTATGATAAAAAGCGAAAGAAGGGAAATAAAAAAACGCATTTTTAAAAATTGGTTATGAAACCGGCCATGCCCTACTATAATGATGATGAACACGGACGGAATGAGGGACGCCTATGGTGGATGAATACATCGTTTCCATCTTGCTGATTATCGGCATTGATGTCATTCTTGGCGGGGACAATGCGGTTGTCATTGCGCTAGCAAGCCGCAACTTGCCGGAACAAAAGCGGAATATGGCCATCATTGTCGGCACCGCGCTGGCGATCGCTGTTCGCATTGTCTTGACGGTGGCCGTCGTTTGGCTGTTGACGATTCCGTTCTTGCAGCTCGCTGGAGGCGTCGTCCTCTTTTGGATCGCCTTGAAACTGATCGGGCAAAAAGACGAAAAACCGACTATGATCAAAGCCGAACCGTCGCTTTGGAAAGCCATCCAGACGATCGTCGCCGCCGATGTCGCCATGGGTCTTGACAACGTCATCGCCATCGCTGGAGCGGCTCAAGGCCATATCGGACTTGTTGTGTTCGGTTTTCTCTGTTCCGTTCCTATCATCATTTTAGGCAGCAAAATCATCCTTTATGCCATGGAACGGTTCCCGATTCTCATTTATGCCGGCGGCGCCCTCTTGGCGTACACCGCTGGAAAGATGATCGCTGCCGAAGAGCGGTTGCGCCCGTTTTACCCCCCGAATGGGGAGGCGCTGTTTCCAATGGCGGCGGCCGTTCTTGCTGTTTTGCTCGGCTTGGCGGCCCACCGCCGGTCGCGCGCCGCATAAAGCAAATGATAAAAAACTTCTACATGGCAGACCATGTAGAAGTTTTTTTATTACCCGTTCACCAGCCGCTGCGCTTCACGAAGCTGATACGCCCGCACTTTGCGCGGCAGAAAGCGACGGATTTCATCTTCGTTGTAGCCGACTTGAAGCCGCTTTTCATCAATGATGATCGGCCGGCGCAAAATGCCTGGGTTTTTTTGAATGAGTTCGTACAAATCTTGCAGCGGCAGAGCTTCCAAGTTAATGTTCAGCTTCTGGAATACTTTCGAACGGGTGGAAATGATCTCATCCGTCCCCGTTTCCGTCATCCGCAAAATCTCTTTAATCTCCTCGACCGTGAGCGGCTCGGAGAAAATATTGCGCTCGACATAAGGAATATTGTGCTTCTCGAGCCACGCCTTCGCCTTCCGGCATGACGTGCAGCTCGGTGATGTGTATAGCTTGACCACTTCGATCACTCCTTTTGACAAGGAATCCCTTGCTTCCCTCGTCCGTCAGACGACAGACGTGCACCGCTATGCCGGTTTGACGTCTGACAGCATAGCGACACGGCTTGGACGCCAGTCTGGCGATCAGCCGCTTTGCCAATCGTTTGCAAATTGAAATGACTTTAACATGATATATTATACAATACATCGGCCAAGAAAGATATAGTTTTTCGATGATAAATGCAATTTTCTTTCTTTCCTCTTCCAAAGTGAAGGCAAATCCTCTACAATCAAAGTAGAAAAGGAAAAGGGAGGAAGAACCGATGGCCGGCTATTTCATCGACTTTGCCATTGCTTCGGCATTGATCGTCGTCCTCACCGCATTGATGGGGAACATCAGCAACACGATCGGAGAGCGGATGTTCGGCCGAAACAAAAGTGGAAAGCATGTCGAGGCCTCTCGCCGCATCCAACAAGGATGGAAAGTTGTCGGGGGAAAAAAATAACGCGCCAAGACAGGCGCATAGGTGGGCGCCGCCTCTTTCACCGTTCGCATCATGCGGCGATGAAGGAGCGGCGCCCTTTTCTATTCTGCTAGGCATACATCGCCCGATACCGCTTATACTCTTCCTCCGAACAAAGCACAAAATGGCCAGGCGTAATTTCACGGAATTCAAGTTCCTCTCCATCTTTGTAGCCATGTTGCGCCGGATCGTAAACGATCCGCTTGCGCGTCCGCTCCGTTTCCGGATCAGGAAGCGGAATGGCCGACAAGAGCGCCTTCGTGTATGGGTGGATCGGATTGCGGTACAGCTCTTCCGATTCAGCGAGCTCGACCATTTTCCCGAAATACATGACGCCAATCCGGTCGCTGATGTATTTGACCATCGACAAGTCATGGGCAATAAACAAGTACGTCAACCCTTTTTCACGCTGCAGGCGCTTCAGCAAGTTGACGACTTGCGCCTGAATGGAAACGTCAAGCGCCGAAATCGGCTCATCGGCGATGATGAATTCCGGCTCGACGGCAAGCGCCCGGGCGATGCCGATCCGCTGGCGCTGACCGCCGGAAAACTCATGCGGGTAGCGGCTGGCATGCTCGCGGTTCAAGCCAACCGTCTCAAGCAATTCATACACGCGTTGCATCCGTTCTTCTTTCGTTTTCGCCAGCCCATGGATGTCGATGCCCTCAGCGATAATATCCGCGACCGTCATCCGCGGATTCAACGACGCATACGGATCTTGGAAAATCATCTGCATTTTCCGATTTAACTCTTTCAGCTCTTTTTTTGATTTTTTGCCGTGCACATTGACCCCGTTAAACAGCACTTCCCCGTCTGTCGCCTCATAGAGCCGAATGATCGTCCGCCCCGTTGTCGACTTGCCGCAGCCCGACTCGCCGACAAGGCCGAACGTTTCACCTTTATAAATGTCAAAGGTGACGCCGTCGACCGCTTTCACCACCTCACCGCGGCCGGCTGGGAAGTATTGTTTTAAGTTTTTCACCTCGAGCAGCTTTTGTCTAGCCACGCGGTTTTCCTCCTTTCCGGGCGACGATGTCAGCAAACCGTTTCATCCGCTCGCGCACGATAGCCGGCGGTTCCACTTTCGGCGCCATCTCATGCAACAGCCATGTCGCCGCATAGTGCGTATCAGACACTTGGAACATCGGCGGCTCGAGCTCGTAGTCAATTTTGAGCGCATACGGATTGCGCGGCGCAAACGCATCGCCTTTTGGCGGATTTAACAAATCCGGCGGCGAACCCGGGATCGAATACAGCTCCGTATCTTTATGATCAAGGCTCGGCATCGAGGCCAGCAATCCCCACGTGTACGGATGTTTCGGATTGTAAAAAATTTCATCCACCGTGCCGATCTCCACGATTTTCCCGGCATACATCACGGCCACTCGGTCGGCCATGTTGGCGACAACCCCTAAATCATGGGTGATGAAAATAATCGACATGCCGAGCTTTTTCTGAATGTCTTTCATCAACTCCAAAATTTGCGCCTGAATCGTCACATCAAGCGCTGTCGTCGGTTCATCGGCGATCAAAATTTTCGGATTGCACGCCAAGGCGATGGCGATGACAACACGCTGGCGCATCCCGCCGGAAAATTGGTGCGGGTATTGCTTCATGCGCAGCTCGGCGTTTTTAATGCCGACCAGCTGCAATAGTTCAATCGCCCGTTTGCGCGCTTCATCTTTCGACAGCTTTTGATGCTTTAAAATCGCTTCCATAATTTGTTTTCCAATCGTCATCGTCGGATTGAGCGACGTCATCGGATCTTGGAAAATCATTGAAATTTTCGCACCGCGGATCGATTGCATTTCTTTCTCCGACAGCTTGGTCAAGTCTTTTCCTTCAAATAAAATTTCCCCTTGCTTAATCCGGCTCGGCGGTGTCGGCAACAGGCGCATCAACGCTTTTGAAGTCACTGATTTCCCAGACCCTGACTCGCCGACGATCGCCAGCGTTTCTCCCTTATACAAGTCGAACGTGACGCCGCGAACCGCCTGCACTTCACCGGCGTGGATGTCAAAGGAAATGTGCAAATCGTTCACCTGCAAAATTTTCTCCATCGGTTTCACCCCTTCCGTCGGTTATTTGCGCATTTTCGGGTCAAGCGCATCGCGGATTCCGTCTGCCACCAAGTTGAAGCTTAAAATGAGCAAGCTGATGACAACGGCCGGAATAATCATCAAATGCGGATATGTTTGGATCGATTTGTATCCATCATTGACAAGCGAGCCAAGCGACGCTTCCGGCGGACGGATGCCAAGGCCGATAAAGCTCAAAAACGCCTCAGTGAAGATGGCCGATGGAATCGTGAACATCGTCGTAATAATGATCGGGCCGATGACGTTCGGGATCAAATGTTTGAAAATGAGCCGTGATGTCGGCGCTCCGAGCGTCCTTGCCGCCAACACGTATTCCATGTTCTTTAATTTCAACACTTGTCCGCGCACGATCCGCGCCATCGTCGTCCAACCGGTAATGACCATCGCCAACGTGATGGAAATGATTCCAGGCTCAAAAATCAAAATGAACAAAATGACCATAATTAAATACGGGATGCCGTTTAAAATTTCGATGATCCGCTGCATCACATTGTCGACGCGGCCGCCATAGTAGCCGGAAATGCCGCCGTACGCAATCCCGATCAATAAGTCGATCAACGCCGCCAGCAAACCAATGTAAAGTGAGATGCGCGTGCCATACCACGTTCTCACCCACAAGTCGCGTCCTAAGTCATCCGTGCCAAACCAATAGTACTCTTTCACGCCGCGCTGTTTATACACATCAACGCCGTTCGCATCCCGGCCGTCAAACGGAAGCCAATGAACATGCTCGAGCACCGGGATTTTCGGCGGAAGTTTCGCATGCCGCAAGTTTTGATCTTTATACGTCCGGTCGCTCGCCATCGGGGCGATGATCGCCATGAGCGTCAAAATGATAATCATCACGAGCCCCACGATCGCTGCCTTGTTTTCCCGAAGGCGAAGCCAAGCATCCTGCCAAAACGTCAAGCTCGGACGATTGATTTTTTCCTGCTCACCGACGTTCGGCGGGGCGGGCTGAAACCATTCCGGTGAAAGTTGTTCGTATTGTTGTTTCGCCATCATTTTTTCCCTCCCGCTAACCGGATGCGTGGGTCGACAACCCCGTACAACACATCAACGATAAAGACGGCCAAAATCAACAAGGCGGAATAAAACAACGTCGTTCCCATAATAACCGGGTAATCGTTCAGTTCAATCGAACGGACAAACTGCTCTCCAAGACCAGGGACAGCAAACAGTTTCTCAATGACAAGCGTTCCCGTCATTAAATTGACGGTCATCGGTCCTAAAATGGTAATGACGGGGATAAGCGAGTTGCGGATGGCGTGCTTGATGATAACCCCCGCCTGGCTGATCCCTTTCGCCCGAGCCGTCAAAATGTAGTCAGAGCTTAACACTTCAAGCATTTCCGTGCGCATAAAGCGGGCGATGCTGGCGATGACTCCGACAGACAGCGCCAATGTCGGGAGAATCGTATATTTGAAGCCTTCCCAAAAGGCGACCGGAAGCCATTGCAGTTTCACAGCGATAAAATATTGCAAAAACCCCCCTAACACAAACGACGGGATCGAGGCGCCCAACACCGCAATGACCGTAGCTGTGTAATCTTCCCAATGATTATGTCGAATCGCCGCGACAATTCCGAGAATCAACCCAACGATCGTCCCAAAAACAATCGCCTGAAACCCGAGCTGGGCCGACGGGCCGATTCGATCGCTGATGAGCTCTGTCACGGGGCGGTTGTCATATTGGAACGATACCCCCAAGTCTCCTTTCAGCAAATTCCCTAAATATTGAATGTATTGAACCGGCACGGGCTTATCCAATCCGTACTCTTTTAAAATAAGCGCCTTCTGTTCCGGCGTTAATTTCTCTTGGTTCTGAAGCGGCGAACCAGGCAACAGCTTCATTAAAAAGAACGTCAACGTCGCAATGATAAACAACGTGATGATCATATAAACGAACCGCTGAAGCGTATACCGCGCCATGACCGCACCTCCTCTGCTTTTCTTATAATCTTCGTTGTTTTTCGACATTTTTCGCCTTGGCAGGCAAAAGGAGAGTATATGCCCTCGCATATACTCTCCTCGGCATGCTGTAGAAAACAGATTACTCAATATATGCCCATTTGTAGCTGTAATCGCCGCCAAACGGGTGCGAAACGATATCTTTGACATACTCGCGTTGCAAGTAGGCGACACCGCGCTGATAGAGCGGGGCAATCGGCATTTCTTCAAAGACGATCTTTTCTGCTTTCAGCATCGCATCCCAACGGGCTTGCAAATCGCCAAGCAACGTTGTTTTCGCGTCTTTAATCAATTTGTCGTATTCAGCGTTCGACCAACCCGTTTGGTTGTGCGGGTTAGTTGTCGTCCACAAGTCAAGGAACGTCATCGGGTCTTGATAGTCCGGACCCCAGCCGGAGAACGACAGGTCGTATTGCATTTTGCTTTCAAGCTCGAGCTTTTGTGCGAACGGTTGTTGTTTAATGTTGACCGTCAAGCCCGGCAAGTTTTGTTCAAGCTGCGCTTTCACATACTCGCCGATTTTCTTCGCGCTGTCGCTGTCATAGTTCAGCAGTTCAAGCGTAAATTTGTCTTTGCCCAGCTCTTTTTTCGCTTGCTCCCACAGTTTTTTCGCTTCATCCGGATTGTAATTGACCAAATCGCCATTCACATCGCGGAAGTCTTTGCCATCCGGACCGGTGACGAAGTCTTTCGGAACGGTGAACTTCGCCGGAATCGAACCGTTGTTCAAGAGCGTATCGACCATCGCTTGCGTGTCGATTGCCATCGCAATCGCTTTGCGGGCGTTGACGTTGTTCAACGGTTCTTTTTTCGTGTTCATGCGCAGCCAGTAGAGGGATGGATCCAATTCCGTTTTGAAGTTTTTATCATTTTTATACTTATCAACAAATTCGGCCGTCAAACCGACGCGGTCGGCCTGTTTCGTTTCATACAAGTTGACCGCTGTCGCCGTGTCTTTCACAACTTTGACGTTGATTTTTTCAAGCTTAACTGTATCTTTGTCCCAGTAATTCGGGTTTTTCTCATATGTCCAGCCTTGTTCATGCTTCCATTCGCTTAAGACGAACGGGCCGTTGTAAAGCGTCGTATTAGCTTCGAGACCGTATTTGTCGCCTTGCGCTTTCACGAATTTCTCGTTTTGCGGCATGAACGTGCCGAATACCGTCAGGCTGATGAAATACGGAATCGGGTTTTTCAGCTCGACTTGGAGCGTGTAGTCGTCAAGCGCTTTGACGCCCAGCTGGTCAACTGGCAGTTTGCCGGTGTTGACTTCTTCCGCGTTTTTGATGTCGTACATAATGTACGCATACTCCGCTTTCGTTTTCGGGTCAAGCACCCGTTTCCAAGCAAACACGAAGTCGTGCGCCGTCACCGGGTCGCCGTTCGACCATTTGGCGTCTTTGCGAAGCTTGAACGTGTACGTTTTGCCGTCTTGGCTCACTTCATAGCTTTCCGCGATCCCCGGCACCGGTTTGTTGTCTTTCCCTAAACGGTACAGCCCTTCCATAACGTTGTTCAACACGATAAACGATACTTGGTCGGTGGCGAGCGCCGAGTCAAGCGACGGGATTTCCGAAGAATCAAGCAAGTTCAGCACCTGCTCCTTTTTCTCCGCCGGCTTTTCGCCTCCCTGGCCGCCTTGAGCGTTGTTGTCCTTGCCCCCGCCGCAAGCCGCGAGGAACGTTGACAGCGCGAGAAGCAGGACGAGGAAGAAAGAAAATCGCTTCTTCACTAAAAAACCCCCCTTAAAAATTTATGTAGCGTATTACAAATCTTCTGAACCATTTGATTTCAGAAGATTGCACTTACATCGCTTATTATATCCTGTGTTAGTATATTTGAAAAGGATTTTTTTATTTCCTTAAATAAAAAAATTTCAAACTAATTAAAAACAAGATAGGGATCGGATTCATTTACATTTGCATTGTAATGACTTTTTCCTCAATTGTAAACAAAAAATTTCTGCTACAGAAAAAAGGAAACGCTTACAATATAATTTTTTTGCCCTTCCCCTTGGCTCCAAAGCAAATCCCTCCTTAAATTCCATATTTCTTCTATATTTTTTAATATAATTTTGTTAATAATTTTGACAATCTTCCCGCCCACACGATTTATGATAAAATAAGCAGTGAGAAGGGAAAGGCGGGAACAGACGATATGAAACAAACGGCTGTGCGGACTGGATGGCTCTTCGTTGCGATGCTGGCGGCAAGCTCACTCATTGTCGTGGGACAAGGTGCATGGAGTATAGTGGCTTTTATTAACGTTTCGTTTTTGCTCTCCCTTTTGCCTCTGTCGCTCGGCGGGCTTTTGTTTGTTTATGAACGCGGGTTTTTCAGCGGATTCGCATACGGGTTTCGCCGATTGCGCAGAAGCAGCGCGAGGGTGGAGCGGTATCTTGAGGAAGCGGCAGCAGAACATGAATCGGATGAGCTGCTCGGTCCGCGGCGTTTCGCCATCACGTATCCGCTTCTCTTTTCTGGTCTGCTTCTGTTTCTGGCGATGATTGCCGCCGGATATGCCATGCAATAAGGTTGCAACAGCTGAATGTTTTCCGTATAATATAAGGCAAATCTAGGATCAACCGAGCGATGAGAAAGAAGAGTACATATTGGCGATGCCTTCAGAGAGCTTGTGGACGGTGCGAACAAGCGGCTAGCCATATGGAATGGGCTTTCGAGCTTCCCGCCGAACCGGCGACGCAGTAGGCGAGGACGTTTCCCCGCGTTACAGGGGGCCATGCGCTAAGCATGGGCTGAGCGATTGCGCTTGTCGGCGCAATAAGTAGGGTGGCACCGCGGTCCTACCGTCCCTATCAGAGGGCTGGCAGGGCCTTTTTTATTTTTGCTTGAGGGAGTGAAGATCGATGAAAACCATTTTTTCCGGCATTCAGCCAAGCGGCGTCATCACCCTTGGCAACTACATCGGGGCGCTGCGGCAGTTTGTCGAGCTGCAGCATGAATACAACTGCTATTTTTGCATCGTTGACCAACACGCCATTACCGTTTGGCAAGACCCACACGAACTGCGGCAAAACATCCGCCGCCTCGCCGCTTTGTATTTAGCAGTCGGCATCGACCCGACGCAAGCGACGTTGTTCATCCAGTCAGAAGTGCCGGCGCACGCTCAAGCCGCTTGGATGCTGCAGTGCATCGTTTATATCGGCGAACTTGAGCGGATGACGCAATTTAAAGAAAAATCGGCCGGCAAAGAGGCGGTCAGCGCCGGACTGCTCACGTACCCGCCGCTGATGGCCGCTGACATTTTGCTTTATAACACCGACATCGTCCCGGTCGGCGATGATCAAAAGCAGCATATCGAATTGACGCGGGATCTGGCCGAGCGCTTCAACAAACGGTATGGCGAGCTGTTCACGATCCCTGAGGCGCGCATTCCGAAAGTCGGCGCCCGCATCATGTCGCTTGTCGACCCGACGAAAAAAATGAGCAAATCCGACCCCAACCCGAAAGCGTACATCACACTGCTTGACGATGCGAAAACGATCGAGAAGAAGATCAAAAGCGCGGTCACTGACTCGGAAGGAACGATTCGCTACGACAAAGAAGCGAAGCCAGGCATTTCGAACTTGCTCAATATTTATTCGACGCTATCCGGTCAATCGATCGAGGAGTTGGAGCGGCAATACGAAGGAAAAGGATACGGCGTCTTCAAAGCCGACCTCGCTCAAGTCGTCATTGAAACGCTTCGACCGATTCAAGAGCGGTATCACCATTGGATGGAAAGCGAGGAGCTTGACCGCGTGTTGGATGAAGGGGCGGAAAAAGCAAATCGGGTTGCATCGGAAATGGTGCGCAAAATGGAGCAAGCCATGGGGCTCGGGCGGCGGCGGTAAATAGCCGCATCGAGCGAAGCCATACAAAAACGGGCAGGCGCCTATCGCCTTGGCCCGTTTTTTAATTGACTTTTGGTTCTTGCTCCATTTCCCACAGTTTTTCGAAAAATGGCTGCCCTTTGATCAAGTTTTCGCACAGCTGCTCATGCCGTTCGGACCACCCGTATTTCGTCTCGTTATACAATTGTTCCCACGCTTCATCAAAAGACATTTTTTGAATAGCGGCGTATTTTTCCGGCGCCCATTCCGTATACCAATAGCGCATCTGGGCAGTATTTTTTGTCGAATAAAGCTGGTCAAGCGCCATAAACAACAGCTGTTTCAACTGCCGCTCTTTGCGCGTGAGTCCGCACATCAGTTCCGGAGCCGGCGATAAAATATGGTATTCTTTTTCATACCTCGGCAGCGGATAGTCCCGTTCCTCCGCTTCGGCCGCCATTTCGTAGACGAGTTGTTCCTGACGCGGAATGAGACGGCTTTTGCGAATCGGGATTTGATAACCGATTGTATCGACAGCCAAAACGCCGGCGCCGTCCGTGACAACGAAACAATAGTCCAGCTGAATGCGTTCATGGTTTTTGCGGACATACGCCTTCTGATGCACATCGTCTAGCAGCGGTTTTGGAAGATCGGACAAGCTGTTTTCAATGTAATGAAACAGGGCCGGGGATACTTTTAACAGCGGCACTTGGTCGAGCAGCTCGATTTGATCGTCCTTGCGCCATTCATGGAAATGGCAGACGTTGTATCCGTTCTCTTCTCCTTCAAACCAGTTGACCCAAATGTCGTGCAGATAAAGCATGCGAGACCCCTCACTTCCAGACGTGTTTGTCCATCAGTATAGGCAGAGGGACAGAATTTTATTCCATTTCGTCCTCTTTTCCCCTCTAGGGGCTGCGGCTTGGAAACGTCAAGCTCCCCCACATCAAAAGAAGGCCAATAGGGAATAAATAACATTCCAACCTTGTCGAAATATAAGATAAGTATTCGCTAAAACCGCGCTCTGGAGTGATGATGTTCAAATAGGTGATCACCATCATGCCGCCGACGACCGAAAAACCGAAACCGACCAAATAAAAAAACAGGCGGATCACCGGGCTTTCCCTTCCTTCTTGTCCACGTCCTTGTTCTACATATATGTCGGCGCCATGGACAACATGCCTGTTTGCGCCCGATGTCCCTAAGATTCTTGTGATAACCGGACAGCGGCGGTCGCCATGCGGTTTCGAGCTAAGACGCTCCTTGCTGTTTGCCTGAAAAGCCCGCCAACTCCGCGATGTCTTTCGTTTCCATCGTCATCAATTGGGTGAGCGAATATCCTCTTTCCAGGCAGCGACGGACGATGGCATACCCAACGGCATAGCCCCCCATTTTCGGATGCCATCCAAGTCCGTACAAAATGCGGGAAGTATGCGGATGCGAAACGGGCAAATGTTTATTCGGGACTATATAGCGCCGCCAAAACCGTTCCATCTCCCGATCGGTGTAATACTTCGTCCATCCCGCACACTGTTCGGCGCCGACTGTCTCGGCGACGGCATGCTCCGCCAATCCTTCCATAACGACTGCATCCAGCAACGTCGCATCTTCACCTTCGTTCGGCAACTGCTTGAGACGGCATACATGGTTGTATTCATGCGCCACCAACGCGGCGATCTCCTCGTCGCAATGATCAGGCAGCAAGAAGAAAAACAATTTATCAGCAAACGCCACCCCGCCTTTTCCTTGGAATTCGCGCACAAGCTTCCGGTTTTCGTCATCGGCCGGCAGCAAAAATACCGGAACGTCCGGTCCCTTCCATATCCCCCGTTGCCGTTCATACAAACGGCCAAGACGTTCCCAAAGACGGCGCTCTTTCATCTCCGGCAAAAGCCGCTCGGCCTGCCGAGTGCTTCGGTACATGCCATACAGCCGTAAATAGCTGTAAATCTCACGCGCCGGCATCTTGCCAAAAAGCGGCGCCAACCGTGCGCACAACCGGAGCGGATCGCCTTCATCCTCTTCAAGCCATCGATCGGTCGGAAGCAATCCCATCGCTTTTCCCTCCTTTTCTCTTACGTTATGTCGGCAGGGAAAAGACGGTGAAACAAAACAAAAAAGAGAGCCTGACGCTGAACCGAACCCGCCGTTAGTCACGCGTTTTCAGCTCTGCTCAACCAAGGCTCTCCTTTTCATCCATTACACATATTTTTTAAAAATCAATGTCGCATTATGGCCGCCAAATCCAAATGAGTTGCTTAAGACCGCACGCACGTCTTGCTTGCGCGCTTCATTCGGCACATAGTCGAGGTCGCATTCCGGATCCGGTGTTTCGTAGTTGATCGTCGGCGGAATGATGCCGTCGCGGATCGCCAGCACGGAGAAAATCGCTTCCACCGCGCCGGTCGCCCCGAGCAAATGCCCGGTCATCGACTTCGTCGAGCTGACGGCGAGCTTATATGCATGATCGCCGAATACTTCTTTGATCGCCGCCGTCTCATACTTATCATTGTACTCGGTGCTCGTGCCGTGGGCGTTGATGTAATCGATCTCCTCCGGCTTCAGGCCAGCGTCATGAAGCGCTTGGCGCATCGCCCGCACGCCGCCTTCGCCGCCCGGCGCCGGCGCGGTGATATGGTACGCATCGGCGGTCGCACCGTAACCGACAATTTCTGCGTAAATCTTCGCGCCGCGGCGCAACGCGTGCTCCAATTCCTCAAGAACAACGATGCCTGCTCCCTCACCCATGACGAAACCGTCGCGGTTTTTGTCAAATGGGCGGCTCGCCGTTTTTGGATCTGGATTGGTTGAAAGAGCCGTATTGGCGCAAAAACCGGCGAACGACATTTTCGTAATCGGCGCTTCCGTCCCGCCAGTGATCATGACATCGGCGTCGCCGCGCTGAATGACTTTAAACGCATCACCGATCGAGTTCGCCCCGGTCGCGCAAGCGGTCACCGTGCACGAATTGATCCCTTTCGCTCCGAGGATGATCGATACTTGCCCAGCGGCCATATCCGGGATCATCATTGGCACGAAAAACGGGCTCACTCGGCGATAACCGCGCTGCTGGAAAATCTCAAACTGCTGTTCAAACGTCTCCATGCCGCCGATGCCAGAACCAATCCAAACACCGACCCGTTCAGCGTTGCTTTCATTAATGTCGAGATTGGCATCTTTGACCGCCATGAGCGCCGCAGCGACGGCGAATTGGGTAAATCGGTCCATCTTCCGCGCCTCGCGGCGGTCGATAAACAGCGATGGATCGAAGTCTTTCACTTCCGCCGCCACTTTCGCCGGAAAGTCGTCCGGATTGACGCGGGTGACAATGTCGATGCCGGACTGGCCGGCGATAATGTTTTTCCACGTCGTTTCTGCGTCATTCCCAAGCGGGGTGACGGCGCCTATGCCTGTCACGACGACTCGTCTTTTTTCCATCGTTTCCGTCTCTCCTTTTATTTCGATAATATACGTGCCGTTAACGGCCCCAGCGCAAAGCGATCGCGCCCCACGTCAGCCCGCCGCCGAATCCGACCATAATGATGAGATCATCGTCATGGATTTTGCCCGCTTCCAACTCTTCGACAAGCGAAATCGGAATGGATGCGGCCGACGTGTTGCCATATCGACGGATGGTTGTCGATATTTTCTCTTCCGGCAGCTCGAGCCGCTGTCTGGCCGCTTCGACGATGCGAATGTTCGCTTGATGCGGAATGAGAAAGTCGACATCGTCTTTCGTGAGCCCGGCTTTTTCAAGCACACGCACGCTTGATTCTCCCATTTGCCGGACGGCGAACTTGAATACTTCACGGCCGTTCATGACGATATATTCGTCTTTGTATAAATGTTTTCCTCCTGTTCCGTCAGCTCCCAACTCGAAAGATAAAATCCCGCGCCCGGGCGACACCGGACCCATGACGACCGCTCCGGCGCCGTCGCCGAACAGCACCGCCGTGTTGCGGTCGGTCCAATCGGTGATTTTCGATAGTTTGTCTGCCCCCACTACTAATATATACTTGTAGGCGCCTGTGTCAATAAATTGGGCGGCCGTGACCATCCCGTACATAAACCCCGCGCAGGCAGCGCTAATATCAAGCGCAGCGGCGTTGACGGCGCCAAGCCGCTCTTGAAGCATGCAAGCGACCGACGGAAACGGACGGTCCGGAGTGACGGTGGCAACTAAAATGAGATCAATGTCCTTCGCCTCCATGCCAGCGTCTTGAAGCGCCTTTTCTGCGGCAAAATACGCCATATCGGACGTATCGATGTCATCCGGAGCGATGCGGCGCTCCTCAATCCCTGTGCGCGTCCGGATCCATTCATCCGATGTATCCATCATTTTTTCCAAATCAAAGTTGGTCAACACTTTTTCCGGCACATAGCGGCCGACCCCGATAATTCCTGCTCCCATATCATCCATCTCCTCTTTCTTTCCCAAAATGGCAAAAAAACGCTCACGCTGACAACCAAACTTGAATGTACAATCAGTCTACATCACCAATTATTATTACTTGGTACTAATTTTAGCCGAAAGAGCGTGGATGCGCAATAGAAAACGAAAGTTGAACCAGCGCTTTCCGTGCCCCTAAGGCATTTGTCCAAACCGCTTTTTCCTTTCTGCCATACAATACAAATACGAGCAACCATCGCATGAAAGGGAGGATCGCCCATGGCCAACGGCGAAGCACGAGAACAACATCGCGAACGACAAGACCGTTTTTCCCGCCTAATGTTCGGATCTTTTCCTTCTCGCGCAACCGGTGAGCGCGAAGATCAAGGGAGCGGGGCAGAGCCGCCTTTACTGCCGAACATCGATTTCATGAAGCTGTTTGAAAACGTCAATACGCTAGCCGACTCATTGCAACAATTAAAACCGCTCGTGAAAAAGATCAACTCGCTCGTCGACTTATTGAAAAAATAGCAGGGGCTGGTCCAAAAGAGCGGCAATGCCCCTATCTGAGGCAACACGGAAAAATAGACCACCTCGAAAATCCGGTAAAACCAAGGGTTTCAGAGGTGGTCTCTTTCACATACTTCGATTAAATTTCATCAAAAAGGAGCTTTTGAGTCAGCTCCTGCCCTTGTCGTTTACGGGAGTTCATTGTATTGGCAGAAAAATTGCCCGATTTGCCGAGCCAGTTGGCGCCGTTTCTCCGGCAGCTCGTAAACGACGCGCACCTGGTTGTTTGTCGTTTTCATCCATTGTTCATATTTACGGCTATGCAAGGCGGATGGATACGGGCTCACTCCGGCCAGCTGCCAAATCGTCACCGGAACGTCATGAGGACTGAGAAAGAGGGACGGAACAGCCTCGGGCACCTCCTCTTCTTTCAAGCCATAGGCAGTCGCGATTTCCCTCACCATCCGCCGGTACACGAATGGATGTTCCTGTTCATAGTCAAGCTGGGCGCGTACGTCAAGGCAAGGGTTGATCATGGCGACGGCGCGGATTTGACTTGGCATGGCGCCAAGCAGTTGCAAGGCAACGAGCGCGCCCATTCCTTCGGCAACGATATAGATGCGCTGGTTCACAATTTCGCTTTTCAACACCGAGTAAATGAGTTGGCGCGCCAGCCGGACCGCTTTCGGACTTCCCCAATGCCGGCCGTACAAATGGGACGAAAAGACCGTATACCCACGTTCCAACCAATCTTCCAGCCATTGGCGCCGCCCCGGATGCTCGAGCCAAAAACTCGTCTGTTCGTTCACAAAATGGTCGCCGTCGCCCATTAAAAAAAGGGCAAACCCATTTGGGCGCTCCGGCACGTGAACGATGCACCATTGCTCATCGAGTTGAAAAAACCGCCGTTGTCCTGCCATCGTTTCCATTCACCCTTGTTTGGCAATGCATAATGGTACAGTATACGATATGCGCGGCCAAAAAAAACGTCCGGGTATATGCCTACGCGACAAATTGTGATAAGATAAGAAAAGGAATGACGAGAAGATGGGAGGAACAAAGATGCGCTTGTTTTGGACGTTTTTTTGGACGTTTTTGCTCGTGCAAATGGCAACGTACGTCATGGGCTCGATGCAAGGGATCGGCTATAACTTCGCGACCGGTGCTTTGCTTGGCGTCATCGTGACGATCTTAGTCTTCGTGATTGCAGCCCTGATTCCGGACGAGCCGGCCGGGGATCACCATCATTGATCATTCGCTTCATAAGACAACGCCTTGGGGTGAAAGTCCCAAGGCGTTGTTTTTTGTCATCTTTAACCGAGAATCCTCCCACTTCAACACCTATATATAGATGCGATTTGAAGCTTTAACATTTGTAGCTTTTACCGAGCATTTGATCGACTGTCGGGCGACCGAACAACGCCGCTTTCAGACCCATGTATGGGTCTGTGAAGCGGGTGGTTGTTCGGGTCTTCCGTCACGCCTTGGCGTGACGGAGGCAAGCCTGTGGCTTGCCTTCGACAGTCGAAAAATGGACAAGCGACTTTTCCATCAAGGATATGTTAAACTTTTTCGTTGCATCTATATAGGTGTAAGTGGAGGAGCATTCCATCCCTATTGATATAGACTTGTGTTTTCCGTCCATGCTCAAACAATGCGACCAACCCCGGCAGACAGGAAGCACGTCTCTCCGCGTCGGCGGCGCCCCCTTCAGCTCGTTTGCGCCGACGGACGAATGACGATCTGCCCGTTGTCAACATCGACCGTGACGGTGCTGTAATCTTTCACCCGCCCAGCGATCAGCTCTTTCGCAAGCGGCGTTTCGATTTGCTTTTGCATAAACCGTTTGAGCGGGCGGGCGCCGTATACTGGGTCGAAGCCCGCTTCGGCGATGTATTGCTTCGCCGCTTCGGTCAGCACGAGTTCGATATGCCGATCGGCCAAACGGGCCGACAGCTCGCGGGCGAACTTTTCGACGATGCCTTTCACTTCATTCATCGACAATGGCTTAAACAAGACGATATCGTCGATCCGGTTTAAAAATTCTGGGCGGAAATGGGCGCGCAGTTGGTCAAACACTTGTTTGTGCGTTTCTTCATCGATGTCGCCCTGTTTGTTTTCCAACAACAGCGGCGATCCGATGTTCGATGTCATAATGACGACCGTGTTTTTAAAGTCGACCGTCCGCCCTTGCGAATCGGTGAGCCGTCCGTCATCCAGCAGCTGCAGCAGGATGTTGAACACTTCCGGATGAGCTTTTTCGATTTCATCGAACAACAGAACGGAATACGGCTTGCGCCGCACCGCCTCGGTCAGCTGGCCGCCTTCCTCATAGCCGACATAGCCGGGCGGCGCTCCGATCAAGCGGGAGACGGCGTGTTTTTCCATATACTCGGACATGTCAAGACGGATGAGCTGCTCCTCACTGTCAAACAGCGCCTCGGCGAGCGCTTTGGCCAGTTCCGTTTTGCCGACGCCGGTCGGTCCGAGGAACAAAAACGATCCGATCGGGCGGTTCGGGTCTTTCATGCCGGCCCGCGCCCGCAAGACGGCGTCAGCGACAAGCTCGACCGCTTCGTCTTGACCGATGACCCGTCTATGCAGCAATTCATGAAGGCGAAGCAGCTTTTCTCTCTCTCCCTCGACGAGGCGGGTGAGCGGAATGCCCGTCCAGCGTGACACGATTTCGGCAATCTCTTCTTCCGTCACTTCCTCGCGCAGCAATTTCCCTTCACTTTGCTCACTGATTTCTTGCTCGAGCTGTTTGAGTTGCTTTTCCAACTGCGGAATGCGGCCATGGCGAAGCTCCGCCGCCTTGTTTAAATCATACTCGTTTTCCGCCTCTTCCAGTTCGCGTTTTGCCCGCTCGAGCGCCTCGCGCAAACGGCGGACGCGGTCAAGCGCCTCTTTTTCTTTTTGCCATTGCGCTTTCATGGCGTTCGCCTTTTCACGCAAATCGGCAAGTTCTTTTTGCAATGCCACAAGCCGCTCGCGGCTCGCTTCATCCGTTTCTTTGCTTAAGGCCGCCTCTTCAATTTCAAGCTGCATGACGCGGCGCATCACTTCGTCCAGCTCCGACGGCATCGATTCCATTTCCGTCCGGATCGTCGCGCACGCTTCATCGACCAAATCGATCGCTTTGTCAGGCAAAAAGCGGTCAGAGATGTAACGGTCGGACAAAACGGCGGCCGCGACGAGCGCGCGATCGTGGATTTTCACTCCATGGTGCACTTCATACCGTTCTTTCAATCCGCGCAAAATCGAAATCGTGTCCTCGACACTCGGCTCTTGGACAAGCACTTGTTGGAAGCGGCGCTCGAGCGCCGGGTCTTTTTCGATGTATTGCCGGTACTCATCAAGCGTCGTCGCCCCGATGCAGCGCAACTCGCCGCGGGCAAGCATCGGCTTGAGCATATTGCCGGCGTCAATCGCCCCTTCCGCTCTGCCGGCGCCGACGATTGTATGCAGTTCGTCAATAAATAAAATGATGCGGCCGTCGCTTTTTTTGATTTCATTGAGCACCGCTTTCAGCCGTTCTTCAAATTCACCGCGAAACTTTGCTCCGGCGACGAGCGCGCTCATATCAAGAGCGAAAATCGTTTTGTCTTTCAGCCCTTCCGGGACGTCTTTGCGCACGATGCGTTGAGCGAGCCCTTCGACAATAGCGGTCTTCCCGACGCCCGGCTCGCCGATCAACACCGGGTTGTTTTTCGTCTTCCGCGACAAAATGCGGATGATGCGGCGAATTTCACTGTCGCGGCCGATGACCGGGTCGATTTTTCCCGCTTTCGCTTCCGCGACAAGGTCGCGCCCGTATTTTGCCAACGCTTCATAGGTTGCTTCCGGATGTGGACTCGTCACGCGTTGATTCCCCCTTACTTTTCTCACTGCCGCTAATAGTGCTTCCTTCGTCAGTCCAAACGACGCCAGCTGCCGAGCGACCGGCTCGGCGCCATGAGGCAACGCGAGCAGCACATGTTCGACCGATATGTACTCGTCTTGCATTCGCTTCGCTTCGTTTTCCGCCTCCTCAAGCAGCCGCGCTAAGGCGGGCGCAACATACAGCTGCTCGTCCGCCCCATGCACTTCAGGCTTTTGGCGAAGCTGGCTGCGAAGCCAGTCCGCAACCTTTTCCTTGTCGGCGCCGGAAAGCTCCACGAGCCGCGGCGCCAGGCCGCCTTCTTGTTCGAGCAGCGCAATCAGGAGATGCTCGACATCAAGCTGTTGATGATGTCGTTCTTTGGCGAGCGACTGCGCCGCCATCAGCGCCTCTTGCAGTTTTTCCGTCAAACGGCTTGCGTCCATGCCGTTCCCTCCATTTGACCTTCTTTGACCATAAATCATTATAGCCGATCGCGAAGCACACGGCAAATCAAAAGCCACTCCATACTTGGAATGGCTTTTGTTGTACTTCACGGTTTGCGCAAATACGTCCAATGTCGATTATGGTTCGACGTTTCCGGGAACGTATCGCCGGCTTTTAGTTTCAGCTTTTTCGGGTGTTTTACATTGTCGCCCGTTTCGCCGATTTCAATGTACACGCCGTTGTTCGGCGCTTTATCCCCTGGTTTGAAATGGCGCGGTTGGCCCATTTGTTTCATCCCCCTTGCTTCGATTGCATTTGTTAGCATTCCCGGTTTTGCCGCTGTTCATAAGAAGGGAAATGATGGGGCCGCCGCACACGGAGCGTCAAGCCGTTCACAATAAAAACGTTTCTTCCTCATGGAAATTCTTTTCCTTGCAAAAAAAGAAAAAAGGAACTCCCGAAACGGGAATTCCTTTTTCCTATAGGATCGACACTAAAATCGCTTTTTGGGCATGAAGCCGGTTGCCGGCCTGCTCAAATACGACCGAGTTCGGGCCGTCCATGACGCCGGCCGTCACTTCTTCGCCGCGATGGGCCGGCAGGCAATGCAAAAAGAGGTAATCCGGCTTCGCCGCTTTGGCGAGCTCTTCATTCACTTGGTACGGCTGAAACACTTGAAGCCGCTCGGCGCTTTCGCTTTCTTGGCCCATGCTCGTCCATACGTCCGTATAAATCGCATCCGCTCCGGCCACTGCCTCAAGCGGGTCGTGCGTCACAACAACTGTTGCTCCGGTTTTCTCGCCGATCTGGCGCGCTGCCTCGACGTATTCCTCCTTCGGCTCATAGCCTGGCGGACAGGCAATGAAAATATCCATTCCCACTTTGGCTGCGGCCGCAAGCAAGGCGTTGGCGACGTTGTTGCCGTCGCCGACATAGGCGAGTTTGACGCCTTGGAACGTTTTCTTCGCTTCGTAAATCGTCAGCAAATCCGCCAGCGCCTGGCACGGATGATCGTCGTCCGTCAAGCCGTTGATGACCGGAACGGACGCATACTCGGCCAATTCCTCGACTTTTTGATGGGCAAACGTCCGAATCATCATGACATCGACGTATTGCGACAAGACGCGCGCCGTATCCGCAATCGTTTCACCGCGGCCAAGCTGCAAATCGTTGCCGTTTAAATACATCGCCTGGCCGCCAAGCTGGATCATGCCGACTTCAAACGACACGCGCGTGCGCGTTGAGGGCTTTTCAAAAATCATCGCCATTGTTTTGCCGGAAAGCGGCGCATACGGCACGCCGGCTTTTTGTTTCGCTTTTAAATCGGCTGCTAGCGCCAACAAGTCCATAATTTCGTCTGTTGAAAAATCGAGCAGCGTTAAAAAATCTCTCCCTTTTAATGACATCACTGCATTCATGCGATCACCGCCTGTTCTGCCTGTTTTTTCTTTTCCAACCAGCCGTGGATCGGCTGCACATCAAGATGATCCACATCGAGCGCCTGCAAGAAGAGCTTCAATGTCTCACGTTCCGTGAAGACGAGCAATTGTCGGGACAACGCAGTCATTCGTTTGTTTGCCTCGTCTTCCTCTTTGCCCAAGTTGATCACCGCGAGCGCCGTGTCGCGCTTCACCCAATCGGCAAACGGGACATCTGACACGATCACAAGCTGTTTCGCTTCGATTTCCGCGGCCATCGTCTCATCGATGCCGCCAATCACATACATTTCATTGGCGTTTGCTTTCTTTCGCAAGTACGCGTAAAACGCTTTGTACGCCGCTTCTTCCTTCGTCGCGGCGATGCTGATGCCTTCACCGGTCGATTTCATCTCCGGTCCAACCATCGGGTCAACCCCCGGCAGCTTATGGGTCGAAAAGACCGGATACTTTAACACGGCGTACGGCATGACCTCCAATCCGCGAGCTTTTTCGTCAACGATGTCGACGAGTGATTTCCCAAGCAATAACTTTGTCGCAATTTGCGCCAATGGCACGCCGGTCGTTTTGCTGACGATCGGCACCGTCCGGCTCGCGCGCGGGTTCACTTCCAGGACATATACATTGCCGTCCGCAATGACATATTGAATGTTCATAATTCCTTTAAAGCCGAGTTTTTTCGCAATCCGGCTCGCATAGTCGATGATTTTCGCTTTTTCTTCGTCTGTGAGCGTCTGCGCCGGCAGCCAAGCATAGCTGTCACCGGAGTGGACGCCGGCTTTTTCGACGTGTTCAATGATGACCGGCAGCACGATGTCTGTTCCATCCGTCACGATGTCCGCTTCTGCCTCTTTCCCGTCCAAATACGCATCAATCAAAATCGGATAGGTCAACTCGCCTTGCTCGATCAAAGCAGCGAGCTGCGCCTCGCTATGGACGATAAACATGCCGCGGCCCCCGATGACATACGACGGACGAAGCAGCACCGGGCAGCCGATCTCAGCCGCTTTGGCGGCGAGCTCCTCGGCGTTGTTCGCCATCAAGCCCGGTACGTGCGGGATGTCAAGCTCCTCAAGCAACTGGTAAAAACGATCGCGGTCCTCGAGCTGGTCAATCATATCGTACGTGACGCCCAACAGCGACACGCCGGCTTCTTCAAGCCCTTTGACCAAATTGATCGCCGTCTGTCCGCCAAATTGAACGATGACATGCTTGATTTGTTCCGCTTCGATAACATCGAGGACGCTCTCAAGCGTCAGCGGTTCAAAGTACAGACGGTCGGCGACGGCAAAGTCGGTGCTCACTGTTTCCGGATTGTTGTTGATCATCACCGTTTCATAGCCTTCTTTTTGCAAGGCGAACACGCTATGAACGGAGCTGTAGTCAAACTCAATGCCTTGGCCGATGCGAATAGGTCCGGCTCCAATGATCAGCACTTTCTCCTTGCCGCTCGCTTTCTTCCGCTCGTCTTCGCCGAAATAGGTCGAGTAGTAATAATCCGTTTCCGAATGAAATTCGGCCGCGCACGTGTCGACCATTTTGTATGACGGCACGATGCCAAGTTCCTTCCGCTTGTTGCGCACATCAAGCTCCGTCACGCCCCACGTTTCGGCCAAAAAGGCGTCGCTTGCCCCTTTTTCTTTCAAGAAGCGCAACGTCGGCTCATCGATCGTATCGATCGTGGTGGCTGCCGCCTGTTTTTCGAGCGCCACGAGCCGTTCGAACGAAGCAAGGAAAAAGCGGTCGATTTTCGTCCATTCGTGAATGGCTTCGACCGCCACCCCGCGGCGGAGCAGTTCCAAAATGGCGAAAAAGCGGCGGTCGTCTTTGTCAACAAGCAGTTGTTTCAGCTCGTCATCCGTTTTCGCCGAAAGCTCCGGCAAAAACAGTCCGTTGTTTTTTCCTTCGAGCGACTGCACCGCTTTTTGGAACGCCCGCTCCATATTGCGATCGATCGCCATCACTTCCCCGGTCGCTTTCATTTGCGTACCGAGCTTCCGATCCGCGTGCGGGAACTTGTCAAACGGCAAGCGCGGAAACTTGACGACGACGTAGTCCAAGGCCGGCTCGAAGCTGGCGTACGTCGTTTTCGTCACCGGATTGACGAGTTCCGCGAGCGTATAGCCAACCGCCAGCTTCGCCGCAATGCGGGCGATTGGGTAGCCGGTCGCTTTCGAGGCGAGCGCTGACGAGCGGCTGACGCGCGGGTTGACTTCGATTAAGTAATATTGTTTGCTGTTCGGGTCAAGGGCGAACTGAATGTTGCAGCCGCCGATGATCCCTAATGCGGAAATGATCTTCACCGCCGACGAACGGAGCATTTGGTACTCCTCATCGGTCAACGTCTGCGACGGTGCGACGACGATCGAATCGCCCGTATGGATGCCGACTGGATCGACGTTTTCCATATTGCAAACCGTGATGCACGTATTCGACTGGTCGCGCATCACTTCGTATTCAATTTCTTTAAACCCAGCGACGCTCCGTTCGATCAAACATTGGCGGATCGGGCTTTCGGCCAGCCCTTTTTCCACGAGCGCGAGAAACTGCTCCATGTTTTCGGCAATGCCGCCGCCCGTCCCGCCGAGCGTATACGCGGGACGAATAATGATCGGAAAACCGATTTGTTCGGCAAACGCGACCGCTTCCTCGACGCTTGTGACAATTTCGCTCTCCGGCACCGGTTCGCCAAGCTCATGCATTAACGCGCGGAACGCTTCGCGGTCTTCCCCGCGCTTGATCGCTTCAATCGGTGTTCCGAGCAGTCTCACCCCATACTTTTCAAGCACGCCGGCTTCATGCAGCTGAAACGCCAAGTTGAGCCCTGTCTGGCCGCCGAACGTGGCGAGCAGCCCGTCCGGGCGTTCTTTGGCAATAATCGCTTCGAGCACATCGACGGTGAGCGGTTCAAAATACACGGCATCGGCATGAACTTCATCGGTCATGATCGTCGCCGGATTGTTGTTCACTAAAATGACGCGATATCCTTCTTCCTTTAAGGCGATGCACGCTTGTGTGCCGGAATAATCAAACTCGGCGGCCTGGCCGATGACAATCGGCCCCGACCCGATCAGGAGAATCGACTGAAGCGAAGAATCTTTAGGCATACACGTTCTCTCCCTTGAACACGGTTTGCAAAAATTCGTCGAAAATATAGCCGGTATCTTGCGGCCCCGGATGCGCCTCCGGATGGTATTGCACCGACAAAATCGGTTTATGGCGATGGGCGATGCCTTCGATCGAGCCGTCGTTGACGTTGATGAAGCGGATGTCAAACGGCTTGCCCGCCAAGCTTTCCTCTTTGACGACGTAACTATGATTTTGCGATGTCATCATTACTTTTTGCTTCCCGGCGTCCCACACCGGCTGATTGGCGCCGCGGTGCCCGAAGCGGAGTTTTTCCGTATCCGCCCCGTACGCTAAGGCGACAAGCTGATGGCCAAGGCAAATCGCAAGCGTCGGATACCGGTCGATAAGCTGACGGATAGCGGGAAGCTGATGGCTTAACTGTTTCGGATCGCCTGGGCCGTTCGAGAGGACAAGCCCGTCCGGTTTCAGCGCGTCAATCGCTTCCGGCGCCGTATCATGCGGCACGACCGTCACCCGGCAGCCGCGTGCAAGGAGCGACTGCAAAATCGACTTTTTATAGCCGAAATCGATGAGCACCAAATGCGGCCCGGCTTCGCCGTATGTTTCGATCGTTTTCGTTGACACCGCGCGCACTGGAAACGCCGCTTCCTCATCAGCAACTGCTGGAATCGGCGACAAACTTAATTCCGCCATCATCGTCCCAGCGGTGCGGATTTCTTTCACAAGGGCGCGCGTGTCCACGTGCGTGAGAAGCGGAATGTTCCAATGCTGCAAGTATTCTGCCAAGCTGTATTTCGCCCCGTAATGAAATCCTGTGCCGCTCGCTTCGTAGACGACGACCGCTTCGACGTGCGGCCGCTTGCTTTCAAAATCGTCTTCATTAATGCCATAATTGCCGATCAGCGGGTACGTAAAAACGATGATTTGGTTTTTATACGACGGGTCGGTCAACACTTCTTGATAACCGGTCATGCCGGTGAAAAAAACGATCTCCCCGCTCACCTTTTCTTCAAGCGGAGCGGCGAGCTCGCCGCTGAACGTTTTTCCGCTCGCCACATGCAAGTACGCTTTCATTGGCGCCACCTCATCGTTTGAGTTTTTATAACCGTTCAAGAATTTTTATGCATGAACAGGAATAAAAATTAAGCCGTCGGCCGTCCGTTTACAAGACGGCTGAGGCGTTGGCGTTGTTCAACACGTTTGTTAAAATGTCCACCGCTTCATCGATTTCCGCTTTCGTCACGACAAGCGGCGGCAGCAGGCGGATCACCTTCGGCCCCGCCGAGAGGACAAGCAAGCCGTTTTCATGAATCAATGGCAACAGCGGTGCGACGTCCGTTTGGCACTCGACCCCGACAAGCAGCCCGAGCCCGCGCACGTCCTTGACGATGTCAAGCGGGGCGAGCGCGTCATGGAGGCGCTCAAGCAAATAGCTGCCTTTCTCCTGCACTTCTTGCAAAAATACCGGATCGAACACAACTTCTAACGTCGCCTTGGCAGCGGCCATCGCGATCGGGTTGCCGCCAAACGTCGACCCGTGCACGCCAGGCCCAAACGACTCTTTCAAAAACGCTTTGCCGATCATCGCACCAACCGGAATGCCGCTTCCAAGTCCTTTCGCCAGGGTGATGATGTCGGGCTCCACGCCGAAATGCTGGTAAGCAAACGGCTTTCCGGTCCGGCCGATGCCGGTTTGCACTTCGTCGATGATCAGAAGCGCCCCGTGCTGTTGACACAGCTCCGACGCTATTTGCAAAAACGCCGGGTCAACCGGGCGGACGCCCCCTTCCCCTTGGACGACCTCAAGCATCACCGCGGCCACTTCTTCGTTCATTGCCTGCTTGAGAGCGTCGACATCATTCAGCGGCAAGTGAATGAATTCCGGAAGCAGCGGACCAAAACCGCTATGCACTTTCTCCTGCCCGGTCGCCGCCATCGTCGCGAACGTCCGGCCGTGAAACGATTGGGAAAACGTGATCACTTTGTGTCGTCCGGTATGTTTGCGCGCCAGCTTCAGCGCCGCTTCGTTCGCCTCGGCTCCGCTATTGCAGAAAAAGACGCAGTCGCCGGCGCTGTGGGCGACAAGCAAGGACGCGACCTCTTCTTGAATGGGAATCGTAAACAAGTTCGATACGTGCCAATATTGATTCAGCTGCTTTTCAATCGCCTTTTGGACGTGCGGATGGCGATGGCCGAGATTGCAGACGGCAATGCCGGAGACAAAGTCGAGATATTGTTTTCCGTTTACATCGGTCACAACCGTCCCTTCCGCGGCTTGGACGGCGATCTTCCAACGGTTGTATGTCGGAAACAGCGCGCTCATAAATATACCCCCACTTCTTTGCGAATCGTTGTGCCGTGCCATGTTCCGTTCTGGTAAAACGTCGTTTTGCCGCTGACGATCATCACCTCGGGCAGCGCATCGGACAGGGCGGACAGCGCCGCTTTCACTTTCGGAATCATCCCGCCCGTGATGACGCGGTCTTCGATCAGTCGTTCAATCGTTTCCGCCGTCGCCTCGGCCACGAGCGCGCCGTCTCTCAAAATGCCGGGCACGTTCGTCACAAACGCGAGCTGGCTGGCGCCAATGGCGGCCGCGACCGCCCCAGCCGCCGTGTCGGCGTTAATGTTGTATGTTTGCCCGTTTTGGTCGATGCCAAGCGGCGAAACGACCGGAATGTAGCCCGCCTCAAGCAGCGTGCGCAAAAGACGGGAGCGAACCGTTTTCACACGGCCGACATAGCCAAGTTTAGCAAAGTCAATCGGTTCAGCTTCGAGCAGCCCCCCGTCCACGCCGGAAACGCCGACCGCCGGCAAGCCGTTCTGCCTGAGCATCGCCACAAGCTGTTTGTTCACTTTGCCGGAGAGCACCATTTCCACAACGGCCAGCACCTCTTTCGTCGTTTTCCGCAAGCCGTTGACAAACTCGCTCGGCACCGCCAGTTTTTTCAACATTTGCCCGATTTCCGGCCCGCCGCCGTGGACGATGACGACATCCATCCCTTGTTCCCGCATCATGTTCACGCTGGCAAAAAAGGCGGGAGACAGCTCATCGAGCACGCTGCCGCCGCATTTGATGACGACCGTTTTCCCCATCGTTCTCTCTCCTTACGTCCGATAGCTGGCGTTGATTTTCACATAATCGTACGTCAAGTCGCAGCCCCACGCGACGCCGAAGCCATCGCCCAAGTGCAAATCCACCTCAATGACGACCGTCTCTTGTTGCAAATACGCCGTCGCTTCTTCTTCCGAGAACGGCTGCGGCTCGCTTCCTTTCAGCATCACAATCGGCCCGATCGCGACATCAACATTGTCCGGATCAACGTCAGCGTCCGCATAGCCGATCGCGCCGATGATCCGCCCCCAGTTGGCATCCGCGCCGTAAACGGCCGTTTTCACTAAGTTGGAGCCAACGATTTGCTTCGCGACTTTTTTCGCCTCATCGTCCGTTTTCGCGCCGCGCACGCGCACTTCAATGAGCTTCGTCGCCCCCTCGCCGTCTCTGGCGATTTGCTTCGCCAAGTCTTCGCACGTTTTCCGCAGCGCCTCGTAAAAGTGTTCCCAATCCGGATGATTCGGCGTCAGCTCGTCATTTCCGGCAAGACCGCTTGCCATCACCACAACCATGTCATTCGTCGACGTATCGCCATCGACCGTAATTTGATTGAACGATACATCGGTAATCGACCGGAGCGCATCATGCAGCACCGCCGAAGAGATGTTGGCATCGGTCGTAATGAACGCGAGCATCGTCGCCATGTTCGGATGGATCATCCCCGATCCTTTCGCCGCCCCGCCGACGGTGACCGTTTTCCCATCGACGGTCGTTTGGTAACAGGCGCGCTTCATCACCGTATCCGTCGTTAAAATCGCCGTTTGAAACGCCTCAGCATCCGCCATCGTCGCCCCTGGAACAAGCTTTTCGATGCCCGCGCGAATTTTTTCCATCGGCAAATATTCCCCGATCACGCCCGTTGAAGCGACAGCCACATGGTGCAGCGCCAGGCCAAACTGTTTCGCGCACAGCTCGCGCATTTCATAGGCGTCCTTGAGCCCCTGCTCGCCGGTGCAGGCGTTCGCGCATGCGCTGTTGACGATGACCGCCTGCAATTTTTGTTCTACAGCGAGGCTCGCCTGCGTCACTTTGAGCGGCGCCGCCTGGAAATGGCTTTGCGTATACACCGCCGCCGCCGAAGCCGGCACGTCGCATAGAATAACCCCTAAATCTTTTTTCGAATAGCGCAGCCCGGCGTGCACCCCAGCCGCTTGAAATCCCTTCGGCGTGACGACCGTTCCATCGGCGACCGCCGTTACTTGCGCCGTTTGTTTCGTTGCTGTCATTGTTCGTTCCCCTTCCCTCACGGATAGATCGGCAAGGATTGGAGGCCCTCGGCCTCATCCCAGCCCATCATCAAATTGAAGTTTTGCACCGCCTGCCCGGCAGCGCCTTTCATCAAGTTATCGATCACCGACACGACCGTCACCCGTCCCGTCCGTTCATCATAGGCGAGGCCGATGTCGCAATAATTTGAGCCGTACACTTCTTTTGTCGCTGGAAACTGTCCAAGTTGACGGATGCGGACAAACGGTGAACCTTCATAACTTGTTTTATATAAATCTACCAAGTCGTTTGGCGAAATCGATTGTTTCGCCTTCGCATAGATCGTCGCCATAATGCCCCGTGTCATCGGAATCAAATGGGTGCTGAACGTAATCGGCTCCATCGCTTCATTCCACGTTTGCAGCGTTTGCTCAATTTCCGGAATGTGCTGATGGACGTTCACTTTATAAATTTTCACGTTTTCGTTCACTTCGGAAAAATGCGTCCCAAGCCCTGCTTTCCGCCCCGCGCCCGATACGCCGGACTTGGCGTCAACGATGATCGAGTCTTCCTTAATCAATCCTTCTTTGACAAGCGGCGCCAAGCCAAGCAGCGTCGCCGTCGGATAACAGCCCGGGTTGGATAGGAGCACGGCCTCGCGCACCGCCTCCCGATTCCACTCGGTCAGCCCGTACACCGCCTTTTGCAAATATTCCGCCGGCGCCGTCTGCCGCCCGTACCATTGTTCGTACACCGCTCCGTCTTTCAAACGGAAATCCCCGGATAAATCGATCACTTTCACTCCCCGATCCACGAGCGCCGGCGCCCACTCCCCGGACACCCCGGGCGGCGTGGCGAAAAAGACCGCATCGTAACGGGAAAGCGCCTCGATTTCAAGTTTATGCAACACCGCACCATCGACCGAACCGACGTGCGGGAAACTTTCCGATACATGAACCCCGTCCTGCGACGACGAGAAAACGTCGCAACGGCTCACATGCGGATGCCCGTGCAACAAGCGGAACAACTCCGCGCCGCTGTACCCCGTCGCCCCGATAATGGCTACGTTCATCATGTTCCCCCTCACCCGTATGCCTCATGTAGTTCTCATTATAATACTGTATAAAAATAAAATCAAATGTATATTTAATAATTTTCGAGGATTTTTTTCTTGCCCCTCCCTCCGTCTATGGGAAACGAATACCGATTTGTCCCGGCAGCCAAGGTGCATCCTTGACTCCATCGCCCTCATGTTCTCGGGATGCAAAGACTTTCACAAACGATTCCATCGATGTTCAACAAGTTTTCAATCTTTCCACTATCCTTATATTGACTTCCCTCTTTTTTCCTGTACACTTTTATATAGCGATACATTTTACGTAAGGTTGTGATCGGATGAACGAGATTGAATCTCGTGAATGGCAGAAGTGGCTTACACCGCTTGGGCGCGATCTTCGCCTTGAGAAGGGAACGTACTTGTTTCAAGAAGGGGAAAAAGCAGACGATATTTACTATATCCAATCGGGGAAAATCCAAATCAGCAAAATGGACATGGACGGACGGGAGCTCGCGCTGCGCATTTGCAGCGAGGGCGATTTGATCGGCGAGCTGACGCTGTTTTGCCCTGGGGCCCGCTACATGCTGACGGCGAAAGCGCTTGAAGACGGCGTCGTTTCCGCCATTCCGCGCGAAAGGCTCGAACAAGAGCTCGCCAATCATCCGACGCTGGCGATCGAGCTCATGAAATGGATGAGCGTCCATTTCCGCAAAACGCAGACGAAATTCCGCGACTTGATTTTACACGGCAAAAAAGGAGCGCTCTATTCAACGCTCATCCGTCTGTGCAACAGCTACGGCGTGATGAAAGAAGACGGCATTTTGATCGACGTGCCGCTGACGAACCAAGAGCTCGCCAACTTTTGCGGCACCGCCCGCGAAGTCGTCAACCGCATGCTCGGCGATTTGCGGAAAAAAGGCGTCATCTCCGTGCAAAAAGGAAAAATTTGCGTCCACAACTTGCAATATTTGCGTGACGAAATCGCCTGCGAAGGCTGCCCGCCCGAGCTGTGCCGCATTGACTGACGGGCGGGTGCGGCAAAAAAAGGAGCTGACCCAAAAGAGCGGTAATGTTCCTATTTAGGGCGACATGGAAAAACAGGCCACCACGAAAAACCCGGTAAAACCAAGGGTTTCAGAGGTGGTCTCTTTCACATACTTCGGTTAAATTTCACCAAAAAGGGGGCTTTTGAGTCAGCCCCTTTTGCTCTTTTCGGAGCAATCATTCACACCGCACCTTACTTCACTATATCGCGATCCATCCAACTCAGACGGCCATCGTCTCCATTAAAGGCCATCGTCTCCATTAAAAAAGATAACAAAAAATGCGCAAATACACACCTCTCGCTGCCCTGTAGGCAAATACGATGTTTACTGATGATGATCGTTAAGAAAAGAAAACAAGCCCACAAACAAAAAAATCCCCCCTAGCGTTTTATAAGTGCTTATATATTCTTTTAACATTTGCAAATATTCTTGAGAATCCACAGATCCCCCCATGGATCGAACCCAGGATGAAGCAAAACGACTCCCTAATTCAGGACTATTTAACATCAACCACAATCCGATGAGAGAAAGAACGAGTGAAACAAACTTCATTTTGTTTGGACTTTTTAAAATATTCATTTTGCATCCCCCTTTTTAACTATCCGTTATGCTTAAACGAAACACAAAAAACAGAAGCAAGTTCCATCAGGAAACTTGCTTCAATATTTCTATAAATAACGGAACACAGAACATTACTCATAGTAATAAAAACATACCCCTACAGGCTTAGCAGCATATCCATACCCTACTTTAGAATCCGATCCAATAAGTGGGTCGTACCAAACTTCAAAGTTATAAACTTTGTAATACGGTCTAGCTATTATGGTATAGGTTTTTCCTGCTGGAACTTGAATTTGATAAGTGTCTGTAACTTCATAAGATTTTGTTACGTTAAATCCCAACGCTGCCGAAACTGTTTCAGCGCTTATATTTGTGTTCGATGACCATGTGGCAGAAACCCCTTGTTTTATAGACATGGTAGCTGTTGATGGTCCTTTAAAAGTAGATTGTCTTATTATTTCTGTTCCACATGCTTCACTAGTAGTAATGTTTTTTAGATAATAACCCGTTCCTAATTGTGGAGTCACCACAGGACGATCCCCTGGAAGGGATGACTCTTGTGCTTGAGTGTATGCGATTGAAACCCCAGCTAGTTTTTTCCCTTTTGGTCCAGGAACAGAAGTTTCTAATCTTTTAAGAAAATTCTAGGTCTGTTATTTCAACCACCTTGTTCCCGCTTTGAGATACGACCACACTCGATTCTTTCGCTCTATCTAAAAACCCATTTACTGTCACATTCGTCTTGCTACTGAGTGAACATCCTGCATTTGAAGTCCCTTCTTCGGCAGAAGCGATGATACTGCCACCCAGCAACAGACCGAAAACTAACGAAAAAGAAAGGATTGATTTGAGAAGATCTTTTATCATTATAACCTCTCTCCAATTACAAAAATTATGTCCTCCAAAAGCAGCCAAGCAACGCGATCTGCCCACTATCTCTAAGCGCGAAACATTTTGACGGCAACTATTCGCACCCCTTTTTTTAACCTTTATTTTACAATTAGATTATATTTCGCCTTTACTAAAATTGTCAATAAAAAATTTGAATTGTTTGTTTTTTTGTCACATAAAGTAAGATTTTTAAGCTTTATCGAGTTGTTTTTTGGCTCATCACCAAATTTTGTGATTTAGTGACAAAAAAGAGAAAGTACTGACGAGATCCTGGCCATAATGTTAGCGGTGAAATCAACATTAAGGAAGTCTCGTAAGGGCTTTCGATACCACTAGGATTGCTAGAATTGAAAACGATTGATTTCCCACTCATGTTGAGTGACTTCCATGCGAACCACTGGGAAGTCGAACACTTGGCGAATGTCTACTTGAAGTGGATCGACATGTTCTAATTTTTATTTATTTGAGAACGAGCATAGAAGAAGAGGTAGGCTTTTGAAACGACCCTTTGCAAAACCGTTACAAGGAATTCATGCCCATTTCACATCATGCTTGTGCAATGAAAAAGCAATACCGCCTAACCAAAAGAAAAAACCCCAAACGGTCATGGATGCCTCCCGTTTGGGGTTCGCTCAAGAGTAGAGCACGATCATCGCGATGAAAAAGTACGCCGCGTTGGCGATTTCCAGCATGCCGAGTTTCATGATCGGCAGCGACTTGCCGTATAAATAGACGGCGCGGGTGACGCTCGGGGCGTAGGCCAAAACGGCGAACGGCTCGTCAATGGCGATGAGGCCGACGATCAACAGGACGTGGTAGCCCCATGACAGCCATTTGTACCGTTCGTTTTTCTTTTCCCGAATCATCGTTTTGACGTAAAACGTGCTGCCGATGAAAAAGAGGAAGGAAAACAGGGCGAGTTCAAACGCTTCGATCGTCAACGCCCCGCGTCCGGCGTAAAAGGCGGCGAGGCCGCCGATGCAAAACGCCGCGATGGCCGCTGCATCATTCCAAAAGGCGCGCTCATTCTTTTTCTTGCTGTAGTACGTGTTCACCAAGAAAAACGGCACCATGGCGAGCCCGAAGTAGAAAAGCGCCGGCTGTTGCCAAAGAGAGACGGCAAGCGCCGCGGCGGCGATGGCGCCATAGCGGGCGGCAGCGGACACGTACGGCTCTTTCCGCTTCGTTTTCACCGCCATCAAGAGCGGATACGTCGCCAAATAGAGCGCAAGCCAGGCGACAAAGAGCGGCGCGTGAATCCACGAAAGCCCACCGGCGTACGCCCCGAGCCAAAACGGGATGATGAGCATCGCCCAGGCGCCGTGTTGTTTTGGCATCACCCATTTGCTTTTGTTCGCCATCCGTCTCATCCTCCGCTTACCGGTGGAATAAAGGCGACCGTGTCGCCGGCGTGAAGCGGCGCTTCGTCGCGGACATACTCCTCGTTGACCGCTGTCATGACGCGCCCGAGCGAGATGCCGTAGCGCTCTTCCACTTCGGCTTTCAGTTTTTTCACCGTTTCCGGAACATTCGGCCACATCACTTCCCGCTCGCCGACTTGCTCGCCCAAATGGGCAAAAAACAAAAGACGGATCATCATTCATTCACCTCCGGCTTTCCGAACGGATATGCTTCCGTTTCTAATTGGTTTCCAATCCATTCACTTCCATCTTCCCATTGTTCTTTTTTCCAAATCGGCACGATTTGCTTGATCCGCTCAATGGCATAGCGGTTCGCCTCATACGCTTCGGCGCGGTGCGGCGAGGAAACAGCGATGACGACGGCGATGTCGCCGATCTTAAGCCGCCCGATCCGGTGGGTGATGGCGGTTTTCGCCCCTGGCCATTTCTCCGCAATTTCCGCCCCGATTTGCGCGAGCATTTTCTCGGCCATCGACACGTACGCCTCATATTGCAAAAAGAGCGTCCGCTTGCCGTTCGTCCATTCGCGCACCGTGCCGGCAAAGACGGCGACCGCCCCCGCTTCCGGACGCATCACTTTTTTCATCACATCCTCGACCGAAATCGGCCGATCGGTAATGGCAAACAACGGTTCTGTCATGCTCGTGTTCTCACCTCGTTCATGAGCCATGGAATATATTCGTCATCATCGGCCAGCGAAAACACCGGGTGCGCTAGCGGCCCTTCGAGCGGCTCCCAGGCGATGACGGCGCGGATGTTGGCGAGGTGCTGAAGCGACGCCCAATCTTCCCAAGTGCGGACGAGCACGACTTTCGGGTGCCGCTCTTGTTTGTAGCCTTCGACCAACACGAGATCGAGCCGAAGCGGCGCATAAAGCGCCAACACATCATCCAACCGCCACAACGGGCGGCGGAGATGAAGCTGCAAAAGCCCGTCCCCTTCCACCGCCGTTGCCACCGCCCCGGCCCGCTCATGGCGGACGGAATCGACGCCTTCCGGCCGCGCGGGCTCGCCGCCATGGCCGTGGTGCTTCACCGTCCCGACGCGCCATCCTTCCCGGACCGCGGCCGCCACCCATTTTTCCATAAGCGTCGTTTTGCCGCTATGTTTATAGCCGACGACTTGCCAGACGTTCATTCGCTTGACCCCTCATCGTCATCAAGAAGCCACACTTCGACCTCATCGCCAACCGCAAACCCTCTCGTTCCGCCCGGCAGCACCATCAAGGCGTTCGCAAAGGCAAGCGAGGTGACGATGTTCGACTTGTCCATGCCGACCGGCTTCACGACAAGCCGACCGTCAACCGCCTCGACCCGGCTGCGCACGAAGCGGGTGAACGGGTTCGGCTTCGGAAAATCGGCGCCAAGGGTGGCTTTCGCTTTTTTCAAATACGGCTTGGCCGAAAACAGCCGCGTGCGCACGACCGGGCGGACGAACAGCTCATACCCGACGTAGCACGCCGACGGGTTTCCGGATAGACCGAACAGCAGCTTGCCATCAATCTCGGCGACGGTCGTCACGCTCCCCGGGCGCATGGCGATTTTGTTAAACAACACGTTCGCTCCGAGCCGCTTGTAAATGGCGGGCAAATAATCGAAATCCCCGACCGAGACGCCGCCGGTCGTAATGAGCATGTCCACTTGATCGAGCGCCTGGCGCACAGCGTGAAAACAAGCATCGAGGTCGTCGGCGAGCTGGCCCAAATAAATCGGCTCGGCGCCGCTTTTGAACACCTGCGCCTCGATCATGTAGGCGTTGCTGTTGCGGATTTTTCCCGGCACAAGCGGTTCAGAGACGTCGAGCAGTTCGCTGCCGGTCGCAAAAATGCCAATCCGCGGCTTTTTCGCCACCTTCACTTCGGCGTAGCCGAACGTCGCCAAGAGCGCCGCCACCCCGGGATTGATGCGCGTTCCTTTTTCGACAAGCGGCTGCCCTTTTTTCGCATCTTCCCCTTGAAACGAAATGTTGTCGCCAGGGCGGAACGGGCGTTTAATGGCCATATACGTTTTTCCATCCCGCTCGTACTGTTTAGCGAGCTCGAGCATGACGACCGCATCGCACCCCTCCGGAATTTGCGCCCCGGTCATCAAGCGCACCGCTTGAAACGGGCCGACGGGCTGCTTCGCCACTTGCCCGGCGCCGATCGTTTCAATGACTTCAAACTCGACCGGATGGTCAAGTCCCGCTCCTTCCGAGTCGGCGGCGCGAATGGCAAATCCGTCATACGGCGAGCGGTCAAACGGCGGCACATCATGGTCGGCACGCAAATCTTCGGCCAAATAGCGGCCGTACGACTGCCTTAGCGGCACGATCTCCTCTTCTCCTCTCCCAGCGTAACGCATCACCCGGGTGATGGCTTCCGCTACGGGAATGGGGGTTCGTCTTTCGACCATCTCTCTCTCTCCTTTCGATCATACGGCTGGCGGCAACGATATCGTCCTTTTAACGTTGTTGCCATTGTTGCAGCCGTTTTATGCCTTCCGCCAACTTTTCATCAACGACACTCGCATCGGCGATGTGTTGCAAAATCATCTCCCGCGTTTCGCCAAACAAAGCGGTGGACTGTTCGAGCTCTTGCCTCACTTCATCCGCATAGCGGTATTGTTCCTGAATATAGTTTAGCACGTCTTGGGCCCGATTTTCGACTCGATCGATCAGTTCCATCATCGCCGACCATTTCCGCGCTGTATGAATGCTCATTTGGACAACCGTTTCGATCAAAGACGAAATGGCCTCCGTCTGCTCAAGCGACCGCTCGATTTCCTGCTGCACAGCATCGGTTAACTGATGAATCGTTTCCGTGCTGTCCGCCGTATGCTCAGCCAATTTCCTCACTTCAGCGGCGACGACGGAAAACCCTTTGCCATGCTCTCCGGCACGGGCGGCTTCGATCGAGGAGTTTAACGCAATCAAATTCGTCTGTCCAGCAATTTCTTTAATCACTTTCACAATTTGTTCAATTTCTTGCGAGCGGCCGCGCAACCGATGCATCGCGGCCGATGTCGTTTCCATCTCACTGCCAAGCCGCCCCATCGCCTGCTCCATTTCTCCCGACATGCGGATGCCTTCTTTTGCTGCTGCGACCATCTGACCCGCCGTCTCCACCAACGCGTTCCCTTGTTCGCACAAACGGTCGGAGATCGCGTATGATGACTTGCTGAGCGTACTGACATTATCGACTTTTTCTTTCGTTCGATCAACGAGTTGGCCTAATACATGGTGTTGCCCGTTGACCACTTCATGCTGGTGAACGATGTCCTGCAACTCCCCAAGCAAACCGGCCACCGTCTCATGAACCGCTTCCTTTTGTCTCGTAAGCTTTTCTTTCATCTCAGCGAGTTGCCGCTCCAGTTCTGTTTTTTCCTCCTCCCACTGCCTTCCCTTCACCAACGCCCACATATCCGTCTCCCCTTTTCCTTCTCTGGATTTGCTTCTGTTGTCAACACGTTGTATGTTATCCGCTGAACATGTACGTTCTCAGTCATGAAAGCAGACACCGCCTCCGCAAAGAGTCAGCAGAAGTCTGCTTTTTTATTGTACGATAAAGAGGAAAAGTACTGTTGTGACGTTTATCACATGCATCGATGTCTACTTTTTTTTACGTATGTGAGATCCGTCACAACACCTTCGCGAAAAACACGGTATGCTGAAGCTGCAACGATTTGACGATGGAGGGATCCGAAATGGAACAGCGTTTTACCGAACAATCGTTGATTGGTGATGTTGTTACGCAATTTCCGAAAGCAGCCGACTTATTTAAAGCGCGGCGTATCGATTTTTGCTGCGGCGGACAGCGCCCGTTAAAAGAGGCCATCGAAGAGCGTGGACTGGATGGCGAAGCGCTCCTTCGCGAGCTGAACACCCTTTACGCGGAGGCGCAAAACAAGCCGACGGGAAACTGGAACGAAGCGCCGCTCGACGAACTCGTCGATCATATTGTAAGAACGCATCACCGCTATTTGAACGAGGAACTGCCGCAGCTCAGCCCATATGTCACGAAAGTGTTGCGCGTGCACGGCATGCACCATCCGCATCTGTCCCAAGTGCATAAACGGTTCCATGAGTTAAAAACGGAGCTTGAGCAACACTTGATTAAAGAGGAAACGGGCGCATTCCCGCTCATTTTGCAATTTGCCGACAACCCATCGCCGGAAAACCGGGAAGCGGTCGAGCGAGCCGTCCGCGAACTGGTCAATGAACATGACGCAGCCGGCGATTTGATGAAAGAAATTCGCGACATCACCAACGACTTCACCCCGCCGGAAGATGCGTGCGGCACGTATCGGCTCGTCTACAGCCGGCTCGCGGCGCTTGAAGACGACTTATTTACGCACATCCATTTGGAAAACAATATCCTCTTCCCGCGCGTGTTGGCGGCGGTGAAGGCATAAGCAGGCGAAGCCATTCCCCCATTTCTAAGGTAAAGGCAGGCGCATCGAGCGATAAAAAGCAGGGCTGCTTCTTCGACGGAAAGAGCAGCCCCGTTTCTTTGTTATCCCCCAATATACGACATTTCAATTTTCGGCCGTTGTTTCGCCGTTTCGGCTGTCCGTTCTTCCGAATAGCGATCCGTCCGCCGGTTCCAGACGGCTGTAATGAGCGCCTTCAGCTCCTCTTTCCCTGCCCCGGCGCGCAGTTTTTCTTTCAAAGACACACCTTTCGAGGCAAAGAGGCACGTATACAGCTTGCCGTCGGCGGAAATGCGCGCCCGTGTGCAGCTTTGGCAAAACGTTTCCGTCACTGAAGCGATAAAGCCGACTTCGACGTTCGTGCCCGCGTACCGGTAGCGGCTCGCCACCTCGCCGAAGTACTCGTGTTCGATCGGCTCGAGCGGGTGCATGGCGTTGATTTGCTCGTACATCTCTTTTTTCGTCACGACATGGGAGTAATCCCAGCCGTTCGTCGTGCCGACATCCATAAATTCAATAAAGCGGAGCGGAATGCCCAAGTCTTTAAAGTAAGCCGCCATCGGCACGATTTGCGAGTCGTTCCATCCTTTTTTGACGACCATGTTCACTTTGACGCCAAGCCCCGCCTCGCGCGCCGCTTCAATGCCTTTCAACACCGGAGCGGCGCCGACGCCGATGCCGTTCATGTTGCGGAAAATGTCATCGTCCAACGCATCCAAACTGACGTTGACGCGCTGCAACCCAGCCGCTTTCAGCCGTTTCGCCCATTTCACCAAATGGATGCCGTTTGTCGTAAGGGCAACGTCTCGCAAGCCGGGAATCATGGACAACCGCTCAATAAGCACATCCAAATCGCGCCGAAGCAGCGGCTCGCCGCCGGTCAGGCGGATTTTTTCCACCCCAAGCTCGACAAAGCATTCCGCCAACAGCGCCATTTCGTCAACGGTTAACAGCTGGTCTTCCGCCAGAAAGCGAAAATTCGGCCCGAACACCTCCGCCGGCATGCAGTAGACGCAGCGAAAATTGCATTGGTCGATGACCGACAGCCGCAAATCGCGCAACGGGCGGGACAGGCGGTCGGCGATCGTCACCCGGTCGCGCTCTTCCATGGCGCTCCCTCCTTTCCATATCATGGCCGCGTGATGTTCCAACGGCCTGCTCCTTATCGCTGCCAACGGCCTAGTTTCGCCGCACAAGACAATAAACTAAACGACAATCCAATCGTGACCGCCACCCATGCCCACGCCAACTCCATCCGCCCCGACTCCATCGCCATATAGACGGCGGTCGGGATCGTTTGCGTTTTGCCTGGGATGTTGCCGGCAAACATGAGCGTCGCGCCAAACTCCCCAAGGCTTCTGGCAAACGACAGCACCGCTCCGGACAACAAAGCGTTTCTAGCCAACGGCAGTGAAATATGCCAAAACACTTGGCGCTCGTTCGCCCCATCGATGCGCGCCGCTCCTTCAATGGCGGGGTCGACGGCTTCCAGCCCTGCTTTCGCCGCCTGGTACATGAGCGGAAACGACACAACAACCGCCGCCATCACCGCCGCGCCGGGCGTAAACAATATCGTTGTGTGAAACCACCTTTCCACCAGCTGTCCGATTAGGCTATGACGCCCAAACAAAACAACAAGCAAAAACCCGACGACCGACGGCGGCAATACAAGCGGCAGCATAAACACCGTCTCCACCACTGTCTTGCCGCGAAACCGGCGGCGCGCCATCCGTCTCGCCGCCGCTGTCCCGAGGATCGCGACAATCACGCCGGCAAGAAGCGATACGTTTATCGATAACCAAACGGGTGACCAAAATTCCGCCATGAATCAACCCTTCTCTGCTACATCTCCATCTCACTATACGAAAATGAGCAGCCATATGCTGTGATACTGCTCACATTGATTGTATCATATATGCACAGAAATCCGATTTAGAAAAATTTGTGACAACCCGCACAAAAGGGGGGCAACCGGTGATTTTTTTCACTCTCTCCCGCTGTGATGTTTTTTACAATAGAAGTAGTCGAACAAATGGAGATGTCGACAAAAAAAGCGATTCCTCCCCCACTTACTCCCTTTGGTCGTTGAAGTGGGGGTCTCCTCGCCAAAGACGATGAACGGTGAGAGCCGCACTGCCATGAATCGTGATTTCTCCCACTTGCGTTCGTTGCTGCAGTCGTCGAAAAAAGTGATTCCGCTTCGCAAGCACTCGTTTTTGTTTCAAGAAGGCATGCCGGCTAATGAGCTATATTTAATCCTTTCCGGCAAGGTGCAAGTAAGCAAAATTTGCCCGGACGGAAAAGAAATGTGCTTTCGCATTTGCGGAAGCGGAGAAATCGTCGGCGAGCTGACACTATTTACGAACGATCCGCGTTATTTATTGACGGCCAAAGTGATCGAACCCGGTGAAGCAGCAGTGGTAAATAAAACCGAACTGGAGGAACAGCTGCTGATCAATCCGACCCTTACCCTCGAATATATGCGCTGGATGAGCAAGCATACCCGGCGGACGCAGACGAAGTTTCGCAACTTGATAATCCCTCCCTGACTTTCAAAATATGTGGCTTTGTTTGTACTTCCATCATACGCCAGAGAAGGAAACAGATTTGTGAAGCTGATCACATCCTTTCCTGTTGTCACCATTTTGCCACAAGCGTTGTCACGGTTTTGTCACATCCAAAAAAAGAAAAAGCCCGTCCCCAAAAGGAACGGACACGATTTGGCAGAACGTTTTTCACATACGAACGATAAGAAACGCTGTTGGGCGCACACATCTCTTCCGCCCCGTCTGCGGCAAACAACTTGTTTTCTCACCCACTCGCCCGTATCTCCTGCCTCATAAACAACCAATACGCGATCGCAAAGCAGATGAGAGTGGCGGCAATGAGCGCGGTCGCCTGCGGCCAAATGAGCAGCAAACTTTGCGAGAATGGCAAGGGGGCCGCAACAGCGCCGGCCGTTTGCTCCACCGTGACGATCCCTAGCGTTCGGACGTCCGGCGAAAGCAAGGCGGTTGTTGATTCATTGAACAAGTAGCTCGGCGACAATCTCATGAGACCAAGCACCAACTCTTGACGGCCGACCGCCTGCTCGACGGACGTAATGGCGTCAGACTGCAAAAACGATTTCGCAAATACTTCCACGATCATCGAGTAGAAAAGATTGAAAAACAACCAAACGGCCATCGACGACAACGCGGATGTCGCAGCCTGGCGGAAGACAACAGAAAACAAAATGCCGAGATTCAGCCAAAAGGCGATATACACAAGACATAACAACAAAAAGCAGACCATGCGGGCAAACTCTTCGAAAGTAGGCGGAATCCCCAAGACCAAAATGCCCAACGCCATCACGAGCAGGCCGAGCGAAAGAAACAAAACAGCATTCAACAACAGCGCAGCGACAAACTTGCCATTGATCACATAATCGCGCGGAATCGGCTGGGCCATGAGCCGGCTTAACGTCCCCCGATTCCGCTCCGAATTGATGGCGTCAAATCCAAGAGCGATGCCGAGCAGCGGCCCGAGAAAGCTGACAAACGTCAGAAACGAAGGCAACGTTCCGTCCGAGACGGTGAATAATTTTAGAAACAAGTAGGCGCCTTTCGCGATTTCCTTGGCCTCTTCCGAGGAATCCAACGCGTCCCGGATCGTCGTCATCGCCGTATATAGCGAGCCGAAGCAAGTGAGCAAGATGAGGGCGATTAAAATGATCATGCGCCAACTCGTCAAATAATCGGCCAGTTCTTTTTTGACAATGGCCGAAAAGGCGCTGTTTGCCCCTCTTGCCCGTTTCTTCTCATCAAGCGCACCCGCCTTCAGCCGTTCGCTCCATCTTTTCACATATGAAAAGACATCGTTTGCCCATCGCTCTTCCTTACTGGCCTTCACGTACATCCCTCCCTTCAAAATAGCGGTGATAAATCTCATCAAGTCCAAAATCTCGCCGGCTGAGATGGAACAGCGAAGATCCTGATTCGATGATCGTCTGGCTGATGGCGGCGCTCACATCCGTTTGGCAATACACATCCCATCCATTTTCCGTTTGCTCCACTTTGTTGACGCCCGGAATCGCCTCGATTTTGGACCGTAAGGAAGCGTCAAGCGGTGAAGCGACCACATGGATGACATAGGCATCCTGCAAAAACAGCTGTTGCGCCAGGCGCTCGATATTCCCTTCGGCCAACAACCGGCCGCCCACGAACAAGCCGACTCGGTCGCAAATTTGCTGCACATGGTGCAATTGGTGCGAGGACAATAGAACGGTGATGCCTTCATGGCGGCTCAAATTGCGGATCAGGCGAAGCAGCTCGCGCACTCCCTCAGGGTCGATGCCCAACGTCGGCTCATCCAAAATGATCACTTCCGGGCGCTTCATCAACACATCAGCCAAGCCGAGCCGCTGCCTCATTCCCCGCGAGTATTTCCCCGCTTTTTTATGGGCCGCATCAGTCAAATTCACCTTCTCGAGCAGCTCCCACGCCCTCTTTTCCGCCTCGGCGCGGGGAATGCCGTTTAACGCTGCCGTATACAACAAGTTCTCCAAGCCTGTCATGTGATGGTAAAAGCCGACATCATCCGGCAAGTACCCGACTTTCCGTTTCACCTCAATCGGGTTTCGCACCGGATCGATCCCGCATACCCTCACCGAACCGGACGTCGGTTCGGTGAACCCGAGCATCATCAAAATCGTCGTCGTCTTTCCCGCCCCGTTCGGGCCAAGGAGGCCAAAAATTTCCCCTTTTTGAATCGAAAGCGACAAATGGTCAACCGCCCGATGGTCCCCATACGTTTTGCACAAGTTGTCAAGCTCGATGACGGCGGGTGCTGCCATGCTTACCTCCTCCCGTATGTTTTGATCAAATAGTACAGCCCTCCGGCCACCCCAAGAATGATCAACACCGCCACCACGCCCCAAACGGTCGACGTTTTGACCGAGATGCGAAACGCCGCCTCCGCCGACGTTTCCGCCGTTTGCGCCTGGAAGTTGACGACATAATCCCCAGCGATCGCTTCATCCGACGCTTTCACTTTCGCCTTGACTGTTTTGGAATCGCCCGGGTTCAGCTGGGCGATCGTGCTTTGATCGAATTCCACTTCCCAATCAGGCGGAGCGTCAGCCGTCATATTGATGTTCAAAAGCGGAGCGCTTCCGGTGTTTTTGACGACAAGATCGATCACCCGTTCATGCCCCGCCGTCACATCGGTGCTTAAGTTTCCTGACGGCGTCGTCAGTTTGAGCGCATACGTGCCCGTAATGACCGCTTCTAACGTCAGCTCAGCCGACGTATCGCTCGTTTGCGCTTTGATCGGGATTTTGTACGTGCCCGCTTTCACATTTTCCGGCGGTTTGACCTCTACGGTAATGTCTCTTGATTCATTCGGCTCGAGTTTCACCGACGTAACGGAATTGCCTTCCGATTTGAACGTGACTTGCCAACCTTTTTCCGCCGCCGAACTTAACGCGTAATTTTGCGTCTTGGCGGTTCGGTTTTTCAGCGTGACATCATACGTGAAGCTCGAATCCGCGTGCCCCTCGAGGTTCGTTTGTTCCGACGTCAGTTCCGTTTTAAACGATCCTTGTTCCGTCACGCGGACAAGCAGCGGCAATTTCGATGAACCACTCTCCCCTTTCGCGACGAGCCAAAAGCGGTAATCCCCTTTGTCGGCATCCAGCGGCACGGTCACTTCCAACGTGACCTCTTCTTCTTTTCCGCCTCGGACGGACAGCTGCTCAATCGTTCTCCCCTCAGCGGTAATCGAAGTCGCCCATCCTTTCGGCAGGTGGTCAAACGAGAAGGTGACGTTTTCAATGTTGGAACCGTTGTTGATGACATTGACCGTATAGTCGATTGTTTCCCCCGGCGTCACGGAAAGCCCGGTGTATGGCGTGAAAAGAACAACACCGCTTGCCGCCGATGCCGGGCGGATCGGAAGAAGAAGCGAAAAGAGTGTCAAGATCATGGCGAACATCATGATGACCCTGCTTCGCACGACGTTCACTCCCTCCTTCTGTTTTCACTTCGTATACGCCAGAAATGGATCAATGGATTTGTTTTGCAGGAGAAAAATGAAATTGTAGAATAGATGCAGCAGGGGCAACAATTCCATCAAGCATGTGTCGGGAGGTGGGCAAGATGGAAGATCGACGGGAAGACATGGAACTGCTCGAGAAGATCGCCGAAGGCTCGCGCGCCGCCTTTGACCGTTTTTACGAAAAATACGCTCCGATGGTCTATCATATCGCTCTTCGAATCGTCGGCAACGAGGTGGAGGCGGAAGATGTCAGCCACGATGTGTTTCTCGAAATCTTGCAAAAACCGCACCAATTTGATCCAAAGCGGGGAAGCGTTCAAGCCTTTCTTGCCGTGAAAACGAAAAGCCGGTCGCTCGACCGCCTGCGCAAGAAACGGGATTTGCTAGTGAGCCGCCTTGAGGAAGCGGCTTTAAAAGAAAAGGGGGCGGAATTCTACTTTCTCCGCCAACTGGAACAACAAGTCATCCTCGATGCGTTAACCCATCTCCCCGAGGAGCAGCGGCAAGCGATCATTCACTTTTACTTTCACGGGGAAACCCAGCGGGAAATCGCCGCCGCGATGAACAAACCGTTAGGCTCCGTCAAGTCGCTCATCCGCTACGGCTTGCGCAATTTGCGGAAACAAAAAGAGCTGTTCCACTGGATGGAGGCTGGCAGAGGTGAAGAACAGCATGAAGCATAGCCATATTTCGGAAGCAAAAATCGTGGACTGGCTGTTAGGCATGCTGCCAGAGCAAGAAAAAGAAGACGTGTCCAACCATCTTAAGCACTGCCTTGAATGCCAACGCCTGCTTGAAGCGTGGAAAGACATTGGGCTTAAAGAGGCAGCCCAATATGAAGCACCGCCCCTTTCTCACAAAGAGCGAATTTGGGCCCAAGCGGAAGCGCAAAGACAAACAGCGCGCGCGCAGCGAAAGGTCCGCATCGCTTCGGGATGGATCGGCGCCGCTTTGGCCGTCTTCCTTTTCGCCTTGCGCCTTTCCGCTTCGAACGACGGGCCGACCGCTTCCCATGACGGATCGGATGAGCCATATCGATACCAGATTGTCGAACAACATACCGACATTCCAATCGAGCGAATCATCCATAATCCCAAAACGAAACAAATTCCGATTGAACCATCGGCGCTCTTTCAACAGATGGACGGCACGATTTGGATCAATGACGATACGAAGGAAATGCTGATGGAAATTGAAGGGTTGCCGCCGTTTGCGACTCGCGATTATCAATTGTGGATCATTTACACCAACAACGAGGTCAAAGGGGAACTGTTGACGATCCGCCACGGAGCGGCGCGCATCTTGATCACCGGCGAGGATGTCAAACAGTTCAAGCAAATTAAAGCGAGCCTCGAACCAAAGGGAGGAAGCGCGGCGCCGACCGGGCCGGAGACCTTTATAGTCGAGTTGGACCACGAATGATCTTTCAACATTGAACGCTCTCCCACCTACGCTTGAGCTTTGAGGTGGGAGATTCTTGGGAACACCCGCCCCACAGCAGGCTGTCCACCAAGCCATCCCCGTGCGTCCCACGGTTCTTTACACCTTCTGTTCTGTGGAAGCAAGAGGAAGAATGACGGCAAATCCCGATTCATCCCCCACTTACGCTCACGCGTGGAAGTGGGGGACTCGGTTCAGGATGATGAAAACGGGGAAGGTTCAGGCGGTTCCGCAACAGCAAGTGCCGCCAGCTCGGTTCAGGATGATAAAAACGGGGAAGGGCGCCTGCTCCTTCCCCGTATGTTTTGAACACACATCCAACATCCGCCGCATGCGCCCGGGCAACCGTCTCACGAACGCCGTAGCGCCGTCATTTTAAGCGGCCGTTTTTCACCGCCCTCTTACCGTTGGCTTCGCTCTTTTGTCCGCAGCGCCTTTGGAATGTAAACACAATACGGCTCGCTTTCCAAATAGTCTCCCGTCACCGCGTACGCCCGCGAGCGTGAGCCGCCGCACACATATCGGAACTCGCAGACGCCGCATTTTCCTTTATATTTGTCCGGATTGCGCAAGTCTTGGAAAATCGGCGAGTGTCGGTAAATGTCCGCCAGCGGCGTTTCCCGGACGTTCCCTGCTTTGACCGGCAGCAGCCCGCTTGGGTAGACATCGCCGATATGGGAGATAAAAACAAAGTCGTTGCCGTCATTCACCCCTTTCGGCGCGCGGCCGAGCCCGTCGACTTGTCCGGTTAAGCCTTTGTTCAACACGTCTTCGTAACGGATGCCGCCTTTTGCCGTTTTTCCTTCGCGCATTTTCGCCTGCAGCACGACGCGGCGGTAATGCTGGCCCGCCGTCGTTTTGATATCAAACGGAACGCGCTTGCTCGTTTCATACAACCAGCGGAACACCCGCTCATGCTCGATGGGGGAAATCATATCCTCCTCCTTCCCCCTGCCTGTCGGCACAAGGAAAAAGACGCTCCAAAGGACGCATTTCAGCTTCTCCACCAACGCCGCCATCTCGTTAAGCACATGAACGTTGTATCGCGAAATGACGGTGTTGATTTGCACGGGAATGTCGAGCTCATGCAAGTATTGAATCGCACGGATCGTCAAATCAAACGAGCCGCTCACGCCGCGGAAATGGTCGTGAATCTCGGCGTTCGGCCCGTCAAGGCTAAACGCCCAGCGCGACAAGCCGACCTCTTTTGCTTTGCGGATCGCTTCTTTCGTCACGTTCGGCGTCGCGCTTGGCGTCATTGACACGCGCAATCCTTTATCGATCGCATATTTCGCTAAATCGTACACATCCGGGCGCATGAGCGGATCGCCGCCCGTAAAGACGAGCATCGGCTGATCCATCTCGTAAATCTCATCGATCAGTTTTTTCCCTTCCTCAAACGTCAACTCGCGCGGATCGCGATGGTATTGCGCTTCGGCGCGGCAATGAAGGCACTTGAGTTGACAAGCTCTCGTCAATTCCCAAATCACAATAAACGGATTTTCATTAAAATCGCGCATTGCGGCCCCCTCCTTGGCCTCCATTGTACCGCAACATTCAGGCGCGTTATGTGATATGGATCACATTTAGACCTCAGCGCTCATCTTATCTTTCGATTAGCTCAACTGGAACTCCGAAACTGTGGTCAGCCAAAATGGAGGAAACTGCATCCCGTTCCTCCTTTGTATGATAAACAATGCGGATGAGCGCTTCATCCGCTTGATCTCCGCACGGCGCCTCCACCTTCACGCTTACTCCCTTTCCTACGCGCTCCAAGCGAGCTGCGAGATCCCGATGCTGACTCAACGCCTCTCTCACTTCCGATCGGCTCGGCAGTTTTCCGCATTCAGGACGAGCAACGTCCTGTTTGCCTGGGAACGGGATAAGCGACAAACCAATCCCCCCTCCCGCTACTAAAAGTCCGCCGACCAACACAATGGCAACGCCAATGCCCCACCATCGTTTTTTCGTCATCTTGATTCGCCCCCTTTCTTCTCATCTGCCATGCCGCATTCCCTTTAGCGCATGCTCAGCATGGGCGGCTCGCATCATTTTCTCATCGTGGGTCGCGACAATAACCGTTCTCCCTTGCTTCGCCAATAATTGAAGCAGCTCAATGACGCGATCGCCATTGGCCTCATCAAGAGAAGCCGTCGGCTCATCCGCCAAAATGACTTGTGCGTCTTTATAGAGAGCGCGTGCGATCGCCAAGCGTCGCTTTTCGCCTCCACTTAGACGGGCGGCCAGTTCTCGTTCTCTTCCATCCAACCCTGTTTCCGATAACACTTTGCGCACCCGCTCCTTGTCGCCGACAACTTTCGAACGAAACAAACTCGAAGTCATCGTGATATTAAACGCAACTGATTCTTCCTCCATAATTCCGTAATCTTGGAGAATGAATGCCGCATGGTGTTTCCAAAACAGCCGCCGCTGCTTCGCTCCCCAACTCGTTGTATCGACACCATCAATCAATACACGACCGTTTGTCGGCCGCAAAAGCAATCCAAGCACATGGAGAAGCGTCGTTTTGCCCGCTCCGCTTGGACCAACAAGCGCCGTCAAGGCTCCAGGGGAGCATACGACACTTTCGTTCTCCATAATCGTTCGCTCATTGATAATCATCGTCACTTGATCGGCCTCAATTCTCATGGCAGTCAAGCCTTCCTCCTTCTTTCTACAACTGACGCAGGGAGTTTTTCGCAAACACCCAAGCTGCCGCACCAATATGTACGAGCGGCAAAGCAAGCAGCACAAGCGCCCCCGTTAGACAAACCGGCAACCAGCCGTTTATTCCTTGCAACAGCATAATCAGCATGACCACGATTCCCCCTAACACCCACTCTTTCACGATTCGCCCGCGCGACACCGCCCACCAAGATGCCCCAGCAAGCCGAAGAGGAAAATCGCGTTTTGCTTTTAACACAGCCATAATAAACGCACTAATGGCGGAGGCAATAGCCAAGGCCGCTAAAAGACCAACAATCGATCCAATTCCATGAGGCAACAGAAAAAATCAACGCGCAAGCCATTGTCAAAGAGATCACCATCGCCTCAGCCAAAAGCAACACTTTACTATAGTAAGGCACGAATCCCAATCCATAGACAAAGCCGACATAAAGAGCGGCCAAGACGTCCAATATAGCGGCGGCCAAAACCATAGCCAGCAAAAAGTGGCTGAAATCCTCGCATTGGATGCGCGACGTCGGAACTCCCGCCAACACACGCAACGCGCGCCCTTTCGCTTTGACCGCCAGCCAGTATAAAGCTAATGACACCATCAGCGCCGAAACAGCCAACAGCGCCACACCAAAATCGCTTTGCACGATCAAAAATTGGAGAATGGTCAACAGAGTCTCTTCGTTCCACTTCTGATCGACCCGATGCGACGCCAGCCAATGTTTCAACTCGTCTATATGATCGGTTTTCCCTGTCACCAAATAATCGCCATTGGCAAACGAATGGGCCAACGCGCGGCGATCGCGGATCTCCGCATCTGGCTCATGGCCAAAACGCTGAATTCTCTTTGGAAAATCCCCTTTCTCCCCCACTTGAACAAAGATCTGTCCCGACTGATCCCCCCGTAAATCTGGCGCGATTTTCATCAATCCTAATTCCCATCGATCGCTCATTTCCCCCAACTGTTGAAACACATCTTCCTGACGCAAATCAGAATGGCTAAAATCCAATGTCACTTTCGCTTTCACATCCAGCTGTTCCGGAAAAAAGCGGTCATGGACATCCGAAACAACAATCGCTACGAAAGCTAAGAGAAGAAACTGCACAGCGGAAACAGCGACCACGATTTTTTTATGCATGAGCCTCATTCCTTCCCTAATCCATCATCCCCCGGAAGAGAAAGACCCCATCCCGCTCGGGAAGGGGTGAAAGAAAAGCTTCCAGTCAAACAGATTCATTATTTGCAAATTCTATAGTAATAGGCGTCATCAGACCATGGGAAATTTAGAGCCCCTTTCTCAGCAGCAGAGGTCAATCCTGCAGGGGTATCGACACTTCTTAACATCTCACCATTGTATACAACTGTTGAACCGTGGCACGAAGTTGGATGATCGTAATAGGAGCGAACCATAGCATTCCAGAAGCCATATGTCCATCCCCCTCACTTGGATATTAGCTTATAACATCGCCTTCTATTTTTTTACTCTTTCAAGTTTGAAACGGTTGATTCTGTACACTTCATCGCAAAGAACATCAATATCCTCTTGATTATGGCTAGTGAGCAAAATCGTCCTCCCTTCTTCCTTGAATTTCCGAAGCAAGTTTCGGATATTTTCAACGCTGTCAGCATCTAAAGCATTGAATGGTTCATCTAAAATAAGCGTTTGTTGATCTTCCATAATGGCTTGAGCAATAGCAAGCTTTTGTTTCATTCCAAGTGAGTAATGTTTGACCTTTTGCGTCGATTCTGGATTTAAACCGACCAACCTCATCGTTTGCTTTATTTTGTCATCACTGATTTTGTTTCGAATGAGAGCCAATGCTTTTAGATTATCAAACCCTGTCTTTCCCGCTATATATCCAGGCCGATCAATGATAATTCCAAAATCACTGGGAAATCGTTTATTGACCCCCAACTCTTCCCCGTCCACGATCACCCTACCGTGATCAGGGAATAGAAATCCACATATTAGTTTGAATAAGACAGACTTTCCTGAACCGTTAGGACCAATAATTCCATAAATTTTCCCCTTTTCCACTGCAAAATTCACGTTTTCAAAAATCGTTGCTCCTTTAAATGATTTACTGACTTGATCTAACAGGATATGCGGCAACTTACTCACTCCTTTTTAGAAATCGAGATCTTGTTTGGAAAAGACATACAGCAAGAAAACAATGGCGAAAACATTCCATAAGAATAGAACGATGCTGATGCGGTAAATCGAATCATTTGTAAATAAATACGCCATGCTATTCAATCCAGATGGAATAATTCCCCAGTTATTAAGACCCGGAAACATAAAGAATGAAAGTATAGCGAGCCCTACGAAACTATAAAACGTTTCTTTGCTCAGCCAAGAGATAAGAAACACAAATAGTACATAAAACGAAACTTGAAGGTAGCCGTTGACCAAAAAATGATAAAACACATCAAGCAATGTAACTGAACGATCAATAGAAACATGGAAATCAAAGGAAAAACGTTTCAACGAAGAAATGAATAAAGCGAGCAATGCTAAAGCGAATAAATATAATCCAATGTATAGCATGATCTTATGATACCATGCCCAAAACCATCGACTGATAGACTGATAACGCACTAGCTTGTAATACCCCATTTCTGACAATTCCTTCTGCAAATGCAATTGGACCAAATAGATGACCCCAAAATAAAGAACCCAATAACATAAAAACGACTTGAAATAAAGCGCTTGTCTGGAACCGCCTATAAACATGAAAAGAAACTGGTCCCAAACAGTTTGTCCCACGTTTTCTCGCATTCCGGACCATAATGCTAGGACAACCAAGACAATAAAAGCGGCATATTTCCAACTGTATCCTTTCACATTCAGATCCAGTCGATTGACAATCAATATGAGCAGGATCATCCATCCTATAACCATCGCAAAAGATCCCCATATATTGCTGAACTGAGCAGCCCCCGAATGCAAAATCAAGTAATGGCACAAATTAAACAAGGAATGGGGGGAAAGAAGTTTAAATGACACTACGCCATACACCCATATGAACACCGCGACAAACACGACAATGCCCTTGTTTTTCCACTTTACATAAAGGATGGCCAAAACAAGGTGAATACAGCTGACACTGAAAACAAGCAAAGCCAAATGCAACAACAATGCTAAAATGGGACTGTTTATGAATTTTTGCAATATTTGCGTTTCGCTTAGAGAAGCATTCAGCCTACTAAACGGACTCCAGCCAACAAAAGAAGGAGCACCGATTGACAAAACTAGGCTCACTGCTCCCCAAACGATTATGGATATGCTGGCACTTTGAATAAATCGAACTAGTGTCGCATACACCCAACTTCGATAAGAACCAAATCGTATCAAAACCGTATAATCAAAATCAGACATCATAATTGAAATAGAACGGTATAGAAAGACCGGCAAGATAAAATACAAAATAAGGTAAATATCACCAAAAAACTTATGCAACAAATCCCATTTATTCAACAATAATTTTGTTTGCAACGAAGCAACATACATGTGCTCTTTAGCCCTTAATCCATATATGTAAATAACCACTCCAAAGAGAATCCATTTGAATGTCAATAGTTCATCCACAAAATCCTTCCATTTGTTTACTACCCTAGTCATGGTGCTTATGCAACCTTTCCTTTAAATAGAACATCAATACCATCACCACAAAACATAAGAAGAGGAACGGCACGAATACTGTCCATAAAGGTTGCTGCGATATACTAAAAGGAAAAATCGTATAAGTAGGGGAAAATTGGTCATACCCCAAAACTTGGGTAATAAAGTTTCCCAACAAGTAATAAACAAATGGAATGGAAAGCGCTATAAAAGGCTTCTCTAAAATCATGACGAGCAACAATCCCATTGTCGCATACATCATTCCATTCAGCCCTACCCATAGTGAGTAAAGAACTCCATATGGCAGCGTGCCAAGGGCAAGCAACTGCTCAAACGTTGTATAAGGGATAGAATTCCCATTGATTGGATAGAAACGAACAATTCCTAAATAAGGTTCAATATACATAGAAAATACAAAAGGGACGAATACGATCAAAAAGGCGATCAAAAAAGACAGGATCGCATTGACGATCAATTTGCTAAAGAAGTAAGTCGTCAAAGGGATGCGGATACGCACATATGGAATAAAATGGTTTTTTTGTTCACTTGGAAAAGAAATAGAATACACAAGAACCATGATGATGGGAAACAGCAGCGGCACAAAATTCGAATTCAAGCGGAGAAAAAGATCCAATTGCCTATAGTAAACGTAGCCATCCTTGATTAACACAAATTGGATGACAGGCAGAACCAACACCAATGCAGCCCAAACGATGCATTGACGCCACGTAAAGACTCTCATAAATTCCACTTTCACTTGATGCTTCAACATGTTCCCCCACCTTTTCCAAGCTTGTTTTCACGTTTGAAGAGCATGGACCATCCAAACGATTTGGTTCATGCTCATTATAAATCAATTGCTTCTCCACTCCCCTTTTACTCTTACATCTACCAATTGAGTAAGATCCGAACTAAACTCAACTCTCGCATCCTTGCCTGCTTTGATCGAATTAGGCAGTTTGAATGGGCCCCCAACCGTTGCGATACGGACCCAAGGTCCAGTTCCTCCGCTATAAGAATACACTCTTGCATCCAGTGCTTTTCCCAGTATCGATACTTTCAAATCTGCTGACGCGCCGGTAGTCGACTTCGTTTGTTGAGGAGTAAACGCATTATCATTGAAACCTGGGACAATCACGTCATAATCATCATACGTCGTTCCTGCCTGAGCTACGCCTCCTACAGCAAGAAGCCCCGTTGCTAAAGCAAGCACGGCAAATTTCTTCTTCATTGAGCATCATCCTCCTCATTATTTCAGAGATCACCGGCCGGCTTCACCCTTACTGTACCAAAATAACATTGAAAAAACATCCGTATTTTCCGCAAATTTCATTGCGGAAAATACCTATTTTTTGAAATTTCGTTTACAGAGATTGATCGATATTGTAAAATTTTAACGAATGAAGTTGAGAGAAATGGCCTCATGGATCAAAACAGCACATCACTCATCCCCTGTAAAACTCCATGTTTCACCGCAACGTGTGTTCCAACCAAATGCGTTGCTACTCGCTGCGTTTTACGGGGGGAGGGGGAGAGACAATGGTGAAAATCAACATTTTGATCATAGGGGATCATGGCCTTGTCATGGATGGCATCCGTCAGCTTTTGGAACGCGAGCCCGACTTGGAAGTAGTGGGAGCCGTCTTCTCTCCAGCCGAACTAGAGAAGGAGATCGCTCACTTCCAGCCTGATATCATTGTCATCGATGCTCCGAGCCAAAGAGAAAACTACCTCATTTGGACAAAGAACATCTCATCACGATTCCCTGCAAGCAAAGTGGTCATGTTATCGGGGGATGCCAGCGCAGAATATGTACAGGCCGTCCATGAGGCAGGCGCCTATGCTTTTGTATCCAAATGCGATTCTGCCGAAACACTGATTCACGCCATTCGGGAAAGCTATCGCGGAGTGAAATCGTTCCCGACTGATCTTGCTTTCCATGATGGCTCGCCTCTGACCGAAATGGAGTTGGCCGTTCTCGATCTCATTGCTAGAGACAAAACAAATCGCGAAATCGGCGAACAACTGAACATCAGCAAACGAACGGTGGAACACCACGTGTCTTCCATTTTGCGAAAACTTCACGTCAAATCGCGGGCGGGAGCAGTCGGAAAAGCGTTTAGGCTCGGATTGCTTGAGTAACCACGTTTGGACAAGTTTATTGACCCGCCATACGCCCAAAAAGTAAAGGAGTGGATGAAAACGAATAAAGTCTTTCGTTTGCTCGTAGAAGATCTAGAACAGGAAAAAGAGAAGGCGGTCAAACAAGCCGAAAAACAAAAAGCCATCGAAATCGCGAAAAACTTGCTTGACGTTCTGCCTATTCACGAAGTCGCGAAACGAACGGGGCTGACCGTCGCCGAAGTAGCGGACCTGGCGAAGGAAATGGACCAAAATCAACCTCCAGTCCAATAACGCAAAAGAGCCGAGGCCGTGCGGTTCTTTTTTCTTCGCACTGTTGCCGTTTCATAAAATTCAAGGTCATCATCAAAAGGTGCACTTGACCTTTTATTGACAGTTATTGTACAGGCGAAATCATTTTTCACTTGCGTATCATGAGCGTCTTCCTGCATCAAGTGCATTTTGTGGTGAAAAGCCGGGAAAAAGAACCATTTCGTGGTCAAGGATGGCTCTTCTGATTGAAAAAAGTGTATGCTGTGTCTGCTTCGGCCACAATCCCCCCTTCACCGGTACTCTTCCTCCGTATTGACATTGCGCCATACGTCTCCATCCGCGGCAAGCTGCTCGGCATCCACCCAGCGGACGCGGGTGCGGTCAAGGAGCGAAATCATCCGCCGTTCGCCGGCGTCAAGCAGCTCGGCGATCACGGAACGAAGCCGACGATGGTATAGAGCGACCAATGGCTCTGGACGGCCGCCATGGAGCGGAACGATGGCGTCAAACGTCGGATCGATATGGGAAGCAAGCCGTTCCGTCACTTCCCGCCGCATGTACGGCATGTCGCACGGCAGGACGAATACCCAGTCGGCTCGGCTCTGTTCCATGACGGTGTAAAGGCCGGCAAGCGGCCCACAGCCGCGGCAGCGCTCCACATCGAGCAGCACCGGGATGTCCGTTTGCCGGCGGAATTCATCGATAAGCGACGGGTGGCTGACGATGTACAATTCATCGGCGACGGATCGCAACGCCGCGACGGACCAAGTGAAAAACGGAGCTCCTTCGTGCAACGCAAACGCCTTCGGCCGCCCAAACCGGCGCGACTGGCCGCCGGCGAGCACCGCTCCGGCAATCGTTTGTTTCATCATGCTTCCCCTTTCCGGACATCCATCGTTTGTTTTTACCGTACCATACCAACCGGCGAAAAAAAAGATTTCCGCCTGCAGACGGAAATCCCAATGGAGCGGATGATTTATTTTTTGCCGATGGCCACCCGCCATACGTCCGGCCCTTCCTCTAAGTACTCCCATGTAAACTGATCCGGACGCTCCATCATGAATTGGTATTGCAGCGGACGCGGGTCATGGTCATTCGTCAGCTCCATCACTTCCCCCGGCTTCAAACTGTCAAACAGCCGAAAAATTGCCGGATGGCGGTCGCGCGGCGGATAGTCCGGGGCGTGGATTTTGGCGGCAAATTGGTTCATAACATTGGCCTCCTTTGTAGTATAATGAATTACTGTAGATGAGCATTTTTCATTACAATAATTTCCATGATTAGAGAGACAAACAGGGTACCCCTTACGCGATACGGAGCTGTTTTTTGATCACATCAATGGGAATATCTTGCTTCGCAGCGTCATAAATGAACTCGACGACGCTGTGGTCTTTCCGCGACCGAAGAAGCTCCAGCCCGGCGGAGAGGTTTTGTCGGGATTCGGCGATGCTATACACGCAGGCCAACAGCACCACCGCCCAATACCGTTTCACCGCCCGAATGTGGCGAACGCGGTATCCATCAAGCTTCAGTTGATCTTTCGCCTGCCGGAAAAAGCACTCGATCGTCCAACGCTGAGCATAGTAACGCAAGATGTCTTCGTCGCTCAGCTCCCGATCGGTGCTCAAGACGACATGGAGATGTTCCGGCGCCATCGGCTGATCCGCCTTCCAAGCCAGCAGCACCACCGCGTCATCGAGGCCATGGATCGCCCCCTCATAGCGATACACGCGGTAACGCTCCTTCCCCACCGTGACGAGGCGGGTGTCTTCGGACTCGACATAGCGGGCGAACTGCTTGGCTTGGATGGCGATGCCTTTCGGGTAGAGAATCCGGTTCGTCTTGAGCATGGCGATGACATGGAATCCCTGTTTCAAGCAGGCTTCAATGAGCTTTTTGGACGGATACCACGAATCCATGAGCACATACACCGGCTGAGCCCGCTTCACTTTGAGCGAAGAAAGCATCTCGATGGCCAGGTCGATCTTGCTTTTTCCCGCTTTCTTGTCATACAGGCGGAACGCAAACGGAAACGCTTGTGTCAAGGTGTGCACCATCAGCCAAACGAGCGAATGCCCCCAAACCGATTGATGATCTTTATGCGAGTAGTGCCAGTCGCACCCTTGAATGGCGTGCGTTGCCCGTGACGAAGGCTTCGTTTTTTGGCAAATCGTATCATCAATCGAGACAAAAAGAGGCTGATTCTTTCGCTCGACCAGGCGCTCGATTCGGCGGAGGATCCACTCTTGAAGCTTCCCAAGCAGCCTTTCCTCATCCCAAGGGCTTTTCGTGAAAAAGTGACTGAGCGTCGTTCGATGATTCGGATGAAAGCTCCAGTGATGAATATCGGTCAATGTTCCCGAGAATCCCTTGGTGGTCAAGGCATCGACGATATGAATGAGATGCTTGATGACCGGTTTGGAAAGCTGCAGCGTCAACCCCAAAGTGAAGAAAAACTTGTGGATTCCTTGGTGATGTGCTAATCTATTCATGAGACATGAACCTCCTTGTGTGAATGGGTTTTGAGCACATCTATTTTACCCAAGGAGTCCGGTTCATGTCTCCTTTTTTGTTTGGTTGTCAATTTATGTTAGTGAATTTGCTCATCTACAGTGAATTATATACTTTATCATAACCGCTTGAACCTTGGGGGGGAGTGACGAGCGTCACAGCCCGAAGGTGAACATGTTCAATCCCCATGAAAGGAGAAATGGCGGTTGGAAGAGCTTGTTGGCTTTTGCGCGCAATGCGGCAAGCCGATCCATTGTCTGCATGGGTTTTTAAATGGCGTCGTCAGCCGAGAAACAGAGACGTTGTACTGCTTTCCGTGCCATGACAAGCAAAAGGAAAACGAACACACCACGCCGGACAAATGCCACAAGTGATTGAAAACGTTCACAAACGAAAGGGGGCTGACCCAAAAATCCACTAACAAGTGGACTTTTGGAGCCAGCTCTTTCTTTTTTAAATCGTACATTGATCATGAACCCGAGTTCGACAGTTTTGAGGTCATTTTAGGCAAATGGAAATGACCAAAATGCTGTTATATCAAGGGTTTCGTAATGCGGATCCTAGGAAAAAACGCCGAATTTCATAGGCACACGATTTATTCATTTTTTTCTTTTAAAAATAAAGTTTATACGTTATAATATAGGCATGTACATACGACGAGTCACACGCAAAAACAAGGATGGAACAACCGTTGCTTATCTCCAGCTTGCTCACAATGAATGGGATCCAAAGGCCAAATATGCGAAAGCGAAGGTGATTTATTCGTTCGGGCGCGAAGACGAGGTGGATCGCGCCGTCTTGGAACGTCTGGCCAAAAGCATTTCGCGATTCCTTTCTCCTGAGCAGGCTTGGGAAGTCGAAACGTTGACAGGAGAAGCTTCCGATGACTTTCAATTCCAGTCATGCAAACACCTCGGCGGCGTTTGGCTCTTGGATCAGCTCTGGAGACAACTGGGGTTGGGAGAGATTCTCCACTCCTTGTTTACCTCCCGACATCACCAGATTTCGCTGGAACGGCTGATTTTTGCCATGGTGGCCAATCGCGCCCTTCATCCGTCAAGCAAGTTGGCGATGGAGGAGTGGGTGGAGAAAGACGTGTATATCCCTCACCTTCCTCAAGCCGCCAGCCACCAGTTGTACCGGGCGATGGATGAGCTGCTGGCCGTGCAGCCGGAATTGGAACGTCAAGTGTTCCATGCTGTGGCCGATTTATTGAATTTGGAAGTCGACTTGATTTACTTCGATACGACTTCGTCGTACTTCGAAGTGGATCCCTCTGAAACACCGGAAGGAGAATCGCTTCGAAAACAAGGATTCTCGAAAGACAAACGCCCAGACTTGGTTCAAATCGTCATTGGGCTGGCTGTCACCCGGGAAGGAGTCCCGATTCGCGCTTGGGTATGGCCTGGCAATACCATGGACATGACGGTCATCAAACAGGTGAAACAAGACTTGATTGGCTGGAAGCTTGGACGTGTGATCAGCGTCATGGACCGCGGCTTTTCCTCTGAAGAGAATTTGCGAATCTTGCAACAGGCCGGCGGACACTACATTGTCGGCGAAAAAATGCGATCCGGCAAAGCCGCCGTCAAAGAGGCCTTAAGCCGTCGCGGACGTTATCATGAAGTGGACGAGAATTTGCACATCAAAGAAATCATCGTCGGCGACGGAGAAGCGCGTCAGCGCTATGTTCTCGTGTACAATCCCAGCGAAGCCGAACGCCAACGCAAGGAGCGAGAAAAGCTGCTCGAATCGCTGAAAGAGGAGTTAGAAGGGCTTCGCCAACTCCCAAACGAAGCCCATCATAAGGCGACCTGCCGGCTGCGTTCCCATCCGTCCTACGGAAAATACTTGCGCCAGTTGAAGGACGGAACCCTTCGCATCGACAAGCAAGCGGTTCGTGACGCGGAAAAGTACGACGGCAAATATCTCATCCGGACATCCGATGACACCTTGTCTGCCGAAGATGTCGCCATCGGGTATAAGCAGCTGGTGGATATTGAGCAGGCCTTCCGAACATTGAAGTCTACATTGGAATTGCGACCTATGTATCATCGCTTGGAAGACCGCATTCGGGCGCATGTGCTGCTCAGTTGGCTGGCTCTCTTGCTGGTTCGGATCGTGGAGATCCGAACCCATGAATCGTGGCCGAAAGTAAGGGATGAATGTGAGCGTCTTATGCTTGGACATTTTTCTTCCAAAAACGGCGACCTTTATCAACGAACCGAACTGACGGCCAAACAGGCTCAATTCTTTGCGGCTCTAGGGCTGGAGCCTCCTCCGAAGATCCTAGGCATCCATCCTCGCGCCTAGATACACGCCCAAAGTGTGCCCAAATGTCTCTCGTCCCTTTTGCATCAAGGGGCGAGAGGCATTTTGTTTGCCTAGTGACTGTCGAACTCGGGATGAACGATTCCGATTAAATCCCTTGTTTCTCCTATTATAAAGAAAGGAAGTTCGATTTTCTTAAAAACAATGTCGCTGCCGGGATTAACATGACCGTACGGGCTAAAACGCACTCCTTTTCCTGGACGGATACAAAGCGACAATGGACACAAAACGTTATTTTCAAATTTCTACGAATCATTTATAATATGAATGGGGAACGATTATCCTCATTTGTTCTGCGCTACAATCCCATCCCTTTCCTCAACCACTTACTCTACACGCTCGTTTCCCCAGTCCTCATAAAGAAAGGAGCGATTCATCATCACTCGCTTTTCCAGGACTGCTATATATCTTATTAGAAGGGAGGATTTCCCTTGGAAGCGATATTGAAACAAATTTTGGACAAGCTCCAAATTATCGAACATGAAGTAAGCGACGTCAAAACAAACATGGCAACGAAACAGGAACTCGAAGAAGTGAAGCAAAACTTCACAACAGAGCTTGAGGATATTAAAGCCAACATGGCAACGAAACAAGAACTTGAAGAAGTGAAGCATAGTTTCACAAAAGAGTTCGAAGACATTAGAGCCAACATGGCCACCAAACAGGAGCTCGAAGAAGTAAAACAAAGCTTCTCAAAAGAACTAGAAGATATTAAAGCTAACATGGCCACCAAACAAGAACTTGAAGAAGTGAAGCGTAGTTTCACAAAAGAGATCGATGACATCAAAGCCAACATGGCTACCAAGCAAGAACTTGAAGACATCAAAGCCAACATGGCTACCAAGCAAGAACTTGAAGACATCAAAGCCAACATGGCTACTAAGCAAGAACTTGAAGACATCAAAGCCAACATGGCTACCAAGCAAGAACTTGAAGACATCAAAGCCAACATGGCTACCAAACAGGAGCTTGAGGACGTAAAGAACAACCTAATGAAAGAATTAGATCATGTCAAAGCCAATATGGTCACGAAGCAAGAGTTTGCTTTCGTCCAACAAGCAGTGCTTGAAACAAATGAAATCGTTAAGAAAATAGAACAAAACATGGAAAAGCACGAACGGATTTTAGATCTTCTTTCTAGGCGTTCGATTGAACAAGAAGCGGCAATTTCCAGCATTCGTCTTATTAAGGCACTATAAGCAAGGAGAGAGCATCCCTCCCTACCTTTCTTAGGTGTGGCCGCCTTTTATAGTAAGGAAGAAACGTCTCCATCGGAATGCGCTTGACGATTTCGTAAACTACATGAGCCATATGATCCACTGGAATGATATCGATTGGCAACGTGGGGGGCCACGGTACACTCTTCAAAAATATGATGATATGTCTAAAAGAATCGCTCCTTTTTCGGTGATAGTGGTTTATGGTGACTCTATTCTGCCAGAAAACGAACGATTCTCTTCTATTTTCGTGTAAAAACGGGCTAATCCTAAAACGCATTCGCGTTTTGGGTCAGCCCGTTTTTGTTATTCTTCCTCCGCCAAATTCGCCACCGGCAGCTCTTCTCCCTCTCCATGCGTCGGTTTGCGCAAATGGAACATCGCTTTGATGGCAAAGACAAGCAAGGCGGCGACGCCGATTAAAAAGATCGTATCCGGAACGAAGCGGACAAGCAGCAAGTTTTGTACGACATCTTGTTGCAAGAACGAAGGCGAACGCGACGCCCAATAGCCGTGTTCAAACGCTTCTTTGATTTGCAATATCCCGACCGGGAGAAGCGTGATGAGAACCATGCCAGCCAGGCCGATGTTCAGCATCCAGCAAGAGAATTTCAGCCATTTGTCGTTCCATGCTTCCGGTTTGACGATGTTGCGCAGCGAGTAAAGAAGCACGGCGATCGCAAACATGCCATACACGCCCATCATCGCCGCATGGCCGTGGGTCGGCGTTAAGAATTGCCCGTGTTCAAAGTAGCTGACCGCCGGCAAATTGATGAGAAAGCCGAACACCCCGGCGCCGACCAAGTTCCAGATCGCTGTGGAGATCAAAAACCAGAATGTTGCTTTATACGGGAAGTTGACTCCGCCGTCGCGCATCATTTTGTACTGCTCATACGCTTCCAAAATAAGGAGCGTGAGCGGAATCACTTCGAGCGCCGAGAACACGGCGCCAAGGGCGATCCAGATTTCCGGTGAACCGTTGTAGTAATAGTGGTGGCCGATGCCGATCACACCGCTGCCCAATAAAATCGTAAATTGGAAATAGAGAGCCCGGACCGTCGATTTTTTCGTCACAAGCCGCATTTGCACGAGCAAGAATCCGATCACAACAACGGCAAACACTTCAAAAATGCCTTCCACCCATAAGTGGATGATCCACCAGCGCCAAAAGTCAGCCATCGTAAAGTTTGTGTCCGGTTGGATAAAGAACGCGAAGATGTAAAAGAACGGAACGGCGATGGCTGAGTAAAACAGCAAGTGGATGAGCCCGCCTCTGTCGCTTTCCCGCTTCAGCCCGCGTTTGACGCCGCGGAAGACGATAAACAGCCAAAGCAGCATGCCCACGACTAAAATGATTTGCCAAACGCGGCCTAGCTCAATGTATTCCCAACCTTGGTGGCCAAACAGAAACCATTCGTTTCCTAAATAGCCGTTGACGCCGAGCCATTGGCCGATCATGCTGCCGCCGACAAGCACGACAAGCGCCCAGAAGAGCAGATCGACAAGCAGCCCTTGCTTTTTCGGCTCTTGCCCGCCGACAAGCGGCGCGATGAAAATCCCCATGCCAAGCCAAGCGGTGGCAATCCAGAAAATCGCCAGCTGCAAGTGATACCCTTTGGCGATGTTAAACGGCAATAGGTCATGGATCCATTTGATGCCAAAGAAGCTGTCCGGTTCCGTATAGTAGTGGGCGAGCAACGCCCCGAACATCGCTTGCACGAAAAAGAGCGCGGCGACGACAACGAAATATTTGCCCGCTTTCACTTGCGACGGAGTAAGCGGCTGCCGCCACAAGTCGATGACCGGAAACTTCCCTTCTGCATACGCTTCTTGCATGCTTAACTGATAGCGGTGGAACACGTACAAAATGATCCCGATGAACAAAATCAAAATCGTGACGCTCGCGCCGCTCCACCATACCGCGGAAAATGACATCGTATTGCCGGCGTCTTCATAGTACGGCCAGTTGTTGGTGTATGTGATCTTGTCTCCAAGTCTTGGCGTGCTGGACAGCCAGGCGGTCCAGAAGAAAAAGTCGGCAATTTGTTGGATTTGATCGCCATCCGCCACCCAAGCACGGTTCGATTTTGGCATGTCACTTTCTTTGATCAATCCTTTTTTCAATCCCCAACCGTCGCCATTGGTGAACACGTCGCGGTAATAGTCGCGCACTTTTTCCAACCCGTATACTTGCGCATCCGTCAGGACGAGAACATCCGTAACCGGATTGTAGCGGTTTTTCCGCATTTCTTTCATCACTTGTTCGCGGATGATCGTTTTCTCATCGGCGGTTAAATCGGCAAACGGTTTGTGATACCGCTCTTTTGCTTTGTAATCTTGCATGCCTTCCGTATAAATTTTCAACGCTTCCGCCGTATAGTCCGGCCCCATATACGACCCGTGTCCAAGCACGGTTCCGTAATCCATCAGCCCGTATTTTTGGAAGACGGCCTGCCCGCCGATGATCGTTTCTTTCGTCATCAACACTTGGCCGTCTTCACTGCGCACTTCCTTCGGCCTTGGCGCCATTTCTTTAAAAATCCAATACCCGCCGACAAGCAGGACGGTAAAGCTGATCAAAATGGTGAAAATGAGAATCGATTTGAGAAAACTGTTGGTCGTTTGCCGCCCCGGCCGGACATTGGGGCGAACGGATCGTTGAACCTCCATGTAGTGCAACCTCCTTCTCGTTTGTTCGTCCCCATTGTAGCGCCCTTCACTTTGGCCGATTTGTGAGCGGGGGCAAACATCCTCTATGATTTATGTCACAGCTTTAAAGTGTGAGAATTTATACAATGAAAGCAGAAGGCGCCGAACGGCGCGGTTTTTCAAAAAAAGAAAGGCATCGATGCCCCATTGGCAGTTGCCACACTTTTGTCACATTTCCAAAGGAGAGAACGCCATGGCGAACCATTGGATGAAAGACCGTTTAAAAACCGTCCCGTTGTTTCGCGAACTGTCCGATTACGAGCTCGACTCGCTTGTCGCCATTTCCCACGTGCGCGTCTACAAACCGCGGACGTTCGTCTTTATGCAAGGCGACCCGCTCGAGCGCGTCTATTTCATTCATTCCGGCACAGTGAAAATTTACAAAACCGACTTAAGCGGAAAAGAGCAAATTGTTTCGATTTTGCAGACGGGAGAAATGTTTCCGCACGCCGGCTTTTTCTTAAAAGGCACGTATCCGGCTCACGCTGAAGTGGTCGAGGAAGCGACGTTAATCGCCATTCCGATCCACAATTTCGAACAAGTGCTGATGGCGAGCCCTGAGCTATGCATGAAGCTGTTCCGCGTCATGGGCGAAAAAATCGTCGACTTGCAAAATCGGCTTGAGGCGCAAGTGCTCCATAATACGTACGAACAAATCGTGCTGCTTTTGTTGCGGTTGACGCGCACGAACGCCGTCAAGCAAGGGAAATGGCATCGCCTCACCGCCCATATGACGAACCGCGAGCTGGCCAATATGATCGGCACGGCGCGGGAAACGGTGAGCCGCACGTTGAGCCAGCTGAAACGAAAAGGACTGATTGATGTCGATGAACACGGCTTTTATTTGATCGACCAGGAAGGGTTGGAAAAAGAAATCTTTTTCTAACATCCATGTGTGAGCCATATCACAACACCGGGCTTTGAAAATGATTATCATAGTAGTCAAAAAGGAGGAAATGCACATGCCTGTCACGATTGAACTCGATGTGCGCGAAGATTTGCGGCAGAAACGTGAGCCGTTTGAAAAAATTATGAACGCCATTAAGCCGCTCAAACCGGGCGATACGTTCATTTTGCACGCTCCATTCAAGCCGCTGTTTCCGATTATGAAAGCGAAAGGATTTACGTACGAGGCCGAACAAATCGAGAAAAAACATTGGAGAGTAACGTTTGTCAAACAGGGGGGAGACCGATGATCCTCGATAACCGCGGACTCGAGCCGCCGCAGCCGATGATGCGGACGCTAGCCGCCCTCGCCAAACTCAACCCCGGCGAAACGTTGACGATCATCAACGACCGCCGCCCGATGTTTTTGTACGAGCAGCTTGATGAGCTCGGCTACCGGCACGAGACGGTCGCACGCGAAGACGGCAGTTTTGAAATCCGCATTACGAAAGGATGAGCAACGTGTTTCCTACTCGCACGGGGACGGAAACAGACGTCCGTCTTCCGTTCTCGTTTATCATGTTCGCCCTGTTGGCGTTCGCCGCGTCGCAGCTTATGTTGCTTGGAGCGATTCCCTCACTTAGCAGCGGCGCGTTCCGGTTGCCGTTCGTGTGGGCGGCGGCCCACCTGGCGTTGCTTGGCTTTGCGTTGATGACGGCCATGGGGGCGATGTATCAGCTCGTTCCGGTCGCCTTTTTGACGCCGATTTGGAGCGAGCGGCTCGGCTTTTGGCAATTTGCGGTGACAGCGGCCGGCATTGTCGCATTTGCCGTAAGCCTGGCGGCGGCGCCAAACCGGGCGTTTCTTCCCAGCTTGTTGCTTTTGCTTGGCATCATCTTATTCGTCTGGCAAATGGCGATGACGTTAAGAAAACAAGAAACGAAAAATATCATGACGCTCTTTGTCGCCACGTCACTGTTGTTTTTGCTGCTGACGGCGGCCGCCGGAGGGCTGCTGGCGTTTCACTTTTTCGCCGCCAAAGGCGCTAACAATCATGAAGTGGTGTTCGGCTTGCATGTGCTGTTCGGGCTGTGCGGCTGGTTCACACTGCTCATCATAGGCTTTTCGTACAAAATGGCGCCGATGTTCTCGCTCGCCCACGGCTTTTCGCTGCGGCCGGCGCGTTACGTCTATGCGCTGTACATCAGCGGGATTGCGGTGGCGTTCGCCAGCTTATTCTTGCGAAGCCACGCATGGCTTGCAGCCGGTGCAGCCTTGCTCATGAGCGGATTCGTTGTTTTCGCCTGGCATATCCGCGCCATTTTGCAAAAGCGGATGAAAAAAACGCTTGACCGCCCGTTCCGCTTTTCGCTTTCGGCCATCGTCATCGGCCTTGGGCTGCACGTTGCCGCCTTTGCCGCCATCGTTGTCGGCAGCGGACGGTGGCTCGGCATCATCCTCTATCTTTCTGCGATCGGCTGGATCGGATTTAGCATTATCGGCTATTTGTTCAAAATCGTGCCGTTTTTATGGTGGACGCATCGCTACAGCGAAAAAGTCGGCCAACAAAACGTGCCGACGTTAAGGCAAATGATGAATGAGCGAGCCGTCACCGTCCAATGCCGCCTATGGCTCATCGCCCTCGCGCTGGCGGCCGTTGCGCTTGTTGTCGCGAGCGTGCCGCTGTTCGCCATCACTCAAGTGCTGTTGGCTGGATTAAGCGTTGCCTTTGCCGGAACGATTTTAACGGTCTTCCGAAAATAAGCGAATGAGGAGGAAAAGAACGATGGATGTCCGCGAACTTGCCATTCAACAGCTGAAAACAGTCCTTGATCCGGAGCTCGGCATTAACGTCGTCGATTTAGGGTTGATTTATGACTTAAAAATCGAAGATGGGCATATCAATGTCCTGATGACGCTCACGACCCCCGGCTGCCCGCTTCACGACTCGATCGCCGGCGGCGTCAAACGGGCGCTCGAGCAAATCGACGGCGTCCGCGACGTGCGCGTCCAAGTGACATGGAACCCGCCTTGGACGCCGGAACGGATGAGCGAAGAAGCGCTCCGGCAGCTTGGGCATTTTTCCTGAAACGGTCCACTTTTCCATCCCCTTTTAGCCGTTCGCCCGTGTTGGGCGGGCGGTTTTTATTTCCACTCTTTTTTTCGTCCATATCGGTCTACAAAACCATGGGCGGATTTTGGATTCTGCATTCCGAAGATAAAAACTCCCCTTTGCGCTGTTGCTTTTTGAATCATGATCTTCATAACATTAATCCCAGTATCGTTCCATCAATGATACCGACCAAGCAGGTTGCCTTACTTCGCCTTTGGGTAAGAACTCCTTCATAACCGGTTTAATATCAATAATAGGAGTGCCATCTATTGCATCTAATCCTCTTACCTTCAATGTTCGCCCTTTATGTTCTAACAATTCAACAGTTGTTAAACCTAATTTATTCGGTCGATTTTTACCTCTTTGAGCGAAAATCCCGACCTTTGGATATTCTTTATTATTTCTTGGATGCCTTGCCCCATATTGAATTTTGTCATCTGTAACTCGGTCAAAATAGAAAATAATATCTAAATGCGAAAACTCACTGATACCTTGTAAAGCTGAATCATCGATCCTCTCTGATAATTCAATTATTGAAATAACATTCCCCCAATGATCATCTTCAACATCTTTGCGGTTATTTTTAACAAATGCGATTGGTGTAATCGTATATTGCATCATATCCCCCCTGTTTAACTATTAAACTGCCGTTAGCTAAACTTATTGGCACGCTTTAGGGATGGAGGACTGACAACACAGCGCAAACAAAACGACACGGAACAACGGGCATTTCCGTGTCGTTTGCTTTTCTCCTCCATGAGACCCGCCTCCGGTTGGCGTTCGATCGGCTATTCAAGCAACACGTTCCACAACCATGCCATCAAAGGAACGATGACAAAAAAGGCGAAGGCGATGTATCCGACATATCGAATCCACCGGGGAAATCCTCGCCAATCGAGGGCTTCCCGCTTCATCGCCCCTCCCGCAGCGATCCGATCCAACTCTTCGGTCGGCGAAAACACCCGGTCGTCCATCCGTTGAATCTCTTCTGTCCGTTGCGTTTCATGCCTCTCTTCTTTTCGAGATCCCTTCATGACGCCCCCTCTTCCCCATGATTTTCACGAACAGACCAAAACGATGTTTCCATCCAACAGCCGCTATCCCCAAACATTCAACCTAATCAGCTGTGATGTTTTCCTCTTCATTATACCGTTTCTCATCGTCAGAAAGCATCCATATTTTCCACGCCTTTCATGAGGGAAGACCAATGAGGCGCCGAAGCAGCCCTTTCCTCGCTGCCCGGAGCCTCCGCTCATTCCTTCACCCGCAGCAGGCGCATGCTGTTGAGTGTCACCATCAGCGTCGCGCCCATATCGGCGAACACCGCGAGCCAAAGGGTGAGCCAGCCCGGGACGGCGGCCACGAGTGCCAGCACTTTAAGCCCTAAGGCGACGGCGATGTTTTGCCGGATGACGGCAAGCGTTCTGCGCCCAAGGTGGACGGTGTACGGCAGCTGGCGCAAATCGTCGGCCATGAGCACAACATCGGCCGTTTCCAAGGCGGTATCCGTCCCCGCCCCGCCCATCGCCACACCAATATCGGCCGCGGCCAAGGCAGGGGCGTCATTCACCCCGTCGCCGACCATGGCGGTCATGCCGCAACGTTCTTTCAGCTCGCGGATCGCCGCCAGCTTCTGTTCAGGAAGGAGCTCGGCGCGAATATCGGATACGCCCGCTTGACGGCCGATGGCCTGTGCGGTTTGCTCGTGGTCGCCCGTCACCATCACCACTTCCGCCACTCCAAGGCGCCGCAGCGCGGCGACCGTTTCCGGTGCGGACGGCCGCAGTTGATCGGCCGCGGCGATAAGCCCCAACAGCCGATCGGCCGTGCCGACGGCCATCACGGTTTTTCCTTCGTCTCGGAAGGCAGAGATTTGCTTTTCCGCTTCATCGGGCAACTTCCCGATCAAACTGGTGAACAAGGCGGGGCTGCCGATATAGTACGTGTTCCCCGCAATCACCGCCTTCACTCCTTGGCCGGTGAGCGATTGAAACTCGACGGCCACATCAAGAAACGGTACTCCCTCTTCTTCCGCTTTGCGGACGATGGCAGAAGCCAAAGGGTGCTGCGACCGTTTTTCGATGGCGGCGGCGATGGCCAACAGCTGCTCACGTGTTCCTTCATACACGACGACATCGGTCACGGCTGGTTTCCCTTTCGTCAACGTCCCGGTTTTATCAAAGGCAACGGCACGCAGCCGGCCGATTTGTTCGAGATGCACGCCGCCTTTGATGAGCACGCCGCGCCGAGCCGCGTTTCCGATGGCCGTCACAATCGCCACCGGGGTGGAGACGACGAGCGCGCACGGGCAGCCGATGACAAGAACGGCAAGACCGCGGTAAATCCAATCAAGCCACTCCCCGCCCATCACGAGCGGCGGAACGATGGCGATCAGAAGCGCGGTCACGATAATAAACGGCGTATAATAGCGGGCAAACCGGTCGACGAACGCTTGCATCGGAGCCCGCTCCGCTTGCGCCTCTTCCACAAGATCAATCATTTTCGCCAATGTCGTCTCGTCCGCCCGTTTTGTCACTTCAACTTCAAGGAATCCTTCTCCATTCAGCGTCCCGGCAAACACTGCGTCTCCCACTGCTTTTTCCACCGGCAGACTTTCGCCGGTGATCGCCGCTTCATTCACTGTCGAGGCGCCGCTTATGACAATGCCGTCCAAAGCGATTTTTCCCCCTGGTTTGACGATCATGACATCCCCGACGCGAACGTCTTCGACCGGAACGGTCATTTCCTCCGTGCCGCGCCGGATCGTCGCCTCCGCCGGCGCCATTTCCATCAGCGACTCAATCGATCGGCGCGCCCGGTCCATCGAATAGCGCTCGAGCGCTTCACTGATGGCGAACAAAATGACAACAACCGCTCCTTCCTGCCATTCCCCGATCGCCGCCGCGCCGAAAATGGCGATCGTCATTAGCGTCGTCATGTCAAACTGCCAGCGGACCAAATTCCGGAGCCCCGTCCAAAACAGTGAGTAGCCGCCGATCACGATCGCCGCCAAATACATAGCGACCGCCAGCATCCCCTTGTCTGCCGCATCCGCCGCAACGCCAAACAGAAGCAGTGCCACAGAGGCGAAGACATTTCGATTTTCTTTTCGCTTCCAAAACGGCTCCCGCCTGGCCGGGCGTTCGCGTTCTTCACGAATGGTCAACTGTTCAAACGCTCCCGCTTGTTCAAGTTCATCAATCGTCGCCTCGCCCCAAACGGTGAGCTTGGCGGCGCCGAAATTCACTTTCGCCTCTTTCACGCCGGGCAAGGATTTCACGTTTCGCTCAAACTTAGCTGCGCAGTTTGTGCACGTCAGTCCTTGCACGCGGTATGTTTTTGCCTCAAGCCGATCCAATGTTTGTTCATTCCCCACGGCCGTCCCCCTCTTTCCGATGGGCGAGCGCGACAAGCAGCAGCTCGCGAATATGATCATCATCAAGAGAATAAAAGGCAAGTTTCCCATCTTTTCGATATTGCACAATTCCTTGCTTATACAAGATGCGCAAATGATGCGATGTCGTCGCCACCGTCGCCCCGATCACGTTGGCCAGATCGCAAACGCACAGCTCTCCCTCACTGCACAGCGCATACACGATCTTCGCCCGATTTTCGTCGGCAAGCGCCTTGAAAAACGGCACGATCGCGGCAATGTTTTCATCACGAAGCCGCCGCTGAACCCGCTCGACCTTCTCTTCGTCATAACAGTAAACGTCGCACACATCATGACGGTGCATTCCTTCTCGCTCCTTGTCAATATTCAAAGATTCATTTGAATATAGAATAGCATATATCCCCCTTATATTCAAATATTCATTTGAATAAAAAATGTGCTCAAACGAAAAATCCGCCTTTTTTGTTTTTAAAAGGCGGATTCCCTCTTGTGAAGCACACTTTAGCTGACCGCAAACATGTTCGTTTCCTCATTGCCGATTTTGCTTACACATGCTCGCGAAACCAGCGCACCGTCTCCAAAAACGCGTCACGCGTCACTTTATGGCCGGCGTGCGGATCGGCGATGAATTGCAGCCGGTCTTCGTTTCCTTCATAAAGTGGTTTAATTTGCTTGTAAAACTCATATGTATAAGCATACGGGACGACTTGGTCGGCTTTCCCGTGCCAGATGAACAGCGGCCGCCCGGCGAGTTTTTCCGGCTGCTTGGATAAATCGTAGCGGGCGAGCTTTTCTTTTTCGAGCGCAAGCAGCGTCGGCGGCAGCGGAATGTCGATTTGGCGCCGCTTTCCTTCTTCAATCATCTCATCAAAAAAGGCGCTGTAGTTCGGGCAGCCCATGAGCGCCACCGCCGCCCTCACCCACGGATAGACGGCGAGCGCGCCGAACGTGACGATTCCGCCCATCGATGTCCCAGCGAGCCCAATCCGTTCTCGGTCAGCCAGCCCGCGGCTTACAAGGTCGTTTTTCATCTCCTCGATTTCGGTGATCGTGCGCACGACAATGTCCCAAAACGACAGCTGCAATTTTCGTTCGCTCAAGCCTTCGTCCCGTTCACCGTGAAACAGCGCGTCGGGAAGCACAGCGCGGTAGCCCGCCTCCGCAAGCAAGTAGCCGAAATGCAAATTATGTTCTTTGGCGCTCGTAAAGCCGTGGATAAAGAAAATCAGCGGCAGCCGTTCGTCCCGCTTTTCCGGCTTGACAACGTGAAGAACCGGCACGCCGGCCAACTGTTCCTGTTCAATGATCACCATGGTTGCACAAACCCCTTTTCTTTTTCCATCGCTGTATAGTTTACCATATGGACAGCGATTTTGGAAAAGAGTTACACTATGTAGTGTAAAGAATAACGAGGGCAAAGGAGTCGGACATGAAGCCGTATTTAATCGCGTTGGATTTGGATGGAACGTTGCTCAAAGAGGATAAAACGATTTCTCCATTTACCAAAGACGTCATCCGCCGCGCCATCGACACCGGCCATTTTGTTGTCATCGCCACCGGCCGCCCGTACCGGGCAAGCTCCATGTACTACGAAGAACTTGGCCTTGCAACGCCGATCGTCAATTTCAACGGCGCGTTTGTCCACCATCCGCGCCAGCCGTCGTGGGGCATGCACCATTACCCGCTGCCGCTTGCGGTCGTCAAAGACATTGTTGAAATCAGCGAATCCTATGGAATCAAGAATATGATGGCCGAAGTGTTAGACAATGTTTATTTTCACCAACATGACGAAGTGTTGCTTGACATCGTCCGCCTTGGCAACCCGACCGTGGAAATCGGCGATTTGCGCCGCTCGCTCGGCAAAGATCCGACGAGCGTGCTCGTGTACACAGACGATGATCATATCGAGCGGATTCAATCACACTTAGCGAATGTGTACGCCAACGTCATCCACCAACGGCGTTGGAGCGAACCGTGGCATGTCATTGAAATCATCCGCCATGGCGTCCATAAGGCCGCGGGCTTAAAACAAGTCGCCGACTACTTCGGCATCCCAAGGGAGCGCGTCATTGCTTTTGGCGATGAAGACAACGACCTCGAGATGATCGACTGGGCCGGTCTCGGTGTTGCGATGGGCAACGCCATCGAACCGTTGAAAACTATTGCCGACGATGTGGCAAAAACCAATGAAGAAGACGGCGTCGGTGTATATTTGCAGGATTTGCTTCGTTTGTAGTTTCCATCGCGGCGGCTTCCGAGCCGCCTTTTTTGACGCCGTCCATTAAGATGGATGAAAAAGCGCGTTTCTCCAAAAAAGAACCGTTTCGATGCTGCTTCGTTGGCGAACGCTTTGCCGGAGCGTTTTCCTCGCTCTATCGCCAGCCTTATCTGCTTCCTACAATCTAAACGCTGGCTGATGCTCCTCTTTTCACCTTGCTCCAACCGCCTTGCCGTTTTGTAGAGCGACTTGTGTTGTAACGAATTTCCTTACTACTGTTCCCCCCGTGCGGTTACACTATACGTGACGCAACGCGCGTCTTCATATTTTAAAGGGGGAATCCGTCATGGGCAAACGAAACAAATCGAAGCGTTTCGTCCAACAAAGCGTCGATGCGGTTGAACGGCATGACAAGCGAATCCCTTACCATTTAACGTACGCCGAGGCGGAAGCGCGCAAAGCGGAAAAAGCGATGGAAACGTCGCTTGGAGGAGCGTAGCGATGGGCAACCGCCTGTTCCAAGAGGCGCGCAAAGCGGTCGCGCAGGCGAAACAAGCCGCCAGCGGCGAGATCGACATGAGCGTCGACCGCGCCATTGCCATCGCCAAAAACGCCTTGTCATCTGCCTATGCGCATTCCAACACGGCGGAAAAAGCGCAGTTGCGTCAATTTCAAACCGAGCTGGACGAGCTCACCCACTAAACGGCTGCGGGCTTCCCGCAGCTGTTTCTTTCGCCCGTTGCCGATTTTCCATTGTATTCCGAACGAAAAACCGCTACACTAAAGGAAGATAATGAATCGCTGTTCGCCGGCCAAAATCGCCCATTCATCCGATGCGGCTATACAAAAAAGGGGGACGAACCATGTCCATTCAAATCATCACCGACAGCGGCGCCGATTTGCCGCAGTCGTACATTCGCGAGCATCAAATCGCCTTTTTGCCGCTTGTCGTTCATTGGAACGGCCAAGATTACGAAGACGGCATCACAATCGAGCCGAAGCAAGTATATGACGCCATGCGCCAAGGGCATACGGTGAAAACGGCACAGCCAAGCCCGCTGGCGATGAAGGAGCTGTTTTTGCCATACGCCAAAGAAAACCGGCCATGCCTTTACATCGCCTTTTCATCGAAATTATCCGGTACATACCAAACAGCGATGGCCGTGCGCAGCGAGCTGCTTGATGAATATCCGGAATTTCGCCTGACAATCATCGACTCGAAATGCGCCTCTCTTGGCCAAGGGCTCGCCGTCATGAAGGCTGTCGAGCTGGCGAAACAAAACACACCGTACAACTTGCTTTGTGAAACGATCGAATCGTACTGCCGCCATATGGAGCACATTTTCACCGTTGACAACTTGGACTACCTCGCGCGCGGCGGCCGCATCAGCAAAACCGCCGCGGCCTTTGGGGGCTTGCTCAACATCAAGCCGCTTCTCCACGTCGAGGACGGAGCGCTTGTCCCGCTTGAAAAATGGCGCGGGCGGAAAAAAGTGTTGAAACGCATGGTCGAGTTGATGGGCGAGCGCGGCGACGATCTGCAAAAGCAAACGATCGGCATCAGCCATGCCGATGACGAAGAAACCGCCTTGGAGCTGAAACAAATGATCGAAGAAACGCACGGCTGCACGCGCTTTTTCCTCTCCGACATCGGCAGCGCCATCGGCGCACACGCCGGACCGGGGACGATTGCCCTCTTTTTTCTGAACAAATATATTGAGATCTGACGCCTTTCCCGCCGGACGAAACACGGGCGCCTGCACAACACAGGCGCCTGTCCTCATCACCGAAGTTGATCAAGAAGGTTGTAGTAGTAGTACGTTTTGGACCGCATCCGGCCATCCGAGAAAATGAGTTGCTGTTCCTCAAACCGATTCAAATAGCGCCGAACCGTTGCTTCCGGCAAACCGGTCAACTCCGCCATCATGTTCGCGGTAAAAATCGGGTGCTGGAACATGACATTGACAACGGTTCGAATATTATGGCTGTTCACAAGCGCACTTGCCTTTTCCAAATCTTCTTCATACAAATCGTTTACTTTTTGAATCAATCGAACATTTTGTTTCGCTTGTAAATGGACGCATTGCAAGAAAAACTGAATCCATTGCGTCCAGTCGCCTTTGTAGCGGGTATCATTCAAATAGCGGTAATACTTGTGCTTATCCCGTTCAAGCACATCGCTGACAAAAAAGTTCGGGTAATCGATGACACCCTTACTATACAAATAGAGCGGAATCAAAATTCTTCCAATCCGACCGTTTCCGTCAAGAAACGGATGAATCGTTTCGAACTGCGCATGAATTATGGCTACTCTCACTAATTCATCATAATCATCGTTCGGTTCATGAATGTATTTCTCTAAATTTGACATATACTCATTGACAAGATGCGGCTCCGGAGGAATGTAAGTGGCGGTTTCAATCGTGCATCCTTCCGGACCGAGGAAATTTTGCACCCTTCGGAATTCCCCTGGCGACCGATGGGATCCGCGTACATCGTTTGACAACAAAATTCGATGCAACTGCTTAAACAACCGAGTCGAAATGGGGATCTCTTTCAGCGCATCCATCCCTGCCACTAATGCTTCATAATAGTTTAATGCTTCTCGCACATCGCTGTTCGCTTTTCTGCTTTGTGCTTCAGTCTCCATCACTTCATCCAATGTCACTTGTGCCCCTTCAATTTTCGTCGACTGCACCGCCTCCTTCAGCATGATCGGTCTGAGCAGAAATCGCGGATGCAGCTTTGAATGCCGCAGCATCGTTTGATACTCAACCATCGCCTTATTCGCTTCGATCAATTCGCGAAGAAAACGCATTTGATTCACGACATCTTCGCTAAGAGGAAGCTTGAAGGGGACAAACGGTTTTCGTTTCATTTTTCATTCCCCTTTACGAACATTTTAGATAAAAAATGATCGTTAAACACCTATATTTACCCTATTACAAACATTTATCTCTATTTTTGTACTTAATTATACTCTGAAGCGAACCATTTGTTAAAAAAAATTCTCCATTTATCTTTCCACAAACTACCTTCCCCTATTTCCATATAGTTCATTTCCATTTGCCGCATACTAATGATGGACGATCGAAACAAAAGGAGGGGCTGCCGATGCCAAACACGAGCGACAACGACAAAAAAGCGCGCGACAACCAAGCGAAGCGCCATGAGAAAAACATGATGCGCGAGAAAAACCGCGAAGCCGGGAAGTTCGCGTATTCGAAGAAGACGGATCATTTGTGAGCAAAATGACAAAAAGGCGGCCGAAAACACCGCCTTTTTCACATTGTTTCCCCTGCATCAAGTCCCCGCTTTCAACATAGCGCTACATGCCGGCCTCTTCCGTCTAAAGGACGAAACTAACCTTCTTGCCCCTTTGATCATTGTTGTCTTTCCTCCCACCTTTTTCTATAATGAAAGTACATCACACGCCCGGGAGGTCACGTATGTCGAAAGAAAGTTCATTTGATATCGTATCTAAAGTCGATTTGTCGGAAGTGGCAAACGCCATCAACATCGCCATGAAAGAAATCAAGACGCGCTATGACTTCAAAGGAAGCAAAAGCGACATTTCGCTCGAGAAAGACGAACTCGTTCTCATCTCCGACGACGAGTTTAAGCTTGAGCAGCTGAAAGATGTGCTCATCGGCAAGCTCATTAAGCGCGGGGTGGCGACGAAAAACATCCAATACGGCAAAATCGAGCCGGCATCAGGCGGCACGGTGCGCCAGCGCGCCAAGCTTGTCCAAGGGATCGACAAAGAAAACGCGAAAAAAATCACCACGATCATCAGAAACACCGGCTTGAAAGTGAAAAGCCAAGTGCAAGATGACCAAATTCGCGTCAGCGGCAAAAGCAAAGACGACTTGCAAAAGGTGATCGCCGCCATTCGCGAAGCCGATTTGCCGATTGACGTGCAGTTTGTGAACTACCGCTGAAACAGGCAGAAGCGCGCTGCCTGTTTTTTCATAAATAGAAGAGTGATGTTTATAGGGGGAGGAAGCCGTCCATGTCAAAAAGCGGGATGTTTTAACTGCGCAGCTGTTGCAGTTTGCCTTCATCATGGTGATTTCCTCCATCATCGCTGGCGTGTACGAAGCAGCCGCCCATTGGTTGGAAACACATCGCGCCGCAACGTTTTTGATCGGTTGGATGCTCATCGTTCTGTTGTATCCCGCTTTCCGTTCATGGCTTGTGCAGTGGATGGAAGTGCGCGCTGATCATCTAGGAGCGTCGCTGCTTGATGGCGGCAACGAACAGATGGCCAACGCCTTAGCCATTCTTTCAAAAAATCAAGACCAAGCCATCGAGCAAGCACATAGCTACCACATCGATGCCAAGGAAAAAGACGACGAGGAGGAAGACGCATTTGCCGAGGACGGCTCTTTCACTTTCGAGAGAGAGGAGTGGTTTTCACGCTTTTCCAAATTTCAACTATCCCCCCATCCGCCGATGTATTGGCGCATTCATTCGCTCCGCACGACCGAAACCGGATGGAGCACCAAAAAACTTCGATTATGGTGGCGCGACTGTTGGCGCGAATCGCTTCCTGATTTTGTGAAAGAGTGGCTGCATATATAGATGCAATGAAATCGTTTCACATATCTTTGACGGAAGACCGAACAACAACCTGGAAGCGGCGTTGTTCGTCCACCCGACAGCCGGGTGCAATGACCAGCAAAAGCGATAAATGTTAAATGGAAAGGGTAGAAAAAAATGATTGCCGTGCAAGACGTAAACAAAATCTATCCGCCAAACCGCCAAGTATTGCATCATGTTTCCCTCGAACTGGTTGAAGGGGATCGACTTATTCTTTTAGGGCCGAATGGAGCCGGAAAGACTACTTTAATAAGGTGCATCATCGGGCTTACTGCACCAGACAGCGGCAGCATCTATGTAAATGGAGTAGATGTTGTCCGCCATCCAGATGAAGCGCGCGAGTCGATTGCGTTCGTATTTGAAGAAGCTGACAACTCCTATTCCTATTTAACTGTTTTGGAAAATCTCTTATACTTCGGCTTGCTGAACAAATGGAGTCGTGCTGAAGCAAAACGAAGAGCCGAACGAATGATGGCCGTGTTGAATCTAACCCCATACGCTGAGCGTCTTACCCAAACCCTTTCACGTGGGATGAAACAAAAACTGGCATTTGCGATCGCCTTAATGAAAGGAGCGCCGTTTTTGTTCCTTGATGAGCCAACTCTTGGCCTTGATGTTGAGTCGCAACATCATATCCGAACCATGTTAACGGAAGAAAACCAATGGTGGAAAGCCGTTCTCATCACCACCCACGACATTCCTTTTGCCCACGCCGTTGGAAATAAGTTTGTCTTTATCCAAGGCGGAAAAATCGTTTGGAGCGGCACGAAAGAACATTTTTCAACTCCAGCCGACCTTGAAACTCATTTTTTGGTCTCTATTCGTTCCAACCTATCCGTCTAAGGAGGTGAGTCGGTTGTCCCCGCAAATTTTGAATGTAGTATTGGCTTCCTTTTTAAAAAAAAGGCAGAGTATCGTCGGTATTGGTTCGATTTTACCGTTGGGCTTATCATTAAATTTGTCTTTTTTCTCGGTACGCTGTACGCAAGCCCGATACAGACCGGAAAAGAAGCGACGGTCAAACTGTTCGGTTTCAGCCTTTGGTACTTAAGCGCTCATTTGATCTCGAAGCTCGGCAACACGGTGATCGAAGAAGCGTATCTTGGCACCGCCGAGCAAGTGCTTTCCACCAAGACTGCTCCATGGAAAATTTTGATCGGCGTGGTGATCGCTGAAGTCGCGTTATCGTCCATGTGGGTGACGCTCTTTTTCGTTTGTGCGGCTTTGATGATCGGATTTTCCGAAATTCTCTCGGGAATCGTATCCATGATAACGGAGATCGTCGTATTTGGCGGCGTAAGCCTCATCGGGATGACGGGAATCGGCGTGTTCATTTTAGGGCTGTCCCTTCGCTTAAAGCAAGTGGGAGCCGTTACCGAGGTGCTGCTTTATTATTTATTGATCTTCTCAGGATTTTTTCTATCTTCGAATGTATTGCCGACAGCGTTTCATATTCTCAACTACTTTTCTCCCCTTTCTTGGGCCGTGCAAGGAGTGAATGAAGGATGGCCCGTATTCTTTCCTGCTCTCGGGATCTCGCTATTCTGGCTGGCCATGGGCTCATTGGTCTTGAAGCAACAATGGCATTGGGCGAGAAAAAACGGAAAAATCGGAAGCTACGTATAAAAGAGCGGACGTTATCCCTCACCTTTCGCACCCTTTCGGCGAAAATCGAGAGGATGTTTTCGCGACCATGCCGAATGAATCCTCCGCACTCAGGGAAAGCAAAGGAGTTTTCATAACACGGACATCTTGCGCGAAGAGAGCTCTCTTTATTCCGACGCCGCCTGCGAACATTAGTTGATCAACACGGGCAAAGAAGCGTGCCGCTATGATCTGATTATTCACTCGCCTGCTTCGAAAACATGACCCATAGTCATGTCCGCCCAAGGCGTTGCTTTTTTTGCTTTTGGCCGTCACATAGAAAGAAGTCACAGCATCGACGGCGAATAAAAGAGATGGCATTTCTTTGACGGAGGTGTGTGAATGAACATCGGCCAAGAATATTTGCGAGTGGTGCGCGCACGCTTTCTTGACATGAAAAAGACCGCCGAACAGGCTATGGACCAATGTTCCGAGGAACAGCTGTTCCATTGCTTTCATGAGGAAGCCAACAGCATCGCCATCATTGTCAAACATATGAGCGGAAATATGGTGTCGCGCTGGACAGACTTTTTGTCATCGGATGGGGAAAAACCGGACCGAAACCGCGATGATGAGTTTATCAACGACTTCCATACGCGCAAAGAAGTCATGGCTTGCTGGGAAAAGGGGTGGTCTGCTTTCTTTCAGACGCTGAACGAACTGCAAGAAACGGATTTGTTGCGGACGGTCACGATCCGCGGCGAACCCCATTCCGTCATCGAAGCCATTGAGCGGCAAATGTACCATTATTCGTATCATATCGGACAAATCGTCTATATCGCGAAACAGCTGAACGCAAACAACTGGAAAACACTGACCATACCAAGAAATCGAAAAACAACATAGGCAACTCCTTATTCGAATCATCTTGCAAACGCCATCCGCTCCTCGGAACCGTCAGCCGATAAAGCGAGTCGTTGTTCGGTCTTCCGTCACGCTAAAGCGTGACAGAGGCAAGCCTGTGGCTTGCCTTCGACAGTCAAAAATGGATAAGCCACTTTTTCGTCAAGGATATGTGAAACGATTTCGTTGCATCTATATGGTTACTTTTGCTGCATCTTAAACTCCAAAAACAGCTCGTTGTAGTAGGCGAGCATGTGTTTTCCTAAGTTTTCGTACACTTCGAGATGCCCTGCTGAATCCAAATCGGGGTAAAAGCGCCGATCGCCCGCGATGTCTTTTGGCAAATAGGCAAGCGCCTTTTTATTCGGCGTCGAATAGCCGACATACTCGGCGTTTTGCGCCGCGTGTTTCGGGTCGAGCATAAAATTGATAAACGCGTGCGCTCCTTCGATGTTTTTCGCTGTTTTCGGAATGACCATGTTGTCAAACCATAGGTTGGATCCTTCTTTCGGCACGACATAGTCGAGCTTGTCGTTTTCGGCGATGATTTCCGCCGCATCACCCGACCAAACGACGCCAATGGCTGCCTCTTCATTCGCGAGAAGCAGCTTGATTTCATCGCCGACAATCGCCTTCACATTCGGCATGAGTCGATCGAGTTTCCGCTTTGCTTCTTGCAAATGGGCTTTGTTCGTATCGTTAAGCGAATAGCCGAGGCTGTTTAACGCCATCCCCATCACTTCGCGCGCTCCGTCGACAAGCAAAATTTGATTGCGCAAGTCCGGGTTCCATAAGTCGTTCCAGCTTGTGATGGTCTTGCCGCCAAGCATATCGCGGTTGTAGACAATGCCGACCGTTCCCCAAAAATACGGCACTGAATACCGGTTGTGCGGGTCAAACGGCAAGTTGAGGAACCGCGGTTCGATATATTGTAAATTCGGCAGCTTGTCGTGATCGAGCGGCAACAGCAAGTTTTCCTCGATCATTTTGCTGATGGCGTAATCGGACGGAACGGCGACATCAAACGTCGCCCCGCCTTGGGCGATTTTCGCCATCATCGCCTCGTTGGAATCGAACGTTTGGTAAATCACTTTCCACCCTGTCTCTTTTTCAAACTCTCGAATGAGCGCAGGGTCGATGTAATCGCCCCAGTTGTAAACGGTCACCGTTTTGCCTCCGCCGTACCCTTCCGCTTCGTTCAACCGGTGGGTGATGAACATGAGGACGAACGCCGCGATGAACACGGCCGCAAACCCTTGGACAAGCCGTTTCACCTACTTTCGCCCCCCTATCCCGTACATTCGGCCGCCTTTTTGGCTGAGCACATAATAACCGATGACAAGCAGCATCGTAAATAAAAACAGCAGCGTCGACAGCGCATTGATCGATAAGGAAATGCCCTGGCGCGCCCGCGAATAAATTTCCACCGACAGCGTTGAGAACCCATTTCCCGTGACAAAAAACGTCACGGCGAAGTCATCGAGCGAATACGTAAGCGCCATGAAAAAGCCCGCCCATATGCTTGGCGCCAAAAACGGCAGCACGACGCTTGACAGCACTTGCCAAGGCCCTGCTCCTAAATCTCTAGCCGCATCAATCAGCGTCGGGCTCATTTCCTCGAGTTTCGGCAGCACCATCAACACGACAATCGGCACGCTAAAAGCAATGTGAGACAACAGCACGGACGTAAACCCAAGCTTGATGCCCGCTATCGTAAACAGAAGCAAAAACGAAGCGCCGATGATGACATCCGGACTGACGATCAACACGTTGTTGAGAGCAAGAAGGGCGTTTTTCGTCCGCTGCCGCTTGACATAGTAAATGGCGAGCGCCCCGATGACCCCGAGTATGGTCGCGACCGCCGCCGACAGCAGCGCGATGACGATTGTATTCAAAACGATGATGAGCAAGCGGTCGTCGGACAGCACGTCGCGGTACCATTTGAACGTGAACGATTGAAAATCGTGCATCGCTCCGCCGCTGTTGAACGAATAATACATCAAATACACAATCGGCGTATACATCACGGCAAACACGGCTAACAGGTACACACGTCCCCACCAATGCGTCCGTTTCATCGGCTTCCCTCTTTCCTTCCGGTTCCTGTCAGGACGACGATGACCGCCATCGCGATCATTAACACAACAGCGATCGTCGCCCCCATTCCCCAGTTTTGGGTGACAAGAAAATGCTGTTCAATGGCGGTGCCGAGCGTAATGACGCGGTTGCCAGCGACAAGGCGCGTAATCATAAACAACGACAACGACGGGATGAACACCGCTTGGCAGCCGGCCTTCACCCCGCCAAGCGTGAGCGGGAAGACGACGCGGCGGAACGTTATCCAAGCCGAAGCACCCAAATCGCGGGCGGCATCGACAAGCGATGGCGGCAGCTCCTCCAGCGCGTTGAAAATCGGCAGCACCATAAACGGAATAAAAATGTACACCGACACAAACACAAAACTGAAATCGGTAAACAACAGCTGCCGCGGCCCGACGCCCAATACCTTCAAAAAAGCGTTGGCCAGCCCATACGTGCCGAGCAGCCCTAAAAACGCATACACCTTCAGCAGCAAATTCACCCACATCGGCAAAATAAGCAACAACAGCCATAACTGCTTGTGCCTCGTCTTTGTCAGCCAATAGGCGGTTGGATAGCCGATCAACAATGACACAAGGGTAATCAAAAACGCGTACCAAAACGAATACGCCATCATTTTCAAATAAATGGGCGTCAACACGTTTTCATAATTCGCCACCGTCCAATGTCCGTCTATATCCAAAAACGATTCATATAATAAAAAGACGATCGGAGCGATGACAAACAACACCAACCAAATGCCATAAGGGATTAAATACCAGTTTCGCCACGCCCGTTCCGTCATGCGCCCTCATCCTCCCTTTCGACTCGCATGACGTGAATCGCTTCCGGTTCAAAACGGAGGCCGACCGTTTCCCCGACTTCCGCCTTTTTCGTCGAATGGACAAGCCATTCGTTGCCGTTTTCATCATAGCCGCAAATTTCGTAATGGACGCCTCGGAATAAGAGCGAATCAACACGAATGACCATCTGGCCGTCTCCCGGCGCCACGAGTTCCAAATCTTCCGGGCGGATGACGACATCAACCGGTTCGTTCGGCGCAAAACCGCGGTCGACACACGCAAACCGCTTGCCGGCGAATTCGACGAGGAAATCTTCGATCATGCGCCCTGATAAAATGTTCGATTCCCCAATGAAATCGGCGACAAACCGGTTAATGGGTTCATCGTAAATCTCTTTTGGCGTCCCAAACTGCTGAATTTTCCCTTTATTCAGAACAAAAATGTAATCGGACATCGCCAGCGCTTCTTCTTGATCATGCGTGACAAAAATAAACGTAATGCCCAATCGGCGCTGCAGTTCGCGAAGTTCATACTGCATTTCCGTGCGCAGCTTCAAATCCAAGGCCGATAGCGGCTCATCCAACAGCAACACTTCTGGCTCATTCACAATCGCCCGCGCAATCGCGACGCGCTGGCGCTGACCGCCGGACATCTCTTGAATGCGCCGGCGCTCATAGCCTTCCAAGTTGACAAACCGGAGCGCTTCGCTCACTTTTTGGCGGATGTCCGCTTCTTTCATTTTTTTAATGCGCAAACCAAAGGCGACATTTTCAAATACGTCCAAATGCGGGAACAAGGCGTAATCTTGAAAAACGGTATTGACTTGCCGCTTGTTCGGCGGGACGTTTTGAATCGGCTTTCCATGGAAATAAATCGTTCCTTGCGTCGGTTCGATAAACCCGGCAATCAGCCGCAAAATCGTCGTCTTCCCGCACCCCGACGGCCCAAGCAGCGTATAAAACTTCCCGCGCTCCATCGCAAAACTGACGTCATCCAATACGACCGCGCCGTCGTATTCCTTCGTCACTCGCTCGAAGCGGATGATCTCTTCCCCGTTCACTTCCAGCCCCCCGTCTTCTTTATGTTCACTATTGCTAATTAGAACACAGCAGGGATGAAAGTGCAACGGAAAAATGCCCGATCACGCCAATTAGAAACGAACTTTTTTCATCATAAGATCTCACAGTCATTTTTCCGTTTCGTTTCCGCCGCTTGGGCGTGCAAGCGACACGATGCGTGAATCGAGAAATCGCTCCTGATGAACGTGGGAAGCAATGAGATAAGCAGCCTGACGGTCGCATTGAATCCATTCGGCCAACCGATCGCGGCTTGACATGTCAAGAGAATTAAACGGCTCATCCAGCAAATACAATTCAGCGGGACGGGCTAAAGCAATCGCAATATGCAATTTTTGCCTTGTGCCCAATGAATACTGGTCAACTGGAAACGAGAGCATCTCCTCCATTCCCAGCAGGCGGCACAATTCTTCTGCTTTACGAACGTACTGTCGATCCAATTTCCATAAAAGGCGAAAACATTCAATGTTTTCATAGCCCGTCAATTTCGAAAACATGACGGTCTCGGATGTAGCATAAGACAAATGAGCGCGCATGTCGGGAAGCTGAATCGGATTGCCTTTATAAAAGGCTTGATAATGCAACTCTCCTTTATCGAGCAATCCCGAAATAATATGCAAAAGAGTCGTTTTCCCCACTCCATTTGGTCCTGTGAGAAGCACGGTCTCCCCTGGGAAAATGGAAAATGAGAATTGCTGAAAAATCGTTGCCCCCCCATCATAGCGATACGTCAAGTTTTGCAATGAAAATAACGGTTCCATCTATTTCTTCCCCTTTTCCTGCTTTTTAGACCGTCTATTCTTATACATGAGACACTGTTGATTCCAACCATGCTGAGATGATGAGCAGAGCGACCGCCAGCACTAGCAAAAAGAGGATATCCCGTATATAGAGCGTTTCTTCTTCTCCTCTTGCTCTTTTTTTGACGATTTGAAGAAACCGCCATGTCTCGTACCCTAATGTACAAAACAAGATATGGCCGATGATTTCAGGAATCGCATGAGGAAAGACACCGGTCATCAACGGCTGCATGCCATATCCTGTGGCGACTCCTCTCACGATCACGCCTAGCATCGCTGCATTGTAACCGAGATAAAGGGTATTGGCCATTCCTAACGTCAGCCATCCGCCGACCATCAAAATGGCTCCAACCATCAAGTTGTGGCCTAAAGTGGTCCAAAACGCCATGGAAGTCGGATGAATGACAAGTCTTTGCGAAAAAATCCCCGCTCCCAACGCAAAGCAGACAACGTACACACCTAGCGACAATAGGAAATACGGCAAATGAGTGTGAATCGCTCGTTTGATCACCGCGAATGCCTCCTCACGTGCGCCGAGCATATTGAGAACTATTCCATAATACAAGGTAAAGCATCACGACAAACAAAACGCTGTAACATGCCCAACTCCAACCTTTCAAGAGCATAAAAAAGGCAGAAAGAAGCGATGAAAAAACGGTTATGTAAATCAATAAGCGATGAAACGAATGATTTCCGGCCGCAATCACCATATACCCTGCATAATCACGCGGAGATGTCAATGCCGCCTGCTCGCCGCTCGCTAAAACAAGGCAAAACACTTCATAATCGGTGCGTAAAATCCGTTTGACAACAAACGAATAGGCGGGCATCATCACCACAGCCCCCATTGCCGCCCAAAGCCCTCCACGCACCCCCAATAATCCTATGTATTCGAGAAGCAGCAATCCTAATGCCATCATGCATGGGTAGACACCTAATCGCTCAAGCAACGTCGATTTCGCTTCGATTAACGGTACAAGAGGAGGCGGAGAAAGGAGCCGAAAAACGATGAGACGCTCCGTCTCGCTTTCAAACTGAAAAATGTCGCGAAAGACGTCGGTAATGGCTCGCAACGTCCCTGTCATGACCATATACATTTCAAACATAAACAAAAACAAAATGATCGACCCGTTATGAACGATCGGCAACAGAGCCAAATTCGCTCCCGCAACCAAAAACCATTCCCCCGGCAAAAATAGCGACCAAGGCGGTTTCGTCAACTCACGGGCTTGGCGTGTTAACAGACAAAGATCTTTATATAAAATTGCATTATTCGTGCTGCGAATTTTTAACGACTCAATGACACGTTGATGCCATGAATATAGCATGTACGCTGCCTTGTCAGAATGAGACGCACGAGTGAAAGGAAAGCAAATCAAAGCCAACAGAGCGAATCCAGCACCGATGAATGATAAAGTTGTACTTGAAAATGACCACCCTTCCCCCCAACTTGTCATGCGTTCATAAAACAGCTGTTGCCAATGAGCAACATAACCATCCATATACGCAAGATAAGAAAGCGACAGCCCATACATTCGAACCGCTTGGCGGGACAATTGCAGCAACGGCACAATCGCCGCAAGCACGACATAACCAATCGCGAATGATGCCATTCGAAAGAAAAAGGCAGAAAATGCGCCCATCGCTCTAAAAGTTGAGCCACGCACTATATGCGATGTCACATAAAGAAGCAACAACATCGTTTGTCCAAACCATACTAATGATGCGCCTGTGATCCCGAACATCACCATCAATCCAATTGAAGGAGGCAACCAAATCGGCAATAGCCGCAAAAGGGACACAGCATAGTGGATTTTGAGCAATCGCTGCCATACCTCGTCATCCCGCACCCCAGACAGACGCACATAATGATAATGATATTGACGTTGCAATGCCTCTTTGGATTCAAGCAAAACTCCTATTAAAGGACTGACAGACATAAAAAAGAGAAACGCCATGATCGCAGAAGGACGAAACATGATAAATGATCGAGTGCAAATGATCACAACCAATATCCCCGAAACAAGCCATTTCGCCGCTTCCACCAAGAACATGGTCATCTTCGGAGAAAAAGGCGATTTTTTCTGCAACGGCGCCAAACTACTTCGTTGTCGTTGTTGATATAACAGCCATACGAGTTTCACTTCTCTTCCCCCACATTGATTTACTCATTAGGAACGGCAGGGAGTTTTTCCTCTGCCGTTTTGCCTTTTACCATGCAATCGCCGCTGCTTTTCCTCGTTCAGCCACTATTTTTTTTCACCGTCGCGACAAAAGCTGACCACCCAATTTCCAAAATGGCGTCGACTCCACCTGACAAAATAGCGGTGATCCCAAGAATAATAGAAATAAGCGTGGAGCCGGTCAGCACAATCGAAACAACCGTCGTAGCGACTGCCTGCGACACGCCGAGCGTCCCGGCAACAAGCGCTAGCAAACTCATAACCTATCACCTCCTTTCAAGAACATTCCTCATTTTATCTTCCGCAATAAACGGGAATACACCATCCCGTAGATCAAAACTGACGCAATCAACACCATTTTTTTCCATATTGGCGTCCCGGCCGCTTTTAAGCCAAAAGCAAGCACAATAAACACGACAAACGGCAGACTAATCAGAATAAAATACGGCCATGACCATTTTTTCACCCACTTCACTCCTGTCTGCGATGCGGTTTCTATTAAATTCCTTGTTAATATCATCCATTTTAATTATATACCTTGACTCTCACAAAAAAAAAAAGAGAAACCGTTCGACGATTTTATCTTTTTTTTAGCACATTTCGACATATTTCGTGCTATTGGAATGAAACAGAGATGCTTTTAAGAGATTTGTACAAGGCAAGGGAGGAGATTCAATGATTCTTTTTTATTAGGGCATCCCATGTTCCCTACATCATCATATGATATAATAATCCCAACCAACATGAAACGAATTAAGGAGGAATCCAGTTGAAAAGCATCAAACCCGGCCGCGGCCCGTCGATGCAAGGACTCTTCGGCAGCATCGCCGCTGTGTTGTTCGGCATCTTTTGGATGGTGATGGCATTCTCCATCACCGCGAACTCGCCGTTTCCCGCCGCCCGCTTTTTTCCGTTTTTCGGCCTTGTCGTCATCGCCATCGGCGTATTTCAAGGGATTTACCATTACAAAAATGCGATGGGAAAACAACGCATGTCCTTATTGGACATTGTCGACAGCGAGGAAGAGCCCGACCCGCTGAACGTCCGATTTGGAAGCCATAAACAGCCAAACAAGCATTGCCCTCATTGCGGCGGGCATGTGCAGCGCGATTTCCAATTTTGCCCCCAATGTGGAAAAGAGCTTCTCCGTTGATCCGAGAAATTCTTTTTTGAAATTTCCTTGCTTCACCGTATTGAATAATTTCGAAAAATACATTAAATTATATAGTAATCATCAAAACGCTGCCGCACAATTGCATACGGACATTCTTATCAAGAGAGGGGGAGGGACTGGCCCGGTGAACCCTCAGCAACCTGGCCCGCGGCCAAGGTGCTAAATCCAGACAGGCGGAAGCCTGGAAGATAAGAAGAAGCGAATGAAAAGTCTTCTTCTTATAGAAGGCTTTTTTCTTTTACTACGGAGAAACGGGGGAATCGAACGTGGGATTGCTGGATGAGTTGAAAGAGCGCATTCTCATCGCCGACGGGGCGATGGGAACGCTTTTATATTCGCACGGCATTGACCGTTGTTTTGAAGAATTGAATCTATCCAATCCAGATGAAATCGTCCATATTCATGAAGCGTATATCGCCGCGGGCGCCGACGTCATTCAGACGAATACATACGGCGCCAACTATGTGAAACTCGCCCGCTACGGCCTTGAAGATGAGGTGCCGGCCATCAACCGCGCGGCGGTGCGGCTCGCCAGGCAAGCGGCGAACGGACGGGCATACGTGCTCGGGACGATCGGGGGGCTGCGCACGTTAAACAAAAGCGTCGTCACGCTCGAAGAAGTGAAGCGGACGTTTCGCGAGCAGCTGTTTGTCCTGCTCGCTGAAGGGGTCGACGGCGTGCTGCTCGAGACGTATTACGATTTGGAAGAGTTGGAGACGGTGCTTGCCATCGCCCGCAAAGAGACCGACTTGCCGATTATCGCTCACGTCTCGCTCCATGAAGTCGGCGTCTTGCAAGATGGCACGCCGCTCGCGGACGCCCTTGCCCGCCTAGAGGCGCTCGGGGCCGATGTCGTCGGACTGAACTGTCGTCTCGGTCCATATCATATGCTTCGGTCGCTCGAGGAAGTGCCGCTGCCAAATCGAGCGTTTTTGTCGGCGTATCCGAACGCCAGCCTTCCGGATTACCGCGATGGGCGGCTTGTCTATGAGACGAACGCTGAATATTTCGAGGAAACGGCCAAAGCGTTCCGCGACCAAGGGGTGCGCTTGATCGGCGGGTGCTGCGGCACGACGCCGAAACATATCGAAGCGATGGCAAAAGCGCTCTCCGACCGAACGCCGGTGACGGAAAAAACGGTGAAACGGCGCGCGGTGTCTGTATCAGTGCAAGCGGAGCGGCCCGCCCCATCTCCCCTTCCCGAGCTTGCCCGCACGCACCGCTCGGTCATTGTGGAGCTGGATCCGCCGAAAAAATTGGGGATTGACAAGTTTCTTGCCGGGGCGAAAGCGCTCCATGACGCCGGCATCGATGCGCTGACGTTGGCCGACAACTCGCTCGCCACGCCGCGCATCAGCAACGCCGCTGTCGCCACGATCATCAAGGAGCAACTCGGCATCCGCCCGCTCGTGCATATTACATGCCGCGATCGCAATTTGATCGGCTTGCAGTCGCATTTGATGGGCTTGCATACGCTCGGCATCACCGATGTGCTCGCCATTACCGGCGACCCGTCGAAAATCGGCGATTTTCCAGGGGCAACGTCCGTGTACGACTTATCATCGTTCGATTTGATCCGCTTGATCCGCCAGTTTAACGAAGGGCTGTCGTACTCGGGCAAACCGCTTGGGCAAAAAGCGAACTTCTCGATCGGCGCTGCGTTCAACCCGAACGTCCGCCATTTGGACAAAGCGGTCGAGCGGATGGAGAAAAAAATCCAATGCGGCGCCCATTATTTCTTGACCCAGCCGATTTACTCGGAAGAGAAAATCGTTGAAGTGCACGAAGCGACCAAGCATCTTGACACGCCGATTTACATCGGCATTATGCCGCTTGTGAGCGCGCGCAACGCCGACTTTTTGCATCATGAAGTGCCGGGCATTACGCTCTCTGACGAGATTCGCGCCCGCATGGCCGCCTGCAGCGGCGACCCGGTGCAAGCAGCCAAGGAAGGCATCGCTATCGCCAAATCGCTCATTGACGCTGCGTTTGATTTGTTTAACGGCATTTATTTGATCACGCCGTTCTTGCGCTACGACATGACGGTCGAGCTTGTCCGCTACATTCACGAAAAAGAAGCGGCCGCCAAAGAAAGGAAGGTTGTTCATGGCTAACGTCACCTTAGAACAGCAACTGCAAAGAAAAATTCTTGTCATCGATGGCGCCATGGGCACGATGATCCAAAGCGCCAACCTATCGGCCGCCGACTTTGGCGGCGAGGCGTATGAAGGGTGCAACGAATATTTGACCCTCACCGCCCCGCATGTCATCCGCCGCATTCATGAAGCGTACCTAGAAGCCGGTGCTGATATCATTGAAACGAACACGTTCGGAGCGACACGCATCGTGCTTGACGAATATGGCCTCGGTCATTTGGCGCTTGAGCTGAACATCGAAGCGGCCAAACTCGCCAAACAAACGGCTGAGTCGTTCTCCACCCCGGACTGGCCGCGCTTTGTCGCCGGTTCGATGGGGCCGACGACGAAAACGTTGTCGGTGACAGGCGGCGCAACGTTTGAAGAACTCGTCGCCGCCTACGAAGAACAAGCGCGCGGATTGCTCTTAGGAGGCGTCGACCTTCTCCTACTCGAGACGTGCCAAGATACGCTGAATGTCAAAGCCGGTTTTCTCGGCATTTCGAGGGCGTTTGAAGCGGTCGGCCGCCGCGTGCCGCTCATGATTTCCGGCACGATCGAACCGATGGGCACGACGCTCGCCGGGCAGGCGATCGATGCGTTTTTCATCTCGGTGCGCCATATGAAGCCGATCGCCGTCGGCTTAAACTGCGCAACCGGTCCGGAGTTTATGACCGACCATTTGCGCACGCTCGCCTCGCTCGCTGACACGGCGGTCAGCTGCTACCCGAACGCCGGTCTGCCGGATGAGGAAGGCCACTATCATGAAACGCCGAATATGCTGGCAGAGAAAATCCGCCGCTTTGCCGAAAAGGGATGGATCAACATCGTCGGCGGGTGTTGCGGCACGACGCCGGATCATATCCGCGCCATTGCTGAAGCGGTGCGTGATCTCCCGCCGCGGGCGATTCCGTCTTCGTTTGATGTCCACGCCGTTTCCGGCATCGAGGCGCTCATCTATGATGAAACGATGCGCCCGCTCTTTGTCGGCGAGCGGACAAACGTGATCGGCTCGCGCAAATTCAAGCGCCTCATCGCCGAAGGGAAATACGAAGAAGCGGCGGAAATCGCCCGCGCCCAAGTGAAAAACGGCGCCCATGTCATCGACATTTGCCTCGCCGACCCAGACCGCGACGAACTCCATGACATGGAGCAGTTCGTCCGCGAAGTCGTGAAAAAAGTGAAAGTGCCGCTTGTCATCGATTCGACCGACGAGCGCGTCATTGAACGCGCCCTCACCTATTCGCAAGGAAAAGCGATCATTAACTCGATCAACTTGGAAGACGGCGAGGAGCGGTTTGCAAAAGTCGTGCCGCTGCTTCATCAATACGGCGCCGCCGTCGTCGTCGGCACGATCGATGAACAGGGAATGGCCGTCACCGCTGAGCGGAAACTTGAAATCGCCTTGCGTTCGTATGACTTGCTGGTGAACCGCTACGGCGTCCCCGAGCGCGACATCATTTTCGACCCGCTCGTCTTCCCGGTCGGCACCGGCGATGAGCAATACATCGGCGCGGCGAAAGAAACCATTGAGGGCATCCGCCTCATTAAAGAGCGGCTGCCTCATTGCTTGACGATGCTTGGCATCAGCAACGTCTCGTTCGGCTTGCCGCCGGCCGGACGCGAGGTGCTCAACTCCGTCTTTTTGTACCATTGCACGCAAGCCGGGCTCGATTACGCCATCGTCAACACCGAGAAATTGGAGCGGTTCGCCTCGATTCCGGAAGAGGAAGTGCGAATGGCTGAGGCGCTTCTTTTTGACACAAACGACGAAACATTAAACGCCTTTATCGAATTTTACCGAAGCAAAATCACCGCCGCCAAACCGGCGCAGACGAACTTGAGCTTGGAAGAGCGGCTCGCCCGCTACGTTATTGAAGGGTCGAAAGACGGGCTCATTCCCGATTTGGAAAAGGCGCTTGAGACCTACTCCGATCCGCTGTCCATCATCAACGGTCCGCTCATGGCCGGCATGGATGAAGTCGGGCGGCTGTTCAACAACAACCAGCTCATCGTCGCTGAAGTATTGCAAAGCGCGGAAGTGATGAAAGCAGCGGTCGCCTTTTTAGAGCCGTATATGGAAAAGAAAGAAGGAAGCACAAAAGGAAAAGTCATTCTCGCCACCGTCAAAGGCGATGTGCATGACATCGGCAAAAACTTGGTCGACATCATTTTAAGCAACAACGGCTACGAGGTGATCGACCTCGGCATTAAAGTCGCTCCGCAGCAACTCATTGAAGCGGTGCGCGAACATCAGCCGGACATCATCGGGTTGTCGGGCTTGCTTGTGAAATCGGCTCAACAGATGGTCGTCACCGCCCAAGACTTGCGCCAAGCGGGCATCTCGACCCCGATTTTAGTCGGCGGCGCCGCCTTGACGCGCAAATTTACGGAAAACAAAATCGCGCCCGAGTACGACGGCGTTGTCTTGTACGCGAAAGACGCCATGGACGGGCTCGCCCTTGCCAACCAAATCCAGCAGGGCGAGATTGACTACAAGAAAAAAGAAACGGCCGAAAGCGAGCCAACGCGGCAAACGACGGTGGTCACAGCGGTCAAATCGACCGTCTCGACCGACGTTCCCGTCTACATCCCGGCCGATCTCGAGCGCCACGCGCTGCGAAATGTGCCGCTTGACCACATTTTGCCGTACGTCAACTGGCAAATGGTGCTCGGCCACCACCTCGGCTTGAAAGGAAAAGTGAAACGGCTGCTTGAAGAGAAAGACGAAAAAGCGTTGGCGTTAAAAGCGGTCGTCGACGAACTGCTCGCCGAAGCGAAAGAGCGCCGCTGGATTCAGCCCGCCGGCGTCTACCGCTTCTTCCCGGCGCAAAGCGACGGCAACCGGGTTTACATTTACGATCCGACTGACGGCAAAACAGTGCTCGAGATGTTCGACTTTCCGCGCCAACCGCGGGCGCCGTATCTTTGCCTCGCCGATTATTTGAAATCGAAAGAAAGCGGCGAAATGGATTACGTCGGTTTGTTCGCCGTCACCGCCGGGCATGGCGTCCGCGAACTCGCCCAGCGCTGGAAGGAAGAAGGCGAATTTTTGAAAAGCCATGCCATCCAAGCGTTGGCGCTCGAGATTGCCGAAGGGTTCGCCGAACGAATCCATCAAATTATGCGCGACCGCTGGGGCTTCCCGGACGACCCGGATTTCACGATGGAAGAGCGCTTCGCCGCCAAATACCAGGGCCAGCGCTACTCGTTCGGCTACCCGGCCTGTCCGAACTTGGAAGACCAGGAGAAACTGTTCCGTCTGCTTCATCCAGAAGACATCGGCATCCGTCTCACCGACGGCTATATGATGGAACCCGAAGCATCGGTTTCGGCGATCGTCTTCGCCCATCCGGAAGCGCGGTATTTCAATGTGTTATAAGCGGGGAACGAGAAACGAGCTGGACTATGTGAGCCAGCTCGTTTGCTTTTTTACGCAACAACCCTTGGCCGCGCCATTGAGATGTTTCCCGTTTTTTAGCAAAAAAGACGAGGAATTGGCGATCTGGGAAAATCGCGATGTTTGTTCACGTGTCAGCCATCATTGATTCAAATGATGGATTCAGGCATATAGCATTCCACGCCAAACCGACGAAAATCTTTTTCGTTCCAGGTGATGATCCCTTGGATGGATGAAGTGTGCTGCGCCAGCGCCGAAAGATACGCGTCAGCAAAATCGACACTGCAACGGGCGTAATCGTCCAATGCCTTTCCAACAACTTCTTTGTCTATCGTCTTAACACAAGAAGCCTCCATGATTTGCTTCAGCTTACTTGCGATTTCTCCTTTCGTATACCCGTACCGTTTCGACTCGAGCATCCAGCAGCATTCCGCCACGACAAGAGGATGCAATAGGAACGCAAATTCACCGTTGACCGCCTTTTCAAATACCCGATAGGCAACCAAAGATTGTTCTTCATCGTCATTGGTTAAAAAACGAATGATGATGTTCGTATCTAAAATATACACGTCCCGTCCTCTTCTCCCTATCATCTACTCCTCGTTCTTTTCCCTCTTGGACATCCGTTCCTCTTTCGCCTGTTTGCGAATATCCTCCCATGTCATCGGACGACTGTCCCCCCTAGGCGGCATGGTGCCGAACAAAGATAGCAACGCATCTTTCTTTTTCACCTTTAACGTCACCTCTTGATTTTCCCCATAAACAAACGCGACTTGGTCTCCCGGTTCTGCCCCAAGCACTTCTCTGATCTTCATTGGAATCGTCACTTGATGTTTCGAAGAAAGTGTGGAGTAATACGTGTACGTTTCATGTGAGGATGGCTTCATCACGATTCCTCCTTCTCTCTTTACTAACTATTTCATCTTTACTCAATAAAAAAGTAAAGATTTTCTAATCTCCCAAGACTTCTATGGCAAGAAACGAAAAAACAGAAGAGAAAAACTTGTTCCCTAAATTTCCAGATCTATTGAACAGCACGGTCCATCCCCTCTTAACACATAATTCCCCTCCTCCGTCCCATACTAACGATGACAATACATGCTAAGGAGGAACAAACATGGTCACAAAGCAACAAACGACGCTGCCCCCGCAGCACCAGACGCGTCAGCCTGGCCTGCAAATGGAAATGAACCCGCAGCCGGTCACCATCAAAGACACCTATAAAGGAAGCGGCAAGCTCAAAAACAAAACCGCCATCATCAGCGGCGGCGACAGCGGCATCGGTCGAGCGGTGGCGGTTCATTTCGCCAAAGAAGGCGCCGATGTGGCGATCATCTATCTCAACGAACATGAAGACGCCGAGGAAACGAAACGGCTTGTCGAACAGGAAGGAAGACGGTGCCTGGCGATGGCGGGAGACATCGGGGATGAAGCGTTTTGCAAAGAAGCGGTGAAACAAACAATCGAAGCGTTCGGCAAGCTCGATATCGTCGTCAATAACGCCGCTGAACAGCACCCGCAGCCGAACTTTCTCAACATCACCGCCGCGCAGCTGGAAAAAACGTTTCGCACGAACGTATTCGGCTACTTTTTCCTAACGAAAGCGGCGCTCCCGCACTTAAAGAACGGAAGCGCCATTATCAACACCGCTTCGGTCACCGCCTACGAAGGAAACGAACAGCTCATCGACTACTCGGCGACAAAAGGCGCAATCGTCACCCTCACCCGCTCGCTCGCCAAAGCGCTCGTCGGCCAAGGCATTCGCGTCAATGGCGTCGCCCCAGGCCCGATTTGGACGCCGCTCATCCCGTCGACGTTCAAAAGCGAGCAAGTCGCCACATTCGGCGCCAACACCCCGATGAAACGGCCCGGCCAACCGTGCGAAGTCGCCCCGTGCTACGTCTTTTTGGCGAGCGACGAATCGTCGTACATGACCGGACAAATGCTTCATGTAAATGGCGGCAAGTTCATCAGCGATTGACCGCAGCCACCGCTTTTGCCAATCATTTTTAACAAAATCGCGTTACCTTTTCTCACAAAAATATGGCGTGATTGTAAAAAAACGAGTACGATAAAGCTACGATGTTCCTCTACTTCTTTACAAGGTGCCCCTCTTCTCTCACCCCACCCCGGAATGGGGGCGGGGTTTTTTGTCACATAACAAGCAGCCAATCCGGTTCAGACAAGTACGTTTGACATTCATTTAAGGCGTGTTGGGCCATCATCCCATCAATAAGACGGTGATCGTAAGTAAGGGACAGCGGCATCACAGAAGCAATCTCAATCGAATCATCGACGACCACCGGTTTTTTCTCAACTTTCCCGATTCCTAAAAGACAAGACTGTGGATAATGAATAATCGGCGTGAACCACGAACCATTGGCCGAGCCGATGTTCGAAACCGTGCATGTCCCTCCGCTCATCTCCACCGCTTGAATCGTTCCCGCTCTCGCCTTCGCCGTCAATTCTTCAATTTCTTTCGCAATTTGGAACAACGATTTTTGATCCGCATCACGAATCACCGGGACGAGCAATCCACGGTCAGTGTCAACCGCAAACCCAATGTGAATGAATTCGTGAATAACGATTTCTTCTCGTTCTTCATCAAGCGAAGCGTTGAGCATTGGATACTTTTTCAACACCGCTGCCAGCGCTTTTACCACATAGGCTAAATAGGTCAGTTTTACCCCTTGTTGCTCGGCTAGCGGTTGGATCCGTCGGCGATGTTGAACAAGACGGGTCGCATCGGCCTCGCCAAAATGGGTGACTTGCGGAATGGTCCGCGTTGACCGCACCATCGCTTTGGCGATAGCCTTGCGGATGCCTGTCAGCGGCACTCGGCGCACTTTTTCCCGGCTTTCCTGCTTCTTGACAATCTCAACACTGGCAGCAGCCTCATCTGTTGCTTTTTGCTGCCGAACCGACAATGCTGCTTCAATATCGCTTTTCAATATTCTTCCGTTCTTTCCGCTTGGAGTGATTTCCTCTAAAGACACGTTCTGCTCGCGGGCAAACTTTCGCACTGACGGGGCAGCCACGAATGTTTTTTGAGGAGTCCTTTGTTTTCCCGCGCTCGCCGCACGACGAATATCGTCTTCCGTGATTTTGCCATTCGCCCCCGTCGGTGTGACCGTACTCCAATCGACGCCAAGCTCCTTGGCCAGTTTTTTTACGCGTGGGGTGATCTTGATCTCTGTCTGCGGATCTCCGCCGTCCGGAGCAAACGTTTCGACGGCAATGACGGCCAGTACTTCGCCGACCTTGGCCGTATCCCCTCGTTTCTTTTTGATCTCTTTTACTGTTCCTGACTCGGGAGCGTGAATTTCTGAAACGGCCTTTTCTGTTTGCACTTCCACTAGCGTGGCTCCTTTTTCCACCGCATCTCCTTCGGAAACGTGCCAAAACGTAATGAAACTTTCATCATGGGAATCGGATAATTTGGGCAATGTCACTTCGACAACCATAAGCTGCCTCCCTTGGAACGAACTTTTCCTTATTCATTGACGAGTTGGATCGCCTCACGGAAAATTTTATCGGCATTTGGCAATACAAATTGTTCAAGCGGACGGCTATAAGGAATTGGCACATCCGGAACAGCAATCCGCTTCACCGGCGCCTCCAAATCATACAAACAATGTTCAGCGGCAATCGCGGCAATTTCCGCCGTCATCCCGTACGACAGATAGTCTTCATCAACAACAAGTAAGCGGTGTGTCTTTTTAACCGATTGAATGATCGTCTCTTTGTCCAATGGGACAAGAGAACGCAAATCGATCACTTCCGCTTGAATGCCTTGTTGTTCAAGTCTTTTGGCCGCTTCGAGCGCCTGATGCACTGTCATTTGAATACCGACAATGGTGATATCCGTTCCCTCGCGCACAATATTTGCTTTCCCAAGCGGCACAGTATACGCCTCTTCCGGTACATGCCCGATCGAAGCATCAAGCTGATCCATCCAGCCGAGCCCTTGCAAGGTTTTATGGAACATAAAGACAACAGGGTTATCATCGCGAATAGCGGAAATCATCATCCCTTTTAAATCATATGGCGTCGACGGAGCGACGACTTTCATCCCAGGAAGATGGGCAAAGGTGGCGTACAACGTTTGCGAGTGCTGGGCGGCATCGCTGTAACCGCCTCCCACCGCCGTCATCAATACCATTGGCAGTTTCACCCTGCCGCCGGACATGTACGGAATTTTCGCCATATGGTTGTAAATTTGGTCCATACAAACCCCAAAAAAGTCGACAAACATCAGCTCCACGATCGGCCGCATTCCTTCCGCAGCGGCGCCGATGGCAGCACCGATGAACGCGGTCTCAGAAATCGGCGTATCGATGACCCGTTCCGGTCCAAACTTTTGGAACAATCCCTCTGTCGCTCCAAAAATCCCACCGTATACTCCGACATCTTCTCCCATCACAAAGACGTTCGGATCTCTCTCCATCTCAAGGCGAATCGCTTCAGCCAGCGCCTTATTTCCCGTTAACAGCCGCTGTTTTGTTTGTTGCATATGGCAAAACTCCTTTCTCCTATGAAATTAGACAAACACATCTTCCAATGCCTCTTCCGGCTTGGGATAATCGCTTTCTCTCGCAAACGCGTACGCCTGATCGACCTCAGATGTCGCTTTGTTTTCCAGCTGTGCAATCGTCTCCTCTGTTACCCCACATTCATTCAATAAATAGTTGCGAAGGCGAATAATGGGGTCTTTTTGGCGAAGCAACGTCACTTCATTTTTATCCCGGTATACTTCCGGATCGCCTTGGAAATGTCCTAAATAACGGTATGTTTCAATCTCAATAATCGACGGCCCTTGTCCAGTTCGTGCACGTTCAACCGCTTCTTTCGATACGTTGTACATATCAATCGGGTCGTTGTCTTTGACATAGTATCCTTTAATGCCATAGGCGGCTGCCCGTACATCATTCGAGGGAACCGCTGTAGACGCCGTTTTCGGCACAGAAATTCCATATTGATTGTTTTCAATGACAACAATGAATGGCAGTTTCCATAATGCCGCCATATTTAACGATTCATGAAATGCCCCTTGATTGGCGGCTCCTTCGCCGATAAACGCAACCGCCACCCAATCCGTCCCCCTTTTCTTGGCCGCCAGCGCCGCGCCAAGGGCATGAGGAATCCCAGCCCCAACGATCCCTCCGCAGGAAAATTTGACGTCAGGATCAAACAAATGCATATGGCCGCCCTTTCCTTTTCCTAGTCCAGTGGCTTTTCCGAAAATCTCTGCTGTCATCCGGTTCAAATCCACCCCTTTGGCAATCGCATGGTGATGCGGACGGTGAGGGGCAGTCACCGTATCTTCCTTTTTCAAGTGAACACACATCCCAGCTGCAGCCGGTTCTTGTCCAGTGGCCAAATGCATTTCCCCTGGCACCGGCCCCGCGCCGATATTAAACACAGGAGATTTCCCTTCGGCATACGCCTCCGCCATTTTGTCTTCATAGCAGCGAATTTTGTACATCGTTTCGTACATCCAAAGAAGATGATCCTTGGAAATGGCCAACTTCCTCTCCTCCTTCACTTGATTGGTACCGCTTTCATCATTTCTATAAAGCAAAAATCGTTCCAACGCTTGTTTCCTTTTCTTCGTCCGCCAAATTGTTTATCCAAAGCCGTCTTTTTGATCCAACCTAAACAAAAACAGCGACAAAGTGTTTCATTTTGTTTCACTTTGTCGCTACACTTTGATACAAAATGGGACAGTCAATACCAAATATTCCATTTATCCATTTGCCGGTAAAATGTGCTCCTCGATATGCCTAAATAACGGGCAGCTTTGGAAATGTTGCCGTTGCACTGCTTTAACGCCTCGATGATGGATTGCTTTTTTATCTCATTTCGGGAGATGTCTACGTTCTCCCTGACTTGAGACGAGCAGGACGGCTGAAAAATTTCTTCCGGCAAATCAGCCGCTGTCAATACCGGTTTTGTGCACTGATTCAGCACCCGCTCGATCATATTTTGCAACTCGCGAATATTTCCTGGCCAATCGTATTGCATAAGCGCCTCTAAGAAATCGGACCGTATCTCAGGAAACGGTTTATCTCGTTTGTGAGCCAGTCTTTCAATAAAATGACGGACGAGAAGCGGAATATCTTCTTTTCTTTCTCGAAGCGGCGGAAGAACAATCGGCATGACGTTCAACCGGAAAAACAAGTCTTCACGAAAACTGCCTTTTTGCACTTCCCGGCGAAGGTCTTTGTTGGTCGCCGCGATGATTCTGACATCAACAGGGATCACTTTATGCCCGCCAATTCTCATCACTTCCTTTTCTTGAATAACGCGCAAAAGCAACACTTGCATTTCCAAGGACATTTCGCCAATCTCATCCAAAAAAAGCGTTCCCCCATTGGCAAGCTCAAACTTTCCGGCGCTTCCCCCTTTTTTCGCTCCTGTGAATGCCCCGTCCACATATCCGAACAACTCACTGCCAAGGAGATCACGCGGTATGCCTCCACAGTTAATGGCAATAAACGGTTTGTTTCTCCGCTTGCTCTCATTATGAATCGCCTGAGCCACCATCTCTTTTCCTGTTCCGCTTTCCCCTAATATTAACACGTTGGAATCTGTCGCTGCGGCGAGCCTCGCTTCGTTCATTTTCTCAATGAAACACGGGTGTTGCCCGATCATATCCGCAAACGTGATTTTCGCTTGGTTTCCCGATAGGTGGTTGACAAACTGGCGTACCTTTTCAATTTCTTTTACAATGATCATCGATCCGATTCGTTCTTTTTTCTCGTAAATTGGAATCTTGTCAACTAACACATGGTGCACCGCGTTTGAAGGCTTGACGCTTAGATGCAGCTCTTGATTTTGCAAATGAAGCGGGTGGTTCGAACAGATAGAGGGATCATTGAAAAGATCGTCGAGCTTTTTCTCTTCCAGTTGCAGTTGTGGTATACGGAACAGCTTTTTTAACTGGTTGTTCGCCTTTACGATCTTCCCATCGCGATCGATGATTAAAATACCTTCTTTCATATTGTTCGTTGTCGCTTCCAAAAACCGTTGCATCATCACGTTTTTTTCAGCATTCTCATGTAATTTTAGTTGGTACTCAATCGCCTTTACGGCTGATACAACCATTCCTAGCGTATGAGAGTGCACTTTTTCATAGGGTCCTGACATATTCAATACACCAATGATTCGGCCGTCGGGATCATGGATGGGGGCAGCGGAACACGTCCATGACTGGCATATTTTCGTGTAATGTTCCTCAGCAAACACTTGAATCGGACGATCAATGGCGATCGATGTGCCAATGGCGTTGGTCCCCATCACTTGCTCGCTCCAGTCCGCCCCCGCGATAAATCCGATTTCTTCCGCCCTCGCTAAAGGCTCGCGATCGCCAATCGACAAAAGCAACTGTCCGTTTTCATTGCACAGGATCACCAAAAATCCAGATCCTTTGACAATCGAATACAACCCTTCCATTAACGGCAATGACCAATCGATCAAGGAGCGGTACTTTTCATTGTCGATTTCTTTAATCCACCCGTACGGCCGAAACGGATCAACCATCGCTTTTTTCGACCGAAGCCAAGAGTCTCGAATCATGGGCGGCAAATCGGGATCGAGCTCGTTATGAAATACGAACTTTTCCCACATGGATTTCACCTGTTCGCGGGTCACGATCATCTTGTGTTCACCTCCGTGTTTGCCATTGTTTTTCTTTTTCTCTTCAATTTATTGATTTCCTTTTTCAACTTTATAAAAAATAACAACCGAAAAAAGCAGCCATGATGGCTGCCTTGGAAACATCTACCGCCTCGCACACGACCCCCGTTCAACGAGACGATGGGGGATGATGATGCGCTTGATCGGTTCATTCGGGTTGGTGATTTTTTCGATTAAGTGTTTTGCCGCTTCATAGCCGAGCTGGAAAATGCCGATGTCAACCGACGTGAGCGGCGGACGCGACATTTCAGCGAGCAGCGTGTTGTTGAAGCTGACGATCGATACATCTTCCGGGACGCCGAGGCCCATTTCATCGAGCGTTTTGAGCATTCCGAGCGCCATGAGATCATCGGCGACAACGAGCCCAGTCGGCGGCTCAGGCAAAGAAAGAAGCTCCTTCATCGCCTCTTGGCCGCCTTCCTGCAAAAATTCTTCATGGACGACATATTCCGGGCGGTACGGCAGCCCGGCTTCACTCAAGGCGGCGGCGTAGCCATTTTGGCGGTCGACGGTCACCAAATATTGCGGATTGCCGCCGACAAACGCGATGCGCTCATGGCCGCAGGCAATCAAGTAGTTCGTCGCATCTTTGCCCGCCTGGACGTTGTCGTTGTCGACATGAGTCACTTGTTCCGCTTTTTGGTGCGGTTTGCCGATGACGACGAACGGAAAGCCATGCTTTAACAAGTACTTCATGAGCTTATCGTTTTGCCGCGAGTAAAGCAAAATAACGCCGTCCACTCGCCGCCCTTGCAGCATCTCCACGACTCGCTCGTAAATGTCGTTCTCTTTCTCTCCGGTCGACATTTGCAAGGCGTACCGCTTTTCATGGGCGGCTTTGCTGATGCCGCGGATGACTTCCGGGAAAAACGGATTTTGCAGCGCTTGGTCGGCCGAGCTCGGCATGACGATGCCGATCACTTGCGTCGCCTGGCTCGCAAGGCTGCGGGCGATAAAGTTCGGATGATAGCCGAGCTCTTTCATCACTTCGCGCACCCGCTGCTTCGTCTTCTCGCTGATGCGCGGGCTGTCGGCGATGACGCGCGAGACGGTTGACGGCGCGACATTGGCCCTTTTCGCCACATCTTTAATCGTAACGGTCATAAGCTCCCTCCTTTCCTTCATTTATTCATGAATCCGTTTCGCCCGTTTTTTCACTAAGTACAAAAATAGGAGAAAGAGCGCGTAGACGGCGACAATCGCCGCGATAAATGGGATGTTAATCCCCGTTTTTTCCCGCAGCTTGTATACTTCCGCCGTTTCGCGGTCGAGCACAAGGTCGTAGCCGTCATCATCGCCGCGGACGAGATCGTCCAATAAAAAGCCGCGCAGTTCCTTGTTTTTTGGCAGCTGGTCGTTCGTTAGGTGAACGTGCTGCGTTTCGCCCGTGTTGTTGATGGCGATAACCGTTGTTTCATCTTCATATTGCCGTTTCCACACCGCCATGCCGTCTTTTTCATACAGGAGCGTAAAATCGCCGCGCCGCAAAGACGGCAGCTGTTGGCGGAGCGGGCCGATTTTTTTCAAGTAATCGATGATCTCCGGATCGGCGCGGAAATCCATCAAGCGGCGGTTGTCCGGATCTTGGCCGCCGTTCATGGCGATTTCGGTCCCGTAATACATGATCGGGATGCCAGGGGCGGTGAACAAATACGTCATGGCCAGTTTAATGCGTGAAATCGGGTTGTTGCGGTTGTCAATCGCTAGCTTCGTAAACCGCACGGTATCATGGTTGTCCAAAAACGACCCAAGCAAATACGGTCGGTCGTAAAACGTTTTGTTGTATTCCCAGACATCATACAGCGGGCGCAGTGACGCATCGCGCCTAGCAAGCGACTGCTTCACCGCGCCATACAGCGGGTAATCGACAAATCCGTCGATGCCGTATTTGCCGTATTCCGCAATATAGCGCGGATCGTCGCTCCACACTTCGCCAAGAAGGAAAAAGTCTTTTTTCACCGATTTGACTTCTTTCGCAAACTCCTGCCAAAACGATTTCGGCACGTGGCGCACTGTATCGAGCCGGTAGCCGTCAATGTCGGTCTCTTTAATCCACCATTTGGCAACGTCAATTAAATACGTTTTGACCTCTGGATTTTCCTGCGCCAAATCAGGCAACCCATACATCCAGCCGTTTTCAAGCTGTGTTTGGTCGTTCCAGTCGAAAATCTCTTTTTTCGGGTGAAACCAATCTTTTTTCGTTGGGTCATGTAACCATGGGTGATTGTAACCGACATGGTTGGCGACAAAATCCAAAATGACTTTCATGTCGCGCTTATGCGCTTCTTTGACGAGTGTTTTCAAATCGCCCAGCGTGCCAAAGTGCGGATCGACTTGATAAAAATCTTCAATCCAATAGCCATGATAACCGCCCGGCATGTTTTTAAAAATCGGCGTCAGCCAAATGGCGGTAAATCCCATCTCCTTGATGTAATCGAGTTTCGCCGTCACCCCTTTCAAGTCGCCGCCGAAATACCCTTTCGGATCGTTCACATTCACGTTCTGGTCGTTTGTCGGATCCATATTGTTAAACCGGTCGACCATAATGAAATAAATGGCTTCATCTTGCCACGTCCGTTCTTCTTTCTCCGCCGCCGCAGCCGGCATGGCATAAAAAAGAAGGAACGGAAGGACGAGCAGCATAAAGAGCCGGTTCCCCATTTCCATTCCTCCCTTCCCGATTCATTTGCTCGTTCGGAAACGGGTAAGCCCCCTATTCTATGATAGCGGTTCTTACCCTTTTGTGCCACCAGCCGTTAAGCCAGAAATCAAATACCGCTGCAGGAACAAAAAGACGACGGCGATCGGCGCGGCAATCAAAATCGAGCCGGCGGCAAAGCGGGTGAAGTTGTTCGCAAACCGGTCGCTGATGAAGTTAAACAGCCCGACCGCCAGCGTAAATTTGTCCGGGTCGCGCAACACGATCGACGGCAGCAAAAAGTCGGTGAACGGCGCCATAAAGTTGAACAACGCGACAACGGCCAAAATCGGCTTGGCCAAAGGCAGCATAATGCGGAAAAAGACGCCGAAATGCCCGGCGCCGTCGATGCGCGCCGCCTCATCCAGCTCGCGCGGAATCGTATCAAAGTAGCCTTTGACCAGCCAGGCGTTAAACGGAATTTGTCCGCCTACATAAATGAGAATGAGCCCCCACAGCGAATCGAGCAAATGGAGCATATTGAGCAAAATATAGATCGCGACCATCGCCATGAGCGACGGAAACATTTGCAACACTAAAAACAAATACAGCCCCGTTTTCCGCCCGACGAATTTGTAGCGCGAAAACGCATAGGCGATGAGCGCGGTAAACAAGACGGACAACACCGCATTGGCCGCCGCGACAAACAAGCTGTTTTTATACCAAAGCAAATAATCGCTGTTCGGACTGGTAAACAACCACTTATAGTGCTCAAACGACCACTTCTCCGGGATGAGCGACGCCGAATACAGGCTCGTTCCTGGATTGAGCGACATACTGATCGTCCAAAGGAGCGGATAGGCGATGACGACAAACATGAAGGAGATAAACAAATAAATAAGCGCTACTTCCACGCGCGATTTCCATTTGCGGTTCATCAAATGTTCCCCTCCTCTTTAAAGGAACGGGTGCGCCGGAACTGGTAAATGGCAAACCCGCTGACGATCAAGCCGATGATGAGCGAAATCGCCGCCGCCATGTTGTAGTTGTTCGTCGTGAACGTCAAATCGTACACCCATGAAATGAGGATGTCCGTTCCACCGGCGTTTTGCCCGCGCACCGCAGGCCCCCCGTCGTTGAACAAATAGATGATGTTAAAGTTGTTGAAGTTGCCGGCGTATTGCATAATCAACAGCGGTGCGGTCGCATACAGGACGTGCGGCAGCGTGATCGATTTGAACTTTTGCCAGCGCGTCGCTCCGTCGATGTCGGCCGCTTCGTACCAGTCGCGGGAAATGCTTTGCAAAACGCCGGTAAACAACGCAAATACGAACGGGAAGCCAAGCCACGTTTGAATCAAAATAAGCGCCACTTTTGTCCAAAACGGATCGGTCATCCACGGGACCGACAACCCAAACAAACTCAACACTTCGCGGTTGATGGCTCCGAATTTGTCGTTGAACATCGCCGCAAACACCAAAATCGTGACAAACGCTGGCACGGCCCACGGCAAAATCAACACCGTGCGGATGAACCGCTTAAACTTGATGCGCGGGTCGTTGACAAGCAACGCCAAAAACAGTCCAAGGGCGATTTGCATCGTTGTCGCGACAACTGTCCAAACGATTGTCCACGCGAGGACGCTAAAAAACGTGCTTTTCCAAATCGGAATCGACACTAAGTTTTTGAAGTTTTCCAACCCAACCCAATTCAACAAATGGCGCGGCGGCGAGTGGTACAAGTTGTAGTCGGTAAACGCGAGCGACACCATAAACAACAGCGGCAGCACAACGATAAACAACAGCATCACAAGCCCGGGCGTCACAAAGATGTACGGAAACCCCCGATCCCACGCATGACGGCACGATTCGATCAGCGATGGGAACGGCTCGCCGCGCTGCCGGCGGCGGGCGTCGTTGCGCGCATCAATGATGTTCGCAATGTGCAACGCGACCGCAAAAGCGATGATGATGACGGAAACCAATCCTTGAATCAAGAGAAAAATCGAATGATCAAGCATCGGGATTTCGCCAAGCGTGACGAGTCCCCACAGCCCGATGTTTAAAAAGTTATAAAACGTCATCAAAAAGGCCGCTTCAATGATGATAAACAAAATTCCTTTGACATACCGGCGGTTGTACAATTGCCCAAGGCCGGCAAACAACAGCGACAGCGCCATCGCCACCGCCGGCCGATGGCGGACGTTTGCTTCCGGCATCCGAACTCCCCCCTATTGTATGGATAAGAATGGTGGATAGGGCTGATCCTATCCACCACGATATCACACGTTATTTTCCAGCGCCGCTGGCGGCGATTTTATCTTGAATCGTTTTGACCGCCTCACCGAGCACCGCTTTCGGGTTGTCGCCTTTCGCGATAAATTGCAAGGCATTGCCCATCGGCTCCCACACTTGCGACATTTCCGGCACGTTCGGCATCGGCTCGCCGTATTGGATTTGCTCCGCAAAGCCGGCGATCAACGGATCATTCGTAATTTTCTCATTTGTCAACGCTTTTTCATTCGCCGGCATTTCACCTGCCACTTCATAGTAATGGAGCGAATTTTCTTCGTTCGTCACAAATTTCATGAAATCGACCGCCCATTCTTTGTTTTGTGAATAGGCTGATAACATCCATGTTTTCACGCCGACGAACGATTTCGGATGCTCGCCGTTGTCTAAGACCGGCAGCGGCGCGGTCGCTAATTTGTCGCCCAACGCTTCTTTATACGACGCGATGTTCCATGGTCCGGTGATGGCAACCGCCACATTCCCTTTCGTAAACAGCCCGTTCATAATATCGCCGGTGATTTCTTTCGGAATGTAGCCGTTTTTAAACCACGATTGGACGAGCTCGGCTCCTTTGACGGCTCCATCATTAGCCAGCCCGATGTCGCTTGTGTCGTATTTGCCGTTTTCATTTTTAAACACATAGCCGCCGTAGCCAGCAAAGAACGGATAAACGAAATAGAAGTTCGTCGCTTCCATTAAAAAGCCGTATTGATCTTTCGCCGCATTCGTTTTTTCCTTGGCGATCTTCATCAAGTCATCCATCGTTTTCGGCGCTTCCGGCACTAAATTTTTATTGTAGAACACGCCGTACGTTTCGACGACCATCGGCACGCCATACGTTTTCCCATCATATGTTACCGCGTTGATGGCTGTCGGGCTGTACTCGCCTTTTGCATCGCCAAGGTCGACCGGATCGGCCAGCCCCTGCAACACAATGTCGCCGATGCGGTCATGCGGCTGATAGAACACGTCCGGCCCTTTGCCAGCCGGACCGTCGAGCGCCAGTTTTTTCGTTTGGTCGAGCATGCTGACAGCTGCCATTTCGATTTTGATTCCCGTTTTTTCTGTGTACTTTTGAAAAATATCCTTTAACGCTTGTTTTTGTTTTTCATCATCGTTCACCCATACGACGAGTTTCTCTGGCTTTTTGTCCTGTTCTGCCGTCTTTTGGTCGTTTCCTTTCGGCTGCTGGACATCGCGCTTAGGACCGCAGGCACCCAGCACGCCAATCAACAAAACAGCCATGAGAAATAAAGATAACGCTTTTCTCATAATCCCCCTCCTGTCATCATGACGGAATCTTAGCGGTACAATCATAAGGCAAACGTTTGCGCAAATAAGTTTTAATCCTTTCTATGAAAACGATTGCACCACTCATCTCCATTATAACGCTTATTTTTCATTTTACAAGCCTTTTTTTCTATAAAATTTGACTTTTCTTTTCTCTTAACGTACTTTTTATTATAGCTGAGCATTAATGCAAACGGTTGCTTCAGATAACAAAGGAGGAAAAAGAAAATGAGGAAAGAAGCCATCCACCACCGCTCAACCGACCATTTCGCTTATGCTTATGACAGCGAGACGCTCCATCTCCGGCTTCAAACAAAGAAACATGATGTCGACCACGTCGAGCTGCTTTTTGGCGACCCGTACGAATGGCACGATGGCGCCTGGCAGTTTCAAACGATGCCGATGCGGAAAACGGGAAGCGACGGGTTGTTTGACTATTGGCTCGCCGAAGTCAAACCGCCATATCGACGGCTGCGCTATGGGTTTGTGCTTCGAGCTGGGGGCGAACAACTGGTCTATACGGAAAAAGGATTTTACCATGAAGCTCCGAGCGACGACACCGCTTACTACTTTTGCTTCCCCTTTCTTCATCGGGTCGACCTATTCCAAGCGCCGGACTGGGTAAAAGACACCGTATGGTATCAAATTTTCCCCGAGCGGTTCGCCAACGGCAACCCGGCCATCAGTCCGAAAGGGGCGCGGCCGTGGGGAAGCGAGGACCCGACGCCGACGAGCTTTTTCGGCGGCGACTTGCAAGGAATCATCGATCACCTTGACTATTTGGCTGATCTCGGCATCACCGGCATTTACTTGACGCCGATTTTCCGCGCGCCGTCGAATCATAAATACGACACCGCTGATTATTTTGAAATCGACCCGCACTTTGGGGACAAAGAGACGTTGAAAACACTTGTCAAGCGCTGCCATGAAAAAGGGATCCGCGTCATGCTCGATGCAGTCTTCAATCATTGCGGCTATGAGTTTGCCCCGTTTCAAGATGTGTTAAAAAACGGTGCAGCGTCTAGGTATAAAGATTGGTTCCATATTCGCGAGTTTCCGCTCCAAACGGAGCCGCGCCCGAATTACGACACATTTGCGTTCGTGCCGCAAATGCCCAAACTCAATACCGCCCATCCGGAAGTGAAGCGCTACTTGCTTGATGTCGCGACGTACTGGATTCGCGAGTTTGATATTGACGGCTGGCGGCTCGATGTGGCAAACGAAATCGATCACCAATTTTGGCGCGAATTCCGTCAGGCGGTGAAGGCGCTAAAGCCCGATGTGTACATTCTCGGCGAGATTTGGCATGACGCCATGCCGTGGCTGCGCGGCGACCAATTTGACGCCGTCATGAACTACCCGTTCACGGACGGAGCGCTTCGCTTTTTCGCGAAAGAGGAAATCAGCGCCCGCCAGTTTGCCGATATCATGGTCCGGTTGCTTCATTCGTATCCGAAACATGTGAACGAAGCGGCGTTTAACTTGCTTGGCAGCCATGATACACCAAGGCTGCTTACGGTTTGCGGCGGCGACGTCCGCAAAGCGAAGTTGTTGTTTTTGTTCCAGCTCACGTTCACTGGTTCGCCGTGTATTTACTATGGCGATGAGATCGGCATGACGGGTGGAAACGATCCGGAATGCCGGAAATGTATGGTGTGGGATACAGAGAAGCAAAACAAAGAACTGTATGAACATGTCAAGCAACTGATCGCTCTTCGCAGGCAATATCGGGCGCTTCGACGCGGCGATGTCGCTTTTCTCGCCGCCGCTGATGAAGTGAACCATCTTGTTTATGAAAAAACGGATGGCAATGAAACGGTCATGATCATCATCAACCGGGGCAACGAAGCAGCAGAAATTCCCATGCCGATCGATGCGCGTGGAAAATGGCTGGTCAACCTTCTGACAGGGGAGCGGTTCGCTGCAGAGGCGGAAACACTTTGCGTCTCCTTGCCGCCGTACGGGTTTGTGCTTTACGCGGTCGAAAGCTGGTAAGGCGACTGAGCGGGCGGTTACGGACAAACATATCGGTTGCCGGTGCAGAGGACAAGCTGCACCGGTTTGATCTTTTGCTGACCGTCCCCATCTATACCACCGGCATAGAAGAAGGTCAATTACGCCGCGCCATGCGCCGATATTCGGTCGGCGTGATTCCTTCCACCTTTTTAAACAGGCGCGAAAAGTAGGCGCCATCGTCAATGCCAACCCGCTTGGCGATCGCCTCAATCGTCTCGTTCGTCTCCGCCAACCATTGCTTTGCCTTTGACAACCGATAATGCGCCAAGTAGCAGCTAAATCCCATGCCCATCGTTTTTTGCATGCAGCGGGTGATGTAGTCCGGGTGGAATCGGAGCTCCTGCGCGAGCATGTCCAGTGTAATGGGCTCGCTGAAATGTTTCTCGATATACGCAACCACCGCGGCGCTGATCTGTTCAGACGCGCTCGGGACGGAAAGCTCTTGTTTTTGCAAGTGCCAAAGGAATTCGATGAACAACAGCAGCTGCCGGAGCGGCTGATCGATATCCCGCCGAATGTTTTGTTCCACGATTTGACTTAGCAGCTGTTCCACCCGCTCGCGCTGCTTTACTTCGCCATATTGACGTATGGAGAGCCGGTATTGGATCGGCTCGGTGTATGTCGCCTCCTTTTCGATCACGATCTGCCGGCTGACACCGCAATCGGAAACGACCGCAAAGTCTGGCAGCAAAAAATGAAGCCAAACCAGCTCCGTCCGTTCTTCGCATGGGCGGTGTCCGTAATGTTCCCTCCCCGGGATCAACAACAAATAGTGGCCACTGCCAACCGCAAACTCGCGCCCGTTTTCTGTTATATATAAGCATCCTTGTTTCACTTGAACGCTCTCCCACCTACGCTTGAGCTTTGAGGTGGGAGATTCTTGGGAACACCCGCCCCATGGCAGGCTGTCCACCAAGCCATCCCCGTGCGTCCCACGGTTGGGCTGCCTTACTTACAAAGACAGCAAACGAAGCCCTTCATTCAGGATATTCCGGGCGGCGTTATGATCCCGGTCATGTTCGGCCCCGCAGGTGGGGCACACCCACTCGCGGATGCCGAGCGATTTCACCTCGACCTGACGATGCCCGCAGCACGAGCACAATTGACTCGAGGAAAACGTGCTCGCGACACGGACCACCGTCCGCCCGTACCATGTCGCTTTATACTCAAGCATGTTGAGAAAACGCCCCCACGCGGAATCAGAAATGGATTTGGCCAGTTTGCGGTTCTTTTGCATGTTCCTAACACGCAAGTCCTCCACGCACACCACTTGGTTTTCGCGGATGAGGCGGGTGGACAGTTTGTACAGGAAATCGTTCCGGCAGTTGGCGATTTTTTCATGAAGCTTGGCCACTTTCAAACGGGCTTTCTCCCAGTTCGAACCGCCCGGCTTGCGGCGGGACATCACCCGCTGCCAGTAGGCGAGCTTTTCTTCATACCGGCGCCAATACCGGGGGTGTTCGATCGTTTCGCCTGTGGAAAGCACCACGATCTGTTTCAACCCCAAATCGACGCCCACTTTCTTGTCGGTTTGGGGCAATGGGGGAATGTCCGTTTCCACGAGGATGGAGACGAAATACTTCCCTGTTCGATTGCGACGAATGGTGGCCGAGAGGATGCGGCCTTGAACCTCACGGCTTTTGGCGAACTTCACCCATCCGAGCTTGGGAAGCTTCAAGCGATGGCCGTCCACTTCGATCGTGGGTCGTCCGTTCTTGGGGTAGTTGCACTGAGCGGTGTACGATTGGTTCGGATGTTTTTTGCTCTTGAAGCGGGGAGCGTTCGACGTTCCATCAAAGAACCGGTCAAACGCCTCGGCCAGTTGCTGCAGCGCGTTTTGCAAGGCGGTCGAATCAGGTGTCTTCAACCATGGAAGGGTTTGCTTTAAGGCGGTCAGCCGCTTGGAGCACTCGTTATAGCTGAGTCCTCTTCCGGTGGTTTCATACGCCTGATTCCACTCGGCCAAAAAGTGGTTGTACACAAATCGGCAGCACCCAATCGTCTCATTGATGAGCTTCGCTTGTTTTTGGGTAGGATACAGCCGAAAGCGGTAGGCTCTATGCATGATCTTCCCTCCTACATCCAGGAACGTGTGTTCTATCCCTATCCATTTTACACCTTCTGTTTTGTTAAGGCAAGAGGAAGAGCGATGACCAATACCGATTCATCCCCCACTTACGCTCACACGTGGAAGTGGGGGTCTTCTCGGTTCAGGATGATAAAGCAAATCGAAGACCGAAAACGTTCGACGAACATGTCGCTTTCCGGCTGAAAACACACTTTCCGCCCCTTTGATGAACACCGGCAGCGGCGGCATGGAAAATGTGACCGTATCCATGGGCCTCTCCCCTCTTTTGTCGGAAATGTGCAAGCAAAATCGCTTCTTTCTCTTTCCATTATGCAACAAACTAGCTAAACTGAATATATCGTTCAAGTCGGAATAAGAAAAAGGAGTTGTCTCAACATGCGCCATGAGGCCAAAACGCGGTCACTGTTTTCCTTGACGTGGCCAATTTTTATTGAAACGCTGCTCTATATGGTGATGGGCAACGCCGATACACTGATGCTCAGCCAGTATTCAGATCACGCGGTTGCTGCCGTCGGGGTGGCGAACCAAATCATCGCTTTAACGATCGTGCTGTTCAACTTCGTCGCTTTAGCGACAGCAGTGCTTGTTGCTCAATATTTAGGCGCCCGCCGAGAGCAAGAAGCCGTTGACGTATCGCTTGTATCCCTCGTGGCCAATTTGTTGTTCGGATTGTTGTTAAGCGCCATTCTCGCCGCATTCAGCGAGCCGATTTTGCGAATGATGGATTTGCCCGCCGAGCTGCTCGATGAAGGAACCCATTATTTGGCGATTGTCGGTGGATTTTTGTTCATCCAAGCGCTGATGATGACGGTCGGCGCCATTTTGAAAAGCTATGGCTTCACCCGTGACACGATGTATGTGGCGGTTGGCATGAACGTTTTGCACGCCATCAGCAACGCGGCCCTCATTTTTGGCTTGTTTGGCCTGCCCGCCCTCGGCATCCAAGGGGCTGCTATATCGACCGCCGCCAGCCGTGGCATGGCCTTTCTCGCACTTCTTGCTTTGTTGCGCAAACGAACAAACATTCCGCTCGCACCAAGGGCGTTTCGCCGCCTTCCGTTTCACTATTTGCGCTCACTGCTGAAAATCGGTGTTCCGGCAGCCGGGGAACATCTTTCGTACAATACGGCGCAAATGGTCATTACGTATTTCATTACATGGCTTGGCGCTGAGGCATTGACCGTCCGTGTATACACGCAAAACATTATGATGTTTGTGTTTTTATTCGGCATCGCCGTCAGCCAAGGAACGCAAATTCTCGTCGGCCACTTCGTCGGGGCCGGGCGATACGAGGAAGCCTACGCCCGCTGCTTGAAAAGTTTGTACAGCGCCATCGCCATCTCAGTGCTGCTGGCCGCAACCGCCTATTGGTTTGCCGAGCCGTTGCTGTCGCTCTTTACCGATGACCGCTCAATGATTGTTCTTGGCCGCAAACTGTTGCTGTTAACGATCATCCTTGAACCGGGGCGCTCATTTAATTTAGTGATTATCAGCTCGCTTCGTGCCGCTGGCGATGTGCAATTCCCTGTCTATATGGGCATTTTGTCGATGTGGGGCGTCGGCGTGACCATTGCTTACGTATTTGGCATCGCCCTCGGATTTGGCCTCGTCGGCATTTGGCTGTCGTTCATCGCCGACGAATGGCTGCGCGGACTGTTGATGCTTTGGCGCTGGCGGTCGCGCGTCTGGATGAAAAAAACGATGGTGCCACAAGCAAAAATGGCGTAGCGCCGCCAAATCGAATAAGAGCTGCGCGTAGGCGCAGCTCTTATTCTTTAATGCGAATGCCGTAATGATCAAACCAAACGTGCACTTGGCCAAGGTAAGCGAGCAGCTGCGGACCGGTCATGAGCTGCCCAAACCACGGCACTTGGAACGACTTCCCTTCTGTTTCAATGAGCGCCAGCAATTTTTCCCGGTCGAAAAACTCGTGCAAAACCGAAGAGCGATCATGGAGCAACTGCTCAAGCCATTGCTTGACAAGTTTCGTATATAGAGGATGGTGCGTTTTCGGATATGGGCTTTTTTTCCGGTAGAGCACCTCTTCGGGAAGCAATCCCTCGAGCGCTTTTCGCAAAAGGCCTTTTTCTCGGCCGCCGTACATTTTCATATCCCACGGAATGTTCCAAACGTATTCGACAATGCGATGGTCAGCGAACGGCACACGCACTTCCAAGCTTGCTCCCATGCTCATCCGGTCTTTTCGGTCAAGCAGTGTCGTCATAAACCAAATCATATTTAAGTAAAACAGCTCACGCCGCTTCGCCTCCTCGGCGCTTTCCCCCTCGAGACGCGGCACTTCAGCAAGCGTTTGTTCATAACGCATTTGCACATAGTCGTCAAGGCGAAGCTTTTGCCGCCACTCATCCTTTAATAGGCCCATGCGCGCGTCGACCGAACGCATCCACGGAAATCCTTTCCGAGACAAATCGTCCGGCCGATGAAACCATGGATAGCCGCCGAAAATTTCATCGGCGCACTCCCCAGATAAGCTGACGACAAACCGTTCGCGAATTTGTTTGCAAAACCAAAGAAGCGAAGAATCGACATCGGCCATGCCCGGAACGTCGCGGACGATGACGGCTTCATGCAAATGGCGGAACAGTTCTTCTTGCGTGATCACGCAGCGATGATGAACCGTTTGAAATTGGTTTGACACCTGTTCGATAAATGGCGCATCCGTGTTTGGTTGAAAATCGTTGGCTTTGAAATACTGGTCGTTTCCTTCATAATCGATCGAGTAGGTGTGCAGCGGCCCTTTTCCATCTGCCGCGAAGGCATTGGCGGCAATCCCTGTAATGGCGCTTGAATCGACTCCACCGGATAGAAATGTGCAGACCGGCACATCGGAAACGAGTTGGCGCGTGACCGCATCCGTCAATAGAAAGCGCAGCTTTTCGACCGTTTCCTCGAACGAATCGCGGTGGACGTCGCTTTCGACATTCCAATACCGCCAAATGCGAAGCCCGCTGCGAGAGAACGTGAGCGCATGTGCCGGGCGCAGCTCTCGAATGCCGTCAAACACGCCGTGCCCCGGTGTGCGCGACGGTCCGAGGCCGAACACTTCGGCGAGTCCTTCATAATTGACTTCTGCCTTTACATCGGGATGGGCCAAAATGGCTTTCACTTCCGAGCCGAACAGCAGCCCCTCGCCATCTTCTCGATAAAACAAAGGTTTTACTCCGAGCCGGTCGCGCGCCATAAATAACAGCTCGCGCTCCTCGTCCCAAACGGCGAAGGCAAAAATGCCGTTGAGCCAATCGACGCATTTCTCCTTCCATTCCATATATGCGGCAAGCAACACTTCTGTATCGGAATGACCATCAAATCGATAGCCTTGGCGCAACAGTTCCTTGCGAATGTCTTCCGTATTATACAGCTCGCCGTTATAGACGATCGTATAACGATGTCCGTTTTTTTGCCGGACCATCGGTTGTTTGCCGCCAGCCGGATCCACGACGACAAGCCGTTTATGGCCGAAGGCGACATGAGTGTCCAGCCACGTATTTGTATCATCTGGTCCACGTTTGGCGAGCGTCTCTGTCATGCTGTCAATGACCGTCCGCTCGCGGCGCAAATTGCGCCCGAAATGGACCCAGCCAGTAATGCCACACATACAAACCAATCCTTTCTTTTTATCAAAGATGGCAAGTTCTCACCCGTTTCCATCATTTCGTCCGTTCTTTTTCACGATCGTTTCCAGCGATCGCTCCTTTGATTCACGATGGTTCTCCACGTCGGCATGATTCCATTTTATGCACCCCCCGTCATTTCGATGAATTGTCCGACGTCGGTCGCCGCATGAATAAATCAGCAAAAAAATGGAAAAACAGAGGAGTACAAGGAGGATGAGAGACATTGAACATCGAGGAACGACTGCAATGCATTGTGGAACAGCCGCGTGCTTATGTGTATGGAACAGTGGAGTTCGTCAACGATGAATGGATCTTCTTCGACGAAGAAGAAGAGGAAGCCTCTTTAGTAGAAGAAATTGCCGAGCAAGGCATCGAATGGTTTCACTGCGGGCATTGGCTGTCCGGGCAATGGCAGGATCAGGGCGCGGTCGCCACGGATCTTGGCGTCTTTCCCCTCGAAAACGGCGATCGCATCCGTTTCCGCAAACGGCTGACTTATGCCTATCAACAATGGCTCGCCGCGCTTCCTGATTCAACCTTTTTCCAGTTTGTTCAATGGCTGAACAGCCTCGGATTTTCGCTGTATGACTGCTTATATTGCTACAACGGCCTATTGTTTGCCAAATCGTCTGGCGTGAATTTCATCATTTACGACAACACCGAACAAATTGGCAGCATCCACCATTATTACGAGCGCGGACGGGCGTCAAGCGACCGTTTTGAAATCACATTAAACAGCGGTGAGCGAGCCATTTGCGCCCAAATCGGCTGAATCGCCTTTTGATCCTCACGTCGTCGAAGTCCAACGGTGATCTGTCAATGTTTTTTTACCGGCCATCCTTCCGCCCGAAGCGAAGCCTAGCAGCCGTTTTGCTTCAGGCGGAGTGCCGACGGACGACAGCTGTCAACCGACGCGGGCGGGGGATCACTTTTGCTTTTCCGTCACATACCGCATCACTTCTTCAGCGAGAAGCGGCGGACAAAACACGTATCCTTGCGCATACGTGCATTGCAAATCGCGAAGCCGGTTGAGCTGTTCCGGCGTTTCCACCCCTTCGGCGATCGTCTCAAGCCCCAACCCGTGTCCCATCGTAATCATCGCCTTGACAATGGCCTCATCGGAAGCGTTGGCATGCAATTGTTCAATAAAGGCACGGTCAATTTTCAATATTGTCGCTGGCAACCGCTTTAAATAATGGAACGAGGAATATCCGCTGCCGAAATCATCGACGGCGATGCCGACGCCAAGCTTCCTCAACTCGTCCATTGTCCGCATCGTGCTGGACAGATAACGGAGCATCGAATGTTCGGTCAATTCGAGATGCAAACAGGACGGAGACAAGCGTGACTGCTTAAGCGCTTGTTTTACATTGTCTACAAACCGCTCGTGTTGAAACTGGACAGGGGAGACGTTGACAAAAATGGCAAGTCGGTTATTTCCCGTAATTTCCTGCCATTGTTTCGTCTGTCTGCAGGCGGTTTTCAGCACCCAGCGCCCAATCTCATGAATCAACCCGGTCTCTTCCGCCAAAGGGATGAATTCATCCGGCCGCACAAGCCCAAGCTTCGGATGGCGCCAGCGAATCAGCGCCTCCGTCGCCTTCACCGCACCCGTATGTACGTCGACAATTGGTTGGTAGCAAAGAAATAATTCATTCTCTTCGATCGCCCTGCGCAAATGTCCGCCCATTTCCAATCGGTGCATTGCTTCTTCGTTCATTTGCGCGCAGTAGCGCTCCACCCGGTTGCCGCCGCCTTTTTTCGCCATGTTGACAGCCATATCGGCATGCCTAAGGAGCGCATGTTCGTCCTCTCCGTCATCTGGAAACATCGCTAGACCAACGCTTGCTGTAACGAAAAATTCCTTTCCTTCGTACACAATCGGCCGCGCCACTTCGCGCACGATGCGGAGCGCCGCTTCCGTCGCCGCCTGGGCCTCTGTTTTGAGCGGAAAAAGCAAGCAAAACTTGTCGCCATGAAATCGGCCAAGCTCCGCACTAGGCGGCAAGACGCGGCGAATGCGCTCGACAAGCTGGCGCAAAATGTCATCTCCGGCGTAATGGCCGACGCTGTCGTTAATCCATTTAAACCGGTCCAAATCGATCAAAGCAACCGCCATCTTTCGTCGCTTCTGCTTGGCTTTGTCCAGCTGTTCGGAAAACAATTCCATCCACTTTGTCCGGTTGGGCAAGTTCGTATCGATGTCGTAATATGCTAAATAAGAGATTTTCTCTTCCGCCTTTTTTTGCTCGGTAATGTTGCGTCCGATTCCGTAAATGCCGACCTTTTTGCCATCCACAATGATGGGAATGTTTTTCATTTGAAACAAAAGCCGTTCTCCCGATTTCGTCGGAATTTCCAAGTTATACGTTTGGATATTCCCCCGCAGCGCTCGGTAAAAATAGCGGGTGACGCGGGGAATATCATTCGGATGAATATACTTGAGCGAATTCGTATACAAAATCTCTTCTTTCGTGTAACCGAGCACTTGCTCAAAAGCGGGGTTGACGCTTGTCAAACGGCCGTGCAAATCTGTGGAATAGACAATGTCCGTGTTATGCTCAAACAACGATTTGTAGCGTTGCTCCGACATTTGCAGGCGGACGTGCAGCCGCTCCATGTCGCGGGATGATGTTGACATGAGCTGCGCCAATGTCATCATCCCTTCTGGCGGCGATGACCACGGTGACAGTAGGCCGCTCTCCGCCGAGGCCGCTGTTTCCGCCAGCGAAATGGCCGCAAATGCGGCCGGCCGCACCGCCGTATACGCATCTTTCACCAACACCTCGACGGCCGGAAACAGCGCTGCCTGTCCAAACGCCGCAGCCACGCCGTCAAACAGCGGGCGCGTATACCCACTCAGCGCCGCACTGTAGTAAAGCAGCATTCCTTCTGCTGGTTGCTTGGCCGTTTGCATCGCCACATCACGCGCGCTCCAGTAAAGGGACGCGGCATGAATATAAGCAAATCGCACCTTTTCTCCGTTATGGACATGGCCCCTTACTGCAACCGAGCCATCCTGGTTGACAGCGACAATCGGCAGGCAGACATCGCGTCCGTTCCGTTCGATAAGAAACGGAAATTCCATCCCAGAAAACGGAAGGCGTTCGATAAACTCTTTTCCTAAATACCGTTCCAAATAGCTCGACGCTTTTTGTCCGTTTAGCTCGTCAATCTGCTGATCGCGGCTTTTCGTGATGGAAAACGTCAAGCCAATCGGCTCCCATAAAAACGGTGCGGCACAGTGGCCGCGAAGCGCTGTTCCACTGAAAGAGACGGCGATTCCTCCGCGCTCAAGCCGACCGTCGGGCGAAAATAACACGCTGCCCTCGGGAAGCGCGCAGCCGATGATAACCATTCGTTCGTTTGCAAGCGGCAAATGGCGAAGCAAGGGCGGCAAAGCCGAGCGGTGATTCGTAAACAACAAAAGCAACGTCGTATCGTGACGAACGACCGCCTCCGCGATCAACGCCGCCAATCCATCCGGGCGGCCAAACTCATCAGCTGGCAGCGCCAACGACGAAACGGTTGAAGACGTCATCGACGCGACGCCAACAGCGAGATTCGCCTCCCCGGCCATTGGCAGCGGCCCTGCCATCCCAACCATATGGGCGTGCGGCCAACGACGGGCTAACGCGGCGGCCGCATGGCGCACTGCTTCCTCATCATTGCCCGCGATTTGGACAAACAACGGCTCATCCAAGGAAGAACTATGCTCCCTGAGCAAATGATCCAGCTCCTCGGCGCGGCGGCAGCAGAACCAACGCATAAACGATCATGCCCCCTCCGCTGACCAATAGGGTCAAAAAATTCAAAAAATGATATTTCTTTTACCATACCATATTTTCATCTTCAACAAAAGCGGCAACCAATAGAAGGCTGCCGCTTCGCTTTAGAATAAGTCAAAACCAAGCGGCAGCAGCAAACCAAGAAACAGCGTCACCGCAAGGGCAATGACCCATTGCGTCCATCTTGCCGCCGCGCTTTTCCCTTTTTTTTCAGCTGCTAAAACCATTTCCATCGCTCCGATCACCCACAGCCCGGCAAGCGCCTTTAGCCAATAAAGCGCAGATATCGAAGCAATGCTATGCAGCAAAAGCAGGCCCGTCACGATCGTGAGAATGTAAAACAGCCGCAACACCATTTGCACGATCTTGGCTTTGCCCGCCCCTTGCCGCTCCATCGACACCGCAAGGAAAAACAAAACAATCGTGATGAGCCAGCTCGTAATATGGGCATGCGTCAACGTCCATCCCTCCAACCATTCCTTGTTCCTTCCCATCATAGCACGGCGGGCGGACGGTTGACAAACTTCACGAAAACGAAAGACGCCCTTTCTTTCAAGAGGACGCCTTTCGAACATCAATGGGAGCTTCCTCACTTTCGCCGTTTACTCTCCCACTTTGTTGCGCAACGTGCCGATGCCTTCCACCGTCACCTCAATGACATCACCCGTCTGCAAAAAGCGCGGCGGGTTCATCCCTTTGCCGACTCCAGCCGGCGTTCCTGTAGCGATGATGTCGCCCGGCTCAAGCGTAATGCCTTTTGAGATCGTCTCGATGATCGATTCAATGGAAAAAATCAATTGTTTCGTGTTCGCTTGCTGGCGCACTTCGCCGTTGACCCGTGTCTCGATGCGCAAATCGTTTGGATTTGGCACAAATTTGCTTGGCACGATCCATGGCCCCATCGGGCAAAATGTATCCAAGCTTTTGCCGAGAAAATATTGTTGGTGCCGCTCCTGCAAATCTCTTGCTGTCACATCGTTGATGATCGTGTATCCAAATACGTAATCAAGCGCGTCTTCGCGGCGGATCGCCCGCCCTTGTTTGCCAATGACCACCGCCAGCTCCCCTTCATAGTCCATTTCATCCGTGACATCGGCATGGCGCAAAATCGTTTCCTCATGACCGATGACCGTTGTCGGCGCTTTCGTGAAGACGATCAAATGCTCCGGCACATCGGCGCCGCCGAGCTCCAGCGCGTGATCAACATAGTTTTTGCCGATGCAAAAAATGTTTTTCGCCGGCCGTGGGATCGGGGCCAAAAGACGGACATCACTGAGGCGATAAACGTACTCCGGTGCCGGGTGGCGCAGCGCCCAGTCAACTACTTCTTGTGCTCGGGTGAAAAACGCCTCCCCTTGGGCAATCGCCTCAAGCATAGTCGTCGGCATCGTCTCCGTCCCATCCATCGTCCGTTCGGCGCGGCGCAAATGAACCGCCCGGTCGTCTCCTTGCGGCACGGCTCCGACAAACGTTTCTCCATCGAAAAGCGCGGTGATCAGTTTCATCGTGTCTCTCTCCCTTTGTTTGTTATGCAGCGGATGCTTCGTGAACTCTTCTCTTCCACCCGCCTTCGCCATTTTGGCGCGTTGAGGATGATATTCGCCATCGAGGCGAAAAAGTCCTGTTTTTTGTAGAATTTTGTCTAAATTAGGAAATTTATCACTTATTTTCCCGAATCACTTTCTTTTTTCGTCGTGATATGTATAATAATGTTTAGTTTCCACTAGGGCGTCGATTGCGACTTTCGTCATGCAACAAACGTCTCTTGCATCGACCCGGCATGCCTCAACCAACATTTCAAACGAATTGATGGTGAAGGAAATGGTTCTGTTGCAAATTGAAGAAAAACGACAACAAATGATCGAATTGGCGCTCACTTATGGGTTTACGGCCAAAGAGACGATCGAATGCAGCCAAGAGCTTGACCAATTGATCAATCAATATTTGCAGCAAACGCGGATTTTTGAATCGCCTTCCCCGTCCGTTCAGTAAGCGGGGGTTTTTATTGCCCCGGCCGGCGGCGAAACGGCGGCCGCGTTCCGTATGTTCCCCACCTCCACATCCACTCAACCGGGCCATAATGAAAACGCGCAAACCAAAAGCGGCTTATCCACACTTGAGTTGCATACAAGGCAAACGCAATCAACATCTCCTGCCATGCGCTTGTGCGTCCATACCACCCAAGCCCATAACCATAAAACAGCGACGTGCAAACGAGCGATTGGGCCAGGTAATGGGTGAGCGACATTTTCCCGACGTCTTGCCACCACCGCCAAGCGCGCTGCCAACTTGATTTCCCGCAGACGAACACGGCAGCCGACGCGTAAAACACCGCCAATGCGGCGCCGCCGAAGCTGTCTTGGATGTACATGGTCAAGTCGTTGGCCGCAGCCCAATACGGAATTGTTTTCAGTGCTAAACCAAAACATAGCGCCCACCTCATCAGGCGGCGCAGCTTCGCAGGCGAGTGACGGTCGGCTTCAAGCCAACGTTGGTCGGCGGCATAGCCGCCAAGCAAACAAAACGGCAGCACGGTCAACACCGTAAGCAAAAGCCCTCCATCGCCGTTGATATACATCCAGTCGTTCCACCGTTGCCAAAACACGTCACGAAACGTTCCGTTTCGATAATGGCGAACCGCCGCGGCCGCCGCGGTCTCGTGGCCGCCGGCTGTCTCCATTTCTCCGGTCAACACATTGAGAGTTAACAACAGCGCCATGAGGCCGTGAAAAAGAAAAAAGACGGCAACAGCCGCCGTCCGCCACCAACGAGGCGGGGCGGCGAAAAAGAAAAGCATGATGAACCCGGCGAGGGCGTAGGGGATTAAAATATCGCCAAACCAAAGGCCAAACGCATGAGCAATGCCGATCCCAAGCAAAAGAAAGAAGCGGCGCAAAAGAATCGGAATCGGCCGCTCCCCGCGGCTTTGGAGCCGGCGGAACATCATCACGGCGCCAAAGCCGAATAAAAAGGCAAACAGCGGATACGCGCTTGCTTCAAACAACACATCCACGACGGCAACGAAAACTCGGTCAAAATCACTGCCCTTGACGCCGTCGTCGTATAACGCCGGTGAGGAAACATAACGCATGTTGACAAGCAAAATGCCAAGCAAAGCGAATCCACGCAGCACATCGGCCGCGGCGATTCGCTCGGGCGATCTGATCATCGCTTTCTCCCTTCTTTCTGCCGCCTAGCCGTCTGCGCAATCGGCGATGCTTTACCGCCTTGCCGGCACGCCCGCCGCCTTATCCATTTCATTCGACGCGCTCTCCTCTGCCCGTCTGAAGGCGCATGCCTGTATCATCAGTTGACATAGCGGCCCGATTTTCCAATTGCATCCCAATATTGGCGGCGCAAGTGTACTTTCTGAATTTTTCCGGAGGCTGTTTTCGGCAGCTCATCGACAAACGTAACGCCTGTAATGGCTTTGAAATGAGCCAGTTTTTCCCGAGAAAAGGCGATCAGCTCTTCCTCTGTCACATTGTGCCCTGGTCGGACGACGACAAACGCATGCGGCGTTTCTCCCCATTTTTCGTGCGGCGCGGCAATGACGGCTGCCTCAAGCACAGCAGGGTGTTCATAAAGCGCACCTTCGACTTCAATCGACGAAATATTTTCCCCTCCGCTAATAATAATATCCTTTTTCCGGTCAACGATATCAATATGCCCGTATTCATCGACGGTCGCCATATCGCCGGTATACAGCCAGCCGTCGCGGATCGTTGCGGCGGTTGCTTCTTCGTTTTTCCAATATCCTTTCATGACGCCATGGCTGCGGACGATCACCTCGCCGATCGCCCGGCCATTATGAGGCACTTCGTCGCCGTTTTCATCGACCACTTTCACTTCACAGCCGATCATCGGATAGCCGGCTTTTGCCTTGATCCGCTGCTTTTGCTCCACAGGCAGTCCGTCAAGCTGCGGACGAATGAGCGAAATCGTGCTGAGCGGAGATGATTCGGTCATGCCGTACACCTGGATAAACTCCCAGCCGAGCTTTTCCTCAACGCGTGCGACAAATGCCGGCGGCGGCGCAGAACCGGCGATGACGACCCGCACGCCTTCCGGGACATCTGGTTGATATTGCTCATAATATTGCAGCAACATATTGAGCACAGTCGGAGCCATATGCATAACCGTCACCTGATGTTCCTTGACAAGATCAAAAATGACTTTCGGATCGACTTTACGCAAACCGATTTGCGTTGCCCCGTTGGCGGTGTAATAAAACGGAGCCCCCCAGCCGTTGACGTGGAACATCGGCAACACATGCAAATACGTATCGCGGTCGGACACACGCAAATGGTGCATCGTCACAAGCGCATGCAAATAGTTGTTCCGATGCGTCAGCATGACTCCTTTTGGGTTGCCTGTCGTCCCGCTCGTATATAGCAAGCTGCATACATCATTCTCATCGATCATCGGGCGCGGAACCGGCGCTGACGACTGGGCGGCGAGCCATTCATCGTAAGCGGTTTCATCAATCGCCGCCTCTGTTTTATGGTGGACAATGATCTCCTCGACCGTTTCAAGCTTGTTTTTGACTGGTGCAATCAGCCCATACAGCTCCTGATCCACAAACAACACTTTCGTTTCGCTGTGATTCAAAATAAAAACGTAATCATCCGGTTTCAGCCGCGTATTCAGCGGCACCATCACCCCTCCCACTTCAAACACACCGTAAAACCCTTCGAGCATCTCGAGCGTGTTGGGCGCCAAGTACGCCACGCGGTCGCCTTTGCGAACGCCAAGCCCCCGCAGCCCGTTGGCGAGTCTCGACACCCGTTCGCCAAGCTCACGATACGTCACCGTCCGCCCCGAACAAATCATGGCTGTCTTGTCCCCATAGAGAGCCACGGCGCGATCGAAAAAGTGATGGAGCAAGAGCGGCGCATTCATTCTCCCATCCCCCTGTTTTATGTTTTAGAAAATTCACAATTGTATTATATAACAAAGATGGCATAAAGAAAAAGAGGGCCGTCCCAAAAGTCGTAAAATGACTTTTGAAGCCAGCCCTCTTTCTTGGCTAGTCCGCTCCATTGCGCCAAAAAAGAACCTGGTTTCTTCTTTTTCCAAAAACGAACGCTAGGGGAGTCGTCTCGACAACCGCTAGTTATTTCCTTTCACCCCGGCGTCGGAGACGTCCGGATCGACCGTATTCGTGACGCTGCAAAACGTATTCGTTTGCAAGAAATCGCCAGTATTGCCGCCGCCGGCACCTGAGTTTGACTTCGTGGTGCTTTTCGGAGCGATTTGCAGCACATCGCCCATGTTGACAGTGCCATTGCCGCTTACGTTCGTCACTTTGATCCCCCCAATGACGATTGCTGGCATCCCCTTTCCCCTTCCTTTCTGCCCGTTCCCTTTCTTTATCATACGCGGGAGCTGCTTTCCTCAATTGGACTCTCGCCCCGCATTGAACCGTTTTTTCTCCGTTTTCATACAATAACGATAGCGACACGACGAAAAAGGAGGGGGCTCTTCATGCCTTCATTTATCAGCGGTCCAATTAAAATCACCCATGTCAGCGGCGACGGCACGGTGAATTTCGGCGACGTCTTGCAAATCACACCAAAGAGCACGTTGAAATCCAATACCGGCTCAGGCGGCGGCAACAACGGGGACTTCCTGCAGACGAATACGTTCGTCAGCTTTACAAACAACGGCGATCCGGATGTGTTCGACTCAAATAATGCCGCCAACAATTAAAGCGAACGTTTCGCAGCTTGCGCCCATACACTAGTATCAACGAAGAAAACATGGAAGGGAGCATGCCCACATGCCGGCTTTTGTCGGAGTCGTCAAACTGAACAGCATTGGAAGCAGCGGCGTGTTCCATATTGGCGATGTGTTTGCGATTTCCCCGCAAAGCGTGACGAAAACGTTCGCTGGCGCCGGTTCGTTTAACACCGGCGACGGGCTTCATATCTATAACTATTACAGCAATACCAATACGAATGACGCCGATGTCGCCGATGAAAATGTCGTCGGAAACGTTTGAAGGAGGAGAAGGAGGGTGCACGTTTACATCAGCCAAAGCATCTGCATCCACCAGTTGCGGATCGGCTCGGTCACCAATTCATCCGTTTTGCAAATCGGCAGCGCCGGAAGCATTCAAGCGCTCTCAACGCTTGCCAATACCGGCGGATTCACCGGTCCGGCCCCACAGGCGACCGTGCCGCCCGGTGCATCCGCTCCTCTCGTTCCTCTCCATTCAGCCACCCGCTAAATTCAGCGAAAAAAAGTGATGAGAGCGAAAGGCCGTCCATATATTGAAGTAAGAGGGCTCTTTGGAGAGGATGATGGTGCACAATGAGCATTTACGAGTATTTCGTCAAGCTGCACCGCTATTTATTATGGCAAACAAAAAAAATACGGGCTCTGGAACGCCGTCTCCACGCACTCGAAGCCCGGCTTCGGGAAATGGAGGCTCAGCCGCGCACATCGATCGAACGAATTGAATATAAATTTGACCAGCTCAAAGTGGAAACGCTCGAAGGAACGCTAAACATCGGGATCGCTCCGTCCGGAGCCGGCGGTACAATTGAAGACTTTGCCGTCGAACCGGTCAAAACCGTAATTCCAAAGCCGGAACCGGTGCTGATGCGCCCGATTCAAGAAAAAGTAGCCGCCTATCTCAACGGGGAAGCGTCGGAAACGTTAAAACGCCTTGAACAGCAATACGGCCGCCGCCTCGACGATACGTACCGCCAGTTCATTTTGCAAGACATCGCCCGGCAAACAGACGAACGCATCCGCTTCTATTTGCAAGAGAAAGCCAACCATGGCTACGTTCCGTCCGGCGACCGCGATGAAGCAGTTGAAAATGAAATTTTTCAAAAAGTGAAAGCCGATATCGAACAATCGCTCGATGCGTTTTTGAAACATTTGCCTTCAAAGGAGGGATCGACGTGAATTATACAGTGATCAATCGTCATCTGCATGTTGGCGACATCCGCCTCGTGGCCGTCGCCAGTGCCTCGCTGTTTTTAATCGGCGACGCCGATGCGATTCACTTGTCATCAGCGTTTGACACACCGCCTGAATCGCTTATCATCGGCCCGTTCGTCCCGCTTGTGCCGGCCCGAGGGGATACGCCGTGAAACGAACGTCAGTTGTGCAAACGTTCCATGCCGAAACGCTCATCATTAGCTCTGTGCTGCAAATCGGCGACTCAGAGCGAATTTCCGCCCGCACGCGCGCCTTTGCCGTTCAGCGGCAATATGAACTGTTTTTTGGCCCAGAAGGAGAACAAATATTCCCTGTTTTTGCGAAGCCGATCCCGCGCTGGACTTCTCCACCGCCGGTAGCCGCACGCCAAACGCTCCATGAGTCCCCGGTCATTTCCGTTCAGTCTGTGCGCGTGCTCGCCATTTCTTCGTCCGCCATCGTCCATATCGGCTCGACCTCGACAGCGGAGGCAGAGGCAAGAATTAAACATATCCGCCAGCTGGCCGGCTCTGAGTCGAGCGCGCCAACAAGAGGGAGGGATTTATAATGCCTTCGTTTGTCGGCCCGATTAAAATCAACAACGTCAGCAGCGGAGCTGTCGTCCAAATGGGCGACTGTCTGTACATCGCGCCGAAAGTCGCCACGAAAACGCAAGCCGGATCCGGCGGGTTCAACACCGGCGATTTTGTGATGACGAACAACGCGATCAGCTTTACAAACGCGTTTGATCCGGATGTATCCGACCAAAACGTAGCCGCCAACAACTGAACGTTGCAGAAAACGAATCCCCTCACCTTTCATTTGCCAACATCAACCTTATCAGCCGAACGCTGCCGAAACCAAAAAGAGAAGGTGTCCCAAAAGGATCCGGACACCTTTGCTTATTTGCCTCTATATCTAAAAAACCATACATTGTGCTTGATCGAAAGGAAACCAACCTTTTGCGACCGCCTCTCTCCATTATTTCCCAAAAGCCCGTTCAGCTCAACGGGCTATCCATTTACAGATCAGCGAGCGAGAAAGCCCACTCCTTGAGGGGTGAGATGAAAGCGAGCCGTTTTCTTCATATTATTGAATGATGATGAAAAAAACGGTATCATGTAATCGTCGCAAGGAGGTGAATCCATGCCGACCATCACACTAAGGCTGGAGCTGTACAACCCAACGAAAGTCAAACAAGACATGTATGAACGGATGACAGAAGTGAATACCGCGTTTGCGAATTGGCTGTTGAATCATCCCGAGCTGAATCAAGCAACGAGCAAAATTTTTAAGGAGTTTTCGCCGCAGCGGTTTCCTTCCGCTGTCGTGAATCAAACGATTCGAGAAGTGAAGTCCCAAAAGAAAAACCAGAAAACAAAGAAGTTTCAAACATTATGGTGCTGCTTTAACAATCAAAACGTGAAGGTGGAAAAGAAAGGATCGTTCTACACGGTTTCCTTCCCCACACTGGAGAAGAGAATTGGCGTGCCGGTCGTCACGCGCCCCTATCAAGAAGCATGGCTGAATCGGCTGCTCGATGGAACCGCTAAACAAGGGGCCGCCAAGCTCTACAAAAAGAGAAAGAAATGGTACTTGGCGATCGCGATCACCTTTGACGTGAAGCCGCGGCACGAAACAAAGGTGATGGGCGTTGACGTTGGGCTTCGCTATCTCGCTGTGGCCAGCGTGGGAACGAAATCGTTGTTTTTCAAAGGGAGCCAATGCGCCTTCATTCGCCGACGATATGCGGCTTTGCGGCGAACGTTGGGCAAAGCGAAGAAGCTCCAGATGATTCGCAAAATCGGCCGCAAAGAGTCCCGCTGGATGAAGGAGCAAAATCACAAAATCAGCCGTCAAATCGTGAATGTTGCGCTCGCCAACGGTGTTGGCGTGATTCGGATGGAAGCGTTGACGGGGATTCGCAAGCGGGCAAAATCGGCCAAAGAAGCGGGGCGAAGCCTTCATGCTTGGGCGTTCCACCAACTGCAAACGATGATTGCCTATAAAGCGGAAATGGCAGGCATTCGGGTGGAGTGGGTGGATCCAACCTACACGAGCCAAACGTGTAAATGTGGTCATCGAGAGAAAGCGAACCGAAACGGCATCCGCTTCCGATGCCAAAGGTGTGGATACACTCTCCACGCCGACTTGAATGGCGCCATCAACATCGCCAAAGCGATTTCGGGCTTCGCCGCTGAACCTAGCGCACTGGTCACAGGTGCGCCGCCCATTGGGGTACATCGTAACCCGATGGGACGGGGTGATGACACACCCCTGAAGCTTTTGCGTTGTCCGAACCAGAAATGGATGAGGACGCAAACGACCCAAGAATCCCACGCCTTTAGGCGTGCGGAGTGTCAAATCATTTCCAGCCAGACGCGCGTGCCGCGTCCGGACGGTTCAGCCGGTTCGACGATGAGCCGTCGCGGCAGACGGTGGCGAATTTCTTGTACATGACTGATGACGCCGACCGCCAGCCGCTCGGTATGCAGCTTTTCCAAGGCGGAAATGACCGTCTCAAGCAGCTCAGCATCGAGGGTGCCAAACCCTTCGTCCAAGAAGAAAAAGCGGAGCGGATACTCGCCGCGCAGCTGAATTTGCGCCGATAACGCCAACGCCAACGACAGTGACGTCAAAAATGTCTCCCCACCCGAGAGCGTCGATACCGGCCGTCTGACGCCGCCATTGGCATCATCGCGGATCAGAAACCCGCCTTGCGAATCCAATTCGAGCGAATACCGGTGCCGTGTCAGCCGCTGCAGCCGTTCCGAAGCCATGGCGGTGACTTGCTCGAGCTGCTCTTCAGCCATAAATTCGACAAAGCTGTTGCCGCGAAGCAGCGCCTGCAGCTGTTTATACCGCTCGATGTGCCGGCTGAGCTCCGTCTGCTTCTCCTCCAGTTCAACAAAGCGGCTATGTTTTTTTTTCAACTCTTCCACCTTCGCTTGAGCCGCCCCAAGCTGCTGCGTCATCGCCTCCACTTGCTCCTTCAACTCGGCGTATACACGCTGCATCGTCTCCCATTGTTCAGCGCTCACCGCCGCCCCCCCGATGGCGGCGGCCAGCTGGGCGAGGCGATGTTCGGCTTGCTCGATTTGGCGCCAATAGCGGCGGATTGCCTCATCCCATTCATCTCGCTGCGCTTTTTCCGCCTTTGCTTGCTTGACTTGTTCGGCATCGGCAAACATGGTGTCCAAAAGCGCGCCGCGCCAGCGAGCGAGCGCCTCTTCTTCGCGGCGGACGCCTTCTTCCCACGCCTGCTTGGCTGCTTTTGTTTCGCTTTCAAGCATTTGATATTCCCGCTGGGCTCGCTGCCAGGCCTCATACGCCTGTTGCTCGCCGTTTTGCAGCTGGCGCCATTCGGCCTCCGCCTTCTGAAGATGCACAGCCGCTGGGCCTGAGCCCGCCTTCTCGCCCCGTTGCCGCTCATATTCGTTCCATTGCTGCTGTTTGGCACTAATCAGCGAGTCAAGACGCACCCGCTCCGTCTCAAGCCGGCTCCGCTCTTTGGCCGCTTCCTCTTTCGCCCGCTGTTTTTCCTCTAAAAACAGCACGCTGTCCTCCAGCCGTTTTTGCACGTCGCGCCGCACGTTTTCCCGTTCACACAGCTGTTCATACACCGCATCGATCGTCTCAAGCGAAAGGAAAGGATACATCTGCCGCCATTGCTGTTCAAGTTGCCGCCGCTCTTCCTCCAGCCGCTGCTTTTCAACTTGCAGCGCTTCGATGTCCGCCGCTATCCATTGGCACGCTTTCTCCGCTTCGCGCCGCGCTGACTCGGCTTCATTCCATTGGGCAAGCACCCGGTAGACCGCTTCTTTCAATTCAATGACATCTTGCGCAAGCGCCCGCACTTCCACAGTGAGGTCGACGACCTCCTCCACCGATCGGCTTTCAGCAAACAGAGGCGGCGCTTCATGGCCTGCCGCCAGCTCGGCAAGCTGCTCGAGCTGCGCCTTGAACGAAATGATCATTTGCCAATCTTGTTCATACCGCTGCCGCTCTGCCTCAAGCTCGGACAGACGCTCAAGTTGGACATCGTGCGGTGCGGCGGCCGGATGCGGATGCTCGCGCGATCCGCACACTGGACACGGCTCGCCGGGACGGAGCCGCTCAGCCAAGGCGGAGGCGAGTTGCGCCGTCCGCGCTTCTTCGGCTCGCTGTCGCTCCGCCTCCATGGTTTTCTGCAACGTATACAATTGTTTTTCAGCGTCCTGCTGCCGCCAGCAGACGAAACGATACGTCCGCTCCACACGCCGGAACAGCTCTTGAAGCCGGGAGCCGACAGCGGCTGATCGGCGTTCCCGCTCCAACTTTTCCTCTTTCGCCCGACGCCAAACGGCCTCCTTTTGCTGAAGTTGGGCATCGACGCGAGCGATGGCTGACGCCGCTTGCTCAATATGCTGCTTCTGCCTGTACGCCCGCTCTGCCTCATCTTTTCCATCCAGCGCCTCTTCATGCTGTTTCAGTTCTTCTTTCAACTCCCGCTGCCGCTTCGCGCCGCGCTCATACCAGACCGACGCCTCTTCAAACCGGCGTGCAGCTGCCTTCTCCTGGGCAATGAGTCGCTTCCTCTCTTCACTAAGAGCTGCGAGCTCCTGTCCAAGCACTTCCATTTGCTGCTCAAGCTGCGCCGCCTGCCGCAGCCGTTCCATCTGGACGAGCAATTCCGGTTCGCGCTGCGCCTTTTCTTGGCGCGCGCGTTCATAACGCCGCGCCGCTTCTTCATAGCTCAATTGGGCTTCCTCTAACCGACGCGCCAGTCCTTCATACCGACGAAACGCCTCTGCCCGCAAGCGACATGCCTGCTCGCACTGCTCCCAATACGGCCATATGCGCTCTGCTTGCTCGGCGCGCTCCTTTTTCACCTCAAGCTCGCGGATGGCGGATTCATGTTGGCGCAGCGCGGCGAGCTCTTGTTCGACCGCTTCTTTTTCTTGCTGCCACGCCCATCGTTGTTTTGTTCGTTCCACATCTGCTTCGACTTCCTCAAGCTCTTTTTTTCGCTTGGCAAACAGCCCCGCGAGCTCCCGCACATCCGCCTCTGCCTGCTCGAGCGCTGCTTTTGAAGCATCGCCAAGCCCCGCTTTTTCCGCTTCGATTTTTTCCCATTCTTGCCGAGCGGCGGCAAGCCGGTCTTTCAACTTTTTATTCAACTGATCGCCATACCGCTCAAGATGGAAGAGGCGCTGCAGCATTTGCCGCCGCTCCGACCCTTTGAGCGATAAAAATTCGGCAAATTTTCCTTGCGGCAAGACGACCGCCCGGGTGAAATCCTCCATCGTCAAGCCGAGCAATTGCTCGATCGCCTTGTCCACCTCCGATAGTTTATCGGCGAGCACGACCGGCTCGGACCGATGCTCGATCAGGCGGCAAACGGCGCTGCGCGTCCGCCATTCGTCCACTTTTTTTAAGCTTCGTTCGACTGTATACCGTTTCGCTCCTGCCGCATTTTCCAGCTCAAACGTAAACGAGACAAACAACTCTTGCTCCGCGTGGTTGATGATCGCCTGCGTGCGGTTGGCCGCCCGCTCGACGCTGCCGAACAAGGCGAGCGTCATGGCGTCTAAAATCGTTGATTTGCCGCTTCCAGTCGGCCCGAAAATGCCGAACACACCGCCCTCACACAGTGCGGTGAAATCGATCGTCTGCTTTTCACGAAAGCTATGAAGCCCGGCGATCGTCAGCGAGATCGGCTTCATTCTCCCTCCCCTTCCTTCTCTTCTTCCGCCGCCAGCTCCAAAAAGAGGCGGACGAGCTCTTCATCCGGCGTTTGTCCCCCAGTCTGCCGTTCGTAAAAGCGGTGAAACATTTCTTCAAGTGAAAGCGGCTCGCGGCTCATTTCCATCATCTCTTCCGCCCGATTGGGAAGCACCGGGCGAATGTGGACAAATCCGGGATGAAGCTTACGCAGCCGATCAATTTCCTCCATTGTCAACGACTCGGTCACATGGATCTCCAAATCGATCCAGCTTGATCGGTCTCTTCCTTCCTCACACCAGCGGTATACTTGAGCGAGCCCCTCTGTCGCCTTCCAACGGATGAGCGGTTTGCCGGCAGCGAGCGGTATCTCCGCCACCTTGGCCGCCCCGCCTGGATGCACGTCAACGACCGTGACCGATTTGGCTTGACCGGCTTCGGAAAAGCTGTACGCCAGAGGCGAGCCGGAATAGCGCGCCGCCGTCTTTGCCTGCTTGACATCCTGCGGCCGGTGCAGATGGCCAAGCGCCACATATTGCGCGGCTTTCGGCAAGCTCTCAGCCGCCACCGTATAAGCGCCGCCGACTTCAATCGGCCGCTCGGAATCGGACGTACGTCCGCCGGCAACGTAAAGATGGCTCATCGCGATATTGACGGTCTCCGCCGTGAACGAGGCGGCCATCGCCGCTAATAGGGCGCGGATGCGGTCATCGTACCGATCGCGCATCGTCGTCTCCTTACAGTCGGATGACAACAGCTCGGCGAGGCGCGATTCGGACGGATAGGCCAACGGAGCAAGCATCATCGTTTCGCCGCACGATGGAACGTCAATCCGGCAAACAGCCGCTTGCGGGCGGCCGAAAAGAAAAATGTTGTGCGCACACATCAACGTCCGGGCAGCGCTGATCCGGTCGGGGTGGTCGTGGTTGCCGCTGATGACTGCCACCGGGCGGCGTCCTTTGTCGGACAAGCGGGCGAGGCTTTCATAAAACAGTTGTTCCGCAGCCGCCGGCGGATTGACGGAGTCGAATACATCGCCGGCCACAAGGATGATGTCGATTTGTTCTTTCTTGACAATCTCCACAAGCTCATCAACAAATGCCTCTTGCTCGGCCATCCGACTCCGCCCCTCGAGCGTTCTCCCAAAATGCCAGTCCGCGGTATGCAAAATCCGCATTCTCTCTTTCCCCCCTTGCATCACTCAACAGCCACAACAAACCCGCCGTCAAACGAATACAAATAGCATTCCGCCACCGGCGCACGCCAAATTTGCTCGATGGCCCGCCGGTACAAGCGCATTTGCGTCCCGTAGCGGCCGAGCAGAAAACGAGCCGCTTCTTCCTTTTGCCCAGCAAAACGGTGGACGACTTCATCCGTTTTATAGTCAATCATCACATAGCCGCATTCGTCGGCAAACACGCAGTCGATCACCCCTTGCACGAGGACGCGCCGGCCGCTTTCCGTCCCTTCGCCGCCGTACAGTTCAGCCGCTTTAAGCCCCAAGCTGAACGGCACTTCACGGTGCACTTCGCGGGCGGCGCAAAGGCGGCGGCCAAGATCTGCAGTGAAAAAGGCAGCGATGGCCGCTGGATCGACCGCCTCGGCTTGTTCTGCCGACAGCAGCTCTTTTTCGACAAGGCGGACGATCTGACTGCGGATCGACGATTCATCAAGCGGCGCTTGCAAATCGAGATGGCGCATGACGACATGGAGCGCCGTCCCTTTTTCGGCCGGCGTCAACGTTTTCTCCTGCATGAAGCGCGGCCGGGAAAACACCGGAGCCGTCCCTTGGCGCGGCCGCCATTCGTCCGCTTGCTCGCCAAAGAGCGCGCGCTGTTCTTTGAGTTCTGACACCGATTGCTTGGCGCGCACGGCCGTTTCTTTCTCATACGAATACCGCCACAACAAGCGGCGTTTGGCCTCCTCCTGCCACCCTCCTCCCACGGGAACGGGTCGGCCTTGTTCGAGGGCAAGAAGCACGCCGCCATCCATCTCCTCCCTCGCAGCCTCTTGGCCGCGCAAATCGGCGGCCGGCACGATGGCGACACGCCATACAGACGGGTGAGAGGCGACCTCTTCAGGCGCCTTCGTTCCCGCAAGCGCCCCCCCATCACGATGACGGATGAGCGCCCGGCCGATCCAATCCAAGTAGGAGCGGGCCGAAGCCCGCACATCGTCGGGGAGAAGCCAGCCGCGTTCCGAAGCAGCGCTTTTCCATTTTTCAATCTCCTTGGCCGCATCGTTGACCGACGCCAACAAATACAGCTTCTCTTTTGCCCTTGTGAGCGCGACATACAAAATGCGCATCTCCTCAGCGAGCAGTTCAAGCCGCTTTTTCGTTTGGATGGCCAACAGCGGCAGCGTCGGATAACTGATGCGCAGCCGCGGGTGGACAAAGCGGGCGGCAAAGCCCAGCTCTTTATCGAGCAAATATGGGTGATGCAAATCGCGCGTATGAAACGAACGCGCAAGCCCGGCGAGAAACACGATCGGAAATTCCAATCCTTTGCTGCTGTGAATCGTCATGATGCGCACGACGTCTTCCTGCTCGCCGAGCGGCCGGGCCGCCCCTAAATCGTCGCCGCGCTCTTGCAGCCGCTCGATGAAGCGAAGAAAGCGAAACAAGCCGCGAAACGACGTCGACTCGTACTGCCGCGCGCGGTCGTACAAAGCGCGCAAGTTCGCCTGCCGTTGCCTGCCGCCCGGCAGTGCGCCGACAAAATCGTAAAATTGCGTATCGCGGTACAGCTGCCAAATGAGATCAGCTAATGAGCGGCGGCGCGCCATCGTACGCCAGCCCTCGAGCCGCTCTAAGAAAGCCGCCGCTTTCCTTTGGGCGTTGGCCTCCTCTTTTGTTTCCGCCGGCTTTTGCCGAAACGAACAGAGCGCTTCATAAAACGTGCCTTTTGGATCGGCGAGGCGAATCATGGCGAGCTCATTCTCGTCAAAATGAAAGAGCGGCGACCGGAGCACCGCGGCGAGCGGAATGTCTTGGTGCGGGTTGTCGATCACTTTTAACAGTGAGAGCATGATAGAAATTTCCGTCGCCTGAAAATAGCCGGATGACAAATCCGCGGCCGCCGGGATGCCTTGCGCCTGCAACTGCTCGATCATCTGCGGCGCATTCGTCATCGAGCGGACAAGGATGACGATGTCACGGTACATGGCGCGCCGCGGCTGCCCGCTCGAACGATCGTATACATAAAACGGAGCGGAAACGATCTCTTTGATTTTTTTCGCCATCAGCCGCGCCTCGAGCTCCGCCGCTTCCCATTCAGCCGCTTCCTCTTCGTCCTCTTCCGCCGCACGCTGCCGGTTGATGATCATGACTTCCGGCGCCGCATCCTCCCCTTCCGGGTAATCGGCGCCGTATTTCAGCTGCGCCGCTTCGTCGTAAACCATTTCGCCGACGGTTTCCCCCATGAGTTGCGCAAACAGAAAATTCGTCCCGTCAAGCACTTCGCGGCGGCTGCGGAAGTTGCTCGCGAGGTCGATTTTCATCCCCCCTTCTTCCCCGTCGGCGGTGAATCGTTTGTATTTGTCCAAAAACAGCATCGGCTCGGCAAGGCGGAATCGGTAAATCGACTGTTTCACGTCGCCGACCATAAACAAATTGCCTGTTCGTTCGCTCCCTTTTTTCACCAGCTGCAAAATCGCTTCTTGAACGAGGTTCGTATCTTGATACTCGTCAACAAGCACTTCATCAAACTGCGCCTGGTATTCCAAGGCGGCGGAGGAAGGCTGCGATTCGCCCGTTTCCGGATCGCGCCGCCGCAAAATATGCAAACAATAATGCTCCAAATCAGAAAAATCAACGATTCCTTTTTCCCGTTTCGCCGCTTGGAACATGACGGCAAAACGGCGGACAAGGTTAGCGATCGTTTCAACGATCGGCTTCATTTCCCGCATATGGCGGAGCCAAACGGATGGATCGAGCGAAAACACATTGTCGCGCAGCGCCTCCACTTTCTTTTTCGCCTGATCGCGCAGCGATTTGGCTTCGTCGATCAGCCGCTCGTCATAGTCCTTGCCGCGGCAGGCCGGCAGCCGCCCAAACGACAGCGCCTTGAGCGCGTGATGCAACCCATCCCACGTTCCGGAAAGATGCACCTCCAACTCGGCAATCCGCTCCAAATCTTCACGGAGCCGAGCAGCATACGGCCGCGGTCCGCCCGGCTCTTCAGCAAGCTCAAGCGCCCTTCGGATCAGCCGTTTGGCCGCCGCCAGCTCCATCGCGGCATGTTGCGCGATATAGCGGGCTGCTGGCAGCGTCTTTATATCTGTTCGTTCATCGACATTATACATCGAGGTCAAACCGGCCAACCATTCATCTGGTTCCGGATGGGAGCGGGAAAATTCATAAAGGGCGACAATCATCTCCTGCAGCTCCGCATCGCTCCGGTCGCCCGTATAGGCATCCACGACAGCGAAAAACCGCTCGTTGTCCGGCTTTCCGTATTCCTCCTCAAGCAGCTCTTCAAGGACATCCTCTTTCAACAGCTCGATTTCCGTTTCATCCGCGATGCGAAACGACGGATCCAAATCAAGCAAATAGTAATATTTGCGAATGACATCCAAGCAAAAGGAATGGAGCGTCGAGATCGCGGCGCGGGGAAGCAGGCTGAGTTGACGTCGCAAATGGAGCGAATGCGGACGCTTGGCCAATTCCCGCTCGAGCGCCTCGCCGATTCTTGCTTTCATCTCCGCGGCTGCCGCATTGGTAAAGGTAACGACAAGCAGCCGGTCGATATCGACCGCTCCTTCTTCCGCCGTCACTTTTTGAATGATCCGCTCGACAAGAACGGCCGTTTTCCCGGATCCGGCCGCCGCGGCGACAAGAATGTCTCGGCCGCCCGCGGCGATCGCCTTCCATTGTTCATCCGTCCATCGGCTCCCAGCCGGCTTCGGGCGAATCGTGGCGTTCATTTATCCTTCCTTCCCTTCCGCTAGTTTTTCGATGACCGCTTCCTTCGTTTGCGGGGCAAGCTTCCGGTATTCGTTGCCGGAGAGTGCCTCATCAAATTGGCAGACCGGTTTGAAGACGCAAAACTCGCACGCTGTTTTATCTTTCAACTTGTACGGGGCGATCGACACGACGCCGTCGGCGATTTGCCCGCCGATGTCGATGAACAAACGGCGGACATGCTGGCGGAGCGCGGCAAAGTCGGATGGACTCGCCACCGACGAACGCGAATGGATCGACCCGCTTTTCGTAAGCTGAGCGGGCACAATCAGCGACCATTGTCCCTCTTCCGTTCGGCTGTCCATCAACCGGATCGCCTCGACGTCAGCGAGCAACAGCCCGCGCATCCGAAACGGTTCAAGCAACTTTTTCGCCATTTCCACCTCATCATCCACCCATTGCTTCGCTTGAACGATCGGATTGTGGATGTGAAAATAAAGCACCCCGGCTGGCAAGGCCGGCTGTCCAACGAGCTGTTCGGCATACGTCAGCACGATGTCCAGGTAGGTGAGCATTTGCAGCGCCAGGCCGTAATATACTTCCGTCAAATCGAGCGTTTTCGCGCTCGATTTGTAATCGATAATGCGCAGAAGCACTCCTTGGCTGCTTTCCGCCTTATCGACGCGGTCGATCCGCCCAACAAGCTCCATCACTGTTCCGTCGGGCAGCCGAAACCGAAGCGGCGGCAGGTCGCCATTGGGGCCGAATGACAGCTCAAGTCCGATCGGAACGAAACCGCTCGCCCGCGCATGCTCACTTAACACATGGGTTGTACGGGCAACGACGTGTTTCAATTTTCGTTTCATATATTCATAGCGATGAGAGCTTGAGAGCACTTGCTGCTGGATGAGCGGGGCGATTCGCTCGACCGCTTCGGCCGACAGCCGTTCACAGTCTGGTCTTGACAGTTCGCGCCAATCAAGATGCTGTTCGCGCAGCCGGTCGGCGATTTGCTTGATGGCGGCATGGAACAATTGCCCAACATCCGGCGCCTCAAGTCGGAAAACGTTGCGCTCTTTCAACCGCAGCCCATGCGATGCGAAATGGGCGTACGGGCATTTTTGAAACTGCTCCATGCGCGAGACGCTCGCCTGAATTTTTTTGCCGTACAGCCGCTGGCTCCACTGTTTTTTGAGCGGCGTCGCTCCGTTTGTATAAAAGAGCGCGGAGACGGCATGCCGCACCTGCTCCTTCCAGTCCCGATGGCCGATGAACGTGTTATACACATCCCACCAAAGCGGATCGATGCCGTAGTTGCGCTTCCATGCTCGGAGCTGGCTGATCAAATACGTTTGCGTCGCCCGCGGCGCGGTCACGAACGCCTCTGCTTTTTCTGCCGGGGCGTCGAACGGGTCGTTGCCGCACAGATGCACCGGCGCATGCGGAAACAGTTCCGTAAGCTGCTTGATGAGCGGCGACGGCATCAACGCTTTCCCTTCTCCATCAGCAAGCGGATATGTAACATACAGCCGCCGGCTCGGACAAACAAGTGCCAAGTAGACAAAAAACGGGTCATAAAACAGCTGCTCCCGTCCCCCTGGGGCGAGCGCCACCCCCAACTCACGCAGCTGCTCGCGCTCCACTTCCGCCATCAGCCCGTCTTCCTTCACTTTCGCTGGAATAACGCCATCGTTGGCGCCGATGACGAACGCATACTTGATGTCAATTAAACGAGAGCGATCAAGCTGAGCGACGATCACCTGGTCCATCGCCGGCGGCACAAGGGAGAACTCCAACCGATCGAGCCCAGCCTCGATAATCTTGACAAACTCAGCGAGCGGCAGTGATTCTGCCCCGAGCATTTCTACATATTGGTCAAGCAAATCGACGACGGCGTTCCACGCCTGTTCATGCTGGCGCGCTTCAACGAGGCGGCCGTCCGCTTCCGCTTGCGCGCTCATTTTCTCTAGTTTTTTTGGAATCTGCAATTCTTCCAAAAACAGATATAATGCCATACAAAACCCGCGTCCGTCCTCCGCCCGGCGCAGACGGCGCTCCAACCGGCGAAGCGGAGCGGCCAACGCCTCGCGCCATTCATTGAGCATGTCCTCAAACTGCCGCTCTTCATCCGTTTGTGGTACGTTCAAACCGTCAAGCGCCTGATAGCGCCGATACGCCCAGCGCTCATTGTTTGTCCACTTATCCCCTTTGATTCCGTAAGCAAGCACATAGTTTTCGAGCTTGTCGGCCGCCTCGCGCCACATGTGCAGATCGCCGTCCGTTGGAAAAAGCAAATCCGTTTTCACCGCCCGAAACACCGCTTCATATCGCCAACGCGTCACGACCGTCTCTAAGGCAGCGCGCACGAGTTCAATGAGCGGGTGGTGGTGCATCGGTTCTTTTTCATCCATAAAATACGGGATCCCAAAATCAAAAAACACCGTTTTCACCAGATCGCGGTACGCCTCCGTCTGGCGGATGATCAGCGCAATGTCGCGATAGCGCGCCCCTTCATCGCGGACAAGGCGGATGATTTCGCGTGCGACCGCTTCGATTTCTGCTCGGCGATTGGACGCCTCATAAAGATGAACGGCATCGGTCTTTGCACCATATGGAAGCAATGGGCGTCGGTGAAATTGCGCCTCAAGATGAACGAGCGCCCTGTCTTCATGGCGTCGGTTGGCCGAAAGCACGATCGGCTCTTCGATCGCAATGTCATTGCTTAGCGCCAACTCCCTCAGCTGGCGGTACGTTTGCGCCGGCAAATAAAAGAGGTGAAGTTCGTCCGGCATTCCGTCGTCATACGGGCGGTCGATCGTCAAACAAACGGTGACGCGCCGGCAATGGAGAAGAAGCTGTTCGATGATCATATATTCTTGCGGCGCGAAATGATGAAAGCCGTCGATGTAAATATCGGCATCCCGCAAATAACTTGAGCGCGGAATATGCTCAGCGAGCAAGCGCAAATAATCTTCCGAATCAAGATAGTGGCCGATAAGACTCCGCTCAAGTTCCTCATACACAAGCGCGACATCGCTCAACTTGTCAGCGAGCAAGCGGCGGCCCGGCTGGCTTGGCCCATCCTCGAACGCCTCAGCATGTCGGCGGAGTTCGCCCGGCGTCAGGCAATACCGTTTGCATTCAGCGATCATTTCATTCAGCTGCTCGATAAACCCATGTTTGTCCGCCGCGCGGCCAAACAGTTTCAGCTCTTGTTTGCGTTGCTCAATAATTTTGCGGATCATCATCTGCACGCCAACATCATGAATGTGGTACCGGGTCATGCCGCCTGTTTCCTGCAGCACGCGCCAAGCGAGACGGGTGAAGCTGAACACTTGGGCGCGAATCATCCCGTCCACTCCCTCGGTATGTATCAACGCGTATTCGCATTGAAATGTCATTTGCTCCGGAACGAGATAGACGATCGCCCTTCCTTTTGGATCCTCTTGCAACTGGCGGCGAATTTCTTCGAGGCAGACAGCCGTTTTCCCACTTCCTGACCGTCCGAGCAAAAACCGCAGCGACATTGTATCCACCACCATTCGTTTCCTTTATTTTTTTATTTTAGCACGTATGTTCGCTTTTGGGAAGAAAAAAAACGCCCTTCGGCTGCGGGTTATATAGAGGCAATCTGAAACGTTAACGTTTGTTTCTTTTTGTGGAGCCAGCCGACATGTCAGCGACTGTCGGACGACTGAACAACCTCGCTTCGAAGGATCCATTTATTGGTCTGCGAAACTTCACTTCGTTATAGAAGAGGAAGACTTCTTTCGAGATGAAGGTTAAAACTGAAAGGCGAACTGTTTAAACGGCCAGTAGCGAAAGTCCACCTTGCCGACAATTTGGTTGATTTTGACAAACCCAAAATGGCGGCTGTCCCAGCTGCTAAGCCGGTTGTCGCCAAGAACGAAAATGCAGCCGGGAGGCACCCGTGTTTTCCCGGTCACCTCCTCAAGCGTAAAATCCCCGGTCAGCCTGCCGTCAAGCAGCTTTTGCTTATACGGGCGCAAATACGGTTCGTCAACTTTTTTTCCGTTGACATACAAGATGTCATTTTTGTACGCGATCCGATCGCCAGGCAGGCCGATAACCCGCTTGACGTAATCTTCCTTTTTGTTGGCGTGAAAAACGATAATGTCGAACCGGCGAATAGGCCCGATGTCGTAGGAAAGCTTATTGACGATCAGCAAATTGCCGCTCTCTAGCGTCGGCATCATCGATTTTCCTTCCACCATGTAATTGCTGAACACGAACAACCGAAGCGTGGCGACAACACAAACGGCAACAAACCATGGCCATCGGCGGCCTCGTTTTTCTTTTTGCTTGGTCACTCTCCGCCCTCCTCGCGGCCTTGTTCTTCCGTCAACGAAAATCGCGCTTCCACCCGTTTTCCGGCGTACCAAAGCAACAGAACGACTGCGGCGATCATCGCCGTGCGCAGCGGCTGACGGATGAGCGCCTTCAAGTCATAGCCGATAAAACTGATGGTAAACACCATGATCATCTTTCCTAGCAGCACCGCCAATACAAACTGCTGGCGGCTGATGCGCGACAGTCCGGCAACAATATTGACAAGCGCCGATGGGGTGAACGGAAAGCAATACAACAAAAACAGCGGACCAAATCCGTGTCGCTCAATCCAATGCATAAACTGCCGCACTTTCGGGTGGCGGCGGACAAAGTGAAAAAAACGCTTCTGCCCCACTTTCCGCGTCAGCCAAAACACGATGAGCGAGCCAAGTGAAGCGCCTAGCCAAGAGATCAGAAACCCTTTCCATAGTCCAAACGCCGCTGCGTTCGCCATCACGAAGACGAACATGGGCAAAATGGGAAAAAACGACTCAAGCAACGTCGCTGCGATGCCGGGAAGCACGCCGAAAGAGCGGTATTGTTCGAGCAGGGAAAGGATGCTGTCGAGCGTGAACCATTGTTTGATTGTTTCCATATCCATGTCTATTCCCCATTCAAATGCCGTTTATATCTTTATTTTACACGTCCAGGCGCCTAATTTGAACTCATCTTTAGGAAAAACCATTTTTATCAATTTGTTCAGCTAACTCTGTTTTTCTTGCTGCATGCGAAATATGTATTGGAGTTTGCGCTCCCTCGCTTCCATCCGCTCGGATAATTTTGTCCGCAGTTGAGCCGTTCGGTATAACTGGTTGATGAACGATTTGCAGGAAACATCGAGGGATATGCTTTTTCCGTTGCGGAAATAAACGATGGTCCGCTCATATTTGGCAGGCTCATACCGATAAACGTGCATGTGCGAGAGCCAAACGCAGCGGGAGTCACGCGGAGAGGCGGTTGGAAATACGTAAATTTCATTGGCTGGTTCAATGGCGATCGGCGCTTTATGGGTGATGCCAATGACGGCTTTTGTTCCTTCTTTTCTCCCTTGAAAGCTGCTTCCATAGTAATCGCAACTATGTTTAATAATGTCCATCGGCGTTTGTTTGATGATATATTCGCCGTCCTCCTCAATGACTTTCGCATACACATCGCTGTTTAAAAAGTATGGGAGAATCGCCATCGTATAACGGCTTACGATGAATTGCTCCAAGACAATGAATTCATTGACTTTCATCCGTTCGTCTCCTCTCTTAATCAACTCACCCACTACTCCTATCATACCATCAGCAGTTATATTTTTCTATATTTTGCAAAAAATCTATTAAAAAAAACCATGACAATCGTCATGGGTGTTCTAAGAGTTTTCAAACGTTTGACCGATTTCTTTGGACGCTAAATATTCATTCGCCTGTTCCAACGCGGCATGCTCGCCGACCGAGTCGCCAGCATACGTCTCTTCATCCATCAACCATTGCTCAACATGAAGATCCGTGCTGACGCGAAACTCAGCGGGCATCAGCTCCGGCAGGTTGCTTTTGTTTTTTTCCATCACATCGCCTCCCTATGTCTTATAGGATGCTCCATCTTTTTCCTTTTTATACACGAAAAAAGCCCGGCCACGCCGGGCTTTCGTCTTCGTTTGTGATCGGTTTGCATTAAGCTGTCGTAAACTGTTCTTCTTCGGTCGATCCTTTCAAAGCGACTGTTGACGATTGGCCGCCAGAGATCACTTGGGCGACTTCGTCGAAATAGCCCGTGCCGACTTCGCGCTGATGGCGCGTCGCCGTGTAGCCGTACTTCTCGGCGGCAAATTCCGCTTGCTGCAGCTCGGCGTACGCCGCCATGCCTCGCTCTTTGTAGCCGCGCGCCAGTTCGAACATGCTGTAGTTGAGCGCATGGAAGCCAGCCAAGGTGACAAATTGGAACTTGTATCCCATTTTGCCGAGCTCTTGCTGGAATTTGGCGATCGTTTCGTCGTCCAATTTTTTCTTCCAGTTGAACGACGGCGAGCAGTTGTACGCCAGCAGCTTGCCTGGGAATTTCTCATGGATGGCTTCGGCAAATCGGCGCGCCTCATCCAAATTCGGCTCGCTCGTCTCGCACCAAATGAGGTCGGCATATGGCGCATAGGCAAGCCCGCGGGCGATCGCTTGATCCAAACCGGCTCTTGTGCGATAAAACCCTTCCGGAGTCCGTTCCCCGGTGATAAACGCTTGATCGCGCGGGTCGATGTCGCTTGTGATCAAGTCAGCAGCGTTCGCGTCGGTGCGTGCGATGAGCACCGTCGGAACCCCCATGACATCGGCGGCCAACCGCGCCGCGATCAAGTTGCGAATCGCCGTTTGCGTCGGCAAAAGCACTTTGCCGCCTAAATGGCCGCATTTTTTCTCCGATGACAGCTGGTCTTCAAAATGGACGCCAGCCGCTCCGGCCTCAATCATCGCCTTCATGAGCTCAAAGACGTTCAGTTGGCCGCCGAATCCCGCCTCGGCGTCAGCGACGATCGGCACAAAGTAGTCCACGTCCCCGCTGCCTTCTAAGTATTGAATTTGATCCGCGCGCTGCAACGCTTGATTGATTCGCTTGACGACATGCGGAACGCTGTTGGACGGATACAGGCTTTGGTCCGGATACATCTGTCCAGCGAGGTTGGCGTCGGCCGCCACTTGCCAGCCGCTTAAATAAATCGCCTTCAAGCCTGCTTTCACTTGCTGCACCGCCTGATTTCCGGTCAGCGCGCCAAGGGCCGCGACGTAATCCTCTGTATGAAGCAGCTTCCATAATTTTTCCGCCCCGCGTCGAGCGAGCGTATACTCGATGTCAAGCGAGCCGCGCAGTTTAATGACATCCTCCGCGCTGTACGGACGGACGATCCCTTCCCAGCGCTCCTCGTTTTTCCAACTTTCTTCTAATTGCCGGACACGTTCAGCAAATGACGCCATTTTTCCTTCCCCCATCTCTCTATTGTTATATTACATTGTTTATATTTACGATTTTATTATATAACAGAAAAACGAAAGTGCAAGCCTTTTTTTGAAACTTTTTTTAATTGGGAAAATAGTCGCATATTGTTCATAAACATCGCGATTTTTTCGCTAATCTTTTTGATATGATCATATTGAGGAGTGATGAATAGTGAAAAAATGGTATACGTTGGCTGCCTCTCTTGTCATCATAGGCATCAGCGTCGGCATCCTGTACTTTGCTGTCTACCAGCCATCGACGATGCGGCTTCCAAATGACGTGACGATGGAAACAGCATGGGGAAAATCATACGAGTTTGGCGACCTTCCGCCGAAAGTGCGGCTTGTCGAGTTTATTTATACAAACTGTCCGGATCTTTGTCCGAATACGACAGCACAAATGGCAAAACTGCGCGATCGCCTAAAAAAAGCCGGGGTATTTGGGAGCAAGGTGGAATTCATCACGATCACGATCGACCCGGCGCGCGATACGAATGAAAAGCTGCAGACATATGCCAATGCGTTTGGAGTCATGAGCGACGGACAAGGTTGGGTGTTTTTGCGCGGCAGCGAAGCAGACACGAAAAAAGTAGCGGACGCCTTCCACTTTCAATACCGCGACCCGGGCAACGGCATGATCGTACACACGACGCTCGCCTACTTGCTTGGCCGCAACGGGCGTGTCGTCAAACAAATCGGCATGGGAACATCTCGATTTCATGTCGATGAGGTATACGAGGCGATTATGGAGGAATTGTCATAACCATGCAGCAAGTTTGCATACCTGTCGCAAAAGGAAAAGAGGAAGCGATGTCCGCTTCCCTTTTTAAACAAATAACGAATACAGGCTGAGCGCCGCAACCGCCGCAAGCACGACGATCATGACATTGGCCCCAAGCCAAGCTGTGATGACGGCCGCTGCAAAACCGATGACACCGAACGAAAGATCATCTTGGATGAAAAAAACGTCCGGAATAATGAGCGCCCCAAGCACCGCATACGGCACATTTTTCAGCACTCCTTGCCAAAACGACGGCAGCTCGACGCCGCCGAGCAACACAAACGGCAACAGGCGCGGCAAATACGTCACGATCCCCATGCCGATGATCATCCATACGATCGCGCTATTCACCGCCGTTTCCCCCTTCCTTCGTCAGCCATTGAACGATGATGGCCGACAACAATGTAGCCAACACGATCGACCAGCCTTTCGACAAGTGAAGGGCAAACGTGCCGATCGAGTTGAATAAAGCCGACAGACCCGCCAGCCAGACGATTTTCCGCTGCTTTTTCAACGCTGGAACGAGCAGGCCGATAAACATGGCATACAAGGCAATGGACATACTTTCTTGCAAACTTTCCGGCAAACCGGACCCAGCGGCATAACCAATGCCCGAGTTGACGACCCAGCTGCCATACGCCATGGCAATGAGCCCAAACATATACGAGGCGTTGATCGTTCCTTCTTTCATCGCCGCCACCGAAAACGTCTCATCGGTAATGCCAAAGGCGTACAGCGCTTTTTTCCAAAGTGCGTCCGGCTCAGCCTTTTCATTAAGGGACGCCGACATTAAAAAATGGCGAATGTTCAATACGAATGTCGTCAACACGATTTCAAACACCCCGGTGCCAGCGGCAAGCAGACTTAATGCGATATATTGCGAGGCGCCGGCGAAGACGACGATGCTCATGAGCACGGTCTCGGCGAACGTCAGTCCGGTTGTCTTGGCGAGCAGTCCAAACGCCAGCGCGATCGGCATGTAGCCGATGGCAATCGCTGCTCCTGCTTGCACCCCTTGGCGAAACGGCGCCATCTTGCCGGCTGCCCATGTCGTTTCCATTCATTCATCCCCCCATTTGACTAGATTGATAACTTTATTGTCTAAAAATTCGTCTCATTTCGCAACCCGAACGTCCATCCATTGTTTCTGCTCACGCCAAACACGAGACAAACGCAGAGAAAGGCCAATCTATGATATAATCAAACTGATTATGATTGACGGCAACAGAAAGGGAGTGCACGTCCATGTCAGTGAAACCGTATGTATTAACCGACCGCGGCATTTTCCGTTATGAACAAGTCACGTACCCGATGGAAGAGCGCGGCTTGCAATTCGGCGATGGCGTCTACGAAGTCGTCCGTTTATATAGCGGGACATACGTTTGGCTTCGCGAGCATCTTGACCGGCTGTACCGTTCAGCGGCCGCCATTCGCCTATCCGTTCCGTTTGGCTGCGAAGAGCTCATCGAACAGCTTGAGGAGCTTCGCCGCCTCAACGATGTGCAGGAAGATGCGATTTTGTATTTGCAAATGACGCGCGGCAGCTTCCCGCGCAACCATGCGTTTCCGGCGGAAAACCGGCCGAACTTGTGCGCCTACATCCAGCCGATGGCGCGGAAAACCGAGGAAATGACACATGGGGTGCGCACGATTTTGACGAAAGATGTCCGCTGGGAATACTGTTACATTAAAAGCTTGAACTTATTGCCCAACGTATTGGCTAAACAAGAAGCGGTTGAACGCGGAGCGTTTGAAGCGATTTTGCATCGCGACGGCGTCGTAACCGAAGGCAGCTCGTCAAACATTTTCCTTGTCAAAAATGAAACGGTGTACACCCATCCGGCCACCGCACAGATTTTAAACGGCATCGTCCGCACGAAAGTGAAGGAATTTTGCGCTGAGCTTGGCATTCCATTTGTCGAAGAAGCGTTTTCCACCAACGACCTTAGGGAGGCGGACGAACTGTTTTTAACGAGCACGACGTCAGCGATTATCCCGATTATTCAAGTCGACGAAACGGTGATCCGAAGCGGCGCGCCAGGGGCGGTGACGAAGGCGCTGCAAGCCGCCTACCGACAAGCGACGCAGCGAGAAACCCAAAATATCTGACCGGCCGGCCGAACAGAAGAGGTGTCCCCCAGCCAAAGAAGGACACCTCATTTCGTTTATGAGCTGAGCACGGCGCGGTCGCTCGCAAACTGGCTGCCGCGGATGCGTTGGAATGCCTCAAGCAGCCGCTCGACCGTCAGCTCTTCTTTCTCCTTTCCTTCTGCGGCAAAAATGATTTGCCCGCCATCCATCATGATCAACCGGTTGCCAAGGCGAATCGCCTGCTCCATGTTGTGCGTCACCATGAGCGTCGTCAGGCGGTGCTGCTCAACAATTTGCTTCGTCAACTCCGTGACCAACTCCGCCCGCGCCGGATCAAGAGCGGCGGTATGTTCATCGAGCAACAGCACATCCGGTTTTGTAAACGTCGCCATCAACAGGGAAAGCGCCTGCCGCTCCCCGCCGGAAAGAAGTCCGACTTTGGCGGCGAGCCGGTCTTCAAGCCCTAAATGAAGCGTTCGCAGCGTCTCCCGAAACCACTCGCGCTTTTGTTTCGTGACGCCAAGGCTTAACGTGCGCCGCTTTGTCCGGTTGTAGGCGAGCGCCAAATTTTCCTCAATCGTCATATGCGGGGCGGTGCCGGCCATCGGGTCTTGAAAGACGCGGCCGATGTAGCGGGCGCGCGCATGCTCCTTGAGCGCGGTTACATCGCGGCCGTTGATCCACACTTCGCCGGTATCAGGAGACAGCCGTCCGGAAATGATGTTCATGAGCGTGGACTTGCCGGCGCCGTTGCTGCCGATGACGGTGACGAAATCGCCGGGGGCAAGCGTCAGATCAATGCCGCGCAAAGCGATTTTCTCGTCAGCCGTTCCTTCGTTAAACACTTTTGTAATTCGTTTCAGCTCCAGCAACGGTTTCCCCCCTCTCCAACTGCCGCACCCTCCGCTTTTTCCGCTGCCGTTCTTTTTGCGCCGCCAACGTGTTGGGCACGACGAGCGCCATCATCACAATGAGCGCAGTAATCAATTTCACATCGCCCGTCTCCAAAAACTCGACGCGCAACGCAAGCGCCAAAATGAGGCGATAGACGATGGCGCCGCCGATGACCGCCCACGTCGCGCGTGCGACCGAACGGGCGCCAAACAAAGCCTCCCCGATGATGACGGAAGCGAGCCCAATAACGATCATCCCGATTCCCATCCCGACGTCGCTGAATCCGCCGTACTGGGCGACGAGCGCTCCGGAAAGCGCCACAAGTGCGTTCGACAGCCCAAGGCCGAACACGATCAACCAATCGGTGTTGGCGGAAAAGCTCGCCACCATCGGCTTGTTGTCTCCAGTTGCCCGCAAGGCGATCCCCACTTCTGTTTTCAGCAGCCAATCCAACAGCCCTTTGACCATTAGCGCGACAATCGCCATTGACACAAGCACCGCCCATGTCCGCGGCGCAAAGCCGGTGAAGGAAACGAGTCGGTTGAGCGCCGCATCCAACCCAGCTTGCTTCCAGATGGCGGTGATTTTGGTGATGACCGTTTCCTGCTGCAAGAGCGGCACGTTCGATTTGCCCATAATGCGCAAATTGATCGAATACAAAGCGATCATCATTAAAATGCCGGATAACAGTGGATTGATTTTCCCTTTCGTATGCAAAAGCCCAGTCAACACCCCGGCGGCAAAGCCGGCCAAAAGCGCCGCGGCTGAGGCGGCAAACGGGTTGGCTCCATTGACAATCAGCACGGCGGCGACGGACGCGCCGGTGACGAAGCTGCCGTCAACCGTCAGATCGGGAAAATCCAAAATGCGAAACGATAAATAGACGCCGAGCGCCATCACGGCGTAAATCAAGCCGGCTTCGACGGAACTGAACATCGCTGTCCACACAACTTTTCACCTACCTTTTCGGAAACACACCGAAGGCGCATGTGACACGTTGAGTGCCAAAACGCACTTTTCCCTACTTTTTGGCCCCCTCCTTCATCGAAGGAGGGACGGCCGCTTATTCAATATATTCCGCAATGGAATCCCATTCTGGATTGAGCTTGATGCCCATTTCTTGCGCTGCTTTTTTGTTGATGACAAGCTTCAATTTTTGTGGATATTGCACCGGCAAATCGGCTGGCTTTTTGCCGTCTTGCAAAATTTGCGCCGCCATTTCCCCCGCTTCGTAGCCGATGTCATAATAGTCGAACCCGTACGCCGCAAAACCGCCGCGCTTGACGGAATCCAGTTCGCCAACAAAAAGCGGAATGTCGTGTTCATTCGCCACCTGGATCACCGACTCGAGCGCCGAGACGACCGTGTTGTCGGTGATGATGTACAGACAATCGACTTTGCCGACGAGCGACTCGGTCGCCTGCTTCACCTCTGCTGACGTCGATACTGATGCAGGAACGATTTGCAAGTCCGTTCCTTGCATCGCCTTTTTCACCTGTTCGATTTGAGCGACTGAGTTTTGTTCGCCGGCGTTATATACCATGCCGACACGGTTGCCTTTGATATATTTGTCAATAAACTGCACCGTTTTCGGAATGGCCTCCGGGTGCGTATCGGTCGTTCCCGTCACATTGCCGCCCGGTTTTTCCATCGATTGGACAAGCTGCGCGCCGACTGGGTCAGTCACCGAAGTGAACACGATCGGAATGTCTTTTGTCGCATTGAGCGCCGCCTGCGCGCTTGGCGTTGAGTTGGCAAAAATCAAGTCGACGCCGTCCGAAACAAAATTATTGGCGATCGTTTGGTTGTTGCTTTGGTCGCCTTGGGCGATTTGCACGTCATACTCAACGGACAGCCCTTTGTCTTTTAACGCCTGCTGGAATCCCTTGCGCGCCGCATCGAGCGATGGATGCTCGACAATTTGCGTCACGCCGATTTTGTACGTCTTTTCTTTCTCGCTCTTCCCGCCGCTTCCCTGGCTGCTTCCCGTCTCTTTCGCACCGCCGCAGCCGCCAAGCAACAAAAAGCTGGCCGCGCACACCGCGGCGAACCGCCGAATCGATTGACCCATGATCCCATCCCCCTATGTAGAAAAGTTTAGCCCTTTTAAACTTTTATGTGTTAAATTATATAAATTTATCTACTTGTTTTCAATATACTATTCAAAAAAAAGAAAAGGTGCTGAAAATTCAGCACCATCAAGCGTGGGAAGACGCGAGCCGCTCTTTTAACGCTCTTCGCAAAATTTTGCCTGTCGCGTTTTTCGGCAGCTCGTCCAAAAAGTCAATCGCGCTCGGCACTTTATATTTTGCCAATCGCTCACGGCAGTAAGCGATGAGCTCTGCTTCCGTCAGCTCCGGATTTTTCGCGACGACATACGCCCGCACCGCCTCTCCGTAATCCGGGTCCGGCACGCCGATCACCGCGGCTTCAACAACATCCGGATGGCTGTACAGCACTTCTTCGACTTCGCGCGGATACACGTTGTAGCCGCCGACGATAATCATCTCTTTCTTTCGGTCGACGATATAGAAATAGCCGTCCTCATCCATGCGCGCCAAATCGCCGGTGTGCAGCCAGCCGTCGCGCAAGGCGGCCGAGGTCTCTTCAGGCATTTTGTAGTACCCTTTCATGACGTTCGGCCCGCGAACGACAAGCTCGCCAACTTCGCCGACGGGCACTTCTTCTCCGTATTCGTTGACGACCTTATTTTCAACGTTTTTAATGTTCGTTCCGATCGAACCGGGTTTGCGCGGCCGATCGAGAGGATTGAAGCAGGTGACGGGGGACGCCTCCGAGAGCCCGTACCCTTCCGAGATGATGACATTGAACTTTTTCTCAAAGTTTTCAAGCAAGGCGACCGGCATCGAAGCGCCTCCTGAGATGCAAAGGCGGAGCGTCCGCAAATCGTCCGCACTTCCACCTTCATATTGATAAAGGAAATTGTACATCGTCGGCACGCCGGCAAAAATCGTCGCCTTTTCCTCGCGAGCCAGCTGGAACAACTTCGACGGGCTGAACTTTGGCATGATGAGCACCGTTCCGCCGTTCATCAGCGGGGCATTGAGCGCCACGGTCAAGCAAAACACATGAAACATCGGCAAGGCGGCAATGACGCGATCGTTTTCGTTGATGCCTAAATAATCGGCCGTATCTTGCGCATTGCTGTATATGTTTTTATGAGTGAGCATCGCTCCTTTCGGCTTGCCCGTCGTCCCCGATGTGTACAAAATGACGGCGACATCGTCATCATCCAGTTCAGGGCCGGTAAAATCCGGGCTGCCGTCCGCCAACACTTCTGCAAACGATTTCATTCCTTCCGACAGGGAAATGCCTTTTTCCTTCCCTTCCGGCGTTTCACAAACGATCGCATGCTCAAGCAGCGGAAGCCGCTTCTTCGCCTCCACAAACAACGGAGCGAGCAAGTCGAGGCCGATCACCGCCTTGACGTCGCCGTTGTGCAAAATATAAGAAATTTCCTCGGGCGTGTAAATGGGATTGATCGGAATGACGGTCGCCCCAAGCCGCAGCGCCCCGTACAAGCCGATGACGAACTGCGGCGAGTTGCCAAGCAACAAGGCGATATGGTCGCCTCGGCGAACGCCAAGCCGCGCCAACCCGTCGGCAAATCGGGAAATGGCTTCGTCCAATTGTTGATACGTGCACCGCTCTTTCATGAACACATACGCTTCCTTGTCCGGCAACTGCTTAGCGATTTGCGCCAACCGCTTCGTTACGTTCATATACGCTCCTCCCCCAAAATGAATGAATGACCATTCATTTTATAAGTAAAAAAATTCGAACTATATTCATTATAAAAAAAAGAACAGCAAAGGGCAAGGGAAAGCGTTTCCTTTGCTGTTCTCTCTTATTTTGGCCTATTGCGCCCATGTTAGACCGGTGCGGGCGAGGCGGATGACACCGCGGAACGTCCGGCCAGCCTCCTCAACCAGCTGCTCGTGCCGGCCAACGTGTGGCAAATGCGTCAACCATAATTCTCCGACACGTGCTCCCTCCGCGATGGCCGCCGCCTCCTCGCTCGTCATATGCCCAGCCGGCGCCGCGTTTTGCCCAGCGTAAAAGTTGCACTCGCAAATGAGCAAGTCGGCTCCTTTGGCAAACGGAAGAAACTCCGGTATATAGCTTGAATCGGCCGTATAAACAACCGTCTTGCCGCCGGCAGTAATGCGCATCGCGTAGCATGGCACTGGATGGACTGTTTTCATAAATGTGATCGAAAACGGTCCAACAGCCAGCGTCCCATTCGGGTCATAGGAAATTCCTTCCGTAATGCCGCTGTGCGTCAAGCGTGAAAACGCCGCCTCGTCTTCCACATGGCCGTAAATCGGCAAGACGGGAAGGTCAGCTCCCAAATTTTTATGAATGAGACGCGCATATTGGAGCGGGCCGATGTCGGCGATATGGTCGTAATGGTAATGGGAGATGATGACCGCATCTAAGTTTTCCACAGCCGTATAGTTTTGCAGCTTGGCAAGCGCCCCACTGCCGCAATCAACGAGCAGGCAAAATCCGTCATGCTCGAACAAATACGCCGATGTCGCTTCATTGGCGGCAGGGAATCCTCCCCAATAGCCGATGACCGTCACTTTCATTTTCGGTTCTCTCCTTCCATTCGTTTTGTCTTCATCATACACAACCGCGCCTATTTTTTCATCTTTGTTGATTTTTGTTTTAAAACACCTATTGACATTTTGTTATGTGTTATAATACAATAAAATTACCAAGACAACGGAGGGGATCGGAATGCTGATGAAAGTGTTGGAATTTTTCAGAAACTTACCGCCAAAAAAATGTCTGCACTGCGGCAAAGAGATTGACGAGCAGCATGAATGCTACGGCAACACGTGCTCTGATTGCCTTGGCGCCGCTTACCGCCAATAGGTAAGCGGGGCATCTCTTGCGTCACGGCGTCGGCTGCCCCGCCGGCGTTTGGCTGTTCCCCAATGCAGCCTGCCTTTTCTCTTGACTGCCTCCAGCTAAGAGGCATTTTTTTTTGCCAATCTCAGGGGCGCCATCACACACAACGTTCTAATGGCGGCCCATCCGCAAAAAGCAATCCCCCGTCCCAGCAAATGGTTTTCCTTTCATTTACTTTCCATCTCTTGTTTGATTCCGATATTGGCCAATGCAAAAAGGCGTCCCAATCTTTTTAGGACGCCTTCGAGACGGCATGGTTCAATCATCACGTTTGAGCCGCTGTTTCCGTCCATACCGCATAACGGCGGCGATACCGAAGGAGAAAATACACGAGCGTCGCCAAGGCAAAGACCGCGGCTGTCGCAAGCAATATCGCAGCTTCCTTCCACATGACCAAGAAATCGCCGCTTGAAATGACTGCTCGCAACCCACGGATCGCAATGGGTCATCGGCAGCCACGGATGAAGCGACTGCAACGCATCCGGAACGAGCTCAATCGGATACGTGCCGGCGCTTCCAACCAGCTGGGCAATCAATAGCAAAATGGCAAGAAACCGGCCCGGGTTGTCAAACACGGTGACAAGGAATTGAACAATCATCATAAACGTTATGCTGATGATCCAAGTGAACAAATGCCAAGCAAATGAATGTTTTTCCTTCAGCCGCTTGACAACATCGTCGCCAGGATGCATCGGTTCGCCGTCAAGCTTAGCTCCTTGGTCTTCATTGACGACAGCGACCGGCAGGCGGTCCAAATGCCCATACGGGTCCCAAAACGCCCATAAAAACGACCCGCTGTACAGAAGAGGAATGAACAGAACAGCAAGGATCGGGACAAACACTTTCGGGCGGAGCACGATGGCCCGCAGCTCTTTTCGCAGCATATGGCGCTCCCTCCTTTGTACAGATGACCAAATTGTCCGTATGGTCAATTTCCAGCAAAAAAAAGAGGATCATCTATCTCGACAATCCTTGCAAAAAATAGAGCGTAAACAATTCAGCAATTTGTTCTTTTGTCAACGGTTCATGATCTTTTTCCCAATCGACGATCAAGGCGATGTACGTCTTGAGCATCAAAAATGCCGTAATTTCCGAATTGCACGGACGAATCTCCCCTTTTTCCACCGCCGCATCAATTTTTTGCCGAATGAACTCGACCATTGCCCGGTCCAGTTTGGCAAGCACTTCTTGCACCGCCGCCGTACCGATATTGCGCACTTCTTGAAGCAGCTTCGCCGTCAGCTGATGGCGCTGGCGAAATTCCAAAATGCGGTACAAGGCGCGGTGGACGTTTTCGGAAAACGGCAGCGACGAGTCCATCGCCAGCTCCGCTTCCGCCTTGATTTCCATAATCAATCCGGAGACGATTTCATCAAGCAGTTCCTCTTTGCTTTTAAAAAACGTATAGATCGTCCCCTTGCCGACGTTGGCGAGCTTGGCGATCTGCTCCATCGTCGTCGCCTTGTAGCCAAAGGCAGCAAACGATTGGGCCGCCGCTTCGATGATTTGCCGTTTGCGGTCGCTTGCCATACTCCTCATCCTTCAAACTGACTAAATGAACAATTTGGTCAATCCGTATCCATTATACTATCAAACAACATGGATGTAAAGGGCCGTCGCATTGGGGACGGAATTTCTTCCTGCTCCCTCATCCTTTCCAAGCAAATGGGTAGAAGCGCCGTTGAAGCTTCTCCCACGCTCTTTTCACATCCCTTTTGCAGCGGAAACCACTTCCACGAACCAAAAGAGACAAACAGCCATCCGCTGCTTTTCGCTTCAAACGGCGGGCGGCCGCACCGACGTCCAAATGTGAGCGGCGAACGGACCAGGGCGTTGGAAAACCGTTGGTTAACGGACGCTGCTGTACAGATCGGACGTCTGTTGAACTGGCGCTTGCTGCAAATACAGAAGCACGTCACGCACCGCTTTTTCGCCTTGGTCAATGCAATCCGGCAATCCGAGCCCTTCGTATGAGCTGCCGGCCAAAAACACCCCCGGCAGCGCATCGCCCATCTGCCGTTTAATGTGCGCCAGCCGCTCGCGGTGCCCGACCGTGTATTGCGGCATGGCCCGCTTCCAGCGCGAGATGACGGCGAACTCCGGTTGGCCGGCGATGTTCATCACTTTATTTAAATCATCCAATACAACACGGACGATCTCATCATCAGGTTGGTCGACGATCTCCTCATCGCCCGGGCGCCCGACGTAGCAGCGCAAGAGCGCCTTGCCAGGCGGCGCCGTGTGCGGCCATTTTTTATGCGTCCATGTGCACGCTGTCATCGTGTAATCGCTGCGGCGCGAAACGACAAACCCGGTGCCGTCAATGTCTTGGCGGATCGCCTCCTCCGGAAATGCGAGCGCCACCGTCGCCACCGACGTCAGCGGCACTGAACGGAACGGGGCGAAAAACGGATAGTCAGCAAACATGTCGGGCACAACATGATGCGGCGTTGTCACGATGATGCCGTCTGCCCCCCACACATCTCCTGTGCTCAGTTGCAGCCGATACGCCGAATCGGTGCGAACGATCCGCTCGACACGCACCCCTTTGATGACGCTGCCCGGCTCAAGCCGTTTTTCCACTTCATCAACGAGCGACTGCAAGCCCGTTTTTAACGTCTGGAACGCCCCTTTCCGCTCTTTTTGCTCTTTCGGCGTCGTTCGTCTCGCTCCACGGACAAGGCTTCCGTATTTTTGCTCAAGCTGAAAAAACTGTGGAAACGTCGCCATTAGGCTCATCTCATCAATGTCGCCGGCGTAAATGCCGGAAAGCAGCGGTTCGATGAGATTGTCCACCACCTCATCGCCGAGGCGGCGGCGGAAGAAGCGGCCAAGCGGCATATCACCATCGACTTTCACCGGCGGCAGCACAAAGTCAAGCGCCGCCCGCAGCTTGCCGGCCGGGGAAAACAGTCCGGTCGTTAAAAACGGGGCGATGCGCGTCGGAATGCCCATCACCGCTCCGCCCGGAATTGGATAGAGTTTGCCGTTGACCAAAATGTACGATGTTCCGGTCGCGTTATGAACGATCTCATGTTCAAGGCCGACTTCCTTCACAAGGCGAAACGCGCTCGTTTTCCGCGCCAAAAACGAGTCTGGACCGCGTTCAATGACAAAACCGTCGCGGACGACCGTCTGCACTTTTCCGCCGAGCCGGTGCGTCGCCTCGACAAGTTTGCATGCAAGTGGGAGGCGTTGCTCTCGAATCGCTTTTTGCAAGTAGTAAGCAGCCGTCAAGCCGGTAATGCCGCCGCCGATGATGACGACCGTCCGTTGCCCTTCATTCATGTCGATCGCCTTCTTCCGCCCACCGCTTTAACACAACCGACGCCAATGCATCAATAAACAATGGATTCGTGTTGGGCATCTCCGGTCGGTAATAGCGGGCGCCGATCTCTTCCGTCACCTGTTTGCACTCAATGTCGTTGTCATACAACACTTCCAAATGGTCGGCGACAAAACCGACCGGCGCGTAAACGAACGACGTATAGCCGCGCTCTTCGTAAAGCTGGCGCGTCAAGTCTTGCACGTCCGGCCCAAGCCATGGTTCCGGCGTCTGACCGGCGCTTTGCCAGCCGACGGCATAGTGGGCGACGCCGGCTTGATCAGCAATTCGTTTCGCTGTATCTTCGAGCTGCGTTGGATACGGGTCACCGGCTTGAATAATTTTTTCCGGCAAACTATGTGCGGATACGATCAGCACAGCTCGCTCCCGCTCACGTTCCGGCATGGCGGCAAAAATCGCCCGCACTTGTTCTGCCCAATATTGCAAAAACTTCGGCTCGTCATACCATTGATCAATCGTGTAAATGGTCGGTCCGCCGAGCTTTTCCGCTGCCGCTTTCGCCCGCTCATTGTACGAGCGAATGCTGAATGTGGAATAATGAGGGGCTAGGACGATCCCAACCGCTTCTTTGATGCCGTCATCATGCATGCGCTCGACGGCATCCTCAATGAACGGCTCAATATGTTTGAGCCCTAAATACATGCGAAACTCGACTTCATCTTGCACTTCGTTCAGCCGCTCCTCGAGCCGTTTCGCCTGCTCTTCCGTAATTTTCGCAAGCGGCGACAACCCGCCGATCGCCCGGTAGCGCGCTTTTAAATCGTCGATTTGTTCCTGCGGCGGCTTGCGCCCATGGCGAATGTGCGTATAATACCGTTCAATATCATCTTCCCGGTACGGCGTTCCGTACGCCATCACGAGCAGCCCCACTGTTTTTTTCACCATTGTGCCACCCCCTCGTTTAGTTCGTTGACGTATATTCGTGGATAAAAGCGGTCAAACGCTTCAGTGTCGCCGGCTGAACATCCGGAAAAATGCCGTGGCCTAAGTTGAAGATGTAGCCCGGCCGTTCCATTCCTTCGTCCAAAATGCGCTTCACCCGTTCTTCGATCACGTCCCACGGCGCAAGAAGCACCGCCGGATCCAAGTTGCCTTGAATCGCTTTCGCAATGCCTTGGCGGCGCGCTTCGCGAATCGACAGCCGCCAGTCAAGGCCGATGACATCAAGCGGCAAGTCGTTCCACTCATGCACTAAGTGACTGGCGCCGACGCCAAACATAATGAGCGGAGCCCCTTCTTCCCGCAAAGCGGCAAAAATGCGCGCCATCGCCGGCTTGATAAACGTCCGGTAATCGTCAGCATTAACGGCGCCAACCCAAGAATCAAAAATTTGCACAGCGCTTGCCCCTGCCCGAATTTGCGCCCGCACATAACGGATCGTCATCTCAGCGAGCTTGTCCATTAAGGCGAACCACGCTTTCGGTTCAGCATACATGAACGCTTTCGTCTTATGATAATTTTTTGACGGACCGCCTTCAATCATGTAGCTCGCCAACGTAAACGGCGCCCCGGCAAACCCGATGAGCGGCACATCCAACTGTTCGTTGACAAGGAGCCGGATCGTTTCAAACACATACGGCACATCATGTTCTGGATCAATCTCCCCAAGCCGCTCGACGTCTTGAAGCGAGCAAATCGGATTCGCGATCACCGGCCCGACGCCGCCCTGAATCTCGACGTCCACGCCAATGGCCGGCAGCGGTGTCATAATGTCTTTATATAAAATGGCGGCATCGACGCCATATTGCTCAACGGGGAGTCTCGTGACGTACGCGCAAAGCTCCGGTTGATGCGTAATTTCAAACAGCGAATATTTTTCTTTCAGCGCCCGATACTCCGGCTGCGACCGTCCGGCTTGCCGCATATACCAAACCGGCACGTACGATGTTTGTTCGCCGCGGCAGGCGCGCAAAAATGTATCGTTGATCTGTCTAGCCATCTCCATCCGCCTTTCTTTCCTCACAATCCCGTCAATGGTTTCGCGTTTTTCTTCATCTTTAAACGTTGCCTATCTCCTTTTCACTATACAGCTTTCCGTACCCAATGTATAGAGAAGAAGGCGAACTGTCAAAAAATCGACCGATTTTTAAGTCCATGCCCATTATAGCAAAAAAGCTGCCCCGGCCGCACGGGACAGCTTTCTGTTCAGATGAGAAACATGGCGACAACGGTCGTAACCACCAAGCCGACAGCAACAGGAATGAGGTTGCGGCGCGCCAGCTCAAACGGGTCAACCCCGCAGATCGCTGCCGCTGGAATGAGCGCCCACGGAACGAGCGTGCCGCCGCCGACCCAAATGGCGGCGATTTGGCCGAGCGCCGTCAACGTTGCCGCTCCGCCGCCGATCGCTACAGAAAACAAATGGGCGATCGAACCGGCGAGCGAGATGCCGGAAAACCCGGAGCCGTCAAGACCAGTAATCGCCCCGACGATCGTGAGCGTAACCGCCCCCACCTCATTGTTCAGCGACACCGCATGAGCCAAGGCAATCCCTAAATCGTTGACGATGCCTTGCGATGCCTGCGGCAAATAGTCGCCGATGATTTTCACAAACCCCGCATCGCCAAGATAGAAAAACGCGGCGATCGGAATAACAGGGCCGAACACTTTAAACCCAAACTGAAACCCTTCAATAAAGTAATTGGTCACTTCCGCAAAACTTTCTTGCCGATGGGCGAGAACGGAGATGAGAATCAAAATGAAAATCGCCGTCCCACCGACCAAGGCGGTCGCTTCCCCGCCTTGCAACCGCAAATAAAACATCGCGATGACATCAAGGGCGAACAAAATCGGAATCAACAGCGCAAGCCATTTTTTCGTTTGTCCCGTCAGTAAATGGCCTGTTTTCTCCAGCGTCGAATCGACCGTTGCAGCCATTTCCGCCTCCCCGCTTGCCAGGCGCCCTCGCTTCATGTCACGGCGCAGCAAGCAAAACGCGGTGACCGTTGTGACGGCCCCCATGACAAAAACAAGCGGCACACTGGCAGCGATGACATCGCCGACCGGCAGCCCGGCGGCATCGGCCGTTAATTTCGGCGCCCCTTGGATGATAAAATCGCCGGAAAGCGCGATGCCATGCCCGAACAAGTTCATCGCCATCGCCGCTCCCAACGCCGGCAAACCCACCCGGACCGCTGCCGGCAACAGAACTGCCCCCATGAGAGCAACAGCTGGGGACGGCCAGAAAAACCAAGAAATGATCATCATCAAAATTCCGATCGTCCAATACGCCCAAGCTGGCGTACGAATGAAACGGACAAACGGCGAAACCATGACATCATTGATGCCGGTGGCCGACAACACTTTGCTCATCGCCACAATAATGGAGATGACTAAAATCGTCGGCAATAGCTCCGTAATGGCGTAAATAAAGCTGTTAAACACTCCGCTGACCGCCGCGCTCAACGAATGGGTAGCGACCGCCGCCAACAAAAAGATGCCGGCAATGCAAATGAGTGATGTATCTTTGCGGGCGACCATAAACCCAATAATGAGCACGATGAACAGCAAGTAAATCCAGTGCAGCGCTACAAGCTCTACACCCATGAACCATTCCCCTTTCTTCCCAACTTCCAGCCTGACTGCTGGACATGCGCCCAGGCCAGCGTACTACAGCATATGAAGCGGGAAAAAAGGTGTGAAAGCTCGCATCGTCTCACGCCAAAAGAAAAAAGCCGGCGCAACCATCGCTAGCGTCCGGCTTTCTGCCCACGCTGCAGGCGCACGTACCGCCCTGCCGTCCAAAGCCCCCATATGTTTCCGCCAAGCCAAGTGGCGAGCCAAAGAAGGCGCGGGGAAACAGCCAACAGTACGAGATGGAATACCGTATTTTGCCCAATCAGCAGAATGGAAAGCAACCGAACCGCCGCAGCATCCGGTTGCGCCTGCGGCAACGGGTACAGCCGCGGCCATAGCGAATAGCGATGATGGGAAGGCAGCGCGGCCAATTGAACAGCGGTCGCGTAAAGAAACAAAAATGCGATGGCCGCCCGCCCGTATTGGTGATCGATCACAGCCAGCATGACGCTTCCAATGGCGGTGAGGCGGACATACAGACCAGCATACCCGCCGGTGCGCAAAAACGTGCGGGCATACAAATGAAAAAACACATGCCGCTCGTCGTACGGTATCAAAGCGAGCAGCGGATCAAGCCAGCGCCGCCGCTTCGCCGCCTCCCGCCATTCCGGAACGTCGGTAAACAAGTTGGCCAGCCGGTAAAACGCCGTGGCCGCTCGCCGTTCTTCCGCGATGATCCGTTCCCATTTCCATGTTTTCCCTATCGTCAACCGTGACAAATAGATGGACAGAACGGCCATCAAACCAACCAAAACGACAAAAAATGGCCATGGGGCCGCAACCAGCACCAAATAAACGAACACCGCCGCTAGGCTGAAACGGGTAAATGCGCCAAAGCGATGAAAAGACGGATCGGCGATGTAGCTTCCTTGCCAACTGGCCCATAAGCTCCATCCTTTGAAGCAGAAAAGACCGAACAAAAAAAGCGGCCATGACACCGGGGAAAAGCGAGCATGCAGTGGACCCGCCAACAGCAAAAGCAAAGAAAGGCCGTACGCCTGCCATAACCATGAGACGAAAAACGCCCGCTGAATATACGGACCCAGCCGTTCTTCCGCCGGCAACAAAAACACCGCATCCGCCTCGCGGAACAAGGTGCGCACTGATCCAGCGGCCGCCGCCCAGCCGAACACGACCGCCGCAATAGCCGGATACGGAAACGAGTCAGGAAGCGCCGCCGCAAAGCGCTCGTACATCACCGCTATGCCGCCAAGCACAATGATCAAACCGACGAGCAAATGGTCGTTGAACATATAGCGCAAGTAGCGGATCCGTTTTCGCCATTCCGCTTGGAAACGCTGCTTCCAAAGACGGCGGGCGTCAATCATGGCGCATCGTCCTTTGTCAATTCGACGTACAGTTCATCAAGCGACGCCCCCCGCAGCCCGAACTGGCGGCGAATGTCATCGAGCGTCCCTTTGGCTTTGACGCGGCCGTTGTGCAAAATAACGAATGAGTCGCAATACCGCTCTGCCGTCGCCAAAATGTGCGTCGACAGCAAAATGCCCGCCCCCTTCGCTTTCTGTTCATTCATTCGCTCAAGCAGGGCGTGAATGGCAAGCGGATCGAGGCCGAGAAACGGCTCATCGATGATATAAAGCGGCGGTTCAAGCAAAAAGGCGCATACAATCATGACTTTTTGCTTCATTCCTTTCGAAAAATGAGCCGGAAACGAGGAAAGCCGCCGCTCCAATCGAAACTCGCGAAGCAGCGGCGGAAGGCGGCGTTCATACTCTGCTTCGCTCAACCCGTACGCCATCGCCGCTAGACGCAAATGTTCCTCAAGCGTCAATTCTTCATACAACACCGGCGTTTCCGGGATATAAGCAAACTGCCTTCGATACGTTTCCGGCCCGTCCGCAAGCCGATAGCCGTTAATGGAAATCGCGCCGCGGCGCGGTTCCATCAAGCCGATAATATGTTTGATCGTCGTGCTTTTGCCGGCTCCATTTAGGCCGATCAAGGCGACCATTTCGCCGCGGTCGACCGCAAACGTCACGTCTTCAAGCACGTTTTGCGCCGTGTAGCCTCCGGATAGATCCTTCACTTCTAAAAGCGTCATCGTCCGCTCCCTTTCCGTTCTGGCCTTTGTCCCCATTGTACCAAACTATAGCCTCGCTTACCAAAAAAAGATCACACCGTTCTTTTGCATAAACTCACTCAAGCCGGGCATGATAAATAGCGAAGAGGGGATGAGGAATCAAAAAGTTGATGAACGATCCATCCGAAATGGGGTGTTCGTCAAAGACACCGTTGTGAGCCGCAAAACGTTGTAAACGTTCCTAGGAGGCGACCATCGCATTCGTTGCTGGGAAGCAACGAGCCTGTCCAAAGGGGATGGTCACGTTGAACAAAGGAAGCGCTCACGCCGAACCAACTTTTGCTGCAAATGGGGTGTTCATCAAACGCACATTTGCTTGAATCATCCTCTCCCCTTTTCACCAACCGGGATGTAACCTGCGTTGCGGGATTACATCCCGGTTTTTTTATGGTAAAATGAAGAAAATAGGAAGGAAAGGGTGACCACAGTGAGCGATTGCATTTTTTGCAAAATCATTAACGGCGAATTGCCTGCGGCGAAAGTGTACGAAGACGACCATGTGCTCGCGTTTTTGGACATCAGCCAAGTGACAAAAGGGCATACGCTTGTCATCCCGAAAGTACATACGGAAAACATTTTCACCCTCACGTCGGAGGCGGCCGGCCAACTGTTTCGGGCAGTGCCGACGATTGCCAATGCACTCAGGCGAGCATTTTCCCCGGTCGGGCTCAACTTATTGAACAACAATGGCGAGCAAGCGGGGCAGACAGTGTTCCATTACCATCTTCACCTCATTCCACGCTACGGCAAAGGGGATGGGTTTGGCGCGGTCTGGAAGTCGCATGCAAGCGACTATACGCCCGCTGACCTGCAGGCGATCGCGGCCGCCATTCGCGAACAGCTCGGCTGATCTCCCGTTGTTGAACAGCAGAAAGGTCAAGCCCACAAATAAAAAAAACGGAAGCAGGGATGTTCCGCTTCCGTTTTTTTTACTGTTTTCCTTGCTGCCCGATCACATCTTGCAAATCTTTGTCTTTGATCTCAACACCGGCATCTTTCACCAGTTTGTCCACTTTTGACTGCATCGTCGCAGGATCAAGCTTGTTCCGTTTGACTTCAAACGCAATTTCGTCTTTCATTTCGTTGAACGACTTTTTCTTTTCTTTGTCCGTCACTTTAATGATATGGTAGCCGTAATCCGTTTTCACCGGATCGCTCACTTCGCCGACTTTCAGCTTATAGGCGGCTTCTTCAAACTCCTTGACCATTTTCCCTGGGCCAAACCAGCCTAAATCGCCGCCGTTGGACGCCGAACCTGGATCTTGGGAGTATTCTTTGGCCAACTTGGCGAAATCCTCGCCTTTATCAAGCTTCGCCTTTACTTCTTTTGCTGTTTTTTCATCTTTGACCAAAATATGGCTGGCGCGAATTTTCGGCTTGTAGTTGTCATAATACTCCTTCAGCTCTTTCTCCGTCACTTTTATGTCTTCAACGGCCGCTTTCGTCCGCAGCAAATCGAGCTTGACCATTTCGCGGATCACTTTTTCTCCGTTCTGCTGCACGGCCAAATCATATTGCGTTCCATACGCTTCCTTGATTCGTTCGATTTCGCGGTCGATCTCTTCATCGGTTACCTTGTATTTTTTGCTCAACACTTTTTCGTCAATCAAATCACGAAGGACGGATTTGCCGACGCGCTCTTTCATCTCATTATAAAATTCGTCTTTCGTAATATTGCCGTTTTTCGTTTCCACAATCGCTTCCGAACCGTCGTTGCTGCAGGCCGACAAAGCCATGAGCGAAACGACGGCAGCGGCCATCATCCATTTTTTCATTCGCTTCACAACTCCTACATCTTTTTTCGATTGAATGTTCCCACGCTTTCAAGCGGCGCAGATCGAATGGCGCCCAAGCGCGCCCAAGAAACAACATGCTCGCCTCTTCAGCCACGACAATAACTATACCATATTTCCAACGAAAAAAAAACCTCTTTCCGCTTTAGTCATCCGCCCATAACATGCACGCTTGCCATACATATGATGAGGATGAAGCGCTCGACAGGCTTCTTCTTGCCGAAAGGGGGTGTTACGATGAGCGCACCTTATTCCGGAGGCTTTGCGTTGATTGTTGTGCTGTTTATTTTGCTAATCATTGTCGGCTGCGCCTGCGTCATCTACTAAACGAAAGAGGGTGCTCCCGCAAAAGGAGCACCCTTTTTTGCCGCCTTCCTTGAAACGAAGGGAGAGGCAACGACAATGGAACTCGCTCCATCAAAAGGAAAACATAACAATCCCCGCATCAACCGTTAGAAGAGAGAAAAGTTATGTAAACAACACTTCAAAGTAAGAAGAGATTAATAAAATCGTAATAAGGACATTGATCGTGCGAAAAACCGCCGGCTGCTGCTCCTCCGGGATGTCACGCTGCGCGCAAAGCGAGTGTGTGAGCTGGTTGATAAAAAATAAGACGGTAACCGCCAGGAGGATGAAATAAAGCACCAAAACTGTTCCCCTCCTCTTTGATTCTTCGCCAAACGCCGCCCATGGCTTTAACTTTACATCGTTCATGGCGGGAAATCAATCATTTTTCTTTTTCCGGACACAAACCGATTTTTCTATTGGTGAATGCGCACAAATTCGGTAAAATATACGTAAAAACGGTCACATTTTCGTCACCAAAAGGAGCACGATATATGGAATCGTTGGAAAAGCGAGTGGCCAAGCTGGAATTTCACCAGTCTCTGCTGATGGAAATGATCGACGAAACGAAAAAACCATTTTATTCCCTCATCATCCGCGCGGATTTGACCAAAGAAGAAGTCGACGCCTTCTTGGCGTTTTGCCAAGAGCTTGCCGACCAATACGAACAGCAAAAAGCGGAAGGGTTGACGATTTTCACTCCCCTGCTCGTGCAGTTTGCTGGGATGCTTCATCCGAACCTTCCGCTGGAACAGACAGTTGACGCTCTTTTGGCCCAACAAATGTTTGTCCCGCTGATGACCGAGCTGAAAACGCTCATTCGCACCATCAGTTAGCCTGGCTGGCCAATTCTTTCTCGTGCTCTTCCGTTTTCGGCTTTCGCTTGACAAGTTTGCCGTCTTGCTCGATAAAATCTTCTTTAATGTTTTCAAACGACCGCTCAAAAATTTCCATGAAATCATCGCCATAAATGTTGCGGACGATGCACATCATTTCTAAAATTTCTGGAAACTTTCCGTACAACTCGCGCAACGGCAACGCCCCATTGAAAACGGCATTTTTCGTCGGGTCATACGTCTCCATCAGCTTCATCAACACTTCTTCGCCTTTTTCCGTCAACTCAATGTACGTATTGCGCTTGTCATCCTGTTTTTTGGAAAACGAAAGCAATCCTTTTTCTTCTAATTTCTTTGAGAAGTTGAACGCCGTCGACACATGCATCACACCGAACTTGGCGATTTCCGAAATCGAGGCTCCTTTGAAGTGGTAGGCGATCCATAAAATGTGATGTTCGTTAATGTTCAAGTCAAACGGCTTGATCCACCGCTGCCAATCTTTTTCAATCGATTTCCATAGCGCTTTGCTCAGCTGGGCAATTCGTTGGCTGAATAACATCGCCTCTTTGATGGAATAATGCTGTTCTGTCGCTTTCATCGTTCCACCCACTCTTCCCTCACCGTATTTTTTACTCTCCATTATATCAATAAAACAAAAAGGAATAAAGACAAAAGTATTTATTTTTATGATTTTTTTTGCATATTCATAGTAGTAAGCATAAGGCGCTTGGCGCATACAGGAGGAGAATGCCATGGTGTATATACAATGGCTGCTTATCGCTGTCGGATTCTTATTTTTCTGTCTTTTTATAAACGCATTTTTCGCCTTATGGAAAGCGCGGGCGTACCCGCCGAAAGCATTGCTGAAAGAACGGACTTTGCGCTATATTGGAATAGCGTTCATTTGCTTGCTCACCGCTTGGCTTCTCAGCTATGTCTAATACGCGTTAAAAACAAATGGAGCATAAGTATTTTTTTCCTACTCTCTCTTTGATAGCAAAAAACCCGACCAGCAATGATCGGGTTTTTCGCCGTCTACACGTGCGCTGTAACGTTCATCCGTCGGAAAATCGACGATGCGATCGGATAGATGATGGCCATCGCCACTGCGTTCAACGCCGCTGTCGGCAGCACGATGGTGACAAACAGCGCCGAAAACGTCGCTCCGCCCGGCAACCCGACAAGCAAGAGCGCCGCAGCCAAAAACACCCCGCCGGAAATGACCGTGCCGACTGCCGCCAGCACTGAAGCCCCAATGACCGTTTGGCTGTATGCTTTCATCAAAGTCGCTAGGGCAAACACGACAAAGGCGGTGATGATCTTATCGATCATATTCGGCAGCTGTCCGCCCGGGAACGTCGTCGTCATGGCTGAGATCAAGCCAGTGACGACGCCGACAAGGCCGACCGCTTTGACGTTTGGAAAAAGCAAAATCGCCAAAAACATCATCGCCAGCATCATATCCGGCTTCATTCCGAAAAACAACCCCGGAATGACCGCGTGCAACACGGCTCCGATTCCGACTAACAGCGCCATCGATACTAATGCTCTCACATTCATGCTCATCTCTCCTCATCTCTCCTCGTCTATATCTTTTGCTCGAGAATTTTTCTATCATTATATCACTTTGCAGTGTAAAAGTGAAGAAGAAATTTTCAGGCAAAACGGCGGCGGAACTCGTTCATGAACGACGCGAGCGCTTCGCACGCCTCAAGCGGCACCGCGTTGTAAATCGACGCCCTGCAGCCGCCGACCGATCGGTGCCCGCCGAGCCCGACAAACCCGCGTTCTTTCGCCTCGGCGAGGAACGTTTTCGTCAGCTCCTCATTTGGAAGCGTAAAGGTGACGTTCATGAGCGAACGGCTCCCCTTTTCGGCGTGCGGTTTGTAAAAGCCGCCGCTTTCATCAATCGCCTCATACAGCACGGCCGCCTTTTGCTGGTTGCGCTCTTCCATCGCCGCCACACCGCCTTGCTCTTCGACCCATTCGAGCACGAGCGACAGCATGTAAATCGCAAACGTCGGCGGCGTGTTGTACAGCGAATTGCTCTTCTGGTGCGTCCGGTAATCAAGCATCGTCGGCAGCCCGTCCGGAATGCGCTCAAGCAAATCGTTGCGGAGAATGACAACCGTGACTCCTGACGGGCCGAGATTTTTCTGCGCCCCGGCGTAAATGAGGGCAAATTGACTGACATCGAACGGACGGCTTAAAATATCGCTCGACATATCCGCGACCAAGTCAACCGGCGTGTTCGGAAATTCCTTCCATTGAGTGCCGAAGATCGTGTTGTTTGACGTAATATGGACATAGGCGGCGTTTTTCGGCCATTGGACGTCATCAAGCGGCGGAATGTATGTGTAGTTCGCTTCTTTGCTCGAAGCGACGACCGTTGTCAAACCGATTTTTTGCGCTTCTTTCAGCGCTTTCTCCGACCACGCCCCGGTCAGAACATAACAGCCGATTTTCCCTTCCGTGAGGAGGTTCATCGGCACCATTGAAAACTGCAGGCTCGCCCCGCCTTGCAAAAATAAAATGTCATATCCGTCCGGCACATTTAGAAGCCGCTTGAGCCGCTCTTTCGCCGCATTATGGACAGCCTCGTATTCCTTGCTTCGGTGGCTTAATTCCATAACCGACATGCCGGTGTTTTGAAAATTAAGCAGCTCTTTTTGCGCCCGCTCAAGCACCGGAAGCGGCAGCGCTGACGGGCCGGCGTTGAAGTTGTACGCGCGTTTCATTGTCATCCCTCACTTTGCCTCCTGGTAGTCCATTGATATTATTATCCTAACACGATTCGCAAAAAAAGAAAGAGAATTTTTCGAAAAAAACGCTTTCAAATGAAATCTTCCAAAAAAAGAAAGCCCCTGCTATTGCAAGGACTTCGCTTGTTTCCGCCGCTCGCGCTCCTTTCGGATGCGCTCCATGTAAATCTCCCCTTCTTTTTCAATGAATGCTTCGTCGATTTCCCGCTCACGCGCCGCCGTTTTTACGGTCATATAGCCGCTGAAAATAATGCCGGCAACAACCAAATACACCCACCAAGGCAAACTGAGCATCGCCATTCCCCCTTGTATGCTTGTCTTGTCTTAGTACACTATACGCGCAACAAGGGGGCAGTATGCATGGAGAAAGAGGCGGGAAAGCCGCCTCTTTCTTAGGGACAACGCTTATGCTTCGTTTCGCTTCTTCTTTGTTTTCTTCTTCGCTTTCTTCCACTGTCGGCGCAGCTCGTTCAACTCTTCTTTCGCCTGTTCATACTGAGCCGTCGGGACGATTTCAATGATCGGTTCGATCATGATCCATCCCTCCCTTGATCCGCCCCTACTCTTTACTACCCGCGTTTTTTGGCTTTGAAACAGACAAAAACGCCGGTTTGTAAAACGAGCGGTTGTCAAGGGCAAAGACGCGTTCGGTGAATTCACCTGGTTTCACTTTCTCAAGCGCGCGGTCGATCATCGTAATTTTCGCATCCAAATTGTCAATGTAATGAAGCACCTCGGCTTCTTTGACAAGCGGCGGCTTCGGGCTGCCCCATTCCGCCTTGCCATGATGCGCGAGCACAAGATGCTGCAAAATGACAACTTCCTCGCCTTGAATGCCGAGCTGTTCCGCCGCCTTGCTGATCTCGCTCACCATGATCGAAATGTGTCCGAGCAAATTTCCTTCAAGCGTATACGCCGCCGATACCGGACCGGATAATTCAATCACTTTGCCAAGGTCATGCAAAATGACGCCGGCATAAAGCAAATCTTTATTGAGCGACGGATAGAGATGGATGAGCGCCTTGGCGAGCTCGAGCATCGACACGACGTGGTACGCCAGTCCGGAGATGAATTCATGATGGTTTTTCGTCGCCGCTGGGTACTCAAAAAACGCCTTTTCGTATTTTTTCAACAAATAGCGGGTAATGCGCTGGATGTTTGGATTTTCCATAGCAAATATGTATTCCATGACTTTCGCCTTCATTTCCTCGCGGCCGAGCGGAGCCTTCTCCAAAAAGTCATCGATGCGCACGGCATCGCCCGGATGAGCAGGACGGATCGAACGGATGCGCAGCTGCAATTTGCCGCGGTAGTTATGGATGTCTCCCGCCACTTTGACGATGCACTCCGGCACATACCGCTCTTCGTCATCCGGCGAGACATCCCACAGTTTGGCTTCAATGTCGCCGCTTTTATCTTGCAAAATCAAAGTTAAGAACGGCTTGCCGTTGCTGGCGATGCCTTTCGTTGCTGATTTGATGAGCAAAAAGAGATCAACTTGTTCCCCAACCTCATAATGGATGATGCCTTTCGCCACTTCGTTCTCCTCCGTTTCTCTGTACGTACTTTCTAGTATATCATAACGGTTAGAGGGCAAAAAGAAAGCCTTGCCGAAACGGCAAGGAAACATTGGCCCAAACGTCCCGTCACGCTGTTTATTTTTTTGTTAGCTGAATGGCCCGTTTTATATCCTTGAAAATGTTCATTCGCCCATACATCAGCACACCGCCTCGATACACTTTGGCGCCAAAATAGATCAGCAAGGCAATCGTCGCCGCTAAAAGCACAAGGCAAAGCGCCACTTCCCACCCCGGAACGGAAACGAGGCCGATGCGCAAAAACATGAGCATCGGAGCGAAAAAGGGAACAAACGAGGCGCCGGTCACGAACGCCGACTCTGGCGCATTTAAGCCAAACATCGCGATCATAAATGCAGCGACAACCAACATCATGACCGGCGTAATCGCCGGCTGCACATCTTCGACCCGGCTGACGAGCGAACCGAGCACGGCAAACAGCACCGCATACAAGAGGTAACCGAGCAAGAAAAAAACGAGTGCATACACAAATATCGATGCCGGCAGGTGGTCAAATCCGAGGAAACGCCACACTTCCTGCCCGCTCGTTTTTAACGCGGCGAAAGCGACGGCGAAAAAAACGAAAAATTGCGTCAAGCTGACAAGAGCAACGCCGATGATTTTGCCAAACAGCTGTTGGACCGGCGGGACGCTTGACACTAAAATTTCCATCACGCGCGACGATTTTTCCGTTGCCACCTCCGTCGCGATCATTCCTCCATACATCAAAACAAACATATACATCGCGAAAAGAAGGACATAAACAAGAGCGCGCGCTTGGTTCAACTCCTCTTCCGTCTTCGCGTTTTTTTCCAATGCCACCTTTTGGAACGGAACAGGTTTGTAAAGCTCAGCCATTTGTTCATCCGTCAGGCCGAGCTTAGCGGCTGAAAGCGCTGTTTTCAGCTGGCTTAGCGCTCGTTTGAGTTCCTCAGGCGTCTGATTGTCCACAATCGTATTGGCATAATACACCGCTTCCGGCAATCCTTCCGCATCCATGGACAATACGAGCAATCCATCCCATTTGCCTTCTTTGACTGCTTCTTTCGCTTCGTTTTCCATATCCGTAATTTTCGTCAACGCGATTTGGTCATGGCTTACCTGCTTCTCAAGCGGACCGTACAAAGATCCCGTGCGGTCAATGACCGCGACATGAGTCTTTTCATCACCGGTGAAAAACTCGATGATCGGCTGAATGTTGGCCACCCCGATGATCAACAGGCAAGTGATGGCGGTTGTCACAAGAAATGCTTTCGCCCTCAGCTTCGTTCCATACGTATGCCCCGCCACAAGGAAAAACTTATTCATACGCCGCACCTACTTTTTCAATAAAGATATCATTCAGAGACGGTTCTTCCAAGGCAAACAGACGAACCGCGACTTTTCCTGCTATATGGCCGAGTATCGCTTGTGCCGTCTCCTCATTGGCGATTTGCAGCCGCACCCCTTCCGCCGTCCTCTTCCACTGCAAAACGCCAGGAAACCGCGCCAATTCTTCAAACGGCCCGTCCCCTTGAATAACAAGTATTTGTTTGCCAAACGAACGTTTCAGTTCACGCAGCGCTCCAGCCACCACCGCGCGGCCGCGGCGCAAAATGCAGACATGTTCGCACAGCTCTTCCACATGTTCCATCCGATGACTCGAGAAGACAATGGTCGTGCCGTTCCGTTTTAAATCAAGCACCGCTTCTTTCAACAGTTCAACGTTCACCGGATCAAGACCGCTGAATGGCTCATCCAAGATTAATAGCTTCGGTCGATGAAGCACAGCAGCGATAAACTGGATTTTTTGCTGGTTGCCTTTCGACAGCTCCTCCACCCGCTTGTGGGCGTAATCGCGGATATGGAAGCGCTCGAGCCAGCGGTCGATTTCCGGAAGAATATCCGTCTTTTTCATTCCGCGCAACCGCCCTAAATACAGAAGCTGCTCTTGCACTTTCAGCTTCGGGTACAACCCGCGCTCTTCCGGCAAATAGCCGATCAGATGGCTTTTCGAGTAATCAATCGGTTCGCCTTGCCAACGGATCACCCCTTCCGTCGGGAGCAGAAGGCCTAAAATCATGCGAAAGGTCGTCGTTTTTCCCGCTCCGTTCGCCCCAAGCAATCCGAACATCTCCCCTTCTGGAACCGTCAACGTCAAATGGTCGACGGCCGTCGCCTGACCAAACCGTTTCGTCACCTCAATGATCTCTAAACTCATCCACATTCCCCCAACGTAAAACAAATTTTCCACCCACATTATTAAAACGTGCAGTCTCAAAAAAAGTTTCAGACAGAAGCAGGAATTTGCCTATCAAACCTCTAAATGAAAGAGAAATGAATGATGATTCAGAGAAAGGAGATGGTGACATGCCGATGTATACGTTGACCGCTTTTGAACGCAACGGGGAAAAATTGCTCGATGAAACGTTTGAAGCAGCCAATGATGAAGAAGCGAAAAAAATCGGTGAACAAAAGCTGCGCGAGCGCGGCTGTTGGGAGAAAACACACCGTTGCGTCAATGCCAGCGGCAAGCTCATTTTATTTCACCGTTAATCCAAAGGGGCTGACCCCAAAGAAGGTGTCCCAAAAGGATCGGGACACCCTTTCTTATTACCGTATATAGGTATAAAACATCATTAAGGAACAATATGCTGTGTTTTGTTAAGGGAAATTACCCTTTTGGGTCAGCCCCTTTGGGTCAGTTCTTCTTTCTGAATATATTGATTATTATTATTATTGATAAAATTCATTTTAGTATATATATCCATACACACAATGTGTATGGAAACAAAATCACATTTTTATATTATTTAATTGGGGTGATTGAAATGAGAAAATGTTTATTCAGTTTATTATTTTTTGTAGTGACTGTATATTTTGCCCTGTCCCCCTCTTTTGCGTCAGCAGCTACAAACGACAGTGGAGAAGGGAAGTTCATTAGCCCAGAAAGTGTAGGCAACGGGGTAGCGGTTTTAACGATTTTTGCAAGTTCAGATGCTTCAGGCAGTTCTTTCAGTACTGATGGTCATGCATGGATTACTGTGTCAAATACTAGCTCTTCTAATATTACAGTTGGAAAATTTGCAGGAGTGGCACCCGGGAAATTAGTTTCATTAGGAACCTGGGGGAATAAGAGCGAACATACAGGCTTGTGGTACAACTTGGAGGCTTTATTTGTTTCCCAAGGCGCATATAATAATCGAGTGTCCTTAAGCATAGATCTCAATGCTAGCCAACTGAGTTCGATTAACTCTGTCATTGCCAATAGTGATACTTGGTCTCTAACCAATAATTGCGCAAGTTTCGCTACAAAAGTTTGGAACACCGTTGCGGCAGTAAAATTAAGTGGAAGCACACCAACTTCACTAAGGGATGACATTAAAAAGAAATTCGGTTATGTAACCAATCTTTCTTTTTCTTCGAGCTACGCTGTATATTATGCTAATGGAACCGGCGCACCGATCAGAAGCAAAGTGTATTAATGATCATCTTTTAGGAACGAATGGAACCTTACCGTTTTAAAGCGTTATTTCGGTTGAGGTTTTGTTCCTTGTTTGGAGGAAAAAATATGAAGAAAAAAAGGGGTTTATTTACGATCTTTATTATTTCTCTAATGATTATATTTGGAGTGGTTTTTATGTTTTTTTCAAAAGCATTAAGTCCAAATAGTATTGCGATCAGCGAAGCGAATGTGGGTGACAAAATGATTTCCATTAAGGGGAGTATCGCTGAAAGCGGAACGAAATATAAAGGGTATTCTATAAGCGAGAAAAATGGAACCCTTCTTATTACTATTAAGGGTAGCTTATTTTCCTTTGGAAGCAAAGGTAGTTCCTTTCATATCCAAATTGATAAAAATAAGTATGCCCATATCAATCAAATATTGTTGGATGATGGGTCTCATCATCGTCAAATCTGGCCCGAAAAGTAGTGTATCACTGATGATATTAGGGAATTAGATGATCGAAAATCGAAATCAATTAGGTTCATCATCGAATTTTCCGATTATTTTCTCATTAAAACTCACATTTCGCACCCTCCCGACGAAAATCGGGAGGATTTTTTCATTCCGGTGTCGAATGAATCCTTGACACACAAGGAACGTAAAGGAGTTTTTCTCTCATGAATGTGAAAGTCAAAGGGGTCTATCGCAATTCTTATTTGAATATAATAAGTGTTCTAGTCAAAAAACTGGACCTCCCCCACTTGATTGACCATCTTGTGCCCGTCGATCCACAGTGCCAAACGCGAGTCAGCGATGCCGTTCAGGCCATCCTTTACAATCTATTTGACGGCCGGCAAGCCCTTGTTCACTTAGAACGATGGGCTCAGGAGATCGATCTGGAGAAACTCATCCGTCCCGGTCTCCATCCTTCCTGGTTGAACGACGATGCCTTGGCCCGTCATCTCGACCGCTTGTATGAGGCCGATATTCACAAGGTCATCAGCACTTGCTTGATTCACATTTATCGCAAAGAAGGCCTTTCCCTCCGAGCCTTTCACGCTGATACGACGGACAAGACGGTTTACGGAGCGTATGAATCGGCCTCGTTGGAGGCTTTGCAGATCACACATGACTATAACCGCCATCACCGTTGGCAAAAACCAATCGGCTTCGGGCTGGTCGGCAACGAGGATGGCATCCCGTTTTACGGCGATGTGCATGACGGCAACCTGTCTGATAAAACATGGAATCCCGAGGTACTGTCCCGTGTCCATGAACAGCTGAAGCAAGCCCACCTCGACGACGAATGGATTTACGTGGCCGATTCCGCCGCGATGACGAAAGACACCTTGGCGCAGACGAAAGCCGCCCATGCCTTTTTGATCACCAGAGGCCCTTCGTCGCTTCGGATCGTGAAACGGGCATTAGCGGAGGCCGATTCGCCTCACATCCCGTGGAGCGAACCCTTTACCCTGGCGGAGAGAAACGGCGCCACGTACCGGGTATGGGAAACGGCCGCGACCTATGAAGGCCACCCGGTTCGGCTGATCGTCGTTGAATCGAGCGCGCTCGACCAGCGCAAAGGAAAGACGCTCGAAAAAGAGCGGGTCAAAGAAGCGGAGCTTCTTCGTGAGGAACAAGTCCGTTGGGAGCGCCACCCCTTCTCCTGCCGCGAAGACGCCGAACAAGCCTTGACGTCCCTCAAGGCGTCCCTTCGCCCTCGGTTTCATCGAGTGGAGGCCGCGGTCGAAGAGATCGTGCGTCCGAAAAAACGGCGAGGACGGCCGAAAAAAGGGGCGGAACCCGAGACGGAGACGCTGTACACCCTTCGCCTAAACGTCGAATTCGACCAACAGGCATGGGAACAGGCAAGACGGAAAGCGTCCCGGTTTGTCCTCGTCACGACCGTTCCGAAGGAATGGAAGGGCCAACAAATGGATGCCCAAGAGATCTTGAAGCTGTATAAAGGGCAAATCTCGGTGGAAATGAACTTCGCGTTTTTGAAAGATCCGTTTTTCACGGATGAGATTTATGTCAAAAAACCAGAACGGGTCGCCGTATTGGGCTATCTATTTCTCTTGGCCTTGGCGATTTACCGCGTTTTTCAGCGCCGGGTGCGTCAGTTCATCACACCAGAACGCCCGTTAAAGGGCGCGGGAGGCCGCAAGCTGACCCGGCCAACGGGACAGGTGATTTTTCAGCTGTTTCAATATGTGAACGTCATCCTGCTGGAGCTGCCAGACGGGCGCATCCAACGCGCACTGGATCGCTCCCTCAACCCGGATCAGCGAAGGATTCTGCAGGGATTGGGCATGGATGAGAGCATCTACGTCTAACATGATACAGAACGACTAGCGATGGTAAAAAAAGGATTGCCATCGCTCGTTGTGTTGGTCAAAAAGTTATTCTGAAAAACTAAATAAAAAATCCTTTGTTTTGACCTTGTTAGGGTGCGAAATGTGAGATTCATCCAAATATCCCCTTTAATATATGGATTTTTTCTTCCGTATATTCGGCGAAATGCTCGTTGTACACTTTCGGCTCTTTTGGGTTCGCCTGGCGGGTGATTTTCCGCGTTTTCGGATCGACGAATTTGCTTGACGCCCCGCAGCCAAGGCCGATGATCGACTGCTGCTCTTCCATGATCATAATGTTGTATATGCTCTCTTGACCTGGCAGCGCGTAGCCGACGTTTTCAAGGTTGCCGAGAATGTTTTTTTGTCGATACAAATAGTAAGGGACATAACCGTGTTCCTTTGTCCATTCTTGGGCCGCCTTCATCATCGCCTGCACTTCCTCGCGGCTGGCGACTTTGTACTTTTGTTTGTTCTTTGTCATTTCCGACGCCCGTTTAAATGACAGCGTGTGGATGGTGAGCGATTCCGGCATGAGCCGCTCCGTCTCGGCGAGCGTATGCGTAAATTCCGCCAGACCCTCGCCGGGCAGTCCGATGATTAAATCCATATTAATGTTGTTCATACCCATTTGCCTTGCTAAATGAAACTTGTGGATCGTCTCTTCGACCGTATGATGGCGCCCGATCGCTTTTAACGTCTCCTGAATGTAGGATTGCGGGTTAATGCTGATGCGGTCGATCCGCCACTTTTTCAACACTTCGAGCTTCTCCGGCGTAATCGTATCCGGACGCCCGGCTTCGACCGTGATTTCGCGGACGCGGTCGACGTCTGGAAATACGTCATACATATGAGCGTACAGCCGGTCCATCTCGTCGGCCGTAATGCTCGTCGGCGTCCCGCCGCCGTAGTAAATCGTCGTAATGCGGATGCCGCGCTCGCGCAAAAAGCGGCCGACCGCCTCCATTTCGTAATGAAGGCCGGCCAAAAAGGCGTCGACCGACCCTTGGCGGCCGTTGATGGCGTACGCTGGAAATGTGCAATAGGCGCATTTCGTTGGGCAAAATGGAATGCCGATATAGATGCTCACTTCGTGGGCCAAATCGTATAAATCCGGAACGACCGTGAGCTGACGATCCACGATCGCTTGCATTAATTCGATTTTTTCGTTTGTCACTAAATACTCTTCAGCCAGCTTCCGGTGCGCCTCTTCTTTCGAAAGGCCTGAGCGCAAAAGCTGATGAAGCAGCTTGACCGGACGCACGCCGGTCAGCACACCCCACGGCTGAATGAGGCCGGTAGAACGCTCAAGCAACGTCAAATAGACATGCAAAACGGCGTTTTTCAGCTGTTTTTCGTACGTTTTCCCGTCAGCATCCGCCGGCGTGCTGCATTCATGACTCGCTTCCTCAACGCGCCCGGACGTCTTGTCGAGAAGCGTCCCAGAAACAGCGATGCACCCGTCTTCCTTGACGGAAAACATAGCGGCCATATCGGCCTCGGGAAGCGGCGCGAACGACAGCTCCGGCGCTTCGAAGAACAGCTCGGTCATCACTTCGAGCGGGCGCTGAAACCGTTCCGGATGCGGCAGTCCTTGAATTTCGATCCGCACGTTCATCACCTTTTCTTTCAAACTTCTTTCAGTGTACTGAACGGCTGTTTCCTTCGTCAAGCGGAAGAATGCACCTTTCGGCGACTTTACGGGAATGACTCCTGCTTGGCGAACCTAGAAGGCCGGTGAAAAAGTACACGCCAAGGCAGGGATTTAGGGGGCTTATGTCGAAAAAGGAAGAAAAATCGTTGGAATGGAGTGTGAATGGATCATGAAATCCCCCAAAAACCCTTCGACTCAGCCTCGGCTGTTTCAAGTCATCGACACGGAGGACCTGATTCCCCCACATCATATCCTGCGCCAAATCAACGAAACCGTTGACTTTTCCGCCATTCACGATTGGGTGGCTCCCCTGTACACGGAAAAAACGGGTCGTCCAGCGGCGGATCCGGAACAGTTGCTTCGCCTGATGCTGCTCTCGTATTGGTTCGACCACTCCGAGCGGGAGTTGTATGAGATCCTCCCCATGCATGCCGGATGCTTGTGGTTTTGCGGTCTCGACTGTGAATCCTTGCTCCATCCGGATCCTCATCACCCCACACTGCCGGATCGAACCACACTCGTCAAAACACGGAAACGCTGGCGCCAACACGGAATCTTTGATCGGCTGATGACCTGCGTGGTGGATCCGTGCATCGCGGCGGAGCTGATCTCGCCAGACGTGCATGCGGCGGCCGATGGCACCCAAGTGCGGGCGAATGCTTCGATCCACAGCTTGCGGGAAGTCAAGCTCGCTCCGGTGGAAACGTTGGAGGACTACCTCGCCCGCACCGCCCGGGAAGATGAACAGACCGAGTCACCGACAGCCGACCGGGATCCTGTTGAAGTCTATTCCCCATTAATTCACCGGCCTTCTAGTAAGTCGATGAGTTCTTTGATAAACTGAGAATACATGCGAATTTTCCTCCAATGGTTGGGATTGGTTACCTTTACCATACAGGAAAATTCGCATTTTCTGTATCCTCTATTTTCTCTATGCACACCGATCTTGAATGATCAAGTACAACTTGTGGTGAATATCCAAAAACTATATTCACTATATAAAGTTTGACAATATACAAAAATACATAATTTTTGTATATTTTATTAAAAAAGAACCCGTGGTGCTAGTTGAGCGTCAGCGCTCAACCAGCCCTAGTGTGACCAGGGAATAAGCCACCAAGATGCCATCGAGTGCCACTTCAAACCCGGCAATGGAATTCGCCCGAATGTCGGTGATCCGGTATTGGTCCACGAGAATCGAAAACACCGTCTCGATGACTTTGCGTTTTTTCCTGATCCATTCTTCCCATGCCTTGGATGGGCCGTGCTTTTGATTGTGTCGAGACGGTGTCCAGAACGCGGCTTGGTGTTCTTCATACAGCTTTTCTCGAAGAGCGCGGCTGATGTACCCTTTGTCTCCAAAGTTGTAGGGATGAGGGATTTGAGTCATCACCGTTTCAGCCGCTTTGACGTCGTGGCAGGACGCTTCCGTCACGACATAGCCCATGGCCAGCCCTTGATTGGTCACTTGAAGATGCAGCTTGAAACCGTAGTACCATTGCTTTTTGGAAGCACAATACCCCATATCCGCGATCCCTCGAAATCGCTTGACGCGCTGCATTCTCGCGGGATGGCACAACGGAAGAGGCAAACTGTCAACAACGGCATAAGCATGGTGTTGGCCACGTTTGGCTAGTTCATGACGAATCCATTTGACCGCGAAGCCAAGCGCTCGGCAGCGGCGGTTGTATCGGGAGCGTTCAAGAAACGAGCCGTTTGTGAACAAATTTCCCGTGACAAAGCGATGCCAGGCTCGTTCAGAAGAAAAGCCCAGCAGCTTCCCCAAAAGGTGAACCGCCATGACCACTTCGTCTTTTTGCTTGACCAAGTGACGGTTGCGGCGATGAAGATACATTTGAATCAACGACAGTTGAGCAGAAACAAAACAGAAAATAGCGGCATATTGTTTTTGAAGTTTGGCTGGATCTGTAGTAAAATGAAAGTGCTCTTGCATGGGGGATCTCTCCTTTCGAATGTTGGGTGATACTTTCATTCTACTGGAGATCCGCCAGCAAGGGCTATTTTTATGCTTGTCTGAGTTTTATCTAGCACCACGGGTTAAAAAAGAGTATTCTTTATTTCCGATTTAACAATAACTTGTTAATATATACTTGTAAATCCTACCCTTTTAACAAAGGATAGGAATTTAATAGAATTTAAGGAAGGGGTGATAACATGAAAGAAGTAAAGCCTGATGGCGTCTGGATGTGCGCTCTCAAATGTGCTGCACCTTGCCTAGGAGTTTGCGCAATTGACACTACTAGCCCAATTATGGATGCAGTAGGAACAACATCAGGATATGCTAGTGGATATGATTCATAAAAAATCTTCTTAGTTGAGATAGGCAAGTGGATTAAGGCGGTGAATATTGGAAAAGTCATCCTTAATGATAGGATGACTTTTCCCCAAATATTTGGCTCTTCACCACAAGTTGTACTTGAGATTTTAAGATAGGTATGCATAGGGAAAATAGAGGGTACAAAAAATGCGAATTTTCCTGTATGGTAAAGGTGACCAAACCAAACCATTGGAGGAAAATTCGCATGTACTCTCAGTTTATCAAAGAACTCATCGATTTACCAGATGTTTTGATTCAAAAGGTACGAAAAGAAGAAGAACGTTGGATTTTCGAACTTTCTCTTCCCGAACAATGCCCGTTATGTCCTGTCTGCTTGAAACGCACGATCAAAATGACAGGAAAAAAGAAGCAATGGATGCATGGCTATGCTCAGCGAATCGGGATTTTTTGGATCGAACTTCCTGTAGAGCGAAGACGTTGTGGTACGTGTGGCATGACATTCAGCACGTCTTATCCAGGAATCTCCCCTCGAAGCATAGCAACGGATGCCTTTCAACAATGGGCAGCGCAATCTTGCATAGGGACATCCATTCAGGCAGTGGCTCGTATGCTCAAGCTTCCTTACACGACCGTTGAACGTTGGTTTTATACCCATGCCCCTTCCTTCCTATCGAATGAAATCCAACCAAAGGCGGTTTGTGTCGATGAGTTTGCGTTTCGAAAAGGGCATGACTACGGGGTGGCGATCATGGATGCCGAAACGGGAGAAGTGTATGCCGTTGAAGCAGGAAAGAACGAGGAAGCCATTGGACGTGCGTTGGCTCATGTGTCTGGTTCTGTTCAGTATGTCGTGAGCGATTTGGCTCCAGCAATGAAAAAAGCGATTCAAAGGGTTTGCTCAGAGGCGACACATGTAGTTGATTATTTCCATGTCATTCAGCTGTTTACAGATGCTTTAGAGCGTTGTCGCAAATATTTAGACAAAGGAGGCAAGAAACACGGAAATGTTCGTTACGTTTGTCGTTTATTGAGCCAATGCCCAGAGAAATTGACGGAGGAAGAACGCCAAATCGTACGGAAATGGTGCAATGAAAGCGATTACTTAAAGTCTGTCTACCAATCGCTCCAACATTTTCGCTATGTGTCTAAAAGCAAAGACGAGCAACAGGCGAAACGACGTTTGGAGGCTTGGATTCACCGATATGTATTTTGTCCTTGTTCGGCTGTACGCGCCATCGCAAAATCGCTTGTCAAACGAACAGATGAAATCATATCATGCATATTGTCACCTTATTCGAATGGAAAAATGGAGGGAACAAATAACAAGATCAAGCTAATCAAACGTCGGGGATACGGATACAGAAATATCCAGCGTTTTGCATTGCGGGTTCGTCTAGAAACAGCTAACATACTTTAATGGTAGGTTCAAGTACATCTTTTGGTGATGAACCAAATATTTATGAAAGGATGAGTACTTTGGAAAAAAGAGGTTTTTACTTTAGCACAATGAATAATTCTTATTTTTATGATGATACGACAGGGAATGTAAGTGTTGTAGATAATGTTCCTAATAAGAGAGTAGTGTTTGGTGAGCAACGTTATGAGTTTAAAGCAGCGAACAGGGAAGAAATAGAAAAATTTATTCATGAAAACGGATTTAGACAATTAATACTGATTGTAACGGAAAATTGCAATCTAAGATGCAAATACTGCGTGTACTCAGGAAACTATGAAAACAGCAGGACACATAATTCCTTTAAAATGGACTCTTCCATCGCTAAAGAAGCTGTATTTAAGTATTTATCTAGTATTTCTAATATAAAGAAAAAGAAGCCGTTTTTGATACCTATAATTGGTTTTTACGGTGGGGAACCTTTATTAAATTATACACTGATCAAAGAAATTGTTACTTACTCTAAGCAAATATACAACGGGAAAATTTATTTTAATATGACAACCAATGCTACCTTATTAGATGAAGAAAAAATAGAATTTTTGGTACACAACAATTTTCTTCTATCTATTAGTTTAAATGGGTATAAGGAAGAAAATGATAGAATGAGAGTTTATGCCAACAACAAAGGTACGTTTGATGACGTTATGGAAAAAATACGCTATATAAAAACTAAATATCCCGATTACTATAGAACGAACTGTCAAATAATAGGGGTTTATGATGTAGGAACGGATTTGCATAAACTTCGAGAATTTTACTCCACGAATGAACTAGTAAAAAACAAATTGACTATGCTTTTGCAGGTATCCGATGTATGTACAGATTGGTACGACCAATATTCAGATGATCAGAAAAATAACTTTAAGAAACAATTAGAAGAATTAAAACAAATATTTATCAAAAAAGTCATGAATGGAGAAAAACTCGATCCAGTGCTAAGATTGCTTTTTGCTCTTCCATTATATGAAGTAATAAATAGACCTCTAAACGTATCCATACAAGAGTTAAGACCTTCTTTTTTGCCTTTTACAGGCACATGTGTGCCAGGCACAAAAATTGCCGTAGACACTAAAGGAATATTGCATAGTTGCGAAAAGGTAAATGATAAAATGCCTATAGGAACTACAAAAAAATGGATAGATTTTAAAAAAATAACAGAAACTCTCGACAGATATAACAAACACGTGGGTCCAGGCTGTATTAATTGCCCTATACAAAGATTTTGCCCAACATGCTATCGAGTCCTTCTAACAGCTCAAGGAGAATTTAACAGAAAACAGATGAAGCCTTGTCAAAAATTAATTGAAGAAAAGCAAAGAATATTTGAACTTGCTTATACCCTTATGGAGAAAAACGTCAATTTGGACAACATCTTAGAAAGATAATACATGAATTACATAGAAAGGAGAAGAAAAAGGTGAAAGAATATTTTAATTTATACCCACATTGTGTGCCTATAAATGGAAAATTAGGCACTACCTTATACGATTTTAAAAATAACACTATATATCATCTGCAGTCAAAAGAAAGCCTAATTTTAAGAGGAATATCTAGGGGAGAGAGAATATCTAAACTAAGAGAAACGCATGGAGCTAAGAATGTAGAAAACCTTTTAAATCTATTCACAGAGAAAAAAATTGGAGAATACGGTGACACTTTTGTTCCAAGAGAGCCATATAGAAAGGGAAGTTTGAAAGTCTTGCAATTAGACGAAAATATTCCTTTATTAAATTGTTTCATAGAGCTTCCCTGCAGTTGTCCCAAAAACTGCAGTCATTGTTATAGTCCGAAAATTAATGGGTGCTTTGCATGTAAGAAGGTTGCCAATAACTATGTTTTAAGAAACAGAGATTTAGGTTTCTATTACAACCTCGTAAGAGACATTATTTCTTTAGGATTTTCAAATATTTATTTTCATGGAGGAGATCCTTTAACCAATTGGGGTGTTACCAAAGAAATTCTTCAGTTCAGTTCTATATTAAAACTTTCCAATCAAAAATTATATTTGCTTACCAATGGGGAAATGTTAAATGAAGAAAGAGCCGACTTTTTAATCCAATTTAATATCGTTCCAATCATTTTATTTGATTATACAACAGATAGTATCGATTTGAAAACGATAGAAGAGATTTCTCATTACTTCAAAGAACATGTCAATCAGATCATATTCAATGTAGTAACAAGCAAGAATAATGCAAAAAAATTAAATTGTTTAAAACAACAACTAAGTGAATTAGGAATAGCCAATATCATTCCTAGCATAGTTATAAACGGAAAAGAAGAATCCATTTTATATTATGAAGAGTTGCCGACATTTGGGTGCGACATTAACAGCTTTTCTTATCTTGGAATATATCATCCTTGTTTAACAGGCAGCTTAGCAATCACTTCCGATAAAAAAGTGGTTCCGTGTCCAAGATTAGAATCGGAAGTGCTGATGGATCTTAAAGAACATAACAGTCTACTTGATTTGTTTGACAGAAAAGAAGAAGTCCTGAAATATTGGAAGCTTTCATTGGAAAATATTGAACCTTGTGGTACTTGCGAATTTAAACGAATGTGTATGGATTGCAGAGCCGCAGAGATTGCTTTTTCTAACATTTTAACCAAAAAATCTCTTTGTTCTTATATGGAGGGCTGGTGATTTAAGGGGAAATGCTATTCTCCAACAGTGTTTCTCAAATTGCAAAACCTTGCAACACCATAGCGTTGTTCCTTGCGGTTTCTCACAAACTGAGCGAATCCATTGTTTTTCACCAGCCTTATGGGTTTATAATAAGGATAATTAAAAACCAAGAAGTAGAATGTAGGAGGAGGAACAATTGAATTATATTGAACTGCACAATATTGCTAAATCATTTGATAATAAAAATTACATACTAAAAGATATCAACTTGTCGTTACACCAAGGGGATCGTGTGGGCATTATTGGGGGAATTGGTTCTGGGAAAACCACTTTATTAAGAATAATCTTGGGATTGTATACTCCAACATATGGGAAAATAAATAGAAACATATCCAATCACGAAATTGGGTATTTGCCTTCTACCAAAGGGATTATAGAAGAGTTTACAGTGAGAGAAAATCTTATATTTTGGTCTCAAACTTATCAATCCCCTATCCATGTAGTGGAGGAACTGATAGATAGGCTAAACATGGATAAGATGGCAGACAAAAAGGTGTCTTTGCTTTCTTCTGGAATGAAACAAAAACTTGCTTTTGCTTGCTCTATTATTCATTCCCCCAAATTCCTTATTTTGGATGAACCTACAGTAAATTTGGATGTAGAAAATCGATTTTTAATAAAGGAATTTATACAGAAATATCCTAAGGAAAGTTGCATTGTCATTACATCTCATAATTTTGATGACATTGAACATATGTGTAATCGAATTGTTATGATTGTTGATGGAACGATAAAAGTGAAAGAGGAACTGAATAAATTAAAATCTGATTTTCAATCCTCTCTTGTCGGAATACGAACCATCTCAAAAATCAATCAACAACAATCAATTCTAATTAAAGAAGAATTTCCAAATGTTCTGGTGAAAGATCATGAAGTGATTTTAGATAAACAAATTTATAAATTGAACGATGTTTTATTAAAATTAATCCATTTGAATATAGAAATACGTGATGTTTTAGAAAATGAAGCAATACTTGAAGATATTTACTTACGTTTGAATAAGAAAGAAGGTTGACGGAATGAAGGCTCTATTGTGGAAAGAATATCTTTTTTTGAAGAAGAAAATGCAAAAGATGTTGCTTCTAATCGCAATTGAATTTGTTCTAGTTTTGTACTTCATCTATGGATTAAATTCTATCCCTATTCATATTAAATTTAATCTCATTTTAGGAACGACATCGATTATTTTTCTGTTACAAATACTTTTTGAATCCATTAAGACAGATAAACAAAATCGAGTATATGAGAAAATGTTGCAAATTTTTTCTATACAGAAGATATTAATTGTCAAGGTACTTTTTTCTGTTTTTATCGCAACAATCCTTAGCAGCATGTATTCGTTTCTATTCTATGGATATCAGCTGTACTTGGGGATTCAGATCCCTTCTCAATACTTGCTGTCTTTATTATTATTGCCGTTTATTAACTTGCTCTTTGGAATAGTGTTATGCGTCGTCATGTTTCTGGTTGATAATATTGTCATATTAAAAGTTACTTCTATGTTTGGAGCGATGTTTTATGTATTAACCTTTACGAATATACATCAATACAAGATTATTGGAACCATTATTGGTATATTGCTTTTCCTTGTAATCACGCTCCATTTTCTTTTAAAGAAAATATCGAATGAAAAATTTTTAACGATGTAACCTCTTGGTTATGGAGGTGAGGAAGGAAATTGAAAGTATTAAAGTTCTATTTAAAAAAAAGCTTAAAAAATGTTGTTATTCTAGTATTGCTCACCCTATTCATCTCTTTCCTTAGCAACATCATTCCTATATTATCACAAATGGTTTTTGATGAAGGAATTATGAAAAACAATGTTTTTAACATTGCTGTTTACTCATCTATTCTAATAGGGGCATATATTGGAAGAGGTGTTTTAAATCATTTTAGTGATTATTTAATATCTGCAACGTCTGCTAAGATTATAGCCAACGTCAAGAACGAAATCATTCAGAAGATATTAAAAATGCCTGTATCATTTTTTGATAAACAATCAACAGCTTATATCTTATCAAGATTGAACGAAGTGAATTCTTTATCATCGATATTTACTCCAACTGTTTTTAACTTTCTTTCCAGCACAATATCAATGATAGGCGCTTTAATGTACATATTGTCCAAAAGCATTGAAATATTCGTTGCATGTGTATCGTTCATTCCAGTGGTTTATATTATTTCTAACACTTCTATCACATCCTTAAACAGATACTCTAGAGAAATGCTTGAAGCTACTGCAAATACGAATAACAAAATACATTCTGCATTAGAAGGGATAATTGCATTAAAAGAACTAAACGAGGAAGAACACATGAATCAGTCTATTACAAAAGAAGTCAACCAATTAGCATTGAAGACAATTCATCAAAGCAAAACTGCCAGTAAAAGTTCCCAAATGCTAAACGTGATGGTTTTGGTGGTTCAGACGCTCATTATAGGTATAATTGGTTTTTTCATAACCAATAAAAAGCTGACTATAGGAGATTATGTGTCCATGACCCAATATGTTGGCATGATATACTCTCCCTTGATTATGTTACAGAGTTTTAAGTTAAGTATACAACCTACTATTGCTGCTATTTCAAGAATTAACAGCATGTTATCCTCTAATAACACAGAGAACATAGAGGAAAGCACAGGTAAAAAAATAGATTACATCAAGTTTGTAAAATTTGAAAATGTATCATTTAAATACGATACATCGAATGAAAGCATTCTTAATAATATCTGTTTTGATCTATATTCTGGAGATCGGATAGCATTTATCGGAAAAAATGGATCTGGTAAAACTACTATAGCCAAACTTTTATTGGGTTTTTATAAAAATTATTCTGGGAATATCACCATTAATGATTATGAACTGAGAGAGTTAGATATAAATAGTTTAAGATCCAAAATTGGGATTGTTCCGCAAAATATCTATCTATTCGAAGGAAGTGTAAAGGAAAATATTCGGATTGGAAATCGGGTGTTGTCTGAGAAAGAATTTCAAAGAAGATTAGATAGACTTCTTGAATATGGCTTTTTGAATGGTTTGGATTTAAATAAAAAAATTATTGATAATGGGAAAAACTTGTCCAAAGGGCAAATTCAGCAAATCGCTTTTGCAAGAATATTTATGAAGGATGTTGATGTCTTAATATTTGATGAAGCTACATCGAATATGGATCAAAACGCAAAAGAAGCTTTTCAAAACATTTTACTGGATTTACTTCATGACAAAATTTGTTTGTTTATTAGTCACACTGATGAATTAATGTATCTTGTGAACAAAAAAATTGTATTAAATGATGGAAAAGCTGACATTGTTTACGACAGGGAGGGAATCTCATGAGTGAAATTATTTATATTTTGCTTTTAATTATTTCTTTGTTTATTTTGTTTTTCCAAATAAAAAATAAAAAAATAGATATAAAGGGTCTTTCCATCAAAATAATCACTATTATTATCATATTATTGGCATTGGCATGGATAAGCAAATTGATGTATATAGATGCACCTTGAAAAGTTAACTTTCCGATTACGCTGTACCCCCTAGAAAACTGGTGATTTATTGAAAAGCCGCGGAAAAAAACTGACTCTCTTCTCAAATGGAGAAGTCCTGTAACATCAACGCTTCTCTTTTAGCCGAAAACAACGGGTTCGGCGAAATCGGTCGTTTTTCACCATCCTGCTAGGAGTTGCAGCACTTCCTCCGGGCGCTCATGGATGTAGTCCACAAACCAGGCAATGGCTTGGGTGATATCGTTTCGATCTTTGTGATACGTGGACACGATGGCCGAACGTCGACACTTGCTTTTGACGGCCAACCTCTGACCATGTCGTACGCAACACATGATACGATCGGATATGCGTTTCATCGATGTACAACAGGATGGAATCCGGATCGATTACGTTTTTTTATTAGGTCCATTTGTTTTTCAAAGTTTTTTGCCGGTCCGGATCTCCTTTCGCCAACGTGTAGGTTGGGCGAGTCCAAGAAAGCCCTTTTCGATGCAAGAGTTTTCGCAAAGCTTCGCGGGACATGGAGATGCCATAACGGTGGTGCACATAGGATTGAAGGATCTTCGTATTCCACGCCGAAGCGATGTCCCAGCCCAGCTCCGCGGGTGTCGTGGTCAACACGAGGCGTTTGATCTCTTCCTGCTGTTCTTCGGTGAGAAACGGCTCCCGCCCAGGGACAAAATCCCGATGAAGCAGGAGTTCAAGGCCGCCTTCGTTAAACAGCGACACATAATGGGAAACGGTTTGGCGGCACACATTGACCATGGAGGCCGCCTCTTTGCCCAAATATCCTTCCATGACCAAGGTGGGCCGCCATCACCCGTTGGCGAAGGAGGACATTTTTGATTTTCCGTTCCCGTTTGCGAAGCGTTCGTGGCGTCCATCCGTGATCATTGGTGATGCGCAGACGTTTCATGAATGATCCTGCTCCTTTTCCATTGGTTTCCTTCGAAACAGGATCACCGAAGCGGGCATCAGTTATAAGAAAGTTAATCTTTTCATGAACATGTATATAAAATGAACAAAGCCGGGCATTCGCTCCGGCCTCATTTTGAAACAGCAAACTCCCGTGGACTGCTCACCGTTTTGTTTTTAGTTTCTGCAAAAACTCGATTCGCTGTTGTTTGCGAAAATGCTCTTTTACCATATAAGCAACGCCGAGCTGTTCGTTCGAACGCGTCACCCAGTCGGCCGCCCGCTTCACCTCAAGCGGCGCGTTCCCCATGGCGACGCCGAGCCCAGCCGCTTCAATCGCCGGCAAATCGTCAAGGCCGTCACCGATCATCACCGTTTCTTTCAACGATACGCCGATATGTTGAACAAGCCGGCGCAACCCCGCTAGTTTAGACACTCCTTGCGGGACAATTTCCATTTTTCCGTTTGGCTGCATAATCATATCAATGGACGGAATCGATTTCGTCAATAAAGCGGCCGCTGCATCCCTCTCTTCGTCTGTAGCAAAATATACATCAATTTTCGGCACAGCGATCGGTTCGTCCATCAACACGTCGCCAAGCGAGTCGACAAATTGGGTCGGATAGAAAAACGGGTCGCTTGAGGAGAGAACCGTTTGCACGACAAGGTTTTTCTTCACTTTCTTCCGATTGCCGAGCGAATACCGCTCATGCATGAGGCGGATGTTGCAGTTGAAGTTTTCCAAAATTTGCACGATATTAAACGTCCGCTCCTCAGGGATCACGGCGTCAAACAGCCTATCATCAAGCGTTCTGGCAATCATCGCTCCTTGGAATGCAATGAGCATCCCATCAAGCCGCAGCGCTTTCGCCACTTTGCGGGCGGAAAGCAAATTGCGGCTCGTGATTAACGTAACATAAACTCCTTTTTTCTTCACATAGTCGACCGCCTCTTTCGTTTCGCGCGGCAGGCGGCCGTTGTTTTTTAAAATCGTTCCGTCAATGTTGAGCGCCAACAGCTTATACACGGCTGTCTCCCCCTTTTGTCCGTCTCAACCTCTCTTGCCGCCGCCAGCAAGCTGGCGGCGGCTTTGCATTCCTTATCATTTTCATGACTATGACGAAACGGACAAAAAAAGAACACCCGACCGGGTGTTTTTCCTATCTTCCTTCCATGAATGAACGGTGCAACTCCTCAAGCGGCTTCATGGCGATTTGCTGAACCTCGGCAATGGTTATGCTCATTTGCTGCTCGAGCGCCATCAGGCGGGCGAGTTTCTCGTTTTGCTGGGCGAGCGCCATCGCCTTTTGCGCCTGTTCGATTTCATCAGGCAAAATGGCCGCCCCGCGCATCTGTTTTTCATGGAGCCGAAGCTGGATGTCGCGGACATTCGCGAACATTCGATAGGCGATTTCATCTCGGCGGACATCTTCGTATGCCCGTTTCAGCTGCTGAAACGGCTCGCTCGCCCGAATCGCCTGCTCAAGCTGTCTAGCGAGCGCATGAAGGGGTTCAGACATAAAAAGAGCCTCCTATACGAATATCGTTCACGTTCTAACGTATGCGCCATCTGGCGGCGATATGCCACAGCCTACAGCCATAAGCCAATGACGCCTTGAACGGCGCCGATCAGCCCGCCAAGCAAGGCGCCCAAATACGTAATCATCTTTAGTTCACGGCGGGCGATCGATAAAATGATCGCTTCCAACCGTTGCAACGAAAATGACTCTACTTGTTCACGGACGATATCTTCAAGCCCAAGCTGCGCCACGATTGCCTCAATCTTGCCGCTAAGCAGGCGGCTGGCTGCTTCCGCCGCCTGCGGGATGAGACGACCAAACAAGGGCTGTTCGTATGGGGCGAGCAGTTCGGCAAGCGGACGGTTCAGCCATCCGCCGCTTTGCACCAAGCGGCGGACAGCCGACCGCACCGCTTCATCGATGCGCCGGCGGCCGATCATCTCTTCCACGGTTGCGAGCGGATAGTTCAACCATTTGTTCCACTCCGTCCAAAGAAGGCGGGAGAGCACCTCTCTTGTGCCAGCATGGCGCAAAAATTTACCGAGCTCCGCCTGCACCTTATCGACGAAATGGACATTGCCAAGCAGCATCTGCAGCATATTTCCAACCATCCCGCGCTCTTGGAAAAAACGCTCGATCATGCTGGAAATCTGCTGCTTTCCCTCCTCGCTGCGAAAGTAGTCAAGCGTCCTGTCGGCCAAATAACCCGCTAGACTTTCGACGCGCGCTTCCATTGTCTGCTTCAACTCCGCTGGCAATACATCGCGTATCGGCCGCAGACGCCACGTTTCGCTCCACCGTTCGTACGCTCGCTCAGCTTGCTCGGCCGCCATCGCCTCGAGCCGCTCGGCGGGAGAGCGAATACCGAGGCGTTCAAGCAACTCAGCCGGCGTTTCTTTGCGCGCAAGCCACTTTCGAAGCCATTCCCGCCCCCACTCGGCCATCTCGGCCGTAAAGGACGGATCCATGAGTTTGCGCCGCAATCCTTCCGGCGTCACCAAATGCTCCACGACCGTTTTCCCGAGCTGTTCGGCCAGCTCCCGCCGCCGCTTTGGAATCAATCCCGGCGTAAACGGCAGCCGTTTTCCAAACACGTACATCGGCTCATATGGGCGAAACAGCATCACGATGGCGATAAAATTCGTCACCCCGCCAATGAGCGCCCCGACCGCCACCATAAACAGCAAATAAACGAACGTTTCCATCCTCTTCTCCTTCCGTCCCCGCCGCTGTCACCAAACGGCGTCCGTCATCATACGATGGCGATATAAACGTTTGCCTAATTGTTCATTATAGAGCTTGCCTGACGAATGCGCAAATGAGGGACTGCGATGAGCAAACAACGAACGATGGCTGTGCTGACGGAAATCAATGAAACAAGTGAACGGGCTGCCTTTGGATCCATCCATCATTTTTGCGAGGAATTGGCGGCATATGCTAGAAAGCGTGGTCTCTTTTTTTACGTGTCCTCGCCGGCGCTTTACTTAGAGGGAGTCGGCTATCAGTGGACCGAAAGCGGATGGGGCAAGCGGGACGTGCCTCCAGCCGATGTCGTTTACAATCGCCTTCACTCGCGCAAGCTCGAACGCTCCCCTTTGTTTGCCGAGCTGCTCGCCCGGCTTGCCGAAGAAAACGGGATGATGTTCAACCATCGCTTTTTGCATAAATGGGAAGTGCACTGCCATTTTGAGCGGCACGAGTACTTGCACCCGCACTTGCCGAAAACGGCGCTCTGGAGCGGTCAACATACGCTTGAGGCGTTCCTTGACGCTTTCCCATCCGTCTTTCTCAAGCCGATCTATGGCAGCCAAGGGCGAGGGATTTTCTGCCTCCAACATTCGGACGACGGAATTTGTCTTCGCCATTCCACTTCCGCTTCAACGTCCGTATATCGTTCGATGGACGCTTTAGCTTCCGCTTTGCGGCAACAAATCCGAACGCCGATGATCATCCAACAAGGGCTTGAGCTTCGCACCCTCGACGGCCGCCCGGTCGATTTTCGCCTGCTTTGTCATCGCGTCCGCCACAATGATTGGCGCGTCACTTCCGCCGTCGCCCGCGTAGCGCCGCCCGATCAGTTTGTCGCTAACCTTGCCCGCGGCGGAGAACTGATGGCGGTCAATGATGTCTTGCGGAAGTGGTATACGAGAGCTGACGCGTTCCAGCAAAAACAGCTTCTGAAAGAAATCGCACTGGAATCCGCCGCCGTTCTCGCCTCGGAAGCGGAGGGACTGTATGGAGAGTTTGGCGTTGATCTTGCCATTGACATCCATGGCCAGCCGTGGATCATCGAGGTGAATACGAAGCCGTCGAAACAGACGGATATGGCCGCTTCCTACCAATCGGTTCGCCCTTCGGCGAAGGCGATCATCGACTATAGTTTGACATTGATGGAGGAAAAGGAGTGAACCGTTTTGCTTTCACTTGGTTTTGTCACCCTTGACGAACAGCAAGACCACACGTATTGCACTGAGGTGGCGAAATGCGCCAGACGCTACGGCATTTCCGTCTGCCGCTTTTCGCCGCTTGGCATCGATCCGCAGACGGAAAACGTCCGCGGCTTTCTCTTTCAAGAGGAAACGAACGAATGGACAAACGCCGTCTTTGCCATTCCGCCATTTTTATATGACCGCTGCTTTTACGGCAATGATGAGCGGTCCAAAAAAGCAAAACCGATTATGAACTGGTTGAAGCAGCGACCTGACCTCACGTTTTTAGGCTATGGCCTGCCGGGCAAATGGGACGTATATGAAGCGCTCTCCTCTCACCCGCTCTTGTCCGCATACGTGCCTCCGACTGTCCGTCTTGAGCGCGCCGATGATGTGCTTGCGCTTCTCCGCCGCGAACAAGCCGCCATCGCCAAGCCGATGCACGGCTCCGGGGGACGCGGTATTTGCATCTTTCAAAAGAAAGGGAAGGCGCTGTCCGTCCAAGACAGTCACGGTCAAGAACAGGCCGTCATTGCCCGCCGAAGCGAGCTGGAACAGCTCCTCGCCTCTTGGAGCCGCCGCGGCGAGTATGTCCTGCAGCCATTGCTTCAGCTATCGACCCCGGAGGGTGAACCGTTTGACCTCCGCATTCTTTTGCAAAAGGATGAAAACGGACGCTGGGTGGAGCGGGTGCGGGCCGTGCGAGTCGGCCGACCGGGGGCATGGGTGGCCAACGTCCGCGCCGGCGCGGACATTCGTCCGTTTTCCGAGTGGCTCGACCGCCTTTCCTCTTCAAAACGTCTCTTCGTGCTCGATGGCGTTGAGACGATCATCCGCACGCTGCCAGTTTATATAGATCACATGTTCGGACCTTTGTTTGAAATCGGCTTGGATCTTGGTGCGACCGACAACGGGGCGGTGTGGATTTTGGATGTCAATTCCAAGCCGGGGAGAAAAGTGGCGCATCTTCTGCCCCCGGAGCAACAAAACGAACTGTACGAAGCGCCGCTTCGGTATTGCTTGTTTTTGGCCAGAGGGGGGAAAAGCCAATGACCTACACGTTGATCATTGACGAAAAACAAACAAATACGGTGATTCTTCCCGCCACGCTCCAAGCATCTAGGCAAACATCAGCCGCGTTCGGCAGCCTTGTCACCCCATGCCGGGTCATTTCTTCCCCCCGTCTTGTCGACCGTGTGATTGTGGCGCATGACGTTGCCCGATGCTTGTCGATCCCATTTGCCGCTGACGTTCATGTCTTTTTGACCGATGAAGCTATTCACTTCGGGCCGCTTGTCGGCGTTTTGACCGCCGGATTCACAAAGTCGCTCCACCGCCCGGTCGGCAGCCGGAGCTTCTTTTTTGCCAAGTTGCTGGCACAAGAAAAGCAAGTCGGCGGATTTGCCTTTTTGTTTGGCGCGCCCCATATTGACTGGGAAAACGGCATGACGAACGGCTATTTTTACACAGAGCGCGGCTGGGAACGCCATACGGTGCCGTTGCCGAATGTCGTTTACAACCGGCTGCCAAACCGGCGCGTCGAAAAGGAGGAAACGTTTCAAACGATGACGAAGACGCTGCAAACCACCTACGGCATCCCGATCTTTAACGGGTGTTTTTTCAACAAATGGGACATTTACCGCCGGCTCGCTGCCCATCCGAAGGCGCAGCCGTATTTGCCGGCGACGTCCGCCCACGTGACGCAGCACACCATTGAGCAGTTTCTTGCCCGCTACCGTGAAGCGTACATCAAGCCGGCCGACGGCAGCCTCGGCCGCGGCATTTATCATTTAGCGAAAAAAAACGCCTATGAATGCCGGTTCCGCGATGAAAGTGGAGAAATACAAACAGTGCTGTTTCCGACCGCCATGGCGGTGTGGCATCATTTGCTCGCCCATGCGCCGCTTCACCGCTATGTCATCCAACAAGCGGTTCCGCTTCTTGCCGTCAACGGCCGACCGGCTGATTTCCGCGTTCACGTTAACAAAAACGAACACGGCATATGGCAAGTGAGCGCCATCGCCGCCAAAATTGCTGGAAAACAAAGCATCACGACCCATATGAACAGCGGAGGCATCGTCAAAACGCTGGAAGAAATTTTCCCGGATGCCGTCGAGCGCGAAATCATGCTCGCCCGTCTTTCTGACGCCGCCCTTACGCTCAGCCGTTGCCTTGATGAAGCATCAGAAACGTTGATCGGCGAAATCGGTTTTGACCTTGGCGTTGACCAACAAGGAAGGATTTGGATGTTTGAAGCCAATTCCAAACCCGGACGGTCGATTTTTAAGCATCCAAAATTAAAGGACGCAGACGAACGAACAGCGCGGTTGCCGCTCGCTTACGCCGTCCACCTCAGCAAAACAGCCATCACCGAACCCGAGGCGCTTTGGTCATGCTGACGATCGGCTACCGTCCTGACACCGGGGAGTGGGTGTGCAACAGTCCGGGCGGCCCTTATCGATTCGGCAGCGGCTGGGTTGCTCCCGCCGCTGTCCTTCCCGATCTCGTCTTTCCCGTCCGCGAGCAAGATGGACGGGTGGGACCGCTCGTCGGCGTGCTGGTCAGCGCCTCGTCCCTTTCCGCTTTGCTGGCTGGGAAAAAGCCGTGGCTTGAAACCGTCATCCGCTCCATCCACAAAGCCGGCGGCATCTCCGTCGTCAGTGCGGCCGCCGGCATCGGAGAGAAAACGGTCTCCGGATATCTATTCGTTCCGACGATTCATCGTTTCATCGAAGCGGCCGCTCCACTGCCCGATGTCGTCTACAATCGAGTAAAAAGCCGCGAAGAAGAAGAAAGCGAGCCGTTTCAAACGGCGGCTGCCCGGTTGAACGCCCATGGCGTTCCACTTGTCAACCGCTCTTTTTTCCGCAAATCGGACGTTTATGACGCGCTGCGGTCCGACCGCCGGCTCTGGCCGCATCTATTGCCAACGGCGCCTGTCCAAACAGCGGCCGATCTTCGCGCTTGGCTCCTCCAATACAGCTGCATTTACTTGAAGCGGGATGACGGCGCCAGAGGAATGGGGCTGTTTCGTCTCACCGCCTTGTCGGAGACGGAAGCCATTTGCGAATATCCGGGCGGCCAAAAACGGTTCTGCTCGCTCGATGCGCTCGCATCACTCATTCAGTCCGGCCGCTACATCGCCCAAGCATTGGCTGAAACGGACGAGTGGAATGGACGCCGCTACGATTTGCGCGTGCTCGCCCATTGGCACAACGGCCGCCATACGATCACCGGCATCGGTGTTCGTTCGGCCGACGTCGAGTCGGTGACGACCCATGTGTTTCATGGCGGAACCATCCTCCCGTACAAAGAAGTCAAGGAACGCATCGATGAAGCGGCGCTCGAGCGGCTTATTGCCTTGAGCGGCGCACGCCTTGGCGAACGGTTTGGCTTTGTCGGCGAGTTTTCCGCCGACATCGGCGTCGGAAGCGAACGGCAGCTTTACATTTATGAAATCAACGCCAAGCCGATGGTGTTTGATGAGCCGGAGATTGAGGCACGGCGGCTCGAGAGGCTCAATCAGCTGTTTGCCGAGCTCGCTCATCGTACGCCATAGCTAGAAACTGGCCGCTGTAGCGAAGCGCCTGGCGGAACACAGCATCAACCGCTTGTTTGACGGCTCCATTTAAGCTTTGGCAGACGTTCTGGCATAACATCGCTTTTTCCCACTCAGCCGCCGCCATGGCTTGCAAGAGATCACAACGAGGTGCGCCTGCTTTGCTTTGCTCTCTTTCCGCTCGACCGTCGGCGTTAGCCCCAGCAACTAAATAATGCACGTATTGCCAAAGTTTACGCTGCCGCTCGGCTTCAGCCAAATAGACCGCCCATGCCTCATCCGTTTCCATCTCAGCGAGCTGCCGGGCTTTTTCTTCCGCCGCGGCGGTTGTTTCGAGCAATTTTTTGATCAGCATGATCATCGCGTGCCGCCCCTTTCTTGCCGCTTGTCCTCTTTCATCCATATGAATGGCATGGATAGCGTATGCCTCTTTTGGGCAAACTTTAGGAAAAACGATGAGAGGAAGGAGCGAGATGATGGAACGAAATGAAGCCGAGCGCCGGGATTCATTGTACGAAGGACGCGATGAATACTATATGGACATCGACCGCATGATCAACGAAGGGATGGCCGGAGGTGCTGTGTACGGCCACGGCGATGACGTCAACATTGAGGAAGCGCGCGATCTTGTCAAAGAAGAGCCGCCGTACGAAGCCGGCCAGTAAACGGAGCCGATTTTCCCTCCTCGGGAAAGTCGGCCTTTTGTTTTATGAAGCCTCTCCGCCAATGCGTTAGGCAGGGATCGTTCGAAACGACCGCTGTTGGCCAAGCCGCCCATTCATCCTGCGGCTTTCCCGCTTTCATCCATTGTCTTTCTTTCCATTCGCGGGGATTTGGTATAATGAAAACAACGCCGATTCCTCTTCGGCGTGACATCATCCTTGACGGAAAGTGGTGCGCCGCGATGCTAAAAGAGCTCGAATCGCTTTATGAAGGGGACATCGTCATCAACGGTCAGCCGGAACACCCCGAAGATTACGAATGGTTTTATACCGCCGATGGTGATGAGATCGGCATCGCCAAGCATCGATTGACAGAGCAGGAGCGGCGATTGCTGGCGCTTTTTTTCACCCCCGCCGAGCGCCGACGCGAACCGGAAAGCGAAGAGGAGCGGGCATGGAAACGATGGATGGCAACCGGCGACCCAGCCGCGCTCGCTCGGCTCGCTGCTCCGTATTGCCGGTTCATTCATTTTACAGCCAGCCGGCCGATCGCCAACAAAGAGGAGTTTGCTGACGCCGTTCGCGGCTTATTTTCCTCCCCGGTTGCCATCGTCTGGGAACAAGATCGGCGCGGGCTGATCGTCGAAGCGAAACAAAAGCGGACGACGGAGCCGCCTTCGTTAGCGGACATGGCTGAGGCGCTCGCCGCTGATTTTTATACTGCCCTTCATTTATTGATCGGCCCAATCCGCTCCGTCGATGAACGGCTATATGAATCGTTTCTCCTTGAAAAAGAGTGTTTTTCCGCCGCTCGGCGCTTTTGGCCGAAACGAACGGTGTACGAATGGGAAGACGTCATTCCGCTTCCGCTCTTTGAAGAAGGAGCAGTCAGTGAGAAAGCCCGCCGGACCCTCTCGTTTCTTGACGGATTCGACGAGGAGGAAGTGCGGGCGATGGAGACGTTTTTGCAATGCAACTTAAACGTCTCGATGGCAGCGAAAAAGCTGTATATGCACCGCAATAGTTTGCAATATCGAATCGATAAATGGGCGGAGCAAACTGGTGTTGACATCAAACGGTTCAAAGGGGCGGCAGCCTTCTATTTGGCTATCTTGCACCGGCGCCGTTCGTAATCCCCCGCTTTTTTGTCATGTCGCCGAAAATCGGCGGCATTTTTTGTGCACCTCGTCCATTTACGAATGTTCCTATTTTTCTATACACTAATGGCAAGAAAACGATTTCGGCGATGAGGAGGATGGTTATGGCAGAACTCATTCTTGATCATATTTACAAAATTTACGACAACAATGTGGTCGCCGTCAAAGACTTCAATTTACATATTCAAGACAAAGAGTTTATCGTATTTGTCGGCCCGTCCGGCTGCGGCAAATCCACCACGTTGCGGATGATCGCCGGCCTTGAGGAAATTTCCAAAGGCGATCTTTACATCGACGGCAAACGAATGAACGATGTGCCGCCGAAAGACCGCGACATCGCCATGGTGTTCCAAAACTACGCCCTGTATCCACATATGAGCGTCTATGACAACATGGCGTTCGGTTTAAAACTGCGCAAATTCCCGAAAGCGGAAATTGAAAAACGCGTCCGCGAGGCGGCGCGCATTCTTGGGCTCGAGCAATATTTGGACCGCAAACCGAAAGCGCTCTCCGGCGGGCAGCGGCAGCGCGTGGCATTGGGACGGGCCATCGTCCGCGATGCAAAAGTGTTTTTAATGGACGAGCCGCTCTCGAACTTGGATGCGAAACTGCGGGTGCAAATGCGCTCGGAGATCGCGAAGCTCCATCAGCGCTTGGAAACGACGACCATTTACGTCACCCACGACCAAACGGAAGCTATGACAATGGCCACCCGTCTTGTCGTCATGAAAGACGGCGTCATCCAGCAAGTCGGAACGCCGCGCGAAGTATACGAAAAACCGGAAAACATTTTTGTCGGCGGCTTTATCGGTTCACCGGCCATGAACTTCCTTCGTGGAACGCTCCAAGACGGCAAGTTTGTCGTCGGCCAAACATCATTTGGCATTCCGGAAGGAAAAATGAAAGTGTTGCGTGAGCAAGGGTATGTCGGCAAGGAAGTGATTTTAGGCATTCGTCCGGAAGACATTCACGACGAACCGCTCTTCCTTGAAGCATCTCCGGCGACGAAAGTCACCGCTCTCGTCGAAGTCGCCGAGCTGCTTGGCGCTGAATCGATGATCTATTTTAGCATCGACAACCAAGAATTGGTCGCTCGCATCGACGCCCGCACGGAAATCAAGCCGGGCCACCGGATTGACCTGGCGCTTGATATGAACAAAGCGCATTTCTTTGACGTTGAAACGGAACGGCGCATCCGGGCGGCGGATGAAAAGTAACCCCCCCATTGTTGTTCATATAGATTCATTCGAAGGCGTTCCGAAAAAACGGAACGCCTTTCCTTTCCACTCCATCAACAGCCTTATTCCTTGATAAAACGCACTTCCTCCTCATGGCAAGTCGGACAGTAAAACAAATGAACACATTCATGATTCGTATACGTGCGCAAATAGCCGTCGACAAGCTTCATGACGTCCGCATCCATGTACGGGCTGTAGTCATCGAAATAATCTGTAACTTTCCCATGATCTTCCATTGGTTGCCGGCAGTAGCTGCAATACACCGTCACCCGGCGCAGCCCGTTGCACAGCGGGCATACATTCATGCTGCTTCCTCCTCTAAGATGTTCCTTATCTTTACATATTCCCTAATGGTGACGGCGGTAAAACGTTAAAAATTCCCATATTCTCACCATGCATAACAGGCAAAAAACGTCCCAAACTATGAGTACCGCCAGCGAAATCACCCATCCGTTGCAACAGGGACGCTGGCGAAGCCAAAAGCGGGTGGGCCGGTGGGTTCAGCCAAGCTTGGCACACGCCTTGCAGCGTGAAGTGTTGGTGCAAATCCAACCACCCCAACCATCAAAAATTTTTAAGAGGAGATGATCAACGATGGCACGCAACAATAACAACAACCAACTGTTAGTCGCTGGTGCTCAACAAGCCATTGATCAAATGAAGTACGAAATCGCCCAAGAATTTGGTGTGAACCTCGGCGCTGACACGACTTCTCGCGCGAACGGTTCGGTCGGCGGCGAAATTACGAAACGTCTTGTCGCCATGGCTCAGCAACAACTTGGCGGCCAATTCGGCAACATTCAATAACCGCCTTAACGAACAACTTCATATAGAATCGAGTAGGAGGGGGCGGCTAACCCCCGTCCTCTCACACCACCTAGCATGCGGGTCCGCACTAGGCGGTTCGTCAACCTTGACGGAGTTCGAAATATCGTTGCGTCAAACTCTTGAGCCCTTGAGCGGTCCAGTAGGTCTTGCCCAGGGCCTGGTGGAGTTGCGGCGTTTTCGTTGTTCGCCAAGCTCCTTTTCGGGTATTGGCGATCTCCATCACCGCTGTCTCTTTCAGCCCCAGCGCTCTTAACTCACGGATTCTGGTTCTGACCCGTTTCCATTGAAGCCATTGACAGAGTCGAAGCCTCCTCCGAATCCATCCTTCGATGGTCTGAAGGACAGACGGGGTTTCGACGAGCCGAAAATACCCGATCCATCCCATGACGTATTGATTGACGCGATGAATTCGTTCTGGCATCGATATGCTCCAGTTTGGGTTGGTCAGCTGTCGAATCCGCTGTTTCAGACGTTGAATCGACCTTGGGGCGAGCCGGATTCGCGCTTTTCGTTCCGGTGTGAAGCTAAACCCCAGAAAGGCCCGTTTCCACGGGCGGTCCACCGCACTTTTCTCCTCGTTTACTTTGAGTTTGAGCGTTTTCTCCAAGAACCGTTGGATGCTTTGTTTCACCCGTTGTCCTGCCCGCAGACTTTTCACATAGATGTTGCAGTCATCTGCGTAACGGCAGAATTTCAATCCTCGCTTCTCCAATTCCTTGTCTAAATCGTCGAGAAGGATGTTCGCCAGCAGGGGGCTGAGGGGGCCGCCTTGCGGCGTCCCTTCCTCCGTCTGCACCTTCACCCCTTCGATCATAACGCCGGCTTGCAGGTAGGCACGGATCAGTTTCAGCACGCGTTTATCCTTGACTTTTCGGGCCACCCGACTCATCAAGATGTCATGGTTGACCCGATCAAAGAACTTTTCCAGGTCCATGTCGACCACGTACCGATATCCTTCCTGGATGTAGCCTTGCGCTTGCCGCACGGCATCGTGGGCGTTGCGGCCCGGACGGAATCCGAAGCTGGAAGGGGAGAAGTCTGGATCGAAAATGGGTGTGAGTTCTTGAAGAATGGCTTGTTGGATCAGCCGGTCCACCACGGTGGGAATGCCTAGCTGCCGTGTGCCGCCGCCCGGTTTCGGGATTTCGACCCTGCGGACAGGCGCCGGCCGGTAGGTTCCCGCCAAGAGTTGGGCGCGGATCGTGCTCCAGTGAGCGCGGATGTAATCACGGAGTTGATCGGTTGATACTCCGTCGATTCCCGGTGCTCCTTGGTTGGCTTCGACCCGTTTGAGCGCCGTGATGAGGTTGTCTCTCGCTAAGATGCGTTCCAACAAAGCCATCGTGATCTTCTCCTTCCGCGGGATGAGATTCAGGTCTTGCCGGGTTGCGCTCAGCCCTCGATCTGAGGCCCTCTGGGCTTCACCCTTGCTTCCTCAGATGAGTTCCGAAAGGAATTCTGCTTCGACACGCAACATCTCGAAAGAGTCTGATTCATCCCTGAGTTGACGTTCGGCCCTTCCTGTTTCAGGCGTCCCTTACTCCAGTACTATGGCCTCTGCTGACTCCTGTACGTTCAGCAGAGCCTTTCGACTCTGGTTGCCATCGTCAGAAGGCGTTCCGTACAGGCCTCCCCGGATAAGGATGGACACTTTCCACTCATGCACCTGCCCAATCTACCTCCACAGCCCTTGGCGGCTTAGGACTTCGTCTTGTCCAGCAGACTCGTCCGACTGTGGCGGCCTCCCATTGGGTTCGTGTACCTCAGGTCAAGTGTTTGCCTCCAGCTTCCTTCAGATTCCACCTCACGGTGGACACCCTTGCCTTCAGCTAACGGTAGGCGCTCGCCAGCCCCCGTTCGGGACTTTCACCCTATAGCGTCGCACCCATGCCGGGCGTACTGGCAAACGCCCCGGGCAGTCAGCCCGGGGCGCTTTCATATGGGAACGGGGAGCGAATCAGGCGCCTCCCGCCTGCTCGGCAAGCGGTTGGCTCAATGAGACAAGCACTTTGCGAATGCGCCGATTGTCGACTTGGCGGACGGTGAACGTCAGCGGTCCATATTGCAACGTTTCGCCGACGGCTGGAATACGCTCAAACATCTCAAAAATCCAACCACCCAACGTATGCGATTCACTCTTTGGCACGTCGATGTTCATCACTTCGCAAAATTCATCCAGCGGCAGTTCGGCGCTGAACTCGAAGCTGTGCTCGTCGATTTGGCGCACCGTTTTCACCGCCTCATCATGCTCATCCCATATTTCGCCGACAATTTGCTCGAGAATATCTTCGAGCGTAATCAAGCCGGCGGTGCCGCCAAACTCGTCGACGACGATCGCCATATGCACTTTGCTTTTTTGCAGCTCCGGCAGGAGATCGGACACTTTCATTGACTCGACGACGAACAACGGCTGGCGCAACAAATCGCGGATGCGCACCTCCCGCTTTTGCACAAGCTCGCTGAAAAAGTCGCTTTCCGACAAAATGCCGATCACGTTGTCAATATCCCCTTCATAGACCGGGATGCGGGAATATTTCTCTTCCAAAAACACGTCGCGGATCTCTTCAATCGGCTGGTTCACTTCCACCGCCACCATATCAGCGCGCGGCGTGAAAATTTCTCCGACCAAAATTTCATCAAAATCGAGCGAACGTTGGATCAATTCTTTTTCTTTGTTGTCGATGACCCCTTCTTCTTCACTCAGCTCAACCATCACTTTAATATCTTCCTCCGTAACAGCCGGCACAGCCACCCCATTGGCGAACCTCTTGGCGATTCGATCTTTTAAGGCTTGGAGCGACGCCGTAACCGGCGTCATCAACTTCATCAGCCCATAGGCAAGGCCGGCGTATCGGATGGCGAGCTGCTCCGCATGCTCTTTCGCCATCGATTTTGGCAAAATTTCACCGAAGACGACAAATAATACGGTCATCACCGCCAGCGTGGCAAACAAGCCCATCTGTTCCCCAAGCAACGAAACGGCGATGTCCGTAAAGAGCACGACCGTCACGACGCTGGTGAGGCGGTTGGCCACAGCAAGCGCCAACAACACGCGGTCAAGCTGACCGATCACCGCTTGGAGGCGCTTATTGTGCAGATGCTCTTCCGCATAATGCCGCAACCGTGCCTTGCTTGCCGAAGAAAACGCGGCTTCTGCTGAAGCGAACAGTGCATTCGCGAGCAGGGAGAGGAAAAACCACCCGAACAACCTTAGCGGCCACTCTTCCAACGAATCTTCACACTCCTATGGATGGTGACTATGTTATTCATATCCATTTTTCCGCCGAATCATGCTTGTAAAAGCCACACTTGCCAGGCTAAGCGGAAACAAAGCGATGCGGCCGGCAGCAGCCGTTTTCTCTCTTCCTATCTTAAATATAACAAATTTTTCGCCAACTGACTATAGTTGTCGAGTTGTCCTTCCATATAAATCCAGACAATCAAAAAGAAAAATGCGCCGGATGAACCGAGGCGCATCATGATTCAAGCCAACAGGAACCAATCAAATACACAAGAACAAGCAATGAGGCAATGTTGAATGTCACCGACCACTCGGCCATTTGTCTTCCCCTCCCTTTTCTTCCCCTCTTTCATCGTACCATATTGACGGCGGGAAAAGCAGGAGGAGAAGGGTGTCTTTTTGACAGTTTGATGAACAAAACAAGAGCGTCCTCCCATCAATGGACGCCCTCATTTCATTTTCTCTCGTTTCAACCTAAATAGCGGTAATAGATCGCCTTTGCCTCCTGCACGTCTTTCGTGCCGTGCACAAGCGCACGGCCGTCGCGAAAGACAACCAATCGCTTGTCACCGAGCGAAACGGAGACAAGATACGGGTTCGCTTCCGCTTGAAGCCCTTGGCGGCGAAACAGCTCCGCCAATTCATTCAAGTCGTACTGGCGCGGGGCAGGCGGACGGATTTGCACGGAATCGCGCCCGCACAAGACGGCAGTCTTCGTCCGTTGTTCATAGGAAAGAAACGGATAAGATGGATGACGTCCGCACGTCGGGCAACCGTCCTTTTTCACCCCGTCAATGCGAATCGAGGCGTATTCGTTCGTCCAAAGGTCAAACGAAACGAGCTTGCCGCGGAGCGCCGACCAGTCCTCCACTAAAATTTTTAACGCCTCAGCCATCTGATAGCTGATAACCATTTGCACCGCTGGGCTGATAATGCCGGCCGTATCGCACGTCAATCCCCCTTGCGGCACTGTTTCAAGCAAGCAATACAAACAAGGCGTGCGGTTCGGAATGAAGGCGCAGCTTAAACCGTAACTGCCGACACAAGCGCCATAAATCCACGGAATGTTGTACTTGTAGGCAACGTCATTGATGACAAGGCGCGTATCAAAATTGTCTGTCGCATCGATCCATAAGTCAGGGCGTTGCTTGAGGGCGATCGTTTCCAATTCTTCCGGGCCGGCGTCGCCGACAATGGCCTCGATCTCAACCTCGCTGTTGATTTGTTCAAGGCGCCGTTTGGCGGCGATCGCCTTTGGCAGCCGCTCCTTCGCATCCGCTTCGCTGTACAGTTGCTGGCGCTGCAAGTTGCTCCATTCGACGTAATCGCGGTCAATGATCGTCAATTTGCCGATGCCGGCGCGAACGAGCGCTTCGGCGTTGCCTGTGCCGAGCGCTCCGGCGCCGACTAACACGACACGCTTTCCCCGTATTTTCTTTTGCCCTTCCTCGCCAATCGGTGCAAACAATTGCTGCCGGGAATACCGTTCGTTCAAACAACACTCATTCCTTCCGTTGGGCTGCTCGCTGACGCGTACCGTTTTTTCGGGATGCGTCCGGCTTCATAGCCGAGCCGGCCCGCTTCCACCGCCAGCTTCATCGCTTTCGCCATTTTCACTGGATCGGCCGCGCCGGAAACAGCGGTGTTCAAGAGCACCCCATCCGCGCCAAGCTCCATCGCCAACGCCGCGTCCGCCGGTCCACCGATGCCGGCGTCGACAATGACCGGCACGTTCGCCTGCTCAATGATAAAGCTCAAATTGAGCGGATTGATGATGCCTTGCCCGGACCCGATCGGCGAGGCGCCCGGCATGATCGCATGGCAGCCAAGCTCCTCTAGCCGCTTCGCCAGCACGACATCATCGGATGTGTACGGCAACACGATAAACCCTTCCTCAAGCAGCATTTCCGCCGCTTTCAACGTCTCGATCGGGTCTGGGAGGAGCGTTTTGTCGCAACCGATCACTTCTACTTTTATCATATCACACAATCCGGATGCCTTGGCGAGCCGGGCGATGCGCACCGCTTCTTCGGCCGTTTTCGCCCCGGCGGTGTTCGGCAAAAGCTTATATTTGCTTAAATCGAGCTGCTCTAAAAAGTTCGGCTGCTCCGGGGAAAAGATGTTCATCCGCCGGACGGCGAACGTTAAAATTTCCGCCCCTGATGCTTCCACCGCTTCTTTTTGCACGTCCAAGCTCGGATATTTGCCCGTGCCGAGCAACAGCCGCGAAGAGAATTCATATGGGCCAATTTTCAACATCTCAACCGCCTCCTACAAAATGAACGATTTCCACGCGATCGCCATCGCATAGCGCCGTCGTCTCATACTCATGTTTTTGGATGATGCGGACATTGACTTCGACGATGCAAAGCTTGTTCTCAAGCCGGAAATGGGCAAGCAAATCGCCCACCGTTTTCACCTCGTCGGGCACTGCGACCGCCTCCCCGTTAATCACTAACGTCATTCCACCCCCACCTTTCCGATATGGCGTGTCAACGAAAATGGCGCAAGGTCAAACGCCGTCTCTTTCCGCTCCACTAAGTCGGCGACAAGCAGACCGGTCAACGGGCTGAGCAAAATGCCGTTCCGGTAATGGCCGGCAGCGACGAATAAGCCGCGCCGCTCCGGATGCTCGCCTAGATAAGGCAAGCCGTCTTCGGTCTGCGGCCGAATGCCGCTCCATGATGCCACCCATTCCGCCTGTTCGATGTCCGGAACAAGGTGGGCGGCGCGGTGAAGCAAGTTCATCACCCCACCGGCCGATACGCGCCGATCGAACGTGCCGGGCGTGGACGTCGCTCCGATGAGCAGCCGGTTTCCTGATTTCGGAACGATGTAGCAGCCGTTTTTCGCAAATACAGTCGTTTGCAACAACGGAACCGGAGCGCGCACCATGACGCATTCCCCTTTGACCGGATAAACGGAAAGCGAAAGCCCGACCCGCGCGCCGAGCCGCGCCGCCCAAGCGCCGGAAGCGATGACAACCGCCTCGGCGGCAAACGTCCCGCCTGTTGTGTCTAACACATGCCCACTGCTGTCGGAACGGATGTCGAACACTTCCGTATACTCATACAGACAAGCGCCGGCGGAGGCGGCGGCATAGGCGAGAGCAGCGGCCAAATCCGGAGCGCTCACTTGCCCATCGCCAGGGATGTACATCGCGCCGGCAAGCGCTTCCGCCGCAAGACGCGGCTCCATTTCAAGCGCCTCCCCTTTCGTGAGCCACTGCACCGGTTCGCCTATGCCCCGCCAAAATGTATAATGGCGATAGAGATCGTCTGCTTCCTCTTCCGTTGTCGCTAGTTTGATCAATCCTTTTTCGACAAGGCCGATATCGATGCCGGTCCTCTCCCTCAGCTCTTCAGCCAAGGCCGGCATGAGAGCTCGGCTTTGCAAGGCAAGCGGCACAAGCGGGCTTGACGTCGAAAACTCGGATTGCGCCCCAAGCATGCCGGCTGCCGCGCTTGACGCCCCGCTTCCCATCGTTCCTTTTTCAAAAATGGCGACGCGATGCCGCCGCTTGGCGAGCTCAAAACCGATGGCCGCCCCAATCACCCCGCCGCCGACGATGGCGACGTCATACCGATGCGTCATCCCCTATCCCCTCCCTTTCACGATGTCTGCCAGCCGTTTGGCCTCAGCAACGGGGTCAGCAGCGAAAAAAACAGCCGACAATACTGCCACCCCGGCTGCGCCCGCTTCCAGCACCCGACGGGCGTTGCCGGCGTGAATGCCGCCGATGGCGATGACTGGAATGGACACGGCGGCCACGATTTCCGCAAGCGAGTCCAGACCGCGCGGCGGCAAACCGGGCTTGCTGTCCGTCGGAAAAATATGGCCATACAAACAAAAGTGAGCGCCATCCTGTTCGGCTTGTTTCGCCTCCTCCGACCCGTGCACCGAGCAACCAACCGTCAAGTCCGGAAACGAGCGGCGGACGGCGCGCACCGGCAGGCTGTGATAAGCAAGCTGCACACCTTTGACACCGTAGACAGCGGCGACATCAACCCGGTCATTGACGATGATTTTTTGCGGCGGCACCCCGACGCGAAGCAGTGCCGCGACAAACGCCGCCACTTCACGCGCCGTCTTCCCTTTTTCGCGAATATGAATCAGGTCGGCATACGGATGGGTGTGCGCACAAATCGCGGCGAATTCGTCAACCGTCTGACGCCCGGTGGAAACGAAATGGAGAACCCCCATCGCCATCCCTTTCTTTCTACCGTACATCGCTTATAGAAATATACGGATAATGAACACCGACATAGTAGGCGGCGAACATCAAAGCGGCAAACAAGGCGACAAGCCAAATATCATATTTGCCGAACCCGATTTCATAATAAAACGTGCGCCGCCCGCTGCCGGAAAATTGTTTCGCTTCCATCGCCACGGCGATGCGCTGGGCGCGGCGGATGCTTTGCGACAACAGCGGAATGGCGTAGCGCTTCACTTTGCTGAGGACGCCCTTGTTCGGCACGCCGCGCACTGTTAACGCATAGCGGATCGCCTGAAACTCTTCAAGCATAATCGGCAATAGGCGAACGGCCGCCAAAAAACTGTACGCATACTTTGGCTTCAGTCTCAACTGCTGCATGAGCGAATAAAACAACGGAACCGGCCGGGTCGTCAGCGAGAAAATCAATCCGAGAAGCCCAAGCGCCAAAGCGCGAAACCCGATGTGCACCCCGCGCCAAAAACTTTCGGCTGTAACATGGATGAACCCCCAGCGAACCCATGTTGTCGTTCCCTCGCCAAACATCATCATCGATGAAGCCGTCGAAACAAACACGAGGAAAAACGGCAAAAACAGCCAAAACAACACATTCGCCGGATAGCCGGTGCCAAAGCAAAACAAAACGAAGAGAGCGAGCGAAACGTTAATCAGCACGTTCGGGTTATGAATGAACAACACAGCGAAAAAGAGCACGACAAGCACAATGAGCTTCAAGCTCGGGTTCGTCTCATGAAGCCATGTCTCGCGGCAGCGAACCTCCCATTTCATCGCCCTGCCCCACCTTCCGCCAACACCGGCTCTCGAATTTCAAGCTGTTCGTCCCGAACGAGCGCCCCATCTTCAATCACCCACTGTCTCGTCGCAAAGCGGCGGACGATTTGTTCGTCATGTGTAACCATCATGATCACCGCTCCTTGTTCGCGGTACGCTTCAAGCATTTCAAGCAAAGCAAACGTGTTTTTCGCGTCCTGACCAAACGTCGGCTCATCAAGCAAAAAGAGGCGTTGGCCGGCGACGATCGAAGCAGCGACGCTCAACCGCCGCTTTTGTCCGACCGACAGTTGGTACGGGTGCTGGTCTTGCTGCTCAACAAGGTCAAATTCACGCAACAGGCGGGTGATGGTTTCCTCGATTTCCGCTTCCGGCCGCCCTTCAAGCCGAAGCGAGTAGGCGAGCTCTTCGCGAACGGAATGGGCGACAAATTGCCACTCCGGATTTTGGAAAACAAACGCAATATGGCGGTAGAGCGGGTGTTGCCGCTTGATGTCGGCGCCTAGCAGCATATACTCTCCGTCCGTGCGGATGAGTTGCATAAGCGCGTGCAGCAACGTGCTTTTGCCAGCGCCGTTTTTTCCGGTGACGGCAATCCATTCGCCGGCGTGCACCGCTGCTTCAGGAACATAGATTTTCGCCTCCCGGCCGCGGAACCCGCGAAAACGGGCGAGGCGAAGAAGCTCCTCGCCTTGATGGCGATTTCGCCGCCTTGCCGTCCGGTCATAGTCGTCCCAGACGCCTGGATACCAAATCCCTTCAGCGGCAATGACGTTTTTATAGTCGGAAAACACCGCCTTCGCCTCGCCGTCGGCGATGATGCGCCCATCGCGGCCGAACAAGACAATGCGATCCACAAAGTCGAGCACATGGTCAATTTTATGCTCGACGATGACGACCGTTTTGCCGCGGCCCACCTGCTTCACCGTTTGCCATACCGCCTTCGTCCCTTCTTCATCAAGCAGCGCCGTCGGCTCATCCAAAAACAAGACATCCGGCTCAAGCGCCAGCACCGAAGCGAGCGCCAACCGCTGCTTCATCCCGCCGGAAAGCGTATGAATATCAGTATGCGGGGCGATCTCCAAACCGACCTGGTCCAGCAGGGCGCGGATGCGGACGGGCATCTCGTGGCGCGGCACGCTCTGATTTTCAAGGGCAAAGGCGATTTCCTCGTCCGCATACGGCATGCAAAATTGCGCATCAGGATCTTGGAAAACATAGCCCCACCGTTCCGGCCGCTTAAGACGCTCCGCTTTCATCGGCACATCGATCGAGTGGGGAATGATGCCAGCCATCACTTGCAATAATGTCGACTTGCCGCATCCCGACGGACCAAGGAGGAGCACTTTCTCCCCCTCGGCAATCGAAAGCGACAAGTCGCGAAACAGCAGCCCGTCGCTCCCGGGAAATTTCAGGCGCAGCCGATCAATCGCAATTGCTTGTTTCATCGCCATTCGCCGCCTTACCGGTTCAACGCATCGTAATCGTCTTTTGAAGCCGGCCGCCACATTTGCGTCACTCCGGTTTTTTCGAGCGCTTTCGCCAATGAAACAGCAAGCACGCCGGAGATGAGGATGGCGCCGATAAAACGCGCCAGCAAAAAGAGCGCCATATTCCATGGGGCGAGCGCCTCAATATAGCCTTTGTAAAAGTCCATGATGAGCGAGCCAATCGTCGCCCCGACCGCGCCGAGCGATACAACGAACGTATCAAAGCGCCGATAGCGGAAGGCGGCAAAGACGAGCTCGGCAAACAGCCCTTGAACGACCCCGTAAATGAGCACTTCAAGCCCCCATTGCGATCCCATGATCAGCTCGCCGGACGAAGCCGCAATCTCCGCGAGCAACGCCACCCCTGGCTTGCGAATGAGCAAATAAGCGAGCGAGGAGGCGATAAACCACATGCCGTAAATGAGTTGATCGAGATGAAACCCTACTGCTCCCACCGCGCTATATAGCGGGCCCCATAATTTGTAAATAATGCCAAACACAATCGCAATGACGATCGTCGTTAAAATATCCGCCAATTTTAACCCTTTTGTCTTCACTTCCATCCTGTTCTCCTCCTTGTCTCACGTCAACGGCTCGCCGCCAATTCAGCCGACGGCCACTGCTCAAGCCGATACGCCATCTCCCAAAACTCGTACTCATATTCGCTGCTGATGAGGAAATGCCGCTTCATCCGATGGCGATCCTCTTCGGTGACCGCGTCAGCGATGTCGTCAAGCCGCGCGATTTGCTCTTCCACAAGCGAGCGGAACCAGTCCGAACTGTAGGTGCCGATCCATTTTTCATAAATCGGATCGTTCGGGCGGCACGTTTTCAAGCGCTCGCCAATTTCGTAATACAGCCAGTAGCACGGCAAAATGGCGGCGATAACATCACCGAGATGCCCTTCGTACGCCGCGCGGTACATGTGCGACGTATAGGCGTACGCCGTCGGCGCCGGAATGAACGCCGCCCTTTCCTCTTCCGTAATGCCCAAGAGCTCGGCGAACGTTTCATGCAGCGAAAGCTCGGCTTCGCACGTGCTTTGTGCATGGTGCGCCAACCGGGCTGTCGTCGCCAAATCCGGCGATTTCGCCGCCCCGATCGCCTGCACGCGGGCAAAATGGCGCAAATAATAGGCATCTTGCATCACGTAATAGCGAAACTTCTCGCGCGCAAGCGTCCCTTGGCCAAGCTCCTGAACAAACGGATGGCGGAAACTCGCCTGCCAGATCGGATCGGCCGCTTGGCGCAATTGTTTGGCAAATGACATTCGTTTTCCCCCTTTTTGGCAAAATAAAAACGCCGCTTCCTTTGCCGATTGGCGTAAAGAAAGCGGCGTGGGCATGCGACGTTGGCCAGGCAAAGCCTAGCCTTGCTGTGCTGCTCCTCCACTTCCCTACGCTGGCATTACCCAGATCAGGTGCTAAGGGTCTCAAAGGCACACTTTGATCTCAGCCTTTCTAAAGGCCCCCCTAGTGGATGATGGTGCAATTTTCAGTTTTCTTTACACTTAATCATACCATGGCACGAACGATTGTCAATCTTTTTTTCTCCGACGTTGCGCTATGCGTTGCAATCCGCTATGATGGAAACGCAGCAATTGACGACGGAATGGGAGTGGAAACGATGGCGAAGGTCATCCTGAAAAGAGAACGGAAAAAACGGCTTGAGCAAGGGCATCCATGGATTTTTCAAAGTGAAGTCGACCGCATCGAAGGCGATGCGACGCCGGGCGACTTCGTTGACGTTTACAATCATCAAGGTTATTGGCTGGCGAAAGGATATATCAACCCCGCTTCGCAAATCATCGTCCGCGTCTTGACGCAAAACCCAAACGATGAACTCGATGAGCGCTTTTTCATCGACCGCATCCGTCAGGCGTGGGCGTACCGTGAACGGATGATTCCCGGCGTTCGCTCCTGCCGCGCCGTCTATGGCGAAGCCGACTTTTTGCCCGGATTGATCGTCGACAAATATGAAGATGTGCTTGTTGTGCAAATTTTGGCGCTCGGCATGGAAAGGCGGAAAGACTGGATTTTGCGCGGCTTGCTTGACGTGTTTGCCCCAAGGGCCATTTATTTGCGCAACGATGTGTCCGTTCGGGAGCTTGAGGGTCTCAAACAAGAAAAAGGCTTTTGGTACGGGAAAGCGGAAACGGAAATCGAAATCGAGGAAAACGGCGTGAAATACATCGTCGATATTGAAAACGGACAAAAAACCGGCTTTTTCTTCGACCAACGGCAAAACCGCGCCGCTCTTCGTCCGCTCATCGGTCCGGAGACGACCGTGCTCGACTGCTTCACCCATACCGGCTCGTTTATGCTAAACGCTTGTCTGTATGGGGCAAAACATGCTACTGCCGTCGATATTTCTGAACATGCCATCGAAACGGCGAAACGGAACGCCGCGTTAAACGGATTCACGAACGTTGAATTTGTCGTCGCCAACGCCTTCGACTATTTGCGCGAGTCGGTGCGCGCCGGCAAACAGTGGGATGTCGTCATCATCGACCCGCCGGCGTTCGCGAAATCGGCCCATGCCGTCCCGAAGGCGCTGCGCGGCTATAAAGACATTAACTTAAACGGATTGAAGCTTGTCAAAGACGGCGGCTTTTTCGTCACATCAAGCTGCTCGTACCACGTCCGCCCGCACCTATTTCAAGAGATGATCGCTGATGCGGCATTTGACGCGAAAAAAGTGCTGCGCCAAGTATATTGGAACGGCGCCGGCTACGACCACCCGAAACTCCTTGCCGCGGAAGAAGGCGACTACTTAAAATTCGCCATTTACGAAGTGCATTCTCGGCGGTGACGAGCCGCCCTCAAAGGCCGTTTCGATGCGCTGCTGGGCAGAAAAAACGCCTAGGGGTTATCCCTAAGCGTTTTTTCGTTCCCTGGAGCGAAGCGATTGTTCTTTATGCAAGACCGACAGATAGACAAGCATCGAAAGGAGCACCGAACCGCTAGCAGCTAAATAAATGCTCGGATAGCCGAACCAATGGCTGATTTGGCCAAACACCATCGCCCCGACGCCGACCCCTAAATCAAAAAACGAGAAAAATGTCGCGTTCGCCATTCCCTTGCGGTGGGCAGGCGCCCGCTCGACGGACCACGCCTGCAGCCCCGGTTGCACCATGCCAAAGCCGAAACCGTACAGCACCGCCGCCAAAAGCAACGCCCATTCTCCCGGCAGCCAAGCGAGAAGAAGCATCGCCAGCAAAATAAGCCCCGCACCAGGGAGAAAGACGGCTCGATGCCCTTTTCGGTCATACAACTGGCCAGCGAACGTTCGCGTCACCATCAAGGCAAGCGCGTAAAGCAAAAAGTACAGTTGCAGGCCGCCGATCTGTTTTTGCGCCGTATATAGAGGCAAGAATGAGGCGATGCCGCCGAACGTCACCGTCAAGAAAAACAACAGCAACGACGGGGTCAAAGCGCTTTTTTCATACAAATCCCATCTGTTCGCCCCTTTGCCATGCACGGCTTCCGCTTTTTTATACGTGATCGCGGCGGCAAACAGCACCGAAGCGACTCCAAGCGCCGCACAAATGGCAAACAGATGGCTAAACGGAATCATAGCGGCAAGCACAAGTCCAAGCGACGGACCAAACGCCAAGGCGATATTCCCGGACAGCCCGTAATAGCCCATTCCTTCCCCGCGGCGACTCGCTGGAATGATGTCCGTCGCCACCGTCCCGGAAGCGGTTGTCGAAAACCCCCAGCCGATTCCTTGGACGACCCGCATCAAAAAGAGAAGGAAAATGCTTGAGATCAAGCTGTAGGAACCGACAGAAATGACAAAAATGAGAAGCCCCAATAAAAACACAAACCGGCGCCCTTTCGTCTCAAGCGCATGGCCGGCGAACGGACGGACGATGAGCGCCGAAAACGTAAACACACCGACGACAACGCCAATCAGCTGATCGTTGCCGCCCAAATGCTTGACAAACAGCGGAAGGGTCGGCAGCGTCATTTGAAACCCAAGAAACACAAAAAAATTGGCCAAACAAATCAAAACAAAATCTTTCGTCCATATTTTTTCTTTTTGTTCTGCAATAAGCGGCTGCTGCTCCGCTCCCATACCGATCCCCCTTGCGAACTATGTATTTCGTGTCCCTTAATATTTGTTAGTATAACATAATCCTATGCCGCCGTTTAAGCAAAATGCTATTTCACCGTTCTCCCGGCAGGATGACGACAAAAAAGCCCCGCCCAGCCGGCGGTTCCCGGTTGTTGTTTGCGCAGCACCATCCTTCTATGATGCATGAAGAAAAAAGCCACCGAAGAATCGGCAGCCTTTACCATCCTTTTCGTTTGCGCAACGACGCAACTTGCGCGGTATGATGTTTCCCATGCCATGCATACAACGCGGTCAATACATACAGCGGCATCTCCCCCGCTGCCCCTTCCGGCCGAACGGTTCGGTGAAAATCTGCCTCCGTCATCGATTCAAGCAACGCCGCCCATCGCGCATGCAGCCCGTCAAGCAATAAAAGCGACGGTTCAATGGGCAACGAGCAAGCATCGGCCGTTTTCGCCCATTCGCTTTCCGCAAACGGCTTCACCGTTGGGCCGTCTTCCGTCACTCCCCATTTCGTGCGCAAAAACGCATTCATGCTTGCATCAGCCAAATGATGGACGACTTGGGCAACCGTCCAGCCGCCGTCGCGATACGGCGTGTTCAGCTGCTCATCGTTCAAGCCGGAAACAGCGGTTCTTAAGTCGTTTGGCAGCCCGCGGATGGCAGCAATCCACTCTTGCACCTCCCCAGCCTCAAACTGCTGCGGCGCTTGAAACGTTCCGATCGGGTAGCGAATCGGATCGATCGTTGCCATGTTGATCATCCCCCTTCCGTATTCATTCATTCCACACGGAAAGGCAAATTCCTTCTTATTCTTTCCAGATGTATACACGCGCCTCGTACGGCTTCAGCTTAAAACGCGTCGCATTTTTATGCGGACGGACCGGGTAGTTCGAGAGCGCCAAATCGCTTGACTGAAGGCGGAAGCCGTCATAGCGGTAAAGTGAAGGACGATCGGATACGTTGACCATGATAAGCGCCCGATCGCGGCCAAGCGTTCTTGTGTACGCGTAAATGGATGGGTGGTTTTCCAAAAGCAGATCGTACGTTCCATAAACAAACAGCTCGTTCGCTTTCCGAAGCTGAATCATTTGTCGATAAAACGACCATACCGAGTTCGGGTCGCGCCGCTCGGCCTCGACATTGATCGTACGATAGTTTTCGTTCACCTTGATCCATGGCGTACCTGTCGTGAATCCAGCGTTTGGGGCACCAGACCATTGCATCGGGGTGCGCGAGTTGTCACGCCCGGTTTGCCAAATGATCTTCATCACTTCCTCATGCGTCCGGCCGTTCGCCCGTTCGAGTTCATACAGACGCAAGGCAGCGACATCGCGGTAGTCGCGAATGTCGGAAAATTGCACGTTCGTCATCCCGATCTCTTGCCCTTGGTAAATGAACGGCGTCCCTTGCATGAAAAAGTAGAGCGCGCCAAGCGCCTTCGCGCTCTCCGCCCAATACTCGCCGTCATTTCCCCATGTCGACACTGATCGAGGCAAGTCGTGGTTTTCCAAAAAGAGCGCGTTCCACCCACGGTTTTCCAATCCTTTTTGCCATTTCGTCAACGTCCGCTTCAGCCGGCGGACATCGATCGAACCATCGGCTTTCCTTTTCCAAAGCCCTAAATGCTCAAACTGAAAAATCATATGAAACACGCCGTTTTCTTCCCCGACCCATTGTTCGGCCTCATCAACCGTTACTCCGTTCGCCTCGCCGACCGTCATAATGTCATATCGTGCAAACGTTTGCTCTTTCAACTCTCGCAAATACTCCATAATCCCTGGCTGGTTCATGTGCGCAGCAAATGACGGCACGTACTTCAGCCCCTTCGGATTTGGCAAATCGGGAAGACCCGGCTTTTTCTTAATGTGGGAAATCGCGTCGATGCGAAAGCCGTCGATGCCTTTATCCAGCCACCAGTTGATCATCGCATAAAGCGCCCGCCGCACTTCGTCGTTTTCCCAATTCAAGTCGGGCTGTTTGACGTCAAAAATATGCAAGTAATACTGACCCGTCCGCTCGTCATACTGCCATGCCGAGCCGCCGAAAATGCTTTCCCAGTTGTTCGGTTCGCGCCCGTCTTTGCCGTCGCGCCAAATGTACCAGTCGCGCTTCGGATTGTCTCGCGATGACCGCGATTCGATAAACCACGGATGCTCATCACTCGTATGATTGATGACCAAATCCAAAATGATTTTCAACCCGCGCCGATGGGCTTGGGCAAGCAATTCATCGAAGTCATCCATCGTTCCAAACTCATCCATAATGGCATAATAATCGCTGATGTCATATCCGTTATCGGCGTTCGGCGACCGGTAAATCGGACAAATCCAAACGATGTCGACTCCAAGCTCCACCAAATAATCCAGCTTTTCGATGATGCCGCGAAGATCACCGATGCCGTCGCCGTTGGCATCCATAAAGCTGCGAGGATAAATTTGATACGCAACGCCTTCTTTCCACCATGTTTTTTTCAAGGCTGCCTCCTCCTTGCGCACACGTTTTCACTATTAACTGTACACTATATTGGTGCGGTAAACAACTTCTCTTTTTCTCAAAAAAACAGCCGGTTGGCGGGGCTGCACGCTCCTGCCAACCGGCTGGGGTTGATCAACTCGTTGCGCGGCTCGCTTCGTAAATTTTTAAATTGTGATATACTGCCTCAAGCATCGGGGCATGGATGCCATGCCGTTTCGCCAATGCCAGCAAATACCCTTGCAAATGGTCGGCTTCGATGAGCTGTCCTTTTTCCATATCGCGCTGCATGGACGACTTCATCGTTGGGGCGATCTGTTCGAGCTGGGTGCGTTGCCGCTCGGCCATTTCATCGGTCAACGGCGCCCCATGCGCCTGGATGATCGTTTTGATTTCGCGAAACAGCCGGTCGATGATGACGCTCCCGTACTCGCCGGAGCGAATCGGCCCGATCGGGGCGCGGAACAGCGTCGTCACGCCCGACATCGTCGCAATGAACAAATATTTATTCCACATATCAACCGCAATTTGTTCGCTTAGGCGAAAGCAGGCGTTGGCGCCGGCAAACAACGATGCAAGCACCTCCGTTCGCTCGCTCCGCCCGTTTGGCCATTCACCGAAACGCATCTCATGCGCCGGGCTCGTTTGGATGATCTCCCCTCTCTCGTTTAACGTCGTTTCGATAAAGCAAAGCCCGCCTAAGACATTCTCGCGGCCGAACGCCTTCCATAACGCCTCCATATGGGCCATGCCGTTTAACAACGGCAAAATCATCGTCGCCTCTCCAACATACGGTTTCGCGTCGGCGATGGCGCCGTCTAAATGGTACGCTTTGCTTGAGAACACGACAAGATCAAATGGCTCGGCCGATTCGCCGGCAACAAGCAATTTCGGCGCCAATACCGCATCGCCATGGATGCTGTGGATGACAAGCCCGTATTTCTCCAGTTCCTGTTTTCTGCGCTCGCGGACAAGAAACGTTACGTCCACCCCTTTTTCAAGAAGACGGCCGCCGAAATACCCGCCGACCGCTCCCGCTCCGACAAACAGAATGCGCATCGTATGTACAGCTCCTTTCTCTACTTGAGGGTTGATCCAACGCTCCCAACGTCTTTCACAAAAGCCATGCCGCCAATCGAACATGTTTCTCCACGATGATGAACAAGAAGAAAAAAGGAAGAAGGGAACGCGCCCCTCCTTCCTTCTCGTCCGCTAGCAGCAACGCGACACTTTGCCGCCTTTGGCATTGTAGCGCGCCTCTTGCGCCTCGCAGAAAAACTCTTTCCGCGACTTGATCGGCTCGCCAGGGTGATGGGTTTTCATATGCTCGACATATTTTTCATAACTCGGCACACCGACAAGCAAGTCAAGAAACTGCCGGCGATAAGCCAAAACGTTTTGCAGCCATTTAGGCATAGTGCTTCGCTCCTTCTCCATCACGCGGCACGTACGGCGCTTCTTTGAGCGGCACATGTTTGTTTTGCAACACTTTGATCCAGATGTTCAACGCCGAGATCAGCATCGCGATCACAACGAGCATGAAAATCGCGCACAATGTCGCATCAATGTAATCGTTCATAATAATTTGCCGCATTTGCGCCTCATTCGTTGCCGGCGCCAAAATTTTGCCTTGGCTCAAGCTGTCTTGGAACATTTTCGCATGCGACAAGAAACCAATTTTGACATTTTCGTGGAACAGTTTTTGATACCCGGCCGTCAGCGTGACGACCAAAAGCCATGTTGTCGGCACGAGCGTGACCCAAACATATGCCTTTTTGCCCATTTTAAATAGAACCGTCGTCGCAAACAACAAGGCGATGCCAGCCAACATTTGGTTGGCGATGCCAAACAGCGGCCATAGCGTGTTGATGCCGCCCAGTGGATCGACGACGCCTTGGTACAGGAAGTAGCCCCACGCCAGTACGCAAAGGGTCGTGGCGATCAAGTTTGAGACAAGCGAATCCGTTTTGCCGAGCGGTTTGTAGAACGTCCCCATAATATCTTGGATCATAAAGCGGCCGACGCGCGTGCCGGCGTCAATTGTCGTCAAGATGAACAGCGCTTCAAACAGGATAGCAAAGTGATACCAGAACGCCATAAGCGCCTTGCCGCCGATGACGCTCGATAAAATGTGCGCCATCCCGATCGCCAACGTCGGCGCCCCGCCCGTGCGCGACAACACCGTTTGTTCGCCGACGTCTTTCGCCAGCTGCGCAAGCATATCCGGCGTTACGGTGAAGCCCCATGACGATACCACTTTTGCCGCCTGCGCCACGTCTGTGCCAATCACCGCCGCCGGGCTGTTGATGGCAAAATACGCCCCTGGCGTCAAGACGCAAGCCGCTACCATCGCCATGACAGCGACGAACGATTCCATCAACATCGCGCCGTAGCCGATCGGCCGCGCATGGCTTTCAAGCTCAATCATCTTCGGCGTTGTGCCGGATGAAACAAGCGAGTGGAATCCAGACACCGCGCCGCAAGCAATCGTGATGAACAAGAACGGGAACAAGTCGCCTGCAAACACCGGCCCCGTGCCGTCGATAAATTTCGTCACCGCCGGCATTTGCAAGTCCGGCATGACGACGAAAATGCCAAGCGCCAGTCCGACGATCGTGCCGATTTTCAAGAACGTGCTCAAATAGTCGCGCGGCGCCAACAACAGCCATACCGGCAACGCCGAAGCGACAAAGCCATAAATGATCATTAAGATGGCGATCGTTTCCCCTTTTAGCGTAAACATCGCCGAGAGCGTCGGGTGCTCCGCGACATATTGCCCGACCACGATCGACAAAATCAACAGCACAAATCCCCCAAGCGACGCTTCAGCAACGCGCCCCGGACGGATGAAGCGCATGTAAATACCCATCAAAATCGCAATCGGGATCGTTGCGGCGATCGTAAACATCCCCCAAGGGCTTCCGACAAGCGCTTTCACGACAACGAGCGCCAATACGGCCAATAAAATAATCATAATGCCCAAAATGCCAAGCGCTGCGATCAAGCCCGTCACCGGACCCATTTCTTCCTTAATCATTTCGCCGAGCGACTTCCCGTTGCGGCGCATCGAAGCGAACAAAATGACAAAGTCTTGAACCGCTCCGCCGAGCACAACGCCGATCACAATCCAAAGCGTCCCCGGCAAATACCCCATCTGCGCGGCCAGAATCGGTCCGACAAGCGGTCCCGCACCCGCAATAGCGGCAAAGTGATGGCCAAATAGCACCCATTTGTTCGTCGGAACATAGTCCTTCCCGTCATTGAACACTTCCGCTGGCGTTTTCCGGTTATCATCAAGACCGAACACTTTGCGGGCGATAAACCGGCTGTAAAATCGATAGGCGACCGCATACGTGCAGACGGCGGCGACGATCAGCCACATGGCGTTGACCGATTCGCCGCGGCTTAAAGCCAAAATGGCAAACGCTGCGGCCCCAAGGACGGAAATCAGGCCCCATAACAAAATCGATTTTAGCCCCTTCACACGGCTTCCTCCTTTTTTATTTGTCAAAATCCTTTACGTCACTATTATATTCATTATTCTGAAAAATTTAAAGACATTTTTTCATCTTCAACTAACGTATCGTTTGGTTCTATAGGAACGTTTTTCCCCATTCCTATTTCACAAAAGTATAAAACAAGTCTTTGGCGCAAAAAATGTAATTGCACCCATCGGCTTAACCAGCAACTGACCATGAAGCACCCATCGATTGTCCCCAGCTCCATCTGACGGTGCAACGGACGAAGCAACGATCAACTAATATTATCTCAGTAAAGGGTTCGAGAAGGTGAAGGCGATCGAAGCATTGTTATGGAGCATTGCTTTGCCTGGATTCGGGCAACTGTTGAACAAAAAGTATATAAAAGGAATTTTGTTTATTGCGTTGGAATTTGTGATTAACACCCAATCTCATTTCAATGAAGCCATCCGCCTCAGCTTTTTGGGACGTACGGATGAGGCCGCCCGCATTGTCGATATCGGATGGCTGATGTTTTATCCATGTTTATACTTTTTTGCCATGTGGGATGCGTTTAAAGACGCTGGCGGCGGGCAAACGCCGTACTCGTTTTTGCCGTTTGTCGTCTCCGCCTACTTTGTGACGGTCGGCTTGATGTATTCATCGCACGTGACGATCGGCGACGTGTTTTTTGGGCCGATTTGGCTGCCGATTTTATCTGTCATCCCCGGGCTCTCCATTGGATGGCTGCTGCAATTTCTGCTGCTGAAATGGAAATAGCCATCCGCTTGGTGATTGCCCCACCACAAAAGCCGCCAATTACTCATTGGCGGCTTTCGGTTGCGGCTCTTTGGCGCTTTTTCGTTTTTTCATCGTTCCCACCCCAATGACCGCAGCGACAACGAGCAACTCAAATCCATACTTCACAACAGGATTAGCAAAATACGCCTTTAAAAACGGCTCATCGACGATCATTTTCGCCGCCGTCCAGGCGAGGACGCCAGCGCCGATCGTAATGATGATCGGGAAGCGCTCGATCCATTTTAAAATGAGCGTGCTGCCCCACACCATGATCGGAACGGAAATGAGCAACCCGAGAACAACCAGGAGAAAGCTTCCATGCGCCGCACCAGCGACCGCCAACACGTTGTCAAGCCCCATCAACGCATCAGCAATGATGATCGTGCGAATCGCTTCCCATAAATTTCCCCCGGCTTCAACATCGTCGTGTCCCTTCCCCTCAACAAGCAGCTTATAGGCGATCCAGACCAGCAGCACGCCGCCGACAAGCAAAAGCCCTGGGATTTTCAGCAGCCATACGACAAAAATCGTCGCCAACGCCCGGATGACGACAGCGCCTACCGTCCCCCAGACAACGGCCTTTTTTTGCTGGTGTTTGGGCAAGTTGCGGGCCGCCAATCCGATCACAATGGCGTTATCCCCTGCCAGCAAAAGATCAATAATGACGATCGAAAGCAACGCCGTCCAAAACTCTGCTGACAACAGATCCATGGAAGAATCCCCCTTTACAAGTTATATTTTTCTTTTAACTCACATTTCGCACCCTTCCGACGAAAATCGGGAGGATTTTTTGTTCCGATGTCGAATGAATCCTTGACACACAAGGAACGTAAAGGAGTTTTTCTCTCATGAATGTGAAAGTCAAAGGGGTCTATCGTAATGGTTATTTGAATATAATAAGTGTTCTAGTCAAAAAACTCGACATCCCCCACTTGATTGACCATCTTGTGCCCGTCGATCCACAGTGCCAAACGCGAGTCAGCGATGCCGTTCAGGCCATCCTTTACAATCTATTTGACGGCCGGCAAGCCCTGGTTCACTTAGAACGATGGGCTCAGGAGATCGATCTGGAGAAACTCATCCGTCCCGGTCTCCATCCTTCCTGGTTGAACGACGATGCCTTGGCCCGTCATCTCGACCGCTTGTATGAGGCCGATATTCACAAGGTCATCAGCACTTGCTTGATTCACATTTATCGCAAAGAAGGCCTTTCCCTCCGAGCCTTTCACGCCGATACGACAGACAAAACTGTTTACGGAGCGTATGAATCGGCCTCATTAGAGGCTTTGCAGATCACACATGGCTATAACCGCCATCACCGTTGGCAAAAACAGATCGGCTTCGGGCTGGTCGGCAACGAGGATGGCATCCCGTTTTACGGCGATGTGCATGACGGCAATCTATCGGATAAGGCGTGGAATCCTGAGGTGCTGTCGCGGATCCACGAACAGTTCAAACAAGCCAAGATCGACGACGAATGGATTTACGTGGCCGATTCCGCCGCGATGACGAAAGACACCTTGGCGCAGACAAAAGCCGCCCGTGCCTTTTTGATCACCAGAGGCCCTTCGTCGCTTCGAATCGTGAAACAGGCGCTCGCGGAGGCCGATTCGCCTCACATCCCGTGGAGCGAACCCTTTACCCTAGCGGAGAGAAACGGCGCCACGTACCGGGTATGGGAAACGGCCGCGACCTATGAAGGCCACCCGGTTCGGCTGATCGTCGTCGAATCGAGCGCGCTCGACCAGCGCAAAGGAAAAACGCTCGAAAAAGAGCGGGTCAAAGAAGCGGAGCTTCTTCGCGAGGAACAAGTCCGTTGGGAGCGCCACCCCTTCTCCTGCCGCGAAGACGCCGAACAAGCCTTGACGTCCCTCAAGGCGTCCCTTCGCCCTCGGTTTCATCGAGTGGAGGCCGCGGTCGAAGAGATCGTGCGTCCGAAAAAACGGCGCGGACGGCCGAAAAAAGGGGCGGAACCCGAGACGGAGACGCTGTACACCCTTCGCCTAAACGTCGAATTCGACCAACCGGCATGGGAACAGGCAAGACGGAAAGCGTCCCGGTTTGTCCTCGTCACGACCGTTCCGAAGGAATGGAAGGGCCAACAAATGGATGCCCAAGAGATCTTGAAGCTGTATAAAGGGCAAATCTCGGTGGAAATGAACTTCGCGTTTTTGAAAGATCCGTTTTTCACGGATGAGATTTATGTCAAAAAACCAGAACGGGTCGCCGTATTGGGCTATCTATTTCTCTTGGCCTTGGCGATTTACCGCGTTTTTCAGCGCCGGGTGCGTCAGTTCATCACACCAGAACGCCCGTTAAAGGGCGCGGGAGGCCGCAAGCTGACCCGGCCAACGGGACAGGCGATTTTTCAGCTGTTTCAATATGTGAACGTCATCCTGCTGGAGCTGCCAGACGGGCGCATCCAACGCGCACTGGATCGCTCCCTCAACCCGGATCAGCGAAGGATTCTGCAGGGATTGGGCATGGATGAGAGCATCTACGTCTAACATGATACAGAACGACTAGCGATGGTAAAAAAAGGATTGCCATCGCTCGTTGTGTTGGTCAAAAAGTTATTCTGAAAAACTAAATAAAAAATCCTTTGTTTTGACCTTGTTAGGGTGCGAAATGTGAGTTTTAATGAAATAGGTGCCATGTTAATGATTTGTTGCAAAATAAATAGGAAGACGGCCAAATCATCGATCAAACCAAACAACGCAAGCCAATCCGGAATGAGGTCAAGCGGCAGCGCTATATACAAAAGCAGCAAACCGACGGAAAACAATTTTTTTCGCATTGGCACTTCATGAGAAACGAAAAATTCGAACAAAAACGGTAGAAAACGCCGGACATGGACGATGAACCGAAGCCGTTTCCACCATTTGCGCATGCCATCCCCTCCACTTTTTGTTCTTTTGAAGCCGAACCTATCTTCTTTTACGATTATCTTCCCCCCTTTTGTTTCATGACATGAAAGAAGACCTTTACCATCCTTGGTAAAGGCCTTCATAAATAAAAGAGACCTTTACCCACATCGGTAAAGGTCTCGCTAACAACGTCGCCGTTGCCAACAAAGCCGAGGGCGTGCGCCCTGAACTGACGACTTTGCTGTTAAAGCTACTCCCCTTTAACAAAAGAAACTATATTCGTTTTTATATTTCCATGATATTCAATATTTATACCTGTTGTCAACTCTTTTTCTTGACAAGAAATGAATCCAATTTATTGCCCCGCCGTAAACTTCAAACCAATGACTCCGACAAGAATGCAAAGCAAAAACGTCACCCGCGGCGCGTTGACCGGCTCGTTGAGAAACAACATGCCGACCAAGGCCGCCCCGAGCGCTCCGATTCCCGTCCACACCGCATAGGCGGTGCCGATCGGCAACGTTTTTATCGCCAGTGATAAAAAGTAAAAGCTCGCCGCCATCCCCGCAATCGTCACAACAGAAGGCCAAAAGCGGGCAAACCCGTTCGTATATTTCAGCGCGATCGCCCATACAACTTCGAACAAACCAGCAACTATTAAACAAACCCACGCCATGCCCCGTCCTCCTTTTTTAGCGAAAATAAAAAAGCCGCGAGAACGATCGAAACGATGCTCCTCCCGGGCTTTTGTCCCTCCGTGTACGCGAGCCGCGCCGCGCGTTTTCTCTCGGTCGCAGTCCAGCTGCCAGGCAGCTGCGGAACCCTAGAAAACATTCCCTGTATTTACTTGACTGCCAATCAGTATAACACGTCAGCCAAACGCTTGCAATCCATCCGCCTTCCGCGTATTTCCGACAGATGAAGGCCGAGGGGGCCCCCATCCGTCTTACACCGGGTCGTTATCGACGCCACTGTACGATTCAATCGCTTGATCCAGCGCCCGATACGCCTCAGCGAAGGCGTTCGCCGCCGATTCATCTCCAGCCTCGGCCAGCTCCATTCGTGCATTGCGCGCATGGGCGACGGCGCGAATGACGTCTTCAATCATTTGTTTCTTCTCCCCAGCGCTCGCCTTCAATTGTTCAAGCTCATGGAGCGCCCCGTCAAGGCTCGTCGAACGTGGTTCGTCAAATGCTTGTTCCAACTGTTCTTTCACACGCTGCAACACTTCTTTCATGATCGCCCACCCTTCCTTGATTCGTTGTCATCCGCTAGTGTGAGCGATTGGCGGCAAACTATGCATTACCAAGACGCTGAAATTGTGTTTACTCCTTATCCCGACCCACTGGGCAATGGCGATCATAAGCGGAATCCCAACGCCGATCGTGGCGTAAATGATGTGAAACGTCAGCGTCAACTCTGTCAGCACGCGGCTGAGCCACACTGGATCATACTCGCGCATGTTTCATCCCCACTGTGAAAACAGCCGTCCCATCAACGAAACGAACACGGCCGCTGCCGCCAAAAAACTAATCCATATGAGCCACGTTTCTTGCCGTTTCCACACGTTCATTCCCCCCGTAAAGTCCTACATGACATAATTGTGATAAACATCACAAACCAGTTGTGTTTATTATCCCATAAACTTCCCGCTCTTATCCATCGCAAATTCGAATAATTTGCGACGTTTTTCACATATTCGTCGTGACAAACAAAAAAAGCAGGATGCCCTGCCGTTCGTGATCACAAATACTTCCGATGCACCGTCTTCCCGTCATACGTAAACAACATCGGCTTCTCTTCAACAACCGTCTCCATATGAACCGGCCGTCCCCACAGTTGATAAATGTACGGCAATACTTTTTCCAAATATTTTAAGTCAAGCTCAATCCCCTCATACCAATGCTTCAAATACAGCTCCCCATTGCGCATGTAGTCGCCGTCATTGACAGTGATATACGGAAACCCGCCGTTGACCCGCATGCTGACGAGTTGGTCGCGGATATGCTCCCAGTTTTTGTCGACGATTTTATATTCTTTTCCCTGTTTTTGGAACAAATACATATCTTCGCGCATGACGAGCTCTTTCGTCAAATAGTTGCGCAAAAACGAAATGTCGGATTCCAGTTCGCGCACTTCAAAAATTTTCGCCCTCCCCGACCCCGGCTTGACGCCGTATTTTTTCATCTCCTCAGTCGGGTTGTTCCACCGCTCTTCAATGTCTTCAAAAATTTTCAGTCCTAAATAATACGGATTGATGCCGGTGCGCGACGGTTGCACGACGTTGGCGTTCAGTTTCGCAAATTCAATCGCCTCATCGCTCGTCAAATCCATCTCGCGCAAAATGCGCTGATGCCAATACGTCGCCCATCCTTCGTTCATGATTTTCGTCTCCAGCTGCGGCCAAAAATAAAGCATTTCCTCGCGCATCATCGTTAAAATGTCGCGTTGCCAATCCTCCAGTTCGCGGCTGTATTCTTCAATGAACAATAGCACATCTTTTTCCGGTTGCGGCGGAAACTTGCGCCGTTTTTTTCGCGGCGGCGTTTTCAGTTTGTTCCGCTCGTCAAGCGACCATAAATCGTCGTACGGCGTCGATGTTTTCGGAGGCTCCTCCTCTTCGTACACTTCCGTATCTTCCCACGTCCATGACAGCTTCGGCCGCAGGAGCGAGGGATCGATATGCTCCTGAATGGCCAAGACGGCATCCAAAAATTTTTCCACTTCCAATTTTCCGTATTGATGTTCATAATGCTTGATCCGCTCCGCTGTCGCCGCCATGCTTTCCACCATATCGCGCTTCGTGTTGCTGAAGCGGACGTTGTTTTTGAAAAAGTCGCTGTGAGCCAACACATGGGCGACGATCAGCTTATTTTGGATGAGCGTATTCGTATCAAGCAAAAACGCGTAGCAAGGATCCGAGTTAATGACAAGTTCGTAAATTTTGCTTAACCCTAAGTCATAATGGAGCTTCATTTTGTAAAACTGTTTCCCGAAACTCCAGTGGGAAAACCGCGTCGGCATCCCGTAAGCGCCAAACGTATAAAGAATGTCCGCCGGGCAAATCTCATAGCGCATCGGGTAAAAATCAAGCCCAAATCCTTCTGCGATTTCCGTAATTTCCGCAATCGCCCGTTCCAACTCTTTCAGCTCGTCCTGCCGCATCCATCTCCCCCCTTTTTCCTCTTATCACAATGTATGAGGAAAAAGAAATTTTGATACGTTGAATCATTGCCCATGCTTTCCATTTCAATATCCTAATGCTGGTTAAAAAGAGATCGTGTCATATACGCTTGTTTCGGATGGTTTATTTGCTCTGGATATAGCGGTTCTAATTTCCCTTCCTTAAGCAATCGTGAAATGTACTTTTTGCGAAGAGGATCCATCTGCCTATTCAGTAATTGACTTAATTCTTTGAGCGTTAACGGCTTAATTGCACAAAGATTTAAAATGATCTCATCCATTTCGGAAGGATTTAATCTCTTTTTCTTCCTTGCTAATTCAGAAATATCCAATAGCACTTTTTCATGATCTTTTGTTTGTTCGTTTTCGTTAGGTCCGGAGTTAGCAGCGTTAGGTCCGGAGCTTATCCGATTATATCTGGAGTTCCCTATAGACTTTTGATGAAACATTTCCGTTAGCGTATATTTTGTACCTCTTCCTTGTCCATTTGGTTCTAAATATCCTTTTTCCACAAGTCCGGATAATAATTTGCTTATTTCATCACTCTTTTTATCTGTCAGGCTTTGCAATCTCGTATTAGTCACATAATTTTCTTGATGTGCCGTCACTAAAATTAATACTTCATCATTGGTTAAAAACTTATAATGTTTCCCAAGAACTGCTTTTAGAAAATCGACGCTTTCCTGCGGTAATAATGAAGTTGTTCGCAATGTAAGAATCGTGCGATCCGGCTGAAATTCTTCAATTAATTCCGGGGCAGTCCAATGTTGTTCTTTCCACGCCAAATGAATATTCTCAATCCCCGACCCTGCTCGTTCACCGAGTCCGATTAACATAAACATTTTAAAAATGGTTGGATTTCTCGGATCACTTATTCCACCTTTCAGCGCTTGTTGCAAAGGAATCCGAAGAACACCCGGGTTGGAAAATCGAAATAACATCTTTTCCTTTTCGATAACAATTCCGAGTTGCCCGTAGTAATCGGCATGAGCCAACGTATTGACTAAAGCCTCACGAAGAGCAGCGTGCACCCTTGTATCATCCTTGCGAAAAAGCCCCTCCATTTGAAAAGGAATGTTTAAATCATCCGTTAGTCTGCGGATCACTTTAAAATAAAAATCATACAAATTCCCCGACCAAGTGCCGTCGGAAGAAATAATCCGGTCTGTCCATCTCTCTCCCGGCACATCCGAACTCTTTTCCCGATATTCCAAAAAATACTGTGGTAAATACTCTGTAATACTGCGCTCTTCCCCAAACATGAGCAATCCAGCTAATGTTAGCCCTTCCTCGTTGGTTTCGCGTAACCTTCCCAAAGCTCCAATTTTATATAAAAATTCTTCCAATTCTAATCCATTCCAAGGATGATCTGGTTTTAAAGAGGAAAAACGATTTCGATAACTTCTCACCGATTCCATATTCAAATCATGTAAACCGTAATTGGGAAGAACTTTGCTGTCTTGAGGAATTGGAGATTGATCCGCTATCATTCGCTGTACTTCTTCTTTTGTACATTTATAGTCTCCTTCATAATTGCGGCGATATGTACCCGTAAAAGGATTATGACCAATATAAATTGGCTTGTCCTCACGTGAAGCTCTTGGAACATAAATTTTCACGATTTCTTTTCCATCAACTTCAATAATTTCTACATTTCGATCCACTAAGATATTTTTACTAATCCTTTGTGGATTATTAATTCCATCCCAAAAGTCTTTAACTAACTGTAGATGAGCATTTTTCATTACAATAATTTCCATGGTTAGAGAGACAAACAGGGTACCCCTTACGCGATACGGAGCTGTTTTTTGATCACATCAATGGGAATATCTTGCTTCGCAGCGTCATAAATGAACTCGACGACGCTGTGGTCTTTCCGCGACCGAAGAAGCTCCAGCCCGGCGGAGAGGTTTTGTCGGGATTCGGCGATGCTATACACGCAGGAGAGCAGCACCACCGCCCAATACCGTTTCACCGCCCGAATGTGGCGAACGCGGTATCCATCAAGCTTCAGTTGATCTTTCGCCTGCCGGAAAAAGCACTCGATCGTCCAACGCTGAGCATAGTAACGCAAGATGTCTTCGTCCCCGAGCTCCCGATCGGTGCTCAAGACGACATGGAGATGTTCCGGCGCCATCGGCTGATCCGCCTTCCAAGCCAGCAGCACCACCGCGTCATCGAGGCCATGGATCGCCCCCTCATAGCGATACACGCGATAACGCTCCTGACCCACCGTGACGAGGCGGGTGTCTTCGGACTCGACATAGCGGGCGAACTGCTTGGCTTGGATGGCGATGCCTTTCGGGTAGAGAATCCGGTTCGTCTTGAGCATGGCGATGACATGGAATCCCTGTTTCAAGCAGGCTTCAATGAGCTTTTTGGACGGATACCACGAATCCATGAGCACATACACCGGCTGAGCCCGCTTCACTTTGAGCGAAGAAAGCATCTCGATGGCCAGGTCGATCTTGCTTTTTCCCGCTTTCTTGTCATACAGGCGGAACGCAAACGGAAACGCTTGTGTCAAGGTGTGCACCATCAGCCAAACGAGCGAATGCCCCCAAACCGATTGATGATCTTTGTGAGAGAAATGCCAACCACACCCTTGAATGGCGTGCGTTGCCCGTGACGAAGGCTTCGTTTTTTGGCAAATCGTATCATCAATCGAGACAAAAAGAGGCTGATTCTTTCGCTCGACCAGGCGCTCGATTCGGCGGAGGATCCACTCTTGAAGCTTCCCAAGCAGCCTTTCCTCATCCCAAGGGCTTTTCGTGAAAAAGTGACTGAGCGTCGTTCGATGATTCGGATGAAAGCTCCAGTGATGAATATCGGTCAATGTTCCCGAGAATCCCTTGGTGGTCAAGGCATCGACGATATGAATGAGATGCTTGATGACCGGTTTGGAAAGCTGCAGCGTCAACCCCAAAGTGAAGAAAAACTTGTGGATTCCTTGGTGATGTGCTAATCTATTCATGAGACATGAACCTCCTTGTGTGAATGGGTTTTGTGCACATCTATTTTACCCAAGGAGTCCGGTTCATGTCTCCTTTTTTGTTTGGTTGTCAATTTATGTTAGTGAATTTGCTCATCTACAGTAACTAACTTTTTTGCATCAACATGGACTGGGAAAAACTCTTGTCCTTTTTGCTCGACCCCAAGCAAAATAATACCGCCATTTGTATTCGCAAAAGCAGAATACGTTTCCCAAACATCTTTCGGTAAACCGCCTTTGGCTGCTTTACATTCCAATTCGGCATTTTCTCCATCATCTATAATACGAAACAAATCCTTCGCGTCCATTCTTCCATATATCTCCTTTAAATTTCTAATATTTATTACAAATTATTTGACAACGAAAAGAAACAATCCTTTTAACATTTAACAAATTATACAATTTCCCATTTGTCAAAGAAATTTATGGTTCACCAAGACAAAATGGATTACAAATGTTGTTTTAGCATAATAATTAAACATTATTGAACCATGCAGTAAACCATTAATCAAATGTGCAATATTTAAACAATTTAACATCAAGAAAATAAAAAAATCACTTTCGTATACAAGTGATTTCACATTTACACATTTAAGCTCCTTTGCGAAACGAAGCCCATCCTTCATTCATGATTTTCGTCTCCAGCTGCGGCCAAAAATAAAGCATTTCCTCGCTCATCATCGTTAAAATGTCGCGTTGCCAATCCTCCAGTTCGCGGCTGTATTCTTCAATGAACAATAGCACATCTTTTTCCGGTTGCGGCGGAAACTTGCGCCGTTTTTTTCGCGGCGGCGTTTTTAGTTTGTTCCGCTCGTCAAGCGACCATAAATCGTCGTACGGCGTCGATGTTTTCGGAGGCTCCTCCTCTTCGTACACTTCCGTATCTTCCCATGTCCATAACAACTTTGGCCGCAACAGCGATGGATCGATATGCTCCTGTCCCCTTACCACAATGTATGAGGAAAAAGAAATTTTGATACGTTGAATCATTGCCCATGCTTTCCATTTCTGCCTGTCGTCCGTTATAATTTATGTTGTACACGGCATGTTCTCATAAAGCGTGGTGATCGTTTGCATCAATATTGGCATCATTTCATCGAACATTTTGGCTACATCGGCATTATGGTTGCGCTGATGCTCGGCATCGTCGGGCTGCCGATCCCCGACGAGCTGCTGTTGACATATGCCGGTTACCGCGTTTCAACGGGGGCGTTTTCGTATCCGCTCGCTTTTCTTTCCTGCTGGCTTGGAGCCATCATTGGCATCTCGCTCAGCTATATGCTCGGGATTACGCTCGGGCTGCCGTTTTTGCATAAATTTGGTCCGAAGCTTCATCTTACGGAGAAGCGGCTCGAGCAAACGAAAGCGCTTTTTTCGAAGCTCGGCCCAGCGGTATTGTTCATTTGCTATTTCATCCCCGGCGTTCGGCATCTCGCCGCCTTTTGGGCCGGCATGAACGCCTACCGTTGGAGAAAGTTTGCTTTGTTCGCCTACAGCGGGGCGATGGTGTGGGTCGCTGTCTTTTTGACGATCGGCGCCTATTTTGAAAGCCGCTGGATGGCCGTCAAGCAGTACATCCATGCCTACCGTCCATTCTTATTTCCAGTCTTTTTGGTCGCTCTTGGTTTCGCCATCTTCTATTGGTACATCCAGCAAAAGCGAAAAACACCGGGGTAATCTCCGGTGTTTTTCATTCTCTATGCGCGCTATACGTTCTCGCGCGGGCCGCGATGGTACGTTTCCGTCAGCAGACCCATAAACAGGCCGAATCCGAACATAAACATCGAGGCCCCGATAATGCCGAGACTGATGATCGTCAAGAAATAGTCTTTGTTGTAAGCGCTTGCGATAAAACTAAGCAAAAACAGTACAACTCCGACAATCAATCCCACTGACGCCATCCATTTGCACATGTTGATGATTTCTTGCCCTTCGTGCCGTTTGTTCATTCTCATCATCCCCTTATTTTGAGGATACTATCTCTGTCACAAAATTGCAACATTTATTTTTCCTTTTTCGTTTTCATTTCGGTTATAATTTATATTTTCCCTTCTGTCGCAACATTTACAGGGCAACAAAACGCCCCGCCGTCATACACTAACAATGACTCCTTCTTGATAAAGGAGGCATGCCGCTTGAACACCGTCGACTATGATAAGGCGCTCTATTACACGCATCGCTCCGAATGGGACAATTTGCTCATTTTAATGGTGCGTACGCCTGATGATATTCTGTCGAAAAAAATTGAAAAATTTCTCCACGCTTATAATTTTGAACATGACTACTCCGTCATCCAGGAGCGGTTGCACGCCTTGCTTCGCTATATTGACCATGCGCTTGAAGTGAGCGAACAAAAAATGGGAGTCGAGCAGTACGCGCAGTTTTACTCGTAAAACGAACGGGGAATTGGCCGATGCCAATTCCCCGCAGATTGTGCTGATCATTGCGCATAAGAAGGCGAAACGGTGCTGAGCACATCCTTTACGCGTTGCATGACGGCTTCTGTTAAGCGCGCTAGTCTTTCTTCGCTGTCCCCTAGCGACGTCCCTTTGACGCCGAAGTACGCCTTCATTTTCGGCTCCGTCCCTGATGGACGCAGACAAAACCACGAGCCATCCTCCAAGATATACTTGAGCACATTGGATGTCGGCAAATCAATGGCCGTTTTTTCGCCGGTCAACGTGTTCGTCCGCTCTTTCGTTTTGTAATCCTCAATCACCGTCACCTTTTTCCCCGCGGCCTCCACCGGCGGCTGTTGGCGGAACGACGCTAAAATCGCGGCAATCGCCTCTGCTCCTTCTTTGCCTTTCAGCGTGAGCGATCGTTGTCCCTCGCGGTAATAGCCGTACTGGTCAAACAATTGCAAGAGCGCCTCATACAACGATAGCCCTTGCTTTTTATAAAACGCGCACACTTCCGCCGCGAGGACAGCCGCCTGCACGGCATCTTTGTCGCGGACAAAATCGCCGATCAGATACCCATAGCTTTCCTCATATCCGAACTGGAACGCATATTGCCCTGTTTGTTCGTATTCCTTCATTTTTTCGCCGATGAATTTGAAACCGGTCAACGTATCGACCGTCTCAAGACCAAACGATTGGGCGATCGCCCGACCAAATTCAGACGTCACGATCGTTTTTAAGACAACACCATTTTCCGGCAGAGTGCCTTGAGCTTTTCGTTGCGACAGCAAATAGTGGAGCAACAAGCCGCCGGTTTGATTGCCGGTCAGCACGACATAGTTTCCCTTGTCATTTTTAACCGCCACGCCCAGCCGGTCGGCATCCGGGTCGGTGGCGATCAACAGATCGGCGTTCACTTGCTTGCCCAACTCCATCGCCATGGCGAAGGCCGCGTGTTCTTCCGGATTGGGCGAGGCGACCGTCGAGAAATTCGGATCCGGCAGCTCCTGCTCTTTGACGACAAAGACGTTTTGGTAGCCGAGCTCAGCGAGCGCGCGGCGCACCGGTTTGTTTGACGTGCCGTGAAGCGGCGTAAACACGATATGGATCGCCGTTTCCCGAGCGAGCTCCGGATGGATGGAAATCGTTTTGACCGCATGGATATAAGCATCATCGACTTCGCTTCCGATGATGCGAATAAGGCCTTTTTCTCTTAACGTTTTCTCATCTTCCACATGAATGGCGAGCTCATTTTCGACTTCATTGACATAGCGGATCACTTGGTCGGCGACAGCAGGCGGCAGCTGTCCCCCGTCCTCTCCATACACTTTATAGCCGTTATATTCGGGCGGATTATGGCTAGCGGTGATGACAATGCCGGCAAACGCCCGCAAATAGCGAACAGCAAACGACAGTTCCGGCGTTGGACGCAATTCATCAAACACGTATGTTTGAATGCCGTTCGTAGCCAACGTTTTCGCCGCCTCCATCGCAAATTCCGGCGACTTATGCCGGGAGTCATAGGCAATGACGACCCCGCGTTGCTTCGCCTCATCGCCAAACGATTGTATGTATCGCGCCAATCCTTCCGACGCTTTTCGCACCGTATACATGTTCATTCGGTTCGTCCCCGGGCCAATCTCGCCGCGCATGCCGCCGGTGCCGAATTCGAGATTTTTGTAAAAGCAATCCTCCAGCCATCGTTCATCATTGCGGCGTTGTTCCAACAACCGCTTCAATTCCGGATCGAGCTGCGGTTCACGCAGCCATTGTTCGTATTTTTGTCTCCACTCCATCGCTGTTCCCCCTTGATTTTCATTTTCCCTGTTTATGTATTCGCTCCCATCATACAATATACCTGCCAAAAGAAAAAGGATGCCCTGGAAAAAATGTGGGCATCCTTTTCCCCCATTACCCTTGCGGCTGCGACGGTTCCGAAATGCTCGTCAACGCCTGTTCAGCCGCTTCGTTTGATGCGCTGTTCGTCGCAATATCGCCTAACGCAACAATGCCTTGAAGCTGGTTGTTTTCCACGATCGGCAAACGGCGAACTTGATGTTGGGCCATGACATTCGCGGCTTCCTGTACGTTCATATTCGGCGTACCGGTGACGACTTGGTTCGTCATGACCTCCGCTACTTTGACGGTCGACGGGTCTTTTCCTTGGGACGAAACACGCAACGTAATATCGCGGTCCGTAATCATCCCTTTGACTTGCCCGTTTTCCACAACCGGAAGCGCCCCAATATTTTTTTGGCTCATGATTTGCGCTGCTTCTTGCACCGTTTGGTTCGGCGAAATCGTTGCGACGTTTTTCGTCATAATGTCCTGCACTTTGTTTCCGCTGTTGTTCGTCAATGTGATCCTCCCCTTTCACCGATTAGTATGGCTCGTTTGTCGAGCGATATAGATAGAAAATGTTGTTTTCTTTCCTGCCCTTTGCCGGTTATGAATGGACGTTCCGTTTTCCATCCCTTATAATGGAGCTGAACAGTGTAAGATCGGGCAACGGTGTCTGCAACGGAAGAAGGGGAGAAGGATGGAACAAGAAAAACGCGCGGAACACTTGCTTTTGGCCGCATGGGCGACCGCGCTCATCGCCACCCTCGGAAGCCTTTATTTTTCAGAGGTGCTTGGGTACATTCCGTGCGACCTGTGCTGGTTTCAACGCATTTTTATGTATCCGCAAGTCATCATTTTAGGAATCGCCATCGTGCGCAAAGACGCTGCGGCAGCTCGCTATAGCTTCACACTGTCACTGATTGGCGGGGGTATTTCTCTGTATCATTATGGATTGCAAAAAATTCCGCTGCTTCAAGAATACGCCATCAGCTGCGGCCGCATTCCGTGCACAGGGCAATATATAAACTGGCTTGGATTTATCACCATTCCATTTTTGGCGTTCACTGCCTTTATGATCATTATTTTGTTAAGTTGGACCGTCATGCGCCAGCAAAGAAAGGAGAGCGAACGTTGAAAAAACTGCTCGCATTTGGCGGCATCATTGTCGTCCTGTTCGCTGCGATCGCGTTTATTACGATGTACGAACAAAAAGAAGCCGCAAGCAACAATCCTTACCATAAAAGTGAGCTCAACCCAGCCACCATCGCCCAACTTGACGACCCGAACTACCGCAACATTATTTTGCCCGCGGAGTTGAAACAGCAGCTGGCTGACGGCAAGACGCTCACCGTTTACTTTTACAGCCCGACATGCCCTCACTGCCAGCGGACAACGCCGATCGTCGTGCCGCTAGCAAAGGAGCTTGGCATCGATTTAAAGCTGTTCAACTTGCTCGAATTTGAAGACGGTTGGGACATATACCATATTGAAGCAACCCCGACCATTGTCCATTATGAAAACGGCAAAGAGGCAAAACGCATCGAAGGATACCATGATGAAAAAACGTTTCGCCGATGGTTTGCCTCACTGCCAATGCCAAAAAAATAAGGAGCTGCGCCTTTTACAAGACGCAGCCCCTTGCCCTACATCACCCACTGGTTCACAGCGGGAACATACATGCTGCACGGCATCGCCCGCTTATGGATAAACTGCTTGGCCCGAAATGGAAAGGTGATGCCATGACGAGCCAAAATTTTTTGGTTGCGGGCAAACAGCCATTCATATTGGTCGCACTCTCCATGTTCCCCCATATATTCGATGACGGTAATGAGCGACTGCAGCGCCGAAATGATTTGGAAAGCCTCCTTCATTGTTCCATTATATGCCACATGTTCGTGATCTAACGAAAGAATGCCCCACTCCTCAAATTGACGGATTTGTTCATCATCGAAGTAATACGGGAACACATCGGTATAAAAGTAGTTGAGCAAATACTGCATGTAATGCTCTTGTTCCGGAGTCGCTGCATACATCATTTTCAACGTCCATACCACCTTTTCTCGCCGCAATGCTTGCGTTCTCCATCACTAAGACGATACTATGAGTGTACCATATCTCGCGCAAGGATAGGGGTAGAAAGTGTTTCCACAGCTAACAAACAATTGGGAGTGTGACAACCTTTGTGGACAAGAAAAGGCGATTGGCTGGAATGCATCATCCCTAGCTGGTGGAGCGGTTTGACGATTGAACAGCTCCTGAAAGACGTATGGGCCGCCTCGAAAAAGCTCGCCCACCGTTGGCGGATGGAACACGGCGTCAAACTGAACGGCCAGGCTGTTCCCTGGAAGACGGTGCTCAACGAACGCGACCGGCTTCAGCTTTACGCATATGAGCCGGAGCCGTCGTTCATCGTTCCAGAATATCGGGAGCTTTCGATTTTATGGGAGGACGACCATCTGCTCGTCTTGAACAAAGAAGCCGGCATCGACATTCATCCGTCCGAACCGGGGCAAACCGGCACGCTCGCCAATGCGGTCGCGTTTTATTTGCAGTCGCAGGCAATTTTAACAAAAGTGCGCCACATTCACCGACTTGACCGCGACACGTCGGGAGCGATTTTATTTGCCAAACACCCGCTTGCCGGTGCGACGCTCGATCGGATGCTCGCCCACCGTGCCATCAAGCGGACGTACGTCGCCCTTGTTCACGGTCGTTTGTCCCCGAAATCAGGAACCATTTCCGCGCCAATCGGCCGCGACCGCCACCATCCAACGCGCCGGCGCGTCTCGAAGACGGGGGCAAAAGCGGTGACACACTATCGCGTCATCAAAACATTCCCGTCAACATCGCTTGTCGAGCTTTCTCTCGAGACTGGACGGACGCACCAAATCCGCGTCCATTTGGCCCATCTCGGCCATCCGCTCGTCGGCGATGTGCTTTATGGCGGCAAACCAGTGTTTCATCGCCATGCGCTTCATGCCGCTAAGCTAACGTTCCGCCATCCGTTTACAAACGAAGAGGTCATTTGTCTCGCGCCAACAAGCGATTTTCCCACCGACCTTTCGCGCATTTACAATTGATCTACTCCGCCGTCCTTCAATGGAGGAGGGGATTTCTCGGCCGAAACGAGAAAAGGCAGACGCCCCCGTCTGCCTTACAAACGCAACTCCTCCTCTTCGGCGCCTGCCGCCTCCTCCTCTTTGCTCGGCTCTTTTTTTGCCACTTCCAGCGATTTCACATGATGGCCATCCATTTCCTTCACCGTAAACAAGTAGCCATCGATTTCTACACTCTCGCCTGGTTTGATATCATAATGCTTCGTTAAAATCCAGCCGCCGATCGTATCGACGTCATCATCGTCAATGTCCAGCCCAAGCAAGTCATTCACTTCGCTGATCAACACTTTGCCATCCAAGATCAATCGATCGTCCATTTTTTGAATCAGCGGCGTTTCATCAATATCAAACTCATCTTGGATTTCGCCAACGATTTCTTCCAAAATGTCCTCGACTGTAACCAGTCCAGACGTGCCGCCGTATTCATCGACCAAAATCGCCATATGGATGCGTTCTTTTTGCATTTTGACCAACAAATCGTGAATGGCGATCGATTCAATCACTTGAATGATCGGGCGGATATAGTCTTTCATCTGCTTTTCGTTGGACGGATTGGCAATAAAGTCCGTAAACACCTCTTTCACGTTGATGAGTCCAAGCACATGGTCTTTATCGCCGTCAATGACCGGATAGCGCGTATACTTTTCTTCGCGAATGATGTCCAAGTTTTCCTTGACGCTTTTGTTAATATCGAGCGCCACAATTTCTTTGCGCGGCACCATAATTTCTTTCGCTATGCGGTCGTCAAAACGAAAAATGTTATTGACATAGCGGTACTCTGACTGATTGATCTCCCCGCTTTTGTAGCTTTCTGATAAAATGAGGCGCAACTCCTCCTCAGAGTGGGCGATTTCATGCTCCGCCACCGGCCTGAGGCCAAACAGGCGCGTCACGAGCCGCGCAGAGCTGTTGAGCGTCCAAATGAACGGATACATGATTTTGTAAAACCAGATGAGCGGCTGAGCCGTAAACAGCGTAATCGCTTCCGCCTTATGAATGGCAAACGTCTTCGGCGCTAATTCACCGACGACGACATGCAAAAAGGTGATGAGCGAAAACGAAATGATAAACGCTAAAAAGTGGGAGACGGATTCCGATAAATGGAGGCGTTCAAACAGCGGCAGCAACATCCGCGCCACCGTCGGCTCCCCGAGCCAGCCAAGGCCAAGCGAGGTGAGCGTAATGCCGAGCTGGTTCGCCGATAAATAGCCGTCCAAATTCGAAATCACTTTTTTCGCCGCGACCGCCCGTCGATTCCCTTCATTGACAAGCTGATCGATGCGCGAGCTGCGCACCTTGACGATCGCAAATTCAGAAGCGACAAAAAAGGCGGTGCAAGCGATGAGAAACGCCACCAACAGCAAACTGGCTATATCCAATTCGTCTCCGAGCGCGGATGAAGCGCCCAGGTTACACCTCCTGCACACAAAAGTTTCCATTGCAGCTGATAGACGATGATGCCGCTGGGCCGCCTTAGGCGGCCCAATATGTTACGATTCCTCATTATTGTTCCCTTGGGTGAAAATGAGCACATATTTCAGCAGTTCAAACACGGCGATCAACGTTGCCGCGACGTATGTCAGCGCCGCCGCGCCAAGCACTTTGTTTACGCCTCGCGCTTCATTTGGGGCGATCAACCCTTCAGCCAGCATAAACCGCTTCGCCCGTGCGCTCGCATTAAACTCCACCGGCAAGGTAATGATTTGGAAGGCCACCGCCAGCGAGAAAAACAAAATGCCGAGTCCAATCAGCGAAAATTGATGGAGCACAAATCCAACGAGCAACAACAACGGCGCAACGCCCGAAGCGAAGTTCACAATCGGAAACATCCGGTGGCGAAGGACGAGCGCCGCGTAGCCTTGCTGGTGTTGAACGGCATGGCCAACCTCGTGGGCGGCAACGGAAATGGAAGCGATTGAACGCCCATAAAAGACCGGCTCCGACAAACGGACCGTGCGGGAAATCGGATCATAATGGTCGGACAATCTCCCTGGCACGACCTCCACCGGCACATGGTGCAGCCCGTGGCGGTCTAAAATCATGCGCGCCACTTCCGCCCCCGTCAACCCCGATGAGGCTGGAACTTCAGACCAGGCATTGAAATTGCTTGATACCTTCCATTGCGCCCAAAGCGATATCAGGAAGGCGATAAAAATGAAAATATCCATCGGATGGAATAGCATCACAGCACCCTCCGTTTTTTCAATGTTCATCAAATGTGTATACTATTATTTATTGTACTTGCTCACCTTTTCATACGTCAAACGGCCCGCTCCGGTTTCAAAAAAAACAGCGCCTGCATCGAGGCGCTATTTGGCTGATGGGGACATCAAAAATTGAAATTGTCTGGGTCAGGACCGACCCGTTTGTTCAAGTTCAACGCGTCGATCTGTTTCATTTCTTCGTCGGTCAGCGAGAAATCAAAAATATCAGCGTTTTCCTTGATCCGCGCCGGCGTCACCGACTTCGGGATCGTCACAACGCCGTGTTGCAAATCCCAGCGCAACACCACCTGCGCCGGCGTTTTCCCGTACTTGCGCCCAATGTCAACGATCGTCGGTTCGCTTAAAATTTCCCCGCGCATGAGCGGCGACCATGCTTCAAGCTGGATGCCGTTTTCCCGGCAAAACGTAAGCAGCTCTTTTTGCGTCAGGCGCGGGTGATACTCGACTTGGTTGACCATCGGCTTAATTTCGCAGTCAGCCATCACATCTTGCAAATGGTGAATTTGGAAGTTGCTCACTCCAATCGCGCGCACATAACCGTCTTTATACAACTTTTCCAGCGCCTTGTACGTCTCTTTATACTTCCCTTTCACCGGCCAGTGGACCAAATACAAGTCGACATAATCGAACCCGAGTTTTTTCAAACTTTTGTCAAACGCCTTCAGCGTTGTCTCATACCCTTGGTCGGTGTTCCACACTTTCGTCGTAACAAACACTTGTTCGCGAGGAATGCCGGATTCGCGGATCGCTTGACCGACACCTTCTTCGTTTTCATAAAAAGCGGCTGTATCGACGTGGCGGTAGCCGATCTCGAGCGCGGTGCGCACCGCGCTTCTTACTTCCTTCCCTTCTTTGACTTTATAAACGCCAAGGCCGACCCAAGGCATTTTCACCCCGTTATGCAAAGTGGCGCAATCTTGCAGGCCGTTCATATCCTCTCCTCCTCGAGCGTCATTATAGTTTCATTATGGGAAAAGAGGAAAAGAAAATCAAAATATATGCTTGCTCTCCTTTCTCACTTCCCCGCGTCCCTCTTGTTCTTTCTTTAGGGGAAAATCAACGCAAAAACGAGGGGAAACGTTCCCCTCGCGCTGTCATTGCATTCCTTTTTTCATCCATTCGGCGATTTGCAGCGTGCGGCGCCTTTCCCGACGCAGTCAGAAACATGCGAACGGAAAAGCTGTCAATGGGACTTGCAGAGCGCTCCTGACTCTTATTTGGCCACGCTCATCGAGGCGCGCTCCACTTCAGCTTCGTTCGGATGAAACTCGTTTTCCATTTTCGAAACAACCACTGTCGCTACAGCATTGCCGATAATATTCGTAATCGCCCGCGCTTCCGACATGAAGCGGTCAACCCCAAGCAACAAGGCGATGCCTTCGACCGGAATCATCGGAAATGCTGCCAACGTTGCAGCCAGCGTAATAAAGCCGGAACCGGTAACCCCTGCTGCCCCTTTCGAAGTGAGCATTAAGACGCCAAGCAACGTCAGCTCTTGCCAAATGGTTAAATCAATGCCGTACGCTTGGGCGATGAAAATAGCTGCCATCGACAAGTAAATCGATGTGCCGTCTAGGTTAAACGAATACCCTGTCGGAACAACAAGACCGACAACCGATTTCGAGCACCCATATTTTTCGAGTCGCTCCATCAGCCGCGGCAGCGCTGATTCAGACGAAGACGTGCCCAAAACAAGCAACAGTTCCTCTTTGATATAAGCGAGAAACTTAAAGATGTTAAACCCATAAAACTTGGCAATCCCGCCAAGCACGACGAAAATGAAGAGCGCCATCGTAATGTAAACAGAACCCATCAATTTACCGAGCGACACGAGCGATCCGAGGCCGAACGTGCCGATCGTGTACGCCATCGCGCCGAACGCGGCGATCGGCGACACCTTCATTACCATGTTGACGACACCGAAGAAAATTTCCGCCAGCCGTTCAAACAAGGAAATCACTGGTTTTGCTTTTTCCCCAAGCGCGGCAGCCGCTAAGCCGAACAACACGGCGAAGAAGAGCACCGGAAGCAGTTGGCCGCTCGCCATCGCGGCAACGACGTTGTCGGGAATGATGCTTAAAATGAAATCAACAAAACCGTGGCTTGTTTCTTCCGCTTGTTTCGTGTATTGTGAAATGTCGCCGCCTTTTACTGCATCGGTATGAAACCCAACCCCCGGTTTGACAAGGTTGACGACGACAATCCCGATCGCCAACGCAAACGTCGTGACAATTTCAAAATAAATGAGCGCCTTGCCGCCGATGCGGCCGACCTTTTTCAAGTCGCCCATATTGCCGATTCCGATGACGACGGTGAAGAAAATGATCGGGGCGATCACCATTTTAATCAGCTTAATAAATCCGTCTGCCAATACTTTCAACTTCGCGCCAAATTCCGGAAATACAAATCCGACAATGATCCCTAAAATAATGCCGATGATGACTTGCACCGTCAAGTTTTTCAGTTTTCTCTGCATTTCTCCCACTCCTTTCGATATCTTGGCAACGCTTTCAACATTATCATAAAGAAAAATCGTTGAAATCAAAATATTATGGTGATAATGGTCGTTTTGGTCTTTTTGGTCTTGACCTTTTTTGCAGTTCAAAAACAAAAAAGCTTCCGCCCGCGGAAGCCTATTGCGATCCTCTAATTTCATTCAAAAGCCTGGAACCAAACTGCCTCGTAAACTCGTCGTACAGCGGGGCGAACTTCTGCTCCCATTTCCGTTTCTCCTCTTCCGACAGCCGGTAAAGGAAGACATCTTCACGCCGCTCGAGCTGCTTGAGCTCCCGTTCGTTTTGCTCTTTCGACTGCTCTAAATTCCAACGCGTCGCTTCAGCCATCGCTTCAGTCATTTTTTGCTGGATGTCTTTCGGCAAACTGTCCCAAAATGACTGATTCATCATGACGGCGTACCCGAGATATCCGTGATTGCTGATTGTAATATACGGTTGAAATTTGTAAAACCCTTTCGAATAAATATTGGAAATCGTATTTTCCTGCCCATCAAACTTATGCTGTTCAAGCTCCTGATAAACGCGGTCAAATGAAACAGCAACCGGTTCACCGCCAAGCAAACGAAACTGCTTTTCAATCACTTCGCTCGGCATAATGCGAAAACGCAAGCCGCGAAAATCGTCAGGGGCGATGAGCGGACGGGTTGTGCTCATCATTTGCTTAAATCCATTGCTCCAAAACGCCAGTCCTTTCATTCCTTTTGCCTCCAGCATCCGAAGCAGCTCGGCGCCCACTTTTCCAGTAAACACGCGGCGCACGTCGTCCTCATCGCGGAACAAAAACGGCAAATCGAGCACTTGCCATTCGGGGACAAGCTCTGTCACCTTTGAAAATGATGGCGCGATCATTTGCACGTCGCCGCGCAACAGCGCATCAAGCTCTTCCCCATCCGAATAAAGCGAGCCGTTCGGGAACACTTCGACTTTGACGCGGCCGTTTGTTTTTTGCTCGACGAGCTCGGCAAACTTTTGCGCCGCCAACCCTTTTGGCGTATTCTCTGCTACGACATGGCTGAAATAAATAATGATTTGCTTTTTCAACCCCTTTTGCTCGTCGTCATAAACAAGTGGTTCACGTCCCAGTTGACGGCTAGCTGCCCAGCCGACCAGACCGAGGCCGACAAACAAAAGGATTGTCCATGCTTTCCATCTTTCCCCCATCGTTCACACCGTTCTTTCATCCATCCTATTGCTAAAATGGCACTCCAACGGAATGCTCCCCGCCGACTCGAATCATTGAAGCAAAAAAGCGGCTGGAGCCCACGGATTCGGTTTGAAAGCAGCAATCGCCACGCCTTACGTATGCCCCATCTTCTATGCTGGCGGGCAGAATATTTGTTCCCCACCGCCATTTTACACCTTTCGTTTCTTTCCATTCAAGAAGATTTGGTATAATGAAAAAAACGTTGATTTATTCCTTTCCCGATTCATATGGCATGTCCAACAGCCATCACGACTGCCAAAAAGGAGTTCCGCCATGAACCGGCTGCCGATTCGCTGGAAAATTACGATTTTGATTTTCGCCATCGTCAGCTTTTCCATGTTGCTGAGCGGTGCATTCATCATCAGCGACTTTTTCCATACAAAGGAGGAGGAACTCAGCCAGCGTGCCTTATTGACCGCGCGCACCGTCTCCGAGCTGCCCGAAGTCAGGCGCCATATTGTCGGAAACAAACAAAGCCGGGCGCTGATCAATCCGGTCGTCGAGCGGGTGCGCGTCATTCACAGCGCCGACTATATCGTCGTTCTCGATATGAACAAAGTGCGCCTCTCCCATCCGCTTCCGGCAATGATCGGCACGATCTCCCGCGGTGCTGATGAGGGGCCGGCATTTGCCGAACATACGTACACTTCCAAAGCCCGCGGGGAAATCGGGACAGTGGTTCGCGCCTTCGTTCCCATTATGAACAGCGATCACGAACAAATCGGCGTCGTCATCGCCGCCTACCGGTTGCCGACGTTTTTCGAAGCCATTGATTCTTTGAAAGAAGAAGCTGCCGTAGCGGTCGTTTTGTCGCTCGTTGTCGGTGGAATTGGTGCATGGCTGCTCGCCTCCCATATCAAGCGGCAAATGTTTGAGCTGGAACCGCATGAGATCGCCAAGCTGCTGATCGAACGGACGGAAGCGTTTAACGCCATGCACGAAGGCGTCATCGCCATTGACAGCGATGAAAACATTACCATCTTCAACGACCGGGCAAAACAAATGCTCGGCGTCAAAGGGGATGTCATCGGCCGGTCGATCCGTTCCGTCATTCCGGACACACACCTTCCGGAAATCTTGGAAGTAAACAAGCCGATTTACAATAAGGAGTTGCAGATTGGCAATTTAACGATTTGGAGCAACCGCATCCCGATCAAAGTCAACGGGAAAACGGTCGGCGCCATCGCCATTTTCCAAGACCGGACGGAAGTGAAGAGACTCGCCGAAGAACTGACGGGCGTCAAGGCGTTTGTCCACGCCTTGCGCGTGCAAAATCATGAATACATGAATAAGCTTCATACGATCGCCGGCCTCATCCAGCTCGGCCATATCGAAAAGGCGCTCGAGTACGTCTTCCAAGTCACGGAGGAACAAGCAGAACTGACGCAGTTTTTAAGCCGCAACATTAAGGACGAAAGCATTTCTGGATTGCTCTTAAGCAAAATCCGCCGCGGCAAGGAGCTCGGCATCCGCGTGACCATCGATCGGCACAGCCGGCTGCACCGCTTTCCGCCGCATCTCGATCACCATGATTTTGTTGTTCTCCTTGGCAATTTAATTGAAAACGCCTTCGACGCGTTCCGTGATGTAACCGACCGGGAAAAAGAAATTTACATCAGCATCGAACAAAATGAAGACATTTGTTCCCTCTCGGTCGAAGACAACGGCCAAGGCATTGCTCGCGAGCATATCAACCGCATTTTTGATGAAGGCTTTTCAACCAAAGGGGAGAGCGGTCGAGGCATCGGCTTGTATTTGGTGAAGCAAATTGTGGAAAAGGGAAACGGGCGCATCGATGTGCAGTCGGAAAAGGGGAAAGGAACGGTGTTTACGGTGACCTTTGACATGTGAGGTCCATTTAGGCAACGGCGGCCGCGAAAGACACCCCCGTCGAGACGAAGGAGGAAAAGGCTATGTATCGCGTGTTGTTGATCGAGGATGACCCGATGGTGCAAGAAGTGAATCGGCAAATGATTGAACAAGTCGACGGCTTCACCGTCATCGGCCTCGCTGGAAACGGTGAAGAAGGACTCCGCCTCATCGACGAGCTGCACCCGGATTTAGCAATGATCGATATTTACATGCCGCAGCTGGACGGCCTTGAAACATTAAAACAAATCCGCGCCCGCGGCCATGAAGTCGATATCATCGCCATTACCGCGGCGAGCGACATTGAAACGGTGCGCCGCGTCCTGCAAAACGGCGCCTTCGATTACATTGTGAAACCGTTCAAATTTGAACGGCTCAAACAGGCGTTGGAAAATTATCGGACGTTCCGCCGGTCGCTTGCGGAAAAGGAATCGCTCACCCAGGTGGAACTCGATGCCCTAAGGCGGGCGGCTGAACAACCGGCCGGACCGTCCTCCGAGCTTCCGAAAGGACTGAATGAGGTCACATTGGAAAAAGTGATCGCCTATTTGCGCGGGCACCGCTTCCCTGTTTCCGCCGAGGAAGTGGCCGAAGGAGTCGGCATCGCCCGCGTCACCGCCCGCCGCTATTTGGAGTACCTTGAGAAAACAGGAAAAGTCGTGCTCGATGTTCAATACGGCGGCGTCGGACGACCAGTGAATCGGTACCATCTGAAAGCAACATAACACGACGCCGTTTCACTTGGCTTTAAGCTGGTTGTCAGAGACGGAAAGCCAGGCCTTATTATGCCGTATCCCGCACCAGCAACCGGGCAGGCAGCTCTTCCTGTTTTCGCGCCACACGGCCTGTCTCCAGCCAATGGTGAAGAAGGCGGAACGCTCTTTCCCCGAGCGTAAAATGGGGGAGTGCCACAGTTGTAATGCCCAGCATTTCGGCCAGCGGATCATTTCCACTTCGTGGGAGCACACGATCAGCCCATCCATTTGCCTCATCCGCAGCCGCTCCAACGCCTCGAGCTCCCCTTCTACATCATAATTCGTCTGAAACAAAAGCAACTGGTAGCCATAACGGAGTGCTTCCTTTCGCCTTGCACGTCAAACAACGTGCAAAAACAAACAAGCAGAAAAAATAGGGAAACGAGTCTGTTTGTTTCCACCGTTTCAATTGGTATAATGGGGGGGTATATGGAACGTAGGGAGGAATGAACATGATTCGATACTGGAAACTGTTGTTCTCTCTCGCTGTCGCCTCCGTCTTGCTGGTTGGCTGTGGAACGAAAGAGCACGAGACGACACAGGCGGCAAAGGAAGAGCAGACAGCCGACGATCAAAAACCATCGTCTGATGCGCCGTCATCCAAGAACCCTTCTCCTTCGAAGGAAGCAAAAGAGCAAACATCAACGAAAAAGAACGAAGAAGAGCAACGAGCGGCAGGAGGAGGACAACCCGCTGCTTCACAACCGACCATTTCATTGTCCTACCAAGATGGAAACCAAACCGTCACGAAAACCGCAACGCTGCAAACAAGCAACAATCAGCATTTTTCCCTCTATGTTTTGGAAGGGTGGACCCTTGACGCCGAAGAACCGGGCGCCGATGTCTTGCTTCATGGCGACGCATTCGCCCGCATCCGCTTGCTTTCGGAGGGGGAAACAAACTACGAGCAACTAGCGCAAGAACATGCCCAAGCGGTTGACGCCAACGCCGCCCGCCAACAAACGAACGGATTGCCTAAGCCGTTCGCTGATGCCGTTTGGTACACTGCCCAAGCGGACGGTGTCACCGTTCATGTCATCGCCAGCGCCCAACCAACGCCGATGCTATTGACCGTGCACGCTCCAAGCAACGAAGACGTGCTTGGCGCCGTACTCGCCATGGCGGCGACGCTGCAAAAGCAATAACTTATTTTAGGGAGGGCCTCGCCCTCCCGCCTTTCCAAAAAGAAAAACCCTCTTTTCGCCATATGAAGAGGGTCAAACGAGCTGCTTGCTTTCTTCTTTGCGGAAAAATGTTCTCATCGCATGGAACACATCCGATTTTTGCTTCAAAATATAATAGCGGAATTTTTCGTCTTTAATATTGCGATACGCCGACATGAGCGTGGAATGGCGGTTGTACTGGTTGACTTCCCCGTATCCAAACATGTTCGACACTTTCATCAGCTCTTGAACAAGCTTCACGCAGCGGGCATTGTCCGATGTCAAGTTGTCGCCGTCCGAGAAGTGGAACGGATAAATGTTGTAGCGTGACGGAGAATACTTCGTTTCGATCAGTTCAAGCGCCTTGCGGTAGGCGGACGAACAAATCGTCCCCCCACTTTCCCCTTTCGTGAAAAACTCCTCCTCAGTGACGACTTTCGCTTCCGTATGATGGGCGATAAAGGCGATCTCAACGGTTTCATATTTCGTGCGCAAAAAGCGCGTCATCCAGAAGAAGAAGCTGCGTGCCATATATTTTTCCCACATGCCCATCGATCCGCTTGTGTCCATCATCGCCAAGACGACCGCCTTCGATTCTGGCTTGACGACTTCGTTCCACGTTTTAAACTTCAAATCTTCGCGGTAAATCGGATAAAAGCCTGGTTTGCCGTTCATGGCATTGCGCTTGAAGGCAGCGAGCATCGTCCGCTTCTTATCGATGTTCCCCATCAGTCCGGTGCGGCGGATGTCATTAAATTCGATATGTTGGGTTACATTTTGATCCAGCTCTTTTCGTTGCAAGTTGGGCAGCTCCAATTGGCTAAAGAACGCTTCCTCAATCTCCATCAGCGACACTTCAGCTTCGTAATAATCTTGGCCCGGCAAATCGCCAGCACCTTGGCCTTTTCCTGGCCCCTGCCCCTCCCCGCTTCCGTCTCGGGCCACCACATCACCGACTTGGCTGTCTCCATTTCCTTGGCCGACGTGTTTGTTTTTCTCATAATTGTAGCGGATTTTATATTCATCGAGCGAGCGGATCGGAATTTTAATCACATCGCGCCCGTTGGACATGATAATGCTTTCTTCCGTAATTAAGTCGGGCAAATTGTTTTTGATCGCTTCCTTCACTTTTTCTTGATGGCGCTTTTGATCATCATATCCTTTGCGGTGGAGGGACCAGTCTTCTTTCGATACAACAAAATTCCCCTTCATGTTTTCCCCTCCTTTGAAAAAATCATTTTCACACTTTTTGCTTTCCCGCATATACTTATGTTGGCGTCATCAAAACGGGCCATCACTATGCCAAGTTGGTTTATTTTATCGTATGCAAAAATTCAAAATAATTGACCAATGAATGAGGAAAATAGAAAAGTAGACAAGCCCGATTATCAGCTTCGCGCCCTCTTGTTCGCTTCCTTTTAGCGAAGCTCGCTGCGTCGTCTTCGCTCGACCCTCCCTGTGCAACTCGGTCAGACAGGGGAGGAGGATAAAAAAAGCATGCCTCAGCGCTTGAGGCATGCCTAGCGGTTCAACAAGCTGCCGACATAACGGAGCAATTCATTGGCTGACGTGGAGTTGTACCCGTATTCATCAATGAGGCGGGCGACGACTTCGTTAATTTTTTTCAACTGCTGCTCATCCGGTGTTTTCGTCGACGTTGTAATTTTGACAATGTCCTTTAAATCCGCAAACAATTTCTTCTGGATCGCTTCCCGCAACCGTTCATGTGAATTATAATCAAACCGCTGTCCTTTTCGTGCATATGCCGAAATGCGAATTAAAATTTCTTCGCGAAACGCTTTTTTCGCATTTTCGGAAATGCCGATTTGTTCCTCGATCGAGCGCATCAGCTTTTCATCCGGATTCATTTCCTCACCCGTAAGCGGATCGCGCAGTTTCGTCTTGTTGCAGTACGCCTCGACGTTGTCCAAATAGTTATCCATCAACGTTTTCGCTGACTCTTCATACGAATAGACGAACGCCTTTTGCACTTCTTGTTTTGCGATTTCATCATACTCTTTGCGCACAAGCGAAATGAAGTTCAAGTACCGCTCGCGGTCTTCCTTCGTGATCGACGGATGCTGATCCAATCCTTCTTTCAACGAACGAAGCACGTCAAGCGCATTGATCGACGGCACTCCTTTGCGGATGATGCAGGCAGAAATGCGGTTGATGACATAGCGTGGGTCGATGCCGCTCATCCCCTCATCCGGATGCTCCTTTTTCAGCTCCTCCACATCGACCTCGCTGAATCCTTCAATCATTTCGCCATCATACAAGCGCATTTTCTTCAATAAATCCACATCCGGCCGCTTCGATTCTTTCAGCCGCGTCAAAATCGTAAACATAGCCGCAATCCGCAGCGTGTGCGGGGCGATATGCACGTCGGCGACGTCGCTTTCGCGGATCATTTTTTCATAAATGCGCTCTTCTTCCGAGACGCGCAAGTTGTACGGAATCGGCATGACGATGATGCGCGAATGGAGCGCCTCGTTCTTTTTGTTGGCAATGAACGACCGATATTCCGTTTCGTTCGTATGCGCGATGATCAATTCATCGGCGCTGATTAAAGCAAACCGCCCAGCCTTGAAATTGCCTTCTTGCGTCAGCGACAGCAAATGCCAAAGAAATTTTTCATCGCACTTTAACATCTCTTGAAATTCCATAATCCCGCGGTTGGCTTTGTTCAGCTCGCCGTCAAACCGGTACGCGCGCGGGTCGGACTCGGAGCCGTATTCCGCGATCGTTGAAAAATCGATGCTTCCCGTTAAATCGGCGATGTCTTGCGATTTTGGGTCAGACGGACTGAACGTCCCGATGCCGACGCGGCGGTTTTCCGAGAAGAAAATACGCTCCACCAGCACGTCTTCAATGCGTCCGCCGTACTCTTTCTCAAGCCGCATCATATTGAGCGGCGACAGCTCACCTTCAATGCGAATGCCGTACTCACGGTAAAAATCGTCGCGCAAATGGTGAGGAATGAGGTGAAGCGGATCTTCATGCATCGGGCAACCTTTAATGGCATACACCGCGCCGCGCTCTGTTTTTGAATACTCTTCAAGCCCACGCTTTAGCAAAGTCACAAGCGTCGACTTCCCGCCGCCGACCGGCCCCATCAGCAGCAAAATCCGTTTCCGCACATCAAGCCGCTTCGCCGCCGGGTGGAAATATTCCTCAACGAGCCGCTCAAGCGCCTCCTCAAGCCCGAACAGGTGCTGGCTGAAAAACTTATATCGTTTCCGCCCATTCACCTCTTCGACCCCAGCATCTTTGATCATATTATAAACACGCGAATGAGCCGACTGGGCCACCCACGGCTTTTCTTTTAAAATCTTTAAATACTCGGCAAACGTTCCTTCCCATTTCAACTTTTCTTCTTCTTCCCGATACCGGGCGATTTTTTGCAAAATATCCATAAAGGACCTCCTCACCCTTGGATGTCTAACAGCAAGATTATTACAATTTATGCGAGGATGTCCCGTATCATTCGCCGCAAAAAAAATTTTGTCTCCTAACAACCAGCTGCGGTCATTCACATGCTTGGCCATATTCGCTATAATAAAGGGGGAAACGCCTGCCACTTTCATTATGAAGGAGGAACAAACGATGCGCACTTTGCTTGTGCTAGGGGTTATCATTGCCTTTTTGACGGCCATTTTCACCGCTGGCTATGAAGACAAACCAGGCGTCAGACAATAAGACCAAAAAAACGACCTCCAGAGCGAAGGTCGTTTTTTTGTTTATGACAACCCATAAAACCGTTGTTGGCGCAACGCTTCGTACACTAAAATGGCCGCCGTGTTCGACAAGTTTAACGAGCGCACTTTGTCATTCATCGGGATGCGAAGGCAACGATCCATATTGGCCTCAAGCAGCTCCTTCGGCAATCCGGTCGTTTCACGGCCGAACACAAAGAAAATATGTTTTTCTGTATCGCTGAAATCAAACGAATCATAATACCGGCGCCCGAATTTCGTAATGAAATAAAACTCCCCTTCCGGAAAGCGGGCGAATAGTTCGTCAAGCGAGTCATAATACGAAATATTGACATACGGCCAATAATCAAGCCCGGCGCGCTTTAACATTTTATCATCCGTAGAAAAACCGAGCGGGCGGATCAAATGGAGCGACGTATCGGTTGCTGCGCACGTACGAGCGATGTTTCCAGTATTTGCTGGAATTTCTGGCTGGTATAGCACTACATGAAGCGGCATTTCCTTCACCTCAACAACGTTTATTTGCGATCGATGATGTGAAAAAACTTATAGCGAATGTTCGGCGTATAGGCGCTTGAATCTTCATACGACCAATAGCGCATTCGGCTGTTTGTCGTATGGGCGTTCACAAGCGGCATCCCGTTCTGATCTTTCGCCACCACAATCGTTGAGTGGTCGAAGCGTCCGTCCCCTTGAAAATCATAACAGATGACATCGCCTGCCATCAATTGCTCCGGCTCCGCCACTTCCACCGCCTGCAAGCCGATGCGCGACCCGCTCAAATACCAACGAAAAGCATGAGCCACAGCCCAGCTGTAACTCCAACTTCCGTTTTGACACCACCATCCCCTCGCCCGGTTCGGATAGCCCGTCATCGGCGCCCCGCCTGCATACAAGCATTGAGAGACAAAATTCGTGCAATCCACCGGAAACGACGGAAACACCGGGTTATGCCGATTCCACCACGTTTCCGCATACCGCACCGCCCGGGCGCGGTCATACTGGTAAGAAAGACGCTCCCCCGTCCATTGCTCTCGTTCGACGCGCGGCGCCTCCATATCCCCCCCCAACCGGTTGATCGGTTCATCAGCTACAAGCTCACCGCGAACAAAACAGGCGCATCGCTCCTCAACCTGTTCTTCTATATATAGTGAACCCCTTTGCTTAATTAAAAATTGATGGTGGGCAATATACATAACTTTCGCTTCCCGCTCGATGGTCTGCCTGCCGACAATTTGTCCCCGGATCGTGCAACGGACGATCTCCGCACCGCGCTTTTGGCAAAGCCGTTGCTTTCTTGCCGCCTCTTCGCTTCGGATATTGCTTTCCGACACAAACGAGCGGGCTCGCTCATCCAACCACGCGCGCAACTGTTTTTTCATGCTGCTTTCCACCACTTTCGTTTTTGTTACTACCTTATGTGGGGAAGCTGCGTTTTTTTCCCTATTCCTTTGCCTCAGCCAACAGTTTCAGTCCTTTTTCAATCTCAGCGATCACATCGGCATCCGCCTCCGTTTGCCGCGCGGCCTCCAAATAAGGCTTAGCGCTTGGATCCCCGATTTTCCCGAGCGCCCACGCCGCCGTCCCGCGGATGACTGGACGGCTATCCTCTTTCAACAAACGCAGTAAGTGCGGCACCGCGGTTTGGTCTTTGTAATGGGCGAGCGCCAGAATGGCATTGCGCTGAATCGGCTTTTTCCCACGCCATGAACCCGCCATGGCCCCAAATGTTTCTTTAAATTCACGGTTGCTCATCTGAAGCAGCGGGATGAGTTTCGGCTTTACCGCTTCCGGATCCGGCTCGAATTCTGGATGCAAATGAAAGTCTTTCCCCTTATTTTCCGGGCAGACTTGCTGGCATGTATCGCAGCCGTACAGCCGGTTCCCGATTTTCTCCCGAAACTCGTCGGCCAAAAAGCCTTTCGTTTGCGTTAAAAAGGAAAGGCACCGGTGTGCGTTCAGTTGTCCCCCTTGTACAAGCGCCCCGGTCGGGCAGGCATCAATGCATTTCGTGCACGTGCCGCATCGGTTTTCAACCGGTTCATCAGGGGGAAATGGAATATTCGTAATCATTTCTCCCAAATACACATACGATCCAAACTCCGGTGTAATAATAGAGCAGTTCTTGCCGCTCCAACCGATCCCTGCCCGTTCCGCCACCGCCCGATCGGCGAGCTCTCCGGTATCCACCATCGAGCGAACGCGGGCATGGGGCACTTTGGCCAGCAAAAACTCCTCGAGCTGCTGCAAACGTTCCCGCAACACATCGTGGTAGTCCTTTCCCCATGAAGCGCGGCAAAAAACGCCGCGCCGTTCCGTCTTTGTCCCCCGCGGCGCATTTTTCATTTTGGACGGATAGGCAAGAGCAATGGCAATGATCGATTTTGCTTCCGGAAGAAGCAATGAAGGATTCGTCCGTTTCTCAATATCTGGTTCCTCAAAACCGGACTGATAGCCGAGCTCCTGCTGGCGGCGCAGCCGTTCCTTTAATTCAACAAACGGATCAGCGCTCGCAAATCCGATTTTATCAATGCCGATTGACCGACTATACTCAATGACTTCCCTCTTTAATGCCATAACATCCATCGTTTTCCCTCCTTTCGTCATATATGGTAAAATGAAATCCGAGGTGATCAAGATGAAATTCGTGATATCAGAACAACTAAAGCAACGCCTTCCTTCTGGTAAATTCGGCGTCATCCGCTATCATCATATCGAGGTCAGCGATTCACCGCAAATGTTAAGGGGGCGGCTTGAGCTGTTTCAAGAATCTCTTTACATCGAGCTGCAGGAAAAGTCGATTGCCGACATTCCTGAGATGGTCGAATGGCGCCGTACTTTCAAACAAATCGGAACGGACCCAAGCCGCTATCGACCGTCAAGTGAAAGCCTGTACCGACGCATCCAGAAAAAAAGCTTCATTCCGCCTATCCATTCAGCGGCAGACATAAACAACTTTTTTTCACTCTATTATAAAATTCCACTCGGCATCTATGATCTAGACCGCATCAACGGGACAGTGACGCTCACGATCGGCACGGAACAAGATGAATACATCGCGTTAAACGGCCGCACAGTCAACTTTGCCAACAAACTCGTCAGCAAAGATGAACGAGGGCCGTTTGGCAGTCCGATCGTCGATTCGGAGCGGACCGCCGTGACGAGAGAAACGAAAAACGCTTTGCAAATCGTTTACTTTCTCCCATCAACGCCAGAAGAAACCGCCAAGCGCCAGCTTCAAGCCATCCAAACGATGTTTGTGCAAATTCATGGCGGCGAAGCCGACGCCCAATTGTTCGTTTGATCTTCCCCCCCCCCCACTTTCCTGCCGTTGGAAACGGGGGACTCCCTCCCTACTTGAACGCTCTCCCACCTACGCTCACGCGTGGAAGTGGGGGTCTTCTCGGTTTAGGGTGATAAATAAAAAAACGCAATGCCTCGTTCTTTAACGAAACGAAACACTGCGTTGTCCCCAACCATCATAGACATAATTTTAAAGCTAACGAGAGACATTATAACAGACTTCCACACGCATCGCAAGAAAAAAACGCAAAAATCGACAAAAGAAATTGTACAAAAGGGCACCAGAATCTCTGGTGCCAGCAACCAGTGACCCGTACGGGATTCGAACCCGTGTTACCGCCGTGAAAGGGCGGTGTCTTAACCACTTGACCAACGGGCCATTATGGCGGAGAAGGCGGGATTTGAACCCGCGCGCCGCAAAACTGCGACCTAACGGTTTAGCAAACCGTCCCCTTCAGCCACTTGGGTACTTCTCCGTAACATGGCTCCGCAAGTAGGATTCGAACCTACGACCTACCGGTTAACAGCCGGTTGCTCTACCGCTGAGCTATTGCGGAATGATGAATAACTATATGTTATGCACATCTTCCAAATGTGCTCGTTGCCTCTTCCTCTGCCAGCTAATTCAAGGAAGCGAGATGCGTCGAGGCAACTCGCAGCGAATTCGAAGATGTGAAGCTCGTCGCTCCGCTTTTGCTTTGGAACGATGGGGCATTGTTCGCCCATTATTATAGCGAATAGCCAAAAAACATTCAATGGAAAATAATGGGCCTAAGTGGACTTGAACCACCGACCTCACGCTTATCAGGCGTGCGCTCTGACCAGCTGAGCTATAGGCCCGTCAAAAGCGGGTGATGGGAATCGAACCCACGACATCAGCTTGGAAGGCTGAGGTTTTACCACTAAACTACACCCGCATAATTTTTGATGAAACACCCATCACAATCTTTCATGCCCCTTCCTCTGCCAGCCGATTCAAAGAAGCTGGATGCGTCGGGGCAACTCGAAGCGGATTCGATGATGCAGATGCTCGTGGCTGAGGTTTTACCACTAAACTACACACGCAAATATAGAATATAATGAAAAGGGCGACTAGTGGGAATCGAACCCACGCATGCCAGAGCCACAATCTGGTGCGTTAACCACTTCGCCATAGTCGCCTCGATCTGGTGCCGGCTGCAGGACTTGAACCCGCAACCTACTGATTACAAGTCAGTTGCTCTACCAATTGAGCTAAGCCGGCACATTTAAAATTAGCTAGTGACTCATGTTGTCTGCCTGGTTGTGCCTCTTCCTCTGCAAGTTGATTCGAGGAAGCGGAGTGCGTCGAGGCAACTCGCAGCCAATTCGATGATGCCGATGCTCGTCTCTACCAATTGAGCTAAGCCGACATATTTAGTAATGAAACAGTGACTCCTATTATGCTGAACTGTGCCTCTTCCTCTCCCAGCTAATTCGAGGAAGTCAAATGCTCGGTGTCCCTTCCTCTGCAAGCTTATTCAAAGAAGTGGGATGCGTCGGGACAACTCGCAGCAGATTCGACGATGCGAATGCTCGTCTCTACCAATTGAGCTAAGCCGGCATGATTTTAAAGTGCATGGCGGAGGAGGAGGGATTCGAACCCCCGCGCGCCTTGCGACGCCTCTCGGTTTTCAAGACCGACCCCTTCAACCACTTGGGTACTCCTCCAAAAAAGCAACAATAATAATGGTGGACCTTGTAGGACTCGAACCTACGACCGGACGGTTATGAGCCGTCTGCTCTAACCAGCTGAGCTAAAGGTCCGATAATGGTGGCGGTGGAGGGGATCGAACCCCCGACCTCACGGGTATGAACCGTACGCTCTAGCCAGCTGAGCTACACCGCCAAATTTAAGTCAAAAGGTGGAGCCTATCGGGATCGAACCGATGACCTCCTGCTTGCAAAGCAGGCGCTCTCCCAGCTGAGCTAAGGCCCCATGATAAATCGGGAAGACAGGATTTGAACCTGCGACCTCACGGACCCGAACCGTGTGCTCTACCAAGCTGAGCTACTTCCCGACAAAACGCGCTCGAGAGGATTCGAACCCCTAACCTTCTGATCCGTAGTCAGATGCTCTATCCAATTGAGCTACGAGCGCACAAGTGCCGAGGGCCGGACTCGAACCGGCACGGTAGTTACCTACCCCAGGATTTTAAGTCCTGTGCGTCTGCCAATTCCGCCACCCCGGCGGAAGTGGAGCGGAAGACGGGGCTCGAACCCGCGACCCCCACCTTGGCAAGGTGGTGTTCTACCGCTGAACTACTTCCGCAAGACGATGAGCCATGGAGGACTCGAACCTCCGACCCTCTGATTAAAAGTCAGATGCTCTACCTACTGAGCTAATGGCTCATGGGTTCAATAACACTCCGAGACAACGATGTCCCTTCCTCTACTAGCATATTCGAAGATGTCAGATGCGTCGGGACAACTCGAAGCCAACTCGATGATGTAAAGCTCGTTGCTCTACCTACTGAGCTAATGGCTCATGGGTTCAATAACACTCCGAGACAACGATGTCCCTTCCTCTACTAGCATATTCGAAGATGTCAGATGCGTCGGGACAACTCGAAGCGAACTCGAAGATGTAACGCTCGTTACTGAGCTAATGGCTCGCGGTTGCCGCCTTAATGGCTTAAGGGGTTATTAAGGAATAAGAATGCCGGCTGCAGGACTTGAACCCGCAACCTACTGATTACAAGTCAGTTGCTCTACCAATTGAGCTAAGCCGGCACATTTAAAATTAGTTAGTGACTCATGTTGTCTGCCTGGTTGTGCCTCTTCCTCTTCAAGCTCATTCAAGGAAGACATGTCTGTGAACTACTCCCACTTAGCTTTGCATGAAGCGGGAACCTTCTTTCGGAACTATGATAAAAATGGTGGCTCGGGACGGAATCGAACCGCCGACACAAGGATTTTCAGTCCTTTGCTCTACCGACTGAGCTACCGAGCCATATTAAGTTCTACGCTGCTTTACTTGTGCTACATTGTGCCTCTTCCTCTGCCAGCGGATTCGAAGATGCTGGATGCGTCGAGGCAACTCGAAGCGAATTCGATGAAGCGGATGCTCGTCTCTACCGACTGAGCTACCGAGCCGTATCTTATTTTTCCCTTGTTCGTTGATGACTTTTGTGTCCCTTCCTCTACTAGCCCATTCGAAGAAGCCAGATGCGTCGGGACAACTCGCAGCAGATTCGACGATGCGGATGCTCGTCTCTACCGACTGAGCTACCGAGCCATATTTTTTCATCTTTCACAATTTTGAAAGAATGGCGGTCCCGACGGGACTCGAACCCGCGATCTCCTGCGTGACAGGCAGGCATGTTAACCACTACACTACGGGACCAATTTTGGTTGCGGGGGCAGGATTTGAACCTGCGACCTTCGGGTTATGAGCCCGACGAGCTACCGGACTGCTCCACCCCGCGATGATGAGAAAGTAAGTTGATTTTCACAATGCTTTTAGTGTTGTTGTTCGTTGCCTCTTCCTCTACAAGCTGATTCAAAGACGCCGAATGCGTCGAGGCAACTCGAAGCGGATTCGATGAAGCAAAGGCTCGTTGCTCCACCCCGCGATGATGAGAAAGCAAGTCAGCTTTTATATTAAGATGGTGGAGGATGACGGGATCGAACCGCCGACCCCTTGCTTGTAAGGCAAGTGCTCTCCCAGCTGAGCTAATCCTCCACGAAATCGCCTAGCAGCGACCTACTCTTGCAGGGGCGCTGGCCCCAACTACCATCGGCGCTGGAGGGCTTAACTTCCGTGTTCGGGATGGGAACGGGTGTTTCCCCTCCGCCATAGCCACTAGGCAATAGTTATCATCTTGGACAGTAATTATTATATCCATCCTGTTGGATTTGTCAACAGGATGTTCATTCCTTCAAAACTAGATAACCGTCGGAAGAAGCCGCTCGCCTGCGCTTTTCGCATTGTCCAGCTCCGGCTCGCCGCCGCTCGGGGTCAAATAACCTTCGCCTTCGGGATGTGAACATCCCTGCAGGCGAAGAACATTTGCCCGTCGCGGCGACCCGCTCGCCTGCGCTTTTCTTGGTTAAGCCCTCGATCGATTAGTATCCGTCAGCTCCACGTGTCGCCACGCTTCCACCTCGGACCTATCGACCTCGTCATCTTCGAGGGATCTTACCCGCTTCACGCGGTGGGAAATCTCATCTTGAGGGGGGCTTCACGCTTAGATGCTTTCAGCGCTTATCCCGTCCGCACATAGCTACCCAGCGGTGCCCCTGGCGGGACAACTGGTACACCAGCGGTGCGTCCATCCCGGTCCTCTCGTACTAAGGACAGCTCCTCTCAAATTTCCTCCGCCCGCGACGGATAGGGACCGAACTGTCTCACGACGTTCTGAACCCAGCTCGCGTACCGCTTTAATGGGCGAACAGCCCAACCCTTGGGACCGACTACAGCCCCAGGATGCGATGAGCCGACATCGAGGTGCCAAACCTCCCCGTCGATGTGGACTCTTGGGGGAGATCAGCCTGTTATCCCCGGGGTAGCTTTTATCCGTTGAGCGATGGCCCTTCCATGCGGAACCACCGGATCACTAAGCCCGACTTTCGTCCCTGCTCGACCTGTCCGTCTCGCAGTCAAGCTCCCTTGTGCCTTTGCACTCTCCGAATGATTTCCAACCATTCTGAGGGAACCTTTGGGCGCCTCCGTTACCTTTTGGGAGGCGACCGCCCCAGTCAAACTGCCCACCTGACACTGTCTCCCACCCCGTTAAGGGGTGCGGGTTAGAATTTCAATACCGCCAGGGTGGTATCCCACCGTCGCCTCCACCGAAGCTGGCGCTCCGGCTTCCCAGGCTCCCACCTATCCTGTACAAGCGATACCAAAATTCCATATCAGGCTACAGTAAAGCTCCACGGGGTCTTTCCGTCCTGTCGCGGGTAACCTGCATCTTCACAGGTAGTATAATTTCACCGGGTCTCTCGTTGAGACAGCGCCCAAGTCGTTACACCTTTCGTGCGGGTCGGAACTTACCCGACAAGGAATTTCGCTACCTTAGGACCGTTATAGTTACGGCCGCCGTTTACTGGGGCTTCGGTTCGCACCTTCGCTTCCGCTAAGCGCTCCCCTTAACCTTCCAGCACCGGGCAGGTGTCAGCCCCTATACGTCGCCTTTCGGCTTCGCAGAGACCTGTGTTTTTGATAAACAGTCGCTTGGGCCTTTTCACTGCGGCTCTTCAGGGCTCTTCACCCCAAAGAGCACCCCTTCTCCCGAAGTTACGGGGTCATTTTGCCGAGTTCCTTAACGAGAGTTCTCCCGCGCGCCTTAGGATTCTCTCCTCGCCTACCTGTGTCGGTTTGCGGTACGGGCACCTCTTCCCTCGCTAGAGGCTTTTCTTGGCAGTGTGAAATCGGGGACTTCCGGATCCATCCGTCGCCGTCACCGCTTGGCCTTATGATCCGCGGATTTGCCTGCGGATCAGCCTCACGGCTTGGACAGGCTCTTCCAGCCGCCTGCTCGCCCTATCCTCCTGCGTCCCCCCATCGCTCAAACGGGAAGAAGGTGGTACAGGAATCTCAACCTGTTGTCCATCACCTACGCCTTTCGGCCTCGGCTTAGGTCCCGACTAACCCTGAGCGGACGAACCTTCCTCAGGAACCCTTAGGCTTTCGGCGCAGAGGATTCTCACCTCTGTTTTCGCTACTCATACCGGCATTCTCACTTCTAAGCGCTCCACCAGTCCTTCCGGTCTGGCTTCTCTGCCCTTAGAACGCTCCCCTACCGATGACCAACGGTCATCCCGCAGCTTCGGCGGCACGTTTAGCCCCGGTACATTTTCGGCGCAGAGTCACTCGACCAGTGAGCTATTACGCACTCTTTAAATGGTGGCTGCTTCTAAGCCAACATCCTGGTTGTCTCGGCAACTCCACATCCTTTTCCACTGAACGTGCACTTCGGGGCCTTAGCTGGCGGTCTGGGCTGTTCCCCTCTCGACCACGGATCTTATCACTCGCGGTCTGACTCCCGGGCATAAGTCATTGGCATTCGGAGTTTGACTGGGTTCGGTAACCCGTTTTGGGCCCCTAGCCCAATCAGTGCTCTACCTCCAAGACTCCTAAACCCGAGGCTAGCCCTAAAGCTATTTCGGGGAGAACCAGCTATCTCCAAGTTCGATTGGCATTTCACCCCTACCCACACCTCATCCCCGCACTTTTCAACGTGCGTGGGTTCGGGCCTCCAGCCGGTGTTACCCGGCCTTCACCCTGGACATGGGTAGATCACCTGGTTTCGGGTCGACGACGACGTACTTGACGCCCTGTTCAGACTCGCTTTCGCTGCGGCTCCGCCTCTTCGGCTTAACCTCGCACGCCATCGTCACTCGCCGGTTCATTCTACAAAAGGCACGCCATCACCCATCAACGGGCTCTGACTACTTGTAGGCACACGGTTTCAGGTTCTCTTTCACTCCCCTCCCGGGGTGCTTTTCACCTTTCCCTCACGGTACTGGTGCACTATCGGTCACTAGGGAGTATTTAGCCTTGGGAGATGGTCCTCCCTGCTTCCGACGGGATTCCTCGTGTCCCGCCGTACTCAGGATCCGCTCGGGAGGGAACGAAGTTTCGACTACAGGGCTCTCACCTTCTCTGGCCGGCCGTTCCAGACCGGTTCGTCTACCCCGTCCCTTTCTCACTCCCATCGTGAGCGGTCCTACAACCCCAAGAGGACATGCCTCTTGGTTTGGGCTGTTCCCGTTTCGCTCGCCGCTACTCAGGGAATCGCGGTTGCTTTCTTCTCCTCCGGGTACTAAGATGTTTCAGTTCCCCGGGTGTGCCCTCCATGCCCTATGGATTCAGGCATGGATACTGCCCCATTACGGACAGTGGGTTCCCCCATTCGGACATCTCCGGATCAACGCTTGCTTACAGCTCCCCGAAGCGTTTCGGCGTTTGCCCCGTCCTTCATCGGCTCCTAGTGCCAAGGCATCCACCGTGCGCCCTTTCCAGCTTAACCTATTGCGCTCTCGGCTTCTTCCTTACTGTCTAGCGTCGGCGCCTGGCTCTCTTCTGCCAAATAACCTTCCCCCTCGGGGTGCCAGCACCCCTCCGGGTGAAGAACATTTGGCTTCGAGAGCCGATCGCGGCGCCTCCGCTTTTCTAATTGTCTAGCTTCGGCTCGCCGCCGCTCGGGGTCAAATAACCTTCGCCTTCGGGATTGTAAATCCCTCCAGGCGAAGAACATTTGCCCATCGCGGCGAAACGCTCGCCTCCGCTTTTCCGGTTATCTAGTTTTCAAGGAACGAAGTAGCTCCTTTGAATTCGCTTCTTCGCTGGTTTGCGTCGAGGAATTCGGCTTCTCCGAATCCGCTTGTAGACGCAGACGCAAACGAGACTGCTTCTTGAATTCACTTCTCTGCAGTCTTGTGCCGAGGAATCTTGCTTCCCTGAACCTGCTAGCAGACGCAGGCACAGATGCAAAGCAACTACGTTGAAACAGCTTCCTTGCAGCTTTGCGTCGAGAAATCCAGCTTCTCTGAATTCACTTGTAGACGCAGACGCAAAGCAACTGAAGGAATTGCTCATTCCTTCAAAACTGAACGAAACAGAAGCGCGATGGATTGGTAGGTTGGCCATTACGGCCTCCGCTTTTCGGATTGTCTAGCTCCGGCCGCCATCGGCTCGCGACGCTTCGGTCCTGCTGCGGCGGGCTAAGCCCGCTCGCAGGCCCTCCAGCGCACCTCGCCGATAAGCGGGCGGCCTCCGCTTTTCGTCCTTAGAAAGGAGGTGATCCAGCCGCACCTTCCGGTACGGCTACCTTGTTACGACTTCACCCCAATCACTTGCCCCACCTTCGGCGGCTGGCTCCCTTGCGGGTTGCCTCACCGACTTCGGGTGTTGCAAGCTCTCGTGGTGTGACGGGCGGTGTGTACAAGGCCCGGGAACGTATTCACCGCGGCATGCTGATCCGCGATTACTAGCGATTCCGGCTTCATGCAGGCGAGTTGCAGCCTACAATCCGAACTGAGAGCGGCTTTTTGGGATTCGCTCCCCCTCGCGGGTTCGCAGCCCTTTGTACCGCCCATTGTAGCACGTGTGTAGCCCAGGTCATAAGGGGCATGATGATTTGACGTCATCCCCACCTTCCTCCGACTTGTCGCCGGCAGTCCCTCTAGAGTGCCCAACTGAATGCTGGCAACTAGAGGCGAGGGTTGCGCTCGTTGCGGGACTTAACCCAACATCTCACGACACGAGCTGACGACAACCATGCACCACCTGTCACCCTGTCCCCCCGAAGGGGGAACGCCCAATCTCTTGGGTTGTCAGGGGATGTCAAGACCTGGTAAGGTTCTTCGCGTTGCTTCGAATTAAACCACATGCTCCACCGCTTGTGCGGGCCCCCGTCAATTCCTTTGAGTTTCAGCCTTGCGGCCGTACTCCCCAGGCGGAGTGCTTATCGCGTTAGCTGCAGCACTAAAGGGTGTGACCCCTCTAACACTTAGCACTCATCGTTTACGGCGTGGACTACCAGGGTATCTAATCCTGTTTGCTCCCCACGCTTTCGCGCCTCAGCGTCAGTTGCAGGCCAGAGAGCCGCCTTCGCCACTGGTGTTCCTCCACATCTCTACGCATTTCACCGCTACACGTGGAATTCCGCTCTCCTCTCCTGCACTCAAGTCCCCCAGTTTCCAATGACCCTCCACGGTTGAGCCGTGGGCTTTCACATCAGACTTAAGGGACCGCCTGCGCGCGCTTTACGCCCAATAATTCCGGACAACGCTCGCCCCCTACGTATTACCGCGGCTGCTGGCACGTAGTTAGCCGGGGCTTCCTCGTGAGGTACCGTCACCGCACCGCCCTCTTCGAACGGCGCTCCTTCGTCCCTCACAACAGAGCTTTACGACCCGAAGGCCTTCTTCGCTCACGCGGCGTCGCTCCGTCAGGCTTTCGCCCATTGCGGAAGATTCCCTACTGCTGCCTCCCGTAGGAGTCTGGGCCGTGTCTCAGTCCCAGTGTGGCCGGTCACCCTCTCAGGCCGGCTACGCATCGTCGCCTTGGTGAGCCGTTACCTCACCAACTAGCTAATGCGCCGCGGGCCCATCCGCAAGTGACAGCCAAAGGCCGCCTTTCAACCAAAGACCATGCGGTCTTCGGTGTTATCCGGTATTAGCTCCGGTTTCCCGGAGTTATCCCGGTCTTGCGGGCAGGTTGCCCACGTGTTACTCACCCGTCCGCCGCTGACCAAATCAGAGCAAGCTCCGATCCGGTCCGCTCGACTTGCATGTATTAGGCACGCCGCCAGCGTTCGTCCTGAGCCAGGATCAAACTCTCCAAAAGAAAGTTGATTGGCTTTTTGCTTCAGCCAATGCGGCCTCAGCTTTTCGAATTGTCTAGCTTCGGTCCGCCGCCGCTTGGGGTCAAATAACCTTCCCCCTCGGGGGGGGGGTGCAAGCACCCCTACGGGCGAAGAACATTTGCCCATCGCAGCGACCCGCGGACCTCCGCTTTTCGTTGCGCTTCGTTTCGTTCAGTTTTCAAGGAACGAGACCTCTTCTTGAACTTGCTTCGTTGCAGTCTTGCGTCGAGGAATCCAATTCCTCTGGACTCCCTCAAACGCAAATGTGTTTTCCGCTTCCTAAAGCGGCCCTTACATCATAGCATTTTTATTGTTCGTTGTCAACAGCCTTTTATTCATACAGCTCCACAACATTTTCCCGCCGCGGCAGCGATTTAAAATATATCATCGTTCGACAAGGAAGTCAAGAGCTTTTTTCGGCCGGGTTGCCTCCTTCCTTCAATGATCTTGGCAACTGACATTTGTATAAACACAATGAAATTCCTAATAGCATCCATCCTCTCACCGGCTCCCTTCCACTTTTTAGGATCAGCGGAAGGGGACCGTCAAAATTCTTTTTTTTTTTTTGCAACGCATAATACCGTTCGAACATTGTATTTCCTTTTGTCGGCATTTCCACGACGGTTAGCACTTTCCTTTCGACAAGATACTCAAGCATGATGACAAGATCAACCGAGTAAGGCGCAAACTGCGGATGACCGGTCATTTCCTCAATGCTCCAAGCACCATTTTTTTCTTTCAGCGCTTTGCATAAATGAGAGGAACCTGATTCTACGTAAGAATGAATCAAAAATTCACTGGCCAGCAACAAAAGTTCCAGCCGTTTCGGAAGCGGTTCTTCACTTCCGACGAGTTCTTCATACAGTTTATAAATCCTTCCATCCATTCGCTTGACTTGATTCCATACGGTCACTTCCGGGTAAAGTCCGTGCTCGATCACGGTCAATCGCGCCAAATGATGGAGGGCTTGCACCATATGGTTGTATGAGTCGAGCCAATGCTTGGCGGCAAACAGCGCCTTGCCATCTGTATAGCGGCGGATCAGTTTGGCAAACTCGAGTCCCATTTTCAATCGCCGTTCTTTAGGCGGGAATTGCTCAAGGCGCTGGCGCAACTGCTGAACATAGCCATTTCGGTCAAACACGACCTTTCCGTTGAACACCCAGTCGACCGCCTTTCTATGTGACCCGAGAACAAGCCATTCATTTAACTGCCGTTCACTGACTGCATAAAGCACCGCCTTTTTCTCGTTTAGTGAATACTGTCTGAGAAGCATAGGCTCGCTTTGCGGGTCGACAATGACGAGCAGCACGACATCAAACGTATCCGTTGTTGCTGCATGGCAAGCCGTTTTTTCAATCATTAAAATTCCGTGCGTGTTGCAGCGGTTTGCCCATTCGTGACAGATGGGATGCAGCAATTCTTTCATACCTCGCGTCCGTTGCAGAAAGCCGGCCGCGATATCCGGCGGACAAATCCCTCAGATATCCCAACATATCGATTGACAGACAACCATACGTTCCCATTTTGAGCCGGCTGTTTTTTCTGCAACGTTTTTTCCTCCCTTCCACCGTCATCAATCATCACATTGCGTTTGTGCAAATGTTCAAACAATGCTGTCAACGCCTGTTTCATTTCAGAAAGACCAGAATGCTTGCATCCATGAAGCTGTCGTTTGTTGCCGTCATTCGTTATTCGACAAAAAACGAGGAATTCCTTTCTTTAAAACGTCGATTTTGTTGATTTCTTCTTCGCGATGGGACCCCGTTTTATGATATAGTGGTCTATGTAGGAGGGACTGTGATGAGCATTAAATATTCGAGCAAAATCAACAAGATTCGCACGTTCGCTTTGAGTTTGATTTTTATCGGTGTCATTGTCATGTATCTCGGGCTGTTTTTCCGCACATCCCCAATCATCATGACGTTGTTTATGGTATTTGGGATGTTATTTCTTATTGCCAGTGGCATTGTATATTTTTGGATCGGCACACTCTCGACGAGAGCCGTCCAAGTTGTTTGCCCGTCGTGCGGCAAAGTGACAAAAATGCTCGGACGCGTCGATTTATGTATGTTTTGCCGTGAACCGTTGACGTTAGACCGCGAACTGGAAGGAAAAGAGTTTGACGAAAAGTACAACAAAAAAAGAAAAAGCTGATAGCCGCCTTGTGCTATCAGCTTTTTTAATGCGAATGCGCCGGCGCCCCGCTTTTTTGACAGTCAGGGCAGACTCCGTACACTTCCATGCGATGATGGTCGACCTTAAAGCCGGTGACGTGAGCGGCAAGCTGCTCGACTTCATCAAGCGCTGGATAGTGGAAATCGACAATTTTGCCGCACTCTTCACAGATGACGTGATAATGATTGGAAGTGACGAAGTCAAACCGGCTTGACGAATCGCCGTACGTCAGCTCTTTGACAAGCCCGATTTCCTTAAAGACGCGCAAGTTATTGTAGACGGTAGCGACACTCATGTTTGGGAATTTCCCTTCCAGCGCTTTGTATATTTCATCAGCCGTCGGATGGGACATCGAGCTGATCAAATACTCCAATATCGCATGACGCTGCGGCGTGATGCGTATGCCAGTCTTTTTCAGCATGTCAAGCGCTTCCTTCAGTTGCTCGTTGTCAGACACCGTCATGCACCTCACTCTCTGTTCAAAGGTGAAAAAAATTATCACTTTATAATATTTATAATTAGTCTACAAAGAATACATGCCATTTGTCAATATAGATGCCATTAATATATGGGCTCAGACGCCCTTTTAACAAAAAAGGAGGCGGAAATTGTTTCCGCCTCTTATGTCATTCATTTGAGGAGGTTACTATGTATCATACGCAAAACGATGTACATTGTCTGGACGCTTACCTAGATGACGCTAGTCGGGCGACTTCCGCAAGCGCCTCATCGACATGCCCCTTCACTTTCACCCCGCGCCATTCTTGAACCAACGTTCCGTCGGGGGCGATAATGAATGTCGAGCGATCAATGCCCATATATTCCTTGCCGAAATTTTTCTTTTTCTTCCATACCCCATACAGCTCGGCTACTTCATGCCGCTCATCAGAAAGAAGCAAAAATGGCAACTCATATTTTTCGATAAACGCCTCATGCCGCTTCATCGGGTCGGTGCTCACTCCTAAAATGACGGCGTTCAACTTGGCGAACTGCGCATGGCGATCGCGAAAGTCGCACGCTTCGGCTGTGCACCCCGGGGTCATGTCTTTTGGATAAAAGTAAAGCACCACATACCGGCCGCGAAAATCAGACAGCGAAACCATTTTCCCATTGCTTGCCGGCAAGGTGAAATCTGGAGCTGGCTGGCCAATGGCAATCGTCATGTCGTTCCCCCCGTCTTCTTCATTTTCTTTTAGCGTAGCGAAGACGAAGGGAAATTGCAACTCATATCAGCGATGATCCCAGTCAAACACGGTGCGCGTCACGATGACAGCGGGCATAATGTAGCCGAGCAGCGCTTCGGCAATGGCGATCCACCGCCCGACGCCGATCGGAGTGACATCACCGTATCCGACCGACAAAAGCGTCATGCCGCTTAAATACAAGCTGTCTTCAAGCAGCGACAAACGATCTTTCGATGCGCTATTTGGGGATGGGGTAAACACGGCATGGCCGTTTACTTGCAAAATCATATAAATCATGGCAAAACCGAGCAACATCGTTAAATACCATTGGACGAGAACCCATAAGCTATCGAGTGACATGCGATGCGTCGCTTGCACGCGCACTGTCCAAAGCGAGGTGATGCTGCCGAGCAGTACGGCGGCAACAATGCCAAGGAAGGCGTAATCCATCACGTTCCCCCCATTTTTGTCCGTCGTTCATATATACGCGGACAACCGGGCGATTATACCGCATGACCCTCCGAACCCTGCTTGAATCGGCAGCACTCCTGTATTCCACCGGATCGCCCGACCCATTTGACAAGCCAGCGTCCCGTCAGACGAAGCCAATCGTTGCGCTTTACTGAGCAAAATAGCGCGCCAATACACCTTTTAACGTCGCAGCACTACGGTGGAACCATTTTTTCTCCTCCTCGTCAAGTTCAATTTCAATCACTTCGCGGATGCCATTTCGGTTGATCACAGCAGGCACACCGATGTAGACATCGCGTTCGCCGTATGGGCCGTCCAAGTAAGCGGAAACGGTCAAAATGGCATTTTCATGATGCAAAATGGCGCGCGTCACGCGGGCAAGCCCCATAGCAATCCCGTAGTACGTCGCTCCTTTTTTCTCAATAATTTGGTAGGCGGCATCGCGCACATTGACAAAAATGCGCTCGAGCTCTTTTTGCGCTTCTTCCCCTTTGGACTCGACCAGCTTGCAGATCGACACGCCGCCGATATCAGCCTGGCTCCAGACCGGGAGTTCAGTGTCGCCATGTTCGCCGATAATATAGGCGTGCACGTTCGTCGGGGCGACGGCGAAATAGTCGCCCAACAAAAAGCGGAACCGCGCCGTGTCCAAAATCGTGCCCGATCCGATTACTCGCTCTTGCGGCAGGCCGCTGAATTTCCACGTCGCGTACGTTAAAATGTCGACCGGATTGGTGGCGACGAGAAACAGTCCTTGAAATCCGGATGCCATGACCGACTCAACGATCGAGCGGAAAATGGCAATGTTTTTGTCCACAAGATCAAGCCGCGTCTCGCCCGGTTTTTGGTTGGCGCCGGCGCAAATGACAACCAAATCGGCATCGCGGCAATCATCGTAATCGCCGTGCCAAATGTCAGCCGGCTTCGGCGCAAATACTTTCCCATGGTTTAAGTCCATCGCATCGCCCTCAGCCTTGTTTTCATTCGCATCGATGAGCACGATCTCATCGGCAATCCCTTGATTCATTAAGGCAAACGCATAACTGGCGCCGACAAACCCGGTGCCGACGACCGCTACCCGATTTCCTCTCCCGTTTTTCATCACTATTCACCTCTTCTTCCTTTTTGTGAATATATTCACATTTTATTTTACGCCATAACATGCTAACGATACAGACAAGATTGTGTCGATTGCTTGACCATTGTTTGTCATTTTGATGGCAAATGAACAAAAACGGGCGGGGCGCCTAGCTCCCCGTCCCGCGATATCGTCTCACCCCGGCGTTCCAAATCATGACCGAAACGGTGAAGCAAACCATGCCGACCACTGGGGTGAAAAAGGCATAACTGTACCATTCCTTTTTATCAAGAAAATAAGCAGCTGGATAAACGCCGACAAAGGCAAACGGCAGCACCCACGTTAAAATATAGCGGATGACGCGATGATAAATATCGATCGGATAGCGGCCATAGCTGCTGATGTTGTACATCATGGGCATGATGGATGTGCGGGCGTCGGCAAAAAAACTGATCGTCGCCAATGAAATGAAAATGCCGGCATAAATCAATGCACCGCCAATGACAAACAAAATAAACACGAAGACATCATACCAATGAAATGAAAGAGACAAGCGGCTGCCGGCATACAGCATAATGATCAGCCCGGGCACAGCGCCAAGCAACGATTCGAGCTCCATCCGCTCCAAAACAATTTGAAACAGGCTGTTTAGCGGGCGTGTCAACACGCGATCCATTTCCCCCTGCACAATATATCGTTCATTAAAATCCCAAAGGTTAAAAAAGGCGCCAAATACGGCATACGGAACAAGAAAAAAACCGTAAATAAACAAAATCTCATCGCGCGACCAGCCGTGAAGCAGCGTCGTATGGCCGAACACGACAAGCAAGAACACTAAGTTCACCGCCTGCGCCATTAAGTCGGACAACCATTCAATGAGCAAATCAGTGCGGTATTGCAATTTTGTCTTCATGTACTGGGCCATATATTGAAAAAAAACAGATACGTAAAACAATGTCTACCCCCCTTGCACAACGAGACGCTTTTTCGCCACCCGCCATAGCAGCGCGATCGGAAACAATAACAGCACGCACCACGCCGCCTGCGTGAACAATCCATCGCTTACAGCGGCGCCTCGGAAGCTTTCCGTAATGATCATGCTTGGAATATAGCTAATGGCTTGAAATGGCATATACGCCATGAGCTGCTGCGCCCAATCCGGGTAAAACGACAAAGGCAAAATAAGACCGGAAAATAGATCGATAATAAACCGTTTCGCCCTAAGCAACCCTTCATTTCGGAACGTAAAAAACGTCACAACCCCCGCAAGCAAGTTCAGCTCCGAAAAAATGATAAAGCTGAATAGAAGCGACAAGCCAAAAGCGAGCCACGTTTTGGCGTGTCCTGGAAACTGAAGCGGCAAAAAAAGCGATACGAAAAAAAGCCCAGGCAGCGATAAAAAGAAAAGGCGAAACAACCCTTCGCCAAGCCCTTGCACAGCTTTCATCCCTAAATAGCTGTACGGGCGGATCAGTTCAATCGCTACTTTTCCATCGCGGATTTCCATGGCGATTTCACGGTCAAGGTTGTTAAAATAAAACGCCCGCGCCAGCCAGGAAATGGCGACATACGTCGTCATTTGCCCAAGCGACATCCCTTGCATCGATGATTTACCGCCATAAATAGCCGACCAAAGGAAGTAATACGCTGCGATGTTAATGGCGTAAATCAAAATGCCAGTGTAATAGTTTGTCCGGTAGGCGAGCATCATTAAAAAGCGGATGCGGACCATTTCGACATACTTACCCATGAACCGCACCTTCCTCATAAATATTGCGGATGATCTCCTCCGTCGGCACTTCGTGAATATGGATGTCGTTTAACGCACAACGGGCAGCGACGCGACTGACAACTTCCGGCACGCCTCCTGATGGGACGTGCGAGACCCAAACGTTTGGCTGTTCACCTTTTTTCCAAACAACCTCCAATCCTTCAGTCAACTGCTGCAAAAAAGCGGCCGTCACCGCTTCGGCGAACGTAAAGGCGACCCGTTTTCCTTGCCCCCATCTTTCTTTCAGGCGCTCAAGCGACCCGTCGTAAATGATTTTCCCTTCATCGAGCATAATGACCCGCTCGCAAAGCGCTTCAATGTCTGACATATCGTGCGTCGTCAGCAGGATCGTCGTGCCATACCGTTCATTCAATTGCTTTAAAAACTGGCGGATGTTGAGTTTGACAAGCACATCAAGGCCGATCGTCGGTTCATCCAAAAACAATAGCGGCGGGTTGTGAATGAGCGCGGCGGCAAGCTCACAGCGCATCCGCTGGCCAAGCGACAGCTTGCGCACCGGCTTATCAAGCAGCGGGCCGATCTCAAGCATGTCAATCACCTCGGCCATATGGCGGCGATATTGCTCGTCCGAGACGCAGTACACTTTTTTCAACAGCCGGAACGACTCTTGAACAGCGATGTCCCACCATAATTGCGAACGCTGGCCGAACACGACGCCGATCGTGCGCACGAATTTTTCCCGCTCTTTATGGGGATTCATCCCGTTGACGACAATGCGCCCAGACGTTGGCGTTAAAATGCCGGTCAACATTTTGATCGTCGTGGATTTGCCGGCGCCGTTTTCGCCGATATAGCCGACGATTTCCCCTTGCTTAACAGCAAACGAAATGTCATCAACCGCTCGAACGAGCGTATAACGGCGCGTCCATAAATCGCGAAACGCTCCGACAAGGCCGGAGCGGCTTTTGTGCACTTTAAATTCTTTGCGCAAATGTTCTACTTCAATCGCGTTCATCGTTCTCCTCCTGACCTCTCCTTGGCGTCAAATGAAAAAGGCGGCTTGCGCCCTTCTCCCTATGTTGCATTATACATGAATCGCCGCCATTTTCATCTTTTTTGTTTTCCAGTCTGTTGACGCCATTGCGTTAGGCGCCGCCGCCGATTTGGAAAGAACAGCAAAATGCTTTTGTCCTAAATCAATGCCCACTCGCCGATCGACCGTCGTCAACAGTTGGATGTCAGTTCCGCCCATACGGAAACAAACGATTTCCTGTCGGATTTTTTCGAATCGGCACGTCAATGATGGGAGAAACCGATCCGTCTCCCGCTTTACACCTATAGCATTGAAGTTTGAGTCTTCTCGGTTTACTATATAAAGAGGCAGTCAGCGGAAACAGGAGGATCAAACAATGCAGTGGACCAAATCAGAACAATTATATGAAGAAGCGCTCCAGCACATTGTTGGTGGAGTGAACAGCCCGTCCCGCTCATACAAAGCGGTCGGCGGCGGTGCGCCAGTCGTGATGGAGCGGGCGCAAGGAGCCTACTTTTGGGATGTGGATGGAAACAAGTACATCGACTACTTGGCCGCCTACGGACCGATCATCGCCGGGCACGCCCATCCACACATCGCGGAAGCCATCCGCCGCGCCGCCGAGACCGGTGTGTTGTACGGCACGCCAACGCCGCATGAGATCACGTTTGCCAAAATGTTAAAAGAGGCGATCCCGTCGCTCGAGAAAGTGCGGTTTGTCAACTCGGGAACAGAGGCGGTGATGACCACGATCCGCGTCGCCCGCGCCTACACCGGACGAAGCAAAATCGTCAAATTCGAAGGCTGCTACCATGGCCATTCGGACCTTGTGCTCGTCGCCGCCGGCTCGGGGCCATCGACGTTGGGGACGCCGGACTCAGCCGGCGTGCCGCCGAGCATCGCCCAAGAAGTCATTACCGTGCCATACAACGATGTCGAATCGTTCCGCGAAGCGATGAACGTTTGGGGCGAGCAAGTCGCAGCGGTCCTCGTCGAGCCGATCGTCGGCAACTTCGGCATCGTCCTGCCAAAACCGGGCTTTTTAGAAGCGATCAATGAGATTGCCCACAAGGAAGGGGCGCTCGTCATTTACGACGAAGTGATCACCGCCTTCCGCTTTATGTACGGCGGAGCGCAAAACTTGCTCGGTGTGGAGCCCGACTTGACGGCGATGGGGAAAATCATCGGCGGAGGCTTGCCGATCGGGGCGTACGGTGGACGCCAAGACATTATGGAACAAGTCGCTCCGCTCGGACCAGCGTACCAGGCCGGGACGATGGCCGGCAACCCGGCGTCGATGCTCGCTGGCATCGCCTGCCTTGAAGTGTTGAAACAAGAGGGCGTCTATGAGCATCTCGACCGATTGGGAGCAATGCTGGAAGAAGGCATCCTTGCCCATGCTCGCCAATGCGGCCTGCCGGTGACCGTCAACCGCTTAAAAGGCGCGCTCACCGTCTTCTTCACTGACGAAAAAGTGGAAAACTACAAGCAAGCCCAGCGCAGCGACGGCGAGTTGTTTGCGAAATTTTTCAAGCTCATGCTCAAACAAGGGATCAATCTCGCGCCGTCGAAATACGAAGCATGGTTTATCACCCTCGCCCATACGGAAGACGACATCGCCTACACGATCGACGCGGTCGGCAAGGCGTTCCGGCAGCTTTGAACACCAGAAATTTCTCAACGCCCCGCCTTCATCGGCGGGGCGTTATATTTTTTCCTTGCGCACATAGGATGAAACTGTGTATAGTACTGAATGGTTCACCAAAACAAAAAGGAGAGTTTTGATCATAGATGAAACTCGGTGCCCGCATTTTCAAAACGGGGATCGCAGTGGCGCTCGCCTTGTTCTTAGCAACGCTCTTCCAGTTTCCATCGCCGTCATTCGCCGGCATTTCCGCTGTGTTCGCCATGCAGCCGACCATTTACCGCTCCTATTTATCGCTGATCGAGCAAGTGCAAGCGAATGTGATCGGCGCCTTGTTCGCGATCGCGGCGGTTTTCATTCTTGGGCGCGATCCGTTGGTCGTCGGTTTGACGCTGATGATCGTCATCGCCCTTTGCCTGAAAATGCGCCTTGAATCATCGACGATTTCCGTAGCGCTTGTCACAGTCATTGCCATTATGGAATATACAGACCGCCAGTTCATTGAATTTGCGGCCATTCGCTTTTTAACGATGATGCTCGGTATTTTCGCCGCCTTTGTCGTCAACTTGATTTTCTTGCCGCCGAAATACGAAAAAAAGGTATATGAAAAAATCAGCGAAGAAACAGAGGCCATTTTAAAATGGATCCGCCTGCATAAACAGCAGGCAGCCGACCATCACCATTTGAAGGAAGAAATTGAAGCACGACACGAAGAAATGACCAAACTCGAGCATCTATATTTTATGTACAAAGAAGAACGCACATATTTTCGACGCCAACGCTTCCAAAAATCTCGCAAACTCGTGTTGTACCGGCAAATGATAGCAGCGGCCGATCGGGCTTTATCTGTCTTAAAATGGCTGCACCGGCTCGAAAACGAGTTCAGCCGCTTGCCCGCCGAGCTTCGTCAAGCCGTCTGCCTGCACCTTGGCTGCTTGCTTGACTACCATGAGCAACTGTTGCTGAAATTTATCCATAAGGCAAAGCCGCTCCCTCACAGCAGACGGGCCGAGGAAATTCATCATCAGCGCGAGCAGCTCACTTCCGCCTTTTATGCGGACGGCCAGCCGCCGGGCGATTATCGGTTGTTTTCTTTAATCGGAGCGATCATGGATTATGGGGATCGCCTTGAACATTTAGATAAACTGATTGACAGTTACCATCATTACCATTACGATGACACGCTGGAAAAAGAGCTGGAAAAGTCAGCAGGCGGCCGCTCGTAGCGGACCGCCTGCTTCAATTTTTCATCCGTGGGTCAAGCGCATCGCGCAGCCCGTCGCCCATTAAGTTAAAGCCAAGCACCGTCAGCATGATCGCCAATCCAGGGAAAATCATCGTCCACGGCGCCTGAGTCAAGAAATCTTTGGCGTCCGATAGCATTTTCCCCCACTCCGGATTGGGCGGCTGCGCCCCCAAGCCTAAAAAGCCAAGTGCGGCCGCTTCGATAATGGCCGTGGCGATCGCCAGTGTCCCTTGAACGATAATCGGCGCGAGGCTGTTGGGCAAAATATGATGGAGTAAAATGCGCCAGTCGCTCATGCCGATCGCTTTCGCTGCCATAATGTATTCTTCTTGCTTAATGCTTAGCACGCGAGAACGGATGAGCCGCCCAAAGTTCGGTACATTAATGACCGCAATGGCGATGAGGGCGTTTTGCAAAGACGGCCCGAGCACAGCGACGATGCCGATCGCCAATAAAATGCTCGGAAACGCCAGCATAATGTCAAACAAACGCGAAATCACCCCATCAATCCAGCGCCCATAGTAGCCGGCGATAATGCCAAGCAGCGAACCAACCATGACCGAGCCGAGCACGGAAAAAAATCCGACCCACAGGGAAATGCGGGCTCCATATATCACGCGGGAAAAAATGTCGCGGCCGAAATCATCGGTGCCGAACCAATGCTCGCTAGAAGGCGGCTGCAACCGCTCGGCCAACTGTTGGTCTTTATAATCATACGGTGCCAGCCACGGCGCCAAGATGGCGACAAGGATAAAAAACAAAACGATCCCAGCGCCGACCAAGGCGATTTTATTTTTTCGAAACCGCCGCCATGCTTCTTTCCATAAAGAAACCGATTCCGTCTCCCTAATCGCCGCCGGCGGTGTTGCCGGCGTGCGCGCTAGTTCAGCCATAGGCGCCCTCCCCCCTTAATTGTACTTAATGCGCGGATCAATGATCGCATAAAGTAAATCAACGATCAAATTAATAAAAATAAAAATGGTGGCAATGATCAAAATGCCCGATTGGATCACCGGATAATCCCGATACCCGATTGCATCATAAATATAGCGTCCGATGCCGGGCCAACTAAAAATGGTTTCCGTCAAAATCGCACCGCCAAGCAGCAGCCCTGTTTGCAGCCCAATGACCGTCAACACGGGAATAATGGCGTTTTTCAACGAATGTTTGTACACGACCCAAAACATGCTTAACCCTTTCGCTCGAGCGGTGCGAATGTAGTCCGATTTCATCACTTCCAACATGCTCGAACGCGTCATGCGGGCGATAATCGCCATTGGGATCGTCGCCAGCGCCATGCTCGGCAAGACAAGATGCTGCATCACTTGCCAAAACTGATCGGCGTTCCCAGACAGAAGGGTATCGATCAGATAAAGATGAGTGATCGGCTCAACAGGGTTGCGTACGTCCTCGCGACCGGACGTCGGCAGCCAATCAAGTTCAATCGAAAACAGCCACTGCTCCATTAAGCCAAGCCAAAAGATCGGCATGGAAACACCAATCAATGCCAACACCATCGCAATATAATCAAACCATGAATTTTGAAACCAAGCGCTAATAATGCCGGCGTTCACGCCAATGATCACCGCAATCAGCATCGCCGCCAGCGACAGTTCAATCGTGGCCGCTAAATACGGCCAAATTTCTTCGGCGATGGGGGCGCCGGTGCGGATCGACTCGCCTAAGTCGCCGTGCAGCAAGCCGCCGATGTATTTGACATACTGCACATACCATGGCTCATCCAACCCCAGCTTATGGGTCAAAGCCGCTACAGCCTCTTTCGTCGCTTTTTGCCCTAAAATGACTTGCGCCGGGTTGCCTGGAATGGCTCGGATCATAAAAAAGACGACAAGCGACATGCCAAACAACACCGGGATCACCATCAGCACCCTTCTCACAGCATACGACAGCACCTGACTCTCCCTCCCTTAACATGCGGCAAACAAAGAGGGGAAGATGCGCTCCTTCCCCTCTCTCAGTCGATTATTTAAACTCGACTTTCGTAAACTTATCCGAACCGGTCGGGTGCGGGTTAAAGCCTTGGATATTCGCCTTGCCGGCCAACAGCGGAGTTGAATGGACGAGCGGAATCCATGGCGCTTCTTCTTTAATGATCTCTTGCGCTTTTTTATACAGCTCGTTCCGTTTGTTTTCATCGCTCACCGTTTGCGCTTCGACCAAAATTTTATGCAGCTCATCATTCGAGAAATAGGTGTAGTTGTTGCTGCCAATGCTGTCTTTGTCAAGGAGCGCATACAAGAAGTTATCCGCGTCGCCGTTGTCGCCCGTCCAGCCGAGCAGGAAGGCGTCCGCTTCCCCTTTGGCGAGCTTGTCTAAATAGGTCGCCCATTCATACGTCACGATTTTCGCTTTCACGCCGATTTTGGCAAAATTCGCTTGAATGGCCTCAGCGATTTTTTGCCCGTCCGGCATATACGGACGCGGCACCGGCATCGCCCACAGTTCGATTTCAAAGCCATTCGGATAACCCGCTTTCGCCAGCAGCTCTTTCGCTTTATTCAAATCAAACGGATAGTCTTGAATCGCATCGTTGTATCCCGGGATGCTGGGCGGCATCGGGTTTTTCGCCGGTTCCGCCTGGCCGGCGTAAAACGCATCGATGATCGCTTTCTTATCAACCGCGTAGTTCAACGCTTGGCGAACCAACTTGTTTTTCAGCGGCCCTCTCGTCGCCGTCAGTCCGACATAGGCGACGTTCATCGACGGGCGCTTGAAAATTTGAAACTCTTTGTTTCCCTCCACTTGTTTTAAGTCCGTCGGATTCAAGTCTTCCATGATGTCGATTTCGCCTTTTAAGAGCGCATTGAGACGCGCCGAGTTGTCCGGAATGGACACGAAGATGAGCTGGTTCAGCTTTGGATAGCCTTTTTCCCAATAGTCTTTATTTTTTTCAAGTACGATCCGTTCGTTGCGCTTCCATTCTTTAAAGACGAACGGGCCGGTCCCGACTGGGTGTTCGCCAAACTTGTCGCCGTATTTTTTCACGGCTTCTGGGCTGGCGATGGCAAACGGCGTCATGGCGAGATTTTTCAAAAATGGAGCTTGCGGCCGTTTCAGCACAAATTGCACCGTGTACTTGTCGAGCGCCTTTACTTCTTTAATCACATGGCTGTCATCCTGCTTGTAACCGCCAAACATCGATCCGTAATACGGAAACTTGTCGGCATTGCCGTTCGCCCAACGCTCGAAGTTAAAGACCACTGCATCGGCGTTAAACTCTGTCCCGTCATGAAACTTGACACCTTGGCGCAATTTAAACGTATAGGTCAGTCCATCCTTCGAAATCGTCCATTCCGTCGCCAACGCCGGCTTGACGGACGTATCGTTGTCATTGTAATCAAGGAGCGTATCAAAAATGTTTTTCGTTACTTTCAGCGACTCCCCATCCGTCACAGTCGCCGGGTCGAGCGACACCGAATCACCGCCGCGCCCGTACACCAGCGTATCCTGGGTCGACGGTTTGTCACTGCCACCCCCTGCGGTTTGCTTCGACTTGCCGCAGCCAGCTAAAACAAGCATGACTGCCAGCATCATGGCAAGCCACGTAAACCATGTTTTCTTCCTCATCGTGTTTCCCCCTTGTGTTTCATTTGTTTATCACTCACATTTCGCACCCTCCCGACGGAAATCGGGAGGATTTTTTCATTCCGATGTCGAATGAATTCTTGACACACAAGGAATGTAAAGGAGTTTTTCTCTCATCTCACATTTCGCACCCTCCCGACGAAAATCGGGAGGATTTTTTCATTCCGATGTCGAATGAATCCTTGACACACAAGGAACGTAAAGGAGTTTTTCTCTCATGAATGTGAAAGTCAAAGGGGTCTATCGTAATGGTTATTTGAATATAATAAGTGTTCTAGTCAAAAAACTCGACATCCCCCACTTGATTGACCATCTTGTGCCCGTCGATCCACAATGCCAAACGCGAGTCAGCGATGCCGTTCAGGCCATCCTTTATAATCTATTTGACGGCCGGCAAGCCCTTGTTCACTTAGAACGATGGGCTCAGGAGATCGATCTGGAGAAACTCATCCGTCCCGGTCTCCAGCCTTCCTGGTTGAACGACGATGCCTTGGCCCGTCATCTCGACCGCTTGTATGAGGCCGATATTCACAAGGTCATCAGCACTTGCTTGATTCACATTTATCGCAAAGAAGGCCTTTCCCTCCGAGCCTTTCACGCTGATACGACGGACAAGACGGTTTACGGAGCGTATGAGTCGGCCTCATTAGAGGCTTTGCAGATCACACATGGCTATAACCGCCATCACCGTTGGCAAAAACCAATCGGCTTCGGGCTGGTCGGCAACGAGGATGGCATCCCGTTTTACGGCGATGTGCATGACGGCAATCGATCGGATAAGGCGTGGAATCCTGAGGTGCTGTCGCGGATCCACGAACAGTTCAAACAAGCCAAGATCGACGACGAATGGATTTACGTGGCCGATTCCGCCGCGATGACGAAAGACACCTTGGCGCAGACAAAAGCCGCCCGTGCCTTTTTGATCACCAGAGGCCCTTCGTCGCTTCGAATCGTGAAACAGGCGCTCGCAGAGGCCGATTCGCCTCACATCCCGTGGAGCGAACCCTTTACCCTAGCGGAGAGAAACGGCGCCACGTACCGGGTATGGGAAACGGCCGCGACCTATGAAGGCCACCCGGTTCGGCTGATCGTCGTCGAATCGAGCGCGCTCGACCAGCGCAAAGGAAAAACGCTCGAAAAAGAGCGGGTCAAAGAAGCGGAGCTTCTTCGCGAGGAACAAGTCCGTTGGGAGCGCCACCCCTTCTCCTGCCGCGAAGACGCCGAACAAGCCTTGACGTCCCTCAAGGCGTCCCTTCGCCCTCGGTTTCATCGAGTGGAGGCCGCGGTCGAAGAGATCGTGCGTCCGAAAAAACGGCGCGGACGGCCGAAAAAAGGGGCGGAACCCGAGACGGAGACGCTGTACACCCTTCGCCTAAACGTCGAATTCGACCAACCGGCATGGGAACAGGCAAGACGGAAAGCGTCCCGGTTTGTCCTCGTCACGACCGTTCCGAAGGAATGGAAGGGCCAACAAATGGATGCCCAAGAGATCTTGAAGCTGTATAAAGGGCAAATCTCGGTGGAAATGAACTTCGCGTTTTTGAAAGATCCGTTTTTCACGGATGAGATTTATGTCAAAAAACCAGAACGGGTCGCCGTATTGGGCTATCTATTTCTCTTGGCCTTGGCGATTTACCGCGTTTTTCAGCGCCGGGTGCGTCAGTTCATCACACCAGAACGCCCGTTAAAGGGCGCGGGAGGCCGCAAGCTGACCCGGCCAACGGGACAGGTGATTTTTCAGCTGTTTCAATATGTGAACGTCATCCTGCTGGAGCTGCCAGACGGGCGCATCCAACGCGCACTGGATCGCTCCCTCAACCCGGATCAGCGAAGGATTCTGCAGGGATTGGGCATGGATGAGAGCATCTACGTCTAACATGATACAGAACGACTAGCGATGGTAAAAAAAGGATTGCCATCGCTCGTTGTGTTGGTCAAAAAGTTATTCTGAAAAACTAAATAAAAAATCCTTTGTTTTGACCTTGTTAGGGTGCGAAATGTGAGCTCTGAATAAAATTATGCCATGTATTGTTTTCTAACACAATATAATATTATAAAAAATTAAAATTATCGAAAAAGGAAAAGTAATAAAATAACGAGGGGATGAAACAATCCCTCGTTGACCTTATTTGTTGTAAAGATGCACGCACCTTGAACGACCATTTTCACGCCGGATAGATTGCAAAAATGGCGCATGGAGATTTTTTATCATAATTTCTAACGTCTCATTCCATTTTTTCCTCCAAATCAACTGATCACTCCTGCTTGACCGTCACCATTCCTCATGCATGCGGGAAAAAGCAGAAAAACTGCCGACTTGCGAACAGGATTTTTCATGTCGCTATTTCTCATCTCTAATCGAGACCCCTGCTTTTAAACATAAGCGTTAGCAAGGCAGCCCAACCGTGGGACGCACGAGGATGGCTTGACTGACAACCTGCCGTAGGGCGGGTGTTCCCGACAATCCCCCGCCTCACCATCAGCTCTTCATGCGTGCCGCTTTCGACAAAAAAGCAGAAAAAACCTGCCAGCGATGCCGAACAGGCTTTTTTCATGCCGCTATTTACGTTTGGTACGCCTGAAACACTCCGTACCATTTGTCGATAAACTCGGGCGCAAACGGCCCTTTCCGCTCCTTAATCCAGCCGATCAGTTTTTGAACGTTGTTTTTTAAAATGCGGTCGATCACATCGGGATAGTGCATTTCGCGGCGATGCCGCTCATACTCATCTTCATCCAGCAGCATGTACGTCATATCGGGAAACACTTTAATATCCAAATCATAATCGATGTACTTCAGCGCTTCTTCATCCCAAACGAACGGCGAGCTTAAATTGCAATAGTAGTACACCCCGTCCTCACGAATCATGGCGATAATGTTAAACCAATGCTTAGCATGAAAAAAACAAATCGCCGGTTCGCGCGTCACCCACGTCCGGCCGTCCGCTTCCATGACGAGTGTTTTGTTATTGCCGCCGATCACATACGATGGCGTCCCTTTTAATACGACCGTTTCCTGCCAAATCCGGTGAATCGTCCCATTATGTTTGTAGCTATGGATTTGAATGATTTTCCCTTCCCGAGGGTAAGCTGGCATCATTCTTCCCTACTTTCCGATGGGAGCTTCTTCGTTATATTATACCCTGTTCCTTTTGCAAAAGGAAAGAAAAGCAGGCCGCCTTACTGAGGAAAAGGCAACTGGCGCGTTGGCTCAAGGACGCAGCCTGTCCGTCAGACACCGGATGCCATCTGCCCTAAAAATGCGCGGCGGATGGCTTCCACCTCCCGTTTCATTTGCCGCACTTCCTCGCGCAAGGCGGCGGTCGGCGCTTCACGTTCAAGTTCATCCAACTGGCGGGTGATCTCCTCGCAACGCTCCATCTCCTGTTGCAAAAACAGCGCCTCGTCGCCTACATTCGTCCATGCGTGCTCCATCGCCATTCCGTTCTCCCTTCCCCTTTGCCGTGTGATTTCCTTTCATCATTTCGCGTCCGCACCCACAAATCCCTTTCACTAATCTTGTAAAGAGATGACAGCTTTTGTCGACAAAAAAAGCAGAGGCGCGCCGCCCCTGCTTTTGCCTTCCATCTTCGGCCTATCGCCTGCGCTCTTGCAGCAACATACGCCGTCGTCACAACCGCCAGGCGTCAGCCATGGATGATCGTTGGTTATTGATTGACATTTTGCGCTTTGCGGGCTTCCGCTTGCGCATTTTGTTGTTTTACGTGTTGCACATTCGTCTCAGCCGCAAATTCCGTCGCAAATTGGCCAGCTTGAGCGGCTTGAGCCGATTGGGCATTTTGTTGTCTTACTTCTTGAATGTTTGTGCCAGCTGCTGTTTTGTTCGGTTGTTTGGCCATTGTTCTCACCTCCACGTGCTTTACTATGCCCCGGGGGTGATCGTTCTATCCGCTGACGTTACAAAAGTAAAGATCTTCCACCATCGACAATGATCGTCTGCCCGCGAATCATCTCGGCTGCATCCGAGAGCAAAAACAAAACCGCGTTGACGATATCATCGGGTTTGACCGGGCGGCCAGCCGGCGTGTTCGCAGCCGCGTCGGCGAGCAGCTCTTCACGGTTCGGGAAGTGCTTCAGCGCATCTGTATCGACCGCCCCGCCGGAGACGGCGTTGACGGCGATGTTTTTCGGCGCCAGCTCGACAGCCAAGTAGCGGGTCAGCGCTTCAAGCGCGGCCTTCGAGACGCCGACCGCCGTATAGTTTTCCAAATAGCGGATCGACCCGAGCGAGCTGATGCTCACAATTTTCCCGCCGCCGACCCGCTCCATTCTTTTGGCCGCTTCCTGGGCGCAAAACAAAAGCGCTTTGCTGTTGATATTCATCGTCCAGTTCCAATGCGTTTCTTCCAATTCCATCGCCGGGCGCAAGACGCCGGATGCGGCGTTGTTCACGAGCACGTCGACCCGCCCGAACACCTCATCGATTTGGGCAAACATGGCGTGAATTTTCTCAACGTCGCCGACGTTCGCTTTGACGACGAGCGCTTTTCTCCCGAGCGCTTCAATTTCGCGCGCCGTTTCTTCGGCGGCTGTTTTGCTGCGGGCGTAATTGACGACAATATCATATCCTTCCTTGGCCAGCCGCAAAGCGATCGCTTTGCCAATGCCGCGGCTGCTGCCGGTGACCACTGCTACTTTTCCGCTCATGTTTTTCACTCCTTATACATATAATATAGCCGAATTCCATAGATGAGGGAGGGGCTGCCTATGTACGTCGGCCGCGATATGACTGAGCTGTCGATGATTCCGAAAACGGAATGGACCGATGACGAACTCGCTTATTTTCATCATTCGTTCCAACAAATCGCTCCATATTTAAACGTCGAAGGGCAGACGATTCACCGCGAAATCATCGAGGAAATCGAAGCGCGCGGCGGCCTTGGGCGCCGTGAAGCAACGTATACACACGGCACGATGCCGGTGCCTGATTAATCGGGGCGGCGTACTCCGCCCGCCCATTCTTTATATTCGCGCCAAACACGTTGATGGGACACCGGAAAGGCGTACGCCTTCAACTCGTCTTCCGGCGCAAGCCGGTAAGGCTCCTCGACCGGTCCGCCATGAACCAAACGGCCGGGAAACACGGTCAACTGCCAGACTAAATGGGAAAACGCATGCTCAAACGAAACGATCGGTTCTGTAAGCTCCACTTGCAAACCGTATTGCTCCCCAACCATTTGCTCGAGCTTCTCTTTTCCATCTGCGCCGTCCGTTTCGCAGCTGGGGAACTCCCATAAGTTCGCAAGCAAACCGGTGCTGTCGCGCTTGCGAATGAGAACGCGGCCTTCATCATCGGCCAGCACCGCTACTGCGAGCGGCACTTGTTTGACCGCTGTTTTTTTCATTTTCACCGGCAGCTCTTCCGCCACCCCTTCGGCGAACGCTTGGCAGTAGGCTTGCACCGGACAAAGAAGGCACGACGGGCGGCGCGGTGTGCAAACAAGAGCGCCAAGCTCAATCAGCGCCTCGTTAAACGCTCCCGGGTTTTCGTACGCCATAATTTCGCGGACGATTTGTTCAAATCGTTTTCTCGTCGACGGTTTGGCAATATCGTCTGTCACGAGAAACAGACGCGACAAGACACGCATTACGTTGCCGTCAACAGCCGGCTCCGGGACGCCATAAGCGAGGCTCAACACCGCCCCGACCGTATACGGTCCGACTCCTTTCAGCCTAGAAAATTCATCTGGATCGTCCGGCACTTTGCCGCCATAGCGCGTTTTCACTTCTTTCACCGCCGCGTGCAAATTGCGCACGCGCGAGTAATAGCCGAGCCCTTCCCACGCCTTCAGCACCTCGTCCTCATCAGCGTCAGCAAGCGCCTCCAGCGTCGGAAACCGATCGATAAACTGTTCAAAATACGGAATGACCGTCTCGACGCGCGTTTGCTGCAGCATCACTTCCGACACCCATACTTTATATGGGTCGCGGTCTTTCCGCCACGGCAGGTCGCGGCGCTCGCGGGCGAACCAGTCAAGCAAATCGCGCTGAAACTTGCGCGCTGGAAATCGCTCTGTTTCTCTTGTCATTCAAAGTTTCCCCCATGATGCCTATTATCCATATCCATCTTATTATATCAAAAAACCCCCGGCGTGGCTTGCCGCACGCCGAGGGGAAACGGAAGGAAATCGTTCTCAACTTTCCTTAGCCGCAGAAACATAGGCGATCGATTCATGTCGAGCACGCAATCGGCGAATATCAATGCGCACGAGCAACGAGATGATGAAAGCGATGACAAACAATCCGCCAAAAAAGGCCAAACTTCCTTCATAAGAACCGGTCGTGTCTTTAATATACGCGGCAAACATCGGTCCGACGAGACCAGCCGCGGCCCAAGCGGTCAAAATATAACCATGGATGGCGCCAAGCTGCTTCGTGCCGAACAAATCGCCGATATACGCCGGGATACAGGCGAATCCGCCGCCGTAGCACGTATAAACAATCGTCAGCATCACAACAAACAGCCATTTGGTGGACACGTTCGGCAACAGGAAGAAAATCACGATTTGCAAAACGAAAAACGTCGTATACGTATTCGGCCGCCCAATATAATCAGAAGCCGATGCCCAACCGATGCGCCCTAACCCGTTAAACACCCCAATGGCGCCAACTAATGCCGCCGCGGCCGTTTGGCTGATGCCGATGCTTTCCACCGCCAACGGTTTGGCCACCGCTAAAACGGCAATGCCGCACGTCACGTTAATAAACAACATGAACCATAAATACCAAAACCGTCTTGTTTTGACCGCCTCATTGGCCGTCAATTGCGCCAAATCAAGCGAAGGTTTGGCTTTTCCGGCCTTCACTTTTTCCTGAAATCCTTCCGGCAACCATCCTTCCGGCGGTTTTTCTAAATAAAGAGAAGATAACGTCATAATAACAAAATACGTAATCCCTAAAATGAAAAACGTATTTTGGACGCCGACGGAGGCAATCAAACTGTTCATCACCGGACTCGCGATCGCTGCGGCAAACCCAAACCCCATAATCGCCAGCCCTGTAGCCAACCCGCGCCGGTCTGGAAACCATTTGACAAGCGTTGACACTGGCGCAATATACCCGACGCCGAGCCCAATTCCTCCCAACACCCCGTAAAACAAATACAGCAAGTATTTCGAACCAAGCGCCACGGCCAAACCGGACCCCGTCACCCCGAGGCCAAAGAAGATGGCGGCCAATAGCCCGGATTTCCGCGGTCCGTGCTTTTCCACAAAATGGCCAAGGAACGCAGCCGACAATCCTAAAAACAAGATCGCAATGCTGAACGTGAGCGCTACTTCCTGATCGGACCATCCAAACAATTGTTTTAATGGATTGGTAAAATTGCTCCACGCATAAACAGACCCAATCGAAATATGAATGCCAACGGCCGATAACGCAATGAGCCAACGGTTTTTCACAGCTTCTCCTCCCCTTTTACCCGATTATGATCCGACTCTCATGCGTATACACGTTAAACACCTGTCCGCGCAAAAAGCCAACGACGGTTATGCCGAGTTCATCCGCCAAATCTAAGGCTAGCGTCGTCGGGGCCGATTTTGAGAGCAGGACGCTCACTCCCATTTTCGCCGCCTTTAACAGCACTTCCGACGAAACGCGGCCGCTGAATACAATGAGCTTGTCTTTCACCGCAACTTGATGACGCAGGCAATAGCCATACAGCTTATCAAGCGCGTTGTGACGCCCAATGTCAGAGCGGATGGCGACGATCCCGTCCGGTGTGGCGAGCGCGGCGTTGTGAAGACCGCCGGTTGCCGCAAAGTCCGTCGACTGCTCGTGCAGCGCTTTCATGAGGCGAATGCAGTCATCCGCCTTCACGGCGATGCCGCCGACGATCGTTTTCGCCGTCTTCACATCATTGTAAAAATAAAACTGCCGACTTTTTCCGCAACACGAGCCGATGAACCGCTTGGCATAAAACTGTTTGGCCGGCAGTCCGCCCGCGGCGAGCTCAACATAAGCAAAGCCCCGCTCCCCATCAATGCTCATTCCTTTGATGTCGCTGTACGTCCGAATGACTCCTTCCGAGGCCAAAAATCCGATTACCAATTCATCTAGATGCGCCGGCGTGCAAACGATCGTCGCAAACTCCTCGCCATTGACCGTTATGGTCAACGGAAACTCGAGCGCGATCTCGTCCTCTTCCTCAACAAAGCGCCCGTTCCGGTATTTCGCAATCGGTCGCCGTTTCGCCGCAAACCCGCTCACCTTGCCATTCCCCCTTTCCATGCAAAATAAAACCGCCGCCTTCCGGACAAGAGGACAAACTCGCCCCTGTCAGCGAAAAGCGGCGGTAGTTTGCGCCCAGCACTTCTGCAGCGAAACCAACGCACATCCGTTTCCGAAACCTGCCTGCCAAGCGGCAAAACCGTTTAGCCGGCAAGGCTTCTACTATTTTCATCGTGCTAACTATTCATAAGCATACCACGAACAGTAACGAAAAACAATTGTTTCTGTTCACAAAATCGTCACAATTCAATCGGTTTTTCAAATACAAAAACGGAAACAGCCATATCCTCTTCCACTTTAATATCACTGAACAAATAAAGAAGCTTCGAACCGACAAGCTCTTCCATGCCGTCCGGCACATGCTGGGCGTACACATCTTGGATCATTTTCGTTCTCGCTGCATGCACCATGTCCCGCCCTTCCGGCGTGCGGGCGATAAATTTTTCCGTCGGCGTCAAATTGCCGTGCAAAATGGTGATCGCCAAATTGTCAACAAAATACGTTTTGATCCGCTCCGGCCCTTTCCCAAACAGCTGTTTGCGCACTTTGCGCACAATATCGTTGAAAGCAGCTTCTTTTTTGGACATTCTCATTCCTCCTTGCGGTCAGCAGAAAAACTTCCGGCCCATCCGTTGTGTTCTTCCTTTCGCCGTACTATAATAAACTATAGCAAATGTATACATAGTGGAAAAATAATAAGGCAAGAAGCGGCCTTGTTATTTTTCTACTAAATATAAAAAGTTTGGATTGGTTGTTTAGTATCGTTATGCTAAAGAACTACTCCACCCACGATGAAGCATTCGTCTCGTCGCTGGTGGAGTTTTTTATTTTAACAAAGGGGGAGCGATGATGGGAGCGCAAATGGTGACGGTAACCATCAACGGGCGTACCTACCACGCCAAGCCAGGGATGACCATTTTAGAAGTCGTCAATGAACACGGTCTTCCGCATCCGCAAGTTTGTTATACGCCGGAGCTTGGCGCCATTCAGACATGCGACACGTGCATCGCTGAAGTCAATGGAACGCTGCTTCGTGCCTGTGCGACACCGGTTGAGGACGGCATGGTCGTCGAACTCGGCTCGCCGCGGGCAAAGGCAGCGCAAAAAGAAGCGATGGACCGCCTGTTGGAAAATCATCTCTTGTACTGTACGGTGTGCGACAACAACAACGGCAACTGCAAGCTGCACAACACGGCGGAAATGATGCAAATTGAACATCAAACATATCCGTACCGGCCGAAAGTCGACCCGTCCGAGGTGGACATGTCGCATCCGTTCTACCGCTACGACCCGAATCAATGCATCGCCTGCGGGCAATGCGTCGAGGCCTGCCAAAACTTGCAAGTGAACGAAACGCTTTCGATCGATTGGGAAGCGGAACGGCCGCGCGTCGTTTGGGACGGTGGGGTGCCGATCAACGAATCGTCGTGCGTCAGCTGCGGGCATTGCGTCACCGTCTGTCCGTGCAACGCGTTAATGGAAAAATCGATGCTTGGCGAAGCGGGCTTTCTCACCGGCTTGGACAAAGACGTCCTCAACCCGATGATCGATTTTGTCAAGGAAGTCGAGCCAAACTATACGAGCATTTTCGCCATTTCTGAAATCGAGGCAGCCATGCGCGAACAACGGATCAAAAAGACGAAAACGGTTTGCACGTTCTGCGGCGTCGGCTGTTCGTTTGAAGTGTGGACGAAAGGGCGGAAAATTTTAAAAGTCCAGCCGGTATCCGAAGCGCCGGTCAACGCCATTTCCACATGCGTCAAAGGAAAATTCGGCTGGGATTTCGTCAACAGCGAAGAGCGCCTAACGAAACCGCTCATTCGCAAAGGCGACGTATTCATCGAGTCGACATGGGGCGAAGCACTCGACTTGGTCGCGGAAAAGCTCGGAGCGATCAAGCGGCAATACGGCGGCAACGCCATCGGTTTTATTTCATCGTCAAAAATTTCCAACGAAGAAAACTATTTAATGCAAAAGCTCGCACGGCAAGTATTTGAAACGAACAACGTCGACAACTGTTCGCGCTACTGCCAGTCGCCGGCGACGGACGGCCTGTTCCGCACGGTCGGCATGGGCGGCGATTCCGGCACGATTCATGACATCGCTTCAGCCGGCCTTGTCATCATCATCGGCGCCAACCCAGCGGAAGGGCATCCGGTCATCGCCACCCGCGTCAAACGGGCGCATAAACTGTTTGGCCAAAAACTCATTGTTGCGGACTTGCGCCGAAATGAAATGGCCGAGCGGGCTGACCTGTTCATCCGCCCGAAACAAGGCACCGACCAAGTATGGCTGATGGCCGTGACAAAATACATCATCGACCAAGGCTGGCACGATGAGGCGTTCATTCGCGAGCGCGTCCATTTCTTTGAAGAGTTTAAACAATTGCTGGAAAAATATACACTTGATTATGCCGAACAAGTCACCGGCGTCGCCAAAGCCGACCTCATCCGCATCGCCGAGATGATCCGCGAAGCAGACGGCACGTGCGTCCTCTGGGGCATGGGGGTCACGCAAAACACGGGCGGCAGCGATACATCGGCGGCGATTTCCAACTTGCTTTTGGCAACCGGCAACTACGGTCGTCCGGGGGCGGGCGCGTTCCCATTGCGCGGCCATAACAACGTCCAAGGCGCCTGCGACATGGGTTCGCTTCCTGCCTGGCTGCCTGGCTACCAACATGTCACCGATGATGAGGCGCGAGCGAAGTTTGAAAAAGCGTACGGCGTCCGCATCGATGCGAAACCAGGCCTTGACAACATCCAAATGCTCGGAGCGGCCGAGCGCGGCGAGCTGAAAGCGATGTATATCATCGGCGAAGATATGGCGCTTGTCGACTGCAACGCCAACCATGTGCAAGAGACGTTGGCGAAGCTTGACTTTGTTGTCGTTCAAGACATTTTCTTGTCAAAAACGGCGCAATTTGCTGATGTCATCTTGCCAGCAGCGCCAAGTTTGGAAAAGGAAGGAACTTTCACGAATACCGAGCGCCGCATCCAACGGTTTTACCAAGCGCTGGAGCCTCTTGGCGACTCCAAGCCAGACTGGTGGATCATTCAAGAAATCGCGAAGCGGCTTGGCGCCGATTGGAATTACGCCGGTCCGAAAGAAATCATGGATGAAATCGCCAGCCTCGCTCCACTGTACTCACAAGCGCATTACGACCGGCTCGAGGGCTGGAACAGCCTTTGCTGGGGCAGCCACGACGGCGCTGATACGCCGCTGTTGTACAAAGAGCGGTTCAACTTCCCGGACGGCAAAGCCCGCTTTGCGTTAGCCGATTGGGTCGAACCGGTGCAATATCCGGAAGAGTACGATTTGCTTGTGAACAACGGCCGATTGCTCGAACATTTCCATGAAGGAAACTTGACGTACAAATCCAAAGGCATCGAGCATAAATTCCCAGAAGTGTTTGTCGAAGTATCCCCTGAACTCGCCAAAGAACGCGGCATTGAAGATGGGGCGCTCGTTCGGCTCATCTCGCCGTACGGCCGCGTCAAAGTGCGCGTGCTCGTCACCGATCGAGTCAGAGGCAACGAACTGTTCTTGCCGATGCACTCCACAGCCAATGAGAGCGCCATTAACATGCTGACCGGCCCGCAAACCGACCATCGCACGAACACGCCGGCTTACAAACAAGCCCGCGTGCGCATGGAAGTCATTGAACGGTCCGGCAAGACGCCGCTGCCGCGCACAAATCCGCGCTTTAAAAAGCGGCATCCGCAAAACGGCGTCGAGGTGGAGCGGAAGTGGCGGCGAAGCGACTACGTGCCGCTCACCGAGGAAAACAAGGGGGTGACGATCGGTGGCTAAGCCGATTACCACCATTCAAAAGCGCCAAATGACGGAGGAAGAAAAACGAACTGAAGCGCTGGCCAAGCTAAAAGCCGCTGTCGGCGACAGTGAAGAGGCGGTCCGCGAGCTCTTGGAGTTCATCGAGCAGCTCCATGAAAGCGGCCTGCTCGAAGCGGCCAACGCCTTGTTAAAAGCGCGGGAAGACGTGGCGAAAATCGTCGTCGGCCAGCTCAACCAAAAACCGGTGACAACGATGATCAACCATGCGTTCGCCATAGCTGGCCTTGCTGCTTCACTTGATCCGGAGAAAACGGCGAAACTGCTTGAGCACATCGCCGCCGGCGCGCTGGAGGCGTACGAACAAAACTCCGCCGAAACAAAAAAAATCGGGTTGTTTGATTTGCTTAAAGCGCTCAATGACCCGGACATCAACCGCGCGATCCGCTTTTTCCTGTCCGCTCTCAAAGCGATCGGCCAACGGTTCAGAAATGACGGCTAATCGATCGGCTGGCAGAGAAAAGGACAGTTGACCAATGAGCCGCCAAAAGAACGGATGGTGAACCGATCTTCCATCAGCATGGAATGCTCCCCACTTACACCTATATAGACGTTGAAGTGGGGAGCTTCTCGGTTCGAGATGATCAACAAAACGTCCCGCCTCATGCGGGGCGCTTTTCGTTTTTGGTTGAAGCGCTTCCCTTTTCGTCTGACGAACGGCTTGCTTCCTGTTTCTTTTTCTCACTCCACTGTCTATCAATCGTTTCCTTTTTTGAATCTTTGTGAAATTGGTCGTTCCGCCTCTCGCCAACGATTGTCGCCCTATGATACACTAGCCATAACCTTGTTTGTCTCTCGCCTCCTTTCGGCCAATGCCTCAAACGGTTATTGGCTGAACACAAGGTGGGGCATACTAATAGTTGCATGAAAAAGAAAGATGTGCTCCGGCCGAGAGACAACAGACAGTTTCCATCCGAACATGCAACGATGCTGCAAGAAGGAGGCGCCTTCACGTTGGATACAGGCACACATGTTTTGATGGGGGTGGCGCTCGGCAGTATTGCTTCACTTGACCCTGCGATCGCCCACGATCCGCTCTTGTCCCACGCTGTGTTGATCGGCGCGCTCGCTGGCTCGCAAGCGCCGGATATCGACACGATTTTCAAATTGCGCAACAACGCCCAATATATTCGCAACCATCGCGGCATCACCCATTCGATTCCCGCCGTCGTTCTTTGGCCGCTGCTCATCGTCAGCGTGATGGCCGCCATCTATCCGAAAACGGATTGGCTTCGCGTTTGGCTTTGGACGTTTGTTGCCGTCGCCTTGCACGTATTTGTTGACATTTTTAACTCTTACGGAACCCAGGCGTTGCGCCCGTTTACAAAAAAATGGATCGCCCTTGGCGTGATTCATACGTTTGATCCGGTCATTTTTGGGCTTCATTTGGTTGGCGTCGGCGGCTTGTTTCTCGGCGCCCATCCCGGTTATACGTTTCTTGTCGTCTACGTGCTTATCGCTGCGTATTATGGGCTTCGCTTCCGCCAGCAGACCAACATCAAACGGCTCGTGCACGCCTCGGTCGCCGGGGTGACCCAGATCATCACCGTACCGACATGGCGGCCGCGCGAATGGCATTTAGCCATTTCAACCTGCGACGAATTTTACGTCGCCCGCGTCAAACGCGGCGAGCTCATCATCCTTGACCGCTTCCAAAAGCGTGCGCTTCCCGACCATCCGGTGATGAACGCCGCCAAACGCGACGAAAATATCGCCGCTTTCTTATCTTTTTCCCCGGTTTACCGTTGGGAAATGAACGAATACGATGATTACTATGAAGTGCGCTTTACTGATTTACGCTATCGAAGCAAAGGGTATTACCCGTTTGTCGCTGTCGTCCAGCTCGACCGCGATCTCAATATTGTCAGCTCATACACCGGCTGGATTTTCAGCGAAGGCAAACTGCGCAAAAAGCTCGAACTTGCTCCAAACGGCTGATGGGCTCCTCCCCAATCATTGCCACACATAAGCGCTACAGGGTGTCCCATAATAAAAATACGTGTTGGCCATCCAACACGAGCACGCCGTTAAGGAGGGAATGTGCCGTGCGGAACAAAGCGCACAACTTCCCGAACCAAAACAACAACAAGCTCGAAGGCGAACCGCGCGCCAAGGCCGAGTACGCCTCGAAGCGGGCCGACGGCACGACCAACACCCACCCGCAAGAACGGATGCGCGCCTCCGGCGAACGAAGCGATTTCTTTTAACATGAAGGGGGAGCACGGCATCGTTCGCCGCACTCCCCCGGCACATTCCGCAGCGAGGTGAACAATCATGGGTCACCATCGGCACAAAAAATTTTATGACAACTTTTATTCGAACCCGTTTCAGCAGCCGTGGGCCAATCCAAAACACGCCCACTCGCAAGTGAACGGCGAAACGCAGCAAACGCTTGACCTCATCATTTTAGAGCGGCAGACGCGCAAGCAGTCGTAGCGGAACAACCTAGGGAGACACCCTCCCTAGGTTTTTAGGCTCTTTTTCCGTCCGACTGTGAACTTGTCCCGCCCGTCATGATTGAGGCAAATTCGGTTTACGAAGCAGTGAAATCGGCAACGCCTCCTCCTCTCCGTTTCCTTTCAACCGCCATCCCCAGGCAAACACTCCTTTTAAATAGCGCACTTTAAAATACTCTCCGGGCGCCCCTTCAATTTCATAAATCTCCCCAGGATGAAAATCAGCTGGATTAAGCATATACGCCTTCGCCATGGCGATTTTCCGCTCGTAGACGGCGTATTCGTTCACCATCCCCATCTGCTCCGCCTTGCGTGCCTTTTCCGTCAACATGGCGATTTCTTGTTGCAGTTCTTCTTTCGTCATTTCGCTGTACCGTTTTTGTTCTCCTTTGATCATAGGCAAGCCTCCTTTTTGAGCATTCCGGATGGATCGTTTTCATCCACATGGAACTCGGCAAAAGGCTCAGAACATCTCTAGATTTATGGAACTGGAACGATTTTGTGATCAACATTCAACGACAAAACTGATAATATCCCCTAATTTTTTCAAATCCTTTCATTCGAGATCACTCGTCATTACCGTGCATGCGCAGCCATTCATTGATCAAGTCAAGTGCGAATCCTTTTCGGTACAGGGCTTGGCGCATCTTTTGCTCATAAAGCGGCCGCGGGTGGTGCGCATAACGGCGGTGCGCTTTCTCCGCCTGAACACTGAGCGCCTCCCGTTCTTCTTGTTCAGTATGAGCGCCGCCATCCGCCAAAACGGCGGCAATCACCTCATGCGGAAACCCTTTGCGCATCAGCTGCTGCCGCACCCGTTCCAAAAACGCGCGAGCCGATTCAGCCCGGCGCTGTTTTTTCGCTTTTTCGTAAAGCGAGCGGGCGATGGCCATCTGTTCATCCAACGTATACTCCGCCAAACTCTGCTCGATCAAGCAGCCCAAAACACCGAGCCGTTCCAGTTCAGCGCGGATGAGAAGCGGCCCTTTCGCCGCCGTCTTTTTTTGCGTGCGTACGTAAGCGGCGGCAAACGCCTCGTCATCGACATACCGCTCGGCGCGAAGTTTTTTGAGCACTTCATCAATCACCGAATCCGGAGCGCCTTTTTTTCGCAAGTGTGCGGCGACCTCATGCTCCGAACGCATTCGGTGCGCCAAAAAGTAAAGCGCCTGTTGATACGCCTTTTTCACCTCATCGGCATACACAATATGTTGAAGCAGGTCGTCGCTGATCTCCATCCCTTTTTTCAAGCGGAATTGAAGCAATACATCTTGATCAACTGTCAATCTCAACGACGGTGCGCCGTCACGGTGCACGACAATCCAAAATCGTTCAGCATTTTGTTCGGTTACGACAATGTCGGCAATCGTTCCCATTGTTTGTCCCCCTTATCTTTTATCGTATCATAAGCAGGAACTTCTGACACCAAAAGCGAAGTCATAAAATAAACCAATGGAAGGGGAATCAAGATGCGCATCGCCATCAACGGCGGCACTGGGCTGATCGGCCAGGCGCTCGCCCGCCATTTTTCCAAACAAGGACATGAGATCTACATTTTCACCCGCTCTCCCAAACCTTCTGAAGGCAACATTCATTACCTTTCCTTCGACAACCACCGAAAGCCTGAAGCTGTCGATGTCGCCATTAATTTAGCCGGGGAGCCGCTCAATCGAAAACGTTGGACGGCGAAGCAAAAAGAGATCATCCTTGACAGCCGCCTTCGATCCACCGAAGCGATGGGCCGCTACATCGATTCACTGTCCCGCCCCCCGTCGTTGTTTATCAACGCCAGCGCCATCGGCATTTACGGCACTTCGGACTCCGCAACATTTACCGAGCAAACGACCGATTACGGCGGCGACTTTCTAGCCCAGACCGTCCAAGCATGGGAAGCATCGGCCCGTCCGATTGAGCAGCTTGGCATCCGCACCGTCTACGCTCGCTTTGGCGTCGTGTTTGCCCGACATGGCGGCGCCTTGCCGATGATGATCAAGCCGTACCGGCTGTTTGTCGGCGGCCCAATCGGCAGCGGACGGCAATGGCTATCGTGGATTCATCTTGAAGACGTCGTGCGCGCGGTCTCGTACATCATCGAACACGAGGAATTGTCCGGCCCCATCAATTTCACCGCGCCCCATCCAGTACAAATGGAAGAATTTGGACTGACCGTCGCCCGACTTCTTCACCGCCCGTATTGGCTTCCGATTCCCGCTTGGGCGCTTCGCCTTCTCCTTGGCGAAATGAGCATGCTTGTCACCGAAGGGCAACGCGTCATCCCAAAGAAGCTATTGCAAGCCGGCTTCCGCTTTTCGTTTCCAACGTTGGAAGGCTGTCTCACCGATTTGCTTTTGCCCCATGACCGACAAAAAATATCCAAAAAAAATTAACAAAAAAACAATTCCCTTTTTGCCTCCGATCGTGTATGATAAAGGAGACCTTAGGCTAGTTGTCGTCATAATCGCATACGGACAGGAACAAGGGGAAGGCAAATGGTGCGTCACCAGCGCTCGCGCTGGTCCTAGTGGGTTCGATTCCCACCCCGAAATTTTTTTAATGAAGTTTTAATAAAAAAATTTCGAGGGTGGGTTCCCGCTGGGAGGCTGCCCTCGGCATCCAAAGGAGGGATTGGCCATGTTGAAAAAACGCGAGCTGCAAGACTGCCATGCGCTGTACGAGCTGATGGTGCATCCGGACGTCTTCCCTTTCGTGCGCCAAAAAGCCAGCTCGTACGAAGAGTTTTTATTCATGACAAAACAGCTCATGGAGGCGGAAGAACGTGGCGAATTGATTTCGCGCACGATTTTAGACGAATGGGGAAACCCGATCGGCACAATCAGCCTCTTTGATATCCAAGATGGCGCCGGCTTTTTAGGCACGTGGCTCGGCAAGCCGTATCACGGGCTCGGTTACAATCGGCGCGCCAAAGAAGCGTTTTTCCATGAGCTGTTTTATGAGCTGTCGATCGAAACCGTGTTTTTGCGCATTCGCAAAGTCAACGTCCGCTCGATCAAAGCGGCGGAAAAACTGCCGTACGTCACGCCGGCCAATGAAACGCGGCGGGCGTTGCTCGAGCAAATCGGCGCGGATGTATACAATTTGTACGAAATTACAAAAGACAACTACACGCTCTATACAATGCGCCATCCTTCCTTTGCCCACAATGAAGAACAGCGCAAAGAGGCATAAGCCGCGGGAGAGCGCATCTGATGCAAAAAGAGGCTGTCCAAACGGACATCCTCTTTTTTACGCATAAAAACGGCTGATTTTGCGCAAAATGGAACTAAAGGAATATTGATGCAAAGCGAGGGAACAAGCGATGGCGGAAAAACGAAAACGCGAAAAAGCGAAGCATACGCTGACAAGCGCCCAAGAAGTAAGCTATGCCCGCGATTTTAAAATGGCGGACCAAGCGGGCGGCTATACGGCCAAAAAAGCGCGCCATTAGAAACGATTGCTATTTATACGCTGGCGCCGTCCATGCCATCCTAATGATTGAATCGTACGATTCACACTTTTGGATAGGGGGCATGGATGATGGGCCGTTCTCGCGGACAACGGACGCGCGACAAAAACAAGGCGACTTTGCCGCAAGTGCCGAAACAGCTGAAATCTGACGGCATCGATGTGGAATACTCGGCAGAATTTGCCGACCATGAAGACCTTGAAGCACAGGCACGCGCTGCGGCAGCCGGCATCCGCCGGCAAGAGCGCAAACAGTAACCGAACATGGCGCCCGCTTTGATGGGGCGCCTTTTTCCTGTGAACCGCTTCCACTTCGCTTTGCTTGGAGTGAGAGACTTTCTTTGTTAAACACGTCTCTCAAGCCGCGCTACACCGTCGCCTCGCCCTCGAGCTCCAACACTTGGCTGTACCGTTTGTAAAACCGCCCCAACTCCCCTTTGTAATTGTCTTTCCACGGTTTTTCCTTGCCGCAATAATGGATAAAAACGGTGTTTTCCTCAATCCAAGCTAAATCGTGTTTCGGGTTGGGCAAAAGCTGCAAAAAGTCATAATAGCGCGCGTCGTAGTTGTAGCGGTAGCAGTCGACCGGTTTAATTTTGTCCCAGTACAACCCGTTTAAGACGTCTTGGTCAGGAAGAACAAGCTTGAACCGGTTGTCGCGAATGAACTGGTAAATGTCCGCAAGCCGAACGTGTTCGCGCATCATCGCAATGTTCATCATCATCACACCCGTGTTGAAATACCCTTTCGCGTTCGGCGTTTTTAACCGCAACTTGTTGAACAAGTTTGCCACCTTCGTCGAATGGGTATGCTCAGCCGCAATGAACAAGTTCCCTTCAAAATCCATGTCATACAGCTCATCCATCGGGTTGATCGCCACAATATCCGGATCAAGGTACAAGACACGGTCGACGTCTGGCGGCAAAAACAAATGCGCCGCCAGACGGTAATACATCTCCACCGTATAGTGGCGGAAAACAGGCGCATCATGAAACAGTTGCGGATCAACGTAAATCGGCACCAGCTCATGCCCCTGCCGGCGAACAAACTCGCCAAGCGCCTGAATCTCTTCCTCGGCAATGCGCGAGTAAAGCAAGTAAAACGTAAACGGGCGCCGGTTGTTGCAAAACAGCGAATGCATCAAGACTCTCAGCGGCGGAAGATAATTGGCGTCTGTCGTGACTAACACTTGAAACATGCACCATCACTTCCTTTTTTGCATCATCGATTCCCCTTTCTCTACAATTATATAGAAATTTAGGTGAATGTTGCGCCCTTTTCATGCCAAATTGTCCGACCGGGCGACGATTTCTTGTCATTCCTTTACATTGAAAAGGGCCTATGCCAGCAACGCGGCAATGTGCCTTACTCCCCTCGCCAGCCGGCTTTCGCTGGCGAATTTCTTGTTCGACTATTTACAATTATCAAACAAATCACTATAATAAACGTATAAGCCGTCTCCTGCCAGCTTGGCCGCTTGTGCAGACCGGACGGCCCCTGCCATCTGTCCGATAGCCCCGTTGCCTGACAGGCAGCGTTGGCAGCTTTTATGCATCGACCACAAAAAGAACTGTACGGCCTGACGGCATCTCCGCGCCGGAATGCCTTCTCAGTCCGTTCAAGCCGGTTCCTATCTTGCACGCTGTATAGGAACCGGCTTTTTGCATGTAAACAGAAAGGAGGGAAATCGATGCCAGGAGCGCTCGATGGCGTGCGCGTGCTCGACTTGTCGCGCGTGTTGGCTGGTCCGTATGCGACGATGATTTTAGGCGATTTAGGCGCTGATGTCATCAAAGTCGAAGCGCCCGGGGGGTCGGATGACACCCGGTTTTGGGGGCCGCCGTTCCAAAACGGCATGAGCGCTTACTATACCGCCGTCAATCGAAACAAACGAAGCATCACCGTCAATTTAAAATCGGCAGAAGGACAAGAGACGATTCGCCGCCTCGCCGAAACAGCTGATGTCCTCATTCACAATTTTAAGACCGGAACGATGGAACAGTGGGAACTTGGCTATGAATCGTTGTCGCGCCTCAACCCACGTCTCATCTACTGCTCCATCACCGGGTTTGGCGAGACAGGACCGCTCGCTCCATTAGCCGGCTACGACTATATCATTCAGGCAATGAGCGGCTGGATGAGCATTAACGGCACTGCGGACACCGGCCCGCTCAAAGTCGGCGTCGCCGTCACGGATGTGTTCACCGGCCTGTATGCCGCCATCGCGATCGAAGCGGCGCTTTTGGCCCGCGAGAAAACGGGGCGCGGGCAAAAAATTGATCTCGCACTGTTTGACTGCGCCGTGAGTGCGCTTGTCAATGTCGCCGCCAATTATTTGTTATCCGGCGACGTCCCGAAGCCGCTCGGCAATGAACACCCGAACATCGTGCCATACTCAACGTACATGGCAAGCGACGGTCCGATCGTCATCGCCGTCGGCAATGACCGACAATTTCAAGCGCTTTGCTCGTTGTTGTCCGATCACTCGCTTGGAACCGATCCGCGCTTTCAAACCAATCCCGGCCGAGTCGCCCATCGCGAAGAGCTGAACCGGCGGCTGAACGAGGAAATCAAGCGGCGGACGCGGGCCGAGTGGCAGCGCCTTCTCGCCGAGAAAGGCATTCCATGCGGACCGGTGCAGACGCTCGATGAACTGTTCCGCCATCCGCAAACGGCGGCGCGCGAGATGACAGTCACGGTGCACCATCCAATCGTCGGTCCGTTAACGCTTGTCGCCAGCCCACTGAAACTGTCTGACACGGCGGTGTCTTATCGGCTGCCGCCCCCGCTGGCCGGCGAGCATAACGGCGAGGTCGAAGCTGGATGGCAAGGCAAACCGGCCGCTGAAAACGGTCCGCACGACAAAAACCAATGAATAAACCGTTGTTCTCCTCAACCGCTTCAGCGCCCGCTGAAACAAGGGAAACGAACGTTGACACGAAAACCATGAAAAACAAACAGTTGCATAGGGGGATGGAAACGATGATGAACTTCGACTTTACACCCGAACAAGAAATGCTGCGGCAAACGGTGCGCAAATTCGTCGATAAAGAAATTATGCCTTATATCAAAGAATGGGATGAGCGTGGCGAATTTGACCGCAACATTTTCAAGCGGCTCGCTGAGCTCAATTTAATGGGCGTCTGCATTCCCGAAACATATGGCGGCATGGGCATGGATTACAACTCGCTTGCCATCGTCTGCGAAGAGCTCGAACGCGGCGATACGGCGTTTCGCACCGCCGTATCGGTTCACACCGGGCTGAACAGTTTGACGCTCCTTCAGTGGGGAACTGAAGAACAAAAGCAAAAATATCTCGTCCCACAAGCGCGCGGGGAAAAAATCGGCGCATTCGGCCTGACCGAACCGAATGCCGGCTCAGACGTCGCTTCCATCCAGACGACAGCCGTCCGCGACGGAGATGACTACATTTTAAACGGACAAAAAACATGGATTTCCCTCGCTGACATCGCCGACCATTTTCTCGTATTCGCTTATACGGACAAATCGAAAAAGCACCGCGGCATTTCCGCCTTTATCGTCGAACGGACGATGCCCGGCTTTTCGTCGCGCCCGATTAAAGGGAAACTTGGCATCCGCTCTGGCAATACGGGCGAGCTGTTTTTTGACAACGTCCGCGTCCCGAAAGAAAACTTGCTCGGGGAAGAAGGCGAAGGATTCAAAATCGCCATGTCAGCGCTTGACAACGGCCGCTTCACCGTCGCCGCCGGCGCGGTCGGCCTCATTATGGCATGTCTTGAGGCGAGCGTTAAATACTGCCACGAACGAAAAACATTCGGCAAAGAAATCGGCCGCCATCAGCTCGTCCAGCAAATGATCGCCCGCATGGAAGCTGGTTTGCAAATCAGCCGCCTGCTCGTTTACAAAGTCGGCTTTCTCAAAAACGAAGGCCGGCGTTGCACGAGAGAAACATCGCTCGCCAAATGGATCGCCTGCGACTACGCGAACCAGGCGGCCGACGATGCCGTGCAAATCCATGGCGCCTACGGCTATTCGAACGAATACCCGGTCGAGCGCTACTTGCGCAACTCGAAAGCGCCGGTCATTTACGAAGGAACACGGGAAATTCATACGATCATGCAGGCCGAATATGTGCTCGGTTACCGCCAAGACAAACCGTTGCGCAAAACGCTGCCGGCATGGCGGCCGGCTGAAAACTGAATCACCAACGAAATCATGGGCGGCCAAACCGCTGACCCGCACCAAAACGCCGCTGCCCCCCATCAACCGATGAGGGGCAGCGGCTTATGGCTCTTTCTCCTCCATTTTGCAATATTGTTTGTACAAATCTTTTAGCGCCGCGCACAGAGCAGAATGGGCTTTCCCTAAATACCCTTCGTCAAGCTCGGCGAGCAGACCGTCGATGCCATCGCGCAGCGAATGGCCGCGAAGCAGGCGGGCCACGTAATCGCGCCCATGTTCAGTAGCCAATGTGCATGATGCCTCCACGATCACCCCGTATTTTTTATCAATTTCCGCTGTGATCGTCAGCGTATCGTAAAGGCTTTTCGCCGCCATTCCGGCCGGCAGCCGCGCATGACCGGCGATAAACTGCGTTTTCATCCGCTTTCCCTCTTTCCTCGACTTTCCTGTTGCTGTTATACCAGCTGCTATCTTATTTCGCGGCGTGCATCCATTTTCCCTGCCTCGTTTGGCAGTCAACGAAAAAAAGCCGCCGGCCAGACAAACCCGGCAAGCGGCATATCGTTGCTTTTTAGCGCTGCTGTACCGACGCAAGACGGCCTGCCTCCCAGTTCACCCACGCCCCGCTGTCTGGGTCAATCGAGGCGAGACGGAGCCAGCCGTTTTGGACTTTGCGCCGAAATTCGCTGTTTTCATCGAGCAACCGCTCGATATAGGAAAACGGCGCTTCAATGATGACGAGCAACCGAAGCGGAGAGTGGAACCACTCACGGTCAGATGCGGCGACGGACTGCCACGGCAAGCCGGCTAGCAAGTCGCTTCCGTTCCCTTGCATGACGCCGATGCCGCCGGTCACCGTCTGGGTCGTTTTGTCGCCGCTTCCGTAATGATGCGGTGCCACTGTCGAAGCATAATATTGCAAGTTGATCCACTGCCCAACCGTAGCCGGCCCAGCGATGATGCCGGCCAGCGCCTCACCGGTCGGATCTTCGCGCCAATCGTAGCTGTGCAAAAACACCCGGCCGTCTAAATGAACGCCCTTTGTCAACGCCCGCCGCCCAATCAGGAAAGCGGCGTTCCCCGCCAATCCCCACTCCGGACGAATTTCACTCCAGTCGACGGCGCGGCGTCGGGCTTCGGCAACCGGATCGCGCGGCATGGCGCCGACATGCGGCAGCTTCGCCATCCGCTCAGCATTGGCTTGGCGGCTGACGCCGGCAAGCGCTTGTTTCAGCTGTCGAAACGCCGCCTCAGCCGCTTCGGATAACGGCGGCACTTCCACCCAACGCAACTCGTCAACGGTCGTGATATGTTCAGCGGCGACGAACACGGTTTCATCCGGGATGATGATTCCCTCTTTCGCCAATCCATCCCGCACGTGCGGCAAGTTGGCCAACACGGCGAATACGCGGGCGTTGAACGCCCCAGCCGCGCCGCCGCACGCCCCGCAATCGAGCGCGGACGCATACGGGTTATTTGTCGTCTCGCTCTCATGGCCGCAGACGACGACAAGCGGGGCAAATGAGGACGTCAAGCCAATGTTGACGAGGAGTTGTTTTACGTATTGCACTTGCTCTTCTTTTGTCAACCCGATCGGCAGCCCAGTCGTTTCGTCATGCCCTTGGCAATCAAGCGACAGCGTCGTCTTCGGTTTTTGTTGCGCCGACATTTCCGCCTGATGAATGACTTGCCCAGCCCAAGCCGGCGCTGCGCTGCGGGCGATCGTATGCAAACCAAGCCACGGGCCGCTCATTTCCGGAAGCAGCAAACCAGCCAGCAGATGCTGCTTGATTTTTTTAAACGTCCGGCCGACAAAGCGGAACAGATCGCGCCGCCGGCGGTACGGCGCCGCCGTTTCGGGAGAAGCGGTTTCGTTGATTTCATGCCGCGGCGCCACAATCGCCGGGCAAGATGGATGGGCGTCATCTCCGTCAAGCACGCGCGTTTGGATCGGCAAGCCGAAAAAGCCAGCGCAGCCGTACGTTTCAAACGGGCCGACCGCCTCTACATGACGGCGGAACGGCTCGGAGCGCACATCAATGCAAAACAATAGCTGCGCTGCCGCCTGCTCTTTTGGCTCCTCAGGTTGACGGGTGAGAACCGCTTCTTTCAACTTCGCTTCATACGTATCTTCCCACGCCTCAAGCCAAAGATGGCGGCGGCCAATCCGCCAGAACCGATCGGCGAACACCAGACGAGCTTGGCGGTCTTCGAGCGACAGGCGCCGCCAGTCGTCCAGCGTCATGCCGCCCCAGTGGATCCAGGCGGCCAACAGCGGCCCAACCGCACGATCGTCTTCGTTTTCTTCCTCCTTCAGCGGCAGATGGGGCGCTGTGAACACCCACTCCAGCGACAAACGAACGGCCAAGTAGTTGATCAGCCCGCCGATTTCGTCACCTGCACGGCGCGATTGCCAGACCATCATCCCCGCCCAGCCGGGCAGAGCTAATAAATGCGCTTCTAAATAGGCCACTGCTTCCTCATCCTGCACCCCGAGCTGCTCAAGCGCCCGTTGCAGCGCCTCCTCTGGATGGTGAGGCCAATCGAAAAGCCGTTTCCGCTCCTCCTTGGACAAGGACGGATCAAGAGGCGCCAAGCGACGCCAAGACCCGTAAAAGCCGTGTTCACGGTGCGGCAGCGCCCACGCCGCCTCTCCCCGATCGTAAAACAGCTTGCACCATTTGATCATTTGTTGATTCAACCGCTTTTCCAAACCAAGGCGCACAGACCGCGTGCGGATGGAAACAGAGCGCAGCGGCATAGCGGCGGCCAACTCGATCAGTTTCGGCATCTGAAGCGCTTCTTCGGGCACCGCATCGTTCCAAAGGAGGGCGCGGCATAGCCGTTCCGCTTCATGGCGCGGCGCAGGAAGCGGCTCGTCATCCAACCATCGTTGCAGACGCCGCTCGATGAAGGAAACGTCAATCTCCCCTTTGGATAGCGCCGCATGAAAAACGGCCATTGGCGGATACAAGTCGATGCCGTAAGCTTCTTGCAGCCGGTCAGCCGCGTCGACAAACGACTTGTCTTCCATCCCCATCCACGGATGGCGGGCGATAAACGCCGAAATCGGCCAAAGCGGAGCGATTACCTTCGCCGCTTCGCTGACCATGACGGCGAGCGGGCGGGCGCCTCCTTTTTTTGTTGCCGACGACCGTTCGATTGATACAACGGTTCTACTCATGAGCCATCCCCTCCTTTAGATAGGATGCCAAATAACGCGGGTGTGCTTCGGTCGCCGCCGGACGGGGTTCACCAAGATGAACAAACCACATGTACAGGCGAATGGCAAGTATGGAGCTGCGCCGGTTCGCGATCCATACAGCAACCAGCGCCGCGGCAACAAACAGAGCGCAGACAAGCCATTCGAACGAAGCGGGCGGCAGAAACGCGGACGGCATCCCGTTATGAAGCAGCGCCATAAATTGATGGCGCACCGTTTCGGACACCAACGCCAAAGCAACGACAACCGCAAAGCCCAGCCAACGGCCTTCGCGAAAATCCGTAAGCCGTCCCCAGGCAACCGTTGCCGAGGCCGCAAGCAAAAGCGCGCTCAACAGCCGGGCCGGTTCGTGCGGAGCCGCCTGCCAAAAGGCCCACCCAAGCAGCACGCCGAGGATGATGCCGCCCGGCCACGAACTGCCTGTTTTTCGCAATCCTGCCCGACCGACTCGCGGCACGACGGACCCGGACTGCAAAAAGAGCGTCGCTTTAAACAACCCGTGCAGCACTAAATGCACTACTGCGGCCCCGTAAGCGCCCAGGGCGCATTGCACAAGCATGACGCCCATTTGCGCCATCGTCGAACCGACAAGCTGGCGCTTATAGTCGACGTGAACTAAGCTGATGCCCGTGCCAATCAAAATCGAGGCAAAAGCGATCAGAAAGAGCGCCACATGCGCCCATGTTTCGTGAAAAAGCGGAGAAAAGCGCCAAAGCAGCAATCCCCCCGCGTTCACCAGCCCTGCATGCATCACCGCTGACACCGGCGTCGGCGTCACGACTGATTCCATCAGCCAGCGATGAAACGGCCATTGCCCAGCTGGAATGACGGCAACCAACATGAGCAATCCGCTCATCACTGCCCTTTCCCATAGAGCGAGACGAGCTAAACGTTCCGCCGACAACGCCGAGACGAGCGTCCATTCACCGACTCTCACCCCAAGCCAAACAACGGTGAGGGCCACAGCGATCCAACTTGCCAAAAACAGCATGCCCATCTGCCGGGCAACGAACTGAGCCGGCTCCCATTCTTTTTTCAACGCGGTCAACGCCACAAGCCCCACGAGCGGCAGCCCCCAGCACACTGCGATCAACCGCAAGTCGCCGGCCGCCCACGTGAGCGAAGCGGCAAATGACGTCCATGTCAAGAGCGAGAAATACAGCCGATAGCGGCGGTCGCCGTGCAAATAGCGAACCGCAAACCGTTGAATCGCCCAGCTGAGAAGCGAAATATAAACGGCGGACAGCCAGCTCGTCGCATCAAACCGCCACGGGCCGATGTCGACCGCGCCGGCGCCGATCCATCCGAATAGCGCCGCCGCCCCCGGCAACAGCAACAGCCAAACGTGCACATGCACATATCGTTCCGACACGCGCGGAGACAGCCACACGATCGCGCTTAGGAAAACGACCGCAATCGCCGCCAGCCATCCCCATGCGAACCATTCGTTCCCCATTGCCATCTCCTCCCCTCATCTGCTTGCACATCGTTCGAGAGAAAAAAGAAAAAACCGGCTATGTCAATCAGGCAAAACGGCCGAAAAAGGCCGTTCCATTGCCTATCGATTGCCCATAGCCGGTTTACCTTCAACCAATCATCGCTCGATTGTTTGAAGATCTCCCGTTCGTTGTCGCGCGGCAGGCGACGGTCGGTTTCCCTTCAACGAACCTAAGCCCACGTAGGTTTTTTGAAGGGCTCCCGACAGCATCGTCCACTATTTTATTCTATACTTACTATACAAAAGTTGTTTCAATTATACAATAACTTCGTTGATTTGTCATGGAAAAATTTATTTTGTCAACTGTTTCTCCAAATCGTTGAACAGCTTAAAGACAATAATCCGCTCACCCGTTCGGGTGCTTAAATCGGTATGAAAGCTTTTTACTTTTTCACCCGTGATTTCCAAAATCATCTTCTTCAAATCATCGACGCCCGATTCCACCAAACTCGTCCGCGACCGTTTCACCGCCAGCATTCCTTCCTTCGATTCACAAAGAGCGTACTCAGCAGGTGTCAAGATGCCGTGCAGGGAAACGATAATCATATCGCGCAAAATATCGGTTTTCACTGACACCGAGCCGCGGCCGAGAAAATCTTTTTCCCATTTCGTCAACGCTTTGCTGATTTCCGATTCCATCCAACCTTTTGACTTGTTCATGCCTTGATCCCCCTAACCAACCCGCGGCTTCCCACCGCCATCCGCCACGTTGCACTGATAAACATTATTATAGCCGCAATTGATGGATAGCGCTAGAGGAAAATGGGCAAGGCGCCGATAGAAAGCGGATTCATTCGCGTTTTGCCAGAGGCATGAGGCATCGTCTATTGGAACAAGTGCAGCGGCCCCGCACCGGTCGCGCCTGGGTCGATACCGGCACACGGCCGCCCCTGTTGAAACAAGAGCGTCCGTTGTTCCCTTGGCCAGCAGGGAAAACAAACGCCCTTGCCGCACATCCTGCGACCCTATTTTTTGTTGCAACTGGGAAAAACAAAAACCAAGCCATTCCTCCTCCCCAATAACCCCGTCATCCAACCTGCACGGAAACGTCGCCAAGAACAAGCAAACCGGCTTTCTCCTTTCCAAGCTGGCTACTGCTTTATACACCGGAGCGACCGCAGCCGGTTCAGCGCCGCCGCCAGCTCGAAGCGGCGCGGGCGAGCAAGTTCACCCGGATTCCCTTTTCGGAACGAAACGGAGCCTAGCCCTTGACGGTCCCATTGTTCTTCGATCGCATCGAGTAGTTGGCGGATGGTTTTCTTCCCGTCGAGCCATCCTTTTCGTTCCATATACAGCAACGCCGCGGCAATCGCCCGAGTCTGGCTGTCATCGACCAGCTGCTCAAGCGCATAAAGCAATAGATCGGTTTGCCCGTACTGAATAACGTGCCGTCCGCGCGCGACGGCTTTTGCTTTTTTTCCTTTTTGGCTGTTCAAACTTTCGGGCAGGGGAATGCGCTCGCGAATGCGGCCGAACGACTCTCCGCCTTCCGCTTTCCGTCCCGACGGCATCTCTGCAGCGATCCGCTTCGCCTCCCCCGTCACATCAAACGGGACGTACTGCTCCATTTTGATCACGCAATCAGCGATATCCAAGTAATCCCCCAACCCGCCGACGACAAGAACCGTCGAAATGCCGTAATCGCGAAATAGTTGACGCGCCTTGTCGATATACGGCGTGATTGGTTCGGCTTCTTTCGCCACGAGCGCCTGCATGCGTCCATCGCGGATGAGCAAATTCGTCGCGCTTGTATCTTCGTCAATCAAAAACGCCGATGCCCCGGCTTCAATCATTTCGATCATGCTCGCGGCCTGTGAGGTGCTGCCGCTCGCGTTTTCCGTCGAAAACTGCGTTGTCTCTTTGCCGTACGGCAGCGTGCCAATGAGCGGCGAAATGTCAACACTGGCGACGCTCCGGCCGTCTTCGGCGCGAATTTTCACCGCCCCGCTGTCGGTGATGACAAACTCTCGCCCGTCGCCGGCGATATGGTCATACACGCCGTGCTCTAACGCCTGAAGCAGCGTCGATTTGCCGTGATACCCGCCGCCGACAATAAGCGTAATCCCTTTGCGGATGCCCATGCCTTTGATCGGTTCAGCGCGATGCGGAACGGGGATCGCAATCTCCAGCTCCGGCGGGCTTTGAAACGGCACCGCTCCATGTTGCAGCGGCTTGTCGCTCACTCCGCTCTCCCGCGGCAAAATCGCGCCGTTTTTGACAAACGCCACCAAACCATGCTCGCGCAAATAACGGCGAATGGCGTGCTGCTGATCGGCCAGCTCCACCGCCGGGCGGATGTCTTCTTCCCGAAGGCCGTACACCGCTCGCTCAATGACGGATGGAATTTGCTCGAAAAAGATGGCCTCGGCTTCTTTCGCCAAAATGCGCCGTCCATTCGCCGGCAAACCGACCGATAAACAAACCGTAATCGTCTCGTCAGCCACTTGCACCGCCGTCCGCTCAAGCACTTTTTGCCCCGGCGCATCAATCAAGACGAGTCCACTTTTTCCCGACCCGCGCGCCCGCAGCGGCCATTGCCGCAATTCGCGGTGGACGCGGCGCAAAAGCAAATCCTCACAGCGAATGCGGCGCGGTTTCGTATCGGTCCACTCCGCTGCCAGCGCCGTTTTCGCCCGCGGCACGATCACCCGCACCTTGGACGGTTCGGCAAACGGATCGCCTTGTACATGGTCAATTACGAGCGTAAAGGTTGGGAACTGATGCGTGCCTTCGATCGCTTTATACGCCTTATAGCTTTTTTGGTCTATGGATCGCAACCGTTGTCTGAGCGTTTCCATCCAGTCAACTCCTTTCCCCATCTTTCATTCGTTTTTCCGCTATACCGGTGCATGGCGAAACAACTTATATGGCTGTTTTGAACGATTCACTCAGCGCCCTGCAACAATGATTCAATCTCCGTTTCCGATATAGGCGGACTCCAAAAATACCCTTGCCCTCCTTTACATCCCATTTCTTTCAATAGTTGAATTTGCGTTTCATTCTCAATTCCTTCCGCAATGATATCAATCGCCAATTGACGAGCCATCGTGATCACAGCAGCCACAATGGCTTGGTCATCAGCCGATTGCGGTAAGTTTTTGATAAACGAACGATCGATTTTTAAACGATCCACTTTTAACTTTTTTATGTATCCTAACGAACTATACCCTACGCCAAAATCATCAATCGCCAGTTTAACGCCCGCCTCTTTTAACTGGCTTATGTTTTCGTACACGATTTCGCTTTATTTTTGATTTCTCCCCTCCATACCTTCCCTTTCCCGATGGTTTTCCACATATGTTTAAAAAATTCTTGGCTATGGTATCCTGAATTGACAATGCGATGAGTGTTTCCAATCAGCTCCTCACGGCTATATTGAGAGATGCGACAGAACGCCTCATTCACATAAGTAATTTTTCCGGTTCTGTCCGTGATTGCGACAATCGTCGATTCATCCAGCGCTCTTTGAATCAACTTCAGTTCGTTTCTTGTATATTGCAATTGATATTGTAAATCCTTCCAATTCCCCTCAGAATCAAAAGACACGACATCCACCTCGCCTTGCTGTCACTCTCTTTATGCCCCATTTTAATGATAAAGGATAGCAATTGCAATGGCATTAACACATTGTATATCAGCTTTTGATCCAGCTCCATTCTAATCGTTGGTTGCCATAAAACCGAACATACAAAAAACGCAGCCTGCCTTCAGACAAGACAGACTGCGATTCATTTAGCCTTTTTTCATCCCAGTATAAATCAAAATCGCTTCTTTGAGAAATTCCGCCGCTCCCGGTTGCACGCGATCATAGTACGCTTTGAACCGTTCGTCCTCAACATACATGCGCGCCAGCCCGGCGTGCGCCTCTTTGGAATAGTGGTCCCACCAGAAACCAAGCCACTGCCGGTGCAAATCGGCCGCGCGTTGCGCCTCCTCTCCGGCGGGGTCTCCGGACAACATCGCTTCTTTCAATGCTTCAAGCACGTCCTTGCTGAGTCGCTCTGCCTCATCAAACTGTTCCTTCGTTATGTTCCGCAGTGTTTCGTTTGAGCGATTCACTTGTTCCGCTCCATATTTTTGACGGATTTCCTCCCCATATTTTTGTTCATTTTCTTCAATCAGCCGCTCCTTAAACGCGGCGAATTTCTCCTTGTCGCTCATCATCATTCCTCCTTCTTTCGCGGCAATGGTTTTTTCGACACTCGCAATCAACGCATCAAGATGACGCCTTTTTTCCAACAGCTGTTCCCGGTGCTGTCTGAGCGCCTCGAGTTCATCAAATGACGGAGAATGAACGATCTGTTTGATCGTTTCCAAATCTACTCCAAGTTCACGGTAAAAGAGGATTTGCTGCAAACGATCGACTTCATACGGCCCGTACAGCCGATAACCGGCTTCGCTCCATCGCGCCGGCTTCAGCAAGCCAATCTCATCATAATATCGAAGCGTCCGACTCGTGATCCCCGCCAGTTTCGCCAGCTCATGCACCGTGTACTCCACTTCCCTCACCTCCCTATTCATGACGATACACCTTGACGCAACGTAAAAGTAAAGAGGAAAAAAGAAAAAAGGGCTCACGCCCAGCCCCTCATTGAACAATCGCTGTTTCATTTGTTAAAAGCGATGCCTTTCATCAATTTTTCCTCGTTTTCTCTATATGCGGCATCTTCGTTATCACAATCGAATGGTTCAAATCGACGTTAGGCAACAGCTGTGGTTCGCTAGTTGTTTCCATCGCCCCTGCTTGTTTCACATGAGGCGAAAGCGGCTGATCAACCGAATCGCGGATGATGATACGCTGGCGAAACGACGCATATGGTTCTTTTGTTTTGTCCATCTCAGCCAATTGCGAAGGAAAGACGGCATCACATACAAACAACATCCCCACCACGGCAAAGAGAAGAACACTTCGCTTCACTCACACCACCTCTATCCAAATTATATAGATGCAATTTGAAGCTTTAACATTTGTAGCTTTTACCGAGCATTTGATCGACTGTCGGGCGACCGAACAACGCCGCTTTCAGACCCATGTATGGGTCTGTGAAGCGGGTGGTTGTTCGGGTCTTCCGTCACGCCAAGGCGTGACGGAGGCAAGCCTGTGGCTTGCCTTCGACAGTCGAAAAATGGACAAGCGACTTTTCCATCAAGGATATGTTAAACTTTTTCGTTGCATCTATATAGACGATGCAAAAGGTGATTCGTTTCTCCTTTGCCGCTAAACGAAAACGCCATCATCATGTCCCGCAAAACGTCCGGTACGGGCGGGCGGACGGCGGGGGCAGTTCCGCGTATTTCTCTTGCTCCCGCGAGTAGGCGTACGGGTCGGCCAGCGCTTCCAAGAAACGCTCCATCACGCTGTAGTCGCCGCAGTTGACCGCGGCGGCCAACGCCTCTTCAACCCGGTGGTTGCGTGGAATCACAGCCGGATTATGGCGGCGCATCTGTTCATACGCTTCCTCTCTTGACACCGATTCTTGGCTGAGCCTTGTCTGCCAGCGCTCATGCCACTCTCGGAACTCAGCGGAATCAAACAGCGCCATCCCCGTATATTCGCCTAACGTCAACGCCCGGAACGTGTTCGTATAATCAGCGCGGTGCGCCTCCATCAGCCGCAATAAATCCGCAATCAGCTTCTGATCCCCTTCCTGCTCCTCGGCAAGGCCGAGCTTCGCCCGCATCCCGCTAAGCCAATGGTCGTGGTATTGCTTCGGATACTCATCAAGCGCCCCTTGGGCAAGCGCGATCGCTTTTTCTTCATTCTCATCAAGCAACGGCAACAAGCTTTCCGCAAACCTTGCCAAATTCCAGCCCCCGATGTACGGCTGGTTTCCGTACGCATACCGCCCTTCCGTATCAATCGAACTGAACACCGTCTCCAGGCTGTATGTGTCCATAAACGCGCACGGCCCATAGTCGATCGTTTCCCCGCTGATCGTCATATTGTCCGTGTTCATCACCCCGTGGACAAAGCCGACAAGCTGCCATTTCGCGATCAGTTCCGCTTGGCGTTCGATCACTTGTTCAAGCAAAAACAAATAGCGGTTCTCAGCTTCCTCAAAGCCAGGAAAATGGCGCCAGAGCGCATAATCGGCCAGATCGCGCAACTCCTCTATCGTCCCCCATTGCGCCGCGTATTGAAACGTCCCGACGCGCAGATGGCTCGAGGCGACACGGGTCAACACCGCCCCAGGCAATTCCGTTTCGCGCATAATCGTCTCTCCCGTGGTGACGACCGCAAGACTTCGCGTTGTCGGGATGCCAAGCGCGTGCATCGCCTCGCTCACAATGTACTCCCTCAGCATCGGCCCAAGCGCCGCCCGCCCATCGCCGCCGCGCGAATACGGCGTCCGGCCCGAGCCTTTCAGCTGGATGTCCACCCGCTCGCCGCTTGGGGTGACGTGCTCGCCAAGCAGCACCGCCCGTCCGTCGCCAAGCATCGTAAAATAACCGAACTGATGCCCCGCATACGCCTGCGCCAGCGGCTCAGCTCCGTCTGGAATTTTGTTCCCAGCTAACACGACCACCCCATCTTCACTTCGCAACGCTTCCTCATTCAACCCAAGCTTGACTGCCAACGAACGATTGAGCACCGCCAGCTTCGGCGCGCGCACCGGCGTGGGGAGGACTTTGCTGAAAAAGCGCTCCGGCAGCCTTGCATAACTGTTGTCGAACTTCCATCCTGCGTCCAACATCGTCATCTCCTTTGCGGCCAAAACAGCCTTTTTATATGAGTTTATTGTACGGCAAAGCGGGCGGCATGATAAACCGAAAACGCGCGATCCTAAACCAAAAACCGAACCGTCAACGTTCGACGAAAACCACCATATTTTCTCTTTCTTTCTCGCCCTGTTTCTTTGTATAATACCTGTGAGGAGGTGAGAAAAAGTGGAAGAGAAAACAATCATTCAAGCGGTGCTTCAAGCGCTCGAACAGCATTCTGACAAAATTAGCTCGAAAATGCAGGAAATGGAGCAACGACTGCATCATGAAATGCAAACGATGGAACAGCGACTTCACCATGAAATGCAAACAATGGAGCAACGACTCCGCAGTGAGATGCAGGAAATGGGACAACAGCTCCGAGCAGAAATCCGTGCTGTTGAGACTCGGCTTGAGGCCAAAATCGACTCCCTTCGTGAGGAAATGCAACAGATGAACAGACAACTGAACGAACGAATCGACCACCTTGAAGAAGAATTAACAGATACTCAAGCCTCGGTCGAAGTGTTGACAACAAAAGTGCTCCACCACGACCGAAAACTTCGCCAACTGACCAAGCAAGCGTAACCCCTCTCAGTTAGCCAGCCATTTTCCCTGTCCACCGCACGTCAAAAACCGCTTCCGTTTCATCTTCCATGTTCATCTTGATGAAACGGAGCGGTTTTGGTGTTCACAGAACACCTACTCCCTATCAAAAAATGAATCGCGTTCGACATAGCATACTCTCAATGCATAGCGCTTGTGCCACTCATACGCTCTTCATTTCACCAATCCATGCCGAAACGCATAAATAACCGCTTGCGTCCGGTCTTGGACGCCGAGTTTGGCGAGGATGTTGCTTACATGCACTTTCACCGTTTTAAGTGAAATGAACAATTCATCGGCCATTTCTTGATTCGTTTTCCCTTGCGCCATCAACAAAAGCACTTCCATCTCCCGGCTCGTGAGCTGCTCATGCGGCAGGCGCTCTTCTTGTTTCCGATAGTTTCGCATCACTTTTCCGGCCACTTCCGGTTCGAACACCGATTGCCCGTGGAACGTGGCGCGAATGGCGTCGGCAATTTCGCTCGCTTTCGATGTTTTCAATAAATAGCTCGTCGCCCCTGCTTCAAGCGCGGCAAACACGTTTTCATCATCCAAAAAACTCGTCACGACAATGATTTTCGCCTCCGGCCACGCGCCGATGATTTCGCGCGTCGCCGCAATGCCGTCCATAGGTTCCATCACGAGGTCCATTAAAATGACATCCGGACGCAACTGGAGGGCGAGCTCCACCCCTTTTTTACCATCTTCCGCCTCGCCAATCACCTCCATATCTGGTTGGGCGGATAAATACGCCGACACGCCAAGCCGCACCATTTCATGATCATCGACCAGCAGCACCTTAATCACGGTCATCCCCCCTGTGCAAAAGCGGCACTTTCACTTCCAACCTCGTTCCTTGACCTTTTAAGCTGACAATTTTCAACATCCCACCGATTTCCGCCGCCCGCTCATACATGTGCTGCAACCCGTACGAGCCGCTTTTCGAACGTTCCACATCAAAGCCAACGCCATCGTCGGTGACACGCAAAATGGCAAACCCGTCCCGTTCGATGAGCAATACTTCCAACGACTTCGCTTTCGCATGGCGCAGCGTGTTGGAAAGCGACTCTTGCAAAATGCGGAACAGATGGTCCTCGACTCCTTTATCCAGCGAAATGTCTTCGATTTTCCATTTCATCTCGAGCGGCACTTTACCCGCCAGTTCAGTAAGCAGTTCGTTCATCCCTTCTTGGAGCGATTTTCCTTTCAGATGCACCGGCCGCAAGTGCAGAAGCAGCGCCCGCATTTCCAATTGCGACTGGTGAATCATTTGTTCGACCATTTTCAGTTGCTTCCGATGGCGTTCATCATCGGGCGGCATCGTTTCCATGACGGCTGACATCATCATCGAAGCGGCGAACAATTGTTGGCTTACGGAATCATGCAGTTCCCGCGCCAGCCGCGTGCGTTCTTCGGAAAGAATGCGTTCAACGAGTCGTTCTTCCTGTTCGGCCTTTTCCGCCGCCAATTTTTGAACGCGTTTCGTTTGCTCGAGCCATTGCGTTTGCAGCTTCACGATTTGCCGCCAAAGCTCTTGCAGTTCCGGCGGCGGCTCTTCCCGATGCAACTCCCCCATCTCTCCTTGTTCAATGTGCCGAAGCGCCTGCACAACCGCTTGCCATTGCTTGCGAAAGAAGGAATCAAGCATAAGTCCAACAGCAATCCCCATACACAGGCTTACAGCGAACACAAACAACAAAAACGGCAACCCCATCACAGTTTGATCCCACAAAGACGACCACATTCCAGGCGGAAGGAAATAGAGAAAGGAAATGAGCAACGCCACAGCAAGCGCAAGCGCAAGCAAAACAGAAGCGAGCATCGGTCGGCTCATACGCGTGTCACCTCGACATTGCCAATGATCATCGAGGTGACGATTTTTAGCTTTTGCTCCGCTTGATCATACGAAGAAGTTTGATAAATGAGCGTCTCGTTGAACATTTTTTCCTGTTCCTTGCCAAACAGCGAGGCAACACCGAAAATGGCGGAATGAACGAGCCGTGTTTCAATTTCGTACGGAACGAGAATTCGAATGTTGCCGATCAACCCTCTCACGATAATGACCGCTTCCCCTTTCGGAAGCACAGTATAGCTGACATCAATGACCGTATCCCCGATCCCCGTTTGGATATTGACATCATTCCACTCATACGCCCGTTCTGGGGTCGCTTGCCGGCCAACCCATACATTTTGAAACAGCGGTTGACGGCGCACGATTTCCTCTCCCCCATACGAGTTCTCAGCCATAGTCGGGCGGATCACCGTCGGATGCCGCTTCGACTGAAACAATTGCCAAAGGACATAACCCAACAGCGCGACCATGACAAAACGAGCGGCCATCATCGTTAACACATGAATGGCCAACATGATGCAGCCAAGCCAAAACAGCCATTTTCCTTTCCGCCGATGCCATTTTTTCCTTCCAACATAAATCAAACAGACCGATATACTTAACGAAAACAGCACGCCCGGGCGAAAAAACGAAATTTCGATTGCAAAAAGGAGCAGTGTCACCAAAACAACCCAACTGACATAGTCAGTTTTCTTCCGTTGATCAAGCATGTGGGGAGCCCCCTGTTGTCCAAAATGAAAAAGGCGTAACCATGTACGCCTTTAGCATATCCGGTTATTTTCCTTCCTGCAACTGCTTTTCCAGCTGAGCGATGCGCGCATCGATCGTGCTCCGGTAATAATCGGAGCGAACTTGCTGCTCAAGGCGGTCAAGGTAGACTTCCGCATCAGCAAACGCCGCCAACGCCGGGCCGGTGTCCCCGTTGACCACCCGATGGATGCGGTAGTGCGCCCGAGCCGCATTCTCCCGCCCCATCAGCTCCATGCGCCGCATTTGCATATCTTTCAGCTTATGCTTCATTTCTTCATATTTCGCTTCTAACTCAAACAGCTCGCGGCTCGTTTGCTCGAGCAGCTGTTTTAAGCGGGCCGCGCGTTCCGCATATTGCGCTTGTTCACGCCGCGCAAATTCGGCCAGCTCCATTTCCCCGGCTTGCGCCGCCACCTCCGCCTGCTTGCTTCGTTTTTCCGCCATCTGTTCGGCTTCGCGATGTTCGCGGGCAAATTGCTCTTTCAGCACATATTGGCGCTCGAGCAGCTGCCGCACCCGCTCGACTTCCTGTTCACATTGGCGCAAATAGTGATTGAGAAGCGCGATCGGGTTTTTCTTTTCTTTTTCGTCAAGCCATTCATGGAGATCGGCTTCAATGATCGTTTTCAAGCGTGAGAACACACTCATCATCGATTCGCTCCTTTTCCATTGATTTCATGAATAATGCTTTTGCAGCTCCGCCCATTGTTTTTCAAAGTTGACAAACGGGTCGTCTGCTTCTGGAACGACGCGCTCGTCTTTCACCCCGTTCCATTTTTTATACACGACATACAGCACATACGCCGCGACAAGCGCGATGAGCGCTGGCACATTCGAAGCGCTGGCCACCAACGCCGCACAGCCAATGAGCGCCCACACCACTTTCCCGAATGTCGACGGGGCTTTCAAACATTTCTTGAACGCATAGTACAGCACCACCAGCGTGATTGCCAACCCGACAAGCGGCCCAAGATGAAACAGCAGCACAAGCAACGCCACCGCGCCGGCAACGAACAGCCCGATCTTTTTTGCCATCCTTTCGCCTCCTTTCGTTTTCCATCATACCGCGGACAATCCGTTTCTCATCATGTTCCATAGATATATTTTGTCTACGACTGGAGGCGTATTTTTTTCACCGAGAGAGCATGCATCGGCTCCTCTTGCACCACAAGGTTGTCATAGCTTCCATATCAGAAAGCCTTGCCAATTTGAATTGTTTTAGGGAATTTTTTGACCATTTTCTTAATCTATTCTAAAATGGAATTGCCCTCACAATGGAGATTCCTCCCATTGTATTCAGGGCGTCTCTTTCATTTCACATGAAGAACCGCAAACACTAGGTTCGTATTGCTTGACAAGGAGGAGCGTTGATGGAATCTCAAGTTGTCAACGAGGTTAAGGCTCTGTACCAACGACTGTTGGACGGATGGAACAACCGAAACGCTCGTGATATGGCGCAACTGTTCGCAACGGACGGAGAGATGATCGGCTTTGACGGAAGTCTAGCGTTGGGATCGGAGGACATTTTCTCTCACTTGGATTCGATTTTCAAAGACCACCCGACCGCACGGTTTATTAGCAAAGTGAAGAACGTTCACATCCTGAATCCTCAGGCAGCTATTTTACGTGCGATCGCCGGCATGGTTCCCCCTGGAAAATCCGATATCAATCCCGCGGTCAACACCCACCACACGATCGTTGCCATAAACCGGGATGGCGAATGGCGAATTCAGCTTTTCCAAAACACTCCGGCCCAGTTTCATGGGAAACCGGAACTCGTCGAGCAGATGAGCGAAGAACTGCGGCAGTTGATCTAAGTACAAGTGCCGCAGTTGATTTAAGTAAGGTGAGCATGGCTTTCCATTTGTGCTCTGTTCATGATTTACACACCCAGGGTGTAAACGTTCCCGTGTCCCGGATATATGACTTTTGCACCTTTCAACTTTAAATCATGCCAGCTTTGCTTGCTTTTATCATCGTCTTCCATTACTAAATTCGGGGAATATAAATCGCCGATAAAAGCAGTACCGTCTTGAAATACGAGCGAAATACTATCATCAGAATGTCCGGGCGTTTTGATTGCCTGTGCAGGAATGTTATGTTCTGTGAAAAATAACCCTGCTTCATCAATGCTTAGCACAACATTCGAATTCATATCTAATGGCAAATAGGACCGATCCTTCCTGAGCATATTCTCCATCACTCGAATATAAGGTGCCTGATGTTCAAACAAAATAAAGGAAGTTCCAAATCTCTTAATGTTTTCTACCATGCCGGCATGATCAGGATGGAAGTGTGTCACGAACAGATATTTTATCATCTCTGGCTTAATGTTATAAGTTTTTAAAGCTTCTCTATATTGGCGGATGCACCCTGGCCAACCGGCATCTATGGCAACGTAAAAATCGTTTACCTTTACCAAATAACAATTTGTGTGTCTTATCGAAATACAATAAGTCTCCATGAGATTCCCCCTTCTTCGGGTCTTTATGTTCGTGAACTACATTTTGGGTTCATAACTAAACTCGTTCACCAACCTCTCGATGTTTTCGATTTTCCTTTTTACCTCTCGCTGACTCTGACTGGTTTCGAGTTTTAAAAAAAGGGAAGAACGTGAGCGTTTCTCCCCCTTTCTCCCTCTCATTTTTCTCTCATTTTGATCCTTTTTCCTTGATTTTTCAATGATTCCCCCACTTTTTCTCCCTCTCTTCTTTCTCCCAAAAAGGAGTGGAAGAACCCGATTTCATTTTCCATTGACACTCCACACGGCTGAAGCCATGTGAAGTGTCAAAATTGCAGCGTTAATTTCGCCACCGCTTCCACATGCGCCGTGTGCGGAAACATGTCCACCGGCTGGATGTAGTCGACGCGGTATTGTGCGGCCAAGGCATCGAGATCGCGGGCGAGGCTGGATGGGTTGCACGAGACGTAGACGACCGTTTTCGGGCGGACGTGGAGAATCGTTTCAAGCAACGCCCGGTCGCAGCCGACGCGGGGCGGGTCAACGATGATGACGTCCGGCTTCCAGCCTCCTTTCACCCATTTTGGCAGCCAATATTCGGCTTTGCCGACGACATAGTGCGTGTTGGTGAAACCATGCTTTTTGGCGTTGTTTTGCGCGTCTTCGATCGCTTCCGGAATCGTGTCCATGCCGCGCACTTCTTTGGCATCGCGAGCAAGCCACAAACCGATCGTGCCGACGCCGCAGTAAGCGTCAACGATCCGCTCCGTTCCGGTGAGGGCGGCCGCTTTTTTCACTTCGTCGTACAATTTCACCGTCTGCAACGGGTTGAGCTGGAAAAAGGCACGCGACGACAGTTCAAACGACAAATCGCCGAGCGTTTCTTGAATATATTCGTCGCCGGCGAGCACTTCTGTCTCGTCGCCGAAAATAAGCGACGTTTTTTCGCCGTTGATGTTTTGCACGATCGATTTCACTTCTGGAAGACGGCGGCGAATTTCGTCAATGAGCAGCTGTTTGCGCGGGATGTCTTTTGTCGCCGTCACCAGCACAAGCTGGATGTCGCCCGTATGGAAGCCAACGCGGACGACGATCGTCCGCACGACGCCCGTTCTTGTCCGCTCGTTGTAAATCGGGATGCGCAAGTCTTGCAAAATCGTTTTCACAATGTTCGTGACGCGCGTCGTTTGCGGATGCTGGACGCGGCATTCCGATAAATCGATGAGCCGGTGGGAGTTGATGCCGTACAGCCCGGCGAGCACCTTCCCTTCCTTCATTCCAACTTGAAACTGGCTTTTGTTTCGGTAATGCCACGGGTTGTCCATGCCGATCGTCGGGCGGATGTCAAGCTTGTCGACATCGAGGCGCCGGGCATGGCGGCGGAGCGCCTGGATGACAATGTCGCGCTTCGCCTCGAGCTGCGCCTCGTACGATAAGTGCTGCAACTGGCAGCCGCCGCACTGGTCATAGAGCGGGCATGGCGGCTTGATGCGGTTTGGCGAGCGCTTGCGGATGCGCTTGATTTTCGCCTCGGCGTAGGTTGGGTGGATGTCCGTCGCCTCAACGATGACTTCTTCCCCCGGCAACGCACCGGGGACGAAGACGACTTGTTTTTGGAAATAACCGACCCCTTCGCCGTTAATGCCGATCCGTTGAATCGTCACCGGAAATTGCTCGCCTTTTTTGATTTTGATGTTCGTTTGTTGCTTTGCCATATCGGTCCCTCTCATTCGATACTTCTCCATAAATAAAGCGCCGCATAGCTGGCGTACGGCTTCCACCGCTCGCTAAGCGCCGCCATCTCTTTGACAGTTGGCCGCTTCGGAAGACCGAACCATTTTTCGACCGCCCGCTGCAAACCGATATCCGCCGGCGGAAAGACGTTCGGACGGCCGAGGCCGAAGAGGAGGAAATTTTGCACGGTCCACGGACCGATGCCGCGCACGGCGGTCAGCTTCTCCATCACCTCGCCGTCTTCCATCTGCTTGAGTTCATCAAGCCGCAGCTTCCCCTCGGCAATGAGGCGCGACACATCGACGATATATTCGGCTTTCCGCCCGCTCAGCTGCAAGGCGCGCAAGTCATCGTACGAACGGGCGGCCACTTCTTCCGGGCGCGGGTAAAACCAAACACCGTCCCGCTCCTCGCCAAACGCTTTCACAAACCGCTCTGTGAGCCGGTAACCGACTTTAAGATGAAGCTGCTGGTGGATCAAACATTTCATTAGGCAAAAATACAAGTCAAAATCGAGCACAAGCGGCAGCCCCTCATACTCGGCAAACAGCGGCGCCAGCTCGGTCGCGCGAAAATGATCATACACCAGAACGAGCGGCGTCCGCCATTGAAATAAATGAGAGACGCGCTCGATGATGTCTTCCTGCCGCTTGGGATGCGGCGCCGAGACGACAAAGCGAGGATCGTCTTTTGTGCCGATGCTTTCAATCACGACCGGCACCTTTAAACCATCGAGATGAAGCGGCACGGTGATGCGCCACCGCTCTAAATCGACCGCCAGGAGCGGATCCAATGCAAGCCGTTCAAGCGCGTGGGCGAAATCATACGGCGCCGGCACAGTGATCGTTCGTTTCCACATCGTTCTCACCTTTCTCATTTGTCCGTGCCCCTATTATAACGAAAAACGCCCCGTCGAACCAACTTGTTGGCAGGACGAGGCAGCGGCATATGGTTCGGTTGACAGAACGAGGCGGGTTTTCGAATGGTCCAACACACAACGTTTCGTACCGCTTTTGTGCTCAAGTGATGAAAGTGGCTTATGGGCGAAACAGCCACGGATGAAGGCCGGTCTTTTTGGCCATAAGGTCATCAAGGCTGGCGAACGTATACCCTTGTTTGCGCAAGTCGTCGATCACGTTCGGCAATGCTTCAGCGTTGTCTTTGGACACGGAATGCAACAGCAAAATCGCCCCCGGATGGATTTGTTTCATGATTTGGTCGTAAGCATATTGCCAGCCGCGCTGGCGGTCGGTTTGCCAGTCGACGAACGCCAGCGACCAAAAGACGTGATAATAGCCAAGGTCGCGGGCGAGAGATAACGTCCGCTCGCTGAAAATGCCGCGCGGCGGGCGAAGGTACATCATCCCTTTTTGCCCGGTCAGCTCTTCTGTCTTTTCCTTGACTTTTTCCAGCTCTTCGCGCACCTGCTCATCGCTTTCAGTTGTTAAATCGGGATGATGCCACGAATGGTTGCCGATGATATGCCCTTCCGCCGCCATCCGTTTGACTAAATCGGGCGCTGTTTGCAAATAATGGCCGGTGACAAAAAAGGCGGCCGGCACATGTTTTTCCTTTAACACGTCCAAAATTTGCGCCGTATAGCCGTTTTCATACCCGTTGTCAAATGTTAAATAGATCGTTTTTTCGCTCGTGTCGCCTAAATAAAAGGCGTCATATTTGGCGAGCAGCTCATCGAGCTCTTTTCCCGCCGATGGGGGCTCGTGGTTTTCGCTTCGCTTCAATCCCCAATGGATCGGCGCATTGCTTATGGCAAAAGCAGGGGCGGGAAAAAGCGCGAGCGCTAAAACGAGAGAAATGAGCCATCTCATGCCTAGTTCCTCCTTGGCCGCCATCTTTTCCTCTTTCTTATTGTTTTCACCCCTGACCACTTTACGCGCGCCATTTTTTGCAAAAAAAAGCCCCAAAAGCGAGCGCTTTGGGGACAGAGAAGAAAACGGGATCAGCTTGTGAATACCAATAGCCATGTGCTTGAAATTCAGCTCTCCCTCTTACTTGAACACCGGCTCTTTGAACTGGGCCAGCTTTTCAAGCGACGATTTTTCCACATCTTCATGCAAGCTGTTGCCGTGCGAATCCATCGTGACAACAGCAGTGAAGTTTTCGACGCGCAAATGCCACATCGCTTCGGGGATGCCAAACTCCAGCAAATCAACGCCTTCCACGGATTTGATGCAATCGGCGTAATATTGCGCCGCGCCGCCGATGGCGTTCAAATACACGCCGCCGTGTTCTTTTAACGCTTGCAGCGTCTTCGCGCCCATGCCGCCTTTGCCGATGACAGCACGGACGCCGAATTTTTTCATGATGTCGCCTTGGTACGGCTCTTCACGGATGCTTGTCGTCGGGCCGGCAGCTTTGGCGTGCCAGCGGCCTTCTTCATCTTTTAACATGACCGGGCCGCAATGATAAATGATTTGCCCGTTCAAGTCGACCGGCGCATCATGGTCCATCAAATATTTATGAATGGCATCGCGGCCGGTGTAAATGACGCCGCTGATGCGGACGACGTCGCCGACGCGAAGCTGGCGCACTTGTTCTTCCGACAGCGGCGGAACAAGGTCGATGACGCGCGTGTCGCCTTGTTCAAGCGCCGCGGCGGCTTCCGCTTTTTCCAACTCTTTTGCAAAATCGACGTCTTCGCCGTCTTGGTACAGCCATTCGATGATCTCACCGGTCGCCGGATCGATTTTCACGCCCATGCGCCGGAACGCCCAGCAGTTGTAGGCGACCGAAACGAAGAAGCTCGCCGGGATGCGGTGCATGACACCGATTTTACAGCCAAGCAGCGTCGATTCGCCGCCAAAGCCCATCGTACCGATGCCAAGTTTGTTGGCGTTTTCCATAATGTATTCTTCGAGTTGGCGCAATTCTTCGATCGGGTTGACGTCATCAACCGGACGGAACAGCTGCTCTTTCGCCAACTCATAGCCGGATGAGCGGTCGCCGCCGATGCCGACGCCGATAAAGCCGGCGCTGCATCCTTGCCCTTGCGCTTGGTACACCGCATGCAAAATGCATTTGCGGATGCCGTCCAAATCGCGGCCAGCGCGGCCGAGCCCCTCGAGTTCACACGGAAGGCTGTATTGGATGTTTTTGTTTTCACAGCCGCCGCCTTTTAAAATGAGGCGAACGTCAATGTAATCGTTTTCCCATTGTTCGAATTTAATGACCGGCACGCCTTCCCCTAAATTGTCGCCGCTGTTTTTGCCGGTGAGCGAATCGACCGAGTTCGGGCGCAGTTTGCCGTTTTTCGTCGCTTCGGCAATGGCGGCCCGGATCGCTTTTTTCATTTCGATTTGGTTGACGCCGACCGGCACTTTGATTTTAAACGTCGGCAAGCCGGTGTCTTGGCAAATGGGAGACACGTTTTCATCCGCCATCTGAATATTCTCGACGATCGTATTGAGCGCCATGGCCGCCCGCGTGCCGGCGTTTTCGCGCGCTTTCGCCCGAGCGATCGCTCGACGGACATCCTTTGGCAGCTTCGTAGATGTTTCCACAATCAAGTCATACATGCTTTGCTGGAATTTTTCCATTTGTCTAAACGCCCCTTCCCCTGTTTATCGTCCATATGCAGTTGTCCCATCTTTTCCTATTATACTCCGTTTTCCAGCGTTGTGTAAAAAATCTTTCTTTTCGATCTCATGATTGTTCCATCCTCATCATACGAATGGGGTAGATGCAAAACATCCAAAACGATTGACAAGCGCTGCTAAGGCGGCTAATAATGAACGATAGGACTTTGTCATGGAGAGAGGAGAAAGTGATGCGTTCATCGACCATACCGGCCATTACGCCGGCGTATGACCCTTGGGAAGCGTACGTCGATATTGAAGAATATGGAAAACTACAACTGACGAATATTGAGTTTACCACAACGACGCTTTGCAATATGCGCTGCGAGCATTGTGCTGTTGGCTATACGTTGACAATGAAAGATCCCGAGGCGCTGCCGCTTGATATGTTGCTCCGCCGGCTCGAGGAAATTCCGCATTTGCGGTCATTAAGCATCACTGGCGGCGAGCCGATGCTGTCATTAAAATCCGTCGAACAATACGTCGTTCCCCTTCTCCGCTACGCGCACGAGCGCGGGGTGCGGACTCAGCTTAATTCGAACTTGACGTTGGATTTGTCTCGCTATGAACCAGTCATTCCGTATTTGGATGTGCTCCATATCTCGCACAACTGGGGGACAGTCGACGACTTTGTCGAAGGTGGTTTTGCCATGATGGAGCGGAAGCCAACGCGCGCCCAACGCGAGAAATACTTCCAGCGCATGCTTGACAATGCAAAAGCGCTGGCAAATGCCGGCGTGATGGTATCCGCGGAAACGATGTTAAACAAACGGACCGTCCGCCACTTGGAAGCGATCCACCGCCAAGTTGTTGAGAAAATGGGCTGCCAGCGCCATGAAATCCATCCGATGTATCCGAGCGATTTTGCCAGCGCTTTAGAGACATTGAGCTTGGACGAATTGCGCGAAGCGATTCACCATTTGCTTGACATTCGCGACGAAAACGTCTGGATGCTGTTTGGCACGCTGCCGTTTTACCCGTGCAGCGACAACGAAGAAGATGTGCGCCTATTGAAGCGGCTGTATGAAAGCAAAAACGTCACCGTGCGCAACGATCCAGACGGACGTTCACGGCTCAATGTCAATATTTTCACCGGCGATGTCATCGTCACCGATTTTGGTGATGAACCGCCGCTTGGCAACATCATTCACGATTCGCTGCCAGACGTGTATGACAAATGGCGGCGCTCAAAGCTTGCTAGGGAGCTTCTTTGCCACTGCCCGTCGGCACGCTGCCTCGGACCGAACGTCCTTGTGAAGCAGACATATTACCGCGGCGTCGATTTTACGAAGCGGTCCGCGCGCATTGGCCGATAAAAAACGTCAAGGAGCTTTTCCTTGACGTTTTATCTTGGCTGTTCACTCACCACATACGACATGTACAGGCGATCCTGCACCGGAATCCACGCCCCAACCCCTCTTGTCGTCACGTTTTTGACGACAATTTTCTTTTTGTTTCCTTTGAGCACGACGTACACTTCCCCGTATGTTACTTTCCCTTTTTCATTCACCGCCGGAGCGTACGCGTACAAATAACCTATTTTTTTCGCCGGTACGTTGTACGGTTGGTCTTTTTTCGTGCCAAGGCCGACAACCGTGCTGAAAGAGAGCGGCAAGTTCGTCTTTTCCATCGCTTTGTTTAACATCATCCGCTTAACCGCGTCTTCATTCGGCACTTTCACCGTCAACCCGCCGCGGACGTATTTTTGCATTTCTTGTTTATAGTACAACTTTTGCGCCGTATCGCCGCCGCGGTTATCAAGGAAATTCGTGTTGACCTTTTGATATTCCCAGTTCGTCGACGTTTCGATCGACTGGTAATTGAGCGGCCACTGGCCTAAATAAATCGTCGCCCTGAAGCCAACGGCCCATGGCGTGTCGGTCGCCGAAGATTCATTAAAGAGATGGATCAATTCGGGATTTTCAATTTTCACATTCGCCGATCTTAACAGCTGTTTTGTAAACGAGCTCGGTTCCAAATGCGGCAAATCTTGCGTCGGGTTCGGATACGTATTTTCTTTCGATATATCAATCACCGCACCGGGCGCCGGTTTGCCGGCAGCCGCCAGCGCTGAAAACGCCGCCGCATAAAGAAGAAGCACGCTCCCAAACAGCGAAACAGCCCACTTTTTCATCGCCTTCACTCCTTTCTTCCCACGTTATTCACTGTTAGTTTCTTTCAAAATGCGCCGTTTATCCGCAGCGGCGAAAATTTTCCCCGTTTGACGCCCCACTTCCCGCACCCGCAAAAAAACACCCGGACGACGAACGCCCGGATGCAGTCACTTACAGCAAGTAAAAACCGATGCCCATAATCGTATAGGCAGCGAGCAATGTTGCGCCTTCAAACCAGTTCGTATCACCATCATTTGACAGCACGATCATCAAAAGGACGGAAGCAGCCATCGCCACCAGCTCAGGAAGTGAAAAGACAAGCGGCATTTTTTCCGGAAACAAAAGCGAAACGAGCACAAGCACCGGCGCAACGAACATGGCGATTTGCAATGTCGAGCCGACGGCAATTTCCACCGCGACATTCATTTTGTTTTTGTACGCCATAATAACCGCGGAAGCGTGCTCCGCCGCATTGCCGACGATGGCCACGATGATGATCCCGATAAACAGCTCGCTCCAGCCGAATGACTCGGCGACCGTTTCAAACGTGTGAACGAGCCGTTCCGATAAATAGGCGACCGCAACCGTCGCCAGCGCCAAAATGGCGGTCGCTTTCCCTTTGCCCCATTCGGGCTCTTCATGTTCTTCCACTTCTTCTGATTTATGCTGATATACGCCGCGATGGGTGACAAGCCGGAAATAAAGGGCAGCGGCGTAAAGCAAGATCATGATGATCGAAATGCCAACGCTCAACGCGACTTGTTCGCTGTGATTCATATGCATGGTAAACACTTCCGGAATGACAAAAGCGATGAAGATGGCAAAAGTCAGCAGCCCGGCATTATGACGAGCATCATAAATGTTGAATTCTTGCCGCTTATATTTTAGTCCGCCGACAAAAAATGATAGCCCAGCCACCAAAAGCAAGTTCCCGAGCACCGAACCGGTTAAGGAAGCGAGCACGACGTCAACGAGTCCAGCCTGCAAGGCAAAAATGGAAATGATCAGCTCGACCGCGTTGCCAAATGTCGCGTTCAACAGCCCGCCAATGCGCGGTCCGGCGACGATCGCCAAGCTTTCCGTCGCTCGCCCCATATAGCTGGCGAGCGCAATGATCGTCAAACAGTACAGCACAAACATCAAGACAGTCGGCCAATGAAGAAACCCGCCGATGACCGACACCGGCACGCCGATCCATGTCATCCAAGCAAACACTTTGTTCATTTCTCTTCCACCTTTCCTCTTGATTGTTTTCGTTGCATTGACCACCGTTTCTATGTACGATGGATAAGGGCATTCATTCGCCCTGGGAAACATCCGGCCTCGCTTGTTTGATTGGCCGGCGATTTCAACTGAAATGGGGATGCACGATGCGTTTTGCCATCTTAACCGGGATTGTCGCCGTCTCTGGTCTGTCGCAAGGGATGTTGCTGCCGCTTCTGGCGATGCTTCTTGATGAAAACGGCGTCTCTTCGTCCGTTAACGGGGCGCACGCCGCCGCCCTGTATATCGGTGTCTTGACCATTTCGCCATTTTTGGAACAGCCGCTGAGACGCTATGGCTATCGGCTCCTCATTCTCCTTGGTGGTTTCATTGTAATATGTTCGCTTATTCTTTTTCCACTTTTTCCTTCTCTTTTCTTTTGGCTTGTACTTCGCTTTGCCATCGGCATCGGCGATCATATGCTTCATTTTGCGACACAAACGTGGATTACGGACTTTTCGCCGCCGGCTGAACGCGGACGGCGATTGTCGCTGTATGGGTGGGCGTTCGGCCTCGGCTTCACCATCGGCCCGCTGTTGGCTTCACTCGCTTCGGTCGAGAAGGCGCTTCCGTTTTATTTAGCTGCTCTCCTTAGTTTCGCGGGTTGGATCGGCGTCTTTTGGCTGCCGAACGAAAAACCAAAGCCGCTTGAACGTTCTTCGTCGGCGGCTGGTCGGTTTATTGGCGCTTGGAAACAGGCATGGCCAGCGCTTTTGTTGCCGTTTGCCTACGGTTTTTTAGAAGCGGCTGTTCATTCCATCTTCCCGCTGTACGCCTTGCGTGAGCGGATGAGCGCTGAGCAGATCGCCTTCATCTTGCCATGCTTCTCGCTTGGGGGCATCATCTTTCAGCTTCCGCTCGGAACGCTCAGCGACCGGTTCGGGCGGCGCGAGATCATCACCGGTGCACTCTTGGCCGGCGCCGGTTGTTTTTTGATTGCCCTCACTGTCGGTGCGTCCACGGTTGGGTTGGCTGCCTGTTTGTTCACCGCTGGCATGTTTACCGGCTCGCTCTTCTCTCTCGGCATCGCCTATATGACCGACCTGTTGCCGAAAGAGCTGCTTCCCGCCGGCAATTTGTTGTGCGGGATGCTATACAGTCTCGGCAGCATGACAGGCCCGCCGCTTGCCGGCAGCGTGGTGGATCTCTCTAGTCGCGCCTTTTTCCTTGCGGTCAGCGCTGTCCTCCTCGTTCCGGCCATTTGCCTCGTCAGCCGCCGGGAACAGGAAACAGCGGCTTGACCGTTTTTTGTTTTTTATTTTTTATTTTTTTCAAAAAAATCGTTGACCATTTTGTTCCCTCTGTTATATAATAAAAACAAGATATCAAGTTTCTGTTTTAAAACAGTATAAAGGAGTGGCGATCATGAGCAGAACGGAACGGAAAAATATGATCGAGTTTATCGAAAAAGTGCGGGGATTGTCGCGCGAGGAACTCGCCTATATGACTGATGCAGAAATTGAATACATTTATGAGCGCTATTACCACCATCACGAAGAAATCGTTGAATAAAGCGGCAGCGGCTCGATGTGCCTGTGTTTGCATGAAAGGAAAGGTGCCCTCAAAAAAGGAAGGGCACCTTTTTTTGATTTCCATCTATACACATAAAACGACCGCCGGGGCACAATATTACAATATGTTGTGGTATGTTGAACGAAGAACCACCTTTTGAGACAGCTTCTTTCAATGATAGCCGTTTTGGCCGTTGGCGCTGCCACTCGTCTTATGCTTTGGTCTGTTTTTTCCTTTTTGCTTCGTGCCCCCGTCTTTTTTCGTATGTTTCGTCATCTTGATCCCCCCTATGCCAAGATCCCTTGCATTGTTACGATATCCCGCCTCGGCATTGTTTATGCACGCTAACGCTGCCGTCTTTTCCCTTCGCGCTCACAGTCAAACATGGCGTTGAGTTCCCCGCCTAAGACAAGAATCATGCCGGACAAATAAAACCAAACCATCAACACGATCATCCCGCCAAGGCTGCCGTACATCGCCGTGTAATCGGCAAAGTTGTTGACATAATACGCGAACGCCAGCGACGCCGCAATCCAGCCGGCGGTGGCAAACAGCGCGCCGCGCACGACGTTGACGCAGCGAAGCTGTTTGTTCGGCGCGAAATAATAAAGGGCAGTAAAGACAGCAAACAATAACAGCGAACTCGTCACCCAACGAAACGCGTTCCAAACCTCCAAAAACTGTTGCGACAACCCGAGAGCAGAGAACAAAAACAGCCCGATTATCCGCCCGAAGACCGGAAGCACGAGGGCAACGATGATGACCATGATCATGCCGAGCGTCAACACAATCGACAGCCCACGTACGATCCAAAACGGCCGGTCTTCTTGCACATCATAAGCGCGGTTGAATGCCCTCATAATGGCACTCATGCCATTAGACGCTGACCAAATAGCTGCGATGATGCTAAACGACAACAATCCCCCATTTTGCTCATTCATGAGACGATAAACGTTCGTCTCAATGAGGTGAAGCGCCTCTTTCGGGGCGTATTGCCGCACGAGCGCAAGCACATCTTCATGCGGAATCGGCAAATACGCCAACAGCGTCATTAAAAACAGCAAAAACGGAAAGAGCGACAAAAGAAAGTAATACGCCAATTCCGCCGACAAGCGCGGGATTTCATCTTCCGTAAAACGGCGGACCAACTCACGGATGAACGCCAAATTTACGACCATCGGCTGCCCTCCTTCCCCGTTTTTCCCTAGACGGGTGCGCCGCCCTCAAAGTCATTTTGTTTCCTCCACACCAAGTCGATGGTCGCGGATGATCCTCTCAAGCAAATGCTCGCACCCTGAGCGGACGAGGCGATACACTTCGGCAAAATTCCCGGTATAATACGGATCAGGCACATCGTCTTTTTCCCGGTCGGGAACAAAGTCAAGCAACCGGGCGAGCACCGCTTTCGAACGGAAGCCAGCCAATCGGCGCAAATCGTTCAAGTTGGCTGCGTCCATGGCGATGATGTAATCAAATTCTTCCAGGTCACGATGGTTCACTTGCCGGGCGCGGATGTCGGAGTAGTCGATCTTATTTTCAGTCAAAACCCTTCTTGTCCCCACATGCGGCGGCTCACCGACATGCCAGCTGCCTGTTCCCGCCGAATCAACGGCAATCAGACCGTCAAGCCCCCGCTCTTTCACCAAATGACGGAAGACCGCTTCCGCCATCGGCGAGCGACAAATGTTTCCAAGACAAACAAACAGCACTTTAATCATCCAAACAGCCACCCCTCTCTCTATGTCCACGGTGCTTTCCACCGTTAGTTTTCCTTCATTTCTTTTCATCTAGCCCTTTTTGTCCCTAGAAGGACGGGGATGTAACGAAAAAACAACTCCAGCGGGGGAGCGTGTGCGAATGGGCCAACAACTCTTGCGCGCGTTCACGACAACCATTTTGAAGAAAACGCGGTGTTTCACCAACCTTTTGACTGGCACTATGCATGTGCACCTACATTTTACCACATCATCCGTTTTTCATCAGAAAAGCAAGCCATGCAATCTCTCCCCATTCTTCCTGCACCTATGGTACAATACATAGTAACTTGCCATGAAAGGAGTAAACGAATGGATTTATCAAAACGGTCGGCGGAAAACGTCGCCTACATGATCGAACAGTTGAAGCAAAAGTTGAAAGTGCTGAACTGGGATGCCATCAAGCCGTCCCATTTTTCCGAGGAATGGTACGATGAGTTGAGAGACATTTACGAGATGGTGATGAAACGCGAGACGTTCAGCCCAAACGAAATGCAGGCGATTGTCGAAGAGCTCGGAAGCCTGCGCAAAAAATAACGCTCCCATCTGCTGTTAGGCAGGCAATGCAGCTGTTTCGTATAAAAACAATTCCTATCGAAAAACTATGATTGACATTATCGTCAATTGTGCTAAAATTTTAATCAATTAAATGACATGCGTTGCATACGTTGCTCGGGAGTGAGGGAGGAATTGGCTCAATGAACTCCGACAACCTGCCGCCTATAGCAAAGTGCCAATTCCAGCTAAAGAAGATCTTTAGTAAAATAAGGGGCACCCTTTCTCCCGTTCTTTCTGATTCATGCAAGGAAGGATTTTTGCCGCCGAATTGCCGTTTGGCCGCTATATATCCGACTAATTACGTGGATTTTCTTTGATTTTGTGAGGAGGAGAAACCGATGCTCACGTATGATCAGTGGGAAACGGCGGAAAAACCGTCTTTTCCGTCCGATAATGAAACAAAAGGGGCGCTTGACGTCCTCGCCTGGGCGTATCGCGAATACGGCGATGAGATCGTATACGCGTGTAGCTTCGGCATCGAGGGGATTGTGCTTATTGATCTCATCTCCCAGGTCAAACCGGACGCCGAAATCGTCTTTTTGGATACCGGCCTGCATTTTCCAGAGACGTACGATACGATCGCGAAAGTGAAAGAAAAATATCCGTCGCTTCGCATCGTGATGAAGCAGCCACGCTTGACGTTGGAAGAACAGAAGGCGCAGTTTGGCGACGAGTTATGGAAACGCGACCCGAACAAATGCTGTGAGCTGCGCAAAGTCATTCCGCTGCGCGAGGTGCTGACCGGGGTGACGGCGTGGATTTCCGGCTTGCGCCGCGAGCAATCGCCGACGCGGCGGCATGTTGAGTACATTAACAAAGACGACAAGTTCCGTTCTATTAAAGTTTGTCCGCTCATTCACTGGACGTGGAAAGACGTATGGAATTACGTGTATAAACGCCATCTCCCGTACAATGTGCTCCACGACCGCGGCTACCCGAGCATCGGTTGCGCCCCGTGCACCGCTCCGGCTACAGATCCGAACGACTTGCGCTCCGGGCGCTGGGCCGGCCAAGGAAAGACGGAATGCGGTCTCCATCTCGCTTAAGGAGAGAAAAACGATATGCTCCTTGCCATTGCTTTGATCGCATCCTTTTTCTTCGCCATGAACATCGAGGCGAGCGGCGCGGCGGCCTCGATAGGCGTCGCTGATGAATCGGACGCCATTCCGAATCGTCAAGCTGCTGTTTGACAGCGACGTCTATACGGTCATCGCCATCTTGAGCGTCTGCTTGGCGTCATTAGCCTGAAAAAAAGAGCGCTTGCCTCATGAACATGGCAGCGGCATTTCACAACATCTATCAATCTAGGAGGTTATGAACATGAGCGTAAGCATCCCGCATGGCGGCACATTGATCAATCGTTGGAATCCGGACTATCCGCTTGATGAGGCGACCAAAACGATCGAGCTCTCCAAAGCCGAACTGAGCGACTTGGAGCTGATCGGAACGGGCGCCTACAGCCCCCTCACTGGTTTTTTAACGAAAACGGATTACGACGCGGTTGTTGAAACAATGCGTCTTTCTGACGGAACCGTCTGGAGCATTCCGATCACGCTCGCGGTAACAGAAGAAAAAGCGAAAGAGCTCGCCGTCGGCGATAAGGCGAAACTCGTTTATCGTGGCGACGTCTACGGCGTCATTGAGATTGCTGACATTTACCGCCCGGACAAAACGAAAGAAGCGAAGCTCGTTTATAAAACGGATGAACTTGCTCACCCAGGCGTGCGCAAACTGTTTGAAAAGCCGGATGTGTATGTCGGCGGGGAGATTACGCTTGTCAAACGGACCGACAAAGGCCAATTCGCCGCGTTTTATTTTGATCCAGCGGAAACGCGGAAAAAGTTTGCTGAGTTTGGCTGGAACACCGTTGTCGGCTTCCAAACGCGCAATCCGGTTCACCGCGCCCATGAATACATTCAAAAATGCGCGCTCGAGATCGTTGATGGCCTGTTTTTAAACCCACTCGTCGGCGAAACGAAATCGGACGATATTCCGGCTGACATCCGGATGGAAAGCTATCAAGTGCTGCTGGAAAACTATTACCCGAAAGACCGCGTTTTCCTCGGCGTCTTCCAAGCTGCGATGCGCTATGCCGGTCCGCGTGAAGCCATTTTCCACGCGATGGTGCGCAAAAATTTCGGCTGCACGCACTTCATCGTCGGCCGCGACCACGCTGGTGTCGGCAATTATTACGGTACGTATGATGCGCAAAAAATCTTCTTGAACTTTACGGCTGAAGAGCTTGGCATTACGCCGCTCTTTTTCGAACATAGCTTTTACTGCACGAAATGCGAAGGGATGGCATCGACAAAAACGTGTCCGCATGACGCGAAATACCATGTCGTCCTTTCCGGCACGAAAGTTCGTGAAATGCTGCGCAACGGCCAAGTGCCGCCGAGCACATTCAGCCGCCCGGAAGTGGCCGCCGTCTTGATCAAAGGGCTGCAAGAACGCGAAACGGTCGCCCCGTCAGCGCGCTAAAGGAGGATCGCGATGAGCACGAACATCGTTTGGCATCACACATCGGTCACAAAAGAAGATCGTCGCAAGCGCAACGGCCATCATAGCGCCATACTTTGGTTCACCGGGCTGTCCGGCTCCGGCAAATCGACGGTGGCCAATGCCGTCTCCAGACGACTGTTTGAGCTCGGCATTCAGAATTATGTCTTAGACGGCGACAACATCCGGCACGGGCTCAATAAAGATCTCGGCTTTTCCGCCGCCGACCGGACGGAAAACATCCGCCGCATCGGCGAAGTGGCAAAGCTGTTTGTCGACAGCGGCCAGTTTGTGCTGACGGCGTTCATCTCGCCGTTTGCCGAAGACCGGGCGCTCGTCCGCCGCTTAGTCGAAGAAGACGAGTTTATCGAAATTTACGTCAACTGCCCGCTTGAAGAATGCGAAAAGCGCGATCCGAAAGGGCTGTATCAAAAAGCTCGCCGCGGGGAAATCCGTGAATTTACGGGCATCGACTCGCCGTACGAAGCGCCGGAAGCACCGGAGCTGACGATCGAAACACACCGTTATTCGGTTGACGAATGTGTCGAGCAAGTGCTCGCCTACCTGCGCGAGCGAGGAATGATCCCGGCCGCGAAAACAGACTGATTCCCCCGTCCTCTGCCAAAAAAGAACGGGAGGTCATTTGACAAGGTCGTTTTCATCCCAAGGCAGACCATTTACAATAAAAGCAGCCGAGCATCCATGCCGTTTTCCGGCGGCTGGCTGAATCATGCACGAAGGGGCTGAAACAACGATGGGCAAAGTATATCTTGTCGGCGCCGGCCCCGGCGACCCGGAACTCATTACCGTCAAAGGATTAAAATGCATCCAGCAAGCGGATGTCATTTTGTACGACCGTCTCATCAATGAAGAGTTGCTTTCATATGCCAAGCCGGACGCCGAACTCATCTTTTGCGGCAAGCTGCCCGGCTTCCATGCCATGCAGCAGGAAACGATCAACCATGCGCTCGTCTGGCATGCCAAAAAAGGAAAAACGGTCGTCCGCTTAAAGGGCGGCGATCCGTTCGTGTTCGGGCGCGGCGGCGAAGAGGCCGAGGCGCTGGCCAAACATGGGATCGAATTTGAGATCGTTCCCGGCATCACCTCCGCCATCGCAGCGGCGGCTTACGCCGGCATCCCTGTCACCCATCGCGCGTTCAGCTCAAGCGTCGCCTTTGTCACCGGGCATCGGCGCGACGGAAGTCGTGACGAGATCAAATGGGAAAGCCTCGCCAAAGGCATCGATACGATCGCCATTTACATGGGGGTTCATCACTTGCCATACATTTGCGGCCAGCTGATGAAATACGGCAAAGCGCCGGAGACGCCGGCGGCGGTCATCGAATGGGGAACGACAACTGCTCAGCGCACCGTCACCGGCACGCTCGCGACGATCGCCGGAATCGCCGCCAAAGAAAACATCCAAAATCCGAGCATGATCATGATCGGAGACGTCGTCCGGCTGCGGGCCAACATTCAATGGTTCGAACGGTTGCTTGCGTCATCGGCAGCCGCTGAGGCAACATCGTGAGGCGATGGCGATGGAAGCTGTTTTATATGTCAGCCACGGCAGCCGCATTGCCGCCGCGCGCCATGAAGCGGCGCGTTTCGTCGAACAGTGCCGGAGGGCCATCGATATTCCGATTCAAGAGCTATGCTTTGTCGAGCTCGCGGAACCGGACATTGTCACCGGCGTTGACCGTTGTGTCGCCCAAGGGGCGACACGCGTCATCGTCGTTCCGCTTCTCCTTCTTTCTGCAGGGCATGCCAAACACGATATTCCAGCGGCATTGGACATCGCGAGACGGCGCCATCCGTCCGTTGATATCCTCTGCGGCGCTCCGTTCGGCGTCCATGAAGCGATGATCGACATCATGATCGACCGCATCAGCGAACAGTCCGCACCGCTTGACGGCGAATCGATGATCCTTCTTGTCGGCCGCGGCAGCAGTGATCCAGACACGAAGCGCGACATGTCCGCCATCGCTGCGCTTTTAAAAGAAAAAACGAACGTGCCGCACGTGGACGTTTGTTTTCTCGCTGCCATCCGCCCGACGCTTGATGAAGGGCTCGAACGGGCCCATGCATCGGCGTATCGGCGTGTGTTTGTCGTCCCGTACTTATTGTTTACCGGCGTCTTAATGAAAACGATCGAACGGAAGTTGCAGGGGTTCTCTGTTTCCGACAAACAGTGGCATTTATGCTCTTACCTAGGCGATCACCCGCGGCTTGTGCTGCTCATTCAACAACAAGTATTATCGCTATCATCCGTAAAAAAAGGAGCTTGAACCATCAAGCTCCTTTTTTCATGTACTTTCCGCCTCATCTATTATATGATGGAAACAGAACAACCATGATGAAGGAGGACTCATCGGCGTGAAAAGAGTTCATGTCATCGTGGAAGGGCGCGTGCAAGGCGTCGGGTTTCGATACTTCGTCCAACACGAAGCGCTAAAACGGCAGCTGACCGGTTGGGTGAAAAACAATGATGACGGAACAGTGGAAATGGAAGTTCAGGGGGATGAAAGCGCCCTTCAACTCTTTTTGGACACCATTGAAGCCGGAACGATGTTTGCCAAAGTCGCCCGCATGCACATCGAGCCGCGCGATGTCCGCTCCGATGAAAAACAATTTCGCATTATGTACGGGAGCGGCTTTTGACAACTAGGCTCATCCCCTCAAGCAGCGGCCTTCCCGGCTTTTTCGGCCATCGAGCCGGCAGAAGCGCCGGCCCGCTTGCCAAAATCCGAAGGGACAGCGTCTTCCTTGCTTTTCTGATCGCCAAACCAAAAGCGGTTCTGCCTTTCCCGCGCTTCTCGCCGCTCGATTACGCCGGCCGCAAATGCGGCGCCGCATAGTGGAAATAGGTCTCCAAGATGGCCATGTTCGCCTGCTCATTTTTTCCCCGCGCTTCGCGACAAAGCGGGTCGAACATGTCGACAGCGGAGGGCGGGTATTCGCCGCATATGTCCACGCCGAGCACTTTTTTATGGAATAAAAGCAACCGCAGGCAGGCGAGCAACCGGGATAGCGGAATCACTCCTTGATCCCAGTTCGTGACCGCGTCTTCGCGACGAAGAGCGTCTTTATCGATGCTGATATAGATGCTTCCGGTCGGGATGGCCTCGATGAGCACTTTTGGCCATTCATCATGATCATCAAATGGAAGAACAGTCATTTTCGGAGATAAACGGAGTTGATGCGAAGAAGCAGTTGGGCCAACGATAACGACTTTTTGCAGCCGCGGATGCTTAAGTGCATAGGAGACCCATGAGCCGCACGAAATGACATCATCCCCTCCTTCAGCATCCGTATGGCGGTCAAAAAGCACAAGCGTAAACGGTTCGTTGATTTCTTTAAGCAATAAATACGTGACATAATGGTAGTTGCCGCTGCCGATCAGCACCGCCCCGCGCTTCCGCCGCCGCTCAAGCCGCCGCTCAATTTCAGCAAGCGCCGCTTCGCTGCAATACAAATTCGTCTCCGGCACGTCGGCGAGATCGACCCATTCGTGCGGAAACTGAAACAGCCGCTTTTGCGGCCGGTACACGCCGTCAAAATTCAACACCGTGACACCATTGCCTTGAAACCCCATCGATCATCACCCTTCTTTCGTTGAATCATCATTCAACGCTTTGTAGGTGCGGATGAGTCCAAGATGTGTCTCTTTTTTTATTATACAATAGAAGTCGAAATATTTCCGCTCACACGCCTCGGTCATGTACAATAATAGAAAAACAAACAGCAAGGAGGGAGCCGCTTGCAACCGATCGACACGGCCGCCGTACAAGAGGCGCTGAATCGTTTTGCCAATCGCGACGTATATATTCATTTGGAAACGACGAACGGAGCATACGCCTCCCATCATAACGATGGCTTTTATTCCGTCGGCGCCTACATCCGCAACGCCTGCATTCGCTTCACCCGCGGCAAGATCACCGGCCCTGGGCCATATCGCGTCGGACTGAAGCTTGATCTTGGCTGGGTGTACGCCGAAGGGCTGACCCATTGGGAATGGACAGAAAAAGGACAGTTGCTGCTAGCAGGCCATGATGATCAAGGGAAATTGGCCGTGGCTCTCGAACTAAGCAACGAACCGTTTGTGTAAGGAGGGAGTTCCGTTGAATGAACGACATGTGCTCATTGTTTTTCCCCACCCGGACGATGAAGCGTTCGGCGTGTCGGGAACGATTGCCGAGCATGCGCAAAACGGCACGCCGGTGACATACGTTTGCTTGACGCTCGGAGAAATGGGGCGCAATATGGGCGTGCCTCCGTTTGCCAACCGCGAAACGCTTCCACACATCCGCAAGCAAGAACTGGAGGAAGCATGCCGCATTCTTGGCATTCATGATTTGCGCCTGCTCGGCTATCGCGACAAGACGGTCGAGTTTGAGGATGAAGAAGAGCTGGCTGACCGAATCGCCGCCATCGTGGCAGAAACGAATCCATCGCTTGTCATTACGTTTTACCCCGGCTACAGCGTCCACCCCGACCATGATGCGTGTGGAGCCGCTGTCATCCGCGCCTTAAAGCGCTGGCCGAAAGAAGAACGGCCAACCGTCCATTGCGTTGCGTTTGCGAAAAACTGCGAACAAGACCTTGGCCAGCCGGATGTCGTGCGCGATGTCAGCTCGGTGATCGATACGAAGCTGGCCGCCATTCGCGCCCACCGTTCGCAAACCGAAGGACTGATGCAAGCGGCATCCAAACGCGGCGATGCGCTTGCTTGGCTCAAAACGGAACGGTTTTGGACGTATCGGTGGGATGATTAAACGTATACAGGCGCCGGCCGCACCTCCAAGCTGGCTGAACCGGCACGGCCGGCCCGCCGCCGAAAAAAGGAAGCCCGCCTTTCACGTGAGGCTTGGGCGCCTTTTTCGTTGGCATAGGCAGTGAAGAAAACACCAGCCCGCCCAACCGGATCCGGAACAGGCATTGTTTCCGCTGGAATGTTTCAGATGGGTTGCAATCCGAAAGCGGCCTCGGCGGCCAGATCCCCTTTCAGCACGGTGACGGCTTTTCCTTCGAGCTGAACCCTCTCGCCTGACACCATCACCCGCACAATGCCGCCGCGGGCTGAAGCTTGGTAGCCGACTAACGTCGTTTTCTCAAGCTTGTCCGCCCAATACGGCCCGAGGCAACAGTGGGCGGAGCCGGTAACCGGGTCTTCCGGCACACCGAGAGCTGGAAAAAAGGCCCGCGATACAAAATCCATTTCTTCTGCCGCTGAACGGCTTGTCACAATGATGCCGCGCGCATCTACTTCTTGAAGCAGGCGGAAATCCGGGGTCAGTCTGCGCACCTCCTGTTCTGAGCCGATTTCCACCAAATAATCGAACCGGTTGCGCCCGATAAACAGCGGTTCAGCTGGCAAGGCACCAACAAGCGCAGCAGGAGGCGACTCAACCCGCACTGGCGTTTCGTTCGGAAAATCGAGCCGAATCCAACCATCGTTGTTTATAGCCGTCAATACTCCGCTGTTCGTGAAAAAGGCAATCGCTTCATCGGCGCGGCGCTCTCCGCGCTCCCACAGCACATGGGCACTCGCCAAAGTTGCATGGCCGCACAAATCAACCTCTGCTTTAGGGGTAAACCAGCGCAGACGATAGCCGCCCTCATGTGGAACTAAAAAGGCCGTCTCAGACAAATTCATTTCTGCGGCAACACGCTGCATCCACTCATCCCCAACCGGCTGCGGCAACAAGCAGACGGCTGCCGGGTTGCCGGCAAACGGCCGATCGGTGAACGCATCGACAATATACATCGGAATGTTCATTGCTCTTCCCCTCTTTCCCCGTTTCGTTCTTTTTCGTTCGCCAATAGCTGAGCCAACTCTTCATCCCATCGGCCGCGTTGCCGGAAGGAATCAGCAGCGAGCGCCTGAAACAGCCGCTTCCGTCCCTCAGCGTCCTCCACTTCGCGCAATACGATGCCGCGGGCCCGCTGCAAAAACTCAAGATACGGCCTGTACTCTTCGCCATACTTCTCCTCAAGCTCGCGGCGAATGCGGCGAGCAACCGCCGGACTTGCCCCCCCGGTCGACACGGCAATTGTGAGCGGACCGCGGCGGATGACAGCGGGAACGTGAAAATCACACCGCTCCGGATCATCCACGACATTTACGAGTTGACCGGGTGCTGCTGCTTGCGTCACCGCTTCATTCACCTTGCGATCATTCGTCGCGGCAATCACCAAAAAGGCCCCCGCCAAATCGTCTGGGTCAAACCGCTTTTTCTTCCAAACGATCATCCCCCCCGCGGCCAACGCTTGAAGCTCCGGCTCCGCTTCAGGCGCAATCATCACGATTTCCGCCCCTGCCTCTAACAATCCATGAATTTTTCTTGCCGCCACCTTCCCGCCGCCGACAACGACCGCCCGACGGCCGCGAAGCTGAAGAATCACTGGATATCCCATCGCTTTCTCCTCCCGCAATACAGACGCTCCTTTGGCCGGTTTTGGGCCCGATCCTCTCGACCAACGAACACGGCTCTTTTCCTTGATCGCTTGCACTCGAGCTGTGAACTGTTGACGAAGCCATTGTCCGCCGCAACATTCGCTGAAAAGCAAGATGAAGAAAAAAAGAAGCCGTGCATCGAACACGGCCTTTTTTTTCATTATATCATCCTTGTTTCACTTCCTGAAGCCATTTCGCCAACCGTTCATTTTTCTTTTTCATATGATCGAGCCATTGCGGGAGCAGTTTTTTCATGGCCTCCTGATCATTGTTCTCCATAGCCTGTCTCGTTTGTTCATGAAGCATATGAAGCTGCTGTTTTTCTTCTTTCGTCATCCACTGTTTCTTTTTATGTAACTGTTTCCATTCTTTCTTAAACTGTTCTTTTGTGATTTTTTTATCGACTAGCTGATCGATGAGCCGGTCAAGCGCTGCTTCGCGCTCTTTTTTCATCTTTTTGCACTTTTCTTTGATGGCCTGTTTCACATTTTCATCGTTCAACTGCTGACGCAACGCGTTCCGCTCATCCAGCACTTTTTTCCATTCTTCTTCCTGCTCAGGCGTATATTTTTGGACCATCTCCATCCACTTTTGCTCGTCAAGTCCCTCATGCTTCCACATATGGCCGACCGGCAAATGCACATCGGCCCCCCCGCCTGCATGGCTTCGAGCAGACACCCATGACGGCATCGCCAGAACGAGCGAAGCAAAAAAGGCAACCCATAATTTTCTCATCATGTGCACTCCTTTTTTCATTTCGTTCACGATCCATCAACGACTAGACAGCTGGGATCAATCATTCTTTATTTTCCCTCCTTTGCGCTGCCTCCTTTCCGATCATTTACTCCTTCCTTATTTTCCCCGTTTTTTGGACATCTTTGCATAAAAAATGAGGAAACCCGCAAAACAATCGTGTTTCCTCAGGATATTAAGGAATCGTCTAGCGAAATTTCTCTTCAATGCGCCGCCCGTAGTCGCGCAGCGCCTTCGAATTCGTCTGCCCCCGCTTTTTCATCAATTCGGCCAAACGAAGCTGTTTTTCCGTCCGCTTTTTCTCCAGCTCCCGTTTTTCCTCATCATCCTCGCAGCAACGAAGCAAGTCCTCGAGCGTCAAAAGCTCTTTGCGCAGCTCCGCTTCTTCCCTCACATAGCCGGCGTTTTTCAGCAGCAAATACCCGAGCCGCAGCTCCTCTGGAATGCGGGAAAGGTCTTCAATCTCAAGCGGTTTGCCGAAGCCGGGCAAGTTGTCGAACTCGCCGTTTTTCATCGCCTCGCGAATTTTCTCCTCGGCGATGCGCCAAAATCCGTCCATGTTACGTCAGCTCCTGCGCCTGCCGCCTCACGCGCTGCTCGTTTAAGAACCGGACGAGCTCGTCATACGGAAGCGGCGGGGAAAAATAATAGCCTTGCGCCTCATCGCACCGTTTTCCTTGCAAATAAGCCGCTTCGGTCTCCGTTTCGACCCCTTCAGCCAGCACCTTTACACCTATATTATGCCCGAGTCGGATGATCGCCGGCAAGATGACATCTTTTTTTCCTTGAATATGCTGAACGAACGAACGGTCGATCTTCAGCCGATCGATCGGCAAATCCGTCAAGTAGCTGAGCGAACTGTAACCAGTGCCGAAATCATCCATGCTGATCGTCACACCAAGCCCCTTCAGTTTCGAGAGAATATCAAGCGCACGTTCTGTATCCATGGTCATCCGCTCCGTAATTTCCAGATCTAAATGGTGCGGCGGCAGCCCGGCGTCGGCGAGCAGGCGGGCGAGTTTATCCACAAATCGGCGGCTTTCAAATTCATATGGCGATAAGTTGATGGAAACGGACAAGTCAGGAAAACGATCAAGCAGTTGCTTCGTCTGCTCACAAGCCGTGCGGATGACCCATTCATTGATCGGGATGATCATGCCGGTCTGTTCGGCAACCGGGATAAACAATGACGGCGAAACCATCCCTTTTTCCGGATGGCGCCAGCGAATCAACGCCTCCATGCCGATCACTTGCCGGTCGTGAAGCCGAATTTGCGGCTGATAGTACAATTCAAATTCCTCATTTTCAAGCGCACGCCGCAAGTCGCGTTCCATCGCCATCTTTTCATGGAGACGAATCGCCATCGGCTCCGTGAAAAAGAGAAAATCGCTCGCCGCTTTTTTTCGCGCCTCGTAGCGAGCAATATCCGCCTTGCGAATCAACGTTTTTGCATCCTCCCCATCTTTTGGGTAGACGCTGATGCCGATGTTCACGGTCACATACAATTCCATCCCATTGACGACAATCGGTTCGTCCGCCGCCTCAATGAGCTGTTTCGCCATTTCTTCAGCCTTTTGATGTGTGCTGTTTGACACTACTGCGATGAACTCATTCCCGCTCCAGCGCCCGATGGCCATTCCTTGCTTTTCTTTCCATTCTTGCGCCAAATGGAGGAGCACTTCGTCCCCGACAGCGTAGCCATAAAAATCGTTGATCGTTTTCATCCCACTCACTTCTAAAAATATGACTGCCATTTCATGACGATGCTGTTTCGCCTCAGCAAGGCAACGCTCCACCGCTTTATACATCGCCTCCTTGTTCGGCAGCCCGGTCAGTTCGTCATGGTTGGCGATATAACGCATCCGCTCTTCGTTTTGTTTTTGTTCTGTCAAATCGCGGACAGCGGCCACCGTCACTTTTTCCCCTTCATAATCGTAGCGGCGCCGGACGATTTCCGCCGGAAATGCGGTGCCGTCTTTTCGGCGCAGCTCGATTTCAAAGCGCTCCGGTTCCTCATGCGGACGATTCAGTTTCATTGACCCGTCAACGACTAAATCCCCGATCGGCAAATGAATCAGCTCGCTTTCCGAATAGCCGAGCAGGCGGCACGCCGCTTCATTGACCTCAACGACTTTCCCGTGCGCATAGACGATCAGCCCTTCCATCGTCATTTCCGCCAGCCGCCGCAGCCGATGCTCGTTGGATGCGAGCGTTTTTTTATAGACAGCCAACGCCTTCCGTTCCATTTGGTGATGCAAAGCGAGCAAATAGGCAACCGCTGACGCCAAAAACATGGCCATCATCGTCCACATCGCCTGTTGCCGCCCTCGCTGCAAATGTTGCTCATACGTTTTGGCATCAAAATCGATGCCAACAACCGCATCCACCGTCCCGTCCGGTTGACGGATCGGCATAAACGCGCTGATGCTTCTTCCCCATTCGTCTGTTGTCGGGTGCTGTTCCATCGCAAACCGGCCGCGGAACGCCTCTTCGATCTCTGGAAAATGGCGGCGGTAAACCGTCCCAGGCGGAACAGCTTGTTCCTTTTGGCCGTCGATGCGGCCGTTCCGATTGTAGTCAGTCGCTGGCGCTGCAACGAAATATAGCTCACCGCGCTCATTCTTTTTTAACGTATACACGCTCAACACGCGGCCGTAATGTTGCCAACGCTCCAGCACCGCCATCACCACGTGATACGCAGGCAGATGTTCCGCCCTTTCATCGAGCCGTTCGTGCCCCATGGCGGCCAAATCGCCGGCGATCATGCCGGCGATTTGCTTTGCGGCTTCCTCATATTCACGATGTTCTTGTTTTTCAGCATAATGGATATAGATCATCCCTGCCCCCAAAAAAAGCAGGGAAACGGTGGCAAACACAACAGTCAGTCTCGGCGCCGCCAGCCATGGGATGCCCCCCCAATGACGTTTTGCCATCCAATGGCCGTATACATAGACACCGCCGACCGTCAAAAAAAGGCCCAAGATATACAAGATATATTCAAGTTGATTCGACATCATCCATCACCGTCATCGATTCTTCGACGCTTTGCTTTCATTATAAGACGGCCATTCTTCGCTCTGCCTCCCTCCACCGTTCCTATTTGTTCGACAGCTTACGACATTCATCTGTCGGTCATAGGACTTGGGTATGAGACACCGTTTCCACGCTTACGGCCATAAATCCAGGTCGGCCGAAACGAAAATATCTATCTATTGGTATAAGCCTTTAGGACGAGGTGCTATATTTGTAACGGCGCTGTAACATTATTTAATCCAACTGTAAAAAACAAGTCTAGTTTCCTCTGCTATACTCTAGTTAAAAGACGTCGAATCGGAAAAGATTTTGTCGGGGGTTAGGGAAAATGAAAAAATGGTGTTCTCTCCTGTTCGTATCCATGATCATTCTATTTTCCTCCTTCTTTGTAAGCACTTCCAATTCAGATGCAGCCGCCAACAAAGCACGGCTCATCATCGAAGCGAAAAAGCTGATCGGCACCCCTTACCGATATGGCGGGACGACGCCAAAAGGATTTGACTGCTCAGGATTTGTCTACTATACCCATAAAAAAGTTGGCGTCACCTTGCCTCGCACCTCTCGAGAAATGTACAAAAAAGGTACATACGTACATAAGTCCCAATTACAGCCGGGAGATTTAGTGTTTTTCGACACTTCCAAACAGACGAAAGGGGTCTCCCACGTGGCTATTTACATCGGCGACAATCAAGTCATCCATGCCGTTTCCCGCGGTGTGAAAATCGACAGCTTAAACAGCAGCTACTGGAAAACGAAATATGTCGGAGCCAAACGGCTGTAACAGCTCCGTCGGAAAAGCTCTCTGTCATATTAAGTCCGCTTAATAGACAGGGGGTTTTTATTATGCAAAAAAAGCGGCCCTCCAAAACTGGAGAGCCCAATGCTATATTTCATAGGGGATCGGGGGAATACTTGGAAAACGTTACGCTATTATTCATTTCCTCCCTTTTCATTTTTTATACATGAGATCAAAAAATTTTTATGCACGGCGAATGATCCTAGCAGACATAAATGACCGATCTCTGCCGAATAGTATAGATGGCGATTGGTTGTTCGTTCCTTCGCTTCGGCTAAAGGAGGTGTTTCCGTTGTTCGCTTCTTCAGAGCTAGGCATCGATTTAGGCACGATGAACGTTCGGTTGTTCAGCCAAACAAAAGGGATTGTGTTTGACGAACCGGCTGCGGTCGCCTACAACCGCCATACAGGCAAGCTGATGGCGATCGGCCAACAAGCAAAGCAGATGATCGGCAAAGCTCCCGACCACATCGAAGTCACCTACCCGCTGCAAAACGGCGTTATTGCCGATTTTGACCGCGCCAAAATGCTGTTGCAGCAAGTATTCAAGCAAGTCGGTAACCCGCTCGGCCTCGCCTTCAAAAAGCCGAGCGTCGTGATGAGCGTTCCGTTTCACGCCACCTCGGTCGAACGCCGCTCGTTTTATGAAATCGCCCAACATTGCGGGGCGAAGCACATCCATTTTATTGAAGAGCCGGTCGCTGCCGCCATCGGCGCAGACTTGCCGGTCAGCGAGCCGGTCGCCAACGTCGTCGTTCATCTTGGAGCCGGCAAAACGGAAGCGGCGATCATCTCGTTGGGCGGCGTCGTCGCCTGCCGCTCGCTCCGCATCGGCGGCAACCGGCTTGACGAAGACATTATGCAATACGTCCGCCAGCGCTACAACTTGCTGATCGGCAAACAGACAGCCGAGCAGGTCAAACTCGCGATCGGCAGCGCTCCGGGGATCGATGCTGATCAAACGGTGACGATTCACGGCCGCAACCTTGTCACCGGCTTTTTGAAAGCCATTTCCCTCGATCCTCTCGAAGTGCAAACGGCGATGAAAGAATCGCTCCTGCAAATTGCCGAAGCCATTCGCGCCGTTCTTGAAGAATGCCCGGCGGAATTGAGCGGGGACATCATTGACCACGGCGTGGTGCTCACCGGTGGAGGCGCCTTGCTTCACGGCATTGAGCAATGGCTTGGCGCCGAGCTGCACGTACCGGTGCATGTCGCTCCCAATCCGTCTGAAGCCGTTGCGATCGGAACTGGGAAAGCGCTGCGGGCAATGCCGAAACGGCTCAGCGCAGCACTTTAGCCTCTGCTGGGCGCCCGCTGGACATTTGGCACGCCTCGAATCGGCATCGCCGCGCCACCTTAAAGGACTAATGCAACATCCAAACGGTTGTTTTCTCCAAACAAGTCATAATGGAAAAGGTGTCCCGCTGCTTTCGGGACACCTTCTTTTTTGCTTCAAACAACCGACATTCGGCAAAAACGCCAGACTGCCGCGTTATGACGTTTTCCGAATTCGCTCTTCCTCCTTCGCCGCCTGTGCTCCTTCGACCGCTTCGAGCAACAAATCGACAATACTCGTCCCCCTTTGTGGCCGTTATGGAATCATCCACGACAATACCGTCGATTGCAAGTAAACGAGAATGCCAATCAAGATGATTAAGAACACGCTATGTTTGACCGTGAAGCGGAACAAGTCGGATTCTTTGCCGGTCAAACCGACGGCCGCACAGGCGACGGCGATCGATTGCGGCGAAATCATTTTCCCGACAACGCCGCCTGATGAGTTGGCCGCCAACGCCAGCACCGGATCCATGCCAATCGATGTCGCCGTCACTTTTTGCAGGTTGCCGAACAACAAGTTCGACGACGTGTCGGAACCGGTGATAAACACGCCGAGCCAGCCTAAAATCGGCGAGAAGAACGGGAACAACGGGCCTGTTTTGGCCAACGCCATCCCAAGCGTCGTGCTCATGCCTGACGAGTTGGCGATATAGGCAAAGCCGACAACCGAAGCGATCGTGATGATCGGGAATTTCAATTCGTTAAGCGTTTCCACAAACGTACGCGCCCAATCTTTCCACGAGATGCCGATGATGAACTTTGTGACGACCGCCGCCAGCAAAATCGCCGTCCCAGCCGCGCCGAGCAGCTCAAGCTTATACACCGCCGCGATCGGCTGGCCGCTTGGGTTCAAAATTTGGTTGTTGAGCCCCGGCACAGGCGGCATAAACGTCAAGTGGACGCCGATAGCGTTGACCAACTTCAACAAGCCGTTTGTCCCTTCATAATGGCCGGTGAGCGCCGCCTTCACTTGCGGAATGCCCCACAGTGAGATCAAAGCCGTCAGCACGAGAAACGGCGACCAAGCGCGGAATACTTCCCCGCCGCGTTGCGTCGCGCGAGCAACTTGCCCAGCGGCCGCCACTTCCGACTCCGTTGCAAAGCGGAATGTGCTTTTCGGCTTCCAATATTTCAAAAAGACAGCCAACGCGACGATCGAAACGAGCGAGGACAAAATGTCCGGCAGCTCCGGTCCTAAAAAGTTCGAGGTGAAATATTGCGTCAGCGCAAACGAAACACCGGAAACGATAATGGCCGGCAACACTTCCACCGTCTTTTTCCATCCCGCCATAATCAAGACAAGATAGAACGGAATGAACACCGATAAAAACGGCAACTGCCGCCCAACCATTTTTGAGATTTCCATCGCCGGCACGCCAGTCGGCCCTTCCATCGAGATGATTGGAATCCCGACCGCCCCGAACGCCACCGGCGCTGTGTTGGCGATCAAGCAAATGCCCGCGGCATACAGCGGGTTGAACCCCAACCCGGCAAGAAGCGCCGCTGAAATCGCCACCGGCGCGCCAAACCCAGTTGCTCCTTCCAAAAAGGCGCCAAACGAAAAGGCAATCAGCAACGCTTGCAGCCGGCGGTCTTCGGTGAGCGAGACAACCGAATTGCGGATAATGTCAAAGTGGCCTGTTTTCACCGTCAGCTTGTATAAAAAGACAGAGGTGATGATGATCCAGCCGATCGGCAACAATCCGTACACCGCGCCTTGCGTCACTGACATAACCGCTTTTCCAGCCGGCATTCTGTAAGCGATTACAGCCAACACAACAGCAAGCAATAACGTCGTCAACCCAGCGATGTGCCCTTTCATCCGCTTGACAGCCAGCGCCCAAAAGAAATACAAAATCGGAATGAGTGCAACAATGGCCGATAACCAAAGCTGGTCGGCGATTGGCGTGAAGTCCTGCTTCCACATGCGGTTTTCTCCTCCCCTTTGTGCCTGACTTATCGGCGTTTGCAAATGATCGACCGCTCACCTTTGTGTTCCACTCTTCCAGTCATCAGATGACCGGATAAGAAACGCCGTCTGTCTCACATTATAAAAGTACTCAACAAAAAAGACAATAGTATTTTTTCATTTTTCTAACTTTTTCTCTTATCCCCTTCTCCTTTCCGTCCGCAAAAAAGCGCTTGTCCTTCCCCTTTATGCTGTATCATAATAGACAGTGCGGACGCATTGCTTTTGAAAACGGGAAATCCATTCTTCCGAACATTGAGGTGGAACCATTGGCATTTAAACGAATCAAAACGAAAAAAATCTATGAAGAAGTGGCCGAAGCGATTTTTGATATGATCAAGAACGGCGAGCTGAAACCGGGTGACAAACTTGATTCCGTCCAGCAGCTCGCTGAGCAATTTCAAGTTGGGCGCGCCGCCATTCGCGAGGCGCTCACTGCCTTGAAAGCAATGGGGTTGATCGAACTGCGGCAAGGCGAGGGGACGTACGTCCGTGAGTTCGATCCGACGATGATGACGTTTCCGTTATCAATGGCTGTCTTAATGAACAAAGAAGATATTTGGCATTTGCTTGAAGTGCGCAAGCTGCTTGAGGCAGGAGCCGCCTCGCTCGCCGCCTCCAAACGGACAGAGCGCGACCTTGAGGCGATGGCACAAGCGCTTCGGCAAATGAAAGAAGGCATCGGCAGCGGTGAGCTTGGGGAGAAGGCCGATTGGGCGTTTCATATGGCCATCGCCGAGGCGTCGCAAAATCCGATGCTCACAAGCATCATGAACAGCGTCTCCGGCATGATCGTTGAAACGATGCGGGAAACGCGCCGCATTTGGCTGTTTTCGAAACAAACGACGACCGAAAAGCTGCTTGCCGAACACCAAGCGATTTTCGAAGCCATTCGCGACCAAAATCCGGACGCCGCCCGGACGCGCATGCTTGAACATTTGACCAATGTCGAAAACGTGTTGCGTCGCTACGTTCGCACTCAGCAGCCAAACTGAGTGCGTTTTTTGCGAAAAAAGAGCTACGAATCTGAAAAAATGGTTTATAATAGACATATAGTCATCAGATGACCTGCTTACCTATCCCCCAAAAAACAGGAGGGAGAAGAAGTGAAAGTATCGTTGTTTGTCACTTGCCTCATCGATCTCTTTTACACGAATGCCGGCAAAGCGACCGTCGAACTGCTCGAGCGGCTCGGCTGCGAGGTTGATTTTCCGGAGGCGCAAACGTGCTGCGGCCAGCCCGCGTATAACAGCGGTTATGTCAAAGAGTCAAAAGAAGCCATGAAACAGATGATGCGCGCGTTCGCCCACGCTGATTACGTCGTCACCCCATCCGGCTCGTGCGCGGCGATGTTAAAGGAATATCCGCACATTTTCCACGGCGACCCGGAATGGGAAGCGGAGGCGAAACGGCTCGCAGCGAAAACGTACGAGCTGACGCAATTTCTCGTTGACGTCCTGAAAGTCGAAGATGTCGGCGCCTCGCTTCACGGGCGGGCGACGTACCATACGTCTTGCCATATGACCCGCCTTCTTGGCGTGAAAGACGCACCGCTCCGGCTGTTGGAACATGTCAAAGGGCTTGAGCTCGTTCCGCTGCCGAACGCCCACCAGTGCTGCGGGTTTGGCGGCACATTTTCTGTCAAAATGGGGCCGATTTCCGAACAAATGGTCGATGAAAAGATCGGGCATATCGAAGAAGTGGAAGCAGACTATTTAATCGGCGCCGACTGCGGCTGTTTAATGAACATCGGCGGCCGCATCGGGCGGCTTGGCAAACCGATTCGCGTCATGCATATCGCGGAAGTGCTCAATCACCAAAAGTAAGAGAGGGGGACTCGGACATGCCGATGAAAATTGAAAACGGTCCGTTTTGGAAGCGGGTCGAGGAAAACTTGCAAAATGATTTTATGCGCGGGGCGGTCGCCGGCATGCAAGACCGCGGCTATGTGCGGCGGCTTGGCGTCATCGAAGAGCTCGGCCATTGGGAGGAGTGGCGCTCGCTCGCCGAACAAATCCGAAAGCATACGCTGGAAAACTTGGACTATTATTTAATGCAGCTCAGTGAAAACGTTGCCAAACGAGGCGGCCACGTTTTTTTCGCCCAGACGGCCGAAGAAGCGAACGACTACATCCGCCGCATCGCCTTGGAAAAACAGGCGAAAAAAATCGTCAAATCAAAATCGATGGTGACCGAAGAAATCAACTTAAACCCGGTGCTCGAAGCCATCGGCTGCCAAGTGGTCGAAACGGACCTTGGCGAATACATTTTGCAAATCGATGACCATGACCCGCCGTCGCATATCGTCGGTCCGGCGCTCCATAAAAACAAAGAGCAAATTCGCGACGTCTTCCGCCGCAAGCTCGGCTATACGAAGTCGTCCGATCCGGTTGAACTCGCCCGCCATGCCCGTGAGATGCTGCGGCGCGACTATTTGACAGCCGACATCGGCATCACCGGGTGCAACTTTGCCATCGCCGAATCGGGCTCGATCACGCTCGTCACGAACGAAGGCAACGCCGATTTGGTGACCGCATTGCCGAAAACACAAATTACCGTCATGGGGATGGAGCGGATCGTTCCGACGTTTGAGGAGATGGAAGTGCTTGTGAGCATGCTGACGCGCAGCGCCGTCGGGCAAAAACTGACGAGCTACATCACCGTTCTCACCGGTCCGCACGATGAAGGCGACGCTGACGGTCCGGAAGAATTCCATCTCGTCATCGTTGACAACGGACGCTCCTCGATTTTAGGGACGGAATTCCAGCCCATATTGCAATGCATCCGCTGCGCGGCTTGCGTCAACGTCTGTCCAGTATATCGCCATATCGGCGGCCATTCGTACGGCTCGATTTACTCCGGCCCGATCGGAGCGGTCTTGTCGCCGCTGTTGGGCGGCTACGACGACTACAAGGAGCTTCCGTACGCGTCTTCCCTTTGCGCGGCCTGTACGGAGGCATGCCCGGTGAAAATCCCGCTTCACGAGCTTCTCATCAAACATCGCCAAATCATCGTCGAGCGGGAAGGAAAAGCGCCGGTCGCAGAAAAACTGGCGATGAAAGCGTTCCGCCTCGGGACAGCCTCATCGTCGCTGTACCGCTTCGGCACGAAATTCGCACCGAGCGCCTTCGCACCGTTTGTAGAGGACGGGCGCATTACGAAAGGCCCCGGCCCGCTCAAAGCGTGGACGGAAAGCCGCGAATTTCCGGCGCCAAGCAAAGAGCGGTTCCGCGACTGGTTCCGCGACCGCCAAAAAGGAGGAAACCCGTCATGACGCGTGGTGCTATTCACAACCGTGACGCGTTTTTAGAAAACATCGCCCATCGCCTCGGGAGAGCTCCCCGCCTATCCGGCGTCTCCCGGCCGCAATGGGACTGTGCGCCGCAATGGACAGTGTTTGCCGGCTATAGCCAAGACGACTTGTTGGCAGTGCTTCGCGAACAATGTAAACTGATTCATACTGATTACATCGAGACGACAAGCGCCGGACTTGCTGGGGTGCTCAAGCAACAAGTCACGGCTTATGGCGGCGGCCCGGTCATCGTGCCGGATGACCCGCGCTTTGCCGAGTATGGGCTGTCCACTCTGCTTCAAGACGAATGGCCGGCCGAGCAAATCGCCGTCCATACGTGGAACCCGGCGCTTGGACGCCAAAACATTGACGCCGCCGAACAGGCCAACGTCGGCATCGCTTTTAGCGACATTACACTCGCCGAGTCAGGGACAGTCGTTTTGTTTTCGCGCAATGAACAAGGGCGGGTCATTCACTTTTTGCCGAAAACGTATATCGCCATCGTGCCGAAAAGCACGGTCGTGCCGCGCATGACGCAAGCGGCGGTGATCATTCGCAAGCAAATTGAAAAAGGCGTTCTCGTTCCGTCATGCATCAACTTCATCACCGGCCCGAGCAACTCCGCCGACATTGAAATGAACTTGGTCGTCGGCGTCCACGGGCCGATGAAAGCGGCGTATATCGTCGTCACTGACCGTTGACCAAAACAAAACGGTGTCCCTTCTCGATCATAGGGCACCGTTTTTCGTCAATATTGCCGGCTCACATCGACCGCATTGGCAAGCGGCTTTCCGGCTTCGATGCGGCAAAAGTGGTTGTTCGCAACGGTTTGACGTCTTGATCAATTCGGGTGGAACGGACTGACAGACACTTTCGCGTGATTTTTCACATCCGTAACGACCAGCAAAATCTGCCTTCCCTTCTTCTCATACACGAAAGCTGACCCCCACCTGTCAACTTGAGTCCATTGACGTTTCTCCAATTCGTCAAGATAATAGTCAGCCACTTCCTCCGCCGAAGAAGACGCAACAACAAACTCCACCCTATCATCCACCGAACGAATGTCACTCGCTTGTGGATGCAGCGGGATGTCTTGATACCCTGGCACAGTCTGTTGCTGCTGACATCCTGAAAAAAAAGCAATTACAAGGATTAAAACCAACGGGATGCCTATGCGCACTTCATCCTCCTCCGCTCCCACAGCTTAAGCAGAATCTTAGCTTTGAAATGCGTCCATAGCAGACTGGATTGTTGCTTTATTATCTATCATCGCACTCCTTAGTTAGTTCACCCAATAGTAATCCGTCACATGGAGGAACCTTGTCGTCTTGGCTCCCAAATCCCAATGACGGTGATACGTATCATTGGTATGATAGTTGACATACGGCTGACCGTTCTTGATCTCAACGACAATGGCGCTGTGATCCAAGATGCCGTCACCGTCAAAATCATAATATATGCTGTCACCCAATTGCAGATCAGTTGCCTTCGCAACGTACGTGCCACGGTGCTCATCCGTCTCGTTATTGCGGGAAAGATGATACGCTTGATCGTGAGCCACAGACCAGCTGTAAGTCCATGCATCATCCCCCGGTTCCCGAAGTCCCTTTGGTATTGTACCACCAAACATACGGTTCCGCCCAAGCTTGCCGAGCAGAGCCCCCTTCATAGAAAGACTGCAAGACAAAATTAGCACAATCGTTCGAAAAGGATCGGTACTTTGGGTTACGTCCATTCCACCAACGATTGGCGTAGTTGACAGCTCCTTGCCGGGAGTAATAGGTGTAAAAACCTTGAGTTACAACATCGCCGCCAGTGATTGATGCAGGCAAAGTCTCTGATCGTGATGCCCTAATCGTCGCCCCGTTCTCCTGTCCCCTTTTTCGAATACGTATCTTGACCGCTCATCTTAACAATCAGCCAATGACCATCACGTTTGGTCAGGGCAGCGAAATAGGGGATGTTCGCTTCCTTGGTGATCACGACTTCATTCGATCCCGGAAACATAGACTCATACTCAACTGAAACCAAGACCTGAACCTTGGCTGTTTTGCCGCTGATCTCAACATTTTCGAAAACAGGGTGAACCTTTACACTGGTATATTGAAACCCAGCACGAGCAGCCGGTTCCAAGTAATGTCTTCTCACATAAGCACGCTCCCGGCTTTCCTCTTGTTCGGAAGTGTCCGGATCATAAAACGATTTTATGTTCACCTGTGGATCAATCATTAGACGCCATCGTGCCTCTAAAGCTCGGACAATTGTCTGCTGCACAGCAACAAGATCACGGTCACTTGAAGGGCTTGCTACTAAGCTGAAAGCTGTAGCCGTGCTCCCCCCTGAAATAAACAGGCTCGTTAGTCCTGCCACGAACACAATCAACGAAATGACCAATCGCTTCCAGTGTAATGGGCGAAACATAACATTCTCTCTCCTCTGCTATCCCCATTTTCCATCAACCATATCAACACCAATTCAGTTAAGAAACACACCGCAGAGCCATCCTAATCTCGTGGATCACCTCCTCTTTTTAATGACAGCTATATAGTAGCTAGATCAATGACAATGAGTTAAACCTGCTGGATGCCTAGTTAAGAAAGTTGGGTTCCGTGGTCATTGCGGAGTCGCAAAGGGATGTGGAAACAAGTTGCGTTTTCAGCAGATCATCACAATTGATTATGATATGAGAAAGTTGAACTCAAATGGCAATAAAACTCGTGAACTACCGTTCGAACCTTAGAAAGACGGATTGAAAGAAGAAGCGAAACACTCCTGCTTGCAAGGACGGCCACTGCCAACGCCAGCCACTCGCCCTTGCTTTTCGCCTTCCTTGCTTTCCAATCTATGGATTATTTAACTATTGTTAGGCTCTTCACCACAAGTTGTACTTGAGATTTTAAGATAGGTATGCATAGGGAAAATAGAGGGTACAAAAAATGCGAATTTTCCTGTATGGTAAAGGTGACCAAACCAAACCATTGGAGGAAAATTCGCATGTACTCTCAGTTTATCAAAGAACTCATCGATTTACCAGATGTTTTGATTCAAAAGGTACGAAAAGAAGAAGAACGTTGGATTTTCGAACTTTCTCTTCCCGAACAATGCCCGTTATGTCCTGTCTGCTTGAAACGCACGATCAAAATGACAGGAAAAAAGAAGCAATGGATGCATGGCTATGCTCAGCGAATCGGGATTTTTTGGATCGAACTTCCTGTAGAGCGAAGACGTTGTGGTACGTGTGGCATGACATTCAGCACGTCTTATCCAGGAATCTCCCCTCGAAGCATAGCAACGGATGCCTTTCAACAATGGGCAGCGCAATCTTGCATAGGGACATCCATTCAGGCAGTGGCTCGTATGCTCAAGCTTCCTTACACGACCGTTGAACGTTGGTTTTATACCCATGCCCCTTCCTTCCTATCGAATGAAATCCAACCAAAGGCGGTTTGTGTCGATGAGTTTGCGTTTCGAAAAGGGCATGACTACGGGGTGGCGATCATGGATGCCGAAACGGGAGAAGTGTATGCCGTTGAAGCAGGAAAGAACGAGGAAGCCATTGGACGTGCGTTGGCTCATGTGTCTGGTTCTGTTCAGTATGTCGTGAGCGATTTGGCTCCAGCAATGAAAAAAGCGATTCAAAGGGTTTGCTCAGAGGCGACACATGTAGTTGATTATTTCCATGTCATTCAGCTGTTTACAGATGCTTTAGAGCGTTGTCGCAAATATTTAGACAAAGGAGGCAAGAAACACGGAAATGTTCGTTACGTTTGTCGTTTATTGAGCCAATGCCCAGAGAAATTGACGGAGGAAGAACGCCAAATCGTACGGAAATGGTGCAATGAAAGCGATTACTTAAAGTCTGTCTACCAATCGCTCCAACATTTTCGCTATGTGTCTAAAAGCAAAGACGAGCAACAGGCGAAACGACGTTTGGAGGCTTGGATTCACCGATATGTATTTTGTCCTTGTTCGGCTGTACGCGCCATCGCAAAATCGCTTGTCAAACGAACAGATGAAATCATATCATGCATATTGTCACCTTATTCGAATGGAAAAATGGAGGGAACAAATAACAAGATCAAGCTAATCAAACGTCGGGGATACGGATACAGAAATATCCAGCGTTTTGCATTGCGGGTTCGTCTAGAAACAGCTAACATACTTTAATGGTAGGTTCAAGTACATCTTTTGGTGATGAACCTATTGTTATCATAAAAAAACTGAATTTACCAAATCAACTGTATTTTCCGCAATGGGACAGATTTTTTTCAATGTTCCCCTTTTTGCCAACACCGGCGACTCGATTCGCTTGTTTTATGAGACAAAGGCCAACAACATCACAGCCGAATATACGTGGAACGCACCGGGCCGCCCGCTCCCCCTGATCAGCGAAAGATTGTGGAAGGTTTGGGCATGGACGAAAGCATTGACATTGAATGTCACAAGGAGGGAAGAGCGATGGCCAAAAAAGAGCTGTCATCGCTCGTTGTGCTGGTCAAAAAGTTACTAAGAAAGCCTTTGTGACGCGGTTAAGACGCGAAATGCCGGTTCAATACCGCCGGCTGACATCGACCGCATTGTCAAGCGGTTCGCCGGCTTCGATGCGGCGGAGCGTGTCCAAGATGCTTTGGGCGGCGTCCTCTGGCGATGTGAGCGCCGCGATATGCGGGGTGATGATGACATTCGGATGAACCCAAAGCGGCGAGTGCGGCGGCAGCGGCTCTTCTTCGAACACATCGAGCACGGCGAGGCGCACATTTCGGTTTTCCAACGCGCCGACAAGCGCCGTCTCATCAACCGTCGCCCCACGCCCAACATTGATAAAGCCCGCGTTGTGCAAACAGGCAAAAAACGTCTCGTCAAAGAGATGATGCGTTTCCTCTGTCAGCGGAAGCGCAGCGATCACCCAATCAGCGCAAGCAAGCGCTTCCCCCGCCTCTTCATGGCGGTAAACAGCCGAAAACGGCGGCGTGTCTCGGCCGCTTCGCGAGACGCCGATCGGGGAAACCCCAAATAAACGAAGCGTTTCCGCGATGCGCCGGCCGATCTCACCCGTCCCGTAAATGACAACCCGCTGTTCGCCAAGCCGCTTCGGAGCGAACGGCTTCCACTGCCGCTGCTCTTGATACCATGCATAAACGTCATGGCATTGGGCGTCGCGCAGCAAGTAGCTGAGACAATATTCGGCGATCTGCTCGCCGAACGAGCCGACCGTCCGCGTCAGCAGCACGTCCTTCTTCCATTCCCGCTTCCATAAAAACGCGTCAACGCCCGCGCCAAGTGAATGCACCCAGCGCAAGTTGGCAAGCGAAAACGGCCCGGCCGGCCGAAAGCCGACGTACGCATCCGCCCAGACGAAATCATCGTCCGTCAGTTCTTCCTCCGCCACAAAGCGAAACGCTTTATCCGGCCGCTTGTCCGGAAGAAGGGCGGCAAGCTCAGCATAAAGCCTTCCCGTCACGAGAATGCGTTGGATGTTCATGGCATCACACCACCCCCAACCGCTCAAATAAGCGTCCCTTCTTCACGCTCGGCCTTTTTATTCGTGATATAGCCGGCTGATACGACCAAAATCGTCACGCCGGCGGCAACCGCGTAGACGAACGGACCGTAAGAAAGGTGAAACCAATGCAGCACCCCTTCATCCCCCGCCATCATCTTTCCGGCCGTCCACGCCAAAATGCCGGAGCCGACGTATGCGATCCAACGATGTTTTTCCATCACATGGACGATCGCTTTGGAGCCGAAAATCATGATCGGGATGCTGATGGCCACCCCGAGCGCCAGCATACCAAGATGCCCTTCCGCCGCACCAGCGACGGCGACGACATTGTCCAAGCTCATGACCGCATCGGCGATCATAATCGTCATAATCGCCTTCAACAACCGGTCTGCCGATCTTACGTTTGCTTCCTCTTCCCTCTCAACGAGCACTTTATAGGCGATCCATACGAGCAACAAGCCACCGGCAAAGTGGACGAACGGGATGTTGAGCAAAAAGACGATGACAACCGCAAACAAAATGCGCAGCAGCACCGCCCCCGCCGTTCCAAAAAAAATCGCCTTGTTCCGCTGGTCGTTCGGCAGCCGCCGCGTCGCCATCGCAATGACGACCGCATTATCCCCCGACAAAATGATGTCAATCGCAATAATCTTCCATAACGCCAACAGCGCCGCGGCAGAAATTGTCAATGATATACCCACCCTTTCCCCTTTGTCTCTCTTCTTCATCATACTGCAAATTCGACTGGGGGACAACAATGGAATAGACTGTCCATGCTCTCGTCCTAACCAATATGGGGAAGGCTCACTGCATCGTCCGAACTCCGTAGAAAAAGTTAAGGAAGCAAACCATCTTCACTGATGACTGCTTCCCTATCTCTAGCGGAAAAGGTCTATATAACTACCATTTTTTCAAACACCTATCCTTGAACGCTCTCACGCCTCTACGCCCACTATGCTCTGTCCTTCTTGAAACAGCTGGTGATTCAAGGGAAACGCTGTCCTCTAATAGCATTTTCCAAAAAACCTTTGGCTCTTCACCAAAAGTTGTACTTGATTTTTTCTGAACATACCCTATTTACGCTTGTGAGGGAAAACCAGCAAATCAGTGATTTTTGCATATCCTTGTGCAGGAAACCGCATTGCTTGTCAAGTACATGTTGCGGTGAAGAGCCAAACCTTTGCACCCCCACAACTTCCTAGTTCTTTCTCACCAGACTTCTAAGCTCTCGCTTCATCGGGGAGAACGCGATGTTTGGCTCTTTCCCCAAGCCACCTAGCCATCGCTTCGATATCATCGGAAAAGACGCGGTCCACCACAATCGACGGAACGAGTCGGCGCGCCTCATGGTAAAACCGCCGCGTTGACGGGGCCATGCGCTCGATGCCGCGTTCCTCCACCGCCTGCAAAGCGCAAATGAGCTCAATCGCCAACACTTTTCGAGCGTTTTGCACGATCATGTACGCATGGCGGGCGGCGGTCGTTCCCATGCTGACATGGTCTTCCTGGTTGGCCGATGACGGAATCGAATCGACGCTGGCCGGATGGGCGAGCGTCTTGTTTTCCGATACGAGCGAAGCGGCGACATATTGCATAATCATCGCTCCCGACTGCAAGCCAGGCTGTGGGCTTAAAAACGGCGGCAAGCCTTCGCTAAGCTGCGGATTGACGAGCCGTTCGATGCGGCGTTCGCTGATGTTGGCCAGCTCCGCCACCGCGATTTTCAACAAATCCATGGCGATCGCAACGGGCTGGCCGTGAAAGTTGCCGCCAGAGAGCACCGTCCCGTCCGCAAAAATAAGCGGATTGTCCGTAGCAGCGTTCATTTCGATTTCAAGCGTTTCCTTCACATAACGAAGCGCCCTAAGCGACGCTCCGTGCACTTGCGGGAGGCAGCGGATGGAGTACGCATCTTGCACGCGCCGCTCCCCTTGCCTTGTTGTGAGTTGGCTGCCAGCTAAATAGCGGCGCAGCCGTTCCGCCACCTCCGCCTGCTCCTGAAACCCGCGGGCTGCGTGGATGCGGGCGTCAAACGCGTCCACAATGCCATAAAGCGCCTCAATCGTCAGCGCCGCGATCCATTCACTGTCATACGCCAGTTGTTCCGCCTCTAAGTAAGCAAGGGCTCCGACGGCCGTCATCGCCTGCGTGCCGTTAATAAGCGCCAGCCCTTCTTTTTCCTGAAGGGAAAGCGGCGGGATCCCCGCTTGTGAAAGCGCTTGGGCGGCAGGCATCCGCCGCCCTTGGTACATCGCCTCTCCCTCGCCGGCAAACGCCAGCGCCAAATGGGCGAGCGGCGCTAAATCGCCGCTGGCGCCGAGGGAACCTTGCTGGGGCACGATCGGATGGATGCCGGCGTTCAAAAACGCGAGCAGCTGCTCAATGACCGCCGGACGCACGCCGGAATACCCTTTCAACAACGCATTCGCCCGCAAAAGAAGCATCGCCCTCACGACATCTTCGGCAAATGGCTCGCCGACCGCGCAGGCGTGCGAGCGAAGAAGATTGATTTGCAGCTGTTCAAGGTCGCTTCCTTCAATGCGCACATCGGCGAGTTTGCCAAAACCCGTATTCACGCCATAGATCGTCCGTCCATTGGAGATCGCTTGTTCCACTGCCGCGCGGCTTTTCTCGACAGCCCTCATGCTTTCCTCATCGGCCGCCACCCGCTCCCGCTCATAGACAACACGTCTTACCTCATCGATTGTCAATGTATGTCCGGTCAATACGATCATCATTCCATCCCCTTCCTTTGTTTTCCTAATCGAACGCCTGGGCAAATAAAAAGGAGGCGCCTGCCATATGGCAGCATTCGCCTCCTCATGACTCATCGCTCTAGGCATGGATCGCTCCTATATATGATTGATTCCGAGCCCGGCCGCCTCGTGCTCGAGCCCGCGCACCGGGGCGCCGATCGTCCCATACAACGCAACGGCGATCCATTCCCCTTCGTTCGGTTGTTCATACGGCATACCGCGCACCACGGCGAAACGAAGGCCAGCGGTTCTCAACAAATCTCCCAGCTCTACCTGCCCTCTCGTCACGCCATGCACTGCCTCTAAAATCGCATGGTATAAGGCGTGCATCTCACGGTACAAGCCACCGTCAACCACTCCATGCCGTTTCGCCGCCGTCTCAATCGCCGCGACGATTTTTTGCGGCTCCATCGCCCCGACCCGCCCTTGACAATAGCGCCAAGCGAGCGCCTCAAGCTGGTTGAGGATCGGGTCTTCCTCTCCCTCGTCAAGCATCGCCAGCAGCAATGCCAGCCGGCCGATGCGCGCTTGTCGTGTTTCCATTGCTTCTACACACCTATTGGTCTTTTTTTCTATTGTATGATGACAATGAAAGCGATGTCAATTATGAATTTCCATTTTTTAGCACATTAAAACATTAACAGGCTGAACGATCGCCTTTATGCTTCTAGATGGAAAATAGTTAGAAACATCTGCCTCGTGGCGAGCTATGGGCGAATCCTTCTTCTCGTCTTAACATGATCAATCCCTGTTTCCATTTTTTTGATTATATGATATCATATAAATATCAAATCGACACTATTAGGGGGATAGGTATGAGAGAACAAGAAGCATGGCGCATGGATGGATTTATCGGCATCGGCTGCATTGCGCTCTTGCTGGTTGCCGGCTTTATCAGCTTGATCCAAGCGCAGCTCTTATTGGCCGTTTTCTGCTTTGCCCTTGCCGCCCTCTTGGCGACTGGCATCACCATCGTGCAGCCGAACCAAGCCAAAGTCCTCACTTTTTTCGGCCGCTATTTCGGCACGATTCGCGACAGCGGGCTGTTTTTCACCGTGCCGCTCACCGTTCGAAAGAAAGTATCGCTGCGCGTGCGCAACTTCACGAGCAACAAGTTGAAAGTGAACGATGTTCAAGGCAATCCAATTGAAATTGCCGCCGTCGTCGTCTTCCGCGTCATTGATTCAGCCAAGGCGGTGTTTGACGTTGATGATTATGAACAATTCGTCGAGATTCAAAGTGAAGCCGCTATCCGCCATGTGGCGACAAAATATCCGTACGACACGTTTGAAGACGACAACGAAATTACGCTGCGCGGCAATGCGGATGTCATTTCCGATGTGCTTGCCGCAGAATTGCAAGAACGGCTGCGCATTGCCGGAGTTGACGTGATGGAAGCGCGCCTCACCCACTTGGCCTACTCGCCGGAAATCGCGGGCGCCATGCTCCAACGCCAGCAAGCCGCCGCCATTTTGGCCGCACGGAAAAAAATCGTCGAAGGCGCCGTCTCGATGGCGCGCATGGCGATCGAACAGCTTGACAAAGAAAACGTTTTAGAATTAGATGATGAACGAAAAGCGGCGATGGTGAACAACTTAATGGTGGCGATCGTCTCCGAGCGCGCCGCCCAGCCGGTGATCAATACCGGCAGTCTATACTGATGGTTGTGGAGTGCAATGACAAAGAAAAAACAATTCCCTTTGCGCATTGATTATGACCTGTACGCCATACTAGAGCAATGGGCGCAAGACGAGTTTCGCAGCGTCAACGCCCAAATCGAGTATTTGCTGCGGGAGGCGGCGAAGCGGGCTGGACGGCTCGGAAAAGGAAAAAACGATCCAAAACAAGGAAGCTAGCCGATGACGGCTGGCTTCTTTCCTTTTTCAGTCATGGTCATTTGTTACAGAAATATAATGATAGCAGAGCTCTTTTTCGGAAGAGGGACGACCTAATGGCCCACCTGCTGTCGCCGCTTACAGCCATTACGAAATTTTATTGATCGTCCCGCCGCGCTTTCAACAACTTAGCAGCCTTTGGCGCCATGAGGAAGGAGGAAGAGCATGGAAAGCTACTATGCTGTGCTCGAAGCGATCGCCGGCGCACCAGGCGATGGCGTGTTAGCCATCATCATCGACGTTGAGGGCTCGGCTTATCAAAAAGAAGGAACATGCATGTGGATTGGCGCAAATGGGGAAACGGTCGGGCTGCTGAGCGGCGGATGCCTCGAAGAAGCGGTGGCGGCCTACGCGCGTGAGGTATTGGCCAACCGCCATTCAGCTGCTGTCTCGTTTGATTTGCGGACCGAGGACGATTTGTCGTGGGGGCAGGGTGCTGGTTGCAACGGCCTCATCCGTGTTTGGTTTGAGCCGGTGACGGGGGACACAAAACCGGTCTGGCTGGCGCTCAAACGCTGCCTTGAACACGGCGAGCATGTTCTCATGGCACGCAGCCTCTCAAACCGAAACGAACCGCCGTTTTTCCAAAGCGAAACCGGAGAGCGCTTTGGCAACGGCCGGATGCTGAGGCCAGAATGGACTGAATGGCTTCGCGATGCGCCGCCTTTCAGGGGATGGAATGGATGGTATGAGGCAGATGGGGAGGCGTTTTACGTTCAGCACTTTTGGCCAAAACCGCGCCTCATCGTGTTCGGCGCCGGATCAGACGCGCCGCCGCTCGTCTCAGCAGCCAAAGCCGCCGGGTTTTCCGTCACCGTAAGCGATTGGCGCCCAGCGTTTTGCCACCCATCCCACGTGCCGGACGCCGATGCCTTCGTCATGGGCTTTCCGCATGAAACCGTTCCGCGGCTTCGCCTAAACGAGCGCGACTTTGTTGTCATCATGACCCACCAGTTTGAACGCGACCGCGAACTCGTTTTCTTGTTAGCCGACATGCCACTCGCTTATCTCGGTGTGCTCGGTCCGCGGCGGCGCACGGACCGCCTCTTTCCTTCCGGCTCGACGCCTCCATTTGTCCGTTCGCCGGCAGGGCTTTCCATCGGCGCACGCGGTCCGCACGAAATCGCCGTTAGCATCACCGCCGAATTGATCAGCGTCCTTCGCGGGCGATCAACGGAGAGAGTATCATGAATTGCCCAACCATCGCTGGCATTTATTTGGCGGCTGGAGAAAGCCGGCGGATGGGAACGGATAAACGCGCTTTGCCTTGGGGAGAAAGCACGCTTGGCGCCGCTGGCCTTCAGGCTGCGCTTCATTCTTGCCTTGCGCCCGTCATCGTCGTCGTTCCTCCGGACGATGCGCTCGCGTGGCTTCCGGCTGAACTTCGGAATCATGAAAAGTGCCGCTTCACCCGTTGCGCTGACCATTGCCGTGGGCAGGCGCATTCGCTTGCCTGCGGCTTGCGGGAATCGCTCGCTAGCGGGGCGGACGCTGCCGCTGTGTTGCTCGCCGATCAGCCGTTTGTCACGTCTGAAACGATCGATGTGCTTGCCGACCTTTACCGCCGCCACCGTCCTGATTACGTCGCCTTCACCCGCTTCGGCACGCCGATGCCCCCAGTCATTTTTGGGAAACAAATGTTTCCTGCCTTGCTTTCTCTAAGGGGCGATGCGGGCGGGCGCACACTGTTTCACCATCCGCGTTGGCGCGGTCTCTTGTATGAAGGCGATGAAACGATCGGCGTCGACATTGACACAAAAGATGGTTATAAGCGTGCCGTCATGGATCGAGGAGAAAAGGAGGGACGCCACCGTGGCCGTCGGTAAAAGCATTATCCGCAAAGAAGCGTGGGATAAAGTGACCGGCCGTGCGAAATATACGAACGATTTCAAAGAACAGGGGATGCTTCATGCTGCTCTGGTGACAAGCCCATACGCCCATGCGCGCATCCTCTCGCTGGATGCACGCCGCGCACTCGCCGCCCCCGGCGTCCATGCTGTTGTGACCGGTGAAGGGCTTCCGCTCACCGGTGAAGACATGCGCGATCGTCCGCCGATCGCCGTCGACAAAGTGCGCTACTATGGCGAAGTCGTCGCCGTCGTCGTCGCCGATACGCTCGCGCAAGCCGAACAAGCGGCCCGCCTCGTCCGCGTCGTTTACGAACCGCTTCCAGCCGTCGGCTCGCCGCGCGAGGCGTTGAAAAAAGGCGCTCCATTATTGCATGAACATCTCGACCGTTATGAAAAAAACAAAACGACTCATCCTGAGCCGGGGACAAACGTCGCCCACCGGACGAAAATCCGAAAAGGCAACATTGAACAAGGGTTTGCGGAAAGCGACGTCATCGTCGAAACGAGCGTATCGTTCGCCCCTTCCGATCATATCGCGATGGAAACACGCTGCGCCACGGCGGAAATTTGGCCGGACGGCACGATTCATATTTCCGCCTCCTCACAGTCACCGTTTATGATCAAGAAACTGCTTCATACGTATTTTGGCGAAGAAACCGGCAAAGTCATCGTTCATACGCCGCTTGTCGGCGGCGCCTACGGAGGAAAAGCGCCCGTCCAGCTTGAACTGCTCGCCTACCTTGCCTCCAAAGCGGTCGGCGGCCGAAAAGTGAGCGTCTGGAACAGCCGCGAGCATGACATGGTCACTTCGCCCGTCCATATCGGTTTGGAGGCAACCGTCAAAATCGGCGCAACAAAAGATGGCTTGTTCAAGGCCATGGAAATCTTATTTCTATTTGACGGCGGGGCTTATTCCGACAAGGCGATCGATGTCAGCCGCGCGGCTGCCGTTGATTGCACCGGTCCGTACCATGTCGAAAACGTTTTTTGTGATTCATTGTGCGTCTATACGAATCGCCCGTATGCGACGCCGTTTCGCAGTTTTGGCCATTGCGAACAGGCATTTGCCATCGAGCGGGCCATCGATGAGCTGGCGCAGGAACTGCAGCTTGACCCATGGGAAGTGCGGCGCAAAAACGCCATCCGCCCAGGCCACACGACGCCCACGCAAGTGCGGCTCACCAAAAGCAACGTCGGCAACATGCCCTCCTGCCTCGACCGATTGCGCGAGCTGATGCGCTGGGACGAATGGCAGCGCGTCGAAGTGGATGCCTATACGGTAAGAGCGAAAGGAATCGGCGCCGGCTGGAAAACATCGACAATCGACACCGACGCGAGCTCGGGCGTCATCTTAACGTTCAACTCCGACGGCAGCGTCAACGTCATCTCCGGCGTCGTCGAAATTGGAACGGGCACGAAAACGGTGCTCGCGCAAATCGTCGCCGAACGGCTGAAGATGGATGTCGATCGTGTCCATGTCAAAATGGACATCGATACGCAAACGACGCCCGAACATTGGAAAACGGTCGCCAGCCGCGGGACGTTTATGGCCGGACGCGCGGCGCTTGCCGCTGCCGATGACGCCATCCGTCAGTTAAAAGACATCGCCGCCTGCGTCTTGCGGGCCTCACCGGACGATTTGGAAGTCGGGTTCGGACGCGTCTTTTTGCGCGATGACCCGGCCGTCTTTCTTCCGATCAAAGACATCGCCTACGGCTACAAGTTTCCGAACGGCAACGCCATCGGCGGGCAAGTGATCGGGCGCGGCCACTACATTTTGCGCCGCTTGACCCCGCTTGATCCGAAGACCGGCGCCGGCCAACCGGGACCGGAATGGGGCGTATGCGCCGAGGGAGTGGAAATTGAATTCAACCGCCGCGACTACACGTATCGCATTGTCAAAGCGTATGCGGTCATTGACGCCGGCAAAGTGCTCAACCCAAAGGCAGCGCTTGGCCAGGCCATGGGGGCGATGAGCATGGGGCTGAGCTTTGCCAGCCGCGAAGGGTTTCTTTTTGACAACGAACAGCGCGTGTTAAACCCGCAGCTGCGCACATACCGGCCGATTCGCTTCGGCGAACATCCGGAATACATCGTTGAGTTTGTCGAAACACCGCAAATCGATGCCCCATACGGCGCTCGCGGCATCGGCGAACACGGCTTGATCAGCATGCCCGCCGCCTTGGCAAACGCCTTGTCGCTCGCTGCCGGCGTGCCGCTCAATGAACTGCCGCTTGTGCCTGAACTCATTTGGCGGAAACAGAAAGGGGACTCCTATGGTTCCGTTTGACTTTGCCTACTACCGGCCGCAGTCGATCGCCGAAGCGACAGCGCTGTTTTTGGCGCTCGAGCGGGACGGAAAACGACCTCTCTACTACGGCGGCGGCACGGAGATCATCACGTTGTCTCGTTTGAACCTTGTCCGCACCGAGGCCGTCATTGACATAAAATCGATCCCTGAATGTCGGGCACTTGATGTCGGCAATGATTCTCTCGTGCTTGGAGCGGCGCTCTCTCTCGCCGAGCTCGAAGAAGCAAATCCGTTCCCGTTATTGACAAAAGCGGCGCGAGAAGTCGCCGACCGGACAGCGCGCAACCAAATTACGCTCGGCGGCAACATTTGCGGGCAAATTTTTTACCGTGAGACCGCACTGCCGCTATTCGTCGCCGAGGCAGATGCCATCATCGCCGGACCATACGGCATCAGGCAATGCCGCTTCCTTGACTTGTTTCATCAGCAGCTGCAGCTTGGCCGCGGTGAATTTGTCGTCCAGTTCAAGGTTGACCGTGCCACCGCCACCCTGCCCCATTTCCACCGCAAGCGCCGCAAGCAAGGGGAAGTCGGCTACCCGCTTGTGACGATTGCGGCGTTGAAAAAAGACGGGACGGTTCGCGTTGCCCTAAGCGGCGTCTGTCCGTTCCCGTTCCGCTCCGCTGAAGTCGAGGCGCATGTAAACGACCGGAGCCGCCCCATCGCTGAACGGATTCAAGCGGCAGTCAGCGCGTTCCCGCGCCCGATTTTGCATGATATTGAAGGCTCGGCAGACTACCGGCTGTTCGTGGTCGCTCAGCTGCTTGAAGATATGCTTCGTGAGCTCGGAGACGGAGAAACCGTCTAAACAGGAGGTGAGCATGCGGACATGGAGGAAACGACAAAGCGGGAGCTTGTGCTGCACGTTAATGGAGAACGAAGATCGATCGTCGCTCGCCAAGCCGAGACGCTGCTGTTTGTTTTGCGCGATCATCTTGGGCTGACCGGCGCCAAACCGGGTTGTCTAAACGGCGACTGCGGCGCCTGCACCGTTCTCGTCAACGGCACACCGATCAAATCGTGCATGATGCTCGCGATTGAGACAGTCGGCAAAGAAATCACCACGATCGAAGGGCTTGATGATGCCCCCATACAACACGCCTTCGTCCGCCACTTCGCTTTTCAGTGCGGCTATTGCACGCCGGGCTTCATCATGAACGCTCATGCGCTCGTCGAGCAGCATCCGGACGCCGATGACGCGATGATTCAAGAATGGCTCGAGTCGAACATTTGCCGCTGCACAAGCTATCAAGAAATTGAAACAGCAGTGAAGGAAGCGCTTGCCGTCAAAAAAGAGGAAACCGAGTTTTGACTTCTTGTCTTGCTTTTGTCGAACGGCTACAATTTTGTCTAAGACTCGCGGATACCTCGCACCTCGTCGGGGTATCCGTTTTTCTGTCATGCCTCCTGCCTAGTTACTTTCCATTCCAAATGCCTATTGACAAAAATATAACGTTAACGTTAATGTTATATTTGTGAAAACGATCGTGATCACGGTAAAGCGAGGGGCCCCGAATGGAACGATTCAAAATCGATGACGTCGCCAAAGCAACTGGCCTAACAAAACGGACGATCCGCTATTATGAGGAGATCGGCCTGATCAAGCCGCCGGCGCGCAGCGAAGGCGGCACGCGCCTTTATACAGCCGAGGACATCGAACGGCTGAAAAACATTGTTGCCGCGCGTGAGGTGCTTGGCTTTTCCTTGCAGGAGCTGCAACATTTTTTGGCGCTGAACGAAAAAATTGAGACGCATCGGACGGAATACCGGCATGCCGCCGCCGGCAGCGAAAAACGGCGCGAACTGGAACAAATCGGCGCTGGGTTGCGTCGGCAAATCGCCATGCTTGAAGAGAAAATGAAGAAAATGACCATGCTGAAGCAGGAGCTGGAACAAATGGCAGAGCGGGTAGACGCCATCTTGCAAGAGAGGAGAGAGGAATAGTGGAGGAAAGAAAACAAACGCGGGCGCGGTGGATTACCGTCGCCGCTGCCTTTTTGGCATTTATGGGCATCGGGGTCGTCGATCCGATTTTGCCCGTCATCGCCGAAAGCATCGGCGCCACCCATTGGCAAGTAGAGATGTTGTTTACCTCCTACATTTTTACGATGGCCGTCATGATGATCCCGGTCGGCCTTATCGTCAGCCGCGTCGGCGATAAACGAATGATGGTCATCGGACTCGGTCTTGTGACCATGTTTTCTTTGCTGTGCGGCTTTGCTGCCAGCATCCCGCAGCTGTCGCTCTTTCGCGCCGGCTGGGGATTGGGCAACGCCACGTTTTTTGCCACGGCGATGACGCTGTTGATGGCGTTGACGCCGAAAGCAAGCACGGCGGTTGGCCTGTATGAAGCGGCGATCGGCCTCGGCATGGCTGGCGGACCGCTCGTAGGCGGACTGCTTGGCCAGCATTCATGGCGCTATCCGTTTCTCGGCACGAGCGTGCTCATTTTCATCGCCTTTTTGCTTGTAGCCTGCTTTGTCTACGATCCGAACAAAGGAAAACCAAAAAAAGCGGCCGGATTGCAAGAAATGCGCCGTTTGCTCACGTTTCCGCCGTTTGTCAAAGGCGCGATCGGCGGAATGCTGTACTATTACGGCTTTTTCGTTGTCTTGGCGTACTCTCCTTTGATCATTGATCTGTCGGCCATGCAAATCGGATTTGTCTTTTTCGGTTGGGGGCTCTGTCTCGCCTACGGATCGGCAGTGTTGGCCCATCGGCTTGAAGAAAAATACGGACCGAAACAAATTTTGCCATACAGCCTGCTATTGTTCGCCATCTTGCTTCTCCTTCTAGTCGTTTCCGAATCGACATGGCTGATGGTCGCCCTCATTATTTTGTCCGGGTTGATCTCCGGCCTCAACAACGCTTTGTTTACAAGCTATGTGATGGAAACGTCGCCGTATGAGCGGGGAGTGACGTCCGGCACGTACAACTTCGTCCGCTGGCTCGGAGCGGCCATCGCTCCCGTGCTGTCCGGCGTCATCGGCCATGCCATTTCCGCGAAAACGCCGTTTATGGTGGCCATGGCGCTGGCGCTCATCGCCTTCCTGTTCCTTGCCTGGCGCAAGCGGGAGACTTCGGCAACCAAAACGGCATAACCGTGAAAAGCAGGCGACACCCGCAATTTTACGTCTAAGATCGAACAACGCCCGTCTCCGTCTGGAACGGGCGTTGTTCACAACTCGCTTTCCGGCCACGACCATTTTGAGCATGCTGCGGCGGCGTTGTCTGCTCCGCACGCAACGGCCAGACATGGCCCTTTTTCACAAAACCGCTTCCATCCTCCTGCTTATGGCGCCGCCTTTTCAGCCATGAACCGTCCGCTTCTCGCTGATGAGAACGCCGCGTTTTTTCATCTCGTCCATATACACATCCCCCGGAACGATTTGCTCCGGCGGATAGACGCCGCGCTTTGTGATCACCCCGCGGCCGATGAGCTGAGCGACAGCGGAAATGGTGTAGGCCGTCGTACGCGCCATCGCCGTCACCTTATTTTCGCGGTCATTGAACGTGACGGTTTCGTATTCAAGCACCGTTTCCTTTCCATCTTTCCTACCGCCGACGATGACCCGAAGCAACACCACATCATCTTTTCCTTTCAAATCAAGCAGCGGCTTCAGGACGGAAAGCAGCACATCGCGCGGCTTGACTCTGCATCCATTGATCTCAACTTCCACATCGTGGCGCGTCAAATTCAAATCGACAAGCAGCTTGCATTTTTCCGCATGGCCGCGGTAGCGGATCGTTTTGTACTCGAGCCGCTTCAAGTTCGGAAACGAGCGCGAGAGCGTCGACGTCCCGCCTGAGGTGTGAAACGCTTCAAGCGGCCCGAACCGGTCGAAATAAATCGGCTCGACTTCCGAAAGGGACGGCACTTCCTGCTTTTGGCCGTTGCGGATGATCAAGGCCGGATCGGTGTAATGGTCAAGCAGCCCCTCGAGCGAAAACACATGGTTGTACTCCAGCGGCGGTTCGGGGCGGACGGGGATGCCGCCAACATACAGCAAGATGGATTCCACCTCATCGAGTTGACTCGCCCCATAGCCGGATAAAATGTTGATCATTCCGGGTGCGACGCCAAGGTCGGGGATGATGGTCACCCCAGCGGCTTGGGCTTGTTCATGCAGCTCAAGCACCCGGTCGGTGATATGGCCGATATGGCCGCCTAAATCGACAGAATGGACGCCAGCTGCAATAGCCGTTTTCGCCACCGTTTCGTTAAACTGGTAAAACAAGGCGTTGACAACCACATCGTGCCCTTTCATGAAAGCCGACAGCTGCCGCTTGTCGCCAGCATCCACCCGCACAGCGGCAAGCTTTTTGGAATGAAGCTGCCGCACCGTCTGCTCCGCCTTGGCCAAATCGACATCCGCCAACGTCACCGCCTCAACATCTTGGCTTTGCACTAAATCGCGCGCTGCTTCTTTGCCCATCAGCCCCGCTCCAAGCACGAGCACTTTCATCGTTCTTTCCCCCTCTGTCACCGATTCTTTGCCATACGCTCACATGACAGCCGCTTTTTTCACATCTTTGCCGCGGCCGCTGCTTCGATTCACGATATATGTTCCACGTTGATCTTCGCTTCTCTTTTGCCGGCCATGTTGCAAGCGACAGCCCGGTTCAATCATCGGTATCGATTTGCGCCCGTTGCAGCTTGCCGCTGAAATCGACATAAATGCTCCGCCATTCGGTGAATACGTCAAGCGCAGCGACGCCGGAGTCGCGGTGGCCGTTGCCCGTCCCTTTCGTGCCGCCAAACGGCAAATGAATTTCCGCTCCCGTTGTGCCGGCGTTGACATACACGATGCCGGTGTCCAAATCGCGCATCGCTCGGAATACATTGTTGACATCGCGTGTGAAAATGGCGCTTGACAGCCCATAATCGACGCTGTTGTTGACGGCGATCGCTTCGTCCAAACTGCGGACGGAAATGATCGACACGACCGGGCCGAAAATTTCTTCGCGGGCGATGCGCATATTCGGCGTGACATCGGTGAAAATCGTCGGCGCGTAATAAAAGCCGCGCGCATAGTCGCCCTCGCGCAATATATAGCCACCCACAAGCAGTTTCGCCCCTTCTTCTACGCCAATGCGCACGTAGCGGTCGATTTTTTGCAGCGCCTCTTCATGGATGACGGGTCCGACTTTGACCGTTTCATCCAACCCGTTGCCGATTTTCAATGTTTTCACGGCTTCAAGCAGACGCCGCTCAAGCTCCTGTTTCACCCGCTCATGGACGATGACCCGGCTGCACGCCGTGCACCGCTGGCCTGATGTACCGAACGCACTCCAGATGATGCCGTCAACCGCCAATGTCAAATCCGCATCATCCATCACAATGACGGCGTTTTTTCCTCCCATTTCAAGCGACACTTTTTTCAACAGCCGTCCGCATTTTTCCGCAATCATCCGCCCGACTTCATTCGATCCGGTAAATGAGATGACCTTGACATCAGGATGCTCGACGAGCGCATTGCCGACTGTCGGCCCGTCACCGTGGACCACATGAAACACTCCCGGCGGCAAGCCCGCTTCTTCAAAAATGCCAGCTAATTCCTGCGCCATGATCGGTGTCTCGGGCGCTGGCTTCCATACGACCGCATTGCCGGCAACAATGGCCGGAAACGACTTCCAAGTGGCGATGGCAATGGGAAAATTCCATGGAGTGATGATGCCGACCACTCCAACCGGCGTGCGGACGCTCATGGCAAATTTGTCTTTCAGTTCAGACGGCGTCGTATCGCCGAACAACCGCCGTCCTTCTCCCGCCATGTAAAACGCCATATCAATGCCTTCCTGCACTTCGCCGCGCGCTTCCTCAATCACTTTGCCCATTTCCATCGTCAACAGCCGGGCCAACTGTTCTTTCCGCTCCTTTAGCAGCATCCCAACTTTATACAAGATTTCCGCGCGTTTCGGCGCCGGCACGAGCGCCCACTGTTTCTGCGCTTCTTTGGCTGCTTGAACGGCCTCATCAATATCGTTTGGCCCGGACATCGCCACCTCGGCAATCGTTTCCCCCGTCGCCGGATTGATCACCGGCGCAAATTGCCCGGTGCTTGGCTCCTTCCATTCTCCATTGATATAGTTTTGGATTTTCACTGTATACTCCCCCCCATTTTTCTAGATGATTTATTGAGATAATTTATACATTGAACGCCGAGCGATGATCGTCAGGACTTCCTCTTGGCCCGCAAGTCCTGGATCGTTGCGGCCACCGAAATGTGGTCCGGATCGGTCAACACCTCAATCACCGTCGGCTTCTTGGCCTCAAGCGCCAACAGAAGCGCTTCCGTGAACTGTTGTTCCGTCTGTACTTGGAACCCGCGGCCGTTTAGGCATTCTGCCAAACGGGCAAACGACACGCGGCCTAAATCGGTGCCGATGACCCGCCCCGGAAACTGCAATTCTTGATGCATGCGGATGGTGCCGTACATATGATTGTTAAACACAATGCTGATGATCGGAATATCGTATCGAGCGGCCGTTTCCAACTCCTGCACCGTCATCATAAAGCCGCCATCCCCGGATAAAGAAACGACGGTCCGGTCGGGAAAGGCCAGTTTCGCGCCAATGGCAGCCGGCATGCCATATCCCATCGCTCCCGACGTCGGGCCGATGTACGTGTGCCCATCCCCAAACGGGAAAAAGGCGTGAAGCCAACCGGCGAAATTCCCAGCATCGTTCGTAATGACCGCATTTTTCGGCAAATGGCGCCCTAAACTCGCCATGACCGCTTCATGGAGAGTTCGTTTTTCAAGCGGCAGCGCGGCCGTTTGTTCGTACCGTTCCCTCCGTTCAGCCGCCCATTCCTGCCAAGACGGCTGCACCGCGATATCGAGCAAACGGGACAGCACTTCCTGACAGTCAGCCCAAACCGCGATATCCGGTGCATACACTTTTCCGAATCCATCGCTGTCGATATCGATGTGAATCAGCGTCTGATTGGGAGAGAGCAAACGGTAATCTTGTGTCGTCACTTCCGATAGCCGCGTTCCCAACGCAATCACCACATCCGCCTGCTCGGCCGTTTCAATGACCGCTTTGGGCGCCCCTAGACCTAGGTGGCCGACATAGCACGGATGGTTGTGGGGAAATACGTCATGCCGCCGGAATGCCGCCATTACCGGAAGTGCATACTTTTCCGCCCATAAGCGCAGCAACTGCTCCGCTCCCGACCATTTGACGCCGCCGCCGGCAATCACGAGCGGCCGTTTGGCGCGCTCGAGCCGCTCCTTTATATTCCGTATATCCTCTTGCCTTGGGGCCGGCTTCGGCACATAGGTCTCGGCCATCACTGCTTCCGTTATCGTTTTGGAAAATACATCTTCTGGCAGTGAAACGACGACGGGGCCGGGCCGCCCTGTTTTCGCGGTGCGAAACGCCCGTTGCACCAGCTCTGGCACCCGCTCGGCTTCGCGAATTTCGACCACCCATTTTGCGATCGGACGAAAAAACGCTTCCATATCGACTTCCTGAAATCCTTCACGCCCTAGGAAGCGGCTGTTCACTTGCCCCAAAAACACGACCATCGGAGTGGAATCTTGCCTCGCGGTATGGACGCCGATCGTTAAGTTCGCCCCGCCAACCGCCCTTGTAGCCAGCACGACGCCGCACTTCCGCGACGCTTTCGCATACCCTTCCGCCATAAAGGAAGCACCCCCTTCATGGCGGGCGGAGATGAACTCGATGGATGGCTCATCATAGATGGCATCAAGCAGGGGCAAATAACTTTCCCCCGGCACACCAAACACATAACGGATTTGTTCCTGTTTGAAACATTCGACGATGGCTTGAGCCACCGTGATGTGACGCATCGTTCTCTTCATCGCGCCGATTCCTCCCAATCCACTTGCTTCCATCGTTCAACGGCTTGCTGCAGACGCTCCATCGGCGCTGACAGCGATACGCGGACATATCCTTCCCCTGCGGATCCAAACGCTGTTCCCGGTGTTACGATGACTCCCGCTTCTTCCAGCAGTTTGGCGGCAAATCGTTCGGACGAGTATCCGTCATAGACCGGGATCCACAAGAAAAAGGTCGCTTTCGGCCGCTGCACGTCGATGCCCAGTTCTCGAAGTCTCTCGACCATCATATTCATGCGTTGTTCATAAATGCGGCTATTTTCTCGAATAAACGTCCGTCCGTTCGTCAAAGCGGCCACCGCCGCCTTCTGGATCGGAATAAACTGGCACGTATCCGTGTTGCTCTTGATCACCGAAAGCGCTCGAATCATGTCCCGGTTTCCGACTACGTATCCGATGCGGCAGCCGGCCATGTTATAGCTTTTGGACAACGATCCAAATTCCACCGCCACTTCCTTTGCCCCGTCCACCTGCAAAATGCTCGGCGCTTGAAAACCGGCAAACGTCACGAACGAGTAGGCCGCATCATGAGCAATGAACATCTGGTGCTGACGGGCAAGTGAAACGGCTTCGGCAAATACATCCAAATCGACAGCGGCGGCCGTCGGATTGCTCGGATAATTGAGAAACATGATTTTCGCTTGGTCATAAACGGACGAGGGAAGCGCATCAAACCGAGGAATATAACCATGTTGCGCATCGAGCGGCAGCGATAGGCTCTGGCCGCGGGCAAAATGGACGGCCGTCCGGTAGACAGGATAGCCCGGATCAGGCACTAAGGCGAGCTCGCCGGGATTGAGAACGGCTTGCAGCAAATGGACGATTCCTTCTTTCGAGCCGATTAACGCCAACACCTCGGTCTCCGGATCGAGCTTGACGCCATATTCCCGTTCATAAAAACGCGCGACCGCTTCCCGATACTCCCTGCAGCCGCCATACGGCGAATACGTATAGTGTTCTGGCGCATCGAGCGCTTCTTTCAACGCTTCGATGACAAAGGAAGGGGGCGGCAAATCGGGGGCGCCGATCCCTAAATCAATGACATCGACCCCGAGCTTTAGCAGTTCTTCTTTTTTCTTCTGAAATCGGGAGAACAAATATGGCGGCATCGTCTGCACAATATCGGAAAATGTGTTCAATCCCATCCCTCCTCATGGCCCTTCGTTTCAGTTTATGCGCACGCCCATCACCCTCATGCCCGTCTCACGTTCAAGAAGCAGCCTATAATACCAATGGCTTTCTCACATCAAGACATCATCAAAATCTTTTTTCTCGAAAAGCGGTCGATGCAGGAGAAGTGGTTATTTTTTCACTAAGCTGCTAGAAAAACGCGATCAACCTTCTGAAACCCGGCCCTTTCGCCATAAAAAGAAGCGGCCGGCATCATCCACGGTTCGATGACGCAACTGGCCGCTGTCTATGGAAGCGAAGCGCCGGCGAAGGCGCCGCGATAGACTGCGCAGTTTTCCCCGCATGATCATTCTATGACTAGAAATTTGCACCTTATGCCATTATCATAATCAATCCGAAACGATTTGTAAATATATTTTTTAAAAATTATATATTTTTAAAATAATAAGGAACCGGACCAATTTGCACAACAAACAAGAGGGGCGGTCAACTACCCCCACTTAGCTAACGCTTGAAGTGGGGGCTTGCAACTCCCCAGAAGTGCGAGCGGACTTCGTCCTCCTTCCTTGACTTGGGGTTGCATCAGGGGGCAGGTTGACAACTACCCAACGACGCAGGTCATGCCTGTGTCGTTCCTTCAACGATGTACTCTATTCCTTTTCGTTGAAGGTTCATAGCACCAATGCGGTCATCGTTTGAGGTATATCCGCATGTTCGACAACAAAAGGTGTGTGTACGTTTCTTTCGATTGGCTTTTTCCGTATGACCACACTTTGGACATGTCAAAGAGGTGTAATGCGGAGCAACCACAATCACTTTTGACCCATGCAAACGTGCCTTATACTCTAACATTTGACGGAACTGATAGAAAGCCCACGATACGGTTTCATATCGGTCATGGATACGTACACGTTCTGTTTTTTCACGAATGCCTGTTAAATCTTCTAATACAAAAAGGGTACGTTCTCCATATTGACGAACGAGTGCCTTCGTGACAGCATGGTTCACATCCGTCATCCAACGGTTTTCTCGTTGTCCGATTGTTTTCAACTTCCGACGCGCAGAAGCCGTCCCTTTTTGCTGGAGGGTTTTTCGCATTCGTTTGTACTTGGCACGCATATGCTTGATTTTTCGTCCGTTAAAAAAGATAGTTTTCCCTTGCGAATCATAAGCTACTGCAAGAAAGTTAACCCCTACATCGACACCGACCACTTGGCGAATGTTGTGTTCATCTACGGTTGGAATTGTTTTGGTCATGGGGATGTGCAAAAAGAATTTGTTATGCTTGTAGACGAGTTTGGCTGTGCCAAACGTCCATGAGCCATCAAAATATGGTTCCATGCCTTTTGGTTCGAATGACACTTTGATTCGTCCTTCTAGCGTATTGACAGAAAATAACCCTTGAACAATGGAGTAATCTCGATTCCAAACGAGATCATATTCAGGCTTTTTAAAGCGAACCAATGTCCATTCGTGACCATTGCTTTTTAGGGAACGGTATCTAGCGATCACCGTTTTAATCACAGATTGCGCCATTTGCGAACGCAAAGCGTAGTTTGATCGAAGTAGACGATAGGTCATGTCGTGTAACTTGGCTTGTGCAAGCACTTTTGTGTCAAAAATCACAACAGACACAGCGTTGCACGCTTGTCGATAAGCGGAAAGGGTGGCTTTCAATACTTCTGCTTGTTCCGCTGTTGGGTAAATTTTTATTTTGGCTGTTAACGTCATGTCCATTTGTCTCACCTCTCTTTCACTAAAAGTGATACAAAAACACAAAAAAAGCGATTCCTCCCCCACTTACTCCCTTTGGTCGTTGAAGTGGGGGTCTCCTCGCCAAAGACGATGAACGTTCGCCCCCCTCCGCTGCTTCGATCAGCACCGAGCGTTTTCCAGCTCATGCTTTTTCCGTTGATCGAACTTCTATATCCTCTCCACCATGCCGAGCATCGCAGCCCGCTTCTTGTCATTGATACAGCGACGACCCTTGCCGAATAAATTGTTGCGCTTTTTCTTTCATCCCCTCCTCTTTGATTTTCCGTTGCAGTTCATGTGAAATGTTCATGGAACAAAATTTCGGCCCGCACATCGAACAAAAATGGGCCGTTTTCGCCGCCTCAGCCGGCAATGTTTCATCATGATACTCGCGGGCCCGTTCCGGATCGAGGGATAAATTGAACTGATCGTTCCAACGAAATTCAAAGCGCGCTTTCGAGAGCGCGTCGTCACGCTGCTGAGCGGCTGGATGCCCTTTTGCCAGATCAGCCGCATGGGCGGCGATTTTATAGGCCACGACCCCGGCGCGTACGTCCTCTTTATTCGGCAACCCTAAATGTTCTTTGGGCGTTACGTAACAAAGCATCGCCGTTCCATAAGCGCCAATGATGGCGGCGCCAATCGCTGACGTAATATGGTCATACCCGGGCGCGATGTCGGTGACAAGCGGCCCTAACGTATAAAACGGCGCTCCATGACAAATTTCCTGTTCCCGCTCGACATTTTCGCGAATTTTATGCATCGGAATGTGCCCCGGCCCTTCGATCATCACCTGCACATCATGCTTCCAGGCGATTTTCGTCAGCTCGCCGAGCGTCTTGAGTTCCGCAAACTGCGCCTCATCGTTCGCATCGGCGATGGAGCCGGGGCGCAACCCGTCGCCAAGGGAGATCGCGACATCGTATTGTTTCAAAATCTCGCAGATTTCTTCAAAATGCGTATACAAAAAGTTTTCTTCATGGTGGGCCAAACACCATTGGGCGATGATCGAGCCGCCGCGCGAGACAATTCCGGTCGTCCGGTTGGCGGTGAGCGGAATGTAATGAAGCCGCACACCGGCGTGGATCGTCATGTAGTCGACTCCTTGTTCAGCCTGCTCGATGAGCGTCTCGCGGTACACGTCCCATGTCAGCTTCTCCGGCACCCCTCCTACCTTTTCGAGCGCCTGATAAATCGGCACCGTTCCCACGGGGACCGGCGAATTGCGGATGATGTACTCGCGCGTTTCATGAATGTGTTTGCCGGTCGATAAATCCATCACCGTATCGGCGCCCCAACGCACCGCCCAAAGCAATTTTTCCACTTCGTCTTCAATCGATGAAGAAACAGCCGAGTTGCCGATATTGGCATTAATTTTCACATGGAAACAACGGCCGATGATCATCGGTTCGCTCTCTGGATGGTTAATATTGGCCGGAATAATGGCCCGACCAGCGGCGACTTCTTGGCGGACAATTTCTGGATCGATTTGTTCACGAATCGCGACAAACTCCATTTCTGGCGTAATGATCCCCCGTTTGGCGTAATGCATTTGTGTCACTGTTTTTCCGGGCTTTGCCCTCAATGGACGGCGCACAAACGGAAGCGAACGTTGGATCGCAACAGAAGACCGCTCCATTTCCTCCACATCGCCGCGCTCGACAATCCAGCGACGGCGAAGAGGAGGCAAGCCTTTCTCCACGTCCGGTTCAAAATCCGGATCCGTATACGGGCCCGTCGTATCGTAGACACGCACCGGTTTGTTTTCCACCATTCCTTGCGGCGTTTTCGTTGGCGACAAAGCAATTTCTCTCATCGGCACGCGCACATCCGGGCGCGACCCTTCGATGTACACTTTGCGGCTTTCCGGAAACGACATAAACGAGCGGATGTTTTCCATGCGTGGCTTCCCCTTTCAACATAAAATGATGAAAGATCAGATCTGAAGCCACACCGTCTGAAGCGGGGCAAACACGAGAATAGGCGATGGCGGCCGATTCAAAATAAAAACAGGTTCCGACACCGGAACCTGATCGAAGGCAAAAGGCCAAATGAACAAGACACGTCCATCTGTTCCCGCTGCCTGCTTCCCTACGCTGGCATGACCCAGATCAGGTTCAAAGGGTCAAAGAACTTCATCGCGTTCTTTTCTCAGCCCGGCTCTCGGACTCCCCTAGCAGATAAGCGTATCACAATGATGACTGACTTTTTTTATTTTATCAAGCAATTGGCAAAGATGCAAACCATTTTATTCTAAACGTTGACTCCCACACGTCGTTTGAAAGCCCCTCTTTCTCGAAGAAAGCGTCCTTTTCCTCACTCACACAGAAAATTTCTTCAGCATTGCCCGCATCTCGTCCGCCATCTGACCGAGCGATGTCGACGAAGAGGCGATTTCCTCGACGGAAGCCATTTGTTCCTGCGTCGCTGCCGATACGTTGGCCGCACCGGACGCTGACTGTTCGACAATATTGGTCATCTGTTGGAGTGCGTCGTTCACTTGACGAGCATGCTCCGTCATTTGCTCGATGGCGGACGATACTTGTCCAATTTGTTTGCTCACTTGGCCGACCTCCTCGCGAATATGGGCAAATGATTGGCCGCATGCCGCCGCCACGTTCAATCCTTTCGCCACTTCGGAGATTACCTGTTCGGCAGACGCAACCGCCCGCTTCGTTTCTTCTTGAATGTAACCGATCAGCTCGGAAATTTGTTGCGCTGAGCGCGCTGATTGTTCTGCGAGCTTCCGCACTTCATCCGCGACAACCGCAAACCCTTTCCCTTGCTCGCCGGCGCGCGCCGCTTCGATCGCCGCATTGAGCGCCAACAAATTCGTCTGCGACGCAATGCCGGTGATCGCTTCCGTAATCTGTCCAATCTCGTTGGAGCGCTCCCCAAGCCCTTTCACCACCTGGCCGAGCGTTTGCACATGATCGTAAATGAACTGCATTTGCTTGGACATTTGTCCGATTGACTGCTTGCCGTCCTCTGCTTTCGCCGATGTTTTCTCAGCCTGGTGCGCCACTTCTTTCGTATGGAAAGCGACGTCGCTCAATGTTTGGGAAATATCATGCACGGACGCGGCGGTGGTGCGGACAGCATCGGCCTGCTCCTCCGCACTTGCCGCAAGCGTTTCCATCGTTGTCGCAATTTGCTCTGTCGCTTTCGTCGTCTGTTCGGCGACGGCGGCAAGCTGCTGAGAATATTGCGCTACTTCTTCGGCATGATGTTGGACTTGCCCCATCACACTTTGCCAAGCGTTTGCCATATCGTTTAACGACGCCGCAATCGGCCGCAGCTGCTGCACGCGATCAAGCGGTATGCGCACCGTCAAATCTCCGCCTGTCATCTTGCCTAAATGTTCGTTAATAACGGCAATCGGGGCAACAAACCGTCGATAGTTGAGCGTTGCCGAAACGAAGCCGAGCATCGCGCCAAACAGCACCGTAGCAACAAGCGTCCACCAAAATGCCGCCCCGCGAATGCCGTTGACCAGGCATGTGGCCATGCCGATCGCCGCTGTGCCAGGAATGACAACGAACATTGTGCGGATAATATAACTGGATGAAGACAAAGTCGTTCTCCTCCTTTTCCATTATGCAATCGTCTTTTCTTTATCTTCACCGCTTAAATAGATTCGTGAATGATCATTCATTTTCCTTCCTGGCCATAATCATGAATGTGTGGATTTGCAAAGATTTTCTAGTCTAAAAGGCTGGTGAAAAACAACGGATTCGCTCGGTTTGGGAGAAATCGCAAGGAATTAAGTTGTGGCGCCGCAAGACTTTTCAATTTGAACAACAGTGTTGAAGAGCAATATTCCCTCTTAAATCGCCAGCCTTCTAAAAGGCTGGTGATTTAGTGAAAAGCCGCGGAAAACGGAATCTCTTCTCAAATTGAGAAGTCCTGTAAAATCAACGCTTCTCTTTCAGCCGAAAGCAACGGGTTCGGCGAAATCGGTCGTTTTTCACCAGCCCTCTAAAGGGCTGATGATTTAGTGAAAAACGCGGCTGATCCCGGTCGTTTTTTCATTTGAGAAACATTGAGAAATCAACTTTCATTTTTTGGAGAAATGCCGCTGATTGGCGTGCGACAGCCTTTTTTCACCGGCCTTCTAAAAAACAACAAGGCCCCACTCAAAAGCGTCATTCTTTTGATCGTTGATGATCCGTCACGAAAGATAAGAAAAGGCGTCCCGACCCTCTTGGGACACCCCCTGCTGTTTTCTGCTTTACACCGTCGGTTTTTCCGTTGTCACATACGTCCCAGCGATAAAATCGTGAATCGACCGTTTGTCTTCTCTCGCAGCAACCATAATCGCACTAATGATGAGACCAATGCCAAACGTGATAAAGTATACGAGTCCGCCAACGAACGAGCGCAAAAACATCGTGCCGATGCCGACTTTTCCGCCGTTGACTTTCGCAATCCGGATGCCAAGCATCCGCTTGCCGACCGTATATCCGTACCAAACAGCCGGAACGATTAACGCGTAAAGGATGTTCGCTAATGACGTAAACCAGTTCGTTTCCCAACTGCCAGTGATGAAATAGCCGATGATCGAAATCGGAATGCCAACGACAATCGCATCCAACAAGTTAGCCAACAGCCGCTTCCAAAATCCAGCCGGATTCGTCACCGCCATATGTCTTCCCTCCTGTTGCCTTTTCTATATTGTATTCTCCATTAACAGTATAATTGTCTTCATTTTACCGTAAATGGCGTATAAAAGAAAATCGATTTTTTGTTTCGATGCGGTGGTCCCTGCTACACACGCTCAAGATGCTTGAATCGATCTTCTTGCAGCAATTTCTTTAGCCCAGCTTCGCCACCACCGCCGAAAAATCGTCCGGAAGCGGCCCTTTTTGCGCAAAATGGCGGCGCAGATGGTCCAAAAGCACCTGCTCGTCCAATAAAATATGCGGCGCCAGCGCATCGCGGAACGCTTCAATCTTTTGCCGGACAGAGCCCGTTTCCCCTTCGATCGCCCCGTCGGAATACAACACAAGCGTCGCCCCCGGCTCGTAGCGCAACCGGCCGCTGTCGACAAAAAGGCGCGGAAGCAGCCCGATCGGCGCGCAGCCGCGGTCCAACTCCGCCACCGTTCCGTCCGGTTGGAACAAAAACCCCGGCGGATGGCCGGCTGATGCATATTCAATCATCCGTTCCTTAACATCCACAAGAACATACACGGCGGTGAAATAATATGTCATCCGCCCGTTTTCATGGTACAACTGGCGCATATGGCGGTTCAACTCGCGAAACACTTCCGTCGGAACGATCCCTTTGCGGATGACGCCGTTTAAGAGCGAGCGGACCGACATGCAAATGAGTGAAGCCGCTGCCCCATGACCCATCACATCCATTAAAAAAATGCCGTACCGCTGTTTATCGATCGGATACCAGGCGTACATATCGCCACCCAGCTCCCGCGATGGGATGTACGTTCCGGCAATCTTGATCCCTTTGGCCGACAGCGGCTTGCTCAATACGCGCTTTTGCACCTCGCGGGCCAGCCGCAAGTCATCTTTCATCGCTGCGATGTATGGGTTCTCATAAGTTGGACCGGCAAATAAAAACAAGTAAAACGCGATTCCTCCATCATGGCCGGGCACAGCCCGCACCGTCGTCTGCCTGACATAGACCGAACCGTTTTTCCGACGCCAGCGCACCCACCCCCTCCATTCTCCACTTTCCCCAGTTCCCGCTTGAATCACCTCATAAAGCCAGGCCTCGTAATAACCCGCGTAAAGCGTATGCAGCGGCTGACCGACAATCTCTACACCATGGCCAGTGATTTTTGTGAACGCCGGATTAACAAACTGAACGACAAACTGGCCATCTGTTACGAGCATCGCCTGTTCCATCGCTTTGTACACTTGTTCAGCGAGCTGCCGTTCATTCTCGTTTCGCTTTGCTTCTGTCAGATCAGCGACAACTCCGCTGACGAGCCTCACTTCCCCGAATTGGCCAAGCACAGGAAACGTCCGTTCAAGCACCCAGCGGACGGAGCCATCCCGCTGATTGATGATGCGATACGTTTGGGCACCCGCATCCGCCCCCGAAAGAAGCGACCATTTTCTTTCCGCCTTGGCGCGGTCATCCGGGTAGGACACTTTTGCCCATATGTCTTGATCGCGGTAAAAGTCATCCGGAGGCAGGCCGTACAGCTGCTCGCATGATGACGAAATGAACAAGAGCCGCCTTTGTTCCGGCGCTGCGAGCCAATACACATAATCGCCCGGCCCAACGAACACATTCATTTTTTCCAAGCCGAGAAGCAACTCCCGCCACGCGAGGTGGTCATAACGTTGAACATGTTCCCAAAACCCATCCACCATAGAACGTCATTCTCCACTGAAATAATCCATGGCTTCCTTCTCTGTGGCAAATAGTTTGATAAACGAAGAAAATTTGACGATATGGAAAATTTCTGCGAGCGACCCTTCCACTCCGGCAATGACCAACTCTTTTTGTCGGGCTCTCGCCGCCATGACGCTGTCAGCGATGACACCGAGTCCGGCGCTGTTAATGTATTTGACCCTCTCCATGTTGACGATCAATTGATCCGCTCGTTTGTCCAGCAACTTTTCCAGCGCTTGACGGAACGATTCGACGTTGTTTAAGGTAATATCTTCTGTCCATGTCAGCGTGCAAATTGCCCCTTGTTTTGTCTCCATCTTGTTTCCTCCAATGGTCACTCTTTTTTTTGCATTTGCACATGCACAACAAGACGTTGTTTCCCGCTCGCTTCACGTATACATCGTCGACGATATGGGTGATCAGCTGCAGCCCCCTGCCGCGCGGCCCAGTGTTGACGACATCGGTTTGGGCTACGGAGAAGCATCCCCCTCGCTGCTTGACAATCATCATAAACTGTCTCGCATCAATTTTCCAAAATATCCTAAATGGCAGTTTTCTCGTTTTTTGACAATATTCATACGCATTCGTGCACGCTTCCTCTGTCGCGAGCCGGAGAAAAAGGCAATCGCGCGGCAAAAACCCCATTCTCTTCGCCAGTTCCTCGGTAATGTCCATCGCTTTTAAAATGTCCGCCGTTTTCATGATCGCCATCGTTCGGATCATGGCCGTAGGCTTCATCGGCATTCCCCTATCCTTGTTATGCTTATGCGCCGGCCAAAGCAACATGGCAGCTTTTCCACTATGGCACGTTCCAGCGCTGGGGAAAACGGATTCGAATGCTATTTTTTCCTTGATTGTTCCATCCCTATCGAAAAATAGTTCTTATTTACTATAATTCATTATAATACAAAATGGGGTTCATTCCAATTTCCTACATCAAAAAAAAAGACATCATGGCATCCATCGTCCAATGATGTCCCCCTTAACGGCGCTGCCGGCGGTGGTTTAGTTGATACACAAGGGCGATCAACTGCGACCGGTCATTGACGCCAATTTTTTGAAAAATGTTCGTAATATGATTTTTCACGGTATGGACGCTAATGAACAGCCGTTCTGAAATTTCGCGGTTGCTGCAGCCTTGAATGAGCAGCTCCAATACATCCATCTCCCGGGCCGTCAACTGCTCGGACAACATGTCGATATTGACCGTCCCATCATTCCCACCGTGAGACTTGCCGCTGATCATCATCGCACCAATCGCGGCCAGCGCCGTCATATACACTTCCGCCTCTTTCGCTTCCCTTTCTTTCTTTATATGAACGGCGAGAACGCCATAGCGGCCATCGCCGACGAAAAACGGCACTTCCATCACCGATTTACCCTCAACATCAAGCAACGCCGGCACCTCGCTTTTCGCCTTTTCGCCGTGGCAGCCATAGCGGCGGCAGACATCATCCCGATAACGAACGGCCATTTCTATGTCCATCGCTCCTTCGTGGACAACGGCTGTTTGGCCGTCATTAGACCATACCACGAAGACGAAATCCCCGTAAGCGAGCTCCGCGGCGAATTCGGCCATTATCCGGATGATTTCTTCCTCATTCTGCACCACACGCATGGCCCGTCCAATTTCCACCAACATCGACAAGCGCATCAAATGGCGGTCCATTTTCATATCGGCCTCTGTACATTTAGCCAGGAGCAGCCAATGTTGAACGAGGGTGGAGCCGACCGAACGAAGCGCCGCCGGAAGTGAAGAGGCCGCCTCGCTGCCGATCATGACCCATCCTTCCATTGTTTTCCCGTACATCGCCGGATACGCAATCATCGCTTTCGGGCGGATGCCATGGCGGACAAAAAAGGAAAAGCGTGGATCCAAAGCGGCATCTTGAACGTAAACCGAACGAAGCGGCGGCTCCGAAGACGAAAGCGGCGGAAACAACGCATCGATCATTTTGCCACGCAGCTTTCCGGCCTTTTCCCCGCTTGCCGCCGTCACCATCCATCCTTGCGGACACTTGGCGATATACAACGCCATATCGACGCGTTCATCGAACGCCCGCAACTCAAAAAGCAGCTTGTCCACGTCCGCTAGGGCGGAGCTGTCCGCAACCACTTCTTCGAGCCGTTTTCCGTATTCACGGCATTGTTGCTTGCGGCGCTCGCCGCTGATTAATTCCCCGCATATGACCGCCATCTTTTCTATATCTTTTAACTTCGCTTCGACCGCCCGCGCCGGCAGCGCCACCGATCGTTCGATGGCTGACACCCACTTTCCGCCGTCTACCAGCGGCTGTTCGCAAATGAGCCATTTCGTCTCTTCCTCGATAAACACGCCCGCCCAAATCCAATATTCCGCCTTCTCATCGACAAACACGGGAGCGACAATGCTTTTCATGCCAAAACGCCCGACCGGCACGACCGATGGACGCTGCCATCCGTCAATGACAAGTTCTCGCGGGCAGAAAAACGATGGCGCTTCCCTTTTAGCGGCAAACAAAACGAGCTCCGCCAGCTCGGTCATATTCGATACTTTCGTCACGGGAGTGCCGTGATCATCGACGATCAGCATGCTCAACTCCGTCAATGCCGCGTATGCATCTTGAATATATTGCAACGATTCACGGATCACCACGCCTTCAACTCTCCTACAATACATTTTTATCCTTATCTATTATGGACAAACCATTTGCAAGAAATCAAGCATGAGCCCCCTAACAACAAAAATAAACCGGCGTGGGAGCCCTACGGACGACCCACGCCGGAACAAATCTTTTGAAACGGACAGAGGGCAACAAGCGCAGACAATTCGGAGAAAAGGCGTCACCAGTCAATGCGCAATTCAAGGGTGGCGAGGCAATCAGCCAACTGCCGCTTAATCTCCGCCAATGCAGCCTCCGTCTTGGCTTCTGCACGCAAGACGAGAATCGGCTGCGTGTTCGACGGCCGCACCAACCCCCAGCCTTCCGGGAACTGGATGCGGGCGCCATCAACGTCAACAACCGGATAGCGGCCAGCGAACCGGTTTTTCACCGCGGCAATGGCAGCTGGTTTTTTCTCTTCCGGGCAAGCAACGCGCGTCTCCGGCGTCGCCGCGTACCGCGGCACATCGGCAAACCACTCGGACAGCGGGCGCTCATCGTGCGACAGTAATCGAAGCAGGCGCCCAGCGGCGTACAGCGCATCGTCATAGCCGTAAAACTCATCATTGAAGAACAAATGACCAGACATTTCACCGGCAAACGGGATCTCCGGACGACGGCGCAACGTCGCTTTGACGTGCGAATGGCCGGTGCGATGGAAGAACGGTTTCCCGCCGAGCCGCTCAATTTCCTCAACGAGCGCTTGCGAACATTTCACTTCGACGGGCGCGTCGGCTCCCGGATGGCGCTTAAGAATCTCGCGCCAGAACAACACCATCAGTTGGTCGCCCCAACGGATCGCACCCGTTTCATCCACGACTCCGATCCGGTCGCCGTCGCCGTCAAACGCGATGCCAAGATCAGCCTGCTCCTTGCGCACCATCTCAATCAAGTCCGTTAAGTTCTCCGGCACGACCGGGTCCGGATGATGATTCGGAAACGTCGGATCGGATTCACAGTAAAGCGGGATGACATCGCATCCCCACTCTTTGAGCACTTGTGGCGCAATGATCGATGGGGTGCCGTTGCCGCAGTCGACGACGACCTTCAGCTTGCGCGGACCAAGCTTAATTTTCTCCTTCAACATCTTGATATATGCCGGAGCAAGGTCAAGCGTTTCCTCGCGCCCCCGCGCTGTTTCAGGACGCGGCTGTTCCTGGCTGAACCGCTCCATCGCCCGCCGCAGCGCCTGGATGCGCTCGCCATAAATTGTCGTTTTCCCCATGGCGATTTTAAATCCGTTCTCATCCCCTGGGTTATGGCTGGCGGTGATGATCATGCCGCATGGAATGTTCGTGTAGTATAAGCTGTAGTAAAACATCGGCGTCGTCGAAAGTCCAATATCGACGACATCGCAGCCGCCATCGAGCAGCCCATCTTTGAGCGCCCGATGCAAGCCAGGCGATGACAGACGATTGTCATGACCGACAACCGCCCTCTTCTCGCCTTCCTTTTGCATCATGTCGGCAAAGGCCCGTCCGAGCCAATACGCGAACGACTCATCGAGCTCCTCACCGGCTCGTCCGCGGATGTCGTATTCTTTAAACACGTGTGCCGGCCATGCGAACGGTTTCGTTGTTGACGTATTCATCGACAACCACCTCCACCGAAATCGATTGAGCGATTGCTGCTGTTAACAAGTACGACAATGTTGACTCCGCCCCCCGATTCGGGTTCGGGCCGTTCGGGCCAAGCCCGTCGCAGCAACTGCCGTCGCTTGGGTCCGCAAGCGGCGCGTTGCCGTCGTTTTGTCCGTAAAACCAAGCGAGGCAGCGGCGGACGACGCCGCGATAACGCTCGTCGTCCGTTGCCCAATACGCTTCGCGCGCCGCCAAAGCGAGCTTCATCACATCAAGCGGCTGTTGATCCCAATCGGCGCGGTAGCGGCGGCTGCACCAGCCGCGGTTGCCGACCGGACGGATGACACCTCCCGATCCGCTCATTTTTTCAATAAGGAAAGCAAGGCTTTTTTCCGCCACTTCCTTCACCTCATCCCGCGGCGCGCGCCGATATGCCGTCCAAAGCGCCCACGGCAGCACCCCGTTGGCGTACGTCAACTCCGGCTCATACCAATGCCAATCGTCGCCAGCATGCTCCCAATACGCCGCAAGCAGCCGCTGCTCAAGCCGTGCAGCCAAAGCTGCCACTTCCTCTTGATCGACGCCAAGCGGGCGTTCTTCTGTCAATAAGACGCCGCAAGTGGCCACCCCCCAGGCGACGCCGCGCAGCGAACGAAGCTCCCAAGCCGCCGGCATGGCCCGCCGCAACATATCTGCTGCCGCCTCGCGCCGCGCCGGATCGCTGAGGCGAACGTAAGCCAACGCCGCCGCCCAAAACGACCGCCCGAAGCAGTCGTCTGACGGCGTTTCCTCTTCTTTTGTCCGGTCGAAGAAAAAGTTGTTATGGAACGTGCCATCATCGTTTTGCGCCCAAAGCAAAAACGCCAAATACCGGTCAAGCAAACGGTGCAGCCGCTCTTTTTCTCCTTTGTCCTCGCATAGCGCCATCCATTCCAGGCACGCCCAAATGGCGCGGGCGTTGTCATCGGTCGAATAACCCTCGCGACGGCGCGGGATGCGGCCAAGGCTATGCTCAAGCAACCCGGTGTCGTCAGTCATGCGCTCGAGATGGTCGAACTTAATGACTGACGGTGCCAATGGTCTTCACCTCCCCACGTTTCGCGGCGCACATGCGCGCAAACAAGGCGACATGCTGTTCGCCGACGCGCGGCCAATGCGTGTTTGCCCCGATTTGGCGCACCTTTTCCTCCCATCGCTTCAGCGCCGCCTCGTCGGCCAACAGCTGCCCGAGCCGCTCTTCCCAGGCGGTCGTATCGCCATACGGCAACAACAGCTCTTCACAACCTCGCAACAAATCGCGCGCATGCTCATACGGCGTCGAAACGACCGGACGGCCGACGCCGACCGCATAGGCAAGCGTGCCACTTGTAATTTGCTGCATGCCCGGGTACGGGGTGACGTATAGATCGCACGCCGTCAAATAATCGATCAATTCCTCTTCGCTGAAATACCGATCTTCCATGTGGACATGGTGCTCAAGCCCTAAACGGTGAATGAGCGATTTCAACTCCTCGCGATATGCTTCTCCTTCCCTCTTTTTCACTTCTGGGTGTGTCTGTCCGGCAATGACATACAGCGCTTCCGGCACCTTGCGCACAACGCCCGGCAATGCGGCCAAGACCGATTCAATCCCTTTGCCGCGGCTTAGAAGCCCGAACGTCAACATCACTTTGCGGCCGCTGAATCCGAGGCGGCGGCGAAGCGAATCGCGATTTTCGCTGCTTGGGCCTGGAGCACCGTGCGGAATGTAGACAATTTTTTCTTCCGGCAGGCCAAACGCTTTGACCAAATACGGAATCGCCTGCCGGTTCATGACGATGATCGCATCGCTTGCCGCCGCGATTTTCCCTTGAATCGGGCGATACGGCAACGGCGGGTCGGCAAACACCGTATGGAACGTCGTTACGAGCGGCTTGTTGAGCGCGGCGATGAAATCAAGAATGTATTCGCCCGCCTCACCGCCGAAAATGCCGAACTCATGCTGCAATAAAACGACATCGATGTCGCTTTCATTCACCCGTTTGGCCATCTCGGCATACGCCGCGCGGTTTTGCGCCGGAAGCGGCCAATACGCTGGGTCGTTGCGATAGGCGTCATCGCCGTCGCTTTCGTTATACAAAACGATGACGCGGTCGCCATCGGATGGGCCCCGGACGCCGTCAATGCTTTGGCGCAAATGTTCCGTAAACGTCGCCAGCCCGCACCGCCGCGGCGGGTACGTGCTGACGTAGGCAATTCGAATCATGCTTGCACCGCCTCCTTGAACTGATTAATAATCGAATCTTCGAACACTTCTCCCGCCGGCGTCACCGTCCGATAGCCGAAAATGCTGTTTTGCAAACGGCTGCGGTCACGAATGACAGAGCGGTCCCAAACGATTGTCTGCGCGCAATGGACGCGGGCGCCAATTTGGCAGCGGTCGCCGATGACCGCATTCGGGCCAATGACAGCCTGCGGACCGATTTTCACGTGGTCGCCGATGAGCACAGGCGGCACAAACAAAACGCCAGACCCAATCTCCACGTTTTCACCGACAAACACGCCCGGTTGAATTTCACGTCCTTTGAGCGGAATCGGAAACTCCCGACGCAACGCATCCCAGTGAACTTGGCGGTAGCGGGCCGGCGTCCCCATATCACGCCAGTATCCGTTGCTGACGATGCCATATACACCGACATTCTTCTCGATCAGCAGCGGGAATGTTTCGCGTTCAATCGATACTTCCCGCTCAGCCGGAATATAGCGCATCACGTCCGGCTCGAAAATATACATGCCGGCATTGATGCGGTTCGATGGCGCTTCTTCGCGGCGCGGCTTTTCGACAAAGCGTAAAATTTGCCCACGATCGTCTTGTTCGACCACCCCATAGGAAGAAGGATCGTCTACTTCCGTTAAAACAATGGTCGCCAAACCGCCATGTTGACGATGGAAATCAAGCAGCGGGATCAATTGCGGCAAATGCACAATGTCGGCGTTAAACACGAGAAACCGTTCCTTCAGCCAGCGCTCGGCGTTTTTGATCGCCCCAGCCGTTCCAAGTGGGAACGGTTCGAGCGCGTATGTAATCTTGACGTTCCAGCGCTTCCCATCTTCGAAATAGCGACGGATCACTTCTGAACAATGATGTGCGGCGATGACAAATTCGTTGACTCCTTGGTCGCGAAGATGAACGATGAGGTGTTCAAGCCATGGCCGGTTCGCAATCGGGGCCATCGGTTTGGGGATGTTTTCGGTCAATGGACGAAGACGCGTACCTAATCCTCCTGCCAGCAACAATGCTTTCATTTCGTCATCCCTCCATATCTTTTTTTCACAAAAATAGACACCTTTTTTGACGGATGAACGAGAAAATGAAAGTAGTTCATAGATTGCTAGCACTCGGCTTCGATGGTTGCTAATAATAATATACATAATATTCCTCCTTCTATGCAAGCGAAATAATTGTCGGATGGTGTCGATGAGGAATGATTGATGCTTGCAAATTTCAAAACTTTCATTTTCTCGTTCTTCTTTTTCTTTGCGGTATAATGAGTATCGTTAATGCTATATATATGTGAGGGAGGAGGAGAATACGCCATGATTTCTTCATCATCTTTCCGTTACCATGTTGGCATTGCCGGTGCCGGCGCATTCGCTGAATTTCTCGCCGGCGCGCTCGCCCCGCTTCCTTCCTTCCATCTCGCCGCTGTCGCCGGGCGGACGGACGAAAAACGCCAGCGCGTCATCGACGCCTATCGCCGCCGTCAGCCGCAGGCGGGCGACGTGCGCGAATACCGCGAAGCTGAAGAATTGATCGTTGACCCGCACGTTGACATCGTCATTCTCACCACCCCGCCGCATTTGCACGCCCCGCTTGCCGAGCGGGCGCTTGAGGAAGGAAAACATGTGCTCCTTGAAAAGCCAGGCGGCCTCACCGCCGAGGCGCTGCGGGCGAACATCCAGCTCGCCGCCCGCCAAAACCGGGCGTTGGCGGTCAATCTCGTTCTTCGCTACCACCCGCTCGCAGAAGCCGTCAAGCAACTCATCCACCGCGCGCTTCTTGGCCCAGTGGACTACGCAAGCCTTCACAACGCGGCTCACCGCGTCGCGGAAGGCCATTGGTTTTGGGACGAGCGGCGAAGCGGCGGCATCCTGATCGAGCACGGCGTCCACTTTTTTGAAGTCGGCCGCGATTGGTTTGGCGAAGCGGTTTCCGCGCACGGATTCGCGTTAAGGGAAACAGACGGCACACGGCCGCGCGTCGGCGCTACGGTGATTCATGAAGGCAACGGACGGCGCATCCCCGTCCATTATTACCACGGCTTTACGATGGACCCTGCCGCTTCGGAATCGACGCACTGGGACATTCATACGGCACGCGGGCGCATCGTGCTTGAAGGCTGGATTCCAACGCAGCTGTCCGTCTCCGGCCTCGTCTCTGACGAGGAGGCCGCGTGCATTGATGCCTGGCTTGACGCCATCCCGACAAAGCCGTCATCCAGCGCCATCGAACAACTGCAACAAGCGGCCGACCAACTATTGTCGTCCGCTGAACTTTCATCCGCTCCGCGCCGCCCATACAAGCGCACCGTGGTGCTCTCGGACCGCCACGGGTGGTACGAAGCGATTGCCCAAACGCGCTTTCTTGATTTTTGCCGTTTGATCGAGAACCCGAGCTGGCGCGTCCTCGTCACCGCCGAAGACGCCGCCGCCGACCTCGCTTTGGCGGAAGCGTGCACCGTTGCAGATGAAGAAACCGATCCGCTCGGCATCCGTTAACACAACGAAACAAAAAGGAAAGGTGTCCCAAAAAGATCGGGGCACCTTTTTTGATTGCCGTATATAATTGTTAAAAAGCAATATATTGTGTTTCGCTTCTTGAACATCGCCCTTTGGCGTCAGACTCTTTTTCGCCTCAATCTGTACAACGGTAGTTTTTCCCAACAAACACCCGAACACCGCAACGGCCATTTACACGTTCCGGCCCACCTTCCTCTTGTGCAACAGCGCCTCAACGGTCGAAATGTCCGCCGGCGCCCACTCAAGCGAGCGCAATGCTTGAAGCGGCACCCACCTAAGCTCGGCATGCTCCCGAGCTCGCGGCTCCCCATCGACTAAGCGGGCTTCATACGTCCGCAAATGCACGATGGCATGTTCATATTCATGGCATACATCCGCCAACAGTTTGCCGATGGAAATCGTGCAGCCAAGCTCCTCGCGAATTTCCCGAACTAAAGCGTCTTCGGGTCGCTCCCCCTCTTCCACTTTGCCGCCGGGAAACTCCCAGACGTTGGGCAGCGACATGTCGGGAGCGCGCAAGGCGCATAGGATGTCCCCGCGTTCATTGCGAATGGCTGCCCCGACGACATAGATGGTTCGTTTCATGACGACCGGCTCCTTGTTACGATCTCCCAACCATTGTAGCAAAAACTTGGCTCTTCACCAAAAGTTGTACTTGATTTTTTCTGAACATCCCCTATTTACGCTTGTGAGGGAACATCAGCACTTTTTGCCTATCCTTGTCAGGAAACCGTTGTCAAGTACATGTTGTGGTGAAGAGCCAAAAACTTCCCCATTTTCCAAAATAGTGGAACCCTTTTCGGTGTTATGTTACTCTCAACAGTAGAATCATGACAGGCAAAGGTCGGGACGGCATCGTTCCCGCCTTTTTAATTAAGAAGGACGGAACCTTTTCACCAGGCGCTCCGTATTCTCAACTGAAATCGATGACAAGGAGGAGAACTTGTTGTTCAAAAAACTGTTAAGTTCTATCGGAATCGGAGCAGCCACTGTTGATACGAAATTAGCGAAAGCGCAATATGTCCAAGGCGAAACAGTCGAAGGGGTTGTCGACATTCGCGGCGGCAGCATCGAGCAGCATATCGACGAAATTTACTTAGCGTTAGTGACGACCTACCTTCGAGAAATCGATGATAAGAAACACGAGGAAAAAGCGGTGCTGGCGCGGTACAAAGTAAGCGGCTCGCTGACGATTGGGCCGAACGAAACGAAAACGATCCCGTTTCAATTCGCCTTGCCGTACGACGTTCCCGTCACGCTCGGCTCTTCGCAGGTATGGCTGCAAACCGGCCTTGACATTAAAATGGCGCTCGACCCGCAAGACCGCAACCATCTCACCATCGAACCGCACCCGCTCGTCGCCGCGTTTCTCGAGGCAGCCCGCCAATTAGGATTCCGCCTCCACCACGTCCAATGCGAACAAGCGCGGCGCTATGGGCAGCGGCGGTTGCCGTTTGTCCAAGAGTTTGAATTCAAGCCGGCGAGTGGACCGTTCAAAGGCTGTCTTGATGAATTGGAAGCGATCTTCTTTTTGTCTGAAAACAGCGTGAAAGTCTTGCTGGAAATCGACCGCAAGGCACGTGGACTTTCTGGGTTGTTCGCAGAGGCGCTCGATATGGACGAGACGTTTGTCCGGTTCACATACGGCACAGGCGACATCCCGGCATTGCCGCAATTACTGGCAGATGCGATCCAGAAGTACAGTTAGACGGAAAAAACGGAAAGGGCCGTCCGCCATCTTTTTCCTTCCGCTTCTGAAGTTTGTAGGTGGGGCATAGGTTGCACATCTATCCCTGTAAATGATTTCTATTTGTTTCAAAAAAGGATGGCAAAAACAATAAATCCCGTTTCTCCCTATCCGAGAAACGGGATTCCTTCCATCATGATCCCCGAACAAGCAACGCACAGCACTCGACATGGGCCGTATGCGGAAACATGTCCACCGGCTGGACGGTCTCCAATGTATAGCCGAACGGGACTAGCTCCGTAATGTCTGACGCAAACGTCTCCGGATTGCATGAGACATACACGACCCGCTCCGGCCGCGCCCGGCCGATTTTGCGCATCACCTTCCCGCCCGCCCCCGAACGTGGAGGATCCAAAAGCAGCAGCTCCGGCCGCCCGAACTGTTCCAACACTTCATCAATCCCGCGTCTCGCATCCCGAGCCAAAAAGTACGTATTGTCAATGCCGTTGTCCTTCGCATTTCGCTTCGCCGACTCAATCGACGTTTCCACAATTTCAATGCCCGCCAACTCCTTGACCCGTTTGGCAAACGGCAAGGAAAACGTCCCGACTCCGCAAAAGAGATCGATCATTTTCTCATGGGGCTGCGGCTCGCCCATCTCCAACGCCAGCTCGACCAATTTGGCCGCCTGCACCGGGTTCGTTTGAAAAAACGTATCAAACCAAAGGCGGTAGCGGAAGCCGCACAATGCATCGTAAATGAAATCACGTCCGGCCAACACATGGGTTTGTTCCGCCTGGGTGCGGTCCGCCCATGCCCGATTCTCGAGCCAAAGCAAACTTTTCACTTCTGGGAGCGCCTTCGTGATCCGTTCCGTCAAATCAGCCGCCGCTTCTTTCAACTCCCCTTCCGGCGCCTCCGTCGCAAAAAGCGCCACCATGACTTCCCCAGTCGCAAACGACTCGCGCACCATGACGTGGCGAAGCAGCCCTTCGTGGGTATCTTTGTGATAACCAGGCAGCTGATGATCGCGCGCCCAACGCGCTACCTCCATGGCAGCTTTGACGATCTTCTCGCCGGCAATGAGACATGTCTCCAACGAAATCACTTGTCGGAAATTCCCTTGCTCGTGCAGCCCAAGCAAGCCCTCAGGAGAAAACGTAAACTCCATTTTATTTCGGTAATGCCACGGATGTTCCATGCCAATCGTATCGCGGACAACGCCAGGGTCAAATCCGTGCTCTTTCAAGAGCGTCTTGACATGCTCCGTTTTATGGCGCAGCTGCCCTTCATAGTGCCAGTGCTGCCAGACACAGCCGCCGCAGCGGTCAAAGTGTGGGCACGACGGCTCAAGTCGTTCCGGATGCGGCTCGATCACTTCTTCCAACCGCGCCTGAACTCTGCGCCGTTTTGGCTCATCGACAACGACTCGCACCTTCTCACCGGGAAGTGTAGACGGAATGGCGAGTTTGAGCTTCTTTCTCTTTCCGTCCTCTTCCTGCCAAACGACCGCTTGTCCCGATCCTTTTTTATCCAACTGATGAATGTCCGTAATGAACGATTGTTTTGCGCTGTCTGTCAATGGCTTTCCTCCTTCCGAGATGAGCGATGTGTTGTCACTCTTTATGTATTGTACACGATCAGCGGACGAATCCAAAGAAACTTCGCGCAATGGAACAGTGTTCCCCAAACTGTATAATAAAGAAAAGCCTAAGCTGGCAATGTACGTCCGTATTCTCTTAATCAATGGAAAGAGTACAAACAATCGCCATCGCTTGCGGCCCTTCCATTTGATTTTAACACCAAAAGGTGATATATTTATTTTGAAACCTATTGGTGTCATATCCAATGAATGGAGGAGTTCTTGTGGAAACAAAGCAAACGTTGCCGGAAATCCGCAAAACAATCGTATTGAATGCCCCCATTGAAAAAGTATGGAAAGCGGTGGCGACATCCGAAGGTATTGCGGCGTGGTGGATGCCGAATACGTTTGAGCCGATTTTAGGTCACCAGTTTGTTTTGCACGCAGGGCCATTCGGCGATTCGCCATGCAAAGTGACGGAGCTTGATCCACCTAACCGCTTAGGGTTTGACTGGGGAAAGGATTGGCACCTTACGTTTGAATTAAAAGCATTAGAAGACGGAAAAACAGAATTCACCCTGATCCATTCCGGATGGGATGCGGACAAAACAACCGAATTTGGGCAGCCTCACACAGTCGTTCGCAAGATTATGGATGACGGGTGGGAGAACATTGTCAACCAAAAACTTCCTGCATATCTCAAAGGATAAACGGACCGTTTCCGCGCCGAAGCACGATGTGTTTCACGCCATCGCCGATCCGACTCGCCGCCAGATGTTGCAGCTGCTGGCCGACAACGAATTGTCGATTGCCGCGATTGCCAAATCCTTCCCAATCAGCCGCACAGCTGTCAATAAACATCTTCGTGTGCTTTCGGAAGCAGGTTTGGTCAGCTGTCGGAAAACTGGACGCGAAACAAGGTACCGGCTAGAGCCCGAACCTCTCGCCGAACTGAAAACGTGGCTTTCCTTCTTTGAACAGTATTGGGATGAACGGCTTGCGGCTCTCAAGCATTTGGTGGAAGCGGATGAGGAGTCATCATGATGACAAAAATCGCACGGATTCACGGGGCGCAAAAACGGGTCAAGCGACAATCTATACGCCCCCTATCGCTCTGTAAGGAAGGAGAAGAAAAGAATGGAACCTTTCATCTCTTGCCCGCAATGCACCAATCCGATTACAGTCAAAGACGTCATGCGCTTTTCCTCGCCTTGGACGATGAAATGTCCATATTGCGATGTGAAGCTGAAAGAAACGCGGGTCACCCCGTTTTTGCTGCTGGCCGCCGCATGCATCGTCCCGTTGTTTATTTTCGTGACGTTCCAAATCAAGACATATGCTGCAGCTTATTGGCCTATCGTCGATCACGTGCCGATGATCATCGTGTTTCTTGTTACACTCTATCCCATTTATTGGCTTTACGAGCGCGCCAACGCCACAATCCTGTGCAAAAAAGGGCGCTTTCAGGTAAAAAAAAGGATGTAGCGCCTCCGAAATGGGAAAAGGAACGTTGCGATTCGCAACGGCATGTACAAGTTTGAAACCGGCCCATCACTGACCATCCTAGAAAACGTCTAACGAAAGTGTTCCTTATCCATATAGATGATGATGAAAAAAAGGGTGTCCCGCTGCGTTCGGGACACCGTCGACTCCAACCAATCAACCTGTTACAATGCCTTCTCTTTCTTTTCTTCCCATCTCTTATATCCATTTTCCCAGAATTCCGCATTCTTGATCCCGTATTTCGACGCGTTGAACTCCGGATCTTTGCCTTGCTTCAGCTGCTCTTCATAATCTTTTAAGGCCATATAGGCTGGTTTAAACAACAACAAGATCGCAATCAAGTTGAGCCAAACCATGATTCCAAGCCCGATGTCGCCCATCGCCCATGCCGTCGTCGCTGTTTTGACCGTTCCATAGAACGTGGCCGCCAAAAAGACGAGCTTCAAGGCAAAGAAGGCCGTTCCCCTCTTTTCACTGCGCACCAAATAGGCGAGGTTCGTCTCGGCAATATAGTAATACGCGTACATCGTCGTAAACGCGAAGAAGAACAGAGCGATCGCGATAAAGGCCGACCCGAATCCCGGGAAGAGGGTGTCCACCGCCGCCTGCGTATACCCTGCGCCCGGCTCTACTCCTTTCAAATGAACCACAATCGGCTCGCCTGTTTTTTCATTGATCACATTGTATTGACCCGTAAACAAAATCATCAGTGCTGTCGCCGTCACGACCAAGAACACGTCCAAATAAATCGAAAACGCCTGCACAAGCCCCTGCTTGGCCGGGTGGGACACTTCCGCCGCCGCTGCCGGGTGGGCGCCCGTTCCTTGCCCCGCTTCATTCGCATAAAGGCCGCGTTTGACCCCCCACATCACGGCCGACCCAAGAATTCCACCAAACACTTGATCAGCGCCAAACGCGCTTTTGAAAATCAGGCCAAACACGTCCGGGACTTTTTCAATATTCACCGCAATAATCGCAATCGCGACCAACAAATAGCCAACCGCCATAAACGGAACGACAATTTCCGCCGTTTTGGCGATCCGCTTCACTCCTCCAAAAATCGTAAAGCCAAGAACAGCGATCACGAAAATTCCCGTCACCAATTTCGGAATGCCAAACGCATTCGAAAACCCATCCGCGATCGAATTCGCCTGAATCCCCGGCATCAACACCGCCATGGAGAGAAGGATCGCCCCGGCAATCACAACCGCAAACCATTTCCAGCCAAGGCCCTTTTCAATATAGAAAGCCGGACCGCCGCGGTACTGCCCGTCTCGTTCTTCTTTATAAATTTGCGCCAGCGTCGACTCGACATACGCCGTCGCCGCGCCGATAAACGTAATGACCCACATCCAAAAGACAGCGCCCGGTCCCCCGTAAGCAATCCCCGTTGCCGTCCCGGCGACGTTCCCGACCCCAATGCGGCCGGACAACGACATCGTCAACGCCTGGAAGGACGAGACCCCTGCGTCAGAGCCTTTCCCGGTCGTCAGAAGCCGAATCATTTCCTTCACATGGCGAATTTGCAGGAAACGGGTGCGAATGCTAAAATACAAACCGCAACCGACAATGAAAGCAATCAAAAAAGGGCTCCACAGCCACCCGTTCACCGTTTCCACGAGCTTTTCAATCAACCCAATCCCTCCTATGCCAGCTAATTACTTTTGTTGTATAACACATAACCAAATAATATTATAAATATTACACATTTCGGCTTCAATAATTTTTTTATATATCATTTTTTTCTGTATTTTCTTTATATCACCCCACTTGTCCTTGTATAAAAAAATAAATGGTTTGTTCCGCTATTTTTTCAAAATAACTTTCAAACCAAAAAAATGATAGGATGAGGCAAGGCGGGTGAATCCGCCCCGAACGGCCGCCTCCCCACGCCGCAGGATCCCAAGTCCTTGAGGCCTTGAGCGCGCGAGCCCCCGCTCTTTCGGACGATCCCCATCTGAAACGCCGCAAGCGCAAAGCCGAGCACACAGAACAGCGCGTTCGGCTTTGGGCTTTCGGTTACATATAGCCGATGAGAAACACGACAAAACCCGCTAATCCGATCGATGCTACGAAGAGACCAAAGGCGATCCGTTTCGCGGCTTTGCTCTTTTGGACAACACCATACACGAACAAAACGATCGAACATGATCAACAAAAGCAAAATGAGAGACGAAATGCTCACGTTCAGCGCTCCTTATCGTGCATTGTCCTATAAAAGACAGAGCTTCTCAATCAGGGCCATCATGGCCCAAGATTCCCTTCCCCCACAATTCCACCATCTCCCAGGATGCGCTCCATCCCCCCTTCTAAATCGGAACACTTCTCCACATATGATGCCGCCCATCGCTCACGCCCCGGCAATTTCCTCTGAATTCCGGTTGATCTCATCGATAATGCGAATGATCCTCCGTGCATCGTCCATGTTGTCTTGAAAAAGTTCGACAATGCTGCCGACGGTTTTAAACGGTTCTTCCTGCAGCACCCGCTTGTCCATGACTCCGTTTTTCACAAAATAATCGACGATCAATTTGTTCGCTTCTGTTTTACCTCCATACAAGTCGACTTTGATATAACGTGGCGAGTGATCGGCTGGATGGAAAATAAAATTTCAATTTATACTATCACTCAAAAAATCGTAATTTACAATATTCACTGTAAACCCTTTCAAAGTCATCAGGATGCAATGTGCCACGTTTATTAGTCTCATTAAATACAAATAATGGAAATACCCTGAATTTTTCGCATCTTGCCCATGGTTTTTTCGTTAATCCCGCTTCCTGATAATACTGAATCTCAATTCGATATTGATCATGTATGGTGGGAGGAGCTTTAGGTCCTTTTGATGTTATTTTGATTGCAACGGCAGCAGCAATATTATGTTCTATCTCCACAATAAGAACCGGGCGAAATTTTCCGCCCGGTTGATCTTCGAAGCCGAAATAAACATCATAAATATCTCCAGGCTTGACGTTCATTATGATCCCTCATCAATCTTCAAACCATTCCAAATCATCTGGATCATCAGGATTCAAAAGAACCCGGCCTTCATCATCTGTTTGAAATACTTTTACTTTGCCGCTTTCAATCAATGATTGAAGACTTGGTTTTTTGATTTCTGTTGCTGGAGTCATGTCTTCACGCTCCTTTTTCTTCATTTTTCCACCACCTAATCAAGAATGTAGGTGGTACCAGTATATCCATAGGGAAAACAATTTAGTAATGATGGATTTTGGACAAACTCTACAAGTTCTTATCATTGATTATATGTGGAAAAGGGAAGACAGTAAACAAACATATATCACAATGACGCAAAGAAGAGAATAAATCAATGAAGAGGGATCACGTCTTATCATGATCGCAATACATATCATTTCAATATTCACAATATCATCATAGCCTATTTACCTCTTTTTTGATCGAAAGACTCAATGATTGACATCGTGTCTTTTCACATTCAAAAACACATCAATGAATATAAGGGATAGGCGCTGACACATGGAATATGAACCTTTTGATTTTTAAGTTAACATAACTCGTCTTATAGGACTTTACTTACTAAGGCGGCAACCGGATTGTCATGGCGGATGTACTCCCGCCACGGCAGTTTGCGCAATTCCACCGTTAGAAAGCGGAAGTCAAGAACAGTAAAGAACGGAAATTGGATCGTAAATTACAAACAACAGGGCCGGATGGACCGGCCCGTTGCCTTATCTCAACTGAATCTTCGCCACGCACTCGACGTGCGCCGTGTGCGGAAACATGTCCACTGGCTGGACTTCGATCGTTTCGTAGCCGCCGTCTTCTAAGATGCGCAAGTCGCGGGCGAGTGTCGCCGGGTTGCACGAGACGTAGACGACGCGGGGCGGCTTCATGGCGATGATCGTCTCAAGCAGCGAGGCGTCACAGCCTTTGCGCGGCGGGTCAACGACCAAGCAGTCAGCGCGGATGCCTTCTTGATACCAACGCGGGATGACGTCTTCGGCGGCGCCGACTTCGAAGGTGACGTTTCTGATGCCATTCAGCTCGGCGTTGCGCTTGGCGTCTTCGATCGCTTCAGGGACGATTTCGACGCCGTAGACATGCTTCGCTTTTCTCGCTAAAAAGAGCGAGATCGTGCCGATGCCGCAGTAGGCGTCCATGACCGTCTCCGATCCAGTCAACTCAGCGTACTCGAGCGCTTTGTCGTACAGCACTTTCGTCTGTTCCGGATTGACTTGGTAAAACGAGCGGGCCGAGATGGCGAATTGGATGTCGCCGATGCGGTCGGTGATGTATTCGCTCCCCCATAACACCCGCGTTTTGGCGCCGAAAATGACGTTCGTCCGCTCGGGGTTGATGTTTTGCACGATCGATGTCACGTCCGGGATTTCACGGACGATGGCGCGGACGATTTCTTGTTCATGCGGCAAATGCTCGGTGCGGGTGACGAGAACGACCATCACCTCGCCTGTCGCCGCGCCGTAGCGGGCGACAATATGGCGAAGAACGCCCTTGTGCGTGGTTTCGTCGTATGGGGGAATGCCATAACGCTCGGCGATGCGCTTCACCGTCTGAACGACGACATCGTTTTTCTCTTGTTGGATGAGACAGGCATCCATATCGATAATCTCATGGCTCCGTTCTTTGTAAAAGCCCACGACCAAGCCCCCTTCGCGCTCGCCGATCGGCACTTGCGCCTTGTTTCGGTAGCGCCATGGGTTCTTCATCCCGATGACGGGATGGACGGTGACACCGTCAAGCTTGCCGATGCGGGCGAGCACTTCTTTTACCTGCTTTTCCTTCGCTTTCAGCTGGCCCTCGTAGCTTAAGTGCTGCAGCTGGCAGCCGCCGCATTGGCGATAGACGGGGCACAACGGCTCGACGCGGTCCGGGCTCGGTTTGTACAGCTCGATAAGCCGGCCGTACCCGTAGCCTTTTTTCACTTTGACGACTTTCACGTTCGCCCGCTCGCCGGGAAGCGCGTGTTTCACGAACAAGGGAAAGCCGTCGACTTTCGCCACTCCGAGACCGTCGTGGGTCAAATCCGTGAATACGACGTCATAATATTCATTTTTGGCGACCGGTGCTTGCTGCTTCGTCATGTCCGTCTCCTTTCTGCCGATCGGTTTGTACAGTTTAGCGTTCCCTTCTTGAGCAAGAGGCATAAGAAAAGAACAGGCTCATCTTCCTGTTCTCACTTGTTCCGCCTTGTCTTTCGGCATGATGACTTCCAAATGGCGGTACAAATTGACGAACTCCCCTGGAAGCATGCCGCCGAATTCGCCGTCTAAGTTCAGCTGCATCGGCGAACGCACCTTCACCCGGTTCGCTTTCGTGTAAATGATATGCGGGTCGTTGATATGCTCGCCGCGCGCGGCGAGCGTGACAAGGCGAATGAATTCGGCCAAGTTCGTTTTCTTGACGATGATAAAATCGAACAGGCCGTCATTGAGCGACGAATCGGGCGCCAGTTTTTCAAAGCCGCCGACTGAGTTGGTCAGCGAGACTAAAAACATCATGATTTCGCCTTCAAAGAGCTTGCCGTCGTACTCGATTTGCGCTTCAGTCGCCTTGATGGACGGAAGCATTTCGATCCCTTTTAAGTAATAGGCGAGCTGGCCAAGCATCGTTTTCAGCTTGCTTGGCACTTCGTAGGTGAGCTCCGTCAGGCGGCCGCCGCCGGCGATGTTGATGAAATAGCGTGTTTTGTCTTCGTTCGTCACACAGCCGATGTCAATCGGCACGGGCTCGCCCGTGGCGATCACCTCGCACGCCCCTTCGATCGAGCGCGGCACGCCGATGGCGCGGGCGAAGTCGTTCGTCGTCCCGACAGGAATGACGCCAAGTTTCGGCCGATACGGCTGATCGGCGATGCCGTTGACAACTTCATTGATCGTTCCGTCGCCGCCCGCGGCGACAACGAGATCAAATTCCCGCAGGACGGCCTGGCGCGCCGCTTTCGTCGCATCCCCCGGCCCTTCGGTCGCATGGCATGACGTTTCATAGCCCGCTTTTTCCAACCGAACGAGCACATCGGGCAAATGGCGCTTAAACAGTTCGCGTCCCGATGTCGGGTTATAAATAATTCGAGCTCGCTTCATCATCTTCAACCTACTTCCTTTTTTCCATTCCACTCGTTCCCATCATAGCGAAACAACGCTTGATGCGCAACTCCGAAAAATGTCGTGAGCATGGCCGCGGAAAAAAGCGCCCTTCGTTCGATCAAGGGCGCCTGACACCTGCTTATGACTGACTCCCATTCGCCTCTTCGGAAACGGTTGGCTTGGCCGTGACGGCCGATGATGCACCGCTCGCCGTGAGATTCTCAAGCAACTGCTTCACATCGATGCCCGTCGATGCTTTTAACGTCTCCTGCAAGCTCGCCATTAAGTTCGTCGCATAGCCTGTGACACGGTTGGCGCCGCCCCCCGCTGCTCCTGAGCCGGTGTCGACGATCGTCAGCTTCTCGATGTTGGACAGCGGGCTCGCCACTTGTTTCGCATATTCCGGAAGCATCTTGATGATCATGTCGAGCACAGCTGCTTGGCCGTAGCGCTCGAACGCTTCGGCGATCTTTTGTTTCGCTTCCGCTTCGGCGAGACCTTTTAGGCGGATAATTTCCGCTTCTGCTTCCCCTTTCGCTTTCTCGGCCTCGGCTTTCGCCAGCCCGTCGAGGCGGACGCGCTCGGCTTCCGCTTTGGCCAGCGTTTCGACGCGGTATTTTTGCGCATCGGCTTCAGCGATTTGCTTCGCCTTTTCCGCCGCCGCTTTTTGTTCAATCGCATAGCGCTCAGCGTCGGCTTTTTTCTTCACTTCCGAATCGTACTGGCGCTCGCGGCGCAAAATTTCTTTTTCTTCAAGCTCGATTTGTTTTTGCCGCTCGATGATTTTAATTTGCATTTGTTGCGCCATGACTTCCTGCTTCGCCTTCGCTTCTTCGAGGTGATACGCCTGATCGGCGCGCGCTTTGGCGATGTCTTGCTCGCGGCGGAACTCAGCGAGCTTCAACTGGTTGATTTTCTCCGCCTCCGCGATTTCCGTCAGCCGCTCGAGCTCCGCTTTGCGCGCTTCTTTATCGGCTTCGGCGCGCTTGATGCGCGTCTCTTTTTCCGCCTCGGCTGTGGCGATGTCAGCATCGCGCTTCACTTGAGCGATGCGCGGTTTCCCGAGCGCATCGAGGTAGCCGTTTTTGTCGCGCACGTCTTTGATCGTAAACGAGACGATGACCAACCCCATTTTCGCCAAATCTTGCGACGCAACGCGCTGCACTTCTTGAGAAAACTTGTCGCGGTTTTTGTAAATTTCTTCAACGGTCATTGACCCGAGAATGGAGCGGAGATGGCCTTCGAGCACTTCTTTCGCTTCGTTTTCCATGTCTTGGCGCGTTTTGCCTAAAAACTGCTCGGCCGCGGTCGCGATTTCGCCGATCGAACTCCCGACTTTAATGATCGCCACCCCGTCCGCCATCACGGGCACGCCTTGTTCCGTGTACACCTCGGGCGTTTGCACGTCAAGCTTGATCGACAATAAACTAAGCGGCTCGGCCTGTTGGAAAATCGGCACGACAAACGTGCCGCCGCCGCGAACGATTTTAATTTTGTTTCCCGACTCATCGACATGAACGTTTTTGCTTCCTAAGTAGCTGCCGGTCACAATGAGCGCCTCGTCCGGCCCGACCGTGCGGTAGCGGGCGATAAAAATGGCAATAAGTCCGACAAGAAGCAGGACGACGACACCAATGACAATCAACCATGGCGCAACAGTCATGACGTTTCTCCTTTCATAATGTTAGATGGAAAGATGGTACGGATCGTGCTTCGCTACCATCGCAACCCCGTTTTCCATTTGCACGACAATGACTTCTTCCCCCGACGGAATGGCTTCATGGTTCACACTTTTCGCTGGTTTGGCCACCGCCCCGCTTTTGCGGGAAATAAGAATTTCACCAAACCCATCAGGCGGCACCGAGACGATCACTTTGGCAAGCGCCCCCTCCAAATCGGCGTCCGTATACCCAAGCGACGCTTCCGCCGACCGAAGCGGCAAAAAAACGAAAAAGTGCAAAAGCAACACAGCAACGAGCGCCGCGCCGAGGCTAAGCCAAATGATAGAACCTGATGCCCAATCCGTATACATTTCCGCCAACAGCCCGACCGCGCTGCCGACGATGAAAAATGATAAAATGAGCTGCGGGCTGAACAACGGGTGGTCCACTACATCAAATGCACCATCTAGCGCATCACTAAAGAAAAAATACACAACCGTCAACACCGCACTGACCACCAGCACGATCCCATATATGACCTCAGGCGGATGGCCAAAAATCATTTCCCTCCCTCCTTTCGCCTTTACCTATTGATACGGGCGAGGCAACGGTTGGTTTCATCATTTTTCCAATGCCATCAAAATTCGACAAATTCTTTCCTATTTCCTTTCTTTAAACAAAAAACTGCTGTGAAAAAGGCTGTGGTCAGGCAGGATTTTGCCTTGTGCGAATCGAATAAAATAAATGAGAATTCAAAAATAAATTAAGGAGAGAGGCCATGTCAGAAACGCGCATTGACCATGATCGCCTGTTTAAAGAGTTGTTGAGCACCTTTTTTGAAGAATTCGTTCTCCTCTTCTTTCCGCGTGTATACGAGCATGTTGACTTTCACCATCTTTCCTTTTTATCAGAAGAAGTGTTGACCGATGTGACTGCAGGGGAAAAACATCGAGTCAATCTATTGATCGAGACAAAGCTAAAAGGGGAAGATGGACTGATCATTGTCCACATCGAACACCAAAGTTACATCCAACCCACTTTTTCAGAGCGAATGTTCATTTATTTCAGCCGCTTATTTCAAAAACACCGCCGCCGTATTCTTCCGATCGCGATCTTCAGCTATGATGCCGTCCGCGATGAACCATCTTCATTCACCGTTGAGTTTCCGTTTTTGACCGTTCTCGATTTCCGTTTTTTGACCATAGAATTGCGCAAACTCCCGTGGCGCGAGTACATCCGCCATGACAACCCGGTCGCCGCCGCTCTGTTAAGCAAAATGGGGTATAATGAAGATGAGAAGGTGGAAGTGAAAAAGGAATTTTTGCGCATGCTCATCCGCCTCGAGCTCGATGAGGCGAGACAGCGTCTGTTGTTCGGCTTTTTCGAAACATATTTGCGGTTATCGGAGGAAGAAGAAATCCGATTGCGAAATGAGGTGAATACAATGGAAGAGAAGGAGGCCGCCAAAGTCATGGAGCTTATGATTTCATACGAACAGAGAGGCATGGAAAAAGGAATAGAGAAAGGGATGGAGAAAGGAATGGAGAAAGCAAAGATGGATGTTGCGAAACGAATGTTGGCAAAAGGATATGATGCTGACACGATCCATGAACTGACCGGGCTGCCGCTTGAAAAGATTGAACAATTGAAGAAATAATACGGGGACAAGGGCCTTCCTCCCTGATATTCCATCCTGGATTGTCGTCGTCCTCCGATCTCTCAAAAGCCTTGAGGATCGACGACAATCACTGATAGAAGAAATTAGTTGGAAGCAAGGCCTCTCAACGTGATTCTTATCCATTTTGACTGACATCCCGATCCTCTGAAAGCCCAATCCGCTCAAGCTCACGCCCCAAGCGTCCCGCAAGCATCAGCCCGTACATGTGAAAATCAGCTCGAAGCGACCAAAGCGGATGGCCGAAGGTGGCGGGCTTGTTTCCTTCAATGAAAAAGTGGCTGAACCAAGCGAGTGCATAGGCGGCGATTGGCGCGCCAAGCAGCCACCACGCGTTCTTCGTCACGATCGCGATGATCACGAACAAAAAGACAAAACTCGTCCCGGCAAAATGCCATCTCCGCGTCGCCGGTTTGCGATGCTGGGTCAAATAGAACGGCCAAAACTCTTCATAATCGCGGAATTGTATGTCCCTCTCCCCCTTTGTCGTCATCTCCTGCACTATCATTGTATTTCATCCATCACCTGAAATGTCTGCAAGTGATGCTTTTGTTTCGGCACAGTAAACTTGGCAGCAAGTTGGGCCGTACGCAGTTGGAAGATGTTCATTTCTCCTGCATTGTCCGCCTTGTTCCCCTCCTGCGGCTCGAACAATATATACACATAATCGCCGTGAAACCGTGCTTCCCAGTACACAGAAGGCAGTTCATGCTTTTCGATCAGCTTGAACTGATCGTTCAAAGCAATCCACCCCGACTTTTCCCTCTGGACATAGCTCACCCACAGCGTGTCTCCTTTCACCTGGAGCTGATCGAATCGCGCTTCCTCTTGCCCCATGTCCCAATAGGTCACTCGCCATGAATGCGGATCCACGATGGTGAGACGAGGTTTCGTGGCGATGACAATGCGGTCGTGAAACATCGCCATCGATCGAGCGGAGGACGTGAGCAATGGAATTTCCTTCACCAAGGCGCCCCGTTGATCAACCTCATACAATACGCCTTGTTCCTTTTCGACCACATCAACGAACACATAGAAATACGGCTCTGCGCGCAAAACTTGAAGAACGTAGGGAGGGAACCGTTTCGAAAATAGCAATTTTCCCTCTTTTCTTACTTCCAGTTTATTTGTTTTTACATCCTGGTTCAGCGAACGAATCTCCCACTCTCCCTCCAGCGAGGCAAAAGAAAGAGGGCTGGAGATCGCTTCTTGATCGACAACCGTCCATGTGTCTGGATTCAGTTGATATACATACCGTCCCGTATAATCTGACCACAACAATAGTTCTTTTGTTGAGGAAGCGGGCGAGAGGTGAGATATTCCAACCGCTTTCAGCGTCACCACGTTGCGCACGCGACGTCCATCCGTCTCCACGATATACGACTCTCGCCCCAATGGGTGGGAATACAAAAAGAAAATGCGCGCTGATGGGTCGTTAGCCGAGTGACTCTTAGATGGTTCATACGTCCGCACCGAGGAGACGACGGAATCATCCAAGCTCTGCACCCCATACACGATGACAGGCGCGGCTGCCGCCAGCACCACCCATATCCATCTCTGCCGCTTCCACCAGGCCTTCCCTTCCTTTTTATCTCCTATGCACTGGACAAGCCATCCCCAATACCAGACGATGTAAAGAAACAACGCAAGCGACAGCCACGCCCACCATTGTCCTTCGATGAGGGATTGCTGCCAATAGGCGAACGGATCGACACCGACCCTAGCGATCGTGTGAAAATTGTTCAGAAAAAAGAGCGGCACCGCAAGCACCGCAGCGAGCGAATACCAACGGCGAATCGTCCCTTTCACAAGCATAACCACACCAACAATCAACGTAGCGATACACATCACGTCGTATACGATCGACATCCATAGCGGTGCACTTGGGCCCATGTTGAATCCCCTTCCATCCGTGATGATGGTCATATTCGATAAAAGCCAAAAGAGTTCCTTCTTGTCAGAACGATGTTCCCTTCTCCGTAAGGAAGCGGCTGCTCAAATTCAACACACGTTTGGCTTGCACCCGCAAAGTTTCCCTTCATAATGAATAGTGTTTTCAAGTTGCGGGGATGGGCGGGTGAAAACAGAAGGACATAACTCTTAGGGCGGTATCCCCCTCTATTTTTTGGATCATGCTCGCTCAGCTGTTATCAATTCGCTTTTGTTATGTTTAACACTTTAGAATCAATACCTAATTCTAATTCATTGGTTTTTTGAAACTCTGTATTATATATATAAATTTTTTTGGATTGATCAATCACGACTAAATTTTGATTCCAAGCCGTTATATTAGTGGGGTTATCCGCCAATTTGACTTTTTCCGCTTCTTGGCCTCCTTCAATTTTTAAAACTTCGATAAAGGATTTCCGACCATAAGGCTGATACAAGATAATGATTTTATTATCCAAAATAGCCATATCTTTCGTCCCCTGCTTTAATTTCAATTCCTTGAAAATTTTCCCATTCTTTATATAATATAGTTTGTTTTTATTAGACGAGGCTCCAGCTGCCTCTTCATTTGACAATCCAATCATCATATCTTTGTAAAAAAGTATTTGATTTGGCACATGAGGTTGATCCATTTTTAGAACTTTATCCAACTTCCAAGCATCTAAATCAAAACTATAAATATTTGACTTACTGTTCTCACAAAGTGAAGGAAAATAAACTTTATTTCCAACCTTAATCATTGATTGCACGATTCCGTTGACTGTAAATTCTTTGACGAACTTATTTTTCCTTAAATCATACAATCCTAGCTTCGTAACAGGGATTCCTTCCGAGTTGATCAAAGAAAGGGATGAATCCATAAATAAATATCCATTGTATGAAACAACATTCATAGGACCAAAATCTTTAACCTTTTGGTATTTTGCTTGGCCGTTAGAGAATTCTGTTATCCCTGCAAAATGATGTTCCGGCGAATAAGTAGGAGCTAACAATTTTTTCGTACGCTTATCGTAAACAGAGGTGTGCATAAACCTTTCATTGTAAATCTCACTCTTAGTCAAAATTCCATTATTCTCGTAAATTAAAATGATTTTATTGGGTGTATTTATTAATAGATCTGGATTATCAGAATCAAAAGAAACCTTAACACTCGAGCTCTCTTTTGATTTGAACCACGCATATCCTCCTATCAAAATCGCTATCAACAAAAAAACAAAAAATAGTAATGATATGTAAGTTCTCCTCATAAAAAATACCTCCCTAATTAAATTTTAGGACACAGCCACCAGCTGTGTCCTATTTGCCTTTATTTTACCCTTCGCTCCTCATAAATAAATGCGTCTGTTCATCGTCGGCTATATTATCCGGCGTGACCCAGTAACCACCATTACTATCAATATCAATACTCGCCTTTATTTTATAACCAACATAAGGAAGTTTCGTACAATACCACTCATCATAATTTGTTTTAGAACTGCTCCAGTCATATGGTTCACCCATTTGTTGACGTAAATAAGATATGACCTTCTCTCTTTGGTCTGAAGATGCATCAGGAACCCAATAACCCACCACTTCTTTATAATTCGTTTCCCAAAAACGTTTAGATTCTCTATACACACCTTTATTTGGCATCGCACTTATGAAGTTCCCGTAATAATCATCATAAGTGGCGCCATGTCGGTAGTAGCCATATGGGACGCTCGATGAAGATCCAGAACTCGGACCATTACCTAAGATAATATCTCCATATCCCCAAACATTCCAATTAATATTATGGTTATAAGATGCTGTTGCAACACTAGCTTGTATTGACGGCATTTCATTTGGAGAAGAGAGAACCTTGCCTTCTTTCTTTAGCCTTTCAGCATTCATTTCTTCTGTGGAATGTAATTTGATTCTATTCGAAATTTTTAATTCTTCGCTTTTAAGTTGCGTTTCAGCTTGTCTTTTCAGCTGATCTTTAATAGACATTTCTTTTTCAACAGCAGCCTTGTTATTCATTTCATCTGGTAAAGACCGCGAAATTGAGTCTGAAGAAGCGTAAGCACTTGTTGTAAAAGCCAGCAAAAACCCCAATGATAAGAATTTTGCTTTTTTTAACATTACACATCCCCCTTTGTATTGATAACCCCTTGTTGTTCGTTGAGCACTAGCGCTCAACTATCCCAAGTGCTGCAAGGGAATACACCAACAAGATGCCATCAAACGCTGCCTCATCCCCTGCAATTGAAGTGAGTAGCACCACAAAAGATTAACGAACTCTTTTCGGTTCTTCTAAAATTCTGTTCAGTTCAAGCTACAATCGAAGAAAGCAGGAAAGATTTGTTCATAAAATACAAATACCTCCTTTAATTTTATATTTTAACAATTAAAATTTTATTAGAAATTAAAAAAAAAAAAAAAAGAGTCTTCATTACCATTTAAAACATAGTAATATATTCACAAAAATAAAAAATATCTAATATTTACCCATCTACTAATATTTACCCATCTACACTTAGATAGAGAGAGACGTTGGAGCACCCGTCCTGCAGTTCAGCTGAGTTGTGGTAACAGCCAACAAAGCCCTTCCAGGAACGTCATTTCAAACAGCGTTATGGTTTTGGTCGCGGGCCAACTCGCATGGCGGGCGCATGTATTCTGCCGGCTCTTACAAGAAGAGGATTGTTGACGATACAGATCCGTGTTTCTATCCTTCACCTTGCACAAGCACTTCACAAAAAAATCGCCTCTTCCCCGCCGATTCGCTGGAAAAGAGGCGATGTCTTCTTACGATTGGCTGCTGTCTCTCGCTTTTAAGGTGACCGATACGGTCGTCTCAAACCCATCGCGATAGATCGTCAGTTTGATGCGATCGCCCACCGATGTTTTCGTATACAAATATTTGCGCAAGGCGCTGACGCTGTCGATTTTGTCGCCGTTGATGGCGACGATGACGTCTTTTGACTTCAACCCGGCATCGGCCGCCGGCGAGAACGGTTCGACCGCGGTGATGGCGGCGCCGCTTGTCACATTAGACGGCAATTTCAGCTCACCGGTGCGGACGTCATCGGACAAATCGGCCACATCGACGAGCTGTACGCCAAGGTACGGGCGTTTGATTTTCCCGTCTTTCATGAGCTGTTCGACAATCGGTTTGACATTTTCGCTTGGGATCGCAAAGCCGAGCCCTTCGACGCCCGTTTCCGCGATTTTCATGCTGTTGATGCCGATCACTTGACCCGCGCTGTTGATGAGCGCCCCACCGCTGTTGCCCGGGTTGATCGCCGCATCGGTTTGAATGACGTCGATTTCCCAATCGCCGGCTGATGTGGACACCGGCATCGTCCGTTTGCCGCTGACGATCCCTTCCGTCACCGTCCGCGACAAATCAAGCCCGAGCGGGTTGCCGATTGCCGCCACGGGTTCGCCGATTTTTACCTTCGACGAGTCGCCGAAGCTTGCCACTTTCGTTACGCCATCGGCTGGGATTTTCAAGACGGCGAGGTCAGTGAGTGCATCCGCGCCGACGATGTCGGCTTTCACTTTTTTGCCGTTTGGGAGCGCCACCTCCACTTTGTTCGCTCCTTCAATGACATGGTTGTTCGTCACAATATAGGCCACATTGCCTTCTTTTTTAAAGATGACGCCCGAACCCGTTCCCGCTTCGGTATCTTGTGCTTGATCAGAGAAAAAGTCCACTTGCTTCTGAATGTTGACGACCCCGACGACCGCATCGGCCACTTTGTTAATGGCGTCAATCATATTCGTTTTGACGTTCGCCGTCGGCTGCAATGGCAGCGCCTCGCTTTTTGCGGTCGTTTCCGCCGCTTCCGTTTGGGAATGGGTTTCGCCGTGAATCCATTTCGGCGCTACATACCATGTCGCCGCGCTGCCGATCACCGCCCCAGCGACGGAAGCGGCAAGCCACGATACGAAGCGGCCGCGGCGTTTCGGCTGCGGAGTTGGTGTTGGTTCAAATGGCATCATGTCCATTGGTCATCTCCTCCTTCATGATCAATGATCCTTGATACGATACCTTCGAGCGAATGGCCGCAAAACAGCGAAAAGGTGGATGAAACACAACTGCGCCGCCTATATCCACCGGTCTTGTATAAAGGGAAGACCAGCCTTGGCGTCGCTTCCCTATCGTTATCAGCCAAGTGTTCCGCTGCATGTCCCTCATCCCTCTTTCCAACATGGCGTCCATTTACAACGCCTCAGACGCCGCCAACATCCGCTTTTGCTTCCGCCTGCGCCCAGCTGCGAGCGTGCGAATCGACAAGTAAATGCCCGTCGCCGTGAGAATAATCATCGCCACCGCGGCGAGATCGACCGCCCAACGGATGTCGAGCGAGCCGATTCGCCCTTCGTGCAGCTGGCGGATGAACATTCCAAGCGACGTCCCTCCCCCTTCAGCGCGCGGCGCCACCGGTGCGGCGGCTGCTCCTCCGTCAGATGCTTGTCCCGCTCTGAACGTGCCGCCTTCTTGCATGGCGCGATGCATCTCGCCGCGTTCGGTCTGGCCGATGAGCCATGGTTCAGACAGAAGCAGGCCCGTCACCGCCTCAACAAGCAAAAAGATCGAACTGATCAATCCAATCCAAAGATGCAAATTCCTCATTTTCCTCATCACCGTGTGCCTCCTTTTCCTCTTCGCCCATCATCATAACCAAGAAAAGTGAAAAAATGGTGAAAATCCTTCTCTTCTTAACATTAGTAAGTGAGGCCAAGCGCACAGCTTTTTCACCGTTTTTTCACGGATGTTTGGTATGATAAAAACAAGGAATCCGGAACGGGAGGAACGGCGATGAAAATTTTGCTTGCGGAAGATGATCTCCATTTAGGGGAATTGATTGTGCATTTATTAAAAAAGAAAGGAATCGACCATATCGATTGGGTTCAAGAAGGCGAAGACGCATACGATTACGCGATGGCGGAGTTTTACGACGTCGTCGTGCTCGATTGGATGCTTCCTAACGGCGACGGGCTGGACATTTGTCGACGGTTGAGGCAAAACGGCTATACGGGCGCGATTTTGATGTTGACGGCGAAAGACGCTGTGCAAGACCGCGTCACCGGGCTTGAAGCCGGGGCGGATGACTATTTGGTCAAGCCGTTTGAAATCGATGAGCTCGTCGCGCGGCTCAAGGCGCTTGCACGGCGCACGTTCGTCCCGCTTCAAGAGGAAAAAGTGGCGTTTCACGGCTTCACATTGAACCGGACAAGCCATACGCTCCACCGCGGCGATGAGGAAATTTTCCTCACCCCGCGCGAGTTTCAGCTTCTCGATTTGCTCGTGCAAAACCAAGGCCAAGTCGTGCCGCGCGAGACGATTTTGGACCGCGTCTGGGGATGGGATGCGGATGTGTCGATGAAAACGATCGATGCAACGATCAAACTATTGCGCAAAAAGTTGAAAGACGATGTCATTCAAACGGTGCGCGGGGTGGGATATAAAATTGATAAATCGATGGAATGAATGGCGCGACTGGCTGCGCCGCTTAGGAAGCGCCGACTTGTTCCGCCGCGCCCATTGGCGGCTGACGGCGCTCTATAGCGGCATTTTCACCTTGTTTCTCGCCTTGTTTATCATGATCGCCGCTGCACTGTTTTACTGGATCACCACGTCCGATCAAGAGCGGCGCATCACCCGCCTAGCCGAGCAAGAGGCGAATACGATCGAGCAGTTTTTACTGAAGCAGAGCGATTTTGACTTGTTTCATGATGAAAGCGTCGTCCTGCTTAGTGAAGATCAACTTTTCTTTTACGTGATCGGCCCGAACGGCGATCTGCTCGCCGGGGATGAAATTCATCCGCGCCTGCGCCCGTATTTTTTGAACGTCTTGTCCCGCATGGACACAGGCGAGCGCACCCCTGTGTATGTGACCGTGTCGCTGCCCGAGCATATGCCCGGCCTCGCCCGCGCCGCCGCCCGCGACTGGCGGGTGCTCGCTGTTGCCCATCCGCTTATCATTCACGGGGATTTTGCCGGCATGCTTTATATCGGGATGGACGTCACGTCGTTTTTCGGGGTGTTCCATTGGCTGCTCATTGTGCTCATCGGCCTGGCCGTTCTGTTTCTCGCCGTCGGGGTGGCGCTCAGCTACTTTATGTCCAAGCGAGCACTCATCCCGATTGAAGAAGCATACGAGCGGCAGCGTCAGTTCGTCGCTGACGCCTCGCACGAACTGCGGACGCCGCTGAGCGTCGTCTTCTCGTCCGTGGAGGCGCTTGCGCTGGAAGAGGATGTGATGAAAAACGACTTCGCACGCCGCCTGCTCGACCGCCTGCGCGAAGAGTTGAAGCGGATCACGAAGCTGATCGGCGACTTGTTGACGCTCGCCCGTGTCGATGCGAAGCACGCCGCGTTGGAGCTTTCGAAACAGACGTTTGATTTTCGCCCGCACGCCGAGCGCACGTTTCAGCTCGTGTCGGAACTCGCGGCGAAAAAGCAGATCACGATGCATTTTCACGCCCCAGAACAGGCGATTGTCACCGCCGACCCGGACAAATTGACGCAGCTGCTGTACATTTTGCTTGACAACGCGATCAAATACACCCCGGAAGGCGGAGACGTGACGCTATCGATCCGCACCGAGCCGAAGCAGTTCATCCTTTCCGTCAAAGACACCGGCATCGGCATCCCGCCTGAAGACATCGGCCGCATTTTCGACCGCTTTTACCGCGTCGACAAAACGCGCTCGCGCCAACAAGGCGGCCACGGCCTTGGGCTGTCGATCGCCAAATGGATCGTCGACGCCCACGGCGGCGCGATCCACGTCCAAAGCCAACTCGGGCAAGGGTCGGAGTTTCTTGTCCGTCTGCCTGTCTAAAAGAGAAGTGAAAAACCATTGTTTTCCCATCATGCAGCGGTCTTCGAGGGAATGCAAAGGTTAAGGCTCGCAAACTTTCTCTATTTGAGAACCCGCATTTTTGTGCCGCGTTTTCTATTCAATCACCGTCCTTCTCACGACAAAGCGTTCATGCTTTCCTCTAAGTCAAAAGGTGTCCCAAACGGATCGGGACACCTTTTGCTCATCATGACCAGATGAACGGTTGAGCTCTATATTAAAAGATGAATTAATCATTTCTACTTGTTGCAAGCATATATTGTTTATGTTAAGATGTAAAACGAAATGACCAAAATGTCCATTTAGTCAAAAACAAAGGATGAACGCCCATGTCAGATAAAAAGAAACAAATTATTGATGCAGCAACCAAGTCGTTTTCACTTTTTGGTTATAAGGCGACGACAATGGATCAAGTGGCGAAGATGGCGAAAGTCGGGAAAGGAACCATTTATACGTTTTTCAAAAGCAAAGAAGAGCTGCTTGAGGATATTGTTTCTTCCGTTATTTTCGAAATTAAGCGCGAGGCGGATGCGGCGATCGATCATCGCTTATCGTTTAATGAAAACGTACAACGAGCCTTGCAGCGTATCTTTACGTTTCGCAAAGAGCATGGACTGACAATAAAACTTTTACAGGAAGTTCGTGATATTGGCACGCCAGCTGTACGGGACGAGATGAAGCGGCTTGATCGCGAAATGATCGCTTACATTCGTGAGAAAATTGAACAGGCGATGGCAAAAGGTCAAGTTCGTTCTTGCGATTCGAAGTTAATGGCGTTTTTAATGTTTAAAATGTACATTGCTTTAAACATTGATTGGGGAAAAGAGTACGAACCATTGTCTCAACAAAAGATTGCCGAACTGTTTGATTTATTTATATTGGTTAAAAGGATTGTCTCCATGATGATCCTTCTCTTTTTTACAAAAATGACTAAATGGACAAATTGGTCAATATTTTTTTACAAAAGGAGGTTAAGCATGTGCACGCATTTCAATTATGGATGCAAGAGTTGAAAGCAGTCACATCCAATCGGAAAGTGCTTATTCCGATTATGGCTGTATTATTTATTCCACTTCTATACAGCGGCATGTTTTTATGGGCGTTTTGGGATCCATACGATCATTTGGACGAACTTCCTGTCGCCGTGGTAAACAAAGACAAAGGAACAACGTTTGAGGGCAAAGAGTTTCATCTTGGCGATGATCTTGTTGAAAAGTTAAAAGAAAAAAAACAGTTTGACTGGCATTTTGTAAACGAACGTGAAGGGGAAAAAGGATTAAAAGAACAAAAGTACTATATGCTCATTCAAATCCCTGAAGATTTTTCACAAAATGCGACAACGTTACAAGACGATCATCCGAAAAAACTTCAACTTATTTACAAGCCCAATGAAGGGTTTAACTTTTTATCCGCTCAAATTGGCGGAACAGCGGTTGAAAAAATCAAAACAGAAGTAGCCAAAACGTTAACGGAAACATACGCAGAAAATATGTTTGAAAACATTCAAACATTAGCAGATGGGTTAACAAAAGCGAGCGATGGGGCCAAACAATTACATGATGGTCTCGGCGAGGCAAAAAATGGAACAAACAAACTGTATGATGGAATGAAAAAAGCGCAGGATGGATCCAAAGATTTGCATCATCATTTGGCGACACTTGCCGAAAAATCCATTGCCTTTACTGACGGATTGCATCAAGCAGCCAATGGTTCCGCGCAAGTTCAAACAGGTGTTCAAATGCTTGACAATGGGATGAAACACATGGTGGACGGGCAAGGGCAGCTGCTTGACGGAGCAAAACAGGTGCAAGAGGGCACCGCGAATCTTGCTTTAGGTGCAAAACGTGTATATGAAGGAATGCAAGCACTCGATGCCCGCATGCCGCAACTTTTGCAAGGTTCGGAACAACTAAGCGTGGGAGCCGAAAAGCTAGCATCATCACTTGCACAATGGCAACAAGGAGCGGCTCAAGTTCAAACAGGGGCGACTCAAGTGACAGGCGGACTTGAACGGCTAGCGGCACAGCTTGATGCACTCATTGCTCAAACCCCCGATCCGACACAAAAGGCGGTGTATGAGCAGCTAAAAGAAAATGTTGTAAAATTATCATTAGGAAGCAAACAAATCGAAAATGGCATTGCGCAGTTAAACGATGGAACCAAAGCATTACAATCAGGAGCAGCATCGTTAAGCGGAGGGGCTAAACAGCTGCATGAAGGACACATTGCCCTCGATCAAGGAGTAAACAAATTGCTTTCTGGGCAACAACAGCTTGTAAATGGCGCAAATGCACTTGCGAACGGCCAAGAAAAGCTTGTCGCAGGCATGAATACGTTACACGAAAAAATGAAAGAAGCGGAACAAGGAGCTGACAAACTCGCGAATGGCGGCCAAACACTGACCTCTGGTCTGCAAGTGCTTGCTCAAGGAGCTGATCGGCTGCAAGACGGCGCCCATCAATTGGCGAATGGTTCGCAGCAACTAGCAAGCGGAATGAATGAATTAACGAGTGGAACAAGGGATTTGCAAGATGGTATGAATCGACTGACAGACGGCTCGGAAGAACTAGCGGATAAGTTAAAAGAAGGAGCCAAAAAAGCAAGCGACGTAAAAGCAAATGAAGACGTATACGACATGTTTGCAGAACCGGTGAAAGTAAAAAATGAAAAAGTGAATGAAGTGCCAAACTACGGAACAGGATTTACACCATATTTCTTGTCGTTAGGATTGTTTGTTGGGGCGCTTTTACTTTCGATTGTCTTCCCGCTTCGCGAACCAGCGGGGGTTCCACGTTCGCCATTTCATTGGTTTTTCGCTAAATTTGGTGTACTCATTGGTGTTGGTATTTTGCAAGCGCTCCTGGCCGATAGCGTATTGCTTTACGGACTTGACTTACAAGTGAAAAGTGTTCCATTCTTTATCTTGTTTAGCGTCGTCACAAGCATTACTTTTTTATCTGTCATTCAATTTCTCGTCACAACCTTCGGGGATCCGGGACGGTTTATTGGGATTGTCGTATTAATTTTGCAATTAACAACAAGCGCCGGAACGTTCCCACTCGAGTTAATTCCGCGTTCGTTGCAGCATTTTAACGCATGGCTCCCAATGACCTATTCTGTTTTCGGATTCAAAGCGGTCATCTCAAGCGGCGATTTCTCATTTATGTGGGAAAACATCGGTAAGTTGCTACTGTTTATCGTCGCCATGATGGTTGGAACGATGGCGTATTTTACGATGCAACATCGCCGGCAATTTGCAACGGCCGTCGAACAAGCTTCTGAGGCATAATATGCTTCAGAAGCTTTATTTTTCACCTCACATGTCGCACCCTTCCAACGAAAATAGGGAAGATTTTTTTCGCTCTGATGTCAAATGAATCATTGATGCACAAAGAAACGTGAAGGAGTTTTTCTCTCATGGATGTGCAAATCAAAGAGGTCTATCGTAGTTATTATTTGAGATTTTTAACGCTGAACTTGACGGATATGGACATGGATGAGAGCATCTACGTCTAACATGATATGGAACGACTAACGATGGTAAAAAAAGATGGCCATCGCTAGTCGTGTTGACCCAAACATTATTTTGAAAAGCGAGATAAAAAATCCTTTGTTTTGACCTTGTTAGGGTGCGAAATGTGAGTTGGCGTTCAAATAATCCACTTTGTTAAGCATTGCCTACTCATTGAGCAAACTTTTCAATTCTGTTTCATATTTTGAAGGAACGACCCCATATTTTCCTGTTTTTTTATCGAAGATTATTGTGTTATTCTTCTTAAACCAAATGTTGTAATTGAATAGCCTGTCCTTCGTTTTTGGATGTTCGAGCCAAAAACGATAGTCCGGTTGACCTTCATCGACTTTGGCTGTTTTTGACCATTCTACAAATTTAATAATTTCCATTATTCTATTTACTTTTCTTTTGTCTCGAATTTCATGAATGCTAGAAAAATCCTCCATTCTGCTTGTTACTCGAATGACTTCTACCTCCTTTCGATTGAAATGTGTTTTTGCTGATGTTTGAAAGAAAATCACTGCTCCGCATACGCATAAAAGAAGAATAGACAGCAAACCATAAAGTTTTCTCATAGGGGATTCACCTCACATGTACAAAGTTGACATTGTCAAAAAATCAAACATTCTTCGTATTCTTTTGTATGAAAGACTGGGTGAGGAATCATATGTTTTCCTTAACCGATGGTTCTTGAACGGTTAGACAGGCGTTATAAAGTTTTTCAGTTTGATAAGCACTATGGTTGAACCTTATGTTCTGTTTCATCACCCGCCTTCTCAAATTCTATTACCCTATTCAACATCTTCCCTGCCTCTCTTGCAAATAGTCTTGTGATTATATCATAGCACAATAACAGAAAAATGTTTATTTACAAAAAAATGTTATTGTTTATAATAATCATAAAATATTGGATTTAAGGGGGATTGATTTATGAGAAGATTTTCTTTTTGCTTCCTATCGTCCGTTTTCTTGTTGGTTATAGCCCTTTTTTCACCAACTTCCCGTGTAGGGGCTGAGCAGTTCATTCAGAACAAAGTGAAGCTCAAAAACGTATTTGTGGACATTCATTATGACAAATCACAAGTAAATTTGGTTCGAACGGAGGATCAGAATTCCACTAAAATTAGCCTAGTCGATAAAAAATCGGGAAAGATTTTAGAAACATACGGTGAAATTATACAGCCCCTAGAACAAGTTGCAACAAAAACAGTTGGAATGAATGATGCATCGGTTGCAAATACATCTGGAACATATTCGATTTCGACTGTCTATCGCGAACGAAATGACGGTCCAGCCGTTTCTAGATTGAGCACCCAACTTTACATCTATTCATACGATTCGTTTCGTCAAATTAATAAAGTATTGAACACCTGGTGGTCTGAAGCTAGTGGAGGAAGTTGGTATTTGACTCGTGACGTAGCCAACACAGTTTCAATGACTGGATCCTTTCCTACTACAAAAGTGCAGACATCAGGAAGTGCTACAATTGAAGTGAAGACTAGCTATAGTATAACAGGATCATTTTCCATTTCGGCTCTTAAAGAGGCTGGGTTCACGTACGGCTATTCATCAGGGTCAGATATTTATTATAGAAAACCGATCAACTTAGGGTTCGTGTATTCACTTTATTAGGGGGGCGACATGCTTGCCTTCCTCTTGAAAGCAAAAGGCGCTCCAGGCAGACGGGGGCGCCTTTTAATCATCATAGCTGCATAAGCCGCTTCAGCGTTTTTTCCAAAACGAATCGTTGCCCTGTGTTAAGCGATGCAACAAGTGGAGGGCGTTAGTAATCATAAAATAAATCAATGCATTCACGATGGCATTGACATAGGGCATGACCACGTCTCCGACATCTCGGATTTCGATGGGAAACAGGCGGATGATGATGACAGAGACCGCGATGATAAGGAACGAACCGACCAGAACGCCGCCCAACCGCGCATGCGGATTCCAGCGAATTCTCGCCAAGCCGACGATCAACGAGCCGATGGCGAACCCAAGAAACGAGCCGTACGCATAATATCCGACATTAAACGTCGGAAACAAAAAGGAAAACAACAACACCAACAAAGCGCCGCCAACATCAAGCCCGTACGACCGAACCACGTCTTCCCTTTCCTCCCCGCATGTCAAATGAAAATCCTCGTCCATCTTGCGCGGATCCCCTAATGGATGATATGCTCAAAACTCCTTCAAAAAATATTCGCTTTTCACCTCATTTTCTCCTTTCCCCTCTACAATACAAACCGTAAGCCAGTCCACCACGGAAAAGGGGGTGACGAGATTGAAGAAAGCTCGGGCAGTTTTTCTGCTCGCCCTTGTTGCCCTTGCTGGGGTCAGTCTGTTTCACGTTCTCACACCGCATGAAGTGATGGCGCACGGGCGTCCGGGCGCTATGTTTGACGGCATGCATGGCGGCTTTGGCCATCATCGTCCAGAGTTCGGAATGGGACCGCGGGGAGGATGGATGATGGCGGGCTTGCTGATGTGGCTCATCCCTCTCTTGCTCGTGGGCGCGGGGGCGATATGGCTCGCCGCGGCGCGGTCGAAGCGCTGGATCGGCTGGGCGCTGGTCGCTTTAGGTGTTGTGGCCTTGTTGCCGAAATGGGTGCTGGTGCTGCTGGCGCTGGCTGCCGTGTACGCCTTAGGACGCCGCCAAGCGCGAAAACCGGCAGCCGCCAAAGTATGGATGCCCGCACCGCCGTCCGTTTCTGTCGATTGGCTCGATGAATGGGAAAAATCAATCCAAAAGGAGGCCAACCAACATGGGCATGTTTCGCCGAATGAAGACAATCGTTCTCGCTAAAGTGAACGAACAAATCGACCAATGGGAAGACCCGATTGCCATGACGAAACAATATTTGCGCGACCTCGAGGAGCAGCTTGCACAAGGGCGCCAAGCGCTTGCTGGGCAATGGGTCGCCGAGCGGCGCTATGAAACGCTCATCACCCAAGCCGAAGCAACGATCGAGAAACGAAGCCGCCAAGCGAAACTGGCGCTCGAACGCAACGAAGAAGCCGTCGCCAAACTCGCCTTGCGCGACAAGTTGCTGTATGAGAAAAAGCTCGAGGCGTACAAGCAACAATACGACGCCATCAAAGCGAAAACGGCGGAAGTCGCCAATCGGCTCAATCAATTGTGTGAGCGGTATGACGAGCTTTCCGCCAAACAGCTGGAGCTCGCCGCACGGGTGAATGCCGCCCAGGCGTTGAAACAAATCGACTCGGCGCTCGCCTCCTTTTCCGCCGACGAGGCGCTGCGCGGATTCGCCCGCATGGAAGAGCGCGTCATGGCGCTGGAAGCCGAGGCAGCAGCCGCCCGGTTCGGGACGAATGCTGCGTTGTCCCCCGTGCCATTTGATGAAGAAGTCGAACGTGAGTTAGCCAAGTGGAAAGAAGCCCAAGCCAATAACGCCTAATCCCCTTCCCTCCTTTGACATAGATGACCCCCTTGCCTGGCTGGCAAGGGGGATGGTGTTTGTACAGACTTACTGCCTGAGCAGCGGACCAAACGGGCGTTTCCCCAGTTGCGAAACTTTTTCAATTTCCAAACATAAACCATCGATTGCGCGAACATCATCGGGTTTCACCGGCCGTTTACGAGACTGATGATTTAAGGGAAAATCGTGCTCTCCACCATTGTTTCTCAAATTGAACAACCCACCAACATCATCATTTCGTTCCTTGCGGTTTCTCAAAAATCAGGCGAATCGGTTGTTTTTCACCAACCTGTTCAATTGATAAGCAAAATCGTTTCCTTTGTTTTTCCATCGTGCTACAATGATTAGAGAAACGAAATAATTCAGGAGATGACCTCCTATGAACTGGAAACGAAGCGTCCGCGTTCTTTGGCTGTGCAACTTCATGGTGTCCGCCGGGATGACGATGGTCATTCCGTTTTTATCGCTGCTTTTGTGGGAGATGGGCGTCACGGAGCGCCATTCGTTGAGCGTCTGGACCGGTCTCGTCTTTTCGGCGACGTTTTTGTCAGCCGCCGTCATGGCGCCGATTTGGGGCATGTTCGCCGATAAGTACGGCCAGCGCGCGAACCTCATCCGCGCGGGGATCGGCATGGGCCTTATCACCGGATTCATGGCGTTCGCCGCCTCGCCGATGGCGCTGCTTACTCTCCGATTTCTTGTCGGCTTTTTCTCTGGATTTATCACCGTCTCGTTTTCGTACTTGGCGCGCGTTGTGCCGAAAGACCATAGCGGCGAGGCGCTCGGGGCGCTGCAGACGGGAAGCATCGCCGGCAACATCATCGGGCCGCTCATCGGCGGCGCCTTATCCGACTTGTTCGGCTTCCGCCCGGTGTTTCTCGTGACCGGGTTTTGTATTTTGGCGACATTGCTTCCTGTCATCTTTTGGCTCGAAAAAGACCCGGTCGCGCCGCAGACGAAAGAGCACCACGCCAGCTTTAAGGAAGTATTCGCACATCGGCCGCTCGTCATCTTGTTTGTCGCCACCTTTCTTGTGCAAATCGCCGCTCTTGGCGTCAACTCGATGATGACGATTTTCGTCCAATCGCTCGTCGGCCATTCTCGCAATCTCGCATTTTTATCAGGGCTCGCCTCCTCGATCACCGGCATCGCGACGATCATCGGCGCGCCGTATTTAGGCAAGCTCGGCGACCGGATCGGGCAAGCGAACATGCTGCCGATGCTGCTTGTGCTCTCCGGCTTGTTCGCCTTGCCGCAAGTATGGACGGATCATCTTTATGAGCTGTACGTGTGGCGCTTTTTGCAAGGGCTTGTTGTCGGTGGGGTATGGCCGTCTATTCAAGCGCTCATCAACGCGCAAAGCCCGCGCCGCATTCAAGGCCGGGTGTTCGGTGTCACCGCCAGCAGCCGCTTCCTCGGCAACTTGACCGGCCCGACCGCCGCCGGCGCGATCGCAGGGTTCTTTTCGATTTCCTCGATTTTTGCCTTGTCCGGATTGCTTCTGATCGCCACCGGCGCATTGGTTGGGCATGCGACGCATGACCGTGCATGGCGCGAGGAAATAAAAGAGAAGATCGCCGCTTGGACGCATCGTCTCCATAGTCGGCACTGACAACCACAGCGGCAAGAGGCGCGGCAGAAAAAACGAGACGGCCCGAAGGACCATTCCTTTCGGGCCGTTTCCTGTACGCCCGGCATGGGTGCGACGCTATAGGGTGAAAGTCCCGAACGGGGGCTGGCGAGCGCCTACCGTTAGCTGAAGGCAAGGGTGTCCACCGTGAGGTGGAATCTGAAGGAAGCTGGAGGCAAACACTTGACCTGAGGTACACGAACCCAATGGGAGGCCGCCACAGTCGGACGAGTCTGCTGGACAAGACGAAGTCCTAAGCCGCCAAGGGCTGTGGAGGTAGATTGGGCAGGTGCATGAGTGGAAAGTGTCCATCCTTATCCGGGGAGGCCTGTACGGAACGCCTTCTGACGATGGCAACCAGAGTCGAAAGGCTCTGCTGAACGTACAGGAGTCAGCAGAGGCCATAGTACTGGAGTAAGGGACGCCTGAAACAGGAAGGGCCGAACGTCAACTCAGGGATGAATCAGACTCTTTCGAGATGTTGCGTGTCGAAGCAGAATTCCTTTCGGAACTCATCTGAGGAAGCAAGGGTGAAGCCCAGAGGGCCTCAGATCGAGGGCTGAGCGCAACCCGGCAAGACCTGAATCTCATCCCGCGGAAGGAGAAGATCACGATGGCTTTGTTGGAACGCATCTTAGCGAGAGACAACCTCATCACGGCGCTCAAACGGGTCGAAGCCAACCAAGGAGCACCGGGAATCGACGGAGTATCAACCGATCAACTCCGTGATTACATCCGCGCTCACTGGAGCACGATCCGCGCCCAACTCTTGGCGGGAACCTACCGGCCGGCGCCTGTCCGCAGGGTCGAAATCCCGAAACCGGGCGGCGGCACACGGCAGCTAGGCATTCCCACCGTGGTGGACCGGCTGATCCAACAAGCCATTCTTCAAGAACTCACACCCATTTTCGATCCAGACTTCTCCCCTTCCAGCTTCGGATTCCGTCCGGGCCGCAACGCCCACGATGCCGTGCGGCAAGCGCAAGGCTACATCCAGGAAGGATATCGGTACGTGGTCGACATGGACCTGGAAAAGTTCTTTGATCGGGTCAACCATGACATCTTGATGAGTCGGGTGGCCCGAAAAGTCAAGGATAAACGCGTGCTGAAACTGATCCGTGCCTACCTGCAAGCCGGCGTTATGATCGAAGGGGTGAAGGTGCAGACGGAGGAAGGGACGCCGCAAGGCGGCCCCCTCAGCCCCCTGCTGGCGAACATCCTTCTCGACGATTTAGACAAGGAATTGGAGAAGCGAGGATTGAAATTCTGCCGTTACGCAGATGACTGCAACATCTATGTGAAAAGTCTGCGGGCAGGACAACGGGTGAAACAAAGCATCCAACGGTTCTTGGAGAAAACGCTCAAACTCAAAGTAAACGAGGAGAAAAGTGCGGTGGACCGCCCGTGGAAACGGGCCTTTCTGGGGTTTAGCTTCACACCGGAACGAAAAGCGCGAATCCGGCTCGCCCCAAGGTCGATTCAACGTCTGAAACAGCGGATTCGACAGCTGACCAACCCAAACTGGAGCATATCGATGCCAGAACGAATTCATCGCGTCAATCAATACGTCATGGGATGGATCGGGTATTTTCGGCTCGTCGAAACCCCGTCTGTCCTTCAGACCATCGAAGGATGGATTCGGAGGAGGCTTCGACTCTGTCAATGGCTTCAATGGAAACGGGTCAGAACCAGAATCCGTGAGTTAAGAGCGCTGGGGCTGAAAGAGACAGCGGTGATGGAGATCGCCAATACCCGAAAAGGAGCTTGGCGAACAACGAAAACGCCGCAACTCCACCAGGCCCTGGGCAAGACCTACTGGACCGCTCAAGGGCTCAAGAGTTTGACGCAACGATATTTCGAACTCCGTCAAGGTTGACGAACCGCCTAGTGCGGACCCGCATGCTAGGTGGTGTGAGAGGACGGGGGTTAGCCGCCCCCTCCTACTCGATCTCATCGTTTCATTTCTCTGTCCATTTGATCCATCGAAGCAACGAATACGGAATCGCTTCCCCGACGCGTCCGTTCCGTCCGGTCGTCGTCTCCGCCATCGTGAGCGAATTCCAAATCGCTTCTTCGACCGCCTCGATCGCCGCCTGGAACAGCTCATTCATGAGCGGCGCATCGTCGCGGACGAGCGGAGGCAGCGGTTGGTGGGAAGAATCAGCGAAATGGGGAATCATATAAGCATTGGAAAACGCGATGACAATATCGCCGCTCCCATGATGGACATGACTTCCCGTCCGCGCCAACCCCACCGCCGCCCGCTTCAACTGCCGCGCATCAAGCGGCGCATCAGTCGCCACGATCATCATAATCGACCCAGGCGGCACGTCCCGCTCATCAAATGACGGCGGCACATACGGCACCAACCGCAACTCCTCGCGCCGGCCGAAATTGCTCACGACCAGCGCCCCGACTGTATACATCCCGCCCGCGATCCGCGACGAGCTGCCAATGCCCCCTTTCCAGCCAAAGCACATCATCCCCGTTCCTGCGCCGACCGCCCCTTCTTCCATATCGACGCGCGCCTCGGCAATCGCCTGTTTCGCATGCTCCTTCGTCACCGAAAGCGCCCGCGCCGTATTCAAATAGCTGTCATTGCATTCCCCGACGACAATGTTGACCGACCCAGTCGTATCTCCGATCTCCGGCGTCATCGCAAGCATATGCTCAAGCGTCCCTTGCCAAACCGCCCCGACGCTGAACGTATTCGTCAGCATAATCGGCGATTCGATCGCGCCCAGCTCCTCGACTTGCACCAACCCGACCGTTTTCCCAAAACCGTTCAACACAAAACAAGCCGCGGGCACCTTCTCCAAAAACCAATTGCCCCCATGCGGCAACACCGCCGTCACCCCGGTGCGGATCACCGTCCGCTCATCCATATCTTCCCGAATCGTCACGTGCCCAACCTTCACCCCAGGCACATCGGTGATTTGATTGCGCTCCCCTGTCGGAAGCGTGCCGATGGAAAAACCAAGATGGCGGAGTTTAGAGCGCATTGCAACCTCCGTTTACTTCCGAATGATGTGAAGCCAACTAATGGAAACAACTCCAAACGAACCAAAAGCTTGGACATTGAACGCTCTCCCACCTACGCTCACGCGTGGAAGTGGGGGGCTTCTCGGCGCGAGATGATAAATTCCCAAATATTTTTTCCATATCTTTGTTGAATCGACATCATCATTTCTTTGGTTTGGCTGCAACCCCACCAGTTTTCATCTACTCATCCAGTTCGAATGATTCTTTTATTTCAAAGTTTCAATCCCTCATAGGTACGATAAAAACACAGCTTCCGCCCCGGCTGTGTGATATCATCTTGCAGGTTTCAATCCCTCATAGGTACGATAAAAACCGATTTCCCGCCCGACTTGATCGTCGGCGAGGGGAGTTTCAATCCCTCATAGGTACGATAAAAACAGGTTTGGCGCCTCGACGTACACGTGATCGTGTACGAGTTTCAATCCCTCATAGGTACGATAAAAACGAAAGGAGTACAGATCAGATGAGTGAGAAACAAGCGTTTCAATCCCTCATAGGTACGATAAAAACAACTAAGGAGGAATGTAGAATGAAAAAAATTGGAAGTTTCAATCCCTCATAGGCACGATAAAAACTGATGCAAAATATATGCTAACGGCGGCAAAGGCGTTGTTTCAATCCCTCATAGGTACGATAAAAACCTTGACGCCCCCGAGATCCTCGCGATCCGGGAGCGTGTTTCAATCCCTCATAGGTACGATAAAAACCCGCGCATCGATAATGACATCCCCAATCGCGACGACAGTTTCAATCCCTCATAGGTACGATAAAAACTAATGCCGCGTTGGCAATCGAGCTTTTCCAATTATGTTTCAATCCCTCATAGGTACGATAAAAACGAATACGTAGAACAGCTTGCCGAGCACGGCGGGCTGAGTTTCAATCCCTCATAGGTACGATAAAAACTAGATCTCGCCATCCTTCTGACGGTAGTACCGTCCGTTTCAATCCCTCATAGGTACGATAAAAACCGGCATCCGATCGCTAACATCATCCATCTGGAATGGTTTCAATCCCTCATAGGTACGATAAAAACTGGATGATAGCCAAGACGCTTCTATTATCAAACAGGTTTCAATCCCTCATAGGTACGATAAAAACCCAACGGAACCGCCGCCACCTTTTGATACGCATGCTTGTGTTTCAATCCCTCATAGGTACGATAAAAACATTGTCCCGATCGCTGAAAGAAATGGCGAAGGAGTTGTTTCAATCCCTCATAGGTACGATAAAAACGTAGCTGCTCGGTTGCGCCGCTAGCGGCTCTTGCGCGTTTCAATCCCTCATAGGTACGATAAAAACTTTACCTACATCACGGGATAAATAGGACACATTTTCAGTTTCAATCCCTCATAGGTACGATAAAAACACAAAACGGTGGCGATCACCGACATCGGGGGGTTGAAGTTTCAATCCCTCATAGGTACGATAAAAACGGAGACGCCGGAACAAAAACAGCTTCGTGAGTTGCAACAGTTTCAATCCCTCATAGGTACGATAAAAACACAATCTCTTCTTTTGTCACTTCTATCACCTCCTTGTTTCAATCCCTCATAGGTACGATAAAAACTCACATCGAGCCTCTCCATTCGTTTCACCTCAATTAGTTTCAATCCCTCATAGGTACGATAAAAACAGTTTTTTTCTTCGAGCTTATCAAGATACTCCGTTTGTTTCAATCCCTCATAGGTACGATAAAAACCGGGAGGCTGCCTGTTTTGACGAAACGGTCGTCTTTGTTTCAATCCCTCATAGGTACGATAAAAACCTTCACGCCAAACTCCTCCAAACTCCGCCGATTTTTGTTTCAATCCCTCATAGGTACGATAAAAACGGAAAGCCGCAAATGGAAATTGATTGCGCTTGAGAAGTTTCAATCCCTCATAGGTACGATAAAAACTTCATCGCTCTGCTGCGGCAGAAAGGGGTCAGGGTTATGTTTCAATCCCTCATAGGTACGATAAAAACCCAAGCAATGTTCTGATACGTCTGTCCCCGTCTGCGTTTCAATCCCTCATAGGTACGATAAAAACTGTTCAATATGACGCTATCAGCTATCTGCTCATCTTCGAGTTTCAATCCCTCATAGGTACGATAAAAACGATTTTGCGGCGCGCGAGTATTACTACCGATACCAGTTTCAATCCCTCATAGGTACGATAAAAACCGCAGGTGAGCGAAACGGCGGTGAGTGGAACGGCAGGAGTTTCAATCCCTCATAGGTACGATAAAAACAAAAAATAGTAAATGATACTAAAGTAATTAGAAAAATGTTTCAATCCCTCATAGGTACGATAAAAACTCTTTATCGCTGGCCGGCGAGGCTGGACGCCACCATGTGTTTCAATCCCTCATAGGTACGATAAAAACGCATTGAAACGGTGTTTAACAAAATCAAACTGGCATATGTTTCAATCCCTCATAGGTACGATAAAAACGGTAATGGCTAATGCCAGCGGATTCGCGCGCAGTACCAGTTTCAATCCCTCATAGGTACGATAAAAACGGCGCCTGCCCGCGATTGGCTTCCGCATAGTCGACGAGTTTCAATCCCTCATAGGTACGATAAAAACGAGGACTGCGGAGGTGAGCGAATGATTCGATGGAGTTTCAATCCCTCATAGGTACGATAAAAACAAATACTCGAAGCCAGCGGGCTTATCGAAATCGAATAGTTTCAATCCCTCATAGGTACGATAAAAACCGACGTCGGCGACATCGGGCGGGACGTTGCTCCGATGTTTCAATCCCTCATAGGTACGATAAAAACGATCGTGTTGAAATCCAAAAGCCACTTTTGGTACTTGGGTTTCAATCCCTCATAGGTACGATAAAAACCCCAAAAAATCTTGATATATCAAGCCTTTTCCTCCAAGACTATTTTCCCGAGTTCGACAGTTTTGAGGCCATTTTAGGCAAATGAAAATGGCCAAAATGCTGTTATATCAAAGATTTCGCGATGCGGATCCTAGAAAAAAACACTGAATTTCATAGGCACACGACTTGTTTATTTTAACTTTTAAAACAGCTGAATATCGGTTATAATATAGGCATGTACATACGGCGAGTAACACGCAAAAACAAAGATGGAACGACCGTGGCGTATCTCCAGCTTGCTCACAACGAATGGGATCCGAAGGCCAAATATGCGAAAGCGAAGGTGATTTATTCGTTTGGGCGCGAAGACGAGGTGGATCGCGCTGTCTTGGAGCGTCTGGCCAAAAGCATTTCGCGATTCCTTTCTCCTGAGCAGGCTTGGGAAATCGAGACGTTGACAGGAGAAGTGTCGGATGACTTTCAGTTTCAATCAAGCAAACGCCTTGGTGGCGCTTGGCTTTTGGATCAGCTCTGGAGACAACTGGGATTGGGAGAGATTCTCCACTCCTTGTTTGCCTCCCGACATCATCAGATTCCGTTGGAACGGCTGATTTTTGCCATGGTGGCGAATCGTGCCCTTCATCCGTCAAGCAAGTTGGCGATGGAGGAGTGGGTGGAGAAAGACGTGCATATCCCTCATCTTCCCCAAGTCGCCAGCCACCAGTTGTACCGGGCGATGGATGAGCTGCTGGCTGTGCAGCCGGAATTGGAACGCCAAGTGTTCCATGCCGTGGCCGATTTATTGAACCTGGAAGTCGATTTGATTTACTTTGATACGACTTCGTCGTACTTCGAAGTGGATCCATCCGAAACACCAGAAGGAGAATCGCTTCGAAAGCAGGGGTTTTCCAAAGATAAGCGTCCCGATTTGGTCCAAATCGTCATTGGACTGGCCGTCACCCGGGAAGGAGTCCCCATTCGCGCTTGGGTATGGCCTGGCAATACGATGGATATGACGGTCATCAAACAGGTGAAACAAGACTTGATTGGCTGGAAGCTTGGGCGTGTGATCAGCGTGATGGACCGCGGATTTTCGTCTGAAGAGAATTTGCGAATCTTGCAACAGGCCGGGGGACACTACATTGTCGGCGAAAAAATGCGGTCCGGCAAAGCCGCCGTCGAAGAGGCCCTAAACCGTCGCGGGCGCTACCAACAAGTTCGCGAGAACTTGCATATCAAAGAAATCATCGTGGGCGACGGAGAAGCGCGTCAGCGCTATGTTCTCGTGTACAATCCCAGCGAAGCCGAACGCCAACGCAAGGAACGGGAAAAGCTGCTCGAATCGCTGAAAGAGGAGTTGGAGGGGCTTCGCCAACTCCCCAATGAAGCTCATCATAAGGCCACCTGCCGGCTGCGTTCCCATCCGTCCTACGGAAAATACTTGCGTCAATTGAAGGATGGAACGCTTCGCATCGACAAGCAAGCGGTTCGTGAAGCGGAAAAGTACGATGGCAAATATCTCATCCGAACCTCCGATGACACCTTGTCTGCCGAGGATGTCGCGCTCGGGTATAAGCAACTGGTGGATATCGAGCAGGCCTTTCGGACGTTGAAATCAACACTCGAGCTGCGCCCCATGTATCATCGCTTGGAAGACCGTATCCGGGCGCATGTGCTGCTCAGTTGGCTGGCTCTCTTGCTGGTTCGGATCGTGGAGATCCGAACTCATGAATCGTGGCCGAAAGTAAGAGACGAATGCGAGCGTCTCATGCTTGGACATTTTTCTTCAAAAAACGGCGACCTTTATCAACGAACCGAACTGACGGCCAAACAGGCTCAATTCTTTGCGGCTCTAGGGCTGGAGCCTCCTCCGAAGATCCTAGGCATCCATCCTCGCGCCTAGATACACGCCCAAAGTGTGCCCAAATGTCTCTCGTCCCTTTTGCATCAAGGGGCGAGAGGCATTTTGTTTGCCTAGTGACTGTCGAACTCGGGATTTTCAGAATATCATAATCCAAAAATTCTGTCAATACTGTTCATCCTCGATGGCTGTAAGGATCGGATATAAAAAAACATTGTCGTCGATCCCCCGGGGTTTTTGCACGATTGGGGGTCGACGACAATTTGGGCTATGTTATTCATCGTTAAGCAGCTGTTGAAGCTTGTCGATTTTTTGCTTTTGTTTTTTGCTGACACTTTTTCCCCATTGGCCGATGCGTTGCCAATACGCTTGCAAAGCAAGAGCGGCTTGTCTGTTTCGTTGCTCAATGACTTGTTGATACAGCACGTCTTTGCTCCTCTGTTCGTCCGTTTGGCTGTCAGTGAGCCGCTCAATCTCCACCACCAGCCGCTCTTCGGGAGAAAGAAGAGCCAACCTTGCTTTTTCTTCTTCCTCACGCTTTCGCTGTTCGAGCATTTCCCGCTCTTTTTTCTGTTGCTCAAGACGCACTTGTTCTTTTTGCACAATCGGGAGAAATTCCATTTCGGTAACGTCGTAAACCTCGGCAAATCGTCCATAGCCTGACGATGTTTTTGAACCGATGCCCCACTCCGTCAAAGCTTGTTGCGTCCATAATGCCGCCGCTTCCAACAAGCGTACGGTTTCTTCATCGTTTTGCGGCGCGGAGCGGTTGGCTGTTAAATAGATGTCCACTTCCGTCGCCATAACGGTCCAGAATGAAACAGGAACAGGTTTTTGATCATCAGTCGCCGCTCTGTTTCCTTCATAATACTCTTTCATATGTACAGCAAGCACGTCTCCCGTCAGCTGCAAGCCTTCTATAAGAAAGATGTCGTGAAATTGCACAATCCCCTTGTTTCCTTGCGTTCCAAAGATCTCCCGACCGATTTCATGCTCGTTAAGCTGCTTTTCCTCTCCTTCGCAGTACGCCTCAATGAACCAATGGCGGACAAGTCCCTTTACACTGGAAGCCGGGATGTACGGCAAGCCATACACCGGGTGGATCGTCAGTGATGTCTCTCGAATGTGCCCGGCGCCGAGCCCATGAATGATCCGACCGACAAGACGAGCTTTTAGTTTTTTGACATATCCCGTTTGCGCCCATTCGATCATCGCCTGTTCCCGTTGCGCCTGCAGCTGTTCGCCGATCTCTTTCAACTCAGGGAGAATCGGAACAGGCTTCAATCTTTTGGATGGTTCCCACACTCTTTTTTTGTCATTCCACTGATGTTCTAAAAAATAGTGAAGATGGTACGCTAAATGTGCGGCCGATTTGTTTGCCCGCTGCATGACTTCCCGCGTATCCTTTGGGTGAAAAAGCATGCCCTCCCCTCCCCTACTTTGCCGCCTCTGCGTCGTCTTTCACCATGCCGTCGGCGAACTTGCGCATCCAGTCGAGCAATGCGAGTGTTTCCATCGTCCAGAGCCGATAATCGGCGCTCGATAAGTTGACCACAACTTCAACAAGCTCCATATCCTCTTTGCCAAATTGGCCTGGGAACTGCTCTTTCATCCACTTGGCAATTGATCGGTAAATGCTTCTGTATTCCCGGCCTTTTTTTTGAAAGCAAAACGCCAATGCCTGGCCCAGCCCGTTTACTTGAATTAAAGAGGGCATTTTTTTGACATAAGAACGATAGTTCTCAAAGTTTTCCTTCAATCCTTCTTTAGCCTGTTTCACTTCTTGAAACGCAAACGCGGCTCGGCCGTTCTCAATTCCGACTCGCTGCACTTTTGTCCCCATCTTTCTTCCTCCTTCACAGCCAAATCGTTCTCATCATTCCGCGCCCTAGCGTGCTGTTCCCTCCTAATTGAAAGACGGATGGGAACTTCCGCTCATCCACCAAGTAGCGCTCAATCTCTTCCGCCGTCGCTAGGCCATCCACGCCCTTGCCGCGCACATGACCGATGTACAAGAAGCTGTAAAAGAACGTTTCGGGAGGGACGTTTTCTTCGTACCACAGCGCACCGCTGTCCACCGTTCCTGTCTCAGGTGAAATGCGAATGCGCGCGTTAACCTCGGTTGAAAGTTTCACAAAATCCGTAAAATCATCATCGGATAAGATGACAAGCCGATCCGTCACACGAAGGCGGCTGCTCTCCCCGATGATGGCTGAGAGCTGTTCCGCAAGCTGTTTCGCTTCTGGAGAAACTGTCACTGGAAACGTATACTCTTCCAAGATAATGCGCCCGTCGGCGACGATCAGCCGATCGGCGCTGACGGTGTTCGGCCCTGGCACCGGAAGCGGCTGAAACCCTTCCCCTTTCCCTTTCATCTCTTGATGAACGCTCATCTCTTGGTTCCATCGTTCGAGCACGTGAGGGCATGTGATCCAAGCAAATACGCCGCGAAGCGATTTGACTGGGAATAGCAGCACCCGCGCATCGCTCAAAGCGATGGCGCTCGCCTGTGTGACGCTTTCTTGTCCTTTATCGGCGCCGAAGATGAGCTCCAGCTTATTCGTTTCATCCGGCAGCGCCTGAGTCATATGATACCGCAGCGCTCCTTTGAGAGAAGAGCTCTCGATCTTCGGAAATCCTGTATGCTTCTCGCGCTGAATCGGCAAATCGACAAGCCCAATTTCGCTCCCGCTTCCCGCATGGACAGAAGTGACGGCATGTAAAAGGAATGGACGTATGATCGAATACATTATAACTCCTCCTCACTTTCATGGACACTTGCTAGAACCGCAAAACCGAACCCTTCCTCCGCCCCCTCATCAGTCAGATGAATGCCGTCAAGGGCGGAGAAAACAAGCCGCAAATCATCATCACGCTCGATCTTGACGTAAATCACCGAACCGGCAGGAATCATCCATTTTCGCGGCTTCGGGCGATGACGGACAATGTCCCATCCCCCGTACAGCTCCGGACGACCAATGGCAGCGGCAAGCCATGTCACTACCGCTCCGTTCGGCCATGTCCAACGATCTCCCTCCATCGCCGCAGGACGAGAGCCATTGGCGAAAATGGCGGGAGATAAAAAGATGATTTTAGCCATTTTTGTCCGTTGAATATCTTGTTCGATCCTTCTCTTCTCATCGTCGTTCCATAAACGAAACTCCTCGGGGTGCTGACGGATGAACCAGGGACGGTTTTCCCCGCCAATCCGAGCCCATTTCACATTGGAAAAATCAGGACCGTCGTCGATATATGCGACAAGGGAGGAATCCCCTAAAAAACGGTGTTTCCCTACTCGATATAAAAACCCCTCCTGCGCCGTTCGGCGAGACACATCCAACTGAATGCCTACTTTCTCCTCTTGGACAATAAAAGAGGACAACGTCCGAAGCGATGCGATCGGCTGATTGAGTAAGAGCGCCTTTTTCCACTCAGAAAGCGAGACGTAACGATGCTGCGAACTTTTTGTCTTCTCCCTGCGAGATGAAGCAAGACGCCACATCGTAGAAGCCGAAGAAGGCTTACGATCTTTAGCCAGCTGCAACGGATACGCTTTCAGTGAATCTCCTTCCTCCACAACCTGATAGTCCAATGGAAGCGGTAAAAACAACGAATCTCCGTCCGCCAATGCGCAGTAATGAAGGCGGAACGCCCCACGTTCATCCGGGGTGCCCATCCACAGTTTCACCCGTTCATCGGCGCCACGGGCAAACTCATCAAACGAGCTGTAGGCGTAAATGTACGCTGCTCGCAATGCTCCATAAATGGTGTTCGGGCGTGGGGGAAACATCGACTCCATCACCGTCGTCTCCCCTGCTTGCGTGGCATGATGGTTTTTGAAGAAAAATGTGTCCGCCGGCGTCAATACTAACTTTGTCATCAACCTCTCCCCTTGCTTCGTTTGAAAAAGGTCAACATCTTTAACAAATGCAAAAAGTCATAACTGCTCCGAACCGCTTCATGCAAAACCAAAAGCGTACTTGTATAGCGGGCGATGTCTTGGGCATCTAGGCAACTCCCCTCTTTCACGGAGCGCCGAAGCAGACGGCGGAGCTCTGTCGCGAGCATGTCGCGGTTCTCCCATTTCGGGCAGTCTTTTTCATGCAACAGCGGGGCAAACGCTGACGCAAAATGAAAAATAAAGTTCGGTGACAGCGATGTTTTCAATAGCCCAAGCCATTCTTCCAATAGTTTTGAAACCATCTTCTCCCCAACGATCCACGGGAGAACCGCTTCGGAAATCTCTCCGGAGCGGGTATGCACCGCTAAGGCTAGGGCGTCTTTTCTCTGCGCCGTCTTGTCATTGTAATACCGTTTCGCCTTTTGTTCCAATGCCCTTGCGGCGTTGAGCACGTGCTGCAACGGTGCTTTTTTATGGGCGATGACCACTCCAAACGAAGCGGTTGCGCCGCTCCCTAATCCTTGACGTTCGTCGGCAAACGCCAATCGAAGCATCTCCGCCGCTTTCAACGCCGTCTCCACTGGCACAAAAGCAAGGACATCGTCACCCCCCGCATAGACAAGTTTGCCTTTGCATCGTTCTTGCACAATCCACGGAACGGTTTCTTTGGCAAAACGGGCCAGTTTCTGGCTCGTTCGGCTATACTCATCTTTCCGTTCCCCAGAAAACCACTTCCCCATGTCGTCCCCATCCATCAGCAACACCGCGTAATAATCTCCTTGACCGATGTCGAGGACAGAGGGAAAAGATGGGAACGATGTACCGAACAAGTCCGCGAAGTAGTCGCGCGCCGCTCGTTTTCCTAAACAAATGCCGCATAAAAACTCATTGTCTTTGATGCGCCCCGCGCGGCGGTCGTCCTCTTCATCACCCCCCGTTCCTTGAAATTTCACGGCGCGCCGTTGCCAAAGGCTCATCGTTTTCTTTTTGATCTCGCCGTAATGATCAAATTCCCCGATTTCCTCAAGACGCAGCGCCTCACGTTCCTTGCATACAGAACAAACGAGCCCCTGCTGAGAAACGGGAATGTAATGTTTTTCGTTTTTCAGCGCCCCTAACCGCCGTTCGGCACGTTCACGCACCTCACGGAACGACATAGACGGTTCATACGGTTCAGCTACCCAGTAGATTTCTAAAAACGACCGCACTTGCTGTTCGACCATCCGTTCCAGTAATTCCTGCTCATGATCAGTGAGATGCGGAAATACGCGCCGGACGGCTTGAAAGCAAAAATCGAGAAACACATTGCAAACGTCTTGCTCCGCTTCGCGCAGCCAACCGCAAACTTCTTCTTCTGTTCCCTCCATGATCACCGTAAGGCGATTCGGGATCGACGCAATGTGAACATCCCGTTGGGAAGGGGATCTCAGTTCTTTCTCTGTAACAAGCGGATAGATCATTTCGCAGTTGGCGTCAAATTGATAAAACCGCTTGATCGCCTCCCGCACGAGATGGGACAAAATATAACTTCCGCTCCAAAAATCTTCTGTTTTGCGGGCTGAAGCGATAAACGACTGCACAGGCCCGACCGTAAAAATGACAACATAGCGATTGGTCATATCCTCACCCCAACGATCTCTAAAAACCGGTTTCGATCCTGCTCATAGCGCGGCTCGCTGTAGTGCGGATCATGGTTCCTCACTTCCGTCACAATCGGGTAGTACCAATTCCCGATCTTTCTCACCGTGCACCATAACGGGGAAGAAAGCTTTCCTGCTTTTCCTCTCATATATCCCAAGCTGCCATAACGGTTCGCTTCATGAGACGCTTTTCCAAACGCCTTCACTACTTCCGCGGCGCTTTCTTTCCCTTCTCCAATCCACACCGCGGACAACACCGGATGCTGCGTCTGAATGTCTCCGCGGCGCGCCACGAGGCAGTCGCGCTCCGCAAAGGAAAACGCCCCCGCCACCCCGATGTGTTCAAGCACCATACGCAAACTCTCGACGTATTCCCCAACATTACTCCACTGATGCCCGATCCATTGCACAGCTCCAAACCCGCGGCGCGACCGCTGTCCGAAACTGGCGAGGTGAAGCACATATTGAAAGTACCAGTCATATTGCGCCAATCGCTCTTGATGACGCTTCCGCACCGAAAGCGTCACCGTCACCTCCCCGCCGGCAGGAAGAGCCGGAACAAGCGTTGGGGATGTACGGTGCGGCAAAATATTTTCCTTCTTTGTTCCTTCCATCACTCCCGCCATGGACAAGTGAATGGGTGATTGCTGCTTCATTTTTCGTGTGCCGCCAAACCACTCTTCCTCCTTGGCAAGCAACTTTTCGGGATCAGGCTCATCCTGCAGCGTCCGCCACCAGTACCGCCATACCCCCCGCAGCGACGAAAGGCGAAACTCCGCCTTCTCCCTCGGATCAGCCCCGTGAATGGCGGCCGGTGTCAATAGAACAAGCTGATACGACGACTGAACAACAGCGGTTGCCCCGCTTCGATCTTGATATGTCATCACCCATTCCCCTTTACGGTTTGCATCGATTTTGCAAGTGCGGACATTCGTTCAAAAAACGCACCAAGTTCTCGGAACGACTGCTCCGCATCGGGCCAAAACTTTTCCGCCTTTAGCGGTTGCGGCCGCGCCCCAGCATGATTGATGTCGTTGCGCCGCTCCTTAAGCGTGCTAAATCGTTTTAAGTCGCCCTTATAAGGAGACAAGAAATCGATTATTTGTTCAACCCGCTCTACGGAACGAACGCGCCATTCCTCTTTCGGAATATCTCGCAATAAAATTTCAATAGCCGAATGAACATCTCCCCGGGCCTTCTCATTCCGCAAATCAAGCCCCAACACCCGGCAAACGGCCGTCACCGCATTTTCCTCCAACATCGTCAGCGCCTGCTGAATCAATCCGTGGTCCAAACACCAACGCACAGCCTTCCAGCTGTTCATGATCGGATCATCATCAAACATCGCATACTTTTTCTCCATCACATCCAACAATGGGACAAGCGGTTTAATCGCTTCCGCCGACGCTGAGCGAACGCGGCCGAGCTGTTCATGAAATTTCTGCACTTCTTCATCGATTTGCAAGCTTCGGCACGTGCGGATCGCTTTTTCCGTCTGATCAAGCCGCTTCGTCAACTCTCTTAATTCCTTCACTTCGTCCTTTACCGCTTGGCTCAAAGACGGATTGCGGAACACTTCGCTGTTTTCTTTCGCGGTCAGCGCCTGGATGATGGAGGCATCCCCCGTGCGCAAAAATTGATCGACCCCGTTGGTCCAATCGAGCAACTTCGCCATGCTCGTCAAGTTGACAATCGGCGCGACTCTCTGTTCTTCTGGCATCTGCTCAACATCAATGGGGCGCCCAAGCACTTCAAACCAGCCATAGATGATCGCTCCAATATCTGCCTTTTTCACTAAACGCGCATAATTCAACACGATAAGCGCCACAAACGGGATGGAGCGGAAACTGTGGGTGATGTCAAAATAAATCGTATCCCCTTCCTTGATTTCATCCATGATACGGTCAAATAGCCGCCAATTGGCCTGCTCGTCTTGGCCGCTTTCGATCTCGACAATTTTCACGTTCGCTTCTGGCGCAATGCGACTAAACGCTGTGCCGATCCCTTCAAGAAGCTTGTCCCCTTTTTTTCGATCTTGTCCATTCCGATCCTGCGCTTCTTTCGTCGCAAACACGACGACATCCATCGGTTCATCGTTGCGGAACAGCTCATACACCGCCGTTTGAATAAAGCGGGTATACGTAGACGTTTTTCCTTCGTATGTGTAGTAACAATACTCATAATCACCTAACCCGAGAAACGACAACAACACTCGTCTTCCCATTGTTATCTCCCCATTCCCACCAATTGCTTTGTCATATCGACAAATGGCGAATTGTCTTCATAAATTCCCTTGCCTTTCGCCGCTTCCCGTTCGTACCGGTTATGGTCGAGCCATAAATAATTAGCGTATAGGCAGTCTTCTTTTTCATCGTATCGGTAAGCGAGGCGGAACGCCGTTTGTCCGTTGCTTGCTCCTTTGTACAAGTGATATTTCACTTTTCGGGTATCAATCGTTTTGAATGATTTTTCGTGATACAAAACAGCAACATCTCCCTCTTTATGCTTCAGCTTCTTCACCAACTCTTTCAGTTGTTGGTGCACAAACAACGACTGATGGTGATTGTGTCGAAGCATATCGGACACTTGGTCCGATGCGAAGAAAGTCGTTCCGAATAAATGCTTGTATTTTTCATGTTCCAACAAAAACTGCCCAAACGCACTTAAATACACAAACCCTTCCTCTTGTTGGAACAAAAATGGATATCGAAGAATGCATTGTTTTTCATGGTACGAAAGCGAAGCGGCATTCACCAAGTCTCTTTGGCATTTCCGCAACAGGTCGAAATGCTCATGGACAAACTGTTCATCCATATGGATGGGTACAGGAGGAATTTCATGCAACACTTGACCGTCTTCATGCATGTAGGCCGTCGGGTAATGAAGAAACGCCCCGACGATATAGCCTAGCGACGTCATGACCTTATAACCGCCGATCGGCGCGAAACAAGTCGTTGACGGTTCTCCATGCGAGAGAGCGGACGCCACTTTCCACATGTACTCTCCCAATGTCTCCTGCATCCGTCTCGGATGGTTCACATCAACGTCCACATATATAATGCGGACATTTGCTTGAAAGTCCTCCTCAAGCAACCTCGTCAAGATGGCTTCCACAATCCGTCCCCCAACCGTTTCCGTCACAATGAGAACGACCGTCGGCCTTTCCGCCAATTTTCCTTGTCTACGAAGTTCATAAATCATCGAATACTCGGCAGACACACGGTTTGGATCTCGCGTAGCTTCATGAGCAAACTGCCGCGCATGGCGAATCCATTGATCAATTTTTTCTTGTTTCTCCTCATCAATGTTCCGAGAACTCAACCAAGGGCGAATCTCCCCCATCGTTTCATCTCGATTCATGGAAAAAATGTTCCTGTTCCCAAACAACGATACGCCGCACGTCACAACAATGTGCTGATACAATTGATCCTCTCCCCTTTATCCGCCGCAAATCTATAGTTCTATTTAACTATTGACCCAAATACAACCAGGCCAAGGTATCTATATATTAATTTTAACTCATTTTTCAAAATAAAGACAAATATTCCTGCAACATTTTACAATTTTTTTCACAAAAAGAGCTCATAAGCAAGTTTTGCCCTTCACTTGAACATGGGAAAATGGCAACTCACGGGGAACGCATTTCCACGAAAAGAAAAGCACTAGTCTTCTTAAATATATACATGCAACATGAAGAGTTAACCTCTCCGTTATCCTGCACACCCTAAGCGCTGCAACACTTCCTCCAAAGATCCTGTAGGCTCAATCTGCAAGCTGAGCCATGGGGGGGAGGAAGTTAGTTGCAGGAGAAGGCAAATGTTAATTTTTCAATGAGCATGTATATAGATACCGTTGTAAGGCATAGGAAAGACCGTTGAATTGGAAACGACAGCGACATAGTGATTCGTACAGACCTAGCAGAATAAGAGGAGCATGAAAGGGAGAGAATATGAGATGTGTCTCTTTCTATAGTTTCAATCCCTCATAGGTACGATAAAAACCGCTGGCCACCCGATGGCGTGGTCGTTTGCGGAGGTTTCAATCCCTCATAGGTACGATAAAAACGATCTTACTGACACTTCCACGAAACCGAGATTTTCGTTTCAATCCCTCATAGGTACGATAAAAACTTTGAAAGCTATGTTTACAACGGCGGCGTTTCCTCTGTTTCAATCCCTCATAGGTACGATAAAAACGTATGTGTAGCCGTTTCCGCATGCGTACAATGTGTAGTGTTTCAATCCCTCATAGGTACGATAAAAACTGCTGTGCTTGTTCCTGCCGCCAGCCCCCGATGATGTTTCAATCCCTCATAGGTACGATAAAAACAACCGCTCCTTTTTCCATTGATCGAACGTCATATTTTGTTTCAATCCCTCATAGGTACGATAAAAACAAAAATGGGTATACCGTGACAGGACTCATTCTGAAGTTTCAATCCCTCATAGGTACGATAAAAACTGCCTGTGAGTGTTCTGGCGATTCTTTGGCAATCGTCGTGTTTCAATCCCTCATAGGTACGATAAAAACGACAGGCGTGGTTCGGTTGGTGGTCGTCCCATCCCCGTTTCAATCCCTCATAGGTACGATAAAAACGATTTATTTATATGAGTGGTGGAACGGGTCGAACTGGGTTTCAATCCCTCATAGGTACGATAAAAACTGTCTCGATTGGAACGTCACCTATTGCTGGAATATTGGTTTCAATCCCTCATAGGTACGATAAAAACACAGACGGAACGATGAGTACAATCACCGAAAAGATGTTTCAATCCCTCATAGGTACGATAAAAACGGTCATGTTTTGGATGTTGATCGCAATCGTGCCGCCGTTTCAATCCCTCATAGGTACGATAAAAACGAAGTTTTTCTGTTTCTTTTTTATCAATGGTCACCTGTTTCAATCCCTCATAGGTACGATAAAAACCGTGGTTGGCTGCGAAGATGAATTTAGCCGTATTGTGTTTCAATCCCTCATAGGTACGATAAAAACGCTGCTTCTCCGGATAGCTCTCCGGAGGAAGTCTTGAAGTTTCAATCCCTCATAGGTACGATAAAAACCGCAGCGAGGACTTTACCAAACTCATTGCGCTTGGGGAGTTTCAATCCCTCATAGGTACGATAAAAACAATGAAGTGCGTAGAGAACTGGCAAGGCTGTATGAAAAAGTTTCAATCCCTCATAGGTACGATAAAAACCAAGCTGCAAAAGAAGCAAAAAAGACCGTCAATAAAGTTTCAATCCCTCATAGGTACGATAAAAACCGCAGCGAGGACTTTACCAAACTCATTGCGCTTGGGGAGTTTCAATCCCTCATAGGTACGATAAAAACAATGAAGTGCGTAGAGAACTGGCAAGGCTGTATGAAAAAGTTTCAATCCCTCATAGGTACGATAAAAACCAAGCTGCAAAAGAAGCAAAAAAGACCGTCAATAAAGTTTCAATCCCTCATAGGTACGATAAAAACCGCAGCGAGGACTTTACCAAACTCATTGCGCTTGGGGAGTTTCAATCCCTCATAGGTACGATAAAAACTTTTGTAAGCCTTTCAAAAAGGAAGAAAAGGTTTTTGTTTCAATCCCTCATAGGTACGATAAAAACTCCGGTCATCGCCTTCATACCTTCGATTAAACCTTGTTTCAATCCCTCATAGGTACGATAAAAACTCAATAATACGGATAATGCTATCAATCTTCCTGAAGGGTTTCAATCCCTCATAGGTACGATAAAAACCAAGGCCAAACGCAAATCTTGAATTCGCGTCATGGTCTGTTTCAATCCCTCATAGGTACGATAAAAACCCGTCGAAAAGCCGACTACATTTGGTGTGGTGCGAACGAGTTTCAATCCCTCATAGGTACGATAAAAACGTCAACGCCCCAGAGTTAAAGTTTCGGAACATGTCGGGGTTTCAATCCCTCATAGGTACGATAAAAACGCCGGAAAGTATTTTGAATAAACCGGAAGCCACTTTTAGTTTCAATCCCTCATAGGTACGATAAAAACGAGCCGGTAGGGTGGTCGGCCGGATCATCGTGAAGCGTTTCAATCCCTCATAGGTACGATAAAAACGGGAACTATGTTTCGGCGACTTATTGGGACAATACCCATGTTTCAATCCCTCATAGGTACGATAAAAACGAATACCGATGCTATTCCACCGTTGGAAATAGATTGGGTTTCAATCCCTCATAGGTACGATAAAAACGACCCAGCCTGTGCAGGTGACCATTCTCTATCCTGAGTTTCAATCCCTCATAGGTACGATAAAAACGGCATTAGCCGATCAACCTTCGAGCGGATGGTTCGGTTTCAATCCCTCATAGGTACGATAAAAACGAAGGGGAGCGCGAGGGGAAACCGAAACAAAAAATGTTTCAATCCCTCATAGGTACGATAAAAACCCAAAAATGCTTGTTGCATCAAGCATTTCGATCTAGCGCTGTTTTCAGAATACCACATTTCAAAAATTCTGTCAATAACCTTCAACCTCGATGGCTGTAAGTCTGAACCGCCAAAAACCATTGTCGTCGATCCCCCGGGGTTTTTGCACGATTGGAGGTCGACGACAATCTTGCGGCTGGTTTATCCACTTGCGAGGCGAAACATTCCAAACCCTTGTGAATTTCGACTGCCAAGACCGACGTGGTACAAAAATGTCAACTGTTCTGGCGAAGAACAAAGGCGATAATGTCCCATCCAGCCTGTAATATACATGTCCTTGAATAGTGTGACCACACGATGACGCCGATGAACATAGATCGGTTGAATCGATAATCGTTCCGCTGGCGGAACACCATAGTACGCTGCATATTTGTGACAGAAATTCAATTCAATCAAGTGGGGGAATACCTCATCATCAGGATCAAAAAATTGCGTTTTCTTTCTCCCATCCATCGTCTCATACGTGCTGTATACGGTCAGTGGAGAAAGCATGACAACGTCAATTTCATGCCCCCGTATGTCAACGCTCTCCATTTTGACACTTTTCACTTCAATCAACTGTCCGTAAAGCTCAATCTCCCTTTGCACCAAGAATCTCTGCCCAAGTTGTTGAGTCAGCTCTAGAAGAGCGGTATCGATATGCCATTGGAAATCCCCCAAAAAATGAATTGTTTTCCTTTCTCGATTCACTTGATGCGTTCCAAATAAACGGCTAAAGGTAAACAGTTTAAATGAACGTTTCCCGTGACGGAATCCCCTGTCATGCAAAAACGCGGCTAATTGTTCATTCTCTAACGAACGGTACAATAATCCTTGCAACAAATGCTGATAATGCAGCGGCAAGGAAACCGTCCCTTGCCGTCCGCTCATGGTCACTGTCAATCTCATGTTTTTTCCTGCCTTCCTTAGTGTATACCATTTGACTTATAGAATGAATTCATCTCCACCTTTTTTCAGTCCCATTTCTTCCCTTTTTGAATACTTTTGCGTGCGAAATGTGTAAAAGATGACTGAATCCTCATCAGGATCCATAAGTTGTCGCAATTCCATTTTTAATTTTTCGTAGTTGGCTGACGTAATTTCTCCTTCGAATACAGAGTTTTGCACCCAATGGAGATATTTGCGGGCAATTTTCAATGCTTTTGCCACTCGCTTTTCGTTAAAATCATACACGAGAATCACAAACAAATGACTCCACCTACCAGCGAGCTGCATACGGCTCGTACATTTTTTCACCAAGGATGTGCTTTTGGACTTTATACAGTTCAAGCCGAATCAAACGGCGATAGGATACAGACTTGCCAAGATGACGATGCTGGACTGTTGTCTGCATTTTCTTCTCAAGTTCACTGACGAACAGTTTTCTTCCTTCTTCATTCAACACAATGCCGTTTGTCAACTTCTCGAAATGTTTGCTAGACAACATTCTTTTGTTGACTAGTGTAAAGATCAGACGATCCACAATGATCGGTTTAAAAATTTCCGCGATGTCCAAATTCAAGGAAAAGCGGCGAAAATTCGTACTATGCAAAAATCCGATGCGCGGATCAAGGTACGTCTTGTAGATCTCACTAAGACACATCGTGTAGACAATCGAGTTGCCAAAGCTGATCAATGCATTTAAACGGTTGTGCGGCGGACGCTTAGTCCGCTTTTCAAATACAAAATCCGGATGGCGAAGGATCGCATCAAATGAAGCATAGTACGCTTCGCGAATATGACCCTCTACAGCCATAAGTTGTTCGACCGTGTTCGCTTGGGAGAGTTTCCCTTCCTCACGTTCGATCAATTGCAAAGCTTTTTCCAATTCTTCTGGATCAGAAAGACGAGAGCGATAATATTTCAGCACCCGTTCCATTTGGCGGATCGATCCTTGGACAAACAGGCAAGCAAGCTCCAACCGCTTGGCAGGGTCGATGTAATGTTCCGCCTGCTTCAACACTACATGGCCCGAATTCAAATGTTCCCGTGGATAAAAAGAGCCAACGTAGTATCCGTAATGGTTAAAGTAATGAACAATGATCTCTTTTTGCGCCGCAAATTCCAAAAATCGTTTGGACACATCCACCTCGCCAAAAATGTAAATATCGTTTGTGTTTTCAACCGGAATGTACCGTTTCCGCTCTTCCGTTTCAAAGTATAAACTATGATCTTTGCGCCGCAGTTCACCATTTTGAAAAATATACAGCGTCTTCTTCATGTTTTATTCCTCCGCCCAACAATATTCACGATAGGCGCATTTGCCGCAAAATGAAATCTTCTTTGGCGGCGGCGGGACAGACATTCGCGCGATGCGTCGGATGTCTGTAATGGCGCGTTCCAGCTCACTTCGTGCCTCTTCTGTCCATTCGACTTGTTCTTTCTTCCGCTCTTTCGGAAACAGCAATTCCCCTTTTGCCTCAATCCCCACCTGCCTTAATGTATCCAAATAGTACAACAGCTGCATTCGGGCGCTTTTGGAATAACTCGATGATTTTTTGACTTCTCCAATAATCAGTTCCCCATTTTCTTGACGGATACGGTCGATGACAATATGACCGATCGATAGTTCTTTTTTGTCCCTTTGATAATAGGTTTCGGAAAGAAACCGCCCAATTTCCAACGCTTCATCTTCCTGATCAGGAGCAATTTGATGTTTCATCAACCATACTTCACGCGGACAAATGTAGTAGTACCAAATATCCGTGCCAGTGACAGGCATTTCATATTCCATTGACCCCACCTACCAAATCAATCCTTCGCTTTTCGTTCGATAACCAAGCGTCTCATCGTAAAAATCGTTCAATGAATCTCTCCCCACATACCCGATGCCATGGACAATCGGCGGCCGATGATCCACTTTCACAGGAATGGCAATCACATATTGTGAAAAGCGACTTTTTAGAGCGGCGAAGCGTTTTCGCCGTTCCCAACGGTCACCAAGGCGCAAAATCTCCTCATATTCACGAAACACATCAGCGGCTTCTTCATCCAATTCAATAAAGACATTGATTTTTTCTCCATCGCCCTCAATCAAACGAAAATGAGACACAGGGATTCGGTCAATCGCTTCCTCGCCATCGAAATACAACGTCATCATCCCTTTTAACAATCGTTCCGATTCCGCATTGCTCATCCGGGCTGCCAATGTTTCGAAATAAGACGTTATCAACTGTAAAAACTGCCCCTCATCCACTTTTTCTTTTCCTTTTAGCAACGTTTGTGTAATATCCAGTCGAATGGCATCGTAAATATAGCTTGCATATAACCGTCTGTTGTCTGTCAAGCGCACAACGTGCACTTCTCCTTTACGACGTCCGTGGCGATTGCACCGCCCGGCGGCCTGTTGAATGGAATCAAGCGGCGCTAAGTCACGATAGACCACGTCAAAATCAACATCTACGCCCGCCTCTATCAGCTGGGTGCTGACGACAATCCGATACTCCCCATGTTTCGCTGCCATGATTCGTCGAAGGCGCTCTTTGGGAGGAATATGGGTAGATAGAAATATGACCTCTGTCTCGTCGATCCCCTCCTCGAGAAGTGCATGGTAGAACGCTTTCGCACTTTCAATCGTATTGAGAATAAATAAATATGTTTTCCCCTCTTCCCACTCCATTTGGCGGGCGAACTCCTCGATTGTCATCGGCTCGTTGATGTGTGGATATAGCGTCACACGGGAAAGTGGTTGAAAATACGCCTGTTCATCAACGAGCGAAACCGCTTCAGGAAACCATTTCGGATCGGTGGCCGAACTGAAAAGAAAATAACAGCCTATCTCTTCCGCCATGGCCGCAAACAACCGACGAATGGCCAACCAGTATCGATGAGGCACGGCCTGCACTTCATCAATGAGAATAATCGAGTTGGCCAACCGATGAAACTTGCGTAATGAGGCATTACGGTTGGAAAACATTGTTTCAAACAATTGAACAAAAGTGGTCACAATCAATTCTGAATGCCAACCTTCGATCAATAGTTTGGCGGCTTCATAATCTACATCATATCGTTCATCATCTTGCTTGGTCGTATAACGAATGTCAGCGAGATGATGGTGCGCGAGCCACAATTGGTGATCTTCCTCAACTCCATTGACAGAAAACACTTCTTTGAGCACATTCGCTGTCTGGTCAATGACACTAAGAAACGGCAGACTATAGATGATGCGTGGTTTGACTCCCTGCTGCTGCTCGATTTTTTCGCGAAGGCGCAAAGCAAAATGAAGGCTTGCCAACGTTTTTCCCATCCCTGTCGGCAAATTCAGACGATAAAAATGTTGACTGAGATCAATCGGCGTCCTGTCTACTTCTTGAAACGCCCGTTCCCTAAGCTGGTTTAGCGCCGTTTGATGCCATGATTGCTGCTGTTTGTAGCGCAAAACGAGATCCACAGGGACATCTTTACGCTTAGAAAATGACCATGACTGCTTCTGCACAATCCCCGCTTCCGACTTGTCCGCGTCAATTAACAAAGAAAAAAGAAACAATACTTGCACATACGGAGCAAGGGATTCGTTTCTTCGATTCCACGACATGATAAAACGGCGCAATGACCGGGCCTCGGTGAAAAATTCATCCAGCCATGCCAACCAAGTTTCTTTCGTCCAATTCCCCTCTTTTCCAAAGCCAGCAAGCGCCATTTGTTCCGCCAACGCTGAATAATCGACCGCTTCGACTTGACGCTTGAGCAAAGCCTTCGTCTCCTCGCCCATCCGCTTTAACTCTTCCAGCCAATCATCTAAATTTCCATGATGACGTTTCACGACAAGAAAAGCCAACAGCCGCCAAAACTCGTCAACACCTTGATCTTTCAGAAAGACCGCTAATAAGACCGCCGATAAAAGAGCATGGCTTTTTAGCGCCGCCGGGCCTTGAAACGTATCAGGCGACTGAATGTATTGCTGAAAGAAGGCATGGCTTTTGCCCAGATCATGAAAAAGCGCAATCCAGCGGTTCACTTTATCCAATAGCACCGGTTCAGCTAAGCGAACCGATTTCTCAGACAAAAAGAGGGAGGAAAGCTGCTCCACCCCCCGCAAATGCTCAGATAATAAATAATGAGGATGGGAATACATCTTACTCTCCCTTTCCATCGGAATAGAAAAAGACGACCCGCTCTCCTTGTTCATTTTCCCAATAATGAGGGACAGAGGCGAGAATCGGCCGTCCTGCCGCCTCAAAAATCACTTCTTCGTATCGGGAAACAACCCGTTCCGGATCCATCTCCCAAGCAACTCTCTCTTTGCGATACTCCTTGCCTTCTTCCACTTCCAACACTTGTACATCTTTCCTTGGGAGCACCGAACAAATGGACACTGTTTTCCTTTCCGCTCCTTGAACGAAGCGGAAATCTTCCATAGCGACAAACTGGACATCCGCCAAACATTCGCTCAATCCAAGGCATGGAGTATATACGCTTTTGTGTTGCCGAACGAGATCAATAAGGTATGAAAATCGCTCATGGTCATTCATCGACACATAGCAACGGAAATGAGGAAAACGCAAAAATTCAACACGAATTTGCGTTCGCGCCCCTTCACGTCGCTGTTTTGGCACCCATATGTTTCCTTTCGTGTTCACATAGTTGATGCCAACTCTTGTCTTCCGCACTGGCCCCATGAGACGTATGGCCATATTGGTCGTTTTATGGTTGAACACTCGCAAATACTCGTTTTCCTCTTTTCCAACCCCCGTGATCGCGCCGAGCAGTCCAAAAAACGCCGTCGGCGGAATGAATGAGTGCGTGAGAGGAGAAGAAGTCGAGTACAGCTGGCGAAAATGCCCGAAATCAGCTCGAATGTCGAACACTAGCACATTCATTGCACTCATTCCTTGTTACCGAATATCCACGACAATGCCTTCTTGCCGCAACCGGTCGACAAGGTTTTCGTTGCACACAAGTCTTTCATCTTGCCGCAACTCAATGTTCGCAATCTTCTCCTTCTCCCTTGCCAATACCTCGATGAGTCGAGACACATCAAGCACATAATCTTGGACATCGCGAATTTCCTCTTCCGCTTTTTCAGTATGCAGGGAAATGTATTTATCCAGTTCACCGATATGGAAGTGAGGCTCCTGATAAACCACACGCAAAAGCAGCCTTGGAACATGCCCGACTTTCGAGCGGGAAATTAAATTTTTCGTTCCCTCCCACATCGCGTCGACAAGCAGCTCCACGTCCTCCTCTGTTAATCTCGTAAAACGAGCGGCCGTTTCATTGATGACCCCATAGAACGCAATGAGCGAATAAGGCAACACGTATTCTTCACGGAACGTCTTCTGCGTCATTTGCCCTCCTGAGGCAAACGCTCCTGTCCCCTTGATGTATTCCAGTTTCACCCGATGAAGCGACTGCCCCATTTTAAATTGGACTGGCCCTGTATGGGTAATGGAACTTTTTTCTTTTGAGCTTTTTTCAATCGGCAAGGTGACACCAAACAACCGCACATCAATACATTGACGCAGCACTTCATCATTGATGATCTTTTTCATTTCACTTAAGGTCAATTTCGATTTATCCAGTTTCTCACCATCTTTTACTAAAAAGTCTTCCGCTCTCGCTTTCGCATCTTGAATATAATCATCGTCTTGAGCAATTTCACGGACAAAAATTTCTTGATGGCGATACTCATACAAGTAATCACGAATCGTCCGTTTCAACCGCACATCGGTGACGATGTTTTTCCCTGTTTCCTCATCAATTCGCGGCTTATTGCCATCCACAGGATCGCCGTTCGGATTCGCCCACTGCACATCATACAAAAAGAGCAGCTCTGAACGTTGTTTCACCATATTATTGTTCCTCCTTGTTCCACACAATTTCTTTGACTTTCGACACTAAGTTCATCCCACACGCAAAATAAAAATTCAGCTCATCGACGGATAATTTCCATCTAGGGGAAGAGGACAAAAATAAATGAGAAATTTCTTCAGCCAGTTGTCGATGCCCCCCATAGTAAGACTCGTATTCTTCCAGTTTCCCAATCACTTTTGGTAGCAGTCCTTTGATGGCCTGCTGATCCATTTTGAGCCCCATGAGTTGTTTCAGGAATGGCTTGCTGCCGCGTTGTTGCTGCTGGATGTCAAGCAACATTTGCGTCAATGCTCCCAGCAGAAAAACGGCTTGTTTCTCAGGCGACTCCAATTGCCCTCCATATGTTTCAAACAAATGCGCAAATTTTCCTTCCACCACCTGATCCCCTTTCCTCACCAATACTCCAGCCTGTTCCAAAAAGATCATGACCGCAATGGCTTGACGCGTTTTAGCGACAAAGGATCCGTCACCAGCTTCATAATCGTGAAAATCCGCTCGTAGCTGCTCCATAAAGAAGGGGGAGAAAAACGAAATGGATAACGGTTTCTTTTGAAATACATACTCCACCACTTGCAAAAAGTACTTATCATAAACACCAGAAGGGAAAAACGTGCGAATAAATCCAAAATGGAAAGGATAACGATCCTCACCATACAACAATGCTTCTGTCACCCTTTTCGACCGGAACAACTCACTAATCCGCGACGGCAATACATCCTCAATCAGCAACAAAATCCGCTCCGCACTTTGAATTTTCTGCAAAAACAATAGCTGCAGAGAAAGAGAATTGTCATAATCCTGCAAAGTCCCAAGCAAATCCTCTTCCGTTGTCATAAACGATTCGGCTTGATCTTGATGGATTCGGATATCCTTTTTCCCATTAACCAAATACTCCAATAGCTCGTCCAATACATCACGACCAGCAGGAATCAGCAGCTTGGGAATCGCCAAATAAGAAAACCCATAAAACCGATACTGCAAATACGATTCAATAAATTTTCTTCCTTCCTCAATATGGGATTTGCAGGACAAACAGACAGGATAATTTCGCCATGCCTTTGCCTCATCAAACCCCCCGGTAATAAACCCTGGTTTGTCCAAAGTGTAAAAGCGAAAAACCGATAGTTTGCCAATTACCGTGTCTTGGCGTTCTCCGCAAATCGCGCACACTTGATGGTGGGCTGCCAATTCCATGTCCTTTTCATTCACCAAATACAAAAAAGCATCCTGAAATGACATCCAATCGTACAAATAAGCGCCATTGATTTTCAGTGAAACGATGGCACGTTCTCCAGAAAGCGAAAGCTTGTCTTTAATTTCGTGCAAAATCGCTTCTTGTTGCTGCACAAGCACATGCTCAATGGAACGGAGAAACGGGTCATCCATCACCCGATTCACTTTGCGAAACCATCCGAGAACTTTTTGATCATATGTATTTTCGATCGTCGTAATTCTCGCTGTGGGAGAATAATTGGTTCCACGCGTTGATCCAGAACGAAACAAATATTTCTTATAATCGCTTCCGCATTCTTCAACCTCGCATCCTTCCCAAACGGTGCTCCCTTCACCATCCACACGCAATGAAATGAGCACACAAGAAGGATAACCTGGATTCTCAACCAACTGGTCAACGACCGACGCTTCTCCCTGCTTCTCGAGCGCCATCTTTCCGATTTGGGCGATTGCTTCGATCAATGTATCACCCCTCTGTATCGTTTGGACTAATCTAATTATACCATATAGACAAAAAATTGGTATAAAAAACGAGATAGTTTTTTATAAAATTCAGAATCACTATACTACCACAAGACATGTAACTCCCTATAAATTTGATGAAAACAAAAAAGCGCCGAACGTTTTATGACGCTGGCGCAGGTTTCATCCCTCATAGGTACGATAAAAACTGGCTCAATTAAACCGATCAGTGGAGCAGCGGTCAGAGTTTCAATCCCTCATAGGTACGATAAAAACGAGCGGCGGCTATTGGAACGACGCGGGCGATTGGAGTTTCAATCCCTCATAGGTACGATAAAAACCCGATATTCTCAGCCTTGTCCTCGATCGCCTCTTGGTTTCAATCCCTCATAGGTACGATAAAAACGAACGCCGCTTTTGGATATTTACATCGAGCAGAAAAAGTTTCAATCCCTCATAGGTACGATAAAAACGTTATGCCCCTCCGAGAAACATTCGCGACCTTCAAAAAGTTTCAATCCCTCATAGGTACGATAAAAACGCGCCCCAGAGCGCCCATTTTTAGCCTTTTAATATATGTTTCAATCCCTCATAGGTACGATAAAAACCTCTGTTTCCATGAAGCGATGATAAAAAACGGGTCGGGGTTTCAATCCCTCATAGGTACGATAAAAACGACCAAAGCGATTCAATGACAGATTATTTCAACCCTGGTTTCAATCCCTCATAGGTACGATAAAAACTTTCCTTTTGTCACCATATTAACCCATTTTGTCATAGTTTCAATCCCTCATAGGTACGATAAAAACCTATCGAAAAGGCTATGGACGCGCTATATTGCGTAGAGTTTCAATCCCTCATAGGTACGATAAAAACTTAAACGGTATCTCGATAGCTTGCCGAACGCTAGTGTTTCAATCCCTCATAGGTACGATAAAAACGATTATGCTGACAAGTTTAGACAGCTTGTTACTACGTTTCAATCCCTCATAGGTACGATAAAAACAGAAAACTACTTGGAGGCGGTCAATAGTGGGTGCAAGTTTCAATCCCTCATAGGTACGATAAAAACAAACACCAACAGACGACATGACATTGTTATACCAAGGTTTCAATCCCTCATAGGTACGATAAAAACGCGACGATCATCATTATGTACCGTGATCGTTCCATGTTTCAATCCCTCATAGGTACGATAAAAACGTACGCGGACGTCAACATCACGCCACTCTTTAAGAGGTTTCAATCCCTCATAGGTACGATAAAAACGATGGAGAGAAAGAGTAGAGAAAGGAACAGTTGTCCGTTTCAATCCCTCATAGGTACGATAAAAACGAATTTGCTCCGGTACCGTTTCGAAAGGATTAGCGCAGTTTCAATCCCTCATAGGTACGATAAAAACGTAAATACATGTTCTACAGGACGATTTGCAAATTTTTGTTTCAATCCCTCATAGGTACGATAAAAACGCCTTGGATCATCCCGGCCGAGCTGTTAGAGGTGGAAGTTTCAATCCCTCATAGGTACGATAAAAACGCCAGTCCGACTGATTCGGACTGGCAATAAGGGGAGGTTTCAATCCCTCATAGGTACGATAAAAACGCGAAGTCGATGTACTGGCGCGTATGGCTTGCGGCGTTTCAATCCCTCATAGGTACGATAAAAACTCAAAAGAATGTTGACAATGTACTACATGTGTAGTAGTTTCAATCCCTCATAGGTACGATAAAAACTCCCCATGTCACATATTTAGTTCCATACTGTTCATAGGTTTCAATCCCTCATAGGTACGATAAAAACCCCCAAACCATGCGCATCAAATCAAGCTTTTCCCCTTTTGGCTGTTTTCAGAATATCACGTTTCAAATATTCTGTCAATACCATTCAGACTTGATGGCTGTAGGATTTTGGCGCAAAAGAACATTGTCGTCGATCCCCCGGGGTTTTTGCACGATTGGGGGTCGACGACAATGTGAGGCTCGACGGCGAAGAGCCGCCTTACCCCTTCACCCTTTCAATCTTCTCAACCGGCAGCCCGGTCAGTTCGTGGATCGTGTCGACATCATATCCTTTTGCCAGCATTCTCTTCACCACGTCGAGCTTCCCTTCCTCAATCCCTTTTTGACGCCCTTGCTTCATCCCTTGCTTTAATCCCTGTTCCATTCCTTGTTGGATTCCCTTTTCCATTCCCCGCTGTTCGTACGAGATGATGAGCTCCATCACTTGCTTCGCTTCCTTCGTCTCCATTTGGCTCACCTCATTTCGCAGTTTGGCTTCCTCCTCTTCGGACAACCGCAAATACGTTTCAAAAAAGCCGAACAACAGCCGCTGTTTCGCCTCATCGAGCTCGAGGCGGACGAGCATGCGCAAAAACTCCTTTTTCACTTCGACCTTTTCTTCTTCATTATACCCCATTTTGCTTAACAAAGCGGCGGCGACAGGATTGTCTTGATGAATATACTGACGCCACGGCTGTTTGCGCAGCTCCACCGTCAAAAAGCGAAAATCGAGAACCTTCAAAAACGGAAACTGGACGATCAATGAGGAAGGTTCATCGTGGTGTTCATCATAGCTGAAGATGGCGATCGGGACAATGCGGCGGCGGTATTTTTGAAACAAGCGGCTGAAGTAGAGGAACATTCGCTCGGGGAAGGTCCGCTGGGTGTAGCTTTGATGCTCGACATGAACAATGACGAGCCCGTCTTCCCCTTTTACCTTTGTTTCGACCAACAAGTCGACACGGTGCTTCTCTCCGGCCGTCACATCGGTGAACAATTCTTCGGAGAGGAAAGAGAGATGGTGAACGTCAATGTGCTCGTACACGTTGGGAAAGAAAAGAAGCAAAAACTCTTCGAAAAACGTCGACAGCAGCTCTTTGAACAACCGGTCGTGATCGATTCGCTGTTTGGCCACGTTTCCCCTCCTTGCGACATAGCATTCCCGATATGATATTCGCTCTCCGCGGCGTAATTCCTTCTCATCAATTTCATTTTTTGGGGAAGGAGACCCGATCGCTCCGGGCTCCTTCCCTTGTCCTTCCTCTAGCTCGTGGATGGACTACCCGTTGATATCCCCTGTCAACCTCCCAATGATCGCCTCTTGATACCCGGCTTTTTTCTTTCGCTTCATCTCCTCTTTCAGCGGCTGCAGCGGCGCCGACGTTACGGATGCGAGCTTGGCAAGGCGCTCGGAAGAAAGGGCGACGACAGGGTTGGCGGCCGCATAATCGTCCAAGGAAAATCGCCAAAGTGTGACGGACTGTCCATACCGTTCAAGCAGCCGCTCTGCCATAGCCAATCCTTCCGGGTCGAAGTCGCCGGAATAATACAATTTGGCGCCAGAGGCCGCGAGCAAATCGAGCAGCTTCATCGTCGCCAAATTCATTTGCCCGTTCGTGCTGACAAGCGGGGCGCGGGTGTCAAGCAATGTCGAAAAAACACCGGCGTTTTCCACAATGTACACCGTCCCGCCGCGGGCGGGGCGGACACTGACAAGTGACAACACATCCCTAAGCGGCATGTTCAGCGCCGTGTTCGTCTCCGAGGCGGCAGAGAAGACGGGATGCGGGCCGCCCTCGGTTTCAGCGAGGATGTTGGCGCATGTGACAAAGTTCAAAATATCTTCGCGGAGCAGGCCGACGGACTGCAACAGTTCATTGACACTCTCTACGGACGTCACATCCCACTGGCCTGGAGTCGTCGCTTGCAAGGCGGACAACAACAATCTCCCTGGAAGAGTGGACAAATCGAACGCGTGCGGGTCGCTGGCCACTTGCTGGGCAAAGAGCGGGAGGCGCATATATGAAGAGAGCGGGAGGCGGCAGAGGGCGGCGCCGACAAGGCGGACGGCGGCCTCAAGACCGTCGCGGTCGGCTTCGTACGCCGTTTGGACGAAGCGTTGGCCGCGGACGGCCGCGAACCAATGATGTTCCTCTGCAAGGCGCGCGAAAAAACGCTCCCGCTCGTCCTCTTCCGCCTGAAGCCGCTCCTTTTTCGGCACGAGCGGTTCGCCAAAATATTGTTCCAACAGAGCAACAAGCCCGACGCCCGCAAACTTTGTTTGTCCAAGCTGTTTTTCAAAAGCGGAAAGGGAGACACGGACGACGTCTTTGCCGAAAAAGGCGGCGACCGCCTCCCGCTCCTCCTTGGAGAACGACTGCAGCGAAACCGCGCCGCCGACGCGGCCGAGCGATTCGTACTTGCGTTTCATTTCGACAAACAGCCGCTTGAAGCCCGGTTCGGATCGGAAAAAGGCGGCCGCTTCTTTGACGGTGCTCACGTTTCGATCATCTCCCATTCTTTGTCATCGACCATGAGCTGTTTGACACGCCCGTTCTAACGGTAATGAATGACGGTGACAAACGACGCATTGCGCGGGCGGACGAGTTCGCAAATGGACAAAGCGGGCACGGTGTCGTAGTCGCCCCAAAGCGCCTGCGAGTTCATGATATAGTTAAAGCCGAGCTGTTCGACAAGGCCGAACAGATTGCGGATGTTGTTTTCGTCAACGCCGGCGAACGCCTCGTCGAGCGAGATGATGTACGGGGCGTCATCACCCGCTTCTTGGTAGCGCGAATACGCCGCGGCGAAAAGTGGAATGTACATCGCCATCGCCTTTTCCCCGCCGCTGAATTGGTAAAAACGGTGGTTCGTCAGCTCGCGTTTCGGCTCATTTGTTTTTTCATAGTACAAGGTGAAGGCAAACCATTTCCGGTAGTCGAGCACTTCTTTAATAATTTGATGGAGTGTGTTGCCTTGGCCGCGCTCCTCAAGCAATTCGCGGGCGCGGGCGATTTTCGAGCGGAAATGGTTCGTCACCCGTTGCAAATCTTCCTCTCTAAGCAGCCGCGAATCGATCCGCAACAGACGGACCAACTCTTTCGTATCCAGCTCCGCTTCCGTCTCCGCCGTTTTCGGCTTCCATTGAATGGACAGCACGAGCCCTGATGACGTGTCGAGGCCGCCCATCAGTTTGTTCATATCGCTCACCCACCGCTCGGCGCGCTGGATGCGGCTGCGCAAAATGCGGCCGACTGATTTTAAAATGACGTCCTCATACAGCTCGCGGTCTTGCTCCTTCATATACTCGTGCTGCAAGGCGATGTCGCGCTCCACCTCGGCGAGCACGGCAAACGGCGTGGCGCGCTGGCCTTTGTAGTCGAGATAAATGACGTGCCGTTCTTGTTTCTCCCGCCAATCGGCCGCTTTCATCGCCATCTCGTCGTCTGGGGCGGCGGCGATCCATTCGGGCTCCTTTTGTTCCGCCAGCCGCTCGAACGTCGCCCGGTATTCGGTCAAGTTGGACGACTCTTGGAAGAAGACGGTGTTCAGCCGCGCCAAAAGCGAGGAACGCGTCTCTTTTAACACTGCTTCATACCGTTGTTTCGCTTCTTTGGCCTGCTCCAAAAGGGAACGTGAACGATCAAGATCCACGAGCCCAAGCGCCGCTTCATCGGCAAACGACCGCCCCCACATGGCGGCCAGCTGGCAGGCGAACGCTTCCCGCTGCGCTCCTTTTTCCCGCTCTTCGACTAAGCGCATGAGGCGCTGTTCCGTCCGCGCCCGTTCGTTGACAAGGCGCGGAATTTCTTGGCGCAAAAACGCCAATCGTTCTTGGATGCGGGCGATTTCCGCGCGAATGTCATCCGCTCCCATTTGGGCGAGCGTCCGTTCCATCTCAGCGATCTCCAAGGAGATCCGCTCTTCGTCATCACGAAGCCGATTTCGTTCGCCTTTCGCTTCGTCGATCTCCGTTTCCAGCGCCGCGAGCCGCTCGCGCTGTTGGGCGATCATGGCCTCGGTATGGCGCGTTTCGCGGTAAAGCACTTCGAGTTCGTGCAAATGGCGGACGTACGATTTCATGGCGAGCTGGGCTTGTTCGCAGCCGTCCAAGGTAAAGGCCAAATCAAGCTCGGCCGACTCGTCATGGAGCTGTTGTTTGATTTGTTTCCATTCACGCGCCAAGAGGGCGGCTTTTTCTTCTTGCCGCTTCCATTCCCGTTCTTTGCTTTCGGCTTGACGGCGGGCTTCTTGCCCTTCCTCAAACGCGGTGCGCACATCGCGGTCCGATGGGAAGGACACAAACCAGTCGGCGAGCGCTCGGATGGCTGCTTCCACCGCCTGATGCTCACGACGTAGACGGTCGATCTCTTGTCCCAAAGCGGCGATCTCGGCTTCCAGCGCCGCGATGTTCTCAAGCCGCCACCGTTCCCGCGCCGCACGGCCGATGAACATCGCCCGCGCTCTCCGCGGCGCATGGCCGCGGACAAGGCCGAGCGAATAGCGTCCTGTTTCGTCGATCGTCATGCCGCCTTCTTGTTCCGCATCGGTGATCACGATGCTTCGGAGCACTTCGTCAATCCGCTCCGCCGACACAGGGGCATCCGCATCTGGTCGCAAATAATCGGCCAACGTATGCGCCATATGAACCGGTTTCGGGATGAGCACACGGTCGCAGTCGACGTCGACATCGCGAGCCGCAATGAGGGCGTCAAGCAGCCCAGCGTGCGAAAGCGCCGATTCGATTCGCTCTCGCACATCTTCAGGCACATCGTCGACAAATTCGACCGCGGCATAAAACGGGACAAACGGAATCCCTTCCTGTTCCAATGCCAAGCGGGCGGCTGTCGTTTGTTCATCCCGTTCGGGTTCAGGGTCGCGTTGTTCCCGCCATTGACGCAGTTCGGCCTCACGTTCTGCCCGTTTCTCTTCCAACAGACGGATGTCATGTTCGAGCCGCCATTTCTCATCCTTTTTCTTACCGACGGCATCGTAATACGCTTGAACGAACGGGCGCTTCAGATCATCGAGCGAATACTGCTCATAGAGGGAGCCCATTTGTTGCAAAAACGCCTGAATGTCCGTTTCGGAAACGTCGATTCCTCCCTGCTCGACCCAGGCAAGCACGGCTTGTTCAAACCGCTCTTTCTCCTGCTCGAACAGCTCTTCCCATTTCCGCTGCTGATGACGCCATTCGTCCATTTCCCGCCGCCGCTCGCCCGCTTCGTTGCTCGCTTCTTCATAGCGTCGTTTCACATCGTCATGCCTGCGCCAAAGGCGCGCCAACTCCTCGAGCCGCTCGATATGGCGGTCAGCTTCCTGTTTCCAAGCGGCAAACGAAAACTCTTGTTGCTTTTGGCGATGGCGGTGAAAATCGTCTTCGTTCGTTTCATGTAAAGAAAAGGCTCCTTCTTCCGCATCCGCTCGCAGCTGCGCCAACTCGTCTTCAAGCTTCCGTTCAAGGTCATCCAACCGCGCTTCCGATTCATCGAGGCGGCGGCGATGCTGCCGCTCAAGCCGTTCTTTTTCCGCGATCGTCTGCTCGTGCCGCTCCCGCCGCTCCTGCAGACGCTCCCTCTCAGCTTTCAACTGTTCATACTTCTCCGCTTGCTGGAACACTTCGTGGCCAGCCAAGTCGATTTCGCGTGAACGCAGCACGTCTTCTTCGCGGCGGAGGCGGATGATGGACTCATCAAGCTCATCAAGCGCCTTTCGCGCCTGCTCTTCTTCATCGTGAAGGCGGTGTTGTTCAGCAGCGAGCTGTTCCGCTTGTTTGACCGCTTTTACGTATTCTGCCGCCTTTTCGGCGATCATATATTCGTTGTAAAGGCGGTACTGATCGCAAAGACGCTTCAACGCCCGTTCGTCGCGTTCGAGCTGCTCAAGCTGCTGCTTGGCTTGGTCCATGTTTTCGATCGTTTCGGATAAATGGCGGAGCTCGTCATCGGTCAACGGAGGCAGCGAGCTTTCCAAAATTTCATAAATCACCGTCGGCTTAAAGTCTTTGGACAGCTTCGGGCTGCGCAGTTGAATGAGCAATTCGATCAATTCTTGAAACGCCTCGAGCGATTCAAAGCGAAACACATGTTTATTCACGAGCTCCATATACTCTTTTTGCGTCTCGACGACCGTCCCGCCCGGGCCGAGCAATGCGGCGAGCTCGCGTTTCGTCAGCGGGATTTTTTCACCTGTTTTTTCTTGTTTATACAACTGAAGGTCATAGCCGATGCGGCGGTTGTCAAAGAGGACAAACCCCCAAAAGTCGAGGCTTTTTTGCCGCTTTGCGCGCAGGCCGATGCCCGTTGTGACGTATTGGTCGGATTCTTTCCGTTTATATTCCAAAAACAAATACCCCGTCCGCTCATCGCGATTGACGACATCTTTTTCCCCAAGCAAGTAGTCTTCCATGCGCCGCGCCCGTGAACCGAACGGATCGAGGCGATCGGGCGTCTTCTTGCCGTCTAAAAGCACCGGGATCAAGCTTTGCATCGTCACCGACTTGCCCGCCCCGTTGCTTCCCCGCAAAAGCAGCTTGCCGTCAGCGAAGTGAAAGTATTGCTCGTCGTAATACCAAAAATTAATCAGCCCCGCGCGATGAAGCACCCATGGATTCGCCATGTTCCTCCCCCTCTTTCGCGTCAAAATCATCCGGATACCGCCCGCAAAGCCGCCCGAGCAGCGGGTAAAGGACGATCATTCCGGTGTCGTGCTCCACATCGGCCATGCGCCATTCGTTGAGCGCCGCAAGCATTTCGCGGACAAGCTCGGCAGCCGACATGTCGCGGTACGTTTTCCCCCATCCCGCCCCGTAACGGCGCCGGCAATCGGCAAGCCAGGCGGAAAATTGTTCAGGCGTCAATCGTATGCGGCCGTATTCATCCGGCGGATATTCCCCAAGCCGCTCGCGCACCAAGGCGGCAAAATGAAGGATGATCTCCGACGTTCCTTTCTGATCAGGAAATACGGTGTACGGCGCCTGCCGTTCGGGAAGCGTCAACATGGCGGCATTTTTGTACAGCTCGTAGCGAAACGGCGTATGCGCTTCGATATCGTCACGCAGCCGATGGCGGAAGTTGCGCAAGTAGTAAAAGTCTTGCTCGTCCCCTTCCGTCCGATGCACCGCCGGGGATAAAAACAGCTTTCGATACAGGCGATGGCGCCGATAATCTTGCGGCGAGGCTTTCCACTCCTCGGCGAGCAATTCGTCGATCGATTCATATTGCAACAAATCTTTCGGATACGTGCGCATAAAATAACGGGCCAACACCGGCACTTCGTACAGCGCCTCTTCCTCCACATGTTGGGCGAACGCCTCAATCTCCCCATCCATCCGGCGGACAAGACCGATTTGTTCCGCCGTCTTCAACACGCGGATGAGGGCGCGCCGATGCGAGTAGTTCGTCCAATCGACTGGTAGATCTCCCGGGTACATGGCGCGAATTTCTTCGCATACGTCAGAAAGCAAAAACTTTTCTTCCACCGCTTTTCCTTCCAAATACGCCATCAAACAACAAAACAATGCATAGTCAAGCGGCTCTTGAAACGACTCAATTCCCATCCACGGCTCCGGTTCGGCGGGAATTTTCTCGAGCTTGGCAAAATAGCGGTGAACGATGAGCCGATAGCCAAACTTCTCCTCCACATACCTTTTCAACACATGTTCGCACTCACGGACGAGCTGATACAAATCCGGCTCTTTGTCGCGAATGATCCAAAATTGTTCGAACAGCGCGGCGAGCGCCTCTTTCGCTTTGTCGTCAAACGTCGTTTCCATCCTCACTCACCTCCCGAAAGCACATGAATTTCGTAGTTCGGCATCACGAGTTCCCCATCTTCTGCGCGAAGGCAAATCGTCCCCTCTTTGTTCACCACGTTGACAACCCACCCGTTTTCTGTCTTCATTGCTTGTCCCTCTCGCCCCATCGCTTTGGCGATCCAGCCGAGCAGCGTTTTCCGTACGTATGGGGTCACCTCAGGAAGGTCGGCAAGCACGATTTTCCCGTCGGTCACAAGTTGCTTCAGCTCGGCTTCCTCGCGCGCTTTTTCTTCCAAATAGCGAAGACGCGCTTCTTCTTTCTCCCGTTCTTTGTCTTCAATCGCCTGCGGCTTTTTCTTTTCCCCGTAATGGCGGACGCGCGGCTTCGTCACCCACTCCGCTGGCGGCTCGTCCCATACGTCGCGGTATATGTTGTCTGTCGCCCCGAAATCGGCGACGAGATGTTTCGTATGGAAGCAACCGAACACGACCGCTGACAGGCAGTGCGCCTCTTCAATCGATTCAAGGCGGGAAAACCAACGGGCCAAATGCAAGTAGTCGCCTTTGCGGCTGCGAAAATGGTGATGCCGTTCGCCAAGCCGCTGCACGACGCGCGTCAGACGGCGAATCGCCTCATTCGTCTGGTATTGCAAAAACGAAAGCTCGCTCTCGCGCCCATCGCGGCCTAAAAACCATTCGCACAGGCTGCGCCACGTCTCCCATTTTTCTTCAATCTGTACAGCGCGTGGCGGCAGCGCATCGGCAAAGCGCGGGATCAACCGCTCATAATCGACGACATGCTCGATGAACTGCCGAACCCCTTCTTCCGGCAAGTCTTCAAGCAATTGTTCAATCTGCATCGACGTTTTTTGCAAGGCGACAATAAAATCGCGCAAATAAGCAGTAAACTGCTCTTTATAAACGAGAAACGACTCCGATGTCATCCGCTCTTCTAAATTCTCACCGTGCAAATAGGCGATATAGTCGGCGGAATTTTGGATAATTTTCTTGAAATAATCGAACGTCTCTTCCCATACTTGATGCATTTCATCCGGCTGCTCTTGAAAATCAGAAGCGATGATCGTTTCCATGCGAGAAAGAGAGGCATACAAGCGGTCAAACCGCGTTTTCTCGAGCGACCCCCCAAATGAATCCCCAAGCTGCTCAAGCGTGCGGATCATCCGTTCGATCTCCACTGTGTACGGACTGCATTGGTAGCGAAACCGCTTTTTCTTAAACTCTTCAATCGTCCGCACATGCGCCGTCTCTTGACGGGCGATCAAGTTGTTCCATTTGACGAGCTGGTCGAGGTCTTGTTGCAGCTCTTCCTCGGTGTAATCGGCAAATTCCTCGTGCTGCTTTAAAAAGGTGTACACTTCTTCAGGAAACAAATATTGGCGCATCCGCTCGTGCTGAATGTAGAAATAGCGCAAAATCGCCCGATAGCGGTGCGCGTTTTCCGTCGATAAATATTTTGTTTCGACAATGGGCTTTAGCCACGTGGCGTCCATCTCCGTCCACCTTTGCTTCGGTTTTTTCCTATGTTTATTGTAACGATTCTCTCCGCTCTTTTTCTAGCAAAAACCGTTTTCCTATTTTTTCTCGCCATCAGCGCGCGTTTTTTGTAAAATAGAGGGGAAAAGGAGGTGAAACGAATGGAAGCGTTGCTGCGGGAAATTTTGCATGAAGTGAAAGCGACGCGCACGGCGGTCGAGTCGCTCGAGCAGCGGGTTGGCGCCTTGGAGGGACAAGTGGCCAATCTCAATGAAAGAACGGGTGCCCTTGAAGTGCTGGCGGCCAACCTTAATGAACGAACGGGCGCTCTCGAAGCGCAAATGGCCCAGCTCAATGAGCGGACGAGCGCCCTTGAGCAACAATTCACTCAGCTGAACGAGCGGACAAGCAACCTCGAGCACCAAGTCGTCCAACTGAACGAACGCATGGGCACTGTCGAACACCAAGTCGCCCAACTGAACGAACGCATGGGCACCGTCGAACACCAAGTCGCCCAACTGAACGAACGCATGGGCACCGTCGAACACCAAGTCGCCCAACTGAACGAACGCATGGGCACTGTCGAACACCAAGTCGCCCAACTGAACGAACAGACGAACACGCTTGCACAGCGAATCGACCTGCTTGATGAGCGCACGAACGAAACGAAGGCGATCGCCGAAGCGCTCCGCCACGGGCAAGAAGTGCTGGCCGCCAAATATGAGGCGATGGCGCACGACCTCCATCATATGAAAGGCGACCTCACCCGTATCACATCCATCCTTGAAGACAAAGTGCTGCCTGCCCTCGCCGAACATGAAGCGGGACTGCACGTCTTGAACGCCCGCGTCTTCAAAACGGAAAGCGCCCTTCATCGCCTTGTTCATGCGTAACACGTTCCCCATAGAGAAACGTTCCACACTGATTCTCTTTTCACTAGGCAGCCGTGAGCTGCCTTTTTTGTTCGAGTGTTTATCGATTAGCCTTCACCTTGACCATTTGCCAAGGCACCGGCCTTCTCGCGGCAAGCGGGAGCATCACCCCGCACTCTCGATGAACGGCGCGGGTCATGCCTGGCTGGCGCATCGATGGATGCACAAGAACTTTATTCGAACATCTCGAATTCGGAGCATTACGGAGGATTCGCAAGCATTCCCGAGCATTTTTCAGGATCAAGGAGGAGAGAACGCTCATCGCCGCGAGAGCAGGCGAGAGGCAAACATACCGGACGATACTAAATTTGCCAGCCGCACCCAAATTACGGTATCCTTTGTTTGTGACGCTTTTTCATCCCCTCCGCGTCTTGTTGCCGCCTTTTTTTCTTTCCCTCATTTGTGTGATAGTAGCCAAAAAAGGAGGAATTGTGTTGCGAAAATGGATGATGTCTTTGCTCGCTGTCGGGCTTGTATTTGGACTAGCCGCCTGCAGCGGAACGAGTGATGCGAAAGGAAAAATCGTCATTAGCGGAAAGAAGTTTACCGAACAAGTCATTTTGACCCATTTGTTGGCGGAATATGTGAAAGCCAATACGGATTTGGATGTGGAAGTGAAAGACAGTTTAGGCGGTGCGTTCATGCTCCAGCAAGCCATCGAAAACGGGGATGTCGACATGTATGTCGAGTACACCGGAACCGGGTATTTGAACATTTTAAAACAGCCGTACGATCCTGCAAAGACGCCCGAACAAATTTACAACGAAACGAAGAAGTTGTATAAGGAAAAATACAACATCGCTTGGCTCAAACCACTCGGGTTTAACAACACCTACGCCTTGGCCATGCGGAGAGACCTCGCGGAAAAGCTCGGGGTGAAAACGTACTCCGATTTGGCGAAACATTCGTCTTCCCTCACATTTGGGTCAGACGCCGAGTTTTTTGAGCGAAGCGACGGCTATGACGGGCTTGTCGATACGTACGGGTTTCAGTTCAAGAAAAAAGTGACGATCGATCCGGACTTGCAGTATGAAGCGGCGAAAAACAGCGAAATTGACGTCATCACCGCCTACACGACCGATGCCCGGATAAAAAAATATGATTTGGTCGTATTGAAAGATGACAAACAGTACTTCCCGCCGTACCACGCTGTGCCGATTATCCGCCAAGAAGTGCTGGACGCCAATCCGGGTCTTGAGAAGAAACTGAACAAGTTGGCCAACATTTTGACCGATGAAAAAATGATGGAACTAAACGGCCAAGTGAACTTGGAAGGAAAACAGCCGCGTGAGGTGGCGCTTGATTTCTTAAAAGCGGAAGGACTGATCGACTAGAAAGCGAGGAATGTCGATGATTCGGTTTGAAAACGTCACGAAACAGTATGAGGACGGCTTTGTCGCCTTAAAAAATATCAACCTCGAAGTCCGCAAAGGAGAGCTTGTCGCCTTAATTGGGCCGAGCGGATGCGGGAAAACGACGACAATGCGGATGATCAATCGGTTGATCGAGCCGACATCAGGCAAAGTGTACATCGATGGGCAAGACATTTCCCAACTTGACCCGGTTGAGCTGCGGCGCAACATCGGCTACGTCATCCAGCAAATCGGCCTGTTTCCGCACATGACGATCGCGGAAAACATCGCGCTCGTGCCAAAGTTGAAAAAATGGGAAAAACACGCCTATGAAAAACGGGTTGACGAATTGCTCGAGCTCGTCGGATTGGATCCGGCGACGTTCAAACACCGCTACCCGTCAGAGCTCAGCGGCGGCCAGCAGCAGCGCGTCGGCGTCGTCCGCGCCTTGGCCGCCGAACCAGACATTATCTTAATGGATGAGCCGTTCAGCGCTCTCGACCCGATCAGCCGCGAGCAGCTGCAAGATGACATCGTCCGCCTGCAAGAGGAGATTCACAAAACGATTGTCTTTGTCACTCATGATATGGATGAGGCGATTAAAATCGCGGATCGGATCGCCTTGATGAAGGACGGGGAAATCGTCCAATTTGCGACGCCGGACCAAATGCTTCGGCGGCCGGCGAACTCGTTCGTCCGTGAGTTTATCGGCGAAGACCGGCTGCGGACCCGCCAGACGGCCGTGCCGACGGCGGAAGATTTAATGTCGGTTGACGTCGCGACGATCTCGCCGCGCCGCGGGCTGGCCGAAGCGTTCCGATTGATGAAAGCGAAAAAGGTCGACAGTTTGATCGTCGTCGATAAAAAGCAGGCCTTTCTCGGCATCGTCACGTTGAAACAAATCGAGAAGCGCTATCAAGAAGAACATTTATTAGTCGCCGACATCGCCGACTACGATGTGACGACGTTGGCGAAAGAAGCGGACGTCACCAACGTCGCCGCTCTGTTCCAAGACCCGGATGTGCGTATCATTCCGGTGTTGGACGGCGACCAGCTCGTCGGCGGGATCACGCGCTCGAGCATGATGCGCGCGCTCGCGGAGTGGACGTTCCAGCAACATGCCTAATGCCAACGAAGACGGGCGAATGGGGGCTTGAAAAAACGATGCCGCCCCGTTTCTTGTCATCTGGCCAGAAACTTTGCCGCGGCCGTCGGCCCGCCTGAATCACACGTCTCATTTCGAAAAGACAAGGCCGCTCCAAGCGGGCTTGCCGATGGGATTCGTTCCGCTAGTGAACCAAAACCTTGTCAAGTTTTCGGTCTCAGCCCATGACCAAGCGGCAGCCACCCGCTGCCGCTTTTCCGCCAAGGAGGGAGACAATGGAATTATTGCAGACGTTTATCGAACGAAAGAACGATATTTGGATCGCCTTTCAAGAACATGTGCTCTTATCCGCCATCGCTATGAGCATTGCGATCGTCATAGCCGTGCCGCTTGGCATCGCGCTGACCCGATATCGCAAACTCGCCGAGCCGATCATCGGCGTGGCCGCCATTATTCAGACGATTCCAAGCTTAGCCTTGCTTGGGTTTATGCTTCCGCTTTTCGGCATCGGCAAGCTGCCTGCCATCATCGCCTTGACGCTGTATGCCTTGCTGCCGATTTTGCGCAATACGTACACCGGCATTCTTGGTGTCGACCCGGCGCTCGTTGACGCTGGCCGGGGGATGGGGATGACATCGAGGCAAATTTTATGGATGGTCGAGCTTCCCCTCTCTCTCCCCGTCATTATGGCTGGCGTACGCACGGCGACGGTGCTGACGATCGGCGTCGCCGCCTTAGCGACCTTCATCGGTGCTGGCGGACTTGGCGACTTGATCGACCGCGGCTTGCGCATCGCCGACAAAAACTTGATTTTAACCGGCGCCATCCCAGCCGCCATTTTGGCGATTGTGTTTGACTGGCTGCTGCGCAAAGTGGAAAAGAAAGTGACGCCGAAAGGGCTGTGAGAGACCATCAGTTGTTGACTTCTTCAATACGCTTCAGGCAACCAACAAACACAGTGGCGCTGACGCAATACTTCCTAAGATGAAAGCCGTCTTGAAGAAGGTATCCTATAACAAAAATGGATACAATACCCTTATAGTAGACAGAAAAAAGAAAGTCCACTTATTGCGTTGACTATGGAAGGGATTTTTCTATGGAAAGCTCCCATGAGCACGTTTTGCTCTTCACCCAAGCATGAAAATGACCAATCCAGGCACGCGCATTTTCACGGAAGAGTCTCATGGGCAACGTTTTGCCCTCCTACCCGGGCATGAAAATGACCCATCAAGACGCGTGCATTTTCACGGAAAAGAATTGGAACTCTTGATAGTGTCACCCCTTTGAAGTTTTTTAGTAACTGTATATAATTCCCAATAAGAGTGGATTTTTTGTGTCCCTTTATTCATCAGTTATGCGTTTTGCAACCCGTCCCTTGATTTAAAATAATCTCGTTTTAGAATAGAGTATATAGCCATATCTCTAAATTTCCCTTTAATATACCAATGTTCTCTTATAACCCCTTCAAATTGCATCCCTAACTTTTGTAAAACTCTTAAAGATTGAACATTTTCAATCATAGCAAATGCCTCAATTCTGTTTAATTCCATCTTGTCAAAACCAAATTCAATGATTTTATTAGCCGCTTCAACTGCTAATCCCTTCCCCCAATACTTATACGATAAAACAAAACCTATCTCAGCTTTATGATGATTGGGTAACCATTTAACTATATCAATTGTCCCGATCATTTTATTGTCTGCTTTTGAAACGATTCCCCACGGAGCTAAACTACCTTCTTTATAAGACTTAATGACAAATTCTAAAAATTGAATTGAATCTTCAATGGTATGATGAGGTCTCCAAGGTAAATATTTACAGTTTTCCGAATTTGACGCATAATCAAATAAGTCATATGCATCATCTAACGTTAATTTTCTTAATATTAAACGTTCAGTAGTAAGTGTAGGCAAATCCCCAAATACATCTTTAATCTTCAAATTCCTCAACCCTTTCTATACCTATATTTTGATATTCCTTCTGTGTCTTAACACACTTAATTCAAAAAAGTGTTTATCCACCAGACTCTCGGCATACTCGCATTATAGACTACCGTGTTACGGCTTGAACATTAATACAAAACCGTGGAAATTCTTTATTACAGCTTATATACCTTAACTATATAGGTGCACATTAAAACATTAACGTTCATATAAGTGATCTCCGCTCTAATTATACTGTTCCTAAACATCCCAAAAGGAGCGGCAATAACATGAAACGATTGAAAATCACTAATGATCTCGATTGGACATCACGAACACTTCGTTAAGAAGAGCGAAAAATCAAAAATATCCCCTATGTTAACGCGTCATGGCCGTCCTTGTGCAAAATAAATATTTCCAAATAGGTAAATTTCAACATGATTGAGCAAATTCCTTCTTCAAATCAGCATCATGTTGACGCCTTCCCCTTTTCCTTGACGCATTCCGTCCCGAACAACCTAAGCAGCGGGAGCCGACGCGTAGACCGTCAACACGCCGCTTGTCTGAACAATCTCGAACTCGGAGTATTCACCATTCTCGAGCATTTTTCAGGATCAGGGAGAAGAGGGCGCTCATCGCCGCGAGAGCAAATGATACACCAGACTGTCGCTGGATGCCAATCTGTAAAAAACATCATCCATGTGTTCTTTTCTTATAAAAACATTAGATTGAGTCATTAATATGAGAATAGCACGGATCTAACAGTCCTATTCTTGCGCTTATGCCAGTCAAGAACCGCCTAGCATGTTCCCATTATGAAAGGAGAATGAACATGGAAGAGTATATGTTAGAAACCCGTCATATAAGCAAAGCATTTGGGAAACAACTCGCGGTCGATGATGTATCCATGAAAGTCAAGAAACATACGATTTATGGATTGCTCGGACCAAATGGAGCCGGAAAATCAACTCTTTTAAAAATGCTGACAGGGCTGTTGCGTCCGACGAAAGGGGAAATCATGATCAACGGCCATCCTTGGAGCAGAAAAGACCTGAAAGATATCGGCGCACTGATCGAATCCCCGGCTCTTTACGGCAATTTAACCGCTCATGAAAACTTGCTTGTTCACGCCAAATTGCTTCATTTGCCCGACTCGCGAATCCAAGAAGTTTTGAACATCGTCGGCTTAGAAAATACGGGGAAAAAGAAAGCATCTCAATTCTCCCTTGGCATGAAGCAAAGGCTAGGAATTGCCAAAGCTCTTTTAAATGATCCGAAACTGCTCATTCTCGATGAACCAACAAACGGATTGGATCCATTAGGCATACAGGACTTGCGAAAACTCATTAAATCGTTTGCCGAAAACGGAATCACCGTCATCCTATCCAGCCATATTTTGTCAGAAGTCAAACAATTAGCCGATTACATTGGCATTATTCAAAACGGGAAACTCAAATATCAGGGCAAAATCGACGAAAGCCAAGATCTTGAAAAACTCTTTATCGATGTAGTGAACGAGCAATGAAGGAGGATGGGAGTCATGCTCAATATGTTCCAGTCAGAACGCTTAAAATACAAGCGGACGTTTGCCAAAAAGCTTGTATTCATCGCTCCGCTTTTCTTTGTCCTGTATGCCATGATCACCATGCCAACCATGAATTCAACGCGCCATTATTTTGAATACACGGTATTTAATTGGTGGCCGTTGATTTTTGTTCCAATTGGAACGGCCTTGATCGCTTCCCTTTCAGTGTCAAGGGAGAAAAAGTCAGGAAACGATAAAGCGTTGCGTTGTCTCGACATTAGCATTGTGCGTCTATGGTGGAGCAAAATCGCCGTCATCGCCTATTATATGCTGCTCTCAACCATCGAGCTGATCGTCCTGCTTGTTTTATTGAAATGGTTTTTGCCCAACAGCCTCTCATCAGCGACGGTGGTCGTATTCGCCAGCTTGGTCATTTGGTTGACCTCTTTAGCCTATATCCCGATCGGATTATTTATTGCCGAGCGGTTCGGGATGGCGGCCTCGATCATGGTCAGTGTCATCGGCCTCGCCTTCGGGGTAGTCATGACCGCACAGCCTTACTGGCTGTTCATTCCATGGAGCTGGGGAATGAGGATGATGTGCCCGATCGTTGGGGTCCATCCGAACGGCGTTCCTTTGGAAAAAGGGAATCCACTATTGGATCCTTCTGTCATTCCGACAGGCCTAGCCATCGCCCTTGCCATTTTTCTGTTGTTATCTTTTCTAACCGCCGCTTGGTTTGCGCGAAAGGAAGTGCATTGACATGTCGTTTCTTCGCATACTGTCATCCGAATGGATCAAAACGAAACGCACAGCGATTCGGATGATGATCATCATCACGCCAATCATTTATTCGCTCTTTATGGTATGGTATTTTTCGCACTACCGCACCCCCATGTTTTGGCAGGTGAAAATCTATCAAGGATTTTTTGAAGTGATGGCCGTTTCCTTGCCGATCATCATCTCCCTACTGACTGGGCTGATGTCCTATCAAGAAGAAAAAGCAGGAAGTTTTATGAACATCTTGACCGGTCCTGTATCCAAAATCAAATGGTATGTTGGCAAACTCACGCTGCTCGTTTTCATTACATTCGCGGATATCTTGCTGGCGACGATGGTTATGCTCTTTGGAATGAAATACGTACTCAACGTCGCGCCCATTCATGTTCACTTATTTTTGCAAGGAGCCCTGCTCTCCATCGTGGGCTCACTGATCCTTTTTTCCATGCATCTGTTCATCAGCTTTGCCTTTGGAATGGGAGCCTCGATCGCAGTAGGAAGCGGCGGATTTCTCATTTCCGCCCTTATTGGGGCAACTTCCTTAGGCGATCACATATGGAGCTATATTCCTTGGTCTTGGGCTGTTCGTCTCTCACAATTTCCGATTTTGATGATGCCCGAAGTAAAGCAAACCTTGGGGGGGCAGTTGTTAAATTCCTATTCGCTATCATTATGGGAAGGAACGGCCTATGCCCTTCTAGGGTTCATCATCGTAACCATCATTGGTTCGATCTGGTTTCATCGCTGGGAAGGAAATAAACCACATGAATGAAAGTTCACTTCTCCCTCTCAACGGGATGTTAAACAAGGAGGTCTTAGAGCAACTATGAAAAACTTCCTCTTACTCCTCATGTTGGTCGGAATCCTCTTTATAGGAGGTTGTTCACTTGTCAGCGACTTAAAAAAGACAGCAACAAAAAATATGGAGATCGATCGGAAATTGCCAAAATACGAGTTGAACAAAGACAATTTGCAAGAAATTCACTATCAAGGCCGAACGTACATCATTCAGGCAGCAAGAGTAGATCGACATCAACTGAACAAGCCAATCGGGAAAGTAGCAGAGACGATCACCATCAATGAGCATCATCAAATCTTGAGTAAAAAAGAACTGCGAAAGATCGAAATCATTCCCGATCAAACGGATGAAAAACGAACTCACTTGAACTTTGGTTGGGTATACAGCATCAAAGGCGTAAACCCGGACGAAGAAGTGGCTGTTACGGTGAACCACCAATTTCTCATTGCGAAAAGAAAATAAAGGCACAGAGACTGTCAGCTAGGGAAATCGAAATTCCTCCCTAGCTGAATTCTCAACTCTCTATAATGGTGGAAAGCCCATAAGATTGGGTAATCAATCCGATAGCTCCTTAATATAAAATTCAACCGTCGCTCCGCCTTTTTCATTGTTGTATGCCCAAATTTCGCCGCCATGATGATTGACAATTCGTTTAGCAATATACAGCCCTAATCCAACATGATTTTTATACTGCCGATCTTGGTAAAAAGGCTGGAACAACAACGACGTATCGCTTTCTTTAAACCCTGTTCCCGTATCGGAACAGCGAAAATAGATTTTACGCTCATCCCCCTCTTTTTCATCATGCACTTCCAACTTTATTTCTCCGCTTTTGGTAAACCTCAAGCTGTTGTATAAAATATTGTCCAACACTCTCATTAACATCCCTTCATCAAGGATGTAACATGATTTTTGCAAATTCACATCAAAGCAAATATTTATCGATTTTTGATGATAAACCATTGTGGAGATCTCTCGTTTTTTCTCATCAAGGATTTGCCTTAAATCCACTTCTTTTGCATTCAGTGAGAAGTGGTCATTCTCCACTTTATAGAGCAACGACAAATTATCGGTCAACATGGTCATCTTCTCACAATTTTTGCGAATAATCTCTAAATGGGGAGTGACATCAAAGTCGCCCAACTTTCGCAAATCTTGAATCAAATCCATTTGTCCTTGGATGACCGTCAACGGGGTTCGGATATCATGCGCGATCGATGATACCATCATTTTTCGTTCGTCATCGGTCTTTGCTAAACGTTCCACCATTTCTTTCAGCGCACTGATCATGGTATTAAAGGAATCCTGGATTTTCATAAATTCTTTTCTTTTCAACCCTGAGACTTGAAAATCAAAATCCCCGCTTGCAATGTGATCAGAAGCCTGAAGCAACAATTTGACATTATGGAACAATGATTTGTACAGCCTAGATGTAAAGAAAATCAAATAAACAATAAAAAAGATCAACGGAGAAATAAGCAGCACAGCATAAATCAGCACGGCTCCGAAGCGATTTTGATTGTTAATGATAAACCCAAAAGGCGCTTTCAACACATACACCGCTTGAATGGCGTTATCATGTTGAATGGGAATGAACCGATACACATAGCTTCCTTTTACAATGTCACGGTTGATCGCTTTACTAATATCCACTTGATCATCTATAATTCCTTGATCACCATACAGATGCTTACCGCTGATGTCTACAACTTCTCCTTTTATCTTTTCGCTGTAACGATGGATGGGAATGAGTCTCCCCTTGAAAATAGCCTCTTCGTTTTCTTTTACCTTTTTCTCAATCAAATCCAAATCTTTCACGAAATAATTGGTCGGTTTCACCACATGGTTCGTAGTTAATGTCATAATCAAATAGATTACGCATAAATAGGTAACGGCCGAAGAGATCACTGTTGCCAACACTACCTTCACAACCAACAAGTAAAAATCTCGTTTAATTGTTTTATCGTTTTTCATTGCTCACATCCCATTTATAGCCGAGCCCATATAATGTTTGAATATAAGAGGTTTCTGGATCGACGGCCTTGATTTTTTTTCGAATATTTTTGATGCTTTCTGTAACCGCGTCTAACTGGCTATCGGAGTCAATCCCCCATACTCGTTCAAATATTCTTTCTTTGGAGAAAACGACCTTTTGATTCAGCATCAACAACTTCACAATCTCATATTCTTTTTTTGTTAACGGCAATTTCCTTCCTTTACAAAAGACTTCGTTAGCCAAAAGATCAATCGTCATATTTTTAGAACTCAAAAGATATCTCTCGTTCGAACGAATCCGTTCTTCCCTTCTTAAATGGGAATCAATTCTCGCCTTTAACTCCTTTAAGCTGAACGGCTTGGTGATGTAATCATCCCCACCGATCGACAAAGCTTGAACCTTATCTTCCTCCAGCGTTTTTGCACTAACAAATAGAATGGGGCAATCGACTCGATCACGAATCATTCGACACAATTCCATTCCGTCAATGCCTTCCATCATAATATCCAATATAATCAAGTCAACATCGCCGCTGATCATTTTCAATGCTTCCGCACCGCTGTGGACTGTTTCCACCTGATAATGATGAAGCTCCAAATATTGTTTGATTGTCAAACAAATATCTTCATCATCATCAACGACCAAAATTTTCTTGTTATTCATCTTTTGATCTCCCATACAGTTGAATAGCATTTTAACCTATTCTATCCCCATATCATGGGGTAATCTCATATGAGCGTTGCTTCATTACATAGGCTCCGTTTGGCGGAGTTGATCTAGCACCATGCGGGTGACATTTGTCATAAATAACCCCTCAATCTTCCGCAGCAAGCTATATAGATGCAATTTAAAGCTTTAACATTTTCGTTTTTACCGGTCATTTCATCCGACTGTCGAGTGACCGAACAACACCGCTTCCAGACCCATGAATGGGTCTGTGAAGCGAGTCGTTGTTCGGTCTTCCGTCACGCCTTAGCGTGACGAAGGCAAGCCTGTGGCTTGCCTTCGACAGTCAAAAATGGATGAGCCACTTTTCCGTCAAGGATATGTTAAACGATTTCGTTGCATCTATATAAAAACTTCTTTTTTCACATTTAGAATAGATTGAAATTCTAAGATTTTTCTAATGTGCCGGTATATAGTACTGGACTATTTCAAAACATATCATACTCCCTTCTGCAAGGAAAAATCAGCAAATCGAACTATTTTGATGCATGTCGAAACGGGGGAACCCCCACTTGCCACGTATACATTACGGTGATGAATCCTTCCCAATGATAGTGGGAGTGTAAAAGGAGCCATGGCCTCAGCCCAACAGACAGCATCTTTGTCTTTTCATGACAGCGCGTTCAAAAGCAAGGGAGGGGGGATTCGAATTTGGCTTCAGGAAGAAAGAGCTGCTGCACTGAAGCTCCCAGCCTCCTCCTCAGATGCAGGGAGCTATTGGTTCACTCCATAAAACCATCTTTTGATTGTCCAACAAACACGGAAGCGGCACCTTCGCATAGTTTGGTTGTTCAAGATGGCCACCCCCTCGCGAATTTCGACATTACACACATGACAGTCATTCTGCCGTAATATGGGTCATACCCGTAATCACCCCTTCATTCATCGAATATACTTCATGGCATAATGACTGGATGTCCACCTTGTTGTGAGATGTCAACAAAATGGTGCAGCCTCTTTTGTTTTCCTCCCGAATTTGGTACACTTGGTCCACCGATTTTTCATCCAAAGCATTCATCGGTTCATCGAGCAGCATCAGCTGCGGTTTCTCCATGATGCATTGTGCGATGGCCAGTCTTTGTCTCATTCCAAGAGAGTACGCTTTCACCGGCCTTTTATCATGCGGATCCAACCCTACCCGCTCGATTGCCTCTTTTACCTCACGTTCGCCGATTTTGTTCTGAATCATGGCTAAAAAATGCAAATTATCGAATCCTGAGTATTGTTCAAGGAAACCTGGTTTTTCCAACAAAACAGAAATATCGCTCGGAAATGATACATCTTGGTGCAACGTCTGGCCAAATACCGCCACCGTGCCGCTGGACGGTTTGACGAGCCCGCTGATGACTCGGAATAACATCGTTTTTCCCGACCCGTTCGGCCCGACAAATCCATAAATCTTTCCTCTTTCCAACTCTAAGTTGATATTGCGCAAAACTTCCCTTGCTTTTATCGTTTTGGAAACATTGGATAAGACGATCGCCTTCATAATTGAAAACCTCCTACATATAATCCGCGTTCTTCACTCTCTTGATCGTCCAATACCCGAACACAACGATCGACAAGAGCTCCACGATCAACGCCGACCAGAACATCGAGCTGCTCCGCACGAGATCCGCCATGCTGTAGTACAAAGGAACAAAAGGCGTTGGCATCTTGACACCTACAAAAAACAAAGAGAGAATAACAACATTCGCCAAATGATAAGTGGCATACACGTTCAACAACATCCACACACTGGCATGCCAATACAAATTCACAACGATGCAAATAAACATGACCACTAACGAACGGTCAAACGAAAACGCCATATGCGACACAAAGAGACCGAAGCCGCCAGTGATCAAAAACGCTGACATGACATATCCCAATGTAAACAGAACACCTGCCAGCAGCCTAGCCATTGTATACGACGTCGTATCCCTCAACAAAATGAACAGTTTATGTTCAAAACTGTAGATGAGCAAATTCACTAACATAAATTGACAACCAAACAAAAAAGGAGACATGAACCGGACTCCTTGGGTAAAATAGATGTGCACAAAACCCATTCACACAAGGAGGTTCATGTCTCATGAATAGATTAGCACATCACCAAGGAATCCACAAGTTTTTCTTCACTTTGGGGTTGACGCTGCAGCTTTCCAAACCGGTCATCAAGCATCTCATTCATATCGTCGATGCCTTGACCACCAAGGGATTCTCGGGAACATTGACCGATATTCATCACTGGAGCTTTCATCCGAATCATCGAACGACGCTCAGTCACTTTTTCACGAAAAGCCCTTGGGATGAGGAAAGGCTGCTTGGGAAGCTTCAAGAGTGGATCCTCCGCCGAATCGAGCGCCTGGTCGAGCGAAAGAATCAGCCTCTTTTTGTCTCGATTGATGATACGATTTGCCAAAAAACGAAGCCTTCGTCACGGGCAACGCACGCCATTCAAGGGTGCGACTGGCACTACTCGCATAAAGATCATCAATCGGTTTGGGGGCATTCGCTCGTTTGGCTGATGGTGCACACCTTGACACAAGCGTTTCCGTTTGCGTTCCGCCTGTATGACAAGAAAGCGGGAAAAAGCAAGATCGACCTGGCCATCGAGATGCTTTCTTCGCTCAAAGTGAAGCGGGCTCAGCCGGTGTATGTGCTCATGGATTCGTGGTATCCGTCCAAAAAGCTCATTGAAGCCTGCTTGAAACAGGGATTCCATGTCATCGCCATGCTCAAGACGAACCGGATTCTCTACCCGAAAGGCATCGCCATCCAAGCCAAGCAGTTCGCCCGCTATGTCGAGTCCGAAGACACCCGCCTCGTCACGGTGGGTCAGGAGCGTTATCGCGTGTATCGCTATGAGGGGGCGATCCATGGCCTCGATGACGCGGTGGTGCTGCTGGCTTGGAAGGCGGATCAGCCGATGGCGCCGGAACATCTCCATGTCGTCTTGAGCACCGATCGGGAGCTCGGGGACGAAGACATCTTGCGTTACTATGCTCAGCGTTGGACGATCGAGTGCTTTTTCCGGCAGGCGAAAGATCAACTGAAGCTTGATGGATACCGCGTTCGCCACATTCGGGCGGTGAAACGGTATTGGGCGGTGGTGCTGCTCTCCTGCGTGTATAGCATCGCCGAATCCCGACAAAACCTCTCCGCCGGGCTGGAGCTTCTTCGGTCGCGGAAAGACCACAGCGTCGTCGAGTTCATTTATGACGCTGCGAAGCAAGATATTCCCATTGATGTGATCAAAAAACAGCTCCGTATCGCGTAAGGGGTACCCTGTTTGTCTCTCTAATCATGGAAATTATTGTAATGAAAAATGCTCATCTACAGTTCAAAATATTTATCCCGCTTTTTCCAAACGATTTGGAGCAACACCACATAGCCAAAGCAAATCATCAGCCAATACATCCAATTCGAGATCGTCACCGCTCCGAATAAGCGGGCGAACAACTCCGATAGGCATTGGGAAGAAAACGCCTCTGACCAGCTGGACATCAAAGTGCCCAACAGTGGGAACAGGAGGCAGGTGATGACCATTCTTTTGATATCCATTTTGATCAGGGTAAACTCCAAATGCATCGGTTTCATAAAAGATCATCCTGAACATAATAGTTTTTTCGGCTTGACAAAAGGCAAATGGTACAGACCAGCAGCAGCATCACCACAATGAGAACGAGGATGGTCCAAACAGGAGCCGCCTGTTCACTTATGTAAAACAAATAAGGGAGCATGTGTACAGTGAACATATCCAACACAGCCAGTATGATGACGGCAGCGAAGGCGAAAAAGCGGTTCCCCCCAAAATCAATGAATGCGACAAACAACAATCCGTATATAGCGGTGACGAAAAAATACATAACAAGAAAATAGAGAAACGAGCTTTTATCCCCACTATGCGGCACGTACAAAAAAGCCGCATGGGCGTTTTGCATATTGGGATGGATGATGTATTTCGCAAACGTTGTACATAATCCTCCTACTGCGGCAACCCAGAGAGAGACGCCCCCAGCCAGCACAATGACCAGCAACGCCTTATGCAGCCCGATTTCCCTTCGCGTGCGGTATCTTCTTAAGACGATCCACGCATTCGTTTGAAGCGCGGAACCTAAAAGAAATAAAAAAGCAGGGAGATGAAAAAATTCATACCGATAGAGCAAGATAAAATCTTTGAGGCTGTGCCACTTCCCCACCACCACCATTCCTAGCGGCAAGATGCCCGCCACCATTAACAAAGCCATGACACTTAAAATCATCTTGAGAGCGGCTCGCTGTAACATCAAATCTTGCCAGACGAAAAAAACGTTCTGTCTAGAGAACATCTTCACTTTTCTTCACTCCATATGAAAATACCGCTGCCGCAATCAACAATTGGAGGACAAACACGATGGCGATTTTCCAATAGGACAATCCTTCCACTGGTTGTGAAGGGATTAAGAAATTAAACGGATCCCATCCCAGCTGGTTGGTGATCGTCAGCGCCGCCCAACAAACCATATAAATGATTTGTGGCATCAAAGTAATCAAATACCGATTTTTCAACAACAAGGAAAATCCTAAACCAAGGCAGACGTAACCGCCGGCAAACAACCCGCCAATGATATAATACGCAAGAATATACCAATAAGGAGAGATCTCCAATAAAGGAGAAAAAAGGGTTTTCTTTTCCCCTTCAAACGAATTGTCCGGCAACGGCAACGTGCCATTGACCAATTGCCGATATGCCTGGGAAAAGCTCGAATAATCCCAATGGTTCGTCAAAAGATTCACCAGCACAACTCCCAGCACAAGAGGAAGAAGGAACAAGAAGAAAGCGCTGATATAGGTAAACACAAATTTCCTTCGGTAATAAGCCCCTCTTCCCATCCGTGTCAATTGATAATGAACATTTCCGCTCTTTCGCTCACGATCAATCGAATCGGCCAATGGAATCGACAACAATAGTGGAAAAAGGAAGTAATATAGAGATGAAAGTACATTAAAGCGGAAGCCCCCTAGACCAACCCATTCAAGGTGAGGCGATGCCAAGGCGGAAACATTAGGATTGTGGTGGTAAATTCGTTCAAACAGCTCCACATTTTCACGATAATCTTTCACCCCCAACACGACGGCGCCGATCACAAGCAGCAATAGGCAAGCTGCGCTGATATAAAGGTTCTTATTTTTCAGAAGTTTAAGCAATTCCATATACATACGATCATCTCCTAATTCTTCTGTTTAAGGCCGGTCTTCTTCAGTGAAATTGAAGAAGACCGACCCTGACGAAGAAAACCTCTCTCTTGTCCAAGTTGACTGAACATATCTATAAAATCGATCAATTGTCGGGATAAAATTTGCCCGCGATATCAACTGTAACGTAAGTGAAGGATGCATTTTCCGCCATTAATGAAACTTTTTTACCAACAGCACTTTGGTCGACAGTGAAATAACGCGTGTCATTATCGGTTACATTCAGCGCGGTTGGCGACACTTTCGTGGAACCTTGCTGAATCCACATGTTTGCTTTATAATCGGCACCCACAACCGAATTTTCCACTTTACTTTTACTGTTTGTCGCTTTATTGGCGCTTGCTAATTCCGTATCGCCTTGAAAACGAGGGAGAACCCCAGCATACCCTATAATTTTCTAACTCTTCTGTTTTCCAATTAAGAATTATAAGTTATTAGCATCGAATGCAAGAGTTACAAGATACACAAGAATTTTGCGTTAAGCACATTAAGATGCCTGTGATGCAACCCGGGGTACAAAGAGATTTACTTGTAATATTAGGTTGTACAATGTTGTCCTGTTTTTTGACAACAATGTCCAAATCGAAATCATCCAACTTTGCCATTCTTCATTCCCTCCTTTCCATATGTTGATATTTATCATTAACTACTTGATGAAAGATGTAAGACATCATAGATCCCACTTTTTTCACCAAGCAGTTAATGTAAAGCTAAAAAGCTCCTTTTCACATTTAGAATAGATCGAAATTCTAAGATTTTTCTAATGTATTGGTATAGCTCATCACCAAAAGATGTACTTGCACCTGTCATGAAAGTATGTTAGCTGTTTCTAGCCGAACCCGCAGTGCAAAACGCTGGATATTTCGGTATCCGTATCCCCGACGTTTTATCAGCTTGATCTTGTTATTCGTTCCCTCCATCTTCCCATTCGAATAAGGAGACAATATGCATGAAATGATTTCATCTGTTCGTTTGACAACAGAAGATTTTATCCATGCTTATACAAAATCATTGACCCGTGATGCTAGTGGAACGCTGCGTTCAACTAGCATCACTATATGCAACTTAAATGCTATCATACGCGTAAGAAAGATCTCGGGCCAAGGCGATGCGGTTTCGATCAAGGAAGCGGGGGTGATGCCCGCTGCCCGTCGTGTATTCGCTGGCCTCCGCACGATCGTTGCCAGCCAGCTCTCAGGATGCTGCTTTGCGTGCCGGAATTGCGCAAAAGTGAAAGCCGTGAACAATGGGAAGGAGAAGAACGGTTTGCTCCGCAAATCAAAAAAGAGCGCCCTGTTTTTTCGCTTAGGACACTCTTTATATTTTCTAAATGTTTCCTATATCCGCTTCGCTGCTTCTACTTCACCCCCACCGTCTGGCTTTGGCGAATGGCTTGGCGCAAGTCGTCCAAAATGTCGTCGATCGCTTCTGTGCCGACGGACAGACGCACAAGGCCTGGGGTGACGCCGGCGGACAGCTGTTCGTCCGGGCTCAGCTGCTCGTGCGTTGTGCTGGCCGGGTGGATGATGAGCGATTTCGAATCGCCGATGTTGGCCAAATGAGAGAACAGTTTGACCGAGTCAATCAGTTTTTTGCCGGCTTCGACGCCGCCTTTGATTTCAAACGTGACGATCGCTCCTTGCCCGTTTGGCAAATATTTTTTCGCCAGTTCATGCGACTGATGGCTCGGAAGCCCTGGGTAGTTGACCGATTCGACTGCTTCTTCCTCTTCTAAAAACTTGGCGACGGCAAGTGCGTTTTCGCTATGGCGCTGCATCCGCAAATGGAGCGTCTCCAACCCTTGCAAAAGCAAAAACGCGTTAAACGGCGACAACGCCGCTCCTAAATCGCGCAAGAGCTGGATGCGCGCTTTCGTGATGTACGCCGCTTCGCCGACGGCGTCCACATACACCAAACCGTGGTAGCTCGGGTCTGGCTCAGTAAACTCCGGAAACTTGCCGCTCCCTTTCCAGTCAAACTTGCCGCTGTCCACAATCACACCGCCGATCGAATTGCCGTGCCCGCCGATGAACTTTGTCGCTGAGTGGACGACGATATCGGCGCCGAATTCAATCGGCCGCAATAAGTATGGACTGGCCACCGTGTTGTCGACAATGAGCGGAATGGCATGGCGATGGGCGATGTCGGCCACCGCTTCGATGTCGAGCACATCGTTTTTCGGGTTGCCGATCGTTTCCGCAAACAAGGCTTTCGTTTTGTCGGTGATCGCCCGCTCAAAGTTTTCGGGGTCGGACTGATCGACAAACTTCACCGTAATGCCGAACTTGCGCAGCGTATGGGCGAACAAGTTGTACGTTCCGCCGTAAATGGACGAAGACGAGACGATTTCATCGCCCGCCGAGGCGATGTTGATGATCGAATAAAACACCGCCGCCTGCCCCGATGACAGCGCGAGCGCCCCAATGCCGCCTTCAAGCGCCGCGATCCGCTTTTCGAGCACATCGTTTGTCGGGTTCATGATTCGGGTGTAAATGTATCCTTCCTCTTTCAAACCAAACAAATTGGCCGCATGCTCGCTGTCGCGGAATACATACGAGCTTGTTTGGTAAATCGGCACCGCCCGCGCGCCCGTTTCCGCATCCGGTTTTTGCCCGGCGTGGATGGCGAGCGTCTCCGGGCGGAAGGTTTGTTCATTGCTCATCGTTTCCTCTCCCCTCTTTGATCCTTCGAGATTTCATATCCTACTAAATCAATTGGTTTTTTCTTATAAAAAATCTATCATTCGATCACAACGTTTGTCAATTGTATTTTTTTAATAGTGCAAAAATTTTTATTGAAAACAGAGCCTGCCGGTGGGCAGGCCTCCTATTGTTTCATTATCGTTTTCCAATTTCCTCTACTAACAGCTTATTGACAAGCGGCGGATTCGCTTGTCCTTTTGTCGCTTTCATCACTTGCCCGACAAGGAAGCCAAGCGCGCGGTCTTTGCCGTTTTTATAGTCTTCGACCGACTGCGGGTTGGCGTCGAGCACTTCGAGCACAATTTTGCGCAGCGCTCCTTCATCGGAAATTTGCACGAGCCCTTTTTCTTTGACGATTCTCTCCGGGTCGCCGCCGTGTTCGACGAGTTCTTTGAACACTTTTTTCGCGATTTTCGACGAAATCGTGCCGTTTTGGATGAGTTTGATCATCCCAGCCAAGCTTTCCGGCGTCAAGGCGATGTCATGCAGCTCTTTTTGCTCGGCGTTTAAGTACCCGGATACTTCGACCATGAGCCAGTTCGACGCCAGTTTCGGATCGGCGCCGTTTGCGACCGTTGCTTCGAAGAAATCCGCCATTTCTTTGGTCAGCGTCAGCACTTTGGCGTCGTATTCCGGCAAGCCCCACTCCTCGATATACCGCTTCCGGCGGGCGTCCGGCAGCTCCGGAATCGAGGCGCGGACGCGCTCTTTCCATTCGTCGTCAATATAGAGCATGACCAAGTCCGGCTCCGGGAAGTAGCGGTAGTCTTCCGATCCTTCTTTGACGCGCATGAGGACGGTCGTTTTCGTCGCTTCGTCAAAGCGCCGCGTTTCTTGGCGGATGACGCCGCCGGAGAGCAAAATTTTCTCCTGCCGCTTCGCCTCATACTCGAGCCCCATGCGGACGAAGTTGAACGAGTTTAAGTTTTTCAACTCCGTTTTCGTGCCGAACTTGTCCGATCCGATCGGGCGGAGCGAAATGTTGGCGTCGCAGCGGAGCGATCCTTCTTCCATTTTGCAGTCGGAGACGCCTGTGTATTGGATGATCGCCTTTAATTTTTCCAAGTAGGCGTACGCCTCTTCCGGCGAGCGGATGTCTGGTTCCGAGACGATCTCGATGAGCGGCGTCCCTTGGCGGTTAAAATCAACGAGCGAATAGCCGTCGCCCGTATGTGTCAGCTTGCCGGCGTCTTCTTCCAAGTGAATGCGGGTGATGCCGATTTTTTTCTTTTTCCCATTCACTTCAATTTCAATCCAGCCATTTTTGCCGAGCGGCTGATCGTATTGCGAAATTTGGTACGCTTTCGGGTTGTCCGGATAAAAGTAGTTTTTGCGGTCGAATTTCGTCTCGGTCGCGATTTCGCAGTTTAACGCCATCGCCGCTTTCATCGCAAACTCGACCGCCTGCCGGTTCAACACCGGCAGCACGCCCGGATACCCTAAGTCGATGACGTTCGTTTGCGTGTTCGGGGGCGCGCCGAACGCGTTCGGGCTGCTGGAGAAAATTTTCGATTTCGTTTTCAGCTCGACGTGCACCTCAAGTCCGATGACCGTTTCAAAGTTCATCACCTAACCCCCCTTACAACACCGGTTTTTGCTTATGGTAGTCGGTCGCTTGTTCAAAAGCGTGGGCGACGCGGTAGACAGTGCTTTCATCAAAGTGCTTGCCGATGATTTGCAAGCCGACCGGCAAGCCATCGACAAAGCCGCACGGCACGGAAATCGCCGGCACGCCTGCCAAGTTGACTGGAATCGTTAAAATGTCGTTCATGTACATCGTCAGCGGATCGTTCGTTTTCTCACCGATTTTAAACGCCGGGGTCGGTGTCGTCGGGCCGATGATGACGTCATATTGTTCAAAGACGTTCTCAAAATCTCGTTTGATCAATGTCCGCACTTTTTGCGCTTTTTTGTAATACGCATCGTAATAGCCCGAGCTTAACGCGAACGTCCCGAGCATAATGCGGCGCTTGACCTCCGCCCCAAACCCTTCGCTTCGCGTCAGTTTATACATATCGATCAAGTTTTTCGCGTTGTCCGTCCGGTAGCCGTAGCGGACGCCGTCAAAGCGAGCCAAGTTCGCTGATGCCTCGGACGAAGCGAGCAAATAGTACGTCGCGAGCGCATATTTCGAATGCGGCAGCGACACTTCTTCCCACGCCGCACCAAGCTTCTCAAGCACGGCAAGCGCCGCAAGCACCGACTGGCGCACGCCTTCATCGACGCCCTCGCCTAAATATTCTTTCGGCACGGCGATTTTCAATCCTTTGATGTCCCCGGTCAACGCCTCCACATAGTTCGGCACCGGAACATTTGCCGATGTCGAATCCATCGGATCGACACCCGCTATCGCCTGCAATAAGTAGGCGTTGTCTTCGACCGTGCGCGTAATCGGGCCGATTTGGTCAAGCGACGAGGCAAACGCGACGAGGCCAAAGCGCGAGACGCGTCCGTACGTCGGCTTCAAGCCAACAACCCCGCAAAACGCCGCCGGCTGGCGGATCGAACCGCCCGTATCCGATCCGAGCGCAAACGGCACTTCGCCGGCCGCCACCGCCGCCGCCGAACCGCCGCTCGAGCCGCCCGGAACGCGCTCCAAGTCCCACGGGTTGCGCGTCAGCTGAAACCCGGAGTTTTCCGTCGACGAGCCCATGGCGAACTCGTCCATGTTCAACTTCCCGATCGTGATCGCCCCTGCGGCATTCAACCGCTCCATGACAGTAGCGTGGTAAATCGGGTCAAAGTTGTACAAAATTTTGCTGGCGCATGTCGTGCGCAATCCTTTTGTGACGATGTTGTCTTTAATGCCGATCGGCAAGCCGAACAGCGGGTTCGTTTCTTCGCCTTTGGCGAGCTGGTCATCCAACTCTTTCGCTTTCGCCCGCGCCTGTTCTTCATTTAATGTTAAAAACGCTTGCACTTTCTCTTCCACTTCGCCGATGCGGCGGTACGATTCGTCGACTAAATCGGAAATCGACACTTCTTTTTTCTGCAGCAACGTATGTAATTCTGACACGGAATGGTCAAAAAGCGACATAAATCCCCCTCCTTACTCTAAAATGGCCGGCACACGGAACTGGCCGTCTTGCTGATCCGGCGCGTTTTTCAACACTTCCTCGCGCGGCAGCCCCGGTTCTGGAATATCCTCGCGCATCACGTTTCTCATATCAAGCACGTGCGAAGTCGGCGGAACGTTCTCGGTGTCCAATTCATTCAGCTGCTCGGCAAACGTAATAATCGCATCAAGCTGTTTCGTAAACATCTCGGCCTCTTCATCCGTAATCGCCAACCGCGCCAAATCGGCGACATGTTTCACTTGTTCAATCGAAATTCGCGACATTGTATTCACCTCCGACATGGTCGACCTTCCACAATACTATGATGATACCAAACGTTCAGGAAATAAAGCAACCGTCTGGCCCTCTTTTGCCTAGTTGCCCGTTGACGAAAACGAACATATGTACTATAATGGCCATAACGGACAAAAAAGGGGGAATAATGACGATGAGTGACGCTTTGCTCGCCCAAGTGCTTGACCGCTTGAACGCGATGGACGGGACGCTGCAAAAGCTCGTGGAAGGCCAAGAGCGGCTCGAGCGGGAACAAATCGCCATTCGCCAGGAGCAAGAAGAAATTCGAAAAGAACAACAAGAAATTCGGAGAGAACAACAAGAAATCCGAAAAGAGCAGCAGGAAATCCGTTTGGAACAACAGCGTCTGCGTCAAGAACAAGATTCGCTTCGCGCCGGGCAAAAGGAATTGAACGGCATCGTGGCTGCTCTTCTCCACCGCCAAGATGAAACAGACGCGAAGCTGGAAGCTCTCGCCGCTGACGTCCACCAGCTTCACCAGGAATTTGCCTCATTGAAACAAACGGTGGATCGCCTCGAACAAAAAATGGACTCCCGCTACGAACAATTGACCGCCAAAATTGAAGATATCAAGCTGGACTTGAATTTTATCGCCCACCGCACCGTCGATAACGAACGCATCATCTACAAGCTCAAAGAAATGTTGTTCCGCTGATCTATTCCATCTAGGAGGAGGTCGCCGCCATGAATGTCGCGTTTGACCATCTCGTCCACTTAACCGAACGACCGGAGCAAGCGAAAACGGCGTTTGAACAATGGGGGTTTACAGCCATCCACGGCGGCCGCCATCCGTCATGGGGAACGTATAACGCATTATGCTACTTCGAGCATTTGCGCTACATTGAGTGGATCGGCATCGCCGATGAGCAGACGGCGAAAACATGCGGAAATCCGCTCATCGCCCAGCTTGTCGCCGACCGCCAAGAAGGAAACGGCTTCTCCCAATTTGCCTTCCGCACGAACAACATCGGAGCGGTGGCGGCACATCTCAAACGAAACGGGTTTACCCCAATCGGTCCGCTCCCTGGCAGCCGCGAGCGCGATGACGGCAAGCGGCTGACATGGTCGATGCTGTTTATCGAAGACGACACAGACGGTGCATTTCGCTATCCGTTTTTCATCCAATGGGGCGACGGTGATGACGTGCGGATGAACGAGCTGGCGCCGCTCATGCACCATCAAATCGGGGCTTCTTCTTTGTCGTCCATCGGCGTCTATACGCTTGACCTTCGCCGCGCCATCGACGCGTATCGGCGGCTGTTTGGCCTTCCTGTCCCTCGCTTTGGGCGCGATGAGGCAGGGGCGTACGCTGAACTAGCCGTCGGCGGCATTGCCCTTCGTTTTTATGAAGCCGACCATCGACCGTCAACGCGCCCTTTTTTGTGCCGGCTTGTGGGTGTACAGGAGCAGCGCCGCATTGAAATCGATGGCGCGACGTATATCGTTTCCAAGCCGTGACGGGCATTCCTATTCTCACATACTCCCCTTTGCCGCGGAATAAGATGGAATAACCGCACCTTCATCCTCGCGCGGTGAAAACGGCAAAGGGGGAGTCCAACCGTGTCCCACCCGTATGTTTCTCCAAAACTTTCGATGGAAACGATGATCTCGATCATTCGAAACGGCTTAAAGAAAACCGCGGCGCCTCGACACATCGTCATCATCGGCGCCGGAATGGCCGGACTTGTCGCAGCGTCATTGCTGAAGCAAGCCGGGCATCACATCACGATTCTTGAAGCGTCCGAGCGGGTCGGCGGCCGAATCTACACGCTCCGCTCCAACTTTCGCGACGATCAGTATCTTGAAGCCGGCGCCATGCGCATCCCACACACCCATCAATTGACATTGGAATATATCAAAAAATTCAACTTGCCGCTTTACCCATTTATCAACAGCACTCCGCGCGACATTCTGTATTTTCGTGGCGTGAAAGCGCGCCTTGGTGAATATGAGCGGCATCCCGACCTCTTTGGCTTTCCGGTCGCCCCGCATGAACGAGGCAAAACCGCTTCCCAATTATTGCAAATGGCGATTCGTCCGGTCATTCAATTCATCGAACAAAATCCGGAAAAACATTGGCCGATTGTCATTGAACAACTTGACCGCTACTCGCTGGACGCCTATTTGCGCTACAACCCATTCGGTCTACCGCTGTCCGTGGGAGCCATCGATATGATCAAAGCCGTTCTCTCGTTAGAAGGATTCCCTGAACTTTCGTTTCTTGAGATGTTGCGTGAACTCATGGTGCTGTTTACGCCGAATATTCGCTTTTATGAAATTGTCGGCGGAAACGATCGGCTTCCAAAGGCGTTTTTGCCGCAGCTGAAGGACGAGATTCTCTTTAGCCATAAAGTGCAAAAAATCGTCCAGCACGAAAACGGCGTCACCATCCATGCGATCCATACGAAAATTCTTCAACCATTTCAAATCACGGCGGATCGGGTGATCGTCACCATCCCGTTTTCGATTTTGCAGTTTGTCGACATCGAACCCCGCCATTCGTTTTCCGAAAACAAATGGAAGGCCATTCGTGAACTTCATTATGCTGGTTCAACCAAAACCGGCATCCAGTTTAAAACACGATTTTGGGAAAAGGAAGGAATGTTCGGTGGAAAAACCGTTTCCGACCTACCGATTACGTATACGCAATATCCAAGCCAAGGCATTGGCACCAAAGGACCAGGTGTCGTATTGGCGAGCTATACGTGGGAAGATGACACCATTCCCTGGGACAGCTTAGGCGATGAAGAGCGGCTTGAATATACGTTAAAAAACTTAGCCGTCATCCATGGAAAACAAGTCTACCGTGAATTTGAAACCGGAACAAGCCATAGCTGGGTGCGCTATCCATACTCCGGCGGCGCCTTCACGATGATGAAGCCGAACCAAGTGACGGAGCTGTCGCCGTATATCGCGACTCCCGAAGGAAGGGTGCATTTTGCCGGGGAACACGCTTCCACCCACCACGGATGGATTCAAGGCGCCATTGAATCCGGCATCCGCGCCGCTTATGAAGTGAACAATTTGCCAGATTAGCAGGATCTACCGACGAAGCGGCAACCCTCTCCTTCATGTTCAAGAACAGCGATGATGGCGGAACGTCTTCATCCGCTCATACAGCGTCGGAACATCTCCGGCGCTGACTATAAGTCCGAGATCTTCCGGCGCGGCAAATCCGTTTTCGACCGTATGCCGAAGCAAATGAAGAAGGGGGTCGAAAAACCCGTCCACGTTGAGCAGGCCGATCGGTTTTTGGTGGAGGCCGACGCGCGACCATGAGAGCACTTCAAACAGCTCTTCATACGTCCCGTACCCTCCTGGCAGGGCGATAAACCCGTCGGCCGACTCATACATTTTCGCTTTGCGCGTATGCATCGTATCGACGACCAACAGTTCGCTCAATCCGTCATGGGCCACTTCCCGATCCTTCAAAAATTGCGGAATGACCCCAACCACGCGCCCTTGATGACGAAGCGCCGCCTCCGCGACTTCCCCCATCAAGCCGCGTTTTCCGCCGCCATAAATGAGCGTCATGCCGCTTCGGGCTAAAAACGTTCCGAGCGCTTTCGCCGCTTCCTTATATTTCTGGCTTTGTCCATAACTTGATCCGCAAAAGACACAAATGGCTTTCATGATTGATGACACACCTTTACTTGTGCAGTTTGAAAACAGACCGGATAGTCCAGCATTTCGAACAAAGGCAGCCATAGCTGCCACGTCTCTAGGAGGCTGGTGATTTAGTACAAAATGCTGCTAGTTCCAGCTATTTCTCAATTAGAAAAACCTTGCGAAATCAGCCTTCTTTTTTGGCGAAATGCCGCTGATTTGCTCGTGACAGCCGTTTTTCACCGGCCTTCTAGGTATCATTTTAACAATCTGCCTCTCATCCGACAAATCTCGGTTTCAAGCGGTTCGTTCCATGTTTGTCCGCGACGATGGGAGACGGGCGGGAGTCCTGCTTTTCCATCCCCATTCAGCCCTTTCCTCTAAAAAGAGGGTCTCAACCGTGTTGCGCTATGCGGCCTTTTAGCCTGCCTTTCTATTCGAAACAAGTGCGTCAACGAAAAACATCCCCTCTGGCTCGTCCAGAGGGGATGCGGCACGTTGTCATTGATAAATATGCACAAACGGCTCGTCTGCTTTCGCCTGGCGCACGATGAGGCTTTCCGGCTGGCCGGCCGAGGCGATGTAGACGTTAACGGTGATGTAGTCCGGGAATTTTTCCATCACCAAGCCGGTCACGTATTGGGTAAAGCCGATCACTTCCGCTTTGCCGTAAAACGGCATCGTAATGTTGATCGTTAACTTCTGAAGTTGGTCGTTGACGTACAACCCTCTGCCGACGATGCCCGTGTAGTTCGGGAAAAAGTCTTCGACGTCTGATTTAAAATTGTTGAACTTCAGCCAGTCGTCGCGATGGTTCTCTTCCGCCTCATCGGACGGGAATAAATAATATTCCTCGTTCACCGCCTCCCACTCATCGATCGTGCTGTCCCCCCCATCGACATGGGCGACGGCGAAAAAGTGGCCTGGAACAACAGATGAACGGGGCGCTTGTTTGTATAAAGCGATCGTAATCGGCACACTGCCGAGCCCTTTCATGCTCCGCAGCCGCTTCAGCACCTCGGCGGCGATCCGCTTTCCTTCCCGTTCGATGACATCGTCTTTGATTTTGACCTCGCGCGGATAGCCTTGCTCGGTCGAATAATAGTGGACGGAGTTTAACGCCAGGCCGATGGCAATGCCGCCGAGCTTTACTTTGTCGTTGTCGATCTTCACCAAATAATCATGTTCCAAAATGCTCGCCAAATAAATCGGGCTTTGTTTGTTTTTTTGTTCGTTTGTTCCCGTATCGCTGATCGGTGGGTTTAAGCCGAGGTTGTCTTCCGGCTTCATTTTCTCTTCCTTCAGCTGGCGAGTCGTCTTCTTGCGAGCGAGCCATTTTCCGACCGTCTCGCTATCTAAATATTGCCCCTCTTGGAACAAGTACTCATCCGACGGAAACTGCTCAGTGGCCAAGCGCATGAGCCCCGTCTCAAATTCGTCGACATCAAGGCGCGTATTTAAATCATTGACGACCTCCCCACGGGCCCCGGACGGTTTGAACGGAAGGATGACGCGGTAATACGAGTCGGCAATGTTGTATTTCGGGATGACGGCTTCTTGCTGTTTGCTGCCTTTGTCTTGCACGACTTCCTCACCTTTGTCAAACTTCGGCGCACACGCAGACAACAAACAAATCGAAGCGAGGCCGACAGCGGCCAACCGCTTTCGGGCCCGATTCGTCCAACGGCAGGCAACCAAACTGCGAAGTGGTGAGATTCGTTTCATCGTTTCCCCCTGCTGATCTCTTGCAAAAATCGTGATTCGTCCCAAATCTCAATGCCAAGCTGCTGGGCTTTCTCCAGCTTCGATCCGGCGTCCTCACCGGCGATGACGATGTCGGTGCTGCGGCTGACGCTGCCGGTGACGCGCCCGCCGAGCCGTTCAATCTCTTCTTTTGCCTCATTGCGCGACATCGACGCGAGTTTGCCGGTCAAGACGACCGTTTTGCCGGCGAAGGCGGAGTCAGCAGGCGCTTCAGCCGCCCGCTTCGGCCCTTTGTATGCCATGTTGACGCCGTAAAGCCGCAGCTCATGGAGCAGCTCGGCCGCTTCTGGCTGGGAAAAGAAGGCGATGATCGAGTCCGCCATTTTCTCGCCAATTTCCGGCACGGCCATCAATTCCTCTTTCGTCGCTTTTTCCAGCCGCTCCATCGTTTCAAAATGCTCAGCCAAAAGTTGGGCGGCTTTCGCTCCGACGTAGCGGATGCCAAGGCCGAACAGCAACCGCTCGAGCGAGTTTTGCTTCGATGCCTCAATCGCTGCAAGCAAGTTGGTTGCTGACTTTTCGCCCATCCGTTCCAAACCGATGAGCTGTTCTTTCGTCAGCCGGTACAAATCGGCGACATCGTGGACGAGGCCAGCGTTAAACAGTTGGGTGACGACTTTTTCGCCCAACCCTTCAATGTTCATCGCTGCTCTTGAGGCAAAATGGATGAGCCGTTCGCGCAACTGGGCCGGGCATTTCGGGTTTAAGCAACGGAGCGCCACTTCTCCATCTAGGCGGACGAGCTCGCTTTCGCATTCCGGACAATGCGTCGGCATCACAAACGGCGTTTCATCCCCGTCGCGCCGGTCGACGACGACGCCGACCACTTCCGGGATGATGTCGCCCGCTTTTTTAATGATGACCGCATCTCCGATGCGAATGTCTTTTTCCCGTATAAAATCTTCATTATGAAGAGTGGCGCGCTGCACGGTCGTGCCGGCGACGCGGACCGGCTCAAGAATCGCTGTCGGAGTGACGACGCCCGTGCGGCCGACGTTCACCTCAATGCCGATGAGCGTCGTCACCACTTCCTCGGCTGGGAATTTGTAGGCGATCGCCCAGCGCGGGCTTTTTGCCGTCGCACCAAGCTCCCGCTGTTGGGCGAACGAGTCGACTTTAATGACGATGCCGTCGATCTCGTACGGCAGCTGCGGCCGTTTTTCGTGCCACTCGTTGACGAAGGCGATCACCTCATCGATGTTGGCGCAGCGCCGCCGCTCGGGATTCACTTTAAACCCAAGCGCCTGTAAGTAGTGGAGCGCCTCGCTGTGCGACTCAATGCCAAGCTCTTCGGCATTGGCCAAACCATAAACGTACAAATCGAGCTGGCGCGACGCCGCCACTTTCGGGTCGAGCTGGCGGAGCGAGCCAGCCGCAGCGTTGCGCGGGTTGGCAAACAGCTCCTCGCCTCGGGCTTTTCGCTCCTCATTCAAGCGCAAAAACGACGCTTTCGGCATGAACGCCTCGCCGCGCGCCTCCAGCGACACCGGCTCCTTCAGCCGAAGCGGCAGTGAACGGATCGTTCTCAAATTTTCCGTAATGTCCTCGCCGGTCGTTCCGTCGCCGCGCGTCGCCCCTTGGACGAAATAACCGTCTTCATAGCGGACGGAGACGGCGAGGCCATCGATTTTCAACTCGCATACGTACGCTGCTTCGCCGACCTCTTGGCGGACGCGGCGGTCAAAATCACGCAAATCCCCTTCGTCAAACGCGTTCGCGAGACTCATCATGGGAACAACATGCGTCACTTTGCGAAACGCCTCAAGCGGAGGGCCGCCGATGCGCTGGGTCGGCGAGTCGCTCGTTTTCAATTCCGGATACTGTTCCTCGATGGCCATCAACTCTTGCATGAGCCGGTCATACTCGGCGTCCGGGACGGACGGCCGGTCGAGCACATAATATTCGTAGCCATAGCGGTGCAGCAGTTCGCGCAGCTCGGCCGCGCGCCGTTCGGCTTGTTGGCGGTCCATACGTTCACCCGTTCTCCTTTCTATACTTTCTCAATCGGCGCAAATTTAGCGAGCAGACGTTTCATGCCGATCGGGCTCGGGAAGGCGATATCGAGTTCTTGGTCGTCACCTTCGCCACGGACACTGACAACCGTACCGATTCCCCATTTCCGATGGTTCGCCCGGTCGCCGACTTTCCACACCCCGATGGCGCCGCCTGCCTGCAAGCGAGCGGACGCTGAACGGGAAACAGACGGTTTCCCGCGCGAGACTGTCTCCAGCAAATGCGCGGGAATCTCATCTAAAAAGCGCGACGGCCGGTTCATTTGGATGTTGCCAAACAGCGTCCGCATTTGCGCGTTCGTCAATACGAGCTCTTCCTCGGCCCGAGTGATGCCGACATACGCCAGCCGCCGCTCTTCTTCCATTTCATCCTCATTCTCCAGTGAACGAAGATGCGGAAAAATGCCTTCTTCCATGCCAATCAAAAACACGACCGGAAACTCAAGCCCTTTGGCGGCGTGCAGCGTCATGAAGACAACGGCATCGCCCTCGGCCGCCTGATCTGTCCCATTCAGCTCGTCCAAATCAGAAATGAGCGCCAAGTCGGTTAAAAAGGCGACGAGCGATTTATCGTCGCTTACATTTTCGAAATGCTTCGTCACCGACAAAAACTCGTCCAAGTTCTCAAGCCGGCTTTGCGCTTCAATCGTCCGTTCCGCCTTGAGCATCTCGCGGTAGCCCGATTGGTCGAGCACTTCCTCCACAAGTTCCGTCACCGGAACGTATTCTTGCAGCTGCGTCCATTGCTCAAGCTGTCCGCGAAACGCGGCGAGCGCCCCGGCCGTCTTCGTGCTGAAGCCGATCATCTCCAGCTCGCCGAGCGCTTCAAACAAGGACAGCTCATGCTCGGCCGCATAGCGGACAAGTTTGTCGATCGTAGAGGCGCCGATGCCGCGCTTTGGCACGTTGATGATGCGAAGCAAGCTCAAATCGTCATCGGGGTTGGCGATGACGCGCAAGTAAGCGAGAATGTCTTTAATTTCTTTCCGGTCATAGAACTTTAAGCCGCCGACGATTTGGTACGGAATGTTCGCTTTTAAAAACATTTCCTCGATGACGCGCGACTGGGCGTTCGTCCGATAAAGCACGGCAAAATCGCGGTAGCGGCGCTCCCCGCTCTCAACCGCCTCTTGAATGCGGCGGGCGACAAATTGCGCTTCGTCCACTTCGTTCATCGCTTCATAATAGACGATCGGCTTCCCTTCCGGGTTTTCCGTCCACAACCGCTTTGGCTTTCGATTGACGTTATGCGCAATGACTTCATTTGCCGCTTGCAAAATGCGTTTCGTCGAGCGGTAGTTTTGTTCAAGCAAAATGACTTTCGCGTTCGGGTAGTCGCGCTCAAACGATAAAATGTTGCGAATGTCCGCCCCGCGCCACCGGTAAATCGACTGGTCGGCATCGCCGACGGCGCAAATATTTTGGAACCGTTCTGCGAGCTTTTTCACCAGCGTATATTGAGCGCGGTTCGTATCCTGGTACTCATCGATATGGATGTACTGGAACTTATACTGGTAATATTGAAGCACATCCGGCACGCGGTCAAACAAGTGGATCGTCGTCATGATCAAATCGTCGAAATCGAGCGAATGATTGCGGAGAAGGCGCTGTTGATACTCTTGATACACGTCGCCGACGATCTTTTCGTAGTACGTCGACGCCCGCTTCGCGAATTGCTCGGGCGTGAGCAAATCGTTTTTCGCCCCGCTGATCGTCGCTAAAATCGTCCGCGGCTCAAATTTTTTTGGATCGATATTTTTGTCTTTCAAAATCGCTTTGATGACCGAAAGCTGATCCGTCGGGTCAAGGATGGAAAAATTGCGATTGATGCCGATGCGGTCAATGTCGCGGCGCAGCATGCGGACGCACATCGAATGGAACGTCGAAATCCACACGTCTTCCGCCGCCCCGCCTAAGAGCGCCTGCACCCGCTCCTTCATTTCACGCGCCGCTTTGTTCGTAAACGTAATGGCTAAAATATTCCACGGCGCCACCTGTTTTTCCGCCATCAAATAGGCGATCCGGTGCGTCAGCACGCGCGTTTTTCCGCTGCCCGCTCCCGCCATGATGAGCAATGGGCCTTCTGTCGTTTTAACGGCTTCTTGCTGCTCTTTGTTTAAATGCGCAAGCAGCTTTTCCGATAAAAAATTCATCATGTCCACCACCAATAAAACATATGTTCTATTTTCCGTCATCGCCGCTGCGTTGACCAGCCATCTGCTTCACCGCCGCCACCGTCGCCAACGCCTGTTCGAACGCGTCGTAAATCGCGTTGCCGACGACCACCGTATCGGCATAACGCGCCATATGCTCCGCCTGCTCAGGCGTTATGATCCCTCCGCCATAAAACAGCTGCGTCTGATCAAGCACTTGTTTCACTTTTTCCACTAAAGACGGATCGCCATAGACGCCGCTATACTCAAGGTAAAAAATCGGCAACCTGTACAAATGTGCGGCGAGGCGGGCGTACGCCACGACATCATCATCGGTGAGCGCCGCGTCGGCCTCGGCTAGCTCGGCCGCTTTGCAGGCTGGATTTAAAATGCAGTAACCTTCCGCGAAAATCTCATCCCAGTTCATGACATCGCCGTATTGTTTCACCGCCTCGTGATGACGGCCGATGATCCACTCCGCCTGCCGGCTGTTTAACACGATCGGAACCAAATATACGTCAAATCCCGGCGTCAGCGCTTCGACGTCGGTGACTTCGAGCGCGCATGGCACCGAAAAACGGCGGATGCGAGCCAATAAATCAAGCACGTTGTCGATGGTCACCCCGTCGGTTCCGCCGACGATGACGGCATCCGTTCCCGACTCGCAAAGGCGCTCAAGGCGCTCGTCATCAATCGGTTTATTCGGGTCGAGTTTAAACACATGGCGCCAAGCGCGAATCTCCTCCATAGCGGCAACCCTCCACTCATTTCTCCATTGTTCCATTATAACAAATCCGCAAAAAGAAAAGGAGTTCCTTTGCAAATGGAAGGAATCTCCTTGCCGCGTCAGTCTGTGACCGCTTCGTTGGCTTCTTTCTCTTCTTGCTGTTGCTTCTCTTTAATGCGATCGAGCGCCATGGCGTAAGCATCATTGCCGTAGTTGAGGCAGCGCTTGACGCGCGAAATCGTCGCCGTGCTCGCTCCGGTTTCCGTTTCGATTTTGTGATACGTATATCCTTCGCGCAGCATGCGGGCGACCTCGAGCCGCTGGGCGAGCGCCTGGATTTCATTCACGGTGCATAAATCATCAAAAAAACGGTAACACTCTTCTAAATCGCGCAGCGATAAAATCGCTTTAAACAGTTGATCCAACTCTCTGCCGCGCAGTTTGTCAATTTGCATAGCTGCTTCCTCCTTGCGTTTTGGCGGGAAAAATGTTGTAGCCAACCAATCTGCGAATCCACCGCCCCTTTGCCTTGCAACAGACAAGGCGGTTATGATTTCCACTGGACGATCGCCAGTTCCGGCACGATATTGATCCACGTTTTTCCCGGCACGAATCCGATCGGAGCCCCGTTATGGTACGGCAGCAGCCGGCCGTCGACGTTTTTCCATTCGATCAGCTGCATGACGCCGCCCTGCAGCAAGTACCCCTTGCCGCCGGAGACGAGGTCGATGTCGCGCCGCCCGTGGCTGTCAACCACTTGATGGTGGGCGGCGATGATCATGACGTTTTGCACGACAACCGGCTTATGCGTATCATAATCGATCGTTTGCTCGCCGCCGCTGTACCGGTAATACCCCTTTTGTTCCGAAACATATTGGTATTCGACCTGGGCATAGGCGCGATGCGAATAGGCGATGTGAACCGTCCCGACCTTCTTGCCGCTCGGCTCATCGGTGCGAAACGATAGCGGGGGAACGTTATCCGTCCAAGCATACCCGTTTTGTTCCGCCCCTTTTTCAATGTTGGCAAACGTAATGTACGAGTTGTGCGGCGCCTTGCGGAACGGGACGCGCTGAAACAATGTGCCGTCATAAAACAATCCGTTCAAATAGTCGATTCCGCCTCCCTCAAGACGCGCTTTCGCCTCCGGACTCCAGCCATGGCATACATACAGTGCATGGTAGCCTTCACTCAAGTCAATATAGTAATCACGCGCGCTTCGCACCGGTCCGACCCGCTCCGGCAATTCGCTTTGATACAACGCCAACAAACGGGTGATATCGCCCTCGGCGAGCACCTCATACACGATGTCCGCCTTGCTTAATCCCGACTGTGGGCGCGCCTTCGGGTGGTTGTTGATCATCACGCCGACGACCCGCTGATGGATGTTCCCTTTCGCCGGCAGCCCCGTCAGCGGGAACGTTTGTTGTTCCTCCGCCCGAGGCTTGGACGGCTGCTCCTGCCGAGGAGCCGGTTCGGCGTGCTTCGGCTCGCTTTTGGTCGTGCAGCCGCCTAACAACAATACCGCGCAACTGACAGCGAACAGCCAATGTTTCAATGGACACACAACCTTTTCTTTTTTATTTTACCGCATTATCGAAGGAAAGAGTACCGTTTTGTGCATGACATCATAAATCCCGCGTTGCGTGACACGCACATACGGCAGGTGGGTTGACTGTAAAAACAGCAGCGAATACACCGGGTCTTCGAATGGATATCCGCGCTCACGCAGCAAACGGACGAACGTTTTTTCTTCGTTGATCAATTCATCCACCTCTAAGGAGGACATCATGCCGCCTAAAGGAAGCGAGAGCTCAAACAAAATCTCTCCGTCCTCAGCGAGCACAATGCCGCCGCCGATCTCCTTCATCCGCCGGAAGGCGAGCATCATATCTTCCTTATGCTTGCCGATCAAAATCAAATCCCCGGTGTTCGAATAAGAACTTGCCAGCCCGCCAAGCGCCGATGAAAAACCTTTCAACATCGTATTGACGCGCCAGCGCCCGTTTCGGTCAAGCAGCACTAAAAAACATTCATCATGATCATGACCTAAACGATCGCGCGACGTATCAATCGACACGGAATACGGTTTTAAAATGACGGCGTTTTCCATGCGCAGTCCCATCGGCATCGAAAACTGCAAATCATCCCAGTCCACCTCCCATGGCAACGATAACGGCCGAATGCCAAACTGCCCCCATTCCAGATCTGGCCAGAGAGGCGGCGCTTCTCCATCGCGCTTCACCCATTCGCCTTTGGCGAGCACTTGCGCCGGCGTCGGATCGTGAGCCGAGCGCAAAAAGTTGATATGAGCGATGCGGCCGGTGGCAATGCTGCCGTGAAGATGCTCGATGCCGTAGTGGCGGGCGGCGTTGATCGTCGCCATCGCATAGGCATCGATCACCGGCACGCCATGCTCGATCGCGATGCGGATCAGCCAATCGATCACTCCATTCTCATAAAACGATGGCGGCGAGCCATCCGTCGTCAACAAGCATTTATCATAATGCCGGATGCCAAGCGCTTTCATCTCTTCAAGCAGCACCGGCAAATCGGGGCGAATCGAGGAATGCCGAAGCGCGACGGTATAGCCGTGCCAAAGGCGCATGCGCACTTCCTTTCCCGTCATTGCCTCATGATCGCCATCTGCGCCAAAGAGCGCCATTTTGACAAGCGTCTTTTCCGACGCCCCCGGAAAATGCCCTTCAATTTTGCGGCGTCGCCGATGCGCTTCTTGCATCCAGTACAAGATGATGTCATCGCCGCTCGCCACTTTTGGCCATGAGGTCAACTCACCGCCTTGAAGCACCGCCTCTTGGTCAAGCCAGCGCTTGATCCGAGCATTGGACACTTGTTCCTCTTCGCGCTCGAGCTCCGTTTGCCCATCAAATCGGCACCACCAATACATCGACGTTGGAAGCGCATTCATTTCTTGTAAAAAGAAAAGCGCTTCTTCATCATCGAGCTGCAAAAGCAAAAACAAGTTATCGTTGAGGAGTGTTGTTGTTCCGTGCGCCGCTGCATAACGGGCAAATGAATGGGGATTATATAATTGAAATGGATGGACATGCGGCTCGATGTAGCCGGGAACGAGCACATATCCACGGCAGTCGACGATTTCACACGCCTCGTCGACCTGATCAGGAAGACGCTCTCCGGCATACACGATGCGATCTCCATGGATCCATATGTTTCCTTTTACCCATTCACGAAAATACGAGTGCAAATACGTCGCATTCACCAATACTTTCGTCGGCGATTGTTTGCCATCAATCACCGCTGCTTGTGCACGCAGTTCGCTGCCTTTCCATCGGTAACGTTGTTCGCCCATTGATACCCCGTCCCTTGTTTCCTAATCGTTCCATACAACCATTTTAACGCACAAAAGCGACTTTCACAATAAAAAATATTAAGGAGGGGACAGACCGATGGCGAATATCGGCATTGTGAACGCATTGATTCGCATCACGGTTGGCCTGACTGTCATCGCCTGGGCCACCGCCCGCCTGGCTCGGCGGCCTTGGTGCACATCCTATTTGTGGGCCGCTTTGCTTGGAGCGATGAAAGTCGGAGAAGGGATCACCCGTTTTTGTCCGATGACCGCTCTGTTTGACAATATGCAGCGCCGACAGCTGCTTGAAGAGGAAAAGGAAGCGGTCGTCAATCCGACATGAGGGAGGACATCCGTTCGACGTTGCGCACCGCTTTTTCCAATATCCTCCATCCCACCGTCATTCGGCAACATTTTTCGCATCGTGAGTGATGCGTGCTGCTTCGGTATCGAAGCGGCCCGTGAAGAGTGCAGACTGTCAACGAAAGAGAAGAAAGCAACATGATTCGCGGCTTGGCATTGTGGACTAGCCAAACATCATCAAAAAAGGTGTCCCATACTTGGGACACCTTCGACTACAAAGGAGTGAACCACCTTGCTGCTCGAGTATATGACCGATATGTCGTTCGTATTGGCCGCGTTAATCGGCGGCATTATCGCCCTTTCATACGTGTATATGCGGCGGAGGCGCGTTCGATAGCGCGCCGGCCGATATCGCGGCGGTAAAATAAGCCGTCACAGTCGATCGCGGCCAATTGCTCGTACGCTCTTTCCTTCGCTTCGGCAAGCGTCTCCCCTTTGGCCGCTAACAGGAGAACGCGTCCGCCATTGGTGTACCATGCGCCGCCTTCTCGTTTGGTGCCAGCATGGAACAACAACGCATCAGGGGAAATTCGGTCCAACCCGCGGATTTCGGCCCCGCGCTCGTACGCGCCGGGGTAACCTTTCGCTGCCAGCACGACGCCAAGCACCGCCTCGTCCGTCCATTCAAGCTCCAACTCTTTTCCATCCATCACCGCTAGTACCGCTTCCACCAAATCGGTCTTCAGCCGCGGTAGCACGACTTGTGCCTCTGGGTCGCCAAAACGGGCGTTGAATTCGATCACTTTCGGCCCCGTTGCTGTTTCGATCAGCCCGGCATACAGCACGCCGGTAAACGGCCGGCCTTCAGCCACTAACGCTTTGGCGGCCGGACGCAAGATCGTCTCCAGCGCTGTTTCCACCGTCTCCGCCGAGATTTGCGGCACCGGCGAGTAGGCTCCCATGCCGCCGGTGTTCGGTCCTTCGTCTCCGTCATACGCCCGCTTATGGTCTTGGGCGATGGAGAGCGGATACACCTTCTCGCCGTTAACGAACGCCATAAACGAAAATTCTTCCCCTTCTAAATACTCCTCAATGACAACTTGACTGCCGGCTGTGCCGAATTGTCCGTCGACAAGCGCTGCCTTCGCCGCGGCAAGCGCGTCTTCCACCGTTTGGGCGACGGTGACGCCTTTTCCGGCGGCCAATCCGTCCGCTTTCACGACGATCGGCGCGCCTTTTTGTTCAATGTACGCTTTCGCTTCTTCGTATGACGTAAAGGTCGCATGGTCCGCCGTTGGGATGCCGTATTTCTTCATCAGCTCTTTGGCAAACGCCTTGCTTCCTTCGATGAGCGCCGCCCTCTGGCTTGGGCCGAAAATGCGAAGCCCCTCGGCCATAAAACGGTCAACAATGCCGGAAGCAAGCGGCGCTTCCGGCCCGACGATCGTCAAATCGATCGCCTGTTGTTTCGCAAACTGCACCAATGCCTCAATATCGAGCTCATCAATAGGAATCAGTTCCGCCACGTCCGCGATGCCCGGGTTTCCCGGCGCTACATACAGCTTGCCAACAAGCGGGCTTTGCGCCGCTTTCCAGGCGATGGCGTGCTCGCGCCCGCCTCGTCCGATGACCAGTACATTCATCGTCTCCCTCTCCTTTGCCACACTTAATGTTTAAAGTGGCGCACGCCGGTGAAGACCATGGCGATGCCGTATTCATCCGCTTTGCGGATCGAGTCGGCGTCGCGAATCGAGCCGCCCGGCTGAATGATCGCGGTAATGCCGGCTTTCGCCGCCGCCTCGACCGTATCGTCCATCGGGAAGAACGCATCGGACGCCAACACGGCGCCAACCGCCTGTTCCCCAGCCTGTTCAATCGCAATTTTGGCCGCGCCGACCCGGTTCATTTGCCCGGTGCCAACGCCGACCGTCATCCCGTTTTTGGCCAGTACAATCGCATTCGATTTCACATGTTTGACAACCTTCCAAGCAAACCGAAGCTGTTCGCGCTCAGCCTCGGTCGGCTCGCGCTTCGTTACGACATTCCATTCGGCGTCTTCAAGCGTGAACGTATCGGCCTCTTGGACGAGCAAGCCGCCATTGACGGAAACGAGCATGTTTTCCTTGACGTCCGGCCCGGTAAAATCAAGCGTCAACAGACGGATGTTTTTCTTTTTCGTCAAAATGGCAAGCGCCTCGTCGCTGAATGACGGAGCGATGACGATTTCCAAAAAGATGTCGTGCATCCGTTCGGCTGTTTCTTTGTCCACTTCACGGTTGACCGCAATAATGCCGCCGAAAATCGAGACTGGATCCGCTTCATACGCTTTCGTAAACGCCTCAAGAAGCGTCGCGCCGACGCCGACGCCGCATGGGTTCATATGTTTGATGGCGGCCACAGCCGGCTCTTGAAATTCGCGAATGAGGTTGATCGCCGCATTGGCGTCGTTAATGTTGTTGTACGACAACTCTTTGCCATGCAGCTGTGTCGCGTTGGCAATCGAGAACGCCGCACCGAGCGGCTTGGCATAAAACGCTGCCGATTGATGCGGATTCTCGCCATAGCGCAATGATTGTTTTTTCGTATACGTGACCGTGAGCGTTTCCGGATAGTTCTCTCCGGTGAGGTTTGTCAAATACTCCGCAATCATCGCGTCATACGCCGCCGTATGGCGGAACGCTTTCGCCGCCAGTTGTTGCCGCGTTTTTGCTTGGATCGAACCGGTCATTTTCAGTTCTTCAATCACTATCGGATAGTCGGCTGGATCGACGACAATCGCGACATCAGCATAGTTTTTCGCCGCCGCCCGCACCATCGTCGGGCCGCCGATATCGATGTTTTCAATCGCCTCGGCGAGCGTCACATCCGGTTTGGCGATCGTTTGTTGGAACGGATACAAGTTGACGACGACCAAATCGATCGGGCGAATGCCGTGCTCTTTAAGCGCTGCTTGGTGGCGCTCATCGCTGCGCACCGCCAAAATGCCGCCGTGAATGGCCGGATGCAATGTTTTGACGCGCCCGTCCAAAATTTCCGGAAAGCCGGTGACATCGGAAATCGAAATGACGGGAACGCCGGCGTCTTCAAGCGCTCGTTTTGTCCCACCGGTCGAAATGATATCAATGCCAAGTTCAGCCAGCTGCTTCGCAAACGGAATGATGCCTTCCTTATTGGACACGCTGATCAATGCTCGTTTCACTGCCATCGTTCTCGATCCTTTCTTCCTGTTGTTCCTTTTCCCCTAGCAGCATGCGCAACACCGTCGGGTACAGCTCGTGTTCGACTTGATGGATGCGCGCCTCAAGCGCCTCGATCGGCTCGCCCGGCACGATCGGAACAACGCGCTGGGCGATGACCGGCCCGGTGTCCATCCCTTCATCAACGTAATGAACGGTGACCCCTGTTTCCAAAACGCCAGCCCGATACGCTTGGCCGATCGCATCCTTGCCCGGAAACGCCGGCAGCAGCGACGGATGAATGTTGACGATTTTCCCTTCATAGGCGGAAAGCAAAGTCGGCCCGATCAAGCGCATATAGCCGGCCAACGCAATCCAGTCGATTTGGCGTTCCTTTAGCTCACGCAAAATCTCGCTCTCAAACGCCGCTTTGGACGGGTAGTCTTTTGGAGAAAACACAAACGCCGGCACGTTTTCGCGCGCCGCTCGTTCAATGACTTTCGCACCTGGGCGGTCGCAGACCAAAAGCGCTACTTCCGCGGGCACCTCGCCGCGCTTGGCCGCGTCCACGATCGCTTGAAAGTTCGTGCCGCTTCCTGAGGCGAACACCGCCAGCCGCTTCATGCCCGGCCCCCTCCAGCAAACGACACGCCCGCTCCTTCGGCCACTTCGCCGATGATGTACGCCGGTTCGCCTCGTTCCGAAAGCCACTCAACAAGAGGCGCCGCCGTTTCCGGACTGACAGCGAGCACAAGGCCGATGCCCATATTAAAGACGGAAAACATCTCTTCTTCCTCAAGCTCGCCTTTTTGGCGCAACAAGTCAAAAATCGGCAAAATCGGCCATGAACCAAGCTGAATGCGCGCGCCGATTCCTGGCGGCAGCATGCGCGGAATGTTTTCGATCAACCCGCCGCCGGTAATATGCGCCATCCCTTTGATCGTAAACCGCTCGCGCACAGAGCGCAACAGTTTCGCATAAATGCGCGTCGGCTTCAATAACTCCTCGCCGAGCGGAACATCAAGCGGCTCGTAAATCTCATTAAGCGACAATTTCGCTTGTTCAAACACAATGCGGCGCACAAGCGAATAGCCGTTGCTGTGAAGGCCGCTTGATGGCAGGCCGACAAGCGCATCGCCCACTTGAATCGTCTCTCCGGTTATGAGTCGCTCTTTTTCCGCAACGCCGACCGCAAACCCAGCCAAATCATACTCATCTTCATCATACATTCCTGGCATTTCCGCGGTCTCCCCGCCGATCAAGGCGCAGCCGGCTTCGACGCAGCCGTCGGCCACCCCTTTGACGATGGCGGCGATTTTCTCCGGCACCGCCTTGCCGCAAGCGATATAGTCGAGGAAAAAGAGCGGCTCCGCCCCTTGGACAATAATATCGTTGACACACATAGCGACACAGTCGATGCCGATCGTATCATGCCGGTCAAGCAAAAACGCTAGTTTCAACTTCGTTCCGACACCGTCCGTGCCGGAGATGAGCACCGGCTGGCGGTAACCAAGCGCGGATAGATCAAACAAGCCGCCAAACCCGCCGATCCCGCCCAGCACTTCGGGACGCATCGTTTTTTGCACGTGCTCTTTCATGAGGGCGACGGCCTGATAACCAGCCTCGATGTCGACCCCTGCTTGTTTGTATGCCTTTGCCACGTCAACTCCTCCTTTTCGCCGCCCATCACGCTCAGGACGCCAGGCGACGCTCTTGTTGCGCAGCGTTTCTCTCGCGGAAACGCGCCACCACACTCGTCAGCTGCACCGGTTATACTTCCTCCATCATTTCATCGTCAGACATGGCCGCGCCGCTTGACTGAGGCGGGTCGGATATTGGCCAGTGAAACACGCCAAACATTGCCCGCGCTGCGGCGAGACGTCCGGACGCCCGATGGCCTCAAGCATCCCTTCCTGGCTGATAAAGGCGAGGGAATCAGCGCCAATCAAGCGCCGAATCTCTTCAACAGTGCGATTCGCCGCGATCAATTCTTCCTTTGACGACGTATCAATGCCGTAAAAGCAAGGATGGGTGATCGGCGGCGCGCTGATGCGCACGTGCACTTCGACCGCTCCCGCTTCGCGGAGCATCGAGACGATGCGCCGGCTCGTCGTCCCGCGCACGATCGAATCATCCACCATCACAACCCGTTTGCCGGCCACAACCCCGCGCACCGGCGACAGCTTCATTTTCACTCCTTGCTCGCGCAACGCCTGCGACGGCTGGATGAACGTCCGGCCGACATATCGGTTTTTAATCAACCCCAATTCGTATGGAATGCCGCTCGCCTCAGCGTAGCCGATGGCAACAGAGATGCTTGAGTCCGGCACGCCGGTGACGATGTCGGCCTCTGCTGGCGCTTCCAAAGCCAGCCGCTTTCCTAAGTTTTTTCGGGCCGTATGGACATTGATGCCGTCGACATGGCTGTCCGGACGAGCGAAATAAATGTACTCCATGCTGCAAATCGACCGCGGCTGCCTAGAAGCGAACCGTTCTGAACGCACCCCTTCGCGGCTGATGATGAGCAATTCCCCAGGCGCCACTTCCCGCTCGTATGTGGCGCCGATGACGTCAAACGCGCACGTTTCCGACGCCACGACATACGCCGAGCCGAGCCGGCCGAGCGACAGCGGCCGAAACCCGTGCGGATCAAGCGCCGCATAGAGCGCCTTTTCCGTCAGCAGCAAAAACGCAAACGCCCCTTCGATCTGACTGAGCGCCTCTTTCATTTGCTCGACAAACGTCGGCGCTTGGCTGCGGCGGATGAGATGGGCGAACACTTCCGTATCCGATGTCGTCTGAAAAATGCTTCCTTGTCCTTCAAGCGCGAGCTTCAACTCGATGGCGTTTGTCAAGTTGCCGTTATGGGCCAACGCCATCGCGCCGGTTTGCGAGCGGAACAAGAGCGGCTGCACGTTTTCATAGCCGCCCCCACCCGCCGTCGAATAGCGGACATGACCGATGGCCGCCGCCCCTTTGAGTGCATCGAGCGTGCCGCTTTGAAACACATCGGTCACCAGCCCCAGCCCTTTATGACCGGATAAGCTCCCGTTATGCGCCGCCACGATGCCGGCCCCTTCCTGCCCACGGTGTTGCAGGCTGTGAAGCCCGTAGTATGTGAGCCGGGCGGCGTCTTCATGCCCCCAAATGCCGAAAATGCCGCACTCCTCGTTCAATCCTTTGATTTCAGCAAGCATGGAATAGCCCCTTTCCAGACATTTCGCATCTTGGCAACGGAAAGGTGAATGAGCGTCTCACCGTGCTCCCCGTTCACCACGAATGCGCCATCGTCTGTCACTTCGCCAATTTGTTTCGCTTCAACCAGTTGCTCAAACGCCTCTTTTTGCTCTTTTTTCACCGAGACAACAAAGCGTGATTGCGTTTCGCTGAACAGTTCACTGACGAGGTCACCGCCGATCGTCACCTTGGCGCCAAGCCCCGAGGCACCCATGACACACTCAGCAAGCGCAACGGCTAATCCTCCTTCGGCAATATCATGCGCTGACGCCACCACCCCCGCGCGGATCGCTGCAAGCAGCTGGCGCTGGCGGCTTGCTTCCACCTCTAAGTCAATCTCCGGTGCTTTTCCAAAAATGCGGCCTTCCAGCCATTTTTGCAACTCGCTGCCGCCAAACTCCGGCTTCGCCTCGCCGATCACGTAAATGAGGTCGCCCGCTTGCTTAAACGACTGAGTCGTAATATGGGAAAGATCATCAATGAGACCGACCATGCCAACGACCGGGGTTGGGTACACGGCCTCGCCGTTCGTTTCATTGTACAGCGAGACGTTGCCGCTCACGACCGGCGTCCCGAGCGCCCGGCACGCTTCGCTCATCCCGTCGACTGCTTTTTCGAGCTGCCAGAAAATCTCCGGCTTTTCCGGGCTGCCAAAGTTGAGGCAGTCCGTAATGGCGAGCGGCTTCGCTCCGGAGCAGACGACATTGCGCGCCGCCTCGGCGACGGCGATTTTCCCGCCCGTTTCTGGATCCAAATACAAGTAGCGCGAGTTGCAATCCGTCGTCAGCGCGAGCGCCTTGTTCGTGCCGCGGATGCGCACGACCGCCGCGTCCGATCCGGGGGCGACGACCGTATTCGTCCGCACCATATAGTCGTACTGGTCGTACACCCATTCTTTGCTCGCAATCGTCGGCTGGGCGAGCAGCCCGAGCAATGTTTGGTTGTAGTCTTCGATGTGCGGAATATACGGCGGCATCGCTTGAAACTCGCGGTAATAAGCCGGCTCCGCAGACGGTTTATGATACACCGGCGCGTCTTTCGCCAAGGCGTCCACTGGAATTTCCGCCGCCACCTCGCCGCGGAAAAACAGACGAAGCATTTTGTCATCGGTTACTTTTCCGATTGCTTTGGCCTCTAGGCCGTATTTGGCAAAAATCGCGGCGATTTCGTCTTCACAACCTTGCTTGACAACAAGCAACATCCGTTCCTGCGATTCGGACAGCATCATTTCGTACGGCGTCATGCCTGCCTCACGCTGCGGGACGAGATCCAAATTCATTTCAATGCCAAATCCGCCTTTGCTTGCCATCTCGGCGGATGAACTCGTGAGTCCTGCCGCCCCCATATCTTGAATGCCGACTAACGCATCGGACTTGACTGCTTCAAGACACGCCTCAAGCAGCAGTTTTTCCATAAACGGGTCGCCGACTTGCACGGCCGGACGCTTTGCTTCCGACTGTTCGCTCAACTCTTCCGAAGCAAACGTCGCCCCGTGGATGCCGTCGCGGCCCGTTTTCGCCCCGACGTACATGACCGTGTTGCCGACCCCGGTCGCCACGCCGCGCTGAACGTCCTCATGGCGGATGATCCCGACGCACATGGCGTTGACCAATGGGTTGCCTTCATACGCCGGGTCGAACTGCACCTCGCCGCCGACAGTTGGGATGCCGACGCAGTTGCCGTACCCGGCAATGCCAGCGACGACCTGCTCAAACAAATATTTGACGCGCGGCGACGTCAGTTCGCCAAACCGAAGCGAGTTCAAAAGCGCGATCGGCCGCGCCCCCATCGAAAAGACGTCGCGGATGATGCCGCCGACCCCGGTCGCCGCCCCTTGATACGGCTCGATCGCTGACGGATGGTTATGGCTTTCGATTTTAAACGCCACCGCCAGCCCGTCCCCAATATCGACAATGCCCGCACCCTCACCCGGCCCTTGCAGCACGTGCGGACCATCAGTCGGGAATTTTTTCAGCACCGGCTTCGAGTTTTTGTAGCTGCAATGCTCCGACCACATGACGGCAAAAATGCCGGTTTCCGTGTAGTTCGGCAGTCTCCCCAAAATCGCTTCAATGCGCGCAAACTCTTCATCTGTTAACCCCATCTCACGGTACAACTTTTGTTCTTTGATCATCGCCGCGCTCGGCTCAAGCAGTAACGACATGCGTCTCCCTCCAATAGTTGACGATCGATCGGAATAGTTTCAATCCGTCCGCGCTGCCGAGCAAGGCGTCGACCGCCCGCTCCGGATGCGGCATCATGCCGAGCACATTGCCCTGTTCATTGACGATGCCGGCAATATCCGCCAAGCTGCCGTTCGGATTTTCTCCATGGTAACGGAACACGATTTGCCGGTTCTTGACAAGGCGCTCGAGCGTCTGTTCATCGCAATAATAATTCCCTTCACCATGGGCGATTGGAATTGTAATGACTTCGCCTTTTTCGTAGGCAGACGTAAACATCGTTTCATGATTTTCCACCGTCAGCTGGACCGGCCGGCAGATGAATTTCAACCCTTGATTGCGGCGCATCGCCCCAGGAAGCAAGCCGGCTTCAAGCAAAATTTGAAACCCGTTGCACACCCCAAGCACCGGTTTTCCGGCGTCAGCTGCCTGTTTGACGGCAGCCATTACTTTCGAAAAGCGGGCGATCGCCCCCGAACGCAAGTAATCGCCGTACGAAAAGCCGCCTGGAAGCAAAATGGCGTCAAAACGGTCTAGATCGTCCTCGTCATGCCAAACGTATTCGACCTCTTCGCCAAGTTCATCGGCGATCGCATGATACATATCGACATCGCAATTCGATCCCGGAAACACAACGACGGCAAACTTCATCGGGCGACGGCCTCCTCGATTTCATAGCGGTAGTCTTCAATCACCGGGTTGGCAAGCAGTTTTTCACACATCTCGCGAACGAGCTCGTTGATGTCGCGGTCGCTCTCTTCAATCACGAGCTCCATAAACTTCCCGATTCGTACATCTTTCACTTCCGTATACGATAAGCTGTGCAGCGCCCCTTTTACAGCGATCCCTTGCGGATCCAACACACTCTCTCGCAACGTGACATACACTTTTACTTTGTACATGCCGATTCTCCCCCTAACCGTTGTAAAATGACTTCGTATGCGTCCGTCAAACTGCCCAAGTCGCGGCGGAACACGTCTTTGTCGAGCTTTTCGTTCGTCTTTGCGTCCCATAACCGGCACGTGTCCGGTGAAATCTCATCCGCCAAGAGGATGGCTCCGTCTGCTGTACGGCCGAACTCAAGCTTAAAATCAATCAACCGCACGTTCCGCTCGGCAAAATGGAGGCGCAGCACGTCATTCACCGCCAGCGCGGCCTGCTTCAGCGCGGCGATTTCCTCGCGGCTGGCGAGTTTTAAAATGAAGATATGATCTTCCAACAACAACGGGTCGCCAAGGTCGTCGTTTTTGTAATAAAACTCAACAAGCGGCGCCTCAAGCGGCGTCCCTTCCTCTAGACCGATCCGCTTGGCTAAACTTCCCGCTACCACATTGCGGACAACGACTTCAAGCGGGATGATCGTCACGCGCCGGACCAATTGTTCCGTTGGCGACAGCTTTTCAATAAAATGATTGGCAATGCCTGCTTCGCGCAGCTTCAAAAACAACAAGCTGGAAATCTCGTTATTGAGCCGCCCTTTGCCGGCGATCGTCGCCTTTTTTTCGCCGTTAAACGCCGTTGCGCTGTCTTTGTACTCGACCCAAAGCACATCTGGCTCGTCAGTCGCGTAAATTTTTTTCGCTTTCCCTTCATATAACAGCTGTTGTTTCGTCGGCACGATCAACGCCTCCGTTTATCCAGAAGATTGAAAATCTTTTGTATAGCCGGCCGGCTTCGACCAGCCGGCAGCCGCTCACTCCAACCCTAAGCGGGCAAAAATCGTATCGACATGTTTCAAATGATGACGATAATCAAAACAATCATCGAGTTCCTCTTTCGTCAGCCGGCTCATGATCCGCTCATCCGCTTCAAGAAGCGAGCGGAACGGCACTTGTCTCTCCCACGCTTCCATCGCTTTCGGCTGCACCAAATCGTACGCCTCCTCGCGCGTCATCCCCTTGTCGATCAAGGCAAGCAAGACTCGCTGTGAATAAATGAGCCCGAACGTGCGCTCCATATTTTTTTTCATGTTTTCCGGGTACACAAGCAAATGTTTCACGATATTCGCGAATCGGTTCAACATATAATTCAACGCAATCGTCGCATCCGGCAAAATGATGCGCTCGGCCGACGAATGGGAAATGTCGCGTTCATGCCAAAGCGGCACGTTTTCGTACGCTGTCACCATATACCCGCGGATGACGCGCGCCATGCCGGTCATGTTTTCCGAACCGATCGGATTGCGCTTATGCGGCATCGCTGATGAGCCTTTTTGTCCTTTGGCAAAAAACTCTTCGACTTCGCGGACTTCGCTTTTTTGCAAGCCGCGAATCTCGACGGCAAATTTTTCAATCGATGTCGCAATTAAGGCCAATGTCGCCATATAGTAAGCGTGGCGGTCGCGCTGCAGCGTCTGCGTCGAAATCGGCGCCGGCGTCAAGCCGAGTTTTTCACAAACATACTGCTCCACAAACGGATCCACGTTGGCGTACGTGCCGACTGCGCCGGAAATTTTCCCTACTTCCACCATCTTGGCTGCTTGTTCAAACCGCTCCAAGTTCCGTACCATCTCGGCATACCAAAGCGCCAGCTTCAGCCCGAACGTCGTCGGTTCGGCATGAACGCCGTGCGTGCGCCCCATCATGACCGTGTATTTATGTTCGCGCGCTTTCTCTTTCAGCACTTGAATGAAGTTTTCCAAATCACGCCGCAAAATCGCGTTCGCCTGCTTTAACAAGTAGCCGAGCGCCGTATCGACAACATCGGTCGACGTGAGACCATAATGCACCCATTTTCGTTCTTCCCCAAGCGTCTCAGAAACGGCGCGGGTGAAGGCGACGACATCGTGGCGCGTTTCTTCTTCGATTTCCTTAATGCGGTTGACGTCAAACGACGCGTTTTCACGCAGGCGGCGGACATCTTCTTTTGGGATGACGCCAAGCTCGGCCCACGCCTCGCACGCGAGCAGTTCCACCTCAAGCCATGCCTTAAAGCGGTTTTCCTCGGTCCAAATCGCTCCCATTTCCGGTCTTGTGTAACGTTCAATCATCCTCGTTCCAGCCTCCGATCATGCCAAATTTGCCACGATTCGATTCGCGCCAACGCCGCCTCGACATCGTCTGCCAGCACCGTCACATGCCCCATTTTCCGCTTCGGCTTCGCTTCGTGTTTGCCGTACAGATGGACGTAGGTCCCCCCGTCGAACGCACCGATATGCCGAATGACCGGCTCGACGTGCTCGCCTAAAATATTGACCATCACCGCCGGCTTCAACAATTCGGTCGATCCGAGCGGCCAGTTGCAAACAGCGCGGATGTGCTGGGCAAACTGCGACGTCGCGCATGCATTGATTGTATAATGTCCGGAGTTGTGCGGTCTAGGGGCCAGCTCATTAATATAAATATCCCCGTCCGCAGTCAAAAACATTTCCACCGCCAGCGTCCCAACGAGCGAAAACGATGCGGCCAACACTTCCGCGTAGCGAATGGCCCGCTCTTGCACGCTTTCCGGAATTCGGGCCGGAACGATCGTTTGATGCAAAATGTTCTCGACATGAACATTTTCCGCCACTGGAAAAACAGCCGTCTCACCATCGAGGTTGCGGGCGACAATGACCGACATTTCCTTCACAAACGGCACCCAGCCTTCCAAAATGCATGGGCCAAGCCCAAGCAAATCAGCCGCTTTGGCTAGATCGCCTTCGCCGCGCAGCACATATTGCCCTTTGCCGTCGTAGCCGCCGCGCCGCGTTTTCAAGACGCACGGGAAACCGATCGTCTGAACGGCCTGTTCAAGTTCCTCCGCTCCATTCACTTCGACATAGGGCGCCACCGGCAAGCTGGCATCAACGATCGCCGCTTTCTCCAGCGCCCGGTCTTGCGTCACCGCAAGCAGTCGGCTTCCTTGCGGGACATAGGCGTTTGCCTCCAGCCACTCAAGCGCTCGCGCATCGATATTTTCAAATTCGTACGTAATGACATCGCTCACGCAGGCCAGTTCAGCGATGGCGTCCAAATCATGATAAGGCGCCGTAATCTCCACATCGGCCACTTGCCCGCACGGGGAGTCAGGCGTTGGGTCGAGCACGGCAATGCGAAAACCCATCTCGCGCGCCGCCAAAGCCATCATCCGCCCGAGCTGCCCCCCGCCGATGATGCCGATCGTCTGCCCAGGAACGATCCGTTGCTTAGTCAAATTGATCACTGCTTTCTACGATTTGTTTGCGAATCGCTTCCCGCCGCGCTTTGAGCGCCTCCATATAGCGTGTCTCAAGCAGTCCAAGAATCGATGCGGCGAGCAGTCCGGCGTTGGTCGCCCCCGCCTTGCCGATCGCCACCGTCGCCACCGGCACCCCGCCTGGCATTTGCACAATCGACAATAACGAATCAAGTCCATTCAATGCTTTTGACTGCACGGGCACCCCAATCACCGGCAGCGTCGTTTTCGCCGCGATCATCCCCGGCAAATGAGCCGCCCCGCCAGCGCCGGCAATGATCACGCGGATGCCGCGCTCCTCGGCTGTCTCCGCATACCGAAACATCTCATCCGGCGTCCGGTGCGCCGATACGACTTTTTTCTCAAACGGAACACCCAATTCCTCCAAAATGGCGCAAGCATGTTTCATCGTTTCCCAATCCGAATGGCTTCCCATGATCACCCCAACGAGCGGGCTCATACCGTTTCACTCCTTTTGCTAGCACAACAAAACCCAGAACATGCGTTCCCATCCGTAAACGAGGGAAAGCATCGTTCCGGGCTTTGACAGTTGCTGATCGAAAAAAAGCCAAAACCGATCCTTTCCCTCATAGTCCAATCATTTACGGTGATTGGGTAGAAACTTTTGGGCCATATTCCCAAAATTATATGAGGGATCTTCTCATACACTATGAAGTTACCTTTATAGTAGCAGGTTTTTTTTCGGCGTGTCAAGGAAAAATCGAACATTTAGTATTTCATCAAAGCAAATGTTCGTGTTTTTTGAATCACCAAACGAAGAAGGCGGCATATGATGAATGAGCGGAGGAGGAGAGACACGATGGCCAAAGAAAATCCGTTTACGCCGTTTTCCGATTGGACAAAACATTGGCAGCAATTTTTTCAAAATGATTTTTGGGGAAGCATCCAGCCGTTGCTGCCGTCATCGAACAAGCCATCATCCGGTATGAACATTTACAAAAAAGACAACGAGCTGCTCGTTGTCATCAGCCTCCCGGGGCTCGAAAAAATCGAAGATGCAGAAGTGTATGTATCATACAAAACGTTGGAAGTGAAGGCAACCATTAATCTAAACTTCAAAGGGTTTGAGCTAGTAGAAGAAGGCCTTTTCCAAGGCCAATTCCAAAAAACAATCCCACTGCCGTTCGCCGTCAAAGAGGACCGCATCGAAGCAACATACCATAACGGCCTGTTGTTCATCCACCTGCATCGACTCATCCCTGACGAGCCGAAAAAGAAAATTGTCATCAAAAAAAGCGAATAATCTCCCCCACGAGTCCAAAAAAGGAGATACCTGCCTTTCCGAAAAAAATAAAAAAAGAGGGTGTCCATGCCGTACAGGACACCCTTACGCGAGTTTCCGTTTCCTATCGCTTTTATGAAAAAGGGGGTCTAGGAAACGATGATCACGCTTTACATTTTGGGGGAGAGGATTGAAAATGGCGTCATTCAAAATGACTCATTTCCCATTAGGCAAAAATAATGAGAGAACCATTCAGCTCCCTCATTTTTTTGCCTGCCTAGCAGCGACCTACTCTTGCAGGGGCGCTGGCCCCAACTACCATCGGCGCTGGAGGGCTTAACTTCCGTGTTCGGGATGGGAACGGGTGTTTCCCCTCCGCCATAGCCACTAGGCAAGCGGTTGGATTTTGACATCATTTATTATAACTTGAAAAACAAACAATGTCAAGAAGGAAATTCATTCCTTCAAAACTAGATAACTGTCGGAAGAAGCCGCTCGCCTGCGCTTTTCGCATTGTCCAGCTCCGGCTCGCCGCCGCTCGGGGTCAAATAACCTTCGCCTTCGGGATGTGAACATCCCTGCAGGCGAAGAACATTTGCCCGTCGCGGCGACCCGCTCGCCTGCGCTTTTCACTGTCTAGTTCCGGCCGCCATCGGCTCGCGACGCTTCGGTCCTGCTGCGGCGGCGACAGCCTCCTCGCAGGCCCTCCAGCGCACCTCGCCGATAAGCGGGCGGCCTCCACTTTTCTTGCTGTCCAGTTCCAGCGCCTAGCTCTCTTCTGCCAAATAACCTTCCCCCTCGGGGTGCAAGCACCCCTGCGGGTGAAGAACATTTGGCTTCGAGATCGCCAGGATGGCGATATTTCGCCGTCGCCCGCAGGACGCGGACTGCCTTTAGGCGAAATTGCGGCGCCTCAGCCTTTCTATTGCGCTTCGTTTCGTTCAGTTTTCAAGGAACGAGCTATCCTTTCTTCGTTCGAGGAACTTACCTCCTCGAAAGTGACTCTTACAATATATCACCTTTTTTTGTCAACACATTTTTTACTTTTGAGTCAGTCAAGAGTTTGCGGAGCACTTTTTTCGGTTATATTGTAAATAGCTATAATAGCTATATAAATGCACCTTGAAAAGTTAACTTCTCGATTACGCAACACACCCCAAGCGTCGCAACACGTCTTCCGGGCGTTCCTGAATGGAATGAACAAATCGTTGAACCGCTTGCAGGATCTCATGACGGTCTTTGTGAAAGGCGTTGGCGAACACCGTATCCTTCAGCCATTTCCACAAACGCTCGATCGGGTTGAGCTGCGGCGAGTAGGGCGGGAGATACAAGAAATGAAAACATGGTCCTTCTTCCCGCAAAAACTCCTTCACCATTCGAGCGTGATGAATCCGGGCATTGTCTAGAAGGCTGGTGATTTAGTGAAAGGTCGCGGAAAACGGAATCTCTTCTCAAATTGAGAAGTCCTGTAAAATCAACGCTTCTCTTTCAGCCGAAAGCAACGGGTTCGGCGAAATCGGTCGTTTTTCACCAGCCCTCTAGAATAAGCGCCATGATCCGGTTGGGATGCCGCCCTTTGACCCGAGTCCGACAGTCACTAGGCAAACAAAATGCCTCTCGCCCCTTGATGCAAAAGGGACGAGAGACATTTGGGCACACTTTGGGCGTGTATCTAGGCGCGAGGATGGATGCCTAGGATCTTCGGAGGAGGCTCCAGCCCTAGAGCCGCAAAGAGTTGCGCTTGTTTGGCCGTCAGTTCGGTTCGTTGATAAAGGTCTCCGTTTTTTTGAAGAAAAATGTCCAAGCATGAGACGCTCACATTCGTCTCTTACTTTTGGCCATGATTCATGAGTTCGGATCTCTACGATCCGAACCAGTAAGAGCGCCAGCCAACTGAGCAGCACATGCGCCCGAATGCGGTCTTCCAAGCGATGATACATAGGTCGCAATTCCAATGTAGACTTCAATGTTCGGAAGGCCTGCTCAATATTCACCAGCTGCTTATACCCGATGGCGACATCTTCGGCAGACAAGGTGTCGTCAGATGTCCGGATGAGATATTTGCCGTCGTACTTTTCCGCGCCACGAACCGCCTGCTTGTCGATGCGAAGGGTTCCGTCCTTCAACTGGCGCAAGTATTTTCCGTAGGACGGATGGGAACGCAGCCGGCAGGTCGCCTTATGATGGGCTTCGTTTGGGGTTTGGTGTTCCACGCCGAAGCCACATCCCACCCCAGTTCGGCGGGAGTCTTGGTGAGCACGAGCCGCTTGATCTCTTTCTACTGTTCTTCCGTGAGAAACAGCTCGCGTCCGGGCGCGAAATCCCAGTGAAGAAAGAGGTCCACACCCATACCCATCAAGTTACGAATTTTGATCTTTGTGCATCGTCAAAAACATGGAACATGTGTACATCGGACATGAACGCTTGTACGTTCCACGGTTGGTTTTCCGCCGTCTGACGGCGGAAGAATGACAAAAACGGATGGCGTATGTGCGGAAAAAGCATGTCTATAGCACCACGGGTTAATAATTATATTTTAAATTACCATGTTTAATTTGTACTGTACCAGAACCGTCATTTTTAAATCTAAATGCATAACTACCGGGATGCTTTACCAGTGTAGTGTCTCTCCAATCAAGTGCAGCCCAGCCAGCCACATCTCTCCATACAACTTTACCAGTATATACTTGACCTAGTTTATAAACTTCTACTGCAACTGCCTCAGGTCTATTAATTAGTTCAAATTCAAAAATCCCAGGATTATAAAAATAGTATCCACCATTAATCCAAACGTAATTTGAAAAGGTGGTATTGCCAAAGGAGTATTTTTTAATGCTCTGAGCAGTTACTGTTTGTTCTGCTATAATAGATTTTGTTTTAGGGTCATCTGTTTCGATGGATTTCTCTTCAAGATTAATCGTTTTGATAAGATTATTATTTTCATCATAAATTTCAACTCTTGGAGCTTTATCTCGGTTAATTGCTTGATCATTTACTTGAGCATTTACGGCGTTTGATTCGAATATAAACAAAAGAATAGTCGCCAATGTAATTATAATATGATGAATCTTTTTCATCATTCTCATATTTTTCTCATCCTTTCATTCATCTTTGAACATTTATCTCCACAACATTAGCATTTATTTAAAAATTGACTCTTCACCAGGAACATATGCTTGACAAGCAATGCAATTTCCTACAGGAGGATAGGCAAAACCATTAATGCGTAACCAACAAGAACAAATGAATCAACTTGCGCAACGCAAAGTTTCGGACCAAATCACGATCCCTAACCACTTCAGCCATCCGTTGAATTTCTTCATCAGAAACAAGTTTTTGCATCAAACTTGGAGGTGTGCTATGCTTGTTTATAGAGCACCGCCCGGGTTTGTTTGAATCGTTACTCATCTTCTACAGCAAAGGCACTCTTCTGTCTTTTGGATTTTATTGGATAATCAACACGCCTAGCTTGATATACATTAAGGGAGGTATTGTTGTTTTGTGGATTATTATTCAATTTGGATTAGCCGCTATTTTACTTTTATTTTCTACTCTAGCTGCTTGGTATGAAGGCAGTGCAATATTAGATAATCCTTGGGAATGGAAGCATTCAACACCGTTTTCCCAAATGATGTATGGTCAAGTACATAGTAAAAGTCATATTTCACAACTTGACTACTTTGTATACTCCGCTAAATTTCACCCCTTTTTTCCGATTATCATGGCAATAAGCAGTTTATACTTATTAATTCTTATTGGATACTATTTCTTAAAACCACAGAATAAGAAATTTGCTTGTTTTCTATTCATTTTAGGAGGAGGCTTATTCCTGCTTGGTTGCTTTTTTATGGATTCTACCACAACAGGTGGAAAAATCTTTTTTTATATTTGGTTAGTGAGTGGCTCTTTGTGTACTGCAACAGCTATAACAACTTATTTCCAAGTATTAAATCACAACCCGCGGCGCTAGATAAACTCAAACAAGCATAAAATAGCCATTGCTGGTGAACCCCCTACTAGAATGAAAGTGTCACCCAACATTTGAAAGGAGCATTCCCGTTAGGAGCTTTTCCGGGGACTTGATCAAAAAAAGCCCTCTTGGTATGATGCAGGGGTGTCAAACACATCACTCACCATACCAAGGAGGACTTCAAATGCATTGTACACAAAACTATAAAATTGATCAAGTAACCGAACAAACGCTTGTGGTGGGCATCGATATCGCGAAACGAACCCACTACGCCTGCTTCGTGGATGACCGGGGGCGCGTGCTTCGCAAATCGTTCCCGATCTTCCAGTCGAAAGAGGGCTTTCGCCAGCTGTATGAAGCGATTCAGGAGGCGATGCAAGCGTTCGGAAAGCCGCAGGTGATCGTCGCGGTGGAACCGACCGGGCACTACTGGTTGAACCTGGCCTACTTCCTCGAGGAAAAAGGGATCCCGTTGGTGATGGTCAACCCGGCGCATGTGTGCCGGTCGAAAGAACTCGATGACAACCTGCCGACGAAACATGACGCCAAAGACGCCCTGGTCATCGCCAGACTGGCGAAAGACGGACGATTCCTCGTCCCCCGGCTGTTGCACGAGATCGAAGCCGATTTGCGCGTCGGGAGCACGCTCAAAGAGAAGCTCCGCAAGGAACAGGCAGCGGTGAAAAACGCGATCATCCGCTGGACCGACCGGTATTTTCCGGAGTTTTGGACGGTGTTTCGCGACGTGGGAAAAACGGCGCTTTCGGTGCTGGAGTGGACGCCGCTTCCGGCCGATATGGCCAGCCGATCCGCCGAGGAGCTCATCGAGGTGCACCGGCAAAGCGAAGGGCTGAAATGCCCGCAGAAGGCCAAAATTCAGGCGTTGATCGACGCCGCGAAGGACTCGATTGGGGTGACGGAAGGGACGACGATGGCCCGGTTTGAAATCGCCGCGCTCGTCCGCCGATACCGCCAATTGGAGGCTGAGATCGCCGCGTTGGACGCCGAGTTGAAGGCGTTGGTTCAAACGACGATGGAGTATCAATGGCTGAAAACGGTCGACGGGTTGGGAGACGCCACGATCATCGATCTGCTGGCGGAGATTGGCAGCTTCGCCCATTATCGGGACCCGCGTCAATTGGTGAAGTTGGCGGGCCTGACGCTCAAGGAGAATTCCTCCGGCCAGCGCAAAGGGCAAAAGCAGATCTCCAAACGGGGACGGAAACGGCTGCGATCGGTGCTGTTTCGGGCGATGATTCCGCTGATCCGGCACAACGAGGCGTTTCGCGAGCTGCACGACTATTACACGACGCGCCCCGTCAATCCGCTGACCGGAAAGCAGTCCATCGTCGCGTTATGCCGAAAGCTGTTGAATGTGCTGTTTGCGATTTGTACGAAGAAACAAGCCTTTGACGCCGAGCGAATGAAGCAGGACGTCTTGTCCCAGGTGCACCGGGCGGCCTAAGGCCTCCCCCTGCGAACGGAAGAATCGTTGGACAACAGGATGACACCGGAGAAGCTGGCGTGATCTGATCCATTCGACCTTGAGTCCCCAAAGGAGCTTGGCCGGCCTCCGCCTGATGACGAGACCGAACGAGGGAATGTTGGCCCCAAGACGCCCGGAGACATGGGAGGGTTCGTCCTCATCAGCGACGCGGAGATCCAAGGGTGCATCGAATACGCTTCCTCCCGCGGAAGGAAAATATCCCCAGCCGTGGCCGCGAAGCGCACCCTAGGTCTGTAAGATATCCACAAAAATGAAAAAGGATGTAAGGGATTTTGTCGAAAAATATTTTTTGGACACCCCTGAGGGGCCGAAAAGCCTTGATAAATCAACATTTCTAGAGGGAGGACAACACGATGAATAAACGGATTGAACGCGACTCGCTCGGCGAGGTGCGGGTGCCGGCCGATAAATACTGGGGGGCGCAGACGGAGCGGAGCCGGCAAAACTTCCGCATCGGCAAAGAAACGATGCCGCTTGAACTCATTTACGCCTATGCCGAGTTGAAAAAAGCGGCGGCCATCGTCAACCATCGAGCCGGGAAACTGAGCGAAGCGAAGCAGCGGGCGATTGTGGCCGCGTGCGAGGAAATTTTGGTGGGCCAATGGGATGACCATTTTCCGCTCGTCGTCTGGCAGACGGGAAGCGGGACGCAGACGAACATGAACGTCAATGAAGTCGTGGCGAGACGGGCGAGCGAGCTGCTGGATGAGGGGGAAGGGCGCATTCACCCGAACGATGATGTGAACATGTCGCAAAGCTCGAACGACACATTCCCAACTGTGATGCATATCGCGATCTTCACGAAGATCCAAACGCACCTCCTGCCAGCGCTTGATGGCTTGATCGGGACATTCGCGACCAAAGAACGCCAATATGGGAAGACGATCAAAATCGGGCGCACCCACTTGCAAGACGCGACGCCGCTCACATTTGGGCAGGAGATTTCCGGTTGGCGGGCGATGCTTGAGAAAAGCAAGGCGATGATCATGGAGGCGAGTGAGAAGCTGCTTGATTTGGCGATCGGCGGCACGGCGGTTGGCACCGGAATCAATGCGCCGCCGGGATTTGGCGAGCAAGTGGCCGAGCAGCTAAAAACGCAGACGGGCTATCCGTTCCGTTCTTCAACCAATAAATTCCATGCGCTGACAAGCCATGATGAGATCGTGTATGTCCACGGAGCGTTGAAAGCGCTCGCCGCCGATTTGATGAAAATCGCCAACGATATCCGCTGGCTGGCGAGCGGGCCGCGCTCCGGGCTCGGGGAGATCACGATTCCAGCCAATGAACCCGGAAGCTCGATCATGCCGGGGAAAGTGAATCCAACGCAAAGCGAAGCGATGACGATGGTCGCTGTGCAAGTGTTCGGCAATGACGCCACGATCGGCTTTGCGGCGAGCCAAGGCAACTTCCAATTAAATGTGTTCAAGCCGGTCATCGCCTATAACGCCATTCAGTCCGTGCAGCTGCTCGGCGATGTGATCCGCTCGTTTGATGAACGGTGCGCCCAAGGGCTGGAGGCGAACGAAGCGAAAATGAAAGAATACGTGGACCGCTCACTCATGCTCGTGACGGCGTTGAGCCCGCGTATCGGCTACGACCGGGCGGCGGAAATCGCCAAGCTCGCCCATCGCGAAGGGTTGACGCTCAAGGAAGCGGCGTTGAAAACCGGGTATGTCACGGCGGAGCAGTACGAGGAATGGGTGAGACCGGAGAAAATGATTTAAGGGAAAAGCGCTCATCCCGCTTCCGTGGGATGGGCGTTTTCATTTTTGACTTCTCCCTTTTTTTTCCTTCTCCCCTTTGTTGCAAATCCATTCCAAAAGTTGTGTATATTCGATATTATATTAATAATAGTAGAAACTAGATAGTGCCTACTCCTAAAAGTCCCATTGATCACCATAAAAGGAGTTTGATGTCATGACGATCAACGAACCGTTGCTTTCCCCGCTTGAGCAAGTTGTCCGCAATATTGAACAAGTCATTGTCGGAAAACGCAATGTCATTGTGCTCAGTTTAACGGCGCTGTTGGCCAAGGGCCATGTGTTGCTTGAAGATGTGCCGGGCGTCGGCAAGACGATGCTTGTGCGCGCGCTGGCGAAATCGTTCAGCGCCGAGCTGAAACGGATTCAATTTACGCCGGATTTGTTGCCGAGCGATGTGATCGGCGTTTCCGTCTATAATCCGAAAACACAGCAGTTTGAGTACAAGCCCGGCCCGATTGTCGCTCATATTGTGTTGGCTGATGAGATTAACCGGACGTCGCCGAAAACGCAGTCGGCGCTGCTTGAGGCGATGGAAGAAGGAAGTGTGACGGTGGATGGTGTCACGCGGGCGCTGCCGCAGCCGTTTTTTGTGATGGCGACGCAAAACCCGATTGAATATGAAGGAACGTATCCGCTTCCTGAGGCCCAGCTTGACCGGTTTTTGTTGAAATTGCATATGGGCTATCCGTCCCCTGACGAGGAAATCGAAATGTTAAACCGTCTAGAAAAGACGGCACCGCTGGCGGAGATCGGCCCGGTGATGTCGCTTGATGAATTGCTTGCGCTGCAACGAAAGGTAGCCGACGTGCATGTGAGCGATACCGTGAAACGATATATCGTCGATCTCATCCAGCAAAGCCGTCAGCATGAAGCGGTCTATTTAGGTGTCAGTCCGCGCGGATCGGTCGCCTTGATGAAAGCGGCGCAGGCGTACGCGTTCATCCATGGCCGCGATTTTGTCATCCCCGATGATGTGCAGCAGCTCGCTCCCTATGTGCTCGCCCACCGCCTGCTCGTCCGGCCGGAGGCGAAATGGGACAAGTTTGATGCAGAAACCATCATCGGACAGCTCATTGCCCGCACGCCGGTGCCGGTGCCAGGGCGGCGATGAGCATGAGAGGAAAATGGAATGGCCGACGATGGCCCGCTTTTCTTCGCCTGTTGATTTTGGCGGCTGTCTTGTTTTCGTACGCCATGTTTCAAGGTGGATTTGTCAGCTGGTTTTTGTTTTACAGCTTTTTGCCGTTCGGTTTGTATGCGTTCTTGGTCGCGATGTATCCGCTTCGACGCGCCGCGGTAAGCCGGACGGTGCCGGCGCGGCGCTACCATGCGGGTGAATCGATTCCGGTGATGGTTCGTATCGAGTTGCCGTGGGCGGTTCCGCTGGCGACGCTTGCTGTTGCTGAGGAAGGGTGGAAGCACGGAGGAGAGATGATTGCGATTGCTTGGCCGTTTCGCCGCCACCTTTCTTGTACATGGCCGCTTTCCTTGCCGCGCGGCCGTCATCAATTGGAAGCTGTTCGCTTGGAAGCGCGCGATGTCTTTGGCTGGGTGAACAAAACGGCATCGTTTTATGCCCCGTGCACGGTCATCGTCTATCCACGTTATATCGAATGGCCGCCTGAGATGGTGCGCGAATGGTTTGCCCAAGGAAAAGCTGCGCGCACGCTTGCCTATCGCCGCGATATGGCCGTGGCGGCCGGCGCCCGTGAATACGTGCCTGGGGACAAAATGTCGTGGGTGCATTGGAAGGCGTCAGCGCGCAGACAGGAACTGATGACCAAAGAGTTTGATGAACAGCGCAATGACGATTGGATCGTTGTGCTCGACGGCGCCGCGTCTCCATGGTTTGAGGAGCTTGTCACGTTAGCGGCTTCCGTATCGAAGGCGTTGATAGATGAAGGGGTGCCGGTCGGGCTGCTCGTTGCTGGAAAAGAGTGTTCTTTCTTAGCGCCGCGCCGCCATGACGGACAGTGGCAGTCGATTCTTCTCCGGTTGGCGGAAGTGGACGTCGGCGGCCAAGAGCCGCTCGCGCATGTTTTAGCTGAGGAGGCGAACTGGAGGACGGCTGCTGGTTGCATCATTGTGACGTCCGCGTTGTCCGCCCAGTTGGCCGGGCAGCTGCGAGCAATGGCGCCAAAACGCCATATTGTTCTGTATGTTGTCAACCGTGAATGGGGAGAGGATGAGCGGAATTGGGCGGACAGGCTTCGCCGCAGCGGAGTGTACGTATCGCGCATTGACCCGCAGGCGTTGCAAACCGTCCGGCAAGGAGGAGGAGACGGATGAGACCGTTAGGGGCAAACATGTTATCTACCGTGCTGTCTAACGCCCTAGCCGCTTGGCTGCTCACGGAATGGCTTTGGCCGTTAGAGGCCGTCACCGATACAGCGCATATAGGCGTGTTTGTATCATTTGTCGCCCTTTGTTTCGGACTTCATTTGCTCCGTGTTCCCATATGGCTTTCCGCGCTCGGGAAAATGGTTTATATATGGTGGGCGCTTTCTCGTCTATTTTCTTTTGCTTCGATCGCCGCTTTGCCTCATGCGCTTTGGCGGGATAGCACCGTCTGGTTGTCGGGCGATTGGTCTTCTATGCCGGGCGATGCGCTGCGCACCTTTGTCTTTTTTCTGCTGTTATGGGCCGTTTCGTTCCTGTTGCATTGGCTTATTGTACGGCGGAATCGGTGGTTTGTCCCATACGCGTTGACAGTTGGGTATATCGCTGTGCTTGATACGTTTCTGCCATATAGCGGCAACGGGGCGATCCTTCGTCTTGTTGCGCTCGGCTTTTTTGCCTTCGTTTGGCTCCAGGGCGAAGAGCTGCAGGCAAAAGCGCCGTCTTTTCGCATCGGAAAGTGGCGGGCGGCCGCTCTATTCATTCCTGCCGTCGCTCTTGCGGTTGGGTATGCGGGTCCGAAGCTGCCGCCGCAATGGCCGGATCCGGTGGCGTTCATCCGCAGCTATGCCGCCAATCCGGGAGAAGATCCCGATGTCCCGGCAGCCGCCGGGGTCAAGAAAATCGGCTATGGGCAAAATGATTCGCGGCTCGGCGGGCCGTTTATTGCTGATGATGCCGTCGTTTTCATTGCCAAAGACCAAGGCCGTCATTATTGGCGCGTCGAAACGAAAGACATTTACACGGGAAAAGGGTGGGAAGCGTTTCAAAGCGAACAAGTCCAGTCGTTTGGAAACGGTGAGCTGATTAGGTATGAATGGTGGAGCGACAAAGTCAAGACGGTCGAGCAGACGGCGGAAATCACCCGCCAAGACCAGGCGTTTCATCTCGTCTATCCGCTCGGCTTGCAACAGGTGCAAACGTCTGACCATATCGTCTACCGCATGCATATGGCGACGGAAAAAATTTATACGAGCGATCAAAACGCCAACGCGCTTCCGATCCGTCAGTATATGCTGACGTATATGGAGCCAGATTTTCCGATTGAGGCATTGCGCGCCGCGCCCCCTGTCCAAGACCCGCCCTTTTTGAAACGCTATACGCAATTGCCAGAGACGCTTCCGCAGCGGGTTCGCGAGTTGGCGAAGCAAATTACTGATGGAAAAGAAACCGTGTACGACAAGGTAAAAGCGATCGAGCAATACTTCCATCTGAACGGATACACGTACGAAACGACGGACGTCGCTGTTCCCGGGCCTGATCAAGATTACGTCGACCAGTTTTTATTTGAGACGAAGCAAGGGTATTGCGACAATTTTTCCACCTCGATGGCAGTGCTCGTCCGCACACTGGGCATTCCAGCGCGCTGGGTGAAAGGGTACACATCCGGACGGTTGGTTGGGGAACAAGACGGGCAATCGGTTTATGAAGTGCGCAACAACGACGCCCATTCATGGGTCGAAGTGTATTTTGAAGGCATCGGCTGGGTGCCATTTGAACCGACGCAAGGGTTTGTCAATCCATATGCGTTCTCGCTTGCCGCTTCGAATCCAGAGGAGCCAGAACCACAGCTGCAGCCGGAAGAACGGGAAACGCCGCGTGTGCCGCTCGATCAATTACTTGAGCAACCTTCGACGGCACAGGGGGAGCATTGGTGGGAGAAGCTGGCGGATGTTTGGTCGTGGAAAATGGGGTTGACCACGCTGGTCGTGTTGGCCGTGTTGGGCGGAGCGGCCTATGCGACAAGGCGGAAATGGTGGCCGCGCTTTACGCTGTTTCGGTTCCGCCGCCGGAAACTCGATGGGGCCGCCTGGCTCATTTCTGCGTACGGGGCGCTTCTTCGCCATTTGCAAGATTATGGACTTAAGCGTCGGCCGCATGAAACGCTGCGTCAATACGCCGCCGAAGTGGATCGCCTGTTTGAAACAGATGAGATGAATCGGTTGACGAAACTATATGAACGCGCCGTATACGGAACGGGAATCAAGGAAGCCAATGTCCGTGAAGCGGTGGAATTGTGGGAAAATTTAATAAAAAGGACGATCTCTTGACCGTATGCCGGCAAGTTGATAGAATGAACTCAAATTTGCATACGGATAGACGAAAGCCCTTCATATAAGCGCAAGAATATGGCTTGCGCATCTCTACCGGGCCGCCGTAAACGGCCCGACTATGAAGGCAGAAGACGCTGCTATTCTGCCTTCATCCATGTTTTGGGCAATGGCAGCGTTATTTTTTTGACGGGGTGGAAAACATGAACCAAGAAATGATCGTCGTCTTGGACTTTGGCAGTCAATATAACCAGCTGATTACCCGCCGCATCCGAGAGTTTGGCGTCTACAGCGAACTGCATCCGCACACGATCCGTGCTGAGGAAATTCGTGCGCTGAACGCCAAAGGAATCATTTTCTCGGGCGGTCCAAACAGCGTGTATGATGAACAAGCGTTTACATGCGACCCAGCGATTTTTGAGCTGGGGCTGCCGATTTTAGGGATTTGCTACGGGATGCAGCTGATGGCGCACCATTTAGGAGGTAAGGTGGAAAAAGCGACGCACCGTGAATACGGCAAAGCGCTCATCCAAGTGAAAAACGATTCTTTGCTTTTTCATGGTTTGCCGGACGAGCAAGTCGTTTGGATGAGCCACGGCGATTTGGTGACCGCTCCGCCGGCTGGTTTCGCTGTCGATGCGACGAGCCCTTCGTGCCCGATTGCTGCGATGAGTGACGAACGGCGAAAATGGTATGGAGTGCAATTCCATCCAGAAGTGCGCCACTCGGTATACGGCAATGATCTATTGAAGAAATTTGTCTTTGAGGTGTGCGGCTGCCGGGGCGACTGGACGATGGAAAACTTTATTGATGAGCAGGTGCGCCGCATCCGTGAACAAGTGGGCGGAAAAAAAGTGCTGTGCGCCTTAAGCGGCGGAGTCGATTCGTCGGTTGCTGCCGTTTTGGTGCACCGCGCCATTGGCGATCAACTTACTTGTATTTTCGTCGACCATGGCCTTTTGCGCAAAGGTGAAGCCGAAAGCGTCATGAAGACGTTCCGTGAGCAGTTCCAAATGAATGTCATTAAAGTTGATGCGAAAGACCGCTTTTTGGCGAAACTCAAAGGGGTTACGGACCCGGAACAAAAGCGGAAAATCATCGGCAACGAGTTTATTTACGTATTTGACGACGAGGCGGCCAAGCTTGAAGGCATTGAATTTTTAGTGCAAGGCACGCTCTATACCGACATTATCGAAAGCGGCACGGCGACGGCGCAAACGATCAAATCGCATCATAATGTCGGCGGTTTGCCGGAAGATATGAAATTCGAACTGATCGAACCGCTCAATACGCTGTTTAAAGACGAAGTGCGTGCACTCGGCACGCAACTAGGAATCCCAGACGAAATCGTCTGGCGGCAGCCGTTCCCGGGGCCAGGGCTTGGCATCCGTGTTCTTGGAGAAGTGACGGAAGAAAAATTGGAAATCGTTCGCGAATCAGACGCCATTTTGCGCGAAGAAGTGAAAAAAGCTGGGTTGGACCGCGAAATTTGGCAATACTTTACCGTCCTTCCCGACATTCGCAGCGTTGGGGTGATGGGGGATGCCCGCACGTACGATTATACGGTCGCCATCCGCGCGGTGACCTCGATCGACGGGATGACCGCCGATTGGGCGCGCATCCCGTGGGATGTGCTCGAGCGGATTTCAACGCGCATCGTCAATGAGGTGCCGCATGTCAACCGCGTCGTCTACGATATTACAAGCAAGCCTCCGGCAACGATCGAGTGGGAATAAAAACGAACAAAAGACGAACATTTACAAAGAAATGTTCGTCTTTTTTCTTGACAGGTCATCTTCAGGCTGATACAATAGCCGTGGAATCATGAATATTGTTGAATTCCGTCGTATAATCCTGGGAATATGGCTCGGGAGTTTCTACCAAGCTACCGTAAATAGCTTGACTACGAGGGATGCGGGATAGGAGAGTGCTTGTTTGTCCTCTCTCTGTTCATCATTCCTTCCTAGTCAACGCTTCTGGTAGCTGCTAGAAGCGTTTTTTATTTTATGTATAGGAGGGGGCAGACGTGAGAAAGTACTTCCAGTTTGATGAGCTCGGCACGAACTATCGAACGGAGATGATCGCCGGGCTGACGACGTTTTTGTCGATGGCGTACATTTTGTTCGTCAACCCATTTACCTTGTCGTTAGGGGCTGTGAAAGATTTTCCTGATGAACTGCGCATTGACCAAGGCGCCGTGTTTGTCGCCACGGCTTTGGCAGCGGCGTACGGATCGATTTTGATGGGAGTGTTGGCCCGCTATCCAATCGCCTTGGCGCCTGGGATGGGGCTGAATGCCTTTTTCGCCTTCACCGTCGTGCTGCATATGGGCATTCCGTGGCAAACAGCGCTGGCAGGAGTGTTTGTTTCCGGCATCATTTTTACGATTTTATCGCTCACCGGCATTCGGGAAAAAATTATCGATGCCATCCCGGTTGAACTGAAATATGCAGTCAGCGCCGGAATTGGGCTGTTCATCACGTTCATCGGCTTGCAAAACGCTGGAATTATTGTCGATAACAAAGCAACGCTCGTCGGATTAAGTTCGTTGAAAGACGGCAATACACTGTTGGCCATTTTTGGATTGTTCATTACTGTTGTTTTGATGGTAAGAAAAGTAAACGGCGGCGTCTTTTACGGCATGGTCATTACCGCGATTGTCGGCATGATTTTCGGTTTGATCAAAGTGCCGCATCAAATTGTCGGCGCTATTCCGGATATTTCGCCAACCTTCGGTGTAGCGATCAAGCATTTGCCGGACATTTTCTCGTGGAAAATGCTCGGTGTTGTCTTAACGTTCTTTATTGTCGACTTTTTCGATGCGACCGGGACGCTCTTGGCTGTCGCCAACCAAGCCGGGTTGTTGAAAAACAATAAACTGCCGCGCGCCGGCAAAGCGCTGCTTGTCGATGCGACAGCGGTGATGGTTGGGGCGGTGTTCGGCACATCGACAACGACGTCGTACATCGAATCGTCAGCCGGCGTCGCCGCTGGAGGGCGCTCAGGGTTTTCCGCGGTCGTGACGGGGATTTTGTTCTTGCTGGCGTTGTTCTTCTCGCCGCTGTTAAGCGTCATTACCGCACCGGTCACCGCGCCAGCGCTCATCATCGTCGGGGTATTAATGGCCTCGTCGATCGGCGAAATTGACTGGAAGAAGTTCGAAGTCGCTGTACCGGCATTCTTCACGCTCATCACGATGCCGCTTTCCTACAGCATCGCCACTGGGATTGCCGTTGGCTTCATCTTCTACCCGATCACGATGATTTTAAAAGGCCGCGGCAAAGACGTGCATCCGCTGTTGTATGTGCTGTTTGTCGTTTTTATTTGTTACTTCGTCTTTTTACGGGAATAGTAACGGAGACGCAAGACTGTTCCAAAAGGCAGTTTGGATAGCCTTTCGGAGCAGTCTTTTTTGTATGTCCTAAAAGGTCGGTCAAGGATTGCAGAAATTTGCTGCTGGCAATGGTTTTGAGGCAGGGATTTGGCATCGTGGCCAATTGGCCGTTGTCATTGGAATTCATTATATTGATCGAGTAAATCGAAAAACGAGCATTGGCTACTGGCTTGGCGAATCGTTTCAAGGAATGGGATTGATGACGAAAGCATGCAAGGCGTGCATTGACTATTTGTTGGTTGAACAGGGGATGAATCGTGTCGAAATCCGCTGTGCGGTAGAAAATCAACGGAGCAGAGCGATTCCTGAACGGCTGGGATTTACGAATGAAGGGACGATTCGAGATGCGGAGTGGCTTTACGATCATTTTGTTGACCATGTTGTGTACGGGATGTTAGCAAGAGAGTGGAAGAGATAAGAACAAAGCGGTTTTGATTTGAAAGAAAAAATCTTGAAGTGTGAGTAACTCACATTTCGCACCCTAACAAGGTCAAAACAAAGGATTTTTTATTTAGTTTTTCAGAATAACTTTTTGACCAACACAACGAGCGATGGCAATCCTTTTTTTACCATCGCTAGTCGTTCTGTATCATGTTAGACGTAGATGCTCTCATCCATGCCCAATCCCTGCAGAATCCTTCGCTGATCCGGGTTGAGGGAGCGATCCAGTGCGCGTTGGATGCGCCCGTCTGGCAGCTCCAGCAGGATGACGTTCACATATTGAAACAGCTGAAAAATCACCTGTCCCGTTGGCCGGGTCAGCTTGCGGCCTCCCGCGCCCTTTAACGGGCGTTCTGGTGTGATGAACTGACGCACCCGGCGCTGAAAAACGCGGTAAATCGCCAAGGCCAAGAGAAATAGATAGCCCAATACGGCGACCCGTTCTGGTTTTTTGACATAAATCTCATCCGTGAAAAACGGATCTTTCAAAAACGCGAAGTTCATTTCCACCGAGATTTGCCCTTTATACAGCTTCAAGATCTCTTGGGCATCCATTTGTTGGCCCTTCCATTCCTTCGGAACGGTCGTGACGAGGACAAACCGGGACGCTTTCCGTCTTGCCTGTTCCCATGCCGGTTGGTCGAATTCGACGTTTAGGCGAAGGGTGTACAGCGTCTCCGTCTCGGGTTCCGCCCCTTTTTTCGGCCGTCCGCGCCGTTTTTTCGGACGCACGATCTCTTCGACCGCGGCCTCCACTCGATGAAACCGAGGGCGAAGGGACGCCTTGAGGGACGTCAAGGCTTGTTCGGCGTCTTCGCGGCAGGAGAAGGGGTGGCGCTCCCAACGGACTTGTTCCTCGCGAAGAAGCTCCGCTTCTTTGACCCGCTCTTTTTCGAGCGTTTTTCCTTTGCGCTGGTCGAGCGCGCTCGATTCGACGACGATCAGCCGAACCGGGTGGCCTTCATAGGTCGCGGCCGTTTCCCATACCCGGTACGTGGCGCCGTTTCTCTCCGCTAGGGTAAAGGGTTCGCTCCACGGGATGTGAGGCGAATCGGCCTCTGCGAGCGCCTGTTTCACGATTCGAAGCGACGAAGGGCCTCTGGTGATCAAAAAGGCACGGGCGGCTTTTGTCTGCGCCAAGGTGTCTTTCGTCATCGCGGCGGAATCGGCCACGTAAATCCATTCGTCGTCGATCTTGGCTTGTTTGAACTGTTCGTGGATCCGCGACAGCACCTCAGGATTCCACGCCTTATCCGATCGATTGCCGTCATGCACATCGCCGTAAAACGGGATGCCATCCTCGTTGCCGACCAGCCCGAAGCCGATTGGTTTTTGCCAACGGTGATGGCGGTTATAGTCATGTGTGATCTGCAAAGCCTCTAATGAGGCCGACTCATACGCTCCGTAAACCGTCTTGTCCGTCGTATCAGCGTGAAAGGCTCGGAGGGAAAGGCCTTCTTTGCGATAAATGTGAATCAAGCAAGTGCTGATGACCTTGTGAATATCGGCCTCATACAAGCGGTCGAGATGACGGGCCAAGGCATCGTCGTTCAACCAGGAAGGCTGGAGACCGGGACGGATGAGTTTCTCCAGATCGATCTCCTGAGCCCATCGTTCTAAGTGAACAAGGGCTTGCCGGCCGTCAAATAGATTATAAAGGATGGCCTGAACGGCATCGCTGACTCGCGTTTGGCATTGTGGATCGACGGGCACAAGATGGTCAATCAAGTGGGGGATGTCGAGTTTTTTGACTAGAACACTTATTATATTCAAATAACCATTACGATAGACCCCTTTGACTTTCACATTCATGAGAGAAAAACTCCTTTACGTTCCTTGTGTGTCAAGGATTCATTCGACATCGGAATGAAAAAATCCTCCCGATTTTCGTCGGAAGGGTGCGAAATGTGAGTTAAAAGAGTTGGAGGAACAATTGTTGAGAACTCTTCAAAAGGTGTTCGCTGTCTTGTTGGCGGCCCTTTTGGAGGAGATCGATCAACAACTGGCGGAAGCGCGGGACAAGCGCCGGCATCAGCTGAAAGACAAACGGCCGACTACGATCCAAACGCTGTTTGGGGAAGTGACGTTCCGACGGAACTACTACTATGACCGGCAAACGGGGAACTATACCTTCTTGCTGGATGCCGAACTGGGCTTTGATGGAGCGCAGTCGATCAGCCCTTGCCTCGAGGAAACGGCGGTCGAGTTGGCCGTCGAGTGCTCTTCCTACCGCAAAGCAGCTCGCACACTCGAGTCAATCGTGGGGTATGCGGTTCTCAGCCACGAGGCGATTCGCCAGTTGGTGCTCGAGGCCCTTGTCTCGCTGCACCGCCCCGTTTCCAAACGGCATGGCCGAGTGCTGTTTGTGGAGGCGGAAGGACTCTGTTTCCCGCCAGGGGAAAGGAAAACGGGCGAAAGAAGAGAAAATCCTGGCGGTTCACGAGGGATGGAGACGAAACGGGTCGCAGCTTGAGCTGGTGAACCGGCGCCACTACCTCCATGAAGGGACGGGGGACGTGTGGGAACGGTTTGAGGAGTGGCTGATGAAGGAATATGCCTATGATCCGTGCCGAGACCTGTTGGTCCTCAACGGCGACGCGGCGTCGTGGATCACGGCCTCCCGGGAGTATTTTGGGAAGCGGGCGTGCTTTCAGCTGGATCGATTTCATGTGGCGCGGGAGCTGCGTCAGTGTCTGTCCGGCCATCCGCGTTGGCGGGAAGTGCGGAAGAAGCTGGCGAAACAAGACGAAGAAGGGCTTCTCGTGGAGCTGAACAGCGCCATCGGCACGTTGGAGGACGAAGCGAAAGAGAAGCAGATGGCTGCCATGATCCGCCGGATCGAGTCGATGCCGGGATGCATCCGGGACTACCGGGAGTGGCTGTCGGAGCAAGGGGTGGAGACGACCGGCATGCGTCCGATGGGCCACGCCGAGAGCGTGATGAGCCGATTTGCGCATCGGGTGAAATCCCGCCGCAGCTGGAAAGACCAAGGGCTTCGAGCGTTTCTAAAAGCGATGGTGGCCCGAATCGACGGGATCGGGTGGAGAAAGGGGCAGTTGGAGGAGGAAGAGCCACGGAGGGCAGCCTCGTCCTCGACGAAGTCCAAGCGGATTGAACAGGCCAAACGGAAGGCAGGACGGTTGTGGGCGGATGTGGTGCGTCAGAATCTACCGTGTCTGCAACAGTCATCTGGGACGCCGATCCATCAAGCGTTGTCGGCGCTCCGGGATGGTGATTGGGTGTAAAAAAATGGAATATCGTATCATCGCCTCAAGATGAGGGATGAGAGCCCGAAAGCGCTTACGATATCGATTCCTTAAAATGGTTCACTAACCGGTGATTGACAACACCCGTAGTGAACCGAAAAAAAGTTCTCCACAAAGTCTTGGCTGACTCTTGATGCATATTGTTTTTGAATCTTCGCTCGATCTGTAGTAAAATGAAAGTGCTCTTACATGGTGATCTCTCCCTCTAGAAATGTTGATTTATCAAGGCTTTTCGGCCCCTCAGGGGTGTCCAAAAAATATTTTTCGACAAAATCCCTTACATCCTTTTTCATTTTTGTGGATATCTTACAGACCTAGGGTGCGCTTCGCGGCCACGGCTGGGGATATTTTCCTTCCGTGGGAGGAAGCGTATTCGATGCACCCTTGGATCTCCGCGTCGCTGATGAGGACGAACCCTCCCATGTCTCCGGGCGTCTTGGCGCCAACATTCCCTCGTTCGGTCTCGTCATCAGGCGGAGGCCGGCCAAGCTCCTTTGGGGACTCAAGGTCGAATGGATCAGATCACGCCAGCTTCTCCGGTGTCATCCTGTTGTCCAACGATTCTTCCGTTCGCAGGGGGAGGCCTTAGGCCGCCCGGTGCACCTGGGACAAGACGTCCTGCTTCATTCGCTCGGCGTCAAAGGCTTGTTTCTTCGTACAAATCGCAAACAGCACATTCAACAGCTTTCGGCATAACGCGACGATGGACTGCTTTCCGGTCAGCGGATTGACGGGGCGCGTCGTGTAATAGTCGTGCAGCTCGCGAAACGCCTCGTTGTGCCGGATCAGCGGAATCATCGCCCGAAACAGCACCGATCGCAGCCGTTTCCGTCCCCGTTTGGAGATCTGCTTTTGCCCTTTGCGCTGGCCGGAGGAATTCTCCTTGAGCGTCAGGCCCGCCAACTTCACCAATTGACGCGGGTCCCGATAATGGGCGAAGCTGCCAATCTCCGCCAGCAGATCGATGATCGTGGCGTCTCCCAACCCGTCGACCGTTTTCAGCCATTGATACTCCATCGTCGTTTGAACCAATACCTTCAACTCGGCGTCCAACGCCGCGATTTCGCCCTCCAATTGGCGGTATCGGCGGACGAGCGCGGCGATCTCAAATCGGGCCATCGTCGCCCCTTCCGTCACCCCAATCGAGTCCTTTGCGGCGTTGATCAACGCCCGAATCTTGGTTTTCTGCGGGCTTTTCAACCCTTCGCTTTGCCGGTGCACCTCGATGAGCTCCTCGGCGGATCGGCCCGCCATATCAGCCGGAAGCGGCGTCCACTCCAGCACCGAAAGCGCCGTTTTTCCCACGTCGCGAAACACCGTCCAAAACTCCGGAAAATACCGGTCGGTCCAGCGGATGATCGCGTTTTTCACCGCTGCCTGTTCCTTGCGGAGCTTCTCTTTGAGCGTGCTCCCGACGCGCAAATCGGCTTCGATCTCGTGCAACAGCCGGGGGACGAGGAATCGTCCGTCTTTCGCCAGTCTGGCGATGACCAGGGCGTCTTTGGCGTCATGTTTCGTCGGCAGGTTGTCATCGAGTTCTTTCGACAGGCACACATGCGCCGGGTTGACCATCACCAACGGGATCCCTTTTTCCTCGAGGAAGTAGGCCAGGTTCAACCAGTAGTGCCCGGTCGGTTCCACCGCGACGATCACCTGCGGCTTTCCGAACGCTTGCATCGCCTCCTGAATCGCTTCATACAGCTGGCGAAAGCCCTCTTTCGACTGGAAGATCGGGAACGATTTGCGAAGCACGCGCCCTCGGTCATCCACGAAGCAGGCGTAGTGGGTTCGTTTCGCGATATCGATGCCCACCACAAGCGTTTGTTCGGTTACTTGATCAATTTTATAGTTTTGTGTACAATGCATTTGAAGTCCTCCTTGGTATGGTGAGTGATGTGTTTGACACCCCTGCATCATACCAAGAGGGCTTTTTTTGATCAAGTCCCCGGAAAAGCTCCTAACGGGAATGCTCCTTTGTTTAGACGTCTCCATTATGTTTTTATTCCCTTTTCCGTGCGGATAAACGCAACAAATCTGCAGAAAAGACGCCTAAACTAAAAAAGGGGGAATTGCCTATGAGAAAACGACGGAGTTTGGTTTTTCTCCTGCTTCTATGATTTTCCGGCTGTTCATTCGAACCGCCAAAACTGGTATTGACCATCAACAGCGAAACGGTCGACTACCGGCTCGGAACGTATTCATGGTCAACAGGCCATCGCGGAGTGGTTGCTGATGCTGCGGCCCCGCCGCTGCTCGTCAAAGAACTCAAGCTCCATCCTGCCGCCCCGAGTGCAAAACTTCACGTTCAATTTGACTACTGCCCAGCGGCAAAAAGAAAAAGAACACCGGGATTACTCCCAGTGTTCTTTGTTTCGCTAGGCGGATTACATCATGCCGCCCATATCCGGCATGTTGTTGTTGCCTTTGTTTTCTTCCGGTTTGTCGGCAACGACCGCTTCTGTCGTCAAGACCATTGCGGCGACAGATGCAGCGTTTTGCAGCGCCGAACGAGTGACTTTCGTCGGGTCAACGATACCAGCTTCGATCATGTCGACCCATTCACCTGTTGCCGCATTGAAGCCGATGCCCGGTTTTTCGTTTTTCAGGCGCTCAACGATGATCGAGCCTTCCAGACCAGCGTTTTGCGCGATTTGACGAACCGGTTCTTCGATCGCGCGCAATACGATTTTCACGCCGGTTGCTTCATCGCCTTCCGCTTCGATGGCAGCGACTTTGTTGTAGATGTTCATGAGAGCCGTGCCACCGCCGGCGACAATGCCTTCTTCAACAGCCGCACGAGTCGAGTTGAGCGCGTCTTCGATGCGCAGTTTGCGTTCTTTCAATTCTGTTTCTGTTGCCGCCCCAACTTTGATGACCGCTACGCCGCCAGCCAATTTCGCTAAGCGTTCTTGCAGTTTTTCGCGGTCGAATTCGGACGTCGTTTCTTCAAGCTGCGCACGGATTTGGTTGATGCGCGCTTTGATGCGCTCCGAATCGCCAGCGCCTTCGACGATCGTCGTCGTTTCTTTCGTAACGACAACTTTCGACGCACGGCCGAGCGAAGCGATCGTTGTCGATTTCAATTCACGGCCAAGCTCTTCCGAGATCACCTCGCCGCCTGTCAAAATCGCGATGTCTTCGAGCATCGCTTTGCGGCGGTCACCGAAGCCAGGCGCTTTGACGGCAACTGCATTGAACGTGCCGCGCAGTTTGTTGACAACAAGCGTCGCCAATGCTTCGCCTTCAACATCTTCCGCAATGATCAAGAGCGGACGGCCTTGTTGGACCACTTGTTCTAAGATCGGCAACAATTCTTGGATGCTCGATACTTTCTTGTCCGTAATCAAGATGTACGGATTTTCGAGAACCGCTTCCATTTTTTCCGTATCCGTAATCATGTACGGCGAAACGTAACCGCGGTCGAATTGCATCCCCTCGACAACGTCGAGTTCCGTCGTGAAGCCTTTCGATTCTTCAAGCGTGATGACGCCGTCATTGCCGACACGTTCCATCGCTTCAGCGATCAATTGACCAACTTCTTCGTCAGCAGCCGAAATCGCAGCCACTTGGGCGATCGACTCTTTCCCTTTGATCGGTTTGGAGATGGCTTTTAATTCTTCAACAGCAACAGCAACCGCTTTTTCAATCCCGCGACGGATGCCCATCGGATTGGCACCAGCAGCCACGTTTTTCAAGCCTTCACGGATCATCGCTTGAGCCAATACCGTAGCGGTTGTTGTACCGTCCCCAGCGATGTCGTTCGTTTTGCTGGCGACTTCAGCGACAAGTTTCGCGCCCATGTTTTCAAACGGATCTTCGAGTTCGATTTCTTTCGCGATTGTTACCCCGTCATTCGTGATGAGCGGCGAACCGAATTTTTTCTCCAATACGACGTTGCGGCCTTTCGGACCTAATGTGACTTTCACTGCGTCTGCAAGTTTGTCCACCCCGCGCAACATCGCACGGCGCGCTTCTTCGCTGAACTTGATTTGTTTTGCCATACCCCGTTACCTCCTTATGAAATTGTTAGACTGCGTGCCACAAGTTAAGTATCCGATTAAGTACCCAGTATGTTTTCGGAATGTTTATGTGATGAACGCATATATTAGCGGATGACAGCCAAAATATCGCTTTCGCGCAAAATTAAGTATTCTTTGCCGTCGTATTTCACTTCTGTGCCCGCATATTTCGAGAAGATAATGCGGTCGCCAACTTCGACTTCCGGCGCGATGCGTTGGCCGTTATCGAGCACGCGGCCTGCACCGACAGCAACAACGCGACCTTCTTGCGGTTTTTCTTTCGCCGTATCCGGCAGAACGATACCGCTAGCCGTTTTTTCTTCTGTTTCCACGACTTCAATGACAATACGATCGCCTAATGGCTTCAACACGGGGAACAACCTCCTTAACGATAGTTTTCACCGTTCTTATTAGCACTCATCACTATTGAGTGCTAACACACTTATAATATTAATGAACTTCTTTCAGTTTTGCAAGTAGGAAATGCAAAAAAATAACTGTTTTTCTCTCCTAAAGAAGAAAGAGCAAAAGGAGCCGGTTGTTTTGCCTCTACTCCCCATCCGCGCGGAGCTCGTTTTCATTATTTCACATTCCTCGGACTGATAAACGGCTCCGGTTCATTTTTTTACGGCGGTGAGGTGGGATGCGAGGATGCAGTTTTCTTACTATTTTCGCCATACATGTGCTACAATACGGATATAATTTGAAATAAAAGGGGTAGAGGGTTTGAAACGCAACCACTGGTACGTCATCATCACGTATATCGTCATGCAGCTGTCCGCCTTTGTCGGCGTGCCGCTTCTTCGCGCCCTCGGCGTCGGCCAAGGAACGGAAAGCCGCCTCGAAGCCGCCAAACTGGCTTCCGGGTATTGGGCGATCATTAGTTTCCTGCTCGCTTTTGTCATTATCCTATGGCTGCTCCGCGGTGACCGCAACGAACGAATGATGCGGCGGCTGCCGCTTGGTTCCTCGTGGATGTGGGCGGTCTTGGGCGTCTTTTTGGCGCTCACGGCGCAAAGCATCGCCGCCAACATCGAATGGCGGCTGCTCGGCATCAAACCAGGGTCGGAAAATACAAGGCAAATCATCGATATCATCCGCCTGACGCCGCTGTTGGTCGTCGTCACCTCCGTCATCGGCCCGATTTTGGAAGAGATCATCTTCCGCAAAATCATTTTCGGCTCACTTTATGAAAAATACAACTTTTGGCTTGCTGCGCTTGTCAGTTCGCTCTTGTTTGCCCTTGTCCATATGGAGCCGGAACATTTGCTTCTGTACACATCCATGGGGATGGTATTCGCGTTTTTATACGCGAAAACCGGACGCATTTTCGTGCCGATTTTCGCCCATGTCGCCATGAATACGTTCGTCGTCGCCATGCAGACGCTGTTGGCCGACGAGATTGAGAAAATGATGCGCCAGTCCGAGCTGCCGCTCGCCGTTTGGAGGGTTTGGCTATGATGCGAAACCCTCGGCTGTTTTCGCTTCTGTATTTCGTCTTAGGCTCAATGTTTACGTATTTGGCCATCGAAAGTGCTCATGAAACGGTTTGGAACGTCTCCACCATCGCTTTAGCGGCGCTCGCTGCCTTTGATTTCGGCACCGCCCTTCGCCTTCTTTTTGCCTCAAAACGCTGACCCCCTTCCCGTGATTCGCACGGGAAGGGACCAGAACATCAATCTCATGACGGCGATCATATCGTGAAAATGGAAACAAAAAAACAAGAGGCCGGCCTCAAAGCCCTGTTTTGCGGCTTTTGAGACAGCCCCTTCGTTTGGCCCGGCCTTGCTCGCTTTCCTCTCCATGTTTTTCGTCCCGCCTCACTCATTGCCTTCCTCCTCGGCTGCTCGCTGCGCTTTCCGATAGCCGATGCGCGCCACCCAAATGCTTCCTTCATACAAAATGGTGAGCGGAATCATGACGATCACTTGCGACAGCACATCCGGCGGCGTAATGACCGCCGCTAAAATAAGCAGCGCCAAATACGCATACTTGCGGATGCGAACAAGAAGCTGCGGCGTAATAAGCCCTAAGCGGGTGAAAAACAACACGACGATCGGCAGCTGAAACACGATGCCAAACGGCAGCACGAGCTGAAGCAAAAACTGAAAATATTCATTAATGCCGATCATTTGTTGAACCCCTAGTTGGTCAGCCAGCTGGCTCATAAATCGAACGACAAACGGAAACAAGACGAAATAAGCGAAGCTGACGCCTGCTAAAAAAAGAACGATCGACGCCGGGATATAGCTTAACGTCACTTTCCGCTCTTTTTCATACAGACCGGGGCTGACAAACGCCCAAATTTGATACAACAGCACCGGAGCCGACAGTACAGCCGCGATGACAAAGGCAAACTGAAAATACACTTTAATCGGATCGGTGAGGCGGAAGGCGTTCATGGTCAAATGCTTCGCCTCGGCCGTTCGCTGCAAATACAAAATGACATCATCGACAAAAAAGAAACTAACGACAAGCGCCGCAGCAAAAAAGATGAGCACGATGATGAGCCGTTTTCGCAGTTCACCCAGATGCTCATACACTGACATTTCTTTGTCATTCATTGTTTCCCCATCCTGCCTTGTCATCGGTCGGTTTTCGTTTCTTCGTCATCAGCGAGCCCTTTTGTGGCGTCTTTAAACTCGCGAAGCGACTGGCCGAACGACCGCCCTAATTCCGGCAGCTTTTTCGTGCCAAACAGCAACAAAATCACAGCAACGAGCAACAAATATTTCATGTGTTGTTCTCTCCTTTTTACGATGGCGATGGATAGTTTTTCAAAAAATAGACGAGCGACTGCAGCTCAATGGCTAAATCGATATGATGGACGCGAATATGGTTCGGCACGTTCAACCGCGCCGGAGTAAAGTTTAAAATGCCTTTAATTCCTTGCGCGACAAGGCGGTCGGTCAGCGCTTGAGCCGCGGCGGCCGGCACGGTTAAAATGGCGACCGGGATGTTTTCGTGAAGCCGCTCCTCCAACTCATCGAGATGATAAACCGGCACCCCGCCGACTGTCGTCCCTACTTTCCGCTCATCGACATCAAACGCCATCACGATTTTCGTATTGTTGTTTTTCGAAAAATTATAGTTTAAAAAGGCGGTGCCTAAATTGCCGACGCCAAACAAGGCGACTTCGGTCACCTCATCCTCTTCAAGCGTCCGGCGGAAAAACGACAACAAATAATTGACATTATACCCGTATCCCTTTTTGCCAAGCGCGCCAAAATAGGAGAAATCACGGCGGATCGTCGCCGGATCGACTTTCACCGCCTCGCTTAACTCGGCAGAGGAGACGCGTTGCTTGCCGGAAGCGTGCAAGTTTTTCAAAAACCGATAGTAAAGCGGCAGCCGTTTGGCGGTTGCCTGCGGAATTTTCGGTTGTTCGTTGCTCATGATCTCATCCCCTAGCTAATCGGTTTTCCGTCGGTAATGGCCAGACTTCCCGCCCGTTTTTTCGACCAAATACGTCGGACCGATGACCATTCCTTTATCAAGCGCCTTGCACATATCGTACACTGTCAACGCACAGACCGAAGCGGCCGTCAGCGCTTCCATTTCCACTCCTGTGCTCCCTTTCGTTTTCACCGTTGCCGTGATGACGAGCTTATGCGCTTCTCCATCGTTTTCCCAAGCAAAAGCAATGTCCACACCCTTTAACATAAGCGGGTGACACATTGGAATAAGGTCAGCTGTCTTCTTCGCCGCCATCACCCCCGCCACTTGAGCGACGGCGAGCACATCCCCTTTCTCGATCGCATTGCTCGTCATTTTTTCGTAAATTTCCCGGCTGACAGTCACGCTCGTTTGCGCCACAGCCACTCGCACAGTATCTTCTTTGTGCGTAATATCAACCATTTTCGCGCGCCCTTGTTCATTGAAATGAGTGAACGATGACAATACAATCTCCTCCATTTATACACTATACACGATTTTTCATCATTCGTCTTTGACCGTTTTCGCGACTTACGTTAAACTATTCGCGAGGTGACGGACATGATCATTTTGCAAGTGCACGGGCTCACGAAATATTTCGGCGCTGACCTTATTTTATCGAATATAAAACTAGAAATACAGTCCCGCGACCGAATTGCCCTTGTCGGCCGCAACGGAGCGGGAAAATCGACATTGTTGAAAATCATCGCCGGTGAACTCTCTTTCGACAGCGGCAAAATCATCAAACCAAACCATATCAAAATCGGCTATTTGGCGCAAAACAGCGGGCTCGACTCGCCGCGTTCCATTTGGGACGAAATGCTTGAGGTATTCACCCCGCTTCTAGGACTCGAAAAACAGCTCGCCGAACTCAGCATGCAACTCGGCGACCCAGACGTACTCGCCGATCCAGCTCGCTATGAAAAAACGCTGAAAACGTATGACGAGCTGCAAGAACAATACAAAGAACAAGGCGGCTACCAATACGAAGCCGACATCCGCTCCGTTTTGCACGGGCTGCAGTTTTCCTCATATGATTATAAAACAACGCCGGTCTCGTCGTTAAGCGGCGGACAGCGGACGCGGCTTGCCCTTGGGAAATTGCTGTTGTCCAAGCCGGATTTATTGATTTTGGACGAGCCGACGAACCATTTGGATCTTGAGACGCTCGCCTGGCTGGAGCAGTACTTGCAAGCCTATCCCGGTGCCGTCCTGGTTGTTTCCCACGACCGCTACTTTTTAGACAAAATCGTCACCGACGTATACGAACTGTCGAATGCCACGCTCAAACACTATGCCGGCAACTACAGCCGCTATTTGGAGTTGCGGGCCGAGCAATACGAACAAGAGTTAAGACGGTACGAGAAACAGCAAGAAGAAATCGCCCGACTCCAAGACTTCATCCAGCGCAACATCGCCCGTGCCTCGACGGCCAAACGGGCGCAAAGCCGGCGAAAGCAACTGGAAAAAATAGAACGGCTCGAACGGCCTGTCGGCGATGAAAAATCAGCCTCCTTTTCGTTCTCGATCGATCGACCGAGCGGCTATGAAGTGCTCACCGCTGAAGACATAGCCGTTGGCTATGGCGACGGTGCACCCATCATCCGCCAAATCAGCTTCCGCATCACGCGCGGCGAAAGCGTCGCCCTAGTCGGGCCGAACGGCATCGGCAAGTCGACATTGCTGAAGGCGATCGCCCGAAAACTCCCTATCCAAACAGGAGAGCTCCGCTACGGCGCAAACGTCCAAATCGGCTATTACGATCAAGACCAAGCTGATTTGTCATCGAACAAACGGGTGCTTGACGAGCTGTGGGACGCCTACCCCGAAAAGACGGAAAAAGAAATTCGCACCGTGCTCGGCAACTTCCTGTTTTCCGGCGATGACGTTTTAAAACCGGTCTCCGCTTTAAGCGGCGGGGAGAAAGCACGCCTTTCGCTCGCCAAGCTGATGCTGCAAAAAGCAAATGTCCTTCTTTTGGACGAACCGACAAACCATCTAGACCTCGACAGCAAAGAAGTGCTCGAGCAAGCGCTCATCGACTACCCGGGAACGATTTTGTTCGTTTCCCACGACCGCTATTTCATCAACCGAATCGCAACAAAGGTGTTTGAACTTTCCAGCGGAGGCCTAACGGAATACTTAGGCGACTATGATTACTACATCGCCAAAAAAGAAGAAATGCGTGAACTGGCGCTCCTGAACGTCCGCCCGACAGAAACGGCAAGTGATTCTGCCAAAACGACGTACGAGCAAGAAAAAGAGGAAAAAAAACGACGGCGCCAGCGCCAACGCCGCTTGGATGAAATCGAAGCCGAGATTGCAGCGCTTGAAGCACAAATCGCTGAGATCGAGCAGCAACTTTGTGATCCATCCGTTTACGGCGACTATGAGACGATGCAACGATTGACGCAAGAAAACGACGAGCGGAAGCAGCGAGTCGAAATGTTATTGGCCGAATGGGAACAGCTTTATACTTCACTATAACCGACAACCCGCCTCTAGTTTCGGCGGGTTGTTCTTTAGTTAGTCACATTATCCACAAAAGAATCCACAATTTCCACCATGGAATATAAGTTATTCACCAACTTTTCCACATTATCCACAAAAAACATCTTCCTTTTGCACAAAAATCGCTGTGTATTGTTTTTCTTATGTTGATAGTGTTTTACCGCTTTTTCCACATTGTCCACAGATTTGTGGATAAAAATATACACAAACTTTTTTCAAATGAAAACAAAAAGGACGATCCGTTTGCCTGCCGCAAACGGATCGCCCTTTGGTGTCTTTCGCGTTGTCTTTCGCGTTTCAGCCAACTGCCTAGACAAGCGGCAAGCTTGGATTGGCGTTGAGCGCCAAATCAGCCCGCTTTCCTTGTTGATATAACACTGTTCCCGCAACGGCAATCATCGCAGCATTATCGGTGCATAGCGATAACGGCGGGATGACAAGCTCCACATCGGGGAGCTCTTTCATTTTATCCTGCAGTGCAGCCCGCAGCCCGCGGTTGGCCGCCACCCCCCCGGCGAGCAGCACTTGCCGTACGCGGTATTCTTTGGCGGCCTGCACCGTTTTCGTCACCAGCACATCGACGACGCTGGCCTGAAAGCTCGCGGCCATCTGTCTCGGATCGATCTCCTCGCCGCGCTGCTTCGCGTTGTGGAGCGCATTGAGAACCGCCGATTTTAAGCCGCTGAAGCTGAAATCATACGAACCTTCCTCAAGCCACGCTCGCGGCAAATCAATCACTGGCTCTCCCTCATGAGCCAGCCGGTCGATGTGCGGTCCTCCTGGGTACGGAAGGCCTAAAGCCCGCGCCACCTTGTCATACGCCTCACCGGCAGCGTCATCGCGCGTTTCACCGATCACCGCAAAATTCCCATGCTCCTTCATGAACACTAGTTCCGTATGACCACCGGAAACGACGAGCGCCAACAGCGGGAACTTCATTTCGGCCACTAATTGATTGGCGTAAATATGACCGGCGATATGATGCACTCCAATAAGCGGCAATCCATGGGCGAACGCTAACGCTTTCGCCGCGTTGACCCCGACAAGAAGCGCTCCGACAAGCCCCGGTCCGGCCGTCACCGCCACCGCATCAAGGCCCGCAAACGATACGCCGGCCTGCTGCATCGCTTCCTCAATAACGAGCGTAATTTGCTCCACATGATGGCGGGAAGCAATTTCCGGCACGACGCCGCCAAACCGCCGATGGCTTTCCATTTGCGACGCCACTACATTCGATAAAACCTCTCTTCCGTTTTTCACGACTGCTGCCGCCGTTTCATCGCAGCTCGTTTCAATGCCTAATACATATACGTCCTCATTCATCTCAGCTTCACCCACATGACTAACGCGTCTTCAAAGTTATCCGGATAATACCGTTTGCGAATGCCTCCGTTGCGAAACCCCAGCTTTCGGTACAGCGACTGGGCAACATGATTGGACACGCGCACCTCAAGCGTCATCGTCGCCGCCCCATGCTGCCTGGCCATGTCCATCAAGCGTCGCATGAGCGCTTCACCAAGCTTTTGCCCACGAAACTGCGGCAACACGGCTACATTCGTCACATGCGCCTCATCGATGACAAGCCACATCCCACCATACCCGATGATCCGCCCGTTGTACACCATGACGATATATTTGGCGTAGCGGTTGTACATGAGCTCGTTGTAAAACGATTCACGGCTCCAAGGCGAAGTAAACGATGCCCGCTCGACTTGCACGACTTCATCAATGTCATGAATGGTCATTGGCCGAAATTGAACATTGATCCCCATCGTTCTGTTCCCCTTTTTGTTTCGCGAGCCATTTCGCCTCCGCCTCGGCAAGGCGGAGGTAGTTCGGCACAAACACATGGGCGTTCTCGCGCTCTTTTTGTTTGCCTAGCATCACCAACTCGCTCGGACGCGGCAACGCCAAAGACGGCGGGGCCACGTGAACCCGTTCGCCTAAATGACTTCGAAACAAATCACGATATAGCGGTGCATCCGCACCAATGAACAATACATCCTCTTCCCGCTCGCTCAACCGACGCGCCCACTCATCCGCCGCCACAATCCGGTCCTCCTCAAGACAGCGGAGCGCACCTCCTTCGTAGCGATAAAGCCCGGTGTAAATTTGTCCGCGCCGTGCGTCAAACAGCGGAACGATCACTCCAGGAAAATAACGGCCATTGGCGGCGAGCACCTCAAGGCTCGACACTCCGGCGATCGGAATACCGAGCGACCAGGCAAGCGTTTTCGCAATCGTCACGCCGATCCGCACCCCGGTATACGACCCCGGCCCTTTCGCTACAACGATTAAATCGAGATCTTTTGGAGCAACGTCACATCGTCGAAGCAACAACTCAATGGCTGGCATCGCCCGGGATGAATGGTCTTTTTTCACATTAGTGATGAATTCCCCTTTCACGACATCACCATCTACCAACGCAATGCCAAGCGGCATATTCGATGTATCAATTCCCAATACTTTCATGACGGAAAAATCTCCTTGCACAACTGTTCATAACGCTCCCCCGACGGCTCAAAGCGAAGCAACCGCTCATCGCCACCTCGATGAAACAAGAAAACGGTCAGCCGTTCCTCAGGCAACTGGCCGGCGATCAAATGCGCCCATTCAACAACCGTAACACCATCGCCAGCAAAATATTCGTCAAATCCAAGATCTTCCCATTCATCTTCAAGTCGGTATACATCCATATGATAAAGCGGAAGCCGACCATCATATTGCTTAATAATCGTAAACGTCGGGCTATTGACCGTTTGCGTAATGCCCAGCCCTTCAGCAAGACCTTTCGTAAACGTCGTCTTTCCCGCCCCGAGATCACCTTCTAATGCGATGACCATTCCCGGCTCAAGATGTTCCGCCAGCCGGCGGGCCACCGACTTCGTTTCTTCCGGAGAATGCACCAAAATTTCAATTTTTTTCATTTTGTTCTACCTTATCCCCTTTTATCATCTTCACTCTTGCTTTTGAAATTGTATCATATCCGAACATCTTGCCGCCACTTCCAAAACGAAAAATAGGCATAGGAGAAAAGGAAAAACAAAAAGGACGATCCCGCGCAGCCTTTTGGCTCGCTGACAGATCGCCCTGTTGCGCAATCGCCCCTAAAAAGAAAAAGGGAATGAGGCGTGTCGAAACTCCCTGGTGAATGAAGCTGCCTAGCAACGACCTACTCTTGCAGGGGCGCTGGCCCCAACTACCATCGGCGCTGGAGGGCTTAACTTCCGTGTTCGGGATGGGAACGGGTGTTTCCCCTCCGCCATAGCCACTAGGCAATAGTTATCATCTTGGACAGTAATTATTATATCCATCCTGTTGGATTTGTCAACAGGATGTTCATTCCTTCAAAACTAGATAACCGTCGGAAGAAGCCGCTCGCCTGCGCTTTTCGCATTGTCCAGCTCCGGCTCGCCGCCGCTCGGGGTCAAATAACCTTCGCCTTCGGGATGTGAACATCCCTGCAGGCGAAGAACATTTGCCCGTCGCGGCGACCCGCTCGCCTGCGCTTTTCTTGGTTAAGCCCTCGATCGATTAGTATCCGTCAGCTCCACGTGTCGCCACGCTTCCACCTCGGACCTATCGACCTCGTCATCTTCGAGGGATCTTACCCGCTTCACGCGGTGGGAAATCTCATCTTGAGGGGGGCTTCACGCTTAGATGCTTTCAGCGCTTATCCCGTCCGCACATAGCTACCCAGCGGTGCCCCTGGCGGGACAACTGGTACACCAGCGGTGCGTCCATCCCGGTCCTCTCGTACTAAGGACAGCTCCTCTCAAATTTCCTCCGCCCGCGACGGATAGGGACCGAACTGTCTCACGACGTTCTGAACCCAGCTCGCGTACCGCTTTAATGGGCGAACAGCCCAACCCTTGGGACCGACTACAGCCCCAGGATGCGATGAGCCGACATCGAGGTGCCAAACCTCCCCGTCGATGTGGACTCTTGGGGGAGATCAGCCTGTTATCCCCGGGGTAGCTTTTATCCGTTGAGCGATGGCCCTTCCATGCGGAACCACCGGATCACTAAGCCCGACTTTCGTCCCTGCTCGACCTGTCCGTCTCGCAGTCAAGCTCCCTTGTGCCTTTGCACTCTCCGAATGATTTCCAACCATTCTGAGGGAACCTTTGGGCGCCTCCGTTACCTTTTGGGAGGCGACCGCCCCAGTCAAACTGCCCACCTGACACTGTCTCCCACCCCGTTAAGGGGTGCGGGTTAGAATTTCAATACCGCCAGGGTGGTATCCCACCGTCGCCTCCACCGAAGCTGGCGCTCCGGCTTCCCAGGCTCCCACCTATCCTGTACAAGCGATACCAAAATTCCATATCAGGCTGCAGTAAAGCTCCACGGGGTCTTTCCGTCCTGTCGCGGGTAACCTGCATCTTCACAGGTAGTATAATTTCACCGGGTCTCTCGTTGAGACAGCGCCCAAGTCGTTACACCTTTCGTGCGGGTCGGAACTTACCCGACAAGGAATTTCGCTACCTTAGGACCGTTATAGTTACGGCCGCCGTTTACTGGGGCTTCGGTTCGCACCTTCGCTTCCGCTAAGCGCTCCCCTTAACCTTCCAGCACCGGGCAGGTGTCAGCCCCTATACGTCGCCTTTCGGCTTCGCAGAGACCTGTGTTTTTGATAAACAGTCGCTTGGGCCTTTTCACTGCGGCTCTTCAGGGCTCTTCACCCCAAAGAGCACCCCTTCTCCCGAAGTTACGGGGTCATTTTGCCGAGTTCCTTAACGAGAGTTCTCCCGCGCGCCTTAGGATTCTCTCCTCGCCTACCTGTGTCGGTTTGCGGTACGGGCACCTCTTCCCTCGCTAGAGGCTTTTCTTGGCAGTGTGAAATCGGGGACTTCCGGATCCATCCGTCGCCGTCACCGCTTAGCCTTATGATCCGCGGATTTGCCTGCGGATCAGCCTCACGGCTTGGACAGGCTCTTCCAGCCGCCTGCTCGCCCTATCCTCCTGCGTCCCCCCATCGCTCAAACGGGAAGAAGGTGGTACAGGAATCTCAACCTGTTGTCCATCACCTACGCCTTTCGGCCTCGGCTTAGGTCCCGACTAACCCTGAGCGGACGAACCTTCCTCAGGAACCCTTAGGCTTTCGGCGCAGAGGATTCTCACCTCTGTTTTCGCTACTCATACCGGCATTCTCACTTCTAAGCGCTCCACCAGTCCTTCCGGTCTGGCTTCTCTGCCCTTAGAACGCTCCCCTACCGATGACCAACGGTCATCCCGCAGCTTCGGCGGCACGTTTAGCCCCGGTACATTTTCGGCGCAGAGTCACTCGACCAGTGAGCTATTACGCACTCTTTAAATGGTGGCTGCTTCTAAGCCAACATCCTGGTTGTCTCGGCAACTCCACATCCTTTTCCACTGAACGTGCACTTCGGGGCCTTAGCTGGCGGTCTGGGCTGTTCCCCTCTCGACCACGGATCTTATCACTCGCGGTCTGACTCCCGGGCATAAGTCATTGGCATTCGGAGTTTGACTGGGTTCGGTAACCCGTTTTGGGCCCCTAGCCCAATCAGTGCTCTACCTCCAAGACTCCTAAACCCGAGGCTAGCCCTAAAGCTATTTCGGGGAGAACCAGCTATCTCCAAGTTCGATTGGCATTTCACCCCTACCCACACCTCATCCCCGCACTTTTCAACGTGCGTGGGTTCGGGCCTCCAGCCGGTGTTACCCGGCCTTCACCCTGGACATGGGTAGATCACCTGGTTTCGGGTCGACGACGACGTACTTGACGCCCTGTTCAGACTCGCTTTCGCTGCGGCTCCGCCTCTTCGGCTTAACCTCGCACGCCATCGTCACTCGCCGGTTCATTCTACAAAAGGCACGCCATCACCCATCAACGGGCTCTGACTACTTGTAGGCACACGGTTTCAGGTTCTCTTTCACTCCCCTCCCGGGGTGCTTTTCACCTTTCCCTCACGGTACTGGTGCACTATCGGTCACTAGGGAGTATTTAGCCTTGGGAGATGGTCCTCCCTGCTTCCGACGGGATTCCTCGTGTCCCGCCGTACTCAGGATCCGCTCGGGAGGGAACGAAGTTTCGACTACAGGGCTCTCACCTTCTCTGGCCGGCCGTTCCAGACCGGTTCGTCTACCCCGTCCCTTTCTCACTCCCATCGTGAGCGGTCCTACAACCCCAAGAGGACATGCCTCTTGGTTTGGGCTGTTCCCGTTTCGCTCGCCGCTACTCAGGGAATCGCGGTTGCTTTCTTCTCCTCCGGGTACTAAGATGTTTCAGTTCCCCGGGTGTGCCCTCCATGCCCTATGGATTCAGGCATGGATACTGCCCCATTACGGACAGTGGGTTCCCCCATTCGGACATCTCCGGATCAACGCTTGCTTACAGCTCCCCGAAGCGTTTCGGCGTTTGCCCCGTCCTTCATCGGCTCCTAGTGCCAAGGCATCCACCGTGCGCCCTTTCCAGCTTAACCTATTGCGCTCTCGGCTTCTTCCTTATGTTACTCGGTTATCTAGTTTTCAAGGAACGAAGTAGCTCCTTTGAATTCGCTTCTTCGCTGGTTTGCGTCGAGGAATTCGGCTTCTCCGAATCCGCTTGTAGACGCAAAGCGACTTCTTTGAACAAACTTCCTTGCGGCTTTGTGCCGAGGAATCTTGCTTCCCTGAACCTGCTAGCAGACGCAGGCACAGGCGCTTTTGAAGGAACTTTTCATTCCTTCAAAACTGAACGAAGCGACTGCCTTGAGTCTGCTTCCTTGCAGCTTTGCGCCGAGGAATCCATCTTCCTTGAATCTGCTGGAAGACGCAGGCGCAAAACAAGTGAAGGAATTTCTCATTCCCTCAAAACCGAACGAAACGAAAGCGCTGTGTATCGACAGTTGGCCGCCATTACGGCCTCCGCTTTTCGGATTGTCTAGCTCCGGCCGCCATCGGCTCGCGACGCTTCGGTCCTGCTGCGGCGGCGACAGCCTCCTCGCAGGCCCTCCAGCGCACCTCGCCGATAAGCGGGCGGCCTCCGCTTTTCGTCCTTAGAAAGGAGGTGATCCAGCCGCACCTTCCGGTACGGCTACCTTGTTACGACTTCACCCCAATCACTTGCCCCACCTTCGGCGGCTGGCTCCCTTGCGGGTTGCCTCACCGACTTCGGGTGTTGCAAGCTCTCGTGGTGTGACGGGCGGTGTGTACAAGGCCCGGGAACGTATTCACCGCGGCATGCTGATCCGCGATTACTAGCGATTCCGGCTTCATGCAGGCGAGTTGCAGCCTGCAATCCGAACTGAGAGCGGCTTTTTGGGATTCGCTCCCCCTCGCGGGTTCGCAGCCCTTTGTACCGCCCATTGTAGCACGTGTGTAGCCCAGGTCATAAGGGGCATGATGATTTGACGTCATCCCCACCTTCCTCCGACTTGTCGCCGGCAGTCCCTCTAGAGTGCCTAACTGAATGCTGGCAACTAGAGGCGAGGGTTGCGCTCGTTGCGGGACTTAACCCAACATCTCACGACACGAGCTGACGACAACCATGCACCACCTGTCACCCTGTCCCCCCGAAGGGGGAACGCCCAATCTCTTGGGTTGTCAGGGGATGTCAAGACCTGGTAAGGTTCTTCGCGTTGCTTCGAATTAAACCACATGCTCCACCGCTTGTGCGGGCCCCCGTCAATTCCTTTGAGTTTCAGCCTTGCGGCCGTACTCCCCAGGCGGAGTGCTTATCGCGTTAGCTGCAGCACTAAAGGGTGTGACCCCTCTAACACTTAGCACTCATCGTTTACGGCGTGGACTACCAGGGTATCTAATCCTGTTTGCTCCCCACGCTTTCGCGCCTCAGCGTCAGTTGCAGGCCAGAGAGCCGCCTTCGCCACTGGTGTTCCTCCACATCTCTACGCATTTCACCGCTACACGTGGAATTCCGCTCTCCTCTCCTGCACTCAAGTCCCCCAGTTTCCAATGACCCTCCACGGTTGAGCCGTGGGCTTTCACATCAGACTTAAGGGACCGCCTGCGCGCGCTTTACGCCCAATAATTCCGGACAACGCTCGCCCCCTACGTATTACCGCGGCTGCTGGCACGTAGTTAGCCGGGGCTTCCTCGTGAGGTACCGTCACCGCGCCGCCCTCTTCGAACGGCGCCCCTTCGTCCCTCACAACAGAGCTTTACGACCCGAAGGCCTTCTTCGCTCACGCGGCGTCGCTCCGTCAGGCTTTCGCCCATTGCGGAAGATTCCCTACTGCTGCCTCCCGTAGGAGTCTGGGCCGTGTCTCAGTCCCAGTGTGGCCGGTCACCCTCTCAGGCCGGCTACGCATCGTCGCCTTGGTGAGCCGTTACCTCACCAACTAGCTAATGCGCCGCGGGCCCATCCGCAAGTGACAGCCAAAGGCCGCCTTTCAACCAAAGACCATGCGGTCTTCGGTGTTATCCGGTATTAGCTCCGGTTTCCCGGAGTTATCCCGGTCTTGCGGGCAGGTTGCCCACGTGTTACTCACCCGTCGGCCGCTGACCAAACCAGAGCAAGCTCCGATCCGGTCCGCTCGACTTGCATGTATTAGGCACGCCGCCAGCGTTCGTCCTGAGCCAGGATCAAACTCTCCAAAAGAAAGTTGATTGGCTTTTTGCTTCGGCCGCAGCACCAAAGGCGCTAAACGGCCTCCGCTTTCCGCATTGTCTAGCTTCGGCCGCTATCGGCTTGCGACGCTTCGTGTCCCACTGCGGCGGCGACAGCCTCCTCGCGGGCCACTCAGCGCGTTTCGCCGATAGGCAAGCGGCCTCCGCTTTTCGAATTGTCTAGCTTCGGTCCGCCGCCGCTCGGGGTCAAATAACCTTCCCCCTCGGGGTGCAAGCACCCCTACGGGTGAAGAACATTTGCCCGTCGCGGCGACCCGCGGACCTCCGCTTTTCGTCGCGCTTCGTTTCGTTCAGTTTTCAAGGAACGAAATAATCCTATGGACTCTTCATGGAGCGGGTGATGGGAATCGAACCCACGACATCAGCTTGGAAGGCTGAGGTTTTACCACTAAACTACACCCGCATAATTTTTGATGAAACACCCATCACAATCTTTCATGCCCCTTCCTCTGCCAGCTGATTCAAAGAAGCTGGATGCGTCGGGGCAACTCGAAGCGTATTCGGCGAAGTGAAGGCTCGTGGCTGAGGTTTTACCACTAAACTACACCCGCATAATATTTAGTTTAACAAAATCGGGAAGACAGGATTTGAACCTGCGACCCCATGGTCCCAAACCATGTGCTCTACCAAGCTGAGCTACTTCCCGATGATGGCGCGCTCGAGAGGATTCGAACCCCTAACCTTCTGATCCGTAGTCAGATGCTCTATCCAATTGAGCTACGAGCGCAATAGATTATTGCACCAAAGAGACGGATTACATTTTAGCAACTCACTGTGTTGCTGTCAATAGTTTATCTAAAAAATGCGGTCGAGAGGACTTGAACCTCCACGGGGTCGCCCCCACTAGGCCCTCAACCTAGCGCGTCTGCCATTCCGCCACGACCGCATATCGACTAATCAGTGCGGGTGGAGGGACTTGAACCCCCACGCCGTGAGGCGCCAGATCCTAAGTCTGGTGCGTCTGCCAATTCCGCCACACCCGCTAATATGGTGAGCCATGGAGGACTCGAACCTCCGACCCTCTGATTAAAAGTCAGATGCTCTACCTACTGAGCTAATGGCTCATGGTTGGGTATACACTCACAGTGAACGATGTCCCTTCCTCTGCTAGCATATTCGAAGATGCAGGATGCGTCGGGACAACTCGAAGCAAACTCGGTGATGCAAAGCTCGTTGCTCTACCTGCCCCTTCCTCTGCCAGTCTGTTCAAGGAAGCTGGATGCGTCGGGGCAACTCGAAGCGAACTCGAAGATGTAGCGCTCGTTACTGAGCTAATGGCTCATAGTTTGGAAAACATCCCAAGTAATTATCTAGCTCTACCTGCCCCTTCCTCTGCCAGTCTGTTCAAGGAAGCTAGATGCGTCGGGGCAACTCGAAGCGAACCCGAAGATGTAGCGCTCGTTACTGAGCTAATGGCTCATGTATTTAACACATAAAAATGGCTGGGCCAGCTGGATTCGAACCAGCGCATCACGGAGTCAAAGTCCGTTGCCTTACCGCTTGGCTATGGCCCAGCGATTTAGTGCAATGGCGGTCCCGACGGGACTCGAACCCGCGATCTCCTGCGTGACAGGCAGGCATGTTAACCACTACACTACGGGACCACAAATCGCGGGGATCACCCCGCGCTATTCAGTGACCCGTACGGGATTCGAACCCGTGTTACCGCCGTGAAAGGGCGGTGTCTTAACCACTTGACCAACGGGCCACGCATATACGTATTGGAGTGGCGGAGAAGGCGGGATTTGAACCCGCGCGCCGTAAAGCCACGACCTAACGGTTTAGCAAACCGTCCCCTTCAGCCACTTGGGTACTTCTCCAAAGAAATGGCTCCGCAAGTAGGATTCGAACCTACGACCTACCGGTTAACAGCCGGTTGCTCTACCGCTGAGCTATTGCGGAATGATGAGAAAATTATATGTCATGCATATCTTTACGATGTGCTCGTTGCCTCTTCCTCTGCCAGCTAATTCAAGGAAGCGAGATGCGTCGAGGCAACTCGCAGCCAATTCGAAGATGTGAGGCTCGTCGCTGAGCTATTGCGGAATGATGTTTGACAATCGACATTGTTTATTATATTGAGCAACTTGTCGTTTGTCAATACGTTTTCCCGCAACTTCCTCTGCTGTTTTCCGCCGTTTAGCGACGGCTTTTATAATTTAGCACACGATCATCCTGATTGTCAACCTTTTTTCGCAAAATGTTTTGTTTGATTATTGGCGTTGACTGGACATTATAGTTTAACAATTCTTGACGAAAAGGTAGCTTGTCTATTTTCTCGACTGACGAACACCAAGGCGTGACGGAAGACCGAACAACCACCCGCTTCACAGACCCATGCATGGGTCTGAAAGCGGCGTTGTTCAGTCGCCCGACAGTCGATCAAATGCCGGGGCTATGTAAAAGCTGCAAATGTTAAAGTTTCAAATTGCATCTACTCTGAAAATACCTGAGCTTCAAAATGTGTAAAACCGTAATATTCGACATAGAGATATTTTCATCCTTCCGATGGCAACCAAATTTTTCTGTCATGGGAGTCTAGGATCGTTTGAGCTTGCTTCGGCAGCGGCCGCAAACATAACGGTCTATGTTGATCCGTCTTTTGCGGCGGTAGGTGAGGCCGCATGACGTGCAAATGTATGTGTAGATCGTTTTCGGCGCTTTTGTATTTCGAGCAAGCGGACGACAATAGCGAGGCGCCCCCACTTTTTGCAGCAGTTCGCGGAAGTCGCGGTCGCGGTGGCGGTAGCCTTTTCCCTCAAGGTGCAAGTGGTAATGGCAAAGCTCGTGTTTGATGATGGCGATCAATTCTTCCTCGCCGAACTGCTCGTAATGTTTTTTATTGAGCTCAATGTTGTGCGTTTGCAACATGTAGCGCCCGCCGGTGGTGCGCAAACGAGGGTTGAAGAAAGCGGTATGGCGGAACGGCTTGCCGAACACGCGAATGGAAATTTGTTCGACAAGGGCTTGCAGCTGCTTTTGGTCCATGGCGGGTCTCTCCTTCATCTTTTGGCACAGGACAATTCACCATTACATACACATATATTACCTTTCCACTGTCAGGGAGGTGACTGATTTTGCCTACATGGCTGAAAAATCAGATGAGACGAGCCTACTATGAGAAAAACCGTGAGCAAATTAAACTGTTGAACCAATGCTGGTTTTTTTATCGGAGAAAACACTGCTCCTAAGGCAGTGCTTTCTCCATTTCACTCTTTCGGCGGCACCATCGACAGCGATATTCTTCCCTTCGCCACATCGACATGCTCGACCCATACTTTGACGACGTCGCCGACCGAAACGACATCGAGCGGATGGCGCACGTATTGTTTGCTTAGTTTGGAAATGTGCACGAGCCCGTCCTGTTTGACCCCAATGTCGACAAAGGCGCCGAAGTCAACGACGTTGCGCACGGTTCCTTCCAGCTCCATGCCTGGCTTCAAATCTTCCATCTTCAACACATCTTTGCGTAATAGCGGCTTGGGCAGCTCGTCGCGCGGGTCGCGCTCTGGGCGGCACAACGCGTCAATGATGTCGCGCAACGTCAGTTCTCCGATGCCGAGCTCGGCAGCCACCGTCTCGACCTCGACGGCTTGCAGCGCCTGGCGCAGTTCATCACTGCCAATGGCGGCGGTCGTAAATCCTAACTTACGCAACAGTTGCTTCACTTCCGCGTACCGCTCGGGGTGAATCGGCGTGCGGTCAAGCGGTTCGTCGCCATCAATGATGCGCAAAAAACCGATGCACTGCTCGTACGTTTTCGCTCCGAGCCGAGGAATCGTTTTCAACTCTTCGCGGTTGCGGAATTTCCCTTGCTCTTCGCGACGCTTGACGATGTTTTCTGCAACGGTTTTCGTGAGCCCGGACACGTACTGAAGCAGGGAGACGGAGGCAGTGTTGACGTTGACACCGACTTGATTGACGACCGTCTCGACGACGAAACGAAGCGACTCGGCAAGCTTTTTTTGCGACACATCGTGCTGGTATTGGCCGACGCCGACCGATTTTGGATCGATTTTGACAAGCTCGGCGAGCGGGTCTTGGACGCGGCGGGCGATCGAGACGGCGCTCCGCTCTTCAACTTGCAGGCCGGGAAACTCAGCGCGTGCAAGGTCGGAAGCAGAGTAGACGCTCGCTCCTGCTTCATTGACAATCAAATAAAAGATATCGCGTTGCACATGCTTCAGCGTGTCGGCGACAAACTGTTCGGTTTCCCGAGATGCTGTTCCGTTGCCAATCGCGATCATATCAACGTGATAGTCATCAAGCAGGCGAAGAAGTTTCGCGCGCGCCTCTTCTTTTCGCTCTTGCGGCGGATGCGGATAGATCACATCAATGCGAAGCAGTTTCCCCGTTTCGTCGACAACGGCGAGCTTGCACCCAGTCCGATAGGCTGGGTCGATGCCGAGCACCGTTTTTCCTTTGAGCGGCGGCTGGAGAAGCAGTTTGCGCAAGTTTTCAGCGAAAATATGGATGGCCCGCTCCTCCGCTTTCTCCGTCAACTCGTTGCGGATGTCGCGTTCAATGGCAGGCTCCATCAGCCGCTTGTATCCGTCCTCGATCGCTTCTGCCACGATGGGAGCGGCCGGGGACGATTCATCAGCGACTGTTTTTCGCCGCAAATAGCGAATGATGTCCTCAACAGGCGCCTTGATCGAGACGCGCAGCACCTCTTCCTTTTCACCACGGTTTAACGCCAACACGCGGTGCGGAACGATTTTAGCGAGGGGCTCCTCGTAGTCGTAGTACATTTCATACACACTCTTTTCGTCCTTTTCCGGCGCTTTGGCAACCGAAGCAATCGTTCCTTTCCGCCGCGTCTCGTCGCGCACCCATTGACGAAGAGCAGCGTCATCTGCCACTTTTTCGGCGATGATATCTTTCGCACCTTGAAGCGCCTCTTCAACGGTTGCGACTCCTTTATCTTCGTTGACGAACATTTCGGCCTGTTGTTCCGGAGTTGGGGCCGGTGGACACGAAAGGAGCCATTCGGCAAGGGGTTCAAGCCCTCTCTCTTTTGCGATTGTTGCTTTCGTGCGCCGCTTTTGCCGATATGGGCGGTATAAATCTTCGACTTGTTGCAACTTCGTGGCCTCAAGAATGTCGCGCTTTAACTCTTCCGTCAACTTCCCTTGCTCATCAATGAGGCGAATCACTTCCTCTTTCCGTTGCTCTAAATGCTGCAAATACTCCCATCTCTCAAGTACTTCACAAATTTGCACTTCATCGAGCGCCCCAGTCATTTCTTTCCGGTAGCGGGCGATAAACGGGATCGTGTTTCCTTCTCGATGGAGCGCAATGACGTTTTCGACTTGCTTCGCTGCCAGCTGCTGCTCGGCGGCAATGACTTCAATGAGCCGCTGTTCGTTAGCCAAGCGATTCCCTCCTTAATGACATGGAAAATAAAAAAGCGCTACCTGTACGCAGCTGCTTTGTGAAACAGTATACATAGATGAAAATGGAAGGACAGATCGTTCCGGGAAGACCGATCTGCCCGTCTCACCAACGTGAACACTCGATAATCAAGACCGATGCCGCACGTCAACGCCGCTTTCCCCATCCGCTCGGCCGCCCGTTGGCAACCGAAAACGCCGTTTCTCCTGTTCGCTGTTATGCCAAAAGCAAAGGTTTTTCGCTCTATCAAAAGTCGATCAGTCCTAAGCTAATTTGCAGCGCCTCATCGACTTTATCCATCATTTCATCGTCCAAATGAGTGATTTTATCGGTCAGCCGTTGCTTGTCGATCGTGCGAATTTGCTCAAGCAAAATGACCGAATCGCGTTCAAACCCGTAGCGTTTCGCGTCAATCTCGACATGCGTCGGCAGCTTCGCTTTTTGGATTTGCGCCGTAATCGCCGCGACAATCACCGTCGGGCTAAAACGATTGCCGATATCGTTTTGGATCACCAACACGGGGCGCACGCCGCCCTGCTCCGAGCCAACAACCGGGGAAAGGTCCGCAAAATACACGTCGCCACGTTTGACAATCAAAGCATTACCCCCCGCTAACTAAGCGTTCAACGGTGTGGTCGGCCTCGTATTCAGCATGAAACGCTTCAGAAGCGATAGATAAATTGATTTTCGCCATTTCCATGTAGCCTCGTCTCATCGCCTCGCGAATTTGCCGTTTCTTCCGCTCGCGAATGTACATTTTCGTCGCTTGATAAATGAGTTCATTGCGGTTGCCGTTTTCCTGCTTTACGAGCACGTCCAGTTCTGTCAGCAGCGACTGCGGCAAACGAACGACGATTTCCGTTGTTGCGCCAGATTCCGACACAAATATACACCTCCACGAACTGCAGCCATTGATTGCTTCCACTTCATGATACCATTAAACAACGGCGCTGCAAAGTCATTTCTCCATTTTCTATCCTTTGTCTTCCGAAGCAGATTATGCATCGCTTCATCCGCGGCCAACGGCGTTTCTCACTTCCATTATACGCTTATTTCGGAAAAAAATACGGGGCACCCGGTAGCTGATCGTGCACGGCACTTCATAATTGATTGTGCCCAAATGGCGGGCGACATCATCGATGGAAATGACTTCGTCCCCTTGGCGGCCAATTAATGTCACCTTCGTCCCGACAGGCAGCGGCTCCGGCAGGCGGATCATGCATTGGTCCATGCAGATACGGCCGACGATCGGCGCCCGCTGCCCGCCAACAAGCACATGAAAGTGCTGCAACCTTCGCAGCCAGCCGTCCGCATAACCGATTGGAATCGTGCCGATCCACTCTTCCGTCTGCGCGGTGTACGTCGCACCGTAGCTCACCTTTTCGCCTGGTTGCAGTTTTTTGACGTGTACAAGGCGGCTATGGAGCGAAAACGCCTCTTTCAATTCGTACGGGAGGAGCGGCTTGATGTCCGGCGATGGGGCGAGCCCGTACATCGAAATGCCAAAGCGAACCATGTTGAACGCTCGATCGGAAAAACGAAGGGCCGCCGCGCTGTTGGCGCAATGAACGAGCGGCGGCCGCGACGGCAGCCAGTCAAGCATATGCAAAAAGCGGGCGTATTGATAAGAAAAGTAATCCGTATTCACTTCATCAGCGGTCGCAAAATGCGTATACACCCCTTCAAGCACAAAGGGCGGATGGCGATCGATCAAGGCCGCTATTCGCTTTGTCTCCTCTTCGTCTTTCACCCCAAGCCGTCCCATTCCCGTGTCCATCTTTAAATGGAAATGAATCGGGGTCGAACCGTTATACAGCGATGACGCCTTCTCGAGCCAATCAGAGCGAAACACGGTTAAGGCGATGCGGTGTTCGGCGGCCAACGCCACATCCTCGGGACGAGACGCCCCAAGCACTAAAATCGGGGCATCGATGCCTTTTTTTCGTAAGGCAAGCGCCTCGTCCAAAAAGGCGACGGCCAAGCGGGAAGCGCCCGCTTCGAGCGCCGTTGCCGCCACTTGGGCATCGCCGTGCCCGTAGGCGTTCGCCTTGACAACGGCCATAATTTGCGTACCCCCCGGCAAAAAGCGGCGCAAATTCGCGACGTTGTCGTAAATGGCGTCCAAATCAATTTCCACCCACGTATCGCGGTGAAACTCGTCCATCCTCTCTCGCTGCCTTTCTAGTCATAGCCAGTTTGAAAGCGCTTGAATCGATTGGATTCCTTTTTTAGTTTACCATGTTCCTAGGGAAGAAGGAATAGGATGAGCGGCGGAAAAATGAGAAAAACGGCGGAAAACATTGGAGATCGCAACGATTCGTCCACTGGCCTGCCTTCACTGCTTCTGCACAAAAACAAAAAGCAGCTTCTCCGCTTCAACGCGGAGAGCCGCCCGTTTGCAAATCCGCACTGTCATTTTGCCGCTTTTTCTTGCACGGAGCTGGCGACCATCACCATTTCTTCCGGCGTCAAATCGTCCGAGGCGAGCGTAAACTCCGCCCCATTGTACCACCATGTCAACGTTCGGTCGGTGAGGGCGCCAATGGTGAATCCTAAATCAACCGGGTCGCCGTTGACAAGAACTGGAATGCTTGTCGCCGGAAGCACATCCGCTTTTTCTTGCACGAGCGTAAACGATTTTTTGCCGCCAAATGTCATAATGACGCGCGTGCCGTTTTCACCTTTCACTTCTTTTTCCTCAAGCGCTTGAACCCCTTTCGGAAGCTGACTCGGGTACATGACGGCCATCACTTGCTCTTTTCCTTCGGCCATCGTTGGCACCTCAAGACGGGCGCCAGTCATGTTTTTCTTTGTATCAAACGCGTCATCATCAAACTTTTTGTTAAACTCGACGTTGGAAAACTCGACCGTCAACAGCGCTTTCCGGTCCGTATCCATCACTTTGACCGAGACGGGCGCCAAATCTTTTTTGCGCAGTGTAATCTCTTGGGTTGGAACGACTTCGCTGTTCGGGTAGTTCGTTTTCGTCTCAAACACATAGTAATCGTCCGTCGCCTTAAACTTCGCCTTCGAATCGCTCAAAATGTCTTTGACGAGCGATTCGTACAAATACGCTTGGCTGCTGTTTTTCGGCCAATCGCTCACAAACTTGAAGGTTTTGTTGAGCGCCGGCGTGAAGACGAACACCCCTTCGTCATTGCGCAAAATCATTTGGCTTTGTCCTTTGTCGGCGTTTTTCAAGCTGACGCGGTAGTAGGACGGCTGCTTGTGCCACACTTCGACATGATACACTTGCGGCTTTTCCCCGGTGCGGAACGTCATTTTCGCCTCAGCCTGATAGCCCGTCATCTCATCGACCTTTTCATCAAGCGCCTTCAGCACCTCTTCCTGCGATTTCGACCCGCAGCCAGCCAAAGCAAACAGAAAAATGATGCCGACCAACGCCATCAGCACGTTTCTGCCCATCGCTTCAACCCCTTTGCCTCATATATCGATTTCTACCCATGCACTACAATATATGAGACAACTTTCGGGAATATGCAGACTAGCCATGGCAAGCATCAGCCGGCGTCATCGGTCCAAGGCGCTCAATGACGACTTGGGCGACGGCGTAATCGCGGCTATGGGAAATGGACAGATGAACCGTCTCGCCATCGCGGCGGGCAGCAATGCTCGGCTTTCCGTGCTCATCGGAAACGATCTCGATGTCTTGAAACGATAGATGCCGCCCGATCCCCGTTCCGAGCGCTTTGGCGTACGCTTCTTTAGCCGCAAATCGCCCAGCGAGAAACTCTGCCTGTCTTGCGGGCGGCAACTCGCCAAACTGCGCTTTTTCACGCGGCGTCAAAATTCGCTCTGGAAATTTGCGGCTCCGCTCAAGAAGGGAGCGGATCCGTTCCAACTCTACAATATCAATGCCAATGCCGACGATCACTGCTTCCTCACCTATCCTATCCGCCCTGATGGTCCGACAAATTTTTTATGAGAGACCCGCATAAGATGGCTTATAAAAAACGCCCCATTTCCGCGAAGAAGGGAGACCAACCCGTGTTTCAACATGCAAGCGATGTCCGCTCATTTGTCCGCCTTTATCCCGTCGTTGCCGCCTTATTATTGGTCCATATCGCCGCATGGCTGTTGTTTTCTCTTCCCTTGACAGCGCTTGAACCCATTTGGCAATACGCCGTCGGGACGAACGGCGCGATCCGCCATGGAGAGTACTGGCGGCTTGTCAGCCCAATCGTGCTGCATCGCGATTTCCACCATATGGCCGTCAACAGTTTGTCCTTATGGCTGTTTGGCCCCTGGCTGGAGCACGCACTTGGGAAAAGAAAGTTTTTGTTTCTGTATATCGGAGGCGGAATCGGCGCCAATGTCGCCACTTTATTCCTTCTGCCGCCGCTGTACACCCATGTCGGGGCGTCGGGCGCCATTTTCGCCTTGTTTGGCATGTACAGCTACCTCGCCCTATTCCGCCGCGACTTAGTCGCCCCCCGCCACGCCCAGTTGCTGCTTTCGGTCATGGCGGTTCATTTGCTGCTTGGCATCATGACACCAGATGGGAATTTATTGGCCCATCTATTTGGCTTCGCCGTCGGCGGCCTGCTTGCCCCCTTTTTGTTCATCCGCCCCAAGTGGCCGTCGTTTTACATGCCTCGGCTATGAAAAAACGGCGCTTAATGCGCCGTAATCCGCCGTTTCTTCGTCCGGCTGCGGGCTGAGCCGTCCGGGCGGCCGCCCCGTTTTTTCTCCCGCTTGACCGCTAAAGGCGGCTCTTCCGTCAATTGCACCGGCGTCGTATCCGGCTCGCGCGTCAACATTTTCAAGCAGGCAGCGACAATCGTTACCGAATCGTGCTCTTCAAGCAATTCTTCCGCTGCCCGTTTGTAAAATGACAGGTTTTCGGTCTCCACGACGTTGAGAAGCTTTTCGATAGCGATACGCTGTTGGCCTTCGAGCGCCTCATCAAGTGTCGGCGGCTTCATCCGCTCCATTTTCCGCTTCGTCGTCCGCTCAATATGGTGAAGCTGGCCGATCTCCCTTGGAGTGACAAACGTCATCGCCACCCCTGTCTTGCCGGCGCGCCCGGTGCGCCCAATCCGGTGGACATAGCTTTCCGGGTCTTGCGGAATATCAAAGTTGTACACGTGCGTTACGCCGGAAATATCCAAGCCGCGCGCCGCAACATCCGTCGCCACTAAAATTTCAATCGCACCTTCCTTAAACTTGCGCAGCACCGACAGCCGTTTCGCTTGGCTTAAATCACCGTGAATGCCTTCCGCTGCATAGCCTCGCAAGTTGAGCGCCTCCGCCAGCTCATCGACACGACGCTTCGTGCGGCCGAACACGATCGCGAGCTCCGGCGCCTGAATATCAAGAAGCCGCGTCAAAATGTCAAATTTCTTTTTCTCGTGCACTTCTAAGTAGTACTGTTGAATGTTCGGCACGGTCATTTCCTTTGCCTTCACTTTGACAAGTTCCGGCTCGTTCATGAAGCGCTCGGCAATGCGGCGAATCGGATCCGGCATCGTCGCCGAGAACAGCAACGTCTGCCGCTCGGCCGGCACATGGCTTAAAATCGCCTCAATATCTTCGATAAAGCCCATATTGAGCATTTCATCCGCCTCATCGAGAACGACCGTATGCACATGCTCAAGGCGGAGCGTCCCGCGGTTGATATGGTCGATAATACGGCCCGGCGTCCCGACGATCACGTGCGGATGTTTTTTCAAAGCACGGATTTGCCGCTCGATATCTTGACCGCCGTAAATCGGCAAAACGCGCACGCGCTTGACGGCGCCGATTTTGTACAGCTCTTCTGATACTTGGATGGCGAGCTCACGCGTCGGCGCGACCACAAGCGCCTGAATGGCGCCGTTTTTCACATCCACTTTTTCTACGATCGGAATGCCAAACGCCGCCGTTTTCCCCGTTCCGGTTTGCGCTTGACCGATTACGTCTTTATTTTGCAGACTGAGCGGAATCGTCTTTGCTTGAATCGGAGTCGTCTCTTCAAACCCCATCCGCTCGATCGCTTTCATCACTTCTTGGCTTAATCCTAATTCTTGAAATGTCGTCAATGTTATTCAAACTCCTTATAAAAAATCGTCCCTTTATCCGAGAGAAAGGTTTGACAGTTATCATACCATGTTATGCGGTGATTTGCAATGATGGGCATGGGCAGCGCGCAAAAATGTTTCCACCTCAGCAAACAGAACGTGCCGATCGATGCTATGACAAACATGATGGAACGAATTGGGCAAAAGCAACAGCTTTTTTTCCGCCGATCCAATCTGCTCATATAAATAATAGGCGCTTTTTAGCGGCACGATCCCATCTTTTTCTCCTTGCACAATGAGCGCGGGTGCCGCGACGCGCGGAAGTCGGGGACGCACATCGCGAACGAGTTTGCGAAACTCCCTGACAGCTGAAAACGGGGTCGCCATCATTTTGTTTCGATAGCGGAGAAACAGTGGGTGCTCCCGCGCTCCTTTCCATCCATTGGCAAACATCTCGCGGATGTCGCGCCATAATTGGCGCGGGTTGACATAGTAAAACGCAACGCTTAGCAGCACGAGTTTGGCGACCGGGTATTTTTCCGCCAAGTAGACGGCGATCACTCCACCCATTGAAAACCCAATGACATACACCACACTGCAACGGTGATGGAGCGCTAAAAACGCTTGTTCCGCCGCCGCGATCCATTGGTCGTATGTAATTCCTTTCAACCGCAGTTCGCTTCCGTGGCCCGGCAAGGTCGGCGTTTCGATCATCCAATCGGTCCGCTCCCGCAAATAATCGGCCAGCGGCGCCACTTCTTCTGGACTTCCCGTAAACCCGTGAATACATAAACAGCCGATCATCATTTCCACCCCCGCCCGAATGAGAAGCGGCGCCTGTGACGCCGCTTTTCGTTTCTCTCGGGTTGCTTGATGTTACACCCAATATCGAAGCAACTCTTCCAATTTCATGCCGCGCGATGCTTTCAATAAAACAATGTCATCCGAAGTCGCGACGGAACGCACAGCCTCGGCCAACGCTGCTTTATCGTCAAACTCCCTCACCCGTCCATCATCAAAAAATGGGGCGGCCGCCGCGGCGATATGGTGCGCCAGCGGCCCGTAAGTGAACACATAGTCCACCATTCCCGGCCGCAACACCTCCCCGATCTCTCGATGAAACGCCACCTCTTCGTCGCCAAGCTCCAGCATATCGCCCAATACGGCGATTTTTTGCCGATAACCGCTCAATTCTTGAAGAAGCATCAAGGCGGCGCGCATCGATGTCGGGCTAGCATTGTAGGCGTCATTAATGACGGTAAAGCCATATTTCGTCTTGACGACTTCCGTACGCATGCGCGTCACTTGCAGACGGGAGAGGGCCGCATCAATGCCTTCCCAATCGATGCCGAAAAAGCGGGCGACCGCAATGGCGGCGAGCGCGTTGTACACATGATGCTTGCCTAATACCGGCATAAACAGCGTCCGGCCGGGGAGCGCATTGATGACAAACGATGTTCCTCCCGCTTCAATGCGCACATCGGTCGGATAGTAATCGTTCTGTTCGCCCGCCCCGAACGTCACGACATGGCGGGGAAGCGACAGCTTCGGCACGCGCTCCGTCAAGAGCGGCTCATCGCCATGGTAGACGAATAGCCCGTCATGATGCAAACCCGCCAAAATTTCCAACTTCGCCTTGGCGATGCCTTCCCGCGACCCGAGCTCCTGCAAGTGTGCTTCTCCGATATTCGTGATGACCGCTGCGTCCGGACGGGCGATCATGGTCAGCCGCTCGATTTCGCCAAACCCGCTCATCCCCATTTCCACAACGGCCATCTCCGTCCCTTCGTCAAGCGAAAGAAGCGTCAGCGGCACGCCGATGTGATTGTTCAAGTTCCCTTCCGTCTTTTGCACTCGATAGTGGGTTGAAAGCAGCGCGGCAATCATATCTTTCGTCGTCGTTTTGCCGTTGCTGCCAGTGACGCCGATCACCTTCAGTCCAAGCTGCTCGCGGTAGCGGGCGGCGAGCCGCTGCAATGCCAAAAGCGTATCATCCACAACGACCACTGGCACACCTTCCGGCGGCGTTCCTTCCCTTTCCGCCCAGAGTACGGCGACAGCTCCTTTTTGCGCCGCTTCTTGCACGAAATCGTGGCCGTTAAAGGTCGCACCGCGCAACGGAACGTACAAGTTGCCGGCTTGGATCGTCCTTGTGTCGGTTGACACACCGCTTACGACCATATTCTCCCATTCCGGCTTTAAACACTGTCCGTCAGCCATTTCGGCGATTTGCCGCACTGTCCGTTTGATCATCGGCTCTCACCTCTTTTCTTTTTTGAACGTGTACGTGATCGTCTGCTTTTCTTGATGTCGTTCCAATGCGAGCGCGATAAGCCGTTCAATCAGCTCCGGGTACGGCACACCGCTGTGCTGCCAAAGAAGCGGGAACATGCTGTATGGCGTAAAGCCTGGCATCGTGTTCACTTCGTTGATATAAACAGCGCCATCTTCGGCGAGGAAAAAATCGACGCGCGCAAGTCCAGACAAATCCAGCGCCTGAAACGCCGTAATGGCCATTTGTTTGATCGTCTCATACTGTTCTTTCGTTACGTCCGCTGGGATGATCAATTCGGTTTGCCCGTCTTCGTATTTCGCTTCATAGTCGTAAAATTCCTTTTTGGGAACAATTTCGCCAACGACCGAACAAATCGGCTCATCATTTCCGATCACGCCGATTTCAATTTCGCGGCCGACAATCGCCTCTTCAATAATAATTTTTCGGTCATACTGAAATGCCTCGATAAATGCGGCTTTTAAATCGCCGCGCTGCTTGCATTTGGAAATGCCGACGCTCGAACCGGCGTTGGCTGGCTTGACAAAGCACGGGTAGCCAAGCTCTCGTTCGATCCGGTCATACACCGTCTCGCCGCTTTTTTGCCAATCGTACTTCGTCACGGCGATATATTTTGCTTGGCGCAACCCGGCCTGCGTAAACAAGTTTTTCATCATCACCTTATCCATGCCGACCGCGGAAGCAAGCACCCCGTTGCCGACATACGGAATGTTCAATATCTCAAGCAACCCTTGCACCGTTCCGTCTTCACCGTTCGGCCCATGCAAAAGCGGGAAAATGACATCGATCGTTTCCTCGTTTCCTCCCGCAGCCGAATCGGCAGCCGGAACTTGGTTCAAGGAAACCGGAATCAAGGCGGTCGCCGCCGAAGTGAATTGCAGCTGCTTGATTTCCTCGATCGGTCCGGTCAGTTGTTCGCCCTTGATCCATTGACCTTCCGGTGTAATATAAATCGGAATGACATCGAATTTATGAGGATCAATGGCGTTCATCACCGCCATCGCCGTCGACAACGATACTTGGTGCTCCGGTGATTTGCCGCCGTATAACACGCCAACTCTCGTTTTCATCATCGTTCCTCCTCTTTCCTTGGCCATCGTTCCTATTGTAACACGTTTCGCGCCCAACGGTCTGATATTTTATATGTACGATGCAGGTTGTTTCGCCACCCCCCATAAGCGATAAGGAACAAAAAAGTGAGGGTGTCTAAAAAGGTGGTTCTTCTTTCAACAAAGCACAACATATCGTTTTCCAGCATTTGTTTTACACGTATATACAGGAATAAGAAAAGGTGCCCCGACCGTTTTGGGACACCTTCTGTCGCTACGGATGCAACACGCGCCAAGCCATGCGTTGCGGCATGGCCGCTACCACTTCGGCGAGCGCTTCTTGCCCCGTTTTTTCCACGCCGGCAAAATAATCGGACACACGGCGGAAAAACCGGTTTTTCTCCACATCATCCATCAACAAGCGAAGCATGTGCTGCTCGCCGCTTTCTGGCCCGACCAAATGATAAATGAGACCATTTTGCTGTAAATATTGCAAATTGATGCGCTCCTGCCCAGGCAAGCAATCGATCGTAAAAATCGGAATGCGCTTATGAAGCAACTCGCTGACCGTCACCCCGCCTGGTTTCGTAATGACGGCATCCGCCTCTTCATACAGCCGATTCATCTCTTCCGGGTCAGCGATGTATGGAAGCGGCCGGATATGAGGCAGCTGCCAGCTGGCGATTTCCTCGTACAGCTGGCGATTGGCGCCGCACAGCACCGAATAGCGAAACAACGTTGACGTGCGGGCCGCCCGCAAAAACGCCAGCATATTGCCAAGCCCTTGGTTTCCACCGGCGACAAGCACATGAGCAGGCTGCCGCTTGCGTCTCGCTTCCGACCGATTCATAAACACATCGTGCACTGGGATGCCAGTGACGATGATGCGTCCTTTGTCAACCCCGTACTTCGTGATCAGCTCCCATTTCGCCTCTTGATGGGGAACAAAATGATAGTCAATAAACCGTTTCCCCCAGATGCTGTTCATAAAAAAGTCGGTGTAGACATTGACAACTGGAACCGTCAGCACCCGTTTTCGCTTCAGCCGCTGCAAAATGCGCGACGGAAACGAATGGGTGCAGACGATTAAATCCGGCTGTTCTTCTTCCACCATCTTTTTCATTTTGCTTTCAAAATAAGGCAGCCATGGCTCAAACGAAATGAACTCAAACCGGGGCGGCTCTTGGTACATCAGCCTTTTGTACACACGGTGGTACGAAGCAGGATGCGAGCGAATCCAGCGCAAGTAGGCCTCTGACACCATTTTTTCCATCAGTTCATTGCAATAGCTCAAAAAATCGATCTTTTTGCTTTCGACCGCCGGAAACTGGCGGCGCAAAAAATCCATCAACGTATCGGCTACTTTATGGTGTCCCGTATTCATTTGAAACAGCGGCAAAAACAATACTTTCATCATCGATCGCACCCTTTAGCTTTCGAAAGATTTTTTGCGCCTCCGCTGCCCAACCCATGCCGCAAGCAAAAAAAGCAAAAACAACGCCAAACCGGCAAGCGGAAAAGAAATCAGGGGGATATGGATGCGCTGGCCGAGCCAAAGCCCCGCCGCGGTCAACGGAACGGCCCAACCTGCCGTTCCAAGCGCCGACAGCAACAAAAACGGCCCGAACGGAAACCGGCTCACTCCCGCCATATACGGGCAAATTTGCCGCACCCCGGGAGCATAGCAGCCGAATAAAATCCCCCATTTGCCATAGCGGCCAAACCATCGGCGAGCCCGCTCCCAACGTTCAGCCGTAATTCCGACGCACTTGCCGTACTTTTGCACAAACGGCGCCCCCCACCACCGGCCGGCGCCGTATGCCGTCACCATGCCGGCCATCGCCCCGCCCCAGCATGAAGCGAGCGACGGTCCAAGCAGCAACTGCTCCTTGGCAACCATCACGCCGACCAAAAAGAGCAAGCTTTCCTCCGGCGCCGGAATGCCGACAATGCCGCAAAATAAAAATAAAAACAGCATCACATATCCATATGACTGGACATACGGCAACCATACGCTTGTATCCATAGCTCCCCCACTACATCGCCGAGATTTGTGTATTAGTTTGCACATTTCTCAGTTCCGTAATCGTCACCCAACGCATCTTTTTCGCTGCTTCATCCTTAAACAGCAGCTCGAGCGCGGACAACATTTGCTCTGGCGCGCGTTTGTCAGCACCCAACGCATCCCCATTGTCATGAAGCACAATCACCGCCCCGCCGCGTATGGACGAACGCAAGCGGCGGAACAATTCCATTGTACCAATTTTTTCGTTCCAATCGCCAAGAATATGCGACCATAACACCGTTGTATACCGCTTTTGCACGATCGGCGTCCAAGCGTTAAAATGCCCCCACGGCGGGCGGTAATACACCGGGCGTTGGCCCGTCGCCCGCTCAATCGCCGCGGCGGCGCGGCGCACCCCCCAATCCAACCAAAGCGGCGGCAACAGCCAATTGCTGATGTGGCGGTAATTATGAATCCCAATTTCATGGCCTTCTTCGGCCATCCGCCGCACAATATCCGGATAGCGCTCGACTTTGCGGCCGACAACGAAAAACGTCGCCTTCACGCCATATTTCTTTAATAAATCAAGCAACTTTGGCGTATAATACGGGTCGGGGCCGTCATCAAACGTCAGCGCCAGACAATCGGATGCCGTTCCCTCCCGAAACAAACGCACCCGCTTTTTGCGAATGATGATCGTCGGTACAATCCCATAAATGGCAATTCCCACAATGAAACAAACGAACAGCCAAGCCCACATGGCATTCACCTCTTGATTGTACTTTACCAATATTTCTTCTCTCTGAAAATAGAAAAATGAACTTTAATTTTGTTTTACATCCAGCCGATCGTTCGCCACGTTATATCAAAGTCGACTTGTATGGAGATAAAACAGAAACGAAAAATCGAAAATTCTTGATTCCAACTTATATATATTCGAGATCATCACGCTGTAGATGTTTTATCATATAACAAACAAATGAGAAATCGAACAGAAAATCATGAAAATTTCATGCAGACCGTTCAGTTTTCTTACTATACGAAAAGCGCCACCGCTCGGTTTCCTCCCGAAGCTCGGTGGAATTTGCTATAATACATAACGATACACGAGCGATTAAAAAAAGACAGGTGATCCGCATTGCGAAAAAAAATCATCTTAACCGGCGGCGGCACAGCCGGCCACGTGATGGTCAACGTCGCCCTCATCCCGAAATTGAAAGAGCTTGGATGGGATATCGTTTACATCGGATCTCATCAAGGGATTGAACGGGAGATTATCGGCCGCATCGACGGCGTCCCGTACTATTCGGTTTCGACCGGAAAACTGCGCCGCTATTTTGACTGGAAAAACTTTAAAGATCCATTCAACGTGCTGAAAGGCGTTTGGCAGGCGTACCGCCTGATCCAAAAAGAAAAACCGGACGTCGTCTTCTCAAAAGGCGGATTCGTCTCCGTTCCCGTCATTCTCGGCGCTTGGCTGAACGGTGTGCCGTCGGTGATCCATGAATCTGACTTAACCCCGGGGCTTGCGAACAAAATCGCCATGCCGTTTGCGACAAAAATCTGCCTCACCTTCCCGGAAACGAAGCAATACGTCAATGCCGATAAAGCCGTCTACGTCGGCGCCGTCGTCCGCGAAGAGTTGAAGGATGGCAACGCCGAACAAGGGAGGAAGATGTGCCAGTTCGACGGAAAAAAACCGGTCTTGCTGGCGATGGGCGGCAGCTTAGGCTCGAAAAAAATTAACGACGCCTTGCGCGCCAACCTATCGACGCTTCTTGCCGAATTTGACATCATCCACATTTGCGGCAAAGGAAACATCGACCCAAGCCTCGTAGGCCAAAAAGGATACAAACAGTTCGAATACGTCAACGAAGAGCTGCCCCACTTACTCGCCTTGGCCGACATCGTCGTCTCCCGCGCCGGGGCGAACGCCATTTTCGAACTGCTCTCCTTGCGCAAGCCGATGCTGCTCATCCCGCTCTCGAAAGCGGCAAGCCGCGGCGACCAAATCCTAAACGCCCGTTCGTTTGAAAAAGCAGGCTATGCGGAAGTGCTGATGGAAGAGGACTTGACGAACGAAGCGCTGCAAGCCGCCATTCACCGCCTATATGAAAACAAAGACCGCTACCAAAAAAACATGGAGAAAGCCGGCGCGAGCGATCCGCTGCAAACGCTGCTTGCAATCATTCAAGACACCGCCCGTTTGTAAAAACAGGCGATGCCCGATGCGGCCAACCTGTGTCCGTTTTTCGGCATCGCCTCGTTTTGTTTTCATCACCACACAACGAGCCTTCTCTCCTTTACACCGGCTCAAGCCGATCACAATTCATTTAAAATAAATAATAAGGTGTTTTCTGCAAAGAAAAAATACAGAGTTTCGCGACGAAAAGTGCAGAGAATTACAACTTGACATGGAGCCTCTGGGGGGCGTGATTAAAAAGCCAGGAAGCCAGCAATATCAAGGGCTGGCTATGCCTAAAAAGGCTATCACGCCCCCCTCTCCATGTAAAGTTGGCCTAAGCCAAATTCTCTGCAGATATCTGCATTTTTATTTTGCAATAAACATAATAAGGCCGCACAGAAATAATGATGTCTTCTCGATAACTTGTCTATGCGATGGGGCTACACCTAAAGTGATTTGACTGTATTATAACTTATAGTACAGAATAAGAGCAAGAATCTTTTTCCCGAGTTCGACAGTCACTAGGCAAACAAAATGCCTCTCGCCCCTTGATGCAAAAGGGACGAGAGACATTTGAGCACACTTCGAGCGTGTATCTAGGTGCGACGATGGATGCCTGGGATCTTCGGAGGAGGCTCCAGCCCTAGAGCCGCAAGGAATAGCGCTTGTTTGGCCGTCAGTTCGGTTCGTTGATCAAGGTCGCCGTTTTTTGAAGAAAAATGTCCAAGCATGAGACGTTCGCATTCGTCTCTTACTTCCGGCCACGATTCATGAGAAGGTGTCCCAAAAGCTATGGGGCACCTTCTCTCACGCCTGTATATAAGCATGACACCAACTCAGAAAACAGTATGTTGTGCCTCGTGGAAAGGCAAACAACCTTTTAGGACAACCCCCAGCAAGAGAGCCAACCAACTGAGCAGCAGATGCGCCCGGATGCGGTCTTCCAAGCGATGATACATAGGGCGCAGCTCGAGTGTTGATTTCAACGTCCGAAAGGCCTTCTCGATATCCACCAACTGCTTATACCCTATGGCGACATCCTCGGCAGACAAGGTGTCATCGGAGGTTCCGATGAAATATTTGCCATCGTACTTTTCCGCTTCACGAACCGCTTGCTTGTCGATGCGAAGCGTTCCATCCTTCAATTGACGCAAGTATTTTCCGTAGGACGGAGGGGAACGCAGCCGGCAGGTGGCCTTATGATGAGCTTCATTGGGGAGTTGGCGAAGCCCCTCTAACTCCTCTTTCAGCGATTCGAGCAACGTTTCCCGTTCCTTGCGTTGGCGCTCGGCTTCGCTGGGATTATACACGAGAACATAGCGCTGACGCGCTTCTCCGTCGCCTACGATGATTTCTTTGATATGCGAGTCTATATTACAAACGATATCGGGCTTTTTTAAAAGGATAAATTGTCAAGTCTTGTGCCTCACATTTCGCACCCTCCCGACGAAAATCGGGAGGATTTTTTCATTCCGGTGTCGAATGAATCCTTGACACACAAGGAACGTAAAGGAGTTTTTCTCTCATGAATGTTAAAGTCAAAGGGGTCTATCGCAATTCTTATTTGAATATAATAAGTGTTCTAGTCAAAAAACTGGACCTCCCCCACTTGATTGACCATCTTGTGCCCGTCGATCCACAATGCCAAACGCGAGTCAGCGATGCCGTTCAGGCCATCCTTTACAATCTATTTGACGGCCGGCAAGCCCTGGTTCACTTAGAACGATGGGCTCAGGAGATCGATCTGGAGAAACTCATCCGTCCCGGTCTCCAGCCTTCCTGGTTGAACGACGATGCCTTGGCCCGTCATCTCGACCGCTTGTATGAGGCCGATATTCACAAGGTCATCAGCACTTGCTTGATTCACATTTATCGCAAAGAAGGCCTTTCCCTCCGAGCCTTTCACGCCGATACGACGGACAAGACGGTTTACGGAGCGTATGAATCGGCCTCGTTAGAGGCTTTGCAGATCACACATGGCTATAACCGCCATCATCGTTGGCAAAAACCAATCGGCTTCGGACTGGTCGGCAACGAGGATGGCATCCCGTTTTACGGCGATGTGCATGACGGCAACCTGTCTGATAAAACATGGAATCCCGAGGTACTTTCCCGTGTCCATGAACAGCTGAAGCAAGCCCACCTCGACGACGAATGGATTTACGTGGCCGATTCCGCCGCGATGACGAAAGACACCTTGGCGCAGACGAAAGCCGCCCATGCCTTTTTGATCACCAGAGGCCCTTCGTCGCTCCGGATCGTGAAACGGGCATTAGCGGAGGCCGATTCGCCTCACATCCCGTGGAGCGAACCCTTTACCCTAGCGGAGAGAAACGGCGCCACGCATCGGGTATGGGAAACGGCCTCGACCTATGAAGGCCACTCGGTTCGGCTGATCGTCGTCGAATCGAGCGCGCTCGACCAGCGCAAAGGAAAAACGCTCGAAAAAGAGCGGGTCAAAGAAGCGGAGCTTCTTCGCGAGGAACAAGTCCGTTGGGAGCGCCACCCCTTCTCCTGCCGCGAAGACGCCGAACAAGCCTTGACGTCCCTCAAGGCGTCCCTTCGCCCTCGGTTTCATCGAGTGGAGGCCGCGGTCGAAGAGATCGTGCGTCCGAAAAAACGGCGCGGACGGCCGAAAAAAGGGGCGGAACCCGAGACGGAGACGCTGTACACCCTTCGCCTAAACGTCGAATTCGACCAACCGGCATGGGAACAGGCAAGACGGAAAGCGTCCCGGTTTGTCCTCGTCACGACCGTTCCGAAGGAATGGAAGGGCCAACAAATGGATGCCCAAGAGATCTTGAAGCTGTATAAAGGGCAAATCTCGGTGGAAATGAACTTCGCGTTTTTGAAAGATCCGTTTTTCACGGATGAGATTTATGTCAAAAAGCCAGAACGAGTTGCCGTATTGGGCTATCTATTTCTCTTGGCCTTGGCGATTTACCGCGTTTTTCAGCGCCGGGTGCGCCAGTTCATCACACCCGAACACCCGTTAAAGGGCGCGGGAGGCCGCAAGCTGACCCGGCCAACGGGACAGGCGATTTTTCAGCTGTTTCAATATGTGAACGTCATCCTGCTGGAGCTGCCAGACGGGCGCATCCAACGCGCACTCGATCGCTCCCTCAACCCGGATCAGCGAAGGATTCTGCAGGGATTGGGCATGGATGAGAGCATCTACGTCTAACATGATACAGAACGACTAGCGATGGTAAAAAAAGGATTGCCATCGCTCGTTGTGTTGGTCAAAAAGTTATTCTGAAAAACTAAATAAAAAATCCTTTGTTTTGACGTTGTTAGGGTGCGAAATGTGAGTTGTAAGATGGCCATGTGCCTATAATTCGCGCTCCCCTCCAATGCCATCCCATATCACTCTTCTCCTCTATATCGCTTGATTCTGCTTTTTTCAGCGCTATCTTCTACGGGTGTTGCATTACCGTGAAACTTGAAAACGCATAGTACTAAACGCAACTCTTACTGGAAACGGCGCTTCAGTCTTATTCTTTTCAGGGATTCCGATCATGATTATTCGTATACTGTTATTGCTTTTGATATTTGAAAGGTCAATAGGAACAACCGCTTTTGTGAATGGGGCAATATCAACTGAATTTGGGTCATTGTTTTGAACTTCATAATCATTAAGAACATACATATTAGCTCTCATATTAAACTCGTCTGAGTTATTAAATGATAGATAATACATTCCTCTAGTAATACTATCTAATATTTCATTTGATAGTTTTTCATCTTTAAATAGTTTTAATGAATGGTCTTTTTTAGCGTCAGCTTTTAAAACAGAAATTGGCTTAATAGATTTTTGAGAAATTGCCTTTGTCACTCCTTCCTTACCTTTTAATTGGAAATAATAGAAAGACATGAATGTTTGAATATTGTGTTTTTCTACTGGATTCTTACTGTTTAGATCCTCTTCATATATTTCAGTAAATAAATAAACAATATGATTACCTTTAGGCACATTGCTAATGGTAAAAGTAACGGAGACTTTTCCTTTTTTGGGTACTTTCATGACATGGTACTTTTTCTGTATTCCATTAATTTTGACTGAAATTGGAGTATTAGTATTTTCCATTAAGATATAAAAAACCATTTTCTCTGGGGTTCTAGTATTATGTTTTAAAGTATAAGTTGCTTCAAACTTGCCATCTTGATCTACAGTGTATAACAATTTTTTAGAGTCAACTATATAATCCAGCTTTGTAGTCATACTAGTTTCTCTTATGTCTGTATAGCTATATATTTGTTTCAATTTCGGCCTCCCGTCTGTTTCCTGATGGTTTCCTTTAACGATATACAAAGTGATGAAAAAAGATAGTAGCATTGAAAGTATTATGATTAAAAATCCTGTTTTATTACTTATTGTCATAAGTCAAATACCTTTCTATAAACGGAAAAGAAGAGAAATAACTCTTCTTTCTAATTATTATAATTATTCAATAATCTTGGCGTCATTTGTTGTAGCAGTATAAGTTCCAGTTAAAAAGGTTATGGAATGAGCAGCTTCTCCATATATAAGTGTCCCTACAGAACCTTTTGCCTTTTTGTTTGTACCTGTTGTAACATCAGCAGCACTCTTTGTTGCATATTTTATCTCTTCCTGATTGTCTACCCATGTAATTTCTGAAGCAGATGGTGATTGTTTTCCTAACCAAGCATTAACCACTACTACTGGAGTTAATTGATATGGAATTGTACCATGAACGCCTTCATAATATAGTCCTTCGTCTACTACATAGGTATAACCCTTGGCCCCTACAAATTCTGTACTTGTTGATGACGTGGAAACTTGTCCTGAAGACACTTTTCCCGAACTTTGAACTGGTACTTGAATGCCTACATTCTGTTTAAGATTCCAAGTTTCTGGATGTTCAAGATCAATCCCCTTGATACTTGGGTGATAGGATTGAATGGCCTTGATTTCTTGTTGTTGTTTTGCCGTTAACACATCCCCTTCAGCAGCAAAGCATACTGTAGCTATAGAAATGGACAATGCTCCGATGAGTGAAAATGCTAATACTTTTACCTTTTTCAAAATAAACAACTCCTCATTCATTATCTTATCAAGCCGGCCGGCTTCACCCTTACTGTACCAAAATAAAATCGAAAAAACATCCGTATTTTCCGCAAATTTCATTGCGGAAAATACCTATTTTTAGTTAATGGATTAGGCTGAGAGAGACGGCCTCATTGGACAAAACGGCACATCGTTCATCCCCCTGTAAAACTCCATCGTTTTCCACAGCAACCCGTGTTTCAACCAAATAAACAGCCACTCACAATGTTTTACCTCATATTTCGCAACCTTTGCATAATATACAAAAAACAACCCGGATATGCGCATAAAAATAATTTTTTATACAAAAATTGTAAAATAATTAATTTTTATTCGGTCAAACTTGGCTTATTTCGAATTTTTATTCAGGGTGCGAAATGTGAGTTTTACGGGGGTAGCGTCAAAAGTTCTATGAAAACTCCACACAGGCCATCCCATTGAGCATCATTGGGCATGTGGAGAGCCGGATTCGCCCTTGACCAACACCCGCCAAAGGTGCGGAAGAGTCGTCAAGGGCGACGGGGACAAAAAAGAAGGCAATAAGAAAGCCGCCCTTGCCATGACCGAATTTTACCTTTGGCGGTGTTCGGTTGGTCAAGGGTTCGCTTCGCCGAATCCGGCAGGAGTTCTGTTCAACGGGCTCCGGAGGACAAAAAAGTCAGGCCGCCTCTTGTTGGAGAAACGCTTGTGCCATGGCGATCAGCTTCGTCCACCGGGCCGGCATATGCGGAAGATCCGCCAATTCCGGGACGACGACCGGCACCCGGCCTTCGAGCGCGCTATGCGGGCGCAGAAAGTTGAAATACGCCACAAACAGCGTCACAAAGGACACCGAGCCTTCTTCCGCACCGAACCCATGGGTCGGGCGGTAGTTGCCTTTAAAGGTCCGGTTGAATCGCTCGATGATCTGCTTGAGAGGGCGAAACTCTTCCGAGACCGGATCTTCGTTGGTCAGGCCGATCACCTGGCGGACGTCAAACGAAATCCCGTGCTGGGCAAAGAAGTGTTGCGCCAGCCGGTAAATAGGGTTGCCATCCACGACGAACGACAAGTCGTCTGGGAGGGACGCCAGCTTCCTCAGGACATCATCGATGGCCTTGATGGCCGAGAGCGTATCCCGGTTGGGCGAGACGCGATAGGACAGCACGATCTTTTTGACGGCGTCAAACATAAAGAACAGGTAATGCCAGCGCCCTTTGACGCGAATATACGTCTCGTCCCCGCAAAACGAACCGGACAGCTCATACGGGAACCGGTCGACAAAGGGCTTGATCCAAAGCGCGACGCTGTTGGCGTAGTTGAGCACCGTCTGATGGGAGATCGAGACGCCATGGATGTCCTTCATGGCGGCGGCGGTCTCCCTCGAGGACATCCCAAAGTTGACGTAGTACGTCAACACGAGCCCCAACACGTGCGGCGACGCAGCCAGCCGGGACAAATCGACCTTCGGCTTGATGAGCGACGAGGAAGCCAACGGGAGAAAGTCAAACAAGAACTCTCAAAACAAATACCGCACCTTGAAGGCTTGAGGATCCTGTTGAAACTGTTGGCGCTCCTTCTTCGTCATCCGGCGAAGGTTGGCCTGGTAAAACGGGCAATCGTTGTTCTTGCACTTATAGATGTTGTATTCTTTGCGTTCCTTGATTTTTTCCAGCGTCTTTTTGCAGTGCGGGCAGCGAAAGACCGCTTGCTTGGTGAACCGATTTCGGTGGTTGAACCGGCATTGGCACACTTTGCATTGGTATTGCCCGTTTCCGCCGTTATTGGCGTACAGGTAAGAAGAGGGAGCCTGGCAGCGAGGGCAGGTCAACGAATCCGGAACACGGTGTTTCGCATTCGCGCGGCGCTGGATGGGCCGTAAAGGACGTCCGTGCTGGGCTTCGTAGTCCGCCAACAGCTTCCGGTAATCAAGGGTTTCCGGCACATCGATGATGGGAAGGTCATCGACCTGAAGTTTCCGGTACGGCTTTTGGATGGGTTCGTCCAAGTCCTCGAGATTCAAGGATTTTCCCAATATCACACCCATCAAATACACAATGATTTGATATTGGGTCTTGATGATTTGAAGCAAATAGGCTAATCATTGAGGTAACAAAGCTTGTCACTCCTTTGTTTTGGCTGTTGAGTGTGTGGTTACCTCAATGATGGCCGAAAACAACGGGGGTGGCAAGCTTTTTTTTCGTTCAACCGTTGAAACTCAAGGGAAAACCGTGAGTGTGGAGGATACACTTTTGACAATACCATACCTTTACGGGAGGGGGGGGGGGAGGGAAGAAATTGTGAAGATCAAAGTTCCTGCTAGTGGATGATCATTGTCTTGTCATGGATGGCACGTGAGTTAGACTTGGAAGTGATGGGCGCCGTTTCCTCTCCGACCGACTTGGAGCAGAAAATAAGCTCAACATCAGCCTGACATTATTGTCATGGACATTCGCTTCAAAGGGAAAAACGGCCTCCTTTGGATAAGGAAAATCGCATCATTATTTCCTGCATGCAAAGTCGTGATTTTGTCTCGATCTCATTGTCTGGAGTGCATGAACGCCGCCTACGAGGCAGGCGCCTATGCCTTTTGTATCCAAACAAGACTCTGTCGAAACACTTATTCACGCCATTCGGGAAAGCCATCGAGGGGTGAAATCATTTCCGACCCATCTCGTTTTCCATGATCGTTCGTCCCTAACCGAAATGGAGTTGGCCGTTCTCGATCTCATTGCCAGAGACAAAACGAATAGCGAAATCGGCGAACAACTGAACATCAGTACTCATATTTCGCAACCTTTGCATAATATACAAAAAACGACCAGAATATTCGCATAAATATAATTTTTTATACAAAAATTGTAAAATAATTAATTTTTATTCGGTCAAATCGGGCTTATTTCAAATTTTTATTCAGGGTGCGAAATGTGAGTCAGTAAACGAACCGTGGAGCACCACGTATCTCCCATATTTGCGAAAACTTGATGTAAAGTCGCGGGCGGGAGCGGTGGGAAAAGCCATCGAACTCGGATTGTTTGGATGATTGAATTGTGGAAAACGCTAATTTTTCTTCTAAAAGGCTGGTGAAAAACAAGTTTTTTGCTCAAACCAGCGGTATTTGATCAGCAAGGAGAACAGATCTGACAAAGTTTCTCTAATTGAAAAAGAGTTGGGATGAGTTGCCTTTTTCATTAATTCACCGGCCTTCTAAAAGAGTGGTTAAAAAAACCTGTCCTTTTCCATCGATGGTTCTCTACGAAGACGGAACACCGGATTTAGAAGGTTTTTTAATTTAAAAAAACATTGCTGGAGAACAGGATTTTTCAGTTAAATGATCTCCCTTATAAAATGGATGTATATACAAGCAGTCATTTTCAAGGCTGAAGTGTAACATGCGTTCATGTTTGTTTGTTGCTGCCTTCCCGTGTTCACTTCCCGTCAAACGAAAACCGCCCGGCGGAACAACCCCGCCAGGCGGCACGACTAGAAGTATAAGAAATAAATGACAACGGCCAGCACGATCCGATACACCGCAAACGGCACGAGGCGGATGCGGTTGATGAGCTCAAGGAAAAAGCGGATCGCGAGCAAGGCGAAGACAAAGGCGCTAAAAAAACCGGCGATGAAAAACGGGATATCGGCGGCGGTGACGTATTGCCAGTTTTTCAACAGCGACAGCCCGCTCGCCCCAGCCATGATCGGAACAGCCATAATGAACGTGAAATCGGCGGCGGCGCGATGGCTCATGCCGACAAGCACCCCGCCAGAAATCGTCGAGCCGGAGCGGGAAAAGCCGGGCCACAAGGATAAACATTGCATTAAACCAACAAAAAACGCCTGCTTGTACGTAATTTGGTCGACCGTCTGCGTCCGCGCGGCTTTTTTGGCGAATTTGTCGGCGGCGATCATGAGCAACGCGCCGAGCACAAGGCCGATCAGCACCGTTTTTGTCGAAAACAAATGTTCATCGATGTAATCTTCAAACAAGACGCCGAGCACCCCAGCCGGCAGCAGGCCAATGATGACGTGAATGAGGTTAAGGCGCGGATGTCCGCCCGGATGGCGGCCGCGAACGCCAAGCAAGTCGAGAAATCGGTCTTTAAACACGACCACAGCGGCTAAAATCGAGCCGAGCTGAATGACGACTTTAAATGTATTCGCCGCGTACTTGCCTAAAAACTCTGTGGATTTCAGCCAAAGATCGTCGACAATAATCATATGGCCGGTCGAGGAAACAGGGGCAAACTCGGTCAGCCCTTCGACCATCCCTAAAATGATCGCCTTCCATAATTCCATCCAGTGCATGTCCTTCCATCCTTTCTGCGCGGGGTCGTCCTTTCTATACATATGGGCCAAGCGGGTGGAATAACACTCCGCTTTTGGCCGCGCCTGCTCTATTGTACTACAAATCTTTGTCTTGTACTACCCGCGCTTTTTCTAGTCAGCGACCTTGTTTTCGAGACAGAATCATCGACTTCCTGTTGCTGCCTAATGGGACGGGCCGGACGCTTCCCCTAACTCCCCGCGCCGCTCTAAGTAATGATACAAAGCGCCGAGCAAGTTCGCATCGTTTTTGAATTGGCACGTCTCCACCACCGGCTGGACTTTGGCAATGGGAACGAGCGACAATAACACCGAAAGCCGCTTGTTGATTTCGTCGACGAAATCGGGGCGGCTGCTAATGGCCCCGCCCAAAATGATTTTTTTCGGGTCGTATGCGTACTGCAAGTTAAAAATCCCTTGGGCCAATGAAAAATAAAACCGGTCAATGGCCTTTTGCGCGGCTTCATCGCCGCTCTCGGCCAACGCAAATACTTTTTCTCCGTCCAGCTCCCTCTCCGGCATCCCCTTTTCCTCAGCCGCCATCCGGATCAACGCGCTTGTCGCCGCCAGTTCGCTCCATGTTTTGCATTCGATCCTTCCGTTCTCATAGCGGACATCCATCAACATATAGCCAAATTCCCCGCCGTGCAAATGCGCCCCTTTATGGATGCGTCCGTCTTTCACGATCGCCCCGCCAATGCCGGTGCCGACAATGACAAAGGCGATGTCGCGGCAGCCCCGTCCCGCCCCCTTCCATAACTCGCCAAGCGCCGCGCAATTCGCGTCATTTTCCATCTCCACCGGCAGGCCCGTCGCCCCGCCGAATACTTCTTTAAAGTTTGGGCCGTGAATGCACGGCAATGCGCTGCTTCCGCCGATGATGCCAAGATCGCTGTCAACGCTTCCTGCGGAACTGATCGCAATGCCGGAAAGTGGATAGTTGGCCTGCGCCTGGCGGACGACGTTAAGCAAGTCATCGCGAAATTGATGAAAGTCATGCCGCTCCGAACGGTAACGCCCCTTTTCGAAAAAGTCGCCATGCTTGTTCATGACGGCATGTTTGACATATGTGCCGCCAATATCAAAAACGATATAGTAACGCACCGATGACGCCTCCTTCGTTTATGATCTTTCCTCTCTTCTAGCTCCATTAGGCTTAGCTGTTTCTCCGCTTTTATGTATTCGCCGTCGGTCCATCCGCTCCTCCCCGCTGAAAGGGAAGAAGGGGGTGTCCCAAAAGGATCGGGACACCCTCTTTCGTCTCTATATATACGCACTGACCGCTTCTTTCGCACTATATTTTGTGTCTATCCTGAAGGCAGACAGCCTTTTGGGTCAGCCCCTCGCCTTCATCATCGTTCATATCCCATTGACAACGCCTTTTGCGCATTGCGAACATCGTTATGCAGCAGCTGGGCAAGGTCATATGCCGGGTAATAGCCGCGTTCATACATATAGTTGAACGCTTTTTCGTGCGTGTCAATGGCTTTGAGCAGATGTTTGACAAACGTTTTACGCAGCACCGGCGTCGCCGCCTCGGTAATGGCAACAGCATAATTGCGCACTGCCGTTTTTGAAAAGCCAAGCAAGGCGCCAGCGTGCAAGGCGCGGTCGCCATCATCATGGTCGCGGCTTTCTTCCATCATAGGTGCCGCCGGAATGAAGGCAAGCAGCTCGCGCAAATTCGTTTCCAGCCCTTGAATCGTCTCAAGGTACAATCCTTTTAATTCAGGACAGTCGATTTTGCCGACCGCCTTTTTCATTTTTATGAGCCCGTTTGCTTGAAAAGCGATCAGTTCATGCAGCTCCAACGTTTCATGCCAAGCCAAATGGCGATGGCCGTGCATCTGTCCATGCATATGGATCACGTTCTCCCCTTGTTTTTCATTGGTTGATTTCCATTTACTGTATATGCCCGCCAAAAGGAAATGGTCACTATTGTCCAAGCTTCCCGCACCAGCAAAAAAAGGCGTCCCGCGAAAAGCGAAACGCCTTCCTCAGTCACTGTCACAACAGATCCCCGCCGTCAAATCCATCGCCGCCATCAAACCAATCATCCACGTCCAACCCGTCAGCGACATCATCGATCACATCGTCAAGCAACTCTTCCGCCACCATTCCCGCCAACATCCCGGCCGCAAATCCTCCAATGGCGCCAGCCCACCCATGTCCGCCATGATGCGAATGATGGACGGGTGGATAATGGCCAACTGGATGGCTATAAATAGGCGAATGTGGTGTTGCCAACGGATGCCCGCTCAGCTGGCCGAACGCCCCGGCCGCCCGCACCGCCTCTTCGATGGCTTCTCGAAGCAGACGGGCTGCCGTCGCCGAATCGCGAAGCTGTTCGTGAGTGATCAACAGCTCCCGTTTCATTTCGCGTTCCCCGCCAAAGCCGTGGCGGACGTCGATCTCCATATACAAACGCACCCCTTCTCCCTCGACAAGGGCAAAAAACTCGACTTCTTGGACGATCCCTTGAAATTCGCTCGTCGGGAAGAACGAAAATTCCTGGCCATGCGGCGTAATGCTTCCGGATGTCGCTTTCTCCCGGAATCCCAGGGCGGCCAAAGCGGAAAACACTTGCTCCAAGGCCGTCGGCGGCAAAATGTGAATGGCGTCTTGGTCATATGCATCCGCCCCATCGGCAATATCCAGCCGGGTGACGAACGTATAACGGACCGTTGGGCGGCTGATCGGCAAATGGAGCGGCAGTGCGTACGAAAACGGGAGCACTTTCCGCTCACCAGGCTGAATCGTAAACGAAGAAGCGACCGGGATCACCGCTGCGGTTCGGCGATGTGCCTTTCCTTCCGCGTGCACTTCCAATTGCAATACGACATCTAGGTTCCGAATGTGTTGGGCGACCGAACCACCTTCCAGCAAAAATTCCCCTTCCAACGTTTCACCAAGGCGCACATGAGGGCGATGCAGCACGAGATCCACTTTGGCAGCGCCAATGCCGAATTTCGATAAAAACTTTTTCCACATCGAACCTCTCTCCTTTCATCACACTTGAATTACGAACAAGCCGCCAAAATGGTGTCACCGAAATAATTTGATCAACCCTAGGACGATCAACACAACCCCAGGCAGCATTGTCGCCTTTTTCATGATTCCCGTTTTCGACACCATGTACCCCAACGATAAGCCAACGCGGATGAACACGAGATTAAACACGCCAACTAACAGGGCAAACGAAAGCGGAGGAAAATGCAAAAGCGACGAACTAATCCCGGCGCCAAACGCATCCATCGACAGGGCAAGCCCGATCAACACCGCTTCTTTTTGGCTGATCGTGCCTGAACGATCAAGATCCCCAAGTTCAGGCCGTTTCAATACTTGAACAGCGCCGCTGAATCGGTTAGCCTCCCCTGCTCCATCAGATTCCATAGATGAATCGCTTCCATCTCCCTTTGGCTTATAGACGTTATAAATCGCCCAACCGCCAAGCGCAATGAGAATGACTGAAGCAAGCCCTCGCTCGACTTGCAACGGCAAAAAAAGCGCCAACAGACGGCCGATGTTCATGGATGCAAACACCACCGCCCCAGACATGGATGCGATAAGCGCCAACGAAAAGCAGGAGAAACGGACACCACCCATTCCATACGTAATGCCTACGCTCAAGCTGTCCATGCTCACGCTGAAAGCGAGCAAAATCATGGACACCCATAACCACATATGAATCCCCCCTGCCGTACGATATGCAATTCCGTACGGAGAGGGGACTTTCTTGCCATTCGACACGCATCGATTTCCGGGGAAATGTTTCCCCTTTTCTCGACATTATTCCCGCAAATGATACGGCAATGTCGCAATGACAACATCTTTTTTCATGATCAAGAAAAAGCGCAAGATGATGGCTGTTTGGTTATGCAAAAATGTATGCCACCATTTTTTCACGATAAATTGAGGCAAGAGCACCGTCACCGGCGCGCGGTCTGCTTCTTTTTCCGCTTTCGTGATGTATTCTAACAATGGCGACAAAATGGTTCGGTACGGTGAATAGATGACTTTCAACGGAATGTCCGGATAAAACTTCTCCCACTTTTGCCGCAGCTTTTGTTCGTCTTTTTCGTCGAAAATAATCGACAGTGCCGTAATGTCGTCGGAAATGCTGCGAGCGTACTGAACGGATTGGGCGACCACTTTGCTGACGCCGGAAATGGGAATAATGACTTTTGGTTTCAACATTTTCTCGCGCTGTTGCCACTCCCGTTCGTCAAGCCGCAGCTGCTCGCCAAGTTTTTTGTAATGTTCATGAATTCGGCTGAACATCCAGACAAACAACGGAATCGCCACGATAACGATCCAGGCTCCTTGCGTAAATTTGGCGACCATCGTGACGAGCGTGACCATCCCGGTGACAGCCGCTCCCGTTCCAACGGTAAGCAGCACGCCGATCTTCCGTCCTTCTTCCCGTTTCCATAATTTTTTAATCAACCCGCTCTGACCGATGGTAAAGGAAAGAAATACGCCGACCGCGTAAAGCGGGATGAGCGAATGAGTCTCCGCATGAAAAACAATGATCAACAAGATCGCCAACACGCTCAATAAAATGATGCCATTGGAAAACACGAGGCGATCGCCTCGGGCCGCCAAGCTTCTCGGCAAAAAACCGTCCTTTGCCATAATCGATGTCAGCTGTGGAAACCCGGCAAAACTCGTATTGGCTGCGAGCACTAAAATGAGCATCGTCGCCAGCTGAAACAAGTAAAACAAAAGACCATTCCCAAACACATGGCGCCCAATTTGCGAAATGACCGTCTGATGCTCAGTCGGGGTAACACCAAACCCTGCCGCCAACACGGTGATGCCTAAAAACATCGTGCCAAGCAGCACGGACATCCACCCCATTGTAATCGCGGCATTTTTCGAGCTGTCCGGCCGGAACGCCGGCACGCCGTTGCTGATGGCTTCGACCCCGGTCATCGCCGAACATCCCGACGAAAAGGCGCGCAGCAAAATAAACAAGCTGTAACCGGACGCAAACATGTGAGCGGTTGACGCATGCTCATGCATCGTAAACCCATGCCATCCTTCATGCCACAACTGCCACCCTCCAACCACGATCATCACAAGAACGAAGCCAATGAACACATGCGTCGGATAGGCGAAAACCGTCGCGGATTCGGTAATGCCCCGCAAATTGAGCACCATCAAAAGCAAGACAAGAGCGACAGAGAGCTCCACTTTCCATGACAGCAACCCCGGAAACGCCGATGTCAACGCGGCGACGCCGGAGCTGATGCTGACAGCGACGGTCAAGATATAATCGATCATAAGCGCCGCCCCAGCCACCAAACTGATTTTCGTCCCCAAATGGTCTCGGGCGACAACATACGCCCCGCCTCCAGACGGAAACGCGTAAATAATTTGCCGATACGACAACGTCACTAACAAGAGCAATACTAAAATCGCCACCGCGATCGGCAGCGAATAGAAAAAGACGCTTGTCCCTAATAAAGCAAGCACAAGCAAAATTTCTTCCGTCGCGTAAGCCACCGATGACAGGGCATCGGAAGAAAAAACGGCCAATGCCTTCCACTTAGGCAATTTTTCATGTTTCAACTGTTTCGTTTCCATCGGTTTCCCAATCAACAAACGTTTTAAGGAAGCCATGCTTCCATTCCTCCCTAAAGCAGCATATAGAGTTGACTCATCGATTCAAAAGAAAAAACCGCTGAGGACGCACTCAACGGCTACAAATGTTCTAAGGCCATACTCGTCCCTCCCCAAAGCGCTTGCGAGGTTAGCTGTCGGGTTCGGGCTTGGAGAGATGCCCTTCCTGATCGGATTCACCCCAAGACAGCAGACGCTGCCAAATCGGGTCCCCCGCTCCATGCCGGATTCAGCGCATCGTATCAAGTTATTCTTGCTTCCATATCTTACCCCTTTGCTTGTCCCTCCGCCAACCTTGAAAAAGGAGGAAAACAGCGAGTTTCTGGGCTTTTGGGCTTATTTTTTCTTTATTATTTTCCCTTCGCTCACGCTCCCGACATTTTTCTGTTTTTCACTCATCCAATCATCATTTTCCCTTTCGGATAGCGGAACGGATCGGGCTGACGGCGCAGCGTGACCGCATAAGCGATCGTCAACGGGCCTACGCGGCCGGCAAACATCGTGAAAATAATGATCGCTTTTCCAAGCGGAGACAATTCAGGGGTTAATCCCATCGATAGTCCAACAGTCCCAAACGCCGATGTCGCTTCGAATAAAATCATGAAAAAGTCTTTTCCCTTTTCGGTAATCGTCAACACCATCGTCACAAGCATGACGACAAACAATCCGCTCATCGTCACGGTCAGCGACTTGTATACCGTATCGTAGACGATTCGTTTTCGGAACAAAATGACGTCTTCCTTCCCGCGGATTTGCGACCAAACCGCGCCGAGCAAGGTCGTAAATGTCGTTGTTTTGATTCCTCCGCCCGTCGAACCCGGGGAAGCGCCGACAAACATGAGAAAAACGATCAAAAACAGCGTCGGTTGCGTCAAATCCGGGATGTTAAGCGTATTCGAGCCCGCCGTTCTCGGAGTGACCGCTTGGTAAAACGCGGACAAAAACTTGCCTGAGAGCGACAGCGGCCCCATCGTCTTCGGATTGTTCCACTCCAGCAGCAATATCAGCGCCATGCTGGCAAACACCAGCCATGCGGTCGTGATGACCACCACCTTCGTATGAAGAGACAGCCGCCGTGTTTGCCGGTACTCATACACTTCATTCATGACAATAAATCCGATGCCGCCCAGTATAATTAAAATCGGCACGACAAGGCTCACGACCGGATCTTCCACATAGCCGGTCAAACTGCGAAACTCGCCCATCAAGTCAAAGCCGGCGTTGTTAAAGTTGGAAATCGCATGAAAGAACCCAAAGTACACGGCTTTCCAAAACGGCATATCGAACGAGAAACGAATCGCCAACAGCAATCCGCCGATGCCCTCAATGACGACGGTAAAAACGAGAATGCGTTTCACGAGCCGAACAATCCCTTCGATGCTCAGCTGATTGAGCGCCTCTTGCAGCAACAACCGCTCTTTCAAGGAAATCCGCTTGCCGAGCAAAAAGGCAAACAACGTAGCAAATGTCATAAATCCAAGCCCGCCCACTTGGATCAGCGCTAAAATGACCAGCTGGCCGAACAACGTGAACGTCGTCCCCGTATCAACCACAACAAGTCCGGTCACGCACGTAGCAGACGTCGCCGTAAACAAAGCGTCTAAAAACGGAAGTCCTTTTCCGTCAACGGTCGCCGTCGGCAGCATCAACAAGAAAGCTCCAACCAAAATAATCAAGGCAAAGCCGGACACTAATACTTTCGGCGGATCGAAAAATTTACGGTTCGCATTCAAAGCCCCATCCCTTCCCCCTCGCTCACATAATCGCCTCTTTATAGTTGTGGATGATGCATAGAAAAAATATACCAAAAACAAGCTTGTTCGGGTACTCTAAACCATTTTCATCATAACATTCTTTCTGCATAATAAAATGGATAAAGGGCATGGCCGCCGGCTTCAAGAATGTGGATGCATTGAAACCTTTTCCGTCTCCGCTCGTCTATATGAATGGCGAATGACAGTCCGACTGGGACCACACAGGCATTGAAGCGCGGAAGGGGGCTTGCACCAGTCCCATAAAAACATTCCATTGACTTTTGGCAACAGACGTATTATGCTACTTGACATGGAGACGTTCCGATGTAAAATCATGTAAGAATAAAATGTTTGTTGCTGTGGGCAACGGCTGTTGATATAAACATAGAAGCATCGTTAAGAATACGAGGCAAAGGAGGAGAAGAGGACGTGAAGGCAATTTGGGAAAAATGGTTGAAAAAATGTCGTTCTCTCCCTAACCAATACATTGGCTTTTTTATTTTTGCCGTGCTCTTATTTTGGTTGAAGACGTACGCCGCCTATTTAGCGGAATTTAACCTTGGCATCAGCAACTCCATGCAGGAGTTTTTATTGTTCATCAACCCGATCAGCTCGGCGGTATTCTTCCTTGGGTTGGCGCTGTTGGCCAAGGAAACGCGTGTGTACAAATGGATCATTATTATTAATTTCATCTTATCGTTCATTCTATACGCCAATATCGTTTATTATCGTTTTTTCAGCGATTTTATTACATTCCCGACGTTGACGCAAACGAAAAACTTCGGCGATCTCGGCAGAAGCATTTGGGAGTTGCTCCGCTGGTATGACGTGTTCTATTTCTTGGATACGATCATTTTGGCGGTGATCGTTTTCTCGAAGCGATTCTCGCTCCCGGAAGTGCAGGCCGGCCGATTCAAAAAAGGCGCCATTTTCGCTTCGGCCATTCTTATGTTCAGCATCAACTTGGCGCTCGCTGAGACCGACCGCCCGCAGCTCTTGACAAGAACGTTCGACCGCAACTATATCGTCAAATATTTAGGCGTGTACAACTATTTGATTTACGATGCGTTCCAAAGCATGAAATCATCGACGCAGCGGGCGTTCGCAAACAAAAGCGACATCACGACCGTGCTGAACTATGTGCAGGCGACGTATGCCAAACCGAACCCGAAATATTTCGGCGTGGCGAAAGGGAAAAACGTCATTTACATTCATTTAGAGTCGCTGCAAAACTTTGTGATTAACTATAAGTTGAACGGTGAAGAAGTCACCCCGTTCTTAAACTCGCTCACCCGCGATCCGAACACGTTCTATTTCGATAACTTCTTCCATCAAACAGGACAAGGGAAAACGTCGGATGCGGAGTTTATGCTCGAAAACTCGCTGTTTGGCTTGCCGCAAGGCGCTGTCTTTACAACGAAAGGACAAAACACGTATCAGGCGGCTCCGGCCATTTTGCACCAATACGGCTATACAAGCGCCGTCTTCCACGGCAACTACAAAACGTTCTGGAACCGCGATGAAATTTACAAGTCGTTCGGCTTTGACCATTTCTTTGACGCCAGCTACTACGATATGAACGACGAGGACGTCTTGAACTACGGCCTGAAAGACAAACCGTTCTTCCGGGAGTCGATCCCGCTATTAGAAACATTGAAAGAACCGTTCTATGTGAAATTTATTACGCTGTCGAATCACTTCCCATACCCGATCAGCGAGGAAGATGCGACGATCCCGCCGGCGGCGACCGGGGATGGGACAGTCGACCGATATTTCCAAACGGCCCGCTATTTGGACGAGGCGGTGAAGGAGTTCTTTGACTACTTGAAAAAATCGGGCCTGTACGACCGCTCGGTCATCATTTTGTACGGCGACCATTACGGCATTTCGGAAAATCATAACAAAGCCATGGCGCAAATTTTAGGAAAAGAAATTACGCCGTATGAACATGCGCAATTGCAGCGGGTGCCGCTGTTCATCCACGTGCCGGGCATAAAAGGCGGCGTCATTCACGAGTTTGGCGGCCAAATCGATTTGTTGCCGACGGTCTTGCACCTGCTGGGCATTGATACAAAAAATTACGTCCATTTTGGAACGGATTTGCTGTCACCTGAACATCAAGAAATCGTTCCGTTCCGCAACGGCGACTTTGTCACGCCGAAGGTGACAGCGGTCAACGGCAAGTACTATGACACGAAAACAGGCGAACCTCTTGAAAGCACGCCGGAAATTCAGCGGCTCGAACAAATCGTCCGTACGAAGCTTGACCTATCGGATAAAGTCGTCTACGGCGATTTGCTCCGGTTCTACACCCCGAAAGGCTTCAAGCCGGTCGATCCGTCAAAATATGATTACAATAACCGTGAAGAGGGAAGCGATCAATGATCGCCTCCCTCTTTTTTCTAGCGCTGCAGCAGAAGCTCCACAGCGCGTTTGGCGTTGACATAGCCGGCTCCGTAGACGTTCGGATCGCGCCCTTTCCATAAATCGGCGCCGTCTTTTAACGCCTGCTTAACTTCATCCGGCGTTGCCCCCGGTCTCGCCTCGAGCATCAAGGCGACAATGCCGGCGCAAATCGGCGTCGCCATCGACGTGCCGGACATGGCCATGTAATGGTCGCCAACCCGGCTTTGTTTATTCATTTTATCGAGCATGGAACGCGGAGCGCGGAGCGAAACGATATTCACCCCCGGGACAACGAGATCCGGCTTCGTCACTCCGTACTCGGTCGGCCCCCGGCTCGAAAACGGGGCCACCTCATCATCCGTGCGTGTCGCCGCCGTATCGCGGTCATCAAGGGCTCCCACTGTAATGATGCGATCGCTGATGCCGGGGCTGGCAATCGTGCCGTAACTCGGCCCTTCATTCCCGGCCGCCGCACAGACGACAATGCCGCGCTCCCACGCCCGCTCCGCCGCCTGCACGAGCGGGTCGTCATTTTCGGTCGGAAACGGCTGCGGTTCTCCGCCGAGCGATAATGAAATAATGTTGATCCGCCCCGCCGGGTTTTGTTCATTGTAATCAATGCACCATTCAATGCCGCGCATAATCGTTTCCAACGTCCCGCTCCCTGAACGGTCGAGCACTTTCACGCCCACGACGTTCGCCTCGTACGCCGGCCCGGCGTACAGCCCGTCTGACATTCGCCCATTTCCCGCCGCATCGCCGGCGCAATGCGTACCGTGGCCGTTGTCATCATACGGCGCCGTGCGCCCATTGACAAAATCGACAAAGGCGGCAATCCTCCCCTCCAAGTCCGGGTGCGGGTAAATGCCTGTGTCGACAATGGCGATTGTCACTCCTTTTCCGCTTAACTCCGTCCCGTTGACAGCCACATGTTTCGCATTGGCCGATGGCACTGCATTGTTTAACAGTGCCTTGACCTGCCGATTGAGGTACACTTTTTTCACTTTCGGATGCTCGAGCAGCTGCTCAAGCGCCGCCGGCGTCACCCGTGCGCTATAAATCGGGACATGGCGGAAATGGTGATGCAGTTTCATACGGAAATGATCCCGCTCCGCCTTGGCCAGCGCCTCAACGCCCTCTGTGCCTTCAACCTCAATCAAAACAGAAACGGTCCTCCATTTTCGCAACCACCGCTCCATCCAGCGGTGAAAAATGCACGGCATGCGCATCATCGGCTGGTACATGTTGACGAGCGCATGACGAAGCGGACGGTCAAGCCGCCCTGCATGGCGGCGGACGAGCTGCACGATGGAATAGCCAAACATGCTCTTCCTCCTCTTTTCGTTTGTCGCTATACTCATATGACGCGCGGACAAAGAAGGAGGCGGCAGTTCCACTAGGACGAACGGACGAAAAAAAGCCTGCCCCGTCGAAACGAAACGAAGCAAGCTTTTTCTATCATTCTTCCACCTGTTCAAGCACAATCTGTCTGGCTCTCCCTAAATGCTGCTCGACTTGACGAAGCACGTTTTCCCGTTTGGCAAATGCGCCGACTTGCGTCCCATCAACAATGACGCGGGTCAATGCTGGTTTTTGTTTTTTCCGCAGCCCAAGCGCCCGCTCCAACCCATTCACATGCCCGCGGGCGACCATGCGCAAAAAACGGGTATCATTCAGTTTTCTCGCATCCTCTTCCCGGTCAATAAATCCGTTCTCCGTGAGCACGGCTGGCATCGCGGTCTCCCGCAGCACATGAAAATTCGCTTTCTTTTTCCCGCGATCGCGAAATCCTGTAGCTTTGACGACTTCTTCATGAATGGCATCACGAATGCGGGCTGTTGCCGAATCGTCATCGAGCCGATCATAAATATAATCTTCATATCCAGTGCCGCCACCGGCATTCACGTGAATCGCGACGTATAAATCCGCCTCCCATTGATTGGCCCGGTCCGTCCGTTCATCAAGCGGCACCGTTTCATCTTTTGTCCGGCTCAACTGCACGGAAACTCCTTCATACTCATTTTGCAGCAGACGGTTGATTTCGAGAGCGATAAACAACGTAATGTCTTTTTCCAACAACCCGTTGCCGACCGCCCCGGCATCGTTCCCACCGTGCCCTGGATCGAGAAAAATTTTGACCATCTTTCTTCTCCTTTCACATCCTTCGTCGTTTAGGAATATGACACTATTAGCATAAGCGTGGCACTCCAAAATGCCATGGATACTTCCCCAGGGCCAACAAATAAGGCGCAGTCAAAAAGAACGACTGCACCTGACATTCCCGCTGATCGAATTGTTCGATATGATGAAAGCCCCCCACACAGCCATACAAGAAAACATAGACCGCTGGGCATTATACAAACTGTCCACTCTGTTGGCTTCGGCTAAACTTGTAAACAGCCAGAAGGAAAAAGGTCAGCGCAAAGGCGAGAAGAATCAACAGATGCCAATACAAACTTCCGAAAGAGCGCCCCTCCTGCAGCTTTACCAAAAAATCGAGCGCCCACCGCTGCGGCATAAAATACGCCGCTTTTTGCAAAAATTTCGGCATCAGCTCGACCGGCCAAAAACAGCCAGCCAGCATACATGTCGGCACAGTAATCAATGGCTGCAGCGCCCCGGCGGAAGCAGAGCTGTTCGCAAACATCACTGTAATCAAAGACAAGCCGATCGCGGATAAAGAGAAAAGCAGGAGCACCAGGGCCATTTGCCACATCGGAATATTAGGATCAATATGAAAGATGTTCTTCATTGCCACGATTGTCACGATGATTTGTGCCGTCATAATCAACAAATTCACCACGATATTCGATAACACATACGTTCTCGCCTGAATCGGCGTCGTCAATAAACGAGAATAGGTGCGCTCTTCTTTTTCTTTGATGATGATCTCCGTCAAATTTCCCGCTGACATCAACATAATCATGACCAAATAACCGATCGTTTGATACGTGACCCCTTTTTGTTTGGCTGTGTCGGACAGCGAGTGAACGGACAGGCGGAACGGCGCTTGTTGATACCGTTCATACATCTTCCAAAAGAGATCGCGATCCCCATTGGCCAATCGCCCCAATGTCGCCAGATGATCGATGTATTCATGCAAGTACGACTTGATGAACATCGTGATTTCCGCTCCCTTGAGCGAGACAAGTTCGATCGGCCGGGGCTGGCCGTGCTGAACGCTTTCGGAAAACCCTTGGCGAAAAATCAGCACGCCATCCACCTTTTGCGAGGTGATTTGGTCGTCCACCGCTGACAACTTTACGCTTTTCACGGATAGATGATCAATATTTTTCAGAAAACGGATCGCATCATCGGCAACCCGCCCATGATCCTCATTGACCACCCCGATGCGCACATCCTTGGCCGGGGAGCTTCCGTAAGCAAACAAGGACAACAGAATCGCGGCCAAAGGGGTGCCGAAATAGAGCAAAAAATTGATTTTCCGACGAAACGTTCGCTTTAACGTATATCTCACCAACCAGATGACGTCATTCACCTTATAATCCCTCCCGTCTCGCCATCGACACGACAGCGATCACCAAAAACAACGCCGCTATACCGATATTCAGCAGCATAGTTGGAACGACGCTTGACAAATCGTTCGCATACACGATTTTGAAAATCGTTTCATTCATCCAAGAAAGCGGAGACAAATGGGCATACCATGCTGTTTCATCGATCGGAAAATAAGCGCCGCCGAAAAAGGAAGACAGCTGAATGATGACCATCGCAATCGTTCGCGCCGCTCCTTCCGTCCTTGCCATATAGCCCATCCCTAGACCAAAGCTGATGGCTAAGACCACCTCGGTCAACATAAGCAACCATACGAGGCTTACGTGATGCCCCCAATCGGCATGAAGCACCCATTGGCTGAACAACATGACGACCGCAACACAAAGAAAATTCGCCGCGACGTTCCCGGCCAGCTTTCCAATAAAAATCTCGCTTTTGCGAACAGGAGCAGCCAAAAGGCGATCAGCCGTCTTCCGCGTTCGCTCCCCCCGCAGCAACGAACTGCCCGGCAATGCGCTGTACAAAGCGATCATCGTCGTCATCGCCACCGCATAATAATCCATCGCTCCCGGTTTGCGCTTGGCATGCAGCGACCGTTCTTGAATATACTCATCATGCACACGTTTATTGGATGGAACAAAACCAGGCTTCACCTCTGAAACGGCCATCGCCAGCTGGCATCGGCCGACAAACGCGGCCATCACCCCCTCTACAATGCTTCCTTTGATCTTGTTGCGTTCATTGGTGTACAACTCCACTCCACGCGGGCCGATCTCGATGTATCCATCCGCTTTTCCTTCCTGCACCGCTTTCGTTCCTTTTATATGGTCGGATGCCTTTTGAAAATCGATGTGGGCTTTCTTCGCTGCTTGGATCATCGTTTGAATATACGGCGACAACGGCCCTGCTTTTTGATCGTTGTACAAGACGTGTACATCACCGACAGAAATCGTCCAGTGAAACGCGTTGGAAAGGGCTGTTCCTAAGATGAACATCAGTACGATCGGAAACAGCAGCATAAAAAACAGCGTCCGGACATCACGAAAATCGCTTTTGATTTCCTTGGCTGCAATGCGAAAAATATTCAAAAGAAGCACCTCCTTCGCATGATGGCACTCCAAACCGCTAATCCCGCAAATTTCTCCCCGTCAGCGCCAGAAAGACCGTTTCCAAGTTCGGTGATTTGTCTTCAAGCGAACGGATTTCGACACCGTCATTGATCAGGCATTGCACAATTTCGTTTAAATTATTGACACTGATATCCGAACTGATTTTGATCATATTTTCTTCACATTGCACCGCCTTGACCCCGGGAATGTCTTGAAGATGCTGTTTGTTGAGCCGATCCATCCCCCTGATTTCCAGCCAAATATCTTTTGTATCGGTGATCATCGCTTCCAGCTGCTCCTTTGTCCCCTCTGCGATGATCTTTCCATGATCAATGATGGCGATCCGTGTGCAAATCTCCTCCACTTCCTCCATATAGTGGCTTGTATAAATGATCGTGCATCCCATCTCATTAAGCTTTTTCACCGAAGCCAAAATATAATTTCGCGACTGCGGATCGATGCCAACAGTTGGTTCATCCATAATGATGAGCTTCGGCCGATGGGCAAGAGCGCAGGCGATATTGAGCCTCCGCTTCATCCCTCCTGAGAAATGTTTCGGATAACTTTTGCGCTTATCGCTTAAACCGACAAACTCGAGCGCCTCTTCAACCCGCTGGCGCAGCTCCGCGCCGCGCAGTCCATACAACCCGGCAAAAAATTCAACATTCTCATACGCCGTCAAATTTTCATAGATGGCGATCTCTTGGGGAACAACGCCGATATGTCGTGTGGCAAACTGGCGATGCTTGGCGATGTCCTTGCCGAGAATCTTGATTTCTCCTGCATTCGGGCGCAGCAACCCAGCAATCATATTGATGGTTGTGCTTTTTCCCGCGCCATTGGCTCCGAGGAAGCCAAAAATTTCTCCTTCGGCAACCGTAAGAGACATATGATCGACAGCGATGAAGTCACCAAATTTTTTGGTCACTTGTTTGATCTCTAAAATGTTCATCGTTCCACCTTCTTTCCATGCTTGGTGTTATTGATTATAGAAAAAAAGATGAACTCCTGTAAGTGCAGGAATTCATCTCGTTGACATGAGAAAATTCACGATTTACTCATGAATCGGAAGCAACGTCGTGACAGAGAAACCGTTCGTTCCATCGACAATGACCGTGCCATGAACAGAGGCCGCCCGTTCCTCCATGCCGATGATCCCAAGTCCTTTCTTGATCTTGGCCGCACCTTTCCCGTTATCTTTCACTTCCACCTTGATGACTCGATTCAACACGTGAATTTCAACGGCAATGGCTGTGGCCTCAGCGTATTTGCTCGCATTCGTCAACGCTTCGGCAATGTTCTCATAAATCACTTTCCATTGGATTGGTGTAATCACATCCAAATCCCCTTTGCATACGAGTGGAACAGGGAGATGATGTTGGGCGGAAAATTCCTCAATGAATAATTTCACCCGATTGATTCCCATTTGCTCAAGCGGCGGTTTAATCTGTTTTAATGTCATCCGAATTTGTTCCATGCCTTCTTTGGAAATGTGGATGGCGTTTTCCAACAATTGTTTCGCCTTGTCGCGGTCCGCATCCATCAACCGTTTGGCCGCCTCCATCTGAATGAGCGCTCCAGCGAGCGAGTGGCCGATTTGGTCATGGATGCGCTGCGACAGACGGTTCCGTTCTTCCAACTGCAACGTATATTCCGACTGCTTGATGTATTGATGATATTCGCTGATCCTTCTTGTCAGCCGATGCAAATCGTTGCGCATTTGATCCAAACGATCTTCTTGTTGTTCCATCCGCTCGATGTGCCGCTTGACTGCCGTCACGCTGACAAAACTGAACAATGCCACAAAGCCGTATAATTTCCCCGCCGATGGATCAAGCCAAATCATCGGCGTCAACAACACCGCCCCGATCCCCCAAACTCGGTGGATATACACGGAGGCCAGCTCATACCCATTGAGAGGCAGCAACAACGCCCATAGCGGCTCCACAAAGGCGGCGGCTAGAACGAGAAGAACAACGGAACCAAACGCCGCTCCCCTTTTCCAACTCATATGCCGAACGATCAGGGCAAACAGCTGAAGACAAAAATAGATCAGAGAGACTAGAACAAAGCCCGCTCCCGTTCTCTGTTTCGATGAAATGTAATCGAATGCCGCATAGCCCCATACAATCAGCTTGTAAATGATCAGCAGCGATTCCATAACGTCTCCTCAGCCGACTTTTCCCGTCAGATAATAAACGGCAATTTGCGTTCGATGTTGCAGTCCGGTTTTGTCCAAAATCGATGTGATGTAATTGGCCACCGTTCCCTCGGAGAGAAATAGCTGTTTGGCAATCTCTTTATTCGAAAGCCCCTTCGCAATGAGCGCCATAATGTCCAACTCTCGTTCCGTAAACAGGCTTTTATCGATTTTCGGCGCTGCTTCCGCTTCTTCTTTTAAGTTGGACTTAATTTTGTCCATCACAATCTCCTGCATCACCACTTGGCCGTGATACACCGCTTTGATCGCTTCGCGGATTCGTTCCGGATCGGTATTTTTCAAAAAATATCCTTTTGCGCCGTATTGAATGGCGTCTAGAATGTATTCATCATCATCAAACGTCGTCAAGATGAGCGGCTTTGTCTTCGTCTGCTCGCATAGAAGCTTTGTCGCTTCCACTCCATTCATGTTCGGCATGCGCACATCCAATAACGCGACATCAACTTCATGATGTCGACAATATTCCACTGCCTCTTTCCCATCGCCTACAGTCGCGGCGACGTCAAACTCGTCATATGTGCTTAAGATGATCCGCAGCCCTTCGCGGACAAAGGGATTGTCATCGGCGATGAGCACTTTTATGCGCGGAACATGGGACGAAGAGTGATGTTCCATCTTTACCCACCCCTTTTCATCATGACGCCTGTCCACTACCTCGCGTGCATGATTTTTATGATTTACTTTCATTGTAATGAATAAGGGGGATTTCTTCCATTGCCATAAGGGAAATGAGCCAAATGACGATAGAGAAGATGTTTATGGTAAAATGGAAAACAGAATTCCATAACTAGAAGGAGGAAGAGCCATGTCCCGCGCAAAAAAATGGGTGCAACATTTCCTTTCCCACCGCCATGTCACGATGGAACTGATCCACAAAATCGACGAAGCGCATTATGATTACAAACCGACGCCGACCTCGATGACAGCGAAGCAGCTGGCGACGCATATGCTGTTCAGCTTCTACAATTTCGCTAATACGGCAAAACACGGCGATCCATCGCTGTTCCGGCAAAAAATCGAGGAACCGGAGACGAATTTGGCCAAGCTGGCGGAAACATATACGGAAAAAACGAGGCAGCTCATCGAATCGATGAGCGATGACGACTTCGACCGGACGCTTGATTTAACTGCCATCTTTGGCACGCAAATGTCCACAGCTCAGTTCCTGCAATTGGCAATGGACCATGAAATCCACCATAAAGGCCAGCTGTTCGTCTACGTCCGCGGCATGGGGCATACGGACTTGCCGCTGTTTGTGAAACGCGGTTAATCTTCCCCATTTTTGTTTCATCTAACTAAACGAGAAGCTTCTCCGTGAAAATAACAAAAAAAGCCGGCTAAGAAACCCCTAGCCGGCTTTTCCTTTTTGGTTGAGGCGATTTAGTCAATCGAGCAGCTTCCGTCTGCGCACATTCCGCCTTCACCCGCCAACGACCGCAACGGGGAAGCTTGTTGTTCTTCCTCCCATACTTTCTCTAGCGCCCGCCGGAACACGTCAACCGGCTGGGCCCCCGAAATCGCATACTTCCCATTCAGCACGAAAAACGGCACGCCGCGGACGCCCAACGCCGCTGCTTCTTCCTCATCGCGGCGCACCTCTTCCGTATAACGACCACTGTTCAACACCTCTTTGGCTTCCGCCCGGTCAAGCCCGGCCGCTTCGGCGAGCGCAAGCAGCACATCGCGGTCGCTGATTCGCTTTGACTCCGTGAAATATGCATAAAACAGCCGTTCCACCATTTCATTCAGCTTCCCTTTTTCCTTGGCATAATGAGCCAAACGGTGGGCGTCAAACGTATTCGTCGGCTTCATCGTCTCAAAGCGGAATGTCAATCCGACCGCTTCCGCCTGCCTGCCGATATCGGCATTGGCCCGCTTCGCTTCCTCGATTGAAATGCCGTATTTGTTAGCAATGATTTCGTGAATCGTCAATGGCGTCTCTTTTTTCGCATTCGGATCCAATTCAAAGCTGCGAAATACAACCTCAACATCTTCTCGGTGCGAAAACTGTTCAAGCGCCTGTTCCAAGCGACGTTTGCCGATATAGCAAAACGGGCAGACAAAATCGGACCATACTTCAATTTTCACGGCCATATCCTCCTCTACTTTTGACGCGCTTCCCCTCCATTGTAGCCCATTGCCGGTCGAATGGCTAACGAAAGGCATGGGGGCGGACCCGCCCGCATACATTGTACTACCATGCTGTTGGGACAAGGAGGACAAAAACCGATGCATTCTCACGAACTAGGCGCCTTTCTATTGCGGATTGTCACCGGATTCATCTTTTTCGCCCATGGGTGGGTGAAATGGCAGCGGGGGCTTGAGGCGGCAACGGATTCGTTTGTTGCTATGGGCCTTCCCGGCTGGCTCGCCTACATCGTGACGATCATAGAGCTTGCTGGAGGCTGGGCGATGATGCTTGGCCTTGGCACACGCCCGATCGCCGCGGCGTTTGCCGTCATCATGGTCGGGGCCATCGCCACGGCGAAAGTCGACGCCGGTTTGCTCGGCAACGGCCGGGAAACGGGCTATGAATTCAATCTCGCCTTGCTTGCCATGTCGATTTATTTATGGCTGAATGGCAGCCGGCTTTGGTCGTTAGACACTGTCATCGGGCGGCCACGAGGCTAAGTCGGCACAAAAACGGGTGTCCCTCACAGCGGGACACCTTTTTCTTGCTTAATAAGGCTGGACAAATCTTGTCCTTGCTTGTCGGTACGCTGCTTCATCCTTTTTCCACTGTCAGCTTGACGACGCGCTCGCCGATGGCCCGAATCAATTCCGGCGGCATCGGGAAACTGATCGCAGCCGGGTCAGATGCCACCGCTTGAATCGTCGCCGCGAATTGTTCTTCCGTCATCGGATAGTCGGCAAAATCAGCCGGCAGCCCGATGTCATCGCGCAATTGACGAATTCGCTCAATGGACTTTACCAACAGCGCTTCATTGCCTTGACCGTGATCATGAATGCCAAGCGCTTGAGCCAACAGCTTCGCTTTCGGCAAATACAACTCCGGAATCGCTTCCATCACGACTGGCAAAAAGACGGCGTTCGCCAAGCCATGTGGAATGCGAAACATCGCTCCGTACGCATGGGCGAAATTGTGCACCGGAATGGCATTTAACGCAAAGCTGAACGCGGTGATGCCAAGCAAGCTCGCCTGCAGCATCTCCAAGCGGGCGCGGATGTTCCCGCCGTCACGAACCGCCACCGGCAAGTAGTCACGAATCAAACGGATCGCCTGCAAGGCGCATGCATCGGTGAGCGCGGTCGCCATCGGCGAGGCGAGCGCTTCAATGGCATGGGTGAGCGCGTCCATGCCGGTAAACGCCGTCACCTTCGGGGGAAGCCCTACCGTTAAATCAGGATCCAAAACGGCCACATCAGCATTGATAAACGGATTGATGATGTTCGTTTTCAAGCGCAGCTCTTCGTTATAGATGACCGCAATTGGCGACACTTCCGACCCCGTGCCGGCCGTGGTCGGGATGGCGATGTGCGGGATCGGCATGAATTGCGCTTGCGGGAACGACTCGTACCGCAGCCCGCCTGGAATCGCCTCTTTAATGTCACGCAACCCTTTAAACAGGGCGTATTTCACCCCTTTGGCCGTATCCAGCACACTGCCGCCGCCGACCGCCAGCAGGGCATCCGCCCCGATCTCGCGCGCATAGCGCGCCGCTTCATTGACACATTCACTTTCCGCATCCTGGCGGATATCCAAAAAGATGCCGACAAGCTCTGGTCCGACTCCATGCATCGTCAAGTCAAAGAGGCTCGCTACTTTTTCGACAACCCCAGCTTGCTCGAGCCCACGGTCGGAAAGCAATAGCACCCGTTTAGCGCCCAACCCGCGAAACAAATCCGGCACGAGCGCTCGGGTGTTCGACCCGGTGTAAATTGCCGTGCGCAGCCAAAAGTTCGCTAACGTCGTCATGTTCCTCATCCCCCTTTACTTTTTCATCATGGTGTGCAGGCGGGAAAACAGCACTTGATACCATTTCCGCTTTTCAAGCTCCGGCACCATTGATGTGTGCACATGCTTCAGCTGCGTGTAAGCATCAAGTGAATATTTGCCCATCTCGCGCCCGATGCCGCTTTGTTTGTAGCCGCCAAACGGCGCGTCATTGCGAAGCATATGCCAGTCATTGATCCAGACGACGCCAGCCTGCAGGCGCCCGGCGATGGCGTACGCCTTGTTGACGTCGCGCGTCCAGACGCCGGCCGCAAGCCCGTAGATCGTGTCGTTGGCCATCGCCACCGCTTCTTCCACGTCATGATAGCGGATGATCGACAACACTGGACCGAAAATCTCTTCTTGGGCGATTTTCATGTCATTCGTGACATTCGAAAAAATCGTCGGCGCGACAAAATGGCCGCCTTCACAGCCGGGCACTTCGACTTCATGACCGCCGCATACAATGGTCGCACCTTCTTGCTTGCCGGCTTCAATATAGGAGAGCACTGTCTCTTTTTGCCGCTTGGAGATAACCGGCCCGACGTCGGTCGCCGGATCAAGCGGATGGCCGATTTGCAGCGTCTTCGTCAGCGCGGCAAGCCGCTCGACCACTTCATCATGGAGCCGGTCAGGCACAAACAGCCTTGTTCCCGATTCGCACAACTGACCAGAATGCAAAAAGACGCCAAACAAACTGCCGGGAACGGCAATGTCCAAATCAGCATCTTCGAGCAAAATGTTCGGCGACTTGCCGCCAAGTTCAAGCGTAACGTTTTTCACCGTTTCCGCCGCCAACGCCATAATGCGGCGGCCGACTTCCGTCGAACCGGTGAACGCCACCTTGTCCACTTGCGGATGGCGGACAAGCGCCTCACCGACGTCGGCGCCCGGACCAGCCACCACGTTGATGACCCCCGGCGGCACAAAGGACGAAATGATTTCTGCCAGCTTCAGTGTCGACAGCGGTGTGTAGCTCGCCGGTTTCACGACGATCGTATTGCCCGCTGCCAGCGCCGGGGCGATTTTCCACGACGCGATCATGAGCGGCAAGTTCCATGGTGTGATCGCCGCGCAAACCCCGATCGGCTCGCGCCAGACAAAGTTGTGCGCCGGTCCGGGAAACGGCGGAATCGGCAGTGTTTCCGAAAACGGGTACTCTTGGACGATGTTTGCCATCGTTTGGAATAAATCGACCGTCTGCAAAATATCGATCGAGCTGATGCGCCGGATCGTCCCTCCGCTTGAGATTGCCTCCAAATAGGCGAGCTCTTGAGCGTTGGCGGCAATGGCTTGGGCGATCACATTCAGCACGCGCGCCCGTTCTTTCGGTTTCATCGCCTTCCAATCGGTCTCGTCAAACGCCTTGCGCGCCGCCTTCACCGCCCGGTCAACATCATCCGCTGTCGCCTTCGCGACGGTCGCCACCGCCTCTCCGGTCGCCGGATTGTATACGTGAAACGTTTCCCCGCTGCTTGCCGGCTGCCATTGGCCGTCAATGAAGAGCGGAAAATGATGCATTTGCACGTCAATCGTCATGATGGCATCTCCTTTCTCTTTTTTTGTTGCCCATATGGCATCACCCATCGATTTCCCCTGCCGCTGAACAGCCAGGCACCAGTGCGGGTTGGCGACTGCCTGTCCAACGCACAGAAGACCGTTCTTCGGCTTAATCTCTCCCTATCACCCGACAATTTCGCTTTCTTCAAGCCCAAACAGCTCGTCAAACGGTTTCTCCTGCGCTTTTTTCAACACTTCCATCCTCGTTGCCAGTTGGCGAGCGGTGAAATTCATGATGTCGGCATGGTGATCGGGGCCGAACATCGAATCGTGGGCCGCCGCTTCCAACCGCTTGGCCTTTTGATAAAGCCGAAACGGAAACGAATCCTCCTGCAGCCCGCGGCTGCCTGTTGTAACCAACGGCTCGACCCGCCGCACGCTCACCACTCCTTTTCCATTTTTCTTGAAATGTCGGCTGGTGTTGTACTTCTAGATGGATGAACGCAGGGACAATCGATTGATGTAAAGGCTTACAAATAGGCTGTTGCGACAATCGGCAGGTTGATGGCAAAGAGGCAAGTTGTACGAATGACCGAAGTGTTGTGAATAATCACTCATTTTCTCTCATTCTAGCAATCTTCTTTTCCTTTCGTCAACGAAAAGCGAATGACATTTTCCGACAATAACGATGAAAAACACCGCCTGCTGTCAGCAGACGGCGTTTCGGTCAGACCCGCACTTTTCCGTATTCTTTCCGCAGTTCGCTCGCAATGATGTTGCGCTGGATTTCCGAGGTGCCTTCGTAAATTTTCGTAATGCGGGCATCGCGGAAGTAACGTTCGATCGGGTAATCTTTCATGTAGCCGAGGCCGCCGTGGATTTGCACGGCCATGTCAGCGATTTTGTTGTACACTTCCGAGCCGAACAGTTTGGCGATGGCCGCTTCTTTGACGACGCGCATCTTTTGGTCGACCATCCAGGCGACGCGGTAAACGGTTGAGCGCAGCACTTCGATCAACATGCTCATTTCCGCCAGCATATGCTGGATCGCTTGCTGCTCGATGATCGGCTTGCCGAACTGTTCGCGCTGTTCGGCGTATTCCATGCAGTATTCTAAGAGGCGGATGCACGAGCCGAGGTTGCGGGCGGCAAGACCAGCACGGCCGTTCGCTAAAATTTTCAAGGCGTTGACATAGCCTTCTCCCTCTTTTCCGAGCACGTTTTCGACCGGCACTTCCAAGTTGTCAAAAAACAGCTCGGCGGAATGTGATCCGCGCAGCCCCATTTTCCGCTCCACGTTTCCTACGATAAAGCCGGGAAAATCTTTTTCCACGATAAAGGACGTGATGCCTTTCGGACCTTTCGACGGATCGGTGACTGCCATGACGGTAAACACATGGGCGTCGACAGCGTTCGTAATGTAATGTTTCGAGCCGTTAATGATGTAGCGGTCGCCTTTGCGGACGGCGGTCGTTTTAATCGCGGCGGCGTTCGAGCCAGCACTCGGCTCGGTTAAGGCGAAAGCGCCGATCCATTCGCCTGTCGCCATTTTCGGCAAGTAGCGCCGCTTTTGTTCTTCCGTGCCGAGCTCGACAATGCCGACGGTTCCGATCCCGGTATGGGCGCCAATTAATGTTGTATAGCCATTGTGCGTTTTCCCGAGCTCTTCGTAAATGGCACATTTTCCAACCATTGACAAACCGAGGCCGCCGTACTCCTCCGGGATGCTTAATCCAAACAGCCCCATTTCTTTCGACTTTTCAATGATATCTTGCGGAATCTGGTCATTTTCCTCAATATCCATCGCGACCGGTTCGACAACTTCTCTCACAAATTTGCGGACGTTTTCTTTTAAAAATTCAATCTCGGCTGGCAGCGTGAAATCCATCTTCTTCCCCTCCCCATGATTGAATTCCATATTTTTGCGCCTTGCGCACGAGTGTCGACGCATCGACGCCCAGCAGCTTCGCCGCCCGCCGATACGTGCGCGCGCGACGGAGCGCCTCGATGATCAACTGGCGCTCGACGTCCGCCACCGCTTGTTTGAGCGGGACAACCTCGCCGATTGACGCCGGATTGGCAGCCGGCAGCGGCTCAAGATGAAGCCATTTCGCCACGTGGTCTTCGTCAACGACTGGCGAAACCGAGGTCACAAACATGCGCTCGATGGCGTTGACGAGCTCGCGGACGTTCCCCGGCCAATGGTAGTCCATCATCGCCGCGAGCGCCCCGTCAGTAAAGATGAGCGGCTTTTGATACTTTTCCGCAAACCGCTTTCGATAATGGTCGACTAAGAGCGGGATGTCTTCTTTCCGGTCGCGCAGCGGCGGAATGGCAATCGGCATGACGTTCAGCCGGTAAAACAAATCGGCGCGGAACCGCCCAGCGGCGACAAGCTCCTCAAGCGGCTTGTTCGTCGCGGCGATGACACGCACATCGATCCGCTTCGGCGCCTCCGCCCCCAACCTCATGATTTCCATCGACTGCAACACGCGAAGGAGCTTCACTTGCAAGTGAAGCGGAATTTCACTGATTTCATCGAGAAAAATCGTCCCGCCATCCGCCTGCTCGAAATAGCCTTTTTTCCCTTTCTTCGCCGCTCCGGTGAACGCCCCCGGCTCGTAGCCGAACAGTTCTGACTCCATCAACGTCTCGGGGATCGCCCCGCAATTCACTTTCACAAACGGTCGGGCGCGGCGGGCGCTTTGTTTCCAAATGTAGTTCGCCAATTCCTCTTTCCCGGTGCCCGACTCTCCGGTCAACAACACCGTCACATCGACAGCCGCCGCTTGGCGGGCGATATTGACAACATGCGCCATCGCTGGAGCTCGGTAAATGAGATGATCTTCTTCCTGACGGCCCAACATATGAAGGAGCCGTTTCGTCTCCTCCAGTTCCGAGCGCAGCTGTTCCATCTCGGTCATATCTTTGACGTAGAGAACAACCCGCTCCGCCCGCCCATCTTCCTCGATGATCGGCACCGCGGAAACGATCCAAATGTTTCCCGTTTCCGTCCCCTGATGAAGCATCGAACAGGGCTGACGTCCATCAAGCGCCTGTCGAACGACCCGTTCAAGCGGGGCGGTCACCCGCTCTTGCTCCGTTCCTAGAAACAGCGCATCCCATTTTTTGTTTCGCCGCGTGATCATTCCACTGCGGTCCGTGATAGCGATGCCGTCGCTGGATGCCTCCATCACCGTTTGCAGCTCATTGACGATGCGCTTGACGGTCTCAAGTTCGTTGGAGATAAATTCAATCTCAGAAATGTCTTGAAACACCCCGACCGCCCCAACGACCTTCCCCTCATCGATAATTGGCGAGCGGTTTGTAATATAGACACGCTTGCCGACGCGGTATTTTTCCGTATGCCCTTTGCCGGTGCGCACGACCTCGAGCAAGCCAGACGGGATCACGACATCGGTCAAAAACTTGCCGATGGCTTCTTCTTTCGTCGTCCGCGCCATTTTCTCAGCCGGTGGATTGATCGATGTAATCCGCCCTTTTGCGTCGATCGATAAAATGCCGTTATGGGCGGCGTTGAAAATGGCATCCAAATGTTTTAAGCGGAGTTGTGCCGCCTTCGCATATGCCGTCAAATGCTGCTCTTTCGTCAACACACCGACAAGGCGTCCGCTCTCATCGACAACGGGCCGGAGCGGACCGCCGCCAAACTCGATCCCCTCCACACGGTCGTGAATGGAAAGCGGCGGCAGCGACGGGCGCATCACCTCACGCACAGTTGTTTTCCCTTGGGCAAGACCGAACAACACGTCTTTGACCGCCACCACGCCGACGATTTCCTCACTGCAACGGCATACGACCATCCCATCAAGTCCGTATTCAACGAATGTCCGAGCCGCTTCATCAAGGGAATCGCTTTCAAAAATTACTGCCTTTGTCTTCACCATGATGTCTCCGACCATCATTGCCATTTCCTCTCCCACCGTTCCGCCTTATTTTCTACTCAAGCAATTTTTGTGCCAAAAAGTTCCCGCTATTCAGAAAAAACAAGCCCCTAGAAGGCTGGTGAAAAACAACGAATTCGCTCGGTTTGTGAGAAATCGTAAGGAAGGAAGTTATGGTGTTGCAAGGTTTTTCAATTTGAGAAACACTGTTGGAGAGCAGCATTTCCTCTTAAATTACCAACCTTCTAAAATTCATCCTACTTGATCGCCTGTTGCCAAACAACAACATATTGTTGCAAGTTTGCAACAAACAGAACGAATTTGTTGCAGTTCTGCCGTTATTCAGCTAAAAAATGTTGTTATTTCGCAACACTCATTGATCACTTCTTTGCAACTAAAATTGATTCCCATTTTCAAAAAATCATTGTGTTTTTCATTGGATTCGCTATAATAAGATTGTGATCGATATTGATTATCATTTTCTTTATCCAAAAGGAGGTGGTCGCATGGCCCGCCTATATGCTAAAGAATTGACCGTCCGCTACGATGACCGGACGATTTTCGAACGTTTGTCCGTCCGCATTCCAGACCGGCAAATCACCGCCATTATCGGGCCGAACGGATGCGGAAAATCGACGCTGCTCAAGACGTTGACGCGCATCATTTCCCCGCAGTCCGGCGCGGTTATTTTAGATGGCCAAGCGATTTCCCAGCAGCCGACAAAAGAATTGGCGAAAAAAATGGCCATTTTGCCGCAAATGCCGGAAGCGACAAGCGGCCTGACCGTCGGCGAACTCGTCTCCTACGGCCGCTTTCCGTATCAGAAAGGATTCGGGCGGCTGACGAAGCGGGATTATGAAGCGATTGACTGGGCGCTTGACGTCACCAAAACGGCCGATTTGAAACACCGGCCGGTCGATGCGCTCTCCGGCGGGCAGCGGCAGCGCGTCTGGATCGCCATGGCGCTCGCCCAGGAGACCGACATCATCTTTTTAGACGAGCCGACGACGTATTTGGACATCGCCCACCAGCTCGAGGTGCTGGAGCTCCTTGAACGCCTGAACAAAGAAGAGAAGCGGACGATCGTCATGGTACTCCACGATATCAACCAAGCGGCGCGGTTCGCCGATTATATGATCGCCATGAAAGCAGGGGCGATCGTCAAGGCCGGGCCGAGCGAAGAGGTCGTCTGCCGCGGCGTGCTCCGCGATGTGTTTGGCATCGACGCCGACATCGGCCGCGATCCGCGGACGAACAAACCGATTTGCTTCACTTATCAACTGCTTAGGGAGGCTTGATTCGTCATGAGGAAAACATGGCTTTCCTTGCTGCTTCTTTTGGCGCTTGTGCTAAGCGCCTGCGGCAACGCGGCGGACGATCAAAAGAACAACAGCGCTTCACCAAAAGAAAAAAAGCCGGAAACGATTACATACCAATCGGAAAACGGACCGGTGGAAGTGCCGGCTGATCCGAAGCGCGTCGTCGTCTTATCGACGTTTGCTGGGCATGTGCTGGCCTTGGACGTCCCCATTGTCGGCGTGGATTCGTGGTCGAAAATGAGCCCGCTTTTTCAAGAAAAACTGAAAGATGCCGAAGTCGTGACCGATGAAGACATTGAAAAAATTATGGCGTTAAAACCGGACTTAATCATCGGATTATCCAATACGAAAAACGTCGACAAATTAAGCAAAATCGCGCCGACCGTCACCTTTACATACGGCAAAGTCGATTATTTGACACAGTTTTTGGAAATCGGGAAACTGTTGAATAAAGAAAAAGAAGCGAAAGCGTGGATCGACGATTTCAAACAACGGGCGCAACAAGCCGGGGAAGAAATCCGGGCCAAAATTGGCGAAAACGCGACCGTCACTGTAGCCGAAAACTTTGATAAGCAGCTGTATGTGTTCGGCAACAACTGGGCGCGCGGCACTGAGATTTTGTATCAAGAAATGAAGCTGAAAATGCCAAAAGCTGTAGAAGAACAGGCGCTCAAACCGGGCTACTATGCCGTTTCCCTTGAGGCGCTCCCGCAGTTTGTCGGCGATTATCTCATCTTAAGCAAAAACGGCGACGGCGACACATCGTTTATGGAAACGAACACGTTCAAAAACATCCCTGCTGTCAAAAACGGCCATATGTTTGTCGCCGATGCCAAGGCGTTTTATTTCAACGACCCGATTACGTTAGACTACCAGCTCGATTTCTTTAAAAAGCATTTTTTAGGCCAATAACGACGAGACGGGGCGTTCATGGGCAGTGAATGTCCCGTCCTTCTTTGTGTCAAAGGGGGAGTCACCAATGGACGCAGACCGCCGGCGTTGGCCGTTTCGCTATACGTTTTTTCTGTCGCTTTCCCTGCTTGCCGCCGTTTGGTTTGGCTCGATGCGAGTCGGCGTCGCCGATACGACATGGAGCGACGTATGGCAGGCGTTGTTTTCCGACCAACAAGGCAAACAGCTTGACCTCATTCGCGAGCTCCGCCTGCCGCGCGAAACGGCGGCCGCCTTTGTCGGCGCTGGCCTCGCCGTCGCCGGGGCGATTATGCAGGGGATGACGCGCAATCCGCTCGCCGATCCGGGGCTTCTCGGCCTCACCGCTGGAGCGAACGCGGCGTTGGCCGCCACCCTTGCCTTTTTCCCTTCAGCCGGCTATATCGCCATCACCTTCGCTTGCTTGGCCGGCTCTGCTGCTGGTGCAGGGGTGGTCTTTGGCATCGGCGCCGCCCGCAAAGGCGGTTTTTCACCATTGCGCATCGTCTTAGCCGGCTCGGCGGTCTCGGCGCTTTTGTTCGCCATCGCCGAAGGAATCGGGCTTTATTTCCACATTTCCAAAGACGTCTCGATGTGGACGTCAGGCGGAGTCGCTGGTGCCTCCTGGAAGCAGCTGGCAGTGATGATCCCGCTCGTTCTCGTTGGTTTAGGCATCGCCGTTGCGTTTTCACGCCAATTGACCATTTTGAGTCTAAGCGAAGATGTGGCTGTCGGGGTTGGGCAGAAAACATCTGTCGTCAAGGCTTGGTTGTTTTTCGTCGTGTTTTTGTTGACGGGAGCCTCGGTGGCCATTGCCGGCAACATCACCTTTATCGGCCTTATGATTCCCCACCTCGTAAGGGCGATCGCCGGCGCCGATTATCGCTTTATCATCCCTCTGTCCGCGGCCATCGGCGCTGCCGCCATGGTAATGGCCGACACGGCGGCGCGCACGATTTACGCGCCGTTTGAAACACCGGTAGCCGCCATCATCGCGGTCATCGGCCTGCCCTTTTTCCTATTCGTCGTGCGGAGAAAAGGGAGGGGATTGGAATGAGAAAACGCATGACATCGGTGTTAGGATGGCTCGCTTTGCTCATTCTCGCCACCACAGCGGCGGCGTTGGGCACAGGCGAAGCACCGCTCTCGTATGACCGCATCATTCCGACGCTGTTGGGGGACGGCTCGATGCAAGAAAAGTTCATCTTGTTTTCTCTTCGCTTGCCGCGCATCGTAATCACGTTGCTTGCCGGGATGGCGCTTGCCTTGTCGGGTGCCATTTTGCAAGGCATTACACGCAACGACCTCGCCGACCCGGGCTTGCTTGGGATCAACGCCGGCGCCGGCGCGGGCGTCGCCTTGTTCTTTTTGTTTTTCCCGATTGAGGCCGGAACATTTCTTTACACCTTGCCGCTCGTTGCCTTCGCCGGGGCGCTGCTGACGGTGGCTGCCATCTATGCCGTCTCCTACAATAAAACAACCGGACTGCAGCCGGTGCCGTTTATCTTAACCGGCGTAGGGTTTTCGATGGCGCTCTCCGGGCTGATGATCGTCCTCATTTCCGCGGCTGACCGGACGAAAGTCGATTTTATCGCCCGCTGGCTTTCCGGCAACATTTGGGGCGATGACTGGCCGTTTATTTCGGCTATGCTGCCGTGGCTGGCTGCAGGCACACTGGTGGCGTTGTATCGGGCGAAGCATCTCAATATTTTGCACTTAGGCGACCCTGTTTCGATCGGGGTCGGCGCCCACGTCCGCCGCGAGCGGCTCGTGCTTATGGCAGCGGCCGTCGCCGTCGCTTCCACCGCCGTCTCCGTAACCGGGGGCATCTCCTTTATCGGCTTAATGGCGCCGCATATCGCCAAGTTGATCGTTGGCCCGCGGCATGAGCGTGTCATTCCGGCCTCCATGCTCATTGGCGGATGGTTGCTGCTTGCGGCTGACACGATCGGGCGCAACGTTCTCGCCGAGCCGCTTCCGGCCGGCGTCATCGTCTCCTTGATCGGCGCCCCATATTTCATTTACTTGTTGCTAAAACGCTGACCGATCCGCTTCCGGCCAGCGGCGGCAGCGGCCATTTTCACAATCAAGGCCGCAAAAAAGGCGCCGGCATCAGGACATCCGGCGTCTTTTCCATAAGCGGATAGCGGCAACGGTTATGATCAGGCCGATGATGACATACACCACCTGGGCATACATCCCAATCACCTCAGACACTTTCCCCCACGACTGGCCAAGCGCTGCGCCGATCGAAACGAGCGCCGTATTCCAAATCAATGTGCCGAGCACGGACAGCCAGACAAACAGTCCGATATTCATCTTCGCCATGCCCGCCGGGATGGAAATCAAGCTGCGCACCAACGGAATCATGCGGCCAAGAAAGACGGCCCATACCCCATAACGGTGAAACGTCCGGTTCGCCTTGGCGATGTCTTCCGGCTTCACCCGCAGCCATCTCCCCCAACGGTCGACGATCCGCTCGAGCCGTTCAACCGACAACAGCCGGCCGATTCCGTACAGCACCAATGCCCCGGCAACCGAACCGGCGGTCGCCGCCGCAATGACGCCGGGCACCGTCAAAGACGTGTACGTCGTCATAAACCCGCCAAACGGCAAAATGACTTCCGACGGAATCGGTGGAAAAATGTTTTCCAGCGCGATGATCAGAAAAATGCCGATATAGCCGAATTGTTCCATTACATTCGTGATCCACGCCTGCATGGCGCCATTCTCTCCCTTCCGCCCGGCTCATTGTATGTATGCATGTCTCTTTCCTCATTAATGTATGTATATGATATGGTAGTACAAAAAAAGATCCTTTGCAAAAAAGAAAAGCAGCTTGCTTTCGCTCTCCCTTCGATATCACCGGCTTCATCGGCGTCCCGCAAATGAAAGGCCGCCCACCCCCAAGCAGATGAGGATAGACGGCGCACCCCCCTAGCAACAACCTTTCCATGATTATACCCAACCACGGTAGCGAGCTGCTTCTGCTGTTTGGCGCAGCCCGATCATGTACGCCGCCATGCGCATATCCACACGGCGCGATTCCGCCAATTCATAGACGCGATGAAACGCGCTCGTCAATTTCTCTTTCAACTTCTCGACGACTTCCTCTTCCGTCCAATAATAGCCTTGGTTGTTTTGCACCCATTCAAAATAGGAAACCGTCACCCCGCCAGCGCTCGCCAGCACATCAGGCACCAATAGCACGCCCCGCTCCGTCAAGATTTTGGTCGCTTCCAGCGTCGTCGGGCCGTTGGCCGCCTCAACCACAATTTTAGCGCGAATATTCGCGGCATTGTCACGCGTAATTTGATTCGCTACCGCGGCCGGAACTAAAATATCACACTCTTTTTCCAGCAGCTCTTGATTGGTGATGACATTCTCAAACAGCGTTGTCACCGTGCCAAAACTGTCGCGGCGATCCAACAAATACGGAATATCCAGTCCGTTCGGGTCATACAACGCGCCATACGCATCGGAAATGCCAATGACGCGAGCTCCAGCTTCATGCAAAAACTTGGCCAAAAAGCTGCCTGCATTGCCGAATCCTTGAATAATGACCCGCGCCCCCTGCAACTCAATTCCCGCTTTTTTCGCTGCTTCTTCGATGCAAATCGTGACACCGAGCGCCGTCGCTTTTTCCCGACCTTGGGAGCCGCCGAGCACAAGCGGCTTGCCGGTGATAAAGCCAGGCGAATCAAATTCGCGGATGCGGCTATATTCATCCATCATCCACGCCATAATTTGCGAGTTGGTAAACACGTCCGGCGCCGGGATATCTTTGGATGGCCCCACGATCTGGCTGATCGCCCGCACATAGCCGCGGCTGAGCCGCTCCAGCTCACCCATCGACATGTTCCGCGGGTCGCAGACGATGCCACCTTTGCCGCCGCCATACGGCAAACCGACAATTCCGGCTTTGATCGTCATCCACATCGACAGCGCCTTCACTTCTTCCTCGGTGACATCCGGATGAAAACGAATGCCTCCCTTGGTCGGCCCTACGGCATCGCTATGCTGGGCGCGGTAGCCGGTAAACACTTTCACCGTTCCGTCATCCATACGGACGGGAATGCGTACGGTAAGGACGCGCAATGGTTCTTTGAGCAGCTCATACATCTCCTCACCGTAGCCGAGTTTGGCCAGCGCCGCTTTGATCACACGCTGGGTGGAGAGAAACATATTTTCTTCCATCGTCTCATTCGCCTCTTTGACTCGATTTATGGACGGGACAAGACATTCGCAATCCGTTCAAACGCCCAATCCAATTCCTCTTTCGTAATGATGAGCGGCGGTGCGAAACGAATGACCGTCTCATGCGTTTCCTTGCAAAGCAATCCTTGCTCTTTCAGCGCCTCACAGTACGGACGCGCCGGCACATGCAGCTCGACGCCGATAAATAAGCCGCGGCCGCGGATTTCTTTAATATCGGCGTTTCGGATTTGTTTTAGTTTCGAAAGGAAGTATTCGCCAAGCTCAAGCGAACGCTCCGCTAGACGCTCTTCTTCAATCACTTCGAGCGCCGCGATCGACACCGCACATGCAAGCGGATTGCCGCCAAACGTCGATCCGTGCGAGCCGGGTTCAAACACCGACAAAATGTCGCGGTTGGCGACGACGCAAGAAATCGGGAACACCCCGCCGCCGAGGGCTTTCCCTAAAATATACATGTCAGGCACAACGTCTTCCCAGTCGCAGGCAAACAATTTTCCTGTCCGCCCGAGACCGGTTTGGATTTCATCGGCGATGAACAACACGTTGTTTTCTTTGCACACGTCATAGGCCGCTTTTAAAAAACCTTGCGGTGGGATGCGGATGCCGGCTTCTCCTTGGATCGGTTCGACAAGAAACGCCGCCGTATTCGGTGTAATCGCCGCTTTCAATGCTTCGATGTCGCCGTACGGGATGATTTTCACTCCGGATAGCAGCGGCCCAAAACCCCGTTTATAGGCCGGTTCGGACGACAAGGACACCGCAGCGAGCGTCCGGCCGTGGAAATTGCCTTCACAAACGATGATTTCCGCTTCGTTGTCCGGAACGCCTTTGACATCATACGCCCAGCGGCGCGCCGCCTTGAGCGCCGTTTCCACCGCCTCGGCGCCGGTGTTCATCGGCAGCACCATCTCTTTTTTCGTCAACCGGCACACTTTTTCGTACCACGGGCCGAGCTGGTCGTTATGGAACGCGCGCGATGTGAGCGTCACCCGATCGGCTTGCTTTTTCAACGCTTCAATAATCTTCGGATGGCGATGGCCTTGGTTGACAGCGGAATAAGCGCTTAACATGTCCATATAGCGGTTGCCCTCTGGGTCTTTCACCCATACCCCTTCCGCTTCCGAAATGACAATCGGCAATGGATGATAATTTCGTGCTCCATATCGTTCCGTTTGTTCGATGAGCTGTTGCGATTTTGTCGTCATCAAAATCCCCCTTTTTTCCTCACTCTCCACCTTCACGGACAACGTTTGCCTTCATCCGACGATTGACGGACCAACGTTCCATTACAGGAAAAGGGCGGCTGCGGCCGCCCCGCCATTAAAACATTTCCGATACGGTTTTCGCTTGCATATGGAGAATCAAATAGTCCGGGCCGCCAGCTTTCGAGTCGGTGCCTGACATGTTAAAGCCGCCAAACGGCTGATAGCCGACAATGGCCCCTGTGCAGCCGCGGTTGAAGTACAAGTTGCCAACATGGAACTCGTGCCGCGCTTTTTCAAGATTTGCCCGGTTGCGCGAAATGACGGCTCCTGTCAGACCGTATTCGGTGTTGTTCGCAATCTCAAGCGCATGGTCAAAGTCGCGCGCTTTCGCAAACGCCACGACCGGTCCGAAAATTTCCTCCTGCATGATGCGCGCGTTCGGGTCGACATCAGCAAACACGGTCGGCTGGATGAAGAACCCTTTCGAATCGTCTCCTTCTCCGCCCGTCATGAGACGGCCTTCTTGTTTGCCGATTTCGATATACTCCATAATTTTGTTGTACGCCCCTTGGTCGATGACCGGGCCCATAAACGTCGCTTGCTCCGCCGGATCGCCGACGTTGAGCTGCTTCGTCAGCTCGACGACGCGGTTCAACACTTGGTCATAGACATCTTGAACAACGATCGCGCGCGAGCACGCCGAGCATTTTTGCCCCGAGAATCCAAACGCCGACGCGACAATCGATTGCGCCGCCAGTTCGAGATCGGCTTCTTTATCGACGACGATGGCGTCTTTGCCGCCCATTTCCGCGATGACGCGTTTCAGCCAAATTTGCCCTGGGTGCACTTTCGCTGCCCGCTCATAAATGCGGATGCCGACATCCCGCGATCCGGTGAAGCTGATAAATCTTGTGCGCGGATGGTCAACCAAATAGTCGCCGACTTCCGCGCCGCTGCCCGGGATATAGTTCAATACACCAGCCGGAAGCCCCGCTTCTTCCAACACTTCCACAAATTTATACGCCACGACCGGCGTTGCGCTCGCCGGTTTCAACAGCACCGTATTGCCCGTGACAAGCGAAGCGACCGTTGTTCCCGCCATAATGGCAAACGGGAAGTTCCACGGCGAAATGACAACCCCGACGCCAAGCGGGATATAGAAAAACCGGTTCGTTTCCCCCGGACGGCTTTCGACCGGAATGCCGTCTTTCAACTTCAACATTTGCCGGCCGTAATATTCCATAAAGTCAATCGCTTCCGCGGTATCGGCGTCCGCTTCGCGCCACGGTTTGCCTGCTTCTTTCACCAGCCAAGCGGAAAACTCGTGCTTGCGCCGGCGCACGATCGCCGCCGCCCGGAACAAAATATCGGCCCGCGCTTCCGGGCTCATCCGGCTCCATGTACGGAACGCCTCATCAGCGGTTTTCATCGCCCGCTCCGCCAGCTCTTTGTTCGCTTTCGCCACCCGGCCGACCACTTCCGTTTTGTTCGCCGGATTGATCGAAATGATTTTGTCTTCCGTCATCACCCGCTCGCCGCCGATCACAAGCGGATAATCGCGCCCAAGCTCCGATTCCACTTTTTTGAGCGCCGCTAAAAACGCTTCACGGTTTGCTTCTACGGTAAAGTCGGTGAGCGGTTCGTGTCTGTACGGCTGCACCATTTCGTCATCCTCCTTTTAAAGGCAAAAAAATTTTTCGTTATAAAACGGTTTCATAGTTATATTATGCAAATGATTATGGCTTTTTTCAATTGTTTTTACTTGGCGGCCTTGAGCTCCCCTTTTTCTGCGGCTAGGGGCTGAACCCGTTTTTTCGCCACAAGGTGGTAGTACCCGTAGCAAGCGAGCAAAAACGGAATGCCGCAGTAAAGAGCGATCCGTTGATCTGGGATAAAGGCCAGTCCGATGATCGTCGCCATATTCAACGCAAACGCGGCCAGCGGCACGAACGGATACAACGGCGTCCGGTATTTCAGATCGCGCACATCGCCGCCTTCGCGCAAAAACGCTTTCCGGCCGAAATAGCTTGACAGCGCGATGGAAGCCCACACCGTGACGGCGCCAAAACCGGCGATCGCCGTCAGCCAGACGTACACCGTATCTTCCGCATACACGCTGCACAACAGAGACAAGCAGCCGATGGCAATGCTGGCAATAAGCGCATTGATGGGCACGCCGCGTTTCGATAGCTTGCTGAAAAACGGACTGACCATGCCTTGGCGCGACATCGACCAGAGGACGCGCGATGTCGCATATAAGCCCGAGTTGGCCACCGACAACACCGCGGTAATAATCACAAAGTTCATAATATCGGACGCATACGGAATGCCGATATTGTCAAACACCACCACAAACGGACTCTCAACGACGCCGGCTTTCTCCCACGGAAACAAACCAGCCAGCACAAAAATGGCCAAAATAAAGAAGATCAAAATGCGCCATACGGTGTTGCGCAACGCAACCGGCACCGTTTTTTCCGGCTCGCGGCTTTCCCCCGCGGCCACGCCGACCAATTCCGTCCCTTGGAACGAAAAGTTCACAAGGATCATGGTCGTAAAGATGGCCCAAAACCCGTTTGGAAACAATCCGCCATGATCAGTAAAATTCGAGAAAAACGGAGCGGGTTGTCCATTTTTCATATGGATGACTCCGAACATCGCCGCCAGACCAAGAACAATAAAGGCGATGACCGTCAACACTTTCACGCTTGAAAACCAAAACTCCACCTCGCCAAATCCTTTGACAGACAACGCATTGATCAAAAACAAGAGCAAAGCGAAGACGGCGCAAAACACCCATGTCGGCACATCGGGAAACCATCGTTTCATGAGGATGCTGACAGTGAGAAGCTCGATGCCGACCGTCACCGACCAGTTCAGCCATGACAGCCAACCGATGCAATACCCCACTGCCGGCGAGATGAACTTCGTCGCATACGTCTGATACGACCCGGCATCAGGAATCCTCACGGCCAATTCTCCTAACGAAAGCATTGTCAAATACATGACCAATCCGCCAAAAAGATAAGCAACGACGGCCCCTCCTGGCCCCGCCTCATGAATCGTATAACCCGATCCTAAAAACAAACCGGTGCCGATCACTCCACCTAGCGCGATCATAAATAAATGCCTGCTTTTTAGCTCTCGTTTCAGTTCTTGCACTGGTTGCATCCGAAAACTCTCCCCTCTCTATGATAGATTCCGCAACCGCTTACATTTTTATCAAACGAACAGCAACCTCCTTTTATGCAAAATTATTTTTCAATTTCTAATGTATTACAACTTTATTATGAAATGATTTTTTTCTGTTTTCAATATATTTAGCAAAAAATTTTTTCACATCTTTCTTTCCCTTCCTGTCTCCCATCCACCTTATGCTATAATACAAAAAAGAGAGGTGCTGATCGTGAACCGGGATATGGAAACGCTTTTATCGATGTATGAGCAAATTCTCGAAATGATCGACCTTGGCGTCCATGCGGTCGATCAACATGGGAAAACCGTCATTTACAACCGGAAAATGCGGGACATAGAGGGTATGAACATCGAGGACGTACTCGATAAAAACATTTTGGACGTCTTCCGCTTCAACCCGGAGCAGCCGAGCACATTGCTTGAAGCGCTGCGCACCGGTGAAAGCATTCTGAACAAGCAGCAAACGTATTTCAATAACAAAGGACAAGCCGTGACAACGGTCAATCAAACACACCCGCTGCAAAAAGACGGGCGCATCATCGGCGCCGTGGAAATCGCCAAAGACATCACCAAATTCCGCAAGCTGATCCAAGAGCACCACCAACGCGGTGAAGCCGGTCGCACGTTTGCGGACATCATCGGCCAAAGCGAAGCCATGCAAAAGGCCATCCGCCTTGCTCGTCATGCCGCCCGCTCCGAAGCGTCCGTGCTGCTCATTGGGGAGAAAGGGACAGGAAAAGACTTGCTCGCTTCCTGCATTCACCATGAAAGCGAACGGCGAGCTAAGCCGTTTTTTGCGCAAACGTGTTTGTCGCTTCCGGACGATTGGATGGAAACGATGCTGTTTGGCAGCGAAGAAGACGGCGAGATCCAGCCCGGCTTGTTTGAACAAGCGGACGGCGGCACCGTCCTGCTTGACGATATTGACTCGTTAAGCCTGCCGCTTCAACAAAAACTTGCCCGTTTCCTGCAAGAAAAACAGTTTGTCCGCGCCCATGGCCAAAAACCGGTTCGTGCGGACGTTCGCCTTATCGCCTCGACAAGCGGCGACCCGATTGACGCGGTCCAAAACGGGGAATTGCTCAAATCGCTTTACTACCAAATTGCCGTCCACTGCATCGTCCTGCCGCCGTTGCGCGAACGGAAAGAGGACATTTTGCCGCTCGCTATCCATTTCATCCGTCAAGGCAACGAGCGCTATGGCCTACATGTCGAAGGACTCGGCGACGACGTGCAAGAGGCGTTTCTTGCTTACAGCTGGCCCGGCAACGTGCGCGAGCTTGAGGCCGTCATTTTGGAAACGATGGCGACGATGGAACAAGAACAAACCATCACCCTCGCCCATCTGCCTGCCCCTTTTCGAGCCAAGCTGGCGCCCGACGAAACGAAAACGGACTTTTTATTTGATACGGAAGACATTTTGCCTCTTGACAAATACATGGAAGAAGTCGAAATTTACTACATCCGCAAGGCGCTGCAGCATCACGGCTTCAACATCACAAAAACGGCCAAAGCGCTTGGTTTGAGCCGACAAAACTTGCAATACCGCATCCGCAAGTACCAGATTGATAAGGAATGGGGATGAAAAGGCGAAAAGCCTCAGCCAGCGGGACGGCAAAAAGGACAGGGGAGGTCGCTGTGGATGATCGACGCTCATATTCATCTCGACCAGTACACGGACATCGATGAACAAATCAACCGTTGGCAAGAAGCGGGCATCACCGGCGTCGTCGCCGTATCCACCGATTTGCGCTCCAGCTGCCGAACGCTCGAGTTGAAACAGCGATTCCCTTCCTTCGTCTACGCCGCCATCGGTTTTCATCCCGAGCAACCGCTGCCAAGCGCAGCCGATTGGAACGAATGGACAGAGCTTGTCAAGCAAGAGCGGCCGCTGCTCGCCGCCATCGGCGAAGTCGGGCTGCCATACTATTCAGCGGAAGCATGCGCCAAGCTGCCCGCGTATCAAGAACGATTAACCGAAATCGCGGCCATCGCCGCGGATGCCTCCTTGCCGCTCGTTCTTCACGCCGTCTACGACCGCGCTGAAACCGCCTTGGCCATCTTGCAGCAAGCTGGCGTCCGACAAGCCCATTTCCACTGGCTGAAGGCCGAGCCTGCCGTGGTCAAACAAATCGTCCAATGCGGCTACTACATCTCCGTCACGCCGGAAGTGTGCTACCGCGAGCGCGACAAGCAGCTGTTATCCCTCGTTCCCATCGAGCAGCTGCTCCTTGAAACCGATGGCCCATGGCCGTTTGCAGGCCCGTTTGCCGGAAAACTGACGACGCCGTTATGGCTATTGGACTCCGCGCGAGCCGTGGCGGCACACTATGGCCGAGATATCGAACCAGTCAAAACCATGATCACGGCGAACACAAAACGGCTTTACGGTTGATCTTCCTTATCGTACGATGAAACCAAATCTACATCGAAATGAGGGAAACATGATGGATCATAATGAGCGAGTGCGCCAACAGCTGATCAAAAGCGTTTCCGGGCTGTCGGACGAACAGCTGAACACCCGGGCGGCGAAAGGGAGTTGGACCATCGCCCAAGTGCTCGAACACCTGTACTTAATCGAAACATCGATCGCAGCCATGATCGCCCATACATTAAAGCATGGCGAGAGCCAGCCGGTTGAGGAGAAAACGATCCACTTGACCGTTGACCGTTCCAAAAAAGTGGAGGCGCCTGATTTCGCCCGCCCGGACAACCGCTTTTTCACTCGACACGAACTGGAAGAAAAATTGCATCAATCGCGGCAGCGGTTGCGCCAAATCACGGAGCAAGCCAATCCGGCTGACTTGGAAGCCAAATCGTTCCCGCATCCGGTTTTTGGGCCGTTGAATTTGAAGCAATGGGTGGAATTTGTCGGCTATCATGAACAGCGCCACCTCGCGCAAATGGAAGAAATCAAGGCACAGCTTCCGTGAGGAGCGGGCGGCTCATCAAGGAAAAAGCCGAGCAACGGCCAACGAATCGTAGCCCTGCTCGGCTTACAACGATTTTCCATCTGCATGTGAACGCTCCACTGCTCCTGTCACAGCAATTGTTTTCACTTGCTTTAACGTCGCCACGATGAGAAAACTGACAATAACGAGCAAACACCACGAACTCACCTTCCCAAGATGAACAAGGCTCCACGCCTTCGCCTGGTTCGGATATTGCCAAGCGCCAAAAAAGGTGGCGATGTTTTCCGCGATCCAGATGAAAAACCCAATCAGCAAAAACGACAAAACAAGCGGCATCCGGTAGCGGATTCCCCCGACCTCATACGTCACCCATGACCGCCAAAAGACAACCATGACGAGGCTTGAGAGCCACCAACGAACGTCCACCCAATAATGGTGGGTGAAAAAATTCAAGTAGATCGCCGCTGCCAACGGAACAACCATCCAAAACGGCGGCCATTGCACCAACTCCACCTTCAGCCGTCTCCACGCCTGGCAAAGATAGCTGGCGACGCTCGCATACATAAACCCGCTGTACAAGGGCACGCCAAAGATTTTCGTATACCCCTCTTCCGGATACGACCACGAACCCATGCGCACTTTAAACAGCTCGAGCGCAAGTCCAATGACGTGGAACAAGGTGATCACTTTGAGTTCATCCCGCGTTTCCATCCCTGACCGCACCATCCACCATTGCATGAGCAGGCAAATGACAAGCAGCCAATCATACCGCGGCAATAGCGGAAGCGGCGCGATCTTCGTCAGCGCCAATGAGGCAAAAATGACAACCGGAAACACGCACGATCGCGCCTGCGCCCAACCGAAGCGAACAAGCTGCACAAACGCTTTGATGAGCCGGGACTTTCTGCCAAACTGGCGCACCCGGACGATCATGAGGCAAAGCGGTGGGTATTCGTTCACCGCTGCCTCGTGTTTCTCCCCTTTCAAGCCATCTCCTCCCTACTCACGGATTTGACTCCCCTTCATCACTTCGATACTCCAAAATGTCCCCGGGCTGGCAATCGAGCGCCTTGCAAATGGCTTCGAGCGTCGAGAAACGGATCGCCTTCGCCTTCCCGTTTTTCAAGATCGACAAATTCGCCATCGTGATCCCGACTCTCTCCGACAGCTCGGTGACGCTCATCTTCCGCTTCGCCAACATGACATCAAGATTCACGATAATCGGCATGTCATCCACCTCAAATGGTCAACTCATTTTCTTGTTTGATTTCAATCGCCTGCTGCAGCAGCTTTTGCAAAACCGCGGCGAACACAGCGATGACAAGCGACGCAAACGGCACAATCAGACCGACGAAAATGACACCCGGAGCGTCGTCTTTCTCGGCGAACAAGTAAAACAGCGGCAAGACAAGCAAATGCAGCCCACTGATGGCGACGGCGCAATGTTTGATCGTCTTTAACGCTTTCACCGACGCCTCGGAAAACGCGTCGTTTCGGTCAATATACACTAACAACCGGAACGCCTGATACAAAGCGAAGTAGAACGGCAGCGCGGACGCCTCAAACACAAGATAAACAAAATACTTGATCCAAGGGAACGTTGGCACCAGCTTGACAGCCACCTTCGCAAGCGCAGGAACCAAAAATAGGCACAATGCCAAAACCGGAAGGCCGATCAACACTAAAGACGCCTTCAAAAACAACGTTTCCCGTTTCATCGAAACACCTCACTGACTCGTTTTCGACTTTATTGTAATGAATGTATTATCGTTTATCAATAAATAATTGTTGATTTAAATCAAATTTTTTCTGCAAAACAACAAAAAGAAAAGACGTCCCCACACGGGAACGCCCGACCATACCTATTGAGACAACAGGTACACCGTATTCACTTCCACGCCGCCCATTACCAATCGATTCGCTTTCCATCCCGGAAAAAGCCGCCGTTCGGCCCGTCAGGCCCGATTCTGCTATTTAACCGCACTCCCCCCAATTACTCGTTTTTCATCGACAGCGCGTGCTTTCGCGGAAATCATAATAGGATACCCTCCCTCTAGAAATGTTGATTTATCAAGGCTTTTCGGCCCCTCAGGGGTGTCCAAAAAATATTTTTCGACAAAATCCCTTACATCCTTTTTCAGTTTTGTGGATATCTTACAGACCTAGGGTGCGCTTCGCGGCCACGGCTGGGGATATTTTCCTTCCGTGGGGAGAAGCGTATTCGATGCACCCTTTGGATCTCCGCGTCGCTGATGAGGACGAACCCTCCCATGTCTCCGGGCGTCTTGGGGCCAACATTCCCTCGTTCGGTCTCGTCATCAGGCGGAGGCCGGCCAAGCTCCTTTGGGGACTCAAGGTCGAATGGATCAGATCACGCCAGCTTCTCCGGTGTCATCCTGTTGTCCAACGATTCTTCCGTTCGCAGGGGGAGGCCTTAGGCCGCCCGTTGCACCTGGGACAAGACGTCCTGTTTCATTCGCTCCGCGTCAAAGGCTTGTTTCTTCGTACAAATCGCAAACAGCACATTCAACAGCTTCCGGCATAACGCGACGATGGACTGCTTTCCGGTCAGCGGATTGACGGGGCGGGTCGTGTAATAGTCATGCAGCTCGCGAAACGCCTCGTTGTGCCGGATCAGCGGAATCATCGCCCGAAACAGCACCGATCGCAGCCGTTTCCGTCCCCGTTTGGAGATCTGCTTTTGCCCTTTGCGCTGGCCGGAGGAATTCTCCTTGAGCGTCAGGCCCGCCAACTTCACCAATTGACGCGGGTCCCGATAATGGGCGAAGCTGCCAATCTCCGCCAGCAGATCGATGATCGTGGCGTCTCCCAACCCGTCGACCGTTTTCAGCCATTGATACTCCATCGTCGTTTGAACCAACGCCTTCAACTCGGCGTCCAACGCGGCGATCTCAGCCTCCAATTGGCGGTATCGGCGGACGAGCGCGGCGATTTCAAACCGGGCCATCGTCGTCCCTTCCGTCACCCCAATCGAGTCCTTCGCGGCGTCGATCAACGCCTGAATTTTGGCCTTCTGCGGGCATTTCAGCCCTTCGCTTTGCCGGTACACCTCAAGAAGCTCCTCCACCGCCCGGCCGGCCATATCGGCTGGAAGCGGCGTCCACTCCAGCACCGAAAGCGCCGTTTTCCCCAGGTCGCGAAACACCGTCCAAAACTCTGGAAAATATCGGTCGGTCCAGCGGACGATCGCGTTTTTCACCGCCGTCTGTTCCTTGCGGAGCTTCTCTTTGAGCGTGCTCCCGACGCGCAAATCGGCTTCGATCTCGTGCAGCAGCCGGGGGACGAGGAATCGTCCGTCTTTCGCCAGTCTGGCGATGACTAGGGCGTCTTTGGCGTCATGTTTCGTCGGCAGGTTGTCATCGAGTTCTTTCGACCGGCACACATGCGCCGGGTTGACCATGACCAACGGGATCCCGTGCTCCTCGAGGAAGTAGGCCAGGTTCAACCAGTAGTGCCCGGTCGGCTCCACCGCGACGATCACCTGCGGCTTTCCGAACGCTTGCATCGCCTCCTGAATCGCTTCATACAGCTGGCGAAAGCCCTCTTTCGACTGGAAGATCGGGAACGATTTGCGAAGCACACGCCCCCGGTCATCCACGAAGCAGGCGTAGTGGGTTCGTTTCGCGATATCGATGCCCACGACAAGCGTTTGTTCGGTGACTTGATCAATTTTATAGTTTTGTGTACAATTCATCTGAAGTCCTCCTTGGTATGGTGAGTGATGTGTTTGACACCCCTGCATCATACCAAGAGGGCTTTTTTTGATCAAGTCCCCCGGAAAAGCTCCTAACGGGAATGCTCCTTATATGTATGTATAAGCATCTTTCAATAAAGAGGTTCATCACCGAAAGATGTACTTGACTTTTAGGAAGAAGCATGGTAGTGTCCCTTCCAACTTAACAAAAATAACCAAAAATGGAAATATATCTTTTTTTACATCTTCATCATGAAAAACTTTTTTGTCAAGTACATTTTGTGGTGGAGATCCATTTTCTATAAATCATACCATATTTTTATCTTGATAAACTCCTTATATTATGAAATTTTTGTTACTATTCCAATTTATCCCTTTGCGAAGCCTTGCTTTATCAACTGTATAGGGTTCCTACTTTTTTCTGGTAAATGATGACCTATCATGAACTGCACTCCAATTGTTAGACACCACTAACCAATGGAGGCGCAGTTTTTATATGACTAAATAAGTTTAGAAACTCAATTAGCTGCAGTAGGGCTTATCTTGAAGGGGGAATTTTATTCCGGCTATATTTGGATTTTATCCGGCTTTAGCAGATTCCTTCTTCTATGACTAGTTTGGCGACATGAAGGTCTCCTCTTTTAGTTCCAAATAAAAAATCGAGAAAAGCACCTTTAGGTGCCTTTCTCGATTCCCTTCAATCCTATTTCCTTCTCCCTAATTGGAATCCCATCCTCGTTGCCAATCAAACTGAATTGAATTTGTTTCGCTTCGATACGATCGCGAGTATAAGGCTTTTTTTGTCACTTAACAACAGCCTTTCCGACCAACGAACCGCTCACTCCACCGTCACGCTCTTCGCCAAGTTGCGCGGTTTGTCGACGTCGCAGCCGCGGTGCAAGGCGGCATAGTATGCGATCAGCTGCAACGGCACGACGGACACAAGCGGCGTAAGATCCGGATGGACAGCCGGGATGATGAAGCGGTCGCCGTCGCCTTCCAGGCCGCGCATCGAGATGACGCACGGGTTCGCGCCGCGGGCGACGACTTCTTTTACGTTGCCGCGAATGCTCAAATTTACGTGCTCTTGGGTAGCGAGGGCGATGACCGGCGTGCCGTCCTCAATCAAGGCGATCGTGCCGTGTTTCAGCTCGCCGCCGGCGAACCCTTCCGCTTGGATGTAAGAGATCTCCTTCAGTTTCAGCGCGCCTTCTAGGCAGACATAGTAGTCAACGGCGCGGCCGATGAAGAAGCAGTTGCGCGTCAGCGTCAAGTAGTCGCTTGCGATTTTCTCCATTTCTTCTTTCGCATCACACAGCATTTCCATCACATTGGCGACGATGGCGAGCTCTTTCGTCAAGTCAAAGTCCAGCTCAAAGCCTTTCGCTTTCGCCGCCGCGGCGGCCAAAATCGCAAGCACAGCAATTTGCGCCGTATATGCCTTTGTCGAGGCAACGGCGATTTCCGGGCCGGCGTGCAACAGGAGCGTATAATCAGCTTCCCGCGACAGCGTCGAACCTGGGACGTTCGTGATCGTAATCGCTTTATGGCCGAGTTTGTTCGTTTGCACGAGCACGGCGCGGCTGTCGGCCGTTTCGCCGCTTTGCGAGATAAAGATGAAGAGCGGTTTTTCCGACAACAGCGGCATGTTGTACGAAAATTCGCTGGCAATATGCACTTCGACTGGAATTTTCGCCCACGACTCGATCAACTGCTTGCCGACGAGACCTGCATGGTAGCTCGTTCCGCACGCGACAATGTACAGGCGGTCGGCATTCAGCACTTCGTTGATGATCGCTTGGTCGATCGTCAATCCGCCGTTTTCGTCTTGGTATTTTTGAATGATGCGGCGGATGACGAACGGCTGCTCATCAATTTCTTTCAGCATGTAATGCGGATACGTCCCTTTTTCAATGTCGCTCGCATCGAGCTCAGCCGTAAATGGCTTCCGTTCGACTGTTTCACCGTTTAGCGTTTGAATCGTGACGTTCTCGCTCGTGACGATGACGAGTTCCCCATCCATCAGTTCGACGAATTGATTCGTCACTTGGAGCATCGCCATTGCATCGCTCGCCACGACGTTAAACCCATCGCCCAATCCGACAAGAAGCGGGCTTTTGTTTTTGGCCGCATAGATGGTGTTTTCGTCTTGTGCATCGATCATGGCGATGGCGTACGATCCTTTTAACAGCGAGAGCGTTTTTCGAAACGCTTCTTCCGTTGCCAGTCCATCATTGACGAACTTCTCCACGAGCTGGACGATGACTTCCGTGTCCGTGTCGCTTTGGAATGTGACATCGGCTAAATAATCGCGCTTGACCATTTCATAGTTTTCAATGACACCGTTATGCACGAGCGTAAAACGGCCTGAGGCGCTTTGATGCGGGTGGGCGTTCACTCGGCTTGGCGCCCCGTGTGTCGCCCAGCGTGTATGGCCAATGCCGACCGTCGCGTTGACGTTCGGGTCGACGATGCGGCGCAAATCAGCGATCCGTCCTTTTTCCTTAAACACATGCACGCCGCTTTCGTTCAACACGGCGATCCCCGCCGAATCGTAGCCGCGATACTCGAGTTTTTCCAATCCGCGCAATAAAATTTCCTTCACATCTTGGTAACCGATATAACCAACAATGCCGCACATGGCAAATGTTCCTCCTTTTCATCTTGGAGGCTGCCGCTAACGAGAACCGTCTTTCCCGTTCAGTTGTCAAAGAACATGTTCGGGGTCTCGCCGATCCACGGGCGGCAGACTCCCTTCTTCGTTTTGCGCGATGACATCCTCCCCTTTGTGCAAAGGGTCACCCCTTTGTTTTAAGAGAGGACTTGCGGCTGTCATCGCTCCAGCCGGGAGGCATCCGCCGAAAACCTCGATAAACCTCCTCCTCGTCAACTAAGCGTTCTTCCGTCCAACGCTTAGTCCAGGCGCTTTGTGATCGTTAAAACCGATGCAACAGCCAACCACCTTTTTGCTTTGTTGGCCATGCCCACGGTTGCGGCAAGCCATCACTTCACCATGTTCCGCTCTTCGCCCTTCCATCGCCTCCTTTCAAGAAAAAAGCAACAACGTTAATATTACAGGACATTCCCAGCGGCGTCAACTATCATTTATACATCTATATAAAATAACCTATGCATAAACGGAAGCGAACGTTCCGTCTATGCATAGGGTGGTTGTCCAAGCGGTCGGTTATTCCACTCCCATTTCACGGCGGACGACATCCGCGATCCGCTCAACGTAGGCGCGGCACGCTTCCTCGGTTTGGGCCTCCGCCATAATGCGCACGAGGGGTTCCGTCCCTGACGGACGAACGAGGACGCGGCCATTGCCGTTCATCTCTGCCTCCACTTCCTGGATCACTTTTTTCACTTGTTCGTTTTCCATTGCTTTTTCCTTATCGGCCACCCGGACGTTCACAAGCAGCTGCGGGTATTTTTTCATTTCCCCCGCCAATTCGGACAGCGGCTTGCCTTTGATTTTCATGATGTTGACAAGCTGGAGCGCCGTCAACATGCCGTCCCCCGTCGTGTTGTAGTCGAGGAAGATGATATGTCCGGACTGCTCGCCGCCGAGATTATAGCCGTTCTTCTTCATTTCCTCGACGACATAGCGGTCGCCAACGGCCGTTTGTACACTTTTGATTCCCTGCGCCTCAAGCGCCTTGTAAAACCCAAGGTTGCTCATGACCGTCGAGACGACGGTTTGCTGTTTCAAGCGGCCGGTTTCTTTTAAATATTTGGCGCAAATGTACATAATTTGATCGCCGTCAACAATGTTGCCGCGTTCATCCACGGCGATGAGGCGGTCGCCGTCGCCGTCAAAGGCGAGCCCGACATCGGCTCCTTTTTCTTTGACAAACGCCGCCAACGCTTCCGGATGGGTGGAACCGACTCCTTCGTTAATGTTGAGCCCATTGGGCGACGCCCCCATCGTCACGACATCCGCATCCAAATCGGCAAATAAGTACGTCGCAAGCGATGACGTCGCCCCGTGCGCGCAGTCGAGGGCGATTTTCATCCCGGAAAAATCTTCTTCATCGATCGTTTGTTTTAAATACTGCAAGTACTTTTGTCCGCCTTCAAAATAGTCGTTTACTTGCCCAAGCCCAGCCCCGATCGGCCGCGGCAGCATATCCTCCGCGCTGTCGATCAGCGCCTCAATTTCCGCTTCCTGCTCATCCGACAGCTTGAACCCGTCCGGGCCGAAAAATTTAATGCCGTTATCTTGCACCGGGTTGTGAGAAGCAGAAATCATGATGCCGGCCTGCGCTCCGAGTGCCTTCGTCAAATAGGCGACACCTGGCGTGGAAATGACGCCAAGGCGCATCACTTCAGCCCCGATCGACAAAAGCCCGGCGACAAGGGCGCCTTCCAACATATGGCCGGAAATGCGGGTGTCGCGCCCGATCAATACTTTCGGGCGCTCAGCGCTTTTGGTCAGCACGTATCCGCCGCAGCGGCCGATTTGAAACGCCAACTCTGGCGTCAATTCACGATTTGCGACTCCTCGTACACCATCAGTGCCAAAATATTTGCCCATTCGTTCACTCTCTCCTTACTATGCAGTTTATTGTGCAGTTGCTTTGTCGCTAATATGGACCATCGCCGTTTCCGCCGACGGCTGCCATTGGACTTGTTCAGGGTGGTTCCATTGAATGGGAACTTGATGTTCGCCGGTGTCAAGCCCACGGACATCGACATACAAACGAATATCGTCTTTTGTCAACCCGCGGACGACATCGGGCGGACCGACAAGGCGGACCGTAATTTTGCCTTCAAGCGGTTTGACAAATTCGGCTTTGTATGAATCCGGCAAACCAACGACAGCGATCGGCACGTCTTTCCACGTTTGCGTGACGTCTTTTTCCACATCAATATGCACCTTGATTTTGTCTGGATCGACGTTTTTTGCCCCATCAGGGAGCGGAGCGTCAAGTTCTACCGTCGCATCATCAGTAATGTCGTCCAAATCAACTGTCAATCCTTCCAGCTTGTCAATATGGTTCAACACTTCCTTCGGTCCATAAATCGTCACTCGATCCGGCTCCGGCGTGATGCTGACAAGATGCACACCATCCGGCAGCTCTCCGGTTGTCTGCACTTGAACCGGCACCGTCTTGCTCGGGCTTTTCACCGGCACGGTTACTTCCACCGACGATGGCTCTGGCTCAATATCCAACTCATTTCCCCGTCGATCGTACACCCGAACGCGCGCTTCTCTCGTCAGCGTTTCCGTCGCCCCATCTAAGTCGACGATGGCTTTGACAAACGCAATCTCGTCGATTAGTTCCTTCGCCCCGGTAATCGTCACGGCATCTGGTTTCACAGTCGGTTCTCCAACGGAATAGCCATCCGGCATTTTGTTTCGATTGAAAAATTCAACACCGACCGGAAACCGTTTCGACACTTTTTCACGAATCGTCACTTTGGCCGAGGAAGGCTGAATCGTCACTTTCAACTTGTCGGAGATGTCCCTGTATTTGATCGGCACCGTGTATGTCCCTAACGGCAATTCCGTTAAATCGACATACACCTCGAAATTTCGTTGCAGAGCCGTCGGCTTGACAATGCTGGCGGGTCCTTGGAGCGTAACGTTCACGTATTTCGGGACGCCAGATACGACCAAGTTGTCTTCATCATAGTAAGCGACCACCGGAATATCGATCAACGTTTCCGTATCTTCCTGGCCAAACGTGTTGCGCGTCTCACCGGTTTTCGCCCCGACATTGGCCGACATATACAGCATAATCGCCAGCAATAAGGAGACAACGCGAATAAACCAAGGATGGTCCATCAACTTATCCATGTTTCTTCCCCCTCCACTGCCAACGGGAAGAAGCAGGCGCCTTCGTCGCTGGAGCAAGTTCGCCGGTCAACAGCTCCCGAAACTCATCGATCGTTAAATCGCGGTACAGCTCGCCGTTTTTCGTCAACGATACTGCTCCCGTCTCTTCCGACACGACGACGGTGACGCTGTCAGTCACTTCGCTGATGCCGAGCGCCGCCCGATGGCGTGTTCCGAGCTCTTTCGAAATAAACGGACTTTCCGATAATGGTAAATAACAGGCCGCCGCAGCGATTTGGTTTTTTTGAATAATGACCGCCCCATCATGAAGCGGCGTGTTCGGAATGAAAATATTAATGAGCAGTTCCGGCGATACATGAGCGTTTAACATAATGCCGGTTTCGACATAATCGTTCATTCCGGTTTCCCGCTCAATGGAAATCAGCGCGCCGATGCGTCGCTTCGCCATATACTCGGTCGCTTTTACAATGGCTTCCACCATTCGCATCCGCTCTTCATCTTCATTGACCGTATTGCGGGTGAACAGCCGTCCGCGGCCGAGCTGCTCAAGGGCGCGCCGCAATTCTGGTTGAAAAATGATGATGATCGCGAGAAATCCCCAAATGATCGCCTGATCCATCAGCCATTGCAACGTCGTCAATCCGAGGTAATTGCTCACGAAACGAACCAAAATAATTAAAAAAATGCCTTTTAACAGCTGAATGGCCTTCGTCCCGCGAATCATCATGATCAACTTGTAAATCACATACCAAACGACAAGGATATCAACCACTTTTAACAAATATGACACGATGGGGAGCTCTCCGAAGGACATCTTCACACTTCCTTTATCTCTAATTCCAATCTGTTGATGGCCACGGAAAAAGCCATCGAACGATGGCTGCCATCATTCAATCGATTGGAGCGCACGATTGAACCTTTCTTTAATATTATACCAAATCCATTCAAACACTTGATTAATTTCCTCCACTTCCCCTGTCACTTGCCCGGCGGACGCCATATATTTCTTTCCATGGATCACAGTCACGTCCCCATCAACCGTTCCTTCAATCCGAATCGAGCCATTGCGGACGACAATATCTCCTTTGACCGTTTCTCCTTTCGGCACGATGACAGTATGATCGCGGATGATGACATGTTCATCAGCTGAGACGGAAAACGCGCCTCTTTCCCCCCATGAAGAAGCTAAGCTGCCTAAAGTAAGCGCTAAAAACAACGAGGCAGCCGTAAGCAGCGGATGACGATGCATAAAACGGCGCAGCCGCGCGGTCTTTCTCTCTTTCGGCATCGCCTCCATAACCTTGGCTGCAAACGACGGCGGCGCCGCAACGTGGGCGGCATATTGGAGGAAAGCAACCGTCTTTTTCAGCTCGTGAAAATGGGCAGCGCACGCAGCGCACGAACGCAAATGTTCTTTCAGCTGCTGCTCTCCTTCTGGCTGGAGATCTCCATCAAAATAGCTGTGCATGAGCAACACGATTTCTTTCGGACATTCCATAGTCTCCCACCCTCTTATAAATGACCCAATTGCCTGCGCAACGCTTCGCGGCCGCGATGCAGCCGCGTTTTCACCGTGCCGACCGGCAACCCTAAAATCTCGCTGATTTCTTGCAACGACAAATCTTCCATATATTTCAACACGATCACGCTTCGATACTTTTCTGGCAACTGCTCAATCGCTCGCTGCACCGTCTCTTGCAGCTCCAGGCTTTCCACTGCCTCCTCCGGGGATGCTTCGCGGGAAGGAAGCTGAGCCTGCATCGTCAACCCGTCCGTGCCTCCGACCTCTTCATCTAAATACACGTCCGGCTTCCGTTTCCGCAATTTATCGATCGTCAAGTTCGTCGCGATTCGGTACAGCCAAGTGGAAAACTTCATTTCAGGATTGTACGTATCAATATGGATGTAGGCGCGGATGAACGCCTCCTGCGCCGCATCTTCCGCCTCATGCCGATTGCCCAACATTCGATAGCAAAGACGGTAAATCTTGTCCTTATACAAATCGACAAGATCCGCGTATGCGTTTTGATCCCCTTTTTGGATCGCCTTAATTCTCTTTTTAATAAATAGATCCATAAAATACAATACCCCCGCCTCACGGCTTACTGTATATTACGGCGCTCGATCAAGAAAAGTTTCATGCAACATATTTATTGTATCATACAACTGAAAAAGAGGGGACGCCAAACAAATGGCAGCCCCTCTTTCACAAACAGCGGGAACAAATCATCATCATATCCGTGAATCCCGCAACCAACCCTCTTTGCCCACATGCATTAAATGAGCTTTTCACCAAACAACGACCCCATCAGCGCTACAGCAACTGATGCTGTTTTGTTCCGCTCATCCAAGATCGGGTTCACTTCGACAAATTCCGCTGAAGTGATGATTTGTGCTTCGGCCAGCATCTCCATCGCCAAATGGCTTTCGCGGTATGTCAATCCTCCAATGACAGGCGTTCCGACTCCCGGTGCGTCGCTTGGGTCAAGGCCATCCAAGTCAAGCGACAAATGAACGCCATCCGTTCGTTCTTTTAAATAGGTGATCGTTTCTTCCATCACCCTTGTCATTCCGAGCCGATCAACCTCATGCATCGTGTAAATTTTGATTCCTTTTTCGCGAATAAACTTCTTCTCCCCTTCATCAAGGGAACGGACGCCGATCAACACGACATGTTCCGGCTTGATTTTGGGGCTGTATCCGCCGATTTGCGTCAGCGCCGGATGGCCAAACCCGAGGCTCGCCGCCAGCGGCATGCCATGAATGTTTCCAGACGGCGACGTTTCCTCGGTGTTGACGTCGCCGTGCGCGTCATACCAGATCACTCCAAGCCGCTCATAATGTTTCGCCACCCCGGCGAGCGTGCCAATGGCGATGCTATGGTCGCCGCCCAGCACAAGTGGGAAGCGCCCCCGCTGAACGACTTGGTCAACCGCCGCCGCGAGTTTCTCATTCGCCTCCGCAACCGCTTTCAAATTGCGCAACCGTGAATCTCCTTGCTCGTGCAACCGCTCTGCTTTCCCAATCGGAATATCTCCCAAATCTTCAATATCGTAATGAAGATGTTCCAGACGTTCGATGACGCCTGCATAACGCATTGCGCTCGGCCCCATATCAACGCCGCGGCGTGTCTGCCCTAAATCCATCGGAACCCCGATAATTGAAATTGGCTTCATGCTGTCTCCCACTCCTTTCCGGTTCCTGTTACGTCTTTATTGTAGAGGAAAGAAAGGGGATGACTCAACTTGACAAAATTTTGAATATTTATACCGATATAACAAAAAAGAACAGGCTGCTTTTGGTTGTCAAGCAGTCTGCTCTTGATGGAGCCTATCGGGATCGAACCGATGACCTCCTGCGTGCAAAGCAGGCGCTCTCCCAGCTGAGCTAAGGCCCCGCCCCAAGCGGAAGACGGGACTCGAACCCGCGACCCCCACCTTGGCAAGGTGGTGTTCTACCACTGAACTACTTCCGCGCTATGGTGAGCCATGGAGGACTCGAACCTCCGACCCTCTGATTAAAAGTCAGATGCTCTACCTACTGAGCTAATGGCTCATGGTTGGGTATACACTCTAGGTACTACCTAGCTCTACCTGCCTCTTCCTCTCCCAGCCGATTCAAAGATGCCAAGTGCGTCGAGGCAACTCGAAGCAAACTCAAAGATGTAGCGCTCGTTACTGAGCTAATGGCTCATGGTTGGGTATACACTCTAGGTACTACCTAGCTCTACCTGCCTCTTCCTCTCCCAGCCGATTCAAAGATGCCAAGTGCGTCGAGGCAACTCGAAGCAAACTCGAAGATGTAGCGCTCGTTACTGAGCTAATGGCTCATAGTTAGGATAACACTCTAGGTACTACCTAGCTCTACCTGCCTCTTCCTCTGCCAGCTAATTCAAGGAAGCCTAGTGCGTCGAGGCAACTCGATGCAAACTCGAAGATGTAGCGCTCGTTACTGAGCTAATGGCTCATAGTTAGGATAACACTCTAAGTATGCTGCCCCTTCCTCTGCCAGCCTGTTCAAGGAAGCAGATGCGTCGGGGCAACTCGATGCCTATTCGACGATGTAACGCTCGTCACTAAGCTAATGGCTCATGACCATTTTTATGTACAAAAAAATAATGGCTGGGCTAGCTGGATTCGAACCAGCGCATCACGGAGTCAAAGTCCGTTGCCTTACCGCTTGGCTATAGCCCAACGCGATGAGAAAGAAACGCTGTATTCAATTGCTATTATATCTCAGCAATCAGGGAAGTATACACTTTTCATTTCGGCCAATCATCCTTGAAAGGACGACTGGCCGAAATGAAGTGACCCGTACGGGATTCGAACCCGTGTTACCGCCGTGAAAGGGCGGTGTCTTAACCACTTGACCAACGGGCCGGAAAATAAATGGAGCTTCCAACCGGGCTCGAACCGGTGACCTCTTCCTTACCATGGAAGTGCTCTACCTACTGAGCTATGGAAGCGTAAAAATGGCTCCGCAAGTAGGATTCGAACCTACGACCTACCGGTTAACAGCCGGTTGCTCTACCGCTGAGCTATTGCGGAATGATGAATAACTATATGTCATGCACATCTTCCCAATGTGCTCGTTGCCTCTTCCTCTGCCAGCTAATTCAAGGAAGCGAGATGCGCCGAGGCAACTCGTAGCGAATTCGAAGATGTGAAGCTCGTCGCTGAACTATTGCGGAATAATGAAACATTGCCTAGCAGCGACCTACTCTTGCAGGGGCGCTGGCCCCAACTACCATCGGCGCTGGAGGGCTTAACTTCCGTGTTCGGGATGGGAACGGGTGTTTCCCCTCCGCCATAGCCACTAGGCAATGGTTATCATCTTGGACAGTAATTATTATATCCATCCTGTTGGATTTGTCAACAGGATGTTCATTCCTTCAAAACTAGATAACCGTCGGAAGAAGCCGCTCGCCTGCGCTTTTCGCATTGTCCAGCTCCGGCTCGCCGCCGCTCGGGGTCAAATAACCTTCGCCTTCGGGATGTGAACATCCCTGCAGGCGAAGAACATTTGCCCGTCGCGGCGACCCGCTCGCCTGCGCTTTTCTTGGTTAAGCCCTCGATCGATTAGTATCCGTCAGCTCCACGTGTCGCCACGCTTCCACCTCGGACCTATCGACCTCGTCATCTTCGAGGGATCTTACCCGCTTCACGCGGTGGGAAATCTCATCTTGAGGGGGGCTTCACGCTTAGATGCTTTCAGCGCTTATCCCGTCCGCACATAGCTACCCAGCGGTGCCCCTGGCGGGACAACTGGTACACCAGCGGTGCGTCCATCCCGGTCCTCTCGTACTAAGGACAGCTCCTCTCAAATTTCCTCCGCCCGCGACGGATAGGGACCGAACTGTCTCACGACGTTCTGAACCCAGCTCGCGTACCGCTTTAATGGGCGAACAGCCCAACCCTTGGGACCGACTACAGCCCCAGGATGCGATGAGCCGACATCGAGGTGCCAAACCTCCCCGTCGATGTGGACTCTTGGGGGAGATCAGCCTGTTATCCCCGGGGTAGCTTTTATCCGTTGAGCGATGGCCCTTCCATGCGGAACCACCGGATCACTAAGCCCGACTTTCGTCCCTGCTCGACCTGTCCGTCTCGCAGTCAAGCTCCCTTGTGCCTTTGCACTCTCCGAATGATTTCCAACCATTCTGAGGGAACCTTTGGGCGCCTCCGTTACCTTTTGGGAGGCGACCGCCCCAGTCAAACTGCCCACCTGACACTGTCTCCCACCCCGTTAAGGGGTGCGGGTTAGAATTTCAATACCGCCAGGGTGGTATCCCACCGTCGCCTCCACCGAAGCTGGCGCTCCGGCTTCCCAGGCTCCCACCTATCCTGTACAAGCGATACCAAAATTCCATATCAGGCTGCAGTAAAGCTCCACGGGGTCTTTCCGTCCTGTCGCGGGTAACCTGCATCTTCACAGGTAGTATAATTTCACCGGGTCTCTCGTTGAGACAGCGCCCAAGTCGTTACACCTTTCGTGCGGGTCGGAACTTACCCGACAAGGAATTTCGCTACCTTAGGACCGTTATAGTTACGGCCGCCGTTTACTGGGGCTTCGGTTCGCACCTTCGCTTCCGCTAAGCGCTCCCCTTAACCTTCCAGCACCGGGCAGGTGTCAGCCCCTATACGTCGCCTTTCGGCTTCGCAGAGACCTGTGTTTTTGATAAACAGTCGCTTGGGCCTTTTCACTGCGGCTCTTCAGGGCTCTTCACCCCAAAGAGCACCCCTTCTCCCGAAGTTACGGGGTCATTTTGCCGAGTTCCTTAACGAGAGTTCTCCCGCGCGCCTTAGGATTCTCTCCTCGCCTACCTGTGTCGGTTTGCGGTACGGGCACCTCTTCCCTCGCTAGAGGCTTTTCTTGGCAGTGTGAAATCGGGGACTTCCGGATCCATCCGTCGCCGTCACCGCTTAGCCTTATGATCCGCGGATTTGCCTGCGGATCAGCCTCACGGCTTGGACAGGCTCTTCCAGCCGCCTGCTCGCCCTATCCTCCTGCGTCCCCCCATCGCTCAAACGGGAAGAAGGTGGTACAGGAATCTCAACCTGTTGTCCATCACCTACGCCTTTCGGCCTCGGCTTAGGTCCCGACTAACCCTGAGCGGACGAACCTTCCTCAGGAACCCTTAGGCTTTCGGCGCAGAGGATTCTCACCTCTGTTTTCGCTACTCATACCGGCATTCTCACTTCTAAGCGCTCCACCAGTCCTTCCGGTCTGGCTTCTCTGCCCTTAGAACGCTCCCCTACCGATGACCAACGGTCATCCCGCAGCTTCGGCGGCACGTTTAGCCCCGGTACATTTTCGGCGCAGAGTCACTCGACCAGTGAGCTATTACGCACTCTTTAAATGGTGGCTGCTTCTAAGCCAACATCCTGGTTGTCTCGGCAACTCCACATCCTTTTCCACTGAACGTGCACTTCGGGGCCTTAGCTGGCGGTCTGGGCTGTTCCCCTCTCGACCACGGATCTTATCACTCGCGGTCTGACTCCCGGGCATAAGTCATTGGCATTCGGAGTTTGACTGGGTTCGGTAACCCGTTTTGGGCCCCTAGCCCAATCAGTGCTCTACCTCCAAGACTCCTAAACCCGAGGCTAGCCCTAAAGCTATTTCGGGGAGAACCAGCTATCTCCAAGTTCGATTGGCATTTCACCCCTACCCACACCTCATCCCCGCACTTTTCAACGTGCGTGGGTTCGGGCCTCCAGCCGGTGTTACCCGGCCTTCACCCTGGACATGGGTAGATCACCTGGTTTCGGGTCGACGACGACGTACTTGACGCCCTGTTCAGACTCGCTTTCGCTGCGGCTCCGCCTCTTCGGCTTAACCTCGCACGCCATCGTCACTCGCCGGTTCATTCTACAAAAGGCACGCC